>OZ252228.1:7907500-8082295 GCA_965249305.1 Candidatus Latescibacterota bacterium | reverse complement strand
TACTCCCAACGAAAGTGGCCTGGGAACCGTTTTACGCTGAGGGAAAGCGGAACCCTCCATTCCTGCAGAAAATTCCGGACGAAAATCTTGTCGAATATTTCAAAGATGGAAGGATCAACGGGGGTCGCGCCCTTGACCTGGGGTGTGGTACAGGTCGCAATGCAATCTTTATGACCAGGGCAGGATGCCAGGTGGATGCGATTGACCTATCGGAGACTGCCATATCCACTGCCAAAGTACAGGCCAAACAGCAATAGTTCGGCCACTTTTAAGCAGCAATTTTGCCATAATCCCGCAGTTTTTGGTATTGGGGAGATTTTTTAATCAAATTTAGGTCGAGGTCTAACATTAAAAAAATATTCTGGAGAAAATACGTGTTGAAATAACAGGCTTTTACACTGGCCATGGAAAAGGGTATGGGTCTCGTATCTGATTGGGCTTGTAAGTGTTCCGTTTTGGCTAAATTGAGGGTTGTCAAAGAGGCATTAAAATGGAAAGCCAGCCGTTTTTGATCTCTGGCTTGACAGTCGCACAATCCGGTGAACTGTTTGGCATCTCTGAAAATAAATTCAATTTGGAAACGCGCTTTGTAATATCTGACAATCGTCTTGGCACTTAGGTCTTTGTCGGTTGAAAACAAGATCGCATATTTCTTCTTGTCCTTGTTCGTGTGATCCAGCAAGACGACGGCTTTCAAATTGCGTTTTAAGGAGACGTGATTCAAGACAAGACTGTAAATGGCGATGCCATCTTGTGTTTGGATATATGAAAACCGAGACAGGTCCTGCCAGTTGACTTTGCCGTCATAGGTCTTGTGCCTTCCGCTTCCCTTTTCCCGTTTTGGTCCGGTGTAGAGATAGCGCATATTGGCGTCGCAGCGCAATTTGCCGATCTGGTGTAGATCCAAATCACGGACGCCATCAACAAATTTCTTCTTGCTAAAATAGCCATCGACAACGGTATATTTTTCATTCTCTAACAAGCTGGGTTTGACATCACTCAGGTGCTGTAAATACTGATCTGTTAGGGTTTCGACGTCTTCTGCCTGTTTGGAGCTTTGCTTTTTCGACTTGGCTTTCCCCTTTTTTTTGGTGCCCTTTTTCTTGACGGTCCTTTTCTTTTTATTGACCTTGACGACATCCTGTTTAGGCTTAGACTCAGACATTTGGCGTTCATCTCCAGGATCGGTTTGACGAACGGACAGCGTAAAGCCTGTGTTTCTCAAAACATCCACGATGGCCACACTGGAGACTTCCAACCCCTTTTCGCTCCGACGATGACAACCGTTCCAGAAATAATCCAGACCATAGGTCTGCTTGCCCGACTTGGACACAAAAGAAGCATCTAACACGATGATCCGTTCACTTTCTCTGCCCAGGCTTTCATTGATCACCGCTCGGTTGAAGGCCACAAATTCAAAGGGTTTGGCAAACTGGCGTGAATACGTCTTCTGTGACAAAGGAGAGTAACGCGATAGGTTACGAAAATTGATCTTGCCGTGAGCTGTTAGGATCGCTGTAAACACAGCCATCAGAAACTTTTTTTGAGGCTTGGAAATCTTGAAACTCTTGAGTATCTTTTCTGCCAGTTCCATTGTGCCGTCTCTCCAGATAAAGGGTATCGTTGACGTGGTGGTCTATGATACCTAATCTGCGTGAACGGCACTTTTTTGTCAAAGAAAACTGTCCGCCATATTGAAACAGGAGAATGTGAAAGTAAACTTTATCGTGGGGTCTGTCTTTGAAGTAGATTTTCCCACACATCAATACGATATTGTATACGAGTCCGGTTTTCTGCATCACCTTCAACCTCATCGCAGGCCCTTTTATCTCGAAAAAGTTCGTGGCATTCTCCATCCTGAGGGGCGCTATGGACTGACCTGCTTCAGTTCAGAACAGGCGCCAGGTCCTGAAGATTGGGAGATTTACGAAACAAGAAAAATGCCGCCCGGAATCGGTTATACCGAAGTACGATTGCGTGCAATACTCACACCCTATTTTGAGATCCTTGAATTCAGAGCCATGAAAGAACTGCCGAACAGTACGGGCCTTTTTGGCCTGAAAGGAATGTGGACAGTCTTGATGAAGCCTCTTGCACTGGAAACGTGGCTTTGAGTTCTGACCAGATCGACAAAGATGGGGTTCAGAAACAAAATCTGAAAAGACGGAAGGTGATGTCGCGCTTGTGTACATAAGGCTTCATCCCCATTCGAAAGGGCGATGCCCTCCCGGCCGCTTGTGGGCCCATCACCCAACCCCTCAGAGTTAGAGATAAAAAGCATGAAGATTGAGATACGGAAATCCACAAGACAGGGAGACGGGGTTTTTGCCACACAGCCTATCGCTCAAGGCGAGGTAATTCACAAGATTGACGATTCTCGTGTTGCAGAAGAGAAACATCCCATAAGGGAGAACCTTGGGGAAAATCCGAGGCATTGCGACTACCTGCCGGACGGCACGACTGTATTGATGCAACCACCGGCCGGCCGCTTCAATCATTCATGCAATCCAAACATTTTCAACTATTCCGTAGATAGGCAGCGATTCATTTTGGCCATGCGCGATATTTCGGTGGGTGAGGAACTTTTTTTCGACTACTCGATAGATGCAGTAGAGGGAAAAGTGTGGCAATGCACCTGCGGGGAGCCCAACTGCCGAGGTCGTCATAAGTGCGATTTCTTTTTGCTGCCCATTGAACAACAATTGGCGTATCTTCCGTACCTTGATCCTTGGTTTGCATCGGTGCATAAAGACAGAATACGGAAGTTGCTCGCATGCCAGTGACCCTATTGAATACAGATTGAACTGTAGAAATGGAATCAGAAATCCAGAAGTTGATTTCCAGTTTTTCAGCCCTGCAAGGCAAGCTGAGAGACGGAAACGTTGAATTCCTTCCTTTCGACGGAGAGACTGCTGATCGGTCCTCCGCTCATTCCTATGTAATCCCATTCGTATCTGATACCGATTGTCTTGTTACGCGCAGAGCGAATGGAAAATGGGTTCTTCCTGGAGGGACGCTGGAGCCAGGAGAAGACTGGATTCAGGCTGCAAGACGAGAATTGATGGAAGAGACCGGCAGCCGTCTTGGGCCTCTACATCCGATTGGTATGTATTGTTGTTTTTCTCAGGAGGATCGCCCCCGCAGGCCCCATTTTCCACATCCAGAGTATATGCGTGTTGTATCCTGGGCAAATGCCGAGCAAGTGAGCAAGCCATCAGATCCTGATATGGGAAGCACAATCGCTGAGGTGCGTGTTGTTCATTACAAGGATGCTTTCTCTTTATTCGATTCTGAGACGCCTGATTACGGAGAACTCTACCAGCTCGCTTTCCAGGTTAGGCAAAGGCAGAATTCATTGTAGTCCATTGAAATGGGTTATGGAGACCGATTGGCCTGCGCGCCGGGCCTATCGGCGATGAACACTGATGTGCCGTTCCAATCTGCTTTCCGCTGTATGTGCCAGGGCTCGATGTTACAAAACCCCGCTTCGTCCAACAGGCGTTGTTGAGTAGCGACGCTCATGGTCTGCTTGAAATTCCACGCGCCCCGGTCCGCTTCCGGCAGGGTCGATACGAACTGCTCATAGAAGAGTATCATATCCTCCTCCCGTTCCCGGGTCGTGCAGAGGTCTACACCGATGTAGCGGCCACCTGGCTTGAGAGCGTTCAGAATCTTCCTGTAGATCACGAGTTTCTTGTCGTGCGAGAAGAAGTGGATGAAGAGCTTCGACATGACTGCGTCATACCGGCTGGCACCAAAGGGAACGTCCAGGGCATGCCCCTGGATCAGGCTGATTCGATCGGTCCAGTCACCCAGTCTGGCTCTGGCTTTTTCCACCATCCCTGGGCAGAGCTCAACTCCGGTGATATGGGCTCCAGGAAAACGATCCAGGATGGGCGGCCAGGCCGATGCGGTGCCGCAGCCGACGTCCAGAATGTGGTGTGTTCCCTCTCTATCCGGTATCAGGTCCAGGGAGAAAGGCACGTCGCCGGGCGGGTAGAGATCGTCCCAGATATCAGCCAGTCGATTCCAGTAATCAAATGTCTCTTCGATGCCATCCCCCATCCACTCGGGACGAATCTCCTCGGGCGGCAAGGGCGATTTCCGCACTTCAGAATAAATCTGCTGCCGGCGCTTTTCCATCTCCTCAGTGGGCATCTATCCCTCTATGTTTCTGTTGAAAACTTCCAAACAACGAAAGTCTATTCTGGTGATTCCTCCCAGGAACGGCGGGTCTCTTGAAGTTTCTTGCGCAGTCCAGCTACCCTAAACTCCGGAACGTTGGCTTCAACAAGCTCAAGAGTTTCCGAAATCAGTGTTCGGAGTTCTTCGATCCCCATCTCTGGGGGACTACAGAACGTGCCATTCAGCCTTTCGGCGAATCCCGCAGGTTTGAGCTTCAGCTCGGTTGTTATTTTTTCGATCCACTTTAGCCTATCTGGTGTTGGCAAGTAGACTTTGTTCAGTCCAAGCAGGCTCTTGGTCACGTTCTCCCCAATCTCAGCAAAGACACGATACAGAGGAAGCAGGTCATTTCTGCTGGCGAACATAGAAGCATTGCGCATCTGCGAGAAATCCAAGTATTCAGCGAGCATCTCCGTCATCAGACCTGTCGGATACTGCTCTGCCTTACGGCGCCACTCTCTGATCTTGTCCACACCTTTAACAGGAATCCCGTTCAGAAGCGACGACAAGCGGGTTTGGGCTAAAGGATCAACGTCATATTCATTGAGAACCCTTATCAAGTCATTTTCTATCGTACTGGAGAGGAAAGTGCTTGTCGCAGCTGGGAATCCATTGAAGAGCATCTGCTCTTCCCACTCAACCCGGCTTTCATCGAGCAGAGCAAGTGTTCCCCCGGCTCTCTTCACAGCCTTGATTCGAGAACTTTCGGTTGGAGGTGCATAGTAGTACACATCGATTTCGATGTCGGAGTATCCGTCATCCCATTGCCGCCCTACCGAGCCTGCGATCATCACGACCTCGGAGTTTGGATCCGCAGAGTATGCCTCGGCGATCTTTTTAGCCAGGCGTAATCTCCAGTTTACCTCTTCATTCAATACAGTCATATGCCAAGATCCCAATTCGTCTTTCCCATGTCGTTTAACGAAAAGCACATTCGGGAAAGGTAATTTTGGATATCATTCTGACGATATAGGAACACCTCGCCCATACTTTTTGGAAAAGGAATGTATTACCTCTTTTATACACTTGAATGGATGCACTTTTCATCACCCCCACGATAGCAGCCAGGCAGAGCGCCCGATTGGAGGATGTCTTGGATTCCGAAAGGTCTGACCCCATCATTCGCGAACAGATAGATTACTACCGTGCTCGCGCAGCCGAATATGATGATTGGTATCATCGGCGAGGCCGCTATGACCATGGCAAGGAACTGAATGATCGGTTTAAGGCCGAGCTCAAGGTTATCGAGACCGAATTGAGACCTTTTACCCATGCAGATCGCGTTCTGGAATTGGCTGCAGGAACCGGGTGGTGGACTCGGTTCTTTCTGGAGGCTGGCGCGAAAGTTACGGCGGTGGATGCGTCTTCAGAGGTTCTGGCTTTGAACCAGAGAAGGAATGGAAATCGAAACATCAACTACATTGAAGCGGATCTGTTGAGTTGGAGACCCGTGGAACGCTATGATGTTGTGTTTTTCGCGTTCTGGCTGTCCCACGTCCCGCCTGCCCAGTTTGAATCTTTTTGGAAAATAGTTGAGCAATCTCTTAAACCAGGAGGGAAAGTGTTCTTCGCGGACACGCTGAGGCACGGAATCAAAACGGTGGGGGCGCGAGACCACCATCGGCAGGATGATGAGGGGCACATTACAGAGCGATATTTGAACGACGGTGCATCGTTCAATATCTACAAGGTTTTCTACGAACCCAAAGAACTGAAGGATCGACTGCGTTCCCTGGGTTGGAGAGTCGATGTGAGAACTACCGGAGCTTATTTCCTCTTTGGTTTCGGTGGAAAACGTGAGACGGAAACACCATAGAAAGGAAACCAGTGATCCGAGCGGTGATCTTCGACCTGATGGGCACGGTGGCTGTTTCGACTCAGAACGATGAGGTCGGGTGGCTATCGTATCTATACTCACACCTGGCAGGGTTCGGACTCAATGCTAAGGAAGAACAGCTAATGGCAGCCTGGGATTCTTCCGAAACGTGTCCTTCTGAGAACGGGTACACGCCCTTTGAGGAACGGATCCATCGTGTGGCGCTCGAAATGGAGTTAAATCTGAGTTGGACTGACGTTATGTCAATCGCGAATGCTGTCTGCCTCAGATCAGCTAACTTTCTTGAAGTTGATCCCGACGCGTTCACGCTGATAGACCACCTTAAGGACAAGAAGCATACGCCTCTTGTTACGAACTACGATCATCCGCCTGAGGTGTATCGGTTTCTAACAGCCACCGGTCTTACGGAAATGCTCCGCCCGGTCATCATATCCGGAGAGATAGGCGTGTGGAAACCGGACCCTCGGATCCTCAATACAGCTCTCAGAGCAATCTGCGTAAAGCCAGATGAAGCCCTGTATGTCGGCGACTCACGCGTGGACGTGGAGGCAGCCCTTGCAGCAGGTGTCATACCCGTCCTCGTGGCGCGGCAGGACGGGTATGGAGATCCGTTTCGTGCGCCTGAGGAAGCGAGTACGCTGACTTGATTCGTCAGAAGCGTGTGCGTGTTGTCAGACGTCTGACCGAAGTTGCGGACATGATATAGCCTGTGCCGCTCAGTTCTCTCCTACCCCTCCTACTTATTTTTTTCCAATTACAAGGCTGTTGTGGCTCTTATATGTAGACCCCTTGAACCGGTTCGAAAGGTGCATTATTGGATGACCGAGCAAGACTTGCCGCACTGATCGGGCGGGCGAGACGCGGCGATGTCAACGCCTTCGGGCGTCTTGTGCGCGACTTCCAGGATATGGCTGTGGGCTACGCGCTGTCGCTGTTGGGAGACGTGCACGCGGCGGAAGACGCGGCCCAGGAGGCATTTCTCACAGCATTCCAGAAGCTGGGCGACCTGAGGGAGACCTCGGCGTTTCCGGGTTGGTTCCGGGCGGTGGTGCGGACGGCGTGCGTGCGCATGCGACGCGTGAACCGCCTGGAGACGGTTCCGCTGAGCGCAGCGTGCGAGCTGGCCGGAGGCGATCCGATGCCGATGGAACAGGATGAACACGGCGAACTACTGGTGGCTGTAAGATCTCTCCCCGAAACGGAGCGCTCGGTCCTCACGCTGTTCTACATGAGCGAATACTCACACAAGGAGATCGCGGCTTTCTTAGGTGTGGCAGAGACTACGGTTCAGGGTCGGCTGCGGACCGGACGGGCGCGACTCCGAGAAAGGATGCTGAAGATGGCCGAGGAGAATCTGAGACGGGAAGCTCCGTCGCGGGACTCGCGGTTCGAGGACCGGGTGAGACGGCTGGTGCGGCCGGAGGAGCTGAAGTCGGACGAAGAGCAGCCCTGGAACGGCGGGAGGGGCGTGGAGGTGTGGGAGATGATGACGGCGACCATCCGGGGAGACCTGGAAACTATACAGCGGCTCGCGGCGAAAGACCCGCGACTGGTGAACTGCAGCCACCAATCCCGAAGCCCCCTGCACTTTGCAGTGCAGGAGAACCGGGTCGATGTGGTGAAGTTCCTGCTGGAACAGAGGGCGGACCCGACGTTCCGCTCGGGAAATCCCTGGCACGAGCGGCCAGTCACGATCGCTGAGGAGCGGGGCTACACGGTGCTGAAGGCGCTGCTTGAAGCGCATCTTGCAGAGAAGCACCGGGTCTCGGATGGCGGGGAGCGGATCGCGGAGGCGATTCGGGAGTGGGACGTAGACAGGGTGCGGGCGATGCTGGACGCGGAACCAGCGTTGATCGAAGCGGGGGACGCGCGGGGGAATCTGCCGATCCACTGGGCGGCGCTGACGCGGAACATGAAGATGGTGGACCTTCTGCTGGAGCGAGGCGCCGACATCAACGCGATGCGTCCCGACGGCGCGCGGCCGCTGGACCTGACGAACGGCGACTACTGGTACCGGAAGAACCGGGACGTCCCGAAGGTCGCTGTTGCGGCTCCGCATGTGTTCGTGGGCTACCTTGTGGCGAAGGGGGCTAACTATGACATCTGCGTCGCGGCGATGGTGGGGGACACGGAGCGCGTGCAGGAGCTGCTGGAACAGGACCCGGGGCTCGCGAATCGGGCGCCGGATTACTGCACGTACTCATAATACACGACAAAACTTAATCTGACCTAAAATATGGAGGATCAATCAGTATCCAAAGACAGTGAAAGAACTCCTGGATGTGATCCTGTATATTGAGCAGAACATACTGCAAATGGTCCAATCCATATCGAAACAGGCTTTTCTCTTTGCATCCGTGTTTTTTGATCTTCAACGGTTTTGTCTTTGCGATCCATTCTCCTACCAGATGAGCCCAGGTGAGGGCAATGGCTAAAAGCGCGATGAGTTTTTCGATTCGTTCCAGATGGATCAGATGGGTCTGTTCCAGATCGAAGCCTCGGCTTTTCAACGCGGCGAACAGGACTTCAATTCCCCACCGTTTTTTGTAATCCTCCAGCGGTTTTCGACCTTTACACTTGCTGGCAACGATGAGAAATTCGTCAGGTAATCGGATGACAGACAAATACAGATGATGACCATAGATCAGACGGGGTTTACGCAGGATGCGCTCTTGGTGAATGTGCAGGTCGGCAAACAAGCATCGAAGCGCGATGTCCCCTTTGCCATTTAGGGTTTTGGCGTTTTCCTTGACGCGGATGGCAAAGCCTAAGGCTTGCGCATCTAACCACGCAAACCATTCTTGCCCAATGAATTCCCGGTCTGCAACGATGACCTGAATCAGGTTTTTATCCACCAACTTCAAGACCCGTTCCATCAACTGGATACGCTCATCGGTGTTGGAGTTGCCCTTTTTGGGCAGCAGTATCCAGCAGATGGGAAATGCAACGCCTTGATAGACACTCCCGGCGGTGAGAATATTGATGGTCAGTTTGCCGAAGCTCCAGGTCGTCCGATCTATCGAGATGGTAAAGTCCGACTTGATCGGCAAGAGATGCAGGATCAAGTCGGCCACCAGGTCATAGGACAGATTAAACTCACTGAAGAAACGTTGGATTCTGCGATAGTTGGACTTCTGCTTGGCTTTGCCGTTGAGGGCGTTGGCCAGTTTGGTGAAGTTGACGGTTGTGAGCTTGATGAGAGACACAATGAAGGCGGCGATGAATTTTACCCGGGCCTTATGACAGGGTAAATACCATTGCATCACGTCGTGTAATTCATTAACTTGAGGAGACATAGACCTGTGTTTGATGATGGATGAGTTGTTGGATCTTGACAACCCAAACTTAACTCATTTCACCACTCAGCGCAGGTCTTTTCCTTTTTTGTCGTGTACCATGGCACGTACTACAACGCCCTGCCGCTGGTGAACGCGCTGCAGGCAGGCCACGCTGAAACGGTGAAGGTGCTGCTCGAGTATGGCGCGGACCCATCAACGCCCGAGCCGGGGATGGCGCCGTACGGGAGGGCGGTGATGGCGGCCGTGGGAAGCGGCAACGTGGAGATGCTGAGGTTGTTCCTCGAGCGCGGTGCGGATCCCAACGGCCCGGTGGAATCGTCGGGCACCCCGGTTTCAAGCGCCGCCGGACGGAACCGGTGGGATATTCTGAAACTGCTGGCGGAGTACGGCGGGACCTTTCCTGACTTCATGGACCTGAGCACGGTGGATCCGGAAGCGCTGGAAGCCGTTTACGGCGACGCTCTTCCGCTACGGTACTACGTGGACGTGGAGGATACTGAGACGCTTTCGGCGCGGTTCGAGGAGGATCCGGCATCCGTGGGTGAAGCGCTTCAGCTGTCTCTGGGGAGCTACCTAAGGTTCAAGGCGAAGGTGCTGCGCTTTTGCCTGGACCGGGCTCCCGACCTGGCCAAAACCGTGCATTGTTTCTCGATGATGTACAAGTTGCACCGGATCGACGAGGAGGAGCTGCTGGAGCCGTTCCGGTGGCTGCTGGAAGCGGGAATGACGCCGAACGACACGAACTGGCTGCGGGTGACGCCTCTGCACCTGCTGGCGCTCGGGAGGACGAGCCACGGGACGGACGGGCGAGACTACACGCCGCATCCGAAGATGATGGCGCTGTTCATCGAGCACGGTGCGGATCTGGACGCACGGGATGAGGAGTACCGGTCAACGCCGCTGGGCTGGGCGGCACGGTGGGGACGGAAAGAGGGGGCGGCGCTGCTGCTGGAGCGCGGGGCGAAGACCAATCTGCCGGACGACCCGGCCTGGGCGACGCCGCTGGCGTGGGCGCGGCAGAAAGGGCACAGGGAGATCGAAGAGATGTTGCGGGCGCACGGTGCGAAGTAGCACGACGGGGATGATCCGCTCAAAATTCTGCTGGAAGGAGAGGCTGACTCCAATGCACGGTTGGTGGTGCTGCCGCACACGGCCACAGATTAATGGCCATAGCACGGGTGTCCAGGCTCTGAGAACCGAAGACGAGGATGAAGGCTGTTTTCAAGAGTGTGTGGACTTTGTCCTTTATAAGTGGTATATTTTGAGAGTGATTTTTTCAAGACAGCAGTGGGTTAGATCAGGCATTATCCAGGAGTGGGACGATGAAACAGGCAGAATATATAGGCGAGGTCCTTGAAGATGGGCATCTATCTCTTCCGGAGGCAGTGAGAAAAGAGCTTGCTTTGCAACCGGCAGCTCAGGTGCGAGTTACTATCGCTGTGCCGGAAGCGGGTAAGGGAGAGGTGAAGGACGCCTGGGAGCTTTTCAAGACGATGGGACAGGATGCGATTCCCGGTCAGTTGTCCAACCCTTCCAGTGACCATGACCGTTATCTGTACAACAAAGAGGAATCGTGACACGGATTTTTGTAGATACGAGTGCCTGGGCAGCCATTGAGGATCGTCACGATTCCAATCACGGGGTATCGCTCCTGTTTAAAGACGAGATTGCCGGACGCTGTGCGCTTGTCACGACTGATTATGTGCTGGATGAGACGTATACGTTATTGTTGTTGAATATCGGCTATGAACGGACGCTGGCCTTTCAGCGCAGTATTGGGCAGATGGCCAAAGCGGGAATTCTCCATATCGTGCAGGTATCCGAGGCTATTGCTGAGGAAGCCTGGAATGTTTTCGAACAATTCAATGTGGACAAGCAGTGGTCTTTTACAGATTGCACTTCATATGCTGTGATGAAACAGTTAGACATTGTGGAAGTATTTGCTTTTGATCAACATTTTGAGCAGATGAGTTTCGTGAAGAAGCCCTGATTCTGATTCCACGAGCAGTATCTGCTAACTCATTCCAGCTAAAAGGCCCGGATTGCTGTCGCGATTCGGGCCTTTGTTTTCTCTATGTGGACCGCTGCAGCACATGCCCTGGTAATTTTCCCGTAGCCGCGCCGTTTTCGACGGCCAACTCGCCGTTGACAAACACATAGTCGATGCCGACCGGCGGCTGGATGGGGTCCTCGAAGGTGGCGCCGGCGTCCACAGTTTGAGGGTCGAAGACGACCAGGTCTGCGGCTTTGCCTTCTGCGACCTCTCCCCGGTCTTTGAGGCCGTAACGGCTGGCCGTAAACCCGCTCATTTTGTGGATGGCCTCCTGCAAAGAGATGAGGCCCTTTTCCCGGACGAAGCGGCCGGGGATGCGGGCGAAGCAGCCGAAGCCCCTGGGGTGGGGATGGGGGATGTTGTAGATGCCGTCGCTGGCGACCAGCATGCGGGGGTGGGCGATGGTTTGTGCGATGAATTTTTCCGCGTCTTCGGGAGAGACCTGCCAGGGGAAAATGTAGGCGGAGAGGCCGTTCTCTTCAATGACGAGGTCATAGGCGAAGGCTTCGGGGGTGACCCCCGCCTCTGCGGCGAGGTCTGAAAGGGTTCGGCCGATGTAGCGGCCGGAGCCGGTGTAGCCGACGACCTGGTTGCACGCGCCGAGGCGTCCTGAGATGTAGGGAAGGGTTTTCTTTCGGACGGCGGGGTCTTTCAGGCGTTCGATGACTTCCCCGGGCGTGCCGATCTGGTATTCGATGGGGAGCATGATGGTCATGTGGCTCATGCCGGCGGGGTAGAGATAGGATTCGAAGGTGAGGTCGATGTCTTCGCGGTCGGCGCGGTCGAGGAGGTCGGCGGATTCGTCGTCTACTTTTTCGTGGGAGATATGGACGGGGATGCCCGACTGGCGGAAGAGTTCGAAGGTCTCTTCCCAGGCGGCCGTCCGGCCCAGGGTGTTGTAGCGGATGTGGGCGGCGTAGATGCCGCCATAGGAGGCGGCTACTTTGCAGAGGGCGACGAGTTCGCGCAGGTCGGCATTGGCGCTGGGCTGGTAGTCCAGGCCCAGGCAGAGGCAGCCGGCGCCGGCGTCCATCCACGCCCGGGTGAGGTCGGCCATGGCGTTGAGCTGGTGGTCGGTGGCCGGGCCGGGGGCCCATCCGCAGACGCTGAGGCGGACGGCGCAGTGGGGGATCTGGGGGTAGACGTTGCAGGGGGTGTTTCCCGGGAAGATGGAGAGGTAGGCTTCGATGGTGGGCCAGCCGATGTCGAGGTCGACGTTTCCGGTGCCGAAGCGGGTGTATTCCCACATCTGTTCGGTCTGTTCGGGCGAGAGGCCGGTCCAGCCGAAGCCGTCGGGCGCAGTGAGCTGGGTGGTGATGCCCTGGAGGACGCCGGCGAACTGGTCCCTGCCGGTGATGAGGGCGATTTCGGAATGGACGTGGACGTCGATGAAGCCGGGGCAGACGATCCGGTCTTTCGCGTCGATGACCCGATCCGCCTGCGCGTCCTTCAGGTTGCCCAGGGCGGCGATGCGGTCGTCGGTGATGCCGACGTCGGCGGGAAAGGGCGCCCGGTCGCCGGTGCCGTCGACAACGGAACCGTTTTGGATGAGGGTGTCGAATGGCATGATAGGTCCTCCGTTCAGGGTCTGTTGACGAGATGTCCGTTTCCGTTGAACCAGATAATGTCTACGATGAGCCCCAGCCCGATGCCGGCCATGTAGCCCATGGCGATGCCGAGGAAGAGGGGCGCAGTGCGACGGTAGCGCTCCAGGCCTCCGAGTTTGAGCAGCAGGGTTTTGGCCAGCCAGACCAAGAAGATAGATGAAACGCTGTTTCGTAAAAATCCGGAGGAGGAGATGGTAAATCCGAGGGGGTGTATGGGAAAGGTGGGAAACCGGTAGCGCAGGTAGAACAGGAGACCGGTGAAGGCGGCGCCGATGCCGAGGAATTGGACCCGATTCCAGTCCGTTCCGAACGTGCCGTGCTGGATGCGGTTGGCGGTGAGCCGCCAGATGCCCACGGCGCCGTCTCCGGAGCCGTTGAAGCTGGAGGCGCCGAAGTTGTAGCTCCCGACAGTGTAATAACCCTGGTGGAGGGTGTACCCGACGGCTGCGATGGCCCCGGCCAGGGCGCCCAAGAGCACGGCCGGGACCAGGAGCCGGCGGCGCGTGGGGTTCATGGCGGCGCCGAGGCGGGGGATGTGGGCGAGCGCGGTGATCCCGAAGGTTTTCGCGTCGCAGAAAAAGGTGTAGGTGAGCCCCAGAGCAACCGCGCTGGCCGGTCCCATGCCGGCGATGCCGAAGAGGTGCCAGGTGAAGGCCTGGGCGGTGATTGGCCCCCGGAGGAAGACGAGCCCGCTTTCTACGATGATGCGCGCCAGGCCCAGGTAGAGGACCAGGGTGCCGAACCAGAAGGCCAGAAGGGGAGCCCATCCCATGCCGGCGTGGTAAAGCCACAGGATCAGGTAGATGCCGCAGGCGAGCAGCAGATAGACGGCGGTCCGGTAGGAGATGAGTTCGCCGGAATCTTCGACCTCTCCCCGCCCTGTGAACGCCTTCCGGAAGACCCCGGCTAGTGGTCGATTTCGCAAATACGCATGAGGTTGCATAGGTGGCAAAAAAGGGGTATGTTATACGCCTCATTCCAATCGGTAAAGGAGGTGTATAATGTCAGGTCCCCTTCCCCAATACCAACCTCGCTTCACAAAAGCCCAACTGGCAAAAGCCCAGAAAATCATTCGTCAGCGCAACGCGCCTCAATCCCAGGTGCAGCGGGCAAAGATGGTGGTGGCCTTAGCCGAGAATAAAGCCATTGGCAACCAGAGGTTAGCCGACAGGGCAGGTGTCAGTTCACCTACGGCGCAGAAGTGGCGAAAAAGGTGGACTGAAGAAGGCTTCACTTTAGAGGATCTACCGCGCAGTGGGCGACCGCCCACTTTTTCCCCCTGTGCAAGTCAGTGAAGTCAAAGCCATTGCCTGTCAACTGCCCGCACAACGGGGGTTGCCCCTGTCTCGGTTCAGCTTATTTGAGATTCAACAGGAAGTGTTAAGGTGTGCGTTGATCACTTCAATCTCACCCACAACGATTTGGCGCATTCTCAAAGAGGATGCCCTTCGTCCCTGGTATCACCGATCCTGGCTTCATATCAAAGCCCCCAACTTTTTAGAGAAAGCCAGTCGCATTCTGGACCTGTATCAAGGCATATGGGAGGGGATACCGCTTGGCAAGAAAGACTTCGTTATCTGTGCCGATGAAAAATCCCAACTCCAAATCTTAGCCCGAGAGTTTGCCACATTGCCACCTGATTGTGGCAAACCCATTCGTATGGAAAATGACTACAAACGGATGGGCACAGTGGCCTATCTGTCTGCACTGGATGTGTTCTCAGGGCACATCTTTGGGCGTGTGGATGAGAAAACCGGCATCGTGCCCTTTCAAAAGCTGGTGGACCTGGTGATGGGACGGGAGCCTTATGCTTCGGCTGATCGGGTCTTCTGGATTGTGGACAACGGATCTTCTCATTACACCACCACGTTCCCTAAACGGCTCCAGGATGCCTATGAAAATGCCATTGCCGTCCATCTCCCTATCCACGCCAGTTGGCTCAATCAGATTGAGATCTATTTCTCGATCTTGCAAAGAAAGGCGCTCACGCCCAATGACCTGGCAGATCGACAGGCGATGGAAGCCAGGATCTTGGGCTTTGAGGAATACTATAATCTCACTGCCGAACCTTTCAACTGGCGCTTTACAAGGCAGGAATTGGAAGAACGAATGCAGCGAATCCGGCTGGCTGCATAAACTCATGCGAACTTCTGAAATCGACCACTAGGTGTGCGCGGGCGATCCAGATGCCCCAGCCCACAAAGACGACCATGCCGCCGAAGCTCTGCCAACCGATGGCCGGATCGAAGGAGCACCAGGGATCGGAGCCGCCGATGCTGAAGCCGGTGCGGTTGAAGATACCCACCTGCAGGATGGCCAGCAGGTGGAAGACCCAGATGCTGAGCAGGACGTCGGATTTTGTGAAGTAGCCGAATGCGATGGTCATCGGGTGAACAATGACCCGGAGGCTTGGAAAGCCTTTGGCGATGGGGATGTCCCGCCGGATCAGCACAGGCAGCGACGGGAAGGTTGGCGCAAACCAGGTGACGATATCCCAGCAGACGATGCCGAGGACGACGCCGAAGCCGATTCGAAAGAGCCGGGAACGGACCAGGTTTTGGAGCGTTCCCACCGAGCCGGAGACGCCGGTCAGTTCCAGCAGGGCGGTGGCGATGGGGAAGGCCAGCCGTTCGTGTTCCATCCACTGCTTTCGCAGGATGACCACCAGGCAGAAGTTGACCAGCAGGATCGCTCCAAAGAAGCCTGTCCACCAGAAGAGCGGGGAAACCCAGGCTCTCCAGGGGAAAGTGTCTCCCTTCAGCAGGCTTTCGTAAAACCCGGCGGTGGCCTGCCTGTCGGCCACGATGCTCCAGCGGGGCATGTGATGGAGCAGGAGTTCCCTCCACCGGTTTTCCGGGGTGGCAAAGTAGGTGGGGGCCGTGGTGACGCCTAAGAAGTAGCCGGAGAGCCATTCGCCCTGCATGGTGGCGGCGACCATGCCGATGCAGCAGATGGTGAGGAGTTCCGAAGCGGAGAGGCCCTGCTCCCGGCGCTCGAGCAGGAGGTTGAGCCCCAGCAGGCAGACGAAGGGGAGGAGGAAGGCCACCGAGAGGTGAGCATAGTCCGCCCGCGAGGCGTGGACGATCAGGCTGGAGTAGGTCGGCCAGAGGTTGATCACCACGGCCATGACCAGGCCGAGGAGGAGGGCGCGTCGTGTCATGGGTCATTTCGGATTTCGGAATGCGGATTTCGGATTGAAAAGCGTCATTCCGCAATCCGCATTCCGCATTCCGAAATTGACAAGCGGTTTTCTCTCTGTCCCCCGATCCCTATTTTTACGCTTCGCCCTTGACCGCGATCTTGATCGCATCCTTCCCATCTAAGTGATAGCCGCCCGCCAGGGCGTTGAAGCCTTCGGCGACCCGGTCTAAAGGCAGGGTGTGGCTGACCATTTCGGCAAAGGGGAATTCGTTTTTTTCCAGGATGGGTAGGCCGCGCACAAAGTGTTCGGGGCGGCTGCCCCAGATGGCTTCAAGGTGGAGGTTTTTGCGCATCAGCAGGCGGTTGGGGTTGAAGTCGAGGGCGCCGACGTCCACGAAATGCCCCATTTCCACAAAGGTGCCGCTCTGGCGCACGTAGCCGAGGCCTTCTGGGATAGCGGGCAGGAAGCCCGCGCATTCAAAGACCACATCGGCGCCTTTGCCCCGGGGGGTGTTTTCGAGGACGATTTTCGTGCGCTCTTCCGGGTCTTTGATTTCGCCGATGTCGATTGTGACGTCGGCGCCCATCTTCTCCGCCAGTTCCAGGCGTCCCGGAGGGCCACCGACCATAATGAGTCGCCCGGCGCCGCTGACTTTGGCGCAGATGAGGGTGACAAGGCCGATGGCGCCTGAGCCCTGGACGACAACGGTGTCTCCAAATTGTAAGCCGGAGCGCATAACGCCGTGTACACCGATGGTGAAGGGCTCGGTGAGAACGGCAACTTCGGGGGACAGGTCGGTTTTGAGGACCACGCTGTCGGGGTTCCAGAGGTAGATGTAGTCGGCGAATCCGCCGCGCAAATAAGGCTCTTCCTCCGCTTGAATGAACCCGTAAGCGCCCTTGTTTGTGCCGGGCGCGAAGATGACGCGGTCGCCCACGCCGATGGGTCGTCCCAGGTAGTCGGTTTCGGCACCTGCGCCCAGTTTGTCGATAATACCGACGTTTTCGTGCCCCAGAATGATCTCTCCCTCCAGCTGCTGGTACTCCCAGTTGTGGAGGTCCGTACCGCAGATTCCCCCCAGTTCCTGTCTCAGAAGAATGGCCCCGGGGTCCGGCTCGGGCACGGGGTACTCCCGGATCTCAAATCGTTCTCCGACCATAACGGACGCACGTGCAGTCTTGCCCATGTTTTGTCTCCTTTTTCTAACGGTCGTAAATTTCCGACCCCACGCGTGCTCCCACGTTTTATTGGATTTTCTCCGGCTCGATGCCTTCAAGCGGGATGTCCAGCAGGTCTTCTCCGAAGATGATATGGCCCTCGAAGATTTCGCCCGCTTCATACAGGACCCGTTCACGGATTCCGGGGCGTTCCAGTTGTTCGGTGATGTGGACGAGGATAAGGGTGTTGACGCCGGCGTCACGCGCGGTGCGTGCGGCGTCCAGATGGCCTGAACAGTCGGCCCTTATTCGGGGATCTTCAACTGCGCCGTTGACGTAGTGACACATGTGCAGCAGGATGTCCGCACCCTTCGCCAGTTCGGTGAGGGTTTCCGTGGGAGCGGTGTCGCCGCCGAAGACGATAGACCGGCCAGGGGTGTCCAGCCGGTACGCAAAGCAGATCAGATAGGGCTGGGCATGGGCGACTTCGGCCACCTTTAAACGCCAGCTCCCTTTTTCCACGATGTCGCCGTGGGCGACCTCGGTGACGTCCGGTTCGGGACGCTCTCTGGGCAGTTTCCCCCCGCGCATCTCATAGATGAACTGGCTGCCGGGACGCCCGGTTCTGGCCGCGAGGTCGGGACCGTAGACGTCCAGTTCCGGGCTCTGGCCGGCGTCCTGGTCCCAGCGGTTTACGACGAGGTATCCGTAGTCGGCGCAATGGTCATAGTGCAGGTGAGTCAGGAACAGTCTGGTGATCTGTTTGGGTGGGACACCCTTTTTGAGGAGGCGCTGAACGCACGCCGGTCCGCAGTCGAAAAGCAGGACTTCGTCGTCAAGAGTGACGAGATAACTGGATCCCGCACGGTAGACAAGCGGGGTGGGGGTGCCGGTTCCCAGGAGGGTGAGGGTAAGGGACATGGGGAGCGATCCTCCTCAAAGGGAAGTGCAAAATGCAAAATGGGTCGGCTTCACTGGATCTTTTCCGCTTCGATGCCTCCGATCGGAACGTCCAGCAGGTCTTCACCGAAGATGATGTGGCCCTTGAAGATTTCGCCCGCTTCATGCAGCACCCGCTCGCGTATGCCGGGACGTTCGACCTGTTCGGTGATGTGGACGAGGATCAGGATTTTGACACCGGCGTCTCGTGCGGTGCGTGCGGCGTCTAAGTGCCCCGAACAACAGCTTGTGATTCGAGGGTCCGTGACAACGTTGTTGACAAGGTGGCACATGTGCAGCAGGATGTCGGCGCCTTCGGACAGTTTGGTGAGGCTCTCTATCGGCGCGGTGTCGCCTCCGAAGACGATGGCGTGGTCGGGCGTGTCCAGCCGGTAGGCGAGGCAGGTGAGCTGGGGCTGGGTGTGGATGACTTCGGCCACGGTCACGCGCCAGCCCTCCACCTCCACCACATCGCCGTGGGCGACCTCGGTCACAGTCGGTTCGGGACGCTCTCTGGGCAGTTTCCCCCCGCGCATCTCGTAGACGAATTCGCTGCCTGGATGGCGGGTTCTGGCTTCGAGATCGGGACCGAAAGCCCCGTCTTCCCCGAAGAGCCGGTCGGTCATCCGGGCCGTGGGCGGAGGGCCGTAGACGTCCAGTTCCGGGATTTTTCCGGCGCCCTGGTCCCAGCGGTTCAGAACGAGGTAGCTGTAGTCCACGCAGTGGTCGTAATGCAGGTGGGTAAGGAAGAGGCTGGTGATGCGTCTGGGCGGAACGCCCTTTTTAAGGAGGCGGTGAACGCACATCGGTCCACAGTCGAAAAGGAGGGCTTCGTCACCCAGGGTAACAAGGTAGCTGGAGCCTGCGCGGTAGGTGAGGGGCGTAGGCGTGCCGGTGCCTAAGAGGGTTAAGGTGAGGGACATCGGTGAGTCGTCCTCCTTGGTTGGGTGTGAGGGCCTTACCGATCGACTCCCGCCTCAAAGTGCCGCACGAGGGGCGCCAGGTCTTCCCAGAAGGCTTCCGGAATGTCCACCTCGCCCACCCGGGCGTTTTCCGTGGCTTCTTCAGGGGTTCGAGCGCCGGGGATGGTGGCGGCAACCTGGGGGTGGCGGGTGCACCACTGGAGGGCGGCGGCGACCAGGGGGATGTTGTGGTTCCGGCAGAGGGCCTGGATTTTGACGACCTGGTCTAAGCAGGCCTGGCTGAAGTTGCGAGCCAGGTAGTTGGTGCCCGGGGCAGGGCCGGTGGCCAGGAGGCCGCGTTCGAGCGGGGTGGCGATGACGAGGCCGACGTTGTGTTTTTCCGCGGCGGGCAGAATGCGTTCGGCCGCAAGCTGGTTCAACAGGCTCCAGGCTTCGGGGACGACGGCGGCGTCGAATTCTCCGGTTTCAATGTAGGGGGCGTTGGTTGTGGGTTCGTTGGCGGCGGTGCCTACGTAGCGGACGGTTCCCTCGGCCTGGAGTTTGCGCAGGGCGCCCAAGGCGCCGTCTTTTCCCATCACCTGTTCCATCGGGGCGTCCATGGCGTCGTGGATGTAGAGGACGTCGAAGGTTTCGATGCCGAGGCGTTCCTGGCTCGCTTCCACGTGGCGCATGATGCCGTCGTAGGTGTAGTCGAATTCCTCTGCGAGCTGGCCGACTTTGGTGGTGACGGAGCAGCGGGCGGCCAGGTCCGGACGCTCTTTGAGGGCCCGGCCGATGATCTGCTCGCTGAGGGTGCGGCCGTAGAGGGGGGCGGTGTCGATGAGGGTACACCCGGCTTCGATGGCGGTGTGGACGGTCTGGACGCCCAGGTCCTCCTCCATCTGCCCCGGCTGGCCGTCGTATTCCACGGCGGCCCGGTTGGCGTCGGGGATGCCAATAAATGCCGCGCCCAGCCCCACAATGGTGTATTCCAGTCCAGTTCGACCCAGAGGTTTGGTTTTCATTTTGTTTTCCTTGTATAGGGTCGGACAAAATTCAATGCAGTGATAACAAGGTGTAAGATAGCATGCAGAAAGGTCGTGCGCAACGACCTTCTATTCCCATTCTCGATGGAAATATTCTGCTCTTGCGTTTCAGGTGGGGGCGCATTATCTTGGCATCGATATCACGAAAAACAGGCTGTTACCCCAACGCGATAGGAGGTAGGATATGTGGCGCCTGTATGGATGTTTTCTCGCACTCGGGTGTGTGTGGCTAACCGTTATACCGTTGAAGGCCCAGGAGACCCCGATTGGACCGAAGTGGTGGCCCTCCGAGTGGGGGCCGGAGGACCAGCGGGGGGCGATCAACCGGATTACGCCCCGGAAGGTGCTCCAGGCGGCGGGTCTGGTTAAAGAGGGGAAGATTTATCAACTGGGCCGGGTCTACGAGCCGGGGATGCCGCTGTTTGGCAGCCGGCACTACAGTTTGACGATTGTGGGCTCTCCATCCGGGGTGGCCGCGGGAGCGAATCAACTGGTCTGGCACGATGAGATGTTCAGCGGAGAGATCGGACAGATCGGCACCCAGTTCGACGGGCTGGGACATATCGGCACCCGGGTGGGGGACGAGGATATTTTCTACAACGGGTTCAAACGGTCGGAGTTCAGCCGGGCGTACGGGCTGGAGAAGCTGGGGGTGGAGAATGTGGGGGTGTTCTTCACCCGGGGCGTGCTGGTGGATGTGGCCGGGTATAAAGGAGTGGAGCGGCTGGAGGTGGGGTACGTGATTACGGTGGCGGATATCGAGGGGGCGCTGAAGAAACAGGGGGTGGAGATTACCGAAGGGGATGTGGCGTTGTTCCGGACCGGACACGGGAAGCTGTGGATGGTGGACAATGAGATGTACAATTCGGGCGAGCCGGGCATCGGGCTGGAGGCCGCCCGGTGGCTGGTGGACCGGAAGGTGGCGATGACGGCCGGGGACAGCTGGGCTGTGGAGGCGGTTCCGGGCGACGATCCGAACCGGCCGTTTGAAGTCCACCAGGTGCTGATCAACCGGCATGGGATTTACAACTTGGAGAACCTGGATTTGGAGGAACTGGCCGCAGACGGGGTGTATGAGTTTGCGTTTATGTTTGCGCCCCTGCGCCTGAAGGGGGGCACGGGATCGCCCGGGAATCCGATTGCGGTGAAATAGAGTGTGATTGTTTTACGAAATTTTCAGGCTAAGGCAGATTTAAGGGCAACGAAGGCTCCCTGAGAAACGTCGTGCCCAGGCGTTCGTACCGGCTGCGAAGCCCGGCGAAGGATACGCGCTTTCCCCGCTCTTTCTGAAGCAGTTTTAAGAGCAGGTCGGCGTGGTTTTTCTCGAGCTGGAGACCGAACTGCCGCGCAGTCTCCAAGCCTTTCCGGAACAGCCGCTCCGCCGGGCCGGGTTTGCCCGCGAGCAGCAGGAGTTCTCCCCGGCCCAGCAGGGTGTAGACCTTGCCACGGGAATCCCTGGTGGCCTGAAATAAACTTTCGGCTTCTTTGAAGTTCCGGCCGGCATCCTCATGCCGGCCGAGCATTTTATAGGCTGTGCCTTCGCCCCACACGGTGTAGGCGTAGCTGACGCGGTCGCCGATTTCGTGGTAGAGCTTGCGGGCGCTTTGGAAGAGGGAGAGGGCGGTGTCGTAGTCGTCCAGCATGCGCCAGGCATTGGCCCGGCCGCAGTAGGAGTAGGCCTGGCCGAATGTGTCTGGGGAACGGCGGAGGCGCTTATTGGCATCGGTATAGAATTTGAGCGAGTCGTCGAAGCGGCCCATGATGCGGGAGATGCCGCCCAGGCCGCACAGGGCGTAGACGGTTCCTTCCGGGTCGCCCTGCGCTTCGAACCGTTGAAGGGCGCTGTGGAAGGTGTCGAGGGCGAGGATCAGCTCTCCCCGCACGCGCAGGGCGCCACCTTTGGCCCAGAGGGTGTAGGCCTCGCCGGCCTCGTCCTCAAGGTCCTGGTAGAGGGCGACGGCGCGGTCGAAGAGGCGGAGCGATTCGGGAATGTTCCACAGCGCTCGCACCGCCATGCCCCGGCCTACGACCGCATCGGCAAGCGCATAGTCGTCTTCGGAGTCAAGCGCGAGGCGTTCGGCGGCCCGATATTCGGACAGGGCTTGTTTGAAACGGCCGATGAGCCGCAGGCAGTGCCCTTTGGAGAGACGGCAGGCCAGAAGGCCTTCCGGATCTTTTGCCGTCCGGAACTGCGCTTCGGCCTCCCGGTAGAGCGAGAGGGCCTCTTCAAACCGGCTGCTTTCGCGCTTCCGGTCCGCCGCTTTTAAGAGGGAGGCTGCCGAGCGTTGGTGCATGGGGTACTCCGATTGGAACCTAACCCCCCGGCCCCCTTCCCTACGAGGGAAGGGGGAGCAAATTATTATTTTATTGAATGTTACGAAGATTGAATTTCTCCCCTCTCCTTTAGGGGAGGGGCCGGGGGAGGGGTCTCCATAAGTATACAGTTTCCGGGCACGCCGGACAACAAAAACGGGGATAGGCGTATATTTTGTCTTATAATTGGGATGTGCGGTTGGACTCTTATTTTTCTTTTGACACTTGACAATCGGGCGGCTTACTGTGTAAGTTTTTAATTAGAACATGGATAGGAACGGGAACAGGCTCTGAGCGGGCCGTTTTTGTGTTTGGGCCCAATCCTGCGGGGTTCAGGAATGGGCCGGGACACCGATAATTTATTATAGAACGGGTTACCTGATCATTCGGATTCGGTTTATACTCTTATGCTGACGATATCCCATATAGTCACCGGTAGGATGGCGCAGCGTCCCTGGCAGCGCCTGCGGTTGTGGTCGGTCGGATTAGCTGCTGCGCTGCTGGTGGTCGGGGCGCTGCTGGCGTCGCCGGAACGGCTGGCGATGAGCGAGCGCCTCGATCCGCTGTGGCAGGCGGAGGCGTTGATCTCGCTGGGGCAGTACCGGGAGGCGCTGGCGCTGCTTGAGGGGCTGGAAACAGAGGGGCTGGATTCGTCGGAGGTGCGGAAGATTCTGCTCCAGCGGGCAGTGTGCCAGAAGTTTCTGGGACGGTATGGCGAGGCGCTGGCCGGATTTCAAGCCCTGGAGCGGAAGTTTGACCTTATTGAAGACTATTTGGTTTTCTGGCAGGGCGAGTGTTTTGAGGCGCTGGACCGGCCCGACGATGCGGTGTCCGCTTACACGCGCGTTTTGCAGATGGAATCGCCGAGTCTGCTGAAGGATTCGGCCGTGCTGCGGGCGGCGGACCTGCGCCTGGCACAGGGCCGTGCGGAAGACGCGGCCGGGCTTTTCCGGCATCTGCTTGGCATCAGCGGCCAGGAGGTGCGGGCTATGGTTGGACTGGTGAAGGCGCTGGAGGCGGTGGGAGATTCGGCGGAGGCCCGGAAGGTCCGGTTGCAGCTGGTCCGGGGTTATCCGGAGGCCCCTCAGACGGCTGCGGCATTGAAGCAGATGGCGCCGTTGAAGGGGGTACAGGAGCGGTTTTACGGCGCGGTGGCCTATTTGGAGAATAAGAAGCACCGCAAGGCAGCGGGCCTCTTCCGGAAGATCATTCGGGACGCTTCCGACAGGAGCTGGCGCGGGCGGGCGCAGTACGAGCTGGGGCAGGTCTATTTTAAGCTTAGGGATTACCGGACAGCGGAACGGGCGTTTCAAAAGGCTCACCGGACCTACGGGGTGCCCAAGGCGCTGTTTGATCTGGGGCGCTGCTCGGTGAGGCTGGGACGGGACGTGCAGGCGGCCGAGCGCTTTGAGGAGTTCGCCCGGCTTTATCCGTCCTATACCGGGGCGGCCGAGGCGCTGTGGAATGCGGCTATGGCCAACGAGCGGCGAGGCGGGTACCGGCAGGCCCGGAAGATCTTCTTGAAACTGGTGGCTCGTTATCCCAGGAGCGAGTTTGCGGATAAGGGGAGGTGGCGGGCCGGATTTGCGCTTTACAAGACGAGGGACTACAAAGAGGCCGCCCGCACCTTTTTGCGGCTGTCCAGGAACACTTCCGAAACCTATCTGCGCGACCAGGGTTTTTACTGGGCCGGAAAGTGTTATCTGAGGTCCGGCCAGGAGGAGGTGGGCGCCTTCTGGACGCAGCGGGCGACCGAGGGGTTTCCCACGTCGTATTATTCTGCCCGGGCGCGGGCGGTGCTGGGCGTGACGTCCGACATTTTCCCGGCGGTTTCGGATGTAGACCCCGCGGCTGCAGGGGAGGCCTACCGGCCGTCGGTGTATCTCTTAAAAGGGGATGTGCTGGCAGCCTTGGGGCTCTACCGGCTGGCCGAACGGGAATATATGCGCGCCGGCCGGGTGCATAAAAACAACCTGTTTGCTTTGGGCGATTTGCTGCAGCGCTACGAACGGATCGGTTCAATGTTCTTAGCGCTTCGGGTGTCCAATCTGATGATCGACGTGGAGCGGCGGCAGGGGATTCCGATGACGCTGGCGTCGTTTCGGCGGCTCTATCCGACCTATTACTGGGGAGAGATCAGTCGTACGGCCCGAGAACTGGATTTGAATCCCAACCTGATTCTGGCCATTATCCGACAGGAGAGCGCGTTTAACGAGGACGCCCTGTCTCCGGCAGGCGCCCGGGGGCTGATGCAGGTGATGCCGACGACCGGACGGAGGGTGGCGCGCAAGATTCGTTTGAAGGGGTTTTCCGTGGACGATTTGTGGCAGGCGCAAACGTCCATCCGCCTGGGGGGCCGCCATCTGTCGGACCATCTCCGGTATTTCGATCGGAGCAAGGACCGGCAGCTGGGCCTGGCGCTTTCGGCCTACAACGCGGGTCTGAAGGCCGCCCGGCGCTGGTCCAGAAGGCTGCCGAAAGGGGATGTGGACGAGTTTGTGGAGAGCATTCCCTACCGGGAAACGCGGAATTACGTGAAGCTGGTCTACAGGAACTATCAGGTCTATTCCTACCTGCAGGGTGAGGATCGGGTTCAAGATCGTGCGCATTGAAGGTTTGAATCGGTGAATGATCACACGCACAGGGGGCGCCCGGGATATGGATAACAAGGGTCGAACACGGTTCTGGAGGGCCTTAGAGGATCTGTTTATCCTGATGTCGATTTTTGCGCTGTGGCCGAAGATTCTGGGATGGGAAGGATGGGCTTGGGAGGGGTTGAAGTACGTGGCCGTGGTGGGGTTAATCTGGATCTTTGCACGGCGGGTAAAGCGCTACCAGGTGCGGCGAGAGACGGATTCGAGCAACAATTAACGTGAGGAGAGAGATAAGACGTCCAGGATGAGCGGCCGGGCGGCCCGGAGCGCCTGCCCCCGGTGGCTGATCCGATTCTTTCCCCCGGGTGGAAGTTCGGCAAAGGTGAAACTGAGGGCCGGTACCAGGAACAGGGGGTCGTAGCCGAAGCCTCCATCGCCCCTGGGCGCTTTCAGGATGCGCCCTTCACACTGGCCTTCGGCGGTGCGGACCGCGCCGTCCGGTGTCGTCACTGCGATGACGCATCGGAAGCGTGCGGTCCGTTTTTCTTTGGGGGTTTTACCCAGCCTCCGGAGGAGTTTGGCGTTGTTTTCCGCATCGGTCGCGTTCTCTCCCGCAAAGCGTGCGGAGCGGACGCCGGGGTCGCCCCCGAGCGCATCCACCTCCAACCCGGAGTCGTCGGCCAGGGCCGGGCAGCCGGTGTAGCGGGCAACGGTGCGGGCCTTCAGGATCGCATTGGCCTCAAAGGTATCGCCGTCTTCGACAATGTCGGGAAGGTCGGGGTAGTCTGCGAGAGATTTCATGGAGATGTCAGGACCGAGGACCTGGCGGATCTCTTCGAGCTTGCCGGGATTTTGGGTGGCGATAACGAGGGTTTTCATTCTGGCGGGGGGCGGTTTCGTGTTTTTCGTGCCCTTCGTACTTTCGTGATTCAAGCGCCTGTGAGTACCTCGGCCTGGACCGCCGCGATCTGCTGGATGCCCGCCTCGGCCAGGGCGATCATGTCGTCCGTCTGGCTCCGGCTGAAGGGGGCGCCTTCGGCCGTGCCCTGAAGTTCGATGAATTTGCCGCTGCCGGTCATAACGATGTTCATGTCAACTTCGGCGGAGGCGTCTTCGGCGTAGCAGAGGTCGAGTACGGGCCGGCCGTTGATGATGCCGACGCTGACGGCGGCCACGGAGTCGAGCAGCAGGTTTTCCTCGATCTGTTTCCGTTCGCGCATGCAGGTTATGGCGTCGGCCAGGGCAACGTAGGCTCCGGAGATGGCGGCGGTGCGGGTGCCGCCATCGGCCTGGATGACGTCGCAGTCAATCCAGAGGGTGCGCACGCCCAGCTTGTCCAGATTGGTGACGGCGCGGAGGGTGCGGCCGATGAGGCGCTGGATCTCCTGTGTCCGGCCTTTGACGCCCCGGGTTTCGCGCTGGGTACGCGTTTGGGTGGCGCGGGGAAGCATGGCGTATTCGGCGGTGAGCCACCCGGTCCCTTTGCCTACCAGGAAGGGGGGGACGCGTTTTTCGACACTGGCGGTGCAGACGACTTTGGTCTCCCCCATTTCGATGAGGGCAGAGCCTTCGGCGTGTTTCATAAAGCCCCGGGTGATGTTGATGGGGCGGAGTTCGTCCGGGTTTCGGCCGTCGGGGCGCGGGTTCATCGTTTCTCCTGGAAAAAGGGTTCAGGGTTCAGGGAGGGGACTGATCTCTGATCCCTGAGTCTCGACCCCTGATTTTAGATTTCGTATTCTTTTTTAAAGTGTTCCCGGAAGTCCGGGGCCTGGACGTGGGTGATGTAGCACATTTCCAGGAACCGGGAGTAAAGCCTGCCGCCTGCAAGGTCCTTTATGCTTTCGATATCCTGGTTGGTTGTGATAATTGTAAAACGCCGGTTGGCGTAGCGCGTATCCACCAGGTTGTAGAGCATCTCGAGTTCCCACTCCGTGTTGCGCTGTACGCCGAAGTCGTCGATGACCAGGAACGGGACGTTGCCAAGCATTTTTATAAATGTCTCCGACTGACCGTGCATAGGACTTTTTTCTTCAAAAGCGAATCTGAGCGTCTGGAAGAATTCCTTGGAAAGACTGATGAATTTCCCGGGCCGAACGGAATAGAAGATCAATTCGTTAAGGGCAGTATAAGAGAAATAAGTTTTACCGACACCGGGTTTACCCCACAAAAAATACCCTCTCAGAGGCGGGGCCGAATCTGTTGAAGATCTGGATTGGGATGATGTTTCTCGGCTGCGGGCCTTTTCTGTCAAGGTCCTGAGATGCTGTTTAAGCTGGTCCGCTCCGGGGATTGGTTTTCCACCGTAGCTTTCGTGAAAGTTATCTATGAATTTGTACTGGAACGGCTCCGGAATACCCGATTCGGCAATGAGGCGATTGACCTGCCGGATCTTCATCCGGTAGGACCGACAGGGACACCAAACCGGTTCGAGATCGGGGCGTTCGAAAATCTGATAAGGCGGTTTTCCGCCACATCTGCAGTGTCGTTCAACATCGGGTGAAAGCTTGATTTTTCCGTGTAGTCCAGCTTCGACCTGAGGATTGTAGTAGTAGCCGGGATCACGGGGACGGAGGTCGATCCGAGAAGGAGAGGGCCTATTTGGCTGTTGAGAGTCGTTCTTCATAGCGGCGTTTGAAGGTTCGGAGTCCGCGATAGATGGCTTCCGCCATCTTTTTCTGAAACGCGGTGCTGCGCAGCCGTTTTTCCTCTGAAGGGTTGGTGATGAATCCCATTTCGATGAGGGCCGAGGGCATGGCCCCCATGGTGCCTCGCATCACATAGAAGTTGGCCTGCTTGACGCCCCGATCCTGCACGCCGGTTACGGTCTGGGCGATCTCCGTGCGAATCAGGGCGGACAGGTCCTGGCTTTCTTTTAAGAACTGAGTTGAGAGGAGTCCGGAGACGATGCCGTCCAGTTCCGGATCCAGCCGGCTTGAATCGGCGCCGTTTGTTTTGAGATCGAGAACGGCGTTTTCCCGTTTGGCCACTTCGGCGGCCTCGGCGGTTTTGGCCTCGGAGAGGAAGTAGACTTCCGCGCCCCGCGACCGTTGATTTTTGCTGGCGTTGCAGTGGAGGCTGAGAAAGATTTTGCCCCCGTTCTCCCTGGCAATCCGGGCCCGTTTTGTGAGCGGGATAAAGGTGTCGTCGTCCCGGGTGAGAATGGCGCGGACCCGGAGCCGCTTTTTTAGAAGGGTTTTCAGGCGCCGGGCGACTCGAAGCGCGATCGCTTTTTCTTTTGTCTTGCCCGGTCCAACGGCGCCCGAGTCCTTGCCGCCGTGGCCGGGGTCGATGATCACCGTATCGAGGGTCCAGTGTTCCGGATCGATCTCCAGCTCGCGGCCGCCGGGTTCGGGCTGCGGCCCGGTGAGACGCGGAGGCTCGGGGACAACCGTCGAAGGCTCCACCTGGAAGCGCCCTTCGGGAATCACCGGGTGGAGAAGCGCGAGGAAGGCACCGGCCGGTACGTGGAGGACGCCGTTGTGGAGCCGGGTTCTTAGAGGCATCCGGTAGGCCACATCGTTTACGACGACGAGAGAGGAGAGCCAGGTCAGGACATAGGTGTGCCCGCTTAGCTTTAATTCGACTTTTTGCTTGAGCCGATGGGACCGGAGCCGTCCTCCTGCGGCCTCGGTCAGTTTCTCCAGCGAAAGATAGGGGGCGCCTCCGATTGGCACCGCATGGAGATACGATTTGGAAGTCGCTGCGGACGTCTGAGCATAGATCAAAGGGGAGAACATAAGGAGCGCCAGGCAGGCACAGAACAGGCAGGAGGGGAATCCCACGCGCTGTGTGCGCCGATCGCGTTGTGCCATTTACCTCCGGTGGGTGAGCGTTCTTTCCTTAAGAGCTTTCGCCATTTCGCGCTGGGCGTCTCGTTTTGCAATATCGTGCCGCCGGTCGTATTCCCGTTTGCCACGGGCCAGGGCGAGTTCCACCTTGGCTTTGCCCCGTTTGAAGTAGAGCTTGAGCGGGATTAGGGTGAGTCCCTTTTCCTCCACGCGGCCTCTGAGCCGGTTGATTTCATACCGGTGGAGCAGGAGCTTGCGCTTCCGGGTGGGATCGTGATTGAACCGGTTGCCCTGGGTGTATTCGCTGATGTGAAGGTTGTGCAGAAAAGCTTCGTTTGCCTCTATCCGGGCATGGCTGTCTTTGAGGTTGGCCTTGCCCTGGCGCAGGGATTTCACCTCGGTGCCCCGCAGTTCAAGGCCGGCTTCGTAGGTGTCCAGGATGTGATAATCGCGGCGGGCTTTGCGGTTCTGGACGATAATTTTGATGCTGTCGGACATGGTAAGGTTCGGGAGGGAGAGGGATGGGGGTTGAGAAATTATACGAAAATTCAGCGGGAGAAGCAAATGGGGAAAAGAATTCAGGCGTCGGGAGGCTGGAGAATCTGGACGAATTTGAGGAGGTCCTTTGCCCGCCTCTGGTCTCCGGAGGCGGCGTAGCCGCTGATCAGGTTGACCATCATTCGGATGAGGATCTCCCGGTCGGTGGGCTCGGGCAGCATTTCTTGGGATTCGGGAAAGGGCTTGCCGCTGAGCTCGTGAAGCATGTCCCGGCATTCATTGGGCGTTAAGATCTGGCCCCGGTTGAAGGGGTCGATCAGAATTTTCTGGTCCTTACTTTCTTTGTACTTCACGATAAAGTGGGCCGGCATGCCGATGCCGACAATGGGGAGTTCAAGACGCCTGGCGAGCAGGATATAGACGGCCGAAATCGCGATGGGCAGACCGGTTCTTCGGTCGATGACGCGGTTGAGATAGCTGCTGTCGGGGTCGTATCCCTCCGGTCCTCGAAACCCCTGCTGGTCGAACAGGTAGTCGTTGAGCGTGTTGATGACCCGAAGGGGGTGATCGTCGGGGGCGATGTTGGGGGCCAGGTCGGAGGCCATCCGGTCCAGGACAGACCCGTAGTGTCCGGTTTCGATATCGGGATAGCCGAATTTGGCCAGGGTAAACGCCCCTTCTTCCAGATCAATGTCCCCGTCGGGACCGACCGGAAGGTTTTGGAACTGGTCTTCTAAGGGGGGAGCTTTGAACCGGTGAAGCACCCGTTCCACTTCCCGCCGGGCCTGCGTTCCCTCATCGGAGGCTTCCAGAACCGCGCGGGCAGTGTCTTCGCCCATCTCAAAGAGTTTCTTCCGGACCTGCGCCACGATTTCGGCATTTTCGTCGGAAAGGAGGGACAGGATTGCCCGGACCTGGGATAGATCGGGTCTCATGCGGCGCCCCTGGCGGCCTGGCGCGCCTTTAAGAGCACCATGAGGGCCGAGATGTCGGCAGGGGAGACGCCGGGGATGCGCGACGCCTGGCCCAGGGACCTGGGGCGCACCTTAGAGAGTTTTTCGGCGGCTTCCCGGGAGATGACCGGCAGGGTTGTGTAGTCGATATCTTGAGGGATGACCTTTTTTTCCAGGTCCCGAAAACGGGCGACCTGGGCCTCCTGCCGGCGGATGTAGCCTTCGTATTTTGTTTCGATTTCAACCGATTCCCGCACGTCTTCGGACAGGGGCTGCGGAGGGGGAGAGACCGCCTCCACGAAGCGGTAGTCGAGTTCGGGTCTGCGGAGGAGGTCGGCCAGGGCGGCCGGTTTGTTCAATTTTACCGAGTCCGCTTTTCGAAGCTGTTCCTGCACCTGCTCCGAGGGGGTGATTTTCACCTGCTGCAGGCGCTGGTGTTCGGCGTTGATGGCCGCTTTACGCGCATTGAAGCGGGCGTACAGATCGTCCGGGATGAGGCCGATTCTGCGTCCCAGTTCCATCAAGCGGAGGTCGGCGTTGTCCTGCCTTAACAGCAGGCGGTATTCGGCCAGAGAGGTGAACATCCGGTAGGGCTCGTCAACGCCCTTGGTGACCAGGTCGTCGATGAGTACGCCGATGTAGGCTCGGGACCGGTCGAGGATGAGGGGAGCCTCGGCTTTGATTTGCAGGGCGGCGTTGATACCGGCCATGATCCCCTGACCCGCGGCCTCTTCGTATCCGGTGGTGCCGTTGATCTGGCCGGCGAAGAAGAGGCCCCGGATGGGTTTGGTCTCCAGGGTGGGGAGGATCTGGGTGGGGGGCACGTAGTCGTACTCTACCGCGTAGGCCGGGCGCATGACCTCGGCTTTTTCCAGCCCTGGAATGCTGCGCACGACTTCGATCTGGACCTCTTCCGGCAGGCTCATGGAGAGGCCGTTGAGGTAGACTTCGAGGGTGTTGTAGCCCTCCGGTTCCAGGAAGATCTGGTGCTGCTCCTTGTCGGGGAATTTGACGATTTTGTCTTCTACGGAGGGGCAGTAGCGGGGGCCTACGGACTGGATGCGCCCGCTGTACATGGCGGACCGGCTCAGGTTTTGCCGGATGATGTCGCGGGTCTCCGGGGTGGTGTGCGTCAGATGGCAGGGGAGCTGCGCCTGGGTGATCTTTTCCGTGCGATAAGAAAAGGGCCGGGGGCGCTCGTCGCCCGGCTGAATCTCGGTTGCGCTGAAGTCGATGCTGCGGGCGTTGACGCGGGGCGGGGTGCCCGTTTTGAGCCGTCCCAGGTCAAAGCCGAGGCCGCGGAGCCCGTCGGAGGCCCGCTCGGCCGACTGCTCTCCGGCCCGGCCGGCGCTGTAGGAGGTGTCGCCGACGTGGATGAGCCCTTTCAGGAAGGTGCCCGTGGTGAGAATGACGGTTTTTCCGAGGAAGACGGTTTTGGACTTGGCGACGATGCCCCGCACCCGGTTGTCGTCTACGAGCAGTTCTTCGAGCATTCCCTGTTTCAGGTCCAGGTTGGGCTGTTCTTCCACCACCCGTTTCATCCGGAACTGATAGGCTTTTTTGTCGGCCTGCGCCCGGGGCGCCTGCACGGCCGGGCCTTTGCGCCGGTTGAGCATCCGGAACTGCAGCCCGGTCGCATCGATGTTGAGCGCCATCTCGCCGCCCAAGGCATCTATTTCCCGCACCATGTGGCCCTTGGCAATACCTCCCACGGCCGGGTTGCAGGACATCTGGGCCACGGTGTCTAAGTTCATGGTGAGCAGCAGAGTCTCACACCCCATCCGCGCACTGGCCAGGGCCGCTTCGGCGCCCGCGTGCCCGGCGCCGACGACGATGACGTCGTAGTGTTTGTCGTAGGTCCACATGGGTTTATTCGCAGATGGTTATTTGTTGTTTGTCCTCTGCTGTTTGCCATTCTTCCACTTCAAATCCGAGGTCCTCGATCATGCGGTGGGCCTCGGAGATGCTCTGGCCCCCGGTGGTGAGGTAGCCTTCCATAAAGATGGAGTTGGCCGGGTAGAGGGCGAGGGGCTGGAGGGAGCGGAGGCTGCGTTCTCGCCCGCCGGCCACCCGGATCTCCTTGCTCGGATTGAGGAAGCGGAAGAGACAGAGGACTTTGAGGCAGTACTGAGGGTTGAGGTCGTCCCTGTTTTCCAGCGGTGTGCCGGGGATGGGATGAAGGAAGTTGACCGGGATGGAGTCGACGTCGAGTTCCCGCAGGGACAGGGCCAAGTCGATGACGTCCTCCGCCTTTTCGCCCATGCCCAGGATGCCGCCGCAGCAGGTGGAGAGGCCCACTTTCTGGACGTTGCGTAAGGTCTCCACCCGGTCCTGGTAGGTATGGGTGCTGCAGATTTCCGGGTGGTGGCGCAGGCTGGTGTTCAGGTTATGGTTGACCCGCCCTACGCCGGCTTCTTTGAGGGTTCGGGCCTTTTTTTCGTTCAGAAGCCCCAGGCAGCAGCAGATGTCGATATCGACGGTCTGCTTGATTTCCCGGACCAGGTCGGCAACGGTCTCCACCTCCCGGTCGGTGGGGCTGCGTCCGCTGGTGACGATGCAGTAGCGGAAGGCTCCGGCCGCTCTGGCCCTTACGGCGCCCTCGACAATCTGCTCCCTGGGGAGGAGAGGGTATTTGTCGATGGGTGCGCTGGAGACGGAAGATTGAGAACAGTAGGCGCAGTCTTCGGGACAGAGGCCGCTTTTGGCGTTGATGAGGACGTGGAGCTGGACCCGGCGTCCGAAATAGTGTTCCCGGACCTGAAAGGCAGCCTGGAGCAGGGGGAGGAGGTCGTGCTGGGGCGCGGTGAGGACCGAGTGCATTTCATCCGGTGTTAACAGGCGGCCTCTCAGGGCCTTCTGTGCCAATTTTGTGTAGTCTATCATTTGTACATCGTCTGATTTCGGGTGCCACTGCTGAAGACTTCCGGGTCGATCATGACGTTGATGCAAGCGGGCTTTCCGGATTCGCGGGCGCGTTCCATCGCGGGCCGGATCTGCCCGGGCTCGGTGACGTGCTCGCCGTGTCCTCCCATCGCACCTACGATTCGATCGTAGCGGGTGGGGGCGAGCAGGTTGGCGATGTTGCCCCGTTCGGGGCCGTATTTTTGGATCTGCCCGAATCGGATCTGATTCCAGGCGGCGTTGTTGCCCACCACCCCGATGACGGGCAGGTTGAACCGGATCAGGGTATCGTAGTCGAACCCGGTACAGCCGAATGCGCCGTCGCCGAAGAGAATGACTACCTCTTTTTCCGGACGGGCCACCTTGGCCGCGATGGCAAAGGGGGTGCCCACGCCGAGTGTGCCGAGCGGCCCGGGGTCCATCCAGTGGCCCGGACGGCGCGGCTGGATCGCCCTGGCGGACATGGTGACCACGTCGCCGCCGTCGCCGATGAAGATGGTGTCTTCGGTGAGGAAGTCGTTGATTTCACGGGCGACGCGCAGGGGGTGGATGGGTACCGCATCGGAATACAGGAAGGGTTTGGCTTCTTCGTAGCGCTTTGCTTCGACCTGGCGCAGCTGCTTGAGCCACGCTTTGTTTTTTCCCGCCGGCATCAGGGCGGCGGTCAATTGTTCCAGCACCGCGCCGGCGTCGGCGACAATCCCGATGTCCACGTCGCGGTTGTGTCCCAGCTCGCCGTAGTCCAGGTCGATCTGGATGATTTTCGCGTCACGGGCGATTCGATTTCCGTAGCCGAGGCGGAAATCGAAGGGCGTGCCGATGATCATGACCACGTCGGCCTGAGAGAGGGCCTGCGATCGGGAGTAGTTCATGAAGAAGGGCCAGTCGGCCGGTAAGCAGCCGCGGGCCGCGCCGTTGAGGTAGATGGGGACCTGCGCGTGTTCGGAGAATTCGAGCAGCTGCCCCACCGCGCGGCAGTGCCAGATCTGGCTTCCGGCCAGTACGGCGGGACGCTCTGCACCGCACAACCAGTCGGCGGCCTGCTGGACAAGTTTGGGATCGCCGTGTACGCGCCCGGGTGAGCGGTACTGGGTTGGAAAGGTTACGGATTCCTCGTCCACTTCCGCATCCAGAATATCGCGTGGAATTTCCAGGAAGGACGGGCCGGGGCGGCCGTTGTAGGCTTCGCGGAAGGCGGTGCCGATCAGTTCGGGGATGCGCTCGGTGTCTAAGACGGCTGTTGCGAACTTGGTGATGGGCTTCATCAGCGATACGTGATCGAGTTCCTGCAGGCCGCCCATGTGATACTGCTTGCGCGCGGCCTGTCCGCCGATGAGCAGCATGGGCGACTGGGCGCGGAAGGCATTGGCGATGCCGGTCACGGTGTCCGTCGTGCCCGGTCCTGCGGTGACGACGGCCACGCCCGGGACGCCCGTTACCCGCGTCCAGCCGTCGGCGGCATGGGCGGCGGTTTGCTCGTGCCGGATGTCAACAATCTGGATGCCTTCGTCGGTGCATCCCTCGTAGATGTCGATGATGTGCCCGCCGCAAAGTGTGAAGATTGCGCCGACGCCTTCCTGTTTCAGGGCGCGTGCGACGAGATGGCCGCCGCTGATTTTTCCCATTGGAATCTCCTTGTCACGCACTGAAATGCGCCGCCACGTGCCGCCGCTGGATTTTGCCGGTAGCCGTTTTGGGAACCGCATCGGCAATGTGGAGCACCTTGGGCGTTTTGAAGTCCGCCAGGCGATCATGGCAAAAGGCGATGATGTCGGCTTCGGTGGCCTCGGCTTTGAGCACGACGGCGGCATGGACTTCCTCGCCGTATTTTTCATCGGGTACGCCGAAGCAGACCGCTTCTTTTACGGCGGGATGTTCCAGCAGGACCGCGTCCACCTCAAGAGGTGAAATTTTTTCGCCGCCCCGGTTGATGAGTTCTTTGAGGCGTCCCGTGAGGGTCAGGTAGTTGTCGTTGTCGAAGAATCCCTGGTCTCCCGTTCGGAACCAGCCGTTGGTGAAAGCTTCGGCGTTTGCTTCGGGGTTGTTGTGGTAGCCTTTTGTGACGTTGCCGCCGCGAATGGAGACTTCGCCCTGCTCTCCGCCGGGAAGCGGGTTGCTCTGCTCGTCTAAGATGGTGATTTCCACGCCTGTGCCCATGCCCACACTGCCCGGTTTGTGAACGCCGGGCGGCAGCGGGTTGGAGGACATCTGGTGCGACGCTTCCGTCATGGCGTAGGCTTCTAAAACGGGGGCGTCGAACCGGGTTTCCAACTGCGACAGCACAGCGGGCGCAAGCGCAGCGCTGCAGGAGCGGATGAAGCGGAAGGGCGCCCGGACGTCGTCGTCGCGGCTGAGCAGGATCTGGTGGATGGTGGGTACGGCCGAATACCAGTTGACGTCGTGCGCCTGGATGTGCGGCCAGAAACTGCTCGCCGAAAAGCGGGGGGGGACAACGATCGTGCCGCCGGAGTTGAGCGTGGAAAGTGTGGCGCCCATCAGTCCGTGTACGTGGAAGAGGGGCATGACAATCAGGCCGGTATCTTCAGGCGTGAGCTTGTAGGTGTTGACGATGTTGCGAAGCGAGGTGGTCAGATTGCCGTGCGTAAGCGGCACTCCTTTGGGGCGGCTGGTGGTTCCGCTGGTGTGCAGGAACAGGGCGATATCCTCGGGCCGGGGCGCCTCGTCGCTCACCGGTGCGGAGGATGCGGAAGGCGGCTGCAATTGCACCCTGCCGTTCGTGTCGAGACGGACTTCCCAGACGGGCACGTTCAACGTCGCTGCTGCGTCCCGCGCAGGGTGTTCGCCGGGGGGGAGGATGAGGGCGCGGGTCCCGGTGTCTTCCATGTAGAACTGAAACTCTTCGTCTTTGTACGCCGGGTTCAGCGGAGCGGCGACGGCGCGCGCCCACGTGACCGCCAGAAAGGTTGTGAGAAATTCCAGGCCGTTGGGCAGAACGATGGACACCGGATCGCCCGTTGCAATGCCCCCCCGCTTCAGCACCTGTGCAAGAGAAGCCACCTGCTCTCTTAGTTCCCCATACGTGAGCGCTGGACCGTCGTCGGGAATCACAACCGCTCTTTTGTTCGTATGATCGGGTGAGAGTAATTCCATCAGGGTGGACAAAACCGTTTCCTCCTCGTGTTCAGGTGTTGTTTTCTAACGGATTAGAGTATACCCTATCTTTAAATTGAAGTCAACGTTTTCGTGCAACGAAACGGCGCTACAGCAGGCCGGCGGTGCGTGCCCATCGGTATTTGGCGCCCAGCACGGCAACCGGTTTTTCCGCAGCATACGCGTAGGCCAGAATGTTGTGCGCCATCAGGCGGCGGCAGGCGTCCTCAACCTCTACGTCGCCCACGAGCGAAGCCACCACGGGCTTATCGATCCCTCGCTGCCGGGCGGCCTCGATCTCCTCGCTCAAGAGTGTGGCGAATACCAGGGGCGGGGTGATGATGGTATGCCAGTAGCCCAGGATGAGGGCGTGTACGCGGTTGTCGTCCAGCGCCAGCTTGATGGTGTTTCGATAGGTTGTGGGGGGTTCGCCGCCGGTGATGTCGACCGGATTGCCGGAGGCGCCAAAGGGGGGAATGAATTCTTTGAACGCTGCATCCAGGTCTTCGGGCATGCGCATGAGCTGCAAGCCGTTGTCCACGCAGGCGTCGGCCAGCAGCACGCCGGACCCTCCGGCGCCGGTAACGACCAGTACGTTTTCGCCTTTGGGGGTGGGCAGGACCGAAAGGCCGCGGGCGAATTTGAGCATGTCGTTGAGGCTGAGGGCGCGAATCACCCCGCTCTGCCGCAGCACGGCGTCGTAGATTTTGTCGTCGCCGGCCAGGGCGCCGGTGTGCGACCGGGCGGCGCGCGCGCCCATAGCGGTGCGCCCGGCCTTGAGGACCACGACCGGCTTCTGCTTCGACACGCGCTGCGCCACTTCGGCAAAGGCCCGCCCGTCTTTGAGGTCTTCCACGTGCATGGCAATGACCCGGGTGTTGTCGTCCTGCTCGAAGAAGGTGAGCAGGTCGTCTTCGTCGATGTCCGATTTGTTTCCCAGGCCGACAATTGCCGATACGCCCATGTTTGCGGAGCGGCTAAAGCCGATGATGGCCATGCCCACGCCGCCGCTTTGAGAAGAGAGGGCGACCGCGCCTTTTTCGCTGTAGGGGGTGCAGAAGGTGGCGCAGAGGTTCTTGGGGGTGTAGTAGAAGCCGTAGATGTTTGGCCCCATGAGACGGACGTTGTGTTCCCGGGCCACGCGTACCACCTCTTCCTGCAGGGCCTCCTCGCCCACTTCGGCAAAGCCGGAGGGGATCAGAATCGCGCCGGGTATGCCTTTCTGCCCCACTTCCGAGAGTACCTGGGCAACAAAGCGGGCGGGAATGCAGAAGATGGCGATGTCCACCTTCCCCGGGATGTCCACGACGCTTTTGTAGCAGGGCTTCCCCAGGATTTCCTCGGCGCGGGGGTGGACCGGGTAGATGGCGCCCTGGTACCCGCCGTTGATGAGGTTCTGCATGACCGAATTGCCGATTTTGCCCTCTTCGGCGGAGGCGCCGATTACGGCGACGGCGTCCGGCTGCATGATGCGCCGCATGGCCCGCAGGATCTCATCGTGTGAGGGGCGATAGCGCGGGGAAGCCGGTGAGAAGTTCAGCAGGATGCGCACATCGACCGCGGTGGCGCTCTGGCTGTCCGCAAAGACCGGGTTGAGGTCCATTTCACTGATTTCGGGAAAGTTGTGTACCAGGCGCGAGACGTTTTCAATAAGTCCGGCCAGGGCATCCCGGTCCACGCCGGGCGCCCCGCGAACGCCGTCCAGCACTGCGGCCCCGTCGATGTCATTTAGCATCGAGAGGGCTTCCCGGTGCGTGGCAGGGGCCAGGCGGAAGGTGATATCCTGCAGGACTTCCACCAGCACCCCGCCCAGGCCAAAGGCCACCAGCTTGCCAAAGCTGGGGTCGGTGGTGGCGCCCACGATGACTTCCTGCGCGGCGGGCAGCATACGCTGAACCTGCACGCCGAGGATGTCGGCGTCTGCCCTGTAGGCTTTGACATTGGCGAGGATCGCGTCGTAGCCCCGCTCCACACCGGCCGCGTCGGTCAGACCAGTGAGAACGCCGCCGGCTTCGGTTTTGTGGAGGATGTCGGGGGAGGCGACCTTGAGCACCACCGGGTAGCCGATTTCCCCGGCCAGACGCACGGCGGATTCCACGGAGGTGGCCAGCCCTTCCCGGAGCGCCGGAATTCCGTATGCATCGCAGATTTGCCGGCCTTCCGGGAGGGTGAGCGCCGTGCGTCCCTCGTCCCGCGCCCGATCCAGCACTGCTTTTACCGCTGCCTGATCGTGGTTCATACCCGTCCTTTCTGGCAGATGCGATTGCCATTGATTCCTGTGTGTTGAATTTTCAGGTTTCCGCTTAAGCCAAGTCGATTTTACACAACCGGTTAGAGATTGTTCAGCGCCGGTAAAGATCGACATAAAATATAGTATGCCCCCCACGTTCACACAAGGGAATTCAGGGAATGACAACGGCCTTTGCCCGCTACATCAAATGTTGGGGGCCGGACCCCTTTATTTTCCAGTCGTTTTTTTCGTCCAGATTGATTACATTAAAAACGGTCAAATTATCCACAGTAAGTTCTGTTGCACCTACCTCCAAGGAGAGTGTGCTTATGGAGTCTGAAACACCCTCAGAAAGTAATAATCGAAAGTACGAACGCGTGCGGCTGGACCTCCCGATCGTGGCGAGCGTGGGCGGAAGCGACAAAATGGACCTGGAGATCGTGGACGTGAGCGCCACCGGCATGCAGATTCGCACCGAGAATTTCGATGTGCTGAAGGGTGGGTTTGACGCTCAGCACAACCAGGCCTCGTTTGAAATTCGTATTGTGGCCCGCCTGGCCTGGGCGCGTCCGGATCCCGACGGGACTTTCGTGACGGGGTGGGAATTCAACCGGGCCGATGGGGAAGCGATGATCGGATGAGAAAATTGCGGAATGCGCAATCCATCATAAGGTCCTCTGCAAGGTGAGTTTATCTTGACAAGAAGGGGGCTTTTCCCTATACTTCGTCCGGCTCTGTCTGGCTGCGCCGGTTGGAGAGATTCCTATGTCGGTGTCCCATGCGAAGCTCGAAAAGATCTGCGCCAAAAATCCAACATCTATTCTTTTTGCGCGCCTGGCCGATGGGTTTCTCCGTCAGGGAAAGGTGAAACAGGCGTCAAAAATCTGCCGGCGGGGCCTCAGGTACCGGCCTTCTTACGTAACGGGCCACCTGGTGATGGGGAAATGCCATCTGGCCGAGGGACGGCTTGAAGAGGCCCGCCAGGAGTTTCACAAGGCGCTTCAGCTGGATGCCGACAATCTGGCGGCATTGTGGCACCTGGGCCGGATCGGTCTTGAGATGGGGTGGGAGGCGCTGGCCCGGCAGCATTTTGAGCGGGCCTATATTCTGGATCCTTTCAACCGGGACCTTGGCGCAAAGGTGGACGCCTTTGGGCCTGCTGTTTCCCAGCCGGAACCGGTTCCGGCTTCAGATGAGGAAGCGCCGGATTCAGGCCCGGAGCCGGGTGAGACGGACCCTGCGCCGCCGGAGGCGTCGAAGGAGGCCGAGGAGGCGGATCTGGCCGCTCTGGTTCAGGCGATTGGCGGGGGGGCCTCTTTGCTCTCTACACCAGAGCGCGCCGGATCGATTGCAACGTCTACATTGGCCGAACTTTATGCGGCCCAGGGGCTTACTCGGCAGGCTCTGGAGGTGCTGGAACAGGTTCTGGAGCGGGACTCCGGCAATGCGCAGGCGAAACAGCGCCTCGAAGAACTCCGGGCCATGGATGACGCACCGGATGAGTATCCCCAGTAGGGTGGAGATTCTTTGGCTATGGTTTCGACATCTGAGTTTCGAAACGGCATGGTTTTGCGCATCGATGGCGACCTTTTCGACATGGTGGAATTTGAACCTTTTAAGCCCGGCAAGGGCGCTGCCGTGGTCCGTACCCGTCTGAAAAATGTCAAGACGGGCGCCGTTATCGATCGAACCTTCCGGTCCGGCGATAAGGTGGATGATGTGCGCCTTGAACGGCGAAAGATGCCCTACCTCTACAAGTCGGATGAGATCTACTTTTTTATGGATAATGAGACCTACGATCAGTTCGAGCTGACGGCCGAGATTGTGGGCGATGCGGTGAAATATCTTAAGGAAAACGAGGTTGTAGACGTACTGGTGGCGGAGAACAACGCGATTGGTGTTGAACTCCCGATCTTCGTCAAACTGGCCGTTACACAGGCCGATCCGGGCGTCCGGGGAGATACGGTCAGCGGGGCAACCAAGCCGGCCGTGCTGGAGACCGGCGCTTCGGTTCAGGTGCCCCTTTTTGTGGAGCCCGGCGATGTGCTGAAGATTGACACGCGCACCGACGCATATGTCGAGCGCGTTTAATAAGGAGCGCAGGTGAGACTCTCCAGACGTTTTCGGGAGGTCCTCCAGGAGCTGATCGACCTGGTTGGCGGAGACGATATCAGGGAGATTGAGATTGAACGCTCGTTTCTGGGGGAGAGAATTCGAATTGTGAGAGGGGGGCAAGATCCCCAGGCCACCGTGCCCGTGCAGGCGGCTGCTGCCGAGGCAGAGCCTGATGCGCAGGATGAGACCGACGGGCTACACGCGGTGTGCTCGCCAATGGTAGGGATGTTTTACCGCGCTCCCAGCCCCGATGCGCCGTCCTATGTTGAAGAGGGCGATGTTGTCTCTTCCGACCAGACGGTCTGTATTATTGAAGCCATGAAGATTATGAACGAAATTCCGTCGGATATCAAAGGCCGGGTGGCCCGTATTCTGGTTGAGAACGGCAACCCTGTCGAGTATAACACGCCCCTCTTCCTCCTGGAACCGCTTTAGGAAAGAGCAGGGAATGGGGAGCGGGGTCTTGCTCTTCTCCTGGAAGTCGCACCCCCACTTCCGATTCCCGACTCCCTGCTTTTCAGCAGTCCCACCACACTTATTCATTCCCGTGTCCAGAACACATCTGTTCCATAAGATCCTGGTGGCCGATCGAGGTGAGATTGCGCTGCGGGTTATCCGGGCCTGTAAGGAGTTCGGTATCCAGACCGTTGCCGTGCATTCCGAGGCGGATGCCAACTCGCTGCACATCGGATTCGCGGACGAGGATGTCTGTATCGGACCGCCCGCCGGGGATCAGAGCTATCGGAATATCCCCCGCATTCTGAGCGCTGCCGAGGTAACCGACGCCGATGCGATTCACCCCGGGTACGGTCCGCTGGCGGAAAACGCCGAGTTCGCCGAAATCTGTACGTCCTGTGGTTTTACCTTTATCGGCCCTTCGCCCGAATCCATCCGGAAGATGGGCGATAAGGCGGTGGCGCGTAAGACCATGGTAGAGGCGGGGGTGCTCGTTTCGCCCGGTACGGGGATGTTGCAGGACCTGGATGAAGCGCGGGAGGCGGTTTCACAGATCGGGTACCCGGTTCGGCTGAAAGCGGTTGCCGGCGGCGGCGGCCGGGGCATGCGCACCGTGCATGCCGACGAGGAGTTAGAGCGGGCCTGGCAGATGGCGCATACCGAAGCCGAGGCCGCTTTTACCTCGGGCGCGCTGTATCTGGAAAAGGAGATCGAGGCTCCCCGGCACGTTGAGATTCAGATTCTGGGCGATCAATCGGGCAATATCGTGCATCTGGGAGAGCGGGAATGCTCTATCCAGCGCCGGCATCAGAAGCTGGTGGAAGAGTCTCCGTCTCCGGCCGTGGACGACGATTTGCGCCAGCGGATGGGGGAAGCTGCCATTGCCGGGGCGCGGGCCGTGGACTATTTCAGCGCGGGCACCGTGGAATTCCTCTTGGATGCTTCGGGCCATTTTTATTTTCTGGAGATGAATACGCGCATTCAGGTGGAGCATCCGGTGACCGAAATGGTGACCGGGATCGACCTGGTGAAGGCTCAGATTCGCATTGCAGCAGAAGTGCCCCTGGGCTTTTCGCAAGAGGCGGTTGCGCACACCGGGCATGCGATTGAGTGCCGGATCAACGCCGAAGACCCCGATCATAACTTTCGGCCTTCTGCGGGTACGGTGAGCACATTTCATATGCCGGGGGGCCCCGGTATCCGGGTCGATTCACACGCGTACTCGGGCTATCACATCCCCTCCCACTACGACTCGTTGCTGGCCAAGCTAATCGCCTATGGGGAGAACCGGGAAGAGGCTGTTGCGCGCATGGTACGGGCGCTCCAGGAGTTTGTCATCGAAGGCGTACCCACCACCATTCCGTTCCACCTGACAGCGCTGAACCATCCCGACTTTCAAAACGGGCAGATCGCCACCGATTTTGTCCAGAATCTCGGGTACGGCTGGTAAAAAGGAGGAGTCTCTCGTATGTCAGAGATCCCGGAAGGTCTTTTGTATACTTCGGAACACGAATGGTTGCGCCTGGAAGGCGACGAGGGCGTGGTTGGCATTACCGACTATGCGCAGGGCGAACTGGGCGATATCGTTTTTGTTGAACTCCCCGAGGAGGGCGATTCGGTGGAGCAGGGCAAGGTGTTTGGTACGGTGGAAGCCGTAAAGACGGTGGCAGACCTCTATGCGCCGATGTCGGGGGAGGTGGTGGCGGTGAATACCGATCTTGCCGAAGACGCGGTGCAGATCAACGACGATCCTTACAGTGAAGGCTGGATGATCAAGCTGCGGATTCAGGACGCTGCCGAAATGGACGGGCTTTTAAGCCCGGAGGCCTATGCGGAACTGATTGAGGAGGATATAGATCATGAGGCTTGAGATCCGGGACTTGAGGCGGGTTTCCGCTGTCCAACCCAAAGGCAAAACAGGGTGTTACAAGCCTCCGGGCTCCGGGCTCCGACGCCTGTATTAAAAAACTTGACTTTGAAGGGTAAAGGCTTTATTTTTTAAAACTTATATGAAATATTGATCATTCTGAGAGGCGCTGTATTTACACGGCTGTGTTGTCTTATGAAAACCGCAAGTGTGCCCCTGCTCAATCGATCGGTGCTGGTGCTGAACCAGAGTTATGAACCGATCCACGTTTGCAGCGTTCGGCGGGCAATTGTTCTGGTCTTCCGCGGGCGAGCGGAGGTTATTGAGTCGCTCGATACCTGTATCCGCTCGGTTTCGGATCAGTTCCCCGTTCCAAGCGTGGTGCGCCTGGCCATCTATGTACGGATCTCTCCCAAACAGCTTGCCCTTTCCAAGCGAAACGTTCTGAAGCGAGATGGGCACCAGTGCCAGTATTGCGGCACCAGGCGGGGGCCAATGACGGTGGACCATGTGATTCCCAAGACACAGAGGGGAAAAGAGTCCTGGCACAATCTGGTTTGCGCCTGTCTGCGGTGCAACAACCGCAAGGGGAATCGGTCGCCCGATCAGGCCGGCCTTGCCCTCCTGCGCAAGCCGCGCCAGCCGAACACCGTCACCTTTATCAGCCATTTTATCGGGGCGCCGGACTGGCGGTGGCGCCCTTATCTTTTTATGGATTAATAGACAAGAGGGGTGTTCAATGGCCGACAATCCCCTGGCTTTTCAGATCGATGCCGGTTCTGAGACCTACGGCGTTAAGCTCGAGATTTTTGAAGGGCCTTTAGACCTCCTGCTCTTCCTGATCCGGAAGAGTGAGATCGACATTTACGATATTCCCATTGCGGCGATCACCCGGCAGTTTCTGGAATACGTGGAGGTTATCGAGGGGCTCAATCTGGAACAGGCCGGGGACTTTGTGTTGATGGCGGCCACCCTCATGAAAATCAAGTCCCGGATGCTTCTGCCGGTGGATCCGGAGGACGAGGAGGAAGCCGGGGACCCGAGGGAAGAGCTGGTTCGGCGTCTGCTGGAATACCAGCAGTTCAAGGAGGTGGCGTCCTGGTTGGAGGACCAGCAGGAGACCTGCCGCGATCTTTTTTACCGGGGGGCTGCGCTGGATATGGAGGGGCTTGAGGACGCCTCCGAGGACCCTCTGGAAGCCTATCGGTCGGTGGATCTCTTTGCCCTTTTAACCGCTTTTAAACAGGTCCTGGCTGCTGCTCCCAAGGTCGATTATCACGAAGTGGAGCGGGTGGAGGTGACCGCGGAGGAACGCGCCGAGGTTATTCTGAACGTGCTCTCCCAGCAGGAGCGGACCTCCTTTGTTGAACTGGTTTCGGGATTGCCGCGGGTTGTGTTGATTGTGACGTTTATCGCCCTGCTTGAACTGATCCGGACGGGGCAGATTCTGGCCCGGCAGGCCGACCCGGACGGTGATATCTGGATTTACAAAGGGGAAACGGCAGCGACACCGGAATCCGAACGCCATGTCTGATCACGCGCATTTGGAAGATCTGGCGCCCGACGAGCACGCGCGCAACCGGGGCATTATCGAGGCCCTGCTAATCGCCTCGGATGAGCCGATTGGGGTGGGGAAGATTGCGTCGGTGCTTAACAAGGTTGGGGCGCGAGAGATCCGCACCTATGTTGACGATCTGAACAACGAGTACATGAGTACGGGCCGGAGTTTCACCATTACGGAGGTGGCGGGGGGCTTCCAGTTCAGGGTCCATCCGGAGTATGCCCCCTGGGCCCGGCGGCTGTTGCGGGAGAAGGCGCCCGCCCGGCTTTCCCAGGCGGCATTAGAGACGCTTGCTATTATTGCGTTTAAACAGCCGCTGACCAAAGCCGAGGTGGAACATATCCGGGGGGTGGCCGTAGACGGCGTTGTGCGACATCTGTTGGAGAAAGGGCTGGTCCGGATTTCCGGACGCGCCGAAGGGCCGGGCCGGGCGCTGCTTTACGGGACGACGCGGGATTTTTTAAAACATTTCGGGCTGAAGACCCTGTCGGACCTGCCGAAGCTGCGGGAACTTGAAGAGCTTTTCCAGGAGGATGAAACGCGCGTTTCCGAAGGAGATGCGCTGGGGGATCTTTTCAAAGCGGCCCGTCAGGACGCGGAAGCCCAGGACTTGGAGCAGGGAAGCCAGGGAGAACGCGGCGGAGATGGCGCCTACGAAGGGGAATCGGACGACGGGGCAGCAGGAGCGTCTGAACCGGTTTCTGGCCCGGGCGGGCGTGGCGTCCCGGAGGGCGAGCGACCGGCTGATTCAGGCGGGACAGGTTCGGGTTAACGGGCTGTGCGTGGACCATCCCGGTACCCTGATCGATCCCCGGGCCGACAGGGTGGTTTACAACGGACGGCGGATTCAGCCCCCGGCGGCGTGCACCTATCTGGTGTTGAACAAACCTGCCGGGTATCTCGTCTCTTCGGGCGATCCGCACCACAGCCGCACCATATACGACCTGTTAGAGGGGATTCACAGGCGGGTTTTTGCCGTGGGACGGCTGGACTTAGATACGCAGGGCGTTCTGCTGCTGACGGACGACGGGGATCTGAGCTACCGCTTGACGCACCCCCGATACGGTGTGAAAAAAACCTATCGCGCGCATGTTCAGGGCGTGCCTTCTGCCGATGCTTTACACCGGCTTCGGACAGGGATTGCGCTGGAGGAGGGGCATACGGCGCCTGCCGAGGTTCGGCTTTTGGGGACTGCCGGAGAGAACGGCGCGCTGGAACTGATTTTGCACGAAGGCCGGAAGCGGCAGGTGAAACGGATGTGTGAAGCAGTGGGGCACCCGGTGCGCCGGCTGGAACGAATCGTGTTTGCCGGGATTACGGTCGGGGGGCTCAAACCGGGTCGCTGGCGGCGCCTGACCCGGACAGAGGTTGCGCAGATGAAGCGGCTGGTGGGGGCAACAGATGCGGAAGAAGGGCATCGTTATCGCGATTGATGGGCCGGCCGGGTCGGGCAAGAGCACCACGGCCCGGAGGGTCGCCCGCCGCCTGGGCTATCTTTACTTGGATACCGGGGCGATGTACCGGGCGCTGGGTCTGGGTCTGCTCCGGGCGGGCGCCAGCCCGGACGATGGCGAGGCCTCTGCTCGGCTGGCACGAAAGGTACACATCGACCTGCGGGCGCAGGCCGGGGGCCAGCAGACGCTTCTGGACGGGGAGGATGTTTCGGGGGCCATCCGGACGCCGGAGGTTTCGGATGCGGCATCCCGGGTTGCGGCGCATCCGGAGGTTCGGGAAGTGCTGGTTGCCCGGCAGCGGGAGATCGGGCAGGAGGGCGGGATTGTGCTGGAGGGACGGGACACCGGCACGGCGGTTTTTCCGGACGCCGAGTTCAAGGTTTTTCTGGTGGCCGACGCTGTCGAGCGGGCCCGGCGACGTCTCAGGGAACTGGCCGGGCGGGGGGAGGCCGTGGACCTTCCCGCGCTGGTCGAACAGATTCGGGCCCGGGATGCCCGGGATGAAGCCACGCAGCTGCGAGGGGGAGAATGGCCGGCTTCCGACGCCCTGCGTCTGGATACGACGGGCCTTTCGGTTGAGGAACAGGTGGACCGCGTGATCCACCTGGCGTTGGAGCGGGGAGGGCGCCTGCCCCGGCACGCGGGGGACCGGAAATGAAAACGGCCGTCCCGGTGTGACTTCTTGTGGGAGGCCGCCTATGCATCTTTATCGGATCTGCTGGTGGATCGCTTATGGTTTGTCCAGACTTTTTTTTCGGCTTCAGACCGAAGGGCGCGAGCATATTCCGGCAAACGGTGGACTGATTCTGGCCAGCAATCACTGTTCCTATGTCGATCCTATTCTGATCGGGGTTGCGGCTGGGCGGGAACTTTTGTATGTTACTAAACAGGAGTTTTTTTCCGTCCCGTTTCTGGGGTGGCTGGTTGGAAAATTGAATGCGTTGCCGATCGACCGATCCCGGGGCGATCGGGGCGCTTTGGTGGGTATTGAAAAGCAGCTGCAGGCCGGCAGGGCTATGTTTCTTGCCCCGGAGGGAACCCGGAACAAAACGGGCCGGTTTCTCAAACCGAAGGCAGGCGTGGGGATGATGGTCTATCGCGCCCGGGTTCCGGTGGTGCCGGTCTATATTTCGGGCACGGTCAATGTCTGGAAGAGCCTGATCGGGTTGAGTTGTGTGGTGGTGAGGTTTGGCGAGCCGGTCCGGTTTCATCCAAACCAGTTGTCCTCAAGGCGAAAAGAAGCCTATCAATCCATTAGCAGCGAGGTGATGCGTAAGATCGGTGACCTGAAGCAGGGGGGACGGAACGCCGGCGCGGCCGCTCCTGCATTATCTGTGATATCGTAACTGCCGGCTTATTTTCGGGGGAATTTATCCCCTTTACTCTTATGGTTAGACCTGTGTCCTGCTCCTGAATCGGGTTTTCCCGACCCTTGAGTATGGACGGAGAGGATGTTGTCGTATGTCTGAAGAAGAAAACAGAGAACTTGTTACCGATCGGGCAACGGAAGAGCAGGCGCCTGCTGCGGTGAGTGATCGGCCGGAAGAGGCGCTGGATGCTCTGGACGAAAGCGAATATTCGGAAGAAGAATTCGCCAAGATGATGAGCCTTTATGAAGATACAATGAACAATATTACCGAGGGCGAAATCGTCAACGGCACCGTTCTGGCCGTGGACGAAAACACTGTGGTTGTCGATATCGGATTTAAGTCCGAAGGGGCTATCTCCCTTTCGGAGTTCAGCGACCCGTCCGAAGTTGAGGTCGGGCAGGAGATTGAGGTCTATCTGGAAAATGTGGAAGACCAGGAGGGCCAGATCGTCCTTTCCAAGCAGAAGGCCGACTTTATGCGGGTGTGGGACCGGATCAAGGATGCCTACGACAGCAATCAGATCGTTGAGGGGCGCCTGGTGCGCCGCATCAAAGGCGGGATTGTGGTGGATCTGTTCGGCGTTGATGCGTTCCTGCCGGGTTCCCAGATCGATGTCAAGCAGGTGAAAAATTTCGACCAGTTTATCGGCGAGGTCTTTCCGTTTCGCATCATCAAGCTCAACAAGAACCGGCGCAATATTGTCGTTTCAAGGCGTGTGGTGTTGGAGGAGGAGCGGGAGCGTTTGCGCAAGCAGATCTTAGAGACCTTGGAGGTGGGCCAGGTGCGCGAAGGGGTGGTGAAGAATATTACCGACTTCGGCGCGTTTATCGACCTGGGCGGCTTAGACGGGCTGCTCCATATTACGGATATTTCCTGGGGCCGGGTGGGGCATCCTTCGGAAGCGCTTTCCATCAGCGATCGGGTGCAGGTGAAGGTGCTCAACTACGACGAAGAGCGAGAGCGGATCTCGCTTGGCATGAAACAGCTCACCTCTCATCCCTGGGAGAATATTGAAGAGAAGTACCCTATGGGGGCCCGGGTGCAGGGGCGGGTGGTGAGTATTACCGATTATGGGGCCTTCGTGGAATTGGAACAGGGAGTGGAGGGGCTGGTACACATTTCGGAGATGTCCTGGACGCAGCACATCCGGCACCCCTCCAAGCTGCTCTCCATCGGTGATCAGGTGGATGTTGTTATTCTCAACGTGGACAAGGATGGGCAGAAGATTTCTCTGGGCCTCAAGCAGGTCACCTCCGATCCCTGGCTCACACTGGATGAGCAATACCCGCCCGGCACCCGGTTGCAGGGCAAGGTGCGCAACCTGGTCAATTTCGGCGCTTTTGTAGAGATCGAAGAGGGCATCGACGGCCTGGTCCACATTTCGGATATGTCCTGGACCCGGCGGGTGCGGCATCCAAGCGAGGTGGTCAAGAAGGGCCAGGAGGTCGATGTGGTGGTCCTGAGTATCGACAAGAAGCGGCGCCGGATTTCTCTGGGGCACAAACAGACGGTTGAGAACCCCTGGGGCGACCTGGCCGTGCAGTACGCCGTGGGCAACCAGACCCCGGGCAGGATTTCTCGGATTTTAGAGCGGGGCGTGGTGGTTGACCTGGAGGGGGAAGTGGAGGGGTTCATCCCGGCGTCGCAACTGGCTGTGGACGAACTGAAACGCCCTCAGGATCATTTTTCCGAAGGGGATGAGCTTCCGCTGAAGGTGGTGGAGTTTGACGAGGAGCAGCGGAAGATTGTGCTGAGCGTTCGGGAGTATTTGCGCGACGCCGAACAGGCCGAAATCGACGCCTATATCGAGAGCCACAAGGCCCGTCCGGTTACGGTGGGTGATGTGGTGGGCGATGAGCAAGAGGCAGAGGCGGCCGATGCCAGCGCAGAAGCAGCGGCTCCAGAGGTCGAGTCTGAAGCGGTTCCTGAGTCTGAGGAAGCGGAAGGCGCCCCGGAGGAGCCGGAAGCAGAAGCGGCGGCTCCAGAGGTCGAGTCAGAAGTGGCGCCCGAGCCTGAGGAAGCGGAGGCCGCTTCGGGAGGTTCTGAGGAAGCGCCGGAGCCGGAGCCGGAAGCAGAAGCGGCGGTTGCTGCCGAGGTGGAATCGGAACCGGTTCCCGAGTCTGCGGAAGCGGCGGAGACTGTCGAAGAGCCGGAAGGCGCTCCGGAGTCTGAAGCAGAAGCGGCAGCTCCAGAGGTCGAGTCAGAAGCGGTTTCTGAGCCTGCGGAAGCGGCGGAGACTGTCGAAGAGCCGGAAGGCGCTCCGGAGTCTGAAGCAGAAGCGGCAGCTCCAGAGGTCGAGTCAGAAGCGGTTTCTGAGCCTGCGGAAGCGGCGGAGACTGTCGAAGAGCCGGAAGGCGCCCCGGAGGAGCCGGAGGCAGAATCGGCGGCTCCAGAGGTTGAATCTGAAGCGGTTCCCGAGCCTGAAGAAGCGGAGGAGGCGGAAGAGGAATCGACGCCCGATGCCGATGCCGGCGCTTCAGAGGAAGCTCCCAAACCGGAGGGAGAAGAGGAGGAAGAGGGAGAGCCGTCCACTCAGGCCTGATATTTTTACGACGAATTTATTTACCATACGACGAAGAGTTGAGGGCGCTTCCCTCAACTCTTCGCTGTTTAGGACACCATGCAAGATAAAGAAAAAACAGTTGCTTTCTACACCCTCGGCTGCAAGTTAAATACCTACGACACAGAGTGGTACCGGGAGCAGTTCGAGGAACAGGGATACCGTGTGGTGCCCTTTGGTGAGACTGCGGATGTTACGGTGGTGAACACCTGCACGGTGACCGGCCGGGGAGATGCGCAGTCGCGGCAGATGCTGCGCAGGGCGCACCGTGTCTCTCCGGAGGGGAACGTTGTGGCGGTTGGCTGTTACGCACAGACCGATCCCGATACCCTCATTGCGATGCCCGAGGTGGATCTGGTGGTGGGGACGGCGGAGAAGACCCGGCTGCTGGATCTGGTCAACGATACCTGCTCTCTGGGACGGAGCTTTGTGACCCGGAGCCGCACGGCCGATTTTCAGGATATGGATATTTTCAATTTCGGCGACCGGGCGCGGGCTTTTGTGAAAGTCCAGGAGGGGTGCAACGAATTCTGCTCTTTCTGCATTATCCCCTTCGCCCGGGGGCGGAGCCGAAGCCGCACGGTGGAGAGTACGGTGAGCCAGGTGCGGCGGCTGGTGGATGCGGGATACCAGGAGGTGGTGCTTACCGGGGTGCATATCGGCGACTATGGAGCCGATCTGGCGGATGTGGGGCTGCTGGATGTGCTGGAGGCTGTGGAGGGGATCGAGGGTCTGCGCCGTTTCCGAGTCAGTTCGATCGAGGCGACGTATATTACCGATTCTATGATCGACTTTTTTGCGGCTTCTCAGAAGTTCTGCCGTCACCTTCACATTCCGCTCCAAAGCGGGGACGACGGCATCTTAGAGGCGATGCGGCGTCCCTACACCCGGCTGCAGTACCTGAAACTGGTTGAAAAACTGGCGGACCGCATTCCGGACATCGGCATTGGAGGCGACGTGATGGTTGGTTTCCCGGGCGAGACCGAGGCGGCCTTCCGGAATACGTACGATTTAATTGCGCAAAGCCCTCTGGTCTACCTGCACGTCTTCCCCTACTCCCCCCGGAACAATACGCCGGCCGCCCGAATGGACGGCCAGGTGGATCCGAAGGTGAAGAAGCGTTATGGGACCGAGCTTCGCGCCCTGGGCAGGCAGAAGGTAGAAGCTTTTCAACAGCGATTTTCAGGGCAAACCTTAGAGGTGCTGTTTGAGAGTCGCCGGGAGTCCGATACAGGCTACCTCCAGGGGGTGTCGGACAATTACATCCGGGTGTTCGCGCCCGGGCCGGACGGTGCGATGGACCGGATCCGGCGGGTGCGCTTGAGGCGAATTGAAGGCGAGCGTGTGGTGGGCGAGATTGAACCTAACCCCCCCGGCCCCCTTCCCGGCACGGGAAGGGAGCCGGGGGGGTTAGGTCCCGCTTTCCCAAATCCGAAGTAAGGGGGGACGGTGTCTGCGATCTTGGTTACGGGCGGGGCCGGGTTTATCGGCTCCCACCTGGTTGAACGGCTGCTGGACCGGGGCGACCGGGTTGTTGTTTTTGACGATTTTAACGACTATTACACGCCTGCGCTCAAACGACACAATGTGTCGAGTGTGCTCGACCATGCCGGCTATACGCTGGTTGAGGGCGATATCCGGGATCTGGAGGTCCTCAAGCAGGTTTTCCACACGCACGACATTCAGCGCGTTGTGCATCTTGCCGCCCGTGCCAATGCTCGCACCTCCCTTCAACACGCTCTGCTCTACGAGACGGTGAACGTCCAGGGCACGCTCAATGTCCTGGAAGCCTGCCGTTCGCCGGGCGTTGAAAATCTCTTAGTGGCCTCTTCTTCCTCGGTTTACGGCAACAGCTCCCGGGTGCCCTTCCGCGAAGACGACCCCGCGGATCGTCCCATCTCTCCCTATGCCGCGACCAAGCGGTGCGCCGAACTTCTCTGTTACAATTACCACCATCTCTATGGGATTCCGATGGCCTGTTTCCGGTTTTTTACGGTTTACGGCCCACGGCAGCGCCCCGATATGGCGTTTCACATCTTCGCCCGACAGATCGTTTCGGGAGAACCGATCCGGATGTTCGGTGACGGATCGACCCGGCGGGATTATACCTTTATCTCCGATATTGTGGACGGCCTGGTATCGGCGCTGGATCGGCCCCAACCGTTCGAGATCGTCAATCTGGGAAATACGAAAACGGTTGAGCTGCGCCGGGCGCTGGCGCTTGTTCAGAAGGCGATGAAACAGGAGGCCAATATTGAACGCCACCCCGAGCAGCCGGGCGACGTGCGGTTGACGAACGCCGATGTGTCCAAGGCGAAGCGGCTGTACGGGTACGCGCCGAAGGTGGATGTGGAGGAGGGGATAGAGCGATTTTCCGAGTGGTTTCTGAAGGTTCGGGAAGAGGGGATTCTGTAGTGGTCCACATCGAACGCGCCGATACGCGGGATTTTTTGGAGGTTGCTCGACTGGACCGAACGGCCTGGACAAAGACCCCGCATTCTGAGTATATTCCGGACGGGGAGCATGTGTGGCGGATCTGGGTTGAGCACGCGCTGGTTTTCTGCGCGAAGGAAAACCGGGAGGTTCTGGGAGCGCTGGTTGCATTTCCGACGGTATCCGGATCTTATTGTTTGCACAAGGTGTTTGTGGACGAGACGCAGAGGGGGAAAGGGATCGGCACCCGGCTGATGGAGGTGCTGTTTGCCGAGGTGGACGCGCTGGGTGCGGACTGTTTTTTGACGGTCGGTCCGGCTAACGAGAGCGCCATCCGGCTCTATGAAAGCTGGGGGTTTACAGAGCGCGAATTTGTTTCAGGATATTATCGAGAACAGGAAGATCGGTTTGTTTTAACGCGCAGGAAATAGAAGAAATTTGGAGAATAAAGCTTATGGTGCGGTGGATCTGCTGCCTGAGCAGCTTACTGGTTCTCCTGATCGGCGCTTCCCGCGTCGAATCTGAGGACCCTATCGCGCTGTTCGAGTCGGGTCGTTTTGATGAGGCGCGGACGGCGTTTGCACAGCGGCTGGAGGCGCAGCCGGACGATCCGGTGTCGCTTTACTATCTGGGACGGTTAACGGCTGAGGGGGGGAAGTCACGGCGCTATTTTGAACGGCTGCTGGCGGTCCACCCGAAGCACGACCTGGCCGACGATGCGCTTTTTGAACTGGCGGAGGCCGATTACGCCGCTCCGGCAGGGCTTTATCTGACGGCCCGGCGCCGCTATCGGCAGCTTCTGGCGTCTTACCCGGATAGCCCCCTGGCTCCCCGGGCGCTTTACCGGATGGGGATGACGTATCTGGTGATGCGGCAGCCCGATTCCGCCTCGGCGGTTTTTCAAGAGGCGCTGAGCCGGTTTCCAGGTTCTGCGATGGCGCCTTACGTCCGTCTGGGGATCGTGGAGGCGAGGGTGCAGCAGGGACGCACACCCGAGGCCATCCAGGAGGCGGAGGCGCTGCTGGAGGGCGATCCGGGGCCGTTGAAAGCGGTGGTGCTGGAACGGATTGAGGCGTTGAAGAAGACTGGGGGCGGAACAGCCGGTGGGGGAGAACATAAAGAGGCGAAGCAGGGGGACCGGTACTGGGTTCAGGTGGGGGCTTTCCGGAGCAACAATAACCTCAAGGATCTGTCTGCGCGGTTGGCCGGAGCGGGGTTTGAAGTCCGGGAGGAGGCCGTGGGGAAGCGCGGGCTGCGCCTGCTGCTGGTGGGACCTTTTGCGGATCGAGAAGCGGCAGAGGCGGCGCGCAAGCGGATTGAATCGGCAGAAAAGCTTACGTGCCAGGTGAAGAAGCGAGCAGAGGAGTAGGGCGATGGCCAGAGAGATAACCCCGATGATGGAGCAGTATATGCGGTTTAAGGAAGAGCACGCCGATGCGATTCTGCTCTTTCGGATGGGCGATTTTTACGAGACGTTCTACGAAGATGCCAAAGAGGCGTCCCAGCTGCTGGGGCTGACGCTGACGGCGCGCAACAACGGCCGGGCGGAGGATATTCCCTTAGCGGGGATTCCCTACCACGCCTTAGACACCTACCTGGCGCGGCTGATTAAGGCCGGCAGGAAGGTGGCGATCTGCGAACAGATGGAGCCGCCGCAGAAGGGGAAGCAGATCGTGCGCCGGGAGGTGGTGCAGGTGGTGTCTCCGGGAACGGTGCTTACGGACAATTTGCTGGATCAGAAGCGGAACAACTACCTGGTGGGGCTCTACGTGGAGGAGGGGCGGGTGGGGCTGGCTACGACCGATCTTTCGACGGGCGCGTTTCGGGCGCTGGAGCGGGATGAGGACGAACTCTGGGAGACGCTGGAGCGGATTGGGCCTGCGGAGATTTTAACGCCCGAGTCCTGGGCGGAGGCCCATGAGGCGGCGTGCCGGGAGCGCCTGCCGGGCGTGCTTGTGACCCGCCAGGAGGACTGGTATTTCGGGTATACGTATGCGTACGATGCCCTGCTGGAACATTTCCGGGTGTCTTCGCTGAAGGGGTTCGGCTGCGAGGACTTAAAGGCCGGTATCTGCGCTGCGGGCGGGGTGCTGTGTTACCTGCGTCAGAATCAGAAGGGGGCGATTTCACACATTACCCGGCTGGCCCGCGAGCATACCGGGTCGTATATGACGCTGGACCTGGTGACCCAGCGGAACCTGGAGCTGGTCACCTCCCTCCAGGAGGGACGCCGGGAAGGCACCCTGACCTCGGCCCTGGACTGCACCTGTTCTGCGCTGGGAGCGCGTTGCCTCAGGGTCTGGCTTGCACAGCCGCTGCTGGATATTGCCCGGATTGAGGCGAGGCTGGATGCGGTGGAAGAGCTCGTCCGGTCGCCATCGCAGAGGGAAGCGGTCCGGTCTGTGCTGCGCGGGGTAGGGGATCTGGAGCGGTTGATGTCCAGGATCTGCTGCGGCCGCGCAACTCCCCGGGATCTGGTGGGACTGAAGCTTTCTCTTGAAGCTGTGCCGCCGCTGAGGGAGGCGCTTGGGGAGGTGAGCGCCGATCTGCTGGCGCGGGCCCGGGAGAAAGGGATGCCCGATTTGAGCGAGCTGGCCGATTTGATCGATCGCACGATTGAGGATGAGCCGCCCGTGGTGCTGAGTGAGGGAGGGATCATCCGCCCGGGTTACCACGCGGAGCTGGACGAACTGCGCGATGTGGCGTCCGGGGGGCGAAGCTGGGTGGCCGACCTTCAGACCCAAGAGCGGGAGCGGACCGGCATCACCTCTCTGAAGGTGGGGTACAACAGGGCGTTTGGGTACTATATCGAGGTGACCAGGGCCAACTTGGACAAGGCGCCGGAGGATTATATCCGGAAGCAGACGCTGGTGAACGCGGAGCGGTTTATCACGCCGGAGTTGAAGGAGTGGGAGGCGAAGATCTTAGGGGCCGACGAGCGGGCCAAGGAGCTGGAGAAGGAGCTTTTCCACCGGCTGCGGGAGGAGGTGGCCGGATGGGTGGAGCCGGTGCAGCGCACGGCGCAGACGGTGGGGGTGGTGGATGTGCTGGCCACCTTAGCCGAGGTGGCTGCAAGCAGCGACTACGTCCGTCCCGCTGTGGATGAGAGTACGGTGATTGAGATCCGGGAGGGGCGCCATCCGGTTGTGGAGCGGCTTTTGCCGAGCGGAAAGTTCGTGCCGAACGACGTGTTTTTAGACGGCGACGAGGAGCAGATTTTAATTATTACCGGCCCGAATATGGCCGGCAAGTCGACGGTTTTGCGGCAGGTGGGGCTGATTGCGCTTCTGGCCCAGGTGGGCTCTTTTGTGCCGGTCCGGTCCGCACGGGTGGGCGTGGTGGACCGGATTTTTACCCGGGTGGGCGCGTCGGACAACCTGGCTCGGGGTGAGAGCACCTTTTTGGTAGAGATGAACGAGGCGGCCAATATCCTGAACAATGCGACGCCCAAAAGCCTGGTGCTTTTGGATGAGATCGGCCGGGGCACCAGCACGTTCGACGGGCTGAGCATTGCCTGGGCGATGACGGAATACCTGCACAATTCATCGGGCATCCGGCCCCGCACTCTGTTTGCGACCCACTACCACGAGCTGACGGAGTTGGAGGAGCTGCTGCCCCGGGTGAAGAACTACAGCGTGGCTGTTCGGAAGACGGGAGATACGGTTGTTTTCCTGCACCGGCTGGTGCCGGGGGGATGTGATCACAGCTACGGCATCGAGGTGGCCCAGCTTGCGGGGATGCCCCCGGAGCTGATCGCACGCGCGAAGGAGGTGCTGGGGCGGCTGGAGCAGAACGATCTGACGCTGACCCAATCTGCGGCGCGGCTCTCCCGGAAGCGGAAGGGGCTGTCGGACGATGAACAGATCAACCTCTTTGCCTCGCAGCAGGCGCCGGAACCGCCGGAGCACCCGGTTCTGGACGAACTGCGCGGGGTGGATGTCGAGCGCACGACGCCCTTAGAGGCGCTGGCGAAGTTGGATGCGCTGAAGCGGCAGGTGGAATCGTCGGAGGCCTCCAGGGCCGAGGATGGGGCGTAGAGGAAAGATCATACCTAAAGGGGGGTCTGGCAGAACTCAGGCCTTTCTACATAATACCTCCGGAACGGACTGCCCCCTTGGTAGGGCTGGAATACTTCATTGATGGACAAGACCCCGGTTTTGGCCAGGCCAAGGAGATTGAAATCAATGGAGTTGCCCCGTTTTGGTGGAGTGTTTAGGGCTTGGGCTTCAAGCCCGTGTTTGATGCTGTTTTTCATATGTCATCGGTGAGTGGTATGCGATTGATGAATGCCTACGATGGGGATTATACCAGCCCTCAATATACTCAAAAATAGCCAATCTGGCCTCCTTGTGGGTACGAAAACAACGGCGGTCGATCAATTCACATTCGAGGGTGGCGAAAAAGCTTTCACACAGTGCGTTGTCATAGCAGTCGCCTACAGAACCCATTGAGGGACGTATACCCGCCTCATCGCAGCGTTTACCGAAGGCAAGTGAAGTATACTGAGATCCCTGGTCGGAGTGGTGGATCACCCCACAAGGATGACGCTGCCAAAGTGCCATATTCAAAGCAGACAAAACCAACTCACTCTGGAGCGTCGAAGCCATCGTCCAGCCCACGACTCGGCGGGAAAAGACATCGATAACCACAGCAAGATACAGGAAGCCCGCCCAGGTTGGTACGTAGGTAATATCGGCCACCCAGAGTTTATTTGGGGCTTCAACAGTGAAGTCTCTCTTGACCAGATCAGGGGCTTTTTGAGCCTTTTTTCCCTTACGGGTGGTTCTGATACCCTTTCGACGGCTCACCCCGAAGATACCAATCTCAACCATCAGACGGGCGACACGCTTTTTGCCTATACGGATGCCTAATGCTGCCAGATCTTCCCAGATTCTGGGGGCTCCGTAGGTAGAATCAGAACGGGCATGAAAAGCCTTAATCTGTTCCTTGAGATCCGCATCGACCTTTGCTCTTGGCGATGGGGGGCGTCCTCGCCACGCATAATACCCACTGAGGGAGACACCCAGGACTCGGCATTGCGTGGTAATTGGCCATTTTGCCTGGTGCGCCTTCACGAACTGGAAGGCTTTCTGGGGATCGTGTTGGTCTCCTGAGCGAACCAGGCTGCTGCTTTTGACAAGATCTCACGCTCGATGCGTAACTGCTTAATCTCGCGACGAAGACGGCGCAACTCCTCTCGCTCATCACTGGTCAGACCGTCTTCTCGAAGGCCCTCGTCTCGGTCGGCCTGTACCACCCAGTTCCGGATCGTCTGGTCTGAGGGCTCGAACTCTTTGGCCAGCTCTCCTGGCGTACGACCGGCTCGAACCAATTCGACCATTTGCTTTTTGAACTCAGGTGGATAAGGTGGACGTGTTGGCGGCATAGTGGATCTCCTTTCTCCCAAGAGATAAGGTACCCACCGAAACGGGTCAAGTCCAGATAGCCTTACTTTCACGGGTGCGAGCTCATCAGATTCGGTTGCTCACGTGGCTGTCTCTGATTCGGTGCTCAGTTTGTCTCCTGTTGGGGTCGGCGTGTCCACTATCACTATCCTGGCGGATGATGGCCATGGAGGTAGGGGAAGCGCGACCTTCAGGTTTGCGGTTACAGCTCCTCCGAATCAGCCTCCCACGATGTCAAGGGAGCTTGAAGACCTTTTGTTCCCCTAATTGGCGGACCGGTGGAAATTGAGCTTACAGGAAGTTCACCTGTGTTTATGGATGAGGATGAGCTTGACCTGTCTGCCACCAGTTCCGACGAAAGTATTGTATCGGCAACTGTTTCAGGCACAAACTTGACATTGCGGCCCGAGGGCTTCGGTAAGGTACTGGTTACGGTGAGGGCAGTGGATCCTGGTAATCAGAAAGCGTCGGAGACTTTCTCGGTTACAGTTTTCCCCCCGATTCCGGGTTCAGAGGAACCGGTTAGCGTGAAAAAGGGGGATGGAAGTTGGACCCTCGATCTAAATGAATCATTGGGGGATCAGGATGTACACGAGATTTCGATACAGCCTCTGGCAGAATTCACGCTGGAGCTTATCAATAAGCAGGGAATTGAAGCAACCGTTGGTGCGAGCCTTGTTCTTCTTTTCGATCCATCCGTCGTGGAACCGGTTGAAAGGACTATCGAGGGTCGAAACGGATTAGTAAAACTCTCCAGTGCAACTGAAGGGCCTCTTCTAACCTTTGCGATGACCAGTCTACAGCCATCCCCAATCAATGAAGGAAGTATAGCGCGGGTAGTATTCCGTGTATCGGAGGGATTCTCTGGTGAGACCGAGATAGTGCTTCTGGGGGCATCAATCGCAAAAGGTTTCGAGGAGTTAAAATCAAAACCGAACGCATCTGTCGTCATCAGGAGTGGCGGAGCACCTGAACCCTCGCCCGACTTCGATGGGGATGGGGTGGTGGGCTTCAGCGATTTTGTCGAATTTGCACAGCGGTTTGGGACTTCTCAGGGTCAACCCAACTTCGATGCCAGATTCGACCTGGACCGGGACAATACTGTCGGGTTTAGCGACTTCGTGTTATTCGCGCAGAAGTTCGGGCAGAGTGTGAAACCTGCGGTACTGACAAAGCCGGCTGGCCGTCTGGCGCCGGGCGTCAATGGAGCGGCCGGTTTGACGCTTGTGCAAATGGCAAGCGAGATGCCCGATCAGGTCGAGGTGGTTGTGGGGCTGACCGGTGCGGTTCAGGTGCAGGGTTACAGCCTGCGGCTGGCCTATGACGCGTCGGCGCTGGAACTGGTAAACGCGATGGGGCAGGCAGGGTCGCTCTTTACCGGGGAGGACGGTCCCCAGACGGTGGCGTTGCAGGTGAGGTCGGAGGATGGGAAAGTAGTGCTGGCCGATGTGCTGCGTCCGGATGGGACCGTGCAGGGCGAAGGGGATCTGGTTCGATTGGCGTTCCGGGTGCTGGACGAGAGGGCGCCCGGACACGTGGAGGTTGCCGGGGTGTGGGTTTCCGATGGGTCGGGGAAGATGAACGAACTTCTGGGAGCGCGGCTGGAGGGCATCCGGCCGGTGCCATCGGTATATGCGCTGCATCAGAACTATCCCAATCCGTTCAACCCGGAGACGCAGATTGCGTATCAGCTTCCGGGGGCGGGGGAGGTTTCGCTTGTGTTCTACAACATGCTGGGGCAGCAGGTGCAGACACTGGTGCGGGAGCGGCAGGAGGCGGGGTTCTACCGGGTGAGGTGGGACGGGAGAGACGCGCAGGGGCGGCAGGTGGCGAGTGGGATTTACCTCTACCGGCTGGTGACGGATGGAGGGGAGTTTACGGCTGTGCGGCGGATGGTGCTGTTGAAGTAATATTGTAGAGGGGTACAGAGAATTACCGGGGTACAGAGCCGCGTATACCCACGTCTGTGTCCAGGATGAACATTCGCTTTACGCTTTTGTTCTTTGTTCGGCTTTCTTGCCTATCATTCGAGCGTGTCTCTGGCTGTCTGCAATGTCAGAGCGCATGCCGATCAATGCTTCACGCTGCCAGTAGGTAAGCAGATCAGCGTCTGTTTTCACCAGTTGCTGGACTTCCTCTTCAAGGGTTACCCGATAACGCGTATTTGGCTTGGGGTCTGAAGGACGTTCCGGGCGAAGGACTTCGCCGTCGAATACGGCTGTAAGCGTTTCGATCATATCGACACTCCTTTATGATCACTATGGATATTGAGGCCCCCTCAACAATACTCTAAATCCATTCTGCCGGAAATGGTCGTCCGTTGTGAGCGCATCAACGAGTTCCTGGTCCTGCATTACCACAAAGGAGATACAGTCGGTGAGCCCCCAGTCTTTATCAGCTCGATTTCGGTAAAGATCCAGGCCACGGCGGAAGAGGGCTGTATCTACAGGAACGACCCGCATATTCGAGGTCGTATAGCAGCGATTGATAAAAGCAGCCGCTTCGGCCCGGTGCGACCGGGCAAGCACATTACCCACTTCAGCAAGTACGGCTTCTGTTACCCAGACTTCTCTTGCGGCGCGCACACGCGAAAACAAGGTCCGTGCCGCGTTGTGGTCCTGGTCCCGAGCATTCAGGAGGGCCTGCACGTAGGCGGTATCGAGGAAGAATAGCTCGGAGTTCAAGAGCTGGACCCTTTACGGCGTTTTGGGGTGCCATAGAGGTAGTGATCGTGCTCGGAAGCCCAATCATCGGGAGCTTCGACCGTGCCGGTGAGTCCCTCAAGCAGGTCCCAGACGCTTTCTCCATCTGCCTGGTGAACTTCCTCTTCAATGATTACCCGATAGCGCGTATTTGGTTTGAGGTCTGAAGGACGTTCCGGACGAAGGACTTCGCCGTCGAATACGGCTGTAAGCGTTTCGATCATATCGACACTCCTTGTAAAGTTTAACGAGGGGTCTGGCACAGCCAGGCCCCCTCTGTTTTTCTGTCGCCTGGGCGGGTGCGATCAGGTCTCCCCTTCGGGCGCCTCGTCCACGCGTTCCACCGCGACGACGCCCGGGACCGCCATGACCCGCTTTGTGAGTTGGGTGAGCTGATCGGTGTTTTTGACCTCGATCAGGAACCGGTCTCCGACCTTTCCATCAATGGTTTTCAGTTCTCCCTCGATGACCTGAACGCCACTATCGGCCAGCGCCTGCGTGACGTCCCGCAGGAAGTTGGGGCGGTCTCTGCCGGTGACCTGGATCTGGATGGCAAAGGTCTCTTCCTCTTCGACGTCCCAGTCGAGTTCCAGGATCCGTTCCGGCTCTTCGGTGAGGTTGAGGATGTTGGGACAGTCTCTCCGATGCACCGACACCCCCCGTCCCCGGGTGATGATGCCCAGGATTGGGTCTCCGGAGATGGGGCGACAGCAGCGGGCAAAGTGGATTATCAGGTTGTGCAGGCCCTGGATTTTGAGGGGGCTTTTCTTTCGCCGGCGCGAGGGTTCGGGGCGGGTTTTTTTCGGCGTGGGACGGGCGGTGGGGAAGAGTCTATGAATAATTCTGTTTAACGAGAAGTCACCGTTTCCGAGGCCTGCATAGAGGTGTTCCACGTCGGAGAGACCGATGTCGGATGCGACCTCCTGAAGCTTCTCCTGTTTGACTCGTTTCCTGCGCCTTTTGAGTTCGCGCTCCAGGATCTCCTGGCCGAGCCGGACGCTCTGGGCGTGTTCTTCCTCCCGCAGCCAGCGCCGGATGCGGCTGCGGGCTTTTGCGCTTTTGACAAAGTTGAGCCAGTCCCGGCTGGGGCGCTGATGCGTGGAGGTGATGACTTCCACGGTTTTGCCGGTTGCCAGAGGGGTGGAGAGAGGCACCATCTGGCCGTCGACCCTGGCTCCCATGCAGTGGAGGCCCACGTCGGTATGCACCGAGAAGGCGAAGTCGATGGGGGTAGCTCCATCGGGGAGCTGGACGAGGTCTCCTTTGGGGGTGAAGACGTAGATTTCGTTGGGGAAGAGATCGACCTTCAGTTCTTCCATGAATTCATGCGGGTCCGTGGTTTCTCTTTGCCACTCTAAGAGGCTGCGCAGCCAGGCCATATGCCGGTCCAGGTCCGAGGGGCTGCGTTTTCCCTCTTTGTAGCGCCAGTGCGCGGCGATGCCGACCTCGGCCGTCTGGTGCATTTCCCAGGTCCGGATCTGGATCTCCATCATCATCCCTTTGAGGCCGACGACGGTGGTGTGCAGGGACTGGTACATGTTGCTTTTGGGCGTGGCGATGAAATCTTTGAACCGGGCCATGACCGGCGTGTACATGGAATGGACCAGGCCAAGCGCGTTGTAACACTCGGGCACCGTATTGACGAGGATGCGGATGGCGAGGAGGTCGTAGATCTCTTCAAAGAATTTGCCCCGGTTGGCCATTTTCCCGTAGACGCTGTAAAAGTTTTTGGAGCGGCCCTGGATATCGGTCTGGATGCCGGCCTTTTCTAGTGCCTCCTGAAGCGGGGATCGGACCGCTTCCATGTAGGCCTCCCGCTCCTCTCGCGTCAGGTTGATTTTCTCCTGGATGTCGCGGTAGGCTTCCGGCTCCAGCCATTTCAGGCTCAGGTCTTCCAGTTCCGAACGGATGCGGGCAATGCCGAGCCGGTGGGCCAGGGGGGCGTAGATGTCCCGGCTTTCCAAGGCCATCCGGCGGCGGGTTTCCGGTTTGAGATATTTGAGGGTGCGCAGGTTGTGCAGACGGTCGGCGAATTTAACGAGTACCACCCGGATGTCCTTGGCCATGGAGAGCAACATTTTGCGGAAGTTTTCGGCCTGTTCGGCTTCGGGCGTCTGGAAGGTGAAGTCTTTGATTTTGGTGACGCCGTCTACAAGCCCGGCGATTTCACCCCCGAATTCCGCGCCGATCTGGGAGAGGGGAATGCCGGTGTCTTCAACCACGTCGTGGAGCAGGCCTGCGGCAACCGTGGTGGAGTCCAGGCTCAGGTCGATGAGGATTTGCGCGACTTCGGTGGCGTGGTGAATGGTGAGCTGGCCCGATTTGCGGTACTGGTTCCTGTGGGCCAGTTCGGCAAAATGGTAGGCTTGGGATATCAGGTCCAGGTCGTGGTTGGGACGGACCTTAATGGCCGCCCGAAGCAGGTCCTGGAGGTCGGGGAATTTTGATTCCCGGGAGATGATGGCCTGGGCAGTCGGATGGGATTTGGACACATCTACTGCCACGCCGGCCTCCGTATCGAGATTTCAGAAATGTCAGTTTGGGCCATCGGTACGGGGGTGGAAGATGGGTTCAGAAAGGTGATGGCAACACAGGTGGGGAGTTCAAACATGATGCTTATAATATAGCCAATTTTTCGGAAAAATACCAGGGACAGACGGTCGAAAGTCGATGCCGGAGATAAGCTGACGATAACCCGCTCCGGGGAGTCGGGGCCTTTTCATTGATAGACTGTGACTGTTGTAAAAATTCACAATTGTGCATGGAAAGGACATCGTGGTTTTCGGTGTGAAATGATTGTAATCGTTTTTTATCAACAGGTTAAGATGAATTCATTAAATTGGCACAGGTCTTGCGAGCGTATGCAGCAGACAACGGTCAACGGGTTTCCTTTCCAACCCTTCACCGGGAGGTGTGTTATGAAAGCGTTCACACCGATTCTGCTGCTCTTCATCCTTGCCGGCTGCGACGTGGTGGATCCCACCCTCATCGGCGGACCTGTTGTGGAGGGTGTTACGGCAGGCGAACTCATCAACGCGTCCGTCACCGTCCTGCAGGAGCAGGGTTACACCGTGATTTCCGCCGATCGGGAGGTGGGTGTTGTGACCACGGACTGGCGGGACGAGTCGAGCTTTGTGGATCAGCATCTGCTTGACGAGTCCCACCGCTCCCGTGTTTCGGTCGTTGTGGACTTCTACTCCAACACCCTCACGGTCCAGATGACCAAGCAGATCAAAGACGGCGGCAACTCCTGGCGCAACGACGGGCTTTCGGGCAAGACCAGGCGCGTATTCAGACCATTCTCTCCGAAATTCAACGGCGTGCGAGGGCCATTCACAATCAGAGGAACCAGGCGGTTGGCGTATGAGCAGATGGGCCGCTTTTTTTTCAGCACAGGGCGCTTCTGTTGGTGTGTGACTTGACATCTTTGCGGAGTAGGCGTATCTTGATATGTAAGATAGAATCACCCACAACAGATGATAGGAAGAGATACGCTTTCACGAAGGATCCGAGGGATGAAAAAGAAGATGGCTCCTCGCTATTTGGTGTGGGTAACCTTCCCCCAGGAACGACCAGTTGTGGTAGACAAGACGCCCAAGCTGCAGGTTTTGTGGACCAGCCTTCGAGTATTCTTTGTCAACGGTGTTGCCCGACCCGTTGTCTGTTGCTCAGGATTCTATCTTAAAAACAGTTGTTTAAGTTGTTAGATAATAAATTGTTACGATGGACTAAACGGCAAACCGGATCTCCGGATCATTCAATACCCGCCGTGTGTTTAGGAGAGATCTCATGTGCGGATACCGGAGCAAACGGTTAGGAACCACCTCGCACTCGGCAAGAAGACTGGTTCGGGTTTTTATGATTACCCACGTGAAACAGCGAAGAGCCAAGAAGATAGATATCGATCAACTCCAGGTCGGCATGTACATGGAGGCCGACGTCAAAGAGGGGGCCAAGGGAGGGGCCTCCAAGAAGGGTGTGCTGCTGCTGGGCAAGGGGGTGCTGATTACCACCGAGAACCAGATCCGGCGTTTGAAAGCGGCCGGCCTGGGAGAGGTGACGATCGATACGACGAAGGGGAAAGATGTGCCCGGCGGGAGGCCGGTTGCGCCGGTCGCTGTTCCCCAGCCGCCCCGGGAAAGACGGGCAAAGCCCCTGCCCGAGGGCCGCACGGTGCCCTACAAGGACGAGATCAAAATGGCCCGGAAGACCCAAGGGAGTGGTTACCAAGGCGCTTAAGGGGGCTATGGAGAGCGTGGCGCTGGGCGGTTCTATGGACAAAGCCAAGTTAGACATGGCCGGGAAGCTGATTACGCAGAGTGTGTTTCGAAACGTGGACGCGATGGTAGGGCTGACCCGGATCAAGGAGCACGATCCTTATACGGCGACCCATTGTGTGAACGTTTGCGTGCTGGTCTTAGCCGTGGCCCACGCCGACGGGATTGACCAATCCACAGCGGAGATGCTGGCTACGGCCACGCTGCTGCACGATATCGGCAAGACCAAAGTTCCCTTAGAGGTTCTGAACAAGCCGGGACGATTTGAGCCCCATGAACTGGAAGAGATGCGCAAACATACGGTTTACGGGGAGGAGATTCTGAAGGATATGCCGGGGGTTACCGAGGAGACCCTGTATATTGCCACGCAGCATCATGAGATGTTCAACGGCAGCGGATACCCGCATAAACTCTCGGGCGAGGAGATCCACCGGTTCGGGCAGATGACGGCTGTGGCCGATGTGTACGACGCGCTGACATCTGCACGGGTCTACAAGCCGGCGCTGCCGCCGCATTTTGCGCTGACCCGGATCTACGGCAACCGGGACACGGAGTTCCGGAGCGATATCGTGGACCTGTTCGTCAAAAGCCTGGGCCTTTATCCCGTTGGCAGCCTGGTGATTCTGAATACGGAAGAGATCGGCATTGTCTGCGAACCCAACCCGGAGAACACCCGCCGCCCCAAGGTGGGCATTATTATTTCACGCTATAAGAAGCGCCGGCTGGTTCCGACTGTGGTGGATCTGGCCGATCCCAATGCGTCGGAAAAGCGGGAGATTGTGAAGGTGCTGGATCCTGAGAAGTATAAGATCGACGTGGACCGGATGCTCAAGATGACGACGGGATAAAAGAAGGCAAGGGTGAGATGAACGGGGGAAGGACCGATGTTACGGGCCTTCCTCTTTCTTTTATGGGAGGGCGTTATGGCCGATGAATCGCGGATTAGCGGCGTGGTGGCGGTGCTGGTGACGCCGTTTGGCGAGGGGGAAGAGGTTGTGTATGAGGATATCATCCGGCAGGTGGAGGCTGCTGTGGCGTTCAGGATCGGGGCGGTGTGTCTGCCGGCCTATGCCAGTGAATTCTACAAGCTGTCCGGGAAAGAGCGGCTGGGTATGGTGCGGGCTGCTGTGGAGGCATCCTCGGGACGGATTCCGGTGGTGGGCCAGGCCAACCACCCGTCGGCGCGGCAGGCCGCCGGTCTGGCGCGGGGCAATGCGGAGATCGGGGCGGATCTGATCAGCTTTGCTATTTCAAGGCAGTTCGGCACATCGGAGGCGGATATTCTGGGGTATTGCGAGACGGTGTGTGGTGCGGTTGAACAGCCGGTTTTGGTCCAGGATTTTAATCCGGGCGGGGCCACGGTGGGGCCCGAGTTCTGCAGGCGGCTGCTTGATGCGAGCCCCAATTTTCAGTACATCAAACTGGAGGAGCCACTGCTGGGGCCCAAGCTGCGGGCGATCCGCGAGGCAACGGAGGACCGGGTTTCCGTATTCGAAGGCTGGGGAGGAATGTATATGCCCGAACTCTTCGCATCCGGGATTGCAGGGGTGATGCCGGGGCTGGGACACGCCGATGTGATGAAACGGATCTGGGACCTGGGGTGGGCAGGCGAGATCGAAGGGGCGCTGGATGTGTTCGACCGGGTGCTGCCGCAGGTTGTTTTTTCGCTGCAGAATTTAGAGCTTTATCTGACGATGGAGAAACAGCTCTTAAAAGCCCGCGATATTATCCGGCATACAACGGTGCGGTCTTTAACGCTTACGCCCGACCGGGAGACGCTTGTACACGCAAAGCGGCTAAATGACCGGGTGCTCCGGCTTGTGGAGAACCTGGGGCTCCGCCGTCGGCCACTCGGGTAGATCTCACGTTCCCGCTCAAACGGTTACGCTTGGAAAGGGGCAGAACCCAATGTGCGAAACAGGGTGTTGTACTGATTTTTTTGGACCAGTTTTTCCTTGCTTGAAACCGCAGAAAGTGCTAAATTAATCAAGTGCTTAATCGTATTCTTGTTTTTTGTTGACCGAGTCCTATTTCTTTCTGAGAGAAGCGATTGGAAATGCCCGGACCGCGTTACGATACCGTTTTGGATGAGTGTTATCCCTCTACAGAGACGATTGTTCTGTCGTTTATCTGCCAGAATGTCCTGCAATCCTCCCATCTGGACCTGAATGGACCGGATCCAGACCTTCTGGACCGGGTGAAGGAGGCGATTGAAACGGCCGTTACCGGCCGGAAATACGAGGTGCTGCTCCTCCGTTCCCAGGGCAAGTCCATGGCGGAGATCGCATTGATGCTTTCGATTTCGAAAAATACCGTTCAAAGCCACTATCGCCGGGCCATCCGCCAGGTTCGCCAGGCCCTGGGGATTGAGCCCCAACGCGCCCGACCTTCCGTACAGCCTTCCACAAAAACCCCCGCTGAACCTCTCGCTGTATAAAATTCCGACGACGGACGACAGACGACGGACGACAGCTTTTGGCTGTCTTTTTTTATTTTTGGGTTTCGTCTGCGGTCTAAAACACGATGTCGTTTCGGCGGGCGATGAGCAGGAGGAAGAAGGGGCATCCCAGGGCCGAAGTGATGATGCCGATGGGAATTTCGGAGGGAGCGGCGAGGGTTCGGGCGAGCACGTCGGCCAGGACCATCAGGAGGGCGCCTGCCAGGGCGGATATGGGGATGAGCCGGCGGTGGTCGGGGCCTGCAACAAGGCGTATCAGATGGGGTACGATCAGGCCGACAAAGCCGATGATGCCGCTGACGGAAACGGCGGCGGCGGCCAGCAGGGCGGCGGCGCTGAGCACGATGCGTTTGACCTGCTCGACCTCCACGCCGGTATGCTGGGCGGTCTCTTCGCCTAAGAGAAAGAGGTTGAGGTCCCGGGCGTAGGCCCAGATAACGCCAACTCCCAGGATGACGTAGGGGAGAATCATCTGGACGTGGTCCCACCGCCTGGACGAGAGGCTGCCTAAGAGCCAGAAGAGAACCAGGCGAAGGTCCTTGTCGCCCACGAGCATCAGGAGGGAGGTGGCTGCAGACGCCAGAGCGCCCACGGCTACGCCGATGAGGAGGAGGAGCGTCACCGGCACGCGCCCGCCCCGCAGGGAGAGGGCGTAGACCAGGAAGGTGGCGCCCAGGGCCCCGGCAAAGGCGAAGACGGGGGTTGCGCTGAGCCCGGCGATCCAGATGTCGATTTGGAGGACCATTCCGAAGGTGGCGCCCAGGGCCGCGCCCGAGGAGACGCCGACGATGTACGGGTCGGCCATGGGGTTTTGAAAAAATCCCTGCATGGCCGCTCCGGCAACGGCGAGGGCCGCGCCGATGAGGATGGCCAGAACCAGGCGGGGCAGGCGGATGTCGTGTACAATGGCGGCAGCCGGTCCCTGCACCGGTTTCCCAATCAGCACGTCCAGCACGTGGCGCGGCGGAATGTGTGCGGTTCCGATGCCAAGAGAGAGGATGCCCGATCCCAGAATCAGGAGCAGGAGCAGGGGGACCAGCAGGGTGGGTTTTCGCCATCGGGTATTCATTGGGGAAACCGGTCGGGATGGAGGGTCTCCGCCAGGCGTTCCAGGCCGTCAACCAGCCGGGGACCCGGGCGTCCCAAAAGGTCCAGGTCGATGTGGTGAATTCGGCCCCTGGTCACGGCGTCGATCTCTTTCCAGCCGGGCGTTTTCCGGAGCCGGAGGAGGGCTTCTCCTATTTTTTTTGGGTCCCCGCTGGAGACCACGATGACTTCGGGGTTCCTGACCACAATGGTTTCCAGCCCCACCTGAGGCCAGTTGGCGCCTGCGTCGTGTACGATGTTTGTCCCCCCGGCCAGGCGGATGAGATCGTCGATAAAGCTGCCGGGACCGGCCGTGTACATCGGGGCTTCCAGTTTGCCCCAGAGCACCCGGGGCCGGGCTTCCAATTTATCCACTACCCGTTCGACGGCCTCCATCCGGTCCTTCAGGGCGGCTTCCAGGCGGGTGGCGGCCGTATCTCGACCGGTGATACGCCCGACCTGCCGGAGGGCCTGGAGGGTTTCTTTCAGGGTTGATGGGGCCAGAACAAAGACCGGGATGTTAAACCGCCGGAGCCCTTCCAGGCTTTCCTGGGGGTTGAGCCGGGCCGCGAGGACGAGATCGGGCTGCATGGAAACGATCAGTTCCAGGCTGGATTGGGAAAATCCGCCGATCCTGGGTTTTTTGGCCGCTTCGGGGGGATAGTTGCAGTAGTCTGTAACGGCTACGACCCGGCCGCCGGCGTTCACGGCGAACAGGAGTTCGGTGTTGCTGGGGGCCAGAGAGACGATGCGCTCCGGATAGGCGTTGAGGGTGAGGGTGTCGCCCAGGACGTCGGTTAGCTTGAGGGGAAAGTCCTGCGCGGCAGAGGAGGAGGCAAAGAGGAGGGATAGGACGATGGTGTGCAGGACTTTCAACGGGAGATCCTTTCATGGGCGGTGTACGGGGTGATCTGGGGCGCGCCGTTGACCGGGCTGGGTTGTACAACGGCGTTGACGCCGTAGACGGTTCGAATATGGTCGGGGGTGATGATTTCCTCCGGCGTTCCGGTGGCCACGAGCCGTCCGGTCTGCATCAGCATCAGCCGCCTGCAGTAAGTGGCGGCGAGGTTGAGATCGTGAGAGACGTAGAGGAGGGTGAGGCTCCGGGTCCGGTTGAGGTCTTTGAGGAGGTCGAGGATTTCTACCTGATGGCCGATGTCGAGGTGGCTGTCCGGTTCGTCTAAGAGGAGCAGGGAGGGTTCCTGCGCGAGGGCCCGGGCGATGATCGCGCGCTGGCGTTCTCCGCCCGAGAGTTCGGTTACTTTTCGGTCTTTCAAATGGCGCATGTCAGTCTGGCCGAGGGCTTCGCAGGCCAGGGCCAGATCCTTTTCTCCGGAGCGCTGGAGGCGTTTCAGGTGGGGCGTACGCCCCATCAGCACCATGTCGAGGACCGAAAATTCGAAGAGGAGGGCCGTGTCCTGAGGGATGACGGCGATCTGCCGGGCGACTTCCCGGCGGGAGAGGGTGTTGATGTTCCTGCCCTGCAGGGCCACCCTGCCCGCCGAAGGTTTGAGGATGCCGGTGAGGGCCCGGATAAGGGTGCTCTTGCCGCAGCCATTGGGGCCGATCACCCCGACAAAGTCGCCGGTTTTGAGGCCGAAGGTGATTTCCCAAAGCACCGGCTGCCCGCCGTAGCCGCAGGTTAAGCCTTCGGTTTTGAGCAAGACCTCCGCCATCCTGTCTCCTTGAGGGGGCCAACAAAAATTCCCGGTCCTAAAAAGAAGGCCGGGGGGCGTTTCTGGGTATCGGTCGCCCACATGGGTTCAACGATGGACTTGAAGCAAATATACGCATAACCGTCCGTTTGTCAAACGCTTTCTTGGGCATGGAATTCGCCCGGGGACGGTTTACTCCGAGCGATATTTTTCTGCTTGTGTTTGTGATATTACCGTGTATCTTTGGAACTGACGTGTGATTGCCACTCTCGTTTTGTTTTCAGGATTTGCCAGGAAAGGAGCCCCCATGCCTGTCTTTTTGCATACCCGGGTCCGGGTGAGTGATCTGGACCGGTCGGCCAACTTTTATTGCGAGAATTTCGGGTTTCAGGTGAAAAGCAGGTCGGAGAAATCGCCGGCTGGAAACCAGATCGTAAATCTGGAGATGCCGGGAAGCGAGCATACGCTGGAATTGACCTATTCCGACGACTACGATCTCAACGTACCGGAAGATCTGATGCATTTCGCTATCGGGGTTTCCGATTTGATTGCAAAATGCGATGAGCTGGAAAAGAAGGGCATCGAGATCTGGCCAGACGGATGGCGCGAGCAGTTTGTGTCGGGGCGGAAGATGGCGTTTGTAGACGACCCGGACGGGTACGAGATTGAGCTGCTGGAACGTTCAGACGCGTAAAATATCCAAGGGTGGAAGGGAGAGGGGGGGATGTGCTCCCTGGTGTGAAGATCCGGCCGGCAACGGAGGCAGACCTGGCGGGCATCGGTGCGGTTGCGGCGGCGGTCTGCAAGGCGCCGGAGGTTGCCGCATTCTGGGCTGCGCGCTACGGGTCTGCTGCGCTTGTAGTCGACCGGTGTCGCGCCTGCCTTTCCTGGGTGTTGATTGCCGAACACAGGGGAGAGGTTGTCGGGTTTGCGGCCTGGCGGCAGGATGAGATGGTGGGGGTGGTGGGCACGCATGCGGTACACCCGGAACGCCAGGGATGGGGGGTAGGCGCGGCCCTGCTTTCGGCGCTTGTGGAAGGCCTACGAGCCGAGGGCATCCGGCTGCTTGAGGCGACGCTTCCGGAATCCTTTCAGGAGGCCCGCCGCCTTTACGAGGCGCGGGGATTCCGGGAGATCGCCCGTTCGGCACAGCGCGAGGTTGTGTGGGTGCGCTACGAAAAGCGGTTCAGGGCTATGACGTAGTTTGCTTTAAGCGAGATCTGGGGTGCGTAAGCTGTGGCGTCCTCGTCGAGGTGGCTGTGGATCGGCGCAGGTTTGCTCCTGCTGCTGGGTGTTCTGCTGGTTCTTTTGCTGTTCTGGCCGGGGGCGCCCGCCCGGCTGGTGGTGCGGACGGTTCCGGCGGGTGTTTCGGTTATGGTGGACGGCGTTCTCCGGGGCACGACGGCGGATACGGGCCTGGCGCTGGTTTTGTTGAAGGGAGGCCATTACCACCTGGCCCTGTCCAGATCGGGGTATTTAACCGATACCAGTACGGTCTGGATCGGTGGCGATGAGGTACTGGAACTTGAGGCGGTAATGGTGATCCCGGGCATGGCGTTTATCCGGGGCGGTGTTTTTGAGATGGGTTCGGAAGCGGGAGAGTACAACGAGCGGCCGGCGCATCGGGTCTATGTCGAGCCTTTTTATATCGATCGGAGGGAGGTCCGGGCTGCGGAGTACCGGCGTTTTCGGCCGGGGTATCGCCCGCTCTTTCCGGGAGCGGAGATGCCGGCGGGAAACGTCTCCTGGGCAGAGGCGCGGGATTATTGCCGGTCGCTTGGCAAGCGTCTCCCCACAGAGGCCGAATGGGAGCGGGCCTGCCGGGGCCCCCGGGGCGCCCGTTACAGCACTGGCGATACGTACGATCCCAGGCGGGCGCGGATCGGGCTGGACCTGGGAACCGGTCCTGCGCCGGTGGGTTCTTATACGCCGGGCAACGGCGGGTTATACGATATGACGGGCAACCTCTGGGAGTGGTGTTCGGACTGGTACGGACGGGATTATTATCGAGGAAGCCCGGAACGAACCCCCCGGGGGCCCGATGGGGGAACACAACACGTGCTGAGGGGAGGCGCCTGGTTCAGCAATGCACGCTATTCCAGGTGTACGCACCGGCCGGGAAATATTCAGAAGGAACGAGACCCGAGCTTTGGATTTCGATGTGTGAAAGACGTTGAGTGAAAGGTTCTGAGGAATCGGTATGGGCAAACTTCTTGTGGTAGACGACAATCCGAGCATCTGCCAGCTCGTGAGAGATTTTTTCGCCGACCTGAAAGGGCATACGGTCTATGTCGCACACAATGCGGCAGAGGCGATGGACCTGGTTCAGAAGCACCATCCGCAGGTCGCCCTGCTGGATATTATGATGCCCGAGGTGCACGGGGTGGAGCTTCTGCGCCAGATCAACCAGGTTGCTCCGGATATCAAGGCCATTATGATTACGGCCGTGGATGACGAAGACATCGCCCGGGAAGCGATGGAACAGGGAGCTGTGGATTATGTGATCAAGCCCCTGGACCTCAATTATTTAGATACGCTGGTGACGTTTCAGCTTATGGAGTGAGGGGGTCTATCAATCGGTGTTTTTCAAAGCCCACGACGGGGATTGCCGTCGTGGGCTGATTTTTTTATAGGGCCTGAAGGCGCTCGACGATGTCGGACGGCAGCGGAGGCGAATCGGCCGTTGCCGCGCCGTCGTCCACCTGCCCGGACGTCATCATGCCGGGGACCACGGCGGTTACGGCCGGGTGGGCGAGGATGAATTTCAGGGCGGCCCGGGGCAGCGTGGGGGCGGCGTCGCCCACGGTGGATTTGATGCGATCGACCGTTTTCAGGTCGTTGAGGAATTTTTCCCGAGGCCAGGTTTTCCGGTAGTCGCTTTCTGAAAAAACAGTGTCGGGTGTGAGCTGGCCGGAGAGGAGGCCCGAGGCGAGGGGCTGGCGGACGATAACGCCGATGCCTTTTGACTGCGCCCCCGGCAGGACCTCTTCGCCCATGGCCTGGGTGAGGATGTTATAGGTGAGCATCAGGGAGGAGATGCCGGTCTCACCGATGGCTTTGAGCGCTTCCTCGGCCGTGCCGAGACACATGCCGTAGAAGCGAATTTTGCCTTCGGACTTGAGTTGGTCCATGGTTTCAAATGCCTCGTCCCACTGTTCCGGATCGGGAGGTCTGTGGAACTGGTAGAGGTCGATGGCGTCCCGCCCCAGGCGCTGGAGGCTGTCCGTCACGGCGGTGCGGATGTATTCGCGGGTGGCGGTAAATTCTCCCGGCTGCCCGCCTTGGCTGATCCATCCGTCGGACTCGATGTCGTAGCCGACCTTGGTGGCAATAACCACCCGGTCCTGCATGTCGGAGAACGCTTTGTTCAACAGGCGCTCGACCCGGCCGCCACCGTACTGATCGGCAGTGTCGTATAATGTGATGCCCCGCTCGAAGGCATAACGAAGCAGGCCAACCGCATCGCCTTCGTCTACATCCCCCCATTCCCGGCCGCCCAGCTCCCAGGTGCCCATACCGATTGCGGAAACGGTCAGGCCGGTGGTTCCCAGAGTGCGATATTGCATGTGACAATCTCCTTAATATTGGGCTACCCCCGGTCGGGGATGCGCCAGTTGGGGTACCAGATCGAGGTCTCGGGCAGGGGGTCGCCGTCTTGCCAGGCGTCCTGCATGGTCCGGAAGTCTTTTAACGCGGGGCGGACGACCTCTTCCCAGAGGACCTCGACGTCTTCGAAGGTGCGAAGTTTGTGTTCGGGCCGGTCCCGGTCGTAGGCGGCTAAGAGTTCCTGCGCTTTGGCGCTTAACCAGCGGACTTCGTCGGCGACCATGCGTTCGCCCGTTTTGCGGTTGGACAGGCGGACGGTGGCGCCCATGGCAAAGTGGGGGCCGGGCTCCTCTTCTGGGGGAACGCGGGAGAGGTCCACGCATTCGGGATGGAGCGCCCAGAGGAGCGAGGTTTCGACTTTGCCCGCGTGGTCTCCGCCGCTTTTGCCGTCGCTGTCGAAGCCGGGCTGGTTGGCCTCGTGGTCGGGCAGGCTGTAGAGCCGGGTACCCACATGGGGCTGGATCAGGTCGATGAGGATTTTGAAATCCTGCCAGTTGGGGCCGTAGTGCCCGGTGAGGAAGATGGCGGCGTGGAAGCCGAGGACGTCAACGGCCCGGATGTGGTAGCAGATGTTTTTGAAGTGCTGCCAGGGGGGCATGCAGGTGAGCCAGGAGCGTTCGACCTGGCCTACGGCGCGTTCGGACCAGAGGGCGTAGCCGCCCAGTTCGTGGATGTGCCAGTAGTCGGGCGGAGCCACGATGCCGCCGTGAGCGCGTGCAGTCTCACAGGCGATGCCGTGGGCTTTGAGAGCGTCTAAGCCGACCGCGTTTTGAGGACCGTGAGGCTCGCAGAGGCCGTAGGGGAAGTAGGCCAAGGGACAGTCTGCAAATGCCTTTTCAAGCTGGTCGGGGAACATGCGTTCCCACCGGACTTCATGCATTGCCGGACTCCTTTCTTTTTTTTGCGCATCAGCGTTGTAGGCGCGGTAACTACGGGGGTGGAGGCGGGGGTTGTCTATTGGACGCGTCCTCTGCCGGCGACCTGCCAGATGGCTTCTACCACGCCGTTTCGAACGGCGTAGACTTCGTCGTGGAGATTGGTGGTCATGCCCTGGTGCTGCGGGACGATGGAGAGGCGTTCGCCGACGGTGAAGCGGTGGGTGCACCGGCTGACGTCGATGTGGCCGTGTTCGACGGACATGCCGTAGATTTCGGCGTCGGGATGCTCGACGATGTAACCGTAGGGCGTGGGCGGGTGGCTGGCAAAGGTTTTCTGGCCGCCGTCCACAATGATCCGGTCCGGGGTGGGGGTGCTGACCACGGTGACGATCATGCGTTCGGCGCAGGTTGTCGGGTTGGGCGGGTTGTCCTTTCGGTTGATGCGGCGCATGCCTTCAAAAACATAGGACCCGATCCGGGTTTCGGTGCAGCCGATCTCTTTGGAGACGGCTTCCGAGCCGGTGCCTCCTCCGCTGATGGTGGGGACCGGGATTCCGGCGCCCTCGAGGAGTTCGCGGGTGCGGTCCAGAAAGGGCTTGGCCCGCAGGTTGCTCGGGTAGGTCATCATGCCCTGGAAGTCGAGCCCGGGCATGTCTACGATTTTCTGAGCGAGTTTTAGGGCCGCTTCGGGAGACTGCACGCCGCAGCGCCTGGAGCCGGTGTCGAGTTCGACCAGCACGCGGACCCGGCAGCCGTCTGCGGCGGCCTGCTCGGAGATGCCCCGGGCAGTGATTTCCGAGTCGAGGGCGACGGTGAGGACGGCCTGCTTGCAGAGCCGGAGGAGGCGTTCGACCTTCCGCTTTCCAACGATGTTGTAAGGGATGAGGATGTCCGGGATACCAGCTGCGACCATCGCCTCCGCCTCTCCCAGTTTCTGGCAGACGATGCCGGCCGCGCCCGCCCGGAGCTGCATGTGCGCAATGGCGGGGATTTTGTGGGTTTTGGTGTGTACCCGTAGCGCAATGTCGTGCTTTTGGCAGGATTGGGCCAGGTTGTGGATGTTCTCCTCGAGGATATCCAGGTCGATGGTCAATGCCGGAGTATCCAGGTCTTCAACACGCATGGCGATCTCCCTGTGGTGGATGTCTGAGGCACGCTTTACCGGAAAGAGCAATTTAATCCGGTGTACGGGGAAGGTCAAGCGATTTGGAGGGTGATTTTGCTTGACAGCCTGTAAAGCGAGGGCTATTTTACGCGTTTGTTTGGAGGATAACGCGTTTTGGTAGAGATGCCAAGGGGGTGACAGATGGCGATCAAGGTGGGGTTTGTGGGCGCCGGCGGGCGCGCAGGGTCGCACATGAGGGCGCTGGGTGAAATGGAAGATGTGCAGATTGCTGCGATCTGCGATGTGGTTCAGGAGACGGCCGAACGTGTGGCGGGAGAGCTGGGGGCGCGGCCCTACACGGATCACCGTGAGATGCTGGATCGGGAGGACCTGGACGCGATGTACGTGAGCGTTCCAACGTTCGCCCACACTGATGCGGAGATTCTGGCCGCTCAGAAGGGGGTTCACCTTTTTCTGGAAAAGCCGGTGGCGCCAACGATGGAGAAGGCGCTAGAGATTTTGGAGGCGATCCGTAAGGCCGGGGTGCTTTCCTGTGTGGGCTATCAGGTCCGGTATACCGGACACGTACAGCAGGCCCGCCGGTTTCTGGCGGACCGGACGGTTGGGATGGTGGTGGTCAACCGGTGGGGGGGACTGCCGGGCACTCCCTGGTGGAAGGTGATGGACCAGTCGGGCGGGCAGCTTGTGGAGCAGACGACACACCAGGTGGACCTGCTGCGTTACGTGATGGGCGAGGTGGAGGAGGTCCACGCTTATTACGCGCTGCGGACGTTGGACGACGTGCCGGAGCTGGACATCCCGGACGTGTATGTGCTGAACCTGAAGTTCGAAAGCGGGGCGGTTGGATCTCTGACGTCGGCCTGCTGTTTTCGGGAAGGGGGGGGCAGCAGTTCCACGACGTTTATCTTAAAAAACATGCGGGCGACGCTGGGACAAGAGGGGCTGGAGATCCATCCGGAAGGGGCGGACGATCCGGGACCGGTGCCGGCAGACGAAGGGTCTATCGATGCGGTCTTTATGGATGCTGTGCGCCGGGGGGATGAGGCGAACATCCTGTCCGATTTTGAGGATGGGGTGCGGTCTCTGGATGTGACGCTGGCGGCCAACCGGTCGGCAGCGTCGGGACAGCCGGAGGTGACCCATTTTTTCCAACACCGATAGGGTGGGCGGTTCACGCGCGGGAAGAACGGGACGTAGGGCTCTGTTTTCCGAATTTTTTTCAGAACGGGGTAGTGTACAGGGACGTTTTTTGATATCTTTTAGTTCTGATAAATTTGAAAGCAGCGTATTCTATAATAATAGAAAGGAGGAGGCGAATTTCCGCCTGCCGAATCGGCAGGTCTCTTCGCCGCCGGTTCTATGAGTGAACGACGGACCGAACAGTCTAAAAACCAGGTTGTGAAAGATTATGTAAAGTCCATCTTCTTTGCGGTCTTTCTGGCCATTTTGATTCGAGCGACGCTGGTGCAGGCCTACCATATTCCCTCCGGGTCGATGGAGGACACCCTCCTGATAGGGGATTATGTGCTGGGCGATAAGCTGACCTTTGGGACGCAGATTCCGGACCGGCTGCCGATTTTGAACCTGAAGCTGCCTTCGTTCCGGCTGCCCGGATTTCGCAATCCCAGGCCGGGCGATCTGGTGATTGGTGAATTTCCGGGCGATCCGTCGCGGGATTTTATCAAACGGTGTATCGCTGTAGAGGGCCAGACAATTGAGATCAAGAACAAGGTGATTTACGTGGATGGGGAGCTGTTTCCGGACGCTCCCGGCGTGAAGTTTGTAGATCCTCGGGAGCGTCCCCGGCGCTACAGCGTACGGGACAATTTTGGCCCTTATACGGTGCCTCCGGGGCATATTTTTGTGATGGGAGACAACCGGGACAACAGCTATGACAGCCGCTTCTGGGGAACGGTTTCACTGGATAAGATCAAGGCGCACCCTTTGTTTATCTACTTCTCCCAGAACACCGGTGTCCCGTTCTGGAATCTGGTTGAAAAGATCCGATGGGGGCGGCTGGGCCGGGTGAAGTGAGGGATCGCGAATTTTCCTGTGTGACAGGCAGTTGCGAGCGGGAATATGAGCGCTGCGCCCGGGAACGGCGCTCGGATCGTGGGCGAGGTCGTGCGTGGGCATTGACCGGAGGCGCTAAATTTGGTAATTTGGTAGGTAAGAGAGCCAGGAGAATCTTTAGAGAAAAAGAGGCCCCTATGTGTCGAAAGCAGATGTGGATCCCGGTTTTCCTGTGCCTTCTGGCGCAGTTCGCCCCGGGCTGTGGTCCGATTCCGAACGATTCTGCCAGCGATTCTTCCTCTTCTGACGGTCGGGTCTACATCAACGAAGAATGGGGGTTTCAACTCACCATTCCAGACGATTCGACCTGGAGTTGGAATTCGCGAACGCTTTTCCAGAACCGGGAGTCCAACGGTCTGCCCAGGGTTAATGTCCTGATTTTAAAGAATCCGCTGGAGGGACGCCGGTTTCGGCCTACGCTCAGCGTGGACCCGCGGGGTGTGTCAGCGGGCACCCTTTTCGAGACATTTGTGGCTTCTCTGGAGGAAGACTTTAAGGCAAGATTTATCGGTTACAATGCAGAGGAGAAGCGGACGCTTCAGGTGTCCTCTGCCGAGGCCGTGGAGTGGACCTTCCGGGTGGCTCGAATCGGGGGGTTTGCCAACCGGTTTCTGGTAGCGGTGGTGATGCGCGAGCGGCAGGGGTACGTGATGCTGGGCAGCGGTATTTCTTCACATTTTCCCGTGGAGGGATACCGGCAGATTACTTCGAGTTTGAAATTCCTGCGCTAGCTCGGCCCCATGCAGGTGGTGTAAACGTTTGTTTTTTTAAACTTTAAAAATGCCGAAAATCATCAGGGATTCGGCATTTTTTACTCAAGAGAGACCTCCCTGCTGCCGATATAGACAATGACCAAGCGGTATCACTTGCTTCGACAAGGCTCTTTCGGGTTCCGCGACCCGGGGAGCCTTAATTTTTTTATCACGGAGGGGCACGGAACGCCGCCCCCGGCTCCCCACCGCACGGAGGGCCACGGAACCCCTCCCGGCCCGTCCGCCGCGGGGGGGTAGGGAAGGCCGCTTTCTCGTACACTGCTGTCAGGGGTGTTTGCAGGGTTTGCGGACGATGAGGAGGGCGAGGGTGTTGGTAGTGAGGGCTTCTCGGAAGGTGGCGCGCATTTGGTCTTCGGGGTCTTCTTCTTCAACGGTAAAGATGGACTCGACGCCGCAGGCGGCTGCCAGGTCGCGGATGCCCACGGTGGGGCCGGTTTTGTCCGGCAGGGCGATTCCCCTGTCAGGGGTGGGCTGGCCGCCGGTGGTGACCGCGCCGCCGTTGTCCAGGACGACCAGCAGGAGGTTTGAGCCGGTTGTGCGGGCGTGGATGAGGGCGTTGATGCTGGTGTGGTAGAATGAAGAGTCTCCGATGACGGCTACGGTGCGTTCCGAGACGCCGGCCTTTTCGAGGCCGGCGGCTACGCCGATGGAGGAGCCCATGCAGAGTTTGGTGTCGAGGTGGTTTACGGCGATGACCACGCAGCCGGGGTCGCCGGCAAGGAAGGGGTTCTGGCCCAGAGCAGCGGCCTCTTCCCGGAAGGCGGTGAGGATTTCGACGTAGGGGCATCCGGCGCAGTAGGATTTGCGAAAGGGTTTCTCCTTTTCCCAGTCGGCTTCGGTGTAGCGCCGGGCAGGAGAGAAGCCGGGGAGGTAGGCGTCTAAGGCATCCTGGATGTGCCAGCGGAAGAGTTCGCCCTCCCAGTTGACGTGGCCTGTACGTTTGCCCAGGATTCGGGGGGTTGCGCCGGCGTCGTAGCCGACTGTTTTGACGGCGTCTTCGAGGTAGGGGTCCACCTCTTCGAGGACCAGGATCTCGTCACAGGCGTTCAGGAATTGGGCGATGAGGTCGTGGGGGAGCGGATAGAGGGCGCTGAGTTTGAGGATGGAGAGGCCGGAGGTGTCGGCGCCGCCGAGGGCCTCTTCCAGTTTGGTGTGAACAAAGCCGCCGGCGAGGATGCCTCTGGGGCCTGCGCCCTCGATCCGGTTGAACGGCAGACTGCTGAATTGGTCGGCGAGTTTGTGGAGGGTCTGGTGGAGGCGGCGGTGGTTGGGTATGGAGGTGCGCAGGGAGGAGACCCAGCGCAGCGGCTCCCGGTCCGGTGCAAAGGCGGGCCTGGTCGTGGGGGCCGCCAGGGCAGGCTGGTCCTCTTCTCTTACGCTGAAGCTGCGGGTGATGCGGATGATGACAACGGTGCGGAGAGATTCGGAGAGGTCGAAGGCCCAGCGTACCATCTGGCGGCCCTCGGCCGGGGTTGCCGGTTCGAGCATGGGGAGTTCGGCCAAGGGGCCCAGGGCACGGGTGTCCTGTTCGTTTTGAGAGCCCCAGGCGCCCGGGTCGTCGCCCATGAGGATGACGAGGCTGGCGTGGACACCGGTCATGTTGAGGACCATGAGGGTGTCTAAGGCGACGTTCATGCCCACGCTTTTGATGCAGACGAGCGCACGTTTTCCCCCCTGAGAGGCGCCGGCGGCCATGTCGAGGGCGACGCGTTCGTTGACGCACCATTCGGCATGGTGGCCGTAGTCCCCTGCGGTTTCGGCCAGCGCGTTGAAGGTTCCGGTGCCGGGAGAGCCGGGGTAGCCGGTGACCATGCCAACACCGGCTTCTATGGCGCCCCAGGCAATGGAGCGGTCTCCGTTGATTTGTTGCGCGGTCATGGGGTCTCCTGTTGGATGTTGCGTTTTCGTTCAGGCGTCTATTTTGTATCGGTATGAGATGGTACTCTGTGGGCCGGATATTGTCAAGGGTTAAGCGTTTAGACGAGGCCGATAAGGCGCCAGTAGAGCAGGTTGAGGGGAAGCAGGAGGAGGAGCGTGAGGATGGAGACGAGGGTCATGATGAGGATGAGCTGTCCCATGCGGACGTATCGAAAGCTGTAGGCAAGTACCCAGGGCGCAGATTGATAGGGGATGCAAACGAGGCTGGTGCCAATTGCGACGCTGAGGGCGGTGGGCAGAGGCTGCAGACCGATGCCGGCGCTGAAGTCGAGGAGGAGGGGGGTGAGGACGCCGGCGATGGCTGCGGTATCCGCGAGGAAGTCGAAGGGGACGGTGAGGCAGGTGATGGCGCCCAGTTTGAAGAGGGGATTCGCTTCTGAGAGGTCGAGCCAACCGGTGAGGACGCCGGCCAGGCGGGTGTTGAAGCCGGTTTCTTCGAGGGCGTACCCCATGGCGAAGACGGCGGCGATGTAGATGAGGATGGGGAAGTTGACCCCTTTTAACCGGTCGGGCGAGAGGGGGCCCCAGCCGGGCAGGTAGCAGAGGAGGACCAGGCCCAGGCCGACCGTGGCGGGATGGAGGCCGTGGAGGGCGTCGGTGGCCCAGAGCAGGATGCCCAGCAGGAGAATGCCGCCGGTTTTCTTTTCGGCGGGGGTAATGGCCAGGGGAACCTCGGGCGCGTCCGTCGGGTTTGTGGAGCGCACGGGGGCCGGAGGGACGGGCAGGAGAAGGCGGATGAGGAGGTAGCAGCAGCCGGTGCGCAGGAGGCCGATGACGGGGAAGAGGTAGAGGGCCCATTCGCCCCAGAAGATGGGAATGTTGCGGGATTCCATCACGCCGAAGACGACCATGTTGGGCACCGAGGCGGTGAGTACGCCCGTGCCGCCGTAGTAGGTGGAACACATCAGGGAGAGGATGAGGGCCGCGCTGACGCGGGACCCGGGTTTTTCGCCCAGGGCCTTGAGGAGGCTGATTGCCATAGGCATCAGGATGAGGACTCGGACGACTCCCGAGGGGATGAGAAGGGCCATGAGGACACCCAGGATGTGGATGCCTAAGAGCAGCCTGTTATAGCTCCCGATTTGGCCGAGGACACGTTTGGCCAGGCGGGCGCCCAGGGGGGTCTCTGTGATGGCGAGGCTTAAGGCCATGCCGGAGAAGACCAGCCAGACGGCTTTGCCGGAAAAGGCGGCGAAGGCGGTTTCGAAAGAGATGACGCCGAGGAGGGGGAAGAGGAGGAGCATGAGGAGGGAGGTGTATTCGATGGGTACGGGTTCGAAGGTCCAGAAGATAACGGTGAAGGCGGAAATGGCAAGGGCCAGCCGGGGCGGCAGGGGGAGTTCGCCCGGGTAGAGAAGGATGATGAGGGGGATGAGAACGGCGAGAATGAGGCCGATGAGGGCTTTGCGGGGCATGGGTTCGGTTCTGGTGGATAAAAAAACGCCGCGGAAGCACACGATAAGGACACGGAAACGTCAGAGAGAAAAGAAGATAGCAAAGGCGCAGGTGTAATACAACCCTAAAACGCCTGTACCCGACGCTTGACTTTCAAACGCATCCGATTCGTATTTCGGATGTAAAGGTTGAGTCCACTCCGAAAAGTCAGGTTTACTCATTCGGGAAAAAGTACTAAATTCCAGGTGTGAACAGGTTGCAATGTCGCAGATGTATAACTGGCTCAGAAAGCGAGGGACAGATGTTTAGAAGGAGTGCCCCTTCAAGTCAACCGGATCTGTTTTCCAGCTTCGAGTCCCATTTCAAAGGCTCTAAGCAGGACCAGTTGAATGATCCGGCCGCCTGGCATAATCTGTTCTACCAGCATATCACCTCAAAGGTAGATGAGGATGTCTTTTCCGTGTTGTTTGACCCCAACATAGGCCGTCCCAATGCCTCCATCCGGCACCTGGTGTCGATGATGATTTTGAAGGAGGGCTTTGGGTGGAGCGATGCCCAACTTTTCGAGCAATGTCGGTTCAACATCTTGGTGATGCGGGCTTTTGGGTTGATGAACCTTTCTGATGAAGTGCCTGTAGAGTCCACGTATTATCTGTTCAAGCAGTCTTTGTATGCGTATCAACTGAAAACCGGTCGAGATCTGGTTGGAGAGACTTTTTTCACCTTAACTCAGACTCAGGCTAACGTCTTTGGCGTGGTGGGTCAGCAGATCCGAATGGACAGCAAGTTGATCGGTTCCAACATTGCCACCTGTTGCCGGTTGCAGTTGGTGGTTTGTTGCTTACAAGGGTTCTGGACGTCGTTGGACAAGGGCCAGAAGGGACGGTTATCGGCAAAAGATCAGCAGGTTTTGGACGATCTGCTCAAGGTGAAGCCCCATCAGGTTGTCTACCGTCTTTCCAGCGTTGAAAAAGGTGAGAAGTTACAGGAGTTGGGGCTGCTATTGAGCAGGCTCCAGGAGACCTATACCGAGAAAGACAGCGATCAATATGGTCTGATCGTGCGTGTCTTTGGGGACCAATATACCGTTTTATCTTCCCCCCAAGAGGTGCTTCCTAAGCCTCCTAAAGAGATTTCCTCATCTTCTTTGCAGTCTGCCCATGATGAAGATGCGGCCTTTCGCAGGAAAGGGGAGGATAAGGTCAAGGGGTATAGTGTCAACCTCACCGAGACCTGTAACGAGGATGGTCTCAATTTGATCACCGACGTTGAAGTTAAACCAGCGACTGCCCCCGACAACGAGTTTGTCCAACCTGCCATTGAGCGGACACAGCAGGTGGTGGGTGAGGTTTTGGAAGTGTCGATGGATGGGGCTTACAATGATGCAGCAAACACCGAGTATGCCCAAGCAGAAGGAAAGCAGTTTCACTACAGTGGCCTTCAGGGCATCAAGGGACTCTTCGTTTATGAACGGACACCAGAAGGGGTTGAAGTCATTGATCGACACACAGGGGAAGTGCAACTTGCCCAAGAATACAAACCGGGGAAATACAAAATCATCATCGATGGCAAGTCCCGATACTTTAAAGAACAGGACATCGACAATTACATCAAACGGAAACAGATTGAAGAACTCCCTGCTCACATCCGAAACCGACGCAATAATGTCGAAGCCAGCATCTTCCAGTTGAGCTATTACACCCAAGATGGCAAGACGCGCTATCGCGGACTGATCCCACACCAACTGTGGGCGTGGTGTCGGGGCTTATGGCTCAATCTGGTTCGGATCAAGAAGTACCTCACACAACCCCTGATGATCTCCGCATAAGGGGGGGGTTTTTTATGCAAAACCTTGCTTTGCAACCCGGTGAGCAACCTTGTAAACAGGCTCTGAGTCGATGTGCCGCCGGTAGACGCAAAATTCTGGCTCAACTCTGCATCCCAATACACAAAGCTGGCAACTGACACAAAATCTTCATGCCCCCCCTTTTCGGAGGGGACTCAAGGTTGAAATTTGAGACGCTCCCGGATGAGGAGAGGCTGATGCGTGAGGATATCGGAGATTTTTTTGTGGGAGCCCTGCTGGGGGGCGCAATTGGAGATGCGCTGGGCAGTTTCTGCGAGATGTGGTCCCGGGAGCGGATTCTGGAGGTGGAGGACCTGACCGGCCACTACCGGGGTCAGGAGGGCAGCGCTCACCGGACGGCGGGGGCGTATACGGACGATACGCAGCAGACGCTGGTTGTGGTGGAATCGATCCTGGACCGGAGGGGCGTGGATCCGGCGGATATTGCCCGGCGGTTTCTGACGATGTGGCAGCGCAGTGAACTCTACGGGTACGGCACGGCGTTCCGGCAGACGATGGAGCGGCTGGATGCGGGCGTGCCCTGGCAGGAGGCCGCCAGCGTGGATATGCCTTCCAATGGAACGGTGATGAAGATCGGCCCGGTGGGGCTGTGGCACTGGCAGCGGGGAGAGAAGATCCGGGCCGATGCAATGGCGCTGTGCCACGTGACGCATCGGGATCCCCGGGCGGTGGCCGGGGCCCTGGCTATCGCGCATGTGGTGGGGCATTTGCTGACGCACCGGCCGATGGATGTGGAGGAGGTGATCGAGGTGGCCGAATGGTCCGCCCGGCCGATCCACGAGGCCACAGGCGAGATGATCGGTGAGCTCCGGATGCTGCTGGAGATGCCGGAGCAGGTGGCCTACGAGGCGCTGCTGGAGATGCCGGAAGGGGCTTTTGAACGGGGGCAGGGTCTCCCGGGGGAGGCGCCGGTGACGGCGGTGGCGGCGCTGGAGGCGTTTTTGCGGACGCCGGAAGATTTTGAAGCCACCATCCGCCGGGCGCTTGAGGCGGGCGGGGACGTGGATACGTTTGCGGCGGTGGCCGGCACGTTGAGCGGGACGTACAACGGAACGGCGGCGCTGCCGGGGCGCCTGGTGGACGGACTTGTGGAGGGGGAGCGGATTCGGGGGCTGGGAGAGGCGCTGTACCGGAACACGCTCTACGCCATGTAGGCCTCCCAGAGGGCTTTGTAGTAGCGCAGCAGGCGTTCGGGTTCAGGGCTGTCCGGGATTTCAGCCAGGGTGTAGCCGGTGTAGCCTTCGGCTTTGAGGAGGGAGAAGAGTTCCCGCCAGGGGTATTCGGCCCTGTGCAGCTCGTTGATGTGCACGAGGCCGAGTTTGTGTTTGAGGAGGTCGAAGTTTTCCTTCACGGAGCCGTCGATGACCTCTGCGGGGTTGGAGTTCCAGCAGATAGTGACGTTGTCGTGGTCGGCGTGGTCGATGATGGTGCGCATGTGTTTGGGATTGCTGGTTTCGCGGCCGTGGACCTCCAGGCGGATTTGAACGCCTACGTCCGCGGCGGCCTGTCCGCACTCGCGTAAGGCCAGGCCGATCTGTTCCAGGGTTGTTTCCACGGGGACGCCCTGATCGACCTGGAGGCCGTTGGGGCGGACTTTGACGCCGGGACAGCCGAGGTCGGCGGCGAGCCTGGCGTATTCAATTGTGCCTTCGACGTTCTGTTTGACGACGTCGGGTTCGACGGCGTGGTATTCAAAGGCGCTGCCGAGGCCGGCGATTTCGATACCGGCGTCGGCGAATTGCTGTTTGACACCCTGGCGCTGGTCGGCGTTGAGGTCCACTTCTACGCCGTGGGCGTGGGTGGTGCGGAGCTCAACGCCCTGGAGGCCGATTTTCCGGCACATGTCGATGAGGGTGGGCACATCCCAGTCTTTGGCGATCTGATAGGTGACGATTCCAAGCTTCATGTCGATACCTCTTTTTTAAGTGGATGTTATCCTGTCAAGGAGAAGGATACCCTGCTCGAAGTCGAGCGTAATCTTGGAGTGACGCAGAAAGTTCAAACCGATAACACCGTCAATACCGTGTTCTTCCGGGATGGTATAGGCAAGCGCTTGTATATCTTCTATCCTTTCACCTCCCAGTGTCAGGGATTTCAACGTTATAACAGGGACAATATGGGATGTCGAAGCATCTCCGAAAGTTGCCTTTTCCCGAACCGCTGTCAGGTCGAAGCCGATCGATTCGAGGACCTTGTTCCGAATGATCACCGTGGATGCGCCGGTATCGAAACACAGATTGACGACCGCAGAGGAAGTGTACTCAATAACGCAAGGAAATTCAAGGATAAGCGTGTGGGAGTCAAAGGGAATTTCTGTCATAAGATAGTGATATATCCCTTTTTAGGCTTGGAACCAGACCAGACGACATAAGGGAACGTAACATCAATGTCAGACCAATATTCATCCAAAGCGTCCCGACTGGGACTGTGTACTAACAGTTTCCCTTTAATCGGCCGGTTTAGCTTATCCAGTTCGTAGACTTCGAACAGCAGCCATTCGTCCGGATACTGCTTTTCAATTTCAGAAATATTGCCTTCTTGCAGTTTCATAGCGATTCGCCCCTTTCCAAGTTGGTCAATGTAAAAATATCGACTCTTACCGAAAAATCAATGGATTTCTTTGCCGGCTCGGAGGTATATGTGAGATGAAACAATCGCAGGTTACAATAATTCCCGGTTATCGAATCCGCCACGCAGATGCAGATGATATGGACCGCGTGGGACAGATCGCCCGGCAGGCGTGGGTGCGGATACACGACAGTTTTGAGAAAATTCTGGGCGAGGAGCTGCACGGCGTGCTCTGTGCCAACAGGGAAGAGAATAAGGAGGCCCAGGTGCGCGATCACTGGGAGCGCCATCCCGACTGGTTTCGCGTGGTGGAGGCGGTCGAGTCGGGAGCGGTGGTCGGGTTTGTCACGTTTCGGATGGATGAGACAAAGTCGATGGGCACCATCGGCAACAATGGGGTTGCACCCGAACTGGCGGGAAAGGGGATCGGCACGGCGATGTACCAATATGTCCTGGATCTGTTCCGGCAGGCGGGGTTGAAGTACGCTTCTGTAGGAACGGGGCTGGATGAGGGACACGCGCCCGCCCGGCGGGCATATGAGAAGGCGGGATTCAATATTGCTCAGGAGAAGGTGACGTATTATATGTATCTGTAGACGGAAAAAGGAGGGTGAGATGCCGAGAGAACTGGTGGCGGTTGGACCGAGACAGCCGGTGATTCGGGAATACGAGGAGCCGCCTCTGGGCGCGAATGAGGTGCGCGTGGTGACCGAGTTCAGCGCGCCCAAACACGGGACGGAGTCGGGAAGCTATCGGGGAACGTCGCCCTTCAGCGGGAGGCGGTACGATCCGGAGCTGGAGATTTTTGTGCCGCACGAGGGAGAGCACCAGGGCTTTCCGGTGTGGCTGGGAAATATGAGTGTGGGCCGGGTGACCGAGACCGGACCGGAAGTACAGCGCTTCGGAGTGGGCGACCGGGTGTTCGGGCACCTGCCGATCCGGGAAACGCACACGGTGCCGGAGGGGCGGCTGCATCCGATGCCGGAGAATATGACGCCGGAACAGGTGGTGTACTGGGACCCGGCGGAGTTCGCGCTGGGGGCGGTTCGGGATGCGGCTGTGCGTCTGGGAGAGGTCGTGGCGCTTTTCGGGCTGGGGGCGATCGGGTTTATGGTATTGCAGATGGCCAGGTTGTCGGGGGCGGAGCGGGTGATTGCGGTGGACCCCCTCCCTAATCGGCGGGAGCTGGCGCTGAAACACGGGGCGGACGATGTGGTCGATCCGAAGGCGGCCGACGCCGGGCTGGAGATCAAGCGGATGACGGGGAAAGGGGTGGACGTGGCGATTGAGGCAAGCGGATCTTACCGGGCGCTGCACGAGGCCATCCGGGCGGCGCACCTGGGAGGGCTGGTGGTACCACTGGCGTTTTACCAGGGCGAAGCGGAGGGATTGCGGCTGGGCGATGAGTGGCATATCAACCGGATCACGATGCGGTCGAGCCGGTCGATCAGCGATCCCAACCGGGACCACCCGATGTGGGACAGCGCCCGGATCAAGCGGGTGGCTCTGGAGCTGATCCGGACGAAGCGGGTGAGCGTGGAGGGGCTGGTGACGCCGATCGTGCCCTTCGAAGAGTCGGCGGAAGCCTACCGGATGATCGACGAGCACCCGGAGGGGTGCGTGAAGCTGGGGGTGAGGTTTTCTTGACTTCTCCCACGTTTGGGTGGTTGATCACCATATCGGCCGGTGATCCGAAGCCGGGGACAGGGGGCGGGCGACCTCGGTTTCGTATTCCGTCCGGGAGAGGTGGCCGATGTCTCGCAGACGCGTGAGGAGCCGGTTGCGGGTTTCCAGGGCGGCGGGAAGGTCGGACAGGAAGGCGGCTTTTGGGTGGGACCGGGCAAGGTCGCAAAGGAGGAGAGCTTCTCCTAAGTTCAGATTTTCGACCGGGACACCGAAGTAGACTTCTGCGCCTTTCCGGAAGCCGCAGACGGGCGTGGTGTTGACGGCGCCCAGGCAGGTCCTGTTGAGGTAGTGGACCATGCGTTCCTCCCTGGAGTACCGAATCCGGAGAAGGAATGCAAAGGCCGCTCGCTTCAGGGTAGCAGGTCCACCGCTCCGGTCCGGGATGAGCTGGGCGGCAAGGGTCTGTGCCAGGCTGAGGGTGCTCCGGTTATTGTTGAACCGGGAATCGTGAAGCGCGTTCACGGCCTTCAGGAGGGATGGAGGAAAGGCGGAGAGCGGGAGGTCTTGTCGGGAGGGCGTCAATGCTCGGTCAAGGTCGTTGGAGAGATGCAAAAAGATCAGGCCAAGGAAGGTGGAAAAGATCGCGGCGACCGCGATGAGAAAAATGAGATGGCCGAAGACGGCGGTTCGTTCGAAAAGACGCAGCAGGTTTTTCTCCTTTCTACATCTGAAGGCGCAGGCGCCGTTCGGTTACACGGCTTTTGCCACGGCCAGGGTGATGTCGTCGCTTGGCGTTGCGCTCCGGATGTGGCGGGCAAGCGCCTGGAGAATGGCCTCCTTGATCTGGGCAGGCGTGCTGTCCCTGTTTTGCAGCAGGATTACCCGGAGCCGCTCCTCCTCAAACATCTCTCCGTCGGCGTCTTGCGCTTCGGTGATGCCGTCCGAATAGAGCAGCAGCAGGTCGCCCTTCTCCCAGGAGCGCTCCTGTTTGGCAAAGCCGGACGCCTCGAAACCGGGTACACCCAAAACCATGTCCGTGGACGGCAGCGGATCCAGTTTGTCGGAACGTCGGCTGTAATGGTAGGGAAAGTTGTGACCGGCATTGGTATAGGAGAGCGTATGGCGCCGGCTGTCGATTAACACGTAGCAGCAGGTCATCAGCATGCCGCTGCGGATGGACATGGAGACCGTGCGGTTCATCGCCTCCATGACCTTCTCCGGCGCGTAATCGATGGTTGCCTGGGTGTGCAGGCAGTTTTTTGCCATGGCCACAAAAAGCCCGGAATAGAAGCCGTGGTCGGTTACGTCGCCCAGGATGATGCCCAGCTTATCGTCTTCCAGGAGCAGGTAGTCGTAGTAGTCTCCCCCCACATCGGCGGCAGGGCGGCAATAGCCCGAGATTTCGATGTGGTCGGTAATTAGATCGCCTTCGGGCAGCATGCCCATCTGGATCTCGTGCGCCCGTTTGAGGTCCTGCCGCCAGCGTTCCTGCTCCAGAACAACCTCAACGCGAATATCGTTTTCCCGGCGCAGCCTGCCGGTCAAGATTTTGAAAAGCCCGTACACGACGGCCCGGTTTTTCGAAATGGTCGTATCGAAATCTTCCCGCATCCACTTCAACATCAAAACGTCCGTTTCTGCGATGGCGGACGCACTGCGCGGTCCTCCGTCGATCAATGCGAATTCGCCAACGCATTCGCCTCTGCCCAGGCTGACCAGCTGGATGCCGCCCCTTTCGATGCTCAGGGCGCCGTCCACCACAAGGTAGACCGCATCCCCGCGACCCCCCTGTCGAAAAACCGTTGTTCCCGTCTTCGCCTCAATCTCCTCCATGTCGCCGCCAATCTGCGCAAGGATATCGTCCGGGACGCCTGCAAGGAGATCGGTGGTTTTCAGAAAGGCGACCCGGTCCACCAGCTTCATGGCCACTCCTGTCCCCGACCAACAGCGGTTTCGTTTTTATTGGACAACGGTATCAGTCCTGTGAGAGCCACTCAGAGAGAGCGATGGCGCCGACCGGGGACGGGTCCCCGGCGTTGTCGACTTTAAGCTCGATCCGGATACGCCGGCCTTTTTTTAGATCGACCTGGCCGGCTTTGGCCCAGGTGAAGAGGCCTGGCCGGTTTCGGGTATGGGTTGGCGGAAAGGTACGGCCCGAAAAGGTCGCCCGGACGCGGCACCCTTCCTGCGCCCAGATCCAGAGGGCGTAGACGCCGGAGGTTTCGGCCGTACTGCCATGACGGGGGAGGTCGAGAATCTGATTGTGATCGTAGAAGGTCGTCATTGTTTTGCTTTCATTTAATCTGGAAAATTTGTAACGAAACCACACCATGAATATTATAATAAAAACGGATGAAAACGTAACTTATTTTTTTGGTTTTTATTAAAAAAGCGCTACAGAATTTCTGCGGCCGGTGTGCTGCTCTATCAGAGAACAGACTGGATTCGGTCCCGGAAATTTACTATATTGGCTCAACTGGAAAACAGCAGGTTTTTTTTAACCCGGGACGGAGGGCATGACTATGGGCAAACGTGAAATTAAACATCCGGACAAGCAGGTGGATACCGGGGCCTATTCCGCGGCTGTGGAGGCCGATGGCTGGGTCTACGTGAGCGGGCACGGGCCGCTGGATATGGCGACGGGCGAGGTGGTCGGGGAAGATATCGAGACGCAGACGCGCGTTACGCTGGAACACATCCAGAAGGTACTGGCCGAGGCGGGATGTTCGATGGACGACGTGGTGAAGAGCACCTGCCACCTTGCGGATATTGGGGATTTCGGGGGATTTAACAAGGTCTATTCGGAGTTTTTTAAGGGGGTGCGCCCGGCGCGAACCACGGTCCAGTCGGTGCTGCTGGGGATTCTGGTGGAGATTGACGTGGTGGCGCGGAAGCCTGAGTGATGACAGACGCCAGACGACGGACGAAAGCCTGTGGTTAGGAGTCAGATGGGCCCTCAAGAAGGTGAGATAGTGTTTTTTCGGTACCGGAACCGCCTGCTGGCAGGGGCCTGCCTTTCCGTAGAGCGGGGGAAAGCGCGGTTTGCCACGCCGACTCAGGGGACGGTGAACGTGCCGGTGGAGAATGTGCTGCTGGCAACGGGGGCGGTTGGCGGAGGCCGAGAGGCGGCGGCCTGGTGGGAGCGGGCAGAGGCCGAGGGTGCGGAGATGGACTTAGAGGAGGTCTGGGATCTGGTGCGGGACGAAGGGGAGAGTTGGGGGGTGGAGGGATTGGGGGATTTCTATTTTGAAGACGGGGTGAGGCCGGACCGGCTGGCAGCGCTTCTGGTGCATTTAGAGGCATGCCCCTATTTTGAGGCAAGCGGGGAGACCTACCGCCCGATGACCGAGGCGGAGGTGGCCGAGGTGCGCGAAGCGGAGGCCCGGGCGCAGGCCCGGGCAAAGGAGCAGGCGCTGTTCCAGAGGTGGCTCTTAGAGGGGGAGGAGATCGAGGGCTCATCTCCGTATCTGGCCTCCTGGGTGGACCGTCTGAAGGATTATGCGCTCTACGGGGAAAACAGCGCCCACGCCCGGTGGGTGGAGCGGATGTCGGGACGGCAGGCGGACCGGCGCCGGGCCTTCGACCGGCTGGTGGGGATGGAGGTCTGGGATGAGAACGAACATCTGGACCTGATCCGGGAAGAGGTCCCGGTCGATTTTCCGGAGGTGGTGCTTCAGACTGCCGGAGCGGTGAAGCTGGATGCTCTGCTGGAGGATGACCGGCGCCGGGACCTGACCGGGCTGTCCGTTTTTACGATTGACGATGCGTTTACAACCGATATGGACGATGGGGTTTCGGCGGTGTTTCGGGAGGATGGGACGTGCCAGGTCGGGGTTCATATTACCGATGTGGCGGCGCTGATTCCTGCCGGCTCCGAACTGGATCGGGAAGCGGCCGGCCGGGTTTCAAGTCTGTATTTTCCAGAACGCAAGATCCCGATGTTTCCTCCCGGGGTTTCGGAAGTGCTGGGGAGCCTCTGTCCCGATGCGCCCCGGCTGGCTCTGAGCCTGTGCTTCGATGTGGCGGCGGATGGATCGGTTGGAGCGGCCGAAATTCTGCCGTCGGTGATCTGCTGTAGAGAAAAGCTGACCTATGACCGGGCGGATGCCATCCTGGACGATTCGTCCCATTCCCTCCACGTGTCTCTATCGGTACTCCATCGGGCGGCGGAGGCGCACTGGGTGGAGCGTATGCAGGCGGGGGCGGTTGCGCTGGAGCACGCCGAACGCCAGATTCGGGTGACGCCGGAGGGAGAGATTCAGGTTTCGATGCGTCACCGGGACTCCCGGTCCAATATGCTGGTGAGCGAGTTGATGGTGATGGCCAATGTGGCGGTCGCGCAATTTTGCCGGGACCGGCAGATCCCGATCGTTTACCGGACGCAGCAGGGTCCGGATCTGTCGGACTTAGAGGATGCGGCGCACGAGACCGTGCAGCGGTACCGGATCCTGCGCAGGATGCGCCCGGCAACGATGAGCCTGGACCCCGGCGCGCACGGCGGGCTGGGGGTGGAGCCCTATTGCCAGGCGTCTTCTCCGCTGAGGCGCTATGCCGATCTGGCGGTGCAGCGGCAGATCGGCGCCTTTCTGCTGGGCGATCCGCTGCCCTACGATGTGCAGGGGATCGAAGAGGTGCTTTTCCAGGCGGAAGAGCGCAGGCGGAAGATTGGCCGGCTGGAGCGGCGGAGGGAGCGGTACTGGCTTTTAAAATATCTGGAGGCGTTTGCAGGACAGGCGTTTGAAGCAGTGGTGCTGGAGGCGTGGGAACGGCGATTTGTCGCTGAAATTCTGGACTACACGCTGCAAGCGGAGGTCAAACCGAGCCGGCCGGTAGAGCCGGAGGAGACGGTTAGCCTTCGCCTGAGCCGCTGTGACCCCTGGGAGGATTCGATCTCTTTTATCCATGTCGAATAGTCCGGAACCGCTGTGCCGCTTCTTCTCTTGACAATCCATACAAAAGGGTTCATGATTTATGTGCGAGTGAGATGTGTGGCTCTAATTGGTGAAAGCATGCAGGAGTGGAGAGTGGGGCGTCGGTTCTCCTTCTGTCCGACTCTCGGCTCACTTACGTGTGGAACGGTAGGGTATGGAGAAGATATCGAAACAGCCGGATGAAGAGTGGGGGGTCAACTCGAGAGTTTCCCGCGAGGAGTCCGCCGACCTGCGGGAGGTTCTGGCGCGGGTGAAGATTTTTGAGATGTTGACCAAAGAGGAATTGCTCCAGGTTGAACGGATCGTTCATCGGCGGGTCTACCGCCCCCGGGAGGTTGTTGTCCGACAGGGGAATCCGGGCGTGGGGATGTATATTATTGGCTCTTCGCTGTTTCACGTGGGTAATCATAAAAACCCGAACCAGTCTTCTTGCCGAGTGCGAGGTGGTTCCTAACCGTTTGCTCCGGTATCCGCACATGAGATCTCTCCTAAACACACGGCGGGTATTGAATGATCCGGAGATCCAGTTTGCCGTTTAGTCCATCGTAACAATTTATTATCTAACAACTTAAACAACTGTTTTTAAGATAGAATCCTGAGCAACAGACAACGGGTCGGGCAACACCGTTGACAAAGAATACTCGAAGGCTGGTCCACAAAACCTGCAGCTTGGGCGTCTTGTCTACCACAACTGGTCGTTCCTGGGGGAAGGTTACCCACACCAAATAGCGAGGAGCCATATTATTCAGTCGGGAAGCGTCAGTGTGCTCTTAGAGGCGGGGGCGGGGCAGGTGGTTCATCTGGCAACGCTGGGCGATGGACAGTTTTTCGGGGAGATGTCGCTGCTGGGCGGCGCACCCCGCGCGGCTTCGGTGACGGCGATTGAGCGGTCCTATATCATCGGATTTTTTCAGGCGGATCTGATGGACCTGATCTCCCATTCGCCGCGGCTTGGCTTCAAGATTGTCTACCAGATTTCACAGTTGATGAACGAGCGTTTAAGGGATACGCTGCAGGAGTTTCGGGGTGTGCAGCGAACCCTTCGGGAGTTGAACCCGGTGGCAGGAGGCGCATAGGAACCGAAATACCCACTGCGGCGTCTTTCAATAGAGAGGCCGGCAGGGCGTTTGAAAGAGAACCCACTCGGGGGTGTGATCCTTATGGCAAAAAGGCGTTCTAGATCGGGGCTGAAGTGCTCGTTTTGTAGAAAGGGGCCCGATCAGGTGGAGAAGATTATCAGCGGGCCTGATGTCTATATCTGCAACGAGTGCATTCGGCTCTGTGACGAGGTTCTGGCCGAAGACCGGCAGGCGTCTGCCCAGGCCGGTCTGGAGGAGCTTCTGAAGCCGGACCAGATTGTGGACCGGCTGGACGCGTATGTGATTGGCCAGGAACGCGCCAAAAAAGTTCTCTCCGTGGCGGTTTACAACCACTACAAACGGCTCCGATTTTTGGGCGGGGATGTGGAGCTGGAGAAGAGCAACCTTCTGTTAATTGGACCTACGGGGACCGGGAAGACGTTTCTGGCAGAGACGCTGGCGCAGGTTCTGCAGGTGCCTTTTGCCATTGTGGATGCCACGGTGCTGACGGAGTCGGGGTATGTGGGTGAAGATGTGGAGAATATCCTGGTGCGCCTGCTTCAGGCGGCCGACTACGACCTGAGCCGGGCGCAGTCCGGGATTATTTACATCGATGAGATCGACAAGATTTCTCGGAAATCGAGTACGCCTTCGATCACCCGGGACGTGTCCGGAGAGGGCGTACAGCAGGAGCTGCTTAAAATTTTAGAGGGCACCCTTGCCGGGGTGCCTCCCAAGGGGGGGCGGAAGCATCCCGAGCAGCCTCTGATTCAGATCGATACACGACAGATTCTTTTTATCTGCGGCGGCGCGTTCGAGGGATTGGAGCGTTCGATTGAGGCGCGGCTGGGGGAGAAGAGCATCGGATTCGGGGAGGGACACGGGCGGCAGGAGGGTCTGGGGGAGATTCTGGCGCAGGTGGAACCGGATGACCTGGTGCGCTACGGGCTGATTCCGGAACTGGTGGGGCGGCTGCCGGTTGTGACCCCGGTGGATGAACTGGACGAGGAGACGCTGCTGCAGATTTTGACGGCGCCGAAAAACGCGATTGTGAAACAGTATCAGAAGCTGTTCGAGCTGGACGGGGTGCACCTGAGCTTTGAAGAGGATGCCCTGCGGCGGATTGTGGAGATCGCGCAGGAGAAGGGGATCGGCGCGCGGGGGCTGCGGTCTGTGCTGGAGGAGGTGATGCTCGATTTGATGTACGAAATCCCATCCCATCGGGATGTCAAGGCGTGCCTGATTACCCGGGAGGTGATCGATGGAGACGTGGAGACGGCCTATCTGTCGGACCGGCGCAAACGGGCTTAGTGGGCCGATCCGGATTTGCTGTGCGGGAGAGATGAGGCGTCTGCGGGGAGCCTGCAGACGCTTTTTTGATGTCAAAAAGCGAGGTGCGCGACCGGAAGGAAGCCGCAGAGGACTTTATGAAGAGCGATTCTACCAGACTGGCCCGCCTGCCCTACGCCGCTGCGGTGCTTATTGTTGCCGTCGGGTACTATGTTTCGGGGAGGCTGGGGCTGCTGCTGGCCATCCCGCCGGGGTATGCGACGGCTGTCTGGCCGGCGTCGGGCATCGCGCTGGCCGGCGTTCTGCTGTTCGGCTATCGTGTGTGGCCGGGCATCGTGCTGGGCTCCTTCTGCGTCAATGTGGGCACCTCCTTTGATGCGACCAGCACGGCTACGATTCTAAAGTCCGTTTCGCTGGCGACCGGCATCGGTGTGGGCGCCGCGTTGCAGGCCGTTGTGGGCGCTTTTTTGATCCGGCGCATCGTGGGATTTCCCGATCCGCTGGACCGGGAAAAAGATATTCTCAGATTTCTGGGCCTGGGAGGTCCCGTCAGCTGCCTGGTCAACGCCACATTCGGTGTGACGGCTCTGTTGCTTGGAGGCGTTATCCCGGGGGCCAATTCCCTGTTCACCTGGTGGACGTGGTGGGTTGGGGACACAATCGGGGTGCTCATTTTTACTCCCCTGGCGCTTATCTGGACGGCGGAACCGAGGCAGGTCTGGCGGGGGCGGCGGATTTCCGTGGCTCTGCCGCTGTGTATTACGTTTGCGGTATTCGTGGTTATTTTTGTGTATGCAAGCGCCTGGGAAGAGGACCGCCTTAAGTTCGAATTTGAGCGGCGGGCACACACCCTGGCCCAGGCTTTGAGGAGAAGCTTCGGTGGCTATCTCGAATTCCTGCATTCTATTGAGAGTTTCTACGCCAGTTCTCGCGAGGTTGATCGCCACGAGTTTCGCACCTTTGTGGAGAGGTTGTACTTAAGGCATCCAGGGATTCAGGCGCTGGAGTGGATCCCCCGAGTGCCGGATGCCCGGAGGGCGGCCTACGAGGAGGCTGCCCGACAGGATGGTTATTCCAGCTTCCAGATTACAGAACGGGAATTACAGGGACAGATGGTGCGGGCGCTACAGCGTGCCGAGTATTTCCCCGTGTACTACGTGGAGCCGTATGAGGGAAACGAGATGGCCCTGGGGTTCGACCTGGCTTCGAATCCCACCCGCCTGGAAGCGTTGAACCGGTCGCGCGATACGGGGGAGACCGTTGCCACCGCCCGGATCACGCTGGTGCAGGAGACCGGCCGCCAGTACGCTTTTCTCGTCTTCCAGCCGATCTATGCGAAGGGGCTGCCTCACGATACGGAGGAAACACGCCTCCGGAACCTGCTGGGCTACGCGCTGGGGGTCTTTCGGATTGGCGATATGGTGGAGGCGTCGCTAAAAGGCCTGGAGCGGGAGGGCATTGGGTTAGGGATCTATGATGTGACGGATTCGACCGAGGTGAGCCTGCTTTACGGCGATCACTTAGAAGGGCAAGAGACGGGGGGTTCCGCGGTTGAGGACGAGCAGGGGCAGCGTCCATTGGGCATGCAGTGGGCGACCGCCTTCGAGATGGCCGGACGCCGGTGGACGCTTCGGTTTTCTCCAACGTTTGAGTACCTTGCCGCGCAACAGACCTGGCAGGCGTGGGTGGTCCTGGCGGGCGGACTCCTGTTTACCAGCCTGCTGGGGGCATTCCTGCTTGTGGTAACAGGCCGTACGGTCAGGATCGAGCAGCTTGTGGCCGAACGCACCGAGGATCTGGCAAGGACCAATGAGCAGCTCCAGCGTGAAGTTGTCGAGCGCAAGCAGGCAGAGGAAGGGCTCCAGGAAGCCAAAGAGGCCGCCGAGGCCGCCAACCGGTCCAAGAGCGAGTTTCTGGCCAATATGAGCCACGAGATTCGCACGCCGATGAACGGGATCATCGGCATGACCGACCTGGCGCTGGGCACGGAGCTGGCGCCGGAGCAGAAAGAGTATCTGGGGATGGTGAAGGTATCGGCGGACGCTTTGCTCAAAGTTATCGATGACATCCTCGACTTTTCCAAGATTGAAGCCGGAAAGCTCGACATGGAGTCTATCGATTTCAGCCTGCGCAAGAGTCTGGGCGATACGCTCAAGCTTCTGGCGCTCGGTGCGGAGGAGAAGGGCATCGAAGTGGCATGGGAGATCCTGCCCGAGGCCCCCGACGCGCTGGTAGGAGACCCCGGACGTTTGAGGCAGGTTATGGTGAACCTTGTGGGCAACGCAATTAAGTTCACGCAGAAAGGGGAGGTGATGGTCCGGACCGAGGTCGAATCTCTGACCGAGGCAGAGGTCTGCCTGCACTTTCTGGTGGCCGATAGGGGCATTGGCATTGCGCCGGAGCAGCAGCAGCAGATTTTTGAGGCATTTGCGCAGGCCGACAGTTCTACCACACGCCGGTACGGCGGCACGGGGCTGGGCCTGCCCATTTCGTCGCAACTGGTAGAGATGATGGGGGGCAGGATCTGGATGGAGAGCGAGGTGGGTAAAGGAAGCCGATTCCATTTCACCGCCCGGTTCGGGCTGCAAAAACGTCCCGAGGCGCAGCCGGAGGAAGCGCATCCCCCTCCGATCACCCCCGATTCACTGCGCGAACCCCGGCGTTCTCTGCGCATCCTGCTGGCCGAGGATACGGTTGTCAACCAGCGGCTGATGGTTGGGCTGCTTGAAAAGCGGGGACACACGGTTGTTGTTGTAGAAGACGGATGGAAGACGCTGGAGGCGCTGGAGCAGGCGCAATTCGACCTGGTGCTGATGGATGTGCAGATGCCGGGGATGGATGGATTTGAGACAACAGGCCGCATCCGGGAGAAGGAAAAGAGATCCGGGACCCACATTCCGATTGTTGCAACCACGGCCTATGCCCTGGAAGGAGACCGGGAGCGCTGTTTGGAAGCGGGGATGGACGGGTATGTGTCCAAGCCGGTCCGGCCGGAGGAACTCTTCAGGGTTGTTGAAGCGCTGGTTCCAGTCGGCGCCGAGGTGGACACACCCGAAGGTGGTGAGAGGGAAAATGCGATTTTCGACCGGGAGGAACTCTGGATGCGTCTCGACGGAGATGAGAAGCTGTTCAAAGAGATCTACAGGCTGTTTCTGGAAGACTGTCCCAACATGCTGTCGGCGATCCGGGAGGCGATTGCGCAGGGGGATGGGGAGGCGCTGATGCAAGCGGCGCACAAGCTGAAGGGCTCGGTTGGAAATTTTGGCGCCCGGAGAGCCGTAGAGGCGGCGCTGCGGCTGGAAGACATGGGGCGTGAAGGGGATCTGTCCGGAGCGGAAGAAGGGTATCGGACGCTGGAAACGGAGATCGAACATCTCATGGAGGCGCTTGGCCAATTAGATGGTCCGAGGAATAATTCTGGACTTTGGCAAGCCATTTGCGTAATATCGCATCCAGACTCCGAAAGGAGGTCGTTCGCTCTCCTTTAACTGCTTCCGCGAGGAGCCCTGCCATGATCGATCTACGCAGCCTTGACACAGCCCATCCGGGAAAGATTCGCGCCTTGTTTGGCCTTTCTCCAGCTGCTTTGGCAGAGCTTTTGGAGGCTGTGCTGCCGGTGTTGGTGGACCGTCGTCGTCAGGCCCAGGTTTTTCGGCCCAATCGCAGACGGGTCGTGGGGGGTGGGCGCAAGCGGCGGTTAAAACCGTATCAAGAGGTGTTGATGAGCTTGCTTTATTTGCGTCACAACGTTGCCCACGCCGTGGTGGGGGAGATGTTTGGGGTGAGTGCGGATACTTCGGAAAACACGTTTCATGAGGTGATTCCGGTTTTGAGGGAGGTCTGTCCCTCCCAGCGTTTTGATGCAGAGAAGACATGGAAGAAGGGCGAACCTTCCTGGCATCCTGATGAGGTGGATCGAGTGCTGGTCGATAGCTTTGAAACGCCCATCCGACGGCCTTCTATCGACGAGAGGCAAAGGCAGGTCTACTCGGGTAAACGCAAACGCCACACGATCAAGACCCAGATGGCCACAGATAAAAAGGGAGAGATTCTCAGCATCGATGCAGGCCATCGTGGGCCAAAGGCGGACATCCGGCTTTATGAAGAAAGTGGGGTGCACCAGCAGTTCCCCAATGCCGATAAACTGGGAGATAAGGGCTATCAGAGTCAAGCACACCCCGAGATCATCTCACCTCACAAAAAACCAAAGGGGGGTGAACTCACAAGCGAGCAACGTCAAGAGAACCGGCAGATCGCCCAGCAACGCATCTATGTGGAACACGGCATCCGTCGCATCAAGGGGTGGCGAATCCTTCGAGAAGATTATCGCCTGGGGGTGGGGCTATTTCCGATGATTGCAGGAGCCGTTGTCGGCCTGGTGCAACTGGGCCGAATTCTCGGATAAACGATAAGAAAAACTGAATCTCAGGCAAAGACTGTATAACTTTTTATTCTTCGGATTATCTGTTGTAGGGCGTCGAAAGGGAGGGTGTATGGATAAGGAAGCCTGGAAGACCTGGGGGCAGGTGCTCCTGCTGGCCGGGGTGCTTTATCTGTTTCTGGTCAGTATCGGGATGATGGGCGGGGCGTTCAAGCTGTTTGGCAAAGGCTTCGCCAGGCAGCTTGTGGAAACAACCGCCAACCCTCTGGTCGGTTTGTTTGTGGGCATTCTCGCCACAACGCTGGTGCAGAGTTCTTCGACCACCACCTCGATAACCGTCGGCATCGTCGCTGCCGGAGGGCTGAGCATCGAAAGCGCGGTGCCGATTGTTATGGGCGCCAATATCGGCACGAGTGTGACCAATACTCTGGTCTCGATGGGACATATCACCCGCCGGGAGGAGTTCAGGCGGGCGCTGGCAGGCGCGACGGTGCATGATTTTTTTAACCTGATTGCGGTTGCGGTGCTCCTGCCGCTGGAGCTGATGTTTGGCTATCTAAAGCACCTGGCGGGATTTGTTGCGAAGCTGTTCGTGGGCGTGGGCGGGATGAAGCTGGCCAACCCGATCAAGGCGATTGTGAAACCGGCGGTTGGTGCGGCAATCGACTTTCTGGGACAGAATCCGACGCTGGTCCTGATCGTCTCGCTGGTCCTGATGTACCTGGCTCTAAAGTACCTGGTGGATCTGGCCAGGGGGATCGTGGTGCGGCGCGCAGAGCGGTTCCTGCACCGTTACCTGTTCGGGGCTCCTGCCCTGGCCATGCTGTTCGGGCTGGTGCTCACGGTTCTGGTGCAGAGCAGTTCGATTTCGACGTCGCTCATCATTCCGCTGGTTGGGGCGGGTATTTTGACGGTGGCACAGATCTTTCCCTATACGCTGGGGGCCAATGTGGGTACCACGGTAACCGCAATGCTGGCGGCGCTGTCTACGGCCAACGTCGCGGCCATCACAATTGCATTCGTCCATCTTTTTTTTAATCTGAGCGGGATCGCGCTGGTCTATCCGATCCGGTTCATCCGGTTGATTCCGATCCGGCTGGCCCACATGCTGGCCGATCTGACGAGCCGCTCGCAGGGGCTGGCGATCGTTTATATTCTGGTGGTGTTTTATGTGGTTCCCGGGGCGATTATTCTTTTTTGGAGGTGAGTTGATCTATGATAAAAAATCTATGGAGAGGCCGAAAGCCGAGCGGTCTGCTCAACGATGCCTTAGAGGAGACCTACGGCATGCTGGAGCGGGAAGAAGGGATGTATCGGGCCGCCTGCGACGCCCTGCTGCTGGGGAAGCAGCCGGAGGTGGATATTGTGCAGGAAGATGAAGATATCAACGTGGGCGAGCGGATGGTGCGGCGGATGGTATTCGAACATCTGGCTCTAAACCCCGAGCAGGATCTGCCGGCCAGCCTGGCGCTGATCGGAATTGTGCACGATGTGGAGCGGGTTGGCGATTATACCAAGAGCCTGTTGGAGTTGACCCGGTGGCGTTCCGAAGCTTCCGGAGAGGAGAAGTACCCGGCCATGTGCGGGGAGATCCGGGAGATGATTGAGCCGATGTTCGGAATGACGCTGAAGGCCCTTCGGGAGAGCGACGCGGACCTGGCGCGGGAGGTGATGCGGCGGCACCGGGAGGTGAAAGACCGGACCGACCTTTTTGTTGAGACCGTGATGCAGGACCCCGATGTCGGGCGGGAGACGGTTGTCTGCAGTATTGCGTCGCGGTTCCTGCGGCGGATCAGCGCCCATCTGTCGAATATTGCGTCGAGCGTGGCAAATCCGTTCGACCGGCTGGGAGGAGATGAGGCGTAAAATGCGCCACGGAAATATACGGAGGGACACAGAAGGGAAATCGGGTTGGGCCGTACGGGTTTCTGGAGAGGATAAGCGGAGGGAAACAAGACACAGAAAGCGGCCAGGTCGATCGATCTGGCCGCTTTTTATGGTTGTATTCCGTGCAGTTACCGCTGGATTTATCCGGCTGCCTTTTTCGAAGGGATTTTCCCGGACCTCTTTTTTACGGAGGTACGGCCCGGTTCTCTGGCAGGTCCGTTGGATTTTGAAGAGGGAGGGGCTTGCTGGCCGGATAAAACAGACTGGGAAAGAAAATTCGGGATGTCAACCGGTTCTCCCCGGGCCAGGGCCATCAGGGCATCCTGGGCGGAGAGGGCCGGCATGCCGTCCGAAGCAGCCGCCCACCGGTGGGCGGCGTTGGGCAGGAGTTCCCTGGCTTTGACCGTGTCGGCCAGACAGACGGAGAGAATTTGAGACCGAAGCCTCCGGGCAAGTTCCGGGTCTTCCACCGGGCAGAGGATTTCCACCCGCCGCCGCAGGTTGCGCGGCATCCAGTCGGCGCTGCCGATGTAAACTTCCGGGTTGCCCCCATTTTCGAACGAGTAGATCCGGCTGTGTTCTAAGTAACGCCCCACGATGCTCCGGATGCGGATGTGGTCGCTTACCCCCGGAATGCCCGGACGGAGGCAGCAGATGCCGCGGACGATCAGGTCGATTTCGACGCCGCTTTGAGACGCTCTGTACAGGGCGCGGATGATTTTCGCGTCCTGCAGGGAATTCATCTTACCCACAATACGGGCCGGGCGGCCGGCCTTCGCGTGTTCGATTTCGCGGTCGATTTTCTCCAGGATCCGATCCAGCATGGCAAAAGGCGCTACCAGGAGTTTCTTGACTTCGGGATGTGTGGACTGGGTGGTGAGGAGGTTGAAGACCTCTGCTACGTCGGTCGTAATGTCTTCCCTGGCCGTCATCATCCCCAGGTCGGTATATTGCCGGGCGGTGGACGGATTGTAGTTGCCCGTACCGATGTGGGCATAGCGCCGCAGGCCGTCGGCCTCCCGGCGGACAAGCAGGGAGAGTTTGCAGTGGGTCTTCAATCCCACCACGCCGTAGACCACACACACGCCCGCGTCCTGAAGCTGTCGTGCCCAGCGGATGTTGGGGGCTTCATCGAAACGGGCCTTCAGCTCGACGACAACCGTGACCTCCTTGCCCGCTTCGGCGGCCTTGATGAGCGCCTCCATGATCGGAGAATCATCGGTGGTCCGGTAAAGGGTCTGCTTGATGGCCAGCACGTTTGGATCTTCGGCTGCTGCTGCGACAAACTGAACGACGGAGTGGAAGGAATCGTAGGGGTGATGCAGCAGGATATCCCGCTGCCGGATCTCCGCAAAAAGCTGCTCCAGGGTCTCGCCGAGGGGAAGTTCGACCGGCTGGTAGGGGGGGTACTTCAGGTCCGGACGGGGGGTGTCGCTGTAGAGCATCATCAGCCGGTTCAGGTTCACCGGGCCGTGTACGCGGTAGACCTGGTCTTCCCCCATACTGTAGATCGCCTTGAGACGTCGTACGATCTGTTCGGGGGCGCTTGCATCGATCTCCAGCCTCACCGTATCCCCTTTGCGCCGGCGCTTCAGTTCATCTTCGATGGCCAGCAGGAGGTCGTCGGCCTCTTCTTCGTCCAGGTAAAGGTCGCTGTTTCGGGTTGTCCGGAAGGCCGCCGTGCCCAGGATTTCGTATCCCCGGAAAAGCTCCGGAAGGTGAGCCCGGACCAGGTCCGCTAAAAAGACGTAGTCCACGCGCCGGCCCTCTTCCGCCCTGGGCAGCCGGATGAGGCGAGGGAGGATGCGGGGGACCGTTACGACTCCGAAGAAGGTTTCGTTCTCTTTGCTTTTCAGGAGTACAGCCAGGCAGAGGGCTTTGTTGACAACCGGAGGAAAAGGATGCGCCGGGTTCACCGTGAGCGGGGTCAGCACGGGATGGAGTTCCCGCCGGCAGTAGTCCCGAACGAATATCCGCTCGGCATCGGAGAGGCTGTCCAGCGTGCGGATGTGGACGTCGGCCTCATGAAGGGCCGGGAGCAGTTCGTCGTTCCAGCAGGCATACTGTTCGTCTACCAGGCGGTGGGCCTCCTTCGAGATGGCCTGAAGCTGTTCTTCGGGAAGCAGACCGTCCGGACCGGAGTCCGCTACGCCCGCCTCTTTCTGCTGAAGCAGACCGGCAACACGGACCTCGAAGAATTCGTCCAGATTGTTCGCCACAATGCCGAGGAATTTGACGCGCTCCAACAGGGGATTGCGCGGGTCCCGGGCTTCCTGAAGTACGCGCTCGTTGAAATTGAGCCAGGAGAGTTCCCGGTTGGTATAAAGTTGGGGATCGTGAAGGTCCATCGGTCACTCCGTTGAAAGGGGGGGAACCTTTCCTTGATACAACCCTAAATAATAACCTGAAAAAAGCGATAAGTCAAATCAAAACAAGGACTATCCTGATGCAATTTGTCGGTCATTTTTTGTTCTACGATTCTTAACTTCTCCTTCCGCTGATTCAGAATCTCGGCCTGAATTTCCACTGCCGTTCGTTTCTGTGACTATTTCGATCTCCAGTTTTTTCCCAAATACCTTCTCGAAAGAGGCCATGTGTTTCTGGACGCCCCATATTTCGACCTGACAGTCGTGATCGGCGTCCACTTTCAAGATAACATGTTTTTTGTCACCGGCGCACAGACGTGCATGCTGCACCAGGCCGGCATGGCTGCGGTCCAGGTTTTCTGCGATGCGGACCAGTACACACAGCACCCGCACGATTTTTCGTGACCGTTTGTCCAGCGTGGCGAACTCGGGGTGTTTCTTGCGGGGAAGCGCCTTTCGGTGGTAGAAGGCGGTTGTGGCAACAATGGCGATCTCCGTCTGGTCGAAGCCGAGCAGGTCGGCGTTCCGGATGAGGTAGTAGGTGTGCGCCTGATGGCTGTCGTAGGTAAGGAACCCGCCGATGTCGTGCAGGAGCGCTGCATATTTCAAGAGTTCGCGCTCCCAATTGCCGAATGTGTGCAGCTTGATTTCACGGGCGCTGTCGAACAGTTCCAGCGCCAGCCGGGCGGCGGTTTGGCCGTGTGCTTCATCAAAATTGCAGGTGCGCCCCAGCCGCAGCATGCTCCGTTCGCGGACGGACAGCTCCTCCAGGAGAGGCGCGTGGCCCTCCTTCAAGAGATAGTCCACCAGCAGCCCATCCCGGAGTCCGCGGTCGGTGATGCGGATTTCGGGAAGGTCCAGTTCACTCATGAGCGTGTCCAGGATCGCCGCGCCACCAATGATGATATCCGCCCGCTCCGGGTTGAGTCCCGGGACCTTTCGCCTTTCTTTAAGAGACAGCGAATTTAGCATTTTGACGGCTTGCTTGAGGTGAGTACGGGTCAGCACGTCGTCCGGTTGCAGGCGCCGTTTGTAGACCATACGCGTCGTGATGTCCGCAAGATGCTCGATGGTGCCGGAGCTCCCAACGGCGAAGTCGATCCGATGATCGGACGCCCGCCGGAGGGAGGATACCGCATAGTGGCGCACGTACCGCCGGATCAACTCGTACTGGGAAGGGGTTACCGGACCCTTTTCATCGGCGAGAAAGAGCAGGGTAAGACGGATGGCCCCCAGCTTGAGCGAGTCCAGGTAGTGATGCTGCTGCTGAGAGCCGACGATGATCTCGGTGCTGCCGCCGCCGATATCGATAAACAGCGCCTGTCTGTCCTCCAGATGCAGGCCGCTGGAAACGCCCAGGTAGATGAGGCGGGCCTCTTCCAGGCCCGATACCACGCGCATGTCCACCCGGGCTTCCCGCCACAAACGGCGCACAAACTCACCCCGGTTTTCCGCTTCACGGGTGGCGGCCGTTGCGGCGGCAACGATCTCATCTGCGCCGTAGGACCGGGCCAGGTCGGCGAACTTCTGGACGACCAGGACGGCGCGGTCCATGGCCTCCGGCTGGAGCTTCTGCTCTGCGAATTCGCCCTCGCCCAGCCGCACGGTCTGCTTGAGCTGCGTGAGGATGGTGTGGGAGTGGTTGGGGTTGATCCGCACCAGCAGAAGTCGAATCGAGTTGGTGCCCATATCGATGAAGGCGACAATTCGCGCTTCGGAGGAGGTCGGATGAGATGCCATAAGCTCCCCGGATCGGGCAAAAAGGCCGATTTTTGGCCTTTGGGTTTGACAGGACATGAGACAGATATGATAAATTATGCAGTTTTTTTCACCAAAGTCCAGTACTTTGGTAACTACGCTTGAAGACGGACAGATATTCGTGGCTTTTCTCAGGCCGTGTACGCCGTTTCTCTAAACATCTTTCGGGAGGGTGTCAATGAGGTTGCAACACATTCTGTTCTGGACCGCCGTTCTGGCCTGGTCCGGGTTGGCGGAATTGGCCGAGGGAGCCGAGGGCAAGTTGAAGGGGCAGATGTTCGGCGACTACTACTACATCGCCAGCGGGGCAAACGAGAAGGAGAACGGGTTTCAGATTCGGAGGATTTATCTGACTTACGACCTGAAGTGGAACGACCAGTTCTCGGGACGCCTCAGGCTGGAGGCCAAAGATGCGGGCTTTGGCAGTAAGGATAAGATGGAGCCTTTTGTGAAACACGCGTACCTGCGCTACCGGAAGAACGACCGGGCACTCTACTTCGGGCTTGCCGGCACGCCCACGTGGAATGTCTCGGAGCGGGTCTGGGGCTACCGGCCGATTGAGAAGACGGTTATGGACCTGCACAAGATCGGCTCTTCGGCGGATCTGGGCGTCGCCTTTAAGGGAAAGCTGGATGAGGGGGGCAGGGTTCACGCCCAGGTGACGCTGGGCAACGGCAGCGGACAGAGCCCGGAGGTGGACAACGGCAAGAAGATCTACACATTGCTGCACATAAAGCCGTCCGGGACGTTTGAAGTAACCGCGTATGTGGACTGGGAGGGCAAGTCGGGGGGGAAAGACCGGATCACCTATGCGGATTCATCGGCACGTCCGGCAAGACATTTCACGGGGGGATCGAAGGGTTTGTGAGGACGAATAAGGACCCGGGCGGCGATGTGAAACTGAGCGGGGTTTCGGTTTTTGGGGCCGGCAAGGTGAGTCCCAAAGCCAAGGTCTTCGGGCGGTTTGACATCTACGATCCCAACGACCAGGCCACGGACGACCGGGAGTTTCTGATTATCGGTGGGATTGACCTGATCCCATTGAAGGATATCCACGTGATGCCAAACGTGGTGGCTACGGGTTTTCAGGCTTCCGGGGTGGATGCAGAGGTGATTCCGAGGGTGACGGTCTATTACAAATTTTGATGCTTGAACGTTGGTCTAACAGTCCGCAGATTCCGGTTTTCAGGGTCTGCGGTTTTTTTATGGAAGGCGGACGGCAACAGCCGGTGTCTCAGGCGTAAATCCCTCCAAAAAGGGCTTGTTATGCAAGCAGAAACCTGTATATTTAATTCGTTTGAGCCCTTTTCAGGAGGTTCCGGGACCCAGAAATGGCCGAGACCGCAGCCCACACTCACGGGGCGGGCGCCCGATTCTGCGAACGATGCGGGCACACGCTTGACCGGAAGCCGATTGAGGGAAAAGAGCTGCCGGTCTGTCCGGCGTGCGGGTTTGTGGTTTATCTGGACCCGAAGGTGGCCGCCGGCGTGATTGTGGCCTTAGACGGGCAGGTGGTGCTGCTGAAGCGGGGGATCGAGCCTTCGATTGGGAAGTGGGTGTTCCCCGGGGGGTATGTGGATCGGGGCGAGCCGACCGAGACGGCGGCTGTCCGGGAGGCCCGGGAGGAGGTGGGGCTGGAGGTGGCTGTGGAAGATCTGCTGGGGGTCTATTCCTACGACGGCGTTCCCGTGGTGCTGGTTGTCTATACGGGAGCAGTGGTGGGCGGGACGCTCCAGGGGAATTTCGAGACGCAGGAGGTGCGGACTTTTCCTCCTTCGGAGATTCCGTGGGAGGATCTGGCGTTTCAGAGTACGGCCGATGCGCTCAGGGCGTGGGTGAACAAACTTTGAGATAAGAAAGGACAAACGGGGAGGCATGTTCAAATCGATTGAGGAGGTTGAGCAGAAATTCGCCGAGCAGGGGTATATTGCAGACCGGACGCTGGCGACAACGATCTTTCTGGCCGTGTCGCTGGGAAAACCGGTTTTTCTGGAGGGTGAACCCGGCGTTGGTAAAACAGAGGTGGCCAAGGTGATGGCCCAGATTCTGAAGACGGATCTGATCCGGCTGCAATGTTACGAGGGGCTGGATGCCAATACGGCGCTGTATGAGTGGAACTACCCGAGGCAGATGCTGGAGTTGCGCCTGGAGGAGGCCCGGGGGACTGCTAAGGAGGAGATCGGGCGGAATATTTTCGGTGAGGAGTTCCTGCTCAAGCGGCCGCTCCTGCAGGCGATTCAGGCGGACGGGAAGAATCCGCCGGTGCTGCTGATCGATGAGGTTGATCGCTCGGACGAAGAATTCGAAGCCTTCCTCTTAGAGGTGCTGTCCGACTTCCAGATTACGATTCCGGAGATCGGCACGCTTGAAGCAAGTAAGGTCCCCGTTGTGGTTCTGACGTCCAACCGAACGCGGGAGCTCCACGATGCGTTGAAGCGGCGGTGTCTCTACCTCTGGATCGACTACCCGACGTTCGAGAAGGAGATGGATATTGTCGATTCGCGGGTGCCGGACATCCAGGAGGAGCTGGCCCGGCAGGTCTGCGGGTTTATGCAGCTGATGCGGACCCGGGATTTTTACAAGCGCCCCGGGATCGCCGAGACGATCGACTGGGCCCTGGCTCTGATGGCGCTGAATATCGAGGAACTGAACCCACCGACGGTGGACGCGACGCTGGGATGTATTTTGAAGTACAAGGAAGATATTGAAAAACTCCAGGAAGACGGCCTGCCTCAGATTATCGAGAAGGCCAGGGTGTTGAGGGAACGGGTTGCGAAGAAGCGTGCGGCGAAGGCGGTGTGAGAGGGATTGAGAATGGGTCAACCGATGCCGAGGGACCGGAGCATGATGGGGCAGGTGGTGGCGTTTTCGCGGCTGCTGCACCGGGCGGGTGTGGAGGTGAATTCGGGCAACCTGCTCGACCTGTGCCAGAGTTTCCAGTTTGTGGATGTGAGTGACCGCCGGGACTTTTACGCGGCGGCCCGGGCGACGCTGGTTTCGCGTTTCGACGATCTGGACACGTTCGACCGGGTGTTCCAGGCGTTCTGGGAGGTGTCCGCACGCACGCTGGAGGCGGAGCTGTCCGAGGAGGAGGGGGAAGACCCGGACCTGGACCTCTTAGACGAGTTGAACGAGCGGGTGGAGACGCTCGATCGGGGGGAGGAGGATGCAGAAGGGGAGGGGGAGTCGGAGGAGGTGGGGTACAGCCCCGAAGAGGCGCTGATGCAGAAGGATCTGGCCGCGATGTCGGACAAGGAGATCGAGCAGGCCAGGCGGGTGATCGCGGAGATTGTGGATATTATCGCCAACCGGCGCAGCCGGCGGAGGATGCCCGAAAAACAGGGAGCGGAGATCGACTTTAGAAGGACCTGGAGACGCAATGCGCTTTATGGCCGGGACGGGGTGGAACTGGCCATGCGGCGGCGGCGTATCAAGAAGGCGAAGTTGATGCTGCTGTGCGATGTGAGCGGGTCGATGGACTGCTACAGCCAGTTTCTGATCCAGTTTATCTACGCGCTGAAGCGGGAGATCCGGGATGTGGAGGTGGGGGTGTTTTCTACCCGGATGACGCCGATCTCACGGCTGTTGAAGACCAAGGGGGTGGAGGAGTCGCTTCTGGAGGTGTCGGAGACGGTACACGACTGGGCGGGGGGCACGGATATCGGGGGGTGTATGCGGGAGTTCAACGACCGGTTTGCCCGCGATATGCTCAAATCCAAGACGGTGATGATTATTGTAAGCGACGGCTGGGACCGGGGGGACGCGGTGTTGATGCGGCAGGAGATGGAGCGGCTCCGGCGGCGTGTACACAAGCTGCTCTGGCTCAATCCCCTCCTGGGAAGTCCGGGCTACCAGCCGCTGTGCCTGGGCATGAAGACGGCCCTGCCCTATCTGGACTATTTTTTGCCCGCACACAACTTAGAGAGCCTGGTGCAGCTGGCCAAGACGCTGCGGTCGGTGTGGAGATGATACGATTGCGGATTTCGGAATGCGGATTTCGGATTTAAAATCTTCTATTCCGCAATCCGCACTCCACATTCCGCAATTGAAGGGGGTGTTTGGATGGCGGATGTTTTTACGGAGGCGCTGAGTTTGATTTCGGAGGGGGGGAAGGCCGCGCTTTCGACGATTGTGTCGAGTTCGGGGTCGCTGCCGATGAGCAAGAAGGCGAAGATGCTGGTGCTGCCCGAGGGGAAGATTGTGGGGACGGTGGGCGGGGGGTGCCTGGAGGCGGATGTGTGGGCGGAGGCGCGGGAGGTGATGGAGACGGGAGAGCCGACGCTTCAGCGGTTTATTCTGACGGAGGAGCACGCGGGAGAGAACGGGCTGAACTGCGGGGGAAATGTGGAGATCTTCACGGAGCCGGTTGCTGCGGGGCAGTCGGTGGAGGCGCTGAGGGAGATTGCGAAGCTCCGGGCGGAGCGGGGATCGGCGGTGCTGGCCACGCTGGTTGCGGGTGGCGATGAAACAAGCGCCAAGCTGCTGGTGCGCGCAGACGGGACGACGCTGGGCACGCTGGGCTGTGCGGAGGCGGATGCGGCGGTGCGGGCGGAGGTGGAGGAGATGGACGCTGTGCCGGAGGATCTGCTGAAGGTAATCGATCTGGAGGTGGCGGGCGGGCAGGTGCTCAAGATTTTTCTGGAGTCCATTTGTCCAGAGCCAACGCTTTACCTGTTCGGCGGGGGTCATGTTTCGTTTGCCATTGCCCGGATTGCCCATACGGTGGGGTTCCGCATTGTGGTGATCGACGACCGGCCGATGTTCGCCAACCGGGAGCGGTTCCCGATGGCGGATGAGACGCTCACGCTGGAGATGGAGACGGCGTTTGAGCACCTGGTCATGGATGATCTCTCTTATATTCTGGCGGTGACCCGGGGGCACCAGCACGACAAACCGGTGGTCGAACAGGCCGTGAAGACGAATGCGGCCTACATCGGGATGATCGGCAGCCGGCGCAAGATTGCGCTGATGTGGAAGGAGCTGGAGGCGAAGGGCATCCCCCGGGAGCGGCTGGAGGCGGTGCATGCGCCCATCGGGCTGGACATCGGCTCGGACAATCCGGAGGAGATTGCGGTGAGCGTGGCGGCCGAGCTGATCCAGGTACGACGGTCGGGCGGCAAGCCGGCACACGAGGCGCGGTCCCTGTCGGCGATCAAGACCGCTGCGACCGTGTCGTAATTTTCCGCAGTATGATCGCCCATTGGAAAGGGCCGGAGGCGTGATCCCCAGGAGGTCCTCCGGCCCTTTTTTATCGATATTTTATGATAGGGCGCAGGGATCAGGTGGCGGATATCTTGCATCCATGTGGTGGATATCTTACATTTTGTGACATCTGACACATTCGGGACATCGAAGAGTACCTTATTTTCGGGGCGAAATCTCTTTTCCAGAGCCGATTTTACGGATGTTTTCCCAGAAAAGGGAGAACAGGGCAGGGTGGTACGGCTTTTGCGAGATTTTGAGATGCCGTATACCACATGTAATGTGTGTTCGCCAGTTGCTCTGAATCCGTCGGGCTGAAAAAGGGACAGTCTGCGATGGCCGATGTGCGGATTATGGTGGTTGAAGACGAGAATATTGTGGCCAGAGATATCCAGAACCGGCTGCAGCATTTTGGGTATGTGGTCGCCGCCGCGGCCTCCTCCGGGGAAGAGGCCGTTGAAAAGGCCGCCGAGGCACAGCCCGATCTGGTGTTGATGGATATTATGTTGAAAGGGGATATGGACGGTACGGAAGCGGCCGATCAGCTTCGCACCCGGTTCAATATCCCTGTGGTTTATCTCACGGCCTATGCGGATGAGCACACTCTGCGGCGTGCGAAGATCACGGGGCCGTTCGGGTATATTCTCAAACCTTTTGAGGAAAGTGAACTCCGCACAACGATTGAAATGGCCCTCTTCAAGCACCAGGCCGAGGAGGCGCTTCGCAAGGCCAGAGACGAACTCGAACTGCGCGTGGAGGAGCGCACGGCCGATCTGAAATCGGCCAATGAACGGTTGAAGCAGGAGGTGGAGGAGCACAGGCAGACCACGGAGGCGCTGCGGGAGAGCGAAGCGGAACTGCTTCAGGCCCAGAAGATGGAGGCTGTGGGACGGCTCGCAGGCGGTGTGGCCCACGATTTTAACAACAATCTGGGCGTGATTCGGGGCTATCTGGACATGGTCCTGGACCAGGTGCCCAGAGATACCTCTTTGCACGATTACCTCCTTCAGGCGCTGGAGGCCACGACGCATTCATCGGCCCTGAGCAGGCAGCTGCTGGTGTTCGGCAGCCAGCAGCCGATGGACAAGCTGCCGATGGACCTGAACCGGCAGGTGGGCAATCTGGAGAAGATGCTGGGGCGGCTTCTGGGAGAGGATGTGGTTGTGGACCTGCGCCTCTTAGAGAATCTCTGGACGGTGAAGGCGGATTCTGTGAACCTGGATCAGGTGGTGATCAATCTGGCGGTGAATGCGCGGGATGCGATGCCGGAGGGGGGGACGCTGCGGATCGAGACGGAGAATGTGGTGGTTGATGAGGCCTACTGCCAGCGGCATCCGGAGGGGCGTCCGGGCCGGTTTGTCCGCCTGGTTGCCAGCGACACGGGCGTGGGAATGGACCCGGAGGTGGTGGCGCGTTTATTTGAACCTTTTTTTACGACCAAGGCGTCGGATAAGGGAACGGGCCTGGGCCTGTCGGTGGTTTACGGGATTGTGCAGTCGCACGAGGGCTGGATTACCATCCAGAGCGAGCCGGGCAAAGGCAGCCGGTTTGAGATTTACCTGCCCGCGCTTATAGAGGAAGCGTACCCTGTCCCGGAGGTCGCCCCCCCCGTTTCGCTGGATAGGCCGAGGGGGCAGGGAGAGCGGATCCTGCTGGTGGAAGACGAAGATACCCTCCGAGAGATGCTGGAGACGATGCTTGAGGACAAAGAGTACAATGTGCACGCATGCGGCACGGTGGCCGAGGCGAGGGCGGTCCTCCAGAACGGTCACGGCCCCTTTGACCTGATTTTGTGCGATGTGGTTCTTCCGGACGGCCACGGTCCGGATCTGGTCACACAGGCTTTGGAGGCGCACGCCGATCTTGCGGCGGTTTTGATGACCGGCTATCTGGACGAGCGGGGCAGGTGGGAGCGCGTTCGGGAAGCCGGACTGGTGGTTTTGCACAAGCCGATTGCGATGGCCGATTTGCTGGCGCAGGTGGGAGGGGCGCTGAAAAAGAGGCATACGTCGTAGGCGGGCGGTGTGCCTCTCAAAGATCGAGATATGCTATGGCTCTGATTGTTCTTATTGCCCTCGGGGGGTTCCTGGGGGTTCTTTTGTTTGGACTGCCGGCAATTAGCCCCCGGAGGGCGGGGGCAGGGGAGCGAGAGGTGGACGTTTCGTATCGGGACCTGCTTGAGAGCGCGGTCGACCTGATTCAGGGTGTGACCCTGGACGGCAGGCTTATTTATACGAATCCCGCCTGGCGTCAGGTGCTGGGGTACAGCGAGGAAGAGGTGGACGGTCTTTCTTTGTTCGATCTGGTCCACCCCGAGTATCGGGGGGAGTGTGTGGGGATGTTTGAGCGCGTGAAGCGCGGGGAGGGGGTCGATCATTTTGAAACGGTGTTTCTGGCCAGAGACGGCAGGCCGCTTACGCTTGCAGGGAGTTTCAGCTGCAGTTTTAAGGGCGACGCTCCCGATGCCATCCTGGGCGTGCTCCAGAATATCACCGAACGCAAGCGGGCGGAGGAGGTGCTGGCCAGGCAGGCGTCCGAGCTTTTTAAGGTGAACGAGATGCTGGAGGAGAAGGACCGGGAGCTTGCCGATACCTTAGACCAGGCCCAGAAGTACCAGGAGGCCCAGGACCGCGCCCGGGAACTTGGAGAAATAAACGAAGAACTCAAAGCAGAGATCGTGAGGCGCCAGCAGGCAGAAACGCAGATCAGGGCCTCGCTGAGGGAGAAAGAGGTGCTGTTGAAGGAGATCCACCACCGGGTCAAGAACAATTTGCAGATTATTTCCAGCCTGCTCAACCTGCAGGCGGAGCAGATGGGCGGACCGGAGAACCTGGGCATGTTTCGGGAGAGCCAGGACCGCGTGCAATCGATGGCGCTGATCCACGAGAAGCTGTATCAATCCGAAGATCTGGCCAGGGTCGATTTTTCCGAATATATTCAGGGCCTCGTGAGCTACCTGCTCAGGTCCTATGCATCCCAGGCAGGCAGGGTCCGGCCGGTGGTGGAGGTCGAGGAGATCTTCCTGGGGATCGATACGGCCATTCCCTGCGGGCTGGTTATCAACGAGCTGGTGTCCAATGCCCTGAAGTACGCATTTCCGGACGGGAGGAGTGGGGAGGTGCGTGTTGCGCTTCGATCGGACGGTGAAGACCGGTTTACGCTTACGGTGGGAGATGACGGTGTCGGGTTCCCGGACGAGCTGGATTTTCGAAATACGGAATCGCTGGGGCTGCAATTGGTGATCACCCTGGTCGATCAGTTAGAGGGCAGCATTGAACTGGATCGCAGCGGAGGCACGGAATTTAAGATGGACTTTACCGCGTTAAAATATGACAGCCGGGGATGAAGCGGTATGACGCCGGCGCACGATTTGTCTGTGCGCACCTTATTCAGGAGGTCTCGGGTTTGGCACGTATTGTGGTTATCGACGACAACGATCTGATGCGGGAGATGCTCCAGGATATGCTGGGGGCAGCCGGGTACGAGGTCGTGGCCGCCCCTACTGGCAAGGAAGGGGTGCGCCTCTACCGGGAGATGTCGGCCGATCTTATTATTACCGATATTATGATGCCCGGTGAAGATGGGCTGGAGGTGATCCGGCAACTCCAGGGCGAATTTCCAGACATCAAGATTATCGCCATCTCCGGTGGGGATATGAAGGGCAGGCTGGATTACCTGTCTTTTGCCGAAGAATTCGGCGCGCTTCGCGCGTTTTCCAAGCCGTTCGACCCGAAGGAGCTGCTGGCGACCGTGAAGGAGTTGGTGGACCAGAGCTGAGACAGTAGATGTAGCCGCACCCTTCAGGGTGCGTTGCAGGCAGGGGGCGCAGGCTGAAGCCTGCGGCTACAAGAATGTCTCTTTAGATAGGCTGAATTCAATAATCCGCAATCCGCAATCGAAACCGGTTTTATACGACCATGATCGGACAGAAAATCCAAAATTATGAGGTCCGGGAGCTGATCGGACAGGGCGCGATGGGCACGGTTTACCGCGCCCACGACGAGGCGCTGGACCGGGATGTGGCCATCAAGTTCCTGGCGACCCAGGCGGCGCCTACTCCGACGGAGGTGGAGCGCTTCTACCGGGAGGCGCAGGCGGCTGCGGGGTTGGCCCATCCAAATGTGGTGGTGATCCACGATATCGGGGAGCACGAGGGGTCCACCTATTTTGTGATGGAACTGCTTTCGGGGACGTCCTTCCGCCAGATGGTCCAGGAGGGAAAGCGGCCGCCCTGGCGGGAGGGGCTTCAGTTTGCGGCGCAGGTCTGCCGGGCGCTGGAGGCGGCCCACGCCAAGGATCTGCTCCACCGGGATATCAAGCCGGACAATGTGTGGCTCGCTCCCGACGGTCAGGTGAAGGTGCTGGATTTCGGCATTGCGCGCTTCTCCACATCGCAGGCGCTCACGCAGGCCAGTGAAACGGTGGGCACGCCCGAGTATATGGCCCCGGAGCAGATTATGGGCGAAGCGCTGGACGGGCGGACGGACCTCTACGCGCTGGGTGTGCTGTTGTACGAGTTGTTCACAGGCCGGCGGCCCTTCTCCGGGCCGAACGCGGTTACGGTGATTTATAAGCAGATGGAGGAGGACCCGACGCCGCCCGGGCAGCTTGCGAAGGATCTGCCGGTGGCCGTTGAAAAGCTGATCCTCCGGGCAATGGCCAAAGATCCGGCGGAGCGTTATGCCTCCGCTGTAGAGATGCGAGAAGCGATTGAGGCGCTGCTGGAGGGGCGGGAGGCTGCGGGCGAGCCGGCGCTGGAAGCGCCCGAGACGCCGGAAGCGCTCCCGGCCAGAGCGCAGGGAACGCAGTTCGAGTGCCGGATGGTGGGCCGGGAGGATGAGTGGAAGGCATTGAAGGCGGCCGTGGACGGGCTGGAGGATGAAGCGGGGAGCACGATTCTGATCGGCGGGGAGGCGGGTATGGGGAAGACGCGCCTGGCCCAGGAGACCATGGCCTACGCCCGTGGGAAGGGCGCTCTGGTGCTGCAGGGCTCCTGCCTGTACAGCGAGGGGCCCGAGCCGTATTTGCCTTTTATGGAGGCGCTGGGGCAGAGCCTGGAGTCTGCGGACGGGCCCGAACGGGAGAAGGTGCTCGCGTTTATCCGGGAGGAGGCGCCGGAGTTAGAGGAGCTGACGTCGCGTTTGATGACGGTGATCCGCACCCGGTTCAACACCGGGCTAATCGATTCGGAAGCGACGATTGCCGCGTCCAAGGAGCGGCTGTTTGAGGCGATCACGCAGGTGCTGCTGTTTCTCTCCCGAGAGACGCCGGTGGTGCTGCTGCTGGACGATTTGCACTGGGCGGACAGCGGCAGTTTGCAGCTTCTCTACTACGTTGCCCGGAATGCGATGGAGCGCCGTCTGCTGATTTTGGGGACTTACCGGACGGAGGACCTGCTTCCCGACGGGGAGGGGCGCGCCCATCCTCTTGTGGATACGATGCAGCGGATGAGCCGGGAGGGAATTTTCCAGAAGATCGAGCTGGAAGGGCTGGGCATGGAAGGCGTGAACCTGATGCTGCGGTTCATCTTCCGGCGGGCGATGCTTTCAGCGGACTTCCGGAGCTCGCTGTTTGAGGAGACGGGCGGAAATCCCTTTTTCCTTATTGAGGTGCTCAAGCTGCTGCGAGACGAAGGGGTGCTCCTGGAGCGGCGGGGCATCTGGCGGGAGAAGCGCGAAATTACGCGGGCCGACCTCCCGGACCGGGTTTACGACGTGGTTGTACGCCGCATCGAACGGCTCACCGACGACCAGCGGGAGCTGCTCCAGATCGCGGCGGTTGCGGGCGAGCGGTTCACCTCCGGCGCGCTGGTGCATATTGCGGAAGAGAAACGGGTGCGGGTGCTTCGGGTCTTGAACCGGCTGGAGCAGACGCACCAGCTTGTCCGGTCGGAGGGGGAGGCTTATGCGTTCTGCCATGCGAAGATCCGCGAGATCCTCTACGACGAGATCTCCCAGGAACTGCGGCGGGAGTATCACCTGGCCTGCGGCGCCTACTTAGAGGCGCAGGCGGCCAATGAGGGGAAGGAGCCGGTGGCCGATCTGGCCCGCCACTTCTACGATGGCGGCGCTTCCGATAAGGCCCTGCCCTATTTGGTCCGGGCGGCCGAGCGGGCCAGGCGCATGTTCGCGTACCGGGAGGCCCGTGACTGTTACCGGCGGGCGCTGGAGGTCTTACCCGATGCCGGCGACGTGCCCGACCGGGCGCATCTGGAACCTTCCCTGCTTTACAAACTGGGCTGCGCCTATGACACCCTGGGGGAGACGCAGACGGCGCTGGACCACCTGGAGCGGGCCGAAGGGCTGGCCGGGAAAGAGGACGATGACCTGCTGGTGGCCGGTATCCACTGGCGGATGGCGCAGATGTTCTTTCGCTCAAGCGACTACGCCCAGGCCACCCGGCAGTACCGGCAGAGCGCCGACTGCTACCACAAGGCGGGCGATCAGCAGAGGTTGTGCGAGGTGCTTGTGGGGGCGGCGAACATTCCCTTTCAGCAGGGAGACTGGAAACGCGTTGAGTCCTACTTCACCCGGGCGCTGCGCGTTGCCCGGCAGGTGGGTGCAAAGCGCCCGATGGCCGCGATTTACATGAAATCCGGGGTTATGGCCAGCATCCGGGGCGACTCAGACCGGGCGGTAGAGTTTTTCGAGAAGAGCCGGCAGATCTACGAAGCGATGGAAGATCTGGGCGGGCTGTCCCAGGTCTACGTCAATATGGGGTGGTCCCACGCGGGCCAGAAGGAGTGGACACGCGCGAAGGAAGCCTATGAGGAAGCTCTGGCGCTTTCTGTGAAGACTCGAAATATTTCCCGGGAGGCGAAGTGCTATCTGAACCTTGCGGAGGTGTTTTTGGAGACCGGAGATCCGGTGGGGAGCAAACGGGCCTGTCTGAAAGCCCTGGAGATTTTTAAGAAGGTGAACCGGCGGCTGGAGACGGCGGACGTTTTCAAAACGCTGGGCCAGGTGGCCACTGCCGAACAGAAGTGGGAGGAGGCCCGGTCTTACTTTGAAAAGGGCATCTCGATGACCGAGGCCCTGCCCTATCCCAAGGGGGCGGGAAGCGGTCATCTGGAATATGCCCGGATGCTCAAGGCACAGGGCGACCTGGACGGCGCAGCCGGGGAGCTGGAACGATCGATCGCCTGGTTTGAAAAGATAGATGCGCAGAGGTGGCTGGAGGCTGCAGAGGAATTGAAAGCGGAAATGGAGGCCCTCCGGCAGTAGCCAGCGTCTGTGGGTCTGAGTGCGTGAGCGGGCGGGTTGCCTGCTCTTTTTTTTGCCTGTTTTTCACCAAACCCGGCGGGCCGTTCGGGGTTTGTGCTTGACCTGTTGAATCCCAGTAGCTAAATTTCATCGGGGAATATTCGCCGCTTCACGGGAGAGCCGGGTATGAGTGATGCCGAGGTTGCAGGCCTGAGGGCACAGGTTGAGGCTCTGAAACAGGAAAAAGCCCACCTGTTGAACGAGCTGGAGACGTCCTACAGGCAGATGGAGGAGCACCTGCTGGCTTCCGACCGGGAGCGAGAGATTGCCTACCAGGAGTTGAGAGAACGGAACCGGGAGCTGCAGAACCGCCTGGAGGAGCTGGAGCGGGCGCACCGCGAACTCCGGGAGGCGCAGCGGATGCTGGTCCGTTCCGAGCGGCTGGCGGCTATGGGGGAGATGGCGGCGGCGATCGTACACGAGCTCAAGAATCCGCTGGCCGTGATCATCGCTCAGATGTCCTGGATTCTGGACCAGGACAGCTCGCCCACAAAGCGGAGCCTGGAACGCGTTCTGGAGGCGAGTGAGAATCTGAGGGATCTGGTGGAGAACGTTCTGGGATTCGCGCGCCACCACCGGGGAGAGGCCCACGACTTAGATCTCAACGCGCTTTTGACCGAACTGAAGGCGTTTGTGGAGCCGATTCTGAAGGGGGCGGAGGTCGCGCTGGACCTGGAGCCGGATCTCCCCCGCGTTCTGGCCGATCCGGCGCAGATCGAGCAGGTGTTGATGAACCTGACCCTCAATGCGGTGGATGCGGTGGGGGGGAACGGTCGGATCTGCCTGGCCACGTCCGGGGGGTCCATACAGGAGGCGGTGGAAGAAGAGGCCAGGGCCGGGCGGCCCCACATGCTGGCGGTGGAGGTGGGGGAGGAGACGCTGGCGAAGCGATTTGTGTCCGCCGAGGTGAGAGACAGCGGCCCCGGCATCAGCGAGGGGCATTTGGCGCACCTCTTCGAGGCATTTTTTACCACCAAGGGAGAGGAAAAGGGGACCGGTCTGGGGCTGTCCATCGCCCGGACCATTGTGAGGGAGTGGGACGGGAATATCCTCGTTTCTTCCACAGAGGGACAGGGGGCGAGTTTCAGGGTGTTTCTGCCCCCTATGGCCGAGGGAGATGCGGCCTGAATCCGATGTGTGTTGGCGCGGCCGACACAGAGGAAGGAGACCCGATGTCTGTCTGTTCCCATTGCGGCGCAAACCATGAGGCCGAGGACCGGTACTGCTCACAGTGCGGAAAACAGCTCTCGCCCTTCAACATTCCGGGCGCGATGACCACGCAGAAGGCGCTGGACATATCCGATGTGCGTTACCGGCTGGGCATGGTCTATTTCAGGAAAGGGCTTTATCCCCGTGCTCTGGAGATCTGGGAAAAGATCCTCCAGGATCGGCCCGGTGACAAAGATCTGGCGGCGCTGGTCCAGGATGCCAGGTCCCGTCAAGAAGCATCTGAGGACCCATTATGATCACCTGTATACACTGTGGACGGCAGAATAAGGACGGGAGTCTGTTCTGCGCCTCCTGCGGTTGCGGCCTTGTAGAGGAAGGCCGTCCCGCCGTGCGGCTGGTCTGGCAGGACGAGACGACCGGCGAGGAGAAGGCATACCTGCTTTCCGACGTGGAACGGTATGTGGGACGGGATGCGGCCAACGATATTGTGGTGGATGACGAACAGGTTTCCAGCCGCCACATGAAGATCGTGTATGAAGAGGAGGGGTTCTGGGTGGAGGAGCTGGGCAGCAAGAACGGCACCTTCGTGAACGGCGAGCGTGTTGTGGGCACCCGGAAGCTGGAAGACGAAGATCTGGTCAAGGTCGGGCAGACGATCTTTAAATTCACCGGCTGATCACCGTTTCGGACGGTGAGATCAATTGGATGAGGAAAACAACCGGAAGTGAGTGTTGGTAGCGGTTTCACTTTGGGTTCAAACCCCGCATTTTGCGCGGGGTTTTTTTTATTGGAGGATTTGGGACAGGTGTTAGATATGCCGCACATTTTCTGGCTGATATCAGACACTGAGGGGGATTTGTCAGCGCAGAGAACAGGGATTATTCGGCTTCGGCCAACAATATTTGAAAGAATAACATATTGAAAAACCGTGTTATATGTTCGATGTGCCTGCAAGGAGCGTACCGAGAGGATTTTGCTGGCACGTCCTTTGCGCGATGGACATCACGGTAGTTATGAACTGAAAAGAAAAATTGATGATTTTATTCCCCAAGGAGGTACGATATGTTCAATCGATTCGCTCACACTGTTTCGGGCACGATCACCACGCTGCTGGTCGCAGCGGGGGTCGCCCTGCTGGCCGGGTGCGGGGACCTGAGCCGTTCTCCCTTTGTCTCTGACTCCGGCTCCGCTGAAACGGCTCAGGTGGAGACCGGAAAGGCCGCTTCGAGCAGCGGCACCTTCTCCATCGGCTTCAACAAGCCGGACGCGTTGGGGCTGCTGACCAAACCGGCCGACAACAAGAATTTGGACAAGGAGTCGAAGAAGAAAAAGGTCAAGAAGAACAAGGGAGGCACGCTGGGAGTCAGTTTCAAGCATAAAGGTAAGGTCAAAAAAGATGAGGCCCGTGTAAAGAAGGCGAATTTCTATGTGAAGAAGGGGTCGATCGACAAAGACGTTAGGATCACCCTGACCGTCTTTTCGGGTACTACGCTGGGAGATATATCGATTAAATACGGCCCTTCCGGCACCAAATTCAAACCGCCGGCCATCCTGACGCTTGTTGTGGAGGCTGATGTTGACAAAGAGACAATGGAGAAAGTGAAGATCTACCACACCCAGGCTGACGGCACGGTGACGGAGTCGAACTTTAAACTCGTCGGCGGCGGTAAGACGTGGGTCTTCATCATAGAGGTGACGAGTTTCTCCTCAGAAGACCTTGATGATGAAGGAGACGCAGTGGACGACGAGGGGTGGTAGACGGCTGACGACGAGTGTCGTTCTTGAACAGCTTTTACAAAGAGGTTTTCAAATGTTATCAATCGCTTCACAAGGAGGGGGTGCCGACTCGGTTTTACGTAGATGTTTTCTGTCTATGCTGCATCGGCATAGTCAAGGAGTTCATCATTGGCATATCGAACCTGTTTATACTGATTCCAGAAAGCATCCCATCGTTTTGACTTGACGTAAGTGCGTAACTGCAAGATGCGTTGTCCTCCCTGCCAGGACCATTGCATACCCGATCGACAAAGCCTTGTCTTGACCAGGGTCTTGCAGGCCGCTTCGACGGGTCCCGAGCCAATGGGCAGACCCCTTCGACGAAAGTCAGCATAGGCCATCCGGTGTTTGTTCCGAAAGAAGAAGGTTCGTTCTGTTTCCAGGTCTTCCAATCGTTTTTGACCCAGCCTTCGGCGGCTTTTGTAATAGTCGATGGAGCGAATAAGGGTTTCTGCTGCGCCATCTTGGGTCAGCAGTTTGTGGTGGTAGGTTTCATACCAGCTTTGCGCTTTTGCTGATTTTTTGCCAAACAGGAGTTCGGCAGCTTCAGACAGATGTTCTGTGGTGTGATAAAAACCCACCAGTTTTTCATACCCGATGAACCGAGGAGTGGTATCAGCATATTTCCACAACCCTCGTGCCCCATCACACAGGAACACTTTTCCGACCTCATCTTTCAGTTGTCCTTCGATATGATCGAGTTCTTCCTCAAAGCGTATCTTCAACGTTTGACCACCCTCTTCGGGCATTTGTGCCACATACCGAGAGACCAAACGCTTTGGTGGGGTGCCGTCCTTTGGAGGTGCCCCATAAAAGGACAGGCTGCCCACCAGGGCCTGTTTGAAACTGGTCGGACTTTCTTCGGACGGTTTTTCCCCCGGCCTCTCTTGTGGACGCCCGCGTTTTTTCCCCGGCTCATCCAGCCTGAGGTGGGTCCCATCCAGGCTGGCCACCATCACTTTTGTCCCTTTGGGGTTCTCCTCCTCCTGACGGATCGACCGGTTGAGTGTTTCATCCATCTCGACCAGCCACGCTCCCGTCTCTTCTGTGATGTGTTTGACCGCTGTGGCAGAAGGCTGAAACAGAGCCGTCTTTTCCAGCACAGAAACGGTTTCCTCCGGCGTGATCAAGCTCACCGTGAACAACACCGCTTCACGAACTTCCACGGTGGCAAACTCACCGACCATTCCCCACATCACATCCAACGGCACATAAGAAGGCCCCCCTTCATCGGCCTGAAACAGATTTCGAGAAAGCTTCATCTTCCCAAAGGGGGTCAAAAACGTCTTCTCACTTTGTTGCTTAAACCGATACAGCACATTCTCGACCTGTTTTGGGGCCTCATCCACTTCGTAGGCTTCCAAAAATGTGCGAAGCGCTGCGATCCCACAAGCCTTGAGGGCTTCACCAAGCCCACTTGTGACCTGTTCTGCCAATTGAGGCGTCAAACTCTCCAGGTCCAAATTTTCGCAATGGGCGCTCAATTTTTGCTTAAATTCCCAGGTGGCGGCTTCGATTATCTCTGCGAGGTCCATCTTGGGCTCCTTTCCCGTATCTATACAACCTTATTGTTTTCAGTCTGTTGTATGATCGGGATTTGGAGCCTTTTTTGCAACTCATTTACGTAAATTCAGAGCAGCACCCCAAGGAGGTTGTCAGATGTTCTTCAATCGCACGATCAGAGATATGGTCTTCACCTCGCTGGCGCTGGCAGGAATCGTCCTGTTGAGCGGGTGTGGAGATCCGGGCCGGTCTCCTCTTGTCTCTGACGCGGATGTGGCGGTTCAGAAGGGCAGTGAGACGGCTTACACGGGCAGCAGCTCGATTTCCTTCGGCTTCTCACCGCAGGCTTTGAAGCGGCCGAAGGCGCTGGGCAAGCTGGCCACGGCCCAGGTGGAGATAAGGACGGTCTCGGAATGGTTCTACCCTTTTGCGGGCGGCTCGATAGAGGCCAGGTTTAGTGATGATGACGATGATGATGAAAGTAGCAGTGGTGGTGTCCGTGTGGACAAGGTGGTTTTCAGCGTGTCGGCAGGGTCGATCAACCAGCCGGTCGAGATCAGTATGACCGTCCATTCCGGCTCCACGCTGGACGATGTGCTGATTCAATACAGTCCCGACGGCCTTCACTTTAACCCACCGGCAATCATGAGGATGTTCCTGAAGGGATATCTGTCCCCGTATACGGTCCAGAATCTGAAGGCATACCTCATCTCTGCGGACGGCACGGTGGAGGAGGTCCCGCTGACTATCCAACCGTGGGGTCCGAATGGGTGGAGGATCACCACGGCGGTGCCGCACTTCACCGAAGAAGACCTTGATGATGAGGGATGGTGGTAGACGACGTGAGGGGTGGCAATGTGAGTCTGTAGTTTGAGCTTCCTGGATTTATACCCTTCCTCATAATACACGACAAAACTTAATCTGACCTAAAATATGGAGGATCAATCAGTATCCAAAGACAGTGAAAGAACTCCTGGATGTGATCCTGTATATTGAGCAGAACATACTGCAAATGGTCCAATCCATATCGAAACAGGCTTTTCTCTTTGCATCCGTGTTTTTTGATCTTCAACGGTTTTGTCTTTGCGATCCATTCTCCTACCAGATGAGCCCAGGTGAGGGCAATGGCTAAAAGCGCGATGAGTTTTTCGATTCGTTCCAGATGGATCAGATGGGTCTGTTCCAGATCGAAGCCTCGGCTTTTCAACGCGGCGAACAGGACTTCAACTCCCCACCGTTTTTTGTAATCCTCCAGCGGTTTTCGACCTTTACACTTGCTGGCAACGATGAGAAATTCGTCAGGTAATCGGATGACAGACAAATACAGATGATGACCATAGATCAGACGGGGTTTACGCAGAATGCGCTCTTGGTGAATGTGCAGGTCGGCAAACAAGCATCGAAGCGCGATGTCCCCTTTGCCATTTAGGGTTTTGGCGTTTTCCTTGACGCGGATGGCAAAGCCTAAGGCTTGCGCATCTAACCACGCAAACCATTCTTGCCCAATGAATTCCCGGTCTGCAACGATGACCTGAATCAGGTTTTTATCCACCAACTTCAAGACCCGTTCCATCAACTGGATACGCTCATCGGTGTTGGAGTTGCCCTTTTTGGGCAGCAGTATCCAGCAGATGGGAAATGCAACGCCTTGATAGACACTCCCGGCGGTGAGAATATTGATGGTCAGTTTGCCGAAGCTCCAGGTCGTCCGATCTATCGAGATGGTAAAGTCCGACTTGATCGGCAAGAGATGCAGGATCAAGTCGGCCACCAGGTCATAGGACAGATTAAACGGCTCTTCGCTGTTTCACGTGGGTAATCATAAAAACCCGAACCAGTCTTCTTGCCGAGTGCGAGGTGGTTCCTAACCGTTTGCTCCGGTATCCGCACATGAGATCTCTCCTAAACACACGGCGGGTATTGAATGATCCGGAGATCCAGTTTGCCGTTTAGTCCATCGTAACAATTTATTATCTAACAACTTAAACAACTGTTTTTAAGATAGAATCCTGAGCAACAGACAACGGGTCGGGCAACACCGTTGACAAAGAATACTCGAAGGCTGGTCCACAAAACCTGCAGCTTGGGCGTCTTGTCTACCACAACTGGTCGTTCCTGGGGGAAGGTTACCCACACCAAATAGCGAGGAGCCGATTAAACTCACTGAAGAAACGTTGGATTCTGCGATAGTTGGACTTCTGCTTGGCTTTGCCGTTGAGGGCGTTGGCCAGTTTGGTGAAGTTGACGGTTGTGAGCTTGATGAGAGACACAATGAAGGCGGCGATGAATTTTACCCGGGCCTTATGACAGGGTAAATACCATTGCATCACGTCGTGTAATTCATTAACTTGAGGAGACATAGACCTGTGTTTGATGATGGATGAGTTGTTGGATCTTGACAACCCAAACTTAACTCATTTCACCACTCAGCGCAGGTCTTTTCCTTTTTTGTCGTGTACCATGACCCTTCCTAATAATCATCACCTTACGAGAAAGAAATGCCTGAGCAAAGTCACATAGAGTCTCTGATCCAGAGCCTGAGGGATTTTCAGAAAGAGATGAAGGTGGAGGAAGTGCTCGAGGCGGCCATTGCCGAGCCGGTGGCTACAGCGGAGCAACTCCACCAGATCGAGCAGGCTTTAGAGACCTTCAAGGCGATGGGCCTGTTCGGTAAGGATGATGCACAGGACCTCCATCTGCTAATGACCCTGGGGCGCACCTACGAACGGCTTGCGCACCTGGAAAAGGCGTTTGAGACCTACGAGACGGCGGTCGGTCTGACCGAGCGGCTTGAAGATGAGGAGAACCGCGCGTTCCTCTTATGCCGGATGGGCCGGGTGATGTCGCGGTGGGACCGCTGGGAGGAGGCGCTGGATTACATCGACCGGTGTGAGGAGATCTACCAGGCGTTGGGCAGTGAGCACGGTCTGGCGCGGGTGGCTGTGAACCGGGGGATTGTGTTCTACCTGCGGGGAGACTATGAGGCGGCAGGGGCGGCCTATGAGGAGAGCCTGGAGGTAGTCCAGCGGCTCGGGGATACGAAGCTGGCGGCCAACGTCTCCAACAATTTAGCGGTTCTGGCGATGGCGAGAGGAGAGCAGGACGAGGCCGTCTCCCGGTACGAGGCCTGTCTGGCCATGTTCCAGGAGATCGAGGATATTCGGGGGGTTGCACGCGTCTGTTTCAATCTGGGGAAGGCCCATGTGGCTCGACAGGACTGGACCGCTGCGATGGATTGCTTCGAGCAGGGGTTTGCGGCGGCGCAGAAAGGAGGCTTCCTGGATGCGATGGCCAATATTCACCTGGGGATGGCCGAAGTGCTGCTGGCACTGGGGAATAGCTTGATGGTGCCGGTCTGTTGCGCGCGTGCTCTGGACACCTATCGGAAGATCGGGAATCGGCTGGGTGAGGCGGATACGTATCGTCTTCTGGGTAAGACGTTTACCAACCGGAAGGAGTGGACGACTGGCGAGGGAATGTTCCGGGACAGCCTGCGGTTGTATGAGGAGTATAGCAATCCGGTGGGGGTTGCGGAAGTGCACCGGGACCTGGGGAAAATGCAGGTGGCTCAGGGTCATAAGAGCGAAGCCCGGACCTCATTTGAGTCTGCGCTGGCGGGATTTCAGAAGCTGGGCGCACTGGGAAATATAGCGGAGGTGGAACAACTGGTCCAGGAACTGGACGCGTCCTGACCGGATGACGATTGCGTTCACCCCTGTCGGTCGGGTGACAGGCTGAGCATTTGTGATCCTGATCTTTTTGACTCCGACGGCCGAAGGGCCGTTCAATTTTTTTAGAGGTGCTATTTTTGTGTTTCTGTGTCCGTGGAGTCCGTTCGGGGTGACCCGATACGGGAGGGGACCGAGACGATGTGCAAGGCTCAGATTCTGGTCGTTGAGGATGAGAATGTCGTTTCCAGGGATATTCAGACCAGGCTACAACGGTTGGGATATGACGTGCCTGCCGTAGTCTCTTCGGGGGAGGAGGCCGTTGAGAAGGCGGGGGAGATCCGCCCCGACTTAGTGCTGATGGATATTATGCTCAAAGGTGAGATGGTCGGCACAGAGGCCGCCGAACAGATTCGAGAGCGTTTCGATCTGCCGGTGATTTACCTGACGGCGTATGCGGACGATCTCACGCTGCAGCAGGCGAAGGTGACCGAGCCGTTCGGGTATATTCTCAAGCCGTTTGAGGAGCGGGACCTGCGCACGACCCTTGAGATGGCCCTTTACAGACACCGGATGGAGCGGAAGTTAAAAGAGGCGGAGGAGGAACTGGAGAACCAGCGCATGTTGAGTATGCGCGCAGACCGCCTCCGGTCTCTGGGCGAGATGGCCGCCGGCATTTCCCACGAACTCAACCAGCCGCTGGTGGGGGTGCGCGGGCTGGCCGAACACATCCTGATTGCCATGGACAAAGGGTGGGAGCTTACGGAAGAGAAGATTCGGGACAGGGTCACCCGGATCGTGGAGCAGGCCGACCGGATGGTGCATATTATCCAGCATGTGCGGATGTTCGCCCGGGAGGCCGGCAAATTCGACCGCGTTCCAGTGCAGGTCAACGATGTGGTTCGGTCGGCCATGGATATGGTGGGCGCCCAGTTTCGGTCCCACGGGCTGGAGTTGTCATCCGAATTGGCGGAGGGGCTGCCGCTGGTTTCGGCGAATCCGTTCTCGCTGGAGGAAGTGCTGTTGAACCTTCTGAACAATTCCCGGGACGCGCTGGAGGAGAAGATGAAGGAGGACGAAGCGGCGCCTGCGGGAGTGCTGCTGCGTACGGAGGTGAACGGAGGTGGACCGGAACCGAGGGTGAAGGTTGAGGTGATCGACCAGGGGGGCGGCATCCCCCAGGAGGCCCTCGATAAGGTGTTCGATCCGTTCTTTACCATCAAGTCGCCCGAAAAGGGAACGGGGCTGGGGCTGGGGATTGCCAGGTCTATTGTGGAGGCGTTCGACGGCACCCTCCAGATCCGGTCCACGCCGGGCCAGGGCACGACGGGGATCGTCTCCCTGCCAGTTGGCCCGCCGCCCGATCTGGGGGACCTTTAACCTCGAATTGCTCGGGACGCGAGACTCGGGACTCGAATTTCAATACCCCGATTTAAAGAAGGGATGGAGACCATGCCTAACGCTCAGATCCTGGTTGTTGAAGACGAGAATATTGTTGCGAGGGATATCCAGACCAGGCTAAAACGGATGGGGCATGATGTGCCTGCCGTGGTCTCTTCGGGGGAGGAGGCGCTGAAAAAAGTGGCAGAGATCCATCCCGACCTGGTGCTGATGGATATTATGCTGAAAGGGGAGATGGACGGCACAGAGGCCGCCAGGCAGATTCGAGACCGCTTCGATCTGCCGGTGATCTACCTGACGGCGTATGCGGACGATCACACCCTGCAGCGGGCCAAGGTGGCCGAGCCGTTCGGGTATATTCTCAAGCCGTTTGAGGAGCGGGAGCTGTACACGACCATTGAGATGGCCCTGTACAAGCACCAGACGGAGCGAAAGTTAAAGGCGCAGGAGCAGTGGCTGGCTACAACGCTCAGATCTATCGGTGATGCGGTGATTACGACCGACAGAAGGGGGCGTATTACGTTTATCAATCCTGTGGCCGAGTCGCTGACGGGGTGGGTGCGCGAAGAGGCGCTGGATCGGGACCTGGCGGAGGTTTTTCAAATTGTCCACGAAGAGACCCGCAGCCCGCTTGAGAATCCCGCACTCAAGGCCCTCCGGGAAGAGGCGATTGTGGAGCTTTCGAACCACGCGTCGCTGATTGCCAGGGAAGGTTCGGAGGTTTGTGTGGAGGACAGCGCTGCGCCCATCAAAGACGATGAGGGAGAGACCACGGGTGTTGTGCTGGTGTTTCGAGATGTGACCGAGCGGAAGGCTGCGGAGGAGGAGAAGCTCAAGTTGAGGGAACAGTTCCTCCAGTCGCAGAAGCTGGAGGCGGTGGGACATTTGACGACGGGTATGGCCCACAATTTCAACAATGCGCTCAATATTATTATGGGGAATATCGAACTGGCGATGATCTCCTCTCCGGAAGATGCGCAGCAGTATCTGGAAACAGCCAGGCAGGCCAGCCTGGGCGCGGCCGGTATTGTTGACGGGCTGCTCCTGTTCTGCCGCGAGCGGGAGATGGTGAAACAGACGCTCGATATCTGGACGGTGATCCAGGAGGTGGTCGAGATCTGTCACCAATCTTTTGACCGGAAGATTGAAATCGCCCTGGAGGATTCGGAAGAACAACCTCAGGTTCTGGGGGATTCATCCCAGCTTCAACAGGCTATCTTAAATCTCTGCCTCAATGCTCGGGACACGCTGGAAGCCCTTCCTCCGGATAGTCGACTGCCCCGTCTTTCCATTGGCGTGGACACCCATGTTCGGGGTTCTGAGACCGCGGAGCCGGAGCGATTTGTCAAGATTTCCGTGATTGACAACGGGATCGGAATGGACGAAGAGACACAGCGCCATATGTTCGATCCGTTTTTCACCACCAAGGCGCCCAATCAAAATACGGGGCTTGGACTTGCCACCGTGTACGGCATTGTGGAGGAACACGGCGGCCGGGTGGATTGTGAAAGCCAGCTCGGTGCGGGCACTGCGGTTCACGTTTACCTGCCTGCGATTGCGCCGGAAGCGGCTTCGGAAGTGGACAGGTTGCGGGGGACGGAGACGGTGCTGGTTATCGACGATGAGCCGGCGGTTCGGGATACGGCGAAAGCGGTGCTCGAAGCGTCCGGGTATACGGTGCTGATGGGTATCGACGGGGAGGATGGCCTGAACGTTTACCGCCGCGAACAGGACCGGATCGATCTGGTGCTTCTGGACCTGTCCCTGCCCAGGATGTCCGGTGGGGAGGTCTGGAAGGAACTGCTGGCTGCAGACCCGCTTATCAAAGTAATTGTGATCACCGGATATTCCGCGTATAGGGCGCAGTCGATGGATGTCCGGGCGGTGATTAAAAAGCCTTTTCAGCGTCGGCAGCTTTTGCAGGAAGTGCGCAGCGTGCTGGATGCGGAAGGTTGAGGACAACCGATCTGACGAATTCCTGAGCCGAACGTACACACACTTTTTCAGGAGGTACTTAGTATGTTGAGTTCCAGCAAGCATCTCGCAGCAGCGATCTTCACAACGTTCGCAGTGGTGGGCGCCGCCCTGCTGAGCGGGTGTGGAAATCCGGGTCATTCTCCCCTGGCTTCTGATGGGAGCCCGGGTGTTTCCGGCGAGTCGAAGGCTGCGGCTTTTTTGACCAAGCCTAAAAAGACCGTGGAGTCCAGCGCCACCGGTTTGCCGTCCACAAGTTCGACGCTCCATTACCGGACGGACGAGACCACGGTGTCTAATAACTCGGGGGGTAACTTAAACGTCAGCTTTTCCAACTATGGCGGTAAAAACGATATCAGGGTAAAGAAAGCGACGCTCAGTATCGAGGCAGGTTCCATCGTTGACGCTGCTTCTTTACACCAGATCACGATGGCTGTGTACTCGGGCGCGACGTTAAATGACATTCACTGTGTATTCGGCCCCTCCGGGATGTCGTTCGCCCCGTATGCTACGATGACGATCACCCTGGGCGGACCGGTGTCGCCGGCGGATGTCGCGCAGGTCACCCATGTTTTCGGGGATGGCGCTTATGTTGAGAAGATCAAGACGGAGACCGACAAAAAAGGGCAGGTGTTTCTGGTGGTTAAGCTGAAGGTTCCCGGCTTTTCCCGGTATTCGGTGGGCCCCGGTGACGAGGCGGACGCGGTGGATGATGAGGGTTGGTGGTAGGGGCCGTAGTCCTGGAGGTTCGATGGCAGACGAACTGTACCTGTGATCCGGCCAACCGTTTTTCAGTATATGATCCGTATACTCACTTAAGCCCAAAGGAAACAATCGGTGCCAGGAATAGACGACATAGACGCTCTGGTGCGCAGTCTGACCGACCCTCAAAGCGAAGTTAAGGTCGAAGAACTGCTTGAGTCCGCCCTTGCCGAACCGATGCTGACGGAGGCGCGTTTCCGCCGGATCGAGCAGGTCCTGGAGGTGGTCAAGGGGTACGGCCTTTTGGACCGGGAGGATCCGGGAAACCTCCACCTGCTGTTGAGTCTGGGGCGCGCCTACGAACGGTTTTCGCACTTAGAGAAGGCCTACGAGACCTACGAGGCGGCGCTGGCGCTTGCGGACCGGCTCGAAGACGAAAGGGCCCACGCGATGCTGCTATGCCGGATGGGCCGGGTGCTGTCGCGGTGGGAGCGCTGGGAGGAGGGCCTGGACTATCTGGCTCGGGGCCAGCAGGCGTATCGGGCGCTGGAGGATGAGGAAGGACAGGCGCGTGCGACGCTGGGCCGGGGGATTATCTTTCAGGAGCAGGGGGACTACACAGCGGCGGCGGGGGCCTACCAGAAGGCGGTGGAGCTGGCCCGGAGAGCGGGCAGCTCTAAGATTCTGATCGACGCGACCAACAACCTGGCGATTCTGGCCAGTATCCGGGGGAACTTCGAGAACGCGGTGACGCTGTACCAGGAGTGCCTCACGGCCTGCCAGCAGATCGACAATACGTTGGGCACGGCCCGGGCCTATCACAACCTGGGTATGACCTATGCGGACAGAGGGCAGTGGGACGCCGCCCTGGACTGCTACGGGCGCAGCCTTGAGATCGCGCAGAAAGAAGGGCAGATCGAGATAGAGGCCAATGTGTGTCTGAGCCGCGCCGAGCTGCTGGTGGATATGGGAGACAGTTCGAAGGCCGCCAACTGGTGTGAGCGGGCGCTGGACATCTACCGGGGCATCAAGAGCGGTTTGGGAGAAGCGGACACGTACCGGCTGCTGGGTCGGGTTTTTAGTTTGACGAAGCAGTGGACCGCGGCCGAGCGCATGTTTCGGGACAGCCTCCGCCTGAATGAGGAAAATGACCACCCTCTGGGGACGGCCGAGGCCCATCGGGACCTGGGGAAGATGCATGCGGCCAGGAGCCGCACAGCAGACGCACGGGCGTCCTACGAGACGGCCCTGGCCGGTTTCCGGAAGCTGGGGGCACAGGCGGATGTGGCCGAAGTGGATTATTTGATCAGGGCCCTGGAGGCGTAGGCGCGTACCGCAGCCGGGGTACGAGGTGAATTTGACCGTCCGAGTTGGTGGTTTTTACCACTGTTCGAGGCGGTCTTTTTTTGTGGTTTGTTTGTAAGGTTTGATAAAATAACGTCTTAATCAGTATGTTTTGTTTTTGAGCGTTCTGGCACGGGTTTTGTAAACAAGAGGTGTAGAGCGCTGGTTGTTTGCGAAATAGAGAACGGCATTCCACCCACTCGAAAAGGAGCGAAGACCATGTCAAAAGGAGCCTTATCGCGGATGGCCGACATTATCAGGGCCGATATCGACGATCTGGTGAGCCGGATGGAGGATCCCGGAAAGCTGATCCGGCAGATGATTCGGGAGATGGAGGAGGCCGTGGAGGAGGTCGTGGCATCGGTGGGCCGGGCGATGGCCAATGAGAAGGTGCTGGAGCGGCGGGTGCGGGAGAAGCGGGCAGCTGCGGTGGCCTGGGAGGAGAAGGCGGTGCAGGCGGTAGAGGCCGGCGAGGAGGAGCTGGCCCGGCAGGCGCTGCACCAGAAGGTGGCGGTGATGGCAGAGGCCGAAGCCTCAGAGGAGGCGCTGGACGAGGCCCGGCAGGTTACGGCGCAGATCAAGCAGCAGCTGGTTCAGTTCAAGGCGAAGCTGGAGGAGGCGAGGTCCCGCCAGAAGACGCTCGTTGTGCGGCGCCGGGTTGCGGAAGGCCGCAGAGGGGTTGCGCAGCGCCCTTCGGGTGTTAAGACCGATGTTTTTGAGCGTTTTGAGGGTTTCTGTGAGCAGGTGGCCGGCGAGGAGGCTGCGGCGGAGGTGTACGAAGAGGTCGCCGGATCGAAGCCGGTGCTGGACGACGCCTTTGAGAAACTGGAGCAGAAAAAGCGGGTGGAGGCGGAACTGGAAGCCCTCAAACAGAAGCTGGGCCGGGGTTCAGTGAGTTAGGAGCAAACGACCCTGACGCTTTGCTTCAGGGTTATGGATGAAAGAAACTTGCGTTGGGCGCCACTTCTTGGCTTCTTTGATCCGCATGCGCCCGAGCAGCTAAGGCCGGAACATCCCTGGTGTTTTCATACCCGTTTAGGAGCATGGTCCCGGGTGGTCGCGGTTGTGTCATTGGTGACGGACTCTTCGAGGAAGGGTTCGATCCCGTTCAGGAGATTGCTTACGTGTAACCGCCCCGGGCTCGAGCGCATCCGTGGATCTTTTTCCATCCTCTCAAGGAGCGTTCCCATGCCCAAGAAGCGTCGGTCCAAGCGTGCCTCCAAAAGGAAGGCTGTCCAGGAAGTGATTCATCCCAATGCCGCTGGCATCGATATCGGCGCCGAACAAAGCTACGTGGCCGTGCCCGCCGATCGCGATGAGACTCCCGTTCGTTCTTTCGGCTGCTTTACCGAGGATCTCCATGCCCTGGCCCACTGGCTGCAAGCCTGTGGCATCGACACCGTGGCCATGGAATCCACCGGCGTCTACTGGGTGCCCCTGTTCCAGATCCTGGAAGGCTACGGCTTCGAGGTCTACCTGGTCAATGCCCGCCACGTCAAGAATGTGCCTGGCCGGAAGACCGACGTTCTCGACTGCCAGTGGCTCCAGCAGCTCCACTCCTTTGGCTTGCTTTCAGCCTCCTTTCGCCCCGAGGACGACATTTGTGTCCTGCGCTCATACTGGCGCCATCGCAATAACCTGATCCGCTATGCTGCCGCCCATGTGCAGCACATGCAAAAGGCGCTGGAACAGATGAACGTCCAGCTTCATAAGGTAATCAGCGATATCACCGGGGTGACCGGCCTGCGCATTATTGAGGCGATTCTGGATGGAGAGCGCGACCGGCAGAAGTTGGCCGCCCTCAAGGATCATCGCATCAAAAGCAGCGCCGACCGCATCGCCAAGGCTTTAGAGGGCGATTACCGGCAGGAGCATCTGTTCGCCCTGCGCCAGGCGCTGGAGACCTATCGGTTTTACCAGCAGCAGATCGCTTTGTGTGACCAACAGATCGAGACCTATATCAGCGGCTTGGACGACCGCGTCGATGTGACGCAAACGCCGTTGCCGCCTCTAAAATCAGGGCGCAAAAAGCCCAGCCGCAATCAACCGGCCTTTGATCTGCGCACCCACCTCTACCGCATCAGTGGCGTGGACTTCACCCGGGTGGAAGGCTTGAATGTCCTGACGGTGCAGACCATCCTGTCCGAAGTTGGCCTGGATGCGTCGAAGTTTTCCACACAGAAGCACTTTACCTCTTGGCTGGGCGTCTGTCCGGACAACCGAATCACCGGCGGCAAGATCAAAAGCAGTAAGACACGCCCGGTCAAAAACCGAGCCGCCGATGCCTTCCGGATCGCCGCACAGGCCGTCGCCAACAGTTCCGGCCCCATCGGCTCGTTCTACCGCCGGATGCGTGCCCGGATCGGCCCGGCAGAAGCCAACACAGCCACGGCGCATAAATTGGCCCGGATCTTCTACCGACTCTGGACAGAGCCCGAGGCCTACGATCCGTCGCTATTGGAACACCACGAGCAACAACACACCCAGCGAACCATCAACTATCTGCGCAAAAAGGCACGCGCTTTGGGCTTCGGACTGGTGCCGCAACCTGTTGCCGCGCAGTAAGTTTCTCAGGAGGAGGAGAGGATCATGTTGGCAAAAATCTTTGGGATATGCCTGCTGATTATTGGGGGTATTGTTGCCCTGGGTGTGCTGAGCGTGTTAATCGGGACGGTTGTGGGACTGCTCTGGTTTGCGATTAAGCTGGGTGTACCGCTGCTGTTGATTTATGCGGGCTACCGGCTGATGACGCGGGACCGGAGGCGGGTGGTCTATTATTGATTCTACAACCGGAAAGTTCTTCCGGGGCCGGATTGATGCACCGATACGGAAGTCGTCGCTGTTTTCTGTAAAATAGCGGGTTATGGCCACAGGCATGGTGATGAAGGAGGTGGCCCGGAGTTTGCTGGGAAAGCGTTCGAAGCAGAACGATTCCCACCGACTTTCGTGGAGGAAGTGAAGATGGCCCAACATTCGGCATCCGAAGCAAAGGGAGATCGCGCCCGGGCGCTGCCGGTTTTAGACGCGGATATTCTGGACGATTTGAAACGCAAACAGGAGCTGCTTTCGGCGGCCTGCCGGTGTCTGAACGACCATCGGTCGTACCTCTTTTTTGACCGGATGGCAGCGCTGGCCCGGCAAGCGTCCCACAAGAAGGAGCAATTTCTCAATTCCCTGGAGACGCTGGGAGCATACGAAGCGTATGAACTGGCGACGATCCGGCGGCTTGTGATGGAAGGAGGGGCGATTGCGTTCAAGGAACTGGTGGACCAGGTGAGAGGGATTCGGGTCCAGCAGGAGATTGAGACGATGGTGCGGTAGGGCGCATGTTATCGCAGTACAGTGGGGAGGCCTCAAAGACGGCCTCCCCATTTTTATTGGAGGGAGACGGGGTTTGGGCTTGACAAGGGGAGGCGGGAGAGACATCTTACCGACGTACTCCCCTTAGAGAGGAGGTCTTGATGTTGACCGAAGCGCAGGTTGCGGAATTCCAGGCCAGGGGGTTTCTCAACGGCGGGCGGCTGCTGGACGAGGATCGGGTGGAGGCGCTGCGGGAGGAACTGGCGCGGGTGATTGAGGACAAAGAGAGATCCGACGCGCCCCAGCCGGTCCTGCTCCGGAATCTGAACCGGAACCCCGACATGCCGGTCTGGCAGGTTGTGAATATCTGGGAGGCGAGTCAACCGTACCGGGCGCTGATTTGTGAACGCAAGATCGTGGAGGAAATGGCGCAGCTGACAGGGGCGCGGGAACTGCGGGTGTGGCACGACCAGATTCAGTACAAGCCGGCCGAGGTGGGGGGCGTGACTATGTGGCACCAGGATGCGCCGCTGTGGCCGATTCTAACGCCGATGACCGAGGTGAGCGCGTGGGTCGCCTTAGACGATGTGGATGAGGTCAACGGCTGCATGAGCATGGTGGGGGGATCACACAGATGGGGGAATCAGATCGCGTTTATCCGCTCGCTGAAGGATTACGAGGATATGCCCGCTGAATTTAACGGGCAGAAGGTGGAGGTGGTGCGGTGTCCGGTCCAAAAGGGGGAGGTGCATTACCACCACGCGCTCACCTGGCACGGGTCGCACGCGAATACGAGCAACCGGCCCCGGCGGGCGATTGCGATTCACTATATGACGCAGGAGACCCGGTTTGTGGCCAGCGGCGAGCATGTGATGAAGCCGTTTGCGGAGGTGGGAGACGGTGAGGTGATGGAGGGGGCGCATTTTCCGCTGGTTTATCCGTAGCCTACAGTTTTCGGTCTTTCAGGGGCATGGCGTAGTGGACCTGCCGGGCGATTTCCTGAAAGCCGGACCGGGGGTAGAAGACCGTGCCGACCGGGTTCTGCGCTACGGTCTCGATTCTGGCCAGGACCATGCCGCTGGCTTCAAAATAATCGAACGCGGCGACCATGAGGGCTTTGCCGATGCCCTTGCCCTGGTGTTCGGGAAGTACGGCCAGGTTGGGAATCCCGCCGATCCGGGTTTCGGCGTCGATCCGGGTGGTGATGTAGCCGACGGGTTTCCCGTCTTCTTCGTATACAAAGATGCCTTCGGGGTTGGCCTGCGCGTCCTCATCGATGTGACGGGCTTTTCGCCGGCGCCAGTCCGTTTCACCAAAGGTCCCGAAGGTGTTTTCAATGCTCTGGTCGATGGATATGCCGTCGAAACAGACGAGGGTGATTTCCTGAAGTGTTTCGAGGTCTGAGGGCCTGTAGGTTCGGATCAAGATGCTCTCCTTTAACGTGTGTTGTGGGGCGCCCGCCTCACCGTAAGCCGGGTCGTTGAACCAGGAAGCCCCGCCCAATCAGGGCGGGGTAGTTCACTTCGACTCTAACGCCCGAATCTCGCCGGTTTCCTGGATGACGACCGGAAACCCTTCGACTCGGGAAGGGATCACTTTCGTGAGCTCTTGGGTCTTTTTAACAACCAGGACCTTGATGCAGGGCTTGCCGTCGAATTCCCCAATCGCCGTGCCCACCACGCCGGGGATGGACATCCATTTGTCGGTATGTTCTTTGAGGACCGCTTCGATTGTTTTTGCCGGCATCTTTTTTTGGCCTCCAGCTTCGCTCACGGTTTTTTTGGCACAGCCCACAATACCAATCAGGGCGACTGTCCCGATGGTGAATATACTCATTTTCAGCGATGTGTAAAACCATCGGGTTCTGGTCGATCTGAACATAAAACGGCCTCGGCTTCAGAAATGAACTCTGTTTGCCATTGACTGGGTAAGATTATACCACCACGGCGCTTTTAAAACAAGAGGGGAATGCCGATCGGCATTCCCTTCCGTTGTGTCTGTTTCGTTCCAATATATGCTACTCGCCGTCGATACTCAAAGTCTTGCCAAGTATATTCCCGAGTTCAGTAAGTACCAGGTCAATCCGATTGGCAACGGCTAACTTGCCGTTCTCATTGCCGGCAAACAGCAATCCCACAGGATTTTTGCCGGGGTTCGTCACCAGGAGCGATCCCGAATCCCCGCCCTTGATAAAAGGTTTTCTGCTTTCAACGATGATCTGATCGTCAAATACGTTGCCGCTGACAATGACAGTGACACTGATCATTGTCACCTCGCCCTTGGTCAGCCCCGTCGTCCGGCCATATTTCTGGACTTTCTGGCCGACAGATGCCGGCACGGTGACCGATTTGGGCGTTCCATACCCATCCGAGGGCGTGGAATTGCTCACCAACGCCGTTGTGGTGGAAGCAATCGCGGCATCGATTGTGTTTCCAGTCGCACCGACGGGCTTAAATGCAGCGAGCTGGCCGATCCTGTCGTTGGGATCGGCCTGACATTCGGTGTCCAAAAGCCCGGGCTGCAGGATAGGCTCGCCGATGGAAGCGGTATTGTCTCCGCGTGCATACACATGCTGATTGCTTAAAGCGTAGACGTCTGTATCATCTGTCACCCTGGCTCCGACCATGCCGCCCGCACAAATCAGAAAAATTCCGCTGACTTCAACATCATTTTCGTTGCCGCTTGAAACCCCAATCGGCACCGGTCGAGGGAGTCTGCTTGTGGGATCGACCTTACCCCCACCTCCGCCATTCCCCCCGCCCCCCCGCCCCCACCGGGTGGTTTATGGTTCGGCTTATGGGTGAGTGTGCGTATTTCGCCTGTTACTTTCACAATAACCTGGAAGCCACCCAGGCTCCCGGGAGCTTGTGCGCCAGGCGCTTTGGCCAGAACAAAAATTGCGGGTGCGCCATCCGATCCGCGTCCCACACCCGTGCCCACGACCTCTGAATTGGCCAGGAGACCACGGGCGTGTTCGTTTTTCACCCTTACGGCCGCCGCAAAATCTCCAGCACCTGGTTTGGTTGCCGCCCCAATCGTCTGCTCACTGCCCGGGGCAAAAGGGCTGACGTGTTTTGGAATTGTGGACACACCAAGAAGCAGTTATCTTGTAGAATAAGGAGGTGTGTCGATGAAAGTGCAAAGATCATCCCATTCGAAGAAGCGATATGATGCTGAATTCAAGAGGGAGTCCGTTCGTTTGGCTGAGACCAGTGGTAAGACGGACCGGCAGATAGAGCGGGACCTGGGGTTGTACCAGGGAGCGATCGCGCGCTGGCGTAAGGAGCTGGAGGGAGACCCGATGGACGCGTTTCCGGGCACAGGGCACCAGAAGCCTTTAGAGGAGGAGAACCGTCGGTTACAGCGAGAGCTTGCAATCGCTCGGGAAGAACGGGACATCCTAAAAAAAGTGGTCGCCATCTTCTCAGAGGGACCGAAGACAGATTCAGGTTCATGAAGGCGCATCGCAAGTCGTTTTCGGTGGAGAGGATGGCGAAGGTGCTCGAGGTGTCGAAAAGCGGTTATTATGCCTGGCTTTCCCGTCCTGAGAGCAGGCGAAAAAAGGAACGGCGTTATTTGGATGTCCTGGTGAAAGCGGCCTTTGAGGCCAGCCACGGCCGGTATGGAAGCCTGAAGATCAGCCGCGAACTGGCGGCACAAGGCAATCCCTACAGTCGCAGCCGGGTGGCCGATTCGATGGGTCGCCAGGGCCTGCGGTCGAAAGTGCGACGGAAGTTCGTGGTGACCACCGATACGAAGCACAACCTGAAGGCGTCCCCGAACCTGCTGAACCGGGAGTTCAAAGTCGATCGTCCAAACAAGGTGTGGACCAGCGATATCACCTATTTGCGCTCTGGTGCGGGATGGTTGTTCCTGGTGGTCTTTCTCGACCTGTATTCCCGTCGCATAGTTGGCTGGTGTGTCTCTACCTCGTTGGGACACGAAACACTGCTCACGGCCCTGTCTCGTGCAGTTTGGCAACGCAGACCGGAACCGGCCCTGATGATCCACTCCGATCGGGGAATCCAGTATTGCTGCGATGGCTTCCGACAGGCTATTGACAGACATCAGTTTGTTCAAAGCATGAGCAGAAAAGGAAATTGTTGGGACAATGCCGTGACCGAATCTTTCTTCCGGTCGTTGAAAACCGAATGGTTGTATCATGTCAATCTGAAAGATCTCGATCACGCACAACGCGAACTCTTCGAGTATATCGAGCTGTTCTACAACAACCAGCGGCTGCACGCGACTCTGGACTATGTGTCGCCCGCTAATTTCGAAGCGCCGCTGCAGCACCAGAAAGAGGCTTAATCAACTGTCCATTTTTTCCGGACCACATCAGGCCCCTGCTCCGTGCTACAGCCAACCCAGACCAGGGTGACCAGCAGGACGAGGGCGATTGAATAAAGCGTGTATCGTTTCATGGCATTCCTCCTTTTTCGATTTATCTACTCTGTTTCAACAAAAATGCCAGACAGGCGTCTGCGTGATTGTCCACCAAACACCATCTGGCAAGCCCCCGACGTACTTGACCCCATCCATATGTGTACAGTGTACAGTGTACAGTCTCCGGGTAACATTTTTGACTATTCCAAATTATAAAACAATTCTGGATACTAATCAATTGGGAAAATCCTGTATTTTTCACAAAAAAAGACCCTAATTCCTTATAGGGTCTTGTGGTTAAGATGGCTGACAAATTTACTGAACGGTACGTTGCGAAAAGCCTGTTTGCTTATATGTTATTTAAAATCAGATGGTTATTTAAAATCAGATGTAGGTGTACCTTTAGATAGGTCCTGTTTGCCTAGCCGGCCAGGGCTTTCTCGATGGCTTTGGGGAGGGTGGAGATGTTGAAGGGTTTGGCGAGAAAGTGTTTGACGCCTTTCTCGCGAAGCTCTGTTTCCACAGATTCGTCCAGATAGCCGGAGATGACCAGGACGGGGGTGTCCAGATTCCGATGCTGGAAGAGTTGGGCGATTTCTTTGCCGTCTATGCCGGGCATGTTCAGGTCGAGTGTGATCAGGTCGTAGTCGCCCGCGATGGCCATGCTCAAGGCTGTAGCCAGGTAGGGGGTGCTCTCGATTTCGTATCCGAAACGCGTTAGAATTTTCTCCATTGCCATGCGGATGTTGCTGTCGTCTTCGATAATCAGGATCCTGGATTTGGACATGGCACAAACCCTTCGATGAGGTATTCGGCTTCGTTAATAGGTACTGCCTCGCCCAGGCAGGGCGGGTTCTCATTTTCAATATACCCGAAGAACAGGGGCTTTGAGGTGATGCAGATCACGTGACGTGGCGGCCTAATTGGCTATCGGTTCATCGACTTCGATCAGTCCTTGACGGACGGCATACCGCACCAGCGAGGCCATATTGTGCAGATCGAGTTTCCGCATGAGGTTTGCGCGGTGGGTGGCGACCGTTTTCTCGGAGATGTTGAGCAGGTCCGCCACGTCCTGGTTGGCGAGGCCCCTGGCCACCAGCTTGAGGACCTCCCGCTCCCGCCTGGACAGGGCGTCATACCCATTCTCTTCCGCCGTCCGGGTCGCGGATTCCACATATCGCTCGATCACAAGTTTGGAAATGACAGGACTGAGGTACATTTCATCGCGCATGACGGCTTCTATGGCCGATATCAGATCTTGTAAAGCGGTCTGTTTGACCAGATAACCGGATGCGCCCGCCCGGAAGGCCTCTCTTACATACACCTCTGCTGAGTGCACTGTCAGGATGATCACACGAATTTCCGGCGCGGTTTTTTTGATTTGGCGCGTGGCCTCAATGCCGTCCAGTTCGGGCATCGATACGTCTATGACGGCCACGTCCGGGCGCAGGTCCCGGGCCATTGTCACGGCCGACCGACCGTCCTCCACCGTTCCCACCACCTCGATTTTTCCCGTGGCCTCCAGCAGGCTGTGAAGCCCCTCCCGAACAATCGTCAGGTCTTCGGCAAGCAGCAGTTTGATCTTATCCGTCATTGGGATCTCTACATAAAAAAGCCGCATCTCCTCCGATGCGGCTTATCACCTTTGTCTCTAACTGCGATTGATGAAGATTCGGAGGTTCATCGGTGTCCTTTTAAGGCGGCCAGAAATCGGCCGGTAAACGATACTAAGATAAGACATGAAACGGTCAGATGTCAACCCCTCGTTCCTGTGTCTGGTCTGTTGTACGGATCTCAGGTCTCTGACTTTAAAAAAAATACCCTAATTCGGCAGGGTATCTGAAGAGCGCCTCGGGGAAGGGAAGGCTTTGTGGGCATTGAGACGTTCAGGATTTCGACCGGCATTTTGGAGGCTTTACCGCGTAAGGCCTTGTGTGGGCTGCTCCTATTCCAACCAGGAAACTACGGATACGCCTCCTCCTCCTCCGGCAGTCACAGAGGACGCTTGCAGGAGTGCCTCGCTGCTGTAGAGCACCTCTCCGGACCCGTTTCCGACGCAGTTGCCCGATGGGCTCGTTGTCATCGAAACCACGGCGCCGATGAGGGTCATGTGAATCTTTTCGATGTCGTCGGCGATAATCAGCCCCTTGAAGGTCCCGGAATTGAGATTTTTAATCGTCGCGTTGACCGAACTATTGTGTACAACAAGTACGCCGGAACTGCTCCCAAAATCCATCGACTGCCAGGTCGAGCCGCTGGAGAGTTCTACGTAGGTCACGCCGGAGAGGGGGAATGTCAGACTGCTGGGGTTCGTCACGTACTGGCTTCCATTCGCGCCCGACTGCGCCATTGCCTTGAGCGTCCCTGCCGTATAACCGAACACGTCGTCGGGTGTGGCGGGAAAGGTGTAGGTCGCATTCTCTTCGATAATGGCCGGATCAGCGGGATCTGAGGGTGTGAAATCCACCCCCCCTGAGGTGCCTCCTCCAGCCGAGCTGCCCCCCTGATCGAACGTTTGTGTCGTGCTCACCCCCATCGTGCCCTGGCCCGCGATCAAGACCCCGTTCATGTCGTGGTCCCGGCCGTCTATGGTCAGGTTGCCCAGCGTTCTTACGGTGGAATTCGCAGTGATCCCCCCGTGCACACCCGGTGGGATGGTGGGTAATTGCGCCAGCACAACCACCGTATCGGCAGTCTCATCGCTGCTCCCGCCGGCCGTGATCCGGATCTGGCCCGTGCTCAGACTCGTGTCCGTCCCGTTGTCCTCAAGCGTCGCCCAGCCGGTCCACCCGCCTACCGAGACGTTTGAATAGCCCGCTCTCCACGCCGAACTGTCGCTTAGTGCGGCCAGGGCCATGTGAGCCGCCGAATTCGCCGCTGTTCTCGCTGCGGCCCGGTCGTAGTGCGCCAGAAAGTTATCGGCGAAGTTTTCACTCACTTGATTGAGGTTGTTCTTTATGATGCCGAAGACGATGACGAAGCCGGACACGACGATCAGAGAATACTTGCCCATATCTTTACCTCCTTGACAATTCTCCTGTTTGGCTCTTCCCACCCCAAACAAAAGACACACACCTACAAGATACGTACCGCAAGAGGCAGGAACCAATTGGATGAATGCTGTAATTTTCAAAAAAAATACCCTAATTTTGCAGGGTATTTATACCTAAAGCGTTCAGGGTATTTTACTAATTACTGTGATTGTATTGAGCTAACTTTATTCCAAATATATAGATATGGAGTGTCGGTGGGTCGGGCTAAGCGTCCCCTCCTTTCGTATCGGCCTCAACGCGTTCGTCGTGGAGTTTCACGGCGCGGGCCACCACATCCCGGACTTCATCCAGAACTTTGAAAGGCTTCCACAGGTGGAAATCGAATGCAGACAACCTCGGATCCCCGTCCCCGAGTTTCCATCCCGTCATCAATACGGTAACCGCCGGAGGATCGATCTGCCGAATTTCGCGCGCCACCTGATCTCCCGGGATGCCCGGCATTCCCAGGTCGATCAGGGCGACATCATAGCCTCCATTGGCGAATGCGTTCAAAGCCTGCCTGCCGTTCGAAACGTACCTCACTTCGTAGGTATCGCGCAATATCTCCAACACCATCTCGCCAACCGCCACCTGGTCGTCCACAACCAGAACCCTTCCCCGGCGCACCTGAGGCACTTCGATTCGTCTTTCTCTATGCAGCTCTGTCTCAGCATCCGCAGGAAACCAGAGGGTAAACGTCGTCCCATCTCCCGGCGCGCTCTCCACGTTGATGGTGCCCCCCCACCGGATGACGGTGCTGTAAACGGTAGACAGCCCCAGGCCTGTTCCGATTTCAAATTTTGTTGTGAAGAACGGTTCAAATACCCGCCTGCGGGTCTCCTCGTCCATCCCGATCCCGGTATCCTTCACACTTAACTGAACGCCTCCCCTGGCGGCCAGGGTGCTTATGGTGATGGACCCGCCCTCGGGCAGGGCATCCACGGCGTTGAATATGAGGTTGAGGAGAATGTTATACAGGCCGGATGGCGTCCCTCGCAAAAAAGGGGTCTGATCGTCCAGATTGAGGACCATGTCGATGGAGACGCCCCGGGCCTCCGGTTCGTCCTTCCACCTGGGCTGTGCAGCCTGTACGGCTTCCCTGGCCACGCGGTTGGCCTGCACCGGGACGACCTGGTCCTCTTCTTCTCCCCGCACGGCCTGGTGGAGCCGGTTGACCAGGTCCTGAGCCTGTATGGCGGAGGAATAGATCAGTTCGGCCCTCCGGAGAACCTGTGGATTTTTTGCCTCATCTTGAAGCAGTTGCGCGCTGACCAAAACGCCCACCAGGATATTGTTCAGATTGTGATTCATCCCCGCAGCCATTTCTCCCAGCGACCGCAGACGCTCCAGACGGACCAGTTCCTGCTCGGTCCGTTTGCGCTCGGCGATTTCGGCCTTGAGCTCTAAGTTGGCTCTGCGCAGTTCTTCGGTGGCCTTTTTAACCTCTTCTTCCAGCACGGTGTTAAATTGCTGAAGTTCGTCGAAGATCTGGACGCTGTTCAGCGCGATGGCCACCCGATCGGCGATGACCGCCATGAGGCGTTCGTCTTCGGCGCTGAAGGCATCGAGCAGGGAGTGGCTTATGGTGACGACGCCCACGGTTTCCCCGTCAATGACGAGGGGCAGGCAGAGGAGGGAGCCTGCGCTGCGAACATCGGAGATGGATCGGCTGTGTTTGGAGAGATCGGGGATGGAGATCGGTTTGCCGTTTTGGACGACCCGGCCGGGAACACCCTCGCCTATCCGGCAGGTATAGGGAGAACTGCTGGCGATGGGGTGATAGGTGATGGCCGCGTCATTTTTGTCTCTGGCAGCCTTGAGGTAGAGATCACCAGTGTCGCGGTTGAGCAGCAGGAGGGAACAGTCCTCGGCATCGGTCTCGTTGAGAATGGTATCGATGACGACTTCAAGCACCTTGCGGACGTCGCGGGTGTATTTCAGCGCGTCTCCGATCCGGCGGATCGCCAGCAGCTCGCGAACTTTTTCCTCAAACTGCCGGGAGGTCTGCGCCAGGTCTTCCCCGGGGTGCTGCATCTGCGGAAACTCATCCATAGCGCTTCTTTGTTTTCTGGCAGGGTTCATTCCGGTTCTGCATCCGATCGGTCCAGAGCTTCGATTAGACCTTCGACTTCGGCCACATCGGCCTGCGCTCCCAGCTCCCGGAAGCCGGACAGGGCCGCCTCAAAGGCCGTCCGGGCCTCCGGCGTTCGGCCCCTGGCCATGTGCATTTTCCCCAGATCCCGGTGGGCCTCGGCGGCGCCCAGAGGGTTGGCAAATTCACTGTTCAGGCGGAGGCTGTCCTGGAATAGGGAGACGGCTGTTGTCCATCGTTTCCGGAGGGTGAAGACCCTGCCCAGCAGCCGATAGGTATCCGCCTCGCCCAACCGATCTTCCGTTTTTCGATAGATGTCCAGCGCCCGGGCGCAGCAGAGGGCCACCAGCGAGCTGTTGCCCAACTCCAGCAGCAGTTCGGCGCGGCTCAGGTAGATATTGGCCAGTACGTCGAACTGTCCCTGTTCCTGGGCGATTTCGAAACTGCGCTCATAACATTCCATCGCCGCGTTCCACTCCCGCAGATCTGCGTGGGTCATGCCCAGATTGTGGTAGGCCCGGGCCGCTCCCCGGGCATCGCCGGCCTCCTGATACATCGCCAGACACGCTTCATACTGCCTGACTGCGTCGTCCAGGTCTCCCCGGATGGTGGCCAGGACGGCCAGATTATTGCTGGCGCTGGCGACGATCTTCCGGTCGCCGGCTCGCTGCGCCAGTTCCAGGGCCTGCTCGTAAGCCTCTGCCGCCGCCTGGTAGTTCCCCTGTTCCTGAGAGACGATGCCCCGGTTGATGGCCACACGCGCCTGACCGTGCTCATCCCCCAGTTCCCGGTAAGCCTCACGGCTCCGCTCGAGGTAGCTTAGGGCCTCCTCCCAGCGGCCTCTCCGGGACAACACCCGGCCCATCCGGCACAGCAAGAGCGCACGAGTACCGGCGTCTTCGAGATGCTCGGACAGGGCAAGGGCCGCCTCGTAGGTCTCGCATGCCTTTTCCAGGTGCGAGAATCGTTCGTAGATGCGCCCCAGGTTCAGCAGCAGGTGGAGGTCCCTCGGGTCGTTGTTCCCAAACAGGCTGAGGTTCTTGAAGGCCTCCAGGACCCGTTCGGTCTGGTCGAACTGCTCCTCCGTCGGCGGCGGTTCGGCAAGGGCCTCCTCGAGCAGACGGTCGACCTCCACCTCTTTTTGGAAGTCGGTCAGGTCCTGAACCAGGGCGTCGATATCTGGGCTGTGAGTTGGCATTTTTTATACCAAATTCAATCCAAAATGTCGCATACTTCAGTGCGTACCTATACCGTCTGTTCCGCCTGGACTACTGCTACCACCCCTCATCATCTACGGGGTCGTAACCTTCATCGGTCTCGAGGGAATAGCGGGAGAAGCCGGGGATCTTCACGGTGATCTTCCACTCCTTCTTACCATCGACGATCGCCACCGAAATCTCCGTCACCATGCCATTGTGGTGGTGGTAGGCCTTCAGCGCATTCAGCTCCTCTTCTGACAGCTCTCCCCGCAGGAGAAGCGTCAGCGTGGCCGGAGGGTTAAAAACGATACCGGAGGGAGTGAATACAACCGACACATCCGATAAGCTAGTGGTCGATTTCGCAAATACGCATGAGGTTGCATAGGTGGCAAAAAAGGGGTATGTTATACGCCTCATTCCAATCGGTAAAGGAGGTGTATAATGTCAGGTCCCCTTCCCCAATACCAACCTCGCTTCACAAAAGCCCAACTGGCAAAAGCCCAGAAAATCATTCGTCAGCGCAACGCGCCTCAATCCCAGGTGCAGCGGGCAAAGATGGTGGTGGCCTTAGCCGAGAATAAAGCCATTGGCAACCAGAGGTTAGCCGACAGGGCAGGTGTCAGTTCACCTACGGCGCAGAAGTGGCGAAAAAGGTGGACTGAAGAAGGCTTCACTTTAGAGGATCTACCGCGCAGTGGGCGACCGCCCACTTTTTCCCCCTGTGCAAGTCAGTGAAGTCAAAGCCATTGCCTGTCAACTGCCCGCACAACGGGGGTTGCCCCTGTCTCGGTTCAGCTTATTTGAGATTCAACAGGAAGTGTTAAGGTGTGCGTTGATCACTTCAATCTCACCCACAACGATTTGGCGCATTCTCAAAGAGGATGCCCTTCGTCCCTGGTATCACCGATCCTGGCTTCATATCAAAGCCCCCAACTTTTTAGAGAAAGCCAGTCGCATTCTGGACCTGTATCAAGGCATATGGGAGGGGATACCGCTTGGCAAGAAAGACTTCGTTATCTGTGCCGATGAAAAATCCCAACTCCAAATCTTAGCCCGAGAGTTTGCCACATTGCCACCTGATTGTGGCAAACCCATTCGTATGGAAAATGACTACAAACGGATGGGCACAGTGGCCTATCTGTCTGCACTGGATGTGTTCTCAGGGCACATCTTTGGGCGTGTGGATGAGAAAACCGGCATCGTGCCCTTTCAAAAGCTGGTGGACCTGGTGATGGGACGGGAGCCTTATGCTTCGGCTGATCGGGTCTTCTGGATTGTGGACAACGGATCTTCTCATTACACCACCACGTTCCCTAAACGGCTCCAGGATGCCTATGAAAATGCCATTGCCGTCCATCTCCCTATCCACGCCAGTTGGCTCAATCAGATTGAGATCTATTTCTCAATAGTTCGGCCACTTTTAAGCAGCAATTTTGCCATAATCCCGCAGTTTTTGGTATTGGGGAGATTTTTTAATCAAATTTAGGTCGAGGTCTAACATTAAAAAAATATTCTGGAGAAAATACGTGTTGAAATAACAGGCTTTTACACTGGCCATGGAAAAGGGTATGGGTCTCGTATCTGATTGGGCTTGTAAGTGTTCCGTTTTGGCTAAATTGAGGGTTGTCAAAGAGGCATTAAAATGGAAAGCCAGCCGTTTTTGATCTCTGGCTTGACAGTCGCACAATCCGGTGAACTGTTTGGCATCTCTGAAAATAAATTCAATTTGGAAACGCGCTTTGTAATATCTGACAATCGTCTTGGCACTTAGGTCTTTGTCGGTTGAAAACAAGATCGCATATTTCTTCTTGTCCTTGTTCGTGTGATCCAGCAAGACGACGGCTTTCAAATTGCGTTTTAAGGAGACGTGATTCAAGACAAGACTGTAAATGGCGATGCCATCTTGTGTTTGGATATATGAAAACCGAGACAGGTCCTGCCAGTTGACTTTGCCGTCATAGGTCTTGTGCCTTCCGCTTCCCTTTTCCCGTTTTGGTCCGGTGTAGAGATAGCGCATATTGGCGTCGCAGCGCAATTTGCCGATCTGGTGTAGATCCAAATCACGGACGCCATCAACAAATTTCTTCTTGCTAAAATAGCCATCGACAACGGTATATTTTTCATTCTCTAACAAGCTGGGTTTGACATCACTCAGGTGCTGTAAATACTGATCTGTTAGGGTTTCGACGTCTTCTGCCTGTTTGGAGCTTTGCTTTTTCGACTTGGCTTTCCCCTTTTTTTTGGTGCCCTTTTTCTTGACGGTCCTTTTCTTTTTATTGACCTTGACGACATCCTGTTTAGGCTTAGACTCAGACATTTGGCGTTCATCTCCAGGATCGGTTTGACGAACGGACAGCGTAAAGCCTGTGTTTCTCAAAACATCCACGATGGCCACACTGGAGACTTCCAACCCCTTTTCGCTCCGACGATGACAACCGTTCCAGAAATAATCCAGACCATAGGTCTGCTTGCCCGACTTGGACACAAAAGAAGCATCTAACACGATGATCCGTTCACTTTCTCTGCCCAGGCTTTCATTGATCACCGCTCGGTTGAAGGCCACAAATTCAAAGGGTTTGGCAAACTGGCGTGAATACGTCTTCTGTGACAAAGGAGAGTAACGCGATAGGTTACGAAAATTGATCTTGCCGTGAGCTGTTAGGATCGCTGTAAACACAGCCATCAGAAACTTTTTTTGAGGCTTGGAAATCTTGAAACTCTTGAGTATCTTTTCTGCCAGTTCCATTGTGCCGTCTCTCCAGATAAAGGGTATCGTTGACGTGGTGGTCTATGATACCTAATCTGCGTGAACGGCACTTTTTTGTCAAAGAAAACTGTCCGCCATATTGATTTCTCGATCTTGCAAAGAAAGGCGCTCACGCCCAATGACCTGGCAGATCGACAGGCGATGGAAGCCAGGATCTTGGGCTTTGAGGAATACTATAATCTCACTGCCGAACCTTTCAACTGGCGCTTTACAAGGCAGGAATTGGAAGAACGAATGCAGCGAATCCGGCTGGCTGCATAAACTCATGCGAACTTCTGAAATCGACCACTAGTGCCGGAGGCGACGGTCATGGAGATGTTAGCCTCGCGGTCGATCGACCCCGCCTCCACCATGAACTTAGCCTCCTTCACAAGAATACCGGCCTGGTCAGCCTCCTTCCCAGCAAAGCGAACCTTCAGCTTGCCCTTCTTATTAGGGGAGAACCATCTCGAAGTCGTCTCGGTGAAGATACTCGCGGCCAGCTTGGTCAACGCCTGTGGAGGGCCGGGCGCATCCGGAGAGAAGGCGATGACGAACGAGCCGCCGTCGTTTGAACCGGCCGGCGGGCCTGTGGCCGTCTGCTCGGGGGACAGGGGGGGCTGGGCCGGACTGCCGCATCCGCTCACCAGGGCGATTCCCACCACTGCGAACAGGGTGAGGATAATTGTGGTGAAACCATTGTGCTGGATCATTTTTTACCTCCTTCAAGCGTGTAAGGGTTTCTTTGTATTACTTCAGGTCAGAGTGGTCAATATCGATCAGACCTTCCCGAATGGCATACCGCACCAGTTGAGACATATTGTCCAGTTCGAGTTTTTGCATAACATTCCCCCGGTGGGCGGCCACCGTTTTCGCCGAGACATTGAGCAGGTCGGCAACCTCCCGGTTCGTTTTGCCCAGGGCGACCATTTTGAGCACCTCCCGCTCCCGGTTGGACAGGGCCTGGTGTTTTCCACCATCCTCAGAATCGGCCGTTGCTTCAACATATCGATGAATCACGACTTTGGATACCGAAGGGCTCAAATACATCTCATCCCGCATGACCGCTTCCACAGCGGCAATCAGGCCCTGGAGGTCGGTATTTTTGACGATATAACCGGATGCGCCCGCACCAAATGCCTCCCGCACATACCGCTCTGCCACGTACATGGTTAAAACGATCACGTGGACCTGCGGAAGGACCTTTTTGATCTGACGCGTCGCCCCGATGCCGTCCAGGACGGGCATGGATAGATCGATGACCACCACATCGGGGCACATGTCCCGGGCTATTGCCACGGCTGCCCGTCCGTCTTCCGCTTCTCCCACGACAGTAACTTTTCCGGTGGCCTCCAGAAGGCTGCGGAGCCCCTCCCGGGCGATGGTGTGATCCTCGGCGAGAAGAACCCTGATTGTATCGCTCATTCCATGCTCCACCATCGGTGGGAAACTGTGCCAGGTGAGCCAGAATTAGGCCAAAGGAAAAGGCTCGACCGCGAATCCAGGTCCCGACAGACCGGGAAGTTAGCGTAGCCGAGCCTCAGAAGTGACACCTCTGCCCGAACAAGCTCTGCGGCGTATTGGCCCCCCGTCAAACGCCATCAACATATCAATATATATTATAAAGTAGGGGTTTTGGCTCTTTTTTTCAACTGGTTTTTTTGCCGGTTCTCAAGCAGCGCGTTTTGCACGTTCCACCGTACCCGTCCAGGTTTCCACTTGTCTTTCGGGATGAAAGTTTTTACCTTTTAGCTGCTTCAGGGAGAGCCGATTATCTTTTACAATCCTACCCCCAAAGCAGGAGACGCCCATGCCGACCCCTATCCTCCGTCTTCCGGAGCGAAAGACGAGCTGCAAGGTGACTTTTACAAATTGGAATAAGACGGTGGAGTGCAAGCCGCACACCAACCTTAGAGAGCTGGCCCTCGAGCACGATATCGACCTTTACAACGGGTTATCGCGATTTTTTAACTGTGAAGGGCACGGGTTGTGCGGCACCTGTACGGTTGAGGTGACGCCCCCGGAAGGGGGTACGGTCAAGAGGGCCAAAGAGAAGTTCCGCTTTCTCCTGTTGAAGGGCAACCTGCGCCTCGCCTGCCAGATGGAGGTGACGGACGATATTCAGGTGACCAAACACACCGGTTTGAAGGGGAACAAGGAGTATCGGGAGGCGCTCTCCAGGGATGAGGCGGTGCGTCTTTACCGCGAGGAAGGACAGACGCTGGATCAGATTGCCGAGCGTTTTCAGTGTCCCGTGCCCAAGCTGGTGAACCTCCTCGAGAAGGCAGGCGTGGAGATGCGACGGCCGGGGTCGGCAGCGTAGAAAAATTTCGGATTTCGGATTGGGGATTTTTAATCCGCATTCTGCAATCCGCATTCCGCAATTGAAGGGTGGGGTTCGCAGGAGCGCAGCATGCTGCGCTCTATTTTTTTGTGTTTAGAGGGGGCTGTGGAGGCCGGGGATGACCCGGGTTCCGGTTACCGTTCAATTCCTGGATCGTCGTTTTCGACCGGCTGTTCGCGGCGGGCGACGAATTTGTCGATTTGACGGAAGATTTTGTGTACCGTGGCGGTGTCCCGCCGTTCGAGAGGGATGCGCCCGAAGAGGCGGCGCAGGGCGCGCTGGAAGGTCTCGGGCCGGTGGCGGGAGACGAAGCCGAGCTTGTTCAAGGCCGAGGCAATGTGGGCGTACATGGATTCGACCTCTTCGAAGGAGGCGAGGTCGAGCCTCGGGGTCTGCGCCGGATTATTTGCCGCCTGGTAGAGTTCGTAACCGAAGATGAGTACGGCCTGGGCGAGATTGAGGGAAGGGTAGGCGTGGGCGGTGGGGATCTTGGAGACCATCCCGCAGAGCTGGAGTTCGTCGTTGGTGAGGCCGTTTTCCTCCCGGCCGAAGACGAGGGCGCCTTCCTGGACTTCGGACAGCGATGTGAGGCGCCGGGCCGCTTCTCCGGGGCCGTACATGAGGTCCATGTTCTGGCGCCTTCTGTGGGTGGTGCCCACGGCCAGGACGGTTCCGGAGAGGGCCTCAGCGAGGGTGTCGGTGATGGTGGCGCCGTAGAGCACCTCTCCCGATCCGTGGGCCATTTTCCGGGCGTCTCCCGATTTGTGGTCCGGCGGGTTGACCAGGTAGAGCCGGGAGAGGCCCATGTTTTTCATGGCCCGGGCCACGGAACCGACGTTGCCGGGTTCTTTCGGCTCGACCAGGACAATGCGGATGCGGTCGAGCACGTTGGGGTCGGCTTCCATCCTGGTTTCCAGGGAAAATCTGAACCGCGGAGACGCGGAGAACGCGGAGAAGGTCAAGAATCGTCGTGAAACGGTACAGACGGCAAGGCATGCCTCGCCTCTATGAGGATAGTCAATTTTGAAGATAAAAACAAGGGATGGGTGATTTTTTAACAGTTTCGCCTTGACATTGCCAGAAGGATTGCTTATTGTTTTCGCAATTGGACCTCAGGTCCTGTTTGCAGGCTTTTGAACCGTTTTCCACCGCTACCTTCAAAGGGGTGTTTTAGGGCTACCATCGACGTTGACGACGGTCGCCATCTGGCACAGGTGATATGCGCAAGCGGTTGTTGTTTTATGGCTTGCGTCGATATTGACCCCAGCTCTCCTTGAAGGGTGCGGTGTTCTTCTATAGCCCGGGCTTGAAGGCGCCTTCTCCTTATGTGAGGAGAGGGCGCCTTTCTTTTTTGGCTCGTGGTTCGTTTTCTCGACCCTCGATTTTGGTTTTCTCCGCGTCCTCCGCGTCTCTGCGGTGATTTATAATGGATATTCTCCGAAAATTAGCCCCGTTTATCCGGCCCTTCCGCCGCAGGCTGCTCCTGGCCATCGGGCTGACGGGGGGGATGACCCTGCTGGGGATGGTCCCACCGATCGTGATGCGGTATATCATCGATGAGGTTGTGGGCCTGGGGCGGTGGAATATGGCGCCGGCGATTCTGCTGACGCTCCTGGCGGTGAATTTTCTGGCAGCGGCCGGCTCTTTTGTCAACGATCTGACCATTTACTTAGTGGGGCAGCGGCTGGTGTTCGAGATCCGCCTGGCCCTCTTCCGGCACATCCAGCGGCTCTCGCTCCGGTTTTACGAGGAGATGGGTACGGGAAAGATTATGTCCCGGATTATGGGAGATGTGTCCCGCATCCAGAACATGGTGACGTGGAATACCATTTCGATTGTGAACGACCTGATCTCTTTTGTGTTCGGAATGGTGATCATCTTCTATTTTAGCTGGAAGCTCTCTCTGATTACGCTGGCCCTGCTGCCGCTCTACTTGCTCAACTATTTCTATTTTGTCAAGCGGATCCGCCGGAAGAGTGTGACGGTCTGGCGCAAGATGGATCGGGTGTCGAATTCGCTGCAGGAACGGCTGCGAGGCACCCGGCTGGTTCGGGCGTTTACCAACGAAATGCGGGAGTCCGCAGCTTTTGCCGAGGGCACCCGGGATGTGCTGGACACCGCTTTGGAGCGCACGGCCCTGAGCGCCTCTTTTTCCGGGACATCGGGGCTGATCAACGGCCTGGGGTACACGGTGATCTACTGCCTGGGGTGTTATTTTGTGATCGACGGCCAGATGACCTTCGGGGATGTGGCCGCTTTCAGCGCCTTCGTGTTCCGGGTGCTTTCCCCGGCGGTGCGGTTTACCGAGGTGTCCAACCTGCTGGAGCAGACGTCGGTTTCGGTGGAGCGGATCTTCGAGGTGCTGGACGCCGAACCGGAGGTGGTGGACGCGCCCGGCGCAGCGGATCTGCCTCCGATTCAGGGACACGTCCGATTCCGAAACGTTCATTTTGCCTACGTGCCCGGAGAACCGGTGATCCGGGGGGTTGACCTGGATGTCCCGGCCGGGAGCACCGTGGCGCTTGTAGGGCACACGGGATGCGGGAAGACGACGCTGACGAATTTGCTGGTGCGGTTTTACGACCTCCAGGAGGGCGCCATCGAGATCGACGGCTACGATATTTCAAAGGTGAGTCTGCACTCCCTTCGACGGCAGATCGGGGCGGTGCTGCAGGAGTCGATTTTGTTCCATACCACCATCAAGGAGAACCTCCGGTATGGCGATCCGCACGCTTCGGAGGCCGATATTGTCGAAGCGGGTCGGGCCGCCGAGGTACACGAGTTTATCCTCTCCAAGCGGGACGGTTACGATACGGTGATCGGGGAGGGGGGCACGCACCTTTCGGTGGGTGAGAAGCAGCGTCTCTCGATTGCGCGGGCGATTCTGACCGATCCGGGGATTCTGATTTTGGACGAGGCGACCTCGTCGCTGGATTCCCGCTCGGAGGCGCTGATCCAGAAGGCCCTGGACCGTGTGATGATAAACCGGACCTCTTTTGTGATTGCCCACCGGCTGTCCACTATCGTCAGCGCGGATCTGATTGTGGTGATGGACAAAGGAGAGGTGATCGAGACCGGGTCTCACGAGGCGCTGCTTAAGGCGCCGGATGGGGCCTATCGCCAGCTCTACGAAGAGCAGTTTGCCGCGCAGATGGCGGAACAGACCGGGTGATGCGATGCATAAATTTTCGAGGCTTATTCGATTCTACCTCCGGCCCCACCTGGGGAAACTGGCCTTTGTTTTAATGGCGGCGCTGATCTCTTCGACCTCGTCGTTCACCTACGGTTACCTCAGTAAGGTGATGGTGGACGATGTGCTGCGGATCGGAGGGGGTCAGGAGACAATGCAGGGGGCGCCCGGGATATCGAGACGGGAGGAGAGACGGTCGGTCCGGGACTCGGGCGGCAGGGCGCTGCGGGATCGGGACACGGTGCGGCGGCGGGACGGTTCCCCTTCCGGAGACGAGCGTTCTCCAACGGGGACGCGTTCCGAACGCCTTCGCATGCTCTGGATTGTCTTTCTGGTTTACGTGGGCCTGCGCCTTTTCTTAGCAGCGAACTCGTGGGGGTATACCTACGGCATTGCCAGGATCGGGCAGGAGATCGTTTACCACCTCCGCCAGGATGTTTACAACAAGCTCCAGGGCCTGCAGGTGTCGTATTTCGACCGCTACCAGACCGGGAAGATTATGGCCCGGGTGATGGACGATGTGAACGCGGTACAGTCCAGCGTTTCGGGCGTTTTTATCCGGTTTGTCAGGGATATTGCGACGCTGATGCTCGGCGTTTTTATCCTGTTCCAGATCAACGCTGAGTTGGCTTTTATGGCCCTTCTGATTCTTCCCAGTTATGTGATTGTCTACCGGTTTTTTATCCGGCATATCCGCACGATCAACCGCCTGATTCGGGAGCGGAACGCGACCGTGTACGGGGCGATTGGCGACAGTGTGACGGGAGTACGCGTGGTGATGTCTTTTGCGCGGGAGCCCCGGCAGCGCCGGGTGTTTTTCAGCGCCCTGGCCGATTTTTTCCGGCTTCAGATCCAAAATTCGGTACTCAATACGGCCCTCAGCGTGCTGTGCGGGTTGATCAGCGGGGTGGGAACAACCCTGGTGATCTATTACGGCCTGCTCTCCATCCAGCAGGGGGGGATGACGCTGGGCGACTTTCTCTTTTTCAACCGGTCCGTGGGTTTTCTTTTTTCGCCGATCGTTTCCCTGTCCAATATGAATCTGAGCATCCAGCGGGTGATGGCCGCGCTGGAGCGGGTGTTCGACGTGCTGGATGAAGAGGTTACGATCGAAGATACCGAGAGCGCAATTCAGATGGACGGGATCTATGGCGAGGTCGTGTTTCATAATGTGTCTTTGAAGTACGATGAGGAAGGCGAGGATGCTCTGTGGCGGGTGAACTTCGGCGTTTTTCCGGGGCAGGTGGTCTGCCTGGTGGGGGCTTCGGGGGCGGGCAAGTCCAGCCTGGCCAACCTCCTGCTGCGGATGTATGAACCCACGGAGGGGCGGATTACGGCGGATGGAGAGGATATCCAGGATATCGCGCTTTCGTCGCTGCGCCGGTACATCCGGATGGTGCCCCAGGAGCCGATCCTCTTTTCCGGTACGCTGGCCGAGAATATCTGCTACGGCCAGCCCGACGCTTCACCGGAGGAGGTCGTACGGGCGGCTAAGGCGGCGGAGCTGCACGATTTTATTATGACGCTGCCTGCAAAATACGAGACCCATATCGGAGAGCGGGGGGTCTCCCTTTCGGGCGGGCAGAAGCAGCGCATGGCCCTGGCGATGACCCTGATTACCGATCCGAGCGTACTGATCTTAGACGACAGCACCTCTGCGCTGGATGCCCGGACCGAGAAGCGGATTCACGAGACGCTGGAACGGATTATGGCGCACCGGACGGCGTTTGTGATTACCCATAAGGTCGCAATGGCGCGCAAGGCCGACCTGATTCTGGTGCTGAAGCGGGGCCGGATTGTGGAGCAGGGCACGCACGACCGGCTGGTGAGCCAAGGGGGCGCGTATTACGAGCTGTTCGAGACGCAGTTGAGCGAGAAGGAGAAAGCGGCCGCGGGGGTGGGATTGGCGCCGGTCACCTGATCTGTGAATCGGGTTGCGGGTCACGGCTCAACAGGCGCTTCCAGCCCGCGGGCAGGGTGTTGCTTTCCAGCAGGTGCCGGATGATGTTTTGCTCGGCGGTTTGCAATCTGCTTGCGCGCTGGGACCAGTAGGCGGGACTTCGTTCTGTGGCGCCGGGGAGAATGGAGATGGGGCCCCCGGCAAAGAGGGAGTCGGGCAGGGGGATGTTGAGGGCGTAGTCGGAGATATGGGTGATTTGTTCGGCGATATCGCCCGAGGCGGTTTTGATACGGACAGTCTGCCGGACAGGGAGCCAGTAGCGGTCGTAGTAGAGGGCGTTTTCCTGGTAGGTGCGCAGTTCGGATAAGCCGAGCGTCTTTCGAAGCGGCTTGTTGATTTTCAGGTCGTAGCCGACCAGGGAAAAATCGTTGCCCGATATCCAGACGTCCCCTTCTAAAGCGGGGCGTCTTTTTTTGCGCGGGATCACACGGATGCGGTAGACCACGATGTCGCCCATCTGGACGTTGTCCAGCAGGCGGTAGCGGTAGGCACCATGCGCGTCCGGCTCCAAGGGCAGAAGGCCCACGTTGAAGTCCCTGCCGTTGAGGTGGCCCTTGCGGATGTTGACGAAGGCGCCGGGGTGCATGCCAAAGCGCCTCCCGGCTGCGCCCAGAGCCCGGTAGGCGGTGATGGCCTGGACGATGCGGTCCGGATTTTTGTAGTAGCCTTCGCCGTCGTATTCGATTCTGGCCAGAATTTTGCCTCCGGCGCGCTTTCCGCCATAGAGGGTCTGGGTACCGTGGGCGGCAAAGCGGTAGGTGCGCAGGGCCGGATACCGGGCATGGAAGACCTCTTCGTGGTCCTTCCGGGCAATGCCGTCCAGCAGGTCTTTCAGGGTTCGCTTGAGAAGCGGAACGTCCGGCTTGAGTATGAGGGGGGCGGGGGGAAGCGCGGCATTGAGGCTTCGGGCAGTATCGGCGTTGAGGCGGAGGGTGTCGGTGAAGGTCCGGTAGCCGATAAACGAAACCTGGAGGCGCCAGGCGCCGGCCGGCAGCGCATCGAGGGTATAGCGGCCGTAGAGGTCGGTGAACGTGCCCCGCCTCAGGTCGGGGAGGACAACGCTAACGTAGGGGAGGGCCTGCCCGGTGGCGCTGTCGGTGACCGCGCCGGTGAGGGTCGCGCCCCAGGCGGGGGATGCCGCGCAGAGGAGTAGGAAGATCGAGAGGGATCGGCGCATGGCGTATTTAGTTTCCAGTTACCCGGTCTAAACCCACCGGCTTTAGCCGGTTTGCTTTAGCAGTTATTGTAGCGTATCTTGCGTCTCCAAGTCCAAGCAAGTAAAGGAGGCGCAATGGCTGAGTATCGAAAGGGGGGTCATACCCTTTATGACATCAAGTATCATCTGGTGTGGATTACCAAGTATCGGTATCAGGTGCTTCGCGGTGATATAGCCCTGCGCGCCCGAGATTTGATTCGGGAAATCTGTATGGCGCGTGAGGTGCAAATCATCCGGGGCTCTTTGGCTCTGGATCACGTCCATATCCTGGTGTCGTGTCCACCTTCGTTGTCGCCGTCTAAGTTGGTGCAGTATATCAAAGGTCGCTCATCCCACAAGCTACAGCGAGAATTCCCCAGCCTGCGTAAGAAGTATTGGGGTCAACATTTATGGGCACGCGGCTATTTTTGTGCGACGGTGGGGGCGGTTGACGAAGAAGCAATCAAGCAGTATATCGAGTCTCAGAAGTGGGAAGATGATGGTGGCAAGGGATTCAAAGTAGAGCCGCCACCGTCGCCTTGAGCCCGCTCTAAGCGGGGAGCACTTCAGGCGGCTTGAGCCGCAAACCGACTTTCAGTCGTAATCAAACCCAACGGCTTTAGCCGGTGGTGGTTTAGAAGTAGGTGGACCGGACCTCTGCCATAGCGCCTAAGAGGCGTGCGATGTCCTCGCCGCTGTGGTCGGCCATGATGGTGAGGCGGAGCCGGCTTTCCCCCTCCGGAACTGTCGGGGGCCGGATGCCGGTGAGAAAGATGCCCCGCTCGTAGAGGTCGGCGGAGAGGGTCATGGTGCGTTCGGGATCGCCGATGAGGATGGGGATGATCTGGGTCTGCGAGTCCATCAGGTCGAACCCGAGGCCCAGGAGGCCCTCCCGGACGGCCCGCACGTTGGACCAGAGGCGGTTCCTGATCTCCGGATCCGATTCGATCAGGTCGAGGGCGGCCAGCGTGGCCGCACAGGCGTCGGGGGGAAGACCGGTGGTGTAGATAAAGCTGGCGGACCTGTTGATGAGCAGGTCGATGAGGTCTGCGCTGCCGGCGATGACCCCGCCAAACGCACCCAGGGCCTTGCTTCCTGCGGTCATGAGAACGTCGATGCCGTCGGTGATGCCGAAGTGCTCGGCTGTGCCCCGGCCGGAAGGGCCCAGGACGCCGGTGCCGTGGGCATCGTCCACCATCAGGATGGTGTTGTGGACACGGGCAAGCTCAACCAGGTCGGGCAGGGGAGCCAGGTCCCCGTCCATGCTGAAGAGGCCGTCGGTGACGATCATACGCCGTCGAAAGTCAGTTTCGTCGGTGAGCAGGTCGTTCAGGTGGTCGATGTCGCGGTGGCGGTAGACGTGGGTCACTGCCCGGGAGAGCCGGCAGGCATCGATGATGCTGCGGTGGTTGAGCCGGTCGCTGAAGATGGCGTCCTGCCCACCAACCAGAGCGGTGATGGCCCCCAGGTTGGCCATGTAGCCGGTGGGGTAGGTGAGGGCCGCTTCGACGCCGAGAAAACCTGCAAGGCGGGTTTCGAGCTCTCGATGAAGGGACATGGTACCCGAAATGAGACGGGAGGCGACGACGCTGCAACCATAGGCACGGAGGGCGACGGCGGCGTCCTCTTTGAGCACAGGGTGGTTGGCCAGGCCCAGGTAGTTGTTGGTACAGAAGAGGAGGAGGTCCCGGCCGTCGATCTGGACGCAGGGACCCTGCGCGCTTTCGATGAGGCGAGCGCTGCGGTAGAGGCCGCGGGACTTGAGGTCGTCGAGCTCTGCTGAGAGGTTCGGAAGCATGGGAGGATGTTTTAAAAAATCGAAAAATTCGGTCCTGTGGATGTCCTGTACGCAGTGCTTCGGGTACAATCGGTGCAGGGCCCTGACGCCTGTTGCCCCTGAGATTACGATTGGGGTCGATCTCCGTGCGGCGGCCTCGTAGGGGCACGCTGCCTGTGCTCCATGAGGCAGATAAAAAATAAGGAAGCAGGACCGGCCTGTCAAACGGATACGGGTATCGACCGAACCTGCCGGTTTGACAAAGGAAATTTGCTCGGTTATATTCTACTCACTCCCTGGTTGATTTGCGCCCTGAATCGGATAAGGGCCTTGGATGAAAAAGGAGAAATAATTATGTCTACTGAGGCTTCTGCATACGAAGAACAACTGATTCGTGAAATCAGAGGGATGCCCGAAGAGTATCTGCCCAATCTGCTTCAGATGGTTCGCCTGTTCCGTGATAGCGTGACATTGAAGCCCGCCGAAACCAGCTTTCGCCAAGGCTGGAAAGAAGCGTTGACCGGTGAGACGCGACCGGTGGCTGACTTGTGGGAAGGTATAGATGCCGAATGAGTCAATCGAATCGGTGCAGGTCGAGTACACACCGGAGTTCAAGCGCAATCTGAGAGCGCTGGCCAAGAAATATCGCCACATTCGTTCTGACCTTCAGAGAGGGGGGTAGTATGGCGGGGGCGTGGAAAGGGGAAACTTGGCTGCCCCTTCTGGTCTATCCGGCGATTTCGGGGATCATTTTGGGAGCTGCGTTCCCGCCGCTGCCGCTTGGGTTTCTGGCCTATGTCGGGTTAATTCCCCTTTTCCTCTCGGCGGAGCGGTTGCAGGGACGGGCGGCTTTTGGCGCCGGGTTCGTGCAGGGTCTGGTTTTTTACGGGACAACGATCTACTGGATTTCCTGGATTACCCCTCCCGGTGCGGCCGCGGCGATTTTTTATATGTCCGTTTTCAGGGGGCTTTCCATCTGGGCGCTCAGCCTTGTGGTTCGCCGGTTCGAGGCGTTCGGCTTATGGAGCGCCCCTTTTTTGTGGGTGGGATTTGAGTATTTCAACTCGCTGGGAGATATGGGATTCCCGTGGGTGGTGCTGGGGAACAGCCAGACAGCGTATCTGCCGCTGATTCAGTACGCGGAACTCACCGGGGTCTACGGGGTGTCGTTCTGGATCGTTCTGGTCAATCTGACGGCGCTGGCGCTCCTGCGCCCCCGCGTGCCCCGCAGCGCTTCCGCCGTGGCGCTGGTTTTGCTCTTTGCCGCGCCGGCGGTTCAGGGGTACAGGACACTTGCCGAGGTCCAGGATGAGGGGACCATCTCCGTGGGCGTGGTGCAGCCGGATATTTCGCCGGTTGCCAAGGAGTACGGCGGGTTCTGGGACAATCTCGAGATTTTAAAGCCGCTGACGGTGCAGGCTGCGCAGCAGGGCGCGCAGCTGGTGGTGTGGCCGGAGACGGCGGCGGCCTTTTACGTGAATCATGCCGCGTTCCGGCCCTACCAGGCGGGGGTACAGGCGCTGGTCGATTCGCTGAATGTGTACCTTTACGCCGGCGCGTATCGCAGGGTGCAGGACGAGCGTACAAAGACCTATAACACGTCTTTTCTGTTTGCGCCCGGCAGGGGAACGCTTGCATACTACGACAAGACCAGGCTGGTGCCGTTTGGCGAGCGCGCCCCGTTTCCGGAACTGCTCCCCTTTTTGCGGGATATGCAGTTCACCGGCGGCGGGTATGTGGGCGGCAACTGGGATTCCGGGGAGGTGCGGACGGTTTTTGAGGGGCCGGGGGCGCGGTTTTCCGGGCTGATCTGTTTCGATTCTGCCTTCCCGGAAATGGCGCGGGGGCTTGTGGCAGGCGGCGCTGAGTTTCTGGTGGTGATTACCAACGACGGGTGGTTCGGCAGAACGTCGGGACCTTTTCAGCATGCCGAGATGGCGGTGTTCCGCGCAATCGAGAACCGGCGGGCCGTGGTGCGCTGTGCCAATACCGGGGTTTCGATGTTCATCGATGCGTACGGGCGAAAGTCCCAGACGACGGGGATTTTTCACCCGAAGGTTTTAAACAGCAGGGTGGCCGTCAGGTCGGACCTCACATTTTATACCCAATACGGAGACGTGTTCTCCCAGGTCTGCACCGGGCTGGCAATCCTGGTCCTGATCGTGGCCGGCCGCCAGAGAGGCCGGGAGACCGAAGAGCCGACCATTTTGCCCAGGTCGGCGGCGGGAAGCGTGCCGGTGGGTGAAGCGGAGGAGGCGCCGGAAGAAGAGCTTCCCATGCCGTTTCTGGACCACTTAGAGGAACTCCGATGGCGCATTCTGAAGGGGCTGGCGGCGGTGGCGATGGGGGCGATTGTCTGCGGCGTGCTGTCCAATGATATCCTCAAGATATTGACGCTGCCGGTCCGGCAGATGAAGGCTGCTCCGCCGCTGATCTTCCTGAAACCGATGGGGATGTTTATGGTCAAACTGGAGATCGCCCTGTGGGGAGGGGTGATTCTGGCCCTGCCGGTTTTGCTCTACCAGCTCTGGCTGTTTGTAGCGCCGGGGCTGTTTACCCGCGAGCGCCGGTACGTGGTGTTTATTATTTTTTCGTCCACCGTCTGTTTTCTGATCGGCTCGGCCGTGGCCTACTGGGGCGTTGTGCCGCTTGCGCTGATGTTTTTCGTAGGGTTGTCTACGGAGACCTATATTACGCCCCAGTTTGACATCGGGTTTTATATCAGTTTTGTGCTGAGGCTGCTGGTGGCGTTTGGCGTGGTGTTTGAGATGCCGGTGGCGACCTTTTTCCTGGCCAAGGTGGGCGTGTTAACACCGGAGAGAATGCGGGCCGGCCGGCGCTACGCCGTTGTACTCGGCTTTGTCTTGGCGGCCCTGCTGACGCCTCCGGACCCGATTTCCCAGTTGATGATGGCCCTCCCCCTGATTGTGCTTTATGAGATCAGCATCTGGGTGGCCAGGGTGGCCAGCCCGTCGGTGAACGATCGCTTTTAAAAAATGCTTGACATCCCCTGTCTTTCGGTCTATACAGGAAGGACCGGTAAGACATTGCGGAATGCGGATTTTAGATTGCGGATTGGCCGTCTTTTATTCCGCAATCCGCATTCCGCAATCTATAATCTGGGATCATACACGATGGATGAACGGCCAAAACTTCGGTATGTCGATGCGTTTCCGGTGGAGGTAGAAGGACAGAAGCTGATTTATCTGCGGGATCCGGAAGGGTTTTCAGACCAGGGTATGGCAGTGCCCTATCATGTCTATTACCTGCTGACGTTGTTCGACGGAGAGCATTCGGTGCTGGACCTGCAGGAGGCCTATGCCCGGAAGTTTAACGGTGTGCTGGCCGCAGAGGAGCAGATCGGACAACTGGTTCAGCAGCTGGATGGCGCCTATCTCTTAGACAGCGAACGGTTTCAGGCGTTTCGGCGGGAGGTGGAGACCCAATTTCGTGCAGCGCCCATCCGCCAGGCGGCGCATGCGGGGGCCTCTTACCCGGACGATGCGGCTGCGCTGCGGAATCTGATCGGCGGTTTTTTCGAGCCGCCCGAAGGGCCCGGGGCTCCGGTGGCCGGAAACGGGACTGCCCCCCTGCGTGCACTGGTTGCCCCGCATATCGATTTCAGGCGCGGCGGACCCTGTTTCGCCTGGGCCTATCGGGCACTGGCAGAGGCGCCGCCGCCCGACCTTTTTGTGGTGTTCGGCACCGGTCATTCCACGAGCCGCCCCTTTGTGTTGAGCCGAAAGGATTTTGAAACGCCTCTGGGCACGCTAAAAGCCGATCAGGATGTGATCGACCGGCTGGTCCGGTACGCCGATCAGGATCTGTTTGAGGACGAATTCGCACACCGGTCCGAACACTCGATCGAGTTTCAGACGGTTTTTCTGAAGTATCTTTATCCGGAGCGAGAGATCAGGTTTGTGCCCATTTTGTGCGGGTCATTCCACGAGTCGATCGTGGGGAAGCGCTCCCCTTTGACATCCCCTCTTATTTCGAATTTTCTAAGTGCGCTCAGGCAGGCTCTGGACGAGTCGGGCCGGCAGGTCTGTTTTGTGGCGGGGGTGGACTTAAGCCATGTGGGCGCCCGCTTTGGGGACACAGATCCTCTGTCCGATGCATTTATTGAAGGCGTGGAGCGGACGGATCGGGAGGTTTTGGAGGCGGCGGAGGCAATGGATCCGGAAGGCTTTTTTGAGGTGATCGCCCGGGAATGCGATCACACCCGGGTGTGCGGAACTTCGTCGATTTATACGATGCTCCATGCGATGGACGCAGAACGCGGGGAACTTTTAAAGCACGACCGCACGATTGATCAGGAGGCGCAGTCCCTGGTTTCGTTTGCGAGTATGGCGTTTTATTAAACGCGAGTTCCAAGTTCCAGCCGAAAGCTTTGGGGGAAGGGTGGAACTCGGAACTGGGGTAGGGTGGAAATGAAAGTCTGTGTGCTGGCCAGTGGAAGTTCGGGGAATTCGGTCTACGTGCAGGAGGGGGCCACCCGCGTGCTGATTGACGCCGGACTGGCCGGGAAGCAGATTGAGGAGCGGCTGCGGGCAATTGGTGTGGATGCGGGGACATTGCAGGCGATTGTGGTGACCCACGAGCATACAGACCATGTGAAGGGCGTGGGGGTTATTGGGCGGCGGTTTAAGCTGCCGGTGTGGATGACCGGAGGCACACTGGAGGCATCGAAGAAGATTTTGCGGGGCACGGAGCGGGTGCGGGTGTTTGAAAACGATGAGGTGTTCGATATCGGGGATCTGCGCTTTCAGCCCTTCGCCCTGTCGCACGATGCGGCCGATCCGGTCAATTTTACGGTGATGGGGGGAGACTCGCAGCTGGGGATTGCAACCGATATGGGGATGGTAACCCGGCTTGTTCATCAGCGGCTGCAGGGTTCGGATCTGGTGGTGATGGAGACCAATTACGATCGGGATCTGCTGATGAACGGCCCCTATCCCTGGGATCTCAAACGGCGCATCAGCGGCAACCGGGGGCACCTGTCCAATGGCAGGGCCGCAGAAGCGCTCTGCAATCTGGCAGAGGAGGGACTGCAGCAAGCGGTTCTGGCGCATCTGAGCGACCGGAACAACCGGCCCGATCTGGCGGAGGAGACGTGCCGGACGGACCTGAAGCACCGGGGCGTGAACGATTTTCTGCTGACAGTGGCGCAGCAGGAGCGGCCCAGCGCAATTTTCGTCATTTGATCTGTAAAGGGGGGGAAAGGCTCTGTGAGCGTACCGGTTGCTTTCGGGGTACTGATCGTTTGCTTTCTGATCCTGACCAGGTGCGCCGGGTGGTTTGTGGACGGGGCAGTGGGAATTGCCGAGCATTTGAAACTGCCCAAGATGCTGATCGGCATTGTGCTGGTGAGCCTTGCGACGACGTCCCCGGAACTGGCGGTTTCGGTCCAGTCGGCATTGCGCGGAAACCCGGAGATTGCATTAGGCAACGCGGTCGGGTCGGTGATTGTGGACGATGGCGTTGCACTGGGGCTGGGCGCGTTGGTCGCGAGCACTCCTATCTTAGTGAATCCCTACCTGCTGAAGACGACCGGAATTTTTCTGATTGTGGTGGACCTGGCCGCGTATGCGATGGCCTTCGATGGAACGCTCAATCGGGTAGAAGGGGTCGTGCTGATCCTGCTTTTCGGCGTGTACTGTGTTTTTGCCTATATGACCCGGCGCAGGTCTTCGGAGGCAGAGGCGCCGATGGAGGAACTGGCCGAGATCGAAGCGGCGATCGCCGGACGCGGCCTGGGGACCTTGATCCTCTGGTTCGTCATTGGACTGGTAGGGGTACTGATTTCCAGCCACTTTGTTGTAGACTCTGCGGTGGTGATTGCCGAATTTTTTGGGATCAGCAATGCAGTGATCGGACTGACGGTGGTTGCCATCGGGACCTCCCTGCCGGAGATCGCCACGGCGGTGACGGCAGCGCGCAAGGGACACGGGGGGATTGTGGTGGGGAATATTCTGGGTGCGGATATCTTAAACATCTGCTGGATCGCGGGCGCTTCGGCAACGGTCAACCCACTGGTGGTGGAGCCCCGGGTGATCCACTTTTCGTTTCCGGCGATGCTGATCATTGTGGGAGCGATGCTGGTGATGATGCGCACCCGGCACCGCCTGACTAAGGGCGAAGGCGTTTTTCTGCTGGCGCTTTACGGGGTCTATTTGGGATTGATAGCGAAGCTGTTTCTTTAGACAAGGGGCACATTGTGAAGACGATTCTGGTGACCGGGGGCGCAGGGTTTATCGGAAGCCATTTTGTCCGGCATATTCTGAAGTCCTACAAGAACTATCGGATTGTGAACTTAGATAAGTTGACCTATGCCGGCAACCTGGATAATCTGCGCGATGTAGAGGCGGGCGACCGCTACGCGTTTGTACAGGGCGATATATGCAACGCGGAACTGGTAAACCATTTGATGCAGCGAATCGACATGGTGGTGAATTTTGCAGCAGAGAGCCACGTTGATCGGAGCATTATGGGAGCGGAGGAGTTTATGCAGTCCAACGCTCTGGGGGTCTACACCCTGTTGGATGCTGCACGCCGGCATGGGGTAGCGCGTTTTTTGCAGGTGAGTACGGACGAAGTCTACGGCACGCTTGGAGAGGATGAGCCCGCCTGGACGGAAGAGGCCGTTTTGACCCCCCGCAATCCATACTCTGTTGCCAAGGCATCGGGCGATATGATGGCCAGGGCATTTGCCATCACATACGGGTTGCCGGTAGTGGTGACGCGGGCGTCGAACAATATCGGCTCCTTTCAATATCCGGAAAAACGGGTGCCGCTGTTTATTACCAATGCAATCGATGATACTTCTTTGCCGGTTTACGGTCAGGGAGGCGCAGTTCGAGACCATCTGTATGTGACGGATCACTGCGAGGCGATTGACCTGGTGCTGCACAAGGGCGTTGACGGCGAGGCTTACAACGTAGGTGGGGAGAACGAGGCGAACGGTGTTGAGGTTACAGAGAAGATTCTCGAACTGTTAGAGAAACCCAGGGATTTAATCCAGTATGTAAAAGATCGGCCGGGACACGATATGCGGTATTCTCTTGATTCTTCCAAGATCAAGGCGCTGGGTTGGGCGCCGAAACACGATTTTGAGAGTGCTCTGCGGCTGACTGCGGAGTGGTATGCGGCCAACGAAACATGGTGGCGAGAGATTAAAGAGAGCGGCGGCTATCAAGCGTATTATCAGAAGCAGTATGGGGATCGATAGACTCGGAAAATTCCGACCGATACGTCGATGTGTCTCGGGAAGGAAGATGTATGCCCTTTCGGTTTCAGAGATTGAAAATTCCCGATCTCATTCTGGTCGAGCCGGAGGTCTTTGAAGACAATCGCGGCTTTTTGATGGAGGCTTACAAAAAGTCCGATTTTGAGGCGAACGGAATACCGGCCGAGTTCGTCCAGGATATCCATTCGCATTCTGTACAGGACGTTTTACGGGGGTTGCACTACCAGAAACATCCCAGAGCTCAGGGGAAACTGGCGAGGGTGGTCAAGGGCGAGGTTTTCGATGTGGCGGTGGATATCCGAAAAAACTCGCCGACGTACGGCCGGTGGGAAGGGGTTGCGCTGTCGGATCGAAATTTCCGGATGCTCTATGTCCCGGTCGGTTTTGCCCACGGTTATTGTGTGCTCAGTCAGGAGGCGGAGTTTGTCTATAAAGTGACCGAAGAATATGCGCCCGAGTGTGACCGGGGCATTGTGTGGAACGACCCGGATATCGGCATCGAGTGGCCGACTGTGGAACCCATCCTGTCTGAAAAGGATGCGCAGCTCCCCCCACTTCGAGACGCTGATCACAATTTTGTGTTTGAATAAATCTCTTCCTTCAGGAGGCCAGAGATGGGCAAAATTCGGGGTGTGATCGTGGATGCGGTGTCGGGAGAACGGGTGGTGTCGAAGGTGCAGGTGGTATCGGCCAACGGGCGGTACCTGAGACCGCCGGGAAGTTTGGAGAAACAGGGGCCTGGACAGCCCTTTTTTTATTGCGATGGGGAATTCGAAGTGGACGCGCCCCGGGGACAGGCGGATGTGACGGTGGAGCGGGGGACGGAGTATACGCCCTTCCATGCGGCCGTGCAGGTGGACAAGAAGGGGACAGTGGAGTTGAGGATTGAGCTGAAGCGGTGGGCGGAGCTGCCCTCGGCCGGCTGGTATCCGGGGAATACGCACATTCACTACGATGAGAAGGAGACCCGGGCGTACGAGCGGCTGCGCTACGATTCGCAGGCAGAGACCTACAATGTGACGGCGGTGAGTATCCTGCAGCGGTGGGACCTGGACTATGCGAGCAACAAATTCCCGATTGGGGTGATGACGGACTACTCGACGGCACACCACGTGGTGGACGTTGGAGAGGAGAACCGGCACAACTATTTTCACAACGGGATCGGGTACGGGCATGTGATGTTCCTGCGCATCCGAAACCAGGTGGATCCGGTGAGCCGGGGGTACCTGGTGGATAATTTTAATCCCGACTACCCGCCGCTCTGTTTTGCCTGCGACGACGCGCGGGAACAGGGGGGACTTGTGATCTGGTGCCACAACGGAAGGGGGATGGAGGCGCCGGTGGCGGCCGTGCTGGAGAAGCTGGACGCTTTTAATCTGTTTGATCCGTTCTGGATGGATCCGGAGTACGATATCTGGTACAGGATGATGAACTGCGGACTGCACTTGCCGGCGTCTACGGGGACGGACTGGTTCGTGTGTTCAAACAACCGGGTTTACGTCCAGATGCAGGGGGAATTCTCGTACGACGCGTGGGTGGAGGGGATGAAGCAAGGGCGAACGTTTATTACAAACGGGCCGGCCCTGTTCTTAGAGGTCGAAGGCCAGGGGCCCGGGGAGCAGGTTGGGTTTTCGGGAGACCGGAAGGTAGGGGTGAAGGTGGCCTGGCAGTCCCACTACCCGGTGAATCGGGTGTGCCTGGTTCACGACGGCGAAGTGGTGGGGGCGAAAGAATTTGAGGAGGGGAGCCACGATGGGGTGTGGGAGACAGAGGTTCAGGTAGAGGCCGACGGATGGATTGCGGCCCGGTGCAGTGGGACGGCGCGGGACAGTTTTAACCAGGCCATCTATGCGCATACAAGCCCGGTTTACGTGCGAAACGGGCGTGTGAACCCACAGCAGACCGAGTCGGCCCGGTATTTTGTGGATTCGATCGATCAATCGCTGGAATGGGTACGGCAGACCGGGCGGTTTACGAAAGATGAACAGCGAGCTGCGGTGACGGAGCTTTTCATAAAGGGGAGGGAGGGGTACGAGAAGCTCCTGAAGAAGTGAGTAGAGGGGCTGGTGGGTTTTAGCTGAGGGGGCCGCTTCCGGGGAAGAGGTCTTCGCCTTCTTCGGCGGATTCCTCTTTGTTGGGGATGCCCCAGACCAGGCCGTTGGGATCGAGTTCGTTTAAAGGCGGGCTGTCGTAATCGGGGCTCATTTGGGCGCTGCAGGTGGGGCAGAAGGTGAAGGAGGGGTGATAGATGAGGCCGTTGTTGCAGGCCTTACAGGTTTTGACGAGGGTGTCGAGTTTTTCTCCGCACCGCACGCAGTACTGGAAGTATCCGTCGTAGGGGGTGGTTTTGCCGCAGCTGGGACAGGAGATGACGTCGTGGAGGCCCAGCTTTTCGGCCGGGGGCTGTTCCACCGAGACAGCTATGCGGTCGGGTACGGAGACGTATTCGGCTTTGAAGGTTTTGAATTTTTCGCGGATCTGGCTGGTCTGAACGCCGAGGTATTTTTCCGAGATGGTGATGGTGACCGCCAGGTGGGGCGAGACGCCGACAAAGTGGATGAGGTCCCGGGTGTTCCAGTCCCGCTGTTCTACCAGAGTGGCGCTGTTCGCCTCGCAAAGGGTGAGGAAGTCGCTGATTTTCTGACGGTTCTCCAGCCGGCGTTTCTCGTCTTCGCGTTCGAATTCATACAGCGTGCCAAAGTCGATCCGTATCATGGCGCGAATCCCTCTTTGAGAAATTGACCCGTGTAGGATGCAGGCGCCCGGGCGATTTCGCCGGGCGGGCCCTCGGCGACGACGGCGCCTCCCCCCGGACCTCCCTCCGGGCCCAGGTCGACGATCCAGTCTGCGCGTTTGATGACGTCTAAGTTGTGTTCGATGACAAGGACGGTATTGCCTTTGTCCACCAGCCGGTCCAGAACGGTGATCAGGACCCGGATATCCTCTAAGTGAAGCCCGGTGGTGGGCTCGTCTAAGATATAGAGGGTGTTGCCGGTTCCGACCCGGGAGAGTTCCGCCGCGAGTTTGACCCGCTGCGCTTCCCCGCCGGAGAGGGCCGTGCCGGGCTGTCCCAGGCGGATGTATCCCAGGCCGACGTCGGAGAGTGTGCGCAGCTTTCGCTGCGCCTGCGGGATGTTCCGAAAAAAGGTCAGCGCCCGGTCCACGGTCATGTCCAGGGCGTCTGCGATGGAACTGCCTTTGTAGCGGATCTCCAGCGTTTCCCGGTTGTAGCGTTTGCCTCGGCAGGCGTCGCAGGTTACGTAGACGTCGGGGAGAAAGTGCATTTCGATCCGCCGGACGCCGTCGCCCTGGCAGACTTCGCACCTGCCGCCTTTGACGTTGAAGCTGAAGCGCCCGGGCGTGTATCCGCGCACTTTGGCTTCAGGCAGCTGCGCGTAGAGTTCCCGAACCGTTGTGAAGAGGCCGGTGTAGGTGGCCGGGTTGGACCGGGGGGTGCGCCCGATGGGCGACTGGTCGATCTGGATGACTTTGTCGATCTTTTTCAGGCCTTCGATGCCGTCGTGTTCAAGCGGTTCCTGCAGGGCGCCGTGCAGGACCTGCGCCAGCGCGGGATAGAGCGTGGCGTTGACAAGCGTGCTTTTGCCCGATCCAGAGACGCCGGTGATGCAGACGAAGGCGCCCAGAGGGATGGAGACGTCGATGGATTGGAGGTTGTGTCCCCGGGCGCGTTTGAGCGTGATCTGTCCGCCGGAATGGCGGATCCCGGGTGACGGTGGAATCTCTTTTCTCCCGGCGAGATAGGCGCCGGTTAAGGATTCTTCCGACGCTTCGACCGCTTTGGGAGAGCCCTGCGCGATGACGCGGCCGCCCTGATCGCCGGCCCCCGGTCCGAGGTCGATCAGGTGGTCGGCAGCGCGGATCATGTCCCGGTCGTGTTCGACCACAAGGACGGTATTGCCCAGGTCTCTCAATTGGCACAGGGTGGCTATGAGCCGCCGGTTGTCGCGGGGGTGGAGACCGATGCTGGGCTCGTCTAAGACGTAGAGAACGCCCGAGAGGCGAGAACCGATCTGGGTGGCCAGCCGGATGCGCTGGGCCTCGCCTCCCGAAAGGGTGGACGCGGGCCGGTCCAGGGTCAGGTAGCCCACGCCGACGTCCTGCAGGAAGGCCAGCCGGTTGCGGATGTCGTGGAGAATAGGCTCAACCACTTCCGAGGGACCGGTGGAGAGGGTCAGGGTTTGAAAAAAGCATCCGGCGTCGGCAATGGAGAGGGCCGCGGTGTCGGCGATGGTCCGGTTTTCGATTTTGACCGACAGGGCTTCCGGCCTGAGCCGGGCGCCGGCGCAGGCCGGACAGACGCGGGGGCGCATAAAGGGTTCGATAGTGTCCCGTCCGCCCTCAGAAGCGGCCTCCTGGTAGCGCTTGTAAAGGGCGGGGATCACCCCTTCAAACCGGGCTCCCTTTTCCTTGCTGCCCCACAGGATGGCTTTTTGTGCAGTTTTGGGAATCGATGCAAAGGGGGCCGACAGGTCGAACCGGTGATGTTTTGCCAGCCGCTGGAGCTGTCCGGCGATCTGCTTTCCCTTGGGCACGCCCCAGGGTGCGATGGCGCCATCGGCGATGGACCGGTCGGGGTCGGGAATGACGCTGTCCGGGTCGATTTCGAGGTGGGTGCCCAGGCCGTTGCAGGTGGGGCAGGCGCCGTGAGGGCTGTTGAACGAGAAGAGGCGGGGCTCCAGCTCTTCAAACCCGATGCCGCAGTCTGTACAGGCGAAGCGGGTGGAGAAAATTTGTTCGCGATCCTCCAGGATGTCCAGGGTGACGACGCCTCCCGTAAGCCCCAGCGCCGTTTCTAAGGAATCGGCCAGCCGGCCGGCAATGGTTGGACCGACCACCAGGCGATCGACGACCGCGTCGATGGTGTGGGCGCGTTTGCGATCGAGGATGATCTCGCCGTCTAAGGAGTGAACCTCGCCGTCGATGCGGACACGGACATAGCCCTCTTTTTTGAGGCGGTCCAGCACGCTGAGATGCGCGCCCTTCTGATTGCGGACCAGGGGAGCCAGGATCTGGAGGCGCCGGCGTTCGGGCAGGGCCAGGGCCATATCGACCATCTCCTGGACGGTCTGGCAGGCGATAGGCCGCCCGCACTTGGGGCAGTAGGGCTGCCCGGCGCGGGCAAAGAGGAGCCGGAGGTGGTCGTAGATTTCGGTGATGGTGCCCACGGTGGACCTGGGGGTGCGAGCGACGCCCCGCGCTTCGATGGCCACCGCGGGGGAGAGACCGTCGATCTGGTCGACGTCCGGTTTTTCCATCAGGTCGAGAAACTGCCGGGCGTAGGTGGAGAGGGATTCCACATAGCGGCGCTGCCCTTCGGCGTAGATGGTATCGAACGCCAGCGAGGACTTGCCCGATCCGGAGGGACCGGTGATGACCACGAGCCGGTTTCGAGGGATGTCGAGGTCGATCCCTTTCAGGTTGTGCTGCCGGGCGCCGCGGACAACGATGTGGTCTTTTTCTGACGTGGGTGTCATCGAGGATGTGAGGGGTGGAGAAACTGAGGCCCCAAGGTATCACGGGGCCTCGCAAAATGGTGCGGTAGAGAGGACTCGAACCCCCAACCCTCTGGTCCGAAGCCAGATGCTCTATCCAATTGAGCTACTACCGCATAATTTCCCCAAATATACCTTTCTACACGCGGGATAGCAAGGCCAAAGAGATGGTCGAGATCACAAGCCTTCAGAATCCATTGGTCAAGCGCATCCGTTTTCTCAAGAAGCGGAAACACCGGCTCAGGGAGGGGTGTTTTTGGGCCGAGGGAATTCGGAATGCGCTGCAGGCGCTGGAACTGGGCTGGGATGTTGAGGCTCTGGTGTGGGCGCCCGAGATGCTGCGAAGCGATCCTGCGCTGGAGGCGGTTGAAGGCGCGGGTGTCAAAAAGGTCGCGGTGTCGAGATATGTTTTCGAGGGGATGGCGATGGGGGAGAATCCGCAGGGGTTGGGGGCGCTGGTACGCATACCCCAGCAGGGCCTGGCAGACCTGAGGGTGGGATCGGAGACCCTGCTGGCCGTTCTGGAAGAGTCCCGGAATCGGGGGAATGTGGGAACGGTGGTGCGAACCCTGGACTGCGCCGGCGGCAGCGGCGTGGTTCTGGTGGGAAGATCGGTAGATCCTTACGATCCGGAATCCGTCCGGGCGAGCATGGGATCTCTGTTTGCGCTGCCGGTAGTGACGTGCGCCGGGGTGTCCGATTTTGCGGCCTGGGCAAAAGGGCAGGGTCTCCGGCTGGTCGGGACGTCGGCCCGGGCAGAGCAGACCTACCGGGAGGTTTCCTACCGCCGCCCCCTGGCGCTGCTGTTCGGGAATGAGCGGAAAGGGTTGTCGGAGCCGCTGTGCACGGCCGCCGACGAGGTTGTGCGGATCCCGGTGCTGGGGCGGGCAACATCGCTGAATCTGGCCTCGGCCGTGGCGGTGATGGCTTACCAGGCGGTGGAAGGATAGAATGGGCTTGACAGGCGGGGGTGGAGGCGTACATTTAATTATTATTTAAAACCGCTGTTTTTCTGACTGGAGAGGGGGTCGTTGTGGGCGAGCAGTCCATTCGGCTGTTTGAAGAGGCGCAGCAGGTGATTCCGGGGGGGGTCAACAGCCCGGCGCGGGCATTCGGGCCGGTTGGGGGGAACCCCCTTTTTATCGCCCGGGGAGAGGGCGCACGGGTCACTGATGCGGACGGGAACAGCTATATCGATTACGTCTGCTCCTGGGGGCCGCTGATTCTGGGGCATGCGCACCCGGAGGTTGTGGCTGCCCTGAAGGGGGTCTGCGAGGGGGGCACCAGTTTTGGGGCGCCCACCCGGGCCGAGGTCGATCTGGCAAAGCTGGTGACCGAGATGGTGCCCTCTGTGGAGATGATCCGGATGGTGAATTCGGGCACGGAGGCCACGATGTCGGCCGTTCGGCTGGCGAGGGGGCATACGGGACGGTCGAAGGTGATCAAATTTGAGGGCTGCTGGCACGGGCATGCGGACAGTTTCCTGATCCAGGCCGGGTCTTCGGCGCTGACGATGGGAACGCCCAGCAGCCCGGGGGTCACCGGTGGGACGGCTGCGGATACGCTTACGGCGCCCTTCAACGACTTAGAGGCGGTGCAGCGCATCGCCTTGGAGAACCGGGGCGAGATCGCCGCCGTGATTGTGGAGCCGGTTGCCGGCAACATGGGCGTGATCCCGCCGCAGGAGGGGTTTCTGGAGGGGCTGCGGGAACTGACCGCAGAGCTGGGTATTGTGCTGGTTTTCGATGAGGTGATCACGGGCTTCCGGGTGCACCCGGGGGGCGCTCAGACCCTCTATGGCGTGACGCCGGACCTGACGACGCTGGGCAAGATTATTGGCGGCGGGCTGCCGGTGGGCGCCTTTGGCGGCAAACGGGAGATTATGGGCGATATCTCTCCCCTGGGCAAGATGGTCTCGCAGGCCGGGACGCTGTCGGGGAACCCGCTGGCGATGACGGCCGGGTACGAAACGCTGGTGCGCCTGCGCCGGCCGGGGGTGTACGAGCGGCTGGAAGCAAAAGCGGCCGCGCTGGAGGCGGGGTTTCGGGAGAATCTGAAATCGCTGGGACTGGGGTTGCAGATGAACCGGGTGGGCTCGATGATGACGTTCTTTTTTACCGATGAGCCGGTGACCGATTACGGGGCGGCCACCCGGTGCGATCAGGAGATGTTCGCCCGCTACTTCCAGGCCATGCTCGAGCGGGGGATCTATCTGGCGCCCTCCCAGTTTGAGGCGGCCTTTGTCTCTCTGGCGCACGAGGATGCCGATATTGAGCAGACGATCAAGGCACAGTATGAGGCGCTGAAGGCGTGTATGGGATAGACGCTATATGCCGGTTGCTCCGGTCTGTGCTTGGAGCCGGCTTGCTGGGGTCTGCGCTGGTGATGGCCCACGGCTGTGGACAGGAGGACGACTATGTGGTCCAGCTCCGGTCGGGGGCGCCCGAACAGCGGGCGGAGGCGGCCTCCTTTCTGGGCGCGCAGGGGAGGGCCGACGCTGTTCCTTCGCTCAGGGCAGCCTTGAGGGATACGGCGTCCGAAGTGCGGGCCAAGGTCGTCTGGGCGCTGGGGATGCTCCGTTCCAAGGAGGCCATGCCGGACCTCCTGCAGATGCTTCGAGACCGCAGCCGGCGGGTACGCCAGCAGGCGGCATGGGCGCTGATGCAGATTGAGGAACCCGAAGCCATCCCTGCGCTGGAGATTGCCCTGAGGCTGGAGAAGGATCCCTGGGTCCGGGGAGACCTGAGGCGGGCGATTGAATATCTGAAGCAGTTTCAAGGCGATGTAGATATCGGCGAGGCCGGTTTTCGGTAGGGACGGCGCTGTTTTCCCGGCCGGCGGCTGGACAGGAGACGGCAGATGTGTAAAGTGAGCTGGAGCAAACCGATCCTGGTTGCCGTCTTGATGGGGTGTGGTGGAGGGGAAGAGGCGCCCGAAACCTCCGAGCCGCCCCCTCAGGAGCCTGTTGTTGCGGAACAGCAGGAGGTTTCGGGCGAGGTTGCAGATTCTGTTCGGGGGGCTGTCGATTCTTTGCAGGCGGCGGTAGGGCAGCGGGAGGCGCCTGTGAGGGCCCCACCGGTGAAAGAGAGCCATCCCAGGCGGGTGGTGTTTACGCCGGGGGGGCGATACCTCCTCCAGGTCGGGGCCTATAAAAACCGGTCGGCCGCCGATCGGGCCAAGGCGGATTTGAGACAGATGGGATACCCCGCCCAGGCTGTTCCCGGCCGCGGGGTTTTCAGGGTGCGGATCGGGTTTTTTCAGAAGGCTTCCGAGGCCGAGTCTCTGGGGGTCCGGCTCAAGCGGGATCTGGGGCTGGA
>OZ252228.1:4800000-7902500 GCA_965249305.1 Candidatus Latescibacterota bacterium | reverse complement strand
AGGCCGAAAGGCGTAGGCGATGGGAAACAGGTTAAAATTCCTGTACCACCTTAGAGACGTTTGAGCTATGGGGTGACGCAGAAGTGACGACCAGCCCGCGACTGGAAATGCGGGTCTAAGCCTGTAGGGGGATCGTCCAGGTAAATCCGGACGGTCATAACCCTGAGAGGTTATGGGGAAGTGCGCCTTCGGGCAAGCCAACTGGTCTTAATCATGCTGCCAAGAAAAACCTCTATGCGAGTCTCTCGGGTGTCCGTACCGCAAACCGACACAGGTAGATGGGGAGAGAATCCCAAGGTGCGCGAGAGAACCCCCGTTAAGGAACTAGGCAAATTGGCTCCATAACTTCGGGAGAAGGAGCGCCCCCAAGTAGGTAAGCGGGTTCGCCCCGCAAGCCGAAGGGGGTCGCAGTGAAACGGCCTGGGCGACTGTTTACTAAAAACACAGGTCTCTGCAAAGTCGCAAGACGACGTATAGGGACTGACACCTGCCCGGTGACGGTCAGTTAAGAGGAAGGGTTAGCCGCAAGGCAAAGCTCTGAATCGAAGCTCCGTTAAACGGCGGCCGTAACTATAGTCTGGACCACTGTAGTTGTAAAATCTGGCTATATGCTGGGAAATCCGGGGTATCCTGAGCTACTCGCCGGCGAAAAGGCAGGCGAGTGACAATGCGACAGGTGCGGACAATCAGCAGGAAAGACTTCAGAGATCGAAACCATGTTGAACATCAAGCAAACCCCTCATCACATCGGCTATTATCTGGCCGGTTTTGCAGATGGAGAGGGTAGCTTCAATGTCTCGTTTCGACCTCGTAGCGACTATTCTCAGCCGTGGAAAGTCTCTCTGTGTTTCAATATCTCGCAGAAAGACAGGGTTATCTTAGCCCTGTTCAAGCGACACCTCAAGTGTGGAACAATGCGATCGCGCCCGGATGGCGTCTGGTATTATGAGGTCAACAACCTCAACGCCATTCGTGAGAATGTCATTCCGTTTTTCAAACGCTTCGGTTTTCTGTCGGCCAAAAGGAAGCGGGACTTTTCGAAGTTCGTCCAACTTGAAAAACTGATTACGGCGCAGGAGCATCGCACGCTGGAGGGTGTGAAGAAGATATTGAAAATTCGCAGGGATATGAACGACGGCGGCAAGCGGCGCTATGGGGAAGCTGAAATTCTGAATCGGTTTCAGCCTGAAGAATCCTCAGAGACTATACGCCAGATTCCCGCCTTCAGCGGGAAATGATATAGTCCGGTCTGCATGGCGACATGCAGAGTGGGTACTCAATCCCACCGCTCCGCTTGGGCGGAGTCGTAACATAACGAACGGTCCTAAGGTAGCGAAATTCCTCGTCGGTTAATGACCGACCTGCACGAATGGTGTAACGACCTGGGCGCTGTCTCAACGGGGGACTCGGCGAAATTGTAGTTCCGGTGAAGATGCCGGATACCCGCGGCGGGACGGAAAGACCCCGTGAACCTTTACTCCAGCCTGGTACTGGGTTTCGACACAGTATGTGTAGGATAGGTGGGAGGCTATGAAGTGGGGGCGCCAGCCCTCATGGAGCCAACCTTGAAATACCACCCTTATTCTGTTGGAATTCTAACCTTGGCCCTTGAATCAGGGTTGGGGACACTGCCAGGTGGGAAGTTTGGCTGGGGCGGTCGCCTCCTAAAAGGTAACGGAGGCGCCCAAAGGTTCCCTCAGCGCGGTCGGTAATCGCGCAAAGAGCGTAAAGGTATAAGGGAGCTTGACTGCGAGACACACAGGTCGAGCAGGTGCGAAAGCAGGGCTTAGTGATCCGACGGTGGCAAGTGGAAGCGCCGAAGCTCAACGGATAAAAGGTACTCCGGGGATAACAGGCTGGTCCTCCCCAAGCGTCCACAGCGACGGGGGGGCTCGGCACCTCGATGTCGGCTCATCACGTCCTGGGGCTGAATAAGGTCCCAAGGGTTTGACTGTCCTTCAATTAAAGTGGTACGCGAGCTGGGTTTAGAACGTCGTGAGACAGTTCGGTCCCTATCTGCCGTGGGCGCAGGATATTTGAGGAGATCTGTCCTTAGTACGAGAGGACCGGGATGGACGAACCTCTAGTGTACCAGTTGTCTCGCCAGAGGCATCGCTGGGTAGCTATGTTCGGCAGGGATAAGCGCTGAAAGCATCTAAGTGCGAAGCCCCCTCCAAGATAAGATATCCCGTGGGGTTAACCCACCTGAAGGCTCCTTGTAGACCACGAGGTCGATAGGTCGCAGGTGTAAGCACAGCAATGTGTTCAGCCAAGCGATACTAATCAGCCGTGCGGCTTGATCATTCAATAACAGTTTTCAGCAGATCGCTTGTGTGCTTTGCATCAGAATCTGCTTTCTATATTTCGGTTGTCAGACAAATTTCCTGGTAGCTATAGCGGAGGGGAAACACCTCTTTCCATTTCGAACAGAGCAGTTAAGCCCTCCAGCGCCGATGGTACTGCCTGGGTGACCTTGTGGGAGAGTAGGTCGTTGCCGGGAATCTTAAAAGGCCCGGATCTTTACATAGATCCGGGCCTTTTTTTTAGCCTCCAAAAGAATGCTTGACAGACCTGTTTTTTGTATATTTATTAGCTTGTCGGTTTGGGGGGTTGTGGTATAAATATGGACCTGCACAGCAGGCTTATTGAGCGATGAGATGGTGCACTTTTAAAGGAGGATGCGAGTGTGAATATTTACGCTCCTGATAAGATTCGCAACGTGGCATTCGTTGGCCACAGCAGTTCGGGCAAGACCTCGCTGGCGGAGGCCGTGCTCTACTTGGCAGGGGAGAGCAACCGCCTGGGTACGATAGACGACGGCACGACCCACTCGGACTATACCGAAGCCGAGATCGGCCGCAAGATCTCCATCAGCACATCGATGCTGCACTGTGAATGGAAGAGCACCAAGATCAATATGCTGGATGCGCCCGGATATGCCGATTTTATCGGAGACGCCAAGGCTGCGGTCTGGGCCGCGGACAACGCGGTTCTTGTTGTGCATGCGGCAAACGGGGTGGAGATTGGAACGGACAAGGCCTGGGGATTTGCCGATGCCTTCTCAAGGTCCGTGCTTTTCTTTGTCAACCACGTGGACAAGGAGTTTGCCGATTGCGACGGTGTCCTGCAAGCGTTACAGGAACAATACGGACAGGGTGTAGTGCCGTTTCAGATTCCGGTTAACCAGGGGGTGGGTTTCAACCAGATCGTTGACGTGCTCCAGATGAAGCTGTTAACCTACGCGACCGACGGAAGCGGCAAGGTCGAGGCCGGGGATGTGCCGGCCGAGTTGCAGGATCAGGTTGAAGAGATTCGGGAGCGGATCATTGAGGCTGCGGCCGAAAGCGAGGATGAACTCACAGAGAAATACTTAGAAGAGGGCGGGCTCACGGACGAAGAAATTTACCGTGGGTTAAGAATCGGCATTGTCAACCGAACGCTTTTCCCCGTGCTGTGCGGAGATGCGTCCCGGAATATTGGCGTGGGGCAGCTTATGGACTTTCTGGTTGATGAGATGCCTTCTCCCGCCGAGGTGCCTCCTGTTTCGGCGCAGAAGGTCGACTCGGAGGAGGCGGTTGAATTGACGCCTTCGCCGGAGGGACCGCTGGCTGCGGTGGTGTTTAAGACGATTTCGGAGACAGTGGGTGACCTGTCGTTTTTGCGTGTTTATTCCGGAACGCTTCAGGCGGGAGATGATGCTTTCAACGCCAGCCTCAAAGCCAACGAGCGCATCGGTCAGATCTCTTCGTTGAATGGGCGGGACCGGCAGGAGGTTGACGCGCTCCCTGCGGGCGACATGGGGGCGCTGGTCAAGCTGAAGGATACCCATACCGGAAATACCATCTGTGCCCGGCGTGAATCCGTGGTGGTGCCCCCCCTCGAACACCCGCACCCCCTTATCCGCATTGCGCTCCAGCCCAGATCCCGGGGAGACGAAGAGAAGATCAGCACGGGGCTGCAGCGAATCCACGAGGAGGACCCCAGTTTTATTTCCGGGTTCGATCCGGAATTGAAGCAGATTATCGTGGAAGGGCAGGGGGAACTTCACTTAGATGTTGTACTCCAGAAGTTGAAGCAGAAATTCGGAGTGGAGGTGGACACTATTGAACCCCGAATTCCCTACCGGGAGACCGTTCTGGGCAAGGCGCAGGGGCACCACCGGCACAAGAAACAGACGGGCGGCCGGGGACAGTTCGGAGAGGCCTACCTGCGGGTGGAGGCGAAAGGCCGCGGGGAGGACTATGAATTTGAGGACAAGGTTGTGGGCGGATCCATTCCGCGTAATTATATCCCGGCGGTTGCAAAGGGCGTTGTGGAGGCGATGGGGCGCGGGGTGCTGGCGGGCTACCAGGTTGTGGATATGAAAGTGACCGTTTACGACGGGTCTTTCCATCCTGTGGATTCCTCCGACATGGCCTTTCAAATGGCGGGCTCTCAGGCTTTTCAGAAAGCCTTTTTGGAGGCCAAGCCGATTCTCTTAGAGCCGATCTACAAAGTGAAGGTGACCATACCCGAAAAATACATGGGTGAGGTGATGGGCGACCTGAATTCTCGCCGCGGCCGGATCCAGGGGATCGATCCGGAGGGGAATTTCCAGGTGATCGGCGCGGAGGTGCCCCTCGCGGAGCTTTACAAATATTCGACCGCGCTGCGCTCGATGACCCAGGGCACGGGAGATTATAACATGGAACTCTCCCACTACGAACAGGTACCGCACGACCTGACCCAGAAGATCATAGAGGAATCCAAAAAAGAGGAAGGGGAAGCGGTGGAGGCTTAGGTGGGGCGGCGTGATCCCACCGGGGTTTCAGGGCGGTGTCTCCTTCCGGGGCGCCGCCTTTTGTGTTGTGAGCATGGCGGGATGCGTCTCCATAACAAGAGAGTCCAGGGTGGCAAAACGCCGGAAGAGCCAACGGTTTGTAAGCCGGGGCGGCGATAAGTTAGACGGCGCCTTAGAGGCATTCGGGACCGATGTGAGGGGGTCTGTGGCGGCAGATTTGGGGGCCAATGTGGGCGGGTTTACCGATTGCCTGCTTCAGCGGGGGTCTGGTCGGGTTTATGCGGTAGACACAGGTTACGGAGTGCTGGATTGGAAGCTGCGGCAGGATGGGCGGGTGGTGGTGATGGAGCGGCAGAATGCCCTGCACGTGAGCCTTCCCGAACCCCTTGATCTTGTGGTGATCGATGCGGGATGGACGCCGCTTGCGCGCATCGCTCCCGGAGCGGTGGCTCTGCTGGGCGCCAGGGGCGATGTGGTGGCTCTGCTCAAGCCGGAGTACGAAGCAGAGGCGTTTGAGCGCGAGCGGGGCGTGGTGCTGCCGGATTGTTTGGAAGATGTGGTCGGACGGGTGATTCAGGGACTGGAACAGTCGGGAATTTCGATTGCCGGGCAGGTTGAGTCGGCGGTACCGGGCAGCGGGGGAAACCGGGAATTTTTCCTCCTGATTGAGAAGCGATAAGGCTGTACAGCCCGAGTTCTGTCCTCTTCTGACACCCCTTGAAGGTCTGAGGGGCGGCGTGTTTTAGCATGCCCTTGATTTTTCTGTCAACAAGTAGTATCTTCTTAAATAACAAGTGGTGACGCTTAAGTCGGCGGTTGCTTACATGAATTGCCGAAAGCTTTTCTTCAGGGATTTGGAAGGAGGTTGTTGCCTCTATGGCCGGACATTCAAAGTGGGCGAATATCAAGTACAGGAAGGGCAGGGCGGATGCGGCGCGCGGGAAGCTGTTCAGCAAGCTGATTCGAGAGATTACGGTTGCGGCTCGAGAGGGAGGCGGTGAAGAGGCGAACAACTCCCGTTTGAGGGCCGCCGTTCTCAGCGCCAAGTCTGAAAATATGCCGGCCGCCAACATTGAACGGGCCATCAAGAAGGGGATCGGGGAGCTGCCGGGAGAGTCCTACGAGGGGGCCGTCTATGAGGGGTACGGACCGGGGGGGGTGGCGCTGTTTATCGAGACGTTGACGGACAACAAAAACCGGACGGTTTCGGAGATCCGGCACCTGTTCAGCAAGCATAACAGCAGCATGGCCGAAAACGGGGCGGTGGCCTGGATTTTCGATCAGAAGGGGCTGTTTGTGGTTTCCAAGACCGAAACAGATGAAGAGACGCTGATGACGGTCGTGCTGGAGGCGGGTGCGGAGGACATGGCCGAGGAGGAGGATACGTACGAAATTTCTGCGCCGATGCAGGCGTTCGACCAGGTCCGGAAAGCTTTAGAAGCGGAGAATATTGCCTGCGAACGGGCCGAGTTGACCCGAATTCCCCAGAATACGATACCAGTGGAGGGGAAAACGGCACAGCAGCTTCTGACCCTGCTGGAGGTGCTGGAAGACCACGACGATGTGCAGCGGGTGTTTGCGAATTTTGAGATGGACGATCAGGAACTGGCAGCACTGGCTTAAACACGAAGGGCGTATCACGAAGGGCGTATCACGAAGGGCACGAAACCCCCCCCGACCCCCATCCCACACGAAAGACACGAAGCCCCACCCCCATCCCCTCCTGGGTGGTGTGGTCGCGTTTCTGGATTCTCCCTCTTTCCTCCCTCTCCCTGGTCTTTCCCTCCTGTGTCCCTGTGAAAGGGGGCTTTTGTGGTTATTCTGGGTATTGATCCCGGCAGTGTGGTAACCGGTTACGGGGTTGTGGAGCACCAGGATCGGAAGAACCGGCTGGTGACCTGCGGCTGCCTCCGTCCCGACGCCGGGCTGCCCTTTGCGAAGCGCCTGCTAGAGATTTACGACGGCCTGCTGGAACTGGTGGCCGATGCGGCGCCGGATGAGGTTGCGGTGGAGGCGACCTTCTACGGCGCCAACGTGCAGACTCTGATGAAGATGTGTCACGCACGGGGCGTAATTATGCTGGCCCTGGCCAATTCGGACCTTCCGATTTTTGAGTATTCGCCTCGAGAGGTAAAAAAAGCGGTGGTGGGCCGGGGGGGCGCCTCCAAGGAGCAGGTGCAGTTTATGGTCCAGCATATTTTTGAGATGGACAGATTGCCTGAGACTTACGATGTGACCGATGCCGTGGCGATTGCGCTTTGCCATGCAAACCGGAGCGGGCTGGTGGGGGGAGGGGAGGGACGCGGGAAGAACGATCTGGAGGCCAAACTGCGGGAGGCCGGGGCGTACGACCGGCGCCCCAATCGGCTGGATGAGAAATTGAAGGCTGTGAAGGCGACTTCAAAGTCCCGGCGGGTAACGGCGAAGCCGAAACGGGGAGGGCGATAAGAGGCCGATGATTACGCATTTGGAAGGCAGGCTGGCGGCCAAAAGTCCAACGCACCTTGTTGTGGAGGTAGGAGGGGTTGGATTCTATGTGCATATTCCGCTTTCGAGCTACGACCGGGCGCAGGAGGTGGGAGAGACGATCCGGGTTCTGACCCATCTGCACGTGCGTGAGGATGCGATGGCGCTTTACGGATTTTTGACCGAAGCGGAGCGGGATCTGTTCGAGATGTTGATTTCGGTTTCCGGGATCGGCCCTCCGATGGCCCAGCAGGTCCTGTCGGGCGTTTCAATCGCCGATTTCCAGCGGCTGATTCTGGGAGAGGATGTGAAGGGACTGACGAGGATTAAGCGCGTTGGTCAGAAGCTCGCCCAGCGGCTGGTGCTGGAGCTGAAGGATCGGATTGGAACGGTTGCGCCCGAGGGTGCGGAAGAGATCGTTTCGGAGGGAGCGTTGAGCCAGTTGGAAGAGGTCACGGCGGCTCTGATCGGGCTGGGCGTAAATCCGCTCCAGGCGCGCAAGGTGGTGACGCAAGTGATTCAGGAAGACGAGGATGGGATGGCGGTGGAAGAGGTGATCCGGCTGGCGTTGAAGCGGATTTAGAAGGATGGTCGCGAGTCACGGGTCCCCACCTCTCCGCCGCTTTTGACTTTGACTCGCGACTGGGGTTGGAAAGGAAAGGTTCGGTATGGATAATCGGGTAAACGATCCCGGTGCGCAGGACGGAGACGAGTTGGAGGCCGACGAGCGGCTGCGCCCGGACCGGTTTGAGGATATGGCGGGGCAGGAGAAGGTGAAGGACAAGCTGCGGATTGCGGTTGAGGCCGCGCTGCATCGGGGCGATGCGATGGCCCATACCCTGCTTTACGGGCCGCCGGGGCTGGGGAAGACGACGATGGCCAATATAATCGCCCACGAACTGGATGTTGAAATTACGCCCACGTCGGGGCCGGTGCTGGAGCGGGCGGCGGACCTGGCGGGTATTCTCACCAATTTGAACGAGCGGGATGTGCTTTTTATTGATGAGATTCACCGGATGAACCGGGTGGTGGAAGAGACGCTCTACTCGGCGATGGAGGATTATACGCTGGATATTATGATCGACAGCGGGCCCAGCGCCCGGTCTTACCGGATCCCTCTGGAGCCGTTTACGCTGGTGGGAGCGACCACCCGGTTGGGGTTGTTGACCGGTCCGATGCGGTCCCGGTTTGGGATTCTCGAACGGCTCGATTTCTACACAGAAGCGGAGCTCGAGTCGATTGTCCAGCGTTCGGCGCGGATCTTGAAGATCGATATTGAGCCGGCAGGGACGGTGGAGATCGCCCGGCGGGCGCGGGGCACCGCTCGGATCGCAATCCGGCTGCTGGAACGTTCGCGGGATTTTGCCCAGGCCCGGGCGAATGGGGTGATTACCCACGACGTGGCGATGAAGGCGCTGGAACTTCTGGATATCGACACGGAGGGACTGGACGAGATGGACCGCCGGTTGCTCTTGCTTCTGATCGAGAAGTTCGGCGGAGGGCCGGTGGGGCTGAACAATCTGTCGGCGGCGCTTGGAGAGGAGACGGACACGATTGAAGATGTGTACGAGCCCTATCTGATCCAGCAGGGGTATCTGATCCGTAGACCCAGGGGGCGCCAGGCGACCGAACGGGCTTACCGGCACCTGGGGATGGAGCCGCCGGCAGGAGAGCAGGGGCAGTTGTTGTGAAAGCCGGATTCTGGCGCCTTTTCCAATTGAGGCCGTGTGATGCGTGTATTGGGGATTGAAACATCCACGCCTGTTTGCAGCGTGGCCCTGGTAGATTCGGAGCGGGTGGTTGCCGAGTATACGCTGGATGTGGGCGTGGGGCATGCAGAGCGGCTGCTGCCGATGGTCCGGCGGATCTTAGAGGATGCCGGACTTCAGGTCTCCGATCTGGATGGTGTGGCCGTGGCTGCCGGTCCGGGCTCGTTTACCGGGCTGCGGATCGGGATGAGCGCGGCCAAAGGGCTCTGCCTGGCCTCCGACCTGTCTCTGCTGGCGGTTCCCACGCTGGAAGGGCTGGCGCTGCCGATGGTTTCAGCAGGGCTGCCGGTCTGTTCGATGCTGGATGCGCGGCGGGGAGAGGTTTATGCGGGGGTCTACGGTCTGGACGGAGAACGGCTGGTCTCTCTGGTTGCCGACGACGCTCTCCCGGTAGAAGGGCTGCTGCCGCGTTTGCCCCGGCCGGTCCGGTTCGTGGGAGAGGGTGCGGTGGTGTACCGGGAGCGGATTCTGGACGCTCTGGGCGAGGAGGCCCGTTTTGTTCCGGGGGCGTCCAACCATCCCGGTGCGGCATCTGTCGCGTTACTGGGAGAAATCAGGCTGGCGGCGGGTGAGGTTGCGGATCTTGCCAGCGCAGAACCGAATTATTTGAGGCGCTCCCAGGCCGAACGGGTGCGGGAGGAACGCCTGGATTCTGTTCGGGGAAATGCAAATTGAAAAATGTAAATTGCAAATTGCAGATTGGGTCTCCACCTCGAAGCGGGGGGGAGAGGGTAAGCGCAGGGTCATTTGTTCTGGAAGAGATGTGTGAAGCGCATCTGGACGCCGTGCTGGAGATTGAGGGGGTTGTATTTTCCAATCCCTGGCGGCGGAAGGATTTTCAGTACTCGATGTCCAGAGAAGGCAGCTATGGTACCGTTCTCCTGGCGGATGGACGGCTCATCGGCTATAGCATCGGGTTTTTTGCGCTGGAAGAATTCCATCTGGCCGATTTCGCCATTCATCCAGACCTTCAGAACCGGGGCATCGGGCGGCTGCTGCTGGAGGTGCTGCTGGACAGTTTGAAGCAGCGGCCGGTGAATCTTGTGTCTTTGGAAGTGCGCGCTTCGAATACAACAGCCGTTGCACTTTATAAGAAGGCCGGTTTTCAGACCGTGGCAATCCGGAGGGGCTATTACAGCCGGCCCAGAGAGGATGCGCTTGTGATGTTAAAGGCGCTTCGAGGGAAACTGTCCGACTGGATGGGAGGCGCCCTTTACACCTCTTTTTCAGCGCCCTGAAAAGGCTTGACAACATGTATCTTTCCCTTTATCATTGCGGTGCGCATTCAACAGTGCAGATGAGCCGTTGGAAGCTTTCCGTTCCAACGGTTTTTTAAAGCATAGATGGTCACCCACAGAAGGATTTGCTTGCGGTTGCAGTGATAAAGGCCGGTTGCGAGACAGCGGGGTATCCGATGTTCGATACGTGTATGGTGGGCCAGCGGCGTGTGGTTGGCTTTCTTAAACGGCTTGTCCAGACCGAACGGATTCCCCACGCGCTTCTGTTTGCCGGCCCCGACGGGACGGGCAAGGTCGCAGCCGCCTTAGAGATGGTTCGGACCCTGCACTGCGAAGGGGGGGCGGAAGGAGCGTGTGACGCCTGCGGAAGTTGCCGGAAGACGGGAGCTTTGAACCACCCCGATCTGTCCCTGCTGTTCCCCCGTTCCAGCCGCACCTCGGAGGATGCCGAGCGTGGAATTTTGCAGGAGGTGATGCAAGATCCCTACGGGTACCCGCTGCCCGAACCGACTACGACCCTTTCCATAGATCGGATCCGAGATCTCCAGAAGCGGTTTGCTTACGGGACCTTTGAAGGGGCCTGGCGTACAGCGGTGATTCTCCACGCCGATCATATGCGTGACCAAGCCGCCAATGCCCTGCTTAAGACCCTGGAGGAGCCGCCGGATGGGTCGCTGTTGATTCTGATCGCGCCCAGCTCCGATGCCCTGCTGCCCACCCTGGTGTCGCGGTGCCAGGTTCTGAGGTTTTCGCCCCTGTCCAGCCAGGATGTGGTGGAGGCGCTGATGGAACAGGCAAGTGTTGAAGCCGACCGCGCATGGTTTATTGCCCGGGCGAGCGGCGGCAGCCTGCGGCGGGCGCGGGAGATGGCCGACACAGAGGTGGAAGACGTGCAGGACCGGGCGTACCGGTTTTTGGAAGCCCTGGTCTGGGGAGAGGAATTCAAGACGTACAGTGCGCTGGAAAAATTGGCTTCGGACCGGGAGGGAACCCTCAGGGTGCTGGGGGGGACAGAGATCTGGCTTCGGGATGTGCTGATTTATCATCACGGAGATACGGATCGGGTTTCACATCGCACCCGTTTGCAGGATATCCACCGGTTGTCCGGGGCGTTCGATCTGGAGCGGCTGCACCAGACGGTGCGGAAGGTGGAGGCCTTCCGGGAGATGAATACCCGAAATGTCAACCTTCACCTGGGGCTGGTATCCCTCTGGCGGCAGGTGCGGGGGTATGTTGAACCGGCGGCAGCCGGTAAAGGAGCAGAAGACGCGTTGCGAGGACCTGGTGAGAGGGGATAGATGGGGAAGTTCTACATTACGACGCCGATTTATTATGTGAACGACGATCCCCACATCGGCCATGCGTATACGACGATTATGGCCGATGTGCTGGCGCGGTACCACCGGACCGCAGGGGATGAGGTGCTGTTTTTGACCGGTACGGACGAACACGGCCAGAAGGTAGAACAGGCGGCGAAGGCGCGAGGGGTTTCTCCCCAGGCTCACTGCGACGAGATGGTGCTCCGCTTCCAGGCGCTGTGGAAGACGCTGGATATTTCGCACGACGATTTTATCCGCACAACCGAGCCGAGGCACCGCAAAGTGGTCCAGGAGATCCTGCAGCGGCTCTGGGATGTGGGGGAAATTTATGCGGATGATTACGAAGGGTGGTACTGCGTTCCCGACGAGCGGTTCTGGACGGAGAAGGACCTGGTAGAGGGAAAATGTCCCGAATGCGACCGGGAAGTGATTCGAATTTCGGAGAAGAACTATTTTTTTCGGATGGGCAAGTATCAGGAATGGCTGATCCAGCATATTGAAGCCAATCCGCACTTTATTCTGCCGGCGAGCCGGCGGAACGAAGTTTTGGGATTCCTGAAAAATCCGCTCAACGACCTGTGTATCTCCCGGCCCAAAGCCCGGATGGCATGGGGGATTTCGCTCCCGTTTGACGACGACTATGTCTGTTACGTCTGGTTCGACGCGCTGATCAATTATATTACGGCGCCGGAGTACCTCCAGGACGATGCGGTCTTTGCACGATGGTGGCCCGCGTCCTGCCATCTGATCGGAAAAGATATTGTGACGACCCACTGCGTGTACTGGCCGACCATGTTGAAGGCGATGGGGCTTCCGGTACCCGAGACGGTGATGGCCCACGGATGGTGGCTGGTGGACGAGGCGAAGATGAGCAAGTCTCTGGGCAATGTGGTTCGTCCTCTGGATCTTGCCGATACATACGGGGTGGATGCGTTTCGATATTTTCTGATCCGGGAGATGGTGCTGGGGCTGGACAGCAGCTTCAGCGAGGCGGCTTTTGTGCAGCGGTACAATGCGGAACTGGCGAACGACCTGGGGAATTTGCTGAACCGCACGGTGATTATGGCCGATCGGTATCTGGGGGGAGAAGTTCCACAGGTTGATTCCGGCCATACGGCGCCGGATCCGCTGCGGAAGCAGGCTCTGAAGACGCTGGAGCGGGTGACGGATTGCCTGAAAGCGTTAAATCCCACGGGCATCTTAGATGCGGTCTGGGAACTGGTGCGCGAGGCCAATCGGTTTGTCGAAGTACAGGCTCCCTGGAATCTGGCGAAGGATCCGGACAGGCGTGAGGAGCTGGAGGCTACGATCTACGGGCTGTTGGAGAGCATGCGCCATCTTGCCGTTTTTCTTTTTCCGGTGATGCCTTCAAAAGCGCGGGAGCTCTGGGAACAGATCGGCGTTGAGGGGGCGCTGGAGGAACAGCGCCTGGGGGATTTGAAGCAATGGGGAGGGCTGCGGGCCGGTTGGAAGGTCCGGCCGGCCGGACCGGTTTTTCCCCGAATTGAGGAAACGGAATCACACGAAACAGAAACGAAGGAGCAGCAGATGCCGGAAGAACGTAAAAACCTGGTGGCCTTTCAAGAGTTTCAGAAGCTGGAGCTCCGGGTGGCCCGGATTGAGGCCGCAGAGCGGGTGGAGGGCGCCGACCGTCTCCTGAAACTGCAGGTGAGCCTGGGGGACGAGAAGCGGCAGCTTGTTGCGGGTGTGGCCCAGTACTACGAGCCGGATGCGCTGGTTGGCGCCCAGATTGTGGTGGTGGCCAATTTAGAGCCGGCGACGATTCGGGGGGTGAAATCGGAAGGCATGCTCCTGGCGGCCTCGGGAGATGGGCGCCTGGCGCTGCTTCGGCCCGATTCGGAGATTCCGGACGGGACGGCGGTGAGTTAGGCGCATGCTTGTTGATACCCACGCGCATCTGAATTTCCCGCAGTTTGCCGAAGACCGGGACGCGGTGATCCGGAATGCCCTGGAGGCGGGGGTCACCCGGATTGTGAATGTGGGCACAGACTTAGAGGTGAGCCGGCAGGCGGTGGCGCTGGCGGAGGTACACGAAGGGATTTATGCCACGGCGGGATTTCATCCGCACGATGTTGAGAAGGCGGATGAGCGGTCTTTGAAAGCGCTGCCCGGCCTGATGCGGCACGCAAAGGTTGTGGCGGTGGGAGAGACTGGGCTGGATTTTTTCCGGGATTACGCGCCCCGCGATATGCAGGAGCGGGTTTTCAGATGGCACATCCGCCTGGCCCTGGAGACGGGGCTGCCGCTGGTGGTACACAGCCGGGGCGCCGAAGACCGGGTGCTGGACCTGCTTGAGGTAGAAGGCGCCGATAAAGTCGGCGGCGTGCTGCACTGCTTTGGCGGCGATCCGGAGCAGGCGAAACGCGGCGTGGGTCTTGATTTCTACCTGGGGTTTGGGGGGACGGTGACGTTTAAGAAGTCGTCCTCTCTGCCCGTGGCGTTACAGACACCGCCCGCCCGGCTGGTGCTGGAGACCGATTGTCCCTACCTGGCGCCGGCGCCGCATCGGGGGCGCCGGAACGAGCCGGCTTATGTGCGGCACGCCGCCGAGTATCTTGCCAATGCGGCGGGCGAGCCGACGGCGCAGTTGTTTGCGCGGACAACGCAGAACGCGTTTCGGCTGTTCGGGCCGCTGTGATGGGGGTCCGGGCGAACAGGGGGCGGACAACGAGGCGGCTGGGGCAGCACTTTCTGGCCGATCCGGTTGCGGTGGGCCGGATTGTGGAAGCGGCCGGTGTTGGAGTGGACGATCTGGTTGTGGAGATCGGCCCGGGACGGGGGGCCCTGACGGGGCTGCTGCTGGAGCGGGCGCGCCGGGTTGTGGGGATCGAGCTGGACCGTTCCCTTTGCGCGTTCTTGGAGCAGACCGGCGGCGGCCGGGGCGATCTATCGATCTTACAGGGCGATGTGCTGCAGGTCAACCTTGGGGAGCTGGTTCAGCGCGAGGGTTTTGAACGGGCGGTGCTGGTGGGCAACCTTCCCTACCGGATTACGGGCGCCTGCATCGAACAGATTCTGGACGCCCGGGCCGTGTGGACGCGGGCGGTGCTGATGGTCCAGCGGGAGGTTGCCCGGCGGATGACGGCATCTCCGGGGGGGAAGGAGTACGGTATTCTGTCGATTGCTGTGCAGCTCTGGAGCCGGCCCGAGAGGCTTTTTGATCTCGCACCCGGGTGTTTTCGGCCCGCCCCCAAGGTCCACTCATCGGCTCTCAGGCTGGATTTTCCACCCGATCCATCGATCCGGGTTGAAGACGAACGGTTTTTCTTCCGGGTGGTTCGAACGGCCTTCCAGCAGCGACGGAAGATGCTCAAAAACAGCCTTGGGGGTCTGGTTAGAGGACGGGAGGACAGCGTGATCCAGGTGCTTTCAGGTGCGGGCGTGGACCCGCATCTGCGACCGGAAGCCGTTTCTATGGCGCAGTTCGAACAGGTCTGCCGAGGGCTGGCCGCTCTGACGCAGGGCAGGACACCGGCAGATGCGCAGAAAGGGAAGGGTATTGGCACAGCGTGATTCGATCCTGGATCGGAGGGCTGAACCCCGCTGGGTGTTTGCCGAGCGGCCCGATCCCAATTTTCTGGAAGAGATGAAAAGCGTCCTGAAGATCCCGACGGTGATGGCGAAGATTCTGATCAATCGGGACATTCGGGGCGTGGACGCGGCCAGGTCTTTTCTCTATCCTTCGCTGGACCACCTGATTGATCCCTTTCAGATGGCGGATATGGATCGGGCGGTAGTCCGGATCTGGGAGGCGATTGACAGAGGTGAGTCGATGATGGTCCACGGGGATTACGACGTGGACGGCGTTACCGGCACCGCCCTGCTGGTTCGCACGCTGCAGGCTCTGGGCGCCAATGTGGGGTTTTATATTCCCAACCGTCTGGAAGAGGGCTACGGGATCTCCCGGGGGGGCATTGATGAAGGGGTGCGCCGGGGGGTTTCGCTTCTGATCTCTGTGGACTGCGGGATTACGGCTATCGAGGAAACACGGTATGCAAAACGCCTGGGGATGGATGTTATTATTACGGATCACCACCAGCCGGAAGACCTGCCCAGGGCCGTGGCGGTAGTCAATCCGAAACGGCCGGACTGCGCCTATCCCTTCAAAGACCTGCCCGGCGTGGCCTTAGCGTTTAAGCTGGCGGATGCGGTTTACAGGCATAAGGGTGTGGACCCGATGGGGGTGTACAAAAATCTGGATCTGGTGGCCCTGGGATGCGCGGCGGATATTGTGCCGCTGGTGGGGGAAAACCGGGTGCTGGTGACTTACGGGTTGGGGCAGATGCAGTGTACCGAAAATCTGGGTTTGTATGCCCTCCTGAAGAATTTGAACCTGACGGACAAGCGTCTGGGAACCGGGCAGCTGATCTTTGTGCTGGCGCCCCGGATCAACGCCCTGGGCAGGATGGGCAGCGCGATGGAGGCCGTTACGATGCTGACATCGTCGGATATGGAAGCGGCCCGGAGAATAGCGGAGCTGCTGGAACATCAGAACCGGAAGCGGCGTCAGATTGATGAGCAGACGCTTTACGAAGCCTTAGATATGGTTGAGGCGGATGTTGACCCGCAAATAGACCGGGCGGTGGTCTTGGCTTCCGAAGCGTGGCATCCGGGCGTGATCGGGATCGTTGCGTCCCGGATCGCGGAGAAGGTTCACCTGCCTACGGTTCTGATTTCGATAGACGACGGGGAGGGGAAGGGGTCGGCCAGGAGCATTCCGGGGTTCGATCTTTACGCTGCGTTGTCCCGCTGTCAGGACCACCTGGTGGCTTTCGGCGGGCACAAATACGCCGCGGGGTTGACCATTGAGCAGGATCGGATCGGGGCCTTTCGGGAGGCCTTTCTGAAGGTTGCGGAAGAGATGCTCCAGTCTGAAGACCTGATCCCACGGCTTCATATTGACGATGAAATCTCCCTGAACCAGATCAATGCGAAGCTGGTGGACCTGCTCAAACGGTTTGCCCCTTTTGGCCCGCAGAATATGCGGCCGGTGATGGTTTCGCGGGGCGTTGAGGTTGTGGGCGCGCCGGAGATCGTGGGGAAAAACCATATCAAGTTCAAGGCCCGGCAGAAGGGACGGGTGCTGGACTGCATTGGGTTTGACATGGGGCACCTGATTTACCGGCTGACGCCCGGTGAGGCGAATCTGGATATGGCGTATGTGATTGAGGAGAACGAATGGCGGGGGCGGACAGGGATTCAGCTGAGGATTAAGGATCTGAGGTGAGAGGAACCCCTTAAAACCTTTAACCGCAGAGACGCGGAGGACGGCGGAGAAAAACAAAAATTACCTGTCTGTGGTCAGGCGTGACCCAGGGGAACGGGCGTTAGGTGGAGTTGGACAGATGTGGACCAGCAGAAACCAGACCCGACCTTCGCCTTTCTCTGCGATCTCCGCGTCTCTGCGGTAGATATTGATTTTCCAGAACCATTCACACGAGGGATGAACGATGCCTCCTATGCCGAAGGCCGAGAAGATCTGGTTTAATGGGGAGATGGTGAACTGGGACGATGCGAAGATCCACGTGCTTTCCCACGTGGTGCACTACGGGTCGAGCGTGTTTGAGGGGATGCGCTGTTACGACACGGCGGTGGGGCCGGCCTGTTTCCGGCTGGCCGACCACGTGAACCGGCTCTACGACTCGGCCAAGATTTACCGGATGCCCATTCCGTATACAAAAGAGGAAATGGCCGAGGCGATCCTGGAGACGATCCGGGTGAACAAGCTGAAGGCATGTTATGTGCGGCCGATTGCCTTCCGGGGATATGGAGAACTGGGGGTCGATCCGATGCCGTGTCCGGTGGATGTGGTTGTGGCGGTGTGGGAGTGGGGGACGTACCTTGGACCGGAGGCCCTGGAAAAAGGGGTTTCTGTTCGGTTCTCTTCCTGGAGCCGGCTGGCGCCCAATACCATGCCGTCGCTGGCCAAGGCGGGGGCCAATTATATGAATTTTCAGCTGATCAGGATGGAAGCGCAGGCGGATGGGTACTCGGAGGGGATCGCGCTGGATACGCAGGGTTATGTGAGCGAGGGGGGTGGCGAGAATGTGTTTATGGTGAGGAACGGGAAGATCTATACCCCGGATACCGGATCGTCGATCCTGCCTGGAATTACGCGGCATTCGGTGATTGTTCTGGCACGGGATCTGGGCTATTCGGTGACCCAGCGGCCCATTCCCCGGGAATCGCTCTATATCGCCGACGAGGTCTTCTTCACCGGCAGCGCGGCAGAGGTTTCTCCGATTTCGCACATCGACAATATCGAGATTGGCGACGGAAAGCGGGGGCCGATCACGAAGGCGCTGCAGGAGGCATTTTTTGCGATTACGACGGGGGAAGCGGAGGATCGACACGGGTGGTTGACATTTGTTGCATAAGGATGCAGGTGGAGCAAAGCGTATGGGCGATATGAAAGACAAACGGGTAGTGGTGATTGGGGCGGGGAATATGGGTGCGGCGCTGGTGGCCGGGATGGTGCGGTCCGAGTTGCTGCCGGCGGAGCGGATCACGGCGGTGGATGTCGTCGAATCGCTTCTGGAGCGGCTTTCGGCGGAGCTGGGCGTGAAGACCAGCCGGGAGGCGGGAGAGGTGGTGGGGACGCAGGATGTGATTGTGCTGGCGGTCAAGCCGCAGTACTGGAAACCGGTTGTGGAGGGGTTCGGCGGGGCGGTTGAATCGAAGCAGCTTGTGATTTCGATTATGGCGGGCGTGTCCACGTCGGCGATTGAAGGGGCGCTTCCGGACGGGGCGCCGGTGGTCCGGGTGATGCCGAATATTCTGGCGCAGGTGCAGGCGGCCATGTCGGCGCTGTGCCGGGGGAGGTATGCCGGGGATGATCACCTGGAGATTGCCGAGGACGTGCTTGGAGCGGTGGGAGAGACGGTGGTGGTGGACGAGGTGCAGATGGATGCGGTGACGGGGCTGTCCGGGAGCGGTCCGGCCTATGTGTATGCGATGATCGACGCCTTAGCGGACGGAGGGGTGAAGGTGGGGCTGCCGAAGGAGGTGGCCCTGAAGCTGGCGGCGCAGACGGTGTTTGGGGCGGCAAAGACGGTGCTGGAGGGGGGCGAGCATCCGGCGGTGTTGAAGGATCGGGTGACTTCGGCGGGGGGGACGACGATTGCGGGGCTGCATGCAATGGAACAGGGCGGGTTTCGGGCGGCGTTGATGGCGGCCGTGGAGGCGGCCACGCGGAGGTCCGAAGAGCTGGGGGCGTAAAGTATAAGAGCGCGGGGACTTCAGGTAGGGGGTTTGTGATGATCGCGATTGTGGATTATGGAATGGGCAACCTGCGCAGCGTGCAGAAGGCGTTCGAGCGGGTGGGGCATGCCGCGCTGATTACGGACCGGCCCGAGGATGTGGCGCGGGCGGAACGGGTGGTGCTGCCGGGGGTGGGCGCGTTTGGGGATGCAATGGCCAATTTGAAGCGGGCAGAGCTGATCGACCCGATTGTGAAGTCCATCTCTGAAGGGCGTCCGTTTCTGGGAATCTGTGTGGGGCTGCAGCTTTTGTTTGCCGAGGGCGAGGAGATGGGATGGCACCGGGGGCTGGATGTGCTGCCGGGGCGGGTGCGCCGGTTTCCGGAGGGGGAGCGGGTGCCGCAGATCGGATGGAACCAGATCCACATTCAAAGTGAGACCCCGCTGCTGGAGGGAATACCGGATGGGTCGTTCTTTTATTTTGTGCACTCCTATTACGTGGATCCCGAAAGTCCGGATGATGTGATCACCACGACCGATTACGGGATCGACTATACCTCGATCGCCGGCCGGGGCAACGCGTTGGGGATCCAGTTTCACCCGGAGAAGAGCCAGGACTTGGGGCTGCGCATTTTAAAGAATTTCGCCGAGTTGAGGTGAGTGATGCTGGCTAAACGTATTATTCCATGCCTGGATGTCAAGAACGGGCGTAATGTGCGGGGCGTGAAATTTTCCGCGGATCGGGATGCGGGGGATCCGATCGAGCTGGCCCGGCGGTACGATGAGGAAGGGGCCGACGAGCTGGTTTTTTACGATATCACGGCGTCTGCGGAGAAGCGGCAGATTGTGGCCGATCTGGTCCGGCGGGTGTCCGAAGAGGTGTTTATTCCTTTTACGGTTGGCGGCGGGGTTCGCACGATTGAAGATGTGCGGGCGATTATTGAGGGAGGGGCGGAGAAAGCCTCGATTAATTCGGCTGCCGTTGAGAATCCTGAGATTATCGATCAGAGCGCGGAGAGCTTTGGTTCGCAAGCCACGGTAGGTTCTATCGATGCGATCCGGCGCGGCGGAAAAGCGCCCACCGAGGTCTGGTGGGAGGTGGTGGTGAACGGCGGGCGGACGCCCACGGGACGGGATGCGCTGGAGTGGGTGGAGGAGCTGGTGGACCGGGGAGCCGGGGAACTGGTGCTGAACAGCATCGACGCAGATGGAACAAAAGACGGCTACGATATTGAGCTGACCCGGACCGTGGCCGAGCGGGTGGATGTGCCGATTGTGGCTTCGGGGGGATGCGGCGGACCGGAGCATATGCACGAGGTCCTTGCGGAAGGCAAGGCAAGCGCGGCCCTGGCAGCCTCCATTTTTCACTATCAACAGTACAGTATTCCGGAGGTCAAACAGTACCTGGCCGAGCGGGACGTGCTGGTGCGGACGAAGGTGGAAGGAACGCTGTAAAGCATTGCAGATTGCGGAATGCGGATTGCGGAATGGGAGGCATTCAATCCGCATTCCGCAATCCGCAATCCACAATTGAGTGAGGGTGGAACGGTGGGTGAGATTCAACAGGATGGGGTTCATGTTGAGCGAAAGGCCCTTTTTAAGGGGATTGGTCGCCTGGTTGTTAAGCTGGGCACGCGGATGGTTACGGTTCATGACAATGAGCTGAACCAGGAGCTGATTAATCGCCTGGCAGGGGAAGTCGCGCAGCTTCGGAACCGGGGGATTCAGGTGGCGATTGTGTCTTCCGGCGCTGTGGGCGCGGGTATGGGTCGCCTTGGGCTGAAAGCGCGGCCCCGCAGGATTGCCGAGCTGCAGGCCACGGCCGCCGTTGGACAGGGGCTGTTGATGAACGCCTACAAGCTGGCGTTTCGAGACCACAACATACCGGTGGGGCAGGTGCTGCTGACGTCGGACGATCTGGAAAACCGGCGGCGTTATGTCAACGCCCGGAATACGCTGGACGCGCTGTTTCGGTTCGGTTCGGTTCCGATTGTCAACGAGAACGACAGCGTGGCTTTAGAAGAGCTGCAATTGTCGGTGGGCGAAAACGACCGTCTGTCGGCGCTGGTGGCCCACCTGGTGGATGCCGATCTTCTGATTAACCTGACCGATGTAGACGGTCTCTATTCGGACGATCCGACCCGGAGCGGAGACGCCCGGCTGATCCGAACCGTAGAGAGTACCACGCCGGAACTGTTGGACCTTGCAGGAAAGGCGGGCAGCGGTGTTAGCCTGGGGGGGATGCGAACGAAACTCCAGGCGGCGCAAAGCGTGACCCGGGGTGGAAGGATGATGGTGATTGCAAACGGTCTTACCGCGGGGATTGCGGATATTTTAGATGGAAAAGACACGGGCACCCTTTTTATGCCCGCAGAAGAACGGTTGCCCAGCCGGAAGCTCTGGATTGCCAACACCCGGAAGAAGGGGTCCGTGGTGGTGGACGACGGGGCTGTGGAGGCGATCGGGGTGCGGGGCAAGAGCCTGCTTCCTTCAGGCATCCTGGAGGTTGTAGGAGATTTTGAGGCGGGGGAACTGATTGGCGTGGAGGATGTGCATCGGCGGGAGGTTGCGCGTGGTCTGGCGCGCTACGGGTCGGAGGAGGTACGGAAGATTCTGGGGAGAAAAACGTCTGAGGTTGCTTCTATTCTGGAAGGGACGGAAGGGGAGGAAGTGATTCATCGGGATGATCTGGTGGTGCTATAAAGGCAAGTAAAAAGTAAAAAGTAAAAAGTGAAAAGAGCAGATGGGAAGGAGTTTGACTTTGGATCTGAGTGAGGTTACGTTTGATAAGAATGGGCTGGTGCCGGCGATTGCGCAGGATGTAGATGGCGGGCAGGTGTTGATGCAGGCCTATATGAACGAAGAGAGTCTGCGCAGGACGCTTGAGACGGGGCGGATGACGTACTGGTCTCGCAGCCGGCAGGAGCTCTGGGTAAAGGGGGCGTCTTCGGGGCACACTCAGGAGGTGGAAGAGTTTCGAATCGATTGTGACGGAGATGCGCTGCTGTTTAAGGTGCGCCAGAAGGGCGGGGCGTGCCATACGGGGTTTCGGACCTGTTTTTACCGGCGGTACCAGGATGGGGTCTGGGTAGAAGCGGGAGAGCGTGTTTTCGATACGGCGGAGGTTGACAGCAGATGAGGTTTTATCGGGGGAATTATGAGGTCCCGTCGGAGCCGCGTAAGAAGGCACGGCGTTTTCTGCTGGCCAGTCTGGTGGTGCTTTTCGTTTATCTGATTGTTGCGGGGGACAGCGGGATTTACCAGGTCTGGCACCGGGATGGACAGATTGAGGCGCTGGACAGGGAGATTCTGGTTTTACGTGAGGAGAACGCTCGCCTGCAGGAAGAGGCGGCGCTGTTGAAGGACGATCTGAAAACGATTGAGCGGATTGCCCGTGAACGGTACGGAATGGTGAAGGCGAACGAGTCGGTTTATATGGTCTATCCCCAACTTCCCGAGAACGGGATGGAAGGCGAGCGATGATCTGCAGGACTGAGGGGCTGGTCCTTCGCGGCTACCGGATGAGCGAAAGCAGCAAGGTGGTTGTCATCTATACGAGGGAGAGCGGCAAACTTCGTCTGGTGGCCAAGGGGGCACGCCGTCCCAAGAGCAAGTTCGGCGCGAGCTTAGAGCCGATAACCTGGGGGGCCTATCTGTTCTACAGGCGGGAAAACCGGGAGCTGCAGACGTTGACCGAAGGGGATATTCTCCATCCTTTTGACGGGATCAAGCAGGCGTACAGGCGGATGGTCCATGCCAGCGTCGTATGCGATCTGCTGGACCATATGACGGCGGACGAAGATCGAAATCCACTGCTTTACAGTGTGACGCTGGATGCGCTCAGATGGATGGAGGCCATTGACGCGTGGGCGATTGAACTGCCCCTGTGGTATTTCCAGCTCAAGGCAGCTTCGGCGTTGGGATACAGGCCGCACCTGAGCGGTTGTGTGCAGTGCGGAGAGCGGCTTTCGGGTTCCCGGGTGCGGTTCAGCCCCTTTGAGGGGGGAACCCTCTGCGGCAGGTGCGGCGCCGGCGGCATGGTGCTGCAGAGGGCCACGGTGAATTTTCTGGAACAGCTTCAAACCGGCCGGCCAGACCGGATCGAGATCCAGGGGTTCAGGGCGTGTGCCCGGGCGGAGGCGCGGCGTGCGTTGCGTCTGTTTTTGAGCTATCATATTGAACCCCGCCACCGGGTGAAATCCCTGGATTTCCTGGATAAGATGATGGCCGCCGAAGCGGCCCCGGCGCCCTACCAGGCAGATGCGGCCGGAGAGGGGGTGAGGTAGCCTGCTCAGAGATTTTTTTAGAGATCTGGTGGACCGGGAAGATCCGACGGCATCGAAGCTGGGGGATGTCCCATTTTTTCAGGATTTGAACCGGAGGGAACTCCGTGAGATCGGCCAGAGTTTGGGGAAGCGGACCTATGAACCGGGGAGGGCCGTATTTGAACAGGGCCAATCCGGCAGAGGGATGTACGTGGTGATCTCCGGAGGCGTAGAGATTTATCAGGACGATGAAGACGGGATCCGATTGTGGCTGAGCGAGGTGGGGCCGGGTGAATTTTTCGGTGAGCTGGCGCTTTTAGACGATGCGGCTCGAACGGCGTCGGCAGTGGCCACCGAAGAGACCGAACTGGCGGTGTTCGACCGGGAACATCTGCTCCACCTGGCCGAAGAGCGCCCCCATATCGGGGTTAAGATCCTGATGCACCTGTCGCAGATCGTGGCCGAGCGGCTGCGGCGGAACCAACCGGGCGTTAAAGGAGGCGCGGGACAACCTGGAGGCCGCACAGCGTGATTCTGAACCCGAAGTAGAATCGGACGCCGAATAAAGCGCGGATAGAAGGCCCGGCGGTGACACAAGGGACCACACACAATGCAAAAAGGTCGTCCAGAGGAACTCACGAAACCAACCCGTAGAGGATTTGGCTTATGAATACAGCTCGATCAGGGATGGGGATGGCGCAGATTCTGCGGATCGTGCTTCTGCTGGTTTTTCTGGTGGTAGCTGGATGGCTTGTCTACACCATCCGGGGCACCCTGTTGCCCTTTGGCATTGCCTTTGTGCTCTCTTATGTCCTGATGCCTCTGGTGGACCGCATGGAGTCCCGCGGGCTCAACCGGATGGTGGGAGTGCTGGTGATATACGCTTCTACGGTGGCGGTGTTTGTGTTCCTGTTTATTACGTTTGTTCCGGTCCTCGTGGCGGGGTTGTCGGACATGAAGGACCGGATTATGGGGGAGATGGTCGTCATGCCCTGTGTGGTGGTGAACCGGGGCGATGAGCCGATCCTGTTTGACCGGTTCCAGATCGACAGCCCCGATTCCGATTTTACGCTTGTGAGTCCGGCATTGCCTCTGGAATTGCCACCGGGGAAACAGGATACCCTTATGGTGCAGTTTAAGCCGAGCAGCAAGTCCCTCCAGACGGCACGGCTCAACCTCTACGGCCGGATCGGGCAGACCGAAGTAGGGCCTATCTGCCTTCACCTGACCGGCAATGGCCCGGCCGCGGCGGCCGACATTTCGCTGGAGCCGATTCACACGGTAGCCATCGGACCGGCAACCGTCGCGCTTTCGGATACGGCCTGTCATTTTGGCCCGGTTGAGTCCGGCTATCTGAACCATTTGGAGATGCAACTGGCGGAACTGCAACCCCAACTGGAGTCTGTGCTGCCGATGATTGAAGGGATTAATCTGGCCGAATATATCAACCAGAGGGTGCAAATGTTCGCGGCTGATCTGTTGAGAAAGACACCTGCGCTGGCCGGGACGCTTCTTTCCGGCATTACGTTTGTGGTGATCGTACCTTTCGTGATTTTCTTCTTTCTAAGTGAAGGCCGCGCGATCAAGCGGACATTTATAGAGCTTGTTCCCAACCCGTATTTCGAAATGATTCTGAATCTGCTGTACCGGATCGACATTCAACTGGGTGGGTATATCCGGGGGCTGGTGATGTCGGTGATAATCATTTCCCTGCTTTCGATTACCGGCCTGTGGTTTATCGGTTTGAGAGACTATCTGGTGGTGGGAACCATTGCCGGGCTGTCGAATGTGATCCCCTATCTGGGGCCTATTATCGGCATTGTGGCAGGGGTTGTGGCTGCGCTGCTTCAGTATTCAACGTTGAGCATGAGTGTGATCTTGCCGGTTGTGCTGGTTTTTCTGGTTGTCCAGATCATGGACAATGTATTTGTTGCGCCCGTTGTGGTGGCCCGCAGCGTTAACCTGCACCCTCTGGTGGTGATTTTTGTTGTGCTGGTGGGCAACCAGTTGTTCGGGGCGGTGGGGATGCTTCTGGCGGTGCCGTTTACGGCGGTGATGAAGGTTTCGGTGCAGACAATTTATGAGGGGTTGCGGAGCTATTCGATAACTTAAAGGAGTGTAAGGGCGGGATGAGCGATCGAGAGGTGCTGGCGAAAACGTACGATCCGAAAGAGGTTGAAGGAGTGTGGTATGCGTTCTGGGATCGGGAGGGGTACTTCCGGCCGGAGGCGCAGGGGGAGGGCGTTCCCTATTCGATTACGATTCCGCCGCCCAATGTGACCGGAGAACTTCACATGGGGCATGCGCTTCAGCATGCCATCCACGATACGATGATCCGGTGGAAGCGGATGCAGGGATATCGCACGCTGTGCCTGCCGGGGACGGACCATGCCGGCATTGCGACACAGATGAAGGTGGAACAGCAGCTTTACGACCAGGAGAAGAAGATCCGGCACGATATCGGCCGGGAGGAGACGCTGGAACGGATCTGGCGCTGGAAGGAGAAGTACGGAAACACGATTCTGGGGCAGCTCCGCGAGCTGGGGTGCAGCTACGACTGGTCCCGGGAACGGTTTACCATGGACGAGGGGTATGCGCGGGCGGTGCTGGAGGCATTTGTCCGGTTTTACGAGAAGGGCTGGATCTACCGGGGCAAGCGGATGGTGAACTGGTGCCCGCAGTGCGGGACCGTGATTTCGGACTTAGAGGTGGAAGAGAAAGAGGTGCAGGGGCACCTCTGGCATATCCGATATCCCGGCCTGGACGGGGGGCCGGATGTGGTGGTGGCCACGACCCGTCCGGAGACGATGCTGGGGGATACGGGGGTGGCCGTGCACCCGGAGGATGAGCGGTGGCAGGAGGCGATTGGGAAGCGGGTAATCCTGCCGCTGATGGACCGGCCGATCCCGATTGTGGCAGATGCGTATGCGGATCCGGAGATGGGAAGTGGGGCGGTGAAGGTGACGCCGGCGCACGATCCGAACGACTACGAGGTGGGATCGCGTCACGATCTGCCGGAGATCCAGGTGATCGGTTTTGACGGGTCGATGACGGAGGCGGCCGGGCGCTTTGCAAAGATGGACCGGTATGCCTGCCGGGAGACGGTGGTGGAGGCGCTTGAAGACGCCGGGCTGCTGGCGCGTATTGAAGACCACATGCATGCCGTGCCCCACCACGACAAGTGCGGGACGGTGATTGAGCCTCTGCCGATGGAGCAGTGGTTCGTGGCGATGCGGGACCTGGCGGACCAGACGCTGCCGGCGCTTCGCCGGAAGGATATCGTGTATGTGCCCGACCGTTTCGGGACCTATTCCGTGGAGTGGCTGGAGAATATTCAGGACTGGTGCATCTCCCGGCAAATCTGGTGGGGGCACCGGATCCCGGTCTGGACCTGCCGGGACTGCGGCGAGGTGATTGTGCAGGTGGATCCTCCCGCGGGCTGCGGCGCCTGCAACAGCGATCATTTAGAGCAGGACCCGGACGTGCTGGATACCTGGTTCAGCTCCGCCCTGTGGCCCTTTGCCACGATGGGATGGCCGGAAAAGACGGAGGATCTGGAGGTTTACCATCCGACGGATCTCATGATCACGGGACGGGATATTCTTTATTTATGGGTGGCCCGCATGGAGATGACGGCGCTGGAGTTTGTGGAGGAGATCCCTTTTAAGACGGTGCTGGTGCATCCCACGGTGCAGACGCGGGACGGGCGGCGGATGAGCAAGTCGCTGGGGACCGGGGTGGATCCGAGAGAACTTATCGAGCGCTACGGGGCGGACGCCACGCGGCTGTCGCTGCTGTACCAGTGCGGGAGTTCGCAGGATATCCGGTTTGACGCGGAGGTGGTGGACAATCACTTGCAGGATTCTCCGGCTGCGGAGACGTGCCGGAATTTCTGCAACAAGATCTGGAATGCGGCCCGGTTTGTGCAGATGCACTTAGAGGACGGCGGTCCGGACGATCCGGCGCTGCTGCCGGAGGCGGTTGTCGACCTGGCGGATCGCTGGATTCTGAGCCTGTATAACCGCACGGTCCAAACGGTGACAGAGGCGCTGGATGCCTACCGTTTTGACGAAGCCTCCCGCTTGCTCTACGAGTTCGTCTGGAATTCCTATTGCGATTGGTACCTGGAGATGGCCAAGGTGCGGCTCAATGGAGACGATCCAGCCGCGGCCCGGACGGTTCGGTCGGTGCTGGTCCATGTTCTGGAGGGCATCCTGCGGCTGCTGCACCCGATGGTTCCTTTTATTACCGAGGCGCTCTGGCAGAAGCTCCCCCACCGGGGAGAAGCCCTGATTGTGGCTCCCTGGCCGGCGACCGATGAGACGCGGCTGGATGAGGCTGCGGAAGAGGAAATGGCGCTGATTCAGGAGGTAGTGGGGGCGGTTCGGAACATCCGGGGAACGATGCGGGTGCCTCCCGGACGGCGGGCGGACCTGCTGTTAAAGACCGGGTCGAAAGCGGCAGGGGAAACGCTTGAGAAGGCGCAGGTTTACATTTGTGAACTGGCCCGGGCGGAGGGCTTCCAGATCGGCGAGAACCTGGTCCGGCCGCCGGCTTCGGCCAGCGCCGTGCTGGCGGATGTGGAGGTCTACGTGCCGCTTTCGGGGCTGATTGACTTAGAGGTGGAGAAGCAGCGGCTGGAGAAGGAGGTGGGCGGGCTGGAGAAGGCGCTTTCGGGGCTGGAGAAGAAGCTGAGCAACGACGGGTTTTTGAAGAATGCCCCGCCCGAGGTGGTGGAAAACGAGCGCCAGCGGCAGGCGGAATACCAGACGACTCTGGGCAAGCTGAATGAGAATCTGGGGGCGCTAACTTCATAGCCGGTTTTGTGTGGAACCACAGATCAACACGGATAGAGCGATGATTCGGCGTTATATTCTTCGCATTATTCTTTATTGTTCGATCTCTTCGCTGATCTGCATCGGGGTGGCTGCGGGGGTGGTGTGGCAGTTCAAAGACGGGCTGCCTTCGTTTGCCGAACTGGAGCAGGTGGATCCGGTGCGGACGACGACGGTCTATTCGGCAGATGGGGGGGTGCTCAAAAAGTTCTGGGAGCAGCGGCGGGATCCGATCTCGTACGATGAGATGCCCAAGACGGCCGTGGATGCGTTGATTGCGACGGAGGATCAGTATTTCTGGCGGCACTGGGGGGTGAGCCTGCCCGATATTTTTCGGGCTGTGCTGCGGAATATCTGGCGGGAGGGGAGTTTGAAGGGGCACGGGGCGAGCACGATTACGCAGCAGCTGGCCCGAAATCTTTTTCTGGACCAGGAACAGACCTGGACGCGGAAGCTCAAGGAGCAGCTGACCGCGGTTCTGCTGGAGCGGACCTATACCAAACGAGAGATTATCGAGATGTATTTCAACAAGGTCCTGTTCGGAAACGGGGCCTGGGGGATTCAGGCGGCCGGGCGGCGGTTTTTTGGTAAGGATGCCAGAGATTTAACGCTGGATGAGAGCGCGCTGCTGGTGGGGCTGTTGAAAGGGCCTTACACCTTCTCTCCAATTACCTATCCCGAGCGCGCTTTGAGACGCCGCAACCGGGTTGTTCTGAGGTCTATGCGAAGTCTGGGAAAGATCTCCCGGGTGGAATACCAATCGGCGGTTCAGCGACCGATTATGCTGAAAGAATCCGATGAGGAGACCGGAGAGGCGCCCTATTTTACGGAGTATATCCGCCGGTATGTGGAGATGACGCACGGCCTGGGCGTGCTCTATAAGGACGGCGCGTCGATTTATACGACGCTGGACAGCCGGATGCAGCGGATTGCCGAGGAGGAACTCCGGCGGCAGTTAGAGGAGATCCAGCGGATTGTGGATCGGGACCGGCGGCGCAATCCTCCGGACTCGACGTTCTGGGCGGGCCTCCAGACGCAGGAGGATACGCTTGCCGCAACGGTGGTGCAGGGGGCGCTGGTGGCGCTGGACCCGCACACCGGACACATTCTGGCGATGGTGGGCGGGCGGGATTTTAACGAGAGCAAGTTCAACCGGGCGGTGCAGGCGCTCAGGCAGCCGGGCTCGGCGTTCAAGCCGTTTATCTATACGGCGGCGATTGACAAAAAGTACCCGCCCACTCTGCGGATGCCGGATACGGCCGTGTCGATCCCGATGGAAGACGGGAGCCTCTGGCAGCCGGAGAATTACGACAAGAAATTCTTAGGCTGGATGACGATGCGGGAAGGGCTGTACCGCTCCCGAAACGTGGTGACGACCAAGCTGCTGCAGAGGGTGGGCCCCAAGACGGCCAGGGGGTACGCCAGGCGGATGGGGATCACCACCTCCATCCGGGCGGTGAGGTCGCTGGGAATGGGGACCAGTGAGGTCAAGCTGATCGACCTGGTTTCGGCCTACGGGGTGTTTCCGAACCGGGGGATTCGGGTGGAGCCGACCGCGGTGTTGAAGATTGTGGACAAGGACGGGGATATTTTAGAAGAGCGGCAGCAGGGAAACGAGCAGGAGGTGTTGAGCGTGGAGACGGCGGCCGTGATGACGAATATGCTTCAGTCGGTGATGGACAGTACCTACGGGACCGGACACGGCGCCCGGGGATGGTCCTACAGGTTTATGCGACCGGCGGGGGGCAAGACGGGGACGACCCAGAATTTTGCCGATACCTGGTTTGTGGGATTTACCCCTCAGATTGTGGCCGGAGTCTGGATAGGGTTTGATTCCCAGGTGTCCCTGGGAAAGGGAAAGTCCGGGGCGGTGGTGGCCCTGCCGGTGTGGGCGCGGTTTATGAAACGGGTGCACGACACGCTCGAAATGCCGGAGGAAGACTTCGAACTGCCGCCGGGCGTGGCCCAGGTGGAGGTGTGCGGCGATACCTACAAGGTGGCTTCAATTTACTGTCCCAGGCGCCTGAGTGAGGTGTTTGTGCCCGGTGCGGAACCAAAGGAGCCGTGCCCGCAGCATACGGCGGTGGCGCAGTATCCGGAAGCGAAGAAGGATAAGAAGGGGCGGAAGCGGGAGTATCAGTTTTGACCCCTCCCCCGGCCCCTCCCCCGTTCCGGGGAGGGGAGAGAAAGACACAGCGCATATAGGAAAAAGGCCCGGCGGAGGTTTTACGCCGGGCCTTTCAGGTTCTGGATTTACGATGCGGCGGCGGCGTTTCGGCGTTCGGCGGCGGCCTGCCACTCCAGGACAATGGGGCTGGCCACGAAGGAGGAGGAATAGGTTCCCACGATCACGCCGATGAGGAGGGCGAAGGCGAAGTCGTGGATGACTTCGCCGCCTAAGAACAGCAGCCCCAGGACCACCAGCAGCGTTGTGCCGGAGGTGAGGACGGTGCGGTTGAGGCTCTGGTTAATGCTCCGGTTGATCACGTCGGCGAAAGGGTCTCTCCGGGAGAGCCGCAGGTTTTCCCGGATACGGTCGTAGACCACGATGGTATCGTTGAGAGAATATCCCACAATGGTGAGCAGGGCGGCGACAATGGCCAGGGATATCTCCTTGTCCAGCACGGAGAAGACCCCCAGGGTGATGAACACGTCGTGGAAGAGGGCGATGACGGCGGCAATGCCGAACTGGATCTGTTTGAACCGCCACCAGATGTAGACGATGATGAGGAGCATAGACCAGAAGACGGCCCAGATGGCGTCGCTTTTCAGCTCGCTTCCGATCTTGGGCCCAACCGCCTCCTGGCGCCTCATCCACTGTGTAGCATCGCCGATGTGAGAGGCGAAGCGGGTTTTGAGCGTGGACTTGATGGCGTCGGCTATCTGCGTGCCTTCGGCCTCTTCTTCCACCCGGATGAGGATGTCGGTGGGGGGACCGAACTGTTTGATTTCGCTCTGTCTGAGGTCTACGGTTCGATCGTCGAGATCGACGTTTCCAAGCGCGTCTCTCAGTTCTCCCACGGAAACAGCCGGGTCGAAGTGGAGCTCTAAGAGGGTGCCGCCGGCAAAGTCGATGCCCAGGTTGTAGCCTCCCTTGGTGATGGCGGACCCCACGCCGACGAGGATGAGGAGAGCAGACCCGACAAAGGCCGCCCGCCGCAGGCGGAGGAAGTCGAAGCGCGGTGTTTCGCCGAAGACGCTCAACCGGCCGATGCTGATGGAGGTGAGCTGGCGCCGCTGGATGATGGTGGTGAAGATGGTGCGGGTGACAAAGAGGGCCGTGAACATCGAGGAGATGATGCCGATCATCAGGGTAAGCGCAAAGCCCTTGATAGGCCCGGTGCCGAACTGGTAGAGGACGATCGCCGTGATGATGGTGGTGAGGTTGGCGTCCACAATGGTGAGAAAGGCCCGGTCGTAGCCGTTTTCGACGGCGGGGCGCAGGGTTTTCCCGGAGCGGAGTTCCTCCCGGATGCGTTCGAAGATGAGCACGTTGGCGTCCACGGCCATGCCGATGGTGAGGATGATGCCGGCAATGCCGGGGAGGGTGAGGGTGCCCCCAAATCCGGCCAGGACGGCCAGTACGAAGACCAGGTTGAGAACGAGGGCCAGATCGGCCACCAGGCCGGAAAAGCCGTAGTAGACGACCATAAAGATCAGCACAATGGCCAGGCCGATGGTGGCGGCCTTTCTGCCCTGGTTGATGGAGTCGCGGCCCAGGGAGGGCCCAACGGTGCGGTCTTCTACGGGTACAACATCGACGGGAAGCGCGCCGGCGCGAAGGACGATGGCCAGGTCTTTGGCTTCCTCCAGGGTGGAAGAGCCGGTGATGATGGACCTGCCGTTGCGAATTTTGACCTGGATGGTAGGTGCCGAATAGACCCGGTCGTCCAGGGTGATGGCCATGCGCTCGTCCACGTGGGCGCCGGTCACGCGGGAGAAGAGTTTGACACCGTCGTCGGTGGTGGTGAAGTTGATGATGGGCTGTCCGGCGTATTCGAAAGAGGAGCCGGTTGTGACGGTGGCGTTTTTGACGATGTCGCCGGTCATCTCAATTCGCTTCTTCACATAATAGAGGCGGCGGTATTTCTGTCCGTCTCCCAGATCTTCGTCTTTGCTTGCCCAGTGAAACTCGGCGTCGTTGGGGATTAAGTGCGCGATATCCTTCAGGATCTGGCGTACGCTTTGCAGGTTGTCTACGGGCACCAGCCAGTCATCTCCCAGGCCACTGAGGTACCGTTTTAACGAGGGCTTGTCCTCTTCGGGGGTTTCTTCAAAGAGGCCCCCGGATTCTTTTTGGATCGTGTCGCCGGCTGTGGCAGCCAGGTAGTCTTCGATTTTGTCGAGAAGGTCCACCCGGTCGGAAACGGGCATCAGGATTTTGAATTCGAGCCGGGCGGTTCGATCGATGAGTTTCTTGGCCCGGTCCACATCCTGAATGCCGGCCAGTTCAACAACAAGCCGCCAGTCTCCCTGCTGGTGGATGATGGGCTCGGACACCCCGAACTGGTCCACGCGGTTGGTGATGATCTCCCGGACCCGGTCCATGAGATCGTGGCGTTCCTCTTCGGCCGCCTGGTTAGGATCGACCTCTAAGACCAGGTGGATGCCGCCCTGCAGGTCCAGGCCCAGGTTGATGGCCCCTCGTTTGACCTGTTCCAATTCATCCGGGTTGTCGGGCGGGTCGAAGTAGAACTGGTAGGTGGGGTAGAGGTAGAAAAGCGCGGCTGCAATTGTTGCCAGGATGATCAGGCTTCGCCAGGTTTCTCGCGTCATTGTCGGGGGTGTACTCCTGTTTATCGTTCGCGGTCGACGATATAGCGGACCGTCAGTTCAAGGGCTTCCCGGGCATCAGAGGTGCGCAGGGGCGCGAGATTTTTCAGTCCCGAGTTGGCATATGTCCTCGCCTCTTCTCTGGCGTCTTCGATGCCCCGGTAGCGGTGGACGAACCGGAAGATTTCCTGCACGTCTTCGTCGGTTTCCACGCCTTGTTTCACTTTGGCGTGGATTCTGGCGCCGTCGCCGTTTGGGCAGTTGGCCAGCGCCCGGAGGAGAGGGAGGGTCAGCTTTTTTTCTCGCACGTCGGTTCCCACGGGTTTACCGAGCACCTCCTCGTTTCCGGTGAAGTCGAGGAGGTCATCGGTGATTTGGAAGGCGATGCCGACCTCTTTGCCAAAGGTGGACATCTGCGTGATCTGTTCAGTCGTGCCGCCTCCCAGGATGGCGCCGACCTCGCAGGAGAGGGCCATCAGGGAGGCTGTTTTTTTGTCGATCATGCTGAAGTAGAGGGCGGTTTCCGCGTCGCTGCCGCTCTGGATTTCGAGGATCTCACCTTCGATCAGGCGGCTGACGGCTCGTGTGGCGGCCTCCATAACCTCCATGGAGTGGAGGCCGACCAGGATCTGGAGGGCTCTGGCAAGGAGGAAATCCCCCATCAGGACCGCGGCCTGGTTGCCCCAGCGGAGGTTGAGCACCTCGGCGCCCCGGCGCTTCTCTGCGAAGTCGATGACGTCGTCGTGTATGAGTGTTGCACTGTGGATGATTTCGATGCCGATGGCGGCGTCGATGACCCGGTCGGAGCATTCCCCGATGGCCTGGGCCGTGAGGAAGGACAAGGCGGGGCGAATGCGATTTCCCCGGTTTTCCACCAGGTGGTCGGCCATGGTCTGGACCAGCCCCACATCCGAGGTGAGGGCGTGTTTCAGACGCTCTTCAAAGCGTTGGATCTGGGGAAGAATGGGTTGGATAATCTGGTTGAGCATCGTCTGTCCGAATCAGTTGCCAGGAGAGCGCACCCAGACAGCGCGCTCGGACCTGAAGGCGAATTTTCGTAAGTTGTTTCAAACTAACAAAAAAGGGCCTTTTTGTCAATAGTTTCTAAAGGGTCCAAAAGGGGCGCCCGAGGGTGTTATAACGGGTCTCGGACGGAAGCGCTTTGTTCGGATTCAGAGCCGGGCGCGCTGTCCGGTCACAGGATCTCCACGTCGTCTTCGATTTCAGGCGGCGGGGGAGGCAGGGTTTCGGGCAGGTCCGGCTTGACGGCCTGCACCCACTCTCGGACGAGCGTGTAATCCTGGCGTTTTCGGTCTGCGGCCCGGCGGATGGCGTCCGGGTCCCAGCTTTTCTGGACTTTCTCGAGTAGCTGCTGACGGATCTTCGCGTGCCGGGGGTCCTGTCCCAGGTCTTGAAGCTCCTGCGGATCGTTTTCCAGGTCGAACAGCGCCACGTTCGGCGCCTGCCCGGGCACTTCCTGGTCGGCCCACAGTTTCCATTTTCCGGAGCGGATCATTCTCGAGGGGATGTTCGGATGGGTGCTTCCATCCACAACTTCGCTGCAGGTCTCGTCGGACCAGTCCGCAGGATGGTTTCCGCAGAGCGTGGGCCAGAGGGAACGTCCGTCCCAGTCGGGCAGAGTTTCTGCGCCGGCCAGGTCGGCAAAGGTGGGACCGAGGTCGAGGAGGTTGCAGACCGCACCGCAGGTGACACCGGGTTCAATAGCGTCGGGCAGGCGAGCGATGAGGGGTACGCCGACGCTGCCTTCGTAGTAGGTGTTCTTGGTCCAGCAGCCGTGTTCGCCGGCCATTTCGCCGTGGTCGGAACAGTAGACGACCAGGGTGTTCTCGGCCAGGCCGGTTTCGTCCAGGCAGGCCAGGATGCGGCCGATGAGGGCGTCTGTGAATTCGCAGAGGGCGTAATAGGCGGCGCGGGCGATGCGCACCCGGCGGTCGTCTAAGGGGGTGTCGATGCCCCGGCTTTTGCGGTACCACCGGATCATCGCGGGTTGGTCGGCCTCTACTTTTGGGATGTCCACGCGATCGTGATAATAGTCAAACAGGTCTTTGGGGGCGATGAAAGGGCAGTGGGGAAGGACGAAGCCGACGACGGCGGCAAAGGGTCTGTTCTGCGATTTCCCCGACCGATTTTTGAGGTAGTCGCAGGTTGCATCGGTGACTTTCTCGTCCATCCACTGGTAGGTGGTGGTGCCCCTGCCGGAGAGTTCCATCACCTGCCGGCTTTGCCCGGAGGGGTATTTCTCCCCTTTGAATCCGCCGGGATGAACGGCGAACATTTCGCCGATGGGCCGGTTTTCAAAGCCGTGGTACTGGTCCTGTCCCTCAAAGTGCATCCGGCCGAGGAGGCTGGTTTCGTAGCCGGCGATGCCCAGCACGTGCGCCCAGGTGGGGATGGCCGGATTCAGGATCTGCTGGTTGCTCCAGCCCCGGTTGTGACTGGGCGTGCGGCCCGTCATAAAGCTCATCCGGCTGGGACAGCAGACCGGAGAGGCGCAGTAGGTGTTCGCAAACCGAATACCTTCCGCCGCGAGGCGATTTAGGTGGGGGGTACGCACAACGGGATCGCCGTAACAGCCCAGCACGTGCTTGCTGTGCTGGTCGGACATGATGACGAGAATGTTGGGTCTGTTTGGCATAAAGTAGCTTCCTTTGAAGAACCGTTTTCAGAGGATCAAGGTGTTTACTCCGAGATTCCGGTCTCACGCAATGCCCGCGTGAGGAGTTCGGTAAGATCGAGTGACTTCGCCCAGTGCTGGAGATAGGCGAGATCCAGACGTCCGATCTGAACTTTTAGAACGCCAAGCACATCACGCCACTGGCGGTCGGACACGTCGCCACCCCTGCGGTACCAATCCAGCTTCTGGAGAATTACATCTTCTGCGGTTGCCAGGTAGAGGCTGTGCTCCGGGTTTTTTGTCACGACCGTTAACTTTCGCCTCCGCATCTCTTCCCGGTCGATTGGCCGATCCTTCGGAAGGAAGATATCGACTTTATGGACGGTTTTCAGGTGGATGATATTGAACGATGATCGCTGCTGAACGGCTGCCTGAACATCCTCCTCGTCAATATAAAACGCCTCCTTCATTGCCATTACGAGGGGGTGCATGTGCTCTGGACGAAGGTCCGCCACAATGTCCACATCTTCGGTAGTCCGGGGTTCGCCGTGGACGGTACTTGCGACAGATCCGCCGACCAGGTAGGAGATACCGAGTCTTTCGAGCGTTTCTGCAACGTGAAGGGTGACGCGAATCAGGTCGGGTATCACGTCAATATCCTTCCACTTCGGGATCCCACTCGAAGGCCCGAATCATTGTTTCCCGGTCGACCGTGAAGGCCGCCAGACGAAAGCGGATCTCACGCTCGGTCGCATCGGGATGCCGCATGCGGATACCGGCCCGTGCAAACTGCGCGCACGCCTGTGTCATTTCGGTCATACGCCGCACTTTTTCCCAGGGGGGCATGCGCCTGTACGCTTCAAAGAGGATGCGCTCTGCCTTGGGACTGGTATCCGGAGATTGTGTTCGGTAGCGGATTTTGTTCATCGTTCACTTGTGGTTGCTTTTTTCATTCCAGCCGGCGGTAGACGAGTTTTTCGCCGGCGAAGCCTTCGCGCCAGATGTTGTCGCAGGCCTGCGCCATTTCTTCCAGGTTCTCGGTGATGGTGGCGAAGCGGTTGCCAGGTACGGGACCTGTTGTGGGTGAGAAGAGGAAGTTGTTCCGGTCGTAGAAGATGGCGAGGTCGACCATTCCGGTGGTGTAGGCGGCGTCCCGCACGTCCGGGATGGGGATGGTGCCTCGTGGGAAAAAGAAATAGAGTACGTCGCCGGGAATGGGCAGGATGGTCGGGTTTTCCAGGCCTGGCTCGGGATCTGCAAAGGGGGAGACCAGGGTGTAGACCTCGTGGTTCGCGTACCGGGCATGGAAGGCATTGTCTCCTTGAGGCAGGGCCTGCCACACGGCCTCACAGGTTTTGGGCGCGAGGTCGTCGAGCAGTTCTGCGATGCATCTGACGCCGCGTTTTTCGAGGGCGATTTCAATGCGTCGTGCCATTTTTCCTCCTTTATAAAAGCGTCACGGAAGGGGCCTTATTCTTTTAGCTCGGCTGCCTGCGTGACGACTTTGCGAAAGGCTTCGGCATACTCTTTGATGATTTCAGGGCGGTAGTGTTTGAACCAGGGTATCGAGAACCGGCGGTCTTTCATTTTTTCGGTAACGGGGAGGCTGCCTTCGCCCTGGCGCACGTCCCGGTCCGTATTGGCAAGGCGGGTGGGTTTGCCGTGGCCGTACACGTCGGCTTCGTTGAGGAGGGGGTGCAGGTGCAGGGTTCTGCCGCCCGGACGGGTGGAGACGCCTTCTGCGCGGACGGCTTCGCAGAATTTGTGAATGCTTAAGCCGTCGAGCTCTTCGGGGACGTAGAGACCACGGGCGGCGTACCAGCCGCCCAGGGTGCTGCCCGAGTCTTTGGGGGGGCGAGCGGACCGGATGCCGGGGGCGCCTTCCTGGAGGTCCCAGAAGTGGTTCATGGCTTGCTGGATTTCCTCTATTCGCTTGCGGTAGTGTTTGAGCTGGACGCGGCCCACGGCGGAGGAGAGCTGGTGCATGCGGTATTTGAACCCGCCCAGGGGCAGGCCGGCAAAGGGCTTGAGGTCCGGGTGCTCGATCTGGGGGGTGCGTTCGTAGTGGCCGAATGCGGCGGCGCGTTCGTAGATTTCCTTATCGTTGGTGATGAGCATGCCGCCTTCACCGGAGGCGAGGGATTTGCCCGACATGCACGACATGGCCCCGACGTGGCCGAGGGTGCCCACGAGCCGACCTTTGTACAGTGCGCCGTGGGCGTGGGAGACGTCTTCGATGACTTTGATGCCCCGGGCATTGGCGATTTCCAGGATCGGGTCCATGTCGGCGGGATGGCCGGAGAGGTGAACGACCACAATGGCCCTGGTCCGGTCCGTGATTTTGCGCTCGACATCGGCCGGGTCCAGGGTGAGGGTGTCGGGGTCGATGTCTGCAAAGACGACTGTGGCGCCGAGGTTCAGGGCGGGCAGGAAGGTGGCCCAGTAAGTTGCGCTCTGGGAGATGATTTCGTCGCCCACGCCGACCTTACACCCGAACATAGCGGTGTGCAGGGCGGCGGTGCCGGTGTTGTGCGCCAGGGCGTATATGACGCCGTGCCAGTCGGCGAACTCTTTTTCAAATTCCAGGGTGACGTCGGTGCCGGACATTTTGCCGGCGCGGAGGACGCTTAACATTGCCGCTTCGTCCTCTTCGGTAATGATCGGCCACTTGAAGATGTCGCCCGGGTCGGATTGAACCGCTCTGGGGCCGCCGAGAATGGCCAGTTTGTCCATGGTCTGTACCCTCCTCCAAATGCGTTGTTGCGTTACGCGTCCGCCCACCGGCAGGCGAAGCACCGGGACAGGGTATGATAAGGCGGTACGGGGACAGAATCAAATGGTTTGTACGCGGGGCGGTCGGGATGCTTTGCGGGGCGGGACCGGAAATACTGGCTTTCCCGGTTAGAACCTGGTACATTTTTGAGGCTATCGTAAGTGATACGGTCCCGGCGGAACGCCGGATCAACGCCTGGAGGGTTGCTATGTCTTTGTACGAGGCGCTTATACAGCGCGGGTATTGTTTTCGACAGCATCTGGAAGAGGAAGGCTGGACACGGCGCAAGTTGACCGTGGTCGATTTGGACGATGCGCAGCGCGCAGGGCTGGAGGAGGGTGGGATTGAGGGGCTGAGGCAGGTTCTGGATGGACAGAGGCTCTGGTCGTTTCCGGCCCTGGATATCGAGGCGCCCCTGCCGCGCCAGCGGGACGTGCTGATCGCGCAAGGGGGTGAACCGGTCGCCACGGTTGTCGCGCCCGGGGCCGACCACGAAATGGCGCAGACGTTCGTGGATGCCGTTGTGGAGCGATTCGGGGTGCGCCTGCCCCTGCTTGCGGATACGGAGGCCGGCCCGGACCTGATGGGATCGGGGCACACGGTTGTGTTCGGCGGCGCACATCGAGTGGAACTGTCCGGGCGAGGCACAGCAGGGCGAGGTCGGGTTCCGGGTGGGGCAGGAGGGGGTGTTTATGGATGTGACCAGCGCTTCGGGCTGGACCACCGAGCAGGGCATCACAGACCAGTCGGCCGACTGGAAGCAGGTGCTGGAAAGCGGTGCTTACCCCTATGCGACGTTTCCCCTGGCGAAGCTGATGTTCCATATGCCCGGGGTTGAGGCAGGCGAATCGGCCTGCCTGGCGACCCTTCTGGCGGCGACCCGCTCGAACGAACCGGACTATTCCGTCTCCGAACCGGAGCCAGGTCTGGTCCGGGTTGAAGCGACCGATGGCCGGCTTCCGGACCTGCGCGTGGATGACCAGGATCTGTCGGTTCGGAGCGATGCGTCTTCACTTGAGGTCCGGTTCGCCGACGCCCCCGAGGTGCCTGCGGTCCTGCGGTCCTGGGCGGCCGGGGAAAAGGGATAATCGGCGACCCCCTTATTCTACCCAGATATCCGGGCGGGTATCGACTTCGTAGGCCTCAAAGACGGCGTCGATCTCCGCTTTGTCCGCGTTTGTGAGCGTCCACTCGAGCGCTCCTATATTCGCTTCCACCTCCTGGGGCGTCCTCGCACCTACCAGCGCGGTGCTGATTACGGGGTTGGAGAGCACCCAGGCCAGGGCCAGGTGGTAGGGTTCTTTGCCGCTGGGACATCCACAGGTTCGTTTACCGGTTAAAAACAGGAGGGAGCCGCTTGGGCGCGTCGAGGTCGGACACCTCTATGGGGTACGGCGAACTGGTTCGGGGCAACGCCAACTTTCGCTACCTCTGGATCGGCCAGATCATCAGCCTTCTGGGCGACTGGTTCAACCTGATTGCTTCGGCCTCGCTGATTGCTATGCTGACCCGGTCGGGATTCGCGATTGGCAGCCTGTTTATCGTTCGGATGCTGGCGCCGTTCCTGGTCAGCCCGTTCGTCGGGGTGGTGGCCGATCGCTACAACCGGAAACAGGTCCTCATTGTTGCAGATATTGTGCGCGGCGTTACGGTTTTCGGGTTTCTGCTGGTCCGCGAGCCCGGTGATGTGTGGCTGCTTTATACATTGACCGGCATCCAGATGGGCATCAGCAGCTTTTTCTTTCCGGCGCGTAACGCGATTCTTCCCGATATTGTCCCAGCGCGCGGCGTTGGAGCGGCCAATGCCATTACTTCGGCCACGTGGTCAGTGATGCTGGCCTTTGGCGCCGCCATCGGGGGCGTTGTCTCGGGTATATGGGGCGTCTATCCTGCTTTTGTGATCGACGGTCTCACGTTTTTTCTTTCGGCGGTTTCGATTGCGCGGATTACACTGGAGGCCGGACCCGGCCTGGAGGGGGCGGAGAAGACGGTTCGGGCTGCGCTGGAACAGTACCTGGAGGGGGTGCGCTATCTGCACAGTCGTGCCGACATTTTTGTTGTTGTGCTGCACAAAGCTGCTCTGGCTCTGTTTATGGGGTCGGCGTTCGACGTTGTCCAGGTCGCCATCACCCGGGAGGTTTTTGTGCTGGGTGTGGGCGGCGGCCTGGGTCTGGGTCTGATGTATGCAACCTCGGGCGTTGGCACCGGCATCAGTCCGATTGTCGCCCGCATTTTTACTGGAGATCGAATCAGGGCGCTGTGCCTGAGCCTTGTCCTGGGCTATCTCATGAGCGCTCTGGGACTGCTCGTCATTTCCTTTCTAAGCAGTTTTCCAACCGTGGTTTCGGGCGCTCTGCTGCGCGGTTTTGGCAGTGGTATTGTCTGGGTATTCTCGACCCAGATCCTGCTGCAACTGGTCCCCGGTCACATTCGGGGCCGCGTCTTTTCCATCGAGTTCGCCCTCTTCACCCTGATGGGCGCAGCCGGCGCCTCCATAGCCGGCAGCGCCCTCGACCTGGCTCCCGGTATGGGCTTTGTCTTGCGCTGGATGGCCGGCCTGCTCCTGGTTCCCACGATCCTGTGGGCGCTGTGGAATACGCGGGGGAAGTACGACGCTCCCGCAGGGAATGAAATAGCCCCGAACGATGGTCCGGGGCTTTAGGGAACCAAAAACACTCCAGCTTGAATGAGAAGCTGGCGTTCCTCCATACGATCCGGCTGGTTGAGTTGTAGCAGTTGAACGGTGACCCGGCCCGTGGGCGTTAAAGGTGCGATGAAAGCTTCCTGTAAAATGTTCATAGACGGCTCACGCGTCCTTCAATTTCAGGGCTGCATTCGCCTTGGCCAGGCGAACCAGGTGTTCTAAGTACTCATATTGTGCCCACTCCTGTTTTTCGTCCGGCAGCAAGCCCTCTATACGGTTCTTTTCCAGTAATGCGGTAATCCGGGCCTGCAATTTCTCCGAAGGATGCAGGGCTAGGATTTTCTCCGGGGTGGGGAGGCCCGCGAGGATTTCTACCACTTCAGCAACGCCTTCAAAGCCGGGCCGGGCTGTGGCTTTGAACTCACGCAATCCCAATTCCAGGATCTGAGGCAGTTGATCTTCCAGGTGGCGCAGGCGATTTGCTAATTCTTCAGGGATGTTCAGTGTAATATCCATATTACATTCCCCTAAATTACAAAAATTCTATGTTCGTATTGGATTGGCCTGTCTTAGCTTAAGATACTATAAAATAATGACATTAACAAGACTGGAGAAAAGGTTTTTGTAGAGGTCATCAACCTGACAGTCCTGCGCTCTTAAATTCACAGGCCGCCAGCAGCATCGCCTGCACGTTTTCCACCGGCACGTTCTGCTGGATGTTGTGTACCTGGGTGAACACGTAGCCTCCGCTGCCGGACGTGAAGATTTCCAGGTTGTGGCGTACGTGGGCTTTTACCTCTTTCGGGGCGCCGTAAGGGAGCAGGCATGGGTGCGTCCTTTTTCAACAGAGGTCGATCGTCACCGGCGCGTGGTCGGATACGGTCAGGCCGGCTTCCCGGTGGATGGACGCCGATTTGAACCGCCGGGCTGCTGCGGGGTTGCCCAGCAGATAGTCGATGCGCCAGCCCCGGTCCAACTCGCGGGCACGGCCCCGGTTGGACCACCAGGAGTACGGGCCCTGGACGTTTCCGTAGTGCTCGCGGATGAAGTCGCGCCAGCCGGTGTCCAGGAGGGTTCCCATCCAGGCGCGTTCCTGCGGCAGGAAGCCGGAGTTTTTCTCGTTGCCCTTCGCGTAGAAGATGTCCTGCGCTGTGTGGGCAATGTTGAAGTCGCCGCCCAGGACCACGGGTTCGTCCAGGGGCAGAAGGGCCTGCGTCCAGGGAAGGAAATCTTTCATCCAGACCTCTTCTTTGATGCGCTGCCGCTCCTCGCTGGACGATCCCGACGGCAGGTAGACGCTGACGAACTGCATCCCCCGGACGCGCACACGAAGGATCCGCCCTTCTGGATCGGTGTCCCCAATGCCCGTGCCGATGACCTCGACGGGGTGCCGGGACCAGACCGCGGTGCCCGAATAGCCCTTGCGTTCTGCCGGATGCCAGCAGACGTGCCAGCCTTCGGGCGCGGACCATTCACCGGGAAGCTGCTCTGGTAGCGCCCGGATTTCCTGGAGCAGCAGCACGTCGGGCGCGATTTTTTCGATATGGCCCGCAAATCCCTTGCGCAGGGCCGCCCGAAGCCCGTTGACGTTCCAGGTTGTGATTCGCACAGGTCCCCCGTTCACACCATCCCCTCAAGCTGCTCCACTGTCGCCTCAATCAACACCTCCGCCGCTGCCTCGCTGTATTTCGCCGCCACGACTTCATAATCGCCTTCGGTGTAGGTCTCCTTTGTGGGGAGATAGCCCCCGGAGCGGCCGTTGGCCAGGCCGATTACCAGGGTTTTGGAAAAGGGGGAGCGCTTTTTCACTTCCAGGCCGACTTCCACAAAGACTTCGCCGGGGAAGGAGGTGAGCGCGGCGTCGTCCAGGCGGATGGACTGGAGTTCGACGGAGATGGAGGGCTCCCAGTTGTCCGAGTAGAATTCTTCGGCGCGGTTGTATACCATGCCCGCGAAGAAGACGGCGATTTCGGCGTCGTGTTTCTGCACGTAGGAAATGTCGGGTTCCTGCTGTTCAAAGTTTGCCTGTGCGTCTTTCCGGCGCGCCGCTGCTTCTTCCAGCGTCAGGGGAAAGCTGCTGCGGAAGGGGAGGTCGATGCGTTTCGAGACGGATTGGATGGGGAAGGCCGCTCGGGTCTTGATGTCAGGCAGGGCGTCCAGCACGGCATGCGCCAGCCGGACGCCGATTTTTTCCGCGAAAAGAAAGGTGCGGATGGGGATGGGCGCTCCGATGGCGGAGAGGCCAGAGCCGTAGTCCGGGTTGATGTCGCCTTCGGCGCCGTTGACGAACATGACTACCGTGTCGGTTCCCACCCGCTCTTTGATCGTGCGGATGGTATAGTAGGCCCAGTCTTCGGTGATCTGCAAGTTGTCGGGTCCCATGGTGGTGGGATGGCAGGTGTAGTTGAACAGCAGGCCTTTGATTTTTCCATCGGTGTTTTCGATTTTGATAATGCCGACCTCCGGGTCCACCGGAAGGCCGCCGTAGCTCAGCCGCCGCCGGTTCCGGCCGACGTCTTCCGTGTGGCCGATGCCGATCCCCAGTCTTCTCTGTTCACGGCACTCCCAGGCGTCCACCAGGCATTCGATACAGCGTTCCCGTAAGAAGACCGAGTACTCGTCCGAAGCTGTGGGGCCCGAATGCGTATGCGTGGGGGCCATCAGGATGTGCGCCCCGGACAATCCGGTCTGCTGTTCCACCGCTTTCCGTACGCCGTCGACGATTTCCTGGTCCAGGCCGATGACCGATGCGCTCAAAATGGCGACCGCCGTTTCCGGACCTTCAACGACCATTGCGCGTGCATGGAGGTCATCGTGGACGCCCTCGGCAACGCCTTTGCGGGCCGCAAATCCCCCCATTTTCACGCCCAGGGGCGGGGTGATGACCCGTTCGGCCAGGCCAATATTGATCCTGGTGTTTTCAGACATTACGCTTCTCCTTGAGGTTCTCTTATTCCCCGGCCACGTACTGGTGATGTCCCTCCATCGTCACTTTTAACCTTTCACAGGGATCCCCCTCGCCGCGTTCGACTTCATACATCAATGGTTCGGACACTTTTTATAAGTTGTTGATTTTCAACAGGTTATAAATTTAGCACCAGATTCCATAAACTGTTATTTTTCAATGGCTTATGAAATTTGAACCCCCAGAATTACAAAAACTGTCCGAAGTATTGTACATGATCACCCCGCGATACCCGCTCGTGCGCAGGATATTTTGAACCGTGGACCAGGTCACCGATCCTTCGCCGGGGGCAAGGTGCGTGTCGCCCTGTCCGTCGTTGTCGTTCAGGTGCAGGCTGATGAGGTGGTCTTCGAGGCGCAGGCCGATATCGGGCAGGTCCCCGTCGATGTTGGCATGGCCGGTGTCCAGGACAAAACCGTAGGCGGCACGGGAGATGCCCCCTAGTGGTCGATTTCAGAAGTTCGCATGAGTTTATGCAGCCAGCCGGATTCGCTGCATTCGTTCTTCCAATTCCTGCCTTGTAAAGCGCCAGTTGAAAGGTTCGGCAGTGAGATTATAGTATTCCTCAAAGCCCAAGATCCTGGCTTCCATCGCCTGTCGATCTGCCAGGTCATTGGGCGTGAGCGCCTTTCTTTGCAAGATCGAGAAATAGATCTCAATCTGATTGAGCCAACTGGCGTGGATAGGGAGATGGACGGCAATGGCATTTTCATAGGCATCCTGGAGCCGTTTAGGGAACGTGGTGGTGTAATGAGAAGATCCGTTGTCCACAATCCAGAAGACCCGATCAGCCGAAGCATAAGGCTCCCGTCCCATCACCAGGTCCACCAGCTTTTGAAAGGGCACGATGCCGGTTTTCTCATCCACACGCCCAAAGATGTGCCCTGAGAACACATCCAGTGCAGACAGATAGGCCACTGTGCCCATCCGTTTGTAGTCATTTTCCATACGAATGGGTTTGCCACAATCAGGTGGCAATGTGGCAAACTCTCGGGCTAAGATTTGGAGTTGGGATTTTTCATCGGCACAGATAACGAAGTCTTTCTTGCCAAGCGGTATCCCCTCCCATATGCCTTGATACAGGTCCAGAATGCGACTGGCTTTCTCTAAAAAGTTGGGGGCTTTGATATGAAGCCAGGATCGGTGATACCAGGGACGAAGGGCATCCTCTTTGAGAATGCGCCAAATCGTTGTGGGTGAGATTGAAGTGATCAACGCACACCTTAACACTTCCTGTTGAATCTCAAATAAGCTGAACCGAGACAGGGGCAACCCCCGTTGTGCGGGCAGTTGACAGGCAATGGCTTTGACTTCACTGACTTGCACAGGGGGAAAAAGTGGGCGGTCGCCCACTGCGCGGTAGATCCTCTAAAGTGAAGCCTTCTTCAGTCCACCTTTTTCGCCACTTCTGCGCCGTAGGTGAACTGACACCTGCCCTGTCGGCTAACCTCTGGTTGCCAATGGCTTTATTCTCGGCTAAGGCCACCACCATCTTTGCCCGCTGCACCTGGGATTGAGGCGCGTTGCGCTGACGAATGATTTTCTGGGCTTTTGCCAGTTGGGCTTTTGTGAAGCGAGGTTGGTATTGGGGAAGGGGACCTGACATTATACACCTCCTTTACCGATTGGAATGAGGCGTATAACATACCCCTTTTTTGCCACCTATGCAACCTCATGCGTATTTGCGAAATCGACCACTAGGCGGCGGAGGATATTGACCGCCCGGGCAGGCGGCGGGGCTCCGGAATAGCCGAAGTTCTCAAAGGCGATCTGCGCGGGGCTTGCCTCGGCCCGGGGGGTGAGGTCCGCCAGAAAGGCGGCGATGCGTTCCTCACAGCCTTCCGGGTCCTCTTTAAAAGGGGCCAGCAGCAGGGCGTGGGAGGCAATGGCTTTTGAGCCCAGCCGGTCCGCGAGGTCCAGGCATTTTTGCAGGATGTCGAATTGGTTTTGGCGTTCCGCCTCATCGGGCGAGGCGATGCTGAAAAGGTCGGGAGAGTGGATGGACCAGACGAGGATGCCGAGGTCGTCCGCAATTTGCCGGAGTTCACGCACGGCCGATGGGTCGTTCCAGTCGAAGTGGTCGCGTCCTTTGTAGAGGTTGAGTTCGATCGCCCGGAAGCCGGCTTCTCTAACCAGGGGCAGGTGCTGGGACGGGACGAAGCGCTCCGACGCCCACAGGCCGGTGCCGATGCCGGGACGGTTCGCATACTCGCTCAGGCGCGGCAGGTCCAAAATTCGTCTTTCCAGTTCCGGCAGCCGTTCTTCGATGGCGGTTAAGGCGGCGCGAAATACGGATTCCGAACCGGAGGTGCCGTCGGCATCGGCCGGATCGCCGATGTTCCAGTGCATCCAGTACGCCGCCGAGAAGGGCGCTTTGGGAAGCTGCGTCCGGGCCGGGTCGCCGATGGTGACCACGCAGTCGAAGGGCCGGTCAGCGAGGGATGACACCGCTTTGGGATGATGCCCCTCAAGCCCGATGCCGCGTTCGGCCATCAGTTTCACGGCCGTCGGATGCAGATGCTCCCAGGGCTCTACTCCGGCCGATTCTATTTTTACAGCCGATCTCACCCGCTGTTGAAACATCGCCTGCGCCATCTGGCTACGCCCGGCATTGCCGGTGCAGACAAAGAGGACCGAGGGTTTTGAACCGCCCATGGGATAGCTCCTCTATGGGACAATGCCATAAGGAAAGTGGAGAAATCCAATCTCCGTAACGTTCACTGAGACAATGGTTTGCTCCCCCTTCCCTCGTAGGGAAGGGGGCCGGGGGGTTAGGTCCTTTATCGGACACTCAGCCGCGTCCGAAGGTCTTCGATGACTTCCCGCATGCGGTTGACCCGGTCCTGCCAGAGGTCTGCTTCGGTCTGCTCGCCGCGCTGTTTCTCATGGGCCGCCCGGAGGTTCCATTTGGCCAGCTGGAGGTCTTCTCTGGCTTTGTCGAACCGGAGGTTCCGTTTGCGCAGTTGAATAGAGGTATAATATTTGGTGCTGAATACACCCATGAGGATAAGAAAAACCCAATAAAGCACAGCCGGCCTCCTGAGAAAAGGTGGGCGTTGCTGCAATCAAATTAGGCGGAGCACAGCGCCGTGTCAACGACGATTCGATTGGGTCTGTGACCGGCTTGAGGTCAGCCCTGTTTTTTGGCCAGCAGGACGCGTTCGACGCCGCCCAGGTCCCGAACGGTTTCGATTTGCCCGAGTTCGGAACGTTGGGAGAGCAGGGCGGCTACGGTGGGGGCCTGGCCGTCCGCCACTTCCAGGGCGAGCCAGCCTCCGGGAAGGAGGCAGGCGCCGGCCTGCGAGATGAGCGGACGGTGGAACCGGAGGCCATCGGGGCCGCCGTCTAAGGCGAGGCGGGGCTCAAAATCCCGGACTTCGGGCTGGAGGCGCGGCAGGTCGTTTGAGGGGATGTAGGGGGGGTTGGAAGCGAGGGCGTGGAAGGCGGGGTGTGGGCGGAAGGGACAGAGGAGGTCGCCCCGGACAAAGGCGATGCGGTTTTCGGTGTGGTTGAGACGGGCGTTTTTCCGGGCCACCCGGAGGGCGTTGGCCGAGAGGTCGGAGGCGACAATTCGGCTTTCGGGCAGGGTGTGGCCCAGGGCTACGGCAATTGCGCCGGACCCGGTGCCGATGTCCAGGATTCTGGGCGAGGGACCGTTTTTGAGGCGGTCGGCGAGGGCTTCCACCAGGTGTTCGGTTTCGGGCCTGGGGATGAGGACGTGGGGGGTGATTTTAAAGGGCAGGGAGTAGAATTCGGTTTGTCCCAGGATCTGCTGGAGGGGAACCCGCCGCTTGCGCTGCGCGACAGCGGCTCGAAGGCGCTGATGTTGTGCGGAGGTCAGGGACCGGCGGGCGTGAAGGGGGAGTTCAGACCGGGAGATATTGAGGAGGTCGACCAGGAGCCACTCGGCGTCGGTTTGGGGGTCGGGGACGCCGGCGCCCCGGAAGGCATCGGCGGTCCAGGCGAGGGCGTCTGAGACGGTTGTGGGGACGGGAAGGGCAGGCATCAAACGCGCAGGCCCCTGTAAGGCTCTTGATGGGGAGAATGACTCCCGGGGAGTTAGGTCACCGTGGTGGATTCGACGTTCTGCTCTTGAAACTTCAGCTTTTCCGTCTGATCGGCAAGGCGCAGGGCGTCGATCAGTTCGTTCAGGTCGCCGTCCAGGATTTCCTCCAGGCGGTGCAAACTGAGCTTGATGCGATGGTCGGTGACGCGGCCCTGGGGGAAGTTATAGGTCCGGATTTTCGCGCTGCGGTCGCCGGTGCCTACCTGCCCCCCCCGGTCCTGGGAGGTTTTCTCCTGCTGTTCCCGAACGGCTTTGTCCAAGAGGCGGGCGCAGAGGACCACCATGGCCTTGGCCCTGTTTTTGTGCTGGGATTTTTCGTCCTGGCAGGATACGACCAGACCGGTGGGCAGGTGGGTGATGCGGACGGCGGAGTCGGTGGTGTTCACGCTCTGCCCGCCCGGCCCGGAGGAGCGGAAGGATTCGATTTTGAGGTCTTCGGTGTTGATGTCGATCTCAACCTCTTCGGCTTCCGGGAGGACGGCGACGGATGCGGCGGAGGTGTGGATGCGGCCGCTGGATTCGGTTTCGGGAATGCGCTGCACGCGGTGGACGCCGCCTTCGTATTTTAAAAGGGCGTAGACATCGTTTCCAGATACCGAGAAGACGATCTCTTTGTACCCGCCGATGCCGGTGGGGTTGGAGCTGAGGAGGTCGGCTTTCCACCCCTGGGATTCGGCGTATTTGGTGTACATCCGGTAGAGGTCCGCGGCAAAGAGGGCGGCTTCTTCACCGCCGGCGCCGGCGCGGATTTCTACGACCGTATTCTTGCTGTCGTTGGGGTCTTTGGGAATGAGGAGGCGTTTGAGTTTTTCCGAAAGCGCTCCCTCTTTCGGCTGGAGTTCCTCCTGTTCCATGCGGGCCATTTCGACCAGTTCGGCATCGTCGGAATGCCGGAGGATGTCCGCGGCCTCGGCCAGGTCCCGGGCGGTGTCCCGGTACTGCCGGTAGGTGGTGACGATCTCTTCAAGGCTGCGGAATTCCCGCGTGAATTTCTGGAACCGATCGGGATTGGCAGCCACTTCCGGACGGGCCATTTCCCGGCCGATCTCCTCGTAGCGTTTTTCGACATTCTCCAACCGTTCAAGCACCGGGAATACCCCCATCAAGCGGATTGGACAATAAAAAGGGTGAGACAGCGCCGGCCGCGATTGACCGGGCGCCGTTTCACCCGTGGTATGCGTTGTCCTGCTAACCTTCTGCGGTTTCTGCGGTTTCTGCGGTTTCTACAGCTTCGGCCTCACCCGAAGCGCCGGTTTCCGCTTCCGGATCCGGAAGCCCGTAGCGCTGACGGTAGCGTTCCACCCTTCCGGCGGTATCGACCAGCCGCTGTTTCCCCGTGTAGAAGGGGTGGCAGTTGGAGCAGATCTCCACGCGGAGATTGGGGACGGTGGAACGGGTCTGCCGGGTATTCCCGCAGGCGCAGGTGACGGTGGTTTCGACATATTCGGGATGGATATCCGCTTTCATCGGAGACTCCTTGGTCTTATCTATTGGGGATGCGTAATTTGGGACAGCACAAAAATATATATAAAACGGGTTCAAAATGCAAGATCCGCTACATTGGTTCGTTCATTGAATTGAGGAATATCTCGTTGCTCTTGGACCCGGACATCCGCTCTTTCAAGAATTCCATGGCCTCTAAAGCGGGCATCTGGTTGAGGAGTTTGCGCAGGATCCAGACGCGGTTGAGTTCCTTTTCTTCCAGCAGGAGTTCCTCTTTGCGGGTGCTGGACATGGTCACGTCGATGGCGGGGAAGACCCGCCTGTTGCTCAGGCGCCGGTCCAGTTTGAGTTCCATGTTGCCGGTGCCTTTGAATTCCTCGAAAATGACATCGTCCATCCGGCTGCCGGTTTCCACCAGGGCCGTGGCCAGGATGGTGAGGCTGCCCCCCTCTTCGATGTTTCGGGCGGCGCCGAAGAAGCGTTTGGGCCACTGCATGGCGGACGAGTCGAGGCCGCCGGTGAGGATGCGCCCGCTGTGGGGCACCACCGTGTTGTAGGCTCGGGCGAGGCGCGTGATGCTGTCTAAGAGGATGACGACGTCCTGCTGGTGCTCAACTAAGCGTTTGGCTTTTTCGATGACCATGTCGGCTACCTGAACGTGCCGGGTGGGGGGTTCGTCGAAGGTTGAGCTGATGACTTCTCCGTTGACCGACCGGAGCATGTCGGTGACCTCTTCGGGGCGTTCGTCGATAAGGAGGACGATGAGCACGATTTCGGGATGGTTCTGCGTGATGGCATTGGCAATTTTTTGCAAGAGCATGGTTTTGCCCGTAAAGGGGGGGGCCACGATCATCCCTCGCTGGCCCATGCCAATGGGAGTCAGCAGGTTCATGATGCGGGTGGAGTGGTCCTGAGGATCGTACTCCAGGCCGATTCGCTCCGCAGGGTGCAGCGGGGTGAGATTGTCAAAGAGAATCTTCTGCTTGGCCTGGTCCGGGTCTTCTAAGTTGACGGCTTCCACCCGGATGAGGGCAAAGTACTTCTCGTCGTTCTTGGGCGGCCGGATCTGACCGGATACGGTATCGCCGGTGCGCAGGTTGAACCGCTTGATCTGGGAGTGGGAGACGTAGATGTCATCGGGCCCGGGCAGGTAGTTGTAATTGGGGGACCGGAGGAATCCGAAGCCGTCTTCTAAGATCTCCAGGACGCCCTGGGCGAAGATGAGGCCGCTTTTTTCGGTTTGGGCCTGGATAACGGAGAAGATCAATTCCTGTTTTCTCAGGCTGCTATAGCCCTGAATGTTGAGTTTCTGGGCCAGCTTGCTGAGTTCGGGAATGGTCATTTTTTGGAGTTCAAGAATATCCAGATTGCTGACTTCGGTGCTTGTTTCTACGGTCATTTCCTCGTCCATTTCTATCTTTTTCTGTGAGAAAAACTACCGGAACCCCGGATGGATGTCACAAGAGGACGACCTGGGCGACCCCTTGGGGTTAACAGGCAGACTGAACGGCGCTTTTGGACCCGGATTTTTATACAAAGGCAGGTGAATGGGGAAGCACAGAAACCTTAAGGATGCGCGTTGCGAGGAAAAAGAATATTGTTTGTGAGGTAACTGCAGGGGCCTTAAGCAGAGGTTTACAAAGAGTAAGGTAAGCTATGAGGTAGGGGTTTGTCAAGCTTTTTCTCTATCCGATTCGGGCGATGACTTCCTCCCGGATGCGCTCCAATGCGCTTGAGGGGGCGATTTTTTTTTCGTTTTGGGTGACGTAGAAGGAGTCCACGGCTTTGTCGGCCTGGGTGCTGATGCGCGCCGTGTAGATGTCCAGGCCCAGGTCGGAGAGGGCGCGGGTGATTTTGTAGAGCAATCCCACTGCATCCTGGGCGAAGATGTCAATTACGGTATACCGGTTTGAGATGTTGTTTTCAAAGTGCACCTCCGTGGGGATCCGGATGGCCGGACTGCGGCGTCTGGACCAGCGCTGCTGGTGCCTGTCGAAGAGATTTTCGACCGGAACTTTTTCCTCGAAAACCTCGGCGAGCTGGCGGTGTACCTGTTCCTGGCGCCGGAGATCGATTTCGGGGCTTCCGTCTGTGCTGGTGACCTGAAAGATATCGAGCACGATGCCGTCGGTGCGGGTATATGCCTGGGCGCTGAAGATGTTGATGTCGTTTGTGGCCAGGACGCCGCAGATTTCGGAGAGCCGGTAGGGCTTGTCGTGCGTGCAGATGGTTATTTCGGAAAAGAGACCGCTTCGTGTAATATCAACGGCTACAAGAGATTTGCCGAGTTTTTCGATGAGTCCGAGGTGCGTTGCAATCCCATCGGGGTCGTTCATTTGGGCATAGCGAGGAGGCAGGCTGCTTAGGTGCTCCTCCAGGGTGCGCGCGTCGAAGCGGTCGGCCAGGATCTTCACCAGGCTTTCGACCCTCGGCCGGTCTTCCGCTTTTTGGGAGGGCGCTGTTTTGGCGGTTAGAAGGTCGAGGGTTTTGAGGTAGAGTTCCCGGAGCAAATGGGCTTTCCAGGCGGTCCAGGCGGTGCGGGTTACCGAGGAGAGGTCGGCATAGGTGAGCAGATAGAGCATGCGCAGGACGTCGGGGTGTTTGAACCGGCGGGCGAACTCCTTCAGCATCGCCTCGTCGGAGAGGTCTCTGCGCTGTGAAATGTGAGACATGGTCAGGTGGTTTTGCACCAGGAAGACCCCGGTGTCGATCTGGCCCGGGGGCAGGGCGAGGCGTTCCAGAAAATTCCGTGCCATCCGGGCGCCCACAACGCTGTGATCCTCCCCCCGGGCCGATTTGCCCACGTCGTGCATCAGCACGGCGAGGTAGAGCAGCGTTTTTCGAGGAATTTCGTGGAAGACCTGTTGGAGGGGCGCCAGGTCTGCGGTTTCTGCGGGTTCGGCGCCGAGGCGCTCCAGGTTTTCAAGGGCCACAAGCGTATGTTCGTCGGCCGTGTAAATATGGTAGCGGTTGTACTGGACCAGGCAGGTGAGGCTGTCGAATTCGGGGATGTAAGCGCCCAGTACGCCCAGTTCGTGCATGGTGTGTAAGGTGGAGGCTACCTCTGAAGGCCCGTCCAGGATGTCCCGGAAGATCCGGGCAGCGCGGGGGGAACGCCGAAAATCATCGTCGATGAGGGGGAGGTGGTCCTGGATCGCACGCTGCGCGGTTTCGTTGATGGACACGCCAAAGCGCCGGGCGTCGAGAAAGAGGCCGAGCAGCCGGTAGGGGTCGTCTTTGAAAAAAGTTTTGCGCTTTTTGGGAAGGCCGATGTGGTTGTGCGAGAGGACCGCGCCGTTGTCGAGGTTGCGCCTGGCAATCAGCCCCACGGCCCGGTTGGCCACAGAGGATCTGCCGTTGAGGCGCCGGCAGATCAGGTCGCTTAAGTGTTTGATGTTTCGGGCATGGAGGTAGTAGTCGCGCATAAATCGTTCCACACCCAGCTCATGGCCCCGGTCCCGGTAACCCAGCCCACAGGCGATGGCGGGCTGAAGCTCGTGTTCGAGCGTGTCGTACCGTTTGCCGGTGGAGAAGTGGAGTTCGTTGCGGGTGCGCCAGAGAAAGTCGAGCGCGTCCACATAGAGCCGGTAGTTTCTCCGGGTGAGCAGGCGCTCCTTCAGGAGGCCCTCGGGGGCATTCGCCCCCCGCCGGACTTTGAGCAGCCAGCCCACCGCATGGGTGTCCCGCAGCCCGCCGGTGCTCTCTTTGACATTGGGCTCTAACAGCTGCACGGAGAGCCCCGTTTTGATGTGTCGCTGACGGCGTTCTTCTATTTTTTGAGCGACAAAGCCCCGGGCTTTGCGCCCAAAAAACTGGCCGGAGAGAGCCTCTTCCAGCTGCCGCGCCAGATCGGGGTCTCCAACCAGGAACCGGGACTCGAGCATGGAGGTGAGGGAATTGGCGTCTTCCCGGGCGGCGGTAAGACAGTCGGAGATGGTGCGGGTGCTGTAGCCCACGTCGAAGCGGAGGTCCCAGAGGGTGTGGAGGATGGCCCGGGTGATGGGGTCGACGTCCCGGATCCTGTGGAAGAGGAAGAGGAGGTCAATGTCGGATTTGGGATTGAGCGCACCCCGGCCGTAGCCCCCCAGGGCCAGGATCGCATAGTTTTTTGGCGGGGGAGCGCCGGCGTCGGCAAGGGCCTCGTCGTAGAGGAGGCGAATGAGGGTATCCGCCCGCTTTGTCAGGGCCTCTACTACCTCGGCGCCTAACGCGCCCGATTGGTGCCGGGCCCCAATCGTCTCCCAGGTCGTGTCGAGGAAGGCGCGGAGGCACTCGGTACGCCTGGTGTGGAAGTCTGCGGGTGGGCAGGTCTTTCGCAGCGCAATCAGTTCTTTTTGAACGGTATCCATGCGGCAGGCTGCGCCCTACTCCGATTCTCGGCGCTTCAGGACTTCCTGGATGGTGGTTTTAAGTTCTGTCAGATCGGAAGACTTGACCACGTAGGCGTCGGCTGCCCAGGTCATAAAATTGTCTTTGTAGTTGCTGTAAGCGGTGTTCAATATGACCGGTAAACGGTTGTTTTTTCCGAGGATATGGCTCAACGCTTCGATGCCGTCCATGCCCGGCATCCGGATGTCTAAGATGAGCAGATCGGGCGGGTTTTGCTCCACGTGTTCGATGGCCTGGCGAGCATCGTGCACAACCTCCACGCGATAGCCTTCATCGGTGAGTTCCTGCTCGTAGAGGAGCGCGAGATTCTTGTCGTCGTCAGCAATCAGGAGGGTTTTCATCGGTCTGTCTTTCCGGCTGAGGATGTTGAGAAGGAAGGTGAATGCGCACGGCGGTGCCCCGGCCGGGCTGGCTTTCAATGGCAAGCACCCCGGCGTGGTCTTCCACAATTTTTTTACAGATGGCCAGGCCCAGGCCCGTCCCGTACGTCTTGGTGGTAAAGAAGGGGCTGAAGATCTGTTCGAGGTTTTCGGCCGGGATGCCCTCGCCGGTATCCCGGATTTCAATTTCCACCCACCCTCTGTCCGTTTCCTCCGGCCGGGGCTGACAACAGCGGGTGATGACGGTAAGGTCGCCTCCCGAGAGCATGGCCTGCAGGGCGTTCTGGATGAGGTTGATGAGCACCTGTTTGATCTGGGCGGGATCCATGTTGAGGGCGGGCAGGCCGGGGCTTAGGCGCTCGTGGTAGGCGACCTTTTTGGCCTGGAGGTCCGTTTCGATTAAGGTGCGGATGTCCTGGAAAAGCTGGTTCAGATCGGTTGGAGCAAACAGGGGCTTGCTGGGCCGGGTAAAGCTGAGGGTATCTTCGAGGAGCTTTTCGAGGCGTTCCGTTTCTTCCAGAATGACCCTGCCCGCGGTTTTGATGCGTTCGGGGTCCGGTTTTTTCAGAATCGACCGGGCGAATCCGCCGATGGTGGTCATGGGGTTGCGGATTTCGTGGGCCATGCGGGCGGACATCTCGCCGATGACGGCCAGGCGCTCGGAGAGGACGAGCTCTTTCTGGGTGCGCTCCAGCTCCCGGTAGGCCCTTTCCACTTCCAGGACCTTCTCCTCCAACTGGTGGTAGAGTTCTGCGTTGTCCAGGGCCAGGGCGGCGTGGCCGGCAAAGGCGGTGAGGAGATCCACGCTGTCGTGGGTAATCGGCGCGTCACTGTAGAGGTTGTCGGCCACGATAACGCCCAGGGCACGATCTTTGACCACGAGGGGAACGGCCACAAAGTGGTGGGTGCCCAGCGCGGACCAGAGAGCCGGGCTGATGGCGAGCACTTCCCCGCCGGTGGATGTGAAGGTACGGCGTTCGCGCACGGCGCGGGCAAGCACATCGTTGGGGTCATCCAGGGGGATCTGCACCTGCCGCACAGCGCGGGAAAGGGGAGCTTCCGCAGGGTCCTCGAGGCGGTCGTAGTCGGCTAAGATGTCGTCTACGGTTGGATTTCTCCGGGCCAGCGCAGACCAGATCTGGGCGACCTCTTCCTGGCTGGAGGGCCCGACCCCCATTCGGCCTTCCAGGGTATCCCGATCCCGCTCGACCAGCAGGAGAATCGCCCGGTTGAACCCTAAGGCCGTGCCGGCGGTTACGCAGGTCAGGATGGTGTAGAGGAGTCGGTCCAGGTCCAAAATGCCCTGCATGGTCTGACCGACCTGGCGCAGCAGAGACGACTGGTAGGCTTTCTCCAGACTCTCTGTAATATCTTCGACCACCACCAGGGCCAGGGGGGCGCCCTCGGCGACTTCAACCCGGCTGATGAGGATGTCGACCACCCGATTCTGGTAAACCCCCCTTTGAATCTTCTGCCTCTCTAAGTGGCGCGGTTGGCCGGTTCTGAAAACCTCTTTCAAAACCTCACGACCCTCGGGCCGAACCAGGAGAGAGTCGGGGACGACCTTTTCAAGGGGCCGGTTGATCAGTTCTTCGGGTTGGAGCTTGTGATGTTCCCTGTAGCTGGGGTTGGCAAAGACCACGTTCAGATCCGGATCCAGCAGGAGGACGGGCAGAGGGATGGTCTGGAGAATCTGCTCGTTGAACTCGTTGAGGTGTAAGATCTCCTGAAAGAGCTGGGCGTTGTGCGTTACCCAGGCGATCTGATCGGCCAGGACCTGCAGGGAGGCGAGGTCGTTTTCATCGAAGACTCCCGTATCCTGGCTCTGCACGTCTAAGGCGCCGATGACCCGGTCGCCCAGTTTGATGGGCACGCACAGTTCGGCGACCGATTCCTGCTCCTCGGGAAAGGCGAGCACGTGTCTGGGTTCGGCGGAGACGTCGTTTGCCAGCAGCGATTCGCCCGAGGCGACGACGGTGCCGACGATGCCCACCCCAATCTCCTGCCGGTAGCCCTCGGGCAGGTAGGGCTCATACGCCCCTGCCCGGGCGCGCAGGACCATCTGGTTGGCTCCCCCTTCGGCCAGGAAGAGAGAGGTGTGGTAATAGTCGAAGCGGTCCTGAACAGCGCGCACGACCCGGCGGAAGATCTCGTCCGGATCAAGGGTGGAGAGGGCGAGATGCGCCACCTGGTTGATGGTAGCGAAATGGGCGGCCCTCTTGCGTTCGCTTTCCAGGAGCCGGGCGATTTCCCGGTTGCTCTGCCGCAGGTCGTTTTCCGCCCGAACCTGATCGCTGATGTCGGCGACCACGGCGAAGCTGCCGATGTGCTGGCCTTGGGCGTCCCGGAGGGGGGCGCCCGAGATGCGGACGGACACTTGCCTTCCACTTTTGTGGGCCACCTGGAGTTCGTAGGAGGAAGACTCGCCGCGCTTGCGCCGAGCGAGCTGGGTCTGGAGATATTCCATGCTATCGGGCGTATAGATCGCGGAGACGTGCTTGCCGATGACTTCCTCCCGGCTGTAGCCGGTGATCTGCTCCATGCGCTGGTTGAACAGGGTGATCGTTTCGGTGGTATCTACGGCCGAGAACCCTTCGTTCATCGTTTCCAAAAGGGTTTTGAGGCGCTCCTGCGTGGATTTGAGGATGCGGGCGCGTTCGTCTTCCTGCCGCTGGATCTGCTTGTAGCGCATCTCGTGGTAGAACTCGGCGATGCGCAGGAGGATTTCGTCCATGGCCTCTTCGGCGTAGCGGCAAAGGGAATCCAGTTGGTCAGTTTGTCTGAGGGCCCTTAGCAGGCTGTATTTAAAGGCGAGCTGGAGGCGGCAGGCCGCATCGGGGGTAAAGGCGTTGATGGCGCCGGACTGGATGTAGTCCCTCAGGGGCGTGTAGTTGTCGGGGCTGGCGGCCTGTGTGCAGATGAGGTCGAAAAATTCCTGCAGAATCTCCCGAGAAACGTCAGGGGAGATGTCTTCGCGGACCTGGAGCGAGGCCATTTTGTCGATGCGGGCGAACCAGGCATCCAGGAGCCCCTCCCGATGGGTGTGGAGGAAGTTGAGGAATGCCGGAAGGCGGTCGTCCCCGGGTTCGGTTTGAGGGCCGCCTGGCATGGGGGGATGTTGTTCTGTTTTTTCCATAAATGGTCTCTTGGAGAGGCGGGCCTGTGTACAGGGTGGTACCCAAAATTTATAATACCACAGGAAGGGGGGATGTGTCAAGGTCTTTGGGAACAGACGGTCGGGATTGGGCTTGCGTTTTGTCGGCGGCTTGTATAGTTTTTCTATTAGTTCCCGGTGATGGTAGGGCGTGGAAGTAGAAGAAAATTTACACGTAATGTCGAACGGAAAGTGTCTGACGCTTCACATCTAACGAGGGATGTCTTGCAGCCGACGGTAGACCACAGCGCTTCGATTTTGGAGAGCCTGAACGAGGGAATCGTAGCCTTCGACGGGAACCGGCGCGCAGTGATGGCCAACGCTTCCCTAGTTTCTCTTATGGGATGGGGTGGCCGTCCCGTGGTTGGGGAGACGTCGTCGGCGCTGCTGGGCGATCGGTCCGACCTGCTGCGGGTGCTGGAGGATGGGTTTAGGGGGAAAAGGCTGACGACTCCGATCGACCTGGTCCAGCCGGGGTCCGAGGAAGGGGTGCAGCATCTGAGGGTCACAACGTCCCTGCTGTCTGCACAGGGGGAACCGGGAGTGGTGATGGTGGTGCGGGATATTTCGGAGCTGAAGCGCATGGAGTGGGAGATTTTCCAGGTGGAGAAGATGAGCGCACTGGGCCGGCTGGCGGCTTCGGTTGCCCATGAGGTGCGCAATCCCTTAGGCGCGATCGATATTCAGCTCCAGCTTTTAGAAGAGGACTTAGCCGATGTGGCGCATCCGTTCCGGGAGCGGCTCTACCGGCGGCTGAATATCGCCCAGGCCGAGATGAAACGGCTGGACCGGATTGTGCGCAATTTCCTCCGGTTTTCCCGGGCGCCCGAACTGCGCTTGCAGCGGCTGTCCCTAAACGACGTGGTCCGGCATGTGTTCGAACTGGTCTCTCCAGAGGCGAGGGAGCAGGAGGTGCGGCTTCAACTGGACCTGCTGCCGGATCTGCCTCTGGTGGATGGGGACGAAGACCAGCTGGGACAGGCGGTGTTGAACCTGACGGTCAATGCCTTCCAGTCGATTGAAGGACAGGGCGACGTGGGGGCAAAGACATGGAGCGATCCGGGGTCGGGGCAGGTCTGCCTGGGCCTTTCGGATACGGGCCGGGGCGTTCTGGAGGCGGAGATCGACCGGATGTTCGAATTTTATTATACAACTAAAGATGAAGGGACGGGGCTGGGCCTTTCGATCGCACAGCGGATCATCTACGAGCACGGCGGACATATCGAAGTGGAGAGCAGAGCGGGGATTGGAACCACATTCAGGATCTATCTCCCCATTGCTTCAACGTGAGAAGATGGAAACGACCGAGATTAATGTTCTCATCGCCGATGATGAATACCATATCTGCGAAGGTCTTAAAGAGTCGCTGATGAAGGCCGGTTATGCTGTAGATGTGGCCTACGACGGTCAGAAGGCCGCCGGGCTGGTGGAGGAACGGGTCTACCATGCGGCCCTATTCGATCTGAAGATGCCCGGCAGGGACGGGCTTTCGCTGTTGAAGCGGGTCAAGCAGAAAAGCCCCGATACGGGGGTGATTATTATGACGGCCTTTGGCGAGGTTTCCACAGCTGTGGAGGCGATGCGCCTGGGCGCTTATGACTACCTGACCAAGCCGGTGGATCTGAAGCGGTTGCAGCTGGCATTGCAGCATCTTTTGGAGCGCCAGGCGCTGGTGGCGGAGAATAAGGAGCTTCGCGCACGGCTGGATTCGGCAGAGGTATTTGGGGAGATCGTGCACCGAAGTGCGGTGATGCAGCAGGTGTGCGATACGGTTGAACAGGCCGCGATGGCCGATGTACCGGTGCTGATTATGGGCGAAACCGGAACGGGGAAGGAACTGGTGGCCAGGGCCATCCACCAGCGGAGCAACCGGCGGGAAGGCCCGCTGGTGGCGATGAACTGCGGGGCGATTCCGGACACTCTGTTCGAGAGCGAGCTATTCGGCCACATCAGGGGGGCGTTTACAGGCGCCCATGCCGATAAACCGGGGCGCTTTGCTGCGGCAGAGGGCGGCACCCTTTTCTTAGATGAGGTGGGTGAAATCCCCCTGCAGAACCAGGTGGACCTGCTGCGGGTGCTGGAAGAAAAGGCCTATACGCCGGTGAGGAGCATGGAGGCGGTCCGGTCGGATGTGCGGACGATTTTCGCCACCAATCGGAATCTGGGAACGGAAGTCGCGGAGGGACGGTTCCGGGAAGACCTCTACTACCGGATCAATGTAGTGCCCATCCGGTTGCCGCTCCTGAGAGACCGGAAGGAGGATATACCGCTTCTGGTCGAGACCTTTATGGATCAGCTCTGTTCGCTGCACCACAAGGAACGGAAGCACTTTACGCCGGATGCCATGCAGAGGATCCTGGAATATGCATGGCCCGGGAATGTGCGGGAGTTGAAGAATGTGGTGGAGCGGATGGTGGTGACCTGCCCGGACCGGGAGGTGGGGCTGTCGCGTCTGCCTTCTCAGGTGCGGGAGGCGGGCCAGGAACCCGCGGAGTTCACGGTGCCGCTGAGGTCTTCGATTGCAGAGGTGGAGCGGGCGCTGATCGAGAAGACGCTTGCCCAGGCGACCTCCAATCGAAAGGCGGCTGCGGCGATCCTGGGGATCAGTGTTCGGACGTTGCAATACAAACTCAAGAAGTACAAGCTGTCCTGAAGACGCAGCACAAGTGGATTTGGGGAGCTGTTCTGCAAATTTTGCATCAAGCACCGGTTTTAAAGATGCAAATTTTGCACAAAAAAGAGGCGCCGGGTGTTTTTATGCCCTTTTGTGACCGGGATCACATGGGACAACTGTCTTAAAAATAAACGGTTGATTTATATATGGCTGTTTTTGGCATTAAAGTTGCTAATATATAAAGCGGGTTGAGGTAAGGGGTTCCGACCGGATGGAGCGTCGGGTCGGATAGGGACTTGTTTTACAAGGGGTTCTTGCGTTTCTGCCGGCCTGTCAACGGCATCCAGGGTGTTCGGGCGAGAGACTTTTCGTGCAAAACTTGCACTTTTGCACCGGCGTGTTGGATGACAACAATCTGTTTTTAAATCATTTATAAGGAATTTTTCATGTCGGGGGATGGGGAGCAGCGGGTTGTCAGCGGGATGTCCTCTGTTATTCGGTTCGACCCTGCGTTGATGGTGCCGGGTCTGCGATCGCAGGACCGGATGGGGGCCATCAAGGAGATGGTGGATCGATTGCACAGGACCGGCTGTGTGACAGACAGCCTGGCATTTTTGCAGTCGGTCCTGGACCGGGAGGATCTGGAGAGTACGGTGCTTGGAAAAGGTGTTGCCTTTCCCCATGCGCGGTGTCGATCGGCCACGCAGTTGGGCGTGGCATTCGGGATCTCCCGAAACGGTGTTGGTTTTTATTCGGAACGGTACCCACAGCGTGTTCATTTGATCTGCTTGCTGGCTGTGCCTGTGATCGGAGAAGAGGGACATTTGTATTTGCAGGGCACACTGGCAGGGCATTTTCGGAACCGGGGGGGTCGTTCAGGGCTTCTGGGGTGTCATACCGCTCAGGAGGTGTGCCAATACCTGTCCCGGAGCGTTGTGGACGAGGGGATGGAGACGCAAATTTTCTCAGGATAAGAGGGTGTTTTTGATAAAACCTAATTGAAGGAGGTTGAATCAGTGGCTGGAATTATGATTCAAGATAGCGAGTCTCTGGATCTCTATCTTCGGGATATTGCCTCTTCGGAACCGCTTGCGGCTCAAGAAGAGATTGAACTGGCCCGGCGAATCCGCAAGGGGGATCAGAGGGCCAGGGATAAGCTGGTTGCAGCCAACCTCCGGTTTGTAGTTAGCGTGGCCCGTGAGTACCAGAACCACGGGGTGCCCTTGGCCGATCTGATCAGCGCAGGCAACATGGGGTTGATGACGGCTGCGGAGCGGTTTGACGGGACTCGCGGATTCAAGTTCATCTCCTATGCGGTCTGGTGGATCCGGCAGGCGATCCATCAGAGCCTGGCGCAGGATTCGCGCGTTGTCCGGCTGCCGATCAACCGGATTGACCTGCTGCACAACATTTCCAAAGTTTCGCGGGAATTGCGCCAGGTCCATGAGTCCGACCCCGACCCTGAGACCATTGCGAAGAAGCTGGGCGTGTCTGTTGAAATGGTGCAGGATACGCTGATGCGGGCGCGGGATGTCTGGTCTTTAGACGCTTCTTTCCGCGAAGACGACGACCACAGCCTGCTCCATGTCCTGCCCGATCAGTCTCAGAAGGCGCCCGATATCGAGGTGGTTGACGACTCGGTCCGGGATCAGGTTGCGATGGTGCTGGATTCCTTAGACGAGCGGGAGGCAGAGGTGCTGCGCCTCTATTTTGGCCTGGGGGACGAAGAGTCCCTGACGCTGGAAGAGATCGGTGCGCGTTTTAGTCTGACCCGGGAGCGGGTACGTCAGATCAAGGAAAAGGCGCTGCGACGGTTGCGGCATCCCCGGCGTCGGGCACAGCTGGAACCGCTGATGGAATCGGCTTAAGGGATACGATCCGGGGGGGGATTTATGGCCAATTTGTCCCGGTATTTGAAAGAAGACCGCATCCTGGTTGGGATGAAGGCGCAAAAGAAGGGCGGCGCCATCCGTGAACTGGCTTCTCGGATGGAGGATGGTCCGGAAATTTCCGATGTACGGCGGTTTCTTTCCGGGCTTTTTCAACAAGAGTCCCAGATCAGCACCGGGGTTGGCAAGGGGGTGGCGATTCCCCACCATCGGGATGATTCGGTGCGGGAGCCGGTAATCGTCCTGGGATTCTCTCAGCAGGGAATCGACTGGGGAGGTGGGGAGTTGGTGCACATCCTGGTTCTGATCGGATGGCCGGCAAAGCACGGTCAGGCCTATTTAAAAACCGTGGCCGAAATCGCCCGGTTGCTTCATATGAAATCGGTGCGCGAGCAACTCCTGAAGGCACAGACACCGGGAAAGGTGCTTGAGATCTTCAAGGGAGCGGGGGTACAAAAGGAGCAGGTTGCCTGTTGAGCGGTCACTTTTTATCCGGTAAAACAGAGGGACACGCTTTTTGCGTCTCTCTGTTTTTTGTGTATCATCACACAGTTCCGGTTCTGGAGGGTGGGTGGCCAAGACCTGCTCGGGCCAGAGCGGTTGATGCGGGCAGCCCGACAAGAAGACTGCCGAGGGCCTGCATCCCGTTCCCCGGGAGGGCCGAGAGGGCAGGCTGCCAGCCGTAGAGGAAGGTTTCTGTGAGGAAGTAGCCGGTTATCATCCACAGCCCTCCCAGGAGGGCTGCGAGGCCCGCAAAGGCGACGCCCCACCCCGAACGGAGCGACCCCCGGAAGAGCAGCCCCACCAGGATGCCCTCCAGTCCCTTGATGATGAGGGTAAACGGCGCCCAGTGGGCATAGCCGCCCAGCAGATCGGCCAGGGCCGAACCGATGCCGCCGGCCAGGCCGCCGGTGCGGGGGCCAAAGAGGAGCGCGGCGGTAAAGATGGCCGCATCGCCCAGGTTGATGTACCCCTGTGTGGCCGGCATCGGCACCCGGATGGTCAGGGTCGCCACGGCTGTAAGGGCGATAGAGAGGGCATTCAGCGTGAGTGTTCGCGGGGCCATATCGTGCTCCTGACTGCTGGAGAGGCGGGAATCAGAACCTATTGGAAGAGAAAAATATAGGGGATAATCCCTTGAGATTCAAGGAGAAAGTTGTATAAGGGGTGGGGAAAAAAGCCCGGTGTAGCTTGACAAAACCCCTCATTCGGACCTATATTTAGGCGCCTGTTGAAAGGGGGTGAGATTTATGTCGAATAAGGCAGAGCTGGTCGAGGTAATTGCTGCGAAGGCCGATATTTCGAAGGCGGCAGCCGGTGCGGCTCTGGATGCGGCTCTGGGGGAGATTACCGGGGCGCTTCAGAAAGGAGAACGGGTTTCTATCTCCGGCTTCGGAACATTCTCTCTGGGGAGCAGAGCCGCGCGTACGGGCCGCAATCCACAAACAGGGGCAACGATTCAGATTGCTGCGAGTAAGACGGTTCGCTTTAAGGCTGGAAAAGCGCTCAAAGATTCTGTGCAGTAGAGATGGGACATCTTATCGCTGGATATACGGCCCCGAAGGCAGGTTTCGCCTTCGGGGCTTTTTTGCTTGACAGGCGAAGGCATGAGGAATATACTGTAGGCGAAGAGAGGCTTGAGGCTGATGAATGCGGAATGCGGATTGCGGAATGCAGATTGAAAAGCCTTCATTCCGCAATCCGCAATCCGCAATCCACAATTGAATAAGGAGGTCAGGATGAGACGCTGGGTCATCGTGGGACTGGGGATGCTGGCAATGGGAGGTGGGATGGGGTGTAGCGACCGGCTGGCGGATATGCAGGATCAGTTGAAGGGGATGTGGGTCCTGGAATCGCGTCAGTTGGACGACGGAACGCTGATTCAGTCTCCCCTTATCTCGGGGGCCTTTTTGTGGGTGCCCATCGATTCTCGAAAAGCCCACGTGACCCTCAATGTGTTGCTGGATGAAGGGGACCGATTCCCCCGGACCTTCGATTACGCGGCCAGCACATACGAGGTTTCCACGTCGGCGATCACGCGCAAACGCCATCTGCTTATCCGGCAGGGCTACCGCTCCTCCGCAGAGAGCCCGATATCGGATTATTCCAAGGCGAAAACGGCCAAGGGCAAGATTTCAGTGGAAGAAGAGGGGGTTATCAAGATTTCTCACGAACGGGGATTTTACCAGGAGTTCAAAGGGGATACGATGATTGCGGCGTTTCCCGGCATGTTTACGGATACCTGGAAAAGGATACGTTAGGTTCGCACCAGAGAGGATTCGCAGCGCGAGGCACAGGGATATGTCCTGTGCCTCTTTTTTCTTTAGGGTATTGTGTGCAGTTAACTTCGTTTTAATCTTCATGAAACATGGGTGTAACATGGGGTGGCTATCTTTGGCCACCTGATTTTGCGATTGATGCTGTTTCTGGACGTTTGAGGCAGGAGCGTATGAACGAGGGCAGTCGAGACTATGTGCTGAGCGCGGCCAAGGACCACAAGGTGAAGTTTGTCCGGCTCTGGTTTACGGATATTCTGGGGTTTTTAAAGAGCGTGGCCATTCCGGTGGGCCAGCTTGCGGAAGCGCTGAACGAAGGGATCGGCTTTGATGGGTCGTCCGTGGAGGGGTTCGCACGGATTGACGAGAGCGATATGATCGCCATGCCCGATCCCAGCACCTTCCAGGTGCTTCCCTTCCGGCCCCGGGAAGATGGAACGGTCGCCCGGATGTTCTGCGATATCTTAGAACCCAGCGGGAAGCCCTACGATGGGGATCCCCGCCAGGTGCTTAAGGTGAACCTGAAGCGGGCGTCCGACATGGGGTTCACGTTTTATGTGAGTCCGGAGCTGGAGTATTTTTATTTTCGGGGGACGGAACCGCCGCTTCAGGGGCTGGACGAGGGGGGGTATTTTGATTTGACCCCCTTAGACGTGGCCAGCGATCTGCGCCGGGAGACGGTGCTGGCTTTAGAGAGCATGGGCATCCAGGTGGCTTCCAGCCACCACGAGGGGGCGCCCAGCCAGCATGAAATCGATCTGCTTTATGCCGATGCGCTGACGATGGCCGACCACGCGATGACCTATCGCCTGGTGGTCAAGGAGATTGCGTTGAAGCATGAGGTGTGGGCGACGTTTATGCCCAAACCGGTTTTTGGGGTAAACGGCAATGGGATGCACACCCACATGTCGCTGTTTAAGGGCGAGCGAAATGCTTTTTACAATCCCCGGGACCGGTTCCACCTGTCGCGTGCAGCCAAACAGTATATGGCCGGGTTGCTGCGGCATGCGCGGGAGATTACCTTAGTGACGAACCAGTGGATCAACTCCTACAAGCGGCTGGTGCCGGGGTACGAAGCGCCTGTTTATACCACCTGGGCGATTGTGAACCGGTCGGACCTGGTTCGGGTGCCGGCGTACAAACCGGGCAAGGAGAACGCCGTTCGGGTGGAATACCGGTCGCCGGATCCGGCCTGCAATCCCTATCTGGCTTTTGCGGTGATGCTGGCGGCCGGGCTGGAGGGGATCGAAAAGGGCTACAAGCTGCCGCCGCCCTCGGAACAGAGCGCGGCCGAGATGAGCGATGCCCAGCGGGCAAAGGCCGGGATTGAGATGCTGCCCCTGGATTTGTCGCAGGCGATTGAGTTGGCAGAGGGGAGCGAGCTGGTGCGCCGGGCGCTGGGGGACCACGTTTTTGGGAAGTTTATTGAGAATAAGAAGATCGAGTGGGCCAACTACCGGGCGCAGGTGACGGGGTACGAGCTGGAGCAGTATTTGACGATATTGTAGCGACAAGTGGCGAATGGTGAGCTGCGATGGGGAAAAAACGGCGGCCCTGCCCGAGGGGGCTTTATGACGGGTGCCCGATACCGAGGGAGCTGTGTACGGAAGACTTCGAGCGTACGGGGGTGTGGCACTGTTTGACGTTTCTGCGGGATTTCGAGCGCTTTGTGTTTGGGGTGGAAGAGGAGGACGAGGCCGTGGAGGAAGGTGAGGGGATTGTGACGCTGGAGGGGTTGATGCGGGCGCTGGAGGAGATGGACAGGGAAGGGTGAGGGGGTGGGTGATGGATTGGGTGGGGCACGGCATGCCGTGCCCTTAGGTGTGTACGCTTATTCGCTTTGGGATTCAGAGGCGGCCGCCCGGTAGACGTCCAGGATGGGCACGTTCTGTTCGCGGGCAATGCGGGCACAGTCTTCAAATTCGGGCGCCATGCGGGTGCGCCCGCCATAGTCGGCAACTTTGACGTTTACTGTTCCGAACGGGGTTTCGACCGTTTCGTTCCGCCTGGAGAGTTTCAGGCGGTTGACCTGCGTGAGGCGAACGCCCAGGGTGGTGGTTTCCCGGAAGAGGAGATCGACCAATGGGTTGACCCGGGGGGCATCGGCCAGCACACTGACCATGGTGGCCGGGCGCCCTTTTTTCATGACGAGCGGGGTGAGATAGGCGTCGCGTGCCCCACCGGCCAGGAGGCGGTCGATGAGGTAGCCGTAGATTTCGGGCGTCATGTCGTCGATGTTGGTTTCGATGAGGGTGAGCGTCTCGGTTTGCAGATCGGCGTCGCGTTCGCCGATTTCTATCCGGAGCAGGTTGGGGACCTGTTTCAGGTCGCGGCTTCCCGCGCCGTAACCGAGGCGTTCTGTGCGCAGGGTAACCGGGGTTCCGATTTCGTCCGCCAGGGTGGTGAGGATGGCCGCGCCGGTGGGCGTGACCAGTTCATGCGGGATGTCGGTGCGCTCGGCGGGCAGCCCCTTACAGAGGGCGACCACGGCAGGCACGGGGACGGGCATTGCGCCGTGTGACCCCACGGTGGTTCCGCGGCCGAAGCGGAGCGTGGATGCGTGGACTCTCTGGATGCCGAGCAGGTCCAGCCCCACCACGGCGCCCACGACGTCGACGATGGCGTCAACGGCGCCGACCTCGTGGAAGTGAACCTGGTCGACGGTGGTTCCGTGTACTTCGGCTTCCGCCTCTGCGAGCCGGCGAAAAATCTTTCCGGCCCGTTTTTTTGCCTCCTCGGAGATGCCGCTGGGGTCGATGATATCGAGGATGTCTTTCAGGCGGCGGTGGACGTGCCCTTCCTGTGCGATCACATCGACTTTTGTGGCCGATATGCCGTGCTTTTCCACCTTTTGGGCACGGATCTGAAATTCGTGCAGGCCGAGTTTTTCCAGTTCCCGCCGAAGAGATTTCAGGGAAAGCCCGGCGTCTACGAGCGCGCCCAGAACCATATCTCCGCTGATGCCTGCAAAGCAGTCGAAGTAGGCGATTTTCAATGGGGAGACCCTTCTGCGAGGGTTCGGAATCAATAAAAACTTATTGGGTGGGACCGGCGGCCGCCGGCGAGGTTTTCCCGCCCGGGACGCCGGCTTCGGATTGGGGGGTTAGCGCGGCGGTGACAACCGAACCGGTTGTGCGGTCGAGAAGGGTCCAGAGCCTGTCGCGATGGTGCAAAAAGCGGGACAGGTCGGGTTTGGGAACCGGGTTGCCCGTTGGTCGGTTGACCACCTTTGCCGGATTGATCGGTCGATATTTCCCTTTTGCCAGCGCGTAAAAATTGTAGTGCAGATGCGGGCCTGTTGCACGCCCGGTGGCCCCCACGTAGCCGATGGTCTGCTTCTGTTTGACATGGGAGCCTTTTTTTAGACTTTTGCGAAACCGGCTCAGGTGTCCGTAGCCGGTTTTGTACCCGTTTTTGTGGCGGATCTCAACGTAGTTGCCCAGTGCGCCTTTGCGGCCGATGAAGGTTACCGTACCCCCGGCCGTGGCCCATACCGGGGCGCCGTAACCGGCGGCGTAGTCGACGCCGTGATGGGGGATGAATTTTTTGAGGATGGGGTGGAAGCGCCGGCGGCTGTACCTGGAGCTGATCCGCCGATAGTTGAGCGGCGATTTTAAGAAGAGCCCGCGCAGGGACTTGCCCTCGGCGTCGTAATAGGCCACATCTCCGTCCGGGGTCTCGTAGAGGAAGGCCTGGTAGCTTTTCCGGGCGGCCCGGTACTCGGTGGACAGGATGTCTCCGTAGCGAACGAAGGTTCCGTCTTTGTCGAATTTTTCAACAGCTAAGGAGAAGCGGTCCCCTTTGCGGCAGTCTACCATAAAGTCGATGTAGTATTCGAAGATGTCCGTCATTTTGTCGCTTAATACAGCCGGGCTCTCGCCGGTGGCAATCAGCGCATTCCAGAGCATGTCTTCGATTTGCCCCGAGATGATGACCACCTGGCGGTTTAAGGGGATCCGTTCTTTCCAGGCCTTAAGCACACCCGCTTCCCGCTTTGCGACAAAACGGGTATCCACCGCTCCCTTCTTAATGTATTCGAACCTGTGAATGACGCCCAGGCTGTCGGTCTCTATTGCGTACCGGTCGCCTCGCTGGACGATGTGGGGATTAAATTCGGCGCGATGAACGCCCGCACGGACGGCCGAGACGAGTTCAACGATCTGGGCCTGCGGGATGTTCTCCCGTTTGAGGGCTTCTGAAAAGACCTCGCCCCGTTGAATGCGTCCGGAGATTTCAATAAATCGGGGTTCGGGTTCTGCCGGGAGCGTATCGGGCAAGGCCGGCGCTACGGCTTCGACCTCGCCGGTCGGGTTCGCGTCGGCGGTGAGAGCCGGTTGGTGGTCCGCTTCTGGCGTCCGGTTCGACCAGACGGCCCCCAGCGTCACCAGCAGGACCAGCAGGACCAGCAGGACCGGTTTCCGGGACAAAGACCGGGGCCTGGGCTGTTCTGTGGGACTCTCGAAATCGTACATCGGCATAGTGGTATTCTCGGCGTGGTTTTCGGCTGGGAGAACCCCCGGTGGGTTTTGGCTGATTGAAAGTGGGGATGGGAAGAGGTAGGGACAGGGCAGGGGAAATAACGTAAACCTTTGTCCTGTGGACACTACGGACCAGAAGATAATCCAATGTGCGAAGTCTGTCAACCTCATTTTTCCCTTGCGCTACCCGCACTGCTTGTTTACTGTTGCAGATATTCAACAGATACAAGGAGAGGATAGATGGCGCAGGTATCGACCGATCCGGCCGAAGCTTCCCGGATTGAACTTAAGGGGCTCTTTCCCCACGAGCTGGAGGCATTCGCCGTTTCAAGGGGGCTGGAACCCTACCGGGGCCGCCAGATTGTGGCCTGGATTTATCGGCGGGGAACGACCGATTTTGATGAGATGACCGACCTGTCCAAGGCGGTTCGAGAGCAGTTGAAGGCAGAGGCGACCATCCTGGACCTGAAGGTTGTTGCCGAGGTTCGGAACGAGAGGGGGGATACGGTCAAGTACCTGTTTGAGCTTCCGGATGGGCGGCGCGTGGAGAGCGTGCTGATGGTGGAGGGCCGGCGCCGTACGCTGTGTATCTCGTCGCAGGTGGGGTGTTCGTTTGACTGTAGTTTCTGCGCGACCGGGCGCATGGGGCTGCTGCGCAATTTGACGGCGGGAGAGATTCTGGATCAGCTGATTGCGGTGAGGCGGGCGCTGGTTGCAAAAGGGGACGATTTGACCAATGTGGTGATGATGGGGATGGGGGAGCCGCTGCTCAACTACGGCCCGGTGGTTCGCGCTATCCGGTTGATGAATCTGGATGATGGGCCGGCGGTGGGGATGCGGCGGATTACCCTGTCGACGGTGGGCCAGGTGCCGGGCATTCTCCGGCTGGCCGAGGAGGGGCTCAAGATCGGTCTGGCCGTATCGCTGAATGCGACTACCGACGAACAGCGCGGCCAGATTATGTCCATCAATCGAAAATGGCCTATTGCCGCGCTCTTAGATGCCGTGCGCACGTACGGGCAGCGGATCGGCCGCTGGGTGACGTTTGAATACGTGCTCCTGCACGGGTTCAACGATACCCCGGACGACGCCCGACGCCTGGTGCGCCTGATTCGGGGTATCCCCTGTAAAATCAATGTGATCCCCTGGAATCCGATTGATGATGCGCCGTTTTTGCGCCCCCCCCGGCCCTGTATTGACCGCTTTGTTGAGATCCTGGCCGATGCCCACCTCACGGCAACGGTGCGGTACAGCAAGGGGGTCGATATTGCCGCAGGGTGTGGTCAGCTCTACCAGGAACGGCCGGCTTCCCATCCCTTTTCTGCTTGAATTTTCCTCAAGGATGTGTTATAGTTTAACTTACACCACGAACGACATATCACCCCACCTGATCCTCCCCTCCGAGAGCCAATCGGAGGACCCTGGTTATGGAGCAGTTTGTCATTGAAGGAGGATATCCGCTTTCCGGCACGGTCACACCGGCGGGGAATAAGAACGCCGCTCTGGCCGTGCTGGCCGCGACGCTTCTCACCGATGAGGAGGTCGTACTGAAAAACGTCCCGGCCATCGGCGATGTGATCACCCTTGTTGAACTGTTGCGCGATTTGGGCGTGGACGTTCGAGAAACCGGCTCCTATGAGCTGGCCGTTTGCGCCCGTTCCCTGGACAAGACCTTTCTTGACCCCGACCTTTGCCGGAAGGCGCGGGGCGGTTTTATGCTTTCCGGTCCCCTTCTGGTTCGGCACGGCCGGGCCACGGTGCCCCGTCCCGGAGGGGATAAGATCGGTCGGCGCCCGCTGGATACCCACCTGCGGGCGCTGGAGGCTCTGGGCGCCCGCATCCAGACGAACCACATCTACGAGATGCAGGCGCCGAAGGGATTGAAGGGGGCCGACATTTTCTTAGATGAGCGGAGTGTGACCGGCACCGAAAACGCGGTGATGGCGGCTTCGCTGGCCCGGGGGCGCACGGTGATTCGGAACGCTGCTTCAGAACCCCACGTGCAGGAGCTCTGCCGTCTTCTCAACAGCATGGGCGCCCGGATTTCCGGGATTGGGACCAACGAGTTGACGGTTGAGGGGGTGGACGCCCTGGGGGGCGGGGTGCATACTATCGGTCCGGATTATATGGAGGTGGGCAGTTTCATCGGCCTGGCCGCCGTCACCAACGGTGAGATCCGGATCCAGAATGCCGCACCTGTGGATATGCGCCGCAGCCTCATGGTTTTTCGCCGCCTCGGCGTGGAGGTGGAGATCGAAGGGGAAGACCTTCTGGTGCCCAATTATCAGAAGCTGGAGATTGTTCCGGATGTGGGTGATGCTATTCCCACGGTTTATGACGATCCCTGGCCCGGCTTCCCGCCCGATTTGATGAGCATTGCCATTGTGGTTGCGACCCAGGCGCGGGGCACCGTGCTCTTTTTTGAAAAGATGTTTGAGCAGCGGATGTACTGGATGGACCGACTCATTGAGATGGGGGCCAAAATTATTATTTGTGATCCCCACCGTGCTGTGATTGTCGGCCCCTCCAAGCTCTACGGGGAACACCTTCCAAGTCCCGATATCCGTGCCGGCATGGCCCTGGTGATCGCCAGCCTCTGTGCCGACGGAGAGAGTGTAATCAGCAATATCGAGCAGATCGATCGGGGCCATGAACGGATCGATGATCGGCTGCGGGCTCTGGGCGCGCGCATCCAGCGGGTTACCGTGCCGGTTTCTTAAGGCCGATGCCTTCCCCACCTGCGCGTGAGCATGCGATCGAGATTGTTCGCAAGCTGCATTCCCGGGGGTTCCGGGCCCTCTGGGCAGGGGGGTGTGTGCGGGATATGCTCTTGGGACGGGAACCCCAGGATTACGATATTGCCACAGATGCCGATCCCGACGAGGTGATCGGCATTTTTCCAGATGCCCTGAAGGTGGGCGCTCATTTTGGCGTGGTGCTGGTCCGGGTGGGCGGGCACGCCTATGAGGTGGCCCGGTTTCGGAAGGATGTGGGCTACAGCGACGGCCGGCGTCCCGACCGGGTGATCTTTTCGGACGAGCGGGAAGATGCTCTCCGACGCGATTTTACGGTGAATGGGATGTTTTACGACCCGATTGGGGATCGGGTGATCGATTATGTGGGGGGGCAGAAAGACCTGCGTTTAAAGATCATCCGGACCATCGGGACCCCACAGCAGCGGTTTGGCGAAGATCGTCTGAGGATGATGCGGGCGGTGCGGTTTGCCTGCCGTTATACCTGGGATATCGATCCGGAGACGTTTCGAGCGATCGGGCGTTTAAGCGCAACTCTCCCGGAGGTCAGCCGGGAGCGCGTCCGGGATGAGTTGATTCGGATTTTGACGGAGGGAGGGGCGCCGCTGGGACTGCGGTGGCTGATCGATCTGGGGCTGATGGCCCACATTGCGCCCGAGGTGCTGGATATGGCAGGGGTTCCCCAGCCTCCGGCGTTCCACCCCGAAGGGGATGTGCTGGTCCATACCCTGATTATGCTGGGGCTGATGCGAACCCCCTCTCCGGAATTGGCGATGGGCGTGCTCCTGCACGATGTGGGAAAGCCCGGGACGTTTCAGGTTGCCGACCGGATCCGGTTTCACAACCATACCCGCCTGGGGGCCAAACTGGCGGGGGCGATTTGCCGTCGGCTCCGGTTTTCGTCCGATCAGTCCCGGCATATTGTCCGCTTAGTTGCCGACCACCACCGGTTTATGCACGTTCGACAAATGCGGTCGAGCACGCTCAAACGGTTTTTGCGCACCGAGCGATTCGAGGACCACTTAGAGCTGCACCGGCTCGATTGCCTGGCCAGCCACGGCAACCTGGAAAATTACACCTTCTGCCGGCAGGCTTTAGAGACGCTGGATCCCGAGGAGATCCGGCCGGTCCCTTTAATTACCGGCCACGATCTGATTCGGCTGGGTTATCTTCCCGGTCCGGCGTTCAAGCAGGTGCTTTCCAGGGTGGAAGACGCCCAGCTTGAGGGCACGGTTGCAGACCGGGAGGGGGCGCTGGCGCTGGCGCGGGAGACCTTTGGACGCATGGGGATCTACCCTGAAGGTCCAGGCTCGGGTGAAGATTCCGACCGGACAGCCGATATCCAATAAAAAAGGATTGTGAAGCAGGAGAATACTTATGGCCGAAGAAGACGAAGAACTATTGGGTCCGATGGACGAGCTGGGCGAGGACGAGGAGGACGAGGAAGATCAGGAGGAGGGGAGCCCGCTGATGCGGTATCTCCCGCTGATTGCCGTGGTGCTCGTCGTGCAGATTATTCTTGTTTATGTCACGGTCACCTTCTTTCTGGGCCCATCCGAACCCCCTCCAGAGGCAGAACAGGAGGTTGTGGAGGAGGAGGCGCCGCCCCCGGAGGAGGAAGCGCCCGATTTGGGAGAGCTGGAAGTTGCGATCGTGTATGAAGCGCTTGAGTCGATTGTGGTCAACCCCGCCGGCACAGAAGGGCTTCGCTTCCTCAGCGCCAAGATCCATCTGGGGCTCTCTTCGGCCCAGGTGGAGCAGACGATTGAGGAAAAAAAGCTGGGGTCGAAGATCAGGGATGGTCTGATCGACATTCTTCGCGCCAAGACGATTGCAGAACTGGATCCCGAATACCACGAAGTTCTCAAAACGCAGATCAAGGACAAGCTGAACGAGATCCTGGTGGGCAAAGACTCCAACGCCGCCCCTGCGGTTGTGGAGGTCTATTTTCAGACCTTTGTGCTCCAGTAGGGCGATCCGGTATGAAAACCCACCGCGGAGACGCGGAGGACGCGGAGAAAGGCAAGAAGGGGTCAACACCTAATTTTCGTTCCCCAAGGCCTGTATTGGGGAACGAAAACGGGTGTGAGGCGTTTTTAAAAGGAACGCCTCTTTTTTTTTGACATCGTTCTTGCAAGGAGGTTTTGTTCTATGTTTCGATTTGCCTTTTTTTCGGCCCTGCTCGTCTGTTTTGCGACCGCGGGGAATATCCAGCAGGCCGGAGCGACATCGGTTGTCCGCTTTGGCTTTGATTCGCTCTGTGTTCGGGCAGAGACGATTGCCCATGTGCGGTGTGTGGAGAGCCAGAGCTTCCGGGATGACGACAGAGGAGGAATTTTTACCCGGACACGTTTAGAGGTTCTGGCCCCCGTTAAGGGGGAGCCGGGGCACGAGGTTGTGCTGACCCTCCCCGGAGGGAGCGTGGACGGGCAACGGGTTGCGGTGCTGGGCATCCCCAGGTTTGTGCCCGGCCAGGAGACCGTTGTTTTTCTCTCCGGTCCGGACGATTCCGGTTCGCCCTGGCCCATTGGCCTCGCCCAGGGGTGCTACAGCGTTCAGGAAGAGAAGGGGAAGGAACGGCACGTTCTTCTCCAGGCCGGAACGAACCCCTTTCCCAACGGCCCTCTGTTTAAGCCGACCTCCAGCCGCATCCTCCGTGTCACCCTCCAGGATTTCCTCGATCAAATCCGGCAGGTGCTTCCTGCTCCGTCCGACGAGCGGTAAAATGGACGGCAGACAGCAGACGGCAGACCGCGCCCACCGTCTGTCGTCTGTGCCGCACCCCACAACCGGCAGACCTCCTTCCTGTGGTATATTTCCCTTGACTTTCCCCAGGCAATGTTGCATAATAGCCGCCATAACCGGCTAATTTTATGTAATCTGTCATAATACACGACAAAACTTAATCTGACCTAAAATATGGAGGATCAATCAGTATCCAAAGACAGTGAAAGAACTCCTGGATGTGATCCTGTATATTGAGCAGAACATACTGCAAATGGTCCAATCCATATCGAAACAGGCTTTTCTCTTTGCATCCGTGTTTTTTGATCTTCAACGGTTTTGTCTTTGCGATCCATTCTCCTACCAGATGAGCCCAGGTGAGGGCAATGGCTAAAAGCGCGATGAGTTTTTCGATTCGTTCCAGATGGATCAGATGGGTCTGTTCCAGATCGAAGCCTCGGCTTTTCAACGCGGCGAACAGGACTTCAATTCCCCACCGTTTTTTGTAATCCTCCAGCGGTTTTCGACCTTTACACTTGCTGGCAACGATGAGAAATTCGTCAGGTAATCGGATGACAGACAAATACAGATGATGACCATAGATCAGACGGGGTTTACGCAGGATGCGCTCTTGGTGAATGTGCAGGTCGGCAAACAAGCATCGAAGCGCGATGTCCCCTTTGCCATTTAGGGTTTTGGCGTTTTCCTTGACGCGGATGGCAAAGCCTAAGGCTTGCGCATCTAACCACGCAAACCATTCTTGCCCAATGAATTCCCGGTCTGCAACGATGACCTGAATCAGGTTTTTATCCACCAACTTCAAGACCCGTTCCATCAACTGGATACGCTCATCGGTGTTGGAGTTGCCCTTTTTGGGCAGCAGTATCCAGCAGATGGGAAATGCAACGCCTTGATAGACACTCCCGGCGGTGAGAATATTGATGGTCAGTTTGCCGAAGCTCCAGGTCGTCCGATCTATCGAGATGGTAAAGTCCGACTTGATCGGCAAGAGATGCAGGATCAAGTCGGCCACCAGGTCATAGGACAGATTAAACTCACTGAAGAAACGTTGGATTCTGCGATAGTTGGACTTCTGCTTGGCTTTGCCGTTGAGGGCGTTGGCCAGTTTGGTGAAGTTGACGGTTGTGAGCTTGATGAGAGACACAATGAAGGCGGCGATGAATTTTACCCGGGCCTTATGACAGGGTAAATACCATTGCATCACGTCGTGTAATTCATTAACTTGAGGAGACATAGACCTGTGTTTGGTGATGGATGAGTTGTTGGATCTTGACAACCCAAACTTAACTCATTTCACCACTCAGCGCAGGTCTTTTCCTTTTTTGTCGTGTACCATGGTAGTCTGTACAGGTGTGATGTCTATCGTTTCTACCTCCCCTGCGCTATCTTATCGAGAAGGAGGGTGCTTATGGTCAAGCTCCATTTTGATATCCGCGATATCTTTCGCGTTATTCGTCTTGGGTGGTCCGGGAAAAAGATCTGGGTTGGTCTCTGCGGGCTGATTGTTGCGTACGTGGGCTATTCCGTTCTGGTTACGATTGCCCACCTCACCGCCGGGAAGGATTTGATCTGGGTCTGGCACCGGTACGGTCTCTTTCCCGGCGCCTCTCCGGGCATGCACCCGCTGCTGGGCACAATTATCGACGTGATTGCCATACTCTATGCGCTGGCCGTGATCTTCCTGACCACGTGTATGATCTGCAAGATCACCTACCAGCAGCTCAGGGGAGATGACTTCTATTCTTCGGGAGACGCCTGGACATTCATCAAGTCCAACTGGAGCGGCGTTCTCTTAGGGCCGGTTGCGGTTCTGGCCCTTGTTGTGTTCTTTCTGATTGCGGGGATGATCATCGGGTGGGTGGCGCATATTATCCCGTATGTGGGTGAATTCCTCTTCGCCCTTTCTTTTATCCCGATCTTTTTCGCGGCCTTAGTGGCCGTGTTTATCTCGGTCGCCCTGGTGGTAGCCTTGATGATGTCGCCCGCGGTTGTGGGCACGGTGGGGGAAGATGCGCTGGAGGTTGTCATCCAGTCCTTCTCGCTGGTGTGGAGCCAGCCCTGGCGCCTGCTTATTTACACCCTGTGGATGAAAATTTCCGTCGCGCTGGGTGTTGCCATCCTGGGGTCTTTGATGGTCATCACCTTCTGTTTGACCAACTGGGCCTGCGGGCTGGCTATGAAGGCCAAGCTGCTGGGGATGTACTCCGTCGCCCTCAAGTATGTGCCCTTTAATTTTTCCATGGGTGATCCCATGCTTATGTTTCAGCTGTTTGGGGTGGGGACGCCTTCGGGGTCGGTGGTCTGGGCCGGGTACATTCTGGCGGCGATGATTATTCTGCTGGCGGGTGTTCTGCTCGCCTACGCGCAGGCGGCATACGCTTCGGGGATCAGCCTGATTTACGTGATTCTACGCAAACTGAAGGACGACGAAAATCTGCTGGAGTGGGAGGAGGAGGGCGAGGACGCGCCTGCGGCCGAGCCGGAGGGGGAGGACGCGCCTGCGGCCGAGCCGGAGGGGGAGGACGCGCCTGCGGCCGAGCCGGAGGGGGAGGACGCGCCTGCGGCCGAGCCGGAGGGGGAGGCATCAGAGGGTGAAGGCGATGAGCCGGCGTCTGAAGCTTCGGAAGAGGGAGGGGACGACGCGTCGGCATCAGAAGATGGCGAAGCCGAAAAGGGCTGATCCGGCGCGCCCGGGTACGTTGCTGGATGAGGTGGCAGGGGCCGCACGTCTGGCGGAAGGCCCGGAAGGGGTGCGGCGGATTCTTCGGACGGTTTTTCTGGAGGGCGCGATTCCGATTCGGGATCTGGCCCGGGGGGCGGGACTGCCGGTGCCTGTGGTTGCCGCGGTTCGGGGCGAGCTTGAAAAGCGGGGGCTGCTGAAGCGGCAGGGCGGGGTTGCCCTCACGCAGGCGGGTCTGGAGGCGGTTCAACGGCTTCTGGGACTCTCCTGCCGGCGGCGGTTTTCGCGCCCGCTTTACCCGCCTCTGCCCGATGATTTGAGCGGGGCGCTTGAGCGCATGGGCGAGATCTGCGACGGACGTCCGGCAGTGGATGTGACGCTGGACCAGTCCCACGCTACCCCGGAGACAGCGCTGCGCCGGGCGCTTTATCTTTATGCAAACGATGCCCTGGAGGGGCGAGACATCCTGATCTTAGGGGACGACGATCTTACCTCGCTGGCCATCGGCCTGGTCTCAAAATTTCTGGACCTTCGGGTTCGTAGCGTGGTTGTCTTAGAATGCGACGGGCGGCTGGTGGATTATCTGAGAGATGCGGCTGGAGGGGCGGGACAATCGCCGGAGGTGATCGGGCACGATTTGCGAGAGGCGCTGCCCGGCGATCTGGCCGGCCGGTTCGACGTTTTCTTGACCGATCCCCCCTATACGCTGGAGGGCCTGGACCTGTTTGTTTCCCGAGGCGTCTCGGCGCTTCGACCCGAGGCCGGTAAGCAGGGATATGTGTGTTTCGGGCGCCGGACGCCGGAGGAAATGGCCGCGGCGATCGGGGCGCTTGTGGAGATGGGATTGGCTCCGGTGGAGATTGTGCCCGATTTTAACCGCTACGTGGGAGCGCAAGTGCTGGCCGGTGTGAGCCAGATGATCCGCACGGTTTCCGCACTCGATTTGACCCCCAGGATCCGGGGGGCCTATTCGGGGGCGCTTTATACAGCGGACCGGAAACGCAGCCGGAAACACCATGGCGGATGATCTCCCTTTTGAGGCCGAACCGATTGCTCCGGCGCATACCGGCCGTCTCAAAACGGCCTTTTCCAACGCGTTGAAACGGGCCTGGTGTTATTACGCGCCGTTTCTCTGCTGCTACAGCCTGCCCCCGGGGCGGGAGGTGTTTGTTGGGGAGCAGGGAGGCGCGCTCTGGCTTCTGGTCCGGCGAAACACCCCGCAGGGCAGCCGGATCGATCTGCTCGTTCCGCCCCTTCCCATGTCGAGCGATTTGCTCGACGCCACCTTAGACGATCTTCAAACCGTCAACGGCGACCGGCCTGTCCGTATTCTCTGGGTGGACGGGGAGGATGCGCGCCGGCTTCCGGCCGACCGGTTTACGGTTCGGCTCAAAGATACGGAGTATCTCTACAATCCGGCCAGAGTTGCCGAGACGCCGGGACGGCCCTACCGGGATTTGCGCAAGCGCCTCAGGCGGTTTGGGCGGCAGGTTTGCGCCCGCTTCCGGGAGATGGCGCCGGGGGATATAGGGGCCTGTGAGGATCTGTTGAGGCACTGGCGCCGCCGGCAGGGGCGTAAGCACGGCTTTCTGCTGGACTGGGGGTACACGCGTGCGGCGCTGGCGCGTTATGGAGAATTTTCACGGGAGGATCTTCAGGGCTGGTGTGTGGAGGCGGAGGGGCGGGTGGCTGCGTTTGCAATGGGCGGGCGGATGCAGGAGGATCTGGCCTCTTTTTTTATCGCCAAGGCCGATCCCGATGTTTGGGGCCTGTCGGAATACCTGCGCTGGGAGGTCTGCCGGTCGCTGTCGGGCTACGGGCTTGTTAACGACGCCGGCGATCTGGATCTGCCCGGATTGCGCCGGCACAAGCGGAAGTTTCGCCCGGTAGAACGCCTGCCGGTTTATACTGCAGAGGTCCGTTTGGAGATGGGGTTATGATTCGATGGATTTGTATTGTTTTGCTTGCTCTGGGGACCTGCGTGATTGGATGCGGAGGGGCTTCGACATATACCTCCTATGAGGTGATAAGAACCTCGGACCGTCTGAACCCGGGCGATGAGGTCCAGATTGTGCCAAATGTTGGGAGAATTATCCGGGGGAAGCTGGTCCAGGTCGGGAAGGATCGTTTGACGGTTGCTACCGAGGTGAGCGGAGAGCGCACGATCGCCTGGGAGGAGATTCGGGTTTTGGAACGGATTCAAAAAACCCGGGCGCGGTAGGGACTTAAAAGACGCCACGGAAGCACACGGAATGAAGGCGCGTAATTCGAGCCTGACACAGAAGAATTTTTGGGATACAAGCCGTCTTCTGTGTCAGGCTGTGTGCTTCCGTGGCAGTTTTTTTTATAGCTTAAGAGACCAAGGTTTTTACCAGTCCTCTAACGGAGAAGAGCTCCTGGGGGACTTTTTCCTCTTTGAAAATGGAGACCAGTTCCGCCTGTATTTTTGGGGAGTGCGCCATGAGCTTGGTGAAAAGAAAATTGCCGAGCGGGTTGCCCATGATGCACATCACTTTGGAGTACCCGTCGTGGTATTTGCCGCAGGATGAAATCAATCTGTCCTGATAGAGGGACAGGTACTGGCGGGTGTAGGGAGGGGGCGCTTGGGCCAGGGTTTCCGCAGCCAGGATGCCGGATTCCAGGGCCTTCCCAATGCCTTCTCCGCTCAGGTCGTAGGAGCAGTCAACGTTTTCTCCCACCAGGAGGACGCGGTCGGCATAGCTGGGCTCTCGCCGCAACCCGGTTCTGAGCTGAAATCCTTTGGGACGCCAGATAAAGTCGGAGCCGTTGACAATCTGGCGCGCGGTTTTGTGCATGAACCTCTGGAGCATCTGGTGGAGGTTTTTTTGGGGTTTGTTGGATTCGAAATAGATCACCCCAATGTTGAGGGTGCCCCCCGGGCAGGGGAAGGCCCAGGCGTAGCCGGGAAAGATGTCTTTGCTCAACCAGAAGTGGTAGGCGTTGACCTTTCGGGTATTGGGGATGTATCCTCTCAATGCGACGGCCGTGCGAAACCGAAAGGTGAAGCCGAGGCTTTCCGCCAGCCGGGTTCGCGTGCCGGTGGCCAGCACCAGGACATCTCCGCTGTACGCGTTCCCACGGTGGTCTTTTACACAGACGCCCCCGGGGGTGATTTCGATACCTTCGATTCGGGATTCGTAGATGACGTTTCCACCGAGTGTTTCGACCCGCTCTCTCAAGGTCTGGTCGAGTTCCGACCTGTGCAGGGTCAAGAAGGTTTCGGGGATGACGATCTCTTCCCCTCGATAGCCATAAATTATGGCTTTGGGAATGATCTGCGCCTTTTTCCGGATCTCTTCGAAGAGACCCAGGCGCGTCAGCGCTTTCTGGGAGTCGAAGTTGAGCCCGTCTCCGCACACTTTTTCTCTGTAAGGCGCGTCTCGTTCAAAGACGGTCGCTTCGATGCCCCTTCTGGCCAGTTCGATGCCGCAGGCCGAACCGGCAGGGCCGCCGCCGACAATCAGGACTTTCGGTTTCATAAGCAGGGGGTGATGTTGAAGGGTGTCAGGACGTTAAGGCCTCCTCTTTTGCACGGGATAAGGGCAGGGGCTTCTTGCCTTCAAAATAGGACCGTTCCTGCTTTCTGTCAAGTACCGTACCATCAGGCAGGCTTATTTAGGAGAAAAAGGTTGTCATTCCTGTCTTTACGGATTAGAATAACGATGCCGGGTGTGCCCCGATGTACCTGCAAGGTTGACTCGGGTGCGGGGGTTGTCTATATTCCAGGATACAGGTGTTCACCTGTTTCCCCTTGATCTGCGGCGGATTTTATGTTATCCGAAAATATCCGAAAACGCATTGCCGCGCTCAACCGGGGCAGCCTTCGCCATGCTCTGGAAGCGCCTTCTGAAGAGGAAGCGGTCGTTCCCAAAGCGGAGCGCGATCCGGGAGGGGGCGATTTCCGTATTTCCGCCACCGCTTCGGACGCCCATCTCACGGCCGCTTTAGAGGAGGTTGCCGATGGGGCTGAGGTTCGCTCGGAGGCCGGCTGTTTTTTTCTGATCGACCCGTCGTTCCAGGATCTGTTTTCGAGCGGGGGAGAGGCGTTTGAAGAGCAGTATGTCCGGCTGTTTGACGCTTTTGAGCGGGAGGAGACTTTCGAGCGCCTGCACGAGAGTTTGCATCCGCTGGCGAAGACGACGCCGGAGGATCTGCTGTATGTGGATATCGAGACCACCGGTCTGTCGGCCGGTACGCCGCTGTTTCTGGTGGGGGCGCTGGTTTTTTCCAAGGGTAGTCTGAAGGTTCGGCAGCTTCTGGCGCGGGATTATACCGAGGAAGCGGCGCTGCTGGACTATTTTTCCGGCCTGCTGGAGGGAGCCCGGGTTGTGGTGAGTTTTAACGGCAAGTCTTTCGACCTGCCCTACATCCGGGATCGCTCGATTTTTCACGGGATTCCGTTTCACCTGCGCCAGGCCCATATCGATCTGCTTCACGAAGCCCGGCGGCGCTGGCGCAAGCGGCTGCCCAATTGTAAACTCCAGACGCTGGAGCAGTATATTTGCAAGCGGCTGCGTTATGACGATATTCCGGGGGCGGAGATTCCGGATGCGTACCACCGGTTTGTCCGATCCGGCAATGCGGTTCAGATGCGGGAGATCCTCCACCACAATGCACTGGATCTGATTACCATGGCCGAGGTGCTGGTTTTTATGCTGGAGGGACCGGTCCGGTGATGGACCTGCAGGGACAGCGGGTGCTGGTGATGGGCCTGGGCCTGTTCGGGGGCGGGGTGGGCGCCGTGCGGTATCTTCACGGGCAGGGCGCACGGGTTGCGGTCACGGATTTGCGGCCGGCCGGTGAACTTGCCGAATCGCTGGAGGCCCTGGAGGGGCTGCCCGTGCGGTTTATGCTGGGGGGGCACGATGAGGAGGATTTTCGCCGGGCTGACCTGATTGTGGCCAATCCGGGGGTGCCCCGTTCTTCGCCTTTCCTCCAGGCGGCCGAAGCGGCCGGTGTTCCGGTTACGACGGAGATCTGTCTTTTTGTGACACGCTGTGCTGCGCCGATTGTGGGGGTTACGGGCAGCAGCGGCAAGACGACCACAACCGCTCTGCTTGGGACGATGCTGCGGCGGGCCCGGCCGGATACGCTGGTGGGAGGCAATATCGGCGGGTCGCTGCTGGACCGGCTGGGCGATATACGGCCGGATACCCCTGTTGTGCTGGAACTTTCCAGCTTTCAACTGGACCGGCTGGGCGATCTGCCCTGGAGCCCGCAGGTTGCCGTGGTGACCAATTTTGCGCCCAATCACTTAGATGTGCACGGATCTTTGGAGGCCTACCGGCATGCCAAGCGCCAGATTGTGGTCCACCAGCGAGCCGACGACTGGGCGGTGCTGAACGGAGACGACGCGGAGGTGATCGGCTGGGCGGATGCGGGAGAGGGGAGGTGTCTGCCTTTTGGGCTGGAGAGCGGGTTGGCGCGGGGCGTTTTTGTCCGGGAGGGGGAGATCCGGCATTTATCCAGGGGGGCGGAGCGGACGATCTGCGCGGCCTGTGATCTCCGGCTGCCGGGACGGCACAACCTGGCGAATGCGCTTGCGGCTTGCGCTGGTGCGCTGTGTCGGGGCATTGGCGAAGGGGATATTGCAGAGGCGCTTCGCTGTTTTTCCGGGGTGGAGCACCGCTTGGAGCGGGTTGGGGAGATTGGGGGGGTGAGCTTCTACAACGATTCGATTGCCACAAGCCCGGACCGGACCCGGGTGGCGCTGGAGGCCCTGGCGGGGGAGATTGTTCTGATTGCGGGGGGGTACGACAAAGGGCTTGGGTTTGACAGGCTGGGGCCGGCTATCGGGCATAAGGTGTCCGATCTGATCCTTCTGGGGAAGACGGCCGATGCGATTGCCGCTTCGGTTCCCGGGGAGGCTCCGACCCGGATTCATCGGGTTGTGTCTCTTGAAGAGGCCGTGGAACGGGCGGCAGGACTGGCCCGCCCGGGCAGCGCCGTGCTGTTTTCGCCCGCTTCGGCCAGCTACGATATGTTCCGAAATTTTGACGAGCGGGGATGCCTGTTTAAAACGCTGGTTGCCACATTTGCCGAACAGGAAGTGTAAGCATGTCTCTGCCCAAAGGCTACGATCTTCGCGCAATTTGTCCGACGGTGGCGCAGGTTTTAGACGTTCCCGTGCCATCAGGGGCCGAGGTGGACGCGGTTGCCGAAGTGCTGGAGACGCTTCCTTCGGCCGACCGGCTCGCGCTGATGGTGATCGACGGGTTTGGATCGGCCCTGTGGGCGCACGTTGAGGATGATGTGCCCACCCTCAATCGGCTTGCCGCACTGCATCGTCTGGATATTTCGTCGGTGCTGCCTTCGCTTACGTATATCTGCCTCTCCACGATGCTTACGGGGGTCTCTCCCGGGAGTCACAGGGTGGCCGATCTGGACGGGATGGTCCGGGCTTCGAGCAGCTCTGAGCTGGACACGGTTTTCGACAGGGTGCGAGGCGCCGGACGGGAGACCTTGCTGGCGGTCCACAGGCGAGATGTAGAAGGCATTCCGCTGGACCGGTATGCGGATCAAACGGTTTTGACCGAAGAGAAGGAGGATGTGGAGATCTACGACCGGGTTCCCGGCCTGCTGGACGTCCATCGACCTGCGCTTGCCTTTGTTCACCTTATCGATATTGATGAAACCGGGCACGCGTACGGGCCTTATGCCGCCCAGGTTAAACGCGCAGCCGCAGAGATGGACGGCCGTTTAAAGCGGCTCTTTGCCTTTTTGGGCGAGGCCGGATATGCGCTTATGGCGCTGGCGGACCACGGACTGCATGAAACGCCGGGAGGGCGTGCGGACAGGGAGGGGCACCTGGGGATACACGATGGCTCCGTGGAGGAAGATCTTCTCGTTCCGCTGCTGTGGGCCTCGGCGGAGGAACTGCGGGCGCTTTGATGCGAAGTGCACTACAGACGTTTACGTTTGCCAATAAAAGAGGGGTAAACCGGATGTGCAGCCGGTCTACCCCTTTCTGCTTGAGATTCTTGCGTGGTGTTTCAGATTTCGTCCGAGTACGGGATGAGCTTCCGCCCGCGCGTGGGATGGCGCAGCTTGCGGAGCGCCTTTTCTTTAATCTGACGCACGCGCTCGCGGGTGAGTCTGAACTGAATGCCGATTTCTTCCAGGGTCATTTCGACCGATCCGCCCAGGCCGAAGTAGAGGCGGATCACCTCCTGCTCGCGTTCTTCGAGCGTGCTGAGTGCGGCTCCGATTTCTTCTTCGAGGGAGTTTTTCAGCAGGAGCGTGTCCGGAGATTCCTGGTTTTCGTCGGGCATGATTTCCAGGAGGCTGTTTTCATCGTCGTCGCCGAAGGTGGCATCCAGAGAGAGGACGCGCTGGCCGCTGGTGAGGGTATCGACGACTTGCTCGACCGAGATGCCGAGTTCTTCGGCGATCTCTTCTTCTGCGGGACGGGCGGCGGTCTCCTGCTGCCGGCTGTTGGTGTAGCGGGAGATCCTGCGCAGGAGGTCCACCCGGTTCAGCGGGAGGCGCACTACGCGGGAGTGTTCTGCCAGGGTTTGCAGGATGGACTGGCGAATCCACCAGACCGCATAGGAGATAAATTTGAACCCTTTGGTTTCGTCGAACCGCTCGGCGGCCGTAATCAGCCCGATATTTCCGGCGCTGATGAGGTCCACCAGCGGAACGCCCTGGTTCTGGTATTCCCGTGCGACGGTGATGACAAATCTCAGATTGGCCTCCACCAGTTTTGCGCGGGCCTCCATATCCCCTTTTTTGATACGTCGGGCGAGGGTGACTTCCTCCTGAGCGGAGAGGGGTTGGGATGCCGCCACGTCTTCCAGATACCGGTGCAGAGAATCTTTTACATCTTCAAAAGCGATGCCGATAGCTTTCGCCACGGTGATCACCTCGGATGGTTGGGGTGAATAGCGTTCAAGGCTCTCGGGATTGTCTAATACTGCTTGTAATCGTGCAATGGTGAGTAAACGCTACGAAGCCACACGGAATGGTTTTAAGGCAGCCAGCGGGTGAACAGAATACATACCACGGGTTATGAAATTACAAATTGGGTATCTGATATAGCGCATTTAATGGAGGATGTCAAGAAAAATAATGATTGCCCTGTTTGCACATAAGCTGTACAGAAAAGGTGAGACCAGAAGGATGTTTTTGAGCAGGCTGTGGGCTGGTTTTGATTATTCCTAAGTACCTTTAAAGTATCGGCATAACACCCTCGAAAGTCAACCCCTCACGAAAAAAAACAGGGCGACCGGTCAACGGCCGTTCCTCGCTTGACATCGGTCTGGATTTGTGTATCATGAGAAGACCGTACTCAATATCTTGTTTTCGCATGGGGGTTTGGCTTCAATATCTGGAGGTTTTTCACCATGGACGTGCAGGTCGATCGCACTCATTTGCTGGCCCTTCTTGAAAAGCTTCTTCTGGCCCATGCACCGCCGGGGGCCGAAGAGGAAGTGGACGCTGTTGTGCTGGATACCGTTCGATCCTATACCGATGCCGTCTGGCAGGATGCGGCCGGAAGTGTTGTGGTTCATATCCGTGGAAAAGACGACAGTGCGCCGATTGCGGTGACGGCCCACAAGGATGAGATCGCCCTGATCGTCAAGCGGGTGGAAGACGACGGGCGGCTTCGGGTGCGTCCGCTGGGCGGGCTTCATCCCTGGGCGACCGGCGAGGGGGCGGTTGGGATTCTGGGCGATGGGAAACTGGTGCCCGGGGTGCTCTCGGTGGGGACCAAACATGTGTCCGATGAGAGTCCGGCCGGCCGTATCAAAGGGGGGAAACCGCTTAGCTGGGAAGCCATGTGGGTTGAGACCAAGCACTCTCCCGAAGCCCTGCTGGAACAGGGGGTACATATCGGGAGCAAGGTGGTAATTGCGCGGTCTCGTAAATCACCGTTTATGATGGGCGATTATATCTGCGGCCACAACTTAGACTGCCGCGCCTGTCTGGCGGCTTTGATGGAGGTTGGTAGACAGCTCAAAGATCACCCGCCGCCTCAGGATGTCTACCTGGTTGCCAGTTCGGAAGAGGAGGTGGGGGCGCAGGGGGCGGTTTATTCGGTGGGCAAGCTTCCCGTTGAAACCGTGATTGCATTGGAGATCGGTCCCGTGGCGGAGGAGTACCAGACCGAAAACAGCGGCGATCCGATCCTTCTTTATAGAGACGGCATAGGGGTGTACCACGAGAAGATCCTGCGCCGGCTGGAAGAGCTGGCAGCGGGTCTCGGTTTTGGGGTGCAGCCTGCGGTGGTGACGTCGTTTGGCAGCGATGCAAGTATTGCCAGGAAGGCGGGCGCAGCCGGCCGGTCTGCGTGTATCTGTTTTCCGGGAGAGAATACCCACGGGTACGAAATCGGTTCTGTGGACGGTATCGTCAACACCACCCGGCTGCTTCTGGCCTATCTTCAGAATCCGTTATTGGAGTAGAGGCTTTGGGAGAGCTTATGCTGATTGCCAACGCCAGAGGGCATTACCATTTTTTGACGGGGATCGATCCTTATTCAAGCGGGGCCATCGCCGATGCGGGGTATGAGATTGTTCATGCGACGCTGGAGCGGGCCGTGCCCTGGCGCGAAGGGTTTGAAAGGATTGATGCGCATCTGCATGGTGCAGGGCAGGATCGGCACGCCCTGTGCGGGGTGGAACTGCGTTCGCCGGCGCCGTATACGATGCAGGGATTCATCGCGTTTAATCAGGGCTATTGCGACCTGCTGAAGGGGTGGGATCTGTATGTTGAGGATTTGAATCCGGTGGCGCGCACCAACGTGGCTCCGCTGTACGATCCGCCCGGGGAGCCGACGCTACACGGGTTTTCCTATACGGCGCCTGTATCCGGATCCCGGCGGACGCTGGTTATTGCCGGGGCAGGGGAGCTGCGGTCGCGGGAGCTGGCGGAGGACGGGATTGTGCGGCGGGGAGAGACGGATGCGGATGCGATGGCGGAGAAGGCGGCCTATGTGATGGAGGTGATGGAGAAGCGCCTGAGCGGACTGGGAGGGACGTGGGAGATGATTACGATGGTCGATATTTATACCGTGCATCCCTTAGACGGGATGGTGGAGGAGAGGATTCTGGAGGCGATGGGTTCCGCCCGGCGGCACGGGGTGCGCTGGTACCACGCCCGGCCGCCGATCGTGGATATCGAATACGAGATGGATATGCGAGGTGTGAGACAGGAGATTGTTATCTGATGGCCGAATCGCGACACGATCGCCGGGAATTTTTCCGGGAGTTTATGAGGCGTTATGTCGTTCCCGCGGCGGATTTTGTGGAGGAGCGCCTCGATGCAGCGGTCCCCAGGCCCCGACCGCTGCTGCGGCCTCCCGGGGCGCTTCCCGAGGCGGCGTTCTTAGAGACCTGTCATCGCTGCGGCCACTGCGTGGATGCCTGCCCGGCCGATGCCATCCGCGTTTTGAGGGTTCGCGATGAGAAGCGGAACGAAACGCCTTATATCGATCCCCGGCGCCAGCCCTGCGTGGTCTGCGACGAGCTGGCGTGCATGCAGGTCTGCCCGAGCGGGGCTCTGCAGAAGCTGCCCTTAGAGGAGATCCGGATCGGGCTGGCCAGGGTGGACCAGGAGACGTGCGTGCGGTCCAGGGACGAAGACTGCCGGCAGTGCGTGGACCTCTGCCCGCTGGGGAGGCGGGCGATTCACATAGACGAGCGGGAGCTTGTGGAGGTGCATGCGGCGGGCTGCATCGGGTGCGGGATATGCGAACACGCATGCCCGACGTCGCCGAAGTCGATTGTAGTGGAGCGGTTGTGATAGGGGTCAGAAGAGAGCAGACAGGGCGCGCTGGCGTCGTATATATTCAGGCACTCAACCGGTCTGGCTGATCCTGGAAAAATCTCTTTCCTGGTCGGTCAAAAGGCCATTAAAGTCACATCGAACCCCCAAACAGAAAGTCCAAACCCGACGTTGACCCTGCCTCTAAATTATGGTATATTCTGCACAAGACAATAACATAGATGAGATATATGGCTCAAAGGTTTCAATTGCCACAAAAGAAGGTGAGGAATATGTCCCAGGTGCTCAACCTCAAAGAAGTTGGCGACAGGCTCCGGCAGCTCGTCCAATCCCTCCGTTCCTCCAACGAGGAATGCGAGATCAAAGATGAAGAGGGGCAGACGGTAGCGGTCGTGCTGCCCGCTGAGCGCTACGAATCCTACCAGGTCTACCTGCGCCAGCGGGAACAGGATTTTGCCGTTTTTGACGAGGTGGATGAGGCGCTCAAGGACTTCGGCCCGGAGGAACTCCAGGCACGCGTTGACCAGGCCGTCGAAGAGGTAAAGACAAAATACAACATGAAGCGTGCTACGCCGTAGTTTTATGCCAATCATCGTGCCGGACATCAATGTGTTGGTAAGTTCCCTCATCAACCGGCGCAGCCCTCCAGGACGAATACGAGCGGCGTGGCGGCGCAAGGAACTCGATTTTATCACGTCGGAAGTGATCATCGCCAGGACGGACGAAGTGTTGCATCGTCCGTCTGTTTTTACTGCGCTTTCCTCTGCGTCTTCGGAAGCGCAGGCCGAAAGCCGAATACAGCGGTTTTTAGACACGCTCCGTAACCACTCCCGCATTGCGCCACACAGGATTAACCTGAGAGTTGTGGAGAAGGACCCGGAAGACGATAGCATTGTTATTGCTGCGGTTGAGGGCAAGGCCGACTGTATCGTTTCAGGAGACCGGCACCTTAAGGATCTGGGTTCGTACGAGAGCATCCCGGTTTTATCGCCGTCTGAGTTCGTGATCCGCTACAACATCAAGTAATAGATTCCCATTTTTTTATTCAGCAAAAGCCCCATCTGACACCTACCAGGTGGGGCTTTTGTATGTACTCAACACCTGATCCCCGCACGCCTGAAGGCCAGGTTTCGGGATTGAACCAGATCCAGCATGTCGAATTCATATTCGGTTAAACTGCTGGATCTCCAAATGTCATAGGTTGCTTTGAGCATGTCCAGCTCTTGCTTCCAGAAGGTCATTTTCAGGGAATAGACCTGGTGGTTGGCCAGGTCGTCACCAAACACAGGACCGTGTACGGTAATGTTTCATAAGGTCTCTCTATCTTGCGGTTAGTTTTCACTCCGAGGTGAACGTGAAATCGAATTTCCCTGCACACTGGCAGAGGCGTTGCCCGATGCTGTGAATTGCCACTGCTCCGACCGATCGGCCCGCAGGAGCGCCGAGCCGGCAATTTTGAATCGGGCGCTGCCTTTGATGCCCCAGTTGGGGAAGTATTCCAATTTAACCAGGTCGGGCCGGATTGTCATGCCCGGTTCATCGTTTGAGTGAATCCGGGTCCGGCCGTCCTGCGATTCAACCTGCTTGATCTGGAAGCTCTGGACCAGCAGGCCCTCCAGGTCGACCATAAGCGTTCGGCCGTTCAGCGATCCATCGGCAGGCAGGCCGGTTGCGGTGATAAAGGCGTCGGAGGCTTCGCCCGCTTCTATGCGGTCGGTTTTGTGGATGATGCCGCTGTGGGAGACCTCGCCGTCGATTTCGGTTTCTCCGGCTTTGAGCCGGTTGCCGTCAATCAGGTAGGTCCAGTTGTGGGGGCCGCTGCCTTCTGCGATGTGTGCGAAGCGGCCGCTGATTTCGATCTCTCCATCGAGCGTCTTTCTGAGCTTTCCGGCGGTTTCATCGGCGGTGGAGATGATGGTGTCCACGCGGTCGGGCAGTGTGACGCGGATGGCCACGGCCCCATCGCCGGAGGGTTGGAGGGGGACAAGCTCGACGTTCTGGACGAGTGGGGCGTCCGTGTAGGGGTGATGGACGGCGGCGAAGAGGCTTTCGCCGTCCGACTGGCGCACGGCGATGAAGGGGGCCGTGCCGGTTCGGCGCATGGCAGGCCCCAGGCCGTGGATGATTTCGGCGCCCGCCTGCGGCAGGAAGAAGGTTTTGAGCGCGGCAGAGCCGTCGTCAAGTGTGAAGGTGACGGACCAGTCCCGGTCGGTTGTTGTACTTTGCAGGTTGTCGATGTATTTGTGCAGGGCGCCCTCACGGCTGTTTTCGATGGGGAGCGAGAACTCGGCCGTATGCGGGAAGTCCAGGTTGGCGTGGAGCATGTAGTCGTGGATTTTTCCGCCTTTGACCCGGAAGATGTCCACGACGTAGACGTCGGTGTCGCTGATTTTGACCAGGGCAATTGTGCGGCGGTACCGATCCAGTTTTACGAGTGAGCCGTAGGCGCGTTCGCCGTCGGCCTCAGCGACCTGGACCATGTCGAAGTCGGTGTTGAACAGACGGAGTTTGCCGTCGTTCATGACATTTCCGTGCCCACCCCATCGCCACCGCCAGTCCGGGATGCCCGGGACGGCGTCTTCGGGCTGCCGCTCCCGTTTGGGGGTATGCGCGTTCCCCCGGCCGGTCTGGTCTTTGCCGTCCACGACGACGGTAACGTGGCCGGCGGTTTTGGTGTGCCACTCCCGGGTGGTGTTTTCGGCGTTTCCTGCCCGGTAGCGGGTCTCCGAGATCAATTCTTTTCCTTTGGCGAAGAGGATGAGGTTCAGGCAGTCGTAGTGTTCGTGCCCGTGCGTGCCGCCGAAGTGGAGGGAGGCCTGGACCATGTTGCCCTTTCCTTTGCCCGTGCCTAGGATGGCGTGGCCTGCGCACCCGAAGAGGTAGGATCTGGCCTTTTCCATCTGCGGAGCCCACCACACGGGTTGGGGAAAGGTGGTGTCGTGGATGACCTGGCAGATCCGGTTGGGCTGCTGCACGGCGTCCAGGATGTGGTCGGCGCGCTGGAATGGACGCTCCAGGAGTTTGCTCAGATCAAGATTGTCGAACCGGCCACCGTCGTTAAAGCCCTCGGGATCCGAATAGCCCTGGAGGTGCCCTCTGACCACCCCTTTGAGGCCGTGATGGGCCTGCTTGTGGTAAGAGGGCGTTCCCTCATGCCACCATCCGTCGGCGTAGAACTGGGTTTTATACATGTCCCGGATCCACTTCACGCAGGCGTGGACCCAGTCGGGCCGGCCCAGGACTCTGGCGAAGGGCAGGATGCCGCGCATCTGGGTGGGGTCCATGTTGCCCAGCACCGGACCGTATCCGAACTGGAGTTCGACCTGGCTGTGGAGCATCGCTTCGATCGCTTCGAGGGCGCCGGTTTCCTGCATGATGCCGGCATTGTAGATGAGGTCGTACGCCTCCAGGAAGGGCATGCTGAGGAGAATGTCCTGGTAGATCCAGACACCCCAGACGCCCGCCAGGTCCCACTGGGTGCGGATGGAGATTTCTTTCTGGGGATACCGGGTGCGCTTTTCCCAGGGACCGTGGTGGGGGCTGTAGATGGGCCAGCTGGGAACCTGTTCTGCAAAGCAGGCGAGCAGGAGGGCGGCTTTGCGGGCGTACTCTTTTTCTTTTGTCAGGTGATAGAGCAGCGCGAAGTGATGGCAGGCGTCGCGCATCCGGGCGTTCTGCTCGTCCTCGCCGCCCCGGGTGGAGGTCCGGGAGCGGAGGTTCTCATCGGAGGCGCTCAGGAGGTCGCCCAGCGCAGCCTCGCAGGCGGCAAGGGCCAGATCACGGTAGGTTGTGTTGTTCGTGCTCTCCCACAGGCCGACGGCTGCCCGAAGGGCGTCCTCTAACCCTTCCTGGTACCGCTCGCGCAGGGCAGCGCCGTCTGAGCCTTCGATGGGTCGGACCCGTTTTTTCAGGTCGCCCTCATCCCCCTTAAAATTCGTGGCCGGATGATCGACCGGCCAGTTCTGCGCGAAGACGGATGCGCACAGGAGGGATGTGATGGTAAATGCCGTGCAGAGAATTGTGATGAGGCTGATGAGGGTGTCCATGGCGTGTTTTCCTTTCAGATATCATTCTATCCTTCAGGCAACCAACAGCCTGAACACGGTACATTACAAAGGGGTGGAGGTCAAGTACAAAGAAAAACCCCCTTTCCTTTCGGTCACCTTTCGGCTCCTAGTGGTCGATTTCAGAAGTTCGCATGAGTTTATGCAGCCAGCCGGATTCGCTGCATTCGTTCTTCCAATTCCTGCCTTGTAAAGCGCCAGTTGAAAGGTTCGGCAGTGAGATTATAGTATTCCTCAAAGCCCAAGATCCTGGCTTCCATCGCCTGTCGATCTGCCAGGTCATTGGGCGTGAGCGCCTTTCTTTGCAAGATCGAGAAATAGATCTCAATCTGATTGAGCCAACTGGCGTGGATAGGGAGATGGACGGCAATGGCATTTTCATAGGCATCCTGGAGCCGTTTAGGGAACGTGGTGGTGTAATGAGAAGATCCGTTGTCCACAATCCAGAAGACCCGATCAGCCGAAGCATAAGGCTCCCGTCCCATCACCAGGTCCACCAGCTTTTGAAAGGGCACGATGCCGGTTTTCTCATCCACACGCCCAAAGATGTGCCCTGAGAACACATCCAGTGCAGACAGATAGGCCACTGTGCCCATCCGTTTGTAGTCATTTTCCATACGAATGGGTTTGCCACAATCAGGTGGCAATGTGGCAAACTCTCGGGCTAAGATTTGGAGTTGGGATTTTTCATCGGCACAGATAACGAAGTCTTTCTTGCCAAGCGGTATCCCCTCCCATATGCCTTGATACAGGTCCAGAATGCGACTGGCTTTCTCTAAAAAGTTGGGGGCTTTGATATGAAGCCAGGATCGGTGATACCAGGGACGAAGGGCATCCTCTTTGAGAATGCGCCAAATCGTTGTGGGTGAGATTGAAGTGATCAACGCACACCTTAACACTTCCTGTTGAATCTCAAATAAGCTGAACCGAGACAGGGGCAACCCCCGTTGTGCGGGCAGTTGACAGGCAATGGCTTTGACTTCACTGACTTGCACAGGGGGAAAAAGTGGGCGGTCGCCCACTGCGCGGTAGATCCTCTAAAGTGAAGCCTTCTTCAGTCCACCTTTTTCGCCACTTCTGCGCCGTAGGTGAACTGACACCTGCCCTGTCGGCTAACCTCTGGTTGCCAATGGCTTTATTCTCGGCTAAGGCCACCACCATCTTTGCCCGCTGCACCTGGGATTGAGGCGCGTTGCGCTGACGAATGATTTTCTGGGCTTTTGCCAGTTGGGCTTTTGTGAAGCGAGGTTGGTATTGGGGAAGGGGACCTGACATTATACACCTCCTTTACCGATTGGAATGAGGCGTATAACATACCCCTTTTTTGCCACCTATGCAACCTCATGCGTATTTGCGAAATCGACCACTAGTAGGAAAGGGGGTCTGACCAATCGGTACCACCTGGCTTTGGCAAGTGGCACTGACGATGCGCCACTCCGAATGTCACATCGTCCGAAGCCGTTTGGGGCACAGGCCGGCTTCGTACCTGTTTTATATCATTACTGCGCCAGCAGGTCGATTGATGTCCTCGGAGCTGCGGAAGAACCGTTACTGTTTTGCAGTCTGGCGCTTCGGTTTTGAAGCTGGCGAATCGCCTGATCGGTTCGCTGTGCTTGCTGCTGTAACCGCCGCCGGTCGGCCTGAAGCGAACGAACCTGCGTCTGGTTTTTCCGTACCTCCTGCCGCTGCTGCTGCGCGCTTGCCCGCTGCGTATTGCGGGCGGTCTGCGCCGCGTTTCGCCGGCTTTCAATGGCCGCGTCGTTTCGCAGGCCGCTGGCGATGGTCTGGAGATTCCGCTGCAGCTCCTGCTCCTGGATTTGACGAGGGAGCGGTTGGACCGGCGCGCCCTGCAGGAGAGCCGATTGGGGCTCTACATTTTCCAGGGTTTCCGGATTCTCCAGGGCCGCTTCGCCACCCTGCTGCGAGCCATCCGCAATCGGGAGTTCCCCTTCAGCCGGAGCACCGGCCGCGTTCTGTGCCTCGGCGAGGTCGTCCACGCTGTTTAGGAAGTCTTGCAGGCGTTCCGGGGCGGCGTTCTGAACGGCCGCCAGGTTTTCCCGCTGGATGGCCAATTGGAGGTTGGCTTGGGTGGGATCTGCTTGATCTTGCAGCTCCTCGAAACCGCCCAGGCGGTTGAGGAGGGCCTCCAGGCGCCCCGGGGTGGCGCTCTGAGCGGCTGCGCGGTTTTCCCGCTGGTTGTTGAACTCTACCGCGGCTGCATTGGGATCGATGGTGAGGTTGCCGGGGATCCGGTTCCCCTGGGTCGGAGCGCCCTGGAGTTCACCGGCGGCATCGGGAACCTCTGCGGAAGGTCTGGTCCCCGTTTCTGCTGTTCTGCTGGACTGCGCCGCATTGGCGGCGTCCAGTCTGGCCGCCTGGCTGAGTTCCAGGCGGTCCGGCTCGGTTCCCCTTACCGCTTCCGTGCGTGTGTTCTGGGATCGCCGCCTGCTCTGTTGAGAGGCTTCGGTCCCTTCCACATTTTGCCGGGAGCGGGTTGAGAGAAAACTTCCAATTAGCGATCTCTCGGGGGAGAATCGCGATATAAAGATCGGCATAGCACTACCCTACCAAACGTTATCATAGCTTTCGACGTGCGAGCTCAATAAGCGTCGCACACATCCCTGAAGTCGACCGTTGTGTCCACGTTTGATGCCCTTCCGCGCAGGCCATTCAAACGGATGTTCAGAACAGCAGTCTTATCCGGGGACGGCTTCTCAGCCGATGAAGTCGACGTTTCCGCCGAGACCGTTGCCCGTTGGGGCACCAGGCCCGGAGGATGTAGCGACCGGCTGAGAGACGGCCGGATTTCCAGCAGGCTCGCTTCCGCTGGAACCGGTTGCGCCGGCGTTTGCCGCCAGCTGATTTTCTACTCCCTGGCTGCCGGTTTCTGGCTCAGGCGCCCGTACGAGTTCATCTCCGGGTGCAGCCAGGACCGTCTGTGAATTCGCTGTTTGTGCAGCGGCTCCTGGTTCCCGAGACCGCTGGGCTTGCTGACCGGTTTCGGGTGTGCTGCGTTGTGCTAAAACAGCGGGTGTTACAACACTTTGGCTGATTCCTGTGGGCATTTTTTCCTGTCCTTTTTAAGCCGACTTCCTGTTTGTCCGTCTATAAACTTCCTGTTTACCTGTAATACGAGATGACCTCCACCGGCCGTTGCGGGGCATTCAGTCTCATGACCCAGGCGATGTAGAGTGTCTGATCGGCCGAAAGTTTTACCTCCTCTCCTATTAGCCGGGAAAAAATTTGAGAAAGCTCCATTTGAAGCCACTTCAAATGCTGGTGGTCCATAGGAACGACCCATCTTTCAAGGTAGGAACGACTCGGCATACTCGGCATCACAGAGGGTAGGTGTTTCCGCCCTCTCTCAAGTTATCGGCATGTGATTTACGGATCTTTAGCATTTTTTTGGATTTTTTTACATTTTTTCGATTGAATTTCTGTGACGAAACATAAGTATATTAATTACAGTTAGATATAAAAAGTCGATCCCTGAGTGCAGGATCGACTTTTTTTGACCACAGGGGCAGGCCTCTGATTACGGAATCAGGAGCACCTTCCCTTTCGTCTGCCGGCCCTCCAGGAGGCGGTGGGCTTCGGTGGCCTCGGAGAGGGGGAGGGTGCGGTCGATGCGGAGGTTGAGATCTCCCGATTGAATCCATCCGAGTACGTCGCCTGCGCGCTGGAGCAATTCATCGCGGGTGGCGGTGTAATCCACCAGCGTGGGGCGGGTGAGAAAGAGGGAGCCCTTCTGGCTAAGGATGGCGGGATTAAAGGGCTCGATCGGGCCGCTGGACTGGCCGAAAAGGGCGAGCAATCCGCGCGGTCTGAGGCAGTTGATGCTCTTTTCAAAGGTGGTTCTGGCCACGGAATCGTAGACCACATCCACCCCCTGCCCACCGGTGAGGCGTTCAACTTCGGCTTCGAAGTTCTGTTGGGTGTAGCGGATGATTTCATCGGCCCCGGCGTCTGTGGCAAGCCGGGCCTTTTCTGCGGTGGAGACGGTGCCGAAGACCCGGGCGCCGCATTTTTTGGCCATCTGGACAAGCAGAAGGCCCACACCCCCCGCAGCGGCGTGGATGAGGGCGGTGTCGCCCGCTTTCAGGGGATAGGTGCCGTGGGCCAGGTAGTGGGCGGTCATGCCCTGGAGCATGGCCGCAGCGCCGATTTGGGTGTCCACCCCTTCGGGAAGTCTCACAAGCTTTGCTTCGGGGGCCGCCACATATTCGGCGTAGGATGCGGGTACGCCGCTGTAGGCCACCCGGTCGCCAACCTGGAGATCTTTTACATCGGGGCCTACGGCCTTAACGATGCCTGCCGCTTCCAGGCCCGGAATAAAAGGCAGGTCCAGCGGATACAGGCCGGTCCGGTGGTACGTGTCGATGTAATTGAGGCCGATGGCTTCGGTTTTGACCAGGGCTTCGCCCGTGCCGGGTGAAGGATCGGGGACGTCTTCGTAGTGGAGTACTTCGGGACCGCCGGATTGAGAAACGCGTACGGCTTTCATTATGCTTACCCTCCCTCCATAAGGTGTTGCGGTTAGAATATTCCTGAGATCCCCAGGGAGAACCGTCTGGGGGGGCCCAGGTTGCGTTCTACCTTGACGTGATTGTATTCCAGCACGTTGTGAACTTTAAAGGTGATGCCAACCGTCCCCAGGGCATAGGTGGCCGAGAGGTCAACCAGGTAGAGGGCGATGAGGTCCCGGGTGCCTTCCGGGAAGAGGCCCGAAGCTTTTTGGATGGGGCTTCGATAGGTGAGCCGACCTTCCAGGGTGAGCTTATCGAAGGTGGCCCGCAGGCTTCCCTCCGAAAGGTGCCGGGGGCGATAGGGCAGGGGCGCGCTTCCGGTGGGGAGGTCTTCGGTTGCGTCTAAGAGGGTGTAGCTGCCCTCTATGTCCAGAAAGCGCCAGGAGGCCCGGATGCCGGCTTCCAGGCCGGCGATACGTCCCTTTGAGACGTTTCGGAAGCTGATCACTCCGGCCACGTTGGGACGGGCTTCCACCAGGTCATCATACCAGCTCCAGAAGGCGGCGAGGTCGAGGCGCACCCGGGTGCCGATGCGCCGGCCCAGGCCGATTTCATAGGAGCGGCTGCGCTCCGCTGTCAAGTTGGGGTTGGGCACGATGGGCACGCCCGAGAAGATGGCGTTGGTATAGATTTCGGCGATGGACGGGCCCCGGAAGCCCCACCCGAGCGTACTGCGGAGCGAGGTGCGCTTCGAGAGCCGGTAGGAGAGGCCGAGTTTGGGGCTGGTGCGGCGTTCTGCAGAGCGTTCATCGGTTCGGTAGCGGTCGTAACGCGTCCCGGCGGACAGGGTAAGCCGGTCTGTGGCTTCGAGTTCGGCCTGGGCATAGGCGGCCAGGTTCAGGCCGGTGTGGTTGCCGAAAAGGTTGGGGGAGGAGAGGGTGCGGTCGGCGATCCATTCTGCGCCCAGGGTGAGCGAGAGGGGGTCGGACGGCTGGAGGTCGAGCTGGAGTTCCTGGCCGAATTTGTAGGCTTCGGATGAGGTTCCGCCTTCCACTTCGTTGTCGAATTGGGTCCGGTAGACAAAGGCTTTGATCCGATAGCCCAGCCGGGGGCTGAGCAAACGGTAGAACGCCAGGTTGAGGTTGAGCTTCCGGGAAACAGTTTTGTCGTTCCGGCTCTGCACGGGGACCTCTAAGGGTTCGTTCCGGTCTTTCCACTGAATAAAGACCCCGTGATCGTCCAGCGCCCAGTTGAGGGTGGCAGTGAGCGATGCGGTCGGCGTGAATTCATACTTGAGTTTCCCGAATCCTTTGTAACGCCTGTACCAACCGTTTTCCCGGTAGCCGTTGGTCCATTTCTGCCCCAGACCCAGCACAAGTCCCAGCCGCCCGACCTGCCGGCTGTGGCTGATGTCGATGCCCTGAAAATAGCGCCGGCCGGAGGCCCAGCCCCACTCGGGGTAGATCGGGTCGCTGTACAGGCCGGCCAGCACCCGGAAGTTTGTTTCGGGCCGGGGTGAGGGATCCCGGGTGATGATGTTGATGATGCCGCCCAGCGCGCCGGTGCCGTAGAGGGCCGATCCGGCCCCTTTGATGATTTCCACGCGGGCGATCTGGTCCATGGGGATGGCATCCCATTTGACCTCCCCGTTGTCGGCGGAGAGCGCCGGGAACCCGTCGATGAGGAGGAGCACCCGGCTGCCGGTGCCCCGCGAAAAGCCGCTGGACCCCCGAATGTTGACCTGCCCGCTGACCATGTGAACGCCGGGGAGATAGTCGAGGGATTCGTCCAGCGAGATGGAGTTGTGGGTCTGGAGCTCCTGGGCGTCGACCTGGGCCACGCTGGTGGGCGCGTCGACGAAATTTCTGGGGCGTTTGCTGGTGGAGACCACGACCGCGGGCATTTCGATGGGGGTTGGGGTCAGGTGGACCTCCAGACGGACCGTGTCTCCAGGCGCGATGACCACGCCTTTTTGCACGACCGGCGCGTACCCGATTATCGAGAGGGACAGGGCATAGGTTCCCGCCGGAAGTCCGGCCAGGCGAAACTGCCCGTCCGGTCCGGTTGCCGTGCCGAGTTGGGTGCCCAGCAGGACGATGTTGACGCCGGGGAGCGATTCCCCGCTCTCAGCGTCCAGCACCCGGCCGGTCACGGTCCCTGTCTGCGCCGCCTGAAGGTTTGAGGCAGGCAGGCAGAGGAGGCAGAAAGCCAGTACAGATATCGCGTTCGGGCCGATCCGCCCCGCGCACCAGGTCCAGATAGGTCTGAATATCGATGTTTTTTGTGGTTTCACCCAGGCGAACCTCCACCGGGGTTGGCAGCGAATCGTTTCCAACGTGGTAGCACCCCAGAAGGGAGTTGAATTCCCAGAACCCGCCCTCCGGCCGCCAGGCCACCACAATCCACTGGTAGGTCCCGGGTTCTTCCAGGGGAACGAAATATTCGTACCGGGCGGTGCCGATTGTTACCGTGGTGTCCCAGCCGGCAATCGTGAAGAAATCGGCCAGCGCCTTCGGGCGGTTCCGGTAGACGGCAACGGCCACATCTGCGGTCTCGGGAGGCCAGACGCCGTTGAAGATCAGGACGCCCTTGATTCCGGTGCCGTCCGGAGGGCCTACGTCGAGCCCGTGGTTGATTCCGCAGGCCCAGAAGAAAAGACATGCTGCGAAAAGGCATACGATGTTTCGCATGGGGACAAACGGGCGATTTAAGGATAAGGTTCCGCTTGACTTTAGAGGCCTGTGGGGATTATTTTGCAGGGTAGGCCCAAAGGCACCCGATATTCGATTTTGGTGCTGGAAACTCTCTATTCTCACAAGCAAGGAGGTCTGTCAATGCCAACTCTGGCGCTCCATTCCGTCCACCGTGCAGCCGGTGCTGTTTTTATCCAGGATGGCGGCTGGGATGTTCCGGGACACTACGGAGACCCCGCGCTGGAATACCGGGCTGTTCGAGAGTCGGCGGGTATTGCGGACCGGAGCGCCCGAGGCAAGCTGCGTGTGACCGGCTCGGACCGGGTGCGTTTTTTGCATGGCATGGTGAGCAACAGGGTGGAAGGCCTGGCGGAAGGGGAAGGCAACTATGCCACCCTTAGCAATCCCAAGGGGCAGACCCTGACGGATGTGTGGGTGCACCATCGGGGGGAGGCCTTGGCGCTGGAGACCGAACCCGGTTTTCAGGAGAAGCTGTATGCTTCGCTGGACCGGTATCTGATTGCCGACGATGTTGAGATGCAGGATGTGACCGAAGCGCTGGCGATCCTGGGCGTTTACGGGCCCCGGGCGGGGGCGCTGGTTTCGGGTATTTTTGGCGATCTGCCGGCCGATCTGCCCGAACACCATACGGTGTCCCGCGCTTTAAACGGCACGGAGGTTGCGATTACGGCCCGCGCGCCGGCAGGAGAGCCGGGCTATGACCTCTGGGTGACTGCGGAAAGGGCCGAACCGCTTTGGAAGGCCCTTGTGGACGCCGGTGGGCGCCCGGTCGGTTTTGAGGCGCTGGAGGTTCTGCGTGTTGAGGCAGGGATTCCCCGCTATGGGGTGGACGTGGACGAGCGGGTTATCCCGCTGGAAGCCGGTCTTTATTCTGCGGTCGATTTTGAAAAGGGCTGCTTTATCGGCCAGGAGGCGATTGCGAAGATGCAGAACCTGGGCAAACCCAGGCGGTACCTGGTGGGGCTCCATGTTGAGACCGATACGCCCCCGGCCCCGGGTACGCCGGTTCTGGTGGACAAAAAGGAGATAGGGTGGGTCACAAGCAGCCTCCGATCTCTGGCGCTTGACCGGGTGGTTGCGCTTGCATCGGTGCGCCGGGGGTTCCAGGAAGCGGGCCGGGTCGTTGCCTTAGAGGGCGAGATTCGGGCCGAGGTGGCGCCCCTTCCGTTTTATTCAGAGGCAAACAGCGCCTGAGTAGAATAAAGGTCACGCCGGGTCCTGTCAAGCCATTTCAACTTATAAGACCTAAAAACCCATGCCGGGTTCCACAGGGGCGCAAACCGGGGGCAGGTTCTGCACACGGTAAAACCGCCTGGCGAGGATTTCTGCTTGACTTCGGTGGGGAAATGATGAACAATTGGAGGGGTGTTTTATGGGCAGTGATGTTCTGCGGTTGAGAAATATGGTTTTTTACGCCTACCATGGGCTGTTTCCCGAAGAGGAGAAGCTGGGGCAGCGGTTTGAAGTGGATGTGGAGATTTACGGGAATTTTCAGGGATACGCCCACAGCGGCGGGGAAGGGGCCGTGAACTATCCTCAGGTCTATGAGGCTGTAGAAGAGGTGGTTGTGGGAGAACGCTTCGGGCTGGTGGAGTGCCTGGCCGACCGGATCGCCGAAGTTGTGCAGGCGCGTTTTGGGCTGGAGCAGCTCGTGGTTCGGGTGCGCAAGCCCAATCCGCCCCTGGCCGGACATTTTGACGGTATTGAAGTTGAAGTCCGGCGGGGCGTTTAGGGTGAGGACGGCGTATATTGGCATGGGGGCCAACCTGGGTGACCGGGCAGAGACCCTTTGCCGGGCGGCCCTGGCAATGGAGGAAAGGCCGGATCTTCACTTGAGGGCCGCCTCCGGGGTGTATGAAACCGCGCCAGTGGGCATCACCGACCAGCCGGCTTTTTTCAATGCGGTTATCGAAGTGGAAACGGAGCTGTCTGCGCGGGCGCTGCTGGACCTTCTGCAGGGGATCGAAGGGAGGTTTGGACGGGTTCGCGCCGAGAAGTGGGGTCCGCGCACGCTGGATCTGGACATTTTGCTTTATGACAGCACGGTGATTGAGGAGGAGGGGCTGAAGGTGCCCCATCCGCACATGCACGAGCGGGCATTCGTGCTGGTCCCGCTGTGCGACCTCTATCCGGAGGGCTGCCATCCGGTGTTGAGGCAAACATTTCGCTCGCTTGCCCGGGCGGTTGGCGCAGCGCAGGGGATCCGACGGGTTGAGGGGCTTTCTCTTCTGCCCGTTCGTTGATAAAGGTGGTGCTGGTGGCCGTTAGATATATTGCTATTGAAGGGGTTCCCGGGGTGGGGAAGACCGGTCTGGCCCGGATTTTGGGCGAGCGTTTGAATGCGCGGCTGGTGTTAGAAGATGCCCAGGAGAATCCCTTTTTACCCCTGTTTTATGAGGAGCCGGAGCACTACGGCTTCCAGACGCAGGCTTTTTTTCTGTTGAACCGGTACCGGCAGCAGCAGGATCTCCATCAGATCGACCTGTTTCAGGCGGTTGTTGTGAGCAATTATCTCTTTGCCCGGGACGGGATCTACGCCCATGTTGCTTTAAGCGATGCGGAATTGTCGCTCTACGAACGGCTGTCCGAAACCCTTCGGGAGAAGGTCCCCAGGCCGGATCTGGTGATCTACCTTCAGAATTCGGCCGAGTATCTGATCCGGCACATTCAAAAACGCGGACCGGGGTACGAGCGGCTGATGACAGAAGGTTATCTGGCGCGCCTGGTTGAGGCCTATAACCATTTCTTTTTTCATTATGCCGAAACGCCCCTGCTGGTGGTCAACGTTTCACAGGTCGATTTTATGAACCGTCCGAAGGACTTAGAGGTGCTGCTGCGGCAGATTTCATCTCCACCTGCGGGCACCCGCTATTACAGGCCGATGCATTTGAAGGCGTAGCGAAGGAGCGCTTGACATGGGATCGCGTGTTGAACCCGGTACACTGCTGGCGATGAAACAACGGGGCGAACCCATTACCATGCTCACGTGTTACGACTATCCGACGGCTCTGTTGGAGGAGGCGGCGGATGTGGATGTTATTTTCGTGGGCGACTCGGTCGGCATCAACATGCTGGGCTACGAAAGCCCCCAGCAGGTGACCATGGAGGATATGATCCACCATACCGGTGCGGTCAGGCGCGGTGTGCAAAAGGCGCTGTTGATGTCGGATTTGCCTTATCACGCATACGAGGCCGTTGAGCAGGCCGTTGAAAATGCACAGCGGCTGGTGAATGCGGGGGCCGAGGTGGTCAAACTGGAAGGCGCGCAGAGGGTGGTGGATAGCATGGCCAGCATCGTGTCGAAAGGCATTCCCGCGATCGGCCATGTGGGCCATACGCCCCAGACGAGCGAGGGCAGGCGGCGGGTGTTTGGGGATCGGGCGGATGAAGCCGCTGCTGTGCTTGAAGACGCCCGTGCGCTGGAAGCGGCAGGCGCTCTTGCCGTTGTGCTGGAGTGTGTACCCGAACGTGTTGCCGGGGTTGTTACCGAGCGTCTTAGCATTCCAACCATTGGCATCGGCGCAGGCCGAAGGTGCGATGGTCAGGTGCTGGTTGCGCCGGACCTGCTGGGGTTGAATGATTTTACGTTCCGGTATTCAAAGCGCTATGCGGACCTGTCCACAACTGTAGAAAAGGCGTTTGCAGCATACATAGCGGATGTTAAGGCCCACAGGTATCCGGAAAAAGAACACCGGTATCTGATTAAGACCGAAGAACTGCGCAAGTTCCAGGCGATGGTAGAAGGGTAGAGACAAAGGCCGGGGAAGCGGCGTGACCATGGGTGCGCTCAGGATTATCCGAACGGTGGGGGATATGCACCGGGCGGCAGATGAGATGCGGGGTGGGGGACTGAGAATCGGTCTTGTGCCGACGATGGGATACCTCCATGAAGGCCATCTGAGCCTGATCCGTCAGGCGCGACGGGCCTCGGACCGGGTGGTGGTGAGCATTTTCGTAAATCCGATGCAGTTCGGGCCGAAGGAGGATTTTTCTACCTATCCCCGTGATTTTGAACGAGATGTAAAGCTGATTCGGGAGGCGGGCGGCGATCTGGTTTACGCCCCGTCGGCAGAGGAGATGTACCCGGAGGGTTATGCCACGTCTGTGGCGGTCGAGCGGTTGACCGAGCATCTGTGCGGGGCGTTGCGGCCGGGGCATTTCCAGGGGGTTGCCACGGTGGTGACCAAACTGTTTGCGACGGTGAAACCGCATCTGGCCGTGTTCGGGCAGAAGGATGCGCAGCAGGCGGTGGTGATCCGGCGGATGGCGCGGGATCTGAACTTAGATGTGGAGATCCGGGCTGCGCCGACGGTGCGGGAGGCGGACGGGCTGGCCAGGAGTTCCCGAAATGTCTATTTGAGCCCGGAAGAACGGCGTGAAGCGCCGGTACTCTACGAGGCGCTGCAGGAGGCAAAAGCGCTGGTGGTGCAGGGCGAGCGGCGCGCCCCGGTGGTGGTAGAGGCGATGCGGCGGCGGATCGCTTCCCGGCCACATGCACAGATCGGTTATGTTTCTGCGGTGGATGCTGAGGATTTAAAACCGGTGGAGGCGCTTTCGGGAGCGGTCCTGTTTGCCGTGGCGGTGCGGTTCGGAGAAGCCCGGCTGATCGACAATTTGCAGCTTTCAATATAAGCCCTAAGTATAAGTTTTTGTTATAAGTAAGAAAAATAGAAAAGACTTGACGTTAACGTAAGAGTTCGTTATATTCTTGTCGTATTTATCAGGCTGTACATCTTGTGATTTGTCCCCGGTCATCCTCATAAAAGGAGAGCATCAAATGGCTCACGAACTCCCCGATCTGCCGTACGCTCACAACGCTCTGGAGCCTCATATCGGTGTCCAGACGATGGAGATTCACCACGGCAAGCACCACAACGCCTATGTAACCAACCTGAACGCTGCGCTTGAGGGACACTCCGACCTGCAGGCCAAGAATGTTGAAGATTTAATCAGTGATCTGGACAGCGTCCCCGAAGATATCCGGACGGCTGTTCGGAACAACGGCGGCGGACACGCCAACCACAGTTTGTTCTGGACCATTATGTCGCCCGATGGCGGGGGCCCGCCGTCCGGTGCACTGGCCGACGCTATTAACGAGGCGTTTGGAAGCTTAGACGCCGGCCACGAAAAATTCGTCACGGCTGCGACCACCCGGTTTGGCAGTGGGTGGGCCTGGCTGGTTGTGAAAGATGGGAAGTTAGATATTCTCAGTACTGCCAACCAGGACAGTCCCCTGATGACCGGGGACGGCACGCCTATTCTGGGCTTAGATGTTTGGGAGCACGCCTATTATTTGAACTACCAGAACAGGCGCCCGGACTACATTGCGGGCTGGGAGAACGTGATCAACTGGGACGAGGTGACAAGGCGCTACGAGGCAGCAAAGTAAGTTGCCAGAATTTCGTGTATCCTGCAGAGGAGAGGAACCATAGATGGGGCTTAATGTTGGCGATCAGGCGCCCGATTTTACCCTCAAGCACAAGGCGGGGGAGGATCTGGCGGATGTGAGCTTGAGTGATTATCGGGGGAAAAAGAACGTGCTGCTGCTGTTTTTCCCTCTGGCCTACACTTCGGTGTGTACCGATGAGATGTGCTTGGTGAGCGGGGGGCTGGCCGAGGATAATGATTTAGATGCCCAGGTGCTGGGCATCAGCGTGGACAGTCCCTTTTCCCAGGAAGCCTGGGCAAAAGAGAACAATATTACGATCCCGCTGTTAAGCGATTTTAACAAGAAGGTAAGCGCGAACTACGGGGCGCAATACGAGGACCTTATAGGGTTTAAGGGCGTCGCGAAGCGCTCGGCATTTGTGGTGGATAAGGAAGGGGTCATTCGCTACGCATCGATATCGGATGATCCCACGGTTCTCCCCGACTTCGAGGCGGTCAAGTCCTGCCTTGGGTCGCTCAATTAATCTTGGATATACGCTGAATTTCCCTTTGTAAGCGTATGAGTAAGGAGAGTGATTTGAATGGTTACGGTCACGGAGGCTGCTGCCGGTAAGATCAAAGATCTCTTAGAGCGCGAGGGGCATCTGGACTACGGCCTTCGTATGAAAGTGGTGGGCGGGGGGTGTTCGGGCCTGCAGTATCAGATGGGGTTTGAAGAGACGCCCGGTGAGGACGACGATACGATTGAGAGTTTCGGTGTCAAGGTTTTCATCGATATGAAAAGCGCACTCTACCTTGCAGGGTCCGAACTGGACTACGACGATGGGTTGATGGGAACGGGTTTTCAGGTTAAAAACCCCAATGCCACGAATCAGTGTGGCTGCGGGGAATCTTTCGGCGTTTAAGTATCGTGGGCGGATGGGTCTGCTGTTGCCCGGCGTTTCCGCTCGCTGGATTCTGGCAAGGGAGGGGTCTGTAGAGGCTCCTCCCTTTCGAGCAGTTTCGAGATGCTGGTAAAGAAGGGATGGAACTGTATGACCGGCGTTGTTTTGCTGTCGGGCTTATTTTTGCCGGCTGTTGGCCAGCCGCTGCTGCGCCAATTTTTTTGGAATTCATCTCCGGACTCCCCCTTCAGGATCTGGAGGCGACGACTCTTTGCTGGGTTGTGGTGTGGTGTGGGGCGAATGTTTACCTGGACCTTAAAACTTAATATGGGAGGCTCCAATGTTGCTGGATTGGATACAGGGGGCTCCAACGGCACTGGCAGCGTACTCAATGTGGTTGGAAGTTGCCGGCGCCTTCCTCCTTTTCGGAATTGGATGGTTTTTGTGCGCCCGGATCAAGGCTCGAAAAATTCAGGAGATCGAGCACCAGACCGAACGGCGAATCGTGAAACTGGTTGAAAAGGCGGATCGAGAGCGCAAAGCTGCGTTCTTAGAAGAGAAGAACAAGTGGTACGATTCCAAGACAAAATTTGAACGGGAACTGGATCAAAAGAGACGAGAACAGGATAGACAGACCGAGGAACTGGACGAAAAGCAGGTTGAGTTTGCTCAGCACCGCGAATCCACCCGGCAGCGCGAGAAAGCGTTGAGCCGATCGGAGCGGGAGGTAAAGCAGCGCGAGGCCCGTCTGGGGCAGCAGAAGCAGGATCTGGAGGAGGTGCTTGCCGAACAGCGCGCCCGGCTGGAACGGATTTCGGGTATGAATATCGAGCATGCCAAAGAGATGCTCTTAGAGAATATCCGATCGGAGCTCCAGCATACGGCCACCGCTATTGGGATGGAGGAGATCGAGCAGGCGAAGGAGCGGGCCGACCGGGAGTCCAAGCAGATTATCGCACAGGCGATTGAGCGCAGTTCAACAGATCAGACGGTGCAGTCTTCGATCTCGGTGGTTTCCCTTCCCGATGACGATATCAAGGGGCGGATCGTAGGGAAGGAGGGGCGCAATATTATCGCTTTTGAAGCGGCCACGGGGGTCAAGGTGATCGTCAACGACACCCCGGAGGCGGTCGTGCTGTCGAGCTTCGATCCCATCAAGCGGGATGTGGCCCGGCTGGCCATGGAAAAACTGGTCAGAGAGGGCCGGATCAATCCAAGCCGGGTCGAAGAGGTTGTTGCCGACTGTGAGCAGCGGATTGAGTCCCTCATCGAGGAGGAAGGGCGGCAGGCGGTCAAAGAGGTGGGCATCGACGATATGCACGCCGAGATCGTCAAGCTGCTGGGTCGTTTGAAGTATCGCACCAGTTACGGGCAGAGCCAGCTGGGGCATTCCAAGGAGGTAGCTTTCTTAGCCGGCTCGATGGCTTCGGAGTTGCGGCTGAACCAGCGCCTCGCCCGGCGGGCCGGGCTGCTGCATGATATCGGCAAAGCGATTGTCGGGGTGGATCAGGAGGTGGAAGGGACGCACACCGATATCGGGGTTGAGATGGTTCGAAAGTGTGGAGAGAGCCCGGAGGTTGAGAATGCGATCCTTTACCAGCACGGGGATGCGGAGGCCACAACGCCGATCGCATTTCTAGTCAAGGCGGCCGATGCGATCTCTTCGTCCCGCCCCGGTGCCCGGCGGGACGATGTGGAGGGATATATCAAGCGGGTTCGGGACTTAGAAGAGATTGCTCAGGCTTTTGACGGGGTCAGGGACGCCTATGCGATTAATGCCAGTCGGGAGGTCCGGGTGATGGTTAACGCCGGCCGGGTGGACGATGAGCAGGCCAAGACGCTGTCTTTTGAGATTGCCCAGCGCATCCGCGAGGAGATGACGTACCCCGGGCAGATCCAGGTTACGGTTATCCGGCAGACCATTGTATCCGAGTGGGCCGGCCGTTCCGGCAAACGGCGCAAGAGCAGATCCAGAAACCGGAAAGGGAGATCGACATATGAAAAAAGTAGGTCACGAAATGACGCTGACCGAAAAGATGTATCTTCCGGCAATCACAAAGGGGCTGTCGGTGACCTTCAAGCATCTGCTGGGCAAGAAGTTCACCGTACCGTACCCCGAGAAAAAGCTGGAAAAGCCGGAGGGATACCGAGGGCTGCACAAGCTAACGAAGGATGATCAGGGGCGTCCCAAATGCGTGGCCTGCTATATGTGTGCAACGGCCTGCCCTGCGGAGTGTATTACAATCGAGGCCTCCGAGGCGCCCTGGGCCGACCGTGAGAAGTACCCCAAGCGGTTCGAAATTGACATGCTCCGGTGCATCTTCTGCGGCATGTGCATAGAGGCCTGCCCGGAAGACGCTATTGTGATGACCGAACGATCGGAACTGGCGGCGGAGAACCGGGCGGACCTGATTTATACCAAGGAGATGCTGCTGGAAGTTGGGGAGCGTGTGACGCTGACCCCCACGCGAAAACCGCTTGAAGATGCCCATTGAAGATGGCTGAGGCCTATACCGAGATCGTCCTGGATCACTTCAAAAATCCCCGAAACGTGGGTGTTCTGCAAGATTCCGATGGGGTGGGCCGGGTTGAAAACCCTGCATCCGGGGCTTCGATTGCGCTTTACCTTCAAATTGTGGACGACAGGGTGACACGGGCCACCTTTCAAACCCAGGGCTGTACAGCAACCATTGCCGCCAGTTCGATGCTTACGGAGATGGTGGTAGACCGGCGGGTTGGACAGGCCGAGGCGATTTCCCGGGCGGAGATCGAAGCGGCTCTGGGCGGATTGCCGCCGACCCGAAAGCACGCGGCCGCGCTGGCTGAAGATGCCGTCCGGGCTGCGGTTGTAGATTATCGGACCCGCATGCAGGATTGATCGGTATACTTATCTGGATAGAAGGGCAGGGCACGCCTGTGTTCTGCCCTTCTGTGGTTCGCGTGTATATGAAGTCTCTGACCGCACAAATCAAAGCGCGGGCTCACGACCTCGGGTTCGATCCGGTGGGCGTGGCCCCGGCGGAGCCTCCCGAGCACTGGGCGTTTTACCTGAACTGGCTTGAGCGGGGCTGTGCGGGGGAGATGGGGTATTTGAGCCGGAATCTGGAGCGGCGGGCCGACCCTCGAACCGTGGTGCCGGGCGCAAAATCGGTGGTGTGCGTGGGGATGAATTACGAACCCGTGGCGCCCCCTGCGCCGGTTGATGACCGATCGCGGGGGAAGATTTCCCGATACGCCAGGGGGGATGATTATCACGATGTGATGGCGCAGCGGCTCTTTCAACTGCTGGAGGAGATTCAGGGGCTGGCGCCTTCTGCGACGGGGCGTGTGTACGTGGATACCGGGCCGGTGCTGGAGCGAGATTTTGCCGCGCGGGCCGGACTTGGATGGTTTGGAAAGCATACCAATCTGATCCACAAGGAGAAGGGGTCCTGGTTTTTCCTGGGAGAGATTATTCTTACCGTAGACCTGGACTACGACTCCCCGGTGATGGACCATTGCGGCACCTGTACCCTGTGCATGGAGGCCTGTCCGACGGATGCGATTCCGGCGCCTTATGTGCTGGATTCAACGCGGTGTATTTCGTATCTTACCATCGAGTTAAAGGGGGCCATCCCCAGGCAGTACCGGACAGAGACGGAGGGCTGGATCTACGGGTGCGATATCTGTCAGGAGGTCTGCCCCTGGAACCAGAAACAGGCCCGCCCCACAGGTGAACCGGGGTTTCAGGCCCGGGAGGGCCTCACATCGCCCGATCTGGTCGAACTGCTGGAGATGGATCAGGCCGCTTTCAGCCGGCGGTTTAAGGGCAGCCCGATCAAACGGGCGAAGCGCCGGGGGCTGCTGCGAAACGCCGCTGTTGCTCTGGGGAATCTGGGGCGCGAGGCAGACGTTCCTGCGCTGGCGGGCGCGCTGTGCGATCCGGAACCCCTGGTAAGGGGGCATGCGGCGTGGGCGCTGGGTCGAATTGGGGGCGATGAGGCCGGGAAGGCCCTGGAAGAGGCGATGGTGCGGGAATCGGATGATGAGGTCTGCGGAGAGATCCGGCAGGCGCTGGAGGATCTCCGCCGGAGGGATGGATAAACTTTAAGGAAGATATCGTGGCTGAGGTTGAACTTTTAGAGATTGAACAGAGCGATCGGCAGAATCCAGAACCCTTAATTCCCACCGAGCGGGTTGCGGGGCGGCAGGTCTATATCGAGACCTATGGATGCCAGATGAACCTGTCGGATTCCGAGCTGATGATGGGCGCGCTGGAAAAGTCGGGATATTGCCCCGCACGCCGGATTGAGGACGCCGATGTGGTGCTGCTGAATACCTGCGCCATCAGGGAACATGCGGAGAAACGGGTGGCGGGCCGGCTTGCGCAGCTGAGCCGGCTGAAGCTCAAACGGCCCGAACTGGTTTTAGGGGTCTGCGGCTGCATGGCCAAGCACCTTTCGGAACACCTCTTAGACCGGGCGCCTTATGTGGACTTAGTGGCCGGACCCGATTCCTACCGGCGGCTGCCGGACCTGATCGCGGCGGCTTCCGGGGAACCGGCTTTAGACGTGAGGCTGGACCGGGACGAGCACTATCTGGGTCTGGACCCGGTGCGGAAGGAGGGCACAAACGCATGGGTGACGATTATGCGGGGGTGCGACAAATTCTGTACCTTCTGTATTGTTCCCTACGTCCGCGGGCGGGAGCGAGGTGTGGCGGCCGAGGCGGTCGTCCGGCAGGTGGAGGCGGCTGCATCGGAGGGATTTCGGGAGGTGACGCTGCTGGGCCAGACGGTGAATTCGTACTGCGACGGGCGGCGCGATTTTGCCGATCTGCTCCGGATGGTGGCCCGCGTGGACGGCATCCGGCGCATCCGCTTCACGTCGCCCCATCCCAGTGATTTTTCGGAGAAGCTGATCGAGGCGATGGCCGAGGAGGAGAAGATCTGCCGGTTTATTCACCTGCCGGTGCAGTCGGGATCGGACCGGGTGCTGGAGGCGATGAAACGGACCTATTGCTCGGGCGAGTACCTGGACTTAGTGGCCCGGCTGCGAGAGGCGATGCCCGGGCTGTGCCTTTCAACGGATATTATTGCGGGATTTCCGGGAGAAACGGAGGCCGATTTTGAGGCAACGCTCGCGTTGATGCGGACGGTGCGCTACGATTCGGCCTTTATGTTCAAATATTCTCCCCGAAAGGGGACCGTGGCCTATCGCGAGATGCCGGACACGGTATCCGAAGCGGAGAAGGGACGCCGGCTGGAAGTGGTGATTGCGCTGCAAAACCGGATTTCCGACGAGATCAACCAGACCTGCATCGGGAAGACACTGGGGGTGCTGGTGGAAGGAAAGGCCCGGAAGGGCACAGGGCAGGCTGCGGGAAAGTCGGACGGATTTAAGACGGTGGTGTTTCCCAGAAATGGGGTTGGGGACAATACATTTGTGAATGTGAAAATTGCCGGCGCAACGTCGCGTACTCTGATGGGGGTTGTGGCAAACAGATATGTTTCTTGAGATCGAAAATCAGACGCCGAGGGCCGAAAATCCGCATTCAAGACGCGGCCGCCGGCTGCCGGACTGGTTCCGGGTGAAGGCGCCCGGCAGTGCGGGCTACCGGGAGTTGAAGCGGCTGGTGCGGGATCTGGCGCTGCACACGGTCTGCGAGAGTGCGCTGTGTCCCAATATCGGGGAGTGCTGGAGCAGCGGTACGGCCACGTTTATGATCTTAGGGGATATTTGCACACGCAGCTGCGGGTTCTGCGCGATTCAGACCGGGCGCCCAGAAGGGCTGGACTTAGAAGAGCCGGGGCGGGTGGCCCGGGCCGTCCAGCGCCTGGGTCTCCGACACGCGGTTGTGACCTCGGTCAACCGGGATGAGCTGCCCGATGGAGGAGCGGCGATTTTCGCCGAGACCATCCGGGAGATCCACCGGCTCTGTCCGGAGACGAGCGTGGAGGTGTTGATTCCCGATTTTCAGGGCAATTGGGAGGCGCTGGGGATGGTGATGGAAGCGGGGCCGGAGATTTTGAATCACAACTTAGAGACGGTGCCGAGGCTTTACCGCCCTATGCGCCCGCAGGCCAAGTACGGGCAGTCTCTGGAACTGCTGCGCAGGGCCAGGCAGATGCGGCCGGATATTCCGATCAAGTCCGGCATTATGGTCGGCGCCGGAGAAACGCTGGCGGAGCTGCATCAGACGATCCGGGATATCGCCCTTCAGGGTACGACTATCCTAACGGTAGGACAGTACCTGCAACCCTCTCCCAGGCACGTACCTGTTGCAAGATTTTACCACCCGGATGAGTTTGTCGAATTGAAGCGGTTTGCCAGCGCATTGGGGTTTGAACACGTGGAATCGGGACCGCTCGTGCGGAGTTCCTATCACGCGGCGGAGCAGGTGAAGAGTGAAGCGTGAAAAATGAAGAATGTCACATAGGGAAGGGTAGACCGTGTTTGGCCTTAGAGGGTGGACCGGGAAAAAGAAGGTTGAGGACAAACGGGTCGAGGATGGGTTTGTGCGCGTGGCCTCGGTTGGGGAGGTTCCTCCGGGCACGGGAAAGGTGGTGGTGATGAGGGGGCGGGAGGTGGGCCTTTTTAATACGGCCGGCCGGTTTCATGCCATTGACAATATCTGCCCCCACAGTTACCGACCCATCGGCACCGTGGCGTTCAAGGAAAATCTGGTGACCTGCCTGTGGCACGGGTTGAAGTTCGATGTGGCGACCGGTGCGTGTCTCGAAGCGCCGCATTACCGGGTGCAGAATTACAGGGTGCGGGTGGAAGGCGAAGATATTTTCCTGGCGCCGCCGGATCAGGAAGCCGGGGGCGTGCTTTTGTGTTGACTTCAATTCTGAACTTAAATACATTGCTGTGCACCATAGAAGATCGGATAATTTATTCCGCCGGATGGATGGCGTGAATTTTGTGCATCGCGGAGGAAAGACAATGAAAATTGGATATTGTGTTTGCGGGGGCGTTCTCCTGGTGATCGCCGGATGGTTGGGGGGGCATTCTGTCGTGTACGGTCAGGAGGGTCAACCCCCGTCCGGGGCTCCGGACGAATATCAGGATATGCCTATGATGAGCAGGGGGGATCTCAGGTTTTTTATTGATACGGCAGGTTTCCGTGGGCCAAAAGGGTATACGCGTGAGGAGCTGTATATCCTGGTTGACGCCAAACAGTTTCAGTTTGTGCCCGAACAAGACCGTCATGTTGCGCAGATGGACCTGTCGGTTACGCTGGTTGATACGAGCGGCACACCGGTTGAGAAAGAGACGTGGACCCGCAACGTTTCGGTTCGGGATCTTAAGGGGATTCAGTCGGCGGCCCTGCCTTTCAGGGATCTTGCCCGGTTCGATCTCCTGCCGGGTATGTATCGAATGACGTGCGCCATCGAAGATATCTACGGGGATAAACAGGGTACATGTGAGGGGCTCTTGCAGGTGCCTAACTTTGAGGGAGAAGCACTGGTGGCCAGCGATATCCTGTTTGCCTCGAAGCTGGAGAAGGCCGAGGAAGAGGGGCGATTTTTCAAGTACGGATGGAATGTGGTGCCCAACACCACCCGAAGTTATTTTGCCGGCAAACCGATGCAGTTCTATTTTGAGATTTACAATCTTGCAGCCCATTCCGACCGGTCGAACAGTTCGTTTGTTCTGGGCTACAGTTTGACGGATTCCTCCGGGATTCCCCGCAGGACGTTTCCCAGCAAGCGGTTGATCAAACCCGGAAAAAGTATTGTGAAAACAGATACGCTGGATACCGAGGGGCTGGAGGGGGGAACCTACTATTTTCAGGTGGAGGCCTTCGATCGGAGCAGCAGGGAACACCTCCGCCAGCGCCGGATGGTTTTTTTAGCCGCGCAGGAGACGCCAAAAGACCTGACCGAGGATCAGAAGGATCAGCTTCGGTACTACGGGCATATCCGGTATATTGCCGGGAAGAAGGAACGCGACGCGTTGAAAAAATTGGAGACTCAGGAAGATAGCCTACGGTTTTTGAGGGCGTTCTGGAAGAACCTGGATCCATCGCCCGAAACACCGGCCAACGAGCGGTTGATTGAGCACATGCACCGGATGCGCTATGCAGAGAACAACTTTTCGTCAGGGCACAAGAAGCGGGGATCGGATACGGACAAGGGGCGGGTCTATATTCAATACGGGCCTCCAGATGATATCCAGTACAATACCGGCGGCGCCGGGAAGAAGCCGTTTGAGGCATGGTCCTATGAGAAGCAGAGGCGTTCGGAGTTTATCTTTCGGGATCGCCGGGGGGTGGGCACTTACGAGCTTGTACACTCGACTCATCCCGGAGAGAGGTATAACCCGGACTGGCGGGATGAGCTGTAAAGCAGGGATCAGGTTTATATTGCGGAATGCAGAATGCAGATTGCGGATTGAGAATCTTTTGTTCCGCAATCTGCAATCTGCATTCTGTAATTAGAGGACGTGTATGGACCCGCGATTTCTCCAGGAAGAAGGCATCGGCATCTTCACCGGCAATGAGCTGATTGTCAAGGGAGGGCTGGAGCACCGCATGGGGCTTTTAACCGGATATCCGGGGTCTCCGGTGGCAGAAGTGTTCGATGCGGCCGAGCGCATCCGGGAGCTGATGGTTGAGCAGGGCATTGTGGTGCAGATTGCCAACAACGAGGCTCTGAGCGCCGCCCGGTTGAACGGTTCCCAGATGGAAGCGATTCGGGCGATGACGGTGATGAAGAGCGTGGGGGTCCACGTGGCCTCCGACGGCCTGGCCCTGGGGAATATGTCGGGCACGGCGCCCGGAGGGGCGGCGGTGGCGGTTTTTGGAGACGATACCTGGTCTGAAGGCACACAGGTGCCGGCCGATTCTCGTTTTATTGCCAGGCATCTCTATATGCCCCTTCTGGAGCCGAGCACCTTCCAGGAACTCAAGGATTGGATCGGCATCGCGTTCGATCTTTCTGAAAAAACCCGGCTCTACATGGCCTATTTGATCACGTCTAACCAGGCCGACGGTGGGGGGACGGTTGGGGTGCAGCCCAATCGCTATCCCGATTTTACAACCCACAATCCGGTGACGATCGACAGCCGGTCCATCCCGGTGGACGACCGGGTGATCATTCCGCCTCATACGGCCGCAAAAGAGGAAGAGGTTCTCTCCAAACGGTTCCCGGAATTGCTCGCGCATGCTCGGGAATACGGACTGAATAAGATCCTCTATCCACCTGCGTCGGGGAAAAAACCGATCGGATTTGTGACCAGCAGCCTGGCCTATTGTTACTTAGAGCACGTGTTGACAATGGTGGGACTGGAGGAGTGCGTTCCGATTCTGAAGTTCGGCCTGACCCACCCGGTCGACCGGGAGATTCTGAGAACTTTTGTGAACCAGGTGGACGAAATTTACGTGGTGGAGGAGAAGCGGGGGTTCTTAGAAGAGCAGGTGACGGCCGCATTGCAGGAACTGCATCAGGATGGAAAGATCGGCCCTTTCAGAATCTGGGGCAAACGCTTCCCCAAGGGCTGGCCGGGATTTCCAGCGAGCAAGGGGATGAACCCTTCGATTATGCTTCGCGTTCTGGCGCCTCTGCTGAAGTCTCTGGACGATCCCACAGTGCCGGTGGACCGGGACCGGATTGACGGGGAGGTCGCCCTGATCGAGGCCACGGAAAGATACGACCTGAAAGCTGCGGTCCGAACCCCCTCGTTTTGCCCGGGCTGCCCCCACCGGGATTCGGCCAGTGTTTTGGACCGCATGATCGACGATTTTAACGACACGGATTACATGCACGAGCACCACAGAAGGGATCCGGTCGATCTGGTGTTCCACGGCGACATCGGCTGTTATTCCCTTTTGAAGTACAAGCCGTTCGACCGGTTGATGCACAATCTCTCCGGGATGGGGCTGGGGGGAGGCACCGGCGCGGGCATCGATCCTTTTATCACGAACAAGCAGCTGGTGTTTATGGGGGATTCGACCTTTTTCCACAGCGGGATGGCCGCGATTTCCGATTCGATCAAGCACAACCAGGATATCACCTATGTGATCTTAGACAACAAGACGACCGCGATGACGGGTCACCAGCCGACGCCGGGGGTGGACATCGATATTATGGGGCGGCCGACCTTTGCCCAGGACATCGAGCAGGTGGTCCGCGGGATGGCCGCTACGAAGGGAGAGGAACGCGTCTTTGTCGCTCGAATGAATCCGGCAGAGCGCGAAGATTACCGGAAGATGCTGGAAGAGACGCTGCTGAGGGATGGGGTGAAGGTGGTTGTCGCGGACAAGGAGTGCGGGATTACCTATCACCGGCGGGTGAAGGCGCAACAGCGCCAGATCGTCAAGCAGGCGGGGTTCCTCCCCAAAGAGGAGCAGATCAACATTACTCCCGAGGTGTGCGAGTACTGCTTAGAGTGCACCCGGGCGACTGGTTGTAGCGGGCTGACGGTGGAGGAGACCCTGCACGGCCCCAAGATCGCCACCGACCTTTCGCTGTGTGTGGCGGACGGCGCCTGCACACGGGTGACGGTTGCCAACGAAGACAAGACCTGCCCCTCGTTCGAAGAGGTGAGTATTACCCGCACCCGCCCGTCGGAGAAAGTGACCGAGACGATCGACCTATCCGGCCTGCCCGAACCGGAGGTCCGAGATTTCGACACGACCTGGTATACGTATATCGCCGGCGTCGGGGGAATGGGCATCAATACAATCGCCGCTATTCTCTCGGTTGCGGGGGCGAAGCAGGGGTACACGGTTCGATTCACGAATAAGAAGGGTCTGGCTATCCGGAACGGGGCGGTCTATTCGCACGTGAGTTTCACAAAGGGTGATCGGGTCATCTCTCAGTTGACCCCCTACGGGCATGCCGACCTGCTTCTGGGGCTGGACATTCTGGAGGCGGTGCGGGGTCTGGACCCCCGGGGATACGGCCGGATTGCCAGCCCGGAGCACACGACTGCTGTGGTGGAGACCGGGAAACGGAACACGATTAAGACCCTGACCGGAGAAGAGGATTTTGACTCGGCGGAACTGGAGGCGGCGCTCAGGAAGTACACCGATTCACAAACCTATTTCGGCATGGACCTGGGTGAAATTTCGGAACGGTTTTTGGGGAATAAAATTTACGCCAACAGCATTCTGCTGGGCGTCTCCTATCAGCGGGGCGTGCTTCCGCTGGATCTTGAGAATATCCACTGGGCGATGAAACAGAATATCGGAAAGGACCTGGAACCGAATCTGAAGGCTTTTGACCTTGGACGAAAGATTGCCCTGGATCCGGGGGTTGTGGATAAACGCGAAGCGCCGATTGCCTACCAGAGCCTGATGGAAGACAAGGCCGATATTTTGCTGCGGTCCAGAGGCAAGCAGGTAAGCGCCGCCTATCTGGAGGTTGCGGCGCTGGTAGAGGGGATGGATCTGGATGAGGTGGCGCGGGTACAATTTGCGCTTGGGGCTTACGACCTGATCCAGTGGGACGGCGTGGAGTATGCGCGGTCTTATGCCGAGCGGGTGAAAGCGGTTTACGAGAAAGACAGCCCGGAACTGGGTTATGGCGCAACCCGGGCGGTTATCCGATATTTGTCCAGGGTGATGGCCTATAAGGATGAGATCTATGTTGCGCATCTGCTGACGAGCGAGGAGAAGCGCCGTCGGGACTATGAGCGTTATCAGATCGATCCGGAGCGGGGGGATCGGATTTCCTATGTTCACCTGACCCGGCCTCATTTCAAGCCTCTGGGGATAGATATTGTCTTTAACCTGAGGTCCAGGGGCTGGATGCTGAAGCTTATGCGGCGTATGAAGTTTCTGCGAAAGATACTGCCGGCCTGGCATCAGGAAGAGAAGGAATACAGGGATTGGTACATAGACCTTGTGGACCGGTTCGATTATGACGATGAGGATCGATACCGGGCCTGCGTGCAGGTGTTTGAGTTGCCCGAGGAAGTACGGGGCTACCGGGAAGTAATCTGGCCCAAGATGGCGGCTGCGTACCGAATGGCGGAGTTTCTGTTGAACGGCGAGGGGGAACCGCCTGCGATCGATACGTATTTGTCGATTGAGCCGGTGGTTGAGCAGGTGGGAATTAAGTAAAAAGTAAAAACGGTGGAGCGTTGTCGGGGTGAGGTGGGATGTAGATGCTGCGCGGGGTTTTGACCTCGCGCTTTTTGGTTTGGGAGGGTGTATGCTCAGGGTTGGTGTGGTGGGTCTGAGGCGCGGCAGGGGGCTTTTTCGGGTGTTTCACAACCACCGGGACGCGCGGGTGACTGCGGTGTGCGATGTTGCGGTGGACCGGGCGGAGCAGGTGGCGGCGGAGTTCGGAGTTGGGGGGGTGTATTCGGATTTTGAGGCGTTTCTAAAATTCGGACTGGATGTGGTGGTGGTGGCCACACCGGCGCCCCTGCATGCAAAGCAGTCGGTTCGGGCGATGGATGCCGGCGCGCACGTGCTGAGCGAGGTGCCGGCCGCCTGGACGCTGGAGGAGTGTGGGGAGATCGTGGCGGCGGTTGAACGGACGGGACGTGTTTATATGATGGCCGAAAATATGAATTTCTACCATTATGTCCGGAAGTGGAAAGAGCAGGTCCGGGCCGGAGAGATCGGAGAGGTTTTTTATTCTGAGGCGGAATATATCCACGATTGCCGGGGGCTGATGCGGGATGAGCAGGGCCGGCCGACCTGGCGGGCGGGGATGCCGCCGATTTACTATTGCACGCACAGCCTGGGGCCGGTGCTGGATATTTTAGAGGACAGGTGCGTTTCGGCGGTGGGGATGGCCACAGGCTCCCATACCGAGCCGGAGATCGGTTCGACCGATATGGAGGTGGGGCTGTTTCGGACGGCGAAGGGGGGGGTGGTCAAGATTCTCTGCGGGTTTACGGTGACCCGGAAGCCGGCGATGCACTGGCAGATTTTTTACGGGACGAAAGGGACGCTGGAGAACCGCAGGGTACCCTGGGAGGAGGCGAAGATGTACCGGGCTGGGGACGAGAAGATGGCGCCGGTTCCGGCAGAGGCCTCAGATCCCGATGCTCCTGCGGAGGCGACGGCCGGTGGGCACGGAACATCGGAGTACTATATGGTGGACGGGTTTATTCGGGGGGTGCTGGAAGGCAGGCGGCCGCCGATCGATGTGTACCGCTCAATGGATTATTCGGCGCCGGGACTGTGCGCGCACATGTCCGCCGAACGAGGTGGAGAACCGGTGGCAGTTCCAAATTTTCGGTCGTGAACCTCCGGGTGCGGGCATCCGGACCGGAACGAAGGAGGTTTTCGACGGCCGTGTGAGTTATCCACTTGTAAAATCAGAAGATTTTCCCCTAAAGTTTGGTCATCGAAGTGCCGATATTTTCAATAGTGATTCGGCATCACTACTGTCCTACCAGACGTCAGCTTCCGACCCATCGGGCTGGCGTCTTTTTTTGTACTCAGAATTCTGCTTGACCCCCTGTTTTAAATGCATTACCTTACAGACTACTTCTGCTAAAAAGAGTCGGAAAATCGATGGTATCGGGGATCGCACGGAGGAGATCTGTATCATGAAAGTCTTGATTGTGGATGACAATGTTGACGCTGGGCAGATTCTGGCAGATGCCGCCGAGATGGTGGGATGTGAGCTGGTAGAGACGGTGGATTCGGGAGAAGACGCTATTGGCAAAGCCATTATGGTGGAGTACGATATTATTACCCTGGATATTCGGATGCCCGGAGTGAGCGGGTTGGACGCTCTTTCCGTTATCCGGGGATTGCGTCCCCATGCTATTCTGGCGATCGTTTCCGCCTATACCCGTGATATCGACCCCGATGCCCTAACAGCCGCCGATGTTGTGCTGTCAAAACCGGTATCCTTAGAGAAGTTCCAATCTGTGTTGAGCCTCACCAAAGAGATTTCCAAACGCCGTGAGGAGATTCAGGCGCTGGGCGATGCTTAGGCCGTCCGGCCTGTTCGTGAGATTCTCTTGAATTCCGATCGGGCGTTGGTTATATTCCGCTTTCAACAAGGGGAACAACTATCCGATCACGCGGCCCCTAAATTTCAGGGTACGGCTGTCGGATCGGTACATATTCAACAAGATAAGGAGGGAACACATTGAGCGCCAAACGGTGGCAGACACACAACCCTTCCGGAAAAAAACGTGTGGTGGTGACAAAAGAACTGCCCGGAGACCTCTGGCTGAAGATTCTGACCCGGGCGGGCTGCAGGGTCGAAGTTGGTACGTCCACGGATATTCTGCGCGTTAGCGAGATTAAAGCGGCCATTGGAAAGCAGTGCGACGGCGTGATCGGGCAGTTGACGGAGAACTGGGGCAAGCCGCTCTTCTCGGCGCTGAAGGCCGCAGGCGGCACCGCGTACAGCAATTATGCGGTTGGTTTCAACAACGTGGATGTGGGCGCCGCCACCGAGCGCGGGATTCCCGTAGGGAATACGCCGGGGGTGTTGACGGATACCACGGCGGAGATGGCGATCTCGCTCACGTTTTCGGCCGCACGGCGCGTGGTGGAGGCTGATACGTTTATGCGCGGGGGCAAGTACAAAGGCTGGCTGCCCACCCTGTTCCTCGGGGAACTGATGAGGCGGAAGACCGTTGGGGTTATCGGCGCGGGTCGAATCGGCTACACCTACGGCAGGATGATGGTGGAAGGGTTCAAGATGAACCTGATCTACTACGATATCTTCCAGAACAAGATGCTTGAAAAATACATCCGCGAATACGGAAGGTTCTTGAAATCCCAGGGCGAAGATCCGGTGAGCTGCACGCGGGCCAAGACTCCTGAGGAGGTGCTCCGGAAGGCGGATGTGGTGAGCCTGCATCCCGTGCTCGACGAGACGACACACCACCTGATGAACGCCAAACGCCTCCGGTTGATGAAGAAGAATGCGATTCTGGTGAATGCAAGCCGGGGGCCGGTGATCGACGAGAAGGCCCTGGTCGCCCACTGCAAGAAGAACCCGAACTTCAAGGTGGGGCTGGATGTGTTCGAGGACGAGCCTAAGATGAAGCCGGGGCTGAACAAGCTGAACAATGTGGTGATTGTGCCCCACATTGCCTCGGCGACCGACTGGACCCGGGAGGGAATGGCGACGCTGGCCGCCAGCAACGTGGCCGGCATTTTGAGAGGCTATCCGGTCTGGTCGGATTCCAACAATGTGCTTCCGTTCTTAGAGAAGAATCCCCCAAAGGCGGCTCCAAGCATTGTGAACGCCAAGGAGTTGAAGTTAGAGACGCTCAAGGCATAGATTTCCGGGTGTGGATAGAGGCACTCAAGACGGGTTGGCTGCTCCTGGCGGTCGACCCGTTTTTATATCACGGAGGTTCCGTGATTAGTCCAACAGCCTGGATATGGCGATGCCGTGTTCGCCGGCTATGGAGTAGAGGAGGTAGGTGTTTCCGTTTTCACGGAAGATGGCCGGATCGCGGAGTTGGCGGGCTCTTGTGGGTATCCAGCCTCTTTTGGAGGGTTCGAGGGGGAGGTCGGCGCCTTCGTAGTCGGTTTCGGGCTTCAGGACGGTTTGTGGTTCGGAGGCTTTCCAATCCATCCAGTTGGGGGTTAATTGGAGGGTGGCGTAGAGGATGTGTTCGGGACAGTCGAAGGCGTTGCTGTAGAAGACGGAGAGCAGGTTGCCGTCCAGTTTGAGGGCCAGGTGGCGCATGTGTTCGGTGAAGAGGGTGGGGCCCTGTTCGAAGTTTGTGAGGCCGTCTTTCGATCTGTAGAAGATGCCGGGCATGGCCAGGGCGTGCGTGTACCCGTTCCACTGAAAGACCCTGAAGTAGGACGTGCCCAGGTCTTCGGGATAGGCGGTGAAGTGGATGCCGTCTTTGGAGATGGCGACTTTGGATTGCTGGCCCTTGTCGGGAACGGGGCCGTGGTAGTACATCCGCATTTCGCGTTTTTCGCTGTCGATGTGGACATCGGGAGAGGCGATGTGGTGGTTACAGAATGCCTCTTTTAGGTGTAGGGTGCCGGGCTCGTATGTGGTCCAGGGGCCTTCCAGGCTGTCTGCATAGGCCAGGCGAATGTACTCTCCTCTGTGGTGGGCAAAGTAGAGGTAATATTTGCCCAGAGGGTTTTCCAGCCAGTCCGGAACCCGGATGAGTGAAGGGCCGTTGATGTTGTCGCCCATCCGGTCGTCCATGTGGGGTTTGATGATCGGGTTGTTCGGCAATCGTTCAACGCGCATGGGACTGTATCCTTGAGGGGTTGAAGGTGGCTGAGTTTGTGCTAAACCGCGTCCTTTCGGTTGCGCCGATGATGGACTGGACGGACCGGCACGAGCGCTATTTTTTGCGGTTGTTTTCCCGGCGTATTCTCCTGTATACGGAGATGATTACGACGGGCGCGATTTTACACGGAGACCGGGAGCGAATTCTGGGGTACGATGCCCGGGAACACCCTCTGGCGCTGCAGGTTGGAGGGAGCGATCCCGAAGCTCTGGCCGAGTGCGCGAAGATCGGACAGGACTGCGGATACGACGAGGTGAACTTAAACCTGGGCTGCCCCAGCGATCGGGTTCAGACGGGGCGCTTCGGAGCCTGTTTGATGGCCGAACCTGACCGGGTTGCCCGGTGCGTTGAGGCAATGGGCCGCGCTGTTGAGGTTCCGGTTACGGTGAAGACGCGTATTGGGATTGACGACCGGGACTCCTATAGCGAGCTCAGGCATTTTGTGCAAACGGTTGCGAATGCGGGATGCAGGGTTTTTATTGTTCATGCACGCAAAGCGTGGCTGCAGGGGTTGAGCCCCAAAGAGAATCGGGAAATACCGCCGCTTCGATACGACATGGTCTACCGTCTCAAGCAGGATTTTTCCGATCTGGAGATTGTGATGAATGGGGGCATCAAGACGCTGGATCACATCCGGCAGCATCTTACGTGCGTGGACGGGGCGATGATCGGGCGCGAGGCGTATCAGAATCCCTATTTTCTGGCGTCTGCGGACCCGATGTTCTACGGCGATGAACGCCCTGTTTTGACGCGGCACGAGATCTTAGAGCAGTTTGTGGCTTATGCGGAGACGCAGCTGGCGCGCGGGGTGAGGCTCGGCCAGATGACGCGGCATATTCTGGGGCTGTTCCAGGGGGCGCCGGGCGCGCGTGCGTGGAGGCGCCATCTGAGCGAGCAAGCCCATAAGAAGGACGCCGGCACCGAGGTGATCCGGGAGGCAGCGCAGCGCGTGCCATCGGATCTGTAACCGGTTTATGCGATTTTTTCACACGCGGCGACCAGATCGGATGAGGATGTGGTGTAGCCGACGTTGAGCTCGGTGTCGATCACAGCGGCCTGGGAGAGCATGAGGTCTTCGGCAGTGTGCTCCACTTCGATCGCCGAGGTGCAGTCCCGGATGAGGACAATGTCGTATCCCCGGTCTTTCATGGCCCGCGTGCCGTAGTCCCGGAAGGGGATGCACATGTTAGCGGCAAAACCCACGTAAAAGAGGTGGAGGATCTTCCGGTGGCTCAACACCCGGTGGAGCTGGTCGCCGTTGACGATTACATAGTCGCCGTCCTTCGGTTCGACTTCGGGGATGATGCGGCGGTTTGTGATGATGTCCTCAAAGACCTGATCTCTGGGCTCCTTCGGGCGGGCCCACTTTTCGTATTCTTCCGATTTTGAGCGGAATTCGGCGGGGGGCCAGTCGTCCCGGCTGTTCGCAGAGGCGCCTTTCACTTCTTTGTCGCCGGCGAATTGCGTCCACTGGGGGTATTTCTGGGCGCATGCCGGGCTGGGTGCGTGGATGACGGCGGCGCCAATCTTCCGGAAGGTTTCAAGGACGGGTTTGATGCACTCTAAAGTGATATCCCTGCCTCGCTGAAGGTGAGTGGTGACATAGTGGTCGCTCCAGACGTCCACCAGGACCAGGGCGATTTCGTCGATTGGAAGGGTCCAGTGGAGGGTGTTGTGCTGAAAGTCGGTTTCGTTGACTCTGGAGATCCGGGGCTGATGATAATACCTGACGTCGAGTTCCAGGGCTTTCATGGCGAGGTCCTTTCTGAGAATGGAGCTGAATTACCTTAACGTGTGATGGGTAATATGACAGACAGGGCTGTGGGTGTCAAGGGGTTTGGTTTTGGGGGGGAATTGGTAGCGGATCGGAGATACTTCATTCAGGAGGCGTGTGATGCTGATTGGATATGTGAGCGATGAGCGTTTTGTGGCGCTGGCCGATGTGCTGCTGGAGTTTGAAAACGATGTCGGTTCTTTTGAAGCCCGGTCGCGGGCTACCGGGGCGGTGTATGCGGACCTGGAAGCGGGCGAGTATATGGTGACGCTTTACAAAGAGGGATTTGGCGCCAAGCGGGTGCAGATGGCGCTTCCAACCGACGAGCCTTACCATTTTCGTCTTCTGGGCGATGGCCTGCTGGGGTATATGTGGCCCAAATGGGTGCAGTCGGGAGAACGGTCAGAATTTCGTGTGCATTCTGTGGAGGCGTATAAGCTGGAGTTGTGGCGTTATGGATGGGAGAAGGAGTTGATTCGCCCCATCGGCTGGCACGATGAACACGGGCCTGGGGCGACGATGCAGATCAGCCCGGACGGCGATTATACCCGGACGGGGATCAGGTGGAATTCACAGGGGTATACCAGCCCTACCCACAAACAGTATGTGACGGCGCCGGAGCGCTCGGGGCTGTATTATTTGCACGCTAAGACGGGGTCGGGCGCGTTTTTTTCGTTTCCGTGGGTTGTTGCGCCGGCCAGGCCGGGATCGGACATTGCCGTGCTGGCTTCGAATATCAACTGGAATGCGTATAACAATTTTGGGGGCCGCAGCAATTATATTCACCCGGACGGGTTTCCACCCAGGCCCACTGTGAATGCACGGCTGGAGCTGAAACGGTATACGGATCCAAGACATACCCATTTTAATTCGAAGGCGTATCCACCGCTTTCGTTCGACCGCCCGGAGTTGATCAACCACATACTGGAGGGAGAGAAGATAACCGATCCGATAGAGGGGCGGTCCAACTGTCACGTGGCCCCTGCGGAATGGCGGCTTCTGGGATGGCTGGAGCGTGAAGGGTACGCTTACGATTTTTACGCTGAAACGCAGCTCGATTCGGGGGTGTTGAATCTGGACGATTACAGGGTTTTGATTCTGAGCACGCATCCCGAATACTGGTCTGCAGATATGTATTTCAAGCTCAAGTCCTGGGTCTTTGAACGGGGCGGGAAGCTGGTGTATCTGGGCGGCAACGGGCTGAACTGTGAGGTTGAATTTCTGGATGCGTATACGATGGTCTGCCGCAATGGAGATCAGGGCGGTAGTTTCAACGATATGCAGAAGATCAGATGTGAAAGCCGCTTTCACCAGTTCCATGAGTCCGAGGCGAACCTGCTGGGTGAGGTGTGTTCGGAGACGGGGATTATGACCGGGGCGCCTTACCGGGTGATTGACGCGTCTCACTGGATTTTTGAGGGGACCGGGCTCAAGAATGGAGATATCTTCGGGGAGAAGTATCTGCATATGCGCTGCCCGGGCGGGGCTTCGGGACACGAGACGGACAAGATTTCGGCCAGTTCGCCCGGAAATGTCCAGCTTCTGGCCAAGGGGCTGAATCCGGACGAAGGGGGCGCGGAGATCGTTTGTCATAAGACGGAGAGCGGGGGTGAGGTGTTTTCGGTGGGGTCAATCAATTATCCGAGTTCGCTGCCGGTGGACGATTCGATTTCGAAGATTACGGTGAATGTGTTGAACCGTTTTCTCGCGTAGGAATTGGCCGGGAGAGGCATTGTTTGGAAAGGAGGATCTGGATGAAACGGGAACATATATGGGCGCACCATGAGTGGGACGCTACGTCGAACTGGAAGCTCAAGGAGGGGGGCTATGCGAACCTGTCGAGTGTTAAGCAGGGGGAGGAGATTGCCTTCCACATTTCGAATTCGCGTTCCTATTACGAAATTTTTATCTTTCGTGAGGGGGCGGAACGGGAGCTGGTGAAGACGATTACCGGACTCAAAGGGGCGCTTCAGGATGTGCCCGAACTGGGGTACCAGGATGGGTTTGGGTGGCAGCCAGTGGTTTCGTTCAGGGTTCCGGAGGACTGGAAGAGTGGGGTGTATATTGCCACTTTTCCGACCGGCCAGGGGTTGCGAGAGATCCTGTTTGTGGTGCGGCCCAGATCGCCCGAGTCCCCTCTGCTATTGACGGTTGCGACAAATACATATCAGGCGTATAATAACGTGGGCGGGAAGTGTTTTTACGATTATATCTCCACGGACAGGCAGCACGCGAAGCTGGTGAGTTTCGACCGCCCCCTCCAGATCGACTGCCTGGGCAATTTCTACATCTGGGACCAGTTTTTTACGTCGTGGATCGACGCCGAAGGCTACGCTGTGGATTACTGCGTAAACGGGGACCACGATGCGGAGCCGGATATTCTGACGCATTACAAGGCGAATGTCCGATTTGCACACGACGAATACAACAGCCGGAACGAGTGCCTTCAATTGCAGCAATTTGTGCGGGACGGCGGGAACCTGATGCTGTTTGGGGGAAACTGCTTCTGCCAGGAGATCGAGCTGCGCAGCAACCAGCGGCAGATCTTCTGCGCCAAGCCTTACTATCACGATCGGCCGACGTCCGAACGCCCGGAGACGTCGTTCTTGAATTTTATCGACGATCTGCGCCAGCGTACCATCGGGGTTTTTTATACGTCGTTCGTTCATACCAAAACAGATGATCCCAATGTTTTTCTTGCGCCTACAACCGAAGACTGGGGATACTACCGGGTGTGCGATCCGGACCACTGGGTCTTTGAAGGAACAGGCTTGAAAGAGGGAGATGAGTTCGGGCGAGAGGACTCCATTGTGGGCGTGGAGGCGGATGCAGCGGATCTGATTCTGGTTGACGGGCACCCTCAGCACACAGGCAAAGATGGGGTGTCTCCGGAATACAACATTCTGGCGATTGCCGATTGTCTTGTGCCCGATGCTGGACATCTGACGAAAGAAGGGAGCGAGAGCGGGATCGGCAAGTGCTATGGGACGGTTGCGATTAACGAGACCGAGTTCAAGGGCGCTGTGTTTAATGCGGCGACCATTGAGTGGGGACACGGCCTGTATCGGGATAATAGCGCTGTGGCGCAGATTACCCGGAATGTGCTGAACAGGTTGGGGTGCTGAGTGAGGAAATCAGAGCAGATTAAAAAGGAGAATTGCCCATGAAAGGTGTTGTGTTGGCAGGTGGCCTCGGCACGCGTTTGGAGCCTTTGACGCGGATCACGAATAAGCATTTGCTGCCCGTGTACGACAGGCCCATGATTTACTATCCCATTCAGATGCTGGTCGATGCGGGCATCAAGGATATTATGATTGTGACGGGCGGGACCTATGCGGGAGATTTTCTCAGATTGATCGGGAATGGAGAAGATTTCGGTCTGTCGCGCATCAACTATGCTTACCAGAAGGGGGAGGGCGGCATTGCGGAAGCCCTTGGATTGACCCGGGAGTTTGTGGGTGATGATAAGCTGATTGTCGCACTGGGGGACAATATTCTCCAGAAAGGCATTCGCGAGGGCGTTCAGGCGTTTGCGCAGCAGGACCGGGGGGGGCGAATTTTCCTGAAGCGCGTGGACCACCCCTGGGAGTACGGAATCGCAGAGGTGGAGGGAGACAGAATCAAACGGATTATCGAAAAGCCGGAGAACCCTCCAAGCGATCTGGCGGTGATTGGGGTCTACATGTATCCGCCGGATGTGTTCGATATCGTCAAAGGACTCAAACCCTCCGCCAGAGGCGAACTCGAGATTACGGATGTCAACAATGCCTACATTGAGCGAGGTGACATGCAGTATGAGGTCCTGGACGGCTGGTGGCTGGATGCCGGTGAGAACCACGAATCCCTGCTTCAGGCGAACCTTACGGTTGCACGGGAGGCGGGGATTGAACTTTAGAAGACCAGGAGCATGCCATGGCTGATCAGGATGTCCATATTCAGCTGGACCTGAAAATTTCCATGCGTGACGGGGTCAGGCTTTATGCCGCAATGTACCGTCCGGCCAGGGGCGAGAAATTTCCCGTGCTGCTTCTCCGGTCGCCCTACAGCACACAGCACCCCCGGTATGTGGACTGGGCCGTGCGGTTTGCGCAAAATGGGTACGCGGTGGTGATGCAGGACGGCCGGGGGCGCTACGAGTCGGAGGGGAAGTTTCGGCCCTACATCGATGAAACAGACGACGGCTATGATACACAGCAGTGGATTGGGGCCCAGGCCTGGTGCGACGGCACTATTGGGACGTTCGGGATTTCCTATCCCGGGTTTACGCAAATTTTGCCTGCACCCTTGCGCAGCCCGTATGTCAAGGCGCTGGTGCCGATTGCGAATCAGGAAGACAATTACGGCCACCTGCGATACAACGGGGTCCTGCAGCTTCAAAACGCGATGAACTGGATCTGGCTGGGAGACCGGACGAATCAGAATGCGCCCAGAGATCTGGTCAACTATGAGGAGGTTTACCGCAGGCTGCCCCTGATTTCCGCGATGGACGATATTGCAGACCGGCCGTTTTACCGGGAGGTGATCCGGCACAATACGTTTGACGCGTTCTGGTCGTCCTACAGTATGAAAGGGAAGTACGGGAAAGTGGAGACGCCGGCCTATTTTATCACGGGATGGTACGACAATCTGCTGCACGAAGGGTTTAAATGTTTTACCGGCTGGAAGACGCAGGCGAGGACGCCGGAGGCCAGGGCGCAGACCCGGCTGATGGTGGGGCCCTGGACGCACTCGGGAATCGGCAGCGCCGAGCCGTTCGGGGAGGTCGATTTCGGATCGGGCGCGGCGGTGGATATGCCGGACGAGCACCTGCGCTGGTACGATCAGCGGCTTAGAGGGATCGATACGGGGATTGACGACGAACCGCCGGTGAGGATTTTTGTGATGGGGGAGAACGTCTGGCGCTCGGAGCAGGAGTGGCCGCTGGCGCGGACGGAATACACGAAGTACTATCTTCACAGCGGCGGGCGGGCGAACTCGCTGTTCGGAGATGGCGGGCTGAGCACCGATCCTTCCGGAGACGAGCCGGCCGATTCGTTTACCTATAACCCCGAAGATCCGGCGCCCACGCTGGGCGGGCAGAGCATGTTTATTGCGAATACCGGTCCGAAAGACCGCAGGTCCGTGGAGCGGCGGGACGATGTGCTGGTTTACTCCACGTCGCCGCTGGCCGAGGAGGTAAAGATTACGGGTCCTATAGAACTGACGCTTTACGCCTCGTCCAGCGCGCCCGACACGGACTTTACGGCGACCCTTGTTGATGTGCATCCAGGCGGTGCGGCGATCCACATTTGCGAAGGGATTGTGAGGGCCCGGTTCAGGGCGTCTTACGAGGAGCCGACGCTGATCGACCCCGGAACAGTTTACGAGTACAGGTTCAGTCTGTGGGAGACGAGCAATGTTTTCAAGGCGGGGCACTGCATTCGATTGGAGGTGTCCAGCAGCAATTTCCCCCGGTTCGACCGGAACCTGAATACCGGCCACGTTCCAGGGCTGGACGCGGAACTGCAGGCGGCCCAGCAGACGATCTATCATAACACGACCCATCCTTCCTATGTGACATTTCCGGTGATTCCAAGACCATGAGTTCTACACAAGATACGATTCGAATCGGCGCAGACGTCGGGGGCACGTTTACCGATGTCATCCTGATGGATGAGAGGGGAAAGATCTGGACCCACAAGGTTCCTTCCACACCCCCGGATTTTGAGCGGGCGGTGTTGGACGCGATCGCGCACCTGCTTCCGATTGCGGGCGCTTCGGGGGCGTCTGTGAGCGATGTTGCGCACGGGACTACGGTGGCGACCAATGCCGTGCTGGAACACCGGGGCGCGAAGACGGCCCTGATTACGACAAAAGGCTTCCGGGATGTTCTGGAACTCCGGCGCATTCGCGCGCCTCAGATGTACGATCTATTTTTTGACAAGCCCGAAACGCTGGTCGAACGCTACCTGTGTTTTGAGGTGACGGAACGGATCTCGGCTACCGGTGAGGTGCTCGTTCCCCTGGCAGCATCCGAGCTTCGAGACCTGGGGACGGTGCTGGAAAAGGAGGGGGTCGAGTCCGTGGCCGTGTGCCTGCTCCACGCGTACGCTTTTCCCCGGCATGAGATCGCGGTGGGCGATTTTTTAAGACAGCGCCTGTTAGGGGTACCCGTCTCCTTGTCGTCGGAAGTGCTTCCGGAACGTCGGGAGTACGAACGTACGGCGACGACGGTGGTCAATGCTTATGTTCGTCCGGTGATGCAGTCTTACTTAGAGGCGATGCGCGGGGGACTGCGGAGGATGGAAATCGAGGCGCCGCTGTTGATTATGCAGTCTGCAGGCGGGCTGACGCCGGAGGAGGATGCGGCGCAGCAGCCTGTGTACGTGCTGGAGTCGGGGCCGGCGGCCGGGGTTCTGGCAGCGGGATTTAGTGCGCAGCGGATCGGGCTTCAGAATCTCGTGACTCTGGATATGGGGGGCACGACGGCCAAGGCGTCTATGATTGAAGCGGGTGGCATTGCGTACAGCCCGGAATACGAGGTGGGGGCTTCGGTGTCCGCGGGGAACCGGCTGGTGGGCGGGGGTGGGGAACTGATCCGGGCGCCGAGTATCGATATCGCCGAGGTGGGCTCGGGGGGAGGCAGTGTTGCGTACCTGGACCGGGCGGGGGGTCTGCGTGTGGGGCCGCACAGTGCGGGCGCCGTGCCGGGGCCGGTCTGCTATCAGCGGGGAGGCGCCGAGCCGACGGTGACGGACGCCAATGTGGTGCTGGGCTATATCCGCCCCGGGAAGCTGGCCGATGGGGAGGTGAGCGTGGACCTTGAGGCAGCTCAGCGTGCGGTACATGACCGGATCGCCGCACCGCTGGGGATGGACCTGCTCCAGGCGGCGGAGGGTATCCACCGGATTGCCAATGCCCGCACGATGCGGGCGCTTCGGGCCGTGTCCACCGAACGAGGGCGGGACCCGCGCGATTTTGCCCTGATGGCCTTCGGGGGATCGGGCCCGATTCACGCGGCCGGGCTTGCCCGGGAGCTCCTTGTCTCACAGATTATCGTGCCGCCGCTGCCCGGGTTGTTCAGCGCGCTGGGTCTGCTTTTTTCCGGGGTCGAGCACCACGAGGTCCGCAGCTGCCTGCTGTCCGGGGAGGCGCTTACGGCCGGGGCGCTACAGCATTATATCCGGGAGATGAAACAGAAGGTGCTGGACCAGTTTGAGACCGAGGGCTACGCCGCGGATCGGGTGAGTTTGAACAGCAGCGCGGACGTGCGTTTTAAAGGGCAGGCTTCGGAGATCCGGATTGGGCTGGAGGGGGAGATGGTGACCGAGGATGCGCTGAGTACGCTGTGCGGGGCGTTCGAAGCGGAGCATGAACAGCTTTACGGCCACCGATCCGATCCGGACAATCCGATTGAGGTGGTGGCGGTGCGGATGGTGGGCCGGGCAGGCGTGCGGGGGCAGGAACGCGGGATTGAGCCGGCGGAGCGGACCGAGGAGGGGGAGACGAGTCGCCAGGCTTATTTCGGGCGCCCGTGGGGTACGGTCGATACGCCGGTGATCGCGCGCCGTGCGCTTGCGGAGCCCACGGACGGGCCGTTTCTGATAGATGAATACGATTCGACGGTGGTGGCGCCGCCCGATATGCGCGGCTGGCTGGACGGTGAAGGGAATCTTCTGATGGAGCCGAGGGCCCATGTCTGAAATAGATCCCATTACACGCGAAATCATGCAAAATGCGCTGGCGTCGGCGGCGGATGAGATGAGCGGGGCGCTGTATCGCACGGCTTATTCGACGATTGTGCGGGACTGCCTGGACTATTCGACTTCGCTGTGCAATACAAAGGGGGAGATGATTGCGCAGGGGGTGACGATTCCGCTGCACTTAGGGTCGGTGCCCTTTGCGATGGCGGCGCTGTTTGAGCGGTTCGGGGAAGATATCGAACCGGGGGATGTGTTTATTCTGAACGATCCGTTCGACGGGGGAATGCACATCCCGGATATTTTTATTGTGAAGCCGATCTTCTGGGAGGGTGAGCGGGTGGCGTTTGCGGTGAGTACGGCGCACCACCTGGATCTGGGGGGACGGCTGCCAGGGAGTTCGGCCTGCGACAATACGGAGATTTTCCAGGAGGGGATCCGCATTCCGTGGTTGAAGCTCTATCGGCGCGGAGAAGTGGATGCGTCGATTTTTGCGTTGATCCGGGCGAACGTGCGCGTGCCGCAGATGACGATTGGGGATATCCGGGCGCAGCTGGCGGCCTGCCATATCGGGGAGCGGGCGATTCACACGTTGATTCAGCGGTACGGGCTGGAGATGTTTGTGGCGTGCGCGGACGATCTGATTGAGTATACGGAGCGGCTGGTGCGAGCGGAGATCGCGTCGTGGCCGGACGGGTCCCATACGTTTACGGATTATTTAGACAGCGACGGGGTGGGCGGGCCCCGGGTGAAGGTTCAGGTGACGGTGACAGTGAAGGGGGATACGCTGAGGGCCGATTTTACGGGCACGGACCCGCAGGTTCGCGGGGCAATCAACAGCACGTTGTCTTTTACGGCGGCGGTGGTGGCGCTTTGCGTGCGTGCGGTGATGCAGGAAGAGATTCCGAATACCGAGGGGATGTTCCGGCCGCTTGAGATTGTGGCGCCCGAGGGTACCCTGGTAAACGTGGTGATGCCGGGGGCGTCTTCGATGCGGGGGGTGACGGGGTTCCGGATGACGGATACGGTGTTCGGGGCGCTGGCGAAGTTGCTGCCGGATCGGGTGCTGGCAGCCGGAGAAGGGGGCAATACGCTGGTGATTTTCGGGGGGCAGCGGGAGGACCGGTCGCCTTATGTGTACTACGAGCTGATGTCGGGGACCTGGGGGGCGCGGCCGGACCGGGACGGGAATGACGGGCTGTGCAATCCGGCCAATGTGGCGAGCAATATTCCGATCGAGCAGGCGGAGTGCGAGTACCCGGTGCGGATCGAGCGCTACGGGCTGGTGCGCGACAGCGGGGGCGCAGGACAGTTCCGGGGCGGGCTGGCAATAGAGCGGGAATGGCAGTTGCTGGATGGAGAGGCGCACCTGGCGATTCGCTCGGACCGGCGGGACCATCTGCCCTATGGACTTTACGGAGGGAAGGAGGCAACGGGATCGATTAACCTTCTTCACCATAAGGATGGCGAGGAAGTGCTGCCGACAATGATTTCGACGTCGATCAAGGCCGGGGAGCGGATTTACCACTGCCAGGCCGGCGGCGGGGGCTGGGGCGATCCGCTTGCGCGCGATCCACAGGCGGTGGCGCGTGATGTGAAGAATGGGAAGGTGTCGTTGGAGAAGGCGCGGGAGGACTACGGCGTGGTGCTGGATGAGGAGACGCTGGCGGTGGATGAAGAGGCGACGGCTGAAGTGAGAAAGCAGATGTCAGGCGTCGGATAGATGATAATCGTCTTCGGAAGGAGCGTAAAATGGACGCCAGCGCAAAAAGCGTAAAACTTTGGTTTGACGGCGAGATCATGCCGGTGGAAGAGGCCAGCATTCCGGTGACATGGATCGGGCCCCGACTGGCATCGGCGGTGTTCGACGGCATCCGCGCCTACTGGAATGGGGAACAGGAACAGCTCTACATCTTTCGGCTGGCCGATCACATGGCCCGGTTTAGCCAGGCGCGGCGCTTTATGAATATGGAAGGCGCCTGGACGGACGAGGAGCTGACGGAGGCCGTGGTTGAGATCCTGCGCGTGAATGCGTTTCGGGAAGATGCGTACGTCGCGCCCACGGCTTTTTTTGGGGTGGATACGGCACGGGGGGGCACGCCGAGCCTGGGACAGGAGGTGCATATTGCGATCACACCGCGTGCCTGGGCGTCGTCGCTGGGAAAGGATGAGGCGATTGACTGCGCGGTCAGTTCCTGGGTGCGGATTGCGGACCACGTGATGCCACCGCGGATCAAGTGTATTTCCAATTACCACAATTACCGCCTGGCCACGATGGATGCCTGGCGCCAGGGATGTGAGCATTTCTTCGCCGCGATTATGCTCAATCAGCACGGCAAAGTGGCGGAAGGCGCTATGGCGAGCCTGTTTATGGTCCGGAACGGAAAGGTGATCGTCCCTCCCGTGAGTGCGGATATTTTAGAGAGTATTACCCGGGAGACGGTGATGGAGCTGTGTGCAAACGCGCTTAACTTAGAGGTCGTGGAGCGCGAGATCAACCGCACAGAACTCTATTTTGCGGATGAATTGCTTTTGTGCGGCACGGGGTCGGAGATTATTTCGGTCAAATCGGTTGACAGGTACACCACAGGGGATGGGCGTATCGGACCGGTCACGCGGCAGGTCATGGAACTCTATGAGAAGATCGTGCGCGGCATTGATGAGCGATACGAAGCGTGGCGCACACCGGTATAACAGGAGCGACGGATGGGGTCATACAGGCTGGGTGTGGATGTCGGGGGGACGTTTACGGATGCGGTGATGATGGACGAAGCCACCGGAGAGGTTTCGCTGGTTAAGATGGCGAGCACGCCGGAGGATCCTTCCGTGGGGTTTATGCATGTGGTGGAACGGGCGCTTCGGGAGCGAGGGGTCGATGCGGCCGATATCTCCTACATCGTGCACGGGACGACGGTTGTTACGAATACGATTATCGAGGGGAAAGGGGCCAGGGCCGCGCTGATTGCCACCGAGGGGTTCCGGGATGTGTTCGAGATTGCGCGGCAGATCCGGCCGAAGCTTTACGATATTTTTTGCGAGAAACCCCCGCCCTTGGTGCCACGCTACCTCTGCTACGGGGTGCCGGAGCGGCTCGATTACGCGGGCAGGGTGCTGAAACCGTTGGACGAGGAGGCGGTTCGGACGGTTGTGCGCAAGATGGCGCGTGAACAGGTGACGTCGGTGGTGGTTTGCCTGCTTCATTCCTACGCCAACCCGGCCCATGAGAAGCGTGTCGGGGAGATCGTGCGGGAGGAGATGCCCGATGTGTTCATTTCGCTATCTTCGGACCTGTGCCCGGAGATGCGGGAATATTTCCGGGCCAGCACAACGGCGGTAAACGGGGTGGTGCTGCCGATTGTGAATCGCTATCTGGAGCAGCTGGACAGCCGGTTGTCCGAGATCGGGGTGGGCGTGGGGCTTCATTTGATGACGTCTGCGGGAGGCATTGTCTCGTCTCAGGTTGCACGCAAAGAGCCGGTCCACCTGATTGAATCGGGCCCGGCCGCCGGCATTATCGCGGCGACTGCGATCGGCGGGCTGGCCGGGATCGAGAATCTGATCAGTTTCGATATGGGAGGCACGACGGCAAAGGCGGGCTTGGTGGAACGGGGCGCGCCCAGGATTGCTTCCGATTTCGAGGTGGGCAGCAGCGCGGCGGTGGCCGAGAGCAAGGCCGCCGGGTATCCGGTGCGGTCGCCCGTGGTGGATCTGGTCGAGATCGGTGCAGGCGGTGGCAGCATCGCCTGGATCGATGCAGGCGGCGCGCTTCGGGTGGGACCCAGGAGCGGGGGCGCGGACCCCGGTCCGGCCTGCTATGACAGGGGGCAGAAAGATCCCTGTATTACGGATGCAAATTTGCTTCTGGGAAGGATCAACCCGGACTATTTTATCGGCGGTGAGCAGAAGCTGCGGACGGATCTGGCAGAGAAGGCTGTGAAGCGGGTGGGTGACAGGCTGGGAAAAAGCGTGATCGAGACCGCACATGGGATCGTAGAGATTGCCAATGCAAATATGATGGGCGCGCTGCGGCTGATCTCCGTACAGCGGGGGTTCGATCCCCGTGAGTTTGTGCTTGTGGCCTATGGTGGGGCCGGTCCGATGCATGCCAATGCGCTGGCCCGAGAGCTCCAGATTCCAAACGTGCTGATTCCCAGGAGTCCGGGGGTGACATCTGCTCTGGGGTTGCTGGTCAGCGATATCAAACACGACTACGTGCAGTCCTACATCCGGCCTATGGATGCGCTTGACGTTTCGTATGTCAACGAGACTTTCCGCAGAATGGAGCAGGATGCCGGAGAGTTGCTGGTCTCTGAAGGGATTGAAACAGACGACATGCATTTTTTGCGTGTCCTGGATATGCGATATGTCGGACAGTCCTACGAGTTGAAGATTGAGACGCCCGATAGAGACCTGGCGCCGGGCGATGAGGAGACCCTGAATGCGGCTTTTTTTAAAGACCATGAACGCGCTTACGGGTTTGCCGATCCTGCAGAGTCCACGGAGGTGATCAATCTGAGGCTGACTGCAATCGGGGCGATCAAACGGCCCGCGTTTTCCATCCAGGAGCCGTCCGGCGCAGACAGTTCGGCGGCGGTGAAGAGCGAGCGGGAGGTCTTTTTTTCGGAAGTCGGCGGGATGACTCCCTGCAAGGTGTACGATCGCTACAGGCTGGCGTGCGGAAACCGGATCGACGGGCCGGCCATCGTGGAGGAGGTCGATTCCACGGTGGTCATCCATCCCGGTTATGTTGCGGAAGTGGACAGGTATTCCAATATCCTGATTCAGGGGGTGTCCTGATGACAAGGGACCGGCCAGAAAGCCCCGATGGGCAAAGCCCGGGGCTGAATATGGATCCGATCACCTTCGAGGTGCTGCGAAGCGCGTTCGATGCGGCCGCAGATGAGATGGGGGTGGCGCTGAGGAAGGCCGCTTATTCCACCAATATCAAGACGCGGGCGGATTTTTCATGCGCCCTGTTTGACGCCGACCTTCGGCTGATTGCGCAGTCTTTCTCCCAGCCGGTACACTTAGCGTCCATGTCCAGAATGGTTCCAAGCGCCATCCGGCAATACGGCGTGGAAAATCTGGCGCCGGGCGATGCGGCGGTGATGAACGATTCACACAGCGGCGGCGTGCATCTGAACGATATCGGCGTTATGGCGCCGTTGTTCGTGGGTGAGAAGATTCAGGGATATGCGGCGACGATCGCCCACCATACGGATATCGGCGGGTACGCTCCCGGCGGGTATTGCATCTCCAACGAGATCTACCAGGAAGGGATTATTATACCTCCGTCGAAGCTTGTTTCTCGCGGGGAGATCAACACCGATGTTTTCGATCTGATTGTGCGGAATATTCGTGCGCCCAGGCAGATGGCGGGCGATTTTCGTGCTCAGATTGCAGCTTCCCTGCTGGGCCAGAAGCGGATGGGAGATATTCTGGAGAAGTTCGGAGAAGCGACGGTGGTCCGGTTCATCGATGAGCTGATCGATTATACGGAGCGGTGGGCGCGCACGGAGATCGGGGCGCTTCCGGAGGGGGAGTATTCTACCGAGGGATATCTGGATGACGATGGGATTACCGACGAGCCGATCCGGCTGGTTTTGAAGGCGAAGATCGAAGCGGGAAGGGTGCATTTCGATCTGACGGGGACGGATGCGCAGCGGAATTCGCCGATGAACGCGACGCTGACGCAGACCTATTCGCCCTTAGCATACGTGATCAAGTGCCTGATCGATCCGGATGTGCCGACCAATCTGGGGTTCTACAAGCTGATTGACGTGACGGCGCCGGAGGGGACGGTAGTAAATGCGCAGCTTCCGGTGGGGGTGGTGGGCGGCTGGGAGGTTGCGATGCGGCTGTGCGATCTGGCCTTCCGCGCCTTTTCCGACGCGATGCCCCAGAAGGTGATGGCGAGCACCAAGAGCACCAACTGTCACATGGCCTGCGGAGGGTTCGATCCGCGCATCGGAGAGCACTATGCGTTTATCGAGACGCTGGCCGGCGGGTACGGCGGGCGTCCTACGAAGGATGGCATGGACGCGGTGCAGAGTCATATTCAGAATACGGAAAATTCCGCTGTTGAAGAGACGGAGAATCACTATCCGTTTATGATTACGCGGTACGAACTCATCCAGGATTCGGAAGGGGCGGGCAGATACCGCGGCGGGCTGGGCGTGCGGAGGGACTGGAAGTTCTGCGATCACGAGGCCACGCTGACGATTTTCTCGGACAATCGGAAGTTTGCGCCCTGGGGGCTGTTCGGAGGCGGGGATGGCGCTGCGTCGAAGTATATTTTGAATCCGGACGGGGAAGCGGCTGAACAGCCTTCCAAGATCACACTCAAGCTGCCGCCCGGGTCGGTGATAAGCTACCGGACGCCCGGTGGAGGCGGGTACGGTCCGGCGCTGGAGCGGGATGTTGACAAAGTGCTTTCCGATGTGATCGACGGGAAAGTAACGCCCGAGAGGGCCCGAGAGGTTTACGGCGTGGTGATTGATGTTGAAAAACGGGAGGTGGACCTGAAGGCGACGGAAAAACTTAGAGAACGCCGTTGAGGCTCATTTGAAGGATCGTGTCCCATGACGAACAGGGTATTAAAAGTTGCTGTTACCGGACTCGGTGTTTCACGTGGGTATGTTCCTAACTACGTAAATGCGCCTGAAACGCAGCTGGGGCTGGTTCACGATATCAATCCTGAAAGGGCGCGTGAAGTGGCTGAGGAATTTCATGCCTCTGGTTGGACAACCGATTACCAGGAGGTGCTTGGTTCCGACGCGGATATCGTAGATGTGAGCACACCGAATCAGTTTCATGCCGAACAGACGGTTGCCGCACTGGAAGCGGGAAAGCACGTGTTCTGCCAGAAACCCATGGCGCCTACGGTACAGGACTGCAAGTTGATGGTGGAAACGAGTCATCGTACCGGAAATACGCTGGGCATGTGCATGATCTGGCTGAACAATCCGATTGCCGAGGACTTGCGCACGGCAATCGCAGAAGGCTGCCTGGGGCAGATTTCAAGTGTACGTATCCGCAATGCGCATTGTGGGCCTCTCAACTGGAAGGACAAAGATCGGTGGCGATCGGAGGCCCGGTATGTCGGTGGGGGTTCATTTATTCAGTTGGGTGTCCACCCTTTGAACCTTGCGCTGTGGATTGTCCAGGATGAAATCCTCTCTGTTATGGGGTACGCAAAAAATCTGCATTGCCGGCACAGTCTCGAAGGGGAAGACGTTGTTTGCGCTGCTGCAGAGCTCAAGAACGGCCCGCTCCTCACGCTGGAGTCAGGTTATTCGAGCCAGGGCAAAGCGATTGAAATCTATGGCACAGAAGGCCAGGTGATTATGCACCAAAAGAAGTGTGTGATCTCCATGGCCAGGGATTTTATCGGCAAGAAGCTGGTGTACCGATGCTCCGACGCAGCGGACCAGCAGAATGGGGGTGATCTGGAAGTTGCGCTGGGTGACATTCGCGGAGGTCGAAACTGTGAATTCAATCAAAATCGCGCGTTTGCCTGTGCCATCCTTGCCGGTAAGGAACCCCCCGTTCCCGGCGAGATCGGATTGCGGGATGTGGCTGTTGTAAAAGCCCTTTATCGTTCAGCAGAGGAAGGCCGAAGGGTAACGGTTCGGGAAATCCTGGAGACGGATGATGTATGAAGAGACCATGGTTCCCATGAGGGATGGGGTCAGGCTCCGGACGAAGGTCGTTAGACCGGGGTCCGGCCCTTTGCCCGTGATTCTTATACGGGGGTACGATACCGACTTCTGGGGTGGAATATCCGACCGGTTTGTGGAGAGGGGATATGTTTTTGTCGGCCAGGCGACCCGAGGACATATCGGTTCCGAAGGCGAACACGGGATGGACAACCGGTTTTTCGACGATGCCGAGGACGGGTACGATGCGCTCACATGGATCAGCCGGCAGCCCTGGTGCGATGGGAACATCGCCATGTACGGTAGCTCGTACTACGGGGCCACGCAGTGGCTGGTTGCGCCGGAACAGCATCCGAACCTCAAGGCGATTGTGCCCCAGAACATCAATCCCGATCCGTGGCAGCGCATGTACCGCGACCACGGCGCCGTGCAGCTGGCGCACACGGCCCGGCGAATCTACGACTACGACGATGAAGGACGGGAAAAAGTTGAACGCTGCGGATGGTGGAACTGGCATCGGCGCCTGCCGCTGATCAACCTGGACACCGCTGCCGGGACGCCTCCAAACAAGCTGTGGAACGATTATATTACCCATTCCACCTACGACGATTTCTGGAAGGCGATCGGTGTCCGGGACAAACTGCACAGGGTCCGGATTCCCGTGTACCTGATGAGCGGATGGTACGATAATTATCCCGGGGCTACGCTCGAGTACTTCGAAAAGCTTACGAAACTGGGCGCCACGAAGGAGATTCGGATGGCTATCAGCCCGACGACGCACCACCAGAACCAGGTGGTGGGGGACCGGGATTTCGGCGCCGATGCCGGGAAAGATGAGATCGGCCTGGCGCTTCGCTGGCTGGATCACGTCCTGAAAGGTGAAGACAACGGCATCCGGAGCGAACCCGGGGTTCGAATTTTCGTGATGGGCGCCAATCAGTGGCGCCAGGAACGAACGTGGCCCCTGGCACGCACGGAATTCACCCGATACTATTTCCATTCCCGGGATTCCAAAGACGGGGAACTGAGTCCGGAGTCCCCTGGGGATGAACCGCCGACTCCCTACCTGTACGATCCTGAAGATCCGGCGCCTACACTGGGAGGGAATCATTCCTCACCCCTTATTCCGGATGTGATCCGGGCCGGCCCTGTGGACCAGCGGCCGAATGAAGGTCGAAAGGACGTCCTGGTCTTTACCGGCGATCCCGTGGCGGTGGATCTGGAGGTGACCGGACCGGTCGTGGTGAAGCTCTACGCCTCTTCCACGGCGCGGGATACGGACTTCATCGCCCGGTTGATTGATGTGTACCCGGATGGCATGGCCTACAACCTGACCGAGGGGATTCTCCGCGCCCGGTTCCACGAGTCGATCTGGGAGCCGCCGCGTCTTCTGGAGCCGGGGAAGATCTATGAATTCGCCATCGATCTGATGGCGACCAGCAATGTCTTCTTGAAGGGGCACCGGATTCGCGTGCATATTACCAGCAGCAACTTCCCCCTGTGGGACCGGAATCCCAATACGGGACACGAACAGGGGGTGGATGCGGAAATCGCCGTGGCCCGGCAGACGATTTACCACGACCGGAAATATCCATCCCACATCCTGCTGCCGGTTATTCCACCGGCAAGTTGACTGCTTCACCAGGGGACGGCGATGAGAAGGAGGCTGCGATGAAAATTACCGATATTGAAACCATTCCGATTGCTATGCCGCTGGCCAAACGGTACGAGGCGCACGACGGCCCCATTCGTATGTATGATATGGACCGGCATCTGGTGGTGAAGGTCCACACCGACAACGGCCTGGTGGGCTACGGCAACTCCGAGGATTTCTTCCAGCCGATTCCAGAATCGGACCTCGAGCCTCTCATCGGCCGCGATCCGTTTGACTTTATCCACACCGACCTTCACCTTGCCCTGGGCATGGCCCTCTACGATGTGATGGGCAAGTACCTGGAGGTACCGGCCTACAAGCTGATGGGGCAGAAGGTGCGGGAGCGGGTGCCGGTGGCGGCGTGGACCCGGCCGTGCGCGCCGGAGGTTTTCCGGGAGGAGGTCCAGCGGGCGGTTGAGCAGGGCTATCGCGTCTTCAAGATGCATACCAGCCCTCTGTACGACGTGATCGAGCAGACAAAGGCGGCCGAAGAGGTGGCCCCCCCGGGGTTCAAGCTGCACTGGGATATGAACCACAACCGCACGCTGGGGACGGTGCTGCCCATTATCAGCGAACTTCAGAGGAACCATCCGATTGTGGGCTTTATCGAGGACCCGCTGAAGTGGGACGACATCGATAGCTGGTGCCGGTTGCGAGAGAAGATGGAGATCCCCCTCGTGATGCACGTGCCCCAATTGGGAGGCATCCAGGAGATCATCCGGGGAGTGGCCGACATCTACATGATCGGGAGCAAGACCATCGGATCTACGCTCATGACGGGATTCGCCTACGGGAAAGCGAATATTCAGACGATTCTCCAGCAGTCGGGCAATACGCTGATGAAGGCGCTGACCCTGCACCAGGCGGCGGTGCTGCCCACGGCAAGCGCCCACATTATCACCCTGGCCGATCAGTACGACGAGGATATTACCACGGAGATGATTCCGGTGGTCGAAGGGGTTTCACGGGTTCCGGAAGGGCCGGGGCTGGGGGTTGAGGTGGACGAGGAGGCGCTGGCAGAGGCCGCAGCCCGTAAGCCCATCGAAAGGCCCAGATACATCGGCGTGCTGCACCTGCCGGGCGGTCACCGAATGTACTGTCCGGACAGAACCAGGATGTCCCTGTATGGCCCGAATGTTCACAACATAGAAGGCATCACGGGACAGGAGGAAGGGACCATCCGGGGTATCAACTACGAGCGCTGGGTGGACGATGGGTCTGAGGAATTCGAACGGACCTACGAGCGGCTGCAGAACGATGGGGCGTTTGTAGACGAGGGGGGGTAGGTCTTCATGTATGAAGAGATTATGACGCCCATGCGAGACGGCGTCCGGCTCCACACGCGGATATGGAAGCCAGACGGGGAAGGGAAATTTCCGGTCGTCTTCACCCGGGCGTACAGGCCCGGCTTCGGAGACGATTGGGAGCGATTTACGGCGGCCGGGTACGTATACGTCGGTCAGTCCACACGGGGGCACGGTGAGTCCGAAGGTGAGATGGGCGTGCATAACCGTTTCTTCGACGACGCGGAGGACGGGTACGACGCGCTCACCTGGATCGCCGAGCAGCCGTGGTGCGACGGGAATATTGCGATGTACGGCAAGTCGTACTGGGGCATGACCCAGTGGCTGGTGGCGCCGCTGCAGCATCCGAATCTGAAGGCCATCGTACCGCAGAATATGAACCCCGATCCCTGGGAGCGCGCCTATCGGGACCACGGGGCTTTGCAGCTGGCGCACACGGCCCGGCGGATATACGATGCCGGAGACAAGGGGAAGGTGGAGGCGTTCGGGTGGGAGAACTGGCACCGGCACCTGCCGCTGATCGATCTGGACACGGTGGCGGGAACAGAGCCGAACAAACTGTGGCGGGACTATGTCTCGCATTCCACGTACGATGAATTCTGGAAGGCGATCGGCACGCAGGACAGGGTGCATCGAGTCCGGATACCGGTGTATATTATGGGCGGCTGGTACGACAACTATCCGGGAGCGACGTTCCGGTATTTCGGTAAACTCAGAGAAGTGGGTGCTACGAATGAGATTCGTGTGGTGGTGAACCCGTGCGATCACGGCAACAACGTCGTCCCCGAGCGCGACTTCGGGCCCGACGCGCACAAGGACGAGGTGGGACTGGCGATCCGCTGGCTCGATTACGTAATCAAGGGGATCGACAACGGTGTCCGGGAGGAGCCGCCGATCAGGATCTTTGTTATGGGGATCAACACGTGGCGGTTCGAGTGCGAGTGGCCGTTATCGCGCACGAAGTATACAAACTACTACCTGCACGCGGATGGTTCCAGGGACGGATGGCTCAGCACGGAACAGCCCGGCGATGAACCGGCGACCGAATATGTCTACGACCCCGAGGATCCTGTACCGACGCTGGGGGGAAACCATTCCTCGCCCCAGGTGCCCGATATGATGCGGGTTGGCACGGTTGACCAGCGGCCTAACGAGAGCAGGAAAGATGTGCTTGTATTTACAAGCGCGCCCCTGGAAGAGGAGACCGAGGTCACCGGGCCGGTTGTGATGAAACTTTACGCGTCTTCCACGGCGCGGGATACGGACTTCATCGCCCGGCTGATCGATGTGTACGCGGACGGCACGGCGTACAATCTGACCGAAGGGATTATTCGCGCTCGATTCCGCGAGTCGATCTGGGAAGCGCCGCGTTTGCTGGAGCTGGGGAAAGTTTACGAGTACACGATCGATCTGCTGCCGACGAGTAATGTTTTCTTAAAAGGCCACTGCATCCGGGTTCATATTACAAGCAGCAATTTTCCTCTGTGGGACAGGAACCCGAATACAGGCAACGAACAGGGCATGGATGCGGAGCTGCAGGTTGCCGAGCAGGCGGTTTATCACGACCGGAATTATCCGTCCCACATCGTGCTGCCCATCATACCCCGGGCAGGCGCATAAATCCGCTGGACCCTCTGTCTCTTGATTGCTTGATTTTACGGGTCTACTTTCGTACTAATTACACCTGTAGAAAAACTTCTGGGGGAGGGAGTCTCGCCGCTTTGTTCGAAAGGAGCATACGATGAGAGTGACCCATTTCTCTCGGCGCATCTCGCTGTTGATGACGCTTTTGCTTCTCAGTCCAAACGCCGCCCGTGCCTGCGGGGGATTCTTCTGTACCACCTTCCCAATGAACCAGGTGAGCGAACAGATTCTGTTTGTGGCGGACCAGGGGACGGTGACCACGCACGTGCAGATCCAGTATACCGGCAGTGCCGCCGATTTTGCCTGGGTGCTGCCCGTGCCCTCACTGCCGGATCTGAAAGTGAGTCACAACGAGGTTTTCCGGCAGCTTCAGTTCGCCACCCAGCCGAGTTTTGTGCTCAACTGGCCGGAGGAGGGACAGGATTGCGGCATTTTCTGGCCGGTGTCCCTGGGCGGGACAGCCGAAGAGGTGGACTTCGATAGTGGCGTCGAAGTGGTGTCCGAAGAGCGGGTGGGTCCTTACGATACGGCGGTGATTACGGCCGACGATCCGGGCGCGATTACGGCCTGGTTGACGGACAATGGGTACAGGCTTGACGACCTGGGCAGCGAGCTGCTGAAGCCTTACGTGGAGGAGAATTTTTATTTTGTGGCCCTGAAGCTGGCGCCGGGGCGCGAGATAGGGGACCTCCAGCCCTTAGCGCTTACCTATGCGGCAGACCAGCCAGGGATTCCCATCCGGCTGACTGCCGTGGCCACGCAGCCCGACCTGGGAGTGCTGGTCTGGGTGCTGGGATCTCACCGGGCGATTCCCACCAACTATTTGCACGTGCAGATCAACGAGGCCAGGATCGACTGGTTCAACGGGGGGATCAACTACAATGAGGTGGTGACAGAGGCGGCCGACGAGGCCGGCGGACAGGCATTTGCGACCGATTATGCCGGGGTCAGTGAGATTATGAAAGACAGGTTCTTCCAGGAGGGGCGGTACGATCTGGACAAGCTGAGGCTCCTGAAAGCTCCGGAGGATTTCCTTGCCGAGATGCTCGGGCAGGGCTTTCCCAGAGATAACCAGACCCAGGCGCTGATTCGGCGGCACATTGCCCTGCCCCAGGCTGTGCTGGACGAAGGGGTGCTGGAGGTGTACTTCCGGGGGGATGAGGCGGCCTACCAGAAGGCAAAGGAAGACGGGACGCTGCAGGGGCTGGCCGAGCAGTCTTTTTACAACAATATGTCGGCTTATAAGAAGTATGCGGCCGATGTGGCGTTCGATCCGGGGGCGTTTGCGGATGATTTGAACACGGTTGTTGTGGAGCCGCTGCGGGTTACTCAGGCGCTGTTCGGAGATTTTCCCTACCTGACGAGGCTCTACACGACGCTGTCGGCAGAGGAGATGACGGTAGACCCGATGTTTTCGTTCAATCCGGACCTGCCGGAGGTGTCCAATATGCACACGGCGGATGCCCGGTTTGAGTGTCCCGAGGGGGATCCGGGCGAGGTCAAGCCGGAGGATGTGGTGCTGGTGGTCACGCTGGCGGATGGTCGCACGATTCGGACCCGTCCGTATGCGTCTCAGGGGCCCGGGCCATTCCCCAGACAGCCGCCTCCCGAGGGTCTCCAGGTTTTGCAGTCGGCGGTTGCGGTTGTCGAACAGATGGATACGTCCGGCTCGCCGGTTCCTGTTCGCGGGATGACGATTGCGTCGGATTTCGATGGGGACGGGTCGGTGGGCTTTGATGATTTTGTGCTGTTTGCCGGGGCGTTCGGCAGGGCAGATGCCCGGTTCGATCTGACGGGAGACGGGTGGGTAAATTTTGAGGATTTCGTTCTGTTTGCGCAGAGTTTCGGGCAGTCAGTGTCCAAGCCGGCAGGAATGGACGGGTGATGGGAGGGCAGATGGTCGACCTGCTGATCCAGGGGGGAACGGTTGTCGACGGGACGGGCGGGCCTCCTTTTCGAGCTGATGTCGCGATCGAGGCCGGGCGGATTGTTGATGTCGGACCGATCGAGGGACCGGTGGGTGTGCCGGTGCTGGACGCCCGGGGGCTTGTTGTGGCGCCCGGGTTTATCGATATTCACAGCCATTCGGATTTTACGCTGGTGGTCGATCCCCGGGCGGTGAGTTCGATTACGCAGGGCGTGACGCTGGAGGTGGTGGGAAACTGCGGGCACGGGTGCGCGCCTATCGGCGATCCCGAGCTGGCCAGGATGAATATTTACGGCTGCCAAAAGGGGCACGAGATCCGGTGGCGCACGGTGGCCGGGTACCTGGACTGCCTGGAGGCGGGGGGACCGGCGGTGAATGTGCTGACCCTGGTGCCGAACGGCAATTTGCGTCTCGCCACAGCCGGGCTGGTGGATCGCCCCTCAACGGCGGACGAGTTGAGGCAGATGGAGAAGCTGCTCGCGCAGGGCTTAGAGGAGGGGGCATTCGGGTTTTCCACGGGGCTAGAGTACGGGACGGAGCGGGCGTGTACGGAAGCGGAGGTTGTGGCGCTGTGCCGGGTGGCTGCCAATGCGGGCGGTTTGTATGCGACCCATACCCGCAACCGGAAGGGGGAGGCGCAGGAGAGTATCGCGGAGGCGATCCGCACCGGCGCCGGCGCTGATGTGCCGCTGCAAATTTCCCACATTTCCGTGGTTGCGCGGCTGGCGGAGGACGGGCGGTGGGCGGTCGAGAATGCGCTTGAGCAGGTGGACCGGGCGCGGGAGCAGGGGCTGGATGTGGGGTTTGATATGCATACGCGGCTGTTCGGCACGACCCATTTGAACGCCGCCCTGCCGCCCTGGGCGCTGGAGGGTGACCGGGCGACCGTGGTCGCGCGGTTGGAGGACCCCGCCGCACGCAGGGAGATGAAAAGCTACCACAGCATTATTACGGGGCTGGCCCGGGACGGCTGGGACCGGATCGTCCTTTTTGATTATCCCACCCGGCCGGAGCTGTCCCAAAAGAGTATCGCTGAAATCAGTGAGCGGATGGGCGTGGAGCCGCTGGATGCGATTTACGACCTTCTGCTTGACGGGATCGACGATCTTCACGGCCTGATGGTGATCGCCTTCAGCTACCAGGAAGAGGACATCCGGGTTGCTTTCGAGCACTCCGGCTGTATGGTCGGCTCCGATGCCACGGCGCTGGCGACCGACGGGCCGCTTAAGAACAGCACCTTTCACGGGGCTTATACGTGGGCAGGCTGGTTTTACCGGCACTTTGTGCGGGATACCGGGACGTTCAGCCCGGAGGAGGCCATCCGCCGGTTGACGTCGCTTCCGGCCGGCCGGATCGGGTTGACGGACCGTGGGGTGATCCGCAAGGGCGCCTGGGGGGATTTGGCGATTTTCGATCCCGATCGGTTCGGCGAGCGGGGGACGACGTTTGAACCGAACCGGACGGCCGAGGGGATGGTCCATGTTGTGGTGAACGGGGCGGTCAGCTTGAAGGACGGAGTGTTGACCGGAAAACGCAGCGGGCAGGTATTACGGCGACTATAGGAGGTACAGGATGCTTCAAAAGGCTGATGCGGTGGTGATCGGGGGCGGGATTATGGGGGCCAGTGTGGCCCATTTTCTGGCCAGGAAGGGGATTGGCAAGGTTGCGCTGTTAGAGAAGCGAACGCTGGCCGCTGTGAGTACGGGGCACTCGGCGGCAGTGGTCCGGACGTTCTACTCCAATCCGTTAACGGTCAATCTTGCCAAGCGTGCGCTGGAGATGTTCGGCAACGATCAGGATGCCCTCGGCGGCGATTGCGGATTTCGAAGAATTGGGTATATGTGTCTGCTGGGGGCGCACACCCACGAGGCCGGACGGGAGGTGCTCGAATGCCTGACGGCGCAAAATGTGGAGGCAAAGGAAATTTCTCCCGACGAAGTCAAAGAGCTGCTGCCGCAGATCAGCCTGGACTCGGTGGTTGGAGGGATTTACGAACCGCAATCCGGATACGCCGATCCGGTGAAGACCACCCGGAGCCTGGTCGAAGGTGCGAAGACCTGGGGTCTGGAGGCAAACGAGGGGGTGGGTGCGGTGGGCATTCGGCTGGAAGGCAATCGCGTTGCGGGGGTTGAGACCGAACAGGGGACGATCCAGACACGGCTGGTGGTGAATGCAGCCGGTCCCTGGGGCCGTCATCTGGGGCTGTCGGCCGGGTTGAACTATTCTATCCGGTGGAGCCGGGAATGCGACATGGTCCTTCGCCTGCCGTCCGATTTCGGAACGTTTCCGCTCATCTCGGATACGAACCTTCGGGTCTATTTCAGGCCGGAGGGCGATCACGAGATCCTGATGGGTCTGGGGTGGCCCAAGGAGGTAGAGCCGCTGGATATCGACACCTACGATCCCGAGCTGGACGCCGCAACCCGGGACCGCATCGAACAGGGGATGTTTCAGCGGGTGCCGGCGCTTCGGGAGGCGGACTATGTGAGGGGATGGACGTCTCTGTATACGATTACCGATGACTGGCATCCTGTGGTGGGGCCGGAGCCTGAACTGGAGGGATACTATGCCTGCTTCGGTGGCAGCGGACACGGGTTCAAGCTGGGACCGTCGCTTGGAGAGGCGCTGAGCGATATGATTCTGGGCAATACGCCGGAGATTGACATTCACGCGTTTCGTCCGAGCAGGTTTATTGAAGGAGAGAATTTTTCCTCGGCGTGGGGAGGCGGCAATCGGGCATGAACAAGGAGTACAGGATGACAGGTTCTGAAACAGAGTATGGGATTGTGGTGGCCAAGGATGTGATGGTGCCCATGCGCGATGGGGTGCGGCTGGCTACCGATGTTTACCGGCCTGCGGTTGACGGGGAACCGGTGGCTGGCAGATTTCCGGCGATTCTGGGGCGGACGTCGTACGATAAGAGCAGTCCGCAGATGTGGGTTGAGCCGGTGGGGGTGTTTTTTGCCAGGCGGGGGTATGTGGCGGTGGTTCAGGATTTGCGCGGCCGGCACCGGTCGGAAGGTACGGGGCAGTATTTTCATACGGCCAATCCGAATGAGGGAGGGGACGGCTACGATACGGTGGCGTGGATTGCGGAACAGCCCTGGTCGAACGGGCGGGTGGGCACGGTGGGGAGTTCGCACGGGGCGATCGTGCAGGCGGTGATGGCGCTGTACCGGCCGCCGCATCTGACGGCGATGTGGCAGGATGTGGGGCCGACCAATATGTACGCGCACTGCTCTCGGGAGGGGGGCGCGATGGGGCTTCACATGTTCGCGGCGCTGTTTTTGCATGGACACGATGCGCAGGAGATCCGGGATGACCCGGCAGCTGTGCAGTCGTTTGTGGATGCGATGGAGCGGATGCGGGAGCTGGTTTATTCAACGCCGTTCAAGCCGGGGAATACGCCATTATCCCTGGTGCCCAACTTAGAGAAGGTGCTTTTCGATTATTATTATCGCGGGGAGTACGATGAGTTCTGGCAACAGGACTGCTGCGACCAGGAGCGCTACTTCGACCGGCACGGCGATATCCCTTCGGTGTTCAGCGGCGGCTGGTACGATCCGTTCGCAGGCGCCACGACGAATTATTTCGCGGCGATGTCGAAACAGAACCGGACGCCCCAGCGGCTGCTGATGGGCCCCTGGAACCACGGGGGCATTCGCGGAGAGGGATGTTCGTTTGCGGGCGACGTGGATTTCGGTCCCGACTCGGCGTGGGGAGACGAGGTGTACAACGAGGAGCGGCTGCGCTGGTTCGACCACTTGCTGAAGGATGTTTCCGGCGGTGTGGAGGAAGATCCCCCGGTGCGCATTTTTGTGATGGGAGGGGGAGATGGTCGGCGCAACCGGGAGGGCCGTTTGAACCACGGTGGCGTGTGGCGTTCGGAGCAAGAGTGGCCCCTGGCCCGCTCGGAGTACACGGCGTATTACTTCCACAGCGGCTGCCAACTGAGTTCGGAGACTTCGGATGAGGGCGAAGCGCCGGAGCGGTATCAGCACGATCCGGACCATCCGGTGCCCACGATCGCGGGGCATGTGACCGGCTTTTACGAGCTGGTGCCGCTGGGGGAAGGGATGGCCGCGAGGTACACGCCGCCCAGGGCGCGGATGCGCAGCATTGTCTTAGACGGCGCAGCCCATCAGGAGGAGGCGCCGGGTATTGTGGGCGCCGGGACGCCGTATTTGCCCCTGGCATCCCGGGCGGATGTGCTCGTTTTTCAGACGGCTCCGCTGGAAGAGGATGTGGAGGTGACCGGGCCGATGGTGGTGAATCTCTGGATCTCGTCCTCTGCCGTGGACACGGACTTCACAGCGAAGCTGATCGACGTCTATCCCCCAAACGAGGATTATCCGTCGGGCTACCACATGAACCTTGTGGACTCCATTATCCGCACGCGCTACCGGAACGGGTGGGAGGCGGCCGAGATGATGACGCCCGGCGAGGTGTATCCGGTCGGGATCGATCTGCCGCCGACCAGCAATTTGTTCAAGGCCGGTCACCGGATCCGGGTAGATATCTCAAGCAGCAATTTTCCCCGGTTCGATGTGAATCCGAATACCGGCGAGCCGATGGGGCGGCACACCCATACCGTTGTGGCCCACAATACGGTGTACGTGGACCGCACGCGGCCTTCGCATATTGTGCTGCCGATTATTCCGCAGGTTTGAGGAATGTAAGATAGAGGGTCGCGAACATGACAGCTCCTACAGGCCGGATACGGTGGTCGTTTGATCCGGATAACAAGGTGATTGAGCCGGGGCGGCTCTACGGTGATCTGGATGCCCGACGGGCGGGCGCCGCCCATGTGCTGCGGCTTGGGGATCGGTACTGGATGTATTACTGGGGAACGGGGTCGGATGGCTATCACCGGATTTTTCTTGCAGAGAGCCCGGTGGACAAGCCCAATGCCTGGACGCCGCTGGGCAGTGTGCTGGAACGGCAGCCCGATACGGACTACAATCACCAGGGGCCGGGGTTTCCGTTTGTTCTGCCCTGCGAAGATGGGCCGTGGATGATGTACTTCTGCGGGTGGGGTAAGGAACGAGAAGACGGGAAGCTGCCGAATACCACTGGTCTGGCATTCAGCGATGATGGCGGAAGAAGCTTCTACTACCGGCACGATGAGCCGATCCTCGCGCTGGACCGGGCATGGGACCGTGAGGGAACGGGCAGCGTGTGTGTGCTGCGGGAGGAGGACGTGTTCGGAATGTATTATACATCGCTGGGGACTTACTTCGATAAACCACAGGGAGTTCAAACAGGACACGGGGATGTGATTCCCCGCATCGGGGTGGGGTACGCGGTTTCGGAAGATGGCATCGAGTGGACAAAGCCGCTCGGCGATTTGATGGTGAGCCCGAGGGGGTTTGATACGGAGCCTTACGAGTATATCTGTTCCAAACCGTTTATCGTTCGAGAGGGCGCGGGCTATCGTATGTGGGTGCATACGTTCGGCACGGCGTATCGCGTCAGGAGCCTGATCGGGTCCGACGGTCTGCACTGGCGCTGGCAGGACAGCGGGCCAGAGGGGGAGTTCGGTGTGGGAACGCCCGGTGCTTTTGACGACCGGCAGCGGTGTTATGTCAGCGTGGTGGAGCACAATGGCGAGTATCGCTGCTGGTATACGGGCAATGGGTTCGGGGCGACGGGGATGGGGTATGCAGTGGGAAGGCTTGATTTATGAGGGGCCGCATGAAACTGAGTGAAGACCAATTGCAGCAATATCAAGATGAAGGATATACCCTGGTGCGCGGGCTGATTTCGGCGGAAGAGGCCGGAGGGGTGCGGGACCGGTTGATGGGGTTGATGGAAGGGGATCACGATTGGCCCGATCTGCATTTCCAGGTGCTTGATCCGTCGAAGTTCCGCAATAAGCAGGGCGGATTTGTGCCGGTTGGCGTGCAGAGGCCGGCCAAGCAGGAGGCGGTTTTTAAAGATGTTGCGGATCATTCGAACCTGCAAAGCGCGATGTCGCAACTGCTAAGAGGGCCGGTCAAGCGGTTTACGGATCAGGCGCTGATCAAGAGCCGGGGGATCAGCGGGGAGTCGTTTTACCATCAGGATTCGTATTACTGGAAGATAGAACCCCAAAAGGGCTGCAACGCCTGGATCGCGCTGGACGAGGTGGGAGAGGGGGCAAGCGCGCTGGCGATTATGCCGGGCACACACAGGGACTGGACGCTGATTGAGCACGAGCGGTACTTCGATGAGCCCAATTACTACAGCGCCCGCACGGGGGAGGCGTTTCAGCGCTGGCGCGTTCCGCTGGACGGGATCGATTTTTCCGGGGAGGCGCTGCTGCCGATGTCGGTGGGAGACGCCGCGTTTTTCACCAATTATACCTGGCACCGATCCGAGCCGAATACGACGGACGGCCACAAGGCGGCTTATGCGATTGCGTATTGGCTGGGGGAATGAATATTCACCGCAGAGACGCAGAGGACGCGGAGAAAACCTGAGAAAGGGTTAGAACCCTGGTTCAAAGGTTTTAACAGGACTGCCTGAAGGGCTTGTATTTTATGGCAACACTGAATGTTCCATCGCCGGCGTCGCGGGTTTGGTTCGGGTTTGCGCGGGTGGAGATTACGCCGCCGGTGGGGATTTATCACCGGATGTGGGGAGCGGCCCGGCACGACCGGGCGACCGGGGTACACCGGTCGATTTTTGGCGATGTGCTGGTTTTCGCTCCGGTGGATGAGACGCCCGCGCAGGCGTCCCTGGTCCGGGCCTACCTGGACCTGGTGGGTCTGGTGCAGCCCCAGCACGATGGTTTGGTGACGGCGCTCAGCGAGGCCGGGGGGACGCCTGTACACAGGGTGGATGTGATGTATTCACATACCCATTCCTCCGGGTGGTATGCGCCGGACCGCTTTGAGATGCCGGGCGGGGAGTTGATTGAATCTTTTCTCCAGGAGGTGGGGCACAGGCTGCAGGAGGCATGCGGGGAGGCGCTGGCGGGCATGCAGGAGGTGTTGATTACCTATGCGGCCGGGCGGTGCGATATGGCGGCGAACCGGGACTGTTGGGATGAGGCTTACGACGGGTATGTCTGCGGGTTTAACCCCGGGGCGCCGGCCGACGATACGGTTCTGGTGGGCCGGGTGACGGATCTTTCGGGGAAGGTTCTGGGGACGGTGGTGAATTACGCGTGCCATCCGACGACGCTGGCCTGGGAGAATACGTTGATCAGCCCGGATTATGTGGGAGCGATGCGGGAAGAGGTCGAACGGGTGACGGAGGCGCCCTGCACGTTTGCGCTGGCGCCCTGCGGCGATCTGGGGCCTCGGGATGGGTTTGTGGGAGATCCGGAGGTGGCGGATAAGAACGGGCGGCAGCTTGCCTATGCGGCGCTGTCCGCGCTGATGTCGATGGGGCCTCCGGCGACCGATTTCCAGTACCAGGGGCCGGTGATTTCGGGGGCGACGCTGGGGGGGTGGGCCCACGTTCCGCTTGCGGAGGAACGCCTGAGGCAGGTCTCGCTTTTTTCAGGCGGGGTTTATACCGTGGATCTGCCGTTGAAAGAAGGGCTTGATCAGGGCACTTTGCAGGCGAAACTTGAGCAGTGGTCGGCCCGGGAGCAGGCTGCGGATGTGGAGGGAGACGCTGCTGCCGCACGGGATTTCGGGGCCCGGGCGGAACGGGCGCGGCGCTGGCTGGCCCGCATCGTCCACCTGCCGGAGGGGTCCGTGTATCCGATGCGGTTTTCGGTCCACCGGATGGGAGATGCGATCTGGGCAGCGTGCGGCGCAGAGCCGTACAGTCTGGTTCAGGTTGAGCTGCGACGCCGGTTTCCGGAGTTTGCGATTCTGTTTTCGCCGATTTCAGGAAATATGCAGGTGGGCTATTTGCTGCCGGTCGACCGCTACGGGAAGGGGCTGTACCAGGAAGAGCCGTCGAGCCTGGCGCCGGGGTGCCTGGAAAGCTTGATAGAGGCGATTGCCGTTCGGATCGACGAGATCAGGACCTGACGGTCGCATTTACAGGGAGGACGCTTATGCGTGTTCTGGTGATCAATCCCTTCGGGGATACGGAATTTCACGGTCGGGAAAACCTGGAGCGTATTGCGCGCCCGGACACCGATTTCGATATGATCGATATTTCGGATATGTATCCGTTGCGCAACAACCAGTGGCTCTACTTTCGGTACATGTGTACGGACGGCACGCTGGAAAAGGTGCTCTGGGCAGAGCGGGAGGGCTACGATGCCATCTTTATTTCCTGCTGCCTGGATATCGGTCTGTACGAGGCGCGCCAGCTTGTGGATATTCCCGTGACGGCCACGTTGGAGTCGGCTGCCCTGGTCGCACATATGATGGGCGCGAGCTATTCACTGGTTCCGGTGGACTATCAAAATGGGAAGATTCAGGAGATGCTGCTGACTACATACGGCCTGCACGACCACTTTGCTTCCCTGCGGCCGTTCCATATCGACGCCAACGATCTTTATCCGGACCAGACCGCGTCTCCCCGGGTCATCGAGGCCGTGACGGAGGCCGCTCGCGCCTGTGTGCAGAAGGACGGCGCCGAGGTGGTGATTCCGGGGTGTACGCTGGCGAGTTCCGTGCTGACCCACGATGTGTCCGATGCAGAATCCGCTGTGGGCGCCCCTGTGGTGGACGGCATGGTCACCGGGTTCAAGATGGCGGAGATGATGGCCGAGCTTCACGCGGCCGGCATTCCCATCGTGAGCCGTCGGGGCTGGTTTGAAAAGCCCCCGGCGGAGGATTTCACGATCCTGCGAAGTTTTCTGGGCAGGACCCTGATCGGAAAAGGAGAGGCCGATGGCCGAACTCAAACATAACGCGGATACGAACGCATTCGATTTCGAGACGGAGGTGATGGCGGGCAGCATCCAGCTTGACGGGGCCTACCACGGGGTTGTGGAATTGACCGACAGGGGGACGGGAAAGCAGGTGATCCATCCGGACTATTCCGCGCTGAACCTGTTTCGCCTGTTTGCGGTCCACCAGGGGATGGACCAGCCCCGGACGATGGAACGCACGACAGAGGTCCAGGGGGATGCCGTTGAGGTGCACTGGGCGGCGACGGACGCGCACCAGGGGGAGTTGGCCGCCCGCTACGAGGTGCGGGAGCCGAACAGCATTGATCTGACGGTTAGGCTGCAATGCCAGGGGACGTACGCGGGGTACGAGCTGTTTCTGTCGAACTATTTTGACAAGGTGTTTCGCCCGCACATGTATTTGCAGGGGAGTCGATACGGCGGGCCGCAGGGAGAGCCGGAACGGGTTGTGCCGATGGTGAACGATGTGTTCCGGGGGACGGTTATTGTGTTTCCCCGGGATCCACACGCCGCACGCCGGTGCGTGGATGGACGGTGGAACCGCAGCGAGTGGAATTCTCCAACGGTGCAGATGTGCCCGGTGCGCTATCACGCGTATCCACTGGCCTTTCTGACAGATCCGGAAGACCGGCTGGGTGTGGTGCTGATGTCTTTGCCCCGGGACTGTTATGCAATCAGCACGCGCTACCACGTGGAGGACGAGGCCGACCGGATGACCGATTATAGCGCGTTTGATTTCTCGCTGTTTGGAGACGATCTGGCACCGGGAGACGAGCGTACGGTGAAGATGCGGCTGGCGCTGACGCCGGTTGATGAGAGCCTGGCTCAACCGCTGGAGCTCTACCGGGCGTTTGTGGCCGAAATGGAAGAAGCGAAAGCATAGGCCTCCGGAAGGTGTTCTGAAATGGCCGGTCGGGCAGGCGATAAAAAAGGCTGGGAATTCGCTCTGTTTTTATGTATACTACGGCTCATGGAGGGCTAATCTATACGTTTTTTTCACACCTTGAATGAGGTTAGCGGGATGGCGAAAATTGTTGTGATGGACGATGAGGCGACGGTGCGAACTATCATCGAGCGGATATTGAAGCGGGAAGGGCACGAGGTCCTGGCGTTTGAAGATGCCAAACCGGCTCTCGAACAGGTCAATTTCGAGGAGATAGATCTTGTTGTCACAGACCTGGTGATGCCGACACCGGGAGACCAGTTTATTCTTATTTTGCAGGAGGACGATATCGAGGTGCCGATTATCGTGCTGAGCGCGCATCTCAACGATGCCCGGGTCGAATACCTGCGGGAACTGGGTGTGGAGCAAATTCTGGAAAAACCGTTTGATGTTGCCCAGTTGCTGGAGGCGGTGAACGGGATGCTGTAGTCCTGTTTCTTTATGCCGGTGCCCCGGTGTGGGGAGGATAGAAAAAAGGCTCAGAGGATTCCTCTGAGCCTTCTGCGCTTTCCACGGTTTGAGGAGATTATCTCACCTCTTTGCCGTTTTTGTAGGTCTTTTTGGACAGGACGCCGCCGTTTTCATCATACTGTAACCAGAGGCTTTCCTTCTTTCCATCCCTGAATGTGCCTTCCGCTTTTTTATTTCTATTTGGGTGAAAGAGTGTAAAAAGTCCTTCCATTTTTCCGTTTTTGTAGCTGCCTTCCATTCCTTTGCTTCCATCCTCATTGTAAAACGTAACAATGCCGTCTCTTACGCCGTTTACAAATGCGCCTTCTTCTTTTTTTGCTCCGTTTGTATGGTAGAATGTCCAGCGCCCGTCTCTTTTGCCGTTCTTGTAAGTCCCGTCACTTTCTGTCTTTCCGTTTGTATGGTAGAATGTCCAGCGCCCATTTCGGCCGTTATTCTTAAATGCGCCTTTTTCTTTTTTTGTTCCACCTTCATGATAGAAAGTCCATGGTCCCTCTCTCTGACCCTCCTTTACCGTTCCACCGTAATTCTTATTCCCATTTTTGTAGTAGACGACAATCCCATGCTCGTTGGGGCCTTTTAAGTTGAGTTCCAGGCGTTTCTTTCCGTTTTCATGGTAGTACGTCCAAACACCGATCTTTACCCCCTGTTCGTAGGTTCCTGTTTCTCTGTACTCTCCTTTTCCGACGACATGGTATGTTCTGTAATACCCATGTTTTATTTTCTGATTCGTTTCCGAATGGAGGTAGTATTCATATTCTGTAAGAAGCTTCCCGGTTTCCGGATCGATTTCTTTTTCAACCTCAGATTTCTGACCACACCCCACGACAATCATCACGCCAGCCAGAAGCGCCAGTACGGATCTCATTACTTAAGCCTTCCCTTCCGTGTTATTTTCGTGGCGTTTTTGACTTAGAGAGACATCAGGAACGCCATCAGCGCCTCCTGCTTATCTGCGGAGAGGGCCAGGAAGCGGTTTCTGGTGTTTGTGGCTTCGCCGAGGTGGGTCCAGATTGCCTCCCTCAGGTCGGAGGTTCGGCCGTCGTGCAGGTAGAACGGTGTGCCTCCATGGGCATCGCCGGCCAGCCGAAGCCCCCAGAGGGGGGGCGTACGCCATTCGCTACCGGCGCCGGTGCCGTCTTCTAAGAAGTAGCCCACGTCGTGCAGGAGCAGGTCGGAGTAGAGGTTCACCTCAACCTCGTTCAACGCCGGGATCGGACTGGGCCCGGTTTTGAGGGTGGGCACGTGACAGGAAGCGCAGCCGATTTGCTTAAAGAGCGCTTCTCCCCGCCGGACCTCTTCGGTGATCTCTCCCCGGCCGGGGGGCGCCAGGAGCCGCACGTACATGACCACGTCCTGGACCACCGAAGCGAGGATTTCGGGGTCCGGGACGATGTCGCCGATGGTCCCGCCGTTGGCCTGCGGATGCAGGACTTCATCGGGGAGGAAATTGGAGGTTATGCCGATGTCTTCCCGGTAGGCGTTAACGATCTGCTCCAGCAGCGAGGAGACGTTCGATTTGAGTCCGAACCGGCCCACAACCGGTCCTGTCCCCGCGCCCACGGCGCCCGGGGGCACAAAGCCTGCGGGCTGCACCATGTTCACACGCCCCGAAATCCCGTCGCTGTCCGTGTCATCCGGGTCTGCAAGGGCCAGGAGTGATTTTTCGGGAATCGCTTCAATCAGTCCCGCGCCGAAGATCTGTGGGGGCATCCGGACGGAGGTCTCTACATCGAGCGGCAGGCGTTCGGGAGGTACCCCCGGAATGCCCCGGTCCTGGAGCTGCCCTCCACCCAGATGCGGCACCAGGTCGCCCCGCCGGCTGAAACGGGTCAGGTTGGTGGAGGGGGTTCCCCGGCCGTTCCCGGGATGGCAGGAAGAACAGCCCGGCTGGTTGAAGAGAGGCCCCAGCCCGTCCGGGACCGTAAAGGTGCGCTGGAATTCCACAGCGCCTCTGACAAAGGCGGCCTTCAGGTCGGGCGAAAGCCCATTGAGGGGAACGGCGTCGGTCACGTTTTCCGGAGGCGGAGCTTCACGCTGCCCGTCGCCGCAGCCTGCCAGGGCGAGTGTGCCGACCAGTGCTATGGCAGTTAGTGTCATCAGCCTGCCGGCGTTTTCTGTTCTGTCCGACACATACCAGCCTCTTGTCATCTTGAGACCTCCTGCCGGAAGCCGGTTGATTTCAACCGGGGATTTTGTACCGTAGTGTCTCGTAGCGCCACAGCCTATCTACGATGTAATAATTACGAAATTTCGTCCTGATATGCAAGTTTATGTTTACATACCAAATCCTTTTGAATCGACCACGTGAACCGCTATATTTGTTCCCTGGCATATCTACGAAACGGGGGAAGACACCATGAGCAGAAAGATCACAGACGGGGAGGTAGACCTGAGCGGGCAGGTCGCACTTGTCACCGGCGGCGGGAGAGGCCTGGGGCGTGCGTTTGCCTGGACGCTTGCAGCAGCCGGAGCAGCCGTAGCGGTCACCGCCCGGTCCCAAGCTGAACTGGCGGAGACTGTGAAGCTGGTTGAGGACGCAGGAGGGCAGGCCATTGCATTCCCGGCAGACGTGACGGATCATCGGGCCGTAGAAGAGATGGTCGCTGTGGTCGAGGAACAGCTTGGTCCTGTTGACCTGCTGGTGAATAACGCCGCTGTTGGCACGCTGTCGGGGCCTGTTTGGGAGACGGATATTGACGCGTGGTGGGGCTGCCTGGATGTCAACCTGCGCGGGCCGTTTCTGTGTGCGCGGGCCGTCCTGCCCGGCATGGTTGACCGGGGCCGGGGGCGGGTCATCAACGTGGCGAGCGGCGCCGGTCTCAGGGCGATTCCCTATTTTTCCGCGTATGTTATCAGCAAGACAGCGCTTATACGGTTCACGGAGAACCTGGCGGTTGAGGCCCGGGAGCACGGTATCTGCGCTTTCTCAGTTGATCCGGGCACGGTGCGCACGGCGATGTCGGAGCGCCTTCTGGTGTCCGATGAGGGGAAGAAATGGTTGTCCTGGTTTCAGAAGATTTTTGATGAAGGACGGGATGTGCCTCCAGATCAGGCGGCACACCTGGTGAGATTTTTGGCGTCGGGAAAGGCGGATGCCCTCTCCGGCCGTTTGATTCAGGTCTCGGATGACGTGACCGAAATGCTGCGGCGAGCCGAGGAGATTCAGCACAACAACCTGCATACGCTGCGGCTGCGCAGGTAGGTATTCGTCATTCCGGATTGTTTGGCGTTGGAGAATCGCGAGCCCTGCTCATCTGGCGGGCATTTTTGTTTTCAGAAAATTATGGTTATATTAAAACTAAGCGTCGAGAGGCACGCTGCCTACCCAAAGGCTGAACCAATAAGTGACCGATTTGGAAGAAATATCCTTCATATGTTCCGTTATGAGGATAAAGTGCAGGTAAATGAACATTTTAGAAGTTGAATCAGAGGTCAAATCTTCATATCTTGAATTTGAGACGGACAGGTCGGGCAACTTACACCTTGAGAGGGGGAGATCAAGGTGGCCAAACCCCATATTCTGATTGCAGATGACGACTCGGACCTCAGAGAGGCGATTCGAGACTGGCTCGCATCGGAACCCTGGTTTGTCCAGACAGCCGGGGATGGCCGGGAAGCTTTTAACCTGCTGTGCAACAGCCACTTCGATATTGCCGTCCTGGATTTCAAAATGCCGGGTCTCAACGGCATCGATGTGCTGCAGGCCATCAGACGGGAAGGGATCCAGACCGACGTTCTGATTCTGACCGGATATGGCACCATTGAAACCGCGGTTCAGGCGATCAAAAAAGGCGCGGAGGATTTTCTCCAGAAGCCGTTCAAGAAGGGCGATCTTATCGCCATCATCCAGAGATTGCTGGAGCGGCGCAATCTGCTGACCCACGCCCTCCCGGATCGATTGGATGCGTTTCTGAACGTTCGGGCTTTTGATCCTTCATTGAAGTTAGAGGATCTGTGCAGGCACTTTAAGATCTCTGCCCGGTATGTTTCCAAGTTGTTCAAAGAACGTATTGGCATGTCTTTTCGAAGGCGGCTGGCCCATTTCCGCGTGGAGAGGGCAAAGACTCTGCTGGAATCTACCGACGAGCCGCTGTACCGTATTGCCGAAAAGTGTGGTTTCAGGGATTATCGCCAGCTCACCATGACCTTTCGAAGGTTGGAAAAAATACCGCCGAGGGAGTACCGGGTCCTCAGCAGAGATCGAAAAGACGGATAAGAACAAGAGCATTTTTTTGGCCTGTCGGGGTGCTAAAAATGTCTCACGAACTCAGTTTTGCCTTTTATCAGGATGTAAGGGACAATCCCACGATCTCTCCAACACAGTATGAAGATCTGGAGAGTCTGGTCAACTATTTCGGATTGCTGGATCCGGATGGGGAAGGGATACAGGAGATTCCTATACCGGACCGGTTTACCTTCCACTCTCAGGCCCCTTCTCTCCTGATTGTGGAAGATGAGATCGAACTGGCCGAACTGTTGGGGGCGATTCTTGTCAACAAGGGCTATCCGCCGGAGGCGATTCATACGTTTCCATCGGGCGAAGAGGCCATTTTGTATGTCAAGACCCATGCCGTGGGTATTGCCCTGGTTGACATCAGGCTGTCGAATACCCGCGCTGTCCGCGATGTTTATACTTCCGGGTTGCAGGTACTCAGGGAGATCAAAAAGGCTTCTCCCGGGGCCAAAGTGATTCTGGTTTCCGGATTCGGCACCTACGAGATGATCCGGGAGGCCATGCTGGACTCGGGCGCTTCTTATTATTTGCGCAAGCCCTTTAGAACGGCCGATATTCTGAGAATTGTTCACTGGGCCGTCGAGCGGCTGCTGGGGCCGGATATAACGCGGATGATCTCTGCCTCAGAACGCCCCGGACGTTCTGAGCAGCCGGGCAGGTCGGAGAAGATTCTGGTTGTGGACGATGATCCGGTTATTGCCGAGGGCATCGTTCTGGCGTTTCGCACTCTTGGGTATCAGGCAAGGGCAGCAGGAGGAGGATTGGACGCTTTAAACGCGCTGGAGGCGTCCCGGTTTGATGCCGTGCTGCTGGATGTTAAGATGCCGGAAATGGATGGGCTGGAGGTGCTGAGGCGTATTCGGCAGAGAGACAGGGAGGTTGTGGTGTTTATGCTTACTGCATTTAAAGATGAGAAGACCGCACGGGAAGCGATTGAACTGGGCGCGTACGATTTTATGATCAAGCCGTGTGATCTGAACCTGATGCAGCTTACGCTGGAATACGCTTTCGCAGAGCGTCAGACCGAAAGGGGCGTCTGAAGGAACAGGCCGGGAGGGGTCTCTATCTGTTCGGCCAAACGATCGGGGGTGTGTATTTCTACATTTTGATCGGGTATTCGGTCAGGGGTCTGGAGGGTAACCGTTGTGGCACGAATCCTTGTTATGGAGGACGAAGATCAACTGCGAACGATGCTCCAGGAGATGCTGCGCCGCGTCGGCCACGAGGTTGTTACGGCGCCCGACGGGCGGGCTGGCATCGCGCTTTACAGCCGTGATCCGGTCGATGTTGTGATCACCGATATCATGATGCCCAATCAAGATGGATTCGAGGCGATCCAGGAGCTTTGTTTTAACAGCCCTTCGGTGAAGATTATCGCCATTACCGGCTGGGGGCTGCATCTGCTTCCGGTGGCCTATGATCTGGGCGCGTTTCGCGTGCTGGAAAAACCGTTTAAGAAAGAGGATATTCTAAAGGCTGTGGAGGAGGCGATGGAGGAAGGTGGGTAGCGCGGGTTGGGATATCTTCACGGGGAAGATCGGGGTTCCGACCAGGCTAAAGCGCCGAAGCTGCAATCTGGGGGTCTGCTTCCAACAGGGTTTTCGTTAACTGGATGTTGTTGTCCCTCAGCTTTTGACTGAGCGAATCGATCATGTTTTTGTAGATTTTTACAGCCATATCAATATCATTCTTCAAAAGCACATCAAATTGCATCTTACCAATGACCATCAGTGTCGCGTCCGCCACCACTTCGATTGAGGCACAGCGCGGTTCGTTCGTAATCATTCCCATCTCTCCTACAATTTCCACCGGTTTTATTCTGGCCAGTTCCACATCGTCGTCCTTGACGACCAACTCTCCGGCCAGCAGGATAAATATCTCCCTGCTCTTATCTCCGTTATAGCAGAGCACGTTACCTTCCTGATAGGATTTTAGCTGTCCCGCCTGCAATACCTGCCGGATCTGGTTGAACGACAGTCCCCGAAAAAAAGGGATCTTTTCAACCACTTTCAGATTTACGGATGACTCTGCTTTGGCAGCCATTTTCAGACACACCCTCGTTGACGGTTCGAAGACGGCCGGCCGTTTGCCGGAGTGAGCAGGGTGCTTCAGTTCCGACCCACAGCCAAAACGCCGGTGTTACAGGCGATACTTGCCGCGTCGCTCCATCTCCTTTTTGTGCTGGTTCACTCTGGCCAGACGCTGATCAGCCGTGGCCTGAAGCTCTTTTACAGCCTGTTTTGCCTCTTCAAGTGTGACGTTTATCTCGCTTCTTTCCTCTTCGCATTCCTGAATTTTACCTTCAAGTTCGATTTTTTGGGATTCAATTTGCAAAAGGTGGGCTTCTACTTCACGGGCCTTCTCCCTGAATTCCTTAACCAGGGAGACGGTATAGGCGATTACCACAACAATGAAAACGATGACCATCCATTCCATACGGTTGCTCCTTGATCTCCTGCAACCCGAAACAGTCGATATCTGCCGGTTCCAGAGCGTTTACCTGTCCATCTTGTCCAGTTCCTGGTCGTATTTTTGGATCTGGCGTTCCAGGGTCTTCTTTTTCTGTTCTTCTGTCTTCAGGTCAAGCTCCGCCACCGCTTTGTTGTTTTCCGCCACTTTCAACTCGCCTCTTATCCTGCGGGTCTCCTTCTCGGCTTCGAGCACGCTTTGATTCAAACGCTGGAGTTTGGCCAACGTCATATATCTGGCGGCAATAAGGGCAAACAGCGCGATAACTGCGATGATTCCGTAGAGCATCTTCGGACTCTTCTGGCTACCCGGTGTTGGATGTTTATTTTATCGGCTCCTCGCTATTTGGTGTGGGTAACCTTCCCCCAGGAACGACCAGTTGTGGTAGACAAGACGCCCAAGCTGCAGGTTTTGTGGACCAGCCTTCGAGTATTCTTTGTCAACGGTGTTGCCCGACCCGTTGTCTGTTGCTCAGGATTCTATCTTAAAAACAGTTGTTTAAGTTGTTAGATAATAAATTGTTACGATGGACTAAACGGCAAACTGGATCTCCGGATCATTCAATACCCGCCGTGTGTTTAGGAGAGATCTCATGTGCGGATACCGGAGCAAACGGTTAGGAACCACCTCGCACTCGGCAAGAAGACTGGTTCGGGTTTTTATGATTACCCACGTGAAACAGCGAAGAGCCATTTTATCTTTGCCGGCTGAAAGCAGAAGCCCACGCCGGACGCGCGGGCTCTCACCTGTTCCCCCATTTTCCCGACAGTCCAGAGGCTCAGCTAATTGAGAAGATAATCATGTGTCAGATAGCTGTCAAGCCCCATTAAAATATGTGTATATAAAATGGATAAAACTATAATGCGGATCACATAAGTTGTGTAGTACAGGTCACAGTTTCTGGTGCAGGGCCAAACAGGACAGAAAAAAGGCGCTGGTTCGGGTCACCAGCGCCTTAGCGGGAAGTGATGCACATGCCGTTCTGCTTTATCAATGTATCGAACCTCGGGTCACAAACTTTAATACAAAATCCGGAGAATTTGAAAATAGAGACAGAATGGGTTCCGATAGGCGCACAAAGTGCCGATAGACGGATATTTTTGAGATTGTGTCACTATATGAACGCCGGGGTCTGAGGCATTTGCTGAATTCACAGGCTGGGGGAAAACGAATGGAGGACAAGCGGTGTGACCGTACGCTATTTGAACGGCCCGAAGACATTCTTTCTAAAAATATCGTGGATTTGTTCCTTTAGGCGTACAAAGTGCCGATAGGACTACATTTTTAAAGTTGTGAATAGGGGAAAGGGGTTGTAGATTAAGGAAAATCACGATTTGTTCATCCGGTAGGAGCCAGCCCCTGCTGGCGGAGATCTCCCTCTTCATTCGCTGTCGGGAGGCGGCTCCTACCGAAAAGCGATCCAGGGCGACGGCGTTTTCAGGATAAAGAGGTATTCTTCCGGTCGGGGGGACAACAGGCGCGCATGTAATGGAAAATACGACCGTTTATAAACTGCATCCAGAAGGGTGCAGTTTTGTATTTTATGCGCTTATGTGCAGACAGTGTTTTTACCGAAGAGATCGGACAGGAAGGTTGTTTTGAGATCATTCCCCGTGAAGCGAAGAGAACAGGATTGACCATGGCACGAATTCTGGTTATCGATGACGAACATCGGGTACGGCAGATGCTCCGGGATATGCTGACAGGCGCCGGTTACGAGGTTGTGGAGGCCGAAAGCAGCGAAGATGGGATCAGGCTGTTCCGCCAGGCCCCGACCGATGTTGTGATTACCGATATTTTTATGCCCACGGAGGGCGGACTGGAGGTTATCCGGGAACTTACAAGTCAATATCCAGATGTCAAGATTATTGCGATTTCCGGGGTCCGCATTATGGACGAACTTGATATCGTGTCGCTTTCCAAGCGGTACGGCGCCCTCTATGCGTTTGAAAAACCGTTTGGCAAGAAGGAGATGCTGGAGGCCGTGGAAACGCTGCTGGCCGGAGATTGACGCCTGGCGGCTCCATCGGTCTGTTTGGGCCGATGCGTATTGTTATGGCCCAGGGGGGCCGGCGGGTCTCCAGGGCGTTGTCTGCGGTCCGCCGCCCAAAGGAATAGGATTGAGAAAGAGGCAAGAATCCTGTGGAAGGGAGGCAACGAACGCTATCCTCGCATAAACCGCGGTACAGGAGACAGATTCGGGGATGTGCCCCGCAACAGTGCCGGATGGTAAATGATGGCATCACCCGGTTTGCCCGTCAGTTCAACTACGCGTACGGGCACATTATTAATCACGGTCGTTTCTTCCATGAATCGTCGAATGCGGTTACCATGATACTCCGCTTTTCCCGATAACTCGGCGAAATAGGGATGCGACCGGAGGAGACGATTTTTGCGCACACTTCCCTTTTGCTTGAGATCATTGGGGCCCATCCGGTCAAAGAACGACATCACGAGACGGTGGGAGCCTTCTACGACGAGTGGTCCGCCGCCCTGGTGCGCCACTTGAGAATAGAAGGTGTAGACGCCTAAGACGCTGTTGAGGTCAGATCGTGGGGTGTCCCACATTCGCCGGTTGTAGCCGATATACCACGGCGTGTCGGTTTGTTCGGGGAAGTGGATTCCGAATGGCCCCCAACTCCGTTTTGATGCGGCTTTTTCGGGACCTGCTAAATCTGCATAAGCCCCCAAAAGGCGCGGGGATGCGATGGGATTGTAGATACTGTGGTCGCTCGTCTGGTTGAGTTTCAATGGGTGCTGCTCTGAATTTACGTAAATGAGTTGCAAAAAAGGCTCCAAATCCCGATCATACAACAGACTGAAAACAATAAGGTTGTATAGATACGGGAAAGGAGCCCAAGATGGACCTCGCAGAGATGATCGAAGCCGCCACCTGGGAATTTAAGCAAAAATTGAGCGCCCATTGCGAAAATTTGGACCTGGAGAGTTTGACGCCTCAATTGGCAGAACAGGTCACAAGTGGGCTTGGTGAAGCCCTCAAGGCTTGTGGGATCGCAGCGCTTCGCACATTTTTGGAAGCCTACGAAGTGGATGAGGCCCCAAAACAGGTCGAGAATGTGCTGTATCGGTTTAAGCAACAAAGTGAGAAGACGTTTTTGACCCCCTTTGGGAAGATGAAGCTTTCTCGAAATCTGTTTCAGGCCGATGAAGGGGGGCCTTCTTATGTGCCGTTGGATGTGATGTGGGGAATGGTCGGTGAGTTTGCCACCGTGGAAGTTCGTGAAGCGGTGTTGTTCACGGTGAGCTTGATCACGCCGGAGGAAACCGTTTCTGTGCTGGAAAAGACGGCTCTGTTTCAGCCTTCTGCCACAGCGGTCAAACACATCACAGAAGAGACGGGAGCGTGGCTGGTCGAGATGGATGAAACACTCAACCGGTCGATCCGTCAGGAGGAGGAGAACCCCAAAGGGACAAAAGTGATGGTGGCCAGCCTGGATGGGACCCACCTCAGGCTGGATGAGCCGGGGAAAAAACGCGGGCGTCCACAAGAGAGGCCGGGGGAAAAACCGTCCGAAGAAAGTCCGACCAGTTTCAAACAGGCCCTGGTGGGCAGCCTGTCCTTTTATGGGGCACCTCCAAAGGACGGCACCCCACCAAAGCGTTTGGTCTCTCGGTATGTGGCACAAATGCCCGAAGAGGGTGGTCAAACGTTGAAGATACGCTTTGAGGAAGAACTCGATCATATCGAAGGACAACTGAAAGATGAGGTCGGAAAAGTGTTCCTGTGTGATGGGGCACGAGGGTTGTGGAAATATGCTGATACCACTCCTCGGTTCATCGGGTATGAAAAACTGGTGGATTTTTATCACACCACAGAACATCTGTCTGAAGCTGCCGAACTCCTGTTTGGCAAAAAATCAGCAAAAGCGCAAAGCTGGTATGAAACCTACCACCACAAACTGCTGACCCAAGATGGCGCAGCAGAAACCCTTATTCGCTCCATCGACTATTACAAAAGCCGCCGAAGGCTGGGTCAAAAACGATTGGAAGACCTGGAAACAGAACGAACCTTCTTCTTTCGGAACAAACACCGGATGGCCTATGCTGACTTTCGTCGAAGGGGTCTGCCCATTGGCTCGGGACCCGTCGAAGCGGCCTGCAAGACCCTGGTCAAGACAAGGCTTTGTCGATCGGGTATGCAATGGTCCTGGCAGGGAGGACAACGCATCTTGCAGTTACGCACTTACGTCAAGTCAAAACGATGGGATGCTTTCTGGAATCAGTATAAACAGGTTCGATATGCCAATGATGAACTCCTTGACTATGCCGATGCAGCATAGACAGAAAACATCTACGTAAAACCGAGTCGGCACCCGTTTCAATCGTGTCCACTCCGTTGGTTTCCACCTATCCATTTTCCAACTGGATGGATCGTTACGATCAAAGTTGTGGAGCCGCTTGAGTTCAGACCACATAAAATCCTGCATTTTCAGCGCCGCCTCACGCGGAAATGCCTGGCGAATGTTGACATATCCCACTTCTTCAAACGAGGCGATTTCACCTTGCGAAAGCACGGTGTTTCCCCTGTGCTTGACTCGAGCACGCCGACGCCGGGCAGATGGCCCCTGTTCCTGGAGCAAGCGGGCGTTTCTAAACAGCAGCACGTCTTCGTGTCCCAGAAGATAGCGCGTTAATTCAGCAAGTTGTCGGTTGCTCCCCTCATTTTTGGGAAACCATTTTTCTACAGGGTTGAGCCAATCGCGATGATATCGGGACAGTTGCGCCGCTGCATCCCAATTGATGCGCGTATATTTTTCGATGTGGATCAAAAGCCGGTAGAGCGCTTCGCGCTCTGCTTCGCCTTCAGTCGCGTCAAATAAATTTACCAGCCACCTTTTTTTGTCTACTTTCCGGTAGACCCGGGTGATTTTTTCGGCCTGGCCTCGCCTGTGAGCTTGCGTCGGCTGGGGATTCACCTCCAGACGCAGTTCCCGCTCCTGTTGTAATTGGGTGTCCTTCTTGTCCAGGCTGCTGTCCAGCCCTCGCTTGTGGCACCAGATGCGATACGAACCCATGGTGGCGAAACCGAGTGCCTCGATATGGCGCTTCAGCTTTTCATTCAGGCTGTCTACTGTTGGCGCACGCGTGCCTTGCTGCCGTGTAACCGCTTCGCGCAGGGCAGACCAATTATCGAAACCGTACCACCGTGCGACGACATGCTGAGCATCGTGCAAGGAGATCCTGCCAGCTAAGATTTCCTGGTCCGATTGTCGGGCAAATCGAGGAAGGTATTTCTGAAGTAGCTTGCACACCTGAATATCGCCAGATTGGTAAGACTTGAGTACGTCTTTGGCTTGTTTTTTCAGGTGTTCGAGGCTGGGATTGGGAGGTAAGACGGAAGGTAACATGAGACCCCTCTTTCGTAAATGCTTGTTGTCCGCGATGACAAGCAGAAAGAAGGTTCCATATAGGAGAAGAAGATAAGGTGGGTTCAACCCTTTCCGCGGACAGGGGCGCCCCTGGAACGCCCGATTGCCAAACTAAAATTACACAAAGATCAAAGACTCTGTCAAGGAGAAATATTTACGGCATATAAAGACGGGCGGGGAAACCCCGCCCCTACGGCAAATGGGACGATCATCCGGATTTTGGGGTTCTGGAATTACCCGATTATTTTTTCAAACACCATAACATTCCCCTGGCCTTTTGCGCTTGACATCTGAGTCTAAAGATAGAATATTAGCCGCATCTGGATGGGTGCGGTTTTTTTTGTATTTTTGACTTCCAAAGGAGCTGATTTCTATGGCCGAAACGCCTGAACACCCCAATCTCGTTTTCATCCTTCCCGATCGGCAGCGGCGCGACACCCTGGCCTGCTACGGCAACGACTGGATCCAGGTGCCGCACCTGAACGGGCTTGCGGAGGAGAGTTTCGTCTTCGACCACTGCTACGTGACCCAGGCGGCCTGCTGTCCCTCCCGGGCCTCGATCATGTGCGGGTTGTATCCGGTCGACGCCGGCATGCCGGTCAACAGCCACATCCTGCCGAGGGAGGCGCGCACGATCGCCGAGATGCTCTCTGGCGATTACCACACCGGGTACGTCGGCAAATGGCATCTGGGCGACGAGGTCCGTGCCCAGCACGGCTTCGAGGAGTGGATCGGCTGCTTCGACCACTGGTGGAGGCAGTACACCGACGAGGAGCTTTGCAGCCAGCTCTCCCCCTATCACTACTGGCTCATCGAGAACGGATTCGAGCCGGACGCGAAGCACCCTGGAGGGATGATGTTCTCCGACGGCTTCAGAGCCGACCTGCCGGCCGAGTACCAGATGGCCACCTATCTGGGCGAGCAAGCGGCCGAGTTTATCGAGCGCAACGCCCAGCGGCCGTTTGTGCTCTACGTCAGCTCGAAGGAGCCACATCCGCCCTTCACCGGGCCCTACAACCCCCTCTACGACCCGGAGACGCTCCCGGTCGATGAGACCTTCCTCACCTACCCGGAGGGGCACTCGCTGTTCAACCGGATCCGTTCCGAGTTCTGGATGCAGGCGGTACACGGCGGCGGCTTCGACCTGAGCACCGAGATGGGCGCCCGACAGATGCGCTCCAATTACTACGGGTGTGTGTCGGTCGTGGACGGGATGGTGGGCAGCATTCTGGGCGCCCTCGATGAAACCGGACTGCGCGACAACACCATCGTTGTGTTCACCAGCGACCACGGCGAGATGGTGGGCACCCACGGCCAGGTGGAGATGCGCACGCCGTACGAAGAGTCGTCGCGGGTGCCGCTGCTGGTGCGGGCGCCGTGGCTGAGCGAGAGCCAGCGCCGCGTGGGCGGGAACTTCAGCCAGATCGACTTCGTGCCCACCCTGCTGGACCTGCTCGGCCAGTCCGTGCCCGGGCACCTGCCGGGTGAGAGTCGCGCGGATGTGCTGCGAGGGCGGGCCGACCTGAGCGAGAACGATGTCGTCATCCAGCACAACGGGGTGGGGGACCGCGACCTGGCGTCGGCCGCGGGTTCGCACACGATGGCGCCCGAGCGGGTCCGCCAGTTGAACTGGCTGAAGACGGCGCCCTGGCGCAGCGTGGTCACCTCGGACCGCTGGAAGTTGACCCTGTGCGCCGCCGATCAGGGCGAGCTGTTTGACCTGAACACCGACCCGGCCGAGACGACGAACCTGTTCGACCGGCCCGAGCACCGCGACCGCGTGCGCTGGATGGCGGCGCGGCTGCGGCTGTGGCAGGAGGAGGTTGGCGACACGGCGCCGCTGCCGGGGGTGTAGGGGCTGCCCCTGTTGGGTGTTAGAGGGAAGCGTGCGCCACGCCCGGCAGCCGGTACCGCACCCGTGTGCCCTGGATGGTGCGCTGGGGATAGGTGCGCAACTCAATACGCTTGCCGATGACGGCGTACCCGGGGTCTTCAACAACGTAGAGCCGCGTTCTCCCGTTGTGTGCTTCCATCCGGGCAATGGTGTAGGCGCGAACGGTTGCGTCCGGGAATTCGACCATAAGCGCGGCGGCTGTGTTCGCCGGATCGACGGCTTCGGATACCTCAAAGTATCCGAGGGATCCTTGCCCGGACGTGCGATGCACCTTGCGAATCAGGCCGTGCCATTCTGGAACGCCCGTGGTGTGCATGTTTCCCAGCGCAAGCCGTTTGCCGCCAACGAGGTGGACCTGGCCGACGGAGGCCCGCGCAAGGCCATAGGCAGCCGTCGAATTTCAGAACGCCCTCGGGCGTTTTTTTTGCGATCGAAATCGGTTCGTCGAAAGCCATTGCCAGGTAGTCGCGTCCCCCCCGGCCCCGATCCACGGTGAGGAACACGCCGCCAGGAACCGGTTCTGCGGCAACTTTCTCGACCCCGGGTGCGCCGTTCAGAGGTTCATGCACGGCAATGAAGACACTGTTCAAGTCCTGACCCTTCCGGCGGGCGCAGAAAACGGGCGCCTGGAACGTGTGAAACAAATGCCCCTGTCCTTCGGCCTGGCGGATGCGGGGCGCTTCGCCCAGATGAAGTGTGGCGCCGGGAGCGCAGAGGAGGTGGGTGCGCACACCCAGTCCGGGATTTGAGCAAAGCCTCAGGTCAACCGTCACGTTCTGTTCGGCCGGACCCGCGCAGAGCTTGCGTATGAAGCCGAAGTCCCCGCTCTTACCGGCGCCGAAGTCCCCGGAACCGGGGGTTTCGAAGTTGGGATACGCGAAGTTCGTTCCGGCGTTCATCAGCGTATCGTCAGAGGGGGTCAACACCGCGCCGGTCACCTTTGCGGTGGAATCTTCTGCGGCGCTGCCGTGGAGCAGGTAGTCGTGCTGGTGTCCACCCGATACCTGGAAGATATCGATCAGGTAGGCGTCCCGGCTGTCTGCACCCACAAGCAGAAGCGTGCGGCGAAATCGCCTGGTGATATCCGGATAGGTCGCGTCGCTTTCGGCCTCGGCAAGGTGGAATCCCTTCCGATCGGTGGCAAAAACCCGCAGGCGGTGCCCCCTGTGTTCGGGGTCGGGGTGGCCGTTGAGGCCGTTGACCACCACCGTATTGTGCGACATCATCGAACTGGCCCAGGTCCGTCCGATACTGTGGGTGTAGCCCAGATCGCGCAGAAGCTCGTTGTTGAACGCGAAGAGCCCGAGGCTCAACGCATCCACATGCTTGTGGTGAACGCCGGAGGTGAAGTTGAGCCAGGCGTAGATCTGGTGCTCGTCCTTCCCACCGCCGAGTACGGCCAGTCCAAGCCCGGGCATCAGAATGGATTCGGTACGGTTACGAGGCTTGAGGTTCCCATACTGTGCCCAGGTATCGTTGATTGTTGGGCTGCTGCCGCTGGGCAGCCGGATGCTGTCGTGACACCTCATGCAGGTTGCGAGGGCGGCGGTCGTTCTCTCGATATTTTTGTGTAGAAAGGCCGCCATCTCCTCCGGCGCATTTTTCGACGGCTCATACCCCTCGAACTCATCCACCACCCGCTTCAGGTGCCCCAGAGTCTGGGAGCAGTAGGACGGGCTGGTCTCCATCCAGTGACCATCGTAGAGAAACCGTGTGCTGACAAAGGTATCCAGGCGGATCAGGACTTCCTGTATCCATTCCGGGCGGTTGAGTACGCGGCCTGCGTAGATGATGTCCTCCCACATCTCGGGCGACATGTTTGAGTACTGTTCTTCAAAGCCGATAACAAACCGGACCATTGCGCCGAGGAGGTCATCCTCAACCCTCTCTCTGGCCCGGCCTTCGGCCATCCCCTCAAAACCGGGCCAGAAGCGAAGCATGTCGTATGCCCCAAGCAGCTCGCGCGAGATATCGGCATAGGCCCATCCGGTCCACCGGGTGGTGCGATAGGGAGGCACCCCCTCAATCCGATTCTGCGTGTACGGGGCAAATCTCGTTTAATGGCCCGGGTACTGATAGTGATAGGCATATCCCGGATAGACCTCGGCGCAGCGAATCAGGATCAACGCCCCTCGGCGGGCATACCGCTCATCTTCCGTCGTCCAATAGTGTTCGGCCAGGCCCTGGCAGGCGCCGGAGATGTATTCACGGGCGAAATAGTCGGCTTTAGCGCGAAAAAAAAGGCGAACATTACCGGGCGGGTGATGGTAAGGATACCGATGTGCTCCATTGGGGGCTTCAACAGCAACAGATGTCTCATCGGGATACCCGGGGTTGTTCGGGTAGACCTCGCCGCAGTCCTTGCACCTGATCTGGTGCGGGTTTTGGGGCGTCCACTCCCAGTTGGCCAGGTTCGGCCGGCCGCCCTTACAATTGGGGCATGCCGTGTTCGCAAGCCCCGCCTGTTCCGGCACAAGAGCGAGCATGTTCGCTTCGGAAAGCGACATCACATACTCGGCGGCCTTTTGACGCTTGGGGTCGGTGCGGCCGCGTGTTTTCACGGGCGACATCCGATCCGGTGTTTTCATAGAAAGCCTCCGAGGATTACCTGGCGGAGAGGGCCAGGGCTTTCATGCAAACTGCCCCGGGGACCTCGACGGGACTTCCAACCGGATGGAGGGCGCCGGTATCACCATCGATTCGGAAGGTGGTGACCGTGTTGCCGCGTTGATTGGCCGAGATGAGGAATGATCCGGTGGGGTCGATTTCCAGGTTCCAGGGCCACGCGCCGCCCGAGGGCTGGTGGCTGAAAGGCGTTAGTTCGCCTAGTGATCGGTTTGTTCGATGCTGAGATAACAGGGTAGCGTTCCTTTGGCGTGTTGTTCGCTGCGCAGCGCAAGATGGCCTGTTTGGGGGTCGATGGAGAAGGTTTTAATGCTGCCACCGGGTTGGCCGTTGAATTCGTTGGTGACACAGGCGGCGTAGAGGTAAGAGCTGGTGGCGAGGAAGAAGGGGTTGTGGACATCCGGGACCTTCGATATGGCCGATAGTTCGCCAGATGAGGTATCGAGGCGAAGGATGTGCAGGCCTTCGGTTCGGTCGTCGGTGTAGGTGCCGACGTAGACTGTGGTGTGACCGCTGGTTTGTTTTGACATTTGCCGACCTCCTGGTTTTACGCCATGGTTTCCAGAACCACCGCCAGTTGAAATGCAGATGACTCGCCTTTCTTTATGCTTTTGGATCTCCCCATTTCTTTTTTTATTCTATTAAGGGTAGTAATATACCCTCAGGGTCTGTTGTTTTCAAGTGTCTTTCATCATTTTCTCTTACGGGATCGGCCTGGGAGGTTTTGTCATGGATCTAAGCATAGTCGAACTTGAACGATTTACCGTTGAGCTGCCGTTTCGCGAGGCGCCGGCTCGCAATATGGTCAGGGAGCTGCCTGATTTCACATTTTTTGAAATTTTCCGTGTTTCCTTGAAAGGCGGCGCAGTGGGCACGGGTGAGGCGTTGCATTTTTACTATCCGTGGGGCGAAACCAGTGACGACGACGTCAAACGCGTGTGGGGCAGGAACGCCTTCGAGGTGATGTGGGACGACTCGATCGGCTACGGGTTGCAGATGGCCCTTTTTGATGCCGTGGGCAAGGCCCTGGGTGTTCCCGTTCATGCCCTGCTGGGTGAGAAGGTCCGCGACCGGGCAAAGCTTTCCTGGTGGGCCATTGATATGCCGCCGGAAGACTGGGTGAGCGAGTGCCGGGCTGCTCTGGCGCTTGGGTACCGCGATTTTAAGGCCAAGGGCCGGCCATGGCACGATATTTACGCTCAGATGGATGCGATTTGCAGTGTTGTGCCCGAAGACTTCCGATTGGATCTGGACTTCAACGCCACTTTGCTTGACGCCGAGCACGCCATACCCATTCTTCAAAGACTGGAGATGGAATATCCAAATTTCGGGATCTGCGAGGGGCCCATCAACGATGTCGAGGGCAATAAGAAGCTTCGAGCGGCCGTGAAGGTGCCCATTGTACATCACGCAGGTTCAATTGGTACCCAGATTCTCGAAGATTACTGCGATGGGTTTGTGCTTGAGGGGGGTATGAGTTCAATTATGCGCAAGGGACTGGTGTGTGGGGCGTTCGACAAACCGTTCTGGCTGCAACAGGTTGGCTCGGGGCTTACCGCTGTCTTTTCGATGCATATTGCAGCGGTGTTGAGCCATGCAAATTGGCCCGGGATTAGCTGCCACCAGCTCTATCAAAAAGATGTGCTGGCGACACCCATCGAGGTGGTGGAAGGGACCGCTCTGATCCCGGACGCGCCGGGATTGGGTGTTGAGATTGACGAGGATGCAATGGAGCGTTTGCGATTGCCCGGACCCTACGAGGGGTTCAATCCGCCACGGTTGATCGAAGTGTCCTGGCCCAACGGGGCGAAATATTATTACAGCTCGGGGAATCAACTCTGGAGGGACGCCCAGGCCGGCAATATGCCCGTTTTCATCGAGGGCGTGATGACGCGGGTGGCGCCCAACCATGGTTCGGCACGCTGGCGCGACCTTCACGAGCGTGCATCGGAGGCGCCTGTTCGCTTGACGTGAGACAATGCCAGGTATCAAGTTGGCGGATTTCAGCCAGAGCACTGCACGATTTCCGACTAAATTCTTCAGATAAACCTGTTCATGAGGCTGTGCCCTTGTAAGCTAATCATATATACCTCAAAAAAATCAATAACTTATAAATTTTTAGTCTGTTTTCCTCAACAATGGCACACATTATGCATTTCCATGAAGTAATTAATTCTTCCAGCGCACCAGGGACGTCCACTCAATTGTGTGAAATTCAACACAAGGAGCTTATTATGAAACCCTGTATTCTGGTTGTTGATGATAATCCTGATGTAAGAGCAATGCTCAAAGAGGCACTGGCAGGTGATTACCACGTTGTTGAGGCAAGCGATGGGATATTTGGGTTATCTGAGGTTATGGCAGGTGAACAGCATATTGCCCTTATTATTACTGATCTGATGATGCCTGAAGTCAATGGTGTAGACTTTGTCAAGAACCTTCCTGAGGACATTCCCACTATTGTCTTATCAGGTTTTCTTGACATACCTGAGTTTCAGGAAGCATTGGAACGTTTCCATCCTGTTGCTGTTCTTAAAAAACCTGTTGGACTCTCTGTGCTGCGTGAGGCTGTTGAGAAGGGATTGGGAAAACAGGCATATCAGAGTTGAGGGTTTCCTCGGAGGCTTTCTATGAGACCCAGGATTTTAGTTGTGGATGATGAGCAGGGTGTACGCACGTTGTGGCAGGATGCTCTTGGGGAAGAGTACAATGTCCTTGCGGCAGTTGACGGATATGATGCTTTGGCTCAGGTATTTAGAGAAGGACGCAAATTTGACCTTATCATTACTGATCTGATGATGCCGAAACTTGATGGCATAGACTTTGTCGAAAATCTTCCAGAGGAAATTCCTTTTATTGTTGTATCGGGTTTTCTTGACATACCCAAGTTTCAGGAAGCAGTAGAACGTCTCCATCCTGTTGCTGTTCTTAAAAAACCTGTTGGACTCTCTGCATTGCGGGAGGCTGTTAAAAAAGGGTTGGGCAGTAGAGGTTAGATAAACTTTCCGTGAGCAGGCTGATCTGGCGGATTTTGAGGAAGAAGGTAGAAAAAGAGGAAATCCTGAATGGCAGAATAAGGGCGCCGACATTCAGCGGCTAAATTCAGGGAAAAACACCCTGGTTTTTTTGTGCCCAAATTCGTCACCATTTCACATCCTCTCTCGAATGCTACAGCAGATTTCTTCTAGAAGCGGTTTACGGTCGCTTCAGGCACACGAAACGACCAGAAAATAGGCGAGAAAGAAAGGCTGATGGAATATCGGTTTCCGTCCAGACGGCGACGAAACGGGACAGCCAGATCGAGCCGAAATACAGGCGCATCCGCACCCTTGTTGATCCCCAAGCGCAAGCTCACACCTGCGCTGGCAGCCAGGGCTCCCCACCGGGCCGGTTGCCCGGTTGGCCAGGCCATACCCGCGTCTAAGAAAGCTGCAAAACCCAGACGAAGGGTGGCAAGTTCGAGTGAGGTGAATAAGCGGTCTTCGATGTTGAATAAAAAGAGGCGGTCCCCCGTGAACTGACGTGCTGGAAACCCCCGAAGTCCTACATCTTCACCCAGCACAAGCTGGGAGGGTTGATCTGGGTGCCATAGTTGGAGGTAAGACACACCCAGGGCAAAGGTCTGGCGTGGAATGCCCTGGTAGTAGTAATGCAAGAAGGTAGAGAGGGTTTTGTGGTGAAATCGGCCGGCCTGGAGGCGGGCTTTGCCTTCTGCTTTAAAGATGGCCAGATGTGACTCGCCAATGCCCACCGATTCCAGAAACGAGCCCGAAAGCAATCCATACGTATCCCGGCGATTTCTCCAGCCGTATGCACAGCCCGCCGACATTGAAAAGGATGGGCCTGTTCGAATGTCTTCAATCAGTCCTGCTTTGTTGATAAACCGTCGTTTGATAAATGCAAGACGCTCCTGTGTCCAGGTCGCTGTCATCTGCACATTACGCCGTTCGGTTGCGCCCTGATTTTGAAGGCGGGTTGCCGAAGGGGCATTGGCATGTTCGACAATCGGGGGGGCGGGAAAAGCCCGGTTTTCTGTGGCAAGACCAAGGGTGAGCTTCCGGTGCTTTTTTTGCTCGCCCCAAACGCGGGTTAGAGAAAGATCTCCTCGGTGTCGGTGGGTGCGAACAGAAGCAGACAAGCGTCCATTGTCATAAAGCCGATCCATACCATTTTCGTAGGTGTACCTTCCTCCAAAAGCCCAGCGGGATTCCAGCGAGCGCAAAGGATGCCCAATGCCAAGGTCGACAAGCTTGCCTTCGTTAGACCGAATCCCGGTGATGTCAAATGTCCAATGGCTGCCAAAGAACCTGGGGTCTTTGTAAATGGTGCGCCAGAGCGTTCGGTCTGTAGAGGTGACAAATCGCAGGTTGAAGTATTTTCCGAATCCCAGCAGGTTTTCTTCTTCAATGCCTATGCCGAGCCGAAAGAGGTTGCCACGGCGATCCACAACGAGGTCGGGCGTTGTGGTCCACTGATCGCTTGTTGTTACCACAATGTCTACCGTATCCGACCTTGTGTGAGGTCCGGGAATCGGGTTGATGGCGACCGAGCCAAGAAAAGGGAATCTTCGAAGGTTCCGGGCGCTTTCTTCCAGGATCGCAGCATTGAGACGTTCTCCGGATTCGAACAGTAACTCACGGCGGATCACTCGAGACCGCGTTTTGAAGCGAAGCCGATTGAAGAGTGGGTAGAAGGACCGATTGTATTTGGAATTTTTCATGTCAAAGATGTTCTGGTTGCGAATGAAGATCCGCCCGATGATTGCGGTGCTGTCCGGCAGGGGTTGCGCGGGTGCGGAACTGGCTGCCAGGAGTAGGAGAACTAAGATGTGCCGGAATCGCATCAGCGGCCTTCAGGGAATTGGGGTGCGCGTTTGAACGAGACCAGAGCCCTGGGTGAGATGCCGGGCATCCCCCCCAGCAACAGGACCAGGCCGCCCAGGGCTATGAGCAAATAGCAGTCAAAGAAGCGCCAGAAAATAAGGAGTAGAGCCGACTGCCCAGGCGCTAAGTAGCGGTTCAGGTAGAGCAGAGAAGCAGATTCGGCGGAGCCCCCACCGCCGGGCAGAGGTACAAATGCCAGGCCGTAATAGACGACGCATTCCCACAATAGCATTGGAAAGAGCGCGATTTCTGTGTCCAACGCACAGGCGACAACAGGCAGGAGAGCCAGCCGGCTGAGGCCATGGCCCAGGCCCATCAGGCAGGCAAAGGCCCATTGGCGTTTGCCGCATCGCACGAGTCTGTGAATTTGGAGGCGGGTCTCCTGTGCACCACATTGTAAGTTTTCGGCGATCCTTAGTTTTTGCATGCCCAACACCGGAGTTGTCCTGGGCAATCGCCGGAGGAAGGCTGCTGACGCATCTGCCAGCATCTGCAGATGCGTCAGGGCGATATCCCTGAGAAAAAAGAGACCTACCAGGGGGATTACACCTGCGCACAAGATGGACAGTTGTGACCATTGCCAAGAAGCCTGAGTCCAGGAGGCATAGCGGTCCAACAACAGGACGGTTGAAATGATGCCAAAATTGATTAAGAGATCGGTTGCAAACTCGCCGCCAAGGATGATGCCGACACGCCCCCGAGAAATGCCCAGTCGCCTGAGTGTGATCCATCGAGCGGGCTCTCCTGCCACACGGCCCGGGGAAATGCCCGAGGCCAGGTCGTCGATTAATGTGATACGAACGGTTTTCCAGAATGCGATGGATTCGCCTGTGGCGGTTGCCATTATCTGCAGGCGGACGGATCGAAAGATGACCCCCAGAAGCACGATGGGAAAAAGGGCCAGAAGACGGACGTTTAGAGCGCTTGCGACAAGCTCTGAATTCAGATTTCCTGCTGTCCACAATGCCCACCCCGATACCCCGAATCCAAGCAGTGCCAATCCCCAAATCAGGATGTGTCTGGCGCCTGGTTTTGGAGGGGTTGGTGGGGTCATGGGATGCGTCTCAAGAGACGTAGCCCTGTGTCGGCGCTCCGATAAGATGGCACGTCGTGGTTGCGATACGCCGAGCGCAGGCGTATCGCAGGGTCATAAAAACTGCCGCCTCGATTGACATAATCAGACTTTCTGGGTGCGCCGTAGGGCCCATAACCATCTTGTACCCACTCCCACACGTTGCCGTGCATATCGTAGAGTCCCCAGGAGTTGGGGCGTTTCCGGCCAACGATACGTGCGAACCGCCTGGCAAGATTTTTTCGGTACCACGCGTGCGCCCCCAGTGAATCTTCCGCATTGCCCGAAGACCACCGGGCGTTTGTGCCCGCCCGGCAGGCATACTCCCACTCTGCTTCGGTGGGCAGCCGATAAAGGGAATCGCCTGCAAAGGCATTGAGGCGCGCAATGAATGCTTGCGCAGCGTTCCAGGAAATGTAGACAGCAGGATGATGCGGTTGGTCTTTTACATACTGCTTGCCTTTCCAGGGGCGTGTCTCCATCACACTTTCCCATTGTTCTTGCGTGAGTTCATAACGTCCCAGATAAAAGGGTTCTTCAATGGTCTGCGGGTGGGTGGGGCTTTCATTGGGTTTGCGTCCTGATTCGGTGTCTGGAGACCCCATTTCAAATGACCCGGCAGGAATGCGCACCATGTCTATTGTGGCGCCCCCGGGAAGCAAAATGGTGTGCATCTGCCCGGCAAGCGCATACGGCAGGCTTACGTGAGCGGACCCCAGGAGTGCCATGTAAAAACAAAGTGTTCTCAGGCGATTGTTTAAGGGTGATGTTTGCATGTGCTCCTCTTGGGTCTTGAGCATCTAGAACAGAAAATTGAAGGGGCAATACATAGTCGTCACTGATTTTCCTGTCAAAAACAAGGGGCCAGGCCATGGTAGACCTGACCCCGCGTCTTCACATCCGGTCCGTGGGTTGAAGCTCTACCCGATCCAACTGATCCCCGTAGACAGCAGGAGGAAGAACCGGGTTTCAAGATCCTTATGAATTCGATCCGGTGTTCAGTTCCTTTTCCAAGATTTTTCCCTTGGCGTTGGACTCGACTTCAATGACGGTTCCGTTCTGTCTCCGGACATGGAGTTCGTAGACGATGACCCCTTTCTCGGTCTCGCTTTCGGCGCTGATGATCGTTCCCCCTGGTTCTGATCGATTTACCGCGTCAATCACGGCCTGAGGCACCGAGGTCAACGGGATCAAAATATCCCGTGGACTTGACCCGTTTCGGTGGGTACCTTATCTCTTGGGAGAAAGGAGATCCACTATGCCGCCAACACGTCCACCTTATCCACCTGAGTTCAAAAAGCAAATGGTCGAATTGGTTCGAGCCGGTCGTACGCCAGGAGAGCTGGCCAAAGAGTTCGAGCCCTCAGACCAGACGATCCGGAACTGGGTGGTACAGGCCGACCGAGACGAGGGCCTTCGAGAAGACGGTCTGACCAGTGATGAGCGAGAGGAGTTGCGCCGTCTTCGTCGCGAGATTAAGCAGTTACGCATCGAGCGTGAGATCTTGTCAAAAGCAGCAGCCTGGTTCGCTCAGGAGACCAACACGATCCCCAGAAAGCCTTCCAGTTCGTGAAGGCGCACCAGGCAAAATGGCCAATTACCACGCAATGCCGAGTCCTGGGTGTCTCCCTCAGTGGGTATTATGCGTGGCGAGGACGCCCCCCATCGCCAAGAGCAAAGGTCGATGCGGATCTCAAGGAACAGATTAAGGCTTTTCATGCCCGTTCTGATTCTACCTACGGAGCCCCCAGAATCTGGGAAGATCTGGCAGCATTAGGCATCCGTATAGGCAAAAAGCGTGTCGCCCGTCTGATGGTTGAGATTGGTATCTTCGGGGTGAGCCGTCGAAAGGGTATCAGAACCACCCGTAAGGGAAAAAAGGCTCAAAAAGCCCCTGATCTGGTCAAGAGAGACTTCACTGTTGAAGCCCCAAATAAACTCTGGGTGGCCGATATTACCTACGTACCAACCTGGGCGGGCTTCCTGTATCTTGCTGTGGTTATCGATGTCTTTTTCCGCCGAGTCGTGGGCTGGACGATGGCTTCGACGCTCCAGAGTGAGTTGGTTTTGTCTGCTTTGAATATGGCACTTTGGCAGCGTCATCCTTGTGGGGTGATCCACCACTCCGACCAGGGATCTCAGTATACTTCACTTGCCTTCGGTAAACGCTGCGATGAGGCGGGTATACGTCCCTCAATGGGTTCTGTAGGCGACTGCTATGACAACGCACTGTGTGAAAGCTTTTTCGCCACCCTCGAATGTGAATTGATCGACCGCCGTTGTTTTCGTACCCACAAGGAGGCCAGATTGGCTATTTTTGAGTATATTGAGGGCTGGTATAATCCCCATCGTAGGCATTCATCAATCGCATACCACTCACCGATGACATATGAAAAACAGCATCAAACACGGGCTTGAAGCCCAAGCCCTAAACACTCCACCAAAACGGGGCAACTCCAGACCATAAGGGCCATCAAAAGGCTGAGTGCTGTAAAGACAATGCCAGATAAGATTTCACAGGTTTTGTTCAGCACAACAGCAGAGAAGCTCTGGCTGACCGATATCCAGGATTTCAGGAAATAAGGTTTGATCAGTTCGCCGCCGACTCCGGCGGTGGGTACCATGTTGTTGATGACATCACCAGCCAGATTGGCAACCAGGAGTTTCCGGAAGCCTGGATGGTTTTCCGGTGTATCCGGCGTGAACACAATGGCCCAGGCGATGGTGTTGGTGCATTTCCAGAGCACCGATACAAGAAAAATTGGAAAAATACCCAGGCCAATTAAAGCGATGTGGTGCTCTACATTTTGAAAGCCGATCTGCCACAAGAGAATTCCGGTGACGATGAATCCGGCGATCAGGCACACTTTTGTGATGCGATGCTTCAGGTAATCCATCATTTCATTTTCCAGGATGGTTGTTATTGTTTTCCCCGCTGGATGTGCGGGTCCAGAAGCTGAATGATTTGTGGGTTGTTGATGTGTTGGGCCAGGGCAAAGGCCGTCGTGCCGTCTACAGCTTCTGTATTGGGGTTGGCGCCGAATTCAAGCAAAATGCCTACAATAGGCGCATGGCCTGCCTGTATCGCCATGATCAGGGCCGTTTCACCAAACAGTGTTCTGGTATTGGCGCTTACACCCGATTCAAGGAGCAGCCGAACTTTTTCCTGGCATCCTGTTTCGATGGCCTGAAGAAAATCACGCTTTTTTCTTCGAGACAGTCGGGTGAGTGCAAGTTTAAGGTTTATCATTTGGCGTGGGTTTATGGTGAAATGCAAATGGTATCGAAGCGAGAAACCCGGTCATCGCTTTAAGGACCCGTCCAATCCATATTGCAAATGGTATGCCACATGGATTTGGCCCTGCTTGATTTTTTGGGAAGCTTAGGGAGGGATGCTGATTTTGAGCGGTTTTTAAACTAAAAAAAGAGTAAAAGGAAGGTTTGGAGCGCAGAAGTGAAGCGTAGAATGTCGGAGAGTGAAAACTTGAGGCGTCGAAAAAGGGAACGGAGGGTGTTGTGTAAGAAAATGAAGCGCTAAAAAATGAGCAGTGCTAAAAAATGAGCAGCTTTTTTGAGCGGGGTCATCGGCGATTAGAGGGGCCTAAAAGCGGTGTTCTGCTCCGAGGAAAAAGAGGTGGTCCTGATAGTCTTCCGTGTTCACCGATGACTGGCGGGTTCGAAACAGGTAGCGAATTTTAAAAATCCAGTCGTCTCTGAGTTTGTATTTGAGGGAGGTTGATGAGAGAAAGAGCGTATCGTTTCGATCGTGGAGGCCAAGGGTGGGATGGTCTCTTTCGGACAGGTATTTAAGGATGAGTTCCTCGTAGGAAGACAGGGAGAGTTTTGGGGTTAATCTGCGTGAGTAGAGCAGTGTGGCTTTGTGTTTGTCAAAATCAAACTCGGCCTCCGTATCTAAAGATTCCTCATCCCCTTCAAACCCGCCAATCTGACTCAGGCCCTCACCCCGGCTGCGGTCGATTTGGAAGAAATACGACCCATTCAGGACATGGCGGTTAAAGACCCAGTCGAAACCCAGTTTGAACGTGTGGCGAGACCCTTCTTCGGGAGACGCGGTTGGATCGTTCAGTGCGGCATTGTACCTGCCTTGATAAGATTGGAAATCATAGGCGTAATAGGTCGAAAAGGCAAAATCCCAGGTGTTGCGGATCTCCAAAAAGGTGCCGTTCATCACGTAGTTGAAATTGTCGTTGTCGGGATAGAAGGTGGCGATATTTCCATACCCCAAATTTAACTGCCAGCGGGGCGAAAGTGTGCGCCTGGCGTTCAAGATTGCTGTGTTGCGAAGAAAGCTTGTGTTTTTTTCTTTTGGAACGGTATAGCTGCGAAGTTCGTTGGAAAACCCCAATTCGTTTTTGCCAAAGTTATACCCTACAGACAAACGCGCGCGGCCGAAATACCAGTTTTTGTCCGCATTTTCCACATGCCAATTGGCAACTCCCGAAAGCCGGGCTTCTAACCAGGCTTTGTTGCTCAGGCTCCGTCTCAGAGAAAGTCGGGCCAGCGCCTGGTTGATCAGATCGCCTGTTGAGGGATTTGCCCGCGGCCCGATGTCCAGGTTGATATCGGGGTCATATTTGATTGCCGCGCCGATGGCTCCACTCAGGCTGTTGCCAGTGTTCGTGTCTGCAAAGGGTGTCCCCGGCAGGGTCAAACAGGCACTGATGCTCAGAATGTGCTGAAGATGCCACTTCATGGATTGAGACCCTCATTTTTCAGCAGTATTTCTATCTTTTTTTGATATTGTTTCACGAGGTGTTTCAGGCGGTTGTGTTCTTTTTTTAGTTCCGAAAGTGCCCGTCTGTATGCCAGAATGCGCCGGGAAAGCTGGTTGGCTCGTTGCTGCAGATCGTGAAGCCGTTGCTGCCTTTGCATATCGTTTGTGCGATTGATTTCGGTTTCGCTCAAGTCTTCCAGCACTTCAATCTGGGTTTCCTGCGATTGGCGGCCTGCAATGAGAAGGTCCAGGAGGAGTGCGAGTTTCCCCTTTTCTCTGAGAAGCGCGTCGATGCGATCTTCGATGATTTCGATGCGTTCACCAATATCATCCGGTCCGTCCAGGAGACCAATAGCAATGGCGGGGCCAATGTCTTTCAAGCTTCGCCAGGCGTTGAGATGAATCGAGTCATTGCTCACCGATAGGAGGCGCTTGCGCAGGGAATCCAGATTGGCAGGTTTCAGGCCTGTGGTGTCCCGAGCCGTGGCATCCCGTGGGTGTGGTCTGGGGCCGCTTGCAGGTTCTTGAGCCGATAGCGGAGAAATCGCTGTGATCAGGCCCAGGACAAAAGCGGCAAAGATTGCTTGCACCATGTCAGTCGCTAATGCCGTATTTTTTAAGTTTATAACGCAGTCTGTTGCGGTCGGTGCCGAGTCGCTTGGCGGTTTTGGCTTTGACTCTGCCGGCCTGTTCGAAGGCGTGCAAAATGAGCCGGCGTTCAAAATTGTCCATCTCCGTATCGAAGTCGACATTTTCTTCCGCCAGTGTGATTTCTTTCAACGGGGAGGTGTCTAAGCCCGCAGGCAAGTGCGCCAGGTCGATCGTGTTGCCGTCTGCAAGAATGGCGGACCGTTCAATCACATTTTGAACTTCCCGCACATTTCCCGGCCAGTCGTAGGTCATCAACACGTCGAGTGCTCGAGGAGATAGACCCGGCAGAGATCGGTTCAAGCGGATTTCCTCACGGCGACAGAATGTTTCAACCAGGGCCGGAATGTCTTCTTTGCGATCCCGCAGCGGCGGCAGGCAAAGCGAGAACACATTCAAACGGTAATAGAGATCTTCACGGAATCCGCCCTTTTTGATTTCGGTACCCAGGTCGCGGTTTGTCGCGGCGACAATGCGCAGGTCAAAGCGCAACGTTTTGGTGCCCCCCACCCGTTCAAAGGCTCTTTCCTGCAAGAAGCGCAGCAGTTTGATTTGAACCGCAGGCGAGATGTCGCCAATTTCATCTAAAAAGAGCGTGCCTTTATCGGCCTGTTCAAACCGGCCGATTTTACGCGCAACAGCCCCCGTGAATGCGCCCCGCTCATGGCCAAACAGCTCACTTTCCAGCACCCCTTCGGAATAGGCCGCGCAGTGTACGGGAATAAAGGGATGGTCTTTGCGGGGGCTTTGTGCATGAAGCGCATGGGCGACCATTTCTTTGCCTGTGCCGCTTTCGCCAAGGAGCAACACCGTGGAGTCTGTGGGGGCCACTTTTTGTATGCTGTCGAATACCTGTTGCATTGCCGGGCTTGAACCGATAATGTTTCCCATCCCGGATTGGTGCTCGGCTTCTGCCTCAAAGGAGGCAATGCGGGCGTCCAGGCGTTCCAGGCGCAATACCATCGCGCGTTGGTCATAAGCCTTTTGGAATTTGGCCTGCAATTCTTTGTTTTCATAGGGTTTGCTTATAAAGTCAAATGCGCCCAATTTCATCGCTTCAACAGCGGTTTCAATGCTGCCAAAGGCCGTGACCACGATCACGACGACGTCGGGCCAGCGCTCTCGAACCTCTTTTAAAAGCTGCATGCCATCCATTTGGGGCATTTTCAGATCTGTGAGCAGAATGTCGATTGGCTCATGTTCCAGGATATGCAGCGCCTGTATCCCGTCGTAGGCCGGATATGTTTTGTAGCCCCATTTTTCAGCGAGCGTACACAGGGTTCGGGTTGTGGTTTTGTTGTCATCGGCCACAAGAATGTGGATCATGTTACACCTCTTCTCGTATCAACCGCGCCCTGGGGAGATGGAGTGTGAATCGTGCCCCTCCTCCGGGCAGATTTTCGGGCTTGATCTCGCCCTGGTGTTCTGCAACAATTTTGGCCGAATTCGCCAGGCCAAGTCCTGTGCCGTCTTCTTTGGTCGTGAAAAAGGGGTCGAACAGATGCGGAAAGGCGTTGGCATCAATTCCCGGTCCTGCGTCATCTACACAGAAATCGATACCCTCGCCCGCGTCTGAAGGCTTTGTCCAGACCGTCACCTGCCCGCCAGGGGGACAGGCCTGGATGGCGTTGATGATCAAATTAAGCAAAACCTGTTCCAGTCGAAGTCTGTCCGCCGAAATGTCGGGCAACGCCTTATTGGCCTTATGGACAACCTGAACCTCGTGCTCACGCGCGTTGGCAGTTGCCATTTCTATAGCCCCCGAGATCAAATGGTCGGGCGATACAACATCGCGGGCCAGCGTGATGGGACGGGCATAGGTCAGAAATTCGCTGATAAAACGGTTGAGTTTACCAATTTCGTAGTGGAGCGTCTCGATGGTGGCCGTCTGGGTGGGGTTGGCCTGTGGCTGCTGCTCTTCCTCCAGCAGGGAGAGTAAGAGTTTAATGGAATTGAGTGGATTGCGGATTTCATGGGCCACTGTGGCCGACATTTCTTTAAGGGCGACATCGCGTTGGCGCACCTGTTCGGCCATGCGATTGATGGATGTGGACAAAAGGCCCAATTCATCGGGAGAATTCACGGCCACACGCGCCTCATAATCGCCACTGCCAAATCGCTCTGCGACGTGGACGATGTGCTGAATTGGGGAGGTGATGCTCCGGGTGAAATAGAGGGCAAGCATAAATGCAAAGCCGATGATGCCCACCGTGATCCAGTACAGACGGGTGCGCATCTGTTCGATAATTTTGAGTTGCTCTGTGCCTGCGTCCACACCCACCACGGCAAAGAGCTTTCCCGAGGCATCGAGGATTGGCGCATAAGCCGATATGAAAAAGCTGTCCTGGTCCTTGATGTAACCGATGGTGTGAACCGCCTGGCCGGATTTGAGCGGGTTTATAAATGAAGGCAGGAATTGGGGCAGGTCGTAGACCGAGCCGATTGGCGTTTTTGGGGAAAGGTCCAGCAGGGAGCCCATTTGCATGTTGAAGACGTAAATTTTCTTTACCCCGGTCGCTTCCCCGATTTCGGACACCTTCTGTTTCAGGCGCAATACCATGCGGGCATCGTCATCGCCCACCCGAATCAAATTGAGGCGCGCAAAAGGCGTGTTGCGGGCGATAATCTGGACGATGTCCTGGAGTCTGGCGCCAATTTCGGCCTCAAAATGCCTTCTGGCTGTGGAAAAGAACATGAAGCTGATAATGCCCGAGATGAGCAGGATCATCAACAGGTAGGAAGCAAGTTGCTTGACAAAGAGGGATTGTGCGCGTCGGAACCACTGGTGGGTGCGTGTCATCTGGCAGTCGAGGTCTCTGGGGTACGTTGAAGGGCGGGATCGGTTCACCAAATCGATGGCAGTGGTGGTGTAGATGATCTTGCGGATTTCTCTGGGATTGGAGATTATGGCCATTTACAGGAGATAATTTACACTCTCAGGTTGAAAAAGCAAGGGCTCCTCGAAAAAGAGATACTCATGAGTCTTTGTATCTCTACGCCGGTTTTCAGGACTTAAATTCCACAATAGACTGGATTTTTGGTATATTTAAAAGCTCTTTAAGATTTTGATTTTCACTTCATTATCAGAACGGCAGGGGAACCCGTGAAATCGAACCCGCAGCAGCCCGTCCCACACATCCGCAACATCGCCATCATCGCGCATGTTGACCACGGCAAGACCACCCTGGTTGACGGCATGCTCAAACAGACAAACGTCTTCCACGAAAACCAGCAGATCGTGGAGCGCATACTCGACTCCAACGACCTGGAGCGGGAGCGAGGCATCACCATCACTGCTAAAAACACGGCCGTCGTCTACAAAGACATCACCATCAACCTGGTAGATACACCGGGGCATGCCGACTTCGGGAGCGAGGTCGAGCGCATTATGAACATGGTGGACGGGGTGTTGCTCCTCGTTGACGCCGTTGAAGGCCCCATGCCTCAGACGCGTTTCGTCCTCCGGCACGCCCTCCAACGCGGTCTCAAAGCCATCCTCGTCGTCAACAAAATCGACCGTCCCGCCGCACGGCCCGACTGGGTTGTCAACGAAACCTTCGATCTGTTCGTTGAACTGGGCGCAACCGACGAACAGGCCGAATTTTCCGTTCTGTACACGCAGGCAATCGAAGGCCACGCGGGTTTTGAGCACCATCTCCTCACAGACAGCCTGATGCCGCTGTTCGAAACCATTGTGGAACACATTCCACCACCCAACGTAGACCCGAAGGGGCCGCCCCAACTCCTTGTCACAACCCTTCAGTACAGCAACTACGTCGGCAAGATCGCCGTCGGCCGCCTCAGCAGCGGCACGCTCATACCGGGTCAGACCGTGGCGCACGTCAACGCGGCCGGCAAGATTCACCCCGCCCGAATCGGAGAGGTCTACACCTTCCGAAACCTGAAGCGCGAGGCGCAGGAGGCCGTTTCTGCCGGCAGCATCGTTGCCGTCTCCGGTATCGAGAAAGTGGGCATCGGAGACAGTATCACCGACCTCGACGACCCGAGGCCGCTTCCGCCCATCGAGGTCGAACAGCCGACGGTTCGCATGACCTTTGGCGCCAACACCAGCCCGTTCGCCGGCCGCGAAGGAAAATACCTCACCAGCCGGCAGATTCGGGAGCGGCTCAGTTTGGAACTTGAACAGAATGTCGCACTGCGTGTGGAAGACACCGCAAAAGCTGGAGAGTTTATCGTGTCCGGCCGGGGCGAACTTCACCTTGCAATTCTCATTGAAACCATGCGCCGCGAAGGCTATGAATTTTCGGTGAGCCAGCCGGAGGTCATCTACCACGACGGCCCCGGCGGCCGGCAGGAACCCTTCGAGGAAGTCTACATCGAAGTGCCGTCCAAAAACATCGGCCCGGTCCGTGAGATGCTGGGCAAAAGGCGCGGCCGCCTGGTTGACACGCGCCTCACCGACGACGACGTTGTCCACAGCACGTATATCACCCCTACCCGGGAAATGCTGGGTTTCCGCCAGCCCTTCCTCACCGCCACACGGGGAAACGGCGTTTACCACACGCTCTTCCACGAGTACGGCCCGTTTGCCGGGGAAATCGAAAGCCAGGAATTCGGCTCACTCGTCTCCAGCGAAACCGGCTTGACCTCGATTTACGCCCTCACCAACCTCAAGGAACGGGGCATTTTCTTTATCCCTCCCGGAACGGAGGTCTACAACGGGCAGGTCATCGGCCAGCACATCCGGGCCGGCGACCTGGGCGTTAACCCCTGCCGCCGCAAACCGGGCACCAGCTATCGTGCGACCACCATCGGCGACGCCGAGAAGCTACCGCCGCATCACACCCTCTCCCTCGACGATGCCATCGAGTATCTCTCGACGGACGAACTGCTGGAAGTGACCCCTTTATCCCTTCGGATCCGCAAAAAAGAACTGCGCCAGGAACTCCGTGAAAAGACGGCCAAAAAAGCCAAATCCGCTTCCTGAGCGTCCAATGCCTCCGGTTAGACGGATATGTTAAGCTCTTAATACTCAGGCGCTCAGTTTCCCGGCAAGCACAAAAATACCCTCATCAATCTTAAGATTTTTCAGATTTCTGAGGGCCTTGTTTCAGATTTCCTCGCTCTCGTTCTCTATGCTCCCACCCAGAAAAAAAGAGAGGCAGGTTCCCCTGCCCCTCAATCCTGGCTTAGACCTTTACAACATTCGCTGCCTGAAGACCTTTTGGACCCTCCACAATATCAAACTCGACATTCTGTCCTTCACCCAAGGACTTGAATCCTTCCCCTGTGATGGCTGAGTGATGCACAAAGACATCATCCCCACCTTCCTGCTCGATAAAGCCAAACCCCTTGGAATCGTTGAACCACTTAACTGTGCCTGTTGCCATTACTCTGTTCCTTGTCCAGAATGTTAAACTACCTGGCTGTTCCCTTCACCCCATCACTGCTTCTTGGTCTCCTTGTTAAAAGATGAATACGGGTGGGACATCACAGTAAATTAACAAGAAATTCTTTCAATACGCAAGTTTTACTTGAAGCTTGCCTCCCATTCCTGGCGTCAATTGCGAGTGATGGCTGTGAGTTTTTGCTCAAAATGAGGTCCATACGCGAAAATCTGTACGCCTAACAGACACAGACGAAACTATTTTTCGTTGACACAAGCCGATCAGACAACCATATTGCAAGCACTTGGGTGTTTGGTCTGGTTGGGGGTAGCACCCTCCTGAGGTCACGCGCAACGAGAGCTCTTCGAGTATATCGAAATGTTCTACAACCATCAGCGGCTGCACGCGTATCTCGACTATGTGTCGCCTGCCACTTTTGAGCGACTCACGCCGCAGAAAGCGGCTTAACCGCGTGTCCACTTTTCCAAGGCCACATCAGGAAAGGGCGTAAAAAGAAAAAAGCCCTCGGAAGGGCTCTATAATGCTGTGCAGAAAGGGAGGTATCGGAACAGCCGAATCTTTGATCCGCTTTATCCATGCGATAGCCCTTCACGATCCATCCACATGCGCATGAAGGTGGGTGATTGGCGAAGAAGATGAAGATAGACATTGTTGGCTTTGCGTTGTTTGGCGAGGTGTTTTTTGCCAAAGGGTTTGAGGTTGAATTTGCCGGCGTTTTGTACGACGGCTCTTTTTTTATTGTCGACTTCGATGGTGAGCACGTGTTCCTGGATCTGGTTTTCTTCAGCAGCGTCGAGGTCGAGGGCGCGTAGAGACCAAATGGATTTTTCGCCTGCGGCGCAGCGTTTGGCATAGGAACCTGCACAGTGGTGCATGATACGACCTTCGGCGTAGAGCTGCTGAGACGTGATGAGTTCGTGAACCGTCCACTGGATGTTGCGTTTTATTTCAGGGTCAACGGCTTCGTGTTCAAATTCTCTAAAGCCGGAGGGTTTCCAGGTTTCAAATTCGACATCTTCCATGCCGGTGAGTTCTTGATGCCATTCGTCGACCTGGCGGATGAGTTTGTTGATGCTGCGACCTTTCATGCAGAAGCTGGGATGCAGTGGCGGTCCGTCGATTTCTGTGCCATTGGGCTGCGGTATGCGCTGGGGTGTGTATTTCTGATTGCGAATGTAGTCGATAATAGGGTTGATGTAGCTCCGGTCGAAGTGGAGTTGCCCCGTTTTGGTGGAGTGTTTAGGGCTTGGGCTTCAAGCCCGTGTTTGATGCTGTTTTTCATATGTCATCGGTGAGTGGTATGCGATTGATGAATGCCTACGATGGGGATTATACCAGCCCTCAATATACTCAAAAATAGCCAATCTGGCCTCCTTGTGGGTACGAAAACAACGGCGGTCGATCAATTCACATTCGAGGGTGGCGAAAAAGCTTTCACACAGTGCGTTGTCATAGCAGTCGCCTACAGAACCCATTGAGGGACGTATACCCGCCTCATCGCAGCGTTTACCGAAGGCAAGTGAAGTATACTGAGATCCCTGGTCGGAGTGGTGGATCACCCCACAAGGATGACGCTGCCAAAGTGCCATATTCAAAGCAGACAAAACCAACTCACTCTGGAGCGTCGAAGCCATCGTCCAGCCCACGACTCGGCGGGAAAAGACATCGATAACCACAGCAAGATACAGGAAGCCCGCCCAGGTTGGTACGTAGGTAATATCGGCCACCCAGAGTTTATTTGGGGCTTCAACAGTGAAGTCTCTCTTGACCAGATCAGGGGCTTTTTGAGCCTTTTTTCCCTTACGGGTGGTTCTGATACCCTTTCGACGGCTCACCCCGAAGATACCAATCTCAACCATCAGACGGGCGACACGCTTTTTGCCTATACGGATGCCTAATGCTGCCAGATCTTCCCAGATTCTGGGGGCTCCGTAGGTAGAATCAGAACGGGCATGAAAAGCCTTAATCTGTTCCTTGAGATCCGCATCGACCTTTGCTCTTGGCGATGGGGGGCGTCCTCGCCACGCATAATACCCACTGAGGGAGACACCCAGGACTCGGCATTGCGTGGTAATTGGCCATTTTGCCTGGTGCGCCTTCACGAACTGGAAGGCTTTCTGGGGATCGTGTTGGTCTCCTGAGCGAACCAGGCTGCTGCTTTTGACAAGATCTCACGCTCGATGCGTAACTGCTTAATCTCGCGACGAAGACGGCGCAACTCCTCTCGCTCATCACTGGTCAGACCGTCTTCTCGAAGGCCCTCGTCTCGGTCGGCCTGTACCACCCAGTTCCGGATCGTCTGGTCTGAGGGCTCGAACTCTTTGGCCAGCTCTCCTGGCGTACGACCGGCTCGAACCAATTCGACCATTTGCTTTTTGAACTCAGGTGGATAAGGTGGACGTGTTGGCGGCATAGTGGATCTCCTTTCTCCCAAGAGATAAGGTACCCACCGAAACGGGTCAAGTCCACTCAGCGCAGGTCTTTTCCTTTTTTGTCGTGTACCATGACTATATGCAATAGTAATTTTCAATAAGTTTGAAAGTTTTTTGATAGCCAATAGTACAATAGGTATCAGTGATGTCCGGTTAGAGATTTGCTGTACAAAAAAGAGGTGCCAGTCATCAGGAGAAGGGTATCTTGAAGGCATTTTCGGAATCACACTTGCAGGAGGATTCTGTCAATGCCCTCTACCTACCATCCTGGAGAAAAAGCTCATAAAACCTTCACCTTTGAGCGCCTCTTTGGCACCTTGAACCCGATGTTCCCCAAGCTCACTCCGCTTGTTTCAAAAGGTGATCGGCCCTTGCAGATGAATTTCGAGGCAGAACTCAACGCCCTGATTTTCTTTCATTTGGAGGAACACGCCTCTGCAAGACATCTGATTTTGACGCTCAAAGAAGACGACTTTGCGCGTCGTCGTATTGCCCCTGAAAAAGGCATTGGCAAAAGCAGTTTTTCAGAAGCCATCAACAATCGGGGTCTACCTCATATGCTGGAAGTGTTCCAGCATATGCAGGGGTGTGCGGCAGGATTGCTGCCCGATGCCCATCCGAAATTGGGGGAGTTGGTGGCCATCGATGGTTCGCTCATTGAGGCCTCCCTGTCGATGATTTGGGCCGATTATCGCAAAGGGGCCAAGAAAGCCAAACTCCATCTGGGCTTTAACCTCAATCAGGGCATTCCCGAATCCTTGATCCTCACCGCTGGCAAAAGCGCCGAACACATCTATGTCGAGAAACTCCTCAAAATTGAACATACCGGCGTGATGGATCGGTATTACCAATGTCATAAAGCCTTTGACTACTGGCAAGAGCAGGAACGTTTTTTCATCTGTCGCATCAAGGCCAACACCACCAAAACCGTGATCGTGGAAAACCCGATCCCAACAGATGGCCCTGTGTTTTACGATGCCATCGTAAAGCTGGGCACCCCAGCCAGCCAGACGCAACGGGAACTGCGCTTGATCGGGTATCGGGTCGGTAATCAGACCTTCTGGATTGCGACCAATCGCCTCGATTTATCCGCAGAACAGATCGCCATGGCTTATAAATTGCGCTGGGACATCGAGTGTTTTTTCGCCTGGTGGAAACGCCATATGCGCGTTTACCATCTCATCGCCCGCAGTCCCTATGGCGTGCTGATGCAAATTCTGGCTGGGTTGATTACCTTTCTACTTCTGGCGATCTATTGCCACAAGCAATTTGGCAAGAACATCAACATCGAACGCCTTCGCAAAATTCGTATTCAGATCCAAAATGAGCTTCGAGGCACCTCCCCTGACGCCCACCCTCACGTGTTCTCAAATTGGCCCTATTCCCTACAAGCAATTACCTAACCGGACGCTACTGAATAGGTATAGACTTTTCCTGAATTCAAGACACGTTTTGGTCACGCAGAAGAATTAAGGGTTACGCCATTTCGACGTAACCCTTTGTTTTTAATGGTGGAGCTGGTGGGGATCGAACCCACGACCTCTTGACTGCCAGTCAAGCGCTCTCCCATCTGAGCTACAGCCCCACCTCACATGCAATGTGGAGTAAGGGTAATAAAGGTGCGGAGTTCTGTGAAGGGAAGCAATCACGCTTTCCCGATCAGCTCTGCAAATGCCTTTTCGTCCAGGATCTGGATGCCGAGTTTTTCGGCTTTGTCTACCTTGGAGCCTGCGTTTTCGCCCGCAACAACTAGGTCGGTTTTTTTGCTGACGCTGGAGGTCGGTTTTCCGCCGAGGCTGCGGACCAGATCCTGAGCCTGCTGGCGGCCCCAGCGGGAGAGGGCGCCGGTGATGACGACGGTTTTGCCTTCGAGGGGTTTGGGGCCTTCTGATTCGGTCTGTTCCGTTTCGAGGGTGATGCCGGCGGTGCGGAGTTTTTCCACGATCTCCCGGTTCTGGTCGTTATTGAGAAAGGCGTGGATGCTCTGGGCAATGGCGGGGCCGATTTCGTGGACGGCTTCGAGCTCCTCGACGGAGGCGTCTCGAAGGCGGTCGATGGAGCCGCAGGCGCTGGCGAGGGAGCGGGCGACGGTGGCGCCGATGTGGCGGATGCCGAGGGCGAAGAGGACGCGGTGGAAGGGTCTGGATTTGCTGTCCTGGAGGGCGTCCATCAGGTTTTGGGCGGATTTTTCGGCCATCCGCTCCAGGCCGGCCACGGTTTCGGCCTGAAGGCTGTAGAGGTCGCCTACGTCGTGGATCAGGTTCTGATCGACGAGCTGGTCCACCAGAGCCACTCCGAGGCCTTCGATGTCCATTGCGGTTCGGGAGGCGAAGTGGCGGATGTTGGCTTTGACCTGCGCCGGACAGCGGGCGTTGTCGCACCGGACGGCGACTTCGGCTTCGTCGCGGACGAGGGGTGAATTGCAGACCGGGCAGGTTTCTGGGAAGGCGAAGGGGTTGCTGTCCGGAGGGCGTTTGTTGAGGACGGCTTCGACGACTTTGGGAATGACGTCGCCGCCCTTTTCAAGGATGACGGTGTCTCCCTCCCGGATGTCTTTGCGTTGAAGCTCCTCTTCGTTGTGGAGGGTGGCGCGGCTGACGGTGGAGCCGGCGAGGAGTGCGGGCTGCAGTTCGGCGACGGGGGTGATGACGCCGGTGCGGCCGATCTGGAGCGTGATGCGTTCGAGGCGGGTTTGGGCCTGCCGGGCCGAGAATTTGTAGGCGATGGCCCAGCGGGGGGTTTTGGCGGTTGCGCCGAGGCGGGCCTGCTGAGAGAGGGTGTCGAGCTTGATGACGATGCCGTCGATTTCGTAGGGGAGATCGTCCCGGTCCCGGTTCCATTTTTGCCAGTAGGCGACAATGTCGTCGGGGGTTTTGCAGCGGCGGCGCTCCGGATTGACCGGGAAGCCGAGGTGTTCCAAGTGGTCGAGGCTTTCGGCGTGCGAGGTGTGGGCCAGGTCGAGTGAACGGAGGAAGTAGGCAAAGAAGCTGAGGTTGCGCTCGGCAACCAGCCGGGGGTCCTGCAGTTTGAGCGAGCCGGCCGCTGCGTTTCGGGGGTTTGCGAACGGGTTTTCGTCTTCCTGCTCACGCTGGCGGTTGAGGGTCTCAAATGCGCCTTTGGTGAGGTAGACTTCACCCCGGACTTCGCAGAAAGCTACCGGTTCTCTAAGGCGCAGGGGAACGGATCGGATGGTGCGGACGTTGGGGGTGATCTCTTCGCCCTGGACGCCGTCGCCCCGGGTGACGCCCCGAACCAGGAGGCCGTTTTCGTAGGTGAGGCTGAGGGCGACGCCGTCGATTTTGAGTTCGGTGACATAGTTGAGGTCTTCCTCGGGCAGTTCCCGGTGCATTCGGGCTTCGAACTCACGGATTTCTTCTTCGGAGTAGGTGTTGTCGAGGCTGAGCATCGGGACTTCGTGGACGACGGTGGGAAAGGTTTTGCTCAGGTCGGAGCCGACGCGCTGGGTGGGGGAATCGGGACGGACGAGGTCGGGGTGTTCGGCTTCGAGGTCGATGAGTTCCCGGAGGAGCCCGTCGAAGTCCTGGTCCGAGATGATGGGGGCGCTCAGGACGTTGTACCGGTAGTTGTGTTCGTTGAGTTCCCGGACGAGTTCGTCGATGCGGTCTGGCGGTTTTTTAGACATCTGTTTTGCCTTATTCGTCTGTTTTGATAGCAGAGGAAGAATCAGGACGTGCCGAGGAGTTCGCGGACGGGATTGAGCAGTTCTTCGGCTGCGAAGGGTTTGGAGAGGAAGTGTACGATGCCGAACTGCTGGAGGTCTTCGGTGACCGTTGGGGAGAGGTACGCCGAGATGACGATGATGGGTGTGCTGCTGTTCGGACTTTCCTGAGATGCGAGGGTTTCGACCACGCTGACGCCGTCTAAAGAGGGCATGTTGAGGTCGAGGGTGATCAGGTCGTAGGGGGTTGCGAGCAGTTCTTCGAGCGCGGCCTGTCCGTCTCCGATCAGGCGGGCTTCACAGCCGGCGACTTCAAGGAGTTCGCCGATGGATTCCCGGATCGGTTTCTGGTCTTCGATTACCAGGGCACGTTTCATATTGCAAAAACCACGGATGAATACAGATTGACACAGAGTAAGGAAGGGTTTGTGGGAGCAATTTAAATGCGAAGCAGGTTTTGTCAAGCGTTTTGCTGGGGGGGAAGTGCGCACAGGGCTTTCCGGGCGCGTTGAATTATGTGATGGAAAAGAAAAAGGGCTCTTCGCTGTTTCACGTGGGTAATCATAAAAACCCGAACCAGTCTTCTTGCCGAGTGCGAGGTGGTTCCTAACCGTTTGCTCCGGTATCCGCACATGAGATCTCTCCTAAACACACGGCGGGTATTGAATGATCCGGAGATCCAGTTTGCCGTTTAGTCCATCGTAACAATTTATTATCTAACAACTTAAACAACTGTTTTTAAGATAGAATCCTGAGCAACAGACAACGGGTCGGGCAACACCGTTGACAAAGAATACTCGAAGGCTGGTCCACAAAACCTGCAGCTTGGGCGTCTTGTCTACCACAACTGGTCGTTCCTGGGGGAAGGTTACCCACACCAAATAGCGAGGAGCCAGAAAAAGCCCGCCGGTCACTTCTGATAGCGGGCTTCTAATTTTTACATCTGGTCCAAAATCATGTCTGTTCTATTGGTTTGTGGAGTTCCTCTTTGAGCAGTTTCCCCGGCCTGAAGTGGGTTTTTCGGCGTGCGGGAACGTAGATGATCTGCCCGGTTCGGGGATTTCTGGCGGCCGGTTTGGGCCGGGTCTGTTTGGCCTGAAAGACCCCGAACCCCCGGATTTCGATCCGGTGGCCGTTGATGAGGCTCTCCCGCATGGCTTCAAAGACCGTATCGACCATCTTTGAAGCCAGATTTTTTTTACAGCTTGTCTCCTGACTTACCCTTAACGCAAGATCCTTTTTGGTCGTCGTCGCCAATGTTTACCTCCTCGGTGGGGATCGATATCGCCTTTATGGGGATTGATATCGCATAGAAGGCCACAGAATTTAATCTGAGCAATTGTTCTTATGCTTGAGACAGGCTTGTGCTTCACCCGCCTCCGGATGTTCTGGCTGACGAAATCCACTTCCTCTTGAGAAAGAGGACAAAAGGCCTGAGAAAAGAGTCTCCATATCCTGGGGGATAACGGAGCGCTTAAATTAACATAATCAATGGGTTGTGTCAAGAGAAAAACACAGAATAAATGGTCGTGGCGGAAAGGTGGAGGGGGACCGGCTCAGAGGCTGTCGATAAAGATGGCGGAAAGACCCAGTACCATGCCAAGTTTTAAGAGGCGGCTGAGTCGGCGCAGGCTCTCGGGCGTGTTGTTGCGCCACAGGGTACGGATAAAGTAGATCAACAGGCCGTTGAGCAGGAGGACAAGGGCCAGGTAGCGGGCGCCGTAGTGGCCGGTGAGCAGGGGGAGGGGGGTGCAGAGGATCAGGAGCAGGTAGATCGCGGTGATCAGGATGCAGGCGTTTCGACGGCCAAAGCGCAGGGGCAGTGTGCTGCCGGTCAGGAGGCGATCGCCTTCCCGGTCTTCCACATCTTTGAGAATTTCCCTGCCCAGGTGGAAGAGGGCTGCGAAAAGGGCGGGGACACAGGCTGGCAGGGGAGCGCCAACGGCAAATCCTCCGTAGAGGAAGGTGAGGCCGCACAGGAGACCGATGAGGAGGTTTCCGGCAAGGGGGACGCCTTTGAGCCAGGCGCTGTATAGGATGATGCCGGCGGCTGCGATCAGAGCAAGGGCGAAAGTGGGAGGGGGAAGGGCCAGGGCCAGGCCGATACCGGCCGCCAGCAGGCCGAAGGCTTCCAGACGGGCCGCCCAAACCGGCAGGCGGCCGGACGGAAGGGGGCGGTCGGGGCGGTTGACGCGGTCCGCCTGGATGTCGCACAGGTCGTTGAGGACGTTGCCGCCCGCCATAATCAGGGCTGCGGAAAGGGCTGTTAGGAGGAGGGCAGGGGGAATGGTGTGCCGGCCGAGCCAGCCGCCTAAGAGCACGGAAGCGAATGTGATGGCGCAGTTGTGAGGACGCGCGATCTCCAGGGCGGTGAGAAATGGGGACGCTGCAAAACGGGGGGGGCGCCGGGTACTGGCTTCAGGCGGAGGGGGCGCTTTGGTCGGATTCGTTGAAGACATCAACGGCGCCCTTAATGGTGTACCGATAGCCCTGTTCGGTGAGAAAGGTCTGCCGCTTTCTGGCAAATTCCAGTTCCCGGGTGTCCCGGGTAACCAGGGTGTAGAAGTGGGCCAGGCTGCCGTCGCTTTTGGGGCGGAGAATGCGTCCGAGGCGCTGGGCCTCTTCCTGCCTGGAGCCAAAGGTGCCCGAGACCTGGATGGCCACGCTGGCGTCGGGGAGGTCGACGGCGAAATTGGCCACTTTGGAGACGACCAGCAGGCCGATTTCACCCCGCCGGAACCGGCCGTAGAGGAGGTCCCGCTCGTCGCCGGGCGTTTTTCCCATGATGATGGGGGCTTTCAGTCGCCGCGCCAGACCTTCGAGCTGGTCGAGGTACTGGCCGATGACCAGGATCTGGTCGTTCCGGTGTTTGTGGATGAGGGATTCGACCAAGGGGACTTTGAGGGGGTTCTCGGAGGCGATTCGAAACTTGGCCCGGCCCCCGGCCACGGCGTAGTCGAGCCGGAGGTCCTGGGAGAGCTGGACACGGACCTCGCAGCATTGGGCGGTGGCGATCCAACCGCTGGCTTCAAGTTCTCGCCAGGGGACGTCGAAGCGTTTGGGGCCGATGAGGCTGAAGACATCGGTTTCCAGGCCGTCTTCGCGTACCAGGGTGGCCGTGAGCCCTAACCGGCGGCGGGCTTGAAGTTCGGCTGTGAAGCGGAAGACCGGGGCCGGCAGCAGGTGGACTTCGTCGTAGATCATCAGGCCCCAGTTGCCCTGGTTGAAGATCTTGAAGTGGGGAAACTCGTCTCCCTTTTTTTTGCGATACGTGAGTATGTGGTAGGTGGCGATGGTGACGGGACAGATCTCCTTGCGTTCTCCAGAGTATTCGCCGATCTGGTCCGGGGTGAGGCTGGTTTTGTCTAAGAGCTCGGCTTTCCACTGTCTGGAGGCCGTGATGTTGGTGGTCAGGATCAGGGTCTGGTACTGGAGGAGCGCCATTACGGCGATGCCCACAATGGTTTTGCCCGCTCCGCAGGGGAGGACCACGATGCCGCTGCCGCCTTCGGGACCGCCGCCGGCGTGGAAGATTTCCGTGGCTTCTTTCTGGTAGTCGCGCAGCTGGAAGGGCAGGCCGGAGACGGCGGCGGTGCGGCAGTGGAATTTCATTTTTTTGCCGGGGAGGTAGCCGGCCAGGTCCTTCACGGGAAAGCCGATGCGGGTGAGGGCCTGCTTGAGGTGGCCCCGGTAGAAGGGGTCGATGCGCACGTGGCACGCGTCGATTTTTTCTTTGAGGTAGGGTACCACTGCTTTGTGACGCCGGATCTCGGTGATCAGGATGGGGTCGTCGGCCGAAAGGATCAGGTCGGATCCGGAGCGATCCAGGCGGATCCGACCGTAGCGCCCCATGATTTCCCGGACTTCTACCCCCACGTTCTGAGGGATGTCGTATTTGCTGAAGCGTTCGAGGGCGCCGGCGATTTCGTCGGCCGAGAGGCCGGCGGCCGCAGCGTTCCACAGCGAGAGGGGGCTGATGCGGTAGGTGTGGATGTGCTCCGGGCTCTTTTCCAGTTCGGCAAACCGGGCGAGCACGTCCCGGGCCTCCTCGTAGTGGGGGCTGTTCACCTCCACCAGCACGGTGAGGTCGCTCTGGACGATGAGGGGGTTTTCGGAGGTGTAGGACATAACTCAGTGGATAAAAGGCGAAATTCAGGAGCCTTCAGGCCGAAAAGAAAGCGATCAGCGTCCAGCAGATAGCAGCCAGGCCGGCGGCAATGCTGGCCTGGGGAATCTGGGTTTTGACGTGGTCCATCAAATCACACCCCGTACACATCGAACTCAGAACGGTGGTATCGGAAATGGGGGAGCACTGGTCTCCATACACGCTTCCATCCATGACCGCTGCAAAACAGATGGTCATAAAAAACTCCGGGTGAGCCAGGCCCTGGGCGTTGGCTACGGCCCAGGCCAGTGGCATTGCCAGGGGAAACGCAACCGCATAGGTTCCCCAACTGGTTCCGGTGGAAAAAGCGATGGTGATGGTTAGAATTTGAAACATTACCGGCAAGGCCCAATAGGGAATATGGCCGCCCAGGCGTTCAACGAGATAGATCCCCCCTCCCGCTTCTTTGCTGATGCCGCCAATGGTGATGGCCAGAAGAAGGATGACCGACCCCAGGACCACCCCTTTGATCCCGTTCTGAAATCCCACCATCAGATCCTTGAGGGACATTCCCCGGCCCAACGCCATCCCCGCTGCAATCAGAAGGGCAAATCCGAATGCCCAGAGCACATTGGGAGACCCCTGGATGATAAAGGTGCCAATTGAAATTCCGATTAATGTGAGAAGGGGGATAAAGAACTCCAGGACGTGGGGGCGATAACCGTCCGGTACATTGCTGGCCTGGAGTTCTTTGGCGCTTAGGGGCTCAGCGCCATCTGCGTCCAGCTTTCCGGTTTCCCGAGCCCGCACCATTGCGGCTTTCATCCTTTTTCCCAAAAAGGGCGCTTTGTCAATACTTAAGAGAAAGGTGCCCAACACTGCAAAGATGGCGTAAAAACAGAAGGGTACGCTTTTGAAGAAAAAGACAATACGATCGGTTTCGGTTGCCAGGAAGCTTACGCCGGCAACAAAAATAAAGGCCTGCACATAACCGGGCCAGGCATTAAAGGCCAGTTGAGAGGCAATCGGCGAGGCGGTCGAATCCACAATGTATGACAGCTCTTCGTGGCTGATTTTTTCTCTGTCGGCAATCGGTTTCACAGATGTGCCCACCAGGACGGTACTGATGGTCCCACCCTGAAAGAAGATAACCCCAAGCGACCAGGCCACCAGCCTGGCGGTTTTGGGCCCTCTGACCACCCGACGGGTCATGAGGTCGGCAAAAGCCTGGGCGGCCCCGGTGCGAGACCATACTCCCATGAGGCCCCCCAGAAACCACAGGTAAAGAATTAAAATGCTTGCCGCGCCTTCCGTGGCCAGCGACCTGACAAGAACATCTCCTGTGATATTATATTTTCCCAGGAGAATCGCTCCGGCTATGATGCCTGCCAAAAGGGATGTAACGGGTTCGCGGGTCAGCCAGCAGAGCAACACGGCAACAAGCGCAGGAAGCAGAGACCAGTATTCCCAGTGGCGTTTGGCGATCAGTTGGTAATAGACTTTTTGAGATTGGCCGTCCTTTTCTTCTATCTGGTAGGCGAATTCCTCCTGGACGCCTGGTGTTTGTTTTGCCGCATTTAGCGCCTGGATCTTTTGCGGGTTGAGGTGCGCATCTTGATAGGGAAGAGCATCTCTTAGATATTTGGGTTTGCCTCGATAGATATAATACAACTCGCCTTCGGCCTCATGGACATCCAGTGTTACTTTTTCCACTGTCCAGGTGGGAGAAACGGATCTTCCCACCACAAGCGCTACAATCAGGGCCAAAATAAAGAGGGTAAAATTCTTCGTCCTTTTTAAGACGCCGGTTATGGTTCTCTGGTCTTTTGAAGCGTCTGTCATAAGATTTCTCCGTTGGGTGTGACCACCAATTGACCCGGCTGTGAAAGCACATACCGTGGCCTGGAAAGAGGATTGAAGAGTCGAGAAAAAAAGACCTGGATTAGCGCTGAAATATAAGTAAATAAAAGACATTTGTCAATTGACTTTGAAGATTGTTAAAGATTTAGAAAATGATTTGACTTTGTGAGAAAGTTTATATAAATTTATATGTAAGTTAAGGTTATAGCAGGTTTGCTGTCTCGGTTGCGCAACTGCTCTGCCCTACCGGTGGCCGAGAGGGCTTCTTTTGTTTTGGTAGGGCTGCTCAGGCGTGGTTTTCGGCCTTTTGCGGATGGAGCCGAAAAGACAAGCGGAGGGGAGGAACCGGATGGAAAAGGAACATGACTTTCCACTGTGTTTAAAGTGTGAAAAGGGACTACTGCTCCCACTATCGGATTACGGTCGAGATGGGGCAGCTATCCACTATAAGGCCTGGGTCTGCAACAGTCCGGATTGCGGCTTTAATTTGCGGATCGACAACGGCGAAATCAGTATGGGAAAAAATATTGCGGAGTCGTATAAGTAGTAGAATTTTGAGGCATACGACTCGAAACTCCATTCTGGGTGGCAGTTCAGAAGGTTTTTGACGGTTTGAAATACTGGGTTGACGGCTCCATCCGCGAAATGTCTTTTGCCCTGGAGGGCCCGAAGGGATAGTGTTACGATTGAAGGCCTTCCCGATTATAAACGTCGCATCTTCTGTGCTCTGAGATCAATCGGTACTCTAACTGTCACGGGGTGTACGTCTGCACAGCGCTCTGGTCTGAGGTTCGCCCGGACCGATTGCCGGAGCGCGCTTTCCCCTATCCGGGGCGGTCTCCTCCCGAAGTATCAGACCGTCCGTTTCTGATTTTCCGCTTCTGTTTCGATCCGACCTCTTTTTTCATTCTCCTCTCTCCAGCCCCTTTTGGGGTTGAACTTCCTGTACCGAATCGGATGCAGGTCTCGTTGTTTTCCTTTTCTATCCCCTTTAGCGTTCCCATGAAAATTCCGATGGAATCCGAAAGGTGCAGGCACGGGATGCGGCACGAGCCGGTGCTCGGGATCGAAACATCATGTGATGAAACGGCTGCGGCCGTGGTGGCCGATGGCCGTATTTTATCGAATGTGATTTTTTCCCAGACGGAGCACAGTCTCTACGGCGGGGTGGTGCCGGAACTGGCGTCGCGCAACCACGTGCGCAAGATGGTGCCGATTGTCCACCAGACCCTGAAGGAGGCCGGTGTGGCGCTGGAGGGACTGGGCGGCGTTGCGGTGACCCGGGGGCCGGGACTGGTTGGCTGCCTGCTGGTGGGCATCTCGGTGGCCAAAGGGATGGCGCTGGGGGCCGGACTGCCGCTGATCGGTGTTCACCATATTGAAGGGCATTTGCTGGCCGGGCTGCTGGAAAACGCCGATTTGCAGCCTCCTTTTCTGGCTTTGGTGGCCTCGGGGGGGCATACGGAACTGATTTATGTGCTGGAACCGGGGGACTACGAGGTGTGGGGGCGAACCCGGGACGACGCCGCCGGCGAGGCGTTCGACAAGGTGGCCAAGATGCTGGGGCTGCTGAAGGAGGGGGAGCCGACAATGGGCGGTCCGAGGCTCTCGGCTCTGGCCGAAGCGGGGGATCCCACGGCGTTCGACTTTCCGCGCGGGCTGATGGATTCCGAGGGGTTTGAGTTCAGTTTCAGCGGTTTGAAGACGTCCGTGCTGTACCACCTCAAGGGGTGCTCCAGGGCAGAACAGGAGGCCGGGCGCGCGGATGTGGCCGCAAGCTTTCAGGCCGCGGTGGTGGATGTGCTGGTTCACAAGACGATGCAGGCTGCGGCGGCCGCAAAGACCCGGCAGGTGCTCCTGACGGGCGGCGTGGCGGCCAACCGGCGGCTTCGGACGGAGATGGAGCGGGCCGGTGGAAAGGCGGGTATCGAGGTCTTCTATCCTTCCCCCGGGCTCTGCACGGACAATGCTGCTATGATCGCCTACGCCGGGGCGTTCCGGCTGGACCGGGGGGAGCGTTCGGGGCTGGATCTGAACGCCGATCCGAGGCTGAAGCTGCCGGGCGCGACGCTGCGGGCAACTTAGAATTGCGGAATGCGGATTGCGGATTGGGGAATAAATGCCGTTCAATCCGCATTCCGAAATCCGCATTCCGCAATCGGTAACGGGTTGATTATGTTTCGGGTGTTTGATTTTGATCTGAGCCTGACCGACGGCCTGCTGCTGGGCCTGTTGATTCCGGTGTGCGCCTATCTGGCCTACCTGGTCTATCGGCCGGGGGCGGCCGGGCGGCGCACGGCGCGGTGGCTCCTGGCGCTGAGGGGGGTGGCGTTTGTCCTGCTCCTGGTGCTGATGATGGAGCCGATCTTAGCCGTGACGGTGCAGAAGCAGCGGAACCCTCTGGTGGCCTTTCTGGTGGACAACAGTGAGAGTATGCGTGTTGAAGAGGAGGGCAGGCCGCGCCGGGACGGGGTGCTGGATCTGTTAAAACATGAGGTTGTGCGCGATCTGGAAGCACAGGCGCGGGTCGTGTGGTACCGGTTCTCCGATGGTCTGCATCCGATGTCCGGGGCGGGTGTGGATTCTCTTGGCTGGGATGGACGGGCGACCGATATTGCCGGCGCACTGGACGCCCTGGGGGAGGCGACGGCCGGGGAAGGGCTGGTGGCCGCATTTTTGATTTCGGATGGGGGGCACAATCTGGGCGGGCGTCCGGAACGGGCCGCACTGGACTTAGGGGCGCCGGTGTTTGCGGTGGGCGTGGGCGATCCGGAGCCGCCCAAAGATCTGGCGCTGGTCTCGGCGGTGATCGATCCGCTGGGATATGTGGGGCGGGAGATTTCGATATCGGTGGGCCTGAAGGCAAGCGGGTTTGACGGGGCGCAGGATCTGATGGTTGTGGAGGAGGGCGGGGAGCGTATTGCCGTAGAGCCGGTCACTCTTTCGGATGGCGAGCAGACGGTGGGGTTCAAGGTGCGGCCGGAAGGCGCGGGGCGTCACGTGTACCGGATTTCGATGGCCCCCCAGTCAGGGGAGCGGTCGCCTGAGAACAATGTGGTTATGGTTTCGACCGAGGTGCTGGAAAGCCGGGTGCGCGCGCTGATGGTTGCAGGCGGGCCGAGTGCGGATCTGGCCTATTTGCGGCGCTGCCTGGAAGCCGATTCAAATCTGGAGCTGGAGGTGGTTGTGGCGACCCGGCCGGGGGAGTGGTCCTACCGGGTGCGGGAGATGCTGAGCCGGCCCGAAGATCGGGATCTTGTGATTCTGTTCGATCTTCCCAGGGCGATTCTCTCCGGCACACCGGAGCGGCGGCTGGCAGCGTTTGTGCGATCCGGGGGTGGGATGCTGGTGGTAGGGGGGCCGGAGCACCAGGGGTATGCCCTCTCGCCCCTGGCCGAGGTATTGCCCCTGGAATTTTTCGAGGGGGACAACACGTACCGGGCCGATTCGTTCCAGGCGGAGATTACACAGGCGGCATCCCGGCACCCGATTCTGCGGATCTCCGACGACCCGCTCTCGGATCGTTCGGAATGGGCGGAGCTGCCGCCCCTGCTGGCCTATGCCCTAACCCGGGGCGCCCGGCCGGGGGCTGTGGTTCTCGTCCAGCATCCGGTTGAACGGGTGGGGGGCCGGAAGATGCCGCTTGTTGGGGTTACACGCGCCGGGGCCGGGAAGACGATGGCGGTGGCTTTCAGGACGTTCTGGCGATTTGGGCTGATGATGTGGGGGGTTGGAAAGACCGAGCGGGTCTCGCAGGCTTTCTGGAGCAATGCGGTTCGATGGTTGGTGACCCGGGAGGACGTGGCGCGGCTGAGGGCCGTGGCCGACAAGCCGATCTACCGGAGCGGCGAACCGGTGACGTTTTACGCCCAGGTCTTCGATGAGCTGCTCCAGCCCCAGGAAGAGGCCCGGGTGACGATTTCGGTTGCCCAGGGCGGAGACGTGCGCGAGGCGGTGCTCAGAGACGAGGGAGAAGGGCGGTACAGCGGGCGGATGGGGGGATTGCCGCAGGGCGACTACCCTTTCCGGGTGCGAGCCGTAAAAGGTGCGGTGGATCTGGGCGAGGGGACCGGGCGTTTTACCGTGGGGCGTTACAGCCTGGAATACGAAGAGGTGCGGATGAACGCGGAACTGCTGCGGGGCCTGGCCGCCAACAGCGGAGGCGCTTTTGTGACGCCCGATGCGTTTCCAGCAGCCGTTCGAGACCTTCCGCTTGCGCCTCAACCGGTTACGGTACTCTATCGGTCCAGGCTCTGGGGACAGACCTGGCCGCTTTTTACCCTCGTCTGTCTGCTGGCCGTGGAGTGGACTGTCAGGCGCCGGCGGGGGATGGTTTGACAGTAGGGGTCAGTAAAAGCGGACAGCGAAATAAAAATGGCAGTGATAAAAACACTGGTTGGATGTGCGGTTGTGCTGGCCACGTTTGGAGTTGGGCGGACGTCGGGTCAGGTGGTGATCAGTGAGGTGATGTTCGATCCGTCGGGGAGTGAGTTTTACGACGAATTTATTGAGATTCAGAATCTGGGTGAAGATTCGGTGGATATGAAGGGGTGGCGGGTGGGGGATGGAGAGGAGACCGACGGGATCGTTCCGAGGGCAGGGGGGACGGTGCTCCATCCGGGGGGGGTCGGGCTTGTGCTGGATGCCGGCTATTTCGAGCATTCAACGCGTTATGATCCGCTGCCGGAGGATGCGCTGATTTTGACGGTAGAGGATGCGACCCTGGGGAAGGGAGGGCTTAGCAATACCCGGGCGGAACGGATTGTGCTGGTTGCGCCGTCTGGAGATACGGTTGCGGTGATGATGTACGGTGTGGGCAACCGGCCGGGGCACTCGGAAGAGAAGATCGATCCGTTTGGAGGAGATGGGCCGGAGAATTGGACCGATTCGCGGTGGGAAGGGGGTACGCCGGGGCGGGTCAACAGCGTGAGTCCGAAAGCCGACGATCTTGCGCTTTTCTTTCTGTCGGAGACCATAATACACGACAAAACTTAATCTGACCTAAAATATGGAGGATCAATCAGTATCCAAAGACAGTGAAAGAACTCCTGGATGTGATCCTGTATATTGAGCAGAACATACTGCAAATGGTCCAATCCATATCGAAACAGGCTTTTCTCTTTGCATCCGTGTTTTTTGATCTTCAACGGTTTTGTCTTTGCGATCCATTCTCCTACCAGATGAGCCCAGGTGAGGGCAATGGCTAAAAGCGCGATGAGTTTTTCGATTCGTTCCAGATGGATCAGATGGGTCTGTTCCAGATCGAAGCCTCGGCTTTTCAACGCGGCGAACAGGACTTCAATTCCCCACCGTTTTTTGTAACCCTCCAGCGGTTTTCGACCTTTACACTTGCTGGCAACGATGAGAAATTCGTCAGGTAATCGGATGACAGACAAATACAGATGATGACCATAGATCAGACGGGGTTTACGCAGGATGCGCTCTTGGTGAATGTGCAGGTCGGCAAACAAGCATCGAAGCGCGATGTCCCCTTTGCCATTTAGGGTTTTGGCGTTTTCCTTGACGCGGATGGCAAAGCCTAAGGCTTGCGCATCTAACCACGCAAACCATTCTTGCCCAATGAATTTCCGGTCTGCAACGATGACCTGAATCAGGTTTTTATCCACCAACTTCAAGACCCGTTCCATCAACTGGATACGCTCATCGGTGTTGGAGTTGCCCTTTTTGGGCAGCAGTATCCAGCAGATGGGAAATGCAACGCCTTGATAGACACTCCCGGCGGTGAGAATATTGATGGTCAGTTTGCCGAAGCTCCAGGTCGTCCGATCTATCGAGATGGTAAAGTCCGACTTGATCGGCAAGAGATGCAGGATCAAGTCGGCCACCAGGTCATAGGACAGATTAAACTCACTGAAGAAACGTTGGATTCTGCGATAGTTGGACTTCTGCTTGGCTTTGCCGTTGAGGGCGTTGGCCAGTTTGGTGAAGTTGACGGTTGTGAGCTTGATGAGAGACACAATGAAGGCGGCGATGAATTTTACCCGGGCCTTATGACAGGGTAAATACCATTGCATCACGTCGTGTAATTCATTAACTTGAGGAGACATAGACCTGTGTTTGATGATGGATGAGTTGTTGGATCTTGACAACCCAAACTTAACTCATTTCACCACTCAGCGCAGGTCTTTTCCTTTTTTGTCGTGTACCATGGTCGGAGACACCGGTTGCGGTTCGGGCAGGAGAGCAGACTGTTTTTGAACTGGGCGTGGTGAACCGGGGGCAGAGTGTTGCGCACGGGTTCCGCGTTGAGGTCTCAGGAGCGGGGTCGGTGTGGGAAGCGGATGGGGGCGAGCTGGCGCCGGGCGATTCGCTTGAGGTGGTTTATCCGATTGCGGTTGCGGCCCCCGGACGGTATATTTATGGGGCATCGGTGAGGTTTGCGGCCGACCAGGATACGTCCAACAACCGGGTCTCCTGGGAGGTGGTGGTGGGTGCGTTGCCCCGGCAGGTGGTGGTGAATGAGGTGATGTTTGCGCCTTTGCAGGGGGAGCCGGAGTGGGTTGAGCTGCTGAACCGATCGGAGCAGGTCCTGGACCTGTTCGGGTGGCAGATTCAGGACAGCCGGCCCGCTGCGGCCAGGCAGTTTGGATCGACTGCCTTGAGGCTGTCGCCGGGCGGATATGTTGTGGTTGCCGAGGATAGTGTGCGGTTCCGGAGTCGGTATCCCGATGTTACGGTTCCGGTTGCGGCCCCGGGACGGTGGCCCCGACTGAATGACGGGGGGGATGCGGTGGTGATCAGAGATGCCACGGGGGCCGTGGTGGACAGCGTGGTTTACGGCGGACAGACCGCATCGCACCGGTCTCTGGAGCGGATCGATCCGGACGGCGCGGGCGACGGACCGGAGAACTGGCTCTTCAGTACGGACGAGTCCGGGGCGACGCCGGGCCGGGCAAACAGTGTGTCTCTGCAGGGGCGGTCGGAAGGGGTGCAGCTTTCGGCCTCTCCCAATCCGTTTCGGGAGCGCGTGGAGATTACGTACTCCCTGTCGGTTCCACGCGCTGATGTGAATCTGTGGGTGTTCGACGGCCTGGGACACCGCGTGAAAACGCTGTTGAACGCCGAGCCGGGTGGGGGCCTGCGCCGGGTGAACTGGGATGGAGCGGGAGAGGGAGGAAAACATCTGAAGCCGGGGATTTATATTCTGTATCTGGAAGCGGCCGGGCCGGACGGTCAAATCTACCGGGCCAGGACGCCGGTGGTGCTGGCGAGAGGGTTGTAGTCGGTATGGAGAAGACCGTAGCTGAAGCATGGAGAAAAGCGATGAAGACTACTAAAGCAAAGATTCTGGACTCAACGCACTTAGAGTTGAGTCAACCGATTGCTGCTCAACCAGGAGAATATATTCAGATCTCTATTCCAATACTTCGGACAGTTTTTGAAATCTGGGCTCTCCAGGTCTCATAAGTCATTGAAAAATAATATCTTATGAAATTCTATCCCTGATTTATAATCCGTTGAAAATAAACGGTTTATAAAAAGTGTCCGAACCATTGTATTCCAGATGACGGCGAAGAAGGTCGTCTATGGCAAGAATCGGCAAAGAGACATTTCTTAGAAGCCTACGACGATCAAGATGCGATCTATGACAAATTATGAGTTTGGGGACGTTGTATTGGTCGATTTTCCTCTTCTTCCGAGACATAATTTCCATATTCAGAATGAGTTACACTCCTGACTATATTTTTATTCGTTTAATCAGGTGATCGTTGAGCGGCTATGCGGTGCGATTTCCCCCGCACCGGAGGTTGTGATGTTTCCCCACTGTATCTCCCCTTCGATGATTTTTGAACAGGTAGGGATGTGCGATGAGCAAATCGTCGAAGGTTGTAAAGGAGGCTAGCCGATCGGGATTGTTGCACCAGATTTTCGGGGTGCTTCTGATGGCGCTGGCCCTGCTGATGGCGGTGAGTCTGGTGTCACACTCGCCGGAAGATCCGCCCAATTCGAGTCGGCCTCCGGAACTGGCGCAGAATCTGGCGGGGTGGGTGGGCGGCCACCTTTCCTATTATTTGCTGTTTGTGGTGGGTTATGGGGCTTATGCGCTCACGGCGCTTGTTTTTCTGTGGGGCTGGAACCGTTTCAGGCAGTCGGCCGTTGTACCTCTTGCGTGGCGCAGTGTGACGCTTCTTTCGCTGATGGTCCTCTACTGCGGCGCGACCGGGGTGCCTTCCCGGGGGCGAACCCACATGGCTTTCCGCCTGGGAGGGTGGCTGGGGGTCACGCTGTCCTCCACGTTCCTGGTGCCCTACCTGGGGCGGATCGGGTCCTATATTTTGCTGGGGACTGCGCTCCTGGTGCTGCTGATGCTGGTTACGAGTATCCCCTTTGCGCGGATTCCCGACCTGGTGGGGTGGGCCGGAAGGGGGGTCTGGGCGGTATTGTTGGGGATTGGGCGCGGGATCGGGCGAGGGGTGCTGGGGTTCGGAAGAGGGGTGGAGACGGGATGGCTGGGGTGGAAAGCGCGGCGTGCGGCTCGCCGGAAAAACCGGAAAAAGGTGTCGGCTCCAAAGCGGCCGGCGGCGTCTCCATTTTTGGATGGTGAGCGCTTCGAGGACGGCGGAGAGGCTGTTCCGGTTCATACGCCCGCTGTTTTGGAGCCGGAGCCGGTCGAGGACGAGGGTGTGGAGGGTGAGGACGGCTGGGAGGAGGTGGCCGTAGAGGATGAGGAGCCGGAGATTGTTGCGCCGCCCGTAGAGGCGTCGAGGCCTCAGGTGGTGCCGCAGCGTGTTGTCCAGCATTTCGATGTGGACTATACCCTCCCGGACCTGGATTTGCTGAACGAGGCTCCGGATACGGACGGCTCGGTGGATCGGGAGCATCTGCTGGAAGGCGCTCAGACCTTAGAGCGAAGTCTGACCAGTTTTGGCATCGAAGGAAAGGTGGTGCAGGTCAACCCGGGACCGGTGATCTCCTCCTATGAGGTGCAGCCCCCGTCGGGGGTGAAGGTCAATCGGATTGTGAATCTTTCGGACGATCTGGCGCTGGTGATGAAGGCGCGCAGCATCCGCATTCAGGCGCCTATCCCCGGTAAGGCCGCCGTGGGGATCGAGGTGCCCAACCGGAAGCCGGCGGTTGTCTATCTTAAGGAAATCTTAGAGTCCGAGGCTTTTGAGGCGCCCGATGCGAAGTTGATGCTGGCGCTGGGCAAGACGACGTCGGGAGAGCCTTTTTGTACCGATCTGACCGAGATGCCCCACCTGCTGATTGCAGGGGCTACGGGGAGCGGGAAGTCGGTTTGTATCAATGCTCTGATTACCAGCATTCTGGTCCGGCACGCCCCGGAGGAAGTCCGGTTTATTATGGTGGACCCCAAGATGCTGGAGCTCACGATCTACGACGATATTCCGCACCTGCTTGCGCCGGTTGTAACGGAGCCGAAAAAGGCGTCGGAAGCGTTGAAGTGGGCTGTGGCGGAGATGGAGCATCGCTACCGGACGATGGCGCGTTACAGCGTGCGGAATATTTTAGATTTCAACCGGAAGCTGGACCGGATGCGGCATGAAGCGAAGACGGAAGAGGACCGTCTGGATGTGCCTCCCCGGCTGCCCTATATTGTGGTGGTGATCGACGAGCTGGCGGATTTGATGATGACGGCGCCTGCGGATATCGAGGATTCACTGGCGCGATTGGCGCAGATGGCGCGGGCGGTGGGTATTCACCTCATTCTGGCCACCCAGCGGCCTTCGGTCAACGTGATTACGGGTACAATTAAAGCGAACTTTCCGTCCCGCATTGCGTTTCGGGTGGCGACTAAGGTGGATTCCCGGACGATCTTAGATGCAAACGGCGCGGAGAAACTCTTAGGACGGGGGGATATGCTCTTTATGCCTTCGGGAAAGCCCGAACCGATTCGAGTTCACGGGGCCAATATGTCTACCGAGGAGACCGAACGCCTGGTCCAATGGGTCAGCAGCCAGGGCGTGATGCTCGACGGCGTGGACCTGGGCAGCGATGAGAGCGACGTGACGATTGCCGACGGGGACCAGGACGAGCGTTTTGAGGAGGCGCTGCGCCTGGTGGTGACGCACCAGCAGGGGTCGGCTTCCCTGCTCCAGCGCCGGATGAAGGTGGGCTATGCCAGAGCCGCCCGCCTGGTTGACCAGCTGGAACAGGCGGGGATCGTGGGCCCGTCCGACGGCAGCAGCAAGGGGCGGGAGGTGCTTGTGGGGGAGGATTATCTGGAGCAACTGGAGGAGGAAGCATCCGGGATGTGAGAGGGCAGAAGGGGAATTCGGATTGACCTTCTTGATTCCGCAATCCGCAATCCACAATCCGCATTTGTTTTGAGGTGGCTATGAAGGCGGCGCAGATGGCATCTCTCCTGATCACAGGCGCCCTCATGTTGTCCGGCTCTGCATGGGGGATTGACGGTCTGGAGGTGATTCGCAGGCTGCAGGAGCGGTTTGACCGTATGAACAGCCTCTCTGCCCGGTTTGAGAGGCAGCACTACTGGAAACTGGTGGACCAGAAGCAGGCGACCAGGGGACGGCTCTACGTTCAGAAGCCGGACCGGTTCCGGTTTGAGACCCCGATTCAGACGGTGGTGACGGATGGACAGACGGCCTGGAATTATTCGTCTGTGAATGAACAGGTGGTGGTGAGCAGCTACGAAACGGTGCAGGATGACCGGAGCTATGAAAAGCTGCTTTTCGATCTGATTCTGCTGGGGGGATATTCGGCCCGGTATTCGGCCCGGTATGTGGGTGAGGAGCGCGTAGACAGAAAGGCCTGCCACCTGGTGGAGTTGACCGCCCGGCAGGAGGAGAGCTATGTTTCTCACATCCGTCTTTGGGTGGATAAAAAACTCTGGCTGGTTCGGCAGGTGGAATATCGAAATATCCACGACGATATTACGACCCACATATTTTCGGATTTAAAGGTGAATAAAAAGGTCAAGGAGGGGGTTTTCACTTTTCAGTCTCCCGAAGGGGTTGAGGTTGTGGATCTGAGGTAGGGGTTGTTTTATGGAGCGGCTCTGGGCGCCGTGGCGTATGAAATATATTTCGGGGGCGTCGGCGAAGGCGTACCCAGAAGGGGCGTGCGTACTCTGCCTGAAGTGGGAGGAACGGGACGACGCCGAAAATTTGGTACTCTATCGGGGAACAACCGCTTATATTATGATGAACCTGTTTCCCTATACCAACGGGCATCTGATGGTGGTTCCGGTTCGGCATACGGCAGATCTTATGGCCTTGTCCGAGGCCGAGCAGGTGGAGATGTTCGGCTTGAGCCGGAAGGGCGTTGCGGCTCTTACCCGGGCTATGAATCCCGACGGGTTCAATATTGGGATGAACCTGGGGCGGGTTGCCGGAGCCGGGATTGCAGACCACCTGCACCTCCATATTGTGCCCCGCTGGAACGGGGATACGAATTTTATGCCGGTCCTGGGAGAGACCCGGGTGATTTCGGAGGGGCTGGCGGAGACCTACCAGAAGCTGTCGCTGGCTCTGGAAGAGAGGAGGAAGGTTGAGGGGTGATCAGGATGGGGAAGGTTCGTCTTTTATGTTTCACCGCTGTTTTTTTTGGCCAATCGGTTTGGGTTGAAGGGGAAGGAGCTGACGGTTATGTCTGGAGAGATTCAGAATCACGAAGTTCGAACCCGGCTGTCGGGTTGCAGAGACCGGCTGGATCATCTCGGGAGGTATCTTTGACTTAGAGACGCGTGAGACCCGGATTGCAGCGCTTGAAAAGCGGATGGAACGTCCGGATTTCTGGGACGATCAGGAGAAGGCGCGCGGGGTGATTGACGAGGTGAACGCCCACAAGGAATGGGTGGAGGGCTGGAAGGATCTGGACGGCCGCCTCAGCGACTTGGATGTGCTGCGCGAACTGGCTTTAGAGGAAGGTGATGCCGGTACGCTGGTGGAGGTGGAGGGCGAGCTGGTGGATGTGGAGCGGGCGCTGAAGGAGCTGGAGCTGCGGCACATGCTGGGGGAAAAGGAGGATCGTCTCAACGCGATCCTGGCCATCCATCCGGGCGCGGGAGGCACAGAGTCGGCCGACTGGGCGCAGATGCTGCTGCGGATGTATACCCGGTGGGCGGAACGCCGGGGCTTTCAGGCCGAGGTGCTGGAACTGCTTCCGGGAGAGACCGCCGGGATCAGAAGCGCCACCGTGGAGGTCCGGGGGGATTACGCGTTTGGCTATTTAAAAGCGGAGATCGGGGTGCACCGGCTGGTGCGGATCTCGCCGTTTGATTCCAACAACCGACGCCATACATCGTTTGCGTCGGTCTTTGTGTCTCCGGAGGCGGCGGGAGATATCGAGGTGGATATCCGTGCGGAGGATCTCCGCGTAGAGACCTATCGCTCCAGTGGGGCAGGCGGACAGCATGTCAACAAGACCGATTCGGCGGTGCGCATTACCCACACCCCGACCGGGATTGTGGTTCAGTGCCAGAACGAGCGTTCGCAGCATAAAAATCGGAATATTGCGATGAAGATCCTGAGCGCCAGGCTGTACCAGCACTACAAGGAGAAGGAGGAGGAGAAACGGTCGCAGCTGGAAAGCGGCAAGAAGAAGATTGAGTGGGGCAGCCAGATCCGGAGCTACGTTTTCCATCCCTATCAGATGGTCAAGGACCTTCGGACAGGGGTTGAGACCTCCGGTATTCAGAGGGTGATGGACGGCGATATCGATTCGTTTATGCACGCCTATCTGAGCCAGGGCGACTCCGGGAGGGCTTCCGGGCAAAGCGCTTGACTTCCCTCTTTAGATTGGTTATAATATTTTTGAAGTTAAAAAAATCAGCATGTTACGGAAACACCCCTGTTTAGAACCCGCGAGGAGGGGAGGAGTTACCGCTTGACTGAAGAGGGGTCGTCCGCCCCGGAGGCGCAATTGATCGCCCAGCGGATGCAGAAGCTGGAGGCGATCCGGGAGATGGGGGTTACGCCCTATCCCTATAAATTTCAAGTCACTCACACCTTCGGGGAAATTCGGAAAGCGTTTGAAAATCTTGAAAATTTGAAGACCGAGGTGGCCGTGGCGGGCCGCCTGATGGTCGTTCGGGGTCACGGAAAGTCCTCGTTCGCCGACCTGCGGGATGAGACCGGGCGGATGCAGATCTACCTGAAGTTGGATGTGGTCGGGGACGAGGCGTCTCAGCTCTGGAAGCTGCTCGATATTGGAGATTTCATCGGGGTCACCGGCCCGGTGTTTCGCACACGGACGGATGAGATGACCGTTCGGGTGGAGAAACTGGCGCTGCTTTCCAAGGCGATCCGGCCGCTGCCGGTGCCCAAAGAAGAGGTTCGGGATGGCCGGCGTATCGTCCACGATGCCTTCAGCGACAAGGAGTTGCGTTACCGGCGCCGGTATCTCGACCTGGCGCTGAATCCGGAGGTCCGGGAGGTCTTTCGAAAGCGGGTTGCGATTGTTTCGGCCATCCGGCGGTTCTTAGACGAGCGGGGGTTTTTAGAACTCGACACACCGGTTTTGCAGCCTCTTTACGGGGGGGCTTCCGCCCGCCCGTTTGTGACGCATCACAATACGCTGGATATGAGGCTTTACCTCCGGATTTCCAACGAGCTGTACTTAAAGCGTTTGATTGTGGGCGGTTTTGAACGGGTCTACGAGTTCAGCAGGGTTTTTCGCAACGAAGGGATCGACCGGTCCCACAACCCCGAATTTACGCTGCTGGAGCTTTATCAGGCGTATGCCGATTATACAGATATGATGGCGCTGGCCGAGGCGCTGTTCGCTTATGTGGCGCAGGAGGCGACGGGTTCGGCTAAAATCACCTATCAGGGGCAGGAGGTGGATCTGTCGCCGCCGTGGCGGCGGATGACGATGCTGGAGGCGATTGCAGCCCACGGGGGAGGGGACGTGCGGGGCGCATCGGAGGACGACCTGCGAGAGACGTGCCGGCGGCTGGATATCGAGGTGGATCCCGAGGCGGGGCGGGGGCAGTTGATCGACGAGATATTCGAGGCCTGCGTGCAGCCCCATCTGATTCAGCCGACGTTTATTACCGACTATCCGGTGGAGTTGTCTCCGCTGGCCAAGCGGCACCGGGAGGATCCTGAGCTGACGGAGCGGTTCGAGCCGTTTATCTGCGGCTGGGAGGCGGGGAACGCGTTTTCGGAGTTGAACGACCCGATTGACCAGCGGCGGCGGTTCGAACATCAGATGGATCTGCGGGAGAAGGGGGACGAGGAGGCGCAGGTACTGGATGAGGATTATATCCGGGCACTGGAGTACGGGATGCCTCCCACGGGCGGGTTCGGGTTCGGGGTGGACCGACTGGTGATGCTTTTGACCGATTCGCCGTCGATTCGGGATGTGATTCTCTTTCCCCATATGCGTCCCGAAGAAGGGCGTTCGGAGATGGGGGAGGAGGGTGATGGGTAGCCTGTTGAAGGCTGCGGGGATTACCAGGCAGTATTGTATGGGGGATACCGAACTGGAGGTGCTCAAAGGCATCGACCTGTCGGTAGCGCGTGGTGAGGTTGTGGCGGTGGTCGGACCTTCGGGGGTTGGCAAAAGCACGCTTTTGCACATTCTGGGGGGGCTGGACCGGCCTTCCTCGGGGTCTGTGTGGATTGATGAGACGGATGTGTTCGCGCTTTCGGATGCGGAGAGGGCGCGGTTTAGAAATCGGGCGGTTGGTTTTGTTTTTCAGTTTCACCACCTGCTTGCCGATTTTACGGCGCTGGAAAATGTGATGCTGCCCCTGATGATTCAGGGGCAGGATGCGGGGCAGGCTCGGGGGCCTGCGGTCGAATTGTTCCAAAGCGTGGGCCTTTCCGAAAGGATGGACCACCTGCCATCGGAGCTGTCGGGGGGAGAATCGCAGCGGGTGGCCGTGGTCCGGGCGCTGGTCACACGTCCGAGGCTGGTTCTGGCGGACGAGCCTTCGGGCAACCTGGACTTAGAGCGGAGCGCCGAACTTCACGATATGATCTGGAAGCTGGCCCGCGATCTGGAGCAGACCTTTGTGATGGTTACCCACGACATGGACCTGGCCGGGCGAGCCGACCGGATTGTCCGGATGGAAGATGGACGGATTGCGAAGGGATAGATATTTGCGTCGAGAGGGTCCGGCGCCGGAAGTAGAACAGACAAAGAGTTGAGCCGATAGGATTAGGAGGCCACCTGGATGCACTGTTTGGGAAGAGGAGACGACGATGAATAACATGTTTTCGGATCGTGTGAAACGGGTGATGCAGCTTGCCCGCGAAGAAGCGGCACGGTTGGGACACAATTATATCAGCAGCGAGCACCTTCTGCTGGGGATTATCCGGGAGGGCAAAGGCTCGGCGGTGACGGTACTGCTGAACCTGGGGCTGAACTTGGAGAGTATCAAACAGTCGATTGACGATTATGTGGCCTCTTCGGGCGGATCGATGACGATGGGGGAAGTGCCCTTTACACCCCGGGCCAAACAGATTCTGGAGGTTGCGGCCAACGAAGCTAAGGAGATGAAGAGCCAGTTTGTGAGGACCTGTCATCTGCTTCTGGCTCTGCTTAAAGACAAGGAGATTATGGCCGCCCAGATTCTGGCGGCTTTTGGGGTTGACCATAAGACCACCAAAGAGGAGGTGATTGCCGTTTTGCAGGGAAAATCGACCGGTAAACGTGAGAAGAAGAAGAGCAAGACACCGTTCCTGGACCACTTCGGTCGGGATCTGACGGAGCTGGCCCGGGAGGGGAAACTGGACCCGGTTATCGGCAGAGATCAGGAGATCGAGCGTGTCTCCCAGGTGCTCAGCCGGCGGAAGAAGAACAATCCGGTACTGATCGGTGAACCGGGGGTGGGCAAAACGGCGATCGTGGAGGGTCTGGCCCAGCGAATTGTGGAGCACCGGGTACCGCAGGTGCTGGCGGACAAGCGGGTGGTTACCTTAGATATGGGGGGGATTGTTGCGGGGACCAAGTATCGCGGGCAGTTTGAAGAGCGGATCAAGGCGGTGATGAACGAGTTGCAGCAGAGCCAGGATGTGGTCATTTTTATCGACGAGTTACACACGATTGTGGGCGCGGGCAGCGCCGAGGGTACGCTGGATGCGTCGAATATGTTTAAACCGGCGCTTTCCCGGGGCGAACTTCAGTGCGTTGGCGCCACCACGCTGGACGAGTACCGGAAATATATTGAGAAAGACGGGGCGCTGGAGCGCCGCTTCCAGACGATCCTGGTTGAGGCCCCTTCGGTGGACGATACGATTGAGATCCTCAAGGGGGTCAAGGCGGGTTTCGAGACGCACCATATGGTGAGTTTTACGGATGCCGCGATTAAGGGCGCTGTGCAGATGGCAGACCGCTATATCAGCGACCGGTACCAGCCCGACAAGGCGATTGACGTGATTGACGAAACCGGCTCTCGCGTTCGTCTGGCACGGTTGAACCCGCCCGAAGAGATCAAGAAGCTGGAGGTTGAGATTGAAGAGGTGACGCGGCAGAAGAATTCGGCGGCGAACAGCCAGCAGTTTGAAGAGGCGGCCAAACTTCGGGATCAGGAGCGGAAGCTGAAGGAACAGTTAGAGGAGAAGCGGCAGGAGTGGGAGGAAAAGGTGAGGGACGAAGTGGTGGAGGTGAACGAAGAACATATTGCCGAGGTGATCTCCAGCATGACGGGCATTCCGGTTTTCCGGCTGGCGCAGGCCGAGTCCGAGAGGCTGCTGCGCATGGAGGACGAGATCAGGAAGTGGGTGGTGGGGCAGGATGAGGCCGTCCAGACGGTGTGCCGGTCGATCCGCCGCACCCGTGCAGGATTGAAGGACCCCAACCGGCCCATTGGCACCTTTCTCTTTCTGGGTCCCACCGGCATTGGAAAGACCTATCTGGCGCAGGCCCTGGCCCGCTACCTTTTCGACGATGAAGAGGCGCTTATTACGGTGGATATGTCCGAGTACATGGAGAAGTTCGCCGTGTCCCGGCTGGTGGGGGCGCCTCCGGGGTACATCGGGTACGACGAAGGGGGGCAGCTGACGGAGAAGGTCCGCAGGAGGCCCTATTCGGTGGTCCTGTTAGACGAGATTGAAAAGGCGCACCCCGATGTGTTCAACATCCTCCTGCAGGTGTTAGATGAAGGGCGGATGACCGACAGCTTTGGCCGGAAGGTGAATTTCAAGAACATCATTCTGATTATGACGTCCAACCTGGGCACCAGAGATCTGGCCAAAGGCGGGGGGCTGGGGTTTGGGAAGTCGGACAAGAAGTCGATGCGGGAGAAGATGGAGGAGCGGATTGGAGAGGAGATCAAGAAGACCTTCAATCCCGAGTTCATTAACCGGCTGGATGAGATCGTGATCTTCAATCCTCTGGAAAAGAAAGAGATTGTTCAGATTGTGGATATCGATCTGGCGGCGATCCTGTCCCGTGTTAAAGAACGTGAAATTACGGTGAGCCTGACGTCGGGCGCAAAAGCGTTGATTGCCGAGAAGGGATACGATCCGACCTATGGCGCCCGGCATTTGAAGCGGACCCTTCAGAAGATGGTGGAAGATCCGCTGGCCGAAGATATTCTCCAGGGGCGGTTTAGGGAAGGGAGCAAGATCCGGATTACCAAGAAGGGGGATGGGCTCAACTTTGTGGATGAGAATGCGGAGGATACCGACTCGGTAGATGAGGAGATTGTGGATCAGGATAAAGTTTGACGCCCTTTTTTCGGTGTTTGACCAACGAGGCCCGGGTGGTTTCGCCCGGGCCAGTTTGGCGTACGGGTTGGATGAGGAACCTTTTGCCGGGCTGAGCGTTTTCTATATACACGATTGACTTAACACTTGACAGCGTCTTGGCCTGGAGGTAAACGGTTTTGTTTTATTTGAATCGATTGTCACTCGGATTCTGGTTTGCCCTGATCGGGTTTTGCATCCTTTTGCCCAAGCAGATCAGCGCTCAGGAGGAGGGGTTTGTTATCTCCGAGATTCGGATTCGAGGCAATCAGATTACGGAGGAGTTCCTTATTCGTTCTTCCTGCGGCCTTACCGAAGGGCAGCGGCTGGTGGGCGGGGACACCGGACGGGCCATTCGCAACCTCTACAAGATGGATATGTTTTCCGATATCCAGATTTTCGTCGATCCGAAGGTGGAAGAGGGTGTCGCTGTCGTGATTGTTGTGACAGAGTACCCCAAGCTGGGGGAGGTTGAGTTTACGGGAAACAAGGCGATCAAGTCCAAAAAGCTAAAGAAGGAGCTGGGCTTTATTCGGGGGCAGTTTATTTCGCCGCCGGCAGAGAAACGGGCGCAGAACAAAATCCTGGACCTCTACCGGGAGGAGGGGTACCTGCTGGCCGAGGTGGAAACGGCACAAGGAGAGCCGGACGACGAGGGACGCGTCCCGTTGACATTTGAGGTTCGAGAGGGCCGGAAGGTCAATTTGAAGCGGATCCGATTTACGGGAAATACGTCCTTTCCGGAAAAAAAGCTTCGGAAGCAGATGAAAGAGACGAAGCAGGACGGGTGGTGGTTTGGCGGAGGAACGTTTAAAGAGGAAACGTACAGGGAAGAGAAAAAGAAGATTGTAGAATTTTATCACAAACACGGGTACCGAGACGCCGAGATTGTAAGCGACAGCCTCTACTACGATGAGAATAGGAAAAATCTCTATATCGATATTGCCGTTCGTGAAGGCCCGCTTTATACGTTTGGGGCGATCACGTGGGAGGGCAACGAGCAGATCGCCGATCCGGGCCTGGCAAGTCTGGTTGTGGCCCAGGAGGGCACCGTTTACAGTTCCGAGCGGATCGGCAAGTCCTTAGAGCAGCTCAGTTCGGCTTATGGCGATATCGGTTATATTGGGGCGAGCATCAGCCGCAGGGAGACGCCGAACGAAGACCATAAGATCGATGTGCATTTCGAGATCATCGAGAACAAGCCGTGGAAGGTGCGGCAGATTCATATTACGGGAAATACAAAGACGAAAGACCGGGTGATTCGCCGGGAGCTCTGGATCCGGCCGGGACAGACGTTCAGGCGCGCCTGGATCGAGCGGAGCGTACGGAACATCCAGCAGCTCAATTATTTCAACAATGTGGATGTTCCGATGAAGCCGGTTGAAGAGACGTCGGAAATCGACCTGTTTTTCAAGGTGGAAGAGAAGTCGACGGGCACCGCTTCGGTGGGCGCGGGCTTTTCCGAGCGGGACAAGCTGGTGGGGACGATTGCACTGCAGATCCCCAATTTTATGGGCAACGGGCAGCAGCTGGACTTTCAGTGGGAGTTCGGATCGCGGCGGGAGACTTTTCGGATCGGGTTTACGGAGCCCTGGTTGTTCAACAAGCCCACCAGCATATCGGGAACGCTGTTTATGGATACGCAACGCCAGTTTTTCGGCGCTTCCGATTTCGACCAGCGAAGGCGGGGGGGCTTGATCCGGGTGGGCCGCCGGCTGGCCTGGCCCGACTATTCCCGAGTGTCTGTTGGATATCGGATCGAGGATGTTAAGTTCGTCAATTTTTCCGAGAATACAACAGAGGATGTGCGCCAACAGGCCGCCCTGCGCGACAATGTAACCAGCAGCGTCAATTTTAACTATACGAGGGACAGCCGGGACCTGCCGATTTTTCCGACCCGAGGGTCGGTTTTCTCTTATACCCCTACCATTGCCGGAGGCCCGCTTGGAGGGAACACGAGCTTCCACAAGCACGATATTATGACCAGTTTCTACTTTCCCCTGTTCTGGAAGTTCGCCGTGGGTCTGAAGAGCCAGCTGGGCATGGTGTCTAGTTACCGTACAGAAGAGGTGCCGCTGAGCGAACTCTATATCCCGGGCGGGGTGAACTTTTTTGAGGGGACGATGCTTCGGGGGTATCCCGAACAGTCTGTGAGGCCCCGAAATGTGATCGGCGGGCATTCCCAGCTTCTGATGAATATGGAGATCAGCGTTCCGATTGTGAAAAACCAGTTCTACGGTTTGTTTTTTGCCGATGCGGGAAACTCATGGGCAAATCTGTCGGAGACCAGCATCTTCGATTTGAGGCGCGGCGTTGGGTTCGGTATCCGGATTATCGCTCCGGTTGTCGGGATCATGGGCTTCGATTTTGGCTGGGGGCTTGACAGGGAGCGGGTAGACGGGGCCAAGACGCAGATGATCACGCACTTTCAGTTTGGTCCGCAGTTCTTTTAACATCGGGAGGGAGAGACAACACATGGGGTTGAAACGATTCTGTTTGATTGCGGGGTTTGTGGGAATGGCCGCGTTTTTGATGGCATCGGCATCCTGGGCGCAGGTGAAGATCGGGTATCTGGATCCCGATGAGATTCTGTCCAAATACAAGCCCTTCCAGGATGCCCAGAAGGAGGTCCAGCGATTTCGAATGGAGCTGGAAAGGGAGTTTACCAAGCTCCAGGGCGAATTGGAAAAGATGAAGGAGACCTACGAACGGCAGGCACTGCTTTTGAGCGAAAAGCGGAAGCAGGAGGAGCAGCAGGCGATTCTGAAAAAACAGGGGGATCTGGAACGCTATCTGAGTGATATCTCGGATCCTTCAAGGGGCCAATTGACAAAAAAGAACCAGGAGGTTCTGTCGCCGATCCTCAACAAGGTGAATGAAGTTGTGCAGGTGGTGGCCAAGGACAACGGCTACGATTTCGTGTTCAACACAGCCGCGCTGGCCTATGCGGATGAAGCACACGATTTGACCGAGAAGGTTCTGGAAGCGCTGCAGAAGGAATTGGAGGCGGCGGAGAAGGAGAAGGGGGGGCCGGGGCCTTCTGGGGCGGGGCCGAGAAGGCGGTAGAGTGTGAAACGTGAAACGTGAAGCGTGAAACGTGTTAGACAGTGAGGCGATACAAAAGATCCTTCCGCACCGGTATCCGTTTTTGCTTGTGGATCGGGTGCTGGAATTGGAGCCGGGACAGCGTGCGGTGGGCATCAAGAATGTGACGGCCAACGAGCCCTTTTTTGCGGGACATTTTCCGGGCCGGCCCGTGATGCCGGGCGTGCTGATTGTGGAGGCGCTGGCTCAGACTGCGGGTGTGTTGATGGGCGAGGGGGCCGGGGAAGGCCGCATCCCTTTATTTTTGGGGATCGACAGGGCGCGGTTTCGGCGGCAGGTGGTGCCGGGAGACCAGCTCAGGCTGGAGGTGGAGGTGCTGCAGCAGAGGCGAAATGTGTGCCGGGTTGCCGGCCGGGCGTTTGTGGGAGAAGAGCTGGCGGCCGAGGCGGAGATGCTGGCGACGCTTGTGGAGCAGGAATAGAGATCATCGAGGTGAGGGGATATGCAGGGGCGCTGCAGGGCGCTCCTTTTTTTATTCCCGAGGGGCCGAACCGCTTTCCAGGGCCTCCAGGCGCTTCTGGAGATCTTCTTCGATGTCGAGCATCCGGTCGGGATCGCCGGCGTAGTCGACGGTTCGGACGTCCATGTGGTCCACCATCTGCTGGAGGCTCTGGAGCACGGCGCTGATTCGGTTTGTCTGTTTGAGAGCGATTTGCGCAAGCTGGTGGTGCTGCTGGATGTTTTCCGGATCGGTCTGACAGAGCTGTGACATGCCGGAAATGGCCTGTGCGGCGTTGTTGATGTGGTGGGAAAGGGTGACCAGGGTCTGCCCGATGCCTTCGACCCGGGCCAGGATTTTTCCCCTTTCCACCACTTCCCGCTGGAGGTCCTGAATGCGGAGCTGGGCCTTGATCCGGGCGGCGACCTCCCCCATGTGGAAGGGCTTGGTGATATAGTCGTCCGCCCCTGCGTCGAGTCCTTTCACCCGATCTTCGTACTCTTTTCTGGCCGTGAGCAGGATCACCGGAAGGCCCTGGTAGCGCGGGTCTGCCCGGAGAGCCTGGAGGACTTCGAGTCCGTCCATGTTGGGCATGGAGAGGTCGAGCAGGACCAGGTCGGGACCGGCGCTGGCAACCTGTTTCAGAGCCTGCTCGCCATCTGTGGCTGTGACGACCTCGTAGCCCAGGATTTTCAGTTCCTCTTCCAGATATTCCAGGTTGAGGGGCAGGTCGTCTACGACCAGGATTCTGGACATTTCACTTTGTCCTTATCGCCGCTGTTTCGGTCTCAATGGCTTCCCATTCGGCAAAGCATTCGTCAATCCGGCACTGAATCCGCGAACGCTCTTGAGACAGCTCCTGGAGCCGTGGCCAGTTGGTTGTGAGGTCTTCCCGCAGCATCTCCCTCTCCAGGTGTTCGATTTCCTTTTCGAGTTCTGCAATTTCCGCTTCGAGTTTTTCGGCGAGGCGCGTCCGACGTTGCTGTTCGCGCTGGGCTCTGCGCGTTTCACCGTAGGCGGCCTTCCGGGCGGTCTTATCCGGGTCTTCCACCGGAAGTTGAACTGGGGGGGTGAGAAATTGTTTCTGGAAGACCTTGTAGTTTCCTTCTATGAGTTTCCAGTTTCCATTTTCCAGCACAAGCAGACGCGAGATGAGGCGGTTGAGGAAGTACCGGTCGTGCGAAACCGCCAGAAGCGTGCCGTCAAAGCGTTCAAGCGCGCCCTCCAGCACGATGCGGGAGGGGATGTCCAGGTGGTTGGTCGGCTCGTCCAAAATCAGGAGGTTCACACGGGTCCGCATAAGCTTGGCCAGGGCGACCCGGCTTTGTTCCCCCCCGCTGAGGCTGCCGATTTTCTGTTCCACGTCGTCTCCAGAAAACAGGAAGGCTCCCAGGAGATTGCGGATTTCGCCCACAGGCGCCCGGGGCGTTACCGACCAGACCTCTTCCAGGACGGTCAGGCTGGGGTTGAGGTCGTTGCGGGCCTGATCGTAGTAGCCGATCTGAACGCCCCGGCCGAGGGAAACATGACCGGTATCGGCCGGAATCTGGCCGGTGAAGAGTTTAAGCAGGGTGGACTTTCCCGAGCCGTTGGGTCCCAGAATGCCGATCCGATCCCCCCGCCAGAGGATGAGGTCAAGCCCTTCGAAGAGGGGGCGATTGTCATAGGCCTTGGAGAGGCCCTCCGCCTGAAGGACGCGGTCGCCTCCGCGGGCGCCGGGTGTGAACCGGAGGGACATGTCCCGCTGGTTGAGGGGACGGTCGATCCGGTCCAGTTTGGCCAGGGCCTTCCGGCGGCTCTGCGCCTGCTTGGTTTTTTGTCCCGCAATGTTCTGCTGGATATATTCTTCGGTCCGGGCAATATGGGCCTGCTGCGCACCGTAGGCCTTCTGCTGCCGCTCCCGGCGCTGTTCTTTTTCGGCGGCGTAGAAGGTGTAATCTCCGGCATAATGCTCAAGGCGTCTGCCTTCGAGGTCCACAATTTCCTTTACCGTCCGATCCAGGAAATAGCGATCGTGGGAGATGACGACAAAGGCGCCCTTGTAGTTTACCAGGAAGCCTTCCAGCCACTCCAGCGCCTGGAGGTCGAGGTGGTTGGTGGGCTCGTCGAGCAAGAGGAGGTCGGGACTGCGCGCCAGGAGCTGGGCCAGGGCGAGGCGGTTTTTTTGACCGCCACTCAGGACCCCCACCTGGAGGTTGAGGTCCGCTTCCCGAAAGCCGAGGCCGTAGAGGATGGCTTTAGCGCGGGCCTCCAGGGCGTAGCCTCCTTCCGTTTCGTACCGGTCACGGAGACGCCCGTATTCTTGTAGGAGGGCGGCTTCGGCGCTGCCGGAGGCCATCCGGTGTTCGAGATTCTGGAGGCGGCCCTGAAGATCCAGCAGGTGTTGAAAGGCCCGAAAGGCCGTTTTCAGAACCGTGGCTTCCGCTTCAAGCGCAGGGTCCTGAGGAAGGTATCCGGTGTTCAGGCGCCGCTGCCGGTGGACGGCGCCCCGGTCGGGAAGGAGACGGCCTGTGAGGAGATGGAAAAGGGTGGTTTTGCCGCAGCCGTTAAGCCCGACCAGCCCGATCCGGTCGTCCGGTTCAATTTTCCAGGAAATCTCCTCGAGAATCGGTTTGTCACCGAAGGCTTTGGAGATATTTTCAAGTTGAATGAGCGGCATGGGATAAGGATATAACTACTTGATTTGATATGAATATAGAGCGAATAAAAGATGGCAAATATTTACCGGGAAGTCAAGGAGGAAAGGGAATTGGGAGCAGAGAGCAGGAGGCGGGATGGGACGGCGCCTAAAAAAAAGCCAGAGCCACTCGATCGGGCGACCGGGTGGCTCCGAAAGGCTTCTTGGCAGCGGAGATGGACACTCCACCGAAGCCCAATATTATGTGAGGGCACACAGATAATAGGAAATATCCCGACCGATGTCAAGGCTTTTTCGAGGAAGAAGAAGGTCCGGCTTGACTGGCCCTTAGAGGGGACCTATATTCAATCAAAATGGAGGTTCGGGACTTGAGGTTAACGGGAAGTAAACAGGGTGAATAAGGTGAAAGACCATCGCCTCTATCTGATTCTCTGTGCGGTCCTCTACCTGGGATTTACGCTGCCTCTGATTCCAGAAGCGGCGGACGACATCCGAATGGCGGATGTGTTTTCCGTGGATGAGTCGGGGGCCGCCGCCGTGATGCGTCATCTCTACAGGATGGGAAGCCTGGAACTGCGCACGTTCAGTTACGGCGGGTTGTTTTATTATCTTCCGCTGCTGCTGCTGAGGCTGTGGGACATCGTGGGAGGGGTGAGCGACCGTGTTATTATTCTGACCATGCGGGGGGTCTGTACAGCCGCAGGGCTTGGGTGTCTCTGGCTGACCTGGCGGATCGGCTGTGCGGTTTTCGGGCGCGTCGCCGGACTGATGGGAGTGTTTCTGCTGCTTGCAACACCGACCTTTCTGCGCTGGTCGGTAGAGACACACCCCGATCTGCCGCAACTTTTCTGGATGCTCTTAGCGCTGCTGTACTGCTGCCGGCTCTGCCGCGCGTTTTCGCTGAAAGATGTGGCGCTGGCGTCTGTGTTCGCGGGACTGGCGGCCGGGACGAAGTATGCCGGCGCATTCCTGCTGCCCCTGATTGCAATGGCAACGCTGCTGCCGGTAGACGGGGGGCGTTTGAGCGTGCGCGCGAGCTTTCGGCGGATTCGGGACAGACGGTATCTTCTGGCGCTGGTCCTGATCCCGGCGGTTTTTTTCCTGGTTTTTGCATTGACCAATCCCTATGCGCTGATCCATTTTAAGACCTTTAAAGCGGATGTCGAATTTGAGAAGGCGCATCTCAGTTTCGGCCACATGTTTCGGGCGGAGCAAGCGGGCTTTAGATGGCTGATCAGCCTCGGCCACCTGGTGGGGGCTATCAACGGGGCGATTCTGGCGGCTTATGTTCTCTTTCTGATTGCCGGGCGTGTGCTGGGAAAGATCCGCCTGCCTGCAGATCGAATTGTGCTGCTGGTCTGGATTGGAGGGTTTACCGGGTATTTGATGTTGACAGCAAATATCCAGGCGCCACGCCACCTGCTGCCTGTGCTGCCTCTGGCGTTGCTGTTTGTGGGGAGCGCCTATTGCGAGATCTGGCAGTGGACGTTGAAGCGCTCGGGAGGGCGTCCGGCGGCGCACCTGGCGCTTCCCCTGCTTCTGGTCTGCCTTTCGTGGGGGCGCCTGGCCGAGGAGGTGGATCTGTTTCAACACAAATGGGGCCGGGATGAACGGAGCGATGAGATCGTTGCCGGCCGGTGGGTCGGCGCGCATTTTTCGGCAGAGACGTCGATTCTGTTCGACGCCTACGCCTATGTGCCCGATAAATTTGGCCGGGTCTACCGGACCTTCGGACAGAGCTATCCGGTGGTGAACCATTTTCAGCCGGACCTGCTGGTGATCCGGGCGCCGATTGCGGGCCGCTACAGCAGGATAGAGGACGCAAAACGGGGGCAGATGGGGAAGACGGTGTTTCTGGACCGGCACTATTTTTACAGGTATTTGAAGGAAGGGCGCATTCCGACCTACCGGCTGCTGAAGGATTTCGGGAAGCCTGTAAAAGTGGCCGTGTACAAGCGCGTTGGTTCGGAGAAGAAGGATCGCCCGGGCAAGTGGCTGGATCGGGTGAAGCCGTTCGCCGCGGGGAAGCTTTACGGATTGGCGGACTCGCGCCAGAAGATGGGTGAAATCCACGCCTCGCTCGGTGCCTGGAACGAGGCGATCCGCGAGTACCGGCTGCTGAGTGAAATGGCGCCGAATTTTGCCCTGGCGCACTATAAGCTGGCCTGTATGTACCTGGGCGCAGGCCGGCTTGAGGAGGCAAACGGGGCGTTTGACCGGGCGTTCGCCCTGATCGCTTCAAAACCTCCGGATTACCGCGCAACGATCCGGCACAATATGGCCCGGCAGTATTTCGAGACCGGATTTTACGCCCGGGCCATTGTCCAGCTCCGGGAGGCTTTGAGGCTAAACCCGGCGCTCCGAGAGGCGTATTACGACCTGGGCACGTTCTATCTGGCGCAGGGGGATTACGGCCGGGCCGATTCGGCCTACGCGGAGGCGGTGCGGCGGTATGGCGCAGACCCGCAGACGGCCGAACGGCTTCGGGAGATGGTCCGTAAGGGCGTGGGAGGCGATGAGGCAGCGCGGATCCTCACAGCCTATTTTGGAGGGGGCACCCCCAATGAGTGAAGCGGAGAAGACCGCGCTTCTCTGTCTGCCCCTGTGTTTTCTGCTCTACCTGGGCTTTGCCCTGCCCCTGATTCCGGTGGCCGTGGACGATATCCGCATGGCCAATGTGTTCTCGATAGACGAGGCGGATATTGCCGCCGAGGTGCGTCGTCTTTACCGGGCAGGTTTTCTGGAAGCCCCCTCCTTCAAATACGGAGGGTTTTTTTATTATCTGCCTCTGCTTACTCTGAAACTCTGGGGACTTTTCGGAGCGGTGACCGACCGCCTGATTATTCTCACCCTCCGGACATTCTGCACGGTTGCAGGCGCAGGCTGCCTGTGGCTGACCTACCGCATTGGATGCATTGTCTTCGACCGGATGTCTGGACTGATCGGTGTTTTTCTTCTGCTGGTAAGTCCGATCTTTCTGCGCTGGTCTGTTGAGTCTCATCCAGATCTGCCCCAGCTTTTCTGGCTTTTGTGGGGGCTTTTGTGCTGTTGTCGGCTGTGCCGTATGTTTTCTGTGAAGGATGTGGTGCTTGCATCTGTGTTCGCAGGATTGGCGTTCGGGACGAAGTATTCGGGGGTGTTCCTCCTGCCGGTGATCGCGCTTGGTGTGCTGCTGCCGGATGAGGCGGGAGGGCTGAGCCTCCGAGTGGGGGTTGAGCGGCTGAGACAGGGTCGGTATTGGGTGTGGTTGGTGATGATACCGGTAGTGTTTGTTTTGGCCTTTGGGGTGACCAATCCATACGCGCTGATGCGTTTCGACGCGTTTCGTGAGAGCCTGCTTGCCGAGAAGGCGATCATGGATTTCGGCCATACGTTTCGAGCAGACACACGGGGAGTGCTGTGGTTGGAGATGCTTTGGGGATTGATGGGATATGCCCACGCTGCCGTGTTCGCCGTCTATGTTTTGTGGGGTGGCTGGAGTGTGGTGAAGGATCGCAGGCTTTCTGCGGATAGAGGCTTGCTGCTGGTGTGGGTGGTAATTTTTCTGGGCTATTTGATGATAGAGGTGAATCTTCGCAGGCTTCGCCACCTGCTGCCTGTGCTTCCAGTGGTGGTGCTGTTTGCGGGGGAAGGGTATCGGTATGCAGGAGCGTGGATGAGGGAGCGTTTTTCGGTTTGGATTCATCGTGTGGTGGTTCCTGTGCTGGTGGTTGTGTTTTCGTGGAGTCAGGTGTCCGGTTCGGTGGATCTGTTTGGTGGCAAGTTTGGTCGTGTAGAGGGCAAGGTGGAGCTGGTGGTGGGTCGTTGGCTTGGTGAGGTGTTTCCGGTGGAGACGACAATCCTCTTTGACGCCTACGCTTATATCCCGGGGAAATTTCGGAATGTGTACCGGAGTTTCGGAATCAGTTATCCCATGGTGACCCATTTTGAACCGGACCTGCTGGTGATCCGGCAGGCGATTGCAAATGATTTCAAGAACCGGGAAGATGCAGCGCGGTCTCGGAGGAAGGAAAAGGATTTTCTGGATAGGCACTTTTTTTATAAGTACCTCCAGGAGGGGCTTATCCCGGATTACAAGCGGGTCAGAGGTTTTGGATCTGTGACTGTGTACAAACGGTCTGCTTCAAAGGTGCGGGGAGGTGCGAATCCGTCCGAGCTCTGGCAGCGGCTGAGGAAGCACTATTCAGATGGCAGGGCTTACGGTGTGTCGGAGGCGAGACGAACGATGGGCGATATCCACGCGTCGTTCGGTCTTGAGGATCTGGCCGAGCAGGAGTACGCGCGTGCCCGCAAGACGAAGAATTACGCGGTCCGGCTCTACAATCTGGCATGTAAACAACTGGCCGAGGGCAAATTTCAGGAGGCCCGGAGGGCATTTAACGAGATTGCGACGATGATCGTTCCAAAACCTGCGGACTACCGCGCAGCCATCCACCGCGATATTGCCAGGCAGTATTTTGAGACGGGGTATTATCGCGAGGCTGTTGTTGAAGAACAGAATGCCCTGCGCCTCAAGCCGGACCTGCGGGAGGCCCATTTCGAGCTGGCCGCGGCCTATCTGGGATCTGGAAATGTCGAACGGGCGGATTCGGCGTATGCGGAGGCGGTGAAACGGTACGGCGCAGATCCGGAAGCGGCCGATGCGCTCAGGATGCTGGGCAGCAAGGGGATATCGGCCGACGCTGCACGGCGGATGCTCACGGTCCACTTTGGATTCCAATAATGTCAAAAGCAGAGAAGGGTGCGCCTGTCTATCTGTTCCTGTGTTTTCTGCTCTATCTGGGATTTGCCCTGCCTCTGATTCCGGTGGCTGCGGACGATATCCGCATGACAGGGGTTTTTTCTCTCGACGAGTCCGTGGCTGCGTCCGAGGTGCGTCGTCTTTACCGATCAGGTTTTCTGGAAGCCCCCTCCTTCAAATACGGAGGGGTTTTCTATTATGCGCCTCTGCTCACTGTGGACTTGACCCGTTTCGGTGGGTACCTTATCTCTTGGGAGAAAGGAGATCCACTATGCCGCCAACACGTCCACCTTATCCACCTGAGTTCAAAAAGCAAATGGTCGAATTGGTTCGAGCCGGTCGTACGCCAGGAGAGCTGGCCAAAGAGTTCGAGCCCTCAGACCAGACGATCCGGAACTGGGTGGTACAGGCCGACCGAGACGAGGGCCTTCGAGAAGACGGTCTGACCAGTGATGAGCGAGAGGAGTTGCGCCGTCTTCGCCGCGAGATTAAGCAGTTACGCATCGAGCGTGAGATCTTGTCAAAAGCAGCAGCCTGGTTCGCTCAGGAGACCAACACGATCCCCAGAAAGCCTTCCAGTTCGTGAAGGCGCACCAGGCAAAATGGCCAATTACCACGCAATGCCGAGTCCTGGGTGTCTCCCTCAGTGGGTATTATGCGTGGCGAGGACGCCCCCCATCGCCAAGAGCAAAGGTCGATGCGGATCTCAAGGAACAGATTAAGGCTTTTCATGCCCGTTCTGATTCTACCTACGGAGCCCCCAGAATCTGGGAAGATCTGGCAGCATTAGGCATCCGTATAGGCAAAAAGCGTGTCGCCCGTCTGATGGTTGAGATTGGTATCTTCGGGGTGAGCCGTCGAAAGGGTATCAGAACCACCCGTAAGGGAAAAAAGGCTCAAAAAGCCCCTGATCTGGTCAAGAGAGACTTCACTGTTGAAGCCCCAAATAAACTCTGGGTGGCCGATATTACCTACGTACCAACCTGGGCGGGCTTCCTGTATCTTGCTGTGGTTATCGATGTCTTTTCCCGCCGAGTCGTGGGCTGGACGATGGCTTCGACGCTCCAGAGTGAGTTGGTTTTGTCTGCTTTGAATATGGCACTTTGGCAGCGTCATCCTTGTGGGGTGATCCACCACTCCGACCAGGGATCTCAGTATACTTCACTTGCCTTCGGTAAACGCTGCGATGAGGCGGGTATACGTCCCTCAATGGGTTCTGTAGGCGACTGCTATGACAACGCACTGTGTGAAAGCTTTTTCGCCACCCTCGAATGTGAATTGATCGACCGCCGTTGTTTTCGTACCCACAAGGAGGCCAGATTGGCTATTTTTGAGTATATTGAGGGCTGGTATAATCCCCATCGTAGGCATTCATCAATCGCATACCACTCACCGATGACATATGAAAAACAGCATCAAACACGGGCTTGAAGCCCAAGCCCTAAACACTCCACCAAAACGGGGCAACTCCAGCCAGCCGTCGGTCGACCACTGGCGCTGTTGTTCTTCGGTTAGGGTGCGGGTGGACATGCAGAGGGCCTCCTTTTAAGGCAGGGGTCAGGGATCAGGGGTCAGCCCGAACGGGGCAGACCGTCGCGAGCAATTGTGATAATTTGTGATGGACGTGGAAAGACCTTGCGGACGTCTACTTCCGAGCGACGAGCACGAATCCTCTATCAATCCTTTTGAGGAAGCGTGGATTGGGGTCGGAAGTCGTTCGAAGTCGCTCTGCTTCCGCGAGGAATGTATCCGAGACATCGAGACCTACTGTCCGGTACCCACGCCTGGCCAGTTCGTGGGTATACGTTCCGATACCACAACCGGCATCCAGTATCTTCTCACCAGGCGCAAGGTCCAGTGCGCGTTCGAGGAAGTCCGTCTGCGACCGGACGCGGTCTGGACCGTCGAAGTGGCCGCGATGCGCTGCCCTGAGATAGGGGAGGTCATATTCCGGATCGCCAAAGGTCATCTCTCGAAACATACTCTCGAAGCTCCAATCCTCGGCCTGTATAACGGCCTGCGTGAGCAGCGCATCAGCGTCTGTTCGGCGCAGATGCACCTACGTACTTATTGCTCGTTCGATTTCCTTCGCTGTAGCCAACGTAGCCCACCGAGAGCCTACCAGAGATATAAAAAGATCCTTACTGGCTTGATCCGAAAAGAGTATCGCATCTTCCACATAGTAGTTCGTGAAACCGAACTCTCGACTCTGGATCAATGTGTAAAACACACACGCATCACCATACTGGCCACACAACACATTTTCAATCCCTGCATTGTTCAGGAGAAAGTCGAAGCCGGTTCCGGTAAAGGCAGAACTGGTTACCTTGCGGATAATGATCTCGCCAGGCGTTGGTTTAAGGGGTTCAATGACGGACATCTTGAAGGTATCAAAAAGGCTGTAATCTCGGCCTCTTTGATAAGGAACCGCTTCACGAGCTTCCCTGGTCCACTTCGCATTCACCACGTGAACCACCATCGCCTGTGCCTCTCTGAATCTCTCTAAGACACCTTGAATGCAGCAAACGACATTCTCCAATTCCGAGGCAAACCATTTTTCCTTCTGTGGGTTTCCATTAGCGAGAAATTTGGGATCACAGAAGAGATTCATCATGTCGATGATAACGAGAGCTGTTTTCCGTGATGGCAAGATGTGGTCTGTTGTGATCCGTTTGGTAGAGCGCATCGTTTCCATTGTCCTAATTTAACGATCTGCGCATCACCCGGCGAAACTGACGCGCGAAGCGAGGCATGTTTTGCTCGGGTACATGCGCCGGTTATGTGGCCGCCGCTGGACCAGAATCGTCCTTTGGAAGTGATTCGTCTGCCAGTAACGGTAGAAGAATTTCTCGCCAATCTAAGACTGACCCGAATACACCGTTGATCTCCAGTCCACCACCACCATAGTAAATCTCTAAACTCTCGTCGCAACAGCCACATTTTATTAAGTATCGAGGAGAACGCTTGCCTTTTGATTTCCGATGGTAGACACGAAGTTGTGACAGCCCCTCTGGCCGCTGCTGATGCCTTTTATTTGAGCGTATAGGAATTGGTAAAGAGCCCATAGTTACTCCTTCGATTAAAATCGGTCTTTACAGAGGCGCCTCTCACCAACGCGGCACAAGCGGCGTTTGTGTGCAGCCGCGCCGTTATAGGATCTCCTTGAACATGCCGAGGTCCGGCCCCTCTCCGTGATGCACATTGCCTTCGGAGTCCTTGAATGACCATTTTCGCCATCGGGGCTTCGCATGCAGGGCCTTGTAGCCAATCGCCAGGTAAAAGGCAAGCGCACGAGCGTTTCCCTCTGGGTCGACACTGAGATAAAGCCTGTCATATTCCATTTGCCTGCAAATCAGTTCCATGTGCTTCATGAACTCGCGGCCAAAGCCTTGTCCCCGCTTGGGCTCGCAGATCATCAAATCAATCACGCGGGGGTATGGTGTATCCTCATCATCCGGAGGCCACGTGGTGGGGCGGCGATAGACAAGACAGGCATGGCCGACGATTTCCCCAGAGTCGTCTTCGAGTACAAGATAGCGAAATTCACCATTTGCTGCATCGCGAATCCGGTCTCTGTGAAGAGCCGCCGGCTCCTTTACCTGCTCAAGGGCAGGAATGTCTGCAAGTGCGGCGTCACGTATCTTCATTGTCATCGCATAACGGTTGAGCTCAAGGGTGCGAACGAAGTGAGCATCCCTTAGAACGGCGGGTCAGACGACGTCTAGCATCTTGTTTGCGTAGTCTTTCCCAGAGGTTGGAGGGGGTAACGGTTTTCCATCTTTTTCGTATAATTCTATCGTTTCCTCTACAATCTCGCATAGTTCCGCGAAGACCTCTTTTTCATCGCCGCCGTGGCAACCGCCGTAGAACAAACCTGGACAGCTACCCACAAAACACTGGTCTTCTTCGGACCATTCCACAATCTTGACATAACGGACATTGTTTTTCACTTTTTCGCCTCCTCGATCACAGCTCTGACGGCTCTCTCTTGATAATGCTTCGCATCATCTCCCGGATTACCGGAGAGGGTAACAGGTTTTGTAACTTTTGGATGCACGAAGTTTCTGTGGCTCCCTTTTCCTCCTCGATTGACGAATCCTGCTGCTTCCAGTTCCCTTACGAGTTCTCTAATTTTTCGAGGCATTCGTGTTGTCTCAGCTGATTTCCTGGGAGCTGTCTAACAACCCTGATAAGGGGCGGTGCACTAAAACGGCACAGCCATAGAACAAAGAATTCGGGTGTAGACCGCGCAACCGCTGAAAATCATGCTCTAAGTGCACCGTCCCGCTTGATCAGCAAGTTAGGCCCTTAGTGGCTAACACCTCAGGGCGTAGATTAGATCAATTCTATGCCTCTCTACTCATCAGGCAGGATAAGCGGCTGCATCCAAGCGGTTACTGGTAGCATAAATCCGTTCTATTTTTGAAGCACACGAAGTATCAACCTCTTGATCCTTATGTGGTTACACACGTCAGCCTGCGTGTCCAGGACCAGGATTATCCAGGTGGCCTGAGTGGGATAATCCTTCAAGGTCAAGTTGAGAGCGGCCGAGAAGCCCGGGTTTCTGGTGGCCGAAGGGTTGCTTGTCATCATACATATCGGATTTCGGAATGCAGATTGAAAGACAGTCAGTCCGTTTACGTGTGGATTTCGAGAATGTCACGGTCTTCGACAACGTGGTCCCGCTTGACCTGCTGGCCGTCGTATTTTTCGGAGCCCCAGATGCGGGCAAAGCGGAGGTTCTGGGCGAAGTCTCTGTGGATGGCTTCGGCCACGTCCAGGACCGTGCTGCCTACCGGCAGGACGTAGGGCTGGTCCAGGTCGGGTTCTTTGCCGGGGGCTTTGGTGTAGACCCGGAGGAGGTCGAGGGCTTCGAATACCCGGCGGGACATCTGTTTGAGGCTCTGTTCGGATTTTACAGAGAGGGGGAAGATGGGGAATTCGTCGGCGTAGGTCTCGGTCAGGGAGGCCAGGCCGGCCCCGGCAGTGTCGGTGTCGTGTTTGGTGGCGAGGATGAGGGTGAGTTTTACCGCGGTCGAGAGGTTGGGGCTGGAGACGTCCCGGGTACCGGCGAGCATCAGGTGGTGGGCTTCGAGGATTTCGGTGATGTCCAGGACCTGTTCTTCCGGATTGGGCTGGGAGAGGTCGGCCGTGAGGAGGACGAGGTCGGCGTTTCGGACGATGTTGAAGACCCAGGATTCGGTGTAGTCCGGGGAGACGGGGGGCAGGTCGATGAGCTGGATCTGCACGTCTTCATAGGCCATCATACCGGGGGCGGGCCGGAAGGTGGAGAAGGGGTAGTCGGCGACCTGTACGCTTGCAGCGGTGCAGGTTGCGACGATGCTCGACTTGCCAGTGTTGGGAGCGCCGACGAGCGCGACCTGTCCCGCACCTTCCTTTTCGATGTGGTCGAGCGGCTGTGAGGTTCGCGCGCCCTTTTTTTTTGCCTGCTGCGCCTCCTTCTTGTGCGTGACCAGGCGCTTGCGCAGGTCGGTCCGGAGGTGTTCCGTGCCCTTGTGCTTGGGGATGATGGCGATCATCTCCTGCAGGCACTCGATTTTCTCTTCGGGCGTGGCGGCTTCGCTGTAGCGCTGCTTGACGCGCAGGTACTGGGGAGGGAGGTTCGCGGGCATTGCGGATCACCCCCCGGGCTGGGGCTCGGGCGCCGGTTCAACGGCGCGGTTCAGGGTCTCTCGCAGGGCCTCGGCGGCCTTCCGTGCGGCATCCGCGAAGTCCCGGTTGGGGGAGGCGTAGAGGATACTTCGGGAGGCGTTTACGAGAATACCGCCGCCTCTGCTGTCCATCCCCTGCCGGACCACGGCTTCTGCGTCTCCGCCCTGTGCGCCGATGCCCGGGATCAGAAAGGGGAGGTCTGGTGCCAGGCCCCGTATTACGCGCAGTTCATCGGGGTGGGTGGCGCCTACAATAAGCCCGCAGGGGCCGGTGGCGGACCAGGCAACGGCCTTTTGGGCAAGGATCTTGTAGAAGAGGCCCGCTTCTGTGGAAAGGCGCTGGAAATCGGCCGATCCGGGGTTGGAGGTGAGGCAGAGGAGGAAGGCGCATCGGTCGGTGTAGTTGAGGAAGGGGGCCACGCCGTCATAGCCCATCAGGGGGTTGACGGTTGTAGCGTCGGCATTGAGCGCTTCATAGGCCATTCGAGCGTATCGCTCTGCGGTATTTCCGATGTCTCCGGCCTTGAAGTCGAGGAGGGTGGGCACGTCGTCCGGGATAGCCTGCATTACCTTTTTCAGGGTGTCCCAACCGGCCGCTCCCAGGGCGCCGTAGAAGGCGAAATTGGGCTTGTACGCACAGGCCAGATCCCGCGTGGCGGCGATGATTTCCCGGAGGAAGGCGTAGACCGGATCGGGTTGAGCTTTGAGGTGGTCCGGCAGGCGTTGGGGGTCCGGATCGAGGCCGACGCAGACCCGGCTCCGGTTGCGTTTCACCGCGCTGCTGAATTTGTCTGAAAAGCTCATCGGCGTCCTCGAGAATTGGGCATTAAGGTTTGGCGCTGAATTTCTGGAGGAGATAGTCGTGAAATGCCTGGTAGGCCGTTTCGTCGTAGAGCGCGAAGAGGACCCGGTCGAGCCCCTCGGAGGCGAGCAGGTGCTCGATGACGGTGTCGATCATCGTTTTTGCGCAGAGGTGGATCGAGAGGCCGCCCACGCCTGCGCCGATGGCGGGAAAGGCGAGCGAGCGGATCTTTTTCTCTTCTGCGCGCAGCAGGCTGTTCCGGGTTGTCTCGGCGACCTTTTCCGGGTCGGTTTTCAGGTCCTGCCCCATCCCGGCGGCGTGGATGACGTAGCGCGCCTTGAGTGCACCCCCGGAGGTGACCACCGCACCGCCCACGGGAATTGGCCCCTGTGCGACGGCCTCCTGTTCGATGGTGGCTCCGCCCTTGCGTTTGATGGCTCCGGCCACGCCTGCGCCCATCCAGAGGTAGTTGTTCGTCGCATTGACGATGGCGTCGACGTCCAGGTCGGTGATGTCTCCCTGGACCAGATCGACGGTGGCGCGTCCTACTCTGACCATGGCGTCTTTTCCCATACAGGAGCGGCGGACCCTCTCTGGAGTCCGCCGTGACGTCTATTCTTCCAACAAAGACCGGCAAGCGGGCCTGTAAGCCGAGTTCTGTCGTCCGGCGTTTGAGCGCCGGACGGATGGCCATTTATCTGGGGCGCCGGTTACCCGACGCCTCAATGCAGCCAACCCGAGCGTTATAATGAGACGGGCCATCTCTCCGCTCCTATTAGGCCTTGCTCCGGATGGGGTTTGCCGTGCCGCCCCCGTCGCCGGGGAGCGCGGTGGGCTCTTACCCCGCCGTTTCACCCTTGCCCGCAGCGGGACGTGATGTCCCGCCCGCTGGCGGTCTGTTCTCTGTGGCACTTTCCGTCGGGTTACCCCGCCTGGGCGTTACCCAGCATCCTGCCCTGTGGAGCTCGGACTTTCCTCACCCTGCCGGGCGCGACCATCCGGCCCGCTTGCCGTTTCTTTTTTTAAAATGCCCTCATTGGCCAGCCGATCGGCCTCGTGGTTTTCGGAGCGGGGGACATGGCGAATCCGGAAGCGGTTGAACCCCCGGGCGAGTTTTCGGGCCTGTCGGTAGAGCGGCAGGAGCGAGGCGGTTTTTACCCGATAAACGCCGTTCAACTGGTTCACCATAAGTTCGCTGTCGGAGATCGCGCAAACGCCATCCGCCCCCACTTCCTGCGCGATTTGAAGCCCCCGGACGAGAGCCCGGTATTCCGCCGTGTTATTTGTGGCCCGACCGATGTAATCGCACGATTCCTTCAGAAGCTCTCCGTTCGATTCTATTCTTACGCCGATTCCTGCGGGGCCCGGGTTTCCCCTGGCCGCTCCATCCACATAGAGTGTGACATCGATCCCGCCCTGTGAGGTCACACTTCCACCTCTTCTTTCCAGATCACAATACGCCCGCAGTTTTCACAGCGGATGATCTGGTTTTGCCGGCGGATCTCCATCCTTCGCTGGGGCGCCAGCTGCCGGAAACAGCCGCCGCATGCGCCCTTTTCCACCTGAACGACCGCAACGCCGCCTTTGACCATACGCTGGATGCGGCTGTAGATAGACACGATCCGGTTTTCAATCTGGACCTCCAGGGCGGTTCGCTTTTCTTCCAATGTTTTCACATTTTCTTCAACGGAGTCCAGCTGGGACTTGAGTTCCTGGATTTGGGCGAGATGTTTCTCTTCCAATTCTTTATAAATGAGGTCGTCCTCTTCCAGCTTTGCCTTCAGGTTATCATTTTTCTCGATGTCTTCCAGGATACCTGTTTCATGCTCGTCGATGCGATTGCGGAGGACCTCGATTTCGTGCTGCAGGGCGTCGTACTCCCGGTTGGTTTTCACTTCATAGAGACGGTCCTGATGTTTTTTCAGGTCCGCACTAATCCCCTCTAACTCCCCTTCCAGGAGCCGCCGGTTTTTCTCCAGTTCTTCCGACCGGTCCCGCTTTTTTTCTATCTGTTTCCTCGCTCCTTCCAGTTCGCGTTCAAGCCCGGCAATCTCTGCGGGATACTCCTTCCGAGATCGTCTGAGGGCATCAATCTCCAGGTCGATCTGCTGCAAGTCCAACAACTTGATCAGGCTTTCTTTCATCCGCGATCTCCCCTCAGATAGGATAGGGCAAAAAAGAAAGGTGCATCTTGTTGTTGTGTAGATGCACCTTTCCGCCATTAGCACAAGCGTATCGTCTTTCGGCCGCCTTTTGCTGGCATGGAACTCCTGTATAGATTGGAGGAAAAAAAAGCTGGTGGGCGATACTGGACTTGAACCAGTGACCTCTGGTATGTGAAACCAGCACTCTAACCAGCTGAGCTAATCGCCCACGATAATCGATGGTGAAAAACGGGCGCTCTCTTTCTTTTTTTATAAAGGTCCGGGAGCAGAATCGATCTTTTTTTTGTGTGGGTTTTCCGGGGCAAAAGATACTAAAAAACCCGTAAAAGTCAAGTCCCATGTTCAGGGACACCAGCCCCACGTTTTCCCGGGCCGTCCGCGCGTGTTTCCAGCCGAAAATTCAAGACACCGGCTGTCGTGGCGCCGGCGGGTCGTTGACGGGGAATTCGGGCTTTTGTCCGTTTAAGATGCGCACCACATCGGCCGCAACCATCGAGAGGTTCTGGGCGGACTCGGCCGAGTGGCCGGAGCTGTGCGGGGAGAGGAGCACGTTGTCGAGCGCCAGGAGAGGATTGTCCGGAGGGACCGGTTCAACTTCGAAGACGTCAATGGCGGCTCCTGCGATTTTCCCGTTTTTGAGGGCGTCGACGAGGGCGGACTCTTCAACGACGGGGCCTCGGCTGCAGTTGACCAGGTAGGCGTGGGGCTGCATCCGGTCGAACGCGTCTGCGTTGATGAGGTGGTGGGTGTTTTCCAGCAGGGGGACGTTGAGCGAGATAAAGTCGGCTGTGGAGAGGAGGTCGTCGAATTCCACCCGACGCACCTTAAGACGCGCCTCTTCTTTGGGGGGCGCCGGATAGACGTCGGAGTAGATGACGTTCATGCGAAAGCCGAGGCCGCAGATTTCCGCAATGCGGCGCCCGATGCGGCCGAAGCCGACGATGCCGAGGGTTTTGCCCAGGAGTTCGGGGCCGGGATACCGGTTGCGAAAATCCCAGTCGTTGTTGCGAATGGCATGGTCTGCCTGGGCCGCGCGGCGGGGCAGGGCGACGAGGGCCATGGCCACATATTCGGCGACAGCTTCTACGGGGCCAAGGGGGACGTTTACCACGAAGATTCCCCGTTCTGTGGCTGCGGGGACCTCGACGTTGTCTACCCCAATGCCATGGCGGCCGATGACCTTGAGGCGGGGCGCATGGTCCATCACCGCGCCGTCGATATACCCCTGGGCGCGTGCAATAATTGCGTTCACATTTCCAACCGAGGACCAGATCTGTTCGGGCTCGAATCCAGAGGCATAGACGATTTCCACGGCGTTCTCTTTGAGGTGGTCCAGGCCTTTCTGGTGAATGGGTTCGAAGATGAGAACCTTGAGTGGCGACACAGGGTTTCCTTTCATTTATTGATGAGGATTGACCTTTTCGGCTGTGCGGTGAGTATGATATCATGATGGCAGCCGGTTGTCAAGCGTGCCGGTAAACGGGCGCTGCCTGTGCAAATCCTGGATTGCCGTGCGATTTTCGATTTCAAACTTGCTTCGAGCGAGGGTTTATTATATATTTCGCAGCAAATTGGTGACCCCGTCGTTCAGTGGTTAGGACACCGGGTTTTCGACCCGGCAACGGGGGTTCGACTCCCCTCGGGGTCACCATTTTTCTGTTTTGAGGGGGCAAAGAAAAACGGGTAAGCCCGGAAATCCTTGTTGACAAACAGGATGAGACATTGTATATTTCGTGTGGGGCTATTGGGATGGCCCAATTGGGATCCTCGGACCATGCAGGGGTGGGATGGACGAGGATCCCGTTTTTTTGTGTTCGGTCCAGAACAATTGAAACCGGATTCTACCTTTGGGCGTATAAGACTATAGATACGCCCTTTCCCTAACGATATCCTTTCGGCATCCCTCCCGCCAAAGGGTCTCCAGACGGGGGGAGGGCGTGTTTTTGGTATTGCAATGGTTCGGACACTTTTTAGGGATAAATGCCTATGTAAATCAATAGGTTATGTACTGAGCTTACTTTTTCTTCAAACTCAGCCCGAATCCGGAGTTTGAAGAAAAAAGAGGCCAATTTGAAAGTTGTTGTCTTTCAGGGACTTATCGATCCTGAAATATTTCGGCCACACCGAAAAGTGTCCGAACCATTGGTATTGGATGATGGCAAAAAGAAAGGCCCGGCGGTTACTGACCGCCGGGCCTTTCTTTTTTAAGTTCAATCTATATAAGGCTTTCCAGGAGTTTTTTGGCTTCTACCAGATCTCTTACTTTCTGGTCCCAGTCGGGAATTTCCCGCTCGATGGTGAGGGGGCCATCGTAGCCGATCTCTTTGAGTTTGGCCACGAAATTACCCATTCCCACATCGCCCTGACCCAGGGGATATTCGGTTCCAAGCTGTCCGCTTCCGACAGGCCATTTCCCGTCTTTGGCGTGGGCGCTTACCACGTATTCGCCCACAATTCCCAGGGCTTCGATGGGTTCTCCACTGCCGTAGAGGATCATGTTGGCGGGGTCGAAATTAACCTTTACATTGTCGCGGTTGAGGTCTTTGAGGAAGTAAAGGAGCGCAGGGCCCGTTTCCTGGCCGGTCTCCAGGGAGAAGAACTGCCCGTTTTGGCTGCAATAATCGGCCACCCGTCCTACGGTATCCACCATTGGGGGGTAGGCGGGATCGTCGGGTTCTTCAGGGACAAAGCCGACGTGGGCGGCGACCTTGTCCACACCGAGAGCTGCGGCAAAATCGGAGATCCGCTCGGTCTTTTTCACACGTTCTTCCCGCGTTGCTAGATTGAGGTAGCCCACGGTCTCTTTTACGGTGGGGACATCGGCATAACTTTCGCCGGAAAAGCCCGCAAAGACGGTGGTGATCTCAATGCCGACGGCCTTGAGGTCATCGATCAGGGCCTGGCGGTTGGCCGGGTCCTCCAAAACGTCTTCGGGGGAGCGGCGATCTGAGCGTTGGTAAAGCCCAGATCCCGGATCTGTGTGAGCTGGTCCAGAGTCCACCCCACGCTCATCATAACACCAACTTCCATCTTTCCCATTGAAGCCTCCTGGTTAAACGTTGCCGGTTTTTATGTACCATTTTTCACATTTCTGTGCAATATAGGGGATAAAAGCGCTGTTGTAAAGGGATTTCCGAAGGGCAACTTGGGTCGTTTCGAAGGCCGGACTCGGGCATGTTTCTGGAGAAAAGGAAAAGTTAGATAAGTTTTTGATTTTTATATTTAAAAATAAGTTAATTGTTTTCCGTTAAACTATAAAAAAATCCTTGACATCTGCTCTTATGTTTAGTATTTTGTAGGTGTGCAGGAGATCGGATCCGACCCTATTTCCCCCATTTTGTAAGGTGTTACCTTAAGTCAGGAGGGCGGGTATGTCAAATGCTACGCTGCAAGCCAACCAGATAAAGGATGAGGCCGTTTTGACCCACCTGAGCGAGGAATTCCAGCAGGTGGTTGGGCGGATTCAGGCGGAGGCGAAAGACCTTCCCTTAGGCGCCCTCGAACCGGCCGCATTGGCTCAGGTCGAGGCTGCCGAGGAGGCTGTTGACGCCCGGGCGCTGGATTTACAACACGGCGTGGGAGACCAGGCGGCCTGGCAGGCTGCGCTTTCGGACTATGAGACGGCCTGGCTGGAGGTTGTGCGGAGCCTGGGTGAGCGGAAGAATTGAGAATGAATAACAGGTAAATTGTTAAAAATAAACGTGTTCTCGGTGATCAGGGCCACCGGAGTATCACCGGGTTTCGGTACGTAAAGGAGAGATAAAAATGGCCAGGACAGTTGAAGAGACCAAAAAACAGATTGCTTCAGCGGAAAGTTTCCCCATTGAAAAGATCGATGAATTCGTCGCCTTTATCAGCGGTGAGCCCTATATCACATCCGCGGGCCTGCAGTTTAAGATGCTCCAGAAGTATAAAGCCGGCAGATTTGCGGTGGAGGCCCTTATCCCGTCCCAGGAGGAATATGCCCTGATCAGGCGTATGATGGGGTTAAAAGAGGAGGAGCCGCTGGTGGTGATGCGAGGAGAGGTCTGGGTTGAGGGGTTTGACCGGCCTTTTGTGGATTATGGAACGACCACACCGAACAATTTGAAAGGTTTTGTGCGATTTTCGGATTACCCGCTGGAGATGGCAACCCGGCGTGCTACGAACCGGGCGATGCGGCTGGCAACGGCCACGGGCATGTGTTCGGTGGATGAGATCAAAGAACGGGCTGCAAGGGCAGCGGGGGAGATCCAGCTTCCCCCGGCATCGTGGGAACAGATCGAGCTGATTCGAAAGCTGGGACGGAGCCAGCTGCTGTTGGAGGATGCACGGGTCGAGGTGGAGGCCTTTCTGGGCGAAACGCCCGACAGGCGCCAGGCATCGGAGATGATCGATCGCCTGAAGGCGATGATAGACGCCCGGGGCAAGCGCATTCAAGGCGCTGAGACGGGCGTTCAGACCGCGCGTTAAAGCGCGCATCAAAGCGAGAGGGCCTGCGCCTTTCAGCCATCCGTACGTGTCGTTTGAATCTTTCACTGTCGAGGGGGAGAGGGGAAGAGAATCGACGCTGACGGGGCGCTGGAGGGCGTAGCGGGGTGGATTTCTGAAAAGGAATCCACCCTTTTTTTTGGCCTTCGCCCGACAGGGTGAGGGCAAAAAAAAGCCGAAATCCTTCCCCCGTGGATTCCGGCTTACAAGGCACCTGCCTATACAAGGCGCATTAGGACTTGAAGGCTTTCAGCCTGGTCCCCGCCTTGAATTTCGGCACTCTGGCGGCCTTGATTTTAATTTTGTCGCCTGTCTGGGGGTTGCGCCCGGTTCTGGCTTTCCGTCTGCTCACCGAGAAGGTCCCGAAGCCGACCAGGGTGACCGAATCTCCCTTTCTGAGGGCCTTGGTGATGTTCGCGAGGGCGGCGTTTAAAGCGGCGCCGGCAGCGGCGTTGCTGAGTTTTGCATCTTTGGCGATAGCTGCGGCCAAATCCCCTTTGTTCATACGGTTTCACCTCCTTTCGAGAGATCTTGAGACATAGAACTACGCCTTCTGCCAGACCTTCGAGAAATCGGAAAGGCCTGAAGCGTTCACCGCAGAGACGCGGAGGACGCGGAGAAAAACCCATACAAAATACTATTGGGGATGTGGTTCATCCGGACAGATAGAAATGCAAGCGAGAGATTGAATCGGAGGAGAGTTATAGACTACAAGATGTGGTATTAAACGGCGCTAATATAAGCAATATTTTGTGGGTTGGCAAGAGAAAAACAGGATTTGCCGCCAAAAATGCAGGGGTCGGCCGTCCAGGACCGAAAAACAGCGGGCGAAACAGGGGGAGGGCGCTGGAAGCTCTTATTTTATGCGCGATACAGATGGGTCTGATGGGAAAAGCCGGGGCAGAGAAATCTGCCCCGGCAAGGTGTGTGCGCTAGTTTTGCTCCTCAGACAGGTCCACGATATCTTCGAAGTACTTGCCTGTTTCTACCAGTGTTACCGGTACACGGGTGCGACTTTCCAGTTCCCGAACCAGATCCAGGACCGGTGCGGTCAGTCTCTCCGGTTTTCGGACGCCACGCACAGCCGGGTCGAGGTGATCACAGAAAGTCAGCGCGATTTGCGTGGGGCCGTTAAGCATAACCGATTCGTCGAGGTGTTTCCAGGAGATTCGGGAGGCTTTTCGGCGGCGGCGGCCGGTTGTGACGCCGTACTCGGCGATGCCCCTGCGATCTTCCTCTTCGCGGAAAATTTCAAAGGGCAGGGGGCCGTTGCCGACCCGGCTGGGGAGGGCTTTGACGATCAGGACGACCTCCCCGATGTGCTGCCAGTTCAGGCCCGCATCGTCGGCCGCGGCCACGGCCGTGCAGTTGTCGGAGGTGCAGCAGGGGTAGTCCGGGCTGAGGGCCAGCGAGAGATGGGTGCCCTGGCTGCATTCGATAACGACGGGTTCCCCCCTGGCACAGGCCGTGTTGATCTCGCGGGGGACATCTGCCAGATAATCGGCCAGTCCGGGCAGGTCCCGGGCCTGTTGGGCGCGGCGTAGGATAAAGTCGGCCCTTGCCGCACCGGTGCCGCTGCAAACGCTGCCGATGGCGCCGGCAAGGCGGACGTCACCGGTTTCCCGGTCCCGGTGTTCGGGGGTGATAATCGGGCAGCGAAAATCGATCCGGGCGCGTTTGGAAAGGCCGTAGGTCTCGATTTCCCGCAGGAAGAGGTCGGGATCCAGGGCCACGCCGCTGCCCACGCGCAGTTGGGTGTGGGGGTAAAGCCAGCCGCAGGGGAGCTGGTGGGTCTTGAGGTCGGAGCCGTCTTCAAAAAAAATGCTGTGACCGGCATTGGTGCCGGTGCCGGCACGCACACAGAAAGCCGCCCGCTGTTTGCGGGCAAGATAGGCGGCTATTTTGCCTTTGCCAGAATCGCCCCAAAAGGCATCGACGACGAGGGTTGCAGACATGGGTGCCTCCTTGGAAATGCAGGGAGCAGGGCTCTGCGCCTCTGCCGGGAAATCGGGTGGTTCAACAAGCCCGATTCCCTGTATGAAAGGGCTTGACAGTCGTCCGGACAGGGGTTATTATACGCGATCCTAATTGATTAAACAAATTTATAATTATTATTTTTAGTATATTATTTTTTAATGGAGAAACGGTTATGGATCTGGATCAGCTGCGGGGATTTCTGGAGACCGCTCGGGAGAAGAGTTTTACGAGGGCGGCTGAAAAGCTCTTTTTGACCCAACCAGCGGTAAGCCTGCAGATCAAGGCGCTGGAGGAGGATCTGGGAGAGCGGCTGTTTGAACGGCGGGGCAAGCGGGTGCTGCTCACCGAGGCGGGTCGCCTGCTCCTGGCCAGGGCGGAAGAGGTTTTTGGGGTGATCGAGCAGGCGCGGCAGGATCTGGCGTCTCTGGGCGAGCTTCGAACGGGGCGGCTCTGTATTGGAACGAGCGATACCAACTGCGCCTATGTTCTGCCGCCTGCGGTTAAAGCGTTTCGAGAGGCTTACCCGGGCATTGAGATCCGGCTGACGGACCGGATGTCTCCAGAAGTGGTACGGCTGGTTTTAGAGGGGGCTGTGGACTTCGGCCTGGCCACGCTGCCGGTTACGGAACCCCGGGTGGAGACCGATCCGCTTTTTCTGCGAGAGGATGTGGCGATCTGCGCTCCGGGACACCCGCTGGGAAAAAGAGATTCGGTTGTCCTGGAGGATCTGGGGGCCTACCCGATGCTGGCGCTGGAACAGGGCAGCACCAGCCGCGGGTTGATGGACCGCATGTTTGTGGAGGCGGAGGTGGTCCCGGAGGTGGCGATGGAACTGGGGAGCATTGAGGTTGTCAAGCGGTTCGTGGAGATCGGGCTGGGGGTCGCGCTGGTGCCGGAGGTGGCGGTTCGGGAGGAGGTCCGCGCAAAACGGTTGACGGTGGTTCGGGTGCGGGGGATGCCCGCGCGGCAGGTGGGCGTGGTCCGGCGGGTGGGCGGGCACGTGTCACCGGCAGTGCAGGCGTTTCTGGGTTTTCTGAGGGACCATCTCTCAGATGTGCCCGTTCACCGGCCAAATGGGAGTCGCGGGGAAGGGGACAAGGGTGGGCTATAAGAGCAAACTGGCCGTGCCGGTCGATCGGGCCTTGCAGGTTGTGAAGGCGCGCTATGGATTGCGGGCCGAGGTCGACCAGGTCCGGTTGGGTTACATGAGCGCCACCCTGCGTCTGAAGACCGGAGGCGCCCCCTATCTGTTGAAGGTTTACCGGAGCGGAGATGCCGATCCGGAACAGCTCGTATTCGGCGCCTCGGTAAACGGCTATCTGAGGAGGTCCGGAATTCCTGCGCCGGAACTGGTGTGCGCCCGGGATGGCGCAGAGCTTGTTCTGGAGGGAGAGAACCTGTTTCAGCTGTGGGAGTTTATCGAGGGACAGCTGTACGCGCCGGGCCGCAGGGCGCAGCTTCAGGCAGCGGGGGCGCTGCTGGGCCGGATGCACCGGGTGGGCAGGGATATGCCGGTTCCGGCGAGAGGGATATGGAAGCCGATGTGGGGGGAAGTTCTCGGGGCGCTCGAGGAGGCCTGGCAGGGCCTGGCGGGCGCAGCAGAGCTGGCCGGCGAGCTGGACCGATTCCGGGGCTGTCTGGGGGAGGTGCGCAGCGCTGTATCGGATGCGGCTCTTGGGGCGTTGCCCGCCTGCGTTATCCACGGGGATTATCGGGCGCAGAACCTGCTCTTCAGGGACGACCGGATCGTGGCTGTGCTGGACCTGGACGGGGCGCGACCCTCGCAGCGGCTTTTCGACCCGGCCTATGCCGCCGCCTTTTTTCAGGCGGTGGTTGCCCCCGATCCGCTGGAGGCGGATGAGCTGAGGGTCTTTTTGCAGGCCTATGACGGGGAGGCAGGGCTGACAGACGGCGAGCGGGCTGTGCTGCCCGCCTTCCTGAAGCTGTCTCTTTTGCGGGGGCTGACGCTCTGGATGCGGATTGCTTATGTGGAGCGGGTGAACGACCGGGCGGGAGACTGGATTGCGGCCTATCTGCCGCTGCTGGCGTGGGTAGACCGCCAGGGACGGGCCCTGGCGGAGAGGATATAGGGGCGGTTTCTGCGGGCATTATTTTCTCCTGCTAAAATTTGTGTTTTGCGTGCGATTTGTGTATCATTTACGGCGCTTTGCGAATCGATCCCCGGTGAGAACGCCACTGTTACCACGACGTTTACGATTTGGGAATAGACGTGGCCCACAATTTTGGTTGGATTATCGAAGGACAACTGGCAGGCATGGCACGGCCAGGCTGCGGCCTGGAGCTGGCCGGACAGATGCTGCCCCACGAGCGGCGGTTTCTCTCCTGGTTGTGGTTCTCCACCTCACGCCGCGCGAGTCGCCTCGATCTGGCGAGACGGATCCGCCTGCGGGTATCGGATGCGTACCAGGCGGACCACCGGATGCTGGACCTCTATAAGAAGTTCCGGGATATCTGGGGAATTCTGGCCGCTTACCGGGAGGGATTTGGGAGCAACGGCGAACCGGTGGACCGGTTTGTAATGGCCACCGAGCGGCTGGAAGCGGACCTGGCATATCTTCGGGATCAAGGGATCGATACCGTGGTTTCGCTGATGGATCCGCCGCTGGAACCGGAGGCGCTGGAACCGTTTGGCGTTGAGGTTTTTCACCTGCCGTTCCCGGATAAGGAGGCGCCGACGCAGGAGCAGATCGACCAGTTTGTGGTATTTGTGGACGAGAAATTGAAGGGCGGCCACCGCGTGCTGGCGCACTGCCTGGGAGGCTACGGGCGGACCGGGACGATGCTGGCCTGCTATCTGGTGTATCGTGGCCAGACCGCCGCAGAGGCGCTGGCGGAGGTCCGGCAAAAACGGCCGGGTTCGGTTGAAACCGAGACGCAGGAGGCGGCGATTTTTACGTTTGAGGAGCGTTTGAGATGAGCCGATATACGGTTGAGCAGATGCGGGCAGACGCGGCGGCGATTTTTGAGGCTTCGGTGGTGGCGGTGGATGCGGAACAGTGTGTGCGCCGGTTTGTGAAGTTAGAGGGAGATGCGCTTCAGATCGGGGATCAGACGTATGATCTGAAGGCATTTGACCGGGTGCTGGCGGTGGGCACCGGAAAGGCTTCACCCCGGATGGGGGTGGCGCTGGAGGGGGTTCTGGGCGATCGGCTGACCGGGGGGATCATCAATACCAAGTACGAGCATTCAGAACCCTTAGAGCGGATCGAGATTGTGGAATGCGGACACCCGGTGCCGGACGAGGCGGGTGTGGCGGGCACCGGGCGGATTCTGGAGCTGCTGGCGGGAACGGACGATCGGACGCTGGTGATCTGTCTGATTTCGGGCGGAGGATCGGCGCTGATGCCGGCGCCTTCGGAGGGGATTTCGCTGAAGGAGAAGCAGGAGACGACGCGTTTGCTGCTAGAGTGCGGGGCGAATATCGTGGAGTTGAACGCGATCCGGAAACACCTCTCGCAGGTGAAGGGAGGGGGGCTGGCGCGTGCGGCGTTTCCGGCGACGGTAGTTGCGCTGATGCTTTCGGATGTGATTGGAGACCCGCTGGATGCGATCGCTTCGGGGCCGACGGTGCCGGACACCTCAACGTTTCGCACGTGCATGGACATCTTAGAGAAATACGAGCTTGTAAACGATCTGCCCGATGCGGTTCTCGAGCGTTTTGGTGCGGGTGTAAACGGTGATATTCCCGATACGCCCAAACCGGGAGATGAGGCCCTGGCGCGGTGTCAGAACCTGGTGGTGGGCAGCAACGGCCTGGCCGTGGCGGCCGCCGAGACGCGGGCAAAAGAACTGGGGTACCACACGCTGGTGCTTTCGACCCGCGTGGAGGGGGAAGCCCGGGAGGTGGTCCACGTCTATTGTGCGATCGCCAAAGAGATCAGGATGTCGGAGCGGCCGGTTGCGCCGCCGGCCTGTGTGATTGCAGGCGGGGAGACGACGGTGCTGGTGCGGGGAGAGGGGAAGGGCGGGCGGAACCAGGAACTGGCGCTGGCCGGGGCGATCCAGCTGTCGGGCTGGGAGGGGGTCGTGCTCTTCAGCGGAGGGACCGACGGCACGGACGGACCCACGGATGCGGCGGGAGCCGTGGCCGACGGGGAGACGATTGCCCGGGCAGAGGGGATGGGGCTGGCTGCCGGGGAGTATTTAAAGAATAACGACGCGTACCATTTTTTCAAACCCCTGAACGACCTGGTGATGACCGGGCCGACGGGAACCAATGTGGCGGATGTGGCGTTTGTGATGGTAGGGACGTAGAGACGACCGGCCCGGTCGCTTCTACGCCTCGGAGTTGACAATGGCGATGCCCGCGCCGACGAGGAGCATGCTGGCCAGGAGGCCGGGAGAGAGGGTTTCGCCCAGGAGGAGGTTGCTCAACAGGACGCCGAAGATGGGGGTGACAAAGCCGAAGACGCCCAGCCGGCTGGCCCGGTAACGGCGCAGCAAGGTGGTGGCCACGAGGAAACAGAACCCGGCGATGATGAGGCCCTGGTAGAGGACGGCGCCCACGATGCCGGGGGTGAAGCGGTAGGCGGCATCGGCCTCCAGGAGGGCGCTGAGGAGAATGAAGACCGGAAGGCTGAGGGCGGCCTGATAGAGGAGAAGCTTGGCGGGAGGGATGGCCTGTGTGAGCCGTTTGGTGTAGACCTGCCGCCCCCCCAGAAGGAGACCGCTGGCCAGCACCATCAGGTCTCCGGGGAGGTGCGTGAGTTCGTCGAGGGCGAGGCTTTCGGCGAAGACGAGGACCACACCTGCGAACGAAAGGGCCATGCCGAGGATTTTGAGACGGCTGAGGCGGTCTCCGGGGAGGAAGAGGTGGGCGAAGAGGGCGGTGAAGAAGGGGTAGGTGGAGATGAAGACCGTGGAGCGTCCGGCCAGTGTGAAGTGGGTGCCTGCGTTGAGCAGGTAGATCTGGGCGATGAAGAGAAGGACCAGTTGAAGCAGGCCTCGCCTTTCTCCGGCTTGCAGGCGCAGGGGGATGCGGATCAGGATCACCCATGTGAGCACGGCCAGGCCGCCCAGGAAGAACCGGGCGCCGGCCAGGGCGAGGGGAGGCATGCCGCCCAGGGCAAGTTTGATGGCAACGGAATTGCCTCCCCAGAGAACCGCGGTGAGGAGGGCCAGGCTGCCGGCTTTGAGGGTTAAGCGTTCGTTGAGAACCTTCACGGGGCGGGCTCTCTGTCTGCCGGGAAGCGGCGGCGGGTGTGGAACAGGCCAAAGAGGAGGGGCAGCAGCAGCCAGAGGATCTGAGCCCGACCGGTAAAGGTTCCGACAAGCCCGCAGATTCCCGAGAAGCTAAGACTGCGGCAGGCACGTCGGCGCGCCGGATCGGAGGATGCGATTCCGAGGCGGCGCAGCAGGCGGTTGAACATGTCGGGCTTCCTGGTTTGAATGGTGTCGCCGGCAAACAGGATCAGGAGAGAGATGCCTCCAATGAGGAAATTCGCATGAGGACTGGTCCAGCGCAGGCCGATGCCCAGGGCCAGGAGATGGGCGTAGCCGAAGAGGAGGACGGCCCCGTTGCGGAGGGGGTCGTAGATGCCGATTTCTCTGAGCTGTCTTACCCGGTTCTTATCTGCATAGGGAATCAAGCGGAAAAAGATATAAACAAGGGCCATCACCCCCGGGTTGAGGTATACCCCGAACCGCTTGGGGGAATAACCGTCGATGCGTCCGTTGATGCCCCAGTGGACCGGGATGTAGGCCGAGAGGCGGTCGTAGGCAAGGTAGGAGCCTGTTAGGGCGAGCAGGATGGCTGCAAGGGGAATCACGTCGCGCTGTAAGAGGCTCATAGGCATGATCGATGGGTGTGGAACGGCAATTTTTGGGGGAGAGTATACAGGGAACGGATTGGGTTGTCAAGGTATTAAGCGTTTATAAGAAGGGGCGGATCGCGGTTCGCCCTCCGGGGAAGACCTGAAGAAGATGGAGGCGATATTTTGAAACGGTTCATCACAGCGTTGGCCTGTCTGGCCTTCCTGCTCTGGAGCGGGCCCCTGGCGGCCAGGGAATATGCGAAAGAGATTGAGGCGGCCTATCGGCAGGCAAAGGTCGATTCTGCACTGGCCATTGCCGAGTTATTTGTGGCCACCCATCCGGACAGTGTGGAGGCGCAGGGATTTCTAGGGACGCTTTATGCAGAAACGGGGCGAATTGACGATGCAGTGACTGCGTTTCAGAATATGATCGGTTTGAAGCCCGACAGGGCGGAGAGCTACGGCACTTTAGCCATGCTCTACGGCAAGATGGGGAAGAACCGGGAGGCGCTGCAGGTTTTGAACGCGGGTCTGGAACGGAATCCCAACTTTCCCAACCTGCTGATGGACCGTGCAATGGTTTACGGGAATACCGGCAGTTCCGAGCTGGCGATTGCCGACTTAGAGGAGGTACTTCGGCAGCAGCCCGATAATATGGACGCCTATTTGAGCCTGGCGCTGATCCACGGTGCGCTCAAGAATTTTGAGAAGGGGCTGGAGGCTCTGAACAGGGGCCTGAGCCGGCATCCCAAAAATGCCATGCTGCTGGTTAACAAGGGAGGGGTTTACCACGGCATGGGCAGAACCCAGGAGGCGTTCCAGGCGTACCGGCAGGCGGCCGAGGCAGCCCCCGACGACCCTCAGGTCTACCGGGCAATGGGGTTTATGGCTGCGGAAGTGGACTCTTTAGAGATCGCCCGACAGGCCTGGCAGAAGACCGTGGCGCTGAACCCTGCGGACTTAGATGTTCGAGATCAGCTTGCCCGGCTCTACCTGAATCGGGGCGAGCTGGACGCGGCGCAGCAGGAATACGAACAGGTGGTTAAGATGGCGCCCCAGGCGGCGTCTGCCCGGCTTTTGCTGGGGCAGATCTACCACCGGAAGGGGGAGCTGGCACGTGCAAAGGCGGCCTTTCAGGCCTGTCTTCGGCAGGAACCCAACTGGGTAGAGCCCTACAAGGCCCTGGCGCTGCTTTATATGGGGCAGGAGATGCTGGACTCGGCAGTGGTTGCCTATCAACAAGCGCTGGCCGTGGTTCCCGACGATGCAGGAATCCACAACAACATGGGGTATATCTATACGGTGAAGCAGGATCTGAACAAGGCCAGGCTCGCCTACCAGAAGGCCGTGGAATTCAGTCCGGATGAAGCAACGTTGAAGGATGCCCAGAATAACCTCCATATTCTCGAATCGATGCAGGCCGGGAAGCTCCGGGCGCGGCATATTCTGGTCAAGACGGAGGTTGAGGCGCAGGAGATTCTCAAGAAGCTGGAGGCGGGCGAGGACTTTGTTGAACTGGCCCGACAGAATTCGATGGCGGATGGGGGGAACCTGGGGTTTTTCTCGCCAGGCGACATGCATCCGGTTTTTGAAGAGGCGGTGCTGAAGCTGAAGGTGGGGGAAGTGAGCGGAATCGTGCGCACCCCTGTGGGGTATCATATTATTATGCGAATCAACTGATGGGAGCAAAGGTTTCTCGGGTTGCTTCCGGGCGCCATCGGGCGACGAGGGAATACGATCGTCGCCCTTTTTGTATGTGGTGGGGCGGGCAGGCGTGGGCCGGGCAGCGAGTGGAATATGGCATATATTTCGCTCTTTATCTAATACTTTTGGATATATCCGGGGCGGAATTTAATATATATTGTTGTTTTATATGATCTTATTCCGTTTTGGGGCTCATGTGGGATGTCGGGTATTCGGTTATGCTAGGGATAGATGCGTTGCAGAATCACTACACATGTAGCAAAAATTCACGCATGTTTTGGCAAGGATGCCGCTGGGGGCTGTTGGCTCTTTGCGTGAGTTTTTGTTTGCCCTTTACTGCTTATGGCGCGGACGGACCGGTCCGGTACGATCTGGCGGGCTGTGTTGCCCGGGCGCTTGAGGTAAGCCCGGCGGTTCGGGCCGCAGAAACGGAGCTGCGGATTGCAGAGGCGCAGGCGGCCCGGGCGCGTGCGGCCCGGCTGCTGCCAAAATTCGATTTTACATGGATTGTGGGACCTTCCCCGGAGGCCAGGGGAGATGCGCTGGTAGGCGATACCGATCTGTCCAGTTTCAGCCTGTTCACGCGGACAGAAGCCTCTCTGATTCAGCCGCTTTATACGTTCGGGAAGCTCAAAGCCGCGCAGGATGCCGCTGCGGGGGGGGTGAGCGCGCGCGACGCCGGGCTGATCGGATCCCGGAAGAACCTGGAACTGCAGGTGGCCGAGGCCTACTATTTGCGGCTGTTTACGGAGGAACTCTGGCGGCTGGCCGAAGAGGCGCGGGAGGAGATCCAGAAGGCCCGGAAAAATGTCGACGAGCAGTTAGAAGAGGACACGGGGGAGTATACTTACACCGATCTGGCACGCATCGACCGGTTTGTTTACGATGTGGAAGAGAACGCCAATAAGGCTGAAAAGGGTAGGCTGCTGGCGGCTTCGGTTCTGCGGATGCTTCTGGATGTGCCGGAGGGGGATTCGATTGCGCTGGCCGAGGAGCGACTCAGGCCCCTGAAGGTTGAGATTCTGCCGTTAGTGGATTATATCCAACAGGCGGACCTGCGTCCGGATCTCAGGCAACTCCGGGCCGGGATTGAGGTACGGGAAGCGCTGGTGCGCGTCGAGCGCAGCAGCTTTTTCCCGCAGATCTTCCTGGGGGGGCAGTTCAAGTACAGTTATGCGCCCAATCGGGACGATATAACAAGCCCTTTTGCACGGGATGATTTCAACTTTTTGCAGGCGGGCGTCGTGGTCGGTATTCGACAGAATCTCTCGTTTGGAGGGATTTCAGCCCGGGTGAAAAAGGCCCGCCTGGAACACCAGAAGCTGGTCTATCAGGGAACCCTGGCCCGAAAGGGCGTAAAGTTAGAGGTGGAGAAGATTTACCGGACGCTTCGAGAGGCTGAGGCCAATGTGGCGGCTGCGAGCAAGGCTGTTAAAGCGACCCGGCGCTGGTTTATTTCGGCGCGGGACGGATTTAACGCCGGTTTGGAAGAAGCGAGTGAATTGCTGGATGCGGTGAAGGAGTACGGAATTATCCGGGCGAAGTACTATCACAATGTTTTTGAATTCAACCGGACCTGGGCCGCGCTGCAGAAGGCAACGGGGAATTCGACTGTTCAGCAGGGTATGTGAAGGGCGGCCATGAGCAAAGTGCGCCAGAGAGTACGGACGCTGTGCCTGGTATCGGGGCTGCTGCTTGTTGGATTCCTTGTCTGGAAAATGGGGATCGGGGAGGTGTACTTCCACGTTTCCCGGGTGGGGTGGGGCATTCTGCCCGTGCTGTGTGTGTCTGTAATATGGAAGTGCAACAATACAGTTGCCTGGATGCTGGCGTTTCCTCCCGATGCGGATCGCCCCGGTTTCTGGAGACTCTTTGTGGTGAACCTGAGCGGGGACGTGGTGAACAATTTGCTGCCCACGGCGAATCTGGGGGGGGAACTGGCCATACCCTATCTGCTGAAGTCCCGGATGCCGATGTCGAGCAGCATCCCTCCGGTGCTTGCCAACAAGACAATGGAGTTCCTGTCCGGGGTGCTCTTCGCCGCCCTGGGCGTCTGGGCCGCCCTCCTGAGTCTGCCGCTGGACGGGTGGATCCGGATCGGCCTTACGGTTGGGGTCCTCACCGGGAGCGTGGTCATCGGCCTCGTCTGCCTGGGGCAGCGCAATGGGCTGCATCTCAGGCTCTACGACCTGCTGGACAGGCTGCGGATCGGGAGGCGGTTCCTGGCGTCTCGTCGGGAAGCGATCGTGCGCGTGGATGAGGGCCTGGCGGCGTTTTATGGGACCTACTGGGGGCGGTTTCTCGGATGCCTGGGCTTACGCTTTGGGGGCTGGATCCTGGGGACGCTGGAGACCTTCCTGATCCTGCGCCTGATGGGCGTAGAAGCGGCTTTTCTGGCGGCTTTTCTGCTGGTTGCCCTTCCCCTGATGATTAATACCGTGTTTTTTTTCGTGCCGGCAAACGTCGGGACGTCCGAGGCCGGACACGCGTATTTTTCCTTTCTGCTGGGTTTGAATCCTGCGGTGGGATTATCTCTGGCGCTCGTCAAACGGTTCCGGCGGCTGCTCTGGATGGGGGTGGGGATGGTCCTGTTGTCTGCCCATATAGATAAAATGAGATAAAATTCTTCAGAAGAGCTTCTGGAAAGCTATTTTGTCAGGAGGAATGCCCGTATGATTTCCATACGGACTGTCGTCATTTTTGTCGTTGTTAATCTGGCCTCTGGGAGCATCCCGGGAGATGGTGCGGATCGACCGGACGAGGTTCGAGTCGATATGCAGCGATGGTACCGGCGAGACTGGGATCAATGCAAGTCGCCGACCCAGCTCAGGCATGCCAACGATGTGGTCCAGATCGTTAGCGAACAGTCCAGCGGGCTCTTCTGGCAGATTCCCACACTTCGGGACACGTCGATGGAACTCGATCCGGAGGTATATCCGTGGCTTAAGGCGTGCAAGCGGCCGCCCCGCGATTTCAGCAAGAAGATTCGGCAGCAGGGATTTAATGATTTTATTGATGTCTTGGAGTATCGGTACATCACCTGGCGGTGGAAGGTGGATTATTCGACGATAGAGGAACAGCAGGTAGAAAAAGATGGGAAGCTGAAGCTGAAGTACGACGATTTTCCTGCCAAAATCGGGATTTCGATTCTGAAGAAGAATAGCGATACGATCCGGGAGGTGGCCTATGTGTGGTCGAATACGCTTCCGGAGTCCCTGATGTTCAAGACGGAAACGACGATTATCCCGATGATTTGGAAACTGAAATGGCGACGGTTCGTAGCTGAAAGCGGGATGGAGAACGCGGGACAGTGGACCCTGGAGTCCCGCGATCTCTACGAAGATTACAAGAAAGGATATCCGGGAGAAGAACCGGGGAAGATTGTGCGCGTTTATCTGATGACGGACTCGGACAATACACAGAGCCGGGCCTCGGCATCGTATGCCGACATTGTCTTTCACAGACATGCTCCCAAAGACAAAACGGCTCAATAAGTTGGAGCCGTAAGTCCCGGATTAGTGATGCGTGGTGACACGGGTTTAAGAAAGGGAGGGATATGGTTAAGAAGGCTGTAATAATTGCTGCCGGCAGGGGCAGTCGTCTGAACGGAAACGGGAAGGATCTGCCCAAACCGCTGGTTCCGGTCGCCGGAGTGGGCCTGCTCAAACGCACGATTCTGTCGGCAAAGCGTGCGGGTATCGGGGAATTTGTGATTGTGACCGGCTTCCGGGGGCAGGAAATCCGGGAGGCGATTGCGTCCGATCCTCAGGTGGACGTTCAGATCGACTGGGTTGAGAATCCGGAGTGGGAACTGGGGAACGGACGTTCGGTTCTAAAGGCCCGGGAGTACGTGAACGATCCCTTCCTGCTGCTGATGTCGGACCACCTGTTTGATCCGCAGGCCCTGGTCAGGCTTCAGAACATGCCGCTTGGGGGGGACGAAGCCGTCCTGTGCGTGGATTCCCAGGTCGAGCCCGTCTTTGATATCGACGACGCGACAAAGGTTTTTTTACAGGGAGACCGAATCCTTCAAATCGGCAAAGATCTGGCTTCTTACAATGCCGTGGATACCGGGCTGTTTCTGTGCAGCCCGTACCTGTTTGAGGCGCTGGAGCGCTCGGTGGACGCCGGCGACGATTCCCTGTCCGGCGGCATTCGCAGCCTGGCCGTGGAAGGGAACATGCGCGCGGTTGATATCGACGGTCTGTTCTGGTTAGATGTGGATACCCCCGAATCTCTCCGGCACGCGGAACGGATGCTGTTCCAGATGCTGGGGAAATCGACCGACGGGCTTGTGTCACGGTATTTCAACCGGAAGATCTCGATGCGGATCACCCGCCTGCTTGCGAATACATCGATCAGGCCGAACCACGTTTCAATTGCGACGATGTGCATCAGTTTTCTGGCCGCCTGGGGGATCGCTTCGGGAGACTACGTGCGGCTGGCGCTTGGGGGACTGCTCTTCCAGTTTGCCTCGATCGTAGACGGCTGTGATGGGGAGATTGCCAAGCTGAAGTTTATGGAGTCGCGCAGGGGAGAGTGGCTGGATACGCTGGCCGACAATGTCTCGTATCTGGCCTTTTTTATCGGAGTGATCTACGGCATGTACCGGCTGACGGGCGAGGCGTATGTCCTGACGCTGGGATGGGTGGCGCTGGCGCTGGGTATTCTGGCCATCTCGCTGGTCTCGCTATACCTGCAAAATATCGGTTCGGGCAGTATCGCGAGTTTCAACATGGCCTTCTCAGAGGAGGTGCCGGAGGACAAGCGCGGGTGGTTCTACCAGGTATGCTGCTCGTTTAAATTTGCCTGCCGGCGAGATTTCTTTGCCGCCCTTTTCTGCGTGCTGGCTGTGGCCAACTGCCTGGACGCAATCTACTGGATTTTCACGATTGGATCGGCGCTGGTTGCGGCCGGGATTTTCGTGCACACGGGCCATATGCTGAGGACGCGGGGGGTATGGCCCACAGCCGTTTCCGGGCAGGCGGAGACGGAGAAACTGGCTTCGGAAAAGGCAGACTGATTGGGCTTTGGACAGGGGGGACTGCGGAACTTTTGCTGTGTTAAAAAGTTTATGAAGCAAGGTTGGGTGGCGTTTGGGAAGCCCGTGCAGACGCAGACAGACGGCCGGGGAATAAAGGGGTTGATGGAATATGAAATGGATTGGACAACTTGCGGTTTTTGCGATCTTTGCGGCGGCTTTTGCGCCCGGTACAGCGGCGACGGATGAAGACCGGGAGAAGGCGCTGCTTGAGATGATGAAGGATAGAGACCACGCCATCCAGGAGATCGTTCGCTCCGAGACGGGAGGAGAAACGGAAGCCGAACGGAAACGGTTGAAGGCGCTGGTTGGAAGCCTGTTCGATTTCGGGCGGTTCAGCCAGTTATCGCTGGGGCGGTACTGGAAGGAACGGACCGGGGAGGAGCAGGCAGAGTTCACGGATTTGTGCAGACGGCTGATTGAGAAAAATTACGCCGATCCAAAACTTTATACCAAATCCGAGAAAATTGATTATATTGATGCGGAGATTGATGGAACGGACGCCCTTTTGAAGACGATGGTGTATTACAAGAGCGAGCAGAGTACGATCGACTACAAATTCCACCTGGTTGACGGGAACTGGCTGATTTACGATATGGTAGTTGACGATTTGAAAATTTCCCGGAACAACCGGTCTCAATTTTACAAGGAGATTCGAAAGTCTTCCTACGAAGGGCTTGTTCAGAAGCTGAAGGATAAATTGGATAAAGAAAATAACGATGGGAAAGAGTAGAGGTTCATAGATGCGGACCTGGTTCAGCCTTCTTGCAAGAATAACCTATCGGCACTATCTGAGTATTATCGTCGTATCCGGTTTGCTCACCATTTTTTGCAGTTATTTCGTCTATCATCTGGTACGGCGGCTGGAGACCGATATTGCTGCGTTGATCCCTAAGGACTATAACAGCGTTAAGACTTTAGAGGATATCAAAGCGCGCGTGGGCGGGGTGGGCAGCCTGATTGTGCTGGTGCAGTGCGATGATTACGCAAGTTCCAAACGGTTTGCCGAAGCTCTGGCCGGGGAGCTGAAGGGAGATGCGTACGAACAATATGTGAATTATGTCGACTACAAACGGGACATCGATTTCTTCAAAAACCACGCACTACTCTTCATGGACTTAGACGACTTAGAGGAGATACAGTTTCGGATTGAAGACCGAATTACTCAGGAAAAGATAAAGTTGTCGCCCCTTGCCATTCAACTGGACGAGGATGAAGGCGAAGAGGTCCTGAATTTTTCGGATATCGAGGCGAAGTACAAGGAGGATGGGAGATCGGAGGAGGCGTATTATGTCAATCCGGACAGTACGATTCTGGCTCTGGAAGTGAGTGCGGCGGGAACGGTGAGTAATATCGGATTTACCAAGGAGATGCACAATGCCGTACGCGGGGCCGTAGCCAAACTGAATCCCCAATCCTACCATCCGAACATGGTGATCGAGTATGGGGGGACTTTCAAGAATAAGATTGATGAATTTGACGTTATCCTGAACGATATTAAGTCGACGCTGATCTACGGCGTGGTAGGTGTGGTGTTTATTTTAACGCTTTATTTCCGTCAGCCCCTGGCGGTTTTTTTTGTGGGCATTCCCCTCACGATGGGACTGTCCTGGGCCTTTGCGATCACCTACTGGGTGATCGGCAATCTGAATACGATGACCGGCTTCCTGTTTGTCATTCTCTTCGGGCTGGGGGTCGATTTCGGCATCCACATGTTTGCCCGGTACTTAGAAGACCGGATGGCCCGGATGGATGTGCTGAGCGCGATTGAAACGATGCTGAAGAAGACGGGCGCGGCGATCTTAACGGCGGCATTGACCACTTCGATGGCTTTTTATTCGCTTACCATTACCGATTTCAAAGGGTTTTCCGAGTTCGGATTTATTGTGGGTACGGGAATTTTGATGTCGCTGGTTTCGATGACCACCGTTCTGCCGGCTTTTCTGGTGCTGTCGGATAAGAAGCTGGGGCTGATTCGGATGCGGCCGGTTTGGGGCCATGCCTGGGGAAACCGCCGGGGGCGGTTCCCCATGGCCCGGCTGGTTCTGGTTGCGGGAATAGCGGTTACGATTTATCTGGGGGCCAACCTGCATCGGATTGCATTTGAATACAATTTTACCAATCTGAGGTCCAATCTACCCGCCTCACGAGCAGTGAAGGATAAGATCAGTACGATTTCGCAGTTTAACAAGGAGTCCCAATCACCCAGCGTGGTGCTGGCCGACAGCAAGGAGGATCTGGGTGAGATTGTGTCGGCGATAGAGGCCAAGATCGCTTCAAATGATCCGACACCGACGATTGACAAAATAAAAACGCTCTGGTCTGCAATTCCCCAGCAGCAGGATGAGAAGCTGAAGATTATTGCAGAGATCCGGGAGCTGGCCAATGGGGAGGGCGCCAAGCTGATCAAGGGGGAACAGAAAGAGCGGCTGGATGATTTGCGCGAATTGCTGGACGTAGAGAAGATGTCTGTAGACGACCTGCCCAAGAATATTCTGCGCAAATTTTCTACGGTGGACGGCAGCCGCGCTCATTTCGCCTTTATCTATCCAAGCGTCCAGCTCAGGGACGGAAAAAATGCCATGGCCTTTGCCGACGATTCCCACGAGATCCAAACGGCGTCGAAAGGGAAGTTCTATTCCTCCAGTTCAAGTATTATTTTTGCGGATATGCTGCGGCTTATGCTGCGGGACAGCAAGTGGGCGATTGGCATCACGCTGGTGGTGGTCTTTCTGATTGTTATTGTTGATTTTCGGGGCATCCGAGAGGCTATGCTTGTGATGCTGCCGCTGATTTGCGGGGCGGTGTGGATGTGCGGGACGATGTATTTGACCAGCATGAAATTGAATTTTTACAATATGGTGGCGCTGCCGACGATTGTTGGCATGGGGATCGACAACGGCGTGCATCTCTACCACCGGTATCGGGAAGAGGGGGCCAGGTCGATGCCGTTGATTATCAAGAGTACCGGCGGGGCCATGATGGTTTCTATGTTGACGACGATGGTCGGGTTTTTCGGGCTGATGATGGCCACGCATCCGGGGTTGAATTCAATCGGGAAGCTGGCTTTAATCGGCCTGTTGACCTGTTTCGTGGCGGCGGTTGTTGTGCTTCCAGCGCTGCTGCAGGTCTTAGAGGATTTGCGGAGCCGGAGGCAGGGTCTGGAATATGAGGAGACCCCGGAGCAGGCCGCTCAGGCCGTAGATTAGACGATTTGCAACGGCAGCGAACAATGATGCGGCAGAATGTGTTTTGGCCTTACAGCACGTTCTGTTTTTTTTTGTACTCCGGTACTCCTTGACGCCTGTCTTCAGAAACTTTATCTTAGCGCCTCCTATCCATTTTTCACACTCCTGATCCATGAATCTTTTCATTCGATTAACCGTAAGCATCATCTCCGGGTTGTATACCTCTCTCTGGGGCGCGTTCAAAGATTCGCCCTACGAAGGGCTGAAGCCGAAGACGTTTCCCCGAAGTATCTATTTCCACATTGTCATTTTTTTTCTGCTTTATGGCCTGCCCTTTTTTAGGGACAGTTTCTCAAAGTTGGGCCTGTTCCAGATCTTTTTTCTGATTATGGGGCTTGAACGATTCATCGCCGAACTGTACAAGGGATTTTTCAGAACCGAAGACCAGTCCAAATACTTCGTCCCTTCCAGGATTACCTTTCTGGGGAGTTATGTAGGGAACGATCTGTTAAGATACGGCGCCGGCGCTGTTCTGGTTACCGGTGTTTTCTGTTTGCTGTTTATTGACCTCAAGATACAGAGCTTTATCGGTTTCCTGGTTTCGGCTTATTTATCCGGACTGCTCGTGGCGTTGGGTGGGGCTTATAAAGACGCGCCCTTTGAAGGGTTCAAGTGGTTGAAGTTTCAGAGATCGGCCGTGGTTCTGGCAGTATGTTCGCCTCTGTTCTACTTTGTGAGCAGCCCGCTCGCGCCCGTCCCTCTGGGCTATCTGATTTATATGAACGGCGGGTTGGAGAGATTTCTGGTTGAATATTACAAGACGTATATCCAGAGAACCATATCCGGAAAATTCAAGCCCGATTTGCCCAAGATTCAGGAATGTATTGACAGGCGCGAGAAATTTCACTACCTGGCCTGGGTGATTATCGCAGGTTTGATTGTGCTTTATACCTATGAAGTCAACTCAGTTTGACGCCATCATCGTCGGCTCAGGATTTGGGGGCTCGGCCGCTGCATATTCGCTTGCAAAAGCGGGTTTGAAAACGCTTCTACTCGAGCGTGGAAACCGGGCCAGGAGAGATGCTCTGGACTGGGACCAGGAAAGGATACTCCTCAAGCAGAGATATAAGAGTGAGTCCCCTGTTTTTGTTAAGCAGTATGATGATAAGGATTTTAAAGCGGTTTACCCGAATGAAGTTGTCGGGGGAATGTCGGTTTTTTACGGCGGCGCATCGCTGAGGCTGCGCGAAAATGATTTCGCCGCGTGGCCGATCCGGTATACGGATCTGGAACCGTATTACGGCAAATCCGAACACCTGCTTGAGGTTCATGGCGAAGCGGGACAGGATATTTACGAACCGGCGCGTTCAACGGATTATCCGTTTGAGAGCATAGACCTGATGCCGCCCGCCGTTCGGGTGGATGGAGCTGCGCGCGAGCTGGGGTACAAGCCTTTTAAGATTCCCCTGGCGATCAATTTTACCAATACGTCCAGAACGGTGTGCATCAAATGTCTTACCTGTGACGGACATCCCTGTAAAATTGAAGCCAAGAACGATTTGACCACGACGATTTTGCGGCAGGCCCAGGCGTTTGATTTTGAGATTATGCCGGATATTGTTGTCAAAAGTTTTGTAGAGAAAAACGGTAAAATTGCCGCTGTCGCGTGTATTGATAAACACTCAAAACGGGCGTTCGAGCTTTCTGCGAGGGTTGTGGTTCTGAGCGCAGGCGCAATCCACAGTCCGGCCATTTTGCTGCGCTCAAACTTAGAGAAATATGAGAACCACAGGTTCATCGGCAAATTTCTGATGCGGCACTGCAATGCCACTGTGGCCACGGTTTTTCCTTTTCACATCAATCCGGACAATACGTTTCACAAACAGATTTGTCTGACGGATTTTTATGAAGATTTTCGAGAAAAATACGGCAGCTCCACGGGCATTATACAGGATCTTCGCACGCCGTCGCCCAATATATTGAAACATTATGCGCCCAGAGGCTCTAAGAATCTGGTGGCGCGTTTGGAAAGATATATCCAGAACGTGCTCTGTATTGCGGAAGATGATTCGAATTTCGACAATGCAGTCAGCCTGTCATCGGAAACCGATGCGTACGGTCTGGAAATTGTCAAAGTTGTCCATCAGTACTCGTCCAGGGACTGTGAGCGCAGAGATTATCTGGTGGATAAGGCCAAGAAGATTATGAAGCAGGCCGGAGGCATACTCTCTTATGCTCACAAGCTGGATTCGTTTTCCCATGCGGTGGGCACGCTGCGGTTTGGGGATGACCCCAAAGAAAGCGTTTTAGACAAAAACTGCCGCTTCTGGGGAATCGACAATTTGTTCGTGCTGGACGGCAGTTTTATGCCCTCTCCAGGCGGGGTTAATCCGAGCCTGACGATTGCGGCCAATGCGCTCCGGGTAGCGGATTGTATCGTGCGTGCGTTTCGGTGATATCAATACCACGGAATAACACGGTAGGGGCGAGGGCGTGGTGACTACGTGAGGATGAAGATGAGGAAGATTTGTCTGGTGGGTTGTGGGACCATCGGCGGTCTGCACGCCAGGAATCTGTGCAGTGCTGCCGATCTGTTTTTTTATAGCCGGTCAAAAAGCAGCGCCGAGAAGTTTCATCACACTTTTGGGGGAAAAGGGAGCTTTGACTGTTTTGACGAGGTCCTGGCGTCGTCCGAAGTCGAAGCTGTAGTGATCGCGTCTCCCCCCGAGTTTCACAAGACACAAATTGTGGACGCATTAGAAGCGGGAAAGGCGGTTCTGGTTGAAAAGCCGATGTGCGTTTCGCAGGATGAGATCGACGAAATTGAACGTGTTCTTCAAGAGAAACCGGACCGGTTGTTGATGGTTGCGGAGAATTACTATTACAAGCCGTCCCTGGCAAAGATAAAGGCGTTCATCCGAAACAGCTGGATCGGCGATCTTGAATCTGTTGCCGTGAAAAAGCGGTTTACCCAGGTCGCTTCGGGCTGGAAAAGCCGGTATGGCGCGCTGCTTGAAGGGGGCATCCATTTTGTGGCGCTGATTTCCGATCTTTTTGCGGAGGCGTCCCGGAGGGTCACTGCGGAATTCCCGCACCATCGACAGGGGGAAGTTGAGCGGCATTCTGTGACCACACTGGAATACGGGGACGGTTCACGGGCGGAACTGGATTATTCCTGGAATACAAGAAGTCTGACCAAAGGCGTTTTGCAGCATTCGCACATTCTGGGCACAAAGGGCAGGATAACGTTTGAGAGCAACGGGATTTATGTTTTTCTGAAGGGAAAAGGGAAAGCCGGACTGTATTTCCCGGGATTTAAAGATATGATGGGATACCACGGGATGACCCGGGATTTTCTGGGTTGTCTGGAGGACAGGTCCAGGAGACCTTATTCGGATTTTTCCAGGGCGAAAAGAGATTTGCAGATTGTGTTTGAGGCGTATAAGGAGCTGTAAATATTAGGCTGAAGAAACCTAACCCCCCGGCCCCCTTCCCTAAAGGGAAGGGGGAGCAAACCATTTTTTATCAAAGAGTTATGTGCGACTATTTTCTCCCCTTCCCGTTTCGGGGAGGGGCCGGGGGAGGGGTCCCAAATCGCTTAACTTCAGGCCATTGATTTTCAATTTTCAATTCCCTACGCTCGTGAAAATGGGTTGACCGGCGCGGGTCTTCCGACTATATTGTTCAGGTGATCTTTTTCCTCAGCCTCCCCCCTTACCTATCTACGCCTCTTTTATTTTATCCTGCATGGATTTCAAGCGGTTCCTCAGCCAGATCCGAAACGGGTACGATTACGGCGGACAGATCGCTCATGTCGAGGCTATCCCGCCCCGGGCGCCCCGGTTTGCCAGCGTTGAGGGGGATCTGCACCCGACCGTGACTGATGCCCTCCGGCAGTTCGGGATTGAGCGACTCTACACCCACCAGGCAGAGGCGCTGACCGCCCTCCGGGGGGGGCGCGCATGTGACGGTGGTGACGTCTACGGCCAGCGGAAAGACCCTCTGTTATCAGATTCCTACGCTGGAGGCGCTCCTCCAGGATGGGGAGGCCACGGCGCTTTATCTTTTTCCCACCAAGGCGCTGGCGCAGGATCAGGCCCGGGGTCTGCTCCGGTTTGGAGAGATGGCCCCGGCGCTGCAATTTATGTCGGGGACGTATGACGGAGATACCCCGCCCAATCTGCGCCGGCGGCTTCGGGAAGAGGGGCGGGTGATTCTGACAAATCCCGATATGCTTCACCAGGGTGTTCTGCCCAACCATCCCCGCTGGGCGCGGTTTTTTCAGAATCTCCGCTATGTGGTCTTAGACGAAGTGCATACCTACCGAGGGGTGTTCGGCTCCCATGTGGCCAATGTGATCCGCCGGTTGAGCCGGATCTGCGCGCACTATGGCGCCAATCCCCGGTATATTTGCAGTTCGGCCACCATTGCCAATCCCAAAGAATTGGCCGAGGGTCTGACCGGCCGTGAGATGGCGCTGGTTGACAACGATGGGTCGCCCAGGGGGCCGCGCCGCTTTGTGTTCTGGAATCCTCCTTTTTTAGAGGGGAGCACCAGCGATCGGCGCAGTTCCAATACGGAGGCCCGATGGCTGCTGGCGACGCTGATCCAGGGGCGGGTGCAGACGATCGCATTTGTTCGGGCGCGGACCACGGCGGAGGTGATTTACCACTACTGCCAGGAGGATCTTTCCCGGGTGGGGCCCAAACTGGCCCGATCTATCCGGGCGTACCGGGGCGGGTATTTGCCCAGCGAGCGGCGGGAGATCGAGCGGATGCTGTTTGAAGGGGAGCTGCTGGGGGTGGTGAGTACCAACGCGCTGGAACTGGGTATCGATATCGGGGGGCTGGACGCCGCATTGATTGTGGGCTATCCGGGGACCATTGCCAGCATGTGGCAGCAGGCGGGGCGTGCGGGGCGGAAGGCGGACGAATCTCTGGCGGTTTTTATTGCCCACAATGCGCCGATCGACCAGTTTCTGATGCGCGAGCCGGGCTACTTTTTCGGACAGTCTCCAGAGCACGGCACCATCGATCCGAACAATCCCCACGTGGCGGTGGGGCACCTCCGATGCGCCCTGCGAGAGCTGCCGGTTCGCGGGGAAGAGGGAGAGGTTATGGGGGAGTTTACCGGGGCCATGCTGGAGATCCTGGAAGAGGAGGGACAGGCCCGGCAGATCGGGGGGCGCTGGTACTACACCCGGTCGGGCTATCCGGCAGCTGAGGTGAGCCTGAGGAATATCAGCGATCCGACGTATACGATTGTTGAGGAACGGGATGACGGGCCGGAGGTGATCGGGACGCTGGATGAGATCAGCGCCTTTTTCCAGCTCCATACCCATGCGGTGTACATGCACGATGCACAGACCTATTTTGTGGATCGGCTGGATGTGGAGCGAAAGATTGCCAGGGTCAGCCAGCAGGGGCTGGATTATTATACCCAGGCGGTTGACGAGACGACGATTAAGGTGAACGAGACCGAGATGGAGTCGGACTGGCGGGTGAGCCGAATCTGTTTCGGCGAGGTGTCGGTGACCACGCTGGTGATGATGTTCAAGAAGGTGAAGTTTGAGGACCGGGACAGCATTGGCTGGGAGAACCTGGATCTGCCGTCGCTGTCTTTGGACACGGCGGGGTGCTGGCTGATTCCCCCGGCGGATGCGCTGCGTGCCTGCCGGAAGCTGGGACGGGTGCCTTTGGAGGGGCTGAAAGGGATCGCCAATGTAGTGGCCGAGGTGATTCCTCTCTTTGCGATGTGCGATGTGACGGATATCGGAACGACGATCGACAGCTCGAATACCGGGCGTTCCACGCTGTTTGTGTACGACCGGCATCCGGGAGGGGTCGGGTTTTCCGAGAAGGTTTACGAGATGGTGGAAGAGGTACTGACCGCTTCTTTGATGGTGGTGTCGGAGTGCGGCTGTGAGGAGGGGTGTCCCTCGTGCGTGGGGGCGCCTCTGCCTCCTATGGGAGAGAATGGGGGGACGCAGGGGACGATTCCCGATAAGGAGGCGGCGCTGGTGCTGCTCCACGCGCTGTTAGAGCGGGAGCCTTATATTCCGAAGCGGCCGCGTGTGGTGGATCAGACTGCTGTCGGGGACGATGCTGCTGCGGTTTCGCCGGATGACTCTCCTCCGATTCCGGTGAATCCGCTGCCGGCCAGTGTTGAAGCAAAAATCCGGAAGAAGGTGCGGGCGTTTAATAAGTAGGTCGCCCTGTGTGGAAGGGATGCTGTGCAAACAAGGCTGAAAACTTTTCTGGATGAGAACGTGCCGCTGATTGACGCGGAACTGTTTTCCTTTTTGCCGGAGACGGAGCCGTTTCGGTTTTTGTACGAACCGATGCGGGATTACCCGGCGCGGGGGGGGAAACGGTTCCGGTCGGCGCTGGTGCTGCTGGCCTGTGAGGCCCTGGGGGGGCAGCAGGAGAAGGCGCTGCGCACGGCGGCGGCCTTTGAGATGTTTCAGTCGTTTGCGCTTGTACACGACGATATTGAAGACGGGTCAGAGATGCGCCGGGGGAAGCCCTGTCTGTACCGACTGCACGGGGTTCCACTCAGTATCAATGTGGGGGACGCCCTTTATTCCAAGGTGTTTGAAACCCTGGCGGCAAATCGGGAGATTCTGGGGGCTGCGACAACGCTCGACCTGATCCAGGAAATGGTTCGCGGGGCTCAGTTGACCTTTGAGGGACAGGCTTATGACATCGGGTGGATCGAGGCGGAGGAGATTCCCAAGGTTGACGCGTTTATGGAGATGCTGCGGCTGAAGACGGGGTGGTACAGCGGCCGGGGGCCCTGTACGGCCGGCGCGATTATTGCGGGGGCTTCAGAAGATCAGAAGCAGGCGATCGGGAATTTTGGTGAGACGATGGCCGTGGCGTTTCAGATTCGAGACGATCTGTTGAATCTGACGGTCCGAACCGAGGATGCGGCGGTTGCGCCGACGACAACCGCAGGGGGATACGGCAAGGAGCGGGGCGGGGATATTGCAGAGGGAAAACGGACCCTGATGGTGATCGACCTTTTTCACCGGTGTGCGCCGGAAGAACGAATTCGAGTGCAGGAGATTTTGGACGGGGACCGGTCTGAAGCCACGCCTGAGGATATTGAGTGGACCATTACTCTGATGGAAGAGTACGGCTCGATCACGCGCGCCGAGGAGGAGTGCCTGAGGCGGGCAGAGGCGGCCGAGGCCTTTCTGCACCGGATCCCATCCTCGGAGGTGCGGGAGGTTCTGAGGGAGATGTGCAGTTTTCTGGTCGAGCGCGTTTTTTAGGTGATGAAGTTCAGCATAAAACCTGTTGTTCATTCTAACGGCTCCCCCACAAACGTTCACAAGGAGGAGGTCTAAGATGAAGTTTTTTATTGATACCGCCGATCTGGATGAGATCCGTGAGGCCAATGCCATGGGCGTGCTGGACGGGGTGACGACAAACCCGACCCACGTTTCCAAGGAGGAAGGCACGTTTGAGGATATCATCCTGAAGATCTGTGAGGTTGTGGACGGGCCGGTGAGCGCGGAGGTGGTGGCCACGGAATGGCAGGTGATGGTGCAGGAGGCACAGCATATTGCAAGTATCCACGAAAATGTGGTGGTGAAGATCCCGATTACGCCGGACGGGCTCAAGGCGATCAAGGCATGCAGCGATGAGGAGATCCGAACAAATGTGACCCTCTGTTTCTCTCCAAACCAGGCGCTGCTGGCGGCCAAGGCCGGGGCGAGCTACATCAGTCCGTTTCTGGGAAGGCTGGACGATATCGGGCACGTGGGGATGGATCTGGTGCAGACGATTCGACAGATTTACGATAACTACGGGTTCCAGACCGAGATTCTGGCGGCCAGCCTGCGCAGTCCGCTGCACGTGGTGGATGCGGCGCTGGCGGGGGCCGATGTGTCCACGCTGCCGCCGGATGTGCTGAAGAAGCTGCTGGTCCACCCGCTGACCGATGCGGGGCTGGAGCGTTTCTTGAGCGATTGGAATGCATGGAAGGAAAAGCAGGACGAGGTCGTGGTGGCATAGGAGAGGATAGAAGGGCAAGGAAAAAGGGCTTGTGTCAAACAGACACAGGCCCTTTTTTACTGGAGCCACCCAGCGGGATCGAACCGCTGACCTATGCATTACGAATGCATTGCTCTACCAGCTGAGCTAGGGTGGCTAAAGTGAGAAAAAACACGTTATTATTGTTCAAAATCGGCGGATATAAAATACACAAACCGGTTCGAACTGTCAAGGGGAATTGTGGAATGCGGAGTAATCGATTTCGGATTTCGGATTTGGGATTGCGGAATAAAAGATTTTCAATCCGCATTCCCAAATCCGCATTCCGCAATTCTGCTTGAGGAGGTGGAGATGATTACCATCCGCCGGGGACGGCCCGACGACCTGGAGCATATTGTCTGGTTTCAGATTACCATGGCGCTTGAGACGGAGGGACTGGAGCTGGACCGGGAGACGGTGACCCGAGGGGTTCGGGCGGTGTTTGAAGATCCTTCAAAAGGAGAGTACTGGATCGCGGAACAGGAGGGGCGGCCGGTGGGCGGGCTTTTGACGATTCCGGAGTGGAGCGACTGGCGAAACGGTACGGTGCCCTGGATCCATTCGGTCTACGTGGTTCCCCGGGCGAGAGGGCAGGGGGTGTTTAAAAAGCTTTATGTGAATCTCAAGACGTTTGTGGAAGCGTCACCGGAGTTGAAGGGGCTTCGGCTTTACGTGGACAAACAGAATCTGCGAGCCCAGAGAATCTACGGGAAGCTGGGGATGAGTAACGAGCACTATCAGCTTTATGAGTGGTTGAAGGAGTGATTTGCAGCGGACTTTTTCCGTTGAAAGGAGCGGTGGTATGGAAACGGATCGGTTGATGCTGGGCGCAGCGAAGCGGGATGTGACGCCGCCGCCGGGACTGTTGATGGCCGGGTACGGCGGTCGTGAGGACCCCGCCGTGGGTACGCATCTGCCGCTTTGGGCGCGGGCCACTGTGTGCGCCCAAGGGGATGTGCGGATTGCGCTGGTGGCGGTGGATGTGGTGGGCATAAACCGGGAAAAGACGGGGGATATCAGACGAGCGATCTGCGCTGAGACGGGGATTTTGGAAGACCGAATTTTGATTGCGACAACGCATACCCATTCCGGACCGGTGACGACCAAGTTCCGGGACGTGGTTCCGGACCCGGGGTATATGACGGATCTTTCAAAGGGGATTGTGGGAGCGGTGGCGGAGGCTTTGGAAGGTTTGACGCCGGTGCGGATCGGATTTGCTCAGGGGAAAGAACCGGAATTTCACCACAACCGCCGCAATGCGGGTGAGCCGATTGATTCCACGCTGGGCGTGGTGCGGTTTGTGGACGGGGAAGAACGATCGGTGGCGATCTGGGTCAATTACGGCTGCCATCCGACGATTCTGACGGGGAAGAACCTGTACTGGTCTACCGATTTCGCCGGGGTGATGTGCAAGATCCTGGAGGAGACATGGGGCGGTGTGGCCACGTTTTTCAACGGCTGTCTGGGCGATGTGGGACCCTACCGGCCCGAGCAGAATTTTGCTGAGGTGGAGAAGGTGGGCGGGGGGCTTGCCCAATCGGCGGTGGCGCTGAGTGAAGGGATGGCATTCGGGGCTTCCGATAGATTGAGCGGCCAATCCGTGCTGTGTGCGGCGCCGCTGGACAAGGTCCCGGATGCAGAGACGCTTCGCCGTCTGACAGGGGGCGGGGAAGGGCCGAGGTACGCTGCGGCCTGGGCACGGGACCAGCTCAGGATGCGGGAAGCGGGCGTGCCCGTGGTTTCGGATATTGAGCTGGAAGTCCAGGGGTTTCGGATTGGAGACCTCTTTCTGGCCTGTTTCCCCGGCCAGCTTTTCGGCGCCTGGGGGCTGGAACTGCGCCGCCGGTGGCCCGATGACCGGCTCCTGGTTATCAACCAGGCCAATGACCATGCGGGATATTTCCCCTCAAAGGTGGGATGGGAGCTGGGCGGGTACGAGGCGAACTCGGCCTTTATGTTCAATTCGGACCTGCCGGCGCCTATGACGTGGGAGGCGGGACAGGGGCTGATCGATACGGCCCTGGGGCTTGTTTCACACCCTTGAATCGAGATAAGGAGCGTGGCATGAGCGAGCATTGCTATTTTCTATCTGCGGGAGAGCTGCGGGCGATTGTGGGGGACGATACGGATCACGGGGCGGGACAGGACCAGCACAGCGGGGTCTGGTTTTTGACGTCGGTGCAGGATAAGCATACGGCGGTGTCTCAGGGGAACGGCGTGCTATTGTTCGGGCACCACAGAGGAACGCAGCCTTTGGTGCGGCGGGTGGACGAGGTGACGGTGGAGCTGTTTAAGGAGGCGTGTGAGGCGAATAACTTCGTGGAGACGCGGGGGACCTACCGGCTTGTGGCGCCTCACCATATCGACTACGAGATGACGGCGACGGCCCGAGCCGGACACCGGCCGCAGGATCGCTATTCTTTCAGCTGGTGCTGCTACGTGAATTCTCCGATGGAGAAGGGGATTCATTTTATCGAGAAGGGGCTGTGGACCTATTATTACAATCCGGTACACGGTCAGGGGGCGATGGTGTTTCCGACCGACCTGGATGTGGAAGCGCGGGAGGCATGGGGGCAGGAGGCGGCTACGGAATTTCTGGATGGACAGCGGACTTTCAGCTACTCGGACTCCGGACACACTTTTGATTATCCTTTCTATTTCGGGATGATCCGGGGGATGATGTTCCAGATTATGGCGGACGATTATCCCGGCTTCCGGTTTTACCTCTCCCCTTCGGGCGCCGGGCAGTCGCTGCTTCCGGGGACGAGCAGCCCGGCGTGGGATTTTTCGTGGGTGGTGGATAAGCTCAGAGAGGATGAACCTGAAACGCTGCACGTCCGGGTGGTTTACAAGCGTTCCACAAGCACCGAAGCGGTTCCCAACGGGTATGCGGCGGACCATGCGTGGATGGAGTTTTGGAAGTTTGGGGAGGTGTATCCGGTGCGGGGGATGGATGGAAAGTAAAAGTAAAAGGAGACGGTATGAAAATTCAGGATGTGTCCTTTGCTCGGGAGAATGTAAGGCGATATGCGTGGGCTCAGGCGATTGTGGGGGAGTGGAAGGAGGAGGTGGCCTATGCGATGGAACAGGGGCGGGGATTTTTTGAGGAGATGATCTCCGAGCTGACGATGTGGTCCCAGTACGGGCAGAACTGTCCGGTCTGCGTGGGGCGGCTGTCTACCATGGGAGAGACCGGGATTTACGACTGGGACGTGCGCGATCCGGATAAGCTGGTCTGCAAGTACTGTAAGACGGTGTATCCCGATCCCGAGTATCCGGAAACGGGCAGTGTCATCGCTCCCAGGATGGGGCAGACGTTCAGGTTTTATCTGACGGACGAGGAGCGGGCGCATCCGGAGGATACCTCGGGCGAGCACGCTTTAAAATGGATCAGCCATCCGGTGCATACGAGCTGGAGTGGGATTTTGAGGTCGAAAAAAGCCGGCTGGTGTTATGAGATAATGGGCGTTCTGGCCAAGCTGTATGCGGTGACCCGCGAGGTGGCATACGCCGAACGGGCGGCGTGGATTATAGATATTATGGCGCAACGGTATCCCAACTGGCTGTTTCACTCTTACGATGGGACGGTTGCAGATTTACCGCCGGGTGAGGTCGCAGCCGGGATTGGGAAACATCCGCCGGGTGGAAGATTTCCGGCCGAGGCCATTATTTCGGCTTTTGAAGGACGGCACCGCGAGGGGGATTATGCGCGTTTGTTTAACGGCTTCTGGGGCGCCGGGCGCTTCGGGTGCAGCGGGTCGGATGGGGGGATGATCCTGAACGCGGCCCTGAGCTACGAGTTGATTCGGAATGCCAAGTCCGAGGACGGGACGCCGGTGCTGACGGCCGAGATGGACCGGCGGATTCGAGAGGACCTCATCCTGGCCGGGTGTGAGGATACGGAGAACTGGCCTGATATCAACAACAAATGCGGGCGCGGAAGGGCATTGAGCGGCGCTGTCGGCATTCTGTTCGAACGGCCGCAGGGTATCCGGCGCGCCATCGAGGGGATTGAAAAACTGATGGAAGGAGGGTTTCACTTCGACGGACTCTGCACCGAGTCGCCTTCCTATTCCGACATGCACCTGAATGTGATGCGTGAGATCCCGGAGGTGCTTATGGGGTATTCGGATCCGGAGGGATATGAGCCTGAGGAAGGGGAGCCGTTGAGAGACTTTAACCCTTTTCAGCATTTCGACCGGTATCGGCTGGCCTTAGAGAGCATGGTGCGCATCCTGGACCCGCGTATGCAATACCCGGTGATCGGCGATACCCACGCAGGCGAGAGGCTCCATACCATACACGCGGAAATTCTGACAGATCGTTACGGGAGCCGCTATGCCGGGCTGCTGGAGAAGGTGCAGAACGCGCCTCTTTCAGAGGTGGGGGGCGAGTATGCGCTGTGGCATCGCGATCCGGACCTGAAGGTGCAACAGGAGGTGGACCTGCCGCTGTATTCGGAATGGTTTCCCGGCTGGCACGTGGCGGCGCTGCGGGGTGAAGAGGTGAGCGACCACACGGCGTTCTATCTGAACGGGTACGCGCACGGCGGCCACCGACACCGTGATACGCTGGGGATTATTTACATTGCCCACAAACAGGAGATGGCCTCCGATAGAGGGTACATCTGGGATGACCCTCGCAATGCATGGACTGGAAGCACACGCGCGCACAATCTTGTGACGGTGGACGGGATGAACCAGAATGGGGAAAACTGTCACTCGAGGCTGGAGCTGTTCGGAAGGGGGCCAGGGGTTGAGGTGGTGCAGGCATCGGCGAATGCGTACGAGCAATGCGACCGGTATGGGAGAACATGCGCGCTGGTGGAGATTCCCGGGGGACAGAGTTATACCGTGGACTTTTTCCGGGTCCGAGGAGGAGAGCTGCACCAGTACGGGTTTCACTGCAACGGGAAGATGATCGGGATTACGGGCGCCAATCCGGAACCGGTGGAGGAGGAGATGGAGTGGCTGAGCAGCATTCGAGCGGCAGCCCCTGAAGATGCGTTTACGGCCACGTGGGCGCACGAGGGGGTGCGGATGGAACTCACCCTGCTGAACCCGATTGATCGCCTCTTAGTGGTGGATGCGCCGGGCTGGCGCAACGATAAGGGCGACCAGCTCCAGGCGTCGCCCGTGCAGCAGGTCCTGGCGGAACGGACGGATGGGGACAGCCGGTATGCCGCGATTATGGCGCCCTATACGGGTGAAATATCGCCGATCCAATCTGCCCGCCTTGTTTTGAATGACGTCGAAAGCGGGGCGATGGCTGTTGCTGTGGAGCGGGAGGGATGCACGGATTATATCCTTTCGTGTCCGGAGGGAAGAGCTTGTGAATGCGGGCCTGTTGCGATGACCGGACGCTTCGGGTTTGTGTCCGTAGATTCGGAGGGAAATCTGCTTCGGGGGTATTTGCTGGACGGCACGGAACTGAGGTGCGGCGAGGACAGACTGATGCTTTCAGAGGGCCAGACCCCGTTGCAGGTTACAGCGGTTGAGGAGAGGACTTACCACCTGGCGGAGGATGCGCCGGCAGAGAAGGACCTTGTCGGGACCTATTTACTGGCGGGCGAAACAGGCTATGAGATCGAGTCCGTCGATGCGAGGTCCATCACGGTGCGGGATTATCCGGCAGTTGAATGCGGGGAGGTGGCCTTACTTAATTCGGCAGAATCGATACGTGAATGAGGGTTGGCGAGTCGCTGTGGTTGGCATTCAGACTTGCGTGTTGAGGAGGAGCTTTGAGTTGTGAGTGAATATCTCTACTTCGATTGCAATGCTTCGTTTGGGCCCTATCTGAGAAAGCCCAAAGAAGCCCGATGGTCGAAAGCGCATCTGCTTGAGGATCTGGATCTGGCAGGAATCGCCGGAGCGCTTGTGTTTCACCGGCTGGCGGAAGCTTATGATCCAATGCTGGCAAATCTGAAGCTGGTTGAGGAGATCGAATCCGACCGGGATCGGCTTTTCCCTTGCTGGGTGGCTATGCCTTCTGTGAGCGGGGAGTTTCCATCCGTGGGCGAATTGATGGGTCTGATGGAAGCGCACGATGTGCGGGCGGTGAGGCTCCAGCCGGAGCATTACGGTGTGCCGATCCAGGAGCAGGTCTGGGGAGAACTCCGGGATGCGCTGCTGGAACGGGACATTCTGTGTGTGCTGCCGGCGCCTGCCTATGGGGGGAGCCTGAGTTCGGTAGAGCGGTTGCTTTCGATTTTCAAGGAGAACAAGACGCTTCTGATGAATCATGTCTGGGGACAGTGGAAACAGGTCGTGCTGCTGATGGATGCGTATCCGAACCTGCACATTGAGTTCAGCCAGTTCCAGGCCAATCGGGCAATTGAGTATTTTACGCAGCGATACGGAGCGGAGCGATGTTTGATCGGCACCGCCCTGCCCGAAAAGGCCCCGGGCGCTGCACGGGGGTTTCTGGATTTTACGCTGATTCCGGAGGCGGATACGAAGCTGGTCGCCGGAGAAAACCTCAGACGGCTGTTGGGTGGGCAGGGGCCGGCCCGCATTCCGGATCCCGGACCCTGGCGCGATGCGATTACCGAAGCCGTCCGGGCCGGTCAGCCTATTCCATGTTCGGTGCTCGATGCCCACTGTCACATTCTGCACGACGGGGGAGCGGTTACGGGCAGAGAGCGGGTTGCACTTCAGGGAGATGCGGATGGGATGATCGAACTGACCCGCCGGACGGGTATCGATAAGACGGCGATTATGTCCTGGGCCGGGCCGCTCAGTATGGATTCCGACCTGGGGAACGAAGTGGTTGAAAAGGCCGTGGCGCGGTATCCGGATGAGTTCATCGGGCTGGCGACGATCAATCCTGAATACGATGATGAAGAGAAGATTGAGCGGATCATTCAGAAGTACCACGTCGAGCTGGGGTTCCCCGGGCTGAAGACGTTTGCATCCTGCCAGGCGATCGATTATGACGATCCGCTTTTCGACCGGTGGTTCCAATTCGGGAACGATCATCATCTGTACCTGGTGCTCGATTCCAGAGGAGACGCGGCGGCGGATCGATGCGTTCGGAATCTCGCGGAGCGTTATCCGCAGCTGGGTATTCATCTGGACCACTGCGGCCGGGGATGGGCGTACGCCAAGTGGGTCGTTTCGGTGATGGCGGACTTCAAAAATGTCTGGGGGCAGTTGAATTACACGCTGGTGACCAACGGCGTGATCGAATACATGGCGGAACAGGTGGGGGCGGACCGCCTGCTTTTCGGAACGGACGCTCCGATGCGGGATCCGCGTCCCCAGGCAGGATGGCTTGTTTTTACACGGCTTTCGGACGAGGACAAGCGGAAGATTTTTGGAGGGAATTTTGCCGGGATTTTGCGAGGGGCGGGAGTGGGGGTTGAACAGTGCGGAGATGATGGAGTTTGAGAAATTAACCGGGTCAGCATCGCACGGGAATAAATTCCCGCGCTACATTTAGGAAGTCCGCCTCCGGCGGACTAAAAGGTTGGTTTTTTTTAAGTCCGGCCTGTCCGGACTTTTTAATCTTAGCGAGGGAATTTCATTCCCTCGTGCTTGGAGGAAATCCATATGTCGAGACTTCAACTCGCAACGTTCCGTGTTGATATCACACCACCCATCGGACATCCGCTTTGCGCCGGCTGGATTAAGCCCACGGTGGGCATTACCGACGAGTTATATGCGCTGGGGGTTGTGCTTGTTGGGGATGAGGCGCCGGTGGTGCTGTGCGCTTTAGACTGGTGCGAGTTGTCCAATCGGGAACATACGTTGTGGCGGGAGAGGCTGGCCGGGGCTGCCGGTACCACGCAGGAGCGGGTGGCGGTGCAGTGCGGGCACCAGCACGATGCGGTCTGGCCCGATATCGGCGCGCAGGAGCTGGTCAGCCAGTCGGAGGACCTTCCCGATTTAATGGATGTGGAATGGTGCCACGGCGTGATTGAGCGCGTGGCCGATGCGGTGGGGGACGCGCTTGATAAGGTCCAGCCGGTCACGCATGCCTGTCTGGGAGAGGCAGAGGTAGAAAAGGTGGCGTCCAACAGGCGCATTATGGGGCCCGACGGGAAGGTGAAAGCGGTGCGCTACACCCGGTGCGGAGATCCGGCGGTTCGCGCCGAGCCCGAGGGGCTGATCGATCCGATGCTCAAGGCAATCAGTTTCTGGAACGGGGATACGAAACTGGCGGTGCTGCACTACTACGCGGTGCATCCGTGCAGTTATTACGGGGAGGGCTGGGTGAACAAGGAGTTTATCGGGCACGCCCGGGAACGGCGAATTGCCGAAGATACGGGGGCGGAACATATCTATTTTACAGGCTGCGCAGGCAACATCGGGCCGGGGAAGTACAACGATGGGTCGCCGGAACATCGGCCCGTTTTCGAGGAGCGGATTTACAGGGCAATGGTCGAGGCCGAGCAGGAGATCGAGCGCGTCAGCGTTGACAGTATGGAATGGCGAACTGTTCCCCTGTCGCTGCCTGCGGATACGCGATGGAGCGAGGAGGAACTGCGGGGGGAACTGAACGATACGACCCAGACCAATAATCGGCGGTACAAGATGGCATTACGAATCGAGTATATGCACTACGTCGGATCAGGTGCGACGATTCCGCTGACCGCCCTGTTCCTGGGCGACCGGATCTGTATCGTGAACCTGCCGGGAGAGGCTTTTATGGAATACCAGCTTCTCTCACAGGAGCTGCAGCCGGACCGGTTTGTAGGCGTGGCGTCTTATGGAGACTGCGGAACGGGCTATATCCCGATGGAGAAGTCGTACGAGGAAGGCGGGTACGAGCCCAACGACGCGTTCGTATCGCCCGAGTGTGAGGCGATCTTAACACAGGCGTTGCGGGAGCTGCTGGCCTGAGTGCCTTGATCACCTCCTGTCAATCCTCTCCGCCTGTCCCGATCTCTCGCACGGTCTCAGACCAGTCTCGCCACATGTCCTCGCAGGGCGGCTCCTCCTGGGTCCGTTCCAGGTCTGTTTTCCTGAAATCGTAGAGGACCGCCTGCCGGATTTGCCGGGAGCGGTTGTGCCCGGCCGAGTGGCCGAGACGGTGGTGCCAGAAGACGATGTCTCCCGGTCCGCCGTGGCAATCGACATAAGGCCGGCGGTTGAAGGCTGCCACGTTCTGCTCGTGTTGAGGTTTGGGCTCTTTCCGGTATTGCGAATTGAAATCGTAATAAAAGGTCCGGTGGCTTTCGGGCCAGACCGTAAACCCGCCTCCCCCGGGCGGGACGTGGTCGATGTACCCGACAACGCCCAGGTGGAAGGGGTGGGCGTCCACGTGGCAGGTGGTGGGCCTTTCCGGGGTGTCGCCTTCGGGCAGGATGCAGTAGATGCCCCGGATCCGCTCGGGCATCTGGAGGGCGCCTTTGCCCAGCAACTGTTCCGCCATGGCCCAAACCGAAGGATTCCTGGCCAGCAGACGCACCATCCAGTCGTCGCCGCCGGGCTCACGGAACTTCCAGGAAAAGCTCTTTCGCACGGAGTTCTGGTCCTCCGATTCCTCCTCCTTTTCGAAGGGTCCCATCCAGGTGTCCGGATCGTTCCGCTCAAGCGGCGGAGGTGCGCCCTCCCACATCTGCTTCCTGGCCCGGGCTGTCAGGTCGGGATCCAGCACCCCGCGTTTGGCCACGTAGCCTTCGTGTTTAAAAAATCGGATCTCATCTCCGGAAAGTCTGACCATCGGCCGGATCCCCTTTACATAAACTTTAGACAGCGAGGTTGGGTATGCCAATTCAGACAACGTACACGAGTGCCCGCGCCAATTTTGCACAACTCTGCGATGAAGTCACTGCCAAGCGTGAGATTGTCATTATCAATCGGCGCGGATCCGAGGATGTGGCGTTGATTTCTGCTTCGGAACTCTCAGGCCTTATCGAAACGGTGTATTTGTTGAGGTCGCCTAAAAACGCTGAGCGCCTCCTGACGGCTTTGAACCGGGCCAGATCTCGAAGGGACAAACCACAGACTTAGGACTCACCGGCACTGAAACTGAGCCAGATGAGGAATACACACCTCATCGCCCGGGGCGGCCATGACCACCGAATATCGCGGGGTCCGGTCGCCTTCTGCTTTTGGGAAGTCCTCCGGCTTGAGCGGACTGAGGCCGGTCCGGTCCAGGGTCCAGCCCGATTCGATCTGTTCGGCAAGCCGTCCCTGAGGCTCTTTGAAGCTGTTGAACACTGTCATGCCAATTTGTGCGTGGGGATTGGCTGCGCTGGTGAGGATCTGATTTTCTTCGGGGCGAATGTCGACGATCGGCCCCCCGGCAACCTGCAGGTCTTCATTGCCTATCGAGAAACAGGTTTTGTCTATCACTTTTTGCAGAGTGACACAGTCCGCAAAGCTGTTCGGCTCGACGAGGATGACCTGGCCGGGGAGCAGGTCTTCATCCAGCAGAGGATCGGCGATCTCGATCATTCCACCATCGTAGTCTACCGAGACGATTTTGCTCCTGCGCAGGCCCTTTCCCTCCAGCGAGAAGTCGCCCATCGCCAGTTTCGTTCCGTTCAGGAGCATGGCCCTGACGGGATCCCCGCTTTCATCCAGCGCCAGACAGGCCGCCTGCCCTTCAACATTTATCTTGTTGTCAAGCATACAGGTCCGGTTCGGAGCCAGCGAATGGAAGAGGTAGTGCCTGCCGCCGTCTGTTAGCTCGACAAGCACGGCGATGGCCTGGCCGTCATCCGGCTCAAGCTCTACCCGAGATACGCTCTTGATCCAGGGTTGGTCTTTACAGGGCTCGTAGACGGTGGCAAAGGTACTCGCCAGGTTGTCTCCGGTTCGGCGCCGGATCATAAATTTTACGGTTTTGGGCAGGTAGTTGTATTTCTGGACCGGGCCGTCGCAGGCGATGAGTTCTTCACTTTCTCCCACCAAATAGGCGCGAAGGCCGATGCCTTTCCAGGCACGCTCGGGCTGGCCCTCTTTTGGCTCGGTGAGGCGCCACTCGCAGACGGCTTTTTCCTTCAATGGTGACCTCTGCACGCCGGTGAGGAACTGGTAGCCACTGCCTCGATAGCCGCCATAAGGAACGCTGCCCAGCGGCTTGTCTCTGAGTTCCGGATCGTCGTAGAAGTGCTCGTAAGGCACATCCGGCCCGGCCAGGGTACCTTTTTCCTGCACAGGTCCGAGGGGGGGATTACAGAAGAATTCGGCCTGCGTGCCGTGGGTGGAATAATCATGCTGGTTGCCACCCTGCACGTGGAAGACGTCGAACAGGTAGCTCTGAGTGGGAGACACTTCCACGAGCATGTTGACTCTGCGGTAGAGGCCGACTCTGTCCGGGTAAGCGCCCTCACAGGAGGCGTCCGCGACCTGTGCGAAGCCGTTGGGTTCGAAGGCATGGAGTTTACCCGGTCCGCGGCCCTGCTTGATAGCGTCTACCACGACCGTGTTGTGGGCAATGGTGTTGTTAAAAAAGCCGTAGCGTTTGTGATTGAACGGATCGGTCTGTTCGGGATAGCCGATGTCGGTGAGCAGGGCGTTGTCGTGAGAGAAGAGGGAGATGTCTAACTGGTCGTGGTGCATGTGCGCCCCGTGGGAGCCGTAGAAGAAGGAGACCGCCGTGCGGTTCTCATCGCTGCCGCACTGCAGATTGGCCAGACCATAGGCTGGGAAATGGAATGTGTTTATTCCTACCGGCGGTATTTCGGCTTCAGGGAATTGGGCGAGGAGGTCTTCCGGAGGCTCATCGAAGAGGTCGTTTTTCGAACTGCTGTCAGATCTCAGAACCCAGGCCATGCGCGGGTCCCGGATGTGAGGGAGTGCGATGCGGCAGACGTCGGGACTCCACTGGGCGCCCCGGGCAAACATGGCGCCGGTGTCTCCGTGCGATGGCGTGAATTGGCCTGCTATCTGGAGGTCAAAAGGCCAGGTCAGGAGCTTTTTGAAGCGGGGGGTTTCGAAAAGGTTCACGCCGACATTCATGAGCGCCGCCGCCACGTCTGTCAGGTGCGATACCCAGCCCCGGTTGTACCCGGGAGATTCAAAGGGCATGCCGTCGCGGTAGACCAGGTTCTCCATGGCGTCTCGAATGCCCATGTCCGTGTAAAGGTCGATGTTGGGATTGGCCAGCACGTATTGAATCATCTCTTTGGATGTGGGGTGTTTTTCTTTCTCATCCAGAACCTGCGAGAGAATGACGAGCGCCCTCTGGTGGCTGCCGTAGTTGCCTCTGATGCGGCGAGAGCCGTCGGTGATGCAGGTCGCGGCCTCCAGGAGCAGGCGCTCGCGGATCATCGTGTCGATTTCACCTCCTGTTTTTTCGGCCAGTTTCTGAAGCGCTGTGTCCTCCGTTAGAAAGGGACACACCGCGTCATAGGCAGGGGCGCAGTAGACGGGCACGTCGACTTCCCAGATCGCATTGAAGAGTTTGCCTTTGTAGTCGGAACGGGCCTGGCCTTCCCGTGACTGCTTTTCGTAGGCGTAGTCGGGGTAGTGGACGGACAACTGCCACAGGATGAGGGCGCACTTGTGCGCGTACCTTCCGGCCTGCTTGGGATCTTCGGTGAGGAGGGCGGCTTTGCTTAAGCTGGTGATTGCATCGGGTAAGAAGCGGTGCATGCTCCAGTGGGTGTAGTAGGCCACGAACCAGTAGTTTTCTTCCTCTCCCGGTTTGGGCCAGCCCCAGCCGTCGTCGGGGTATGGGCCGATCAGGAGCGACCGGTCGTTCAGGCCCGATTCCAGGAACCCGGCGAAATCGTTGGAGGGATATTCTTCACCATCTGCGGGACATTTGATTTTGTACGGGTTGTCGAAGTCGATGATCCACCTGTAGAGACCCTGCTCGTGGACTTTCACGCCGTGGACGGGGCAGCCGAAGTTGTTGACCTGATACCCCCGTGGAACCTGAGGTGGGATGACGACGGTGCGCAGCTTGTCATCGTCGTATTTCGCCCATCGATCTGCGGCGGCGAGAATTTCGTCGCGTTCTTTTCGCGCCCAGTCGTACTGTTCCAGGTTCCTTTTCAGAATGGACAACCTGGCATCCGTGTAATAGGTGCGTGCGCTCCCGGCCTGCGCCGGTAGAGTTGTCATAATAAGCCCTCCCAGGCAGATTCTTTTCAGCCAGCCCAATCGATCAATTCCGGTCATCCAGCTTGAACACCTGTCGTGCATTGTCGCAGAGGATTTTCTTTTTGATCTGTTCGCTCAGTTCGGCGAACAGGACGCGGCCGAACTGGTGCGTTGAGGCGAAGAATACGGAGTCGCTGCCCCAGAGGATTTTGTCTTCCAGGCCCTCGCCGACGAAGTATTCCAGGATGCCTTTGGGACACCGTGAGAAACAGATTTCCAGGACGGTGTTTTCATGGGTATTGGCCACCCGGGCATACTTCTCGCGTTCAACACAGCCGGCGTGCGCAAGCAGCCAGGTGCTGTTCGGGTATTTACCAAAGAGCGGTTCCATGTGGTCAAGCTCGCGTCCCCAGACGTGGCAGAGGATGGGGCAGCCTTTGTCGTTGGCAAATTCCAGGGCTGGCTGAATTTCGGGGCGATCGTAGTCGAGGCCCTGACCGGTGTGCAGTTTGAGCGCCCGGCACCCGCCGGTCCAGCAGCGTTCACACTCCGGCAGTACACTGGCCGGGTCGTGGGCGTTGATGGTGATGTAGCCGAAGAAGCGGTCTGGATGTTTTTGCACGGCGTCGATGGCGTCGTCGTTACCACGCGTCCACCCGCCGATGGTGCAGGGGACGGAGCTCACCGCGGTCAGGTTTATGCCCATGCGGTTTTTTCCAGGCAGCATCCCTTCGGCGGTGGCGTCCATAATCAGAAAGTCGACGTTCTGGCCGAGGTGGGCGTGTGCGTCCATTACAAAGTGAAAGTCGATGGGCATGCCCTCCCGGCCGGCTTGCATGTAGCGGTCATCCATGGCGCACCTCGCTGATCAGTCGCTTGATGTTTTCACCCGCAATCGCTGCGCGGGCATCGTCGGAAATATCCGCATAGGTGATGCCTGTGATGGCAGAGCCGCCTTCGGATACGGGAAAGCGCGTGCCCCAGATTAGCTGGTCCGGGCCGAGACGATTCACCAGGTACTCGATGCCCAGATGCACAAAATGCGGGGGATCGTATACCATGTGCAGGTGTTTGAATTTGGCCAGCAGGGGGTAGACGATCCGGTTATATCCGACGCGGGGGATTTCCTGGAGGATGACCGGCAGGTCCGGGAAATCGCGCAACAGGTTGTGGAGGTGATCCGGATCGATTTCGTCGTGGTAAACCATCAGGGGCAGCCGGGCAGCCTGCATGGCTTCGAGCATGTCGCCCGCACACCAGCGTGTGAGCGGGAATTTGTTTTTTCTGCATTTTGCGACTCCGGCTACCGCGCCCTGTTCGATGAGGTGTGCGATAGCCTCTGCCTGGCGGTCCAGGAACTGTTCGCTGCCTTCGGGCAATACTTCCGGGACGGGAAGCAGGCGTTCGTAGGGCGCCAGGTCCTCGAAGAGCTGCTGGTTGGCGTGGTCGGGCGCCATCACGTCGGACCAGACCGACATCACCAGCGCCCGATCGATTTTCAGCCGGTCCATTTCTTTGAGAAGCTGTTCAACGGTAGGCGTGCCCGAGGCATGGTCCCGAGCGCTTCCACCTCTGCAACTTGCGTCAATCCACTCCATTTCCACCTCCCTGACTTTTCACGTATGCGAGTCAGCCGTACCGCACTGCCGGCAGTTCAAATTGCGTGGCGGGCTGCAAGGGGAAGCGTTTCACGACAATGCGATCGTCTTCGGCTGAGACCACGGGGAACCCGGTGCGATAAGATTCCGTGTCCACAGCCACCCAGGTCGCAGTCCTTTTGGGGAGCCGAGACCAGCCATCCGGCGTGGGGGTATCCGATTGTAATTCGGTTTCGGTTTGCCCCACCACGCGGCCGGACCAGATGGGGGGCTGGTGTGCAAAGCCGGATTTGCCGTGTTCGAGGGTGGATGCGCCGACGGTGAAATACCAGGGCCGGTTCTGCGGCGTTCTGCCGTAGACGCCGAAGGTTCCCTGGAAACGGATGCCGTCGATTTCTACCTCGCGTTCGATGTCGCTGAATATCCAGCATGCGCCCCAATTCGATTCGATGCGAACGGCCACTGCGTTCGGACCAGCCTGTTCTGGAACAGCGAGGCGCAGAGCTTGCTGCACGGGCATTGTGTTCCCGGGGCCGCCGGGTTCGTGGAGGGTAACAAATGTACTGGACAGGCTTTTGCCGGTGTTCACTGCATCTAGAAATCGCACGCGGCGCCCGATCTGCTCCAGGGTTTCCTGGCCCGGGCCGTTGGAGGCTTCGACCGCATGGGCCTGAGAAAGCATGTGGAGCCGGTACTGGCGATCCGCCTGTTTCCAGGTGGCCTGCCAGGATGGCGGGGGACCCTCGACCCTGCGGGTGTCCCGCAGACCGAAGATGTGATCGGGGTCGATGCTGGAGCCGAAGTTCGGCAGGGGCGGTTCGGGCGGCATGTCCAGATGGGTGAACTCGAAAGCGCCGTTTTTCGCATCGCTGGCGGCAAGTTCGCTGAACAGGCGGTAGGCATGTTTGTCTCCGCCCCGGACGCGGAAGATATCCAGCGCGATGGTTTGAGCGCCCGGGCCTTTGATGAGGGCGACGAGCCGGCGGTAGTCGGCGCATTGCGGGTATACCCGGGAGGACGCTTCTACGACCGAGACACGGGGTGAGGTGGCCATAAACCGAAAACCGGGTTCTCGTTCCTTGCCTTCGGCCCGGAATCCCTGCTCCTGGTCGTCGACGATGACCAGGTTGTGGCTGAGCGAGGTGCCCCTGACCCAGGCGTTCATCGGTGAATCGCCCACATAGCCCAGTTCGCCGAGCACGGTCTGGCTGCAGTCCACATAGTAGAGTGAGAGGTTGTCCGCCTGACGGTGACCGCCGGGGGGGTTGAACGGCAGGGCAAGAACGGTGGCGTCCGGTCCGGAGCCGTGGCGGAGAATCGCAGTCATCCAGGCGGGGAAGAGGATTTCCGGGAGGTCCAGATCCGCCGTTTTTTTTAGTTTGGCAGCGTCCAGATTCAGGATGGCATACTCGGTGGGCGTGCCCCCGCGATAGAGGGTGTGAAGTTTGCCGGAAAAGATTCGGGGATAACGTTTCAGTCCGATCTCGAAGATGTGCATGCGGGGCCCGCCGTCTGCCACGGTGTCGGAGAGAGGAAGGTAGCGGCCATCGGGTCGGAGCTGGTCGAGGGCGGCCTGAAGGATGAGACGGAGTTTGGGATCGGTTTTGTAGAGGTTTACAGCGCCGGCGCGGACCGGGAAGATTTTCGGCCAGCGGAAGCCGTGGAGGGTTTCGGGGATCCAGATGAAGCTGGTGAGATACATGTTGGTGTAGGATGGGCTTTCTTTGCTGAACCCGTCGTAGATGAACGATTTGTCCCGGAGGCCTTCGTAACCCCGCAGGGCGGCGTCGGCGTAATGGGGGAGGCCCAGGCACCTGCCAACCGCTGCCTGGGCGCGGTAGACGGAAGGGGATTTGTTGCCGAGGTCCGGGGGGTTGCCGGTCCCACCCACGAAGGGTTCGGCGGTGTTGATGTATTCGAGGATCAGCCCTTTTTCGATGCGGGCGCGCTTTTCATCGGTCCAGATGGGTTTTGTATCTTCACCCGTGGCGTCGTGGATCAGGTCGTAGGCCAGGCAGATGTCGATGAGATGTGACGAGATGCCGTCGACGCTGGGATGGATCCGGCCGCAGCCGAAGTAGGTGGCCAGCATTTTAGCCTGACCGAAAGTGTCGTCCACGGGGCCGGTTTCATACCGGCTGTTTCCGTAGGCCATGGCGCTGAGGTGACGTTTCCATTCGAGCTTCAGGTTCATGGCGTTCCAGGCGGCGTAGAGGGGATCGCAGTCTGCGACCGTGTCGTAGAAGTCGTGGTAGAGCCAGTTGCGGTAGCAGTCGGCGAGGCGTTCCAGGATCCGGGCCGCTGTTCGGGCATATGTCGGGTTGCCCGTAAAGCGATATACCAGCGCCAGGTTCTTCAGGGCCGAAGTCATGAAGCTGATTTTTTGCCCCCGCACAAAGCCGGTGAAGCTGGGGTGGACCGGCTTTCCGACCCACTTCCAGGCATATTTGCCGCTGCGGTCTTCGGGGTGCTTCCGCTCCTCACCGTTGAGGTAGTAGGTGAAGGTCTGGTCCGTGCGGGGGCAGATGAGCTGGGCCGTTTCGGGATAGTCGGGGTCCGGATAGGTCTGGTTACAGGCGAGGCAGCGGATGACGTCGGGATGACGGTAGTCCCACTCCATTGACCTGTAGGCGAGACCTTCCTGGGATTTCTTGTCCACACAGTTGGGACAGGTGAGGCCGTAGGGATTGGTGGGGGTCAGCTCCGGGATCATGTGTTCGATATATCCGTCGGGCTGTCCGGCGACATGGTCGGCAATTGTCTGGATGTTTTCAAACCATTTCCGGGCCCATTCTGTGTTCTCGATGTTTTTACGCGCCTGATCAATCTGTTTTTCGGTCAGTAAGACGGGATGGATTACTTTTGTCCGGCGGGCGAGTATGTCGTCTTTGCGTTTTTCCATCACGTTCCGAAATTCCACCTCGGCGTAGGAGACGCGTTCCGGCTCCTGCCAGGGCATGAAGCCCTCGCCCCGGGTGACTCGCTCAATGTATTCCTGTTTTCTCTGCGTGCTGTCGGTTGGCACTGAAGGTTTCTCCTAAATTGTGAAATCAACAACAAAGAAAATCCCTGCCAGAGATAGGTTCCGGCAGGGATGAGAAAAGTGTTGCTGATCAGACAGCTATTTGACCATATCCTTCAGGTTCTTTAGAGGAAGAACCTTGACTCCCACACTTGCCGGTTTGGCGGCAACATCCATTGTCTCGCCGGGCTTGAACGGATTCGGCACGCCCTTTTTTGCTTTCCGGGCAGGCTTCTTCACGGTCTTAATTTTCAGCAATCCAGGCAAGGTGAACTGGCCAACAGCACGTTTCTTGATATGCCTCTCAATCACAGCTCCAAGTTCATTCAGCACAGCACTTACGTCTTTCTTGCCCAGTCCAGTATTTTCAGCAACCTCCGCCAAAACCTGACTCTTGGTCATTGCTTTTTTTACTGCTGTACCGTTCTTCGCCATCTCAATTCTCCCCCAAATTGTGTAGATGGTTACAGGTTTTTTTATCCGACTCGATACTGCTTAAGTATAGGTCAGAATAGGAGAAAGGTCAACAGAATTCCTGTCGAATTAACCCACTGTTCATAACGTTTCGCAGGGTTTTGGCCGAGAGAGTTTACCTGTCTCGGAAAGGAACGTAGGTGGGGCCCAATTTGAGGGTATCCGGTAGGGAGAAGCTGAGGGCATCTGGTAGGGAGAAGTATTTCGGCAGACGGAAGCGCGGGTTTCTCTTTGGCGCCCAAGCGCCGGGCATGTTGTAGGTGGTGCTGGGATCAGGCTTTGCGATGGGCATGTTGTAGACGATGTTGGGATCAGGCTTTGCGATGGGCATGTTGTATTTCATAGGCGCATAAGGCGTCAGTCTTAATTTGTTTTTCCATAATCTGCCCTTCACAATCAGGGAATTGACCCTGGTTTTTATCCATTTCTGATATGTCTCTTCCAGCGTGGGGGGATCGGCCGGGACTGGATGGGAGAGGAAGAGGACCAGCGCGGTGGCCAGGGGGACGGGGAACAAGGCGCCGATTTTCATCTGAGGCTCCTTTTCCATATTGCTTGTGGGTAGGCAAGTTGAGTTCTACCATAACCTATGACGCACCACCCGGTGATGCGTTCCCACTTTCCTGCCAGGCCGACCAGGTTTCACCCTCGCGGATATCGTAGCCCTCATTGCCTCGCCTTGTGATGAGGACGGGGCGGCCTTCCGAAAGGACCAGGCCGAGGACCGGGTAGGCCCGGACGATATTCTCTCCTTCAGAGACGAAGATGTGTTTGCCGACGACGGCGCCCAGGATCGCCGGATCTCCTGCTGTTACAAACCCCGACTCAGTTTCAGTAAGATAAGTCTCCAGGACCGGACCGGAGAAGGTGGCCCGGTCACAGTCGATTTCGACGTCTCCAATCGAGAGATTTGTGCCGCCGATGAGCAGGCGTTTTTTTCCGGAGACAAATCCGAACCGTCCGTCAAAGAAAAGGTTGCGGCGGCCGACTTTCATTTTCCGGGGGGGTCTGCCGGGACCGGCGCTGATGAGGAGGTCTTTCCCCCTTGAGGTCGTGATTTCGACGACGGCAGTAAGGCTTCGTCGGTCGAGGTAAGGAACACGCACCGATTTGACGGTGTTTCCTTCGGTGTAGACGGTGACGAAGATACTCGGGCCGCGATGCCGGCGGCGAACGATGTAGGGGACGGTTGCGCCCCGGTCGTGGGCTTTCCGCTGGCCGAAGCCCTGGCCGATGAAGACGGTTTCGTTTTGCGCCTCCGGGATGTGGACCCGGAAGGGTTTGGGTTTCCAGGTGGCGGTCCAGCCCCGGTGGCCTGTTGTGGTACGAATTTCGGTGAGGTCGTAGATTTTCTCAGACGTCGATTTGAGGCGGATGCCCGACAGCGAGAGGGAGCGGTTGGGACCGTGCAGGATCCAGTCGTGGGTTTTGCCGCCTCTGACTCGGAAGATGTCCACGACGTATTCAGAGGGGCCGCTGCCGACAACGGCGACGGTCCGGCGGTAGACGGAGGTATTGTCGTAGACGTTGGAGGAGGCTTCCATGACTTTGACCGGGGAGCCGGTGGAGAAGAGGTGGAAGATGCCCCGGCGGCCGTGGTCTTTTTGTTCGTTGCCGTCGACCAGGACGAGGTGGTGGGCCAGGGTGCGGCGGACGTTGGAGCTGACGTCTTCCATGTCCCAGAGGTAGCCCAGGTCGGTGAGGAGCTCCCGCCCGTTTTTCCAGTAGTAGAGGTTGAGGTGGTCTCGGTGGTGGTGGCCCTTCCAGTCTGCGGCAGAGAGGATGATTGCGCTGCCCCGTCCGTCTGGACCGGTGCGAAGGGCGCCGATGTTGAGGTGCGGGCCCAGGTCGTCCGAGAAATGGGGGGGACCGTTGGGCAGGCCGACGGTTTCACGGTAGAAGGCGGCGGAGGTGTCCAGGTTGCCGCCGTACCAGAACTGGGCGATTCGCCCGGCATAGCAGCGGGGGATTGGGGCGATGTCGCGCTGGAGGAGGCGGGAGTTTTCTGAGGGGTAGTTTCGGGCGAGGAGGTCCGAGAACATGGCCGAGAGGTGACAGGGGAGCCGGTTGTCGGCCAGGAGAGGGTAGTTCAGGTCGGGCAGGAGGGGACGGGCCAGGGACTGCCAGACGGCCCGGTAGCGCGGCCATTTGTAGAGGTCGAGGCCGTTGAGCCGGGCAGGGGAGAGGTCGATGTTTTCCGGATCGCGGTAGTGTTTGAGGGCTTCGGCAATTCGCCAGATACCGTGGAGCATCATGCCGGCGTAGCCGATGGATTCGGGGGTGCCGCCGTCGGGGAGCCACCAGTCGCGCACTGCCCTGACGAAGCCGTCTAAGCCGAAGCGGACGAGGAGGGGATCGCCGCAGACCAGGCCGATGAGGGCGACGGCGCAGCGGTTCATGCCGGTTTTGTTGTTGGTGGCGGGGTTGGAGTAGAGGAGAATCGCGCCGTCTAAGAGGAGGTTTTTTTCAATGTGCCGCCGGTCGGCGTCGGAGAGAGTTTCGGCGATGAGGTCGTAGGCGAGGATGGGCTTTTGCAGGGATGTGCCCTCCATGCCGCCGGATGCGGCCCACCGGGACGCGGCCCAGTAGCCGGGGTAGAGCTTCCGGTCGGGGATGTTGCCGGGGGGACACCACTCGTCTTCGGGCAGGTTTTCAACGCGGGGAGCGGCGATTTTGGGGTCCATGTCGGCGAATTCGCCGTAGGAAGTGTGGACGAGGTAGCGAGGGTGGACATCGGCGAAGCGGCGGAGGATGGCGGCGGCCGAGTTCGCGTATTTTTTTCGGCCGGTGAGGGCGTAGGCCAGAGCAAGGTCTTCGGCGGTGTTGGCGGCGTGCTGACACCGGTGGATGCGGGCGTGCCCGGAGAAGCTGGAATGGATTGCGGCATACCCATAGGCGGGCCAGGATTTGCCGCTGTAGAAGGTGATCACCTGCGCCGGGTCGAAGCGGCTGTGGAAAGTGAGGTCTTCGGGATAGTCTGTGTTGGGATAGACGGCGCCGCAGCCTTTGCAGCGGATCTGCTCCGGCTGGGAGGGCGACCAGTCGTATGAGCCGTGCATGCGGGCGAATTCGCATTTGGGGCACATGGTGAAGCCGAGGGCGCAGGGGGTGGTGGCAGGTACGTAGGTGGCCGCCCATTTTTTGGTGATGGAACCGGCGGCTTCCACACGCGAGAGGAGCCGGTCCAGGACCTGTTTGCCCCAGTCCGTGCGGTCGATGTTTTCCCGTGCGCGGTCGATGTCCGCTGGGGAGAAGATGGTGGCGGGATGGCGGACCGAGGCGCGGTGGGTTTCCCAGCGGCCGGGGTCCATCATTTCATCGATATCGAATTCGCCGTGCCAGGTTTCGAGCCAGGAGAGGTCGGTGGACATCAGGTGAGTGCCTTTAGTTTTTGCTGCTTTTTTTTCTTAACGCTTCCAATTTGCGGTCTTCCTTTGCTGCTCTGCCTATTGCTCTGGCTTCCCCGCAGGTGATGATTCGGTTACCTCTCCACTTGAGGCCGAAGAGAGATCTCACGCAGTGCCATATGATCCGTTTTTTGATGACGCCTCGATACGCATCGGACGGAGAATACCGCCTGTACTCGCGTGCCGGATCGACCTGGTCGAGCCGTCTGTTCAGGTCGAGGAGCTGGGTTTCCAGAAGGATGCGGCCCCGGGTAAAGGAGAGCAGGTCTCTGGTGTTGGCCGTTCCTTCGGCATAGGCCACGGTTGCGATTCTGTCCGATTTCTCACCGCTGGTGAGGGTTTTGGACGCGAGGATGTTTTCGACGGTGCTTCGAAGGGTGGGTATGTCGGTTTCTTTTATGGTTTGCGTGTTTACCAGTGCGTTCAATACCTGCTCCGGTTCTCTCTTTGCAACGGCAACGCTGAGTTCGATGACCCCCTTCTGCTGCTTCCGGGTAAACTTGCCGGTGTTCCCGAAATCGACGAGGGTGAGCCGGTAATTGTCCCTGAACCTGTTTTTGAATTTTCCCCTTCCGTTTTCCAATTCTATGAAGATGTTGCCCGAGTGGAGGTCTCCATGAAAGAACCCGCCGCCGAATATGGCTTCGTGAAACCAGATTTTCAACAACTCGAAAATGGCTTTGGCCTGGGTTGAGAGCAGGTTGGCCATGTAGTGATCGGCCACGGGACGGTTGACCAGGTGCCCTTTTTTTCGAACGAGTGTATTTACCGCGTCCAGCTTTTCGTTGACCTTGTCGAGCGTTCTGCCCCGGGCGAATTCGAATGCGATTAACGAGTCGGACGGCGCAATGAGGTCTGAGACTCCAATGACCCCGATTTTCGGATGTTTGTAGACGGCTGCTGCTGTGTGAATCTCTTCCGCTTCGTTGCCCAGGTTCATTTCCCGTTCCAGCGTTGCTCGCACATCTCGAATCAGCTTGGAGGCAAGTGCTCCCGAAGCAAGCTGACCGAGGACGTCCATTTCCCTTTCAACGGCCTCTTTTAAGCCCGGGCGCTTGACTTTGATCACGAACCGGTGAGAGGCGCCGGACCGGCCGTTGAGCAGGATCTTGTGCACCTGCGCGATAGTGCCCGCGCCGAGCGCACTGTAGTCAACATCGAGTGCGCGGCGTACCGAATCCGGGACGGATCGTACGAGCAGGGTGTCGATCAGTCCCCGGATGTCCTCTTGCCCAAACGCCTGGATCCCACTTTTCAGTTCGCTAAGCTGCTTTCTGACCCGCTGATTGTTCGAGTAGTCGCCGATCATCTGGAATACCTTCTGCAATGCCGGGCCGCTGGCCTGGAACAGAGCGGACATCCTCCGGGGAGGTTCGGCCATTAGATAGAAGATCACCAGGAGGTGTTTGTCCCTGAATCTTGCATAGTAACGCGGCAGCAGTTCTTCAAGAACCTCGGCATATTTAGGCGGCATGCCGGCCGTGATTGCGCCCACATCGAGAAGGTCGGAAAAGTCGACCTGGCAGGTCTCATGTTCGGGGTTGCAGGTCAGGGTTTGGTTCACGACCTGGATTATCTGTACGAACAGGCTGTCGTTTATGCTGCCGTCGATCAGGTTTCTGCGGCGTTCCGCATCGGCATCTTTGTAGAAACGCTCCAGAACGCCCAGCGCCACATATCGAACGTTGGATATATTACGTGGCTCGACACCGGGCGCAAGTAGAGACTCAATGCTGTTTCGCGGATCGATTTGCCTGGAGATTTGTTCCACTTTAAGATGTGCATAGAGAATCGAGTCGACTTTGGCCTGTAGCGAGTCCACATTCCCCAGTATGTTGTCCAGGGCCGCGTCTCGGGCAATTTCGGCCAGCCCCCCGTTTAACCACCCGATGACGCCGGGGTATTTCGCGAATACGGTTTTCAGCCGTTCAACGCTTTCCGGCAGGCGCGTCTCATCACCACGAGACAGGGCGCTTGCAAACACCACCTCGGCCAGGAAATTTCGGAATATCGGTCCATCAGAGGCGCCCTGCATCTGCAGAAGGACGTCCAGACGCGAAGCCGGATATTCGGGCAGAACGAGATTCTGGGCTGCGGCTCTGGGGGCTATATGTGGCCCGAAAGAGAGCAGCGTCGTAATCAGAACAGCGATCAGCGATTTGTGAGCGTTATCCATGGCAGAATTTTCTCTGAGAATCAGATCCTGGAATATGTCTGATGCTTTCTGGTTGCAAATTTTCAAGTGGACGGACCATCAGCCGGTCCCGAAGAGCCGCCGCGTGAACGCATTGGCAAACTTGCTCTCAGGATCGTGCTGCTCCACCAGTCGTTGGAAGCTCGTAAAATGGTTCTGGTGCAGCCGCTTCAGGTCGTGGCTGTCGAAGTCCTCGCAGAATTTCCCGAGGTGGGGCCGGGCTCCGATTTCTTTCATCAGCTCCTGAGCGGCTGTATAGTACTTCTCGAAGCCATCCGAATCGTTGCACACGAGATCGATCCATGTACTGCGGCGCTCTCGCCCGGCCCCAATCAGGGTTCGGTCATGACCGACCGGCGTGAACCGCACCTCGAACAGCGTGTAAGGCAGGCCTGACGAGTACTTCTCTTCATAGAGCTTGGTGAAACGCCGGCATGCCTCAAAAGTGTCCTCGAAAGGCACCGTGAACTCCAACTCCTGATGAAGGTGGTAGATCGTCCGGTTGAACGCCCTGTTGCTTTCCATCACGAGATCTGTCGCAAACTTGAGACTGTGCACACAGGAGGACACTGCGGGCAGGAGTTTCGTATACGCTAAGAAATTTCCAGACCACGCTGCAAGCAGGGCGTCCGCAGAGATACTCAAGAACTCCCGAAGAGGCCCTAAGAACGACTGCTTCCTGTCTGTGCAGTTCCAGGTGCTGATCTGGCATTTATCCGTAAAGGGAAAGAGGTACAGACTGAAGTGGTCGTTTTCCTGCAGAAGCCGGTCGAAATTGCGCTGGACGAAAGACAGGTCCGTTCTCCAGAACTTCTGCTCTACGTTGAATCGGTCAACGCCCTGTACCACCACCTCCACGATGATGCCTACTGCTCCAGCCCCTCCAATGGCAGCTTTGAAGAGCGCATCCGACGGCTGACATTCGAGGATCTCTCCCTTTCCGTTGATCAGCTTAAGGCTTACGACCGACTGGCTTACAAAACCCCAGTCTCTCCCCGTTCCATGCACGTCCGTGGACAGAATGCCCGCTATGCTTTGCGCGTCGTGGGAGGGGAGTGCGGCAAAGGCGAGTCCATTGTCAAGCAAGTCCTTCACGACGTCCCGTACCCGCGTACCTCCCCTGACAGCCAGTTGCTTCTTCTCCAGATCCTTCCAGATCACGCCGCTGTACCTGTCCAGAGACACCAGCGTGTCGTCCACCACTACGCCGGTGTTGAACGAATGCGCGGAACCAAAGACCCTCAAGCTTTTCGAATTCTTCACGAGTTCGACGATCTCTTCTTCGGTGGTGGGCTGGACGAAATTCGTGGGTCTATAGCGAAATCGTCCGGCCCAGTTCCTGAAAATGCCGATACGAACTCTTCCCTCAAGCCAGATAAAGCGCCCCAGTGTGACTGCATAGAGGATAATGTTTAAGGTTGTGGCAAGCGCGACTTTCAGGTAGGTTAGAAATTTCATGACTCCCTCCTGGGCTGGTGGAAGTGAACCAAACCGGTCGAGATGCTAAGTCTTCAGGCTGGAGATGATCACATTCAGGTACACCAGGAATTCGGACGTGATTTCGACTTCAGGGAGGTCAGGCAAGGGCTTATTGTTGATCCAATGTCCATCGGGGAATTGTGTGCGAACAAAGTAATCGCCCACTCGCATCGCCCAGTCGCGGTAGATCTCTTCCCCGGTGATCCGGTGCAGCAACGCCGCGCCCCATCCAACTTTGCAAACCTGGGCAACCTCAAACTGGCGGTCGGTCTGGTTTATGGCAAAGGTTTGATATGCCCGGGCTAAGGACAGGTATTCCGGACGGGGTCGAGCCATGTATAGGCGGGCCAGGAAGGCAGCCGCAATTCCACCCACGGTAAAACGCTGCTGTGGGCACTGCGCCTCCACGACGTGCTCTTTGGCCTGGTCTGCTGGAAAGGCTGTGACCAGATCCTGTTTTGCTGCCGAATAGATGAAGTAGAGCCGACCGGGAAGCGCCGGTTGTAATGACCACATGCGCTGCAGCCAGATGGCCACGCGTTCTGCGGCCTCAACTTCGCCCGTCATCAAGCACGCCAGTCCCACGCCGCAGTTGAAGGGTATGTCCTCTTTGTCCGAGTGTCCGGAAGGCCCCCCATAGTTGTAGAATCCTCCTGAAAGCGGGTCCGCCAGGGAGAGGATGTACCGAATGCCCTGCAGGGAGAGATCAAACTGCTGCAGGGTGTGACTGCCGATGATCAGGAGTGCGTTGGCATATAAATAGTGGTCTACAAGCGGCCGGGGTGAGACACCCACAAAGTCGCCGTGTTTGCCGAACTGATTCCGGCGAATCCATTCGCACAGTCCTGCGGCCGCCTCAATCTCGCCGGCTGCCGCCAGAGCCCACGGTGTGCGGTAATAAAAGAAAGCTTTCTCAGCCGGTCCGATCGACCCATCGGGGTTAACGTGTTTGAGAAGGTAGTCAACCCCCTTGCGTTGTGCTTGCCGATACTGTTCCAATTTGTCCATCTGTCTATTGACTCTTTAGAAGATTGCAGTCAGCTTGCCTTTTTGACGAGTTTCTCCTTATCCCATGCCAGCCTGCTTGACGCCGATCTCGTCCTCGCTGAGTTTTGTCTTCTGGGTTGCGATGTCAATCCCGTACAGGCGAGCGATATTTTCGCCCAGGATCTTGCGCTTGATCTCCAGGGTCAGGTCAACGTTGTATTCTTGTTTGATATCGTCCGGCAGCTCAAAAGCGATGAACTTCTCGATCAGCCACCCGGGGGACCAGATTGCAAAGTCGCTGCCGAAAAAGAGTTTTTCCGGGCCCAGCCAGTACAACAGATTTGCGACGATCTCGGCAAAATACCTGGGCCGCGGATGGATGAAAGCCGTTGCCACCGACATACCGGCATACACGTTCGATTCCTGAGCGGCGATCCAGCAGAAGTCCTCAAATCTGGGCAGGCCGATGTGCTCGACGATGAAATTGAGGTCAGGAAAATCCGTCGCTGCATAGTCGACATCATGGACGTCGAACGCATCCATGCTCAGGGGGTAGACCGTTGGCCCCTTGTGTACGTGGATGTTTTTGATTCCAAGTTCCTGGCTCAGTTCAAAATACTTGTAGGCCCAGGGGTCATTGAGGCGCCACCCCCGCGAGCCATTGCGCCATTCGGCAGTGTAGAGCTTGAGGCCCTGTATCGGATACTCTTCCACCATTTTGCGGAGCTCATCTGATTTTTTGATGGGGGTAGCCCAAAGCCGCAAAGGCTTCTGCGACTTCATCCAAGATGGCGGGGTCATCGATTGTCGCCGGCATGCGGTATTCAACCCCATCGGCGATCTGCTTCATCGTTCCTCTCAAAATCTTGCCCGACCGCGTTTTGGGCAGCCGCTTGACCACTGTGGCTACTTTGAAGGAGGCAACAGGGCCAATCTTTTCCCGGACCATCTGTATAAGCTCCTGGATAATGTCCTGATCGGGGCGCTCCACGCCTGCTTTGAGGACAATCGTGCCGAGTGGGACCTCTCCCTTGATCTCGTCTGCGATACCCAAAACGGCGCATTCAGCCACGTCGGGATGGGAGGCGAGCACTTCTTCTATTGCCCCGGTAGACAACCGATGCCCGGCCACATTGATGATGTCGTCCGTCCGGCCCATGATCCAGAGATAGCCATCCTTGTCTTTGTAGCCGGCATCCGCTGTCAGGTAATAACCAGAATAGGTACTGAGATAAGTATCCTGGTAACCGTCGTCGTTATTCCACAGTGTTGGCAAGCAGCCCGGAGGCAGCGGAAGCTTGATGACGACGTTGCCGATTTGATCGGCCGTCACTTCTTGACCGGTTTCATCCAATACGCGTACGTCATAGCCAGGGACCGCCTTGGTGCAAGAGCCCGGCTTCACCGGGAACATGCCAAGACCCAGACAGTTGGCGCCCACCGGCCAGCCGGTTTCTGTCTGCCACCAATGGTCGATAACCGGAACGTTGAGCTGCGCCTCCGCCCACTTGAGCGTATCGGGATCGCACCGTTCACCGGCTAAAAAGAGTGTGCGAAAGTCACCGAGGTCATACTTCTGAATATAGTTCCCATTGGGGTCTTCGCGTTTAACAGCCCGAAAGACGGTGGGCGCGGTGAACAGGACGCTCACGCCGTGCTGGGAGATGACTCGCCAGAATGCACCGGGGTCAGGAGTACCGACAGGTTTGCCCTCATACAGGAGGGTCGTACATCCCTTGAAAAGAGGACCGTAGACAATATAAGAGTGGCCTACAGCCCAGCCCAAATCGGAAGCCGCCCAATAGACCTCGCCGGCATCAACGCCGTAAATATTACTCATGCTCCATTTAAGGGCAACCAGATGCCCCCCGTTGTCGCGTACAACGCCTTTCGGGATGCCCGTGGTGCCGGACGTGTAGAGGATATAAAGGGGATCCGTTGCAGCAACCGGCACACACTCGACCGGTTCCGCAACCGCCATCAGTTCAGACCAATCCAGATCTCGTCCGGCAACCATAGACGCCTCTAACTGGGGGCGCTGGAGAATGATCGTTCGCTCAGGCTGTGCCGCAGACATGTCGATCGCCTGATCGAGCAAGGGTTTATAGGGTATCACCCGGTTCACTTCGATGCCGCAGGAGGCCGAGACAATCACTTTCGGTTTCGCATCATCGATGCGGGTGGCTAATTCGTGGGGAGCGAAGCCTCCAAAGACAACCGAGTGGACGGCCCCAATCCGGGCGCAGGCCAGCATCGCAACAGCCGCTTCAGGCACCATGGGCATATAGATGATCACCCGGTCGCCTTTATGCACTCCCTGGTGGGCGAGCACGCCGGCGAAGCGGGCCACCTGGTCCAGCAATTCACGATAGGTGAAGGTCTTGATTGTGCCGGTGACAGGGCTATCGTAGACGAGCGCCGGTTGATCGGCTCGCCCGGTTGCCACGTGCAGATCGAGGGCATTATAGCAAGTGTTGACTACGCCGCCCGTGAACCACTGATAGAAGGGCTGTTGTGAAGTATCAAGGACCTTGTTCCATTTCTTATACCAGTGGACATCTTCGGCCGCCTCGGCCCAGAAGCCTTCCGGGTCGTCAAGCGACCGTTTATAGAGGCTCTCATAGTTACCGGACACGGATTTATCCTTTCATTTCAACGCTTGTTGGACGGCCGATCCTTAGATCCCTATGTCGAACGGTTCCTCAGGCACCCCCACCCGGACAAGCGCGTCCAGTAGCTCGGCTATGCGACGTGGCGCGAATAGCTCTGACGAATTTCTGATCTCCTCGACCGACCACCAGCGAAACCCACGAAACGCCAGACTCTCTCCTGCAGCCGGGTTGTTCTCCATTGACGGCTCAAATAACTTTGTCTCCACAAGGTAGTACTCTTCGTGCTGATTGATTGTCCGACCGTTCCATTCGAAGGTATGGTTTCGAGTGCAGATTAAAGGTCCGGCCTTGACATCCTGAAGACCTGTTTCCTCTTCGATCTCGCGGCATAGACAGGCTTCGACACTCTCCCCTCGTTCGATTTCTCCCCCTGGCGTGATCCATATCTGGCGGCGGCTTACGGGCTCCTCCAGTTTCATCAGTAGCACCCGTTCCTCAGGAGTCAAGAGGATTGCCCGAACGGCTTTACGTATGCTCATTTAAGATCTCTTCATTCCACATCATCTGCCTTCTCCATATCTCCGGCACTCTCTGTTTTTGCCACAGGCTGTAGCAAAATTTCTTGAGATAACTCCGGATATTCCCGGTAAAAGGCAACCATCCGCCCAATATTCTGCTCGGAGAGCCTCTTATTGTTGGATTGAGGATTCCGGGTTCTCGCCTGACTCACGGAGAAGGCTGTCTGAGAAGGATACATCTTCCTCACGTGGAGAGGCAGGCGCTGCCTTTTCCTTTTTCTGGCGTGGCGTTGCCTTTTTGTAAAACCGATTCACCCTAGCCTGCGCTGTCTCCGCGTCTTCCCCTTCTACAAGCTCCCGTTTAAGAACCTCGGTTTTCAAGATTGTCTCTACATCCCCAAGATCGACCTTGATTCCTTCAGCGAACTTCCGCAGTTCCCTCCGGATGGCTCGCAGTACCGGCTGAGATAGAATCAATAGTTCGGCCACTTTTAAGCAGCAATTTTGCCATAATCCCGCAGTTTTTGGTATTGGGGAGATTTTTTAATCAAATTTAGGTCGAGGTCTAACATTAAAAAAATATTCTGGAGAAAATACGTGTTGAAATAACAGGCTTTTACACTGGCCATGGAAAAGGGTATGGGTCTCGTATCTGATTGGGCTTGTAAGTGTTCCGTTTTGGCTAAATTGAGGGTTGTCAAAGAGGCATTAAAATGGAAAGCCAGCCGTTTTTGATCTCTGGCTTGACAGTCGCACAATCCGGTGAACTGTTTGGCATCTCTGAAAATAAATTCAATTTGGAAACGCGCTTTGTAATATCTGACAATCGTCTTGGCACTTAGGTCTTTGTCGGTTGAAAACAAGATCGCATATTTCTTCTTGTCCTTGTTCGTGTGATCCAGCAAGACGACGGCTTTCAAATTGCGTTTTAAGGAGACGTGATTCAAGACAAGACTGTAAATGGCGATGCCATCTTGTGTTTGGATATATGAAAACCGAGACAGGTCCTGCCAGTTGACTTTGCCGTCATAGGTCTTGTGCCTTCCGCTTCCCTTTTCCCGTTTTGGTCCGGTGTAGAGATAGCGCATATTGGCGTCGCAGCGCAATTTGCCGATCTGGTGTAGATCCAAATCACGGACGCCATCAACAAATTTCTTCTTGCTAAAATAGCCATCGACAACGGTATATTTTTCATTCTCTAACAAGCTGGGTTTGACATCACTCAGGTGCTGTAAATACTGATCTGTTAGGGTTTCGACGTCTTCTGCCTGTTTGGAGCTTTGCTTTTTCGACTTGGCTTTCCCCTTTTTTTTGGTGCCCTTTTTCTTGACGGTCCTTTTCTTTTTATTGACCTTGACGACATCCTGTTTAGGCTTAGACTCAGACATTTGGCGTTCATCTCCAGGATCGGTTTGACGAACGGACAGCGTAAAGCCTGTGTTTCTCAAAACATCCACGATGGCCACACTGGAGACTTCCAACCCCTTTTCGCTCCGACGATGACAACCGTTCCAGAAATAATCCAGACCATAGGTCTGCTTGCCCGACTTGGACACAAAAGAAGCATCTAACACGATGATCCGTTCACTTTCTCTGCCCAGGCTTTCATTGATCACCGCTCGGTTGAAGGCCACAAATTCAAAGGGTTTGGCAAACTGGCGTGAATACGTCTTCTGTGACAAAGGAGAGTAACGCGATAGGTTACGAAAATTGATCTTGCCGTGAGCTGTTAGGATCGCTGTAAACACAGCCATCAGAAACTTTTTTTGAGGCTTGGAAATCTTGAAACTCTTGAGTATCTTTTCTGCCAGTTCCATTGTGCCGTCTCTCCAGATAAAGGGTATCGTTGACGTGGTGGTCTATGATACCTAATCTGCGTGAACGGCACTTTTTTGTCAAAGAAAACTGTCCGCCATATTGATAGAATGAGACTGCCGATAATAAACCGATTCACACTTTGGACTTTCTCGTAGTATTCGTCTCTAACGTTCTTGGCCAGACCTTCCCTCGAAAGAAGGTATAGGCACTCTTGATCTTTCTCATTCTTCGGATTTACCGAAAAGATGTCGAGGGAGCAGATGAGGTCATAGTTAACAGGCTGTTCAAACCGGATGCGATAAACTCTCCATTGAAGCCCATTGGTCAACATAACCCATTGAATCCCATGATTGGCTCCATAGTCGATGGCCTGCCTCATGTGGGTCTCTTTCAGATCGATTCCTATGGCCTTTGCTTCCACCAGGAACTGAACTTTGTCGTCAACTCTGATTGCCAGGTCGCAATATGTACTGCGGATGGCAAACTCGCGCGTGATTTCGAGATATTTGTCATATCCGAAGACCTCCGCAAGCACGTCCTGAAGGATCGCCACCGTGTCAGATTCGTTAACATCACGGTCTTTGGCTATGTGGAAGACCTTCTGGAATTTCGGCACGGTCTTGGTAAAGCGGTCGATCACCTTCTTTGGTATGTTCGGCACGGTCTTCCTCCTTCTTTTGTTTCTGCTTCAGGATGTCGGCAGCCCGGTATAATTTACCTTTGCTTGTCGTGATTCTCAAGGAAAATCACGCTCGAACCTGGTCGGCAGCCAGGGAGTGTATCTGGTATGGTCTTTTACGATCTCGATTCAACTCTCCTTCTCATTTCAGATAGGCGTTCTCGACTTTCTCAAAAGCTTTTACCGTGTCTTCCACTTCCTGCTCGCCCCAGCTTTCGTGGATTCTCAGGGCGAAGTGGGTCTCTCTGGCTTCTACGGCGTTCGGGCAGGGGAATTGTGCGTTGCGGTCTCCTTTGTATTCTTCCAGGCCCCAGGGATAGTCGCTGGTACCGAAGACTTTTCGTTCGCGGAACCAGGTGGTTTCCGAGATGATGCGGCCGTAGTAGACGGACAGGGGGATGCCCTCGGCGGATATGGCGGCGGCCACCTGGTTTTTGTCTGCGGTCAGTTTGGAGGCGTCTACATGGATGCGCATGAACCAGTAGACGGATTCGGTGTCGGGCACCTGCCAGCCGACGGAGATGGCCTGAAGGTGGGCGATTCCCTCCTGGATGCCGTGCGCGACCTGCTGGCGCTTCTGGGTGATGGCCGGGAGCTTGCGCAACTGCACGCGGCCGACGGCGGCGGACAGGTCGTTGCCGTTGAGGTTGAGGCCGGCCCTGAGGTTGCTCGTGGCGTCGGTGTTGAGCGGTTTGCACCGGTCCGAAAATCGTTTGATGCGCCAGTAGAGGTCTTCGTCTTTTGTGAATACGACGCCTCCCTGTGCGGCTGTGGCGTGGTGCTTGCCGCTCATGGTTGAGAATATGCCGATGGTTCCCATGGCGCCCACCATCCTGCCCTTATAGGTTGCGCCGTGCGCCTGGGCGCAGTCCTCGATGGCGGGGATGTTGCGCTGTTGGGCCAGTTCCAGGACCGGGTCCATATCCACGGGCTCCCCGGAAATGTGTGTGGCGATGATGGCCCGGGTGTGTGGGCTTAAGAGGGCTTCGATCTGCTCCGGGCCGATGTTGTACGAGCCCGGCTGTGTGTCGGCCAGCACGGGTACCTGGTTGAGCAGGGCCGCGGGCATGACGCCGCCGTGGTCGGAGATGACCGGGGCGATCACTTCGCCGGCGACTTCCAGCTCCAGGGCACCCAGGGCCGTGTAGAGGGCAGAGGTGCCCGAGTTGACCAGCTCCGCATAGCCTCCTCCCATATATTCCGCGAATTCCTGCTCGTAGGCCTGTTCTTCAGGGCCGCCGTAGCCGAAGGCATTTCCGCTTTCAATGGCCTGATCGAAGAGCGATGCAGCAGCCTGTTTTTCCTCCTCGCCCAAAAGGCGCCGTTTCGGAAATGGGGTCTTGCGGATTTTTTCTCCGCCGTCGATTGCAAGCATTACCGTGCTCCTTCCTCTGGGTATTTGGCCATTAGCTCGGGTCCCAGGCTGTTTTCATCGAAAGCGCCGAAATCCTGCCAGCCGAAGTCGTAACGGATTCTGGGGATTTCGAAGTCGAAGAACCAGCGGATGCTCATGGGGAATTTCTCCTCGCCCCAGTAGCAGTAGAAGAGGGCGCAGCGGCCTACATGTTGTTTCTGGATGCCTACCGGAGTGAGCTGATGGAAGCGGTCCGGGGTTTCTTCGAGCTCCAGGTAATTTTGAAGGTTCGGTAGATAAGGACCGGCGTCGTTTTCGCCGATGGCATCCAGGTCGATGGTCTCCTGCTCGTTCCAGCGGGGCAGGTCGCCGGGCGGAGGAAGGGGTTCCTGGCGTTCAAGCCAGACGGGGGAGGACCAGGCGTATTCGTTGTCGATCTGGCGCACCCTTACGTAGACCCAGTCGCCGGGGAGGTCGTTGGCGGCGAGGGTGATGTCTTTGGCGAAGTCCATTCCGTCCGGCTGCCAGGATCTGGCGCAGTAGTCGCCTACGATCAGGTCGATCCGGCTTAGGGGGGCGCAGGCGTGGCAGACAATTGAGATCTGGAGTTCGCCGGCCAGGTCGATTTCTGCGCCGGCCGGAATGCCGTTGCATGTTACGCGCAGGTAAATGTGGGCGCCGCTGGTGGCGTAGGTCTGCCTTCCCTCCATGGCATTCCAGAGGGCCTCCCGGTTTAGCTCGGCTGCGACGATGGCCGTGATCGGGCCGGTTCCGTAGGCGGAGTCTCGATGCCTCATGGGGTATTTCTGGCTGAATCTTCCCCGGAAAGGCTCCACGCTGCGAGGGCCGCCCATAAGGCCCAGGTGCAGGTCCGAGGCGGCGCACACGCCCGGTCTGTAGCCCAGGTTCAGGGCTTCCTGCAGGAGCCACTCGGCGCAGCCGAAGCCCGAGCAGACTTCCAGGAAGCGCTCCCGGGCGGGTTTGTAGAGGTCCCATTTTGGAGGCTGGCCGCCGATGTGGACCTGAAGGAAGACGTCGTCCCGGTCCCCGTAGGTTGCTACCAGTTCGTCCATTGGACCGCGGGAAGGCGGTGGGATGGGCTCGTTTTGATAGTTTTTGAAGATGACCTGGCGGTCTCCGGCTTTGGGATGGGCTTCGTAGGCCAGGAAGGGAACGTAACGGCCGGGCTCGTCCATCTGTTCGCAGGCGTCCTGGTAGGCGCCGAAGATCTCTTCTCGTTTGTTGGGGTCCATGGACATAGAGGCCGGGCAGGCAAAATCGAAGCGGCCGATCCGGTGGCCCTGTTGATGGCGGGAGAGGGGGTCCATTTTTTCGGAACGGAGGTACATCAGATGCATGGTGGAGTCGCCCCAGCCGTGGGCGTGGACATCGCCCCAGTAGACGCAGGATTCGGGCTGGTCGCCGGCAATGGTAGGGTTGCTGAGAAAACTGCCTTCGAGGCCAGCTCCGCTCAGGCCGATGCGGTAGACGCCGGGACGACGGATGCTGATGTTATCGAATATTTTCAGGCCTCGGTCTTCCGAGGAGAATTGATACGCAGGGGGCAGGCCCTCAACACCTTCGGGGATTTCGAATTCGATCTGGCCCTCAAAGCTTTCGACGAGGTTGCGGTTCTGGTCGAAGACGCCCAGGTGCAGGGCAAAGGGGTCGCCGGTTCTGGTGACCGTGGGGCCCAGGAGCCGCAGCAGGTCGGGATCGGGACGGGCGATGACGCTGAACGGGTAAGGGTTGTTTTTGACGCCTTGAAAGTCGCCGCTGCCGTCGACATCCACAGCGAGCAGGAATTCGGCGTCGGTGGTGGACCAGAAGACTTCGGAACCTACGCTGTCCTGGCGGCGGTCGCCGATCCGCACAGTGCAGGTTTCGCCCTTTTTGAAGACGCCGGATTCTACGACGATGTTCAGGAGGTTTACCGAGTCCCGCCAGGTTACCAGCTTCAGGGACGCGCTGCTGTCGGTTCTCAGGATGCAGTAGTCGCGCCTCCGGGGGTTGTCCGTCTGCAGGTTGAAGGCGATCTGGTAGTTGAAGCGCACCAGGGCGATGACCCCGCCCGGTTTCAGGTCACAGGCGTGGTTTACGATTCGGAGGGTCCAGGTTCCGCAGGCTCCGGAGATGAGTTGCATGTCGGGCGGGCTGTACAGGGTTCCGGAGCGATCTTCGAAGTTCATGTCCAGGTCGAAATCGAGATCGGAAGGCGCGTAGTGTTCGGGGTAAACGCGGATGGGCCTGTCTGACATTTAGTATCTCCTCGATAATGAGATAATCAGTACTTCACGAGATCAGTCTGGACGAGAGGCAATTGCAAATTGACCATTGCAAATTGCAAATTGCAAATCGACCCTTCCCCTTCCCAAAAAGCAGTCTAGAAGCCGATTTCGGGGTTGGGGGAGGTCAATTTGAAATTTATAATTTGCAATTTGCAATTTGCAATTTGAAATTTCCTGATGGTTCTTGGGTTTCGTGATGTACTGATAATGATGAGGGAGAAGCACTTTCATTCGACATTCGGATATATGTCACTTCATCCGGTACTGTTCGACCTTATCCCGGTTGAGGCTCACGCTCAGGCCGGGGCCTGGAGGCGGGAGGATGTAGCCGTCTTCGATGTGCAGGGTTTCGTTGATGATGTCGTCCGCATGGTAGACAACACCGTTTACGTCGCTGCCGTAGCCCAGGTTGCGCATGGCAAAGGCCAGGTGGGCCTGGGCAGAGGTGCCGATGCCGAGTTCGGGCATGCTGCCGATGATGCAGGGCAGGCGAGCGGCTTCGGCGATGGCAAAGATCTGCGCGGCGGGGTAGATGCCGCCTGCTTCGGCCACGTAGACGTTGAAGATGTCCACGGCTTCGGCCCGGATGCAGGCGATGGCATCGTTGGGGATCCAGACGCTTTCGTCGGCCATGATGGGGGTGTCCACGTGCTCACGCACATGGTGCAGGCCTGTTAGGTCGCTGAAGTGCAGGGGCTGTTCCACGAGTTCGAGATTGAAGGGTTCGAGGGCTTTGATGTTTCGTACGGCCTCTTTGGGGTTGGGCCAGCCCATGTTGGCGTCCACGCGCAGGACGATGTCATCGCCGATGCGTTTGCGAATCGCCTCGAGGGTGGCAAAGTCCGCCCGCTGGTCCATGCCGATTTTGGATTTGACGGTTTTGTAGCCTTTTTCGACGAGGTCCGCGGCCTGCTGGGCCACCTGCTCCGGCTCGCCCATGGAGAGGGAGTGGCTGAGCAGCACGCGGTCGCGGACCATGCCGCCAAGGAGGTTGTAGACGGGGGTGTCCAGGGCTTTGCCGAGGATGTCGTAGAGGGCCATGTCGACGCCGGCTTTGGCCGGGTAGGAGCGGTGCAGAAGGCTGTCCATAGCCGCATGGATTTCGGCGATGCGGAAGGGGTCGCGGCCGGTGAGGGCTTCGGCGAGCAGGTCGTTGATGTTTTCGGCCTGGCCCCGGCCCTTGCGATCCCAGATGCTGCATATTTCGCCGATTCCGGTGATGCCGCCGTCGGTTTCGATTTCAACGACGGCGTTTTCGGTGTAGACGCTGCGGCCCAGGCTGCTCGTGAAGGTCTGGGGGCGAGGCACCTGGATGGGTGTGGCGGTGATGCGGGTGATTTTCATGGTCGGGCTCCTTTTATCGGGGTGAAAGGCCGTGGGACGGGTAATGATAGAAGACGCAGTGGGAGGGCGCGGGAACCGCGCCCCTACGGTTGCACATACAGGCCCTGGATTCGCTATGGTTTGGTATCTCGGTCTGCGGTTGGTCTGAACCGCATGCCCGGACGCGCCGGGCCGCCGCTTAAGGCGATGGGGGCGCCGTCGGCGCGCCAGCAGGCGGCGCCGGTGATGACGCTGGTGTCCTGGTCGAAGATGACGCCGTTCATTCCGCCGGCGACCGTTCGGACCTCCAGGACGTCGTGGCCCCGAGCAGAGAGGTCACTGCGGACCGCGTCCGGTACGGTGGATTCGACTTCGAGCTGCTGGCCCTGGGTCCATACACGGGGCGCTTCGACGGCTTCTTGCAGGGTCATGCCGTGGTCGATGACGTTGACGATGGCCTGGGTGACGCTGGGGAAAATGCGCACACCGCCGGGGGTGCCGAGCGCCATGTACGGGCGGCCGTTTTTTGTGATGATGGTGGGCGAGTTGCTGCTGACCATCCGTTTGTTCGATGCCACGGAGTTCGCCTGGCCCGGATGCGGATCGAAGAGGGCCATGGTGTTGTTGAGGAGGATGCCGGTGCCCGGTACGGTGACTTTGGAGCCGAATCCTTCGTTGACCGTTTGGGTGATCGATATGATGTTGCCGTCTGCGTCGGCGGCGGTGACGTGCGTGGTGGAGGCCGATTCGGGCGATGGGGGAACGCCGGGGTCGGGACTGGTTGCCTTTTCCAGGGTGATGTTGGCGCGTCTTTGGTCTGCATAATCTTTGGAGATCAGCCATTCGACGGGTACGTCCTTTTCGGAGGGATCGCCGACGTAGGCGGCCCGGTCGGCGAAGGCGATTTTGAAGCATTCGGCGAGGAGGTGGATGGCATCGGCGGTGCCGAAGCCGAGGGATGCGATGTCGAAGCCTTCGAGGATGTTGAGGATCTGGGGGATGTGTACGCCGCTGGAACAGGGAGGCGAGGGCAGGGTGAGTTCGTATTCGCGGTAGGTGGAGGCGATGGGCGCACGGCGGACGGTGCGGTAGGCGCGCAGGTCGTTGAGGGTGAGGATGCCGCCGTTCTTCTGCATATCTTCGGCAATGGTCTGCCCCAGGGCGCCGCCGTAGAGGACGTCCGGTCCTTCCTTTGCGATTGTGCGGAGGGAGGCCGCGAGGTCCGGCTGGACGATGAGGTCGCCGGTTTCGGGAGGCTGGCCGTTGGGGAGGAATATGCGCGCTGTTTCGGGGAACCGCGCCATGGCCTGCTGCTGGCCTGCAATCGAATCCCTCAGGTAGCGGCTGATTCGGAAGCCGTGTTCCGCGTGTCGGATGGCGGGCTGCATGACGGTTCTCAGGTCCAGCCGGCCCCAGTTTTCGACGACTTCGGCCCAGCCTTTCAGGGCGCCGGGGACGCCGACTGAAAGGTAGCCGACTTTGTTATGGCTGCCCTCGGTTAGCATATAATCGGGCCAGGTGTCGGAGATGGGCCTGTACATGTCCGGGGTGGCGGCGGCGGGCGCGTGGGCGTAGTTGTCGATGATGACGGGTGCGCCGTCCGCAAGGCGGATGTTCATCCACCCGGCGCCGAAGAGGCCGACCATCTGGGGTTCGACCACGTTGAGGGCGAACAGGGCTGCGATTGCGGCGTCCATTGCGTTGCCACCGATTGCGAACATTTCGGCGCCGGCGGCCGAGCCGATGGGATTGTTTGCGGCCACCACGCCGCGGGAGCCGGAAGCGGATTGTTTTTCGGTCTCGAATAAGGTGCCGGCCCTGGAACGCCAGCCGGGTTGGTCTGCCATCGGGTATTGTCTCCTTGTGTTTATTCTAACGGGTCGAAGAAGGTTAAATCGGCGCCGAAGTTTTCCATTGCGGTGACCTGGTCGCCGCGAAGTTTCACCCGGATCTGCCGCGTGCGGTGGGCCAGGGTGATTTGCCGGTCGGGCAAAGGGAACTCAAAGGTGAGCGGGCGATTGAGCGGCGGGCGGGCGATGAACAGGTAGCCATTGGTGTTTCGCAGCGACTCGGTTGTGCCTCGTAGTTTGATTTGCTGCGCGTCAACCCAGGAAGGGAGGCGGACAAAGAGGGGTCCGGGACGTTTTGTTCTGACGCTCAAGGTCGGATGGGTGTAGGGAGACTCGATTTTGAGGGCTTCGGTTTCGTGGTCGAAGAACAGGTTGACCCGATGTCCGGCCCGGTCTGAACGGACGATTTCCCGATAGACTTCGCACAGGGATGCGACGCCCCCACCCACGATGTCCATGTTGAAGCTTACGGATTCAGCATCGATCGGCTGGTGTCCGTAAGGGGCGGGGAAACCGAAGGCGCCCAGGTGCCGTTCGGCCACGTCCCGTTTGCCGTCTTCACCTTCGGGATTGGGCGGGTTTTTGATGAAGGAGATGTCACGCAACTGTGCCGGGAGCATGTGGCCCCGCAGGATGCGCTCCGCGTCTTCGTAGTATTTTGGATAGCCCCATCGCCCCAGGATCAGGGCGGTTTCGACGATGTCTCCGGTATTGTTGATTTCACCCCGGTCCGGAGGCGCTTCGTCACTGCTGCTTTCGATGACCCAGCCGAGCGCATCACGGGTTTCCCAGAGGCCGTTGTCATAAAATGCCCGCACACGGTTTATCAGAGGAGCGTCCGAGGTCAGGTCGGCAAGCTGGGCGAGGGAGGACATCACACAGGTGGTCGAATGGGTGTGGGCTCCGAAGGCTTCTCTGTCGTAGCTGCCGTCCTCTTTAAAGAATTCCAGGACTTTTTCTTTCAGGATGATCGCCAGTTCCAGGGCCGGCTCGTGTCCGATGGACCGGTAGAGTTTGACCAGCGGGCCGATGGACCGGGCCAGGCCGACGATGAAGGTGGACCGGCGCACGTTCAGGCCCAGTTCGCCTTCCAGGCAGGCGTAGTCCCAGCCCCGGTCGGGGCGCCAGTGTTTGAAGATGGTCTCGATGCTGGCTTCGGCCAGTTGGCGGGCTTGAGCAGAATGCCGAAAGTGCGCCAGAGGGTAGAGGGCGTGGAATCCTTCGCGGACATTGTGGGGCGTAAAGTTGACCGGAGGACCGCCGCTCTGGTCGCGGTTGATGGGCAGGGGTACGGGGCCGCTGTATGAGAGGAAGGCCGCCCGGGCATGGGTGTCGATGCATTCCTCGTTGATGCAAATACCGGCGGCGTCTTCCGCATTGAGCAGGGCGTTCAGATGGCGACCCGGGACGTGGGATTCGGAATGCACTGAGCTGAAGCTTAACCTGGCTTCAGGGAGCACACGGGAGCCGAAGAAGGGGATGTTGTTGTCATCGGCGTTGAAGACGCTGCACATGGTCTGGCAGCCCAGGCGAATGGCGTCCCGGATGTCGGTGGTGTTGACGTTTTTCAATTTGGCCATGGTGTGTTCCTTTTCCTACAGAAAATATGAAAAGGCAGATATCAACCTTCCCACCTCCTGCACCGACGCCAGCGTGGCGGCAACAGAACGTCCGCCCGTCCGTTCGACGCCGGGGATGTTGATTGCGCGGTCCGCGGTTGTGGTGTAGACGAATTCCATTTCCAGTTTCAGGGGGGGCTCCAGGCGAAAGGGTTTCAGTCCGCCCAGGTGGTCGAGGAAGCTGCCGGCTTTATCGCGGATTTCCCGACGGACGGTTTCCGGCGACAGGCACTCCGCCGAGATTCTTCCCATGGCTTTTTTGGTGACCACGACCTCTGCACCGGGCGCGAATTCACGGGCTTCAAGTGCTGTCTTATCATCGCCGGTGACCAGGGCGACCGGTATGCCGAACTCTCCCGCGGCAGCAGATGCCAGTCCCATCTCGCCGATGCTGCGGCCGTTGATCCGGATTTCGACGAACTGGCTGGTGTAGGTGTGATCCAGAATGGCGCAGGCGGTTCCCTTCATGGCGTGGTAGCCGATGAGGAAGACTGCGTTGAAGGAGTCGTCCAGCCCCGAGACCATGATGGGAAAGGGCTGGCCCCGAATCAGCCTGGCTTCGGGGCGCAGTTCTTCCGGGTCGATGTTGAGGCCCGAGTAATGGCAGTCGTTCACCACGATTTCGATCGCCCCACCCTCCAGGGCGCCCTCCACGGCGGCGTTGACATCGCGGGTCATGGCCAGCCGGGCGGTGGGGTACAGGCTGCGGCCCATGAAGGTCTCTTCTTCGGAGACGATGCCGCTGATGCCTTCCATGTCGGCGGAGATGAAGACTTTCATTTCGGTCCTCCTGTATTCAGATTCGTCCTGCGCACCATTGAATTCCGCGTGAGATGGCGGTGCGGAAATTGGGGTCCACGCAGGTTTCGTTGTCGTGGCCGGATTGGAAGCAGAATACACGCGACGCTTTGAATGGGTGTGTCCAGGCGATGGCGTGCATACTTTTGGGGTGGTCGATTGTGAGCAGGATGTCGCTGTCCGCTTCCGGGTCGTTCATGGTGTAGGTTTCATCCACCATGTCCCAGGGTCCAAGGCCCTGTGCAATCGGATGCCCGGGGTTCGCGATATCGACGTGAAGCTGCAGGCCGTGATGGTAGCCGAAGTCGCGATCCCGGATGCCGACCAGGTCGGACCAGAACGGCCATTCCAGATAAGCGAGGATTGCGTGATGCAGCAGGAAGATGCCCTGGTTCGTTGTGCCGAGTTGTTCCAATACGCTTTGGACTCTGCCCTCGGGGGCTCCTCCGGGCATGTTGTAGAAGACGATGACGTCGTATTCCTCTCGGACCTTCCCGACATCCGCCACAAAGTTGTCCAGGTGCTGGACGTAACTGTCCACGCCCGGCAGGCTGCGAAAGATGGCGTGAAATCCGGGTACGTCGAACGCATGGCCTCCGGTGATAACGGCAGCGCTGATCTTATCGGTCTTTGGCAGACTGCTGCCCATGAAAGTCCTCCTTTCCTAAGGTGCGACCCATTTCACATATCCCAGTTCGGCGTGCGCTTCGAAGAATGTGGTTACCTGTTCGATGGTTATCTCCCGTTGATACTCGCAGGTGAGGGCCTCGGCGATTTCCGACAGCGATCTCCTGCCATTCGCCCAGAACAGGGCCCAGGGTGAGAGTCGGGCTACGCCGATGCGCGCGGCGATAGGCGGCGGCGTGTTGCTCAGGTCGGGCGACAATACAGCCGTGCGGTGCGGAATCCGCCGGGAGCCGGGGATGCTGCGCCTTCGGGATCGCGTTGTTTTTCGGGCTGCGCTTCGAGCAGCTTCGCGTACCTGGCGTTCACATCCGGACAGATGTGCGAGGATCTGAGCGTGGTTTTCTTCCGATATCCAGCTCCGGAGTTTTTCAATGTTTACCCGGTGCGCCTCGCGGATGTATCCGACTTCGACCGGCGACCGTCGCTTGCGCGAAGGCCGGAGCTGTTCCAGGGTTCTTTCTGTTTCCGCGGTTGCCAGTTCTACGATTTCCCGGCTGCCAGCGTTCGCCAGGAAGTAGAGATAGCCGGCTGCGGCTGCTGCGCATACGGCCAGGCCGTCCCGGCTCAGAAGGTTCAGGGTGTCAGCCGAGGTGTGATACGCGTCGAAGCTGCGGCCCTGGCGGTGGGTGGTGATCCAGGGACAGGGGAAGCCGTATTTGGGGTCGCCGATGAGGGTGTCCGAGGTGGATACGAAGGGTTCGAGGCAGAGTTTGTACCCGGGGTTTTTGCGCCGGAGGGCGGACCGGACGATGGGCTCGCCGAGTTTGTTCACAAATCCGGCGGACATCGGGATGGTGTCGTGCCATTCGAGCCGGCCGTCGCAGACCTGGGGTCTGGCGCCTACGGAATCGATGTTCAGACCGCCCAGGGGGGGCACGGGACGCTCGATGTCTTCCAGGTATTTGAAGAAGCCGTAACATTCGTAGGCGTTCAGCAGCCGGATGGTGCGCTTTGGCCGGGGGAGCGACCCTTCGGCGATGAGGCTTTCAAGCACGGTTGCGATTTCAACGCAGAGGGCGACGCCCGAGCTGTTGTCAATGGCGCCGGGTTCGCCGTTGTGCGCCAGGGCCCAGATTTCTTCCTGGGGTCTGTCCTCGCCCAGGATGAGACCGCTGACGATGTCGTGCTTGCCCACGTATTTCCGAGTGTCGACCCTGGTGCGCAGGGTCAGGCTGCCGTGCTTTTGCGCCAGCCTGCGGAGCTTTTTGCCGGCGTTTTCGGAGAGGACGAGGCCCACCAGGTGAAAGGCGGCGTTTCCGATGGGGATGCCGCCCCAGCCGAATTTGGTCCAGGGAGTCGCGTTGGGCAGGTTTTCAACTGGCTCGTCGGTGATGACTCCTGCGGCGCCTGTCCGGGCGAGTTCCCACAGACGACTGCGCGGATTCAGGCGCGTGAGTACGATTTTTCCGGAAAGTCCATCGGGACGAATGCGCTCGAGTTTTTCCGGATCGTCCAAAATGACCAGTTCGCTCACCATTCCATTGCGCGGGGTGGCGCCGCTCCACTGGATCACGTGCCAGGGATTGTCTTTGTAGTCCAGCACGCGCTGGCGTACGGGACGGATGACGTCTACGGTCGCGCTGCGCACATCGGCGGCCTCGTGGATGATCCAGCGGCCGGAGCCGATCCGGCCGCCTGTCTGGAGAGGATCAACCTCTACGGCTGCGCCTGCTGCGCTGTACCGGTCTACCAGGGTCCGGGTGGTTTCGTGGAATCTGTCAAAGGAGTTCCAGCGGTCGGTTTCCACGATGGCGGCGACTGTGTTCAGAAGCCGTTTGCCATCGGTTCGACCCTGTATCAGCGGCAGCGTTTTCCGGCAAAATGTGGATAGGGAACGGGGTGTCCGGGGCGCCATGGGTCTCTCCTTTTTCAGGTCTTGAGCGCGGCGATGAGAGCTTTGACGTATCCGACCGAGTAAGCCGAAGCAATTTTCTGATGTTCGTCATCAGTGCTGTATTTCTGCAGGTGGTCGATTTGCAGGCCGCCGTCGAATCCGACTTCCTGCAGGGTTTGCAGGATTTTGAACATGTTCATGTCGCCGTCGTCCAGGGCCACTTCCTCGTACCCGCCCGAGGTGGGGATGGTTCCCCTCACGTTGCGGAAGTGGGTGTGGAAGATTTTGCCTTTGCGGCCGAAGTAGCGGATGTCTTCAAAGATGTTTACGCCGGACTCGTAGCGGGTGCCGATGCAGTAGAGCAGGCCGTTGTGATCGCTGGGAACGGCGTCCATGAGGCCGGTCCAGCGCCTGGGGGAGATGTCGGTATCGGGCAGGGGAGGGTCCGATGGGTGGGTGATGAGCTTTACGTTGTGGTTCTCGGCCACGGGGACCAGCCGCTTGTAGAGTTCGACACAGCGATTCCAATGGTCGTCCAGGGAGATTTTCTCTTCGAGCGGTTCTTCGGCCAGACTTTTTTCCATTTTGGCGACCGAGAACGCATGCATGGTGTAGCCGCCCCGATGCACATGGGAATAGCCCCCGCGATACCCGGAATTGCCCAGATGGACCGGCATGGACATAAAGGGGATTCCCGCCTGGCCGAAAATTTCCAGGGTTTTGACGAGGTTGTCGACTTCCTCTTCACCTCCCGCTTCGCCCGTCAGATACTTAACCGGCGCTGGGGGGGCGACCCGGTAGACTCCCAGGCCGGCGGCGGCCAGCTTTTCCTTCAGGTTCTTCAAGCCTTCAAGATCCGGATTCTCCCTGTTCCGCAAAGCCGGGAACATATTCTGAGTGGTGGATGTCCAGACCGTCCGCACCGATTTGCTGGGCAAAGAGGATGTACTCGTCCGACAGATCGCGTTGACGCATCAAGACTTTCATTTCAGGTTCCTCCTATCTATAAAGGTCAGTCCACGTACCCGGTGATGTGGACCAGGCCATCGCCTACCCGCACCCGGTGGAAGCGCCGCAGCATGATGACAACGCCGTCACGATCCGCTTTTATTTCCTGGATCACCTGACCGAAGAAATCCTGGATGACGCCGAGGCGCCGGCCGGCGCTGACCTCTTCGAGCAGGTCGACTTCAGGGCGGTAATAGCCGGCGACCGGCGCCGAGATGACCTGGTCGATATTTCCCTCGCCGAACAGGTGGTGCGTGGTCGGGCGGGGTTGCGGATCGCCGTCGAGCATGTTCAGCCATTTCATCACGTTGAGCACACCGTCGCGGAAACAGGCCACGTCGTCCGAACGGGCGATGCCGCCTCCCAGCGCTTCGGTGTAGAGGGAGGGCACGCCCAGGTCGATTGCCGCGCTGATGCTGCGCCCCGGGGCAACAGGCAGGGGATGCCCCCAGAGGACAGGGGCGCCAAAGGCCCTGGCGGCTTCGAGGGATTTTCGCTCGAGTTCGTCTTCGCCGTGGATGTAGCCGATGAGGGTGGGGATCCTGTAGGTTGTGCCTCCGCTGTGGAGATCGATGAAGAAATCGGCGTTTTTCAACAGTTTTTCCGTGATCCAGTGGGCGATACGCTCTGTGATGCTGCCGTTTGCATCGCCCGGAAAGACGCGGGCCAGGTTCAGGCCGTCGATGGGGCTGCTGCGGGTGATGGTTTCATAGGCCGGCATGTTACACACGGGTACCATCAACAGCGTTCCACGCAGGGTTTCAGGCTGTACCTGTTGAAAGACTCGGGGGATGGCTTCCACGCCCTCGTACTCATCGCCGTGGACGCCGGCGGCAACGACCAGCGCAGGGCCGTCCGACGCGCCGGTTACGGAGAGGAAGGGGAGTTGCCAGGTCCCTCCATCGGGCCGTGAAGCCACTTCGAGCCAGCCGGTTTCTTTTTTGGTGCGAGGCAATTGCAGCGTGTTGAGGTCTTGGATGCGCACGGGATACTCCGTGTGGATTACTGTTTTTCCAGGCGGATGGATGGAACCTGTCTCTCGCCTATAGTGAATACACCGCCCGCTCCGGCCTCTTGAAATCCCAGTGCTTCGAAGCGGGCGCGTTTGTCTTCGTCTTCGGCCGACACGATTGCATAGCACAGGGATGCGCCCCTGTCGGCGACCCAGCGTAAGGTCGCCCCTATCAGGTCTTCCCAGGCATCCGCGTGACTCTGGTGGGTAAAACCGTCTATCTGAGCGTGACCCGATTCGTCCAGCCGCACCGACGACAGGCCGACCACACGGCCCTGCTCCGTGCGCAGGGCAAACCACGCCCCGCGGCCTTCTTGAGCAAGCGCCTCGTACCGGGGATAAAGCCCCATGCACGAATTCTGTACTGCGTATCGCGTTGAGAACATGCTCACGTTGGCGTCCAGTACCTTCCAGTCGTGAGGGGAAAGCAGCAGAGGGATCATGGGTATGCGATCGGCAGGTGTGGCAGGTAGAATTTGGGCAGCGCCACCTTCTCTGAAGTAATCTACGAGAAAGGCCTCGGGCGAGTCTCCACTTGCGATGAAGGCCATCACATTGGCTCCGGCCAGTTTCCGCCAGCCAAGCCGGTGGTAGACGCGGGCGGCCTCGGGGTTTACCGTTCCCAGAAAAAAGGCCTGGCCGTTAAGCTTAAAAAAATCATCAAGCGTTTGCGTACAGAGCACGGTGGCGATTCCCTGCCGGCGGAATTTGGAGGGCGTTGCCACTTCGCCGAGGCCGGCCAGCCGGGGGTCCGCTTTTGAGATTGTCAGATGGCTGGTGCCGGCCAGCTCCTTGTCTTTTCGAATCAGATAGAAAATGTCGTGATTGTCGTCGCGTTCCGAACCGTTGAGAACGCTTCGATAGCCGTCACAGGGGACTTCGAAGGTCGCCTCCCAGAAATCGAGCAATTCCTCTGTCAGGTCCTCCTGCAGCGGCGGTTCGATTTTTATAACCTCCTCACGTTCTTCTATTTCTCCCATTATCTGCCTCCTGTATGGGTTCAACTAAAACGCTCTGTGTTGAGTGCGGTCAGGTCGATCGACGGTTTTTCGTTTGCCGCCATCTGGGATACCAGCTTGCCCGTGATAGGGGACAAGGAGATGCCGATCATGGCATGTCCGGCGGCGACGATGAGGTTGTCGTAGGCGCGAGGACGTCCGAGGAAGGGGAGGCCGTCCGGGGTGCAGGGGCGCAGCCCGCGCCAGATTTCGATGAGTTCGAGCGTGTCGGGATGGATGTCGGGCAGGTAGCCGGGGATGGCTTTGAGGATGGCCTGTACGCGGCGCATGTTGATGGAAAGATCCAGGCCGGCCAGTTCGAGGGTGCCGGCGAAGCGCAGGGTATCGCCCAGAGGGGTGAGGGCGACTTTGGCCTCGGCAAGAACAAAGGGGATACGTGGACAGTTCGGCGGCCGCTTGAATGTGACGCTGTATCCCTTGGCGGGCTGGATGGGCAGTTTGATCTTCAGGTCCCGGGCTATGCCGGACGACCAGGAGCCCCCGGACAGGACGATTTCTTCGGCTGAGAAATCGCCCCGGGTGGTCTTGACTGCGGTCACTTTCCGGCCGGATGTCTCAAAACCGAGGACTTCGGTCAACGGCTGGATACTCACACCCTTATTTTCCACGTGTCGGGCAAGTTCACGTACATATTGATGGGGAATAAGGTGCGCATCTTGCGGGTAGTACACACCGCCGATGGCCGTGGTTCGAACTCCCGGTTCCAGTTCCTGGATTTCATCGGCGTTCAGAATTCTGGCCTCAAGGCCGTTTTTCTGCATCAGGCGGGCCTCTTCGATGCCACCTTCAAGCCCCTTTTCGGTGTTGAACGCGGCCAGCATGCCTCTTTTTTCGTACCCGTAATCGAGGCCTTCGATTGCGGCGAGTTCATCGAACAATCGCAGGCTGGCCAGGCTGAGATCCCGAATGATGGGTATGGACCTGTGCATCTGCCGCTCGCTGCAGGCACGGCGAAATTTCCAGAGCCAGGAGATGAGGTCGCGGTTGAAGCGGGGTTTGATGTAAAACGGGCTTTCAGGGTTGAACATCCACTTGAGTCCTTTGGATATGACCCCGGGCTCCGCCAGCGGTGTGCTGTGGCTGGGAACGATCAGACCGGCATTGCCGTACGAGCTGCCCGAACCGATGTCCCCTTTTTCAACGATGGCGACGGTTCGCCCCTGCTCGCTGAGGTAGTGGGCCGAGCAGACGCCGATGGCGCCCCCTCCGATGACCAGGACTTCAGTTTGTGTTTTCATGGAAGCATCGTTCTTCGGTTTCTGTGACTATGCGGTTATCAGTCCAAGTTTGTTCAGGGGCTCTTTGAGCTTTTCCACTTCCTCGTCTGTGGCCGAGACCATGGGTGAGCGCAAATAGCGCGAGGCAATGCCGTTTAAGGCTATTGTTGCCCGCCACAGGGCCTGGAAACCTCCCGAGACGGTTGCGGCCAGGTCTCTGTAGGGGAATTCGATTTCCCGGATGATGTTGCCGGCAGCAGCCACATCCCGATCCTGGACGGCCTGCCAGTAGCTGCGGGCGATGTGGGGAGCGAACGAGGAGAAGAAGCAGAAGAAGGCCGGATGCCAGGGCCATTGGGTAAAGTTCCGCCAGAGCCCGCCGCCGGTCATGAATTTCCAGTGTTTGTCGTAGATTTGCATGGTGTTGACGGCGTAATCTATGGCGCCGTCTTCCTTGAAGCAACAGATGTTGGGGACGCCTACCAGGGCGTCGAGGATTTCGTGAGGCGGCCATCCGACGAGCATGACCGGCATGACTTCGGCTATGGCCCGGTAATGGACGGTCTTTCCCTTCGGGAGGGCGTGATCCGAGGGCAGGACCATGAGCACATCCACACCGAGGTCTTTGCAGAAGCGGGCGAATTCCACGGCTTTATCATCGGACCAGCGGCGGGTGGCGGCCACGGTGAGGGCCCGGGCTTTGACCTGGTCGACCAGGCAGCGGGCCATCTCGGCGACTTCGTCGTCGGAGAGGAAGTCGAACTGGCTGTCGCCGTAGGTGAGCAGGCTGACCTGACTGCCGCCGGTGATGCCGAGCTCGATGATGTTGCGGACACCCTGCCAATCGATCCGGCCGTCGGGCAGGAAGGGGGTGGGGATGGAGTTGACGGGGCCGTCGAGACGTTCTTTGATTTCTTCAGGAGATTTGGGTTCGGGCATAGGGTTTTCCTTCTGTCCTGCGTTTACTTGAGTTCAAAGTCGACGAGTTCAGCGACGCCCTGAAAGATGATGCCGTCGTGTCCGGCCTCTTCGGCGCCCTCCATGATGCCCCGGATGTCGTCCACCGGCCAGCCTTCACCGTGGATGATGGGGTAGGAAGGCACCTCCTCGGGCAGGGAGAGGCGGGCTTTGATCAGGTCGTGCAGGACCAGGTCTTTTAACGGGATGCTGCGGGCCATCCTGTGGATGTCTTCGTGGTGGAAGTCCTTTTCGGATTCGGGAAGTCCGAGGCCGTCGTAGCCGATCAGGCTGTAGACGACCTGAAAGGCGTCGGCTTCGCTGAGGCCGGGGTTGGTCTCCTGCAGGAATTTGGCCCATTCCACTAAGGTGAGCACAACGAACTGGTAGACGTGGGAGACCAGCGGGCTGGCAAAGTCCGCGAAGTCTCCCCAGGCGGCGTGGTTGTGGCCGATGAACATGGATAAGGAGGCGGGGTAGGTGTCCATGCCGAAGATGGCGTCAGGCCCGGCCGCCGCGTGGACGGCCCGGTGAAAGCGCTTCAGGTTTCTGCCCAGGAGGTCCGCCCGGAAGCAGAACCAGTCGAGGATCTTAGAGGGCATGTCCAGAATTTGCAGAAAGTCGAAGGGCCCCATGCCATGCCGGCAGGCGGCGGCCAGGCGCTGGGGGTTGAGCTTTCCGAGGCGGTCGTGGCCGGCGCGGAGGGCGGCTACCATGTTTTCCATGTCGTAGCCCAGGTCGGAGGCCGCCCGGGCGCAGTTGTCGCAGGCGCAGGCGAAGAGGCCCCTGGGAAAGCTGCCCATCGGATAGCGGGTGTGGGTGATGTCCAGCCCTTCGACACCGTAGTGCGTGGCCAGGTGGACGTATACTACGGCTTCGAACCAGCGGTTGACGGCTTCGTTGCCGGGGCAGAACATCAGTCGTCGAATGGTCCACGATCCACCGCAGATCCACGTCTCCATACCGGCGTCGTGGATCGTTTGGATGGTGCGACGGAATTCCTCGTCGTTTCCCTTTCCTATACCTGGACCGACGGATTCCCTGACCTGGTCGAACTCCAGCGGGTCCACCGGGCGGCCGTCTATGTGTTTGCAGACGAGTGTGTCCAGGCATTCATCCGAGAGGGGGGTTCCATCGTACGGACTCTCTTTCAGGACTTCCAGGGGAAGTTCGCCCGCGAAGCCGGTGATGACCAGGTTCAGGCCGAGTTGATCTCGCAGGGCTTTCAGGTAGTCCGGGTTGTCCCGGATGACTTTTGAGGTGAGGTAGATTCCGACCCTTTTTTTCTTTTTCATAAGAGGAGCGCTCCGTTCGGTTATTTGATCTCGTTCGGTTCCCGGTACTGGTAATCTTCCGGGCGGCTCACGTTTTCTTCAGGTGAAGCACGCTCAGGCCGTAGACGATGAGGGTCGGGATGGTAAAGCGGATGCGCGATCCGACGGGTTCGTGGTCGAGCAGGGCGGGCGTTTTCATTTCCGGATAGAGCCATTCTACCCGTTCTACAGTGTAGCCGTTGGGGACCTCGCATTCGGCTTGAAGCGGGCCGGTAGGGATCGGTATTTCAATGCAGGCGTCCTCGTCCTGATGGTAATTGACCCAGTGCAGTACCAGCGTTTCACTCTGTTCGGGTAGCCAGGCTCTTACGCGGACAGACCAGGGAGCGTCGGTTTCCAGGTTGATCGGATCGAGCAGGTCTTCTAGATGCTTGAGGAATTCCTGACCGAAGGGATCTTGCTCAAGGAACGGATATACAGGTTGCTGCACGCCCTTCTCTACTTCCAGCAAGTCCGGTTCCCACGGTCCTTGCGGGATGTAGAGCACGTTTGAGGTCACCCGGACAATGCCGGTTCCACCTCGCTGCCAGTCTGCGAGCGGGTTTTCAGCGTGAGGCTCGCCGTCGAGCCGGTATTTTCCCGTATCTCCGGTCAATACGAGTTTTCCTCCGTTTTCGACGTATCGATGCAGATGTTCGCCTTCCTCGCGTGACAGGCGCAGCAGGTCGGGAAGGATCAGGGCGGCATAATCGGACGCGCGTCTTAGGAGCTGCTCGTCCAGGATGATGTCGAAGAGCAGGTGCCTGTCTTCCATCAGCTGGCCGAGCCGCTTGAGCGCATCCAGACAGGCCATGTCCGCTTCCAGTTCGGAACGGCGCGGGTAGACCAGCGCGATCTGCGACCAGGCGCGGGCCGGATGCAGGAGGGCGTCGTGCTTTGACAGGAATCGCTGGTAGCGGATGACGGGATTGTAGTAGTCTTCCGGAGCGACATTTGTGTCCGCCTCGTTTTCCAGGCGGGGAGGGCCTGCGTGAAAAGCCAGCGAGGCCCCGTGATGGGCCGTGGCTTCGGCGATCCACAATCTCCACCGGCGGTAGTCGTATTTCATGATGATGAAGGGTTTGCCGCCGCCGGCTGCGTGGACGAATCTGGCAGGCAGACCCATGTCCGCCAGGTAACCGCGTTTGATGAGACTCATCCACTTGTAGGGTCCCTGGCTGTACCAGATGTAGTTCTCGTCCCGAGCCCACAACGCGCCGGGCAGGAGGCTCCTTTCGTCGTGGGGCCTGAAATTATACTTGTGATACCACTGGGCCAGCATCAGGTCGGGTTTCAGCGAGCGGCCGTAGTCGATGAACACTTCGTCGAACGCCTCTTTCCGGCGCAGGTTGGCGGCTTTGCTGATGGCCAGTTCAAGGCGCTGTTTTAAGTCTGCCGGACAGTCCGGTTGAGGGGATAATAGATCTTCAACGTCCGCCAGCTCTCCGGCGCCGAAGAGTTTTTGCAGGTCTTCGCCGAAGAACTGTTCCTGCAGGTGGGACCGCACGTAGTCTCGACAATAGGCACAGTGGCAGAAACTTTCGTAGTTGTGATGGACATTAAACCCATCCAGGCCCAGGTCGATGGCTTTTCTCGCCATGGATTTTAGCGTGGCCAGCCAGTTTGGATTGCACATGCAGCCGATGTAAGTCAGGTACGGCCGGCCTTCCATGGAGCGGCAGCGTATCGATCCATCTTTCTCAAGCTGGTGCGCTTCGGCCGCATCGGCGCAGGGCGCCTGTCCCAGGAGATCGTCGGTCCAGATCCGCTCCCAGGCTCCGAATAGCCCCAGGCCCTTTTTGTGGTTGGCGTAGTGCCAGGTCGTGCTCATCTGACCAATGACGCGGGCGCCGGCTTCCTGGATCTGGGGAATCAGCTCGGCCGCGTAGGCCAGGTTTTTCCGTATGCCGAGCAGCGGCATTCCCACCGAGAAACGCGGTACTTCGGGATCGTCGGCAAGGCCGTAGAAAAACGGTCCGAAGTTTCCCGTTTGTACCACCTGCAGGTCGGCCCGGCGGACGTGTTCAATCACTGCTTCCCGCTCCTGAGGACGCGGCAGGCTCCAGTACTCTGCCATACGGTTGAACCAGAAGTTTTCCATGGAGCGTTACCTGTTACGTTTTATCGGCGCCTCTGACTTCGACGCCCATTGCGGTTTCCCAGACTTTGATCATCGCCCCTTTGTTCTCGTTGCCAAGCCCCTGATCCAGGGCCAGCCTGTAGGTTTGCAGGGCGGCGGACGTTACCGGCAGGGGGATCTGGAGCTGGGCGGCGATTTCCGCGATGGCCTCCATGTCTTTGTAGGCTTTTTGCATTGGATATCCGGGTTCGAAGGTTCTCTGGAGTACCAGGCGGGAGAAGAAATCGAAGCCGTAACTCTGTCCCGTTCCTGTGCTGATCACGGAACAGATTTTTTCCGGATCGAGCCCCATTTTGACCGCTGTGGGGAGGATTTCGGCCATGGCGGCGCAGGATATGTTGTAGAGCACGTTGTTGGTTATTTTTGCGAGCTGGCCGTTTCCGGATTGCCCCATGTAGACGATGCGCTCTCCCATCGTTTTCAGGAGGGGGCGAATTTTTTTGTAGACATCTTCTTCTCCTCCCACCATCATGGTCAGCGTGCCGGTTTCCGCCCGGAGGGGCATCCCCGAGACCGGAGCGTCCAGGAAGTTTATTTCTTCTTCACGAAGTGCCGCCGCCGTCTGTTGGGTAAAAACAGGATGGGTTGTGCCGCAGTCGATCAGGATATGGCCCGGTCCAAGCGCGGGTTTGAGTCCGCCCGGGCCGAACAGGACGGATTTTACGACCGATGTGTCCGGGAGGACAAGCACAATGCAGTTACACCGGCCGCCGAGATCCCTTATATTCCTGGCGGCCTGCGCGCCGTTTGCAACCAGTTCATCCACTGGCTGCTGGCGTATGTCGTAGACCTGAAGGGGATAGTCCCCTTCGAGGGCGTTGTGCGCCATTCCTTTTCCCATGGCGCCAAGCCCGATGAACCCGACCGTTTCTTTCATTTGGTTCTCCCTTTCAGGAGGTTTTTCTCGTGAGTAGAATCCCGGAACTGAATAAAGATGAGTTGACGGACGAACAACTGGAGATCTACAACGCGATTCTGGGCTCGCGGGGAAATATCGCAGGCCCGTTTCGCATCTGGATGTACAGCCCGGAGTTTGCCGACCGGGCACAGCGCCTGGGCGAGTTCGTCCGGTATAAGACCCTTTTCGAGTTGAGGTTGAGCGAGCTGGCCATTCTGGTTACCGCCCGGTTCTGGGACTGCCAGGTCGAATGGTCTCTGCACGAACCGTTTGCCGTGGAGGGCGGGCTTGGCGCAGATGTGATCGACGCGGTTCGTGCCGGGCGTGTCCCCGACTTTCAGAAGCCGGACGAACAGGCGGTTTATGATTTTGTCACCGAGCTTCTTAACAACGGGTCTGTGGCGGATCGGACTTTCAATACGCTGCTGGACCACGCGGGCAATCAGGGAGCGGTTGAACTTACGGGCCTGGTGGGGTACTACGCCATGGCGGCTATGACATTGAACACGTTCCAGGTGCCGCTGCCGGAGGGCGTTCCCGCTCTGCTTTCCGATTGTCCGACGTTTCGGTGACTACAGGACTTCGACTCTTAGATCGTCAAGCCAGGCGGTGCCGCTGCCGTCCTGGCGGAAAATGATGTGAGCGGCGAAAATATCGGGTGGAGCAGGGCCATGAATTTCAACGCTGACGGGCGTCCAGTCGCAGGTTCCCGTCAGTTTTTGAGAACAGATGTAGGGGTAACGCTCCGGATAGTTGTGCACACCCCAGCGAACGGCCAGGAAGGCCCCCTGTCCCTGAACGCCCTCGGTTTTGATGTAGGCGGTGAGCCGGAAGCCGGTGGAGGAGGTCCACCTCTGGGTCCAGGCGCCCTCACTCTCGCGGTCCATAATCCACTCTGTGAGGCCAGGCGTGGTCCTGGAGATTTTGAGGGAGAAATTGTTCGAGCGGCCCTCATCTTTGCACCACTCTGCGCCTTCGCCTTCAGGCAGCCAGGGCCAGGGGTCGGTATTGTCGGGCGTGGGCTGGTTGAGGCGGAGGCCTTTGGCAAAGCTGGTGGAACGCTCGTAGAGGGGGAGTTCTTCGAAGCCGTTGTAGGCGACCGGTGGCACGGATTCGGCCGCTTCCTGCATTTGTTTGACTTTTTCGTCCGGGCAGAGCCGGATGCGAAAATGAGGGCAGAGGGAGGCATAGAGTTCGTCGCGGGTGTAGTGGCCCAGAAAGTGGATGTCGTAGCCCCAGTTGCAGACGCCTACAGAGGTGCGGTCTGCGGTTTCGCCGACGAATTCAAAGGCCGGGTTGTTCCCCGGATCGTATCCCAGCACAAAGAGGCCGTCCCTTTTGAAGGACCGAGGGCTGGGGATGCCGGTGGCCATGTGATTGAGCGGCATCTGCCAAATTTTGCCGTCGGAGTTCTCGGCCAGGAGGTGGGTATATTTCTTCTCCCACATGCCAGGAAACTCGACCGTGGGGCCGGGGATGTCGTTGTACCAGGGATCGCAGTATTCAAAAGAAGGATTTTCGTCCCGGTCCAGCACCTCGGGGCTGTGGATGTCCAGGTGGGCTTTGAAATCGTAGATGTAGGATCCCAGGTTCGCGTTGTAGGTCAGGGTGAGGATGCGGCACGAGGTGGCCACATTACCGGGGTCCCGGGTGATGACGGTCAGGATCAGGCAGTCGGTTTCCTGTCCGGCGACCTGCACATCGACCAGTTCGGTGGTGGCCAGGACGCGGTGCTGGAAGACCCAGTAGAGCTGGACGCCGCAAACAAGAGGACGCCCTCCCGGCGCCAGCTTCAGATCCCGCAGGTTGACGGGTTTGGGATTGCTGTCGAAATAGCGGAGGTTCTGTTCGGGCTGCTCGATGATTTTGCGTTCCAGGCGGGCAATGGGTTCGTCGTGGTCATAAATCCATTGTTCACCCCCACATACGCCCCCGTGGGTGCGAAATGAGAAGATGCTCTCGTGGGCCATAGGTTCCCCTTGCTCGATTTGAGACTGTTCTGTCAGGTTTCACGATTGGAAAAGGATGCGACGCCAAGATAATTCACCGGGTATGGAAACGCAAGGGGAATGCCGTCGGAGCGTTGAAAAGCGGGACCGGCGCGTGTGAAATGGATTGATCCCCGCGATGGGGGGATGTATCTTGTGCTGGCGGTGGGGTGAACCTGGCAACTCAAAGGAGAGATTGGCAATGGCTACAGACGCGGGCGGCGGACATTTTGTGACAGGGGAGCAGATTGAGAACGCCCGGCGAAATGTGGAGCGGTTCGACTGGGCGGGGGCCGAGCGGGATGGGGCGGTAGACCGGGCCCGGCGCTGGGTGGAGATGGACGACGAGGCGCTCTGGGGCCTGGTGACCGGGCAGATGATCGGCCGGAGTACGAATGCGAATATTGAGCAGGGCTGTCCGGTGTGCAGAGACGGGCTCAGGCAGTTTGAGATGGACGTGCTGGCAGACCCCTGGAAGATCCGGTGTTCCGGTTGCGGCGGACGGTTTCCGACCAACGACTTCGGGGCGTTTTACAGGAGCGGTATCGGACCGGACGGCGCTTTCGATCCGGACCGTGCGGACCGGGGCCTGCTGTTTAATACCGAGCACCCGGATCCGGGCGATTCGCTGCATCGGTTTGGCGTGGACGACGGGACGGGGTGGACGGACGAGGCGGGCGAGTCGTTCAAGCTGGTGGGGGTCTACGGACACTATGGAATCTGGTCCGAGATTAGTGCGGCGTGTGTGGGACTGCGGGAGGCGTTTTTGCTGACCGGGGATGCGGTGTATGCCCACAAGGCAGGGCTGCTGCTGGCGCGGATTGCGGATGTGTATCCCGATATGGACTGGTCGTTCTGGGCGAAGCAGGGGTTTTTCAACTCGGACGGGCTGAGCGGGAGGGGACGGATTTTCGGACGGATATGGGAGCCGAACCTGCTGAAGGCGTTTACCGAATGTTTCGATATGGTGCGGACGATCTGGAAGGACGGCGATCCGTTGTTCGCCTTTCTGGGCGCGGTGCAGCAGGCGCATGGGCTGCCGGAGCAGGATTGTGTTGAGGCGCTCTGCCATCACTTTGAGACGCATGTGCTTCGGGAGGGGATTGAGGCGATTGTGGCCGGGGATATCCACCACAACGAGCCGGGCGATCAGTCAACGATGGCGTTGCTGGCGATTGCGCTGGATGCCCAAGATACGGACGACTGGCTGGATTGGGTGTTCCGGGAGGGATACCTGATAGGCCGGGAACCGGACGGGGGGCACATCCCGCAGCTTTTTGCCAGTGAGATCGACCGGGACGGCGTGGGATCGGAAGGGGCGCCGGGATACAGCCTGGGATGGCTGCGGTGGCCTCTGGGGATGAAGGCGCTGGACCAGATGCTGGAGGCGCGGCCGTCCTACACCCGGAACCGCATCCGGAATTACGCCCGCTACCGGCAGATGTTCCTGGCGCCGATCCGGCTGACGGCACTGGGGCGCTATGTGCCCTCAATCGGGGATACGGGCAATACGGGGGGGCCGGGTATCGGAGGGCTGACGGTGGAGCAGTGTCTGGAGGGATTCGAGCTGTTCGGAGATCCGGTCCTGGCGCAGGCCGTACATCACCTGGTGGCAGGCGATCTATCGCAGATCCGGGGGCAGATTACAGATGCCGATCCGGAGGCGATCCGGGAACGGGTGGGCCGGGTTGTGGACGCTCACGGTCCGCTCCGGTTCGGTTCGGACGTGATGACCGGCTACGGTCTGGCGCTGCTCAGAGACGGGGAAGGAGAGGCCGAGCGGACGCTGTGGGTCTACTACGGGCGCAACACCGGGCACGGGCACGCCGACCGGCTGAACCTGGGGCTTTATGGGTTCGGCATGGATCTGCTGCCCGACCTGGGATACCCGGAGCACGCCCGGATCTGGCCGAAGCGGGCGGGGTGGACCAACCATACGGTGTCGCACAATACGGTGATGGTGGACCGGGGCAGGCAGGCAGGGACCTATTCCGGCAAGGTCGATTTTATCGGGCTTTCGGGAGAGGTGCAGGCCATCGGGGTGTCGTCGCCGGATGTGTACCCCCAGTGTTCTGCCTACAGCCGGACCAGCGTGATGGTGCGTATTTCAGAGGACGATTTTTACGTGGTCGATCTTTTTAAGGTTTTAGGCGGGGAGTCGCACCACTACCTTTTCCACGCCGCAGAGGGCGAGGTGGAGACGGAGGGGTTGGACCTGGCCTCTCAGGAGCAGGGGACCTATGCTGGCGAAGCGGTCGCGTTCGGCGAATTCTACGACGGGGAGGTGAGGGACTATACAGGCAGCGGTTTCCAGTATCTCTACGATGTGCGCCGGTGTGAAAAGCCGGATGAGGTGATTTCGGCGGACTGGACAGTGAGGGATACCTGGCGGGTGCTGCCCGTGTCTCAGGAGGCGGGCGAGCCGGCAGTGACGGATGTGCATCTGCGCTGGAGCCTGTTCAATGCGCCGGGAGAGGTGGCGTTTTGCCACGGAGATCCGCCGCAGAACAAGGCGGGCAACCCCAGGCGGCTGACCTATGTGGTGGCCGCGCATGAGGGGGAGGGACCGGTCGCCTCCGGTTTTCTGAGCTTGATTGAGGCATACAGGGGCAGCCGGCTGGTTCGGCGCGTGGAGGAGACGCCGGTGTCGGGCGGAGACGGTATTGGAATTCGTGCCCTCAAAGTCCACCTGCCGGGGGAGCGGGTAGATACGGTGATTTTTGGCGATGGACAGACCCGGGTGCAGGTGAACGGAGAGTTCGATTTCGACGGGTACCTGGGGGTTTTCTCCGAGACGATGGAAAAGGCGGAATGGGCGATGCTTGCAGGCGGCAGGGCGCTGGGCACGGAGGCCGGGGTGTGGACCGGAACGGTGTCGGAGCGCGAGGCGGGAAAGATCTGGACGACGGCAAGCCCGCCGACCGCCCGTTCGCTGGCGGGGTGTTACATCTCGGTTAAAAATAACAACGAGCGGGATGCCTGTTACCGGATCGAGCGGGTTGCGCGTGAAGGAGACAGGACCCTGATCGAGGTGGGAGATGTGGATTTTGCCCGGGGGATGGTTGATGATCTGGATTACTCGAAGGGGTTCGTCTACGACTTTGAACCGGGAGACACGTTCCGGGTTGTGCGGACCTGGTTCGAGCAGTTTTCATAGGCGGCTGATGGAGGAACGATGAACGTTGTGCCGACCGAGTTTGTCCGTGTGATGCCGGACGATTTTAAAGCGTTTATCGGCGAACTTTTCCGCAAGGTCGATGTTTCGGAAGACGATGCTGCGCTGATGGCCGACCTGCTGGTGGGCACCGATTTGCGCGGGGTTTTTAGCCACGGGTCGCGCCAGGCGAGGGGTTATCTGGGCCTTTTGAAGGAGCGCAAATTGAACCCCCGTCCCCAGGTGCGCGCTTTGCAGGAGACGCCCGCTACGGCTGTGCTGGACGGCGACGGCAGTCTGGGCCATTTTGTCTGCTGGCGGGCGGCGCACCTGGCCGTTGAGAAGGCGAAGGGGATTGGACTGGGCGCGGTTTCAACGCGGAACCACCACCACTTCGGCGGGGCGGGAAAGTACAGCCGGGTTGCGTCCGAGGCGGGGTGCGTCGGGTTTGTGGTGTCTTCCCACGTTCGTTCGCTGCCGCCGGAACAGCAGATTATGTCCGCGGGCGGGGCGTCTCCCATGAGCTTTGCGGTGCCTGCGGGATCGGGGCTTCCGCTGGTGCTGGATATGGCCACCAACTTCTATCCGGAGCGCCGCGACGATTTCGAAGCGGTTTTCAAGAAAGTACCCGGGGCGTTTTTCAAAAGCCTCGGCCTGGGCGCGATCTGCCACGCGCTGGGCGGGATTCTGGCCGGGATTGTGACGGTGGCTGAAGAGAAGCCGGTATGGCCCGCTGTCAACCAGGGCGCGTTTGTTCTTGCTATCGACGTTTCGAAATTTGTCCCTCCGGATACCTTCAAGACGCAGATGGACGAATTTGTCTCCGGTGTAGGCCGCCTGCGCCCCTTTCCAGGACAGGACCGCGCCCTGCTGCCGGGCGCACTGGAGTGGGAGCGGGAACGCGAGTGGGCGGCAGAGGGCATTCCGATTGGCCCGGAACATCAGGCGGCGCTGGCGGAGGCCGCAGCGGACCTGGGGGTTCAAACACCGTTTTATTGAATTCAGCCCATCTAAAGGGACATCCTTGTAGCCGCAGGCTTCAGCCTGCGTCCGATGCCTGCAACGCACCCTGAAGGGTGCGGCTACATAAACTGGCTCATTAAAAACGCTGAGCTCAATAGAGTCAGGGGCTGGAGGCTTGAGGCTGGGGCTTGTTCCAACTACCTGTTCTGATTGTTTGGCATAAAGGAGGAGGAGGATGCGGATCAAATTTGCTCAGTACGGAGTTTCGCACGCGCACGCTTCGGGAAAGGCGGCGGTGTTGAAGGCGAATCCGGATGTGGAATTCTGCGGGGTTTACGAGCCGGACCCAGAGGCGCGCAGGACGCGGGGGACCGGTGAAGCCTATGAGGGGGTTCACTGGTTCGGGTCGAAGGAGGAGATGCTGGACGATGCATCGATAGCGGCGATTGCGGTGGAAGGGACGGTGGCCCAGAATCTGGGGTTCACGCGGGAGGCGCTTGAGCGGGGAAAACACGTCTGGCTGGACAAGCCGGCGGGGGATGACTGGGCGGAGTTCCAGGATTTGATCGCGCTGGCGAAGGCGAAGGGGCTGCTGGTGCAACTGGGGTACATGTTTCGTTATAATGCGGGGTTCCAGTTTATTTTAGACTGGGCGAAGGAGGGGAAGTTGGGGGATATTTTTTCGGTGCGGGGACGAATGTCGACCTATGTGGACGAGGCGAAACGCGCCGGGCTGGCCGTACACCAGGGAGGCATCCTGTTTGAGCTGCTCTGCCACTTGATGGATATTGTGGTGGCGCTTCTGGGAAGGCCCGACCGGGTGACGTCGTTTCTGCGGAACGATCTGGGACCGGTTCCGGCGTTTCGAGACAATACGGCCACGGTGTTTGAGTACCCCAGGGCAATGGCGGTGCTGGAGTCTGCCTGCCTGGAGGTGCTGGCTTTTCCCTCCCGACGACTGGAGGTGTATGGAACCCGGGGGAGCGCGATTTTGGAGCCATTCGAGCCGGAACCGGCCCTGCGGCTCTGCCTGGATGAGGATCGGGAGGGTTTCGTCAAGGGGTGGCAGGAGGTGCCAGTAGAAGCCCGGCCCCGGTATGCAGCGAGTCTGGTGGCGTTGGTGGCCGATATTCGGGGGGAGAAGCAGCCGGACCGGTCGCTGGACCACGAGTTGACGGTACAGGAGACGGTGCTGCGGGCGGCGGGAGCTTTGACCTAACCCCCGTATACAGATCTAGTGGTTGTCTTGTTGGGATGGATCGGCTGTGGTGGTGAACCGAATCGGACGCTGAACAGCAGTCCAGATGCCGGTAACCAATTGAGGCCTTTGTCTAAACCTGCACCGATACAAAGGCCGGGGTCGTTATTGGCCAGCACCAACAATCTGCTGGATGAAACCGGCACGCTGGTAAGATTGGATCCGATAACCGGCGTCGGCACAGCAGTTGCCCAGCTACCAGGTCCAGTGGTTTCACTCGCCTTTTTCCCGAGCGACGGCAAACTCTATGGCTCTATACGCGTCTCGGGTAAGTTCCATCTGGTTACGATTGACCCGCAGTCCGGTGCTATTAATTTCATTGGTATCTTTCGCAATGCTGCTAATCCGACGATCGAATATCGGGTGGCGGCTATGGGGTTTGACGAAACCGGAACGTTATACATCGTGCACAACCTGTTCGGCTCTCAGGAGGACCTGCTTCTACGGGTTGACCCCGCCACGGCCCTGGCAACACTGGTGGGCTCACTGGGGCGGCCGGTTCGAAATATGGGAGGAACGCTCGAAGATGGTGTCTTTTATCTGCTCGCTCGCTTACCACCGGATGATGGTGGCGAAGTAACCCTCTTTACCGTGGATCTCACGACGGGAGCCGCTACGGTCGTTGGCGGAACCGGCTTGTTCGACAACGGCGTCGGATTAACGACCGGTGGCGACGGCCGTCTACTGGCGGTAGTCAACCACACTCTCTATGAGATTGACCGCGCAACGGGTGCCTCCACTCTGGTGGGCAGCACCGGTTTTACGGTGCTTTCCAGTCTCGGCTTTGTCGATTTAGTCGCCCAACTCTGTCCCTGCAGCGGGCCTCCCGAAGGGGGCACGTGGGGGGGCCACGGGGAATATGTCTCCTGCGTCGCCAGGGTGACCAACGACCTGCGTAAAGCAGGGGTGATCACCGGTCAGGAAAAAGGGCAACTGCAAGCTCAGGCCGCTCAAAGCGACTGCGGGAAGCCGTAGTTGGGCAACTGCTGGAAGATCAATAGAGCACCAAAAAACCCGTCCTGAGCAGGGCGGGTTTTTTAGTTTTTGATGACTTAAATGGCTATCAAAAAGGCGATAACCAGCTCCCGAAATCAAGCGAAGCAAGCCTGCCTTGCTGAATCAAAAACTCTATACAATCAATAAGGAGGAGTGGGACGGGGTGCAGTTGTGAACCATTCACCGTTTGGAAATAAGATGAGGACGACTCTATCAGCGGAGTCGCCCTCATTTGTTTGACCGTTGGCGATAAGGTTTAAGATGCGGCAACCAGTCCCTCGGCCGGGGCCTTCGGTTGAGCGGCCAGCCATTCCTCCCGCGATTCGGTCGCAAGGGGGATGAAGTTCGAGACGGGATCCATTTCGGGGATCACTTCTTTGCGCTGGTTGCGCAGTTTGCGCCAGATACTCCAGAGTTCACTCGGCTTCAAGCCGGGTACATTACTCAGAATCTTGTCCCAACGGCGGAGGGGGTTGTAGAAGGAGATATAGGCTTTGCGGAGTTTGGACTCGATGACCTCGGAAGGCAGCGTGTCCCGGTGGAAGACGACCTTGCTGCCGGTGTAGTTCGCCCAGTTGTTGTCAAAGATACGGTGCGTGTTCCGATCCCAGTCCGCGGTTCCCGGGTAGGGAGTGAGGATGGAGAACTGCGCCTGGTGGGCGTCCAGGGTTTTGGCATATTGGATCGTCTGTTCGATATCTTCCTCGGTTTCGAATTCCATCCCGATAATGAAGGCGGTGAGTGCCCGGATATCGTTCTGACGCAGCAGCTCTACGGCCTGTCCACCAACATCGAGTTTCATCTTTTTGTTCCAGTGGGTCAGTACGTGTTCGTTTCCGGATTCAAGGCCGAGGAAAACGTTGGAACAGCCCGATTCCGCCATGCGTTCCACCAGGTCGGGGTGGTTCACCAGGATGTCGGCGCGGGACTGGCACCACCAGTTTATCTTCAGGCCCCGGTCGATGATTTCCGTACAGAGTTCATGGACGCGTACATGGTTGGTCGTCAGCAGGTCGTCGACTAAGAGTACCCCACCGAAGCCATAGGCTTCCTCCAGGTATTCTATCTCGTCCACGGCCAACACAGCTTCCCGGGAACGCCACTTGCGCTTCTGGTAGAGGGTGGGGACCGAACAGAAGGTGCAGTTGTAGGGACACCCCCGGCTGGTGATCATCGTGGTCACCGGATTTCCCAGAAGTTCGGTGGCTTTGTAGGGCTCCATGTCCAGCAGATGGCGTCCCGGCCGTGGGAGGTCGTCTACGGTGTTGATGTCGGGAATCTGAGGGTTGTCCACCACGGTTTTGGTTTCCGGATCGTACCAGGAGAGGCTGGGGATCTTCCGGGGATCGAACCGGGATCCTTCCTCCTCTAAATTATGCACCAGAATAGAGACGGCCTGCTCGCCTTCTCCCCGGATGACGAAATCGACGTAATCAAGACGGAGGGTCGTCTGAGTGGTGAAGGTGACGTGGGTGCCCCCGATCATGGTCCGGCATCCGGCATCGTGGGCATGTTTGGCATACATCAGGGCCGCCGGATACTGAGGCGTGGTGCAAGTAACGCCAACCAGATCATAGTCGTCGTAGGTCTCCGGTCCATCGTAAAACGTCATGTCCCGCACTTCGACGTCGTGGCCGTCATGGTCGAGCTTACCGGCGATGTAGAGAAGACCCAGGGGCGGAAGGATAATCCTGACCGCATGGTAGAGGCTGTGAAGTGGCGGACTGATTAGAAGCACTTTCACGATGGACCCCCTTTTATATTACATCACAGGTTTTTCAAGGGCTTTTCGCCCCCATCTTGAGTTCTGAACCAGCATTTTACTACGAAGGCAAGATAAGACACCGGGCCTGGAAAAGCAAGTAAGAAATTCCACTGTCACCATCGACATAATCCGGCGAATCGGTGTACTTTTAACCGGCAATCCGAACCTGTTATGTACCGTCTACAGATGTTGCTGAAATTCACATCACTTTCTCTCCTGTCAAATACAGATCACCTATTCCGAAAGCGTCTGTTTTGCATTGTGCAAATCTCACGCAGCTCCTTTGCACTTTGCAAAAATTGACGTAAGTTGTAATATTCAGGAAAGTTATCCTTCCGGTTTTATGGGAGGTTTTGTATGTTGCGAAAAATCGGGGTTGGCGGACAGTTGTATTGAATGGCCTGGTTCCGGGCAAAATTAATGACATAAATTATTGTTATATAATGTCTTGTGAGTGTTTTGTTCGAAGTGTTCAGACCGAGGGCCGGTTTCTGGCACGCAGGTTGCAAGAGAGCTATACACCCCGATGGACGGCGTGCGATTGACAGTACGGCAGCCGTTATCGGGGGCCTCGCTCCCAGTGGTGGATGAATGTTTCCATGTCCACGCCCAGCGCATCCGCTACCCGGTTGATGTAATTGAAATAGCTGATAATCTGTGTGGCATCGTGGATGGCGGTGTCGTCAAAGCCGTGCCGGCGGAGCATGGCAATATCGGCTTCGGCCATTTCACCGGGCGTTTGGGTCAATTTTTCGGCGTATTCACACAGGGCACGGTCGGCGGGACTCAGGCCGGCCTGGCGCCAGTCGGTGGCCAGCCGGTGTACGAACAGGTCCAGCGCCGCCTCGTCCGTCAGCCCAAAATCGTGTGCGGCCTCTTCCCGGAGGTCGTGTGCGTGCGCACGAATTCAGTAGACACAGTGGTTGTGGACCGATACCACCACTGCGAGCATCTCGCGCCGGCCACGGTTCAGGGGAGAAGGGCCGTGCATCAAGGCGCTGTAAAAATCCATTGATGCTTTCAGGGCCCGTGGGTTCTGGCTCATTGCGCTCAGGATGTTCCAGATTCGCCCCGCCCGTTTCAGGGCCGCATCGTACTGTTTTTTGAGGAATCCCGTTGCCCGGTCCATTGAAATGACTTCAATCCACATGATCATCACCCTGTGCCGAATTTTCGCGGAAACATATAGCGGTTTTAGGGGTCTAAGGGGCGGGATAATATACGGTGCTGAAGCGCATCACACCAAGCATTTTTCAAGTTTATGACGCAGGAGATACCGGTGAAACGAATCCTCTTTTCCATTCTGATCGTGTTTGCGCCGCTGGCGGCTTCGGCCGCAACGTTGAGCGGGTTTATTACAGGTAAGAACAACGGGGAGTCCCTGCCTTATTCCAGTGTGTCCTTAAAAGGGGACGGCCCGGCGCTGGGGGCGTTGAGCAATGTGGACGGGTATTATGCGATCCAGAATATTCCGCCGGGCGCCTATACGCTGGTTGTCTCATATATCGGCTACACGAGTTTCCAGGATACGCTTGTGTTTGAGGGGCCGGAAGAGAAACGGGTGGATGTTTTCCTCACGCCCGAACCGATTGTGACGCAGAAAATTGTGGTTGAGGCCGACCGGTATGAAGAGGAGCGGGCCGTGCAGACGGGGTTTGTTGCGCTGGAGGCCCAGAAGCTGCAGGAACTGCCGTCGATCGGGGAGCCCGATATGCTGCGCAGTTTGCAGTTGCTGCCGGGGATTCAGGCGGCCTCGGATATCAGCACCGGGCTTTATATCCGAGGGGGAGGACCGGATCAGACCCTGATTTTGCTGGATCAGATCCCGCTTTACAATCCGTCTCACGCGTTCGGGTTTTTTTCCACGTTCAATCCGGATGCGATCAAGGATATGAGCCTGCACAAGGGGGCCTATCCGGCCCAGTACGGCGGACGGCTGGGGTCGGTGCTGGACGTGCGCAACCGGGATGGGAACCGGAAGGCGTTTCAGGGCACGGGCGGGGTGAGCCTGATTGCGGCGCGGCTGACCCTGGAGGGGCCGGTTCCGAAGGGGTCATGGATGGTGTCGGGCCGGCGGACCTATATGGAGCCGATTCTGTCATTGATTCGGAATGACAGCACGGATGTGCCGGCTTACTTTTTTTATGATTTGAATGCCAAGCTCAATCAGGATCTGACCGAACGAGACAAGCTGATGTTGAGCGGATATTTCGGTCGGGACGATCTGGATTTTGATCTGGACGCAGGGACTTTTTTCAACATCCGCTGGGGGAACTCGGCTTTTACGGGGCGGTGGACCCACGTTTTCTCACCGGCGGTGTTCGGGAATTTTATGGTGGCCGGCAGCAAATATACCAGCACGACATCGCTCAGTATTTTCGATACGCCCATCCTGTTTTCCAACAGCATCCGGGATGTGACGGTGAAAGGGGACCTGGACTATTTCGCCAGCAGTCGGCATGCGCTTACGGCCGGCATTCTGGCTACGTGGTACGACTTTATGTTCGAACAGGTTTTCAACCAGGACGACCAGGTCAACCTTCAGGAGCGGCCTTTTCTGTTTGCGTTCTACGCGCAGGATCTGTGGCAGCCGTATTCGGGCGCCAGCATCCGGCTGGGGGTACGGTCCAACTATTTCAGCGAAGGGGGGCGTTTCCAGGTGGAGCCGCGTTTTTCTCTGAGCCACCAACTGAAGCCCGATGTGAGGGTCAAACTGGGCGGCGGGTTCTTCCACCAGTACCTGCAGCTGGTGACGACCGAAGCGTTCAGCGGGGGCGATTTCTGGGTGCCGCTGGACCATACGGTCGAGCCGGGGCGTTCCTGGCAGGGGGTGGCCGGAATCGAGTGGGAGCCTTCGAAGCGGTACCAGATGTCTGTGGAGGGATATTATACGGATCTGACCAATCTCGTGGTGCTGGACAACCGGGTGGCAGTGGATAGTGAGGAGACGACTTCCGACGATGTTTTTGTGTCCGGTGGGAAGGGCTTTGCAACGGGGGTAGAGGTTTTTCTTCAGCGGCGTACCGGGGCGCTTACCGGGTGGATCGGGTATACGCTGGGGTGGACGCGGCGGACGTTTACAGAATTGAACGGGGGGCGCCGGTTTCCGCCCAAGTACGACCGGCGCCACGATATCTCCTTTGTGACCAATTATAAGGTGGGACGGTGGTCATTTGGGGCAAATTTGCTCTACGGCACGGGGCAGTCCTTTACCCCGGCATCGGCGCGGTATACACTGCGTTCGCCCGCGACGGGGGCGTTTCTAAACGACGATTTTGTGCTTCCGGCAGATCGCAACAGCGCCCGCCTGCTGCCCTACCACCGGTTGGACTTAAATATCAAGCGCCGGTTCCGGCTTTTCGGCAGCGAGACCGAAGTATTCCTCCAGGTCTTTAATGTGTACAACCGGCGGAATGAGTGGTTTGTGCAGTACAATGTGGGTGATCCGGAGACCGATCCGGAGGTATTCAAGATGCTGCCTATTGTGCCGACACTGGGGATAAATTTTGCGTTCTGACTGGGACACGGAAGGTCAGTTTTAGAGGAGGAAGATGATGCGACTGGCACTTATTCTCTGCTGTTTGATGATGTTTGGCTGTGCTACGGACCGGGAGCCGGGTGAACTTTTTGGGCCTTCGGAAGTGGGCACACTGGTGGTGGATGCGCTGCTGATTGTGGGCCACCCGCTGCCCGATCTGTTCGTGCGGCAGACGGTTGCGCCGGGGGCGAGGTATACCGATGCGGTTTCGGCGGTGACGGACGCCGAGGTGGTGGTCCGGCAGGCAGACCGGGTGTTCCGGTATCGGGCCGATCCCGATTCCCTGGGGCGGTACCTGCCGCCGGAGAATCCCCCGCTGGTGATGCCGAATACGGAGTATGAGCTGACGGTTCGGTCGGAGGAACGGGAGGCGCGCGCAACCACGCGGACGCCGGGGCGTTTTCAGATCCGGGAAGCGGTTTTGCTGGACGAGGAGACCTTAGAGGTGAGGCGGAATTTCAGGACGTTTATCGACGGCGCCGACCAGGTTTTTACAGCGTCCGAGAATCAGGTGATCTATCTGGACGGTCTGTTAGAGGTCCGGTTCCAGCCGGCCGATGTGCCCGGCTACCAGGTGGGGATTATCAGCTTAGACCGAAATTCGGAACGGGTGCTTGAGGCGGATTTCTTAGATGAGAAGGACTACGCGGATCTGGAGCGACAGGTAAGTTCCCCGGCGTTCGTGGCGCCGGACGGAAAACTGCGCATGCCCTGGTTTGTGGTCTATTTTGCCGGCCGGCACCTGATCAGGATTTATGCGCTGGATAAAAACTGGTTTGACTTTGTGCGCTCCAGCCCGGAGAACCAGGAGGGCAATTTCGGCGGGCTGGCCGGGGACAATTTTGAACGGCCGCTGTTTCACATTGAAGGAGGCATCGGTCTGTTTGGATCGGCGTCGATGGATTCGCTGGGGTTTGTGGTGCTGCCGAGGGAATGAGTGGAGGTATTTCGGAATGCGGAATGCGGATTTTAAATCTTTCATTCCGCATTCCGCATTCCGAAATTGGGCTGTGGTATGGAGTTGGGAGACATCATGCCCAGCCGTGGACGCCGTGGCCGCCGCCGGGGAACCAGACGAGATCGACGATGGTGGAGATGAGCACACCGGTGGCCCGGCCAACGATGATGCCGAAGAAGAGGGGACGGAAGTGCCGGTAGAGCCTGACGCCGCCCACCCGCATGACAATGGCTTTGAACATCCAGACGAGGAGGAGGGCGGAGATCTCGTGGAGGATACTGGTGGTGGTGATGATGAAGCCGACCGGATGGATCGGCCACCAGGGCAGGCGGTAGCGGAGCGCCGTGAAGATGACCATGAGGACGGCCCCAAAACCGAAGAGGAGTACGCGTTCCCAGGAAGGGGGCTCGGGAGATTTGATGTTGGTGACGATGCTGTTGTAGCGCCTGGGAGCATAGCGGGTGAAGGGATATTCGGTGAAGTTGAAGGCGCCGTGGGCGTAGCCCAGGTAGAGGATCAGGACGATGTTGACGGTTAAGGCGGCGAGCAGGCCCAGGAGGAGGGCCCAGAAGATGCGCCGCTTGCTGCGGGGAATGCGGTCGAGGGCCTTGGCGCCCTGAGAGAGGGCGGGCAGAAAGTACATCCAGCGGACGGCGTGGGAGGTGGTGGAGGCGGTGATGGTTTGCGCGGAGAGGGTTTCGGTGCCCAGGATCTGGTATCCCACGTCTAAGGGCGTGGTGGGGATGCCCAGATAGAGCGTGCCGGATTCGCAGACGAAGCGGGCCATGGCGATGTAGATGACGATGGAGGCGGGGATGGTAATGGCGATGAGCCGGAATTCCACGCCGGCCTGATAGAGCCAGCCGGCGATGTAGAGCGTGCCCAGGACGAATCCGACCACGGCGGTGCGATAGGAGAGCATCTCTGCGGTGTCGTCCACGTTCGGGTCGCCGAAGAAGACCTTGCGGAAGACGGCTTTGAGGTGGCGCCGCGCGGTCCAGAGGCCCCAGCCCACGAAGGCGAAGAGGGCGCCCAGGCTCTGCCATTTGATAAGGGGGTCGCCCCAGCTTCCTCCCGATTGGTGCATACGTCCCAGTTGAAAGCCGGTTTTGCGCATGAGGGCGATTTCGGTCATTAAGAGGAAGTGGAAGAACCAGATGGAGAAGAGGATTTCGAGTTTGACGAAGTAGCCGAAGCCGATGGTGTAGGTGTTGAGGTGCGTGAGCAGTGGAGGAAAGAGGCGGGCGAAATAGAAGAGCCCTCGGTTGGGGCTCACGCTGATGCGGGGCCATGAGGGCTGGAAGTAGGTGATGATGTTCCAGCCGATGATGCCGAAGGCGAGGGTGAAGCCGGCCCAGAAGAGCCGCCCTTTGAAGAGGGCAGGCCATCTGGGACGGCCGGAATCGTCCTGGGTGTCGTCCAGCACGTCGAGCATGGGTGCAAGGAGGGGGTAGTCGAGGCGTTCGTGCTCGACCCACTGTTTTCGCAGGATGACGACGATGCAGGCGCACACGGAAAAACCGGCCATGATGAAGCTGAGCCACCAGAAGATGGGGAAGAACCAGGCGTTCCAGGGGATGTTTGCCCCCGCGGGCAGGCCTTCGTAGAGAAAGGTGGTCTGGAGGCCCTCGTTTGTAGGGAAGAGGTAGGAGGGAAGGTGGGGGTGGACGTGTTCGATCCAGCCGTTTTCGGGGGTGCTCCGGTAGTAGGGCACGGCCATCAGGCCCAGCCAGATGCCGGTGAGGCCCCGGGCCGGAATCATGGCGGCAACAAGGCCCATGGCCAGGATGGTGAGCAGCTCCGAAGGCGCAAGCCCCACCATCCCGGGTCGGGTGCGGGCGATGAGGTTGGCGGTAAAAATGAGCATGAAGACGACAAAGAAGGAGACGGGGAGGTGGGTGATGTTGATGGCGGAGGTGTTGGCCGCGGTGCGGGAGTAGGTGATCCAGGCGCTGATGAAGACTGATGCCAGTATGCCTATGCCAACTCCCCTCAGGGTGATGCCCGAGACCTCTTTTTGGGGGACGGGCGCGGGTTGGGCTTCTACAGAGGCTGAAAGTGCCATGGGGCAAGATCTCTGTGGGCTGGTTTGTGGGTGAACAATCAGGTTTAAGGCTGTCTAAAATAAGGGGATTGTCGTTTTCCGTCAAGGAGGGAAGCGGGCGGCGGTGTGCGACTCACGGATTATCGACACTTTACTTAAGAATTCGAGGAGTGTATATTATATCATACTTACGTCATGTGTGACTTTTTTTAAAACTTATATTTTCAACAGGTTATTCACAATGCCCTATTTGGGGCAGAAATCGGTGCTGTTGAAAATCAAGGAGTTACGAAAAGAAGTCACACATCGCGTTCATACTTATACCATACTAAGGTAGATTCATCTACTGCCAGAATTAGAGTTTCTCCTCGCGATAATATCTCCGGCGGGAGTTGTGGGCATTGTTGGTTGATCAGGATTTCCGTATAAAATATTGTTTTTGAGCATGTTATAAGGATTTTCAAAAAAATGTGTGGATTTTAGGATTTCGGCACGTCTCTTGCATAAATATCTGGCGAATAGGGGTCCAGGGAAGCGGTGTTACCTTTTATTTTCGCAGATCGGAGGCCTAACATGAAACGCACACTCTCTCTGATTTTTACGCTTGCCTTATCGGTCGCCTTTGCCGGCTGCGGCGGCAAAGGCGGGTCAACCTCAGGTCCTTCGGATAACGGAACGGGGGGTACAGGTGGATCGGATGGCGGCACGGGCGGCGGCACAAGTATTGGCAGTACGGTGGCCCGCAATCCGCAGTCGGGAGGGAATTTTCTCGATGTTACCACTTTCCCAAATACTGAGATTGTGTCCGGCTGCCCCGGCGTGGACTGCATCCCGGCGCTGACCGATCCGAGTTTTGTCGACCCATCCTCGGCCGAGGCCAGCTACCTCTTAGATACCGATATTGTGATGGGTCTGGTGATCAACGGAGAGGCGAAGGCGTATCCCCACAACATCGGGTGGTGGCACGAAATCGTGAATGACGAGGTGGGCGGCCATCCGGTTATGGTCACGCTTTGTCCGCTGACGGGCACGGGCATGGTGTTCGACGGTGTGGATGTGGCCGGCGAACGGTTTTACAACGGTGTTTCAGGCCTGCTGTTCAACAATAATCTCGTGATGTACGACCGGCCTGCGACCGGTCCTGCGACCCTCTTTCCTCAGATGATCTATAAAGGAATTTCCGGCCCTCGCACCGGCGAATCTCTGAATCTGCTGCCGGTGATGGAGACAACATGGGGCTACTGGAAGCAGCTTTATCCCGCGACCAAGGTCATCAGCGGCGAAACGGGGGTATACGACAGGAGTTTTTACGTATCCTATCCCTACATCCAGAGCGGGGCAGACTACCGGATCGTGAACGAATTTCTCATGTATCCTCTGTTCCCGTCCTTCGATTCCAACCAGACCAGCCGGTTCTTCGAGATCAAGGATTTGACCTTAGTATTACTTTGTCAATTGATGGATAGGTTGGTATCTTTCTGGCAAACAGGAGGATACCAATGGACATCAAAGCATCGACAGACCCTTTGCCCGAGTTAGAGGCGTTTCTTTCTCCCTTCATCCATCACTTTGTGCGTTCTGAAGGGCGAGAAAACCTGGAGCGGTATAGCACGGGCTTGCTCTCAGATCTGCCTCGGAAGAACGGCGAGACCCTCGCAGGAGCGATCCCCCAGACCAATGAGCAGAGGCTCCACAATCTCCTGACCGGGATTCAATGGGATGAAGCCGCCTTCAACGCCCAGAGGGTTGAGCAAATGCGGGATGAAGCGGTTTTGGGCGATGGGGCTTCCATCTTCGACGATACGGGCTTTGCCAAACAAGGCAAGAGCTCAGTGGGTGTTTCCAGGCAATACTCAGGCAGTCTGGGTAAAGTCGGCAATTGCCAGGTTGCTGTGACGGGTGTGTATGCCGATGCGGGGGTGAGTTGGCCATTAAATGCGAGGTTGTATCTACCCAAAGCGTGGACCAATGACCCGGATCGGTGTGCTAAGGCCGGTGTGCCGGAGGAGATCTCCTTTCAGACCAAGCCAGAGATTGCTCTGACCTTGTTGGATGAAGCACGTGGGTTGAAAGTCCCTCATAACGTGGTGGTCGCCGATGCCGACTATGGCAATGATCCTACCTTTTTAAAGGGGTTAGAGAGCCGAAAGGAACATTATGTCGTGGCTGTCCCATGTGATTTTCGGGTTGCCGTGAAAGGGCAACGCAAAAAGGGCAGCGGTCGTGTCGATGAGGTTTTAAAAGCGCTTCCCCGTTCCGCGTGGCGGACCATCCGTTGGCGAGAAGGCACCAAGGGATGGTTGCGTAAAAAATTCATTGCCCAAAGAGCCTATCGCACCCTTTCTGGTGAGTCGATCCAGTTGGGCTGGTTAATTGGCGAACGACCCGGAAGAGGCCAAGAAGGAGACTGGAAATATTACTTCTCCAACTTTCCTAAAGCCACACCCCTGGAACGGATGGTGGAATATGCGCATCGCCGCTGGCTGATTGAACAGTTCCACGAGGTGGCCAAATCGCTTCTGGGGTGGGATGAGTATCAAGGCCGACTCTGGAGGGGATTTCATCGCCATGCCACCATTGTGATGTTGACCTACAGCTTCCTGTGTTGGAAGGAGTGGAACCAGCGCCAAGAAATGCCGCGATCACGGGGAAAACCTCGTGATCCTTTTTCCCCCTCGAAGGGATCGAAGGCGACGTTCCTATGAGGCCATCCACCGCCAGGTGGTCAAAGCCTTATCGAATATGGTGATTGAACAACTGGTGCAGCGTAAACTGACTGAATTAATGCGACCGATGCGTATTTGACAAAGTAATATTAGGCGTGCGGTTCGGCGAGATGGCCAAGGCCTATCCTTTCCCGTCGTTGGGGACCGAGTCGGTGATCAATGACGATCTGGCCGGGAACGATCTGTTGGTGGTTTATTACGAGCGGGAAAAATTGGCTCTCCCCTTCTACCGGACTATCAAGGAGAACGATACCGAACGGACCCTGACTTTCGATAAGGTGACTTCCAGCAGTTCTCCCTATCCTTTCCTGCTGAAGGACAAGGAGACCGAGACGACCTGGAACCTGAAGGGAGAGGGAATCAGCGGCCCTCATCAGGGTAAGCAGCTGACGCAGGTTGCGGCGCACAATGCGTACTGGTTTGCCTGGTCGACGTTCTGGCAGAATACGGGCGTGTATTGAGGGGGCAAGAGATCCGAGCAAGAGGAGGAGAGTTGACAATGAAACGCATATTTTCTCTGGTTTTTATCCTCAGCCTTTCGGTTGCTCTCTCCGGCTGCGGCGGCAGTGGCGGGTCTTCCTCCGGGCCTGTGGTAGACAGCGGGTCGGGCAGCTCAGGCGGGAGTTCGGGCAGCTCAGGCGGGAGTTCGGGCACCCTCGGCAGCGTTAGTGTAGATAATGCGGGCAGCGCTGCGGCTCGCGACGCGCAGCCGGGTGGGAATTTCCTCAATGTTGCCAATTTTCCATCCGACCAGGTGTTTGCCGGCTGCTCCGGGACCGACTGTATCCCGGCGCTGACTGATCCGACCTTTGTGGGCGCGGAGGATAGTGGGGCCGGCTACCTTAGCGATAGCGATATTGTACTGGGCGTGGTGCTCAACGGGGAGGCGAAAGCGTATCCCCACAACATCGGGTGGTGGCACGAGATTGTGAACGATCAGGTGGGCGGGCAGCCGATCGTGGTCAGCCTCTGTCCGTTGACGGGCACGGGCATGGTGTTCGACGGGGAGGGCGAGGAGGGCGTCCGGATCGAGCTGGGGGTGTCCGGCTTGCTGTTCAACAACAATCTGATTATGTATGACCGTCGCGACAACGAGACCCTTTACCCGCAGATGATCTTCAAGGGGGTCAGGGGTACCTTCACGGGCCAGGAACTGAAGATGCTGCCGGTGGTGGAGACGACCTGGGGCTACTGGAAAGAGCTTTACCCACACACCCAGGTCATCAGCGGCAATACGGGGATATACGCCAGTTCCAGTTACAGGATTTATCCCTACATCGACGGTGGCGCAGACTATCGGCTCAACGACGCTTTTATCATATTCCCTAACAGCCCGTCCTTCGGCCAGAATCAGACCAGTCAGTTTTTCAGGGCCAAGGAACTGACCCTGGGTGTCCGGTTCGGCGAGATCGCCAAGGCCTATCCTTTCCCGGCGATGGGAGAGGCGGCGGTGATCAGCGACACGGTGGCGGACAACGATATTGTTGTGGCCTATTACAGGAATGAAGGGCTGGCGCTGTCTTATAGCCGAAAAATCAAAGATCAGGGCGAAGACCGGACGTTGACTTTTGACCGGTTGAACGCGTCGTCGTGGCCCTATCCCTTCCTGATGAAGGACAGGGAGACGGGGTCGAGCTGGAATTTGAAGGGTGAGGCGATTGACGGCGCACTCAAAGGCAGGCAGTTGACCCAGATTCCCGCGCACAATGCATTCTGGTTTGCCTGGTCGACGTTCTGGCAGAATACGGGTGTGTATTGATAAGGGCAGAAGGCAGAGGGCAGGCGCAAAACCATTCGCGCCCTTGTTCTGTCGGCTGCCTTTCGCTTTTCTGGCAGGAGAACGGTCGAGGATATAAACCAAGAAAGTAACTGAACAGGCGATTCGACGATGAGATGTATTCCGGCTGTTATACTCGCCTTTTTATTTGTCCTTTCCGGCTGCGGCGGAGAGGGGGGAGCGCCCTCCGGCCCCGCAACGGACTCATCCGGTGCGACGGGCAGCGGAAGCAGTTCCACGAACAGCGATGCAAAACCGGCCGGAAATTTCCTCAATGTCAATACGTTTCCGCTCGATCAGGTTGTCGACGGCGGCGTGGGCAAAGACGGCATCTCGGCGCTGACCGATCCGCCTTTTGTAGACGCAACATCCAGCGACGCCCGCTATCTCTCGGACGGCGACCTGGTGATGGGCGTGGTGATCAATGGAGAGGTGAAGGCCTATCCTCACAACATCGGGTGGTGGCACGAGATTGTGAACGATGAGGTGGGAGGACAGCCCATCGTGGTCAGCTTTTGTCCTCTAACGGGCACGGGTATGGTGTTCGACGGCGCGGGCAGGGACGGCAGCCGGATTACGACAGGTGTGTCGGGGCTGCTGTTCAACAACAATCTGATTATGTATGACCGGCGCGACGGCGCGACGCTCTACCCGCAGATGATTTTTAAGGGGGTCTCCGGCCCGCTTCAGGGCGAAGCGTTAAGGCTGCTGCCGGTGGTGGAGACGACCTGGGGGTATTGGAGAACGCTTTATCCCAATACCAGAGTCATCAGCCGAAATGCTGCAAATGAGAGTTACTCAACGTATCCCTACACCGATTCAAACAGAGGAGGGGATTACCGGATCGCCGATGAGTTTATCATGTTTCCTCTGAGCCCGGAAATCGGGGAGACGGCGGCCAGTGAATTCTATAAGCCCAAAGAAATGACCCTGGGCGTCCGGTTCGGCGAGACGCCCAAGGCCTATCCTTTTCCGGCTATGGGGAAGGAGTCGGTGATTAACGATAAGGGAGGTATATTAGAAAGTTGTGGACGGGTATAAAAAATGAGCGTATCCTTGAATATCGAATAACCACAAATCCCTCAGCCGAGGGAGAAAGGATACGCTCCATGAAACAATATACAACCTCCCAAGTGGAGAAGATAGTCAGAAATGAAGTGACCCTGAGCCTGGAGGATCTGCTTCGAGCCGGCGCCCGCAAGATGCTGCAAGCCGCCCTGGAGTTTGAAGTGGAGACCTATATCGAAAGCTTTAAGGACGAGAAAGACGTAGGGGGTCGCCGAGAGGTGGTCAGAAATGGTTCCCATAAACCCCGAGAGCTTCTCACGGGTGTGGGCAAGATTCCCATTCGTCAGCCTCGGGTGCTGGATCGGCGTTTTGGACAGCAGTTTACCAGTGCCATTTTGCCCAAATATATGCGTCGGGCGCCTTCCATCGATGCCTTGATACCGGCCCTGTATCTCAAGGGGGTGTCCACGTCCTCTTTCCCCGAGGCACTTTCTGCCATCCTGGGCGAGAATGCCCCGGGGTTATCCCCTGGCAACATTGTGCGGCTCAAACAGATCTGGGATGAAGAGTATCAGGGGTGGAAACATCGGGATCTTTCAGAGAAGCACTATGTGTATATCTGGGCAGATGGCATCTACTTCAACGTCCGTCTGGAACCGGATCGGCCCTGTATGCTGGTCATTATAGGGGCAACCAAGGACGGTCGTAAGGAATTGCTGGCCATCGAAGATGGGCATCGAGAAAGCAAACTGTCCTGGCAGGGCGTGCTCAGAGATCTCAAAAAAAGAGGCCTGAAAGAGGCGCCTGCCCTTGCCATAGGCGATGGAAGCCTGGGGTTTTGGGCAGCGTTGGAAGAAGAGTTCTCCATCACCCGTCATCAGCGCTGCTGGGTGCATAAGACAGCCAACGTTTTGGACAACCTGCCCAAATCTGTCCAGGCCCAGGCCAAAACACGCATCCACGAGATGTATCTTTCACCCACCAAGGAGGACGCCCTCAAAGCCTATGATGACTTCATCGCCCTTTATCAAGCCAAGTATCCCAAGGCCTGTGAGTGCCTGGAAAAAGACAAGGATGTGCTCTTCACATTCTATGATTTTCCGGCCGCCCACTGGCGACACATCAGAACCACCAACCCCATTGAATCCACCTTTGGCACCGTCAGGCATCGCACCCGCCAGACCAAGGGATGCGGTTCTCGAAATGCCACGCTGATGATGGTCTATAAACTGGCCAGCGAGGCGGAGAAAAACTGGCAGCGGTTGCACAGCCACAAGCTGGTTGAACTGGTGGTCCAGGGCGTTGAATTTGAGGATGGAGAAATCAAAAAAGCAGCCTAACTCATCGGGATACGCTCAAATCTCATCCACAACTCTTGACAATATCTCACGATAAGGTGGACGGGAACGACTTCGTGGTGGTCTATTACGACCGTGAAAAGCTGGCTATCCCCTACTTCCGGAGCGTTGAGGACAACGACAAAGCCATCTTTTTGACCTTCAGTAAAGTAGCCTCTACCCAGCCCATTTACCCCTTCCTGATGAGGGATCAGGAGACCGGGTCGATCTGGAATCTGAAAGGCGAGGCGGTCGAGGGGACGCTCAAAGGCAAGCGGTTGTCACAGGTTCCCGCACACAATGCGTTCTGGTTTGCCTGGACTACGTTCTGGCAAAATACGGGTGTGTTCTGAGCAGGGCAGGTAAACCCTGTATTTGAAATATTCTGGCTCCCGGAGGAAATTCCGGGGGCTTTTTTTGTGCGGCAGATGCCACCCTGCCGGGCACAAGACCGGGTTAAAGGGCGAGTCACTTTCAGGTTGTGATTTGGGGCGGAGTGTATTATAGATGGTAAGAACAGAACATTCACACGGAGAATATCCCCATGCGGGATGGATAGATTGAGGAGGCAAGTCAGAGGACATGAATCGGAAGAGGATGTCTGATCAATCGGTTCGGCGGATTGCCGGCACGCTGCTGATTGCGGCGATGGGATTTTCGGGGTTCGGATGTTTTTCGTCTGCGAATCACATCGCCCCCAATAAGGTCGGGATCGAGGCGGAGCCGGACCCGGAGATCAGGAGGCTGCTGAATCGGACGGTACGATTCGCCTGGCGCAGCCGGAGAGATGCGGAACAGCTGATTGAGCAGGCGCTTGAACAGGCGGAGCAGCTTCCCCATGAGGATGATCGGGCGGTTGCGCGTATGCACGCGCTGGGGGTTAAGACGCATGTTGTGCGGGATCCGAAGGTGCGGCGCCGGGTGTACGGTGAGGCGTTAAAACTGGCCCGCAAACTGGGGGGGCGCCCGCTGGAAGCCCGCATGATCAAGGAGATCGGCTTTTCCGGATATCGGGCGAGGAAGCTTGAGGCCGCCGTTGAGATACTGGATGAAGCGGCCCGACGGCTTCAGGACGTTGGCGACAGACAGGGCGCAGGGGAGGCGCTTCAGTGGAAGGCCAGCGCGCTGTTGTCCATGGGACGGTATGCCGATGCGGGGGAGCCGTATCGCCGGGCGCGAGATCTGTTCATCGAGTCGAAGTCCTTTTCGTGGGCGGCCGTGTGCGATGCGGCGCTCGGGTTCATCGACCGCGTTGATCACGCAAGGGCGCCCGTTTTTATGACCAGCCACAGCTGGTCCTGTGAGTTGATTCGTGCGGAGGATGGCGCGCTGACTTATGCGGGGCGTGTGAGAGCAGGGGGCTTTACTGCGAGGGGGGACGAGCGCATGTTCCGGATCTTGTTGTTCGACGAGGCCGGCAGGATGGAGGAGCTGGTGAATCCGTCCAGGCAGGTGGGAGACACATGGGAGCAGGATACCCGGTCTTTCGGCCAATACCCCCTTCAAACCGTCGGTACGGTGGTTGGCGATCACAAGCAGGTGACGGTGCCCGCCGGGACGTTTGGGGACTGTCGCGTGATCCGTACGGTGACCCGGGAGACGGAGCAGTCGCAGTCTGAGCGCGGCAGGACGCGCAGGTTAAACAGGATTTACTGCGGGGTGCGAGAGGTATGTTACGCGCCGGGGGTGGGCATTGTACGGCTGCGTATTGTACGGAAAGACGGGATCAATACAACCCTTGTGCTCAAGGATTATTCCATTCGCAATACAACAAGGGACTACCTGCCCTTGGACGTGGGCAACCGGTGGGTGTACGGCTTTGAAGGGGTGGACGAAGAGGATTACCTGGCCGAGCAGGTGTTTCAGGTCCGTTTCAACGACGCCTACGGGGTGAGCCATCTGGCCTCTTACACGTATGCGCACCGCAGGGGTGAGCCGCCCGGATTCAGAGCGGATGCACGGGTGATCCAGGCCGAGTACACGCCGCAGAATCTGCCGCTGGACGAACCCGATTATGTGATCGCCCATGATCGTATCTTTCAGTGGACGGACCACGCCCGGTTTACCGCCCGCAGCGGCGAGACGGTGCGGATTCCGGTGGAGGAGAACGATGCAGAGGTTGCCGCGATTCAGGTGACGCCTGCGGTTCGGGAAGAGGGGGTGGATTTCCAGTTTGAGGCAATCGACGAGGGGCAGCGTATGGTGGCTGCATGGCCTTTCGACACTATACAACCGGGGAAATGGTCCACAACGGTGACCCGGTCCAGGTTTCAGCTGGATTACCTGATCAAGATTCGGGTGAAACCGAAGGTGACGCCGGTGGGAGAGGTGAAGGTCGAATTCGACGCGCTATTCGCCATCCCACCCACACGAAAGGAGGCGAGGCAGTGGCGGGCGGCTGAGAGGAGTGAAGAGTGAGTGTTTAACCCAAAGAAGGAGGTTGCCGTGGAAGGCGCACCGTTTGACCAGAAGGCGCTGGTGGCTGCATTTACTCGCTTCGACAACGCGCGAAATGAGGGACGGGGAAATTCGGACAATCCGGATTCAGGGGGCCTGGGATGGGGGGAGAGCGGGGTTCTGGATGCTTATGTGAAGCTCTATGAGGCGACCGGAAATACCCGGTGGTTGAACAAGATCGTGGCGCATTTCAACCGGATGGCTGCCAATATGCAGGATCACTACAGGGACGGTTGGGATACCTGGGTGACACGGACCTATTCGGTGGCCCTGGGACGGACGGGAGGGTTCCACAACCGGGGGACGGCGCGGATTTCCCCGAATGAGGAACGCATCTGGACCACTCGAGGCGGGGAGGCGATTGAGGACCGGGAATGGATTGTTGAGGTTCAACCGGGGAGGCAGTATCGGGTATTTGAGTACGGGACCCGCAAGGTGGCGGGGAAGGGCGCCTATCGGTCCGGGACGCCCATCGATTTTTTCCTGCCGTTTGAGGTGATGATTGAGGGAAAGCCGGAGCCGGGCGACCGGTTCTGGGTGCAGACGTTTGCGGGGGAGCCGCAGGAGTATATCGTCCACCAGGGCATGTTTCTCCACCCGGTGAGCCGGTTTGTGGAGCATGTGCTGAAGGATCGGAAGTTGAAGGCCCGGTACGGGAAGGCAGCCAGGAGGTATCTGGATCTGATTGGGAAGATTGCCGATAAGCACGAGCGGGACTGGGTGGATATGACGCGCACGGCCGGGGCCTACCGGTTTCCTCCGTTGAAGACGGACCGCTTTCCGAACCGGATTTTACCGCACAACCAGTATATGGCCATCGGGCGTGCCTATCTGTACCTCCAGGGGGTTTCCCGAAAGCGGCTTTTTGGGGATCGGGCGGAGCGGATGGCGCGCAATTTCAAGCGGAATTTGCGGAAGACCGGCCGGGCTTATACCTGGCACTACTGGGACTGGATCGAGGAGGGAGAGCCCGGGCACAGCGCGGTAGAGGATACGAGCCACGGGCACATCGATATCGGATTCGTCGCGGACGCCTGCCGGAAGGGCGTGGTGTTCACCAACAGCGATCTGAGGCGGTTTGCGCACACGTTGCTGGACCAGATGTGGAATGGGTCGCTGGAGGATCCGAATATCGGGGGACGGGTGGACAGGCGGGAGGGGGACTCTCAACCGGTGGGGGACTGGATTGATTTGTGCCAGTGGCATCCGAAAGTCTGGGATGTTCTGTGGGCGGTGTTCTGCAAAGCGGGCCAGCCGGTCGCGGCGGCGCCGTCGATTTTGCAGGGGTGGGCGAGGCTGCGGGAAGGAAAGGCAAGTAAAAAGTAAAAAGTAAAAATGCAGACCGCGGAGAAAGACTCAATACGGTTAGGGAGGTTTTGCATGGATGCATCTTGGGTTCCACCGGAGGAGAAAGGGCATCGGGTGGTGCGGTTTCCTGAACGGCCGAATGTGTTGATCGACCGGCAGCCGTTCGACGCCTTTCGGCGCGGGTTTGAATCGGGGGACGAGGCGTGCCGGCAGCGTGTTGAGAGGGCGATGGAAGCGGCCGAGGTGTGGGCCGGAAAATCGGATGCGTGGTATCTGAGTACGATCTGGGAACGGGAACCGCGGGGGCTGTTTACGTGCGCGTGTCCGATCCATCCGTTTCGGGTGCGGTACTACAGCTATTTTGACTGGTCGCTGGAGGATCCGTGGCGGCTTTACTGTCCCTATTGCAAGGAGGAGGGGCGGGAGTACGACTCCTATCCCAACCCGCGGTATCCGGACGAAGGGGACGGCTGTTTTCCTACGGACGAGGTGTGGCGGGAGGACCACGACGAGGCGTGGAGCCTGGCGCACAACGGGATTCCGTGGGACCGCTGGGATGGAGAAACCCACGGATACATGGAACCTACGAACGCCTTCTATTTCAAAGGGCTATGCTGGATGAACGCCTTTCGGGCGCTGTCGGGGAACGTGCTGCACCGGCTGGGAGAGGCGTATCAGTTTGCGTTGAAGCTGCGTTCGGACGAGACCCCGGCTGAGCGGTATGCGCACAAAGCGAAGGCGATTCTGGTGACGCTGTCACGCGCGTTTCTGGGCGATGGGTACCTCGCTGCTGTGCTGGGAATATCCGAGGGGGAGTTCCTGGACCGGCTAACTGATTTCTATGAACAGGGGTCCGAAGCAGGGAGCTACCCCGGGTATCGACTCGGTACTCCACAGGATCACATGATGGGAGACCCAAAGCGGCCCCTGGACGCTCAGGGCAGCCGATATGGGCTGCAGGGGGCGTCGATTTATCCCGGGGTGTGGAACTGGAAGGCGGGGGAAGCCGACGATCTGATGACGGGCTATTGCCTGATTGCCGAGGCGTTCGGCGAAGCGGAATGCGCGCAGGGACTCAGAGACGCGGCGCTGCGGATCGTGACATCGGTGGAGGGCGATAAGGAGCGCCTGGAGCAGGCGGGACAGCGGCTGAAGCGAGGGATGGTGGAGTATACGCTGCACCCTTATACGCTTGTGACGGGCGCGGACAACCTTTCCCCGTCCACACAGATGCCCAGGCTGGCGCTGGGACGGATGGTGGGAGACGACGAGATTGTAGAGAAGGTGGCCAGGGATATCGTCTATTTTCTTCACAATTTCTTTACGGGGGATGGGCTGGGCAAGGAGGGGTCGCCCTCTTATACGACCTGGGGCATCGGCGGGGTGATGGGGGCGCTCCACGGTGAGAGGGGGGACTTCGATCGGGCGTCGCCCTATTTTGATGAAGACTTCGGTGGGCTGAACCTGCTTTCGATGCCGGTGTTTCGTTACGGTTTGGGAAATTACCTCTACACGGGTTTCCCCAACGGCCGGCCGATTACATGGGTGGATTGCGTGATTCGGGCGAGTATGCCACTCCATCAGCTCGAGCAGGTGGAGAAGCTGGGTGGAGGCGTGCCGGAGGTCTATCGGGAGTATCTCAATTTCGAGCGCGACGAGACGGGGGAGCCGGTTGTGACCCTCAAGCTGCCAATGGTTCTGCCCTCGCGCCTGCTGGGAGAGAATCGGAAGGGTGTGCTTCGGAGCGGGGCGGGTGAGCACGCTCGGGCACTGTCGGTCGACTTTACGGAGCGTGTCGGACACTACCACATGGCCCCGTTGAACTTGACGCTGTTCGCGAAGGGACACGAACTGGCCACCGACCTGGGGTATCTGGGATCGACGCACTTTTTGACCGTGGACTGGATCAAGACGTTTCCGGCGCACAATACGGTGGCGATCCGCACGGAGGACGGCGACCCGATGGTTACGGACAATCTGCGGGGCGACGTGCGCTATTTCAAGGACCTGCCGGGCGTGAAGGCGATGGATGCGGCGGAAGGGGATGCGGTGGAGCTTGAGAAGGTGCCGGGTACGGCCCGGTACCAGCGGACGGTGGCGATGGTGGATGTGGACGATGCGGACGCGTATGTGGTGGACCTGTTTCGGGTGAGCGGCGGGCATCTGCATGACTGGACCTTCCACAGCAACGGTCATCGGTTCGAGGCAGAGGGTGTCACGCTGACCGAGCGTCCGGATGGGGAGGAGACGCTTTACGAGTACAGTGGGTTTACGTTTACACCCAGCCGGCGAACGAGAGGAAAGGGCGCCAGGTGGGGATCGGAGCGGGTCTTTGCTCTGAGCGCAGGTAAGAGCAGCGGCGGCTGGACGGCGACGTGGGGGGATGTGACGGAGTTTCCCGGTGAGGATGGAACGCCGGAGGTGGACCGGGAGGTGTTTTTGAAGCTGCATATGCTCGATGAGGCCGGGTCGGAGGTGATTGCGGGCACGGGTCCGGCGCAGCGGTGGCTGGACAATCGAGATATGGGCGAGGAGATGTCGATTGTGACGGTGAGGCGACAGAACGGGGAGGGACTGAATACGTTTGCGGCGGTGTATGAGCCTTACCGGCAGGCGACGTTTATCGAGCAGGTGGAAGGTGTGGGAGTGATATCGGAGGATCCCGAAGCGGTTGGTCTAAAGGTGGTACACAGGAGAGGGACGGACCTGATCCTGAGCGGGAATGCGACCGACGGCCGGTCGGAGGCGCTGCAGATTGAGGCGGACGGACACGTGCTGCAGACGGATGGGGAGCTGGCCGTGGCGTCGTTCGACGGAGAAGGACTCCGGTCGGTGTCGGTGATCGGAGGGACGTTCGCCGAGGCGGACGGGCAGCGGGTGGAGGCTACGCCGACGATAGAGGGAACACTGGTGGGGTTCGACGATGTGGAGAAGTCGCTGACGGTGAAGCCGGAGGGAGCGTTGCCGGGTGGAGATGCGCTTGCGGGGGAGGTTGTGACGATCAGGCACCGGGAGCGGACGTCGGCTTACACAATCCGGTCTGTTGAGGAGATGGAGGACGGGACGGTGAAGCTGTACTTAGACGGCTGGCCGCACCTGGCGACCGGCTATCTGCTGGTGACCGGTGTGGAGGAGGACCGGGTGTGGGTGGAGCCGCCGCCGGTGCTGCAGGGGAAGGTGGACCACCTGAATCTGTTCAAGGTGGAGGAGGACAGGAGCCTGAGTTTTCTGCAGCCGTCGGAGGAGCGGACCGCACACGGCTGTTTCTGGCTTTGGGGGGGCGAGCACGGCGCCGAAGGAATTTTAGATGAGTGGGGAACACTGATTCGTAGCCGAAATTACCTGACGGTGGAGGAGGCCGAGCAGGTGAGCGCGGGTGGGGAAGTCGCGTTTTCACTCCTGCACCCGGGTGTGGACCGGTTTCGAATTGTGGGGTCCGGATACAATCCAAAATGATGCCCAGAAATCAAGGCAAAGGTAGGGCCAACGACTCGCAGGGTGAAGTGACAAAAAGGAGTTTGTATGTACCCCAACCACGTGAAACAAAAACTTAAAGCCGGCAAAATCGTACTCGGAACCGGCCTTCCCGCACCATCCCCGTCACATTAAAAAAGCTGAGCTCAATAAAGGGGATTATTCCTGGGGCAAGAGATCTTCAACCGGCATAGACCAACCCGGAACGGCGGGCTCGGCTTCCGCCATTTCGTTGCGATGGTAGATGGCCGGCCGGGCGGGACTGTCTTTGCGATAAGCGCGTACTGTTTCTTCACTCAGCAAATCCACATCCCATACAACCAGCGTGCCGGCGGCGAAGTAGTCCGCACGCTTTCGTGCAATCTCCTGTTCAGCAGCCGGACCATAGTCTTTCTCACTGCGGACTTCAGCTGCAAATACAGGAGCGCCTTCCAGAAATTTCATGGTAAGTTCACCCTTGTAAAAGGCGGCGTCCGGGCTAAAAGACTTGCGATTGGGAAGGTCTACGATGAAACCGACATTGTCGGTGATTGCGTGACCTGTCCCGGTGTGCCGAGCATAGTTGCGCAGACTGACAAAAATCTCGGCTGCCGCATAGCCGGGCATACCGCCGGTGGGCGAGGAGAGAACCAGCCCTCCATTGACGAGTTCCGCTTTTCCGTGCTCTGGAACGCGGTACAGGTCTTCAACAGTTGCTGAGGTTTTTGTAGCCATACCTGACCTCTTGGATTGACGCCGGCGCCTTTTCCAGACTTGCCAGCGGGGACTCAACCTCCGGGTATGTAGAGCGTGCGATCGGTGACCGGCAGTTCCACCCGTGCGCCATCCTGCAGGTGCGAATGCGCCAGACCGAATTGCACTTCCACTGCCTGCATGGTGACGTCGATATTTCCGTCGGTCGGCTCCCCGGTTTCCAGCTGCCGGATGATGTTTCGGATGGTGCAGACGGTGGGGCTTTCGCCGGACGGCTTGATGCTCTTTTCCTCGACGGTGCTCTCCTTACGGGCGCCTCGGCGGATGCGGATCGCCTCGCCGTTGTCCCAGGCATAAGCCCGGCCCTCGGTGCCGTAGACCTCGATATCGAAGAGCCCGGGTACGGGAATGAAGAGTCCTTCGGCACCGAGGGCGTAGCCGACCCGGAAGAAATCGACCATAGGATCGGCGATCTCCTCTCCAGGCGGCGGCACAAACGCATGTTTGTCGGCATCGTAGAGCGGGTACGATCGGGGCCGTGGAGTGGTCCCGGCCAGGAGATCGTCCGGTTGTACCAGGCGACCTTCCACCCACCGAGGCGCCGGATCGCCCAGCAGCATGGCCACCAGGTCCAGGGTGTGAGGGTGGTGCTTGATGATATCGGTGTAGGTGTACATGAGGGCGTAACGGGGCTCGCCGATTTCTCCACCTACAATGGCGTCCCTCATTCTCTTGAACCCATCGTGGTGCCGGCGCATGGCCCCCCAGTTGAAGGCCACCCGGTTGGCTTTGCAGGCGGCTGCGATCTGGTCCGCCTCCGTCAGGGAGGCGCACAGGCCCTTTTCGGAGTAGATGCCCCGCACCCCGTGTTCGGCCGCGAAGATGATCGGTTCTGCCCGGGCGAGTGACGGGGTGGTCACGCTGACGATATCGGGTTTCTCCTTCTCGATCATTTCCCGGTAGTCCAGGTAGGTGTTTTTAAAACCGAAGCGCGCGCCAAAGCGCTGCAGGCGCTCCTGGCCGCGGTTGGCCACGGCCACGACCTCGGTCTCCGGGATGGCGGCGTAGGCGCTGAAGTGGCCGTAGGGGCTGGAGAACTGGTTGGGCTCCAGCTCGTCTTCGATCAGGCCACCCATGCGGCCGGTGCCGATGATGGCGACTCTGTACTTTGTCTGTGTCATAGTGTCTCCTTCCTCGGGGTGATTTTTACAGAAAATCCGCGAGAAAGCCCACGGTTTCAATCGTAGGATGAATCGCGGGAATCCGTTCAGAAACCTCCAAAAAGGTTGTCTTCGAGTAGAAGATAGACTATATTATCAGTGAACAAATGAGCAGTCTTCTGCCACAGAAATGCCTTCTGCTGGAGATGAAAATGAAGATCCAGAAGGGCTACCGATTCAAGCTCAAGCCCACGAGGGACCAGGAAGCGAGGTTCCGGCAGTTTGCAGGGGCGGTGCGCTGGGTGTGGAACCAGATGCTGGCTCAGAGGCGGCAAGCCTACCATAAGACTGGCAAGAGCCCCTCCGGGGTTGAGCAGATGGCCCTCCTGCCCAAGCTCAAGGCGCACAAAGAGACCGCCTGGCTGGCACAGGTCCACTCGCAGGTGCTCCAGGACCCGATAAAGAACCTGGACCGGGCATTCGACAGCTTCTTTCAGAAGAAATCCGGCTATCCCAGGTTCAAGTCCAGGAAGACCTCCACGCCCTCCTTCTCCTATCCACAGGGGGTGAAGGTGGAAGAGCATCGGGTCTACCTGCCCAAGATCGGGTGGGTGCGGTTTCGGCAGTCGCAGGAGGTGGAAGGGGTCATCAAGCGAGCGACGGTCAAGAAGGCAGCCAGCAGGTGGTTCGTGTCCCTCCAGGTGGAAATGTGTGTGTCCCAGCCGCCACAGGTCGTGCCTGATCCTGATACCAGTGTGGGTCTGGATCTGGGGTTGACGTATTTCCTGGTCACCTCCAGCGGCGAAGAGATCGAAGCACCGAGGTATTTCCGCAAAGCAGAAGAGAAACTCGCCCAGGAGCAGCGCCGGCTCTCCCGCAAGCAGAAGGGCTCCCACCGGCGCACCAAGCAGCGAGAGCGCCTGTCCAGGCTCCACGAAAAGGTGTCCAACGCACGCCGGGATTTCCTTCACAAGCTGTCCCACCGCCTTGTCCGCGAAAACCAAGTGGTCATCGTGGAGGATCTGCACGTGAAGGGTCTGGCGCGCAGCCGCCTTTCTAAGAGCATCCACGATGCGGCCTGGGGAGAATTCCGCCGACAGCTTGCGTATAAGGCGCTCTGGCAGGGGAAGGTGTTCCACAGCGTGGACCGGTTCTTCCCTTCCACCAGGCTGCACTGGGACTGTCGCACGCTTAATGAGGTCTCGCTCTCAGACCGGGTCTTTGCCTGTGAGGGGTGTGGGATGGTCCTCCATCGGGATCACAATGCGGCGCACAATATCAAACAAAAGGGTCTGCTGGACTTGCTGGCCGCCGGGCAGGCGGACAGGGTAAATGCTCGTGGACCGGGTGTGAGACTTGCAAAGGCAAGCAGTCTGGGATGAAGCGAGAATCCCTCGGATTTATCCGTGGGAGTGTCAAATTTAGCTTCTTCGAGCGGCAAGCTTGACAGGTTGTCTGTGTTGAGGTATAATTATACTACTAAATGGAGTATAATTAATCACGGTAAACCCCCGGCTCTGCCGGGGGACTGTTAGAGTTTGACAATTCCCCAGAAATGTGAGAGCCTTCCCTTTGTGGACCGCTTGAAGCTTGCGGAAAGGAAGGCTCCCGATGGACGTACAAAGTTTAAGCCATACCCGGTGGGAATGCAAGTACCATATTGTGTGGATTCCCAAATGTCGGAAGAAGGCACTGTATGGGGAGTTGCGGAAGTATCTGGGTGAAGTGCTCAGGGATCTGGCTTTGCGTAAGGAGAGCGAGATCGTCGAAGGTCACCTGAGGTTGGATCATGTTCATGTGCTCCTGTCGATACCTCCGAAAAACGCCGTATCAGAGGTGGTGGGGTTCATCAAGGGGAAGAGCGCCATTCACATCGCTCGGACCTTCGCTGGGCGTCGGAGGAACTTTGTGGGTCAGAGCTTCTGGGCAAGAGGCTATTATGTCTCTACCGTTGGCAAGGATGAGGAGTCGGTTCGTAGGTACATCCAGGAGCAAGAAGAAGCAGATCGTAGGCTTGAGCAGATGGAGTTGTTTGATGAGTAGCCACCTTTAGGTGGCCCACGGTTTTCAACCGCTTCGAGCGGTTCCCGGTTTTTCAAGCCTCCGGCTCTGCCGGAGGTATCTGACTATACCTCAACGTCATTGCTTTCTTAGAAGCCACCACTCTCTTGGGGGATTACGCTATGAAAGTGAAAACTTCCATTACCTTGTCCGAAGAGCTCCTGCGCGAAATGGACAAATTGGTCGGTCAGTACGGCAACCGATCCGCTATTATCGAGCAGGCCATAAGGGCTTTTCTGGCTGCCGGGGTCAGGCGAGCGCGAGATGCCAGGGATCTGGAGATCCTCAACCGGAGAGCCGACGCACTCAACGCCGAAGCTGAGGATGTGCTTCACTACCAGGTCGAACGATGAAGCGAGGCGAGCTGTACCGCGTCTACAGGGCCTCGCCGCGCGACCCGAAGAACTACCGCGTCTTCGTCGTGGTCAGTCGGCAGGCGCTCATTGACTCCCGTTTCTCCACGAGCATCTGCGCTCCGGTCTACTCAACCTTCGACGGACTCTCAACTCAGGTTTCCGTTGGCGTTGATGAGGGACTGAAACATGACAGCAGCATACACTGCGACGAGCTGATCAGTATCCCTAAAGCTTCGCTCACTCACTTCATCGGTACCCTCCCACCTGCCAAGCTCCAGGCTCTTAACGTAGCCCTCACCATCGCTCTCGACTTAGACCGACCCGCATAGTGCACTCCAATATCGGCATAATGGCCCGGCCAAACGGACACCAGCTTGCTGGCGTTCCACTTGAGCCGTTGATTAGCCATTTTTCAGTCTCCTCACGAGCATGACCTGGGGACCGTTCTGCCACGGCCGCTCTCGCCCGGCTTCGTCCACGAGCACCCCCGACGTTGTGAACGTGCCGATCCCCGGTTCGACAAATCCCAGCCGCTCGTAGAGCGATCGGGCCCGGGGGTTCTCCGTGTCCACACACAGTGTGGCCTGTGAGGCACGCCGCTCGCGTGCCAGCTGCAGCGCTTGCCTCAGGAGCTGCGTGCCAATGCCTTGAGACCGCCGTTCCGCCATCACGTAGACTTCGCAGAACTCCGGGCAGTCCGCAAACTGCGCCGCTTGAGGGTACCGGTCCACAATGCGGGGAACCTCGGTGTTCCCGGTCCAGCGGATGAAGAGATGTGCGACCGGCTCATTCCCATCCCAGGCGATAAGGTATACGCCCTCGCCTCTGGATTGCTTGTCCAGGTATGACCGATGACTGGCGCCGTCGTCCTCACCCATCCGCTGGCAGAGCAGATCGACATCTCCCGGCTGGATAGGTCTGATGCAGATGTCTGTAGCTTCACGCTTCATAATTCGGTCGCTTCATCTGACGGTCACAACGGTTGTATCTGCGTCGCCTGGCGGCCAAGTTCAGGGGGGCGAACAGAGTGAGGGTCCCCTGCGGCGCACAGTTAGGCCAGAGGCGCCTATAAGCTGACAATCTCGACATCCATTCGTTCTTTGACCTTGTGTTCAACCGAAAGATACCGATCAATTTCGTCGAGAGTCGTTGCGTGAAAGTAGCGCTCTCCACAGTTTGTGCATACCTCGGCCTCTACATTTTCGACAATGTATAGTTTTCCGCGAAGCCAATGTTGTCTCTTGACCTTCCTTTTTCTCGTCTTACCACCACAAAACTCGCAAATCATAACTCCTCGTTGTGTCAGATTAACGACAGCAAGATCAGTATAGAAAAATAGCACAGTCGGTGGGCATAACCAAGAAGATTTCGTGCGGCGCCAGGTCTATCCTTCGAGGAATTTCAATCGGTCAGGCACGCGGGGTCAAACTCGTACTCTCCGTTCAGCCAGGCGACGATTTCTCGCGCATAGGGGTCGTCGGGAAATTTCTGGTACTTTACAATCAGATTTTGACGGAATTCAGCATCCATTCCCTGCAAACCAACATCTTGAAAGGCGCCCAAATCTTCCCCTAAGTGTGCTGCCATTTCAGTGCTGCAAAGTTCCTTGCAGGCTGCGTTAAAGGCCGTCCTTCCACAATACGCTTCACCCTGCGAGTAGGCCATTGGCAGCGTTTGCAGTGGGATCCTGGATAGCCGGGCCTGGTTCATCGGGTTTACCGCGTGGCCAGCCGTGAGTTCGCGCAGGTGTGAACGATTCTCGAACGCCCTCAAATGTAGAAATTGCGATTTCTTCTCCCCATCGTTCACCGGGTAGTTGTCCCACAGGAACGGCCTTCGTTGAAGCAGCTCGCCTACTTCATGCAAATGCGACTCTGGATATTCGTCTGAGCAAACACGTGGTCCCGTCCAGAAGATTTCGATTTCACTGGCAATCAGTCGTCCCAGATCCTGGAAATAATCCGACGGCATTGTGCCAAAGACTTTTTCCAATATCGGGTCGAAAGAATAGTAGCTCGGGCACATGATGATGTGCCCCGCCGTGCTTATATCGGCAATTTGATGCGTGATTTCTGCTTGAAGCCTCGCAAGCTCGGGCACATCGCCCCGCATATCGTCGAAGAGAATGCAGAGCGTGTCAGGCCCGATGGCATTCAACGAGGCGATTTTCGATCGGAGCTCCATTCTGGCGCTGACATCATAGTTCAGGTAGAGCTCAAACGGACTCAGGCCGACGCCCACTTTGAGGCCTTCGGCGTGGTAGGCCTCGATGAGCTTTTCGATTTTGGTCGAGGTTTCCGAAGGCCAATCTTCTCGCCATCGTTTTCTCAAGAACGGGTCGTCCTTGGGCGCATAGATGTAGATCTGGTATCCGCTGTCCCGGAGAAATGGCGCGTACTCTCGTCGATTTCTCCAACTCCACGAACGTCCGAAAAACCCCTCAATAACGCAGATGTTGGGCGCACCAGAAGGCTCAGGTAACGACATGTATCCCTCTTCAGCTACGAGCGGCATTCGTCCCAGGACCACCCATGGCAATGCCGATCACCGGTCGACAGGCTCAAAACCACTGATGCACCCGGTGCCCGTGGTTTGGAAACCAGATACTATCCACAACGATTCCTAAGGCCACGGCAAGTATATAGCCGATGAGTACGCCGTAGAAGAATGGCTTCGTTTCACGGTAGAAGGACGCCCCGGCGATCCGGATTGTCAGGTATTTTGCCGCCCAGGCAATGAATAGGGTCGTGCTGGTTAGCCGTGTAAGCGACATTCCCGACAGGGCGAAACCGACCGGGTGCAGCGGCCACCAGGAAAACCGGTAGCGCATCAGGTTGATCAACACCATACCGGCCGCACCGCCCAGGAAAAACCCGTAGTCCGCCGGTACTACCGGAGTGGGGCTCAACACCTCACTCACCGCCTTCTGGTACTGCCAGGGACCATTGCCAATGATCAACCAGTTGGGTCGAAAGTTGTAGCCGCCGATGGTATACCCCAGCCAGATGTTGTAAAGTGTGGAGGTAACCATCCCGACGACGAAGGCCGAGCTTAACGCCCAGAATAGCCGGCGTTTTCCCTGGGGCATGGAATCTGCCAGACGGTTGATATGGGCCAGCGGCATCATCAGGAAGGCTCGATAGTGCGTCATCGGAAACCATGCCAGGCAGGAGACCGCGTTTGTGGGGCCCTTGAGGGTCTCCGCCCCGCCCAGCAGCGTCACAGAAAGATTCCAGGCGGAGGTCGGCGGATTCGTGTAGATGAGTCCGGAATCCACCACGACCTTGGTCACGCCAAGAAACAGAATCAGCATAAAGGGAATCAGGAGTAGAATAAGTCTCATGTCGATCCCGATCTGGTTCAGCCAGGCCGCAACATAAAGGCAGCTCAGAGTTAAACCGATCAGTGCGGTCCGATAGGAGAGCAGTTCCCTGCTGTCGTCTACCGGAGAACGATCTGGATGGAGGGCCTTTTGAAAGACCTCGCGCAGATGCGGACGAGAGATCCAGATCCACCACAGAACCAGAGCCACGAACGCCCCGGTCGTCTGCCACTTGAACGACCCCGCCGTGTAGTGAGGGGAGGTGGCGGCCAGCCCCAGGCGATTCAGGGCCCCGGCCTCGAAAATGTAGAGGATGTCAAAAAACCAGATGCTGAAGAGGACCTCCAGACTGGCGAAATAGGAGAAACAGATCACAACCGTGCTGAGGTTGATGAAGATCGGAGGGTAATACTCGGAATAGAAGATCCAGTTCCACTGGGCCACCGGAAAGGTCGGAATGTGGGGATAGAACCAGGAAATCATGTTCCAGCAAAAGATCGTCAGAATCAGGATGAAGCCGGTCCAGAAGGCTTTTCCTCTCATGATTTCCGGCACCACCCTCTTCCCGGCGCCCGCCTGAGCCGTCAACTCTGCAATCGGGGTGATCATGGGATAGATCAGTTTTTCATTGTCCGACCATTGCCGGTGAATGATCACCGATGCGCACACACAGGCGAATCCCACGGCACAGACCAGTATAAACCACGAGACGAGTGGTACCATCCATACATTCCACGGGATGGCAGCCCCTCCTGGCAGGCCCTCGTAAAACCAGCTCATGGCCCCGGTCTCGTTGGTTGGCACAAGCCAGCTCGGAAGGTGGGGATGAAGATATTCGGACCACTGGTTTTCCGGACTCGCGAAGTAGTAAGGCGCTGAAATGATCCCCACGAGATAGCCGCTCACGCCGTAGGTGGGACCGTAGGCCCCGACAAGCCCCATCGAGAAGATCGTGATCCATTCTGTTTGTGAGAATACGAACCATCGCCCGAACCAGCGGGCCAGGGCCGCAAAGAGGAGCATGGACAGCAGAAAGAGAACAAAATTCGACATCGGCATGTGGCTGAAGGCCATATAGGATCCGTGTTGAGCAAAACGGACTGTATTGGCCAGCACGCCCACGGCCGCAGAAAGTAGAATGCCGAACGTGAATGCCCGGAGCGTGACCTCTCGCCCGGGACGTTTTCCCGCAGTATCCTCCAAATTTTCTTCCAGCGCGCCTCCAGATCGTCTTCGAGCCACATTCCGCTCCTGGGATTCGCTCATCTTCTCATCCACACTCTGATGTCTGATGTCCGTTCCGCATAGGGTGTTGGGCTGATGCCACAGTATATCTGTCATGCGCTTACAGTCAACCTTTTTTTTCTGCCTCTTAACTTAGCACCTGCTTCAAAGGCTGGAATACCATCTCAAAAGCGGACCAAATCTCTCCCATTTGGAGGAAGTTTTTTGTTGATCTGAAGGAAGCAATGTATTACCATTCAGGCCTTAGCAGATAAAGGGATGCTGGAGACCAACTTCCTGGTAGAGGTAGGTCCAGCAGCCTGCAGGGTGATGCGAGGCGGCTCTATAGTTTTCTCAGATGTCCAGATAGAGAAGACGGTTCAGATGACAATGCTTGTTTGAAAGGAGATTGCTGTATGGGAATATCTGAGACCTATCGCAGGAAAATAACCGTTGATCACACGAAGGTCTCGAACCAGGATCTGACCGACTTTCCGCTGCTTATCGTCTTAGAAGACAGCGCGTTGAAGGCCGGGGCTCACGGCGGTCATGTGGCCGGCGAGGAGGGGGAGGATATCCACTTTGTCGGGGCCGACGGCAACCGGCTGGACTGCGAGATTGAGCGTTACGACGACGCCACAGGATCTTTGAGGGCGTGGGTGAAGATTCCGAGGCTTTCGCACACTTCGGATACAGAGATTTACCTCTGTTACGGTCAGGGTGGCAGCGCTGGTGAAGGGTCGGGGTCGGTGTGGGACCCGGGGTACCGGCTGGTGCGCCATTCCAATACGGCGCCGGGGGGGCAGGAGATTGTTCCTCACGCCGAGGATCTGAACATGACGGATGAGATTACGGTGGAGGCCTGGTTTCACAGTGAGGAGGGGAGGTCGGATGCGTTTCAGGCGCTGGTGTCGAAGTGGTCGCTGCGTTCCCAGATGGATACGTTTGAGACTTACGATGCCGAGAATACGGACGGCCTGGATACCAAGGGTTTTTTCGGGGCGGTGTGCGACGGGCGTTATGTCTACTTTTCGCCTCAGTCCAACAGCAGCGGGCGCCACGGGGAGGCGCTGAGGTACGATACGTACGGCGCGTTTACCGATTCGGCGAGCTGGGCGGGGTATCCTGCGGGAAATACGGGAGGGATGAATACCAAAGGCTATTACGGGGCTGTGCACGACGGGCGGTACGTTTATTATATTCCTCGCAGGGACAACGAGGGTTTTCATAACCGGGTCCTGCGTTGCGATACGCAGGGGGACTTCAGGAGCCCGGAGAGCTGGTCTGCATTCGATGCAGGCCATCCGATCTCCTATCAGAGCGGCGCATTCGACGGGCGCTATGTGTACTGGGTTCCGGGGTTTGATGATTATGACCACGGCAACAGCGGTAGGGTGACGCGCTACGACACGCAGGGCGCGTTTGACGATCCCGAAAGCTATACGCTGTACGATGCAGGGAATACTTCGGGACTGGGGTCAAAATGCTACGACGGGGCCTGCTTTGATGGGCGCTACGTGTATTTCGCCCCGCTGGACGCCAATGAGAACAAGGGGATTGCGCTCAGGCTCGATACGCAGGGGGATTTTTCCTCACCGGAGAGCTGGGAGGCTTTCGACGCGAAGGGTTCGGGACTGGGCGTGTGTGTAGGGGCGATTTTCGATGGGCGGTATGTCTACTACGTCCCTTATGCGCACAGCGTGGCGGTTCGCTATGACCCCCGGGGAGATTTTCAAGATGCGGGAAGCTGGGAGGCGTACGATGCTGCGGATACTTCCGGTTTGAATACAACCGGATACGATGGGGCCGCGTTCGACGGGCGCTACGTTTATTTTATTCCTTTTCGGCACGGAGAGCAGAAGTTTACAACGCCCCATGCCTGCCTGCTGCGTTACGATACAGAGGTGGGTTTCACAGATCCGGCAGGGTGGGACGCCGCGGATGCAGGGGCGCACACGTCTCCGCCCAATCCGGGGGGATTTAACGGGGGGGCCTTTGACGGGCGCTACGTGTATTTCGCTCCCTGGCGGTTGGGCACCGATGAAAACGGCGGCATCATCAGCCACGGGCATGTGCTTCGGTACGATACCACGGATTCGGATGCGTCGTTTATTCTGAAATACGCGGAATGCGGACACAACGGGGGGCTGTGCGCTGCCCTGCCGGGGCCGACGTTTTCGGTCAATACGGCCGAGAGGGTGCTGAACGTGCGGGCGAATCAGGTCCTGGAGGCGGGCTGGCACCACGTGGCAGGGGTCTACGACGGCGCTCGGCTTACCCTGTTTGTAGATGGCGTTCCGGTAAACGAAGCGGAGGGAACGGGTTCCATCCAGGCCGGGCGGGCGGACGTCGGCATCGGACGGATTGCGGGCGGGGGGGCGCAGTTCAAAGGGAGGGTGTCCGAGGCCCGGATTTCGGATACGGCCAGGTCCGGGGCGTGGATTCAGACGACGTACCGGAATCTGAAGGATCCCCGAAGCTTTGTCCGGGTGGATGCAGAAGAACAAACTAAGTGAGAGCGTATGGAAAGAGAACGAGCCCTTGGCGTGGGCGCGACGAAACAGCTCTTTGTCGACGAGCGGATTATCGCGGAGACGAACGGCGTACAGCGCAGTTTGAACCAGCCGGCCAAATACGCCGGCAACCCGCTGTTCTTTCCCCTCTACCCCTGGGAGGGCCGGGTCGAACTCTACGGCACGATTATGCGGGACGCGGGCGATTTCCGCATGTGGTATACGGGGCTGGGCGGGATGGGCGTCGCGCAGATGGGCGTCGAGAATACCTCCAGGTGGGCCAATATTGCGTTCGACCCGAACAATTTGCTCTACAGCACCTGTTACGCGACTTCGCACGACGGCATCTTCTGGGAGCGGCCCAATTTGGGATTGGTCGAATACGAGGGATCCAAAGACACCAATATCGTGCTCTTAAACGCCTCGGGCGGCAATGTCTTCTACGACGCGCGCGACCCCGCCCCCGACCGCCGCTACAAATCGCTCTTTTACGAATCCCGCGACCTAGACGGGACCTCCAACGAGGGCGATGGGGTGTCGGTGGCCTTCTCGCCCGATGGGCTGAACTGGACCAGATACGCAGGGAACCCGGTTATTACCAGGGCCAGCGACTCGCATACGTTGTTCGGGTGGGACGAGCTCCACGGGCAGTACGTGGCCTATTGCCGCCCATCGCTCCACGAGGGCAATAGGGTCCGGCGGATCGGCCGGTGTGTCAGCGACGATTTTATCCACTGGAACGATCCCGAAGAGCTCTTAGCGCCGGACGAGCAGGATCCGGAGGGCCTGCAGTTTTACAATATGCCGGTCTTCAAATACGAGGGGCTCTATGTCGGCCAGTTACAGGCCTACCACACGCCGCCCGAAGAGCCGCATATCCGCTTTTTCGGGACTGTCGATGTGCAGCTCGCCGTCAGCCGCGACGGCATCGCCTGGGAGCGGGTCTGTGGGCGCGAGCCGTTTATGCCCAACGGTCCTCCCAACAGCATCGACGCGGGCGAGATCTACATGGCCAACGCGCCGGTGTTGATGGGGGACGAGATGTGGTTCTACTACTCGCCCTGCGCGGTGGAGCACGGCCCGACCGGGCGCAGCGGCCCGATCTGTCTGGCCAAGCTGCGGTTGGACGGATTCGTGTCGGTCGACGCGGGAGAGGAAATGGGAACGCTGGTGACCGTGCCGTTTCGCTGCGCGGGGGGGTCGCTGAAGATCAACGCCGCCGCCCGCGGCGGCCTGGTGGCGGTGGCGGTGCTCGACGAGGAAGGGACGCAATACGAGGGGTTCGGAAAGGTGGACTGCGCGGTCTTCGACGGCGACGCGGTGGAGCACGAGGTGACCTGGCGGCAGGTCGCTTTTGCGTCGTTGGAGGGAAAGGTAATCCGCCTCAAGTTTTATCTGCGCGACGCGCGCCTCTACTCCTTCAAGCAGGGCCAGTGTGAATATTGACGAATTTACCGTTGTAGCGGGTAGCGAAGCGCTCAAGTGTACTTTGGCCTCGCCCGATGCCCCGAGCGAGCAATCGGCGTTGTTGCTGAATATCAGCGCCACGGCGTACGACGCCCTGTACGACGAGACGCAGAATCACCCGACGGAGCCATTCCTCAATGCGGGGCACTACGTCCTGAGCTTTGATTTGCCGCATCACGGCGAGCGCGTCGGGAAGGCCTATGGCGAGAGCCTGCTGGGTTGGGGCAAGGCGCTGTTGGCCGGCGACGACCCGTTCGAGCAATTCGTCACCGACGGCAAGGCGGCGTTGGATACCTGCCAGGAGCGGGGTATCGGCCTGAATGGGAAGGTCGTGGGCTACGGGGTGTCCCGCGCCGGGTATTGCCTCTTGCGCCTGGCGGCGGCGGATGAGAGGGTGCGGGCGGTGGCCGGCTTGTCCTCGGTCATCGATTGGGGCATCCCCGAGGAGTTCACCGCGTCCTGTCCCCGGACCAAGACCTGGCCGCTCCTGATCGACCACTGGGTCGAGCCGCTGGCCGACCGGGCGATCTACCTGAGCGTCGGCGGCCAGGACGATGTCGTGGGGACGGAGGCCTGCGTGCGCTTTGCGATGAAGCTGTTCGAGAAGCAGCGGCAGACGCTGCCCAGGGACACCTTGCTCAATGAGTTGTGCGTGGTGAACTCACCGGGCCATTCGCCCTCACGGGCGTCGCGGCTGGACGCGACGCGGTTTCTGTTGGCGTTTTGCAAGGATTGAATTCGAGACAGACAAAATTTGAAAGGGGACTGCCCTGTGGGAACATCTGAGACCTATCGCAGGAAAATAACCGTTGATCATACGAAGGTCTCGAATGAAGATCTGAGCGATTTTCCGCTGCTCATTGTCTTTGAGGACAGCGCGTTGAAGAGCGTGGCTCACGGGGGTCACGTGGCCGGCGAGGAGGGCGAGGATATCCACTTTGTTGGGGCCGACGGCAACCGGCTGGACTACGAGGTTGAGCGGTACGATGCCGCTGCAGGCTCTTTGAGGGCGTGGGTGAAGATTCCGAGGCTTTCGAATAATGCGGATACCGAGATTTGCCTCTGTTATGGTCGGAGGGACAATGCAGGTGAGGGTTCGGGGTCGGTGTGGGATTTGCATTATAAGCTGGTTCGGCATTCGAATACAACGCCGGGGGGGCATGAGATCGTTCCTCACACCGAGGATCTGAACGTTACGGATGCGGTTACAGTGGAGGCCTGGTTTTGCAGCGAGGAGTCCAGGTCGGATGCGTTTCAGGCGCTGGTGTCGAAGTGGTCGCTGCGTGCTGCGATGGATGCGTTTGAGAGCTACGACGCGGGAGAGGCGGATGGGTTGAATACCAGAGGGTTTTTCGGGGCGGTGTGCGACGGGCGATACGTCTACTTTTCGCCCCAGTATAATGGCGAGGAATGCCACGGGCAGGCCCTGAGGTACGATACCCACGGGGAGTTCACTGATCCGGCGAGCTGGTCTGGATACGATGCAGGAAATACGTCCGGGTTGAAAACAAAAGGGTATTACGGAGCCGTTCACGCCGGAGACTATGTCTACTACGTCCCGCGCACCGACGGCGAAGGGTACCACAGCCGGGTTCTGCGGTACGATACACGGGGCGATTTCAGAAACCCGAAGAGCTGGTCTGCTTTCGATGCTGGAAACATCGTTTCCTACCAGAGCGGGGTGTACGACGGACGCTACATCTATTTCGTCCCCGGCTCCGAGGAGGGGGGCGGGAGTGGGAAGGTGCTGCGCTACGATACGCAGGGCGACTTTACCGATGCGGCAAGCTATATCACATACGACGCGGGGAATACGTCCGGATTGGACTCCGGGAGCTACGACGGGGCCTGCTTCGACGGACGATACGTGTACTTCTCCCCGCTCAACCAGGCGGGCATTGCCCTCAGGCTGGATACCCGGGGGGTGTTCGACTCGCCGGAGAGCTGGGCGGCCTTCGACGCCGGCGATTCGGGTCTGGCAATGTGCGTGGGGGCGATTTTCGACGGGCGATACGTCTACTACGTCCCCTACGGGCGCAGTACGGCGGTTCGCTATGACACCTGCGAGGATTTCCAGGATGCGGCAGGCTGGGAAGTCTACGACGCCGCCAACACTTCCGGCCTGGATACCACCGGATACGACGGCGCTTGCTTCGATGGTCGGTACGTGTATTTCATCCCTTTCTGGGATGGCGTAGATCCGAAAGAGGGTTTCCACGCACGCCTGCTGCGTTACGATACCTTGATAGATTTCTCAGATTCCTCTGCCTGGGCGGCGGCCGACGGAGGCGCGTTCACCGATCCGCCCAATCCCGGAGGGTTCAACGGAGGCGCTTTCGACGGACGCTACCTCTACTTCGCTCCGTGGCGAGAGAACGCCGAGGAGGGGCCCCACGGCCGCCTGGAAGGGTGGTGGTCGATTGCGCCTCACGGCCAGGTGCTACGGTATGACACGACCGACTCCGATGCGTCTTTTATCCTGAAGTATGTCGAGTGCGGACACAACGGGGGACTGTGCGCTTCTCTGCCGGGGCCGACGTTTTCGGTCAATACGGGCAGAGGAATTCTGAATGTGCGGGCGAATCGGCCCCTGGAGCCGGGCTGGCACCACGTTGCAGGGGTGTACGACGGCGCCCGGCTCAGCCTGTATGTGGACGGAGAATTGATCAACGAGGCGGTGGGTGAGGGGGCGATCCAGGCGGGTGAAGCGGATATCGGGATTGGATGTATTGCGGGAGGCGGCGCGCAGTTCAAGGGCAACGTCCACGAGGTCCGGATATCGGATGTCGCCAGGTCGCGTGCCTGGATCGAGACGACCAGCCGGAATCTGGAGGCGCCTCAGACGTTCGTCAAGAGAATAGAAGCGTAGGCATCAGGCAGGTATGGGGAGAGCGACTTGGGTAACGAAAAGACGATCAGCGTATCGAACCGGAAACAGCTCTTCATCGACAGGAGGTTCATACATTCCAGCCAGGGCATAGGCCTCTGCATGAATCAGCCCCGGCTGGAAGGCATCGCACTTGAGCCCGGCCTTCCTGGGTCGTGGGACGATATGACCATTACCGGATATGGCAGGGTGATGGAAGATGAGGGGATTTACAGGATGTGGGCCCGGTGTAATTCGGTTGATCAAATGTTAAAGAGGATCGCCCGAGAACCCGTTCCGAACAAGAATCAGCTCGGATATGCGGAATCGACGGACGGCATCCACTGGCGCAAGCCGGAGCTGGGGCTGTACGAGTACGCCGGCTCGAAAGACAACAACATCACTTACGCGGATTCCGGGTATGTGTTCAAAGACCCGAACGGGCCGGATACCGAGCGATATAAACTACTCGTGCAGGGCCGGGATCTTTACGGCACCCGCAGCGGGGATGAGCCGGAGCCGGAGAAGGGCGGGTTCTACGTTCTGACTTCCCCCGATGGAATCCACTGGAAGTGGCACGAGAATCGCGTGTTCCCTTATGTGGCGGACACGCTCAACCAGCTTGAGTGGGATGGACGAATCGGCAAGTATGTGGCATATGTCCGCACGTGGCCGGATGGCTTTCGAGATGGGCACTTCCGGTACGGACGGGCCGTTGGCCGCATCGAAATGGACGATTCTATGGACCCGTGGCCTCACGAAAAGGTGAAGAGCCCATTTACCACCACGGACCCGCCCGAGGATATCGTCACGCTGAGCAGGGAGGTTCCCACCGTACTCGCGTATCCCGGGTACGCTGAACCAGGGAACTGGACAGATCTTTATACGGCGGCTGTGTACCAGTATACCGAAGCAGAGGACGTCTACCTGGCCTTTCCTTCTTTCAACCATTATTTACCGGATTCAGACCTTGTTAATCACAGTGTTCTGGACATCGGAATGGCCGTGAGCAGAGACGGCATACACTGGGAATGGCCATCGCTGGATCCCTACATCCCGCGCGGCGAGCCTGGAAGTGGACGCGGCGCGTCGCTGTATATGGTGTATGGGGCATTAAAAGTGGACGACACCGTTTATCAGTACCACGATGGCAGCGATCTTGAACACGGCACGCTCTCCAGGGTCGAGCCGGAAAAGCTTTACGGCTCAGGAAAGATATATCGCACGGTTCAGCGGCTGGACGGGTTTGTTTCTCTCGACTTTCAAGCGTCTGGCGGCGAGGTCACGACACCGTTGCTGGACTTCACGGGCGATGAGCTCCATCTCAACGTTGACGCTTCCGGAGGGTCCGGCAAGGTAGGCATACTGGATGAGACGGGTGGCTTCCATCCCGGCTACGAGGTTGGCGCCTGTGACGAGATCCAAAGCGACAGCGTTTCACACAAGGTAACCTGGAACGGCGATTCCCGCATTAAAGGTCTGCGCGATCGCCCTGTTCGGCTGCTGTTTCAAATGCACGGTGCACGGCTTTTCTCGTTTCAGTTCCAGCAGGGCGTGTGACCGGGGAGCAGGAAGAGCGGCTGCAGGGCTTTCTCAGGCGGTTTGGACTTCTGTGATGGAGATTGAGGCTGGATCTGACCTATGACGCGACGCGCATTTATTATTGGACTCATCATATCCGCACTGACCACGCTCTGGCCGACCTATTCCAGCCTGATCGTCGGCTCCTCGCGGGCCGACTTTGCGCATCTGTCGGATGCGCTTCTCATCCCTTTTATCTGTTTGCTCGGGATTAATCTGGTGATGAGCCGACGGGGGGGCGGGTTGTCTCCGTCCGAACTCCTGACCATCTGCTGCATGGGGATGATCGCGGGGATGATGCAGGGGGAATGGCTCTCGGGCTATCTCTTAGGTGTGATTACGGCTCCCACCTATTTTGCCACGCCCGAAAATCGATGGGCCGAAGTTATTATCCCCCACATGCCCGACTGGAGCATTGTGGCGGACAGGCAGACGTCCATCGGTTTTTACGAGAGCCTGCCGAAGGGAGCGAGCATTCCGTGGGCGCCCTGGTTCGCTCCGTTCCTGTGGTGGGGAGGCTTCATGGCTGCCGTGCTTCTGGCCGGTTTCTGTTCGGTGATCATTCTCCGGAAGCAGTGGATGGAGAACGAGCGGCTGGCCTTTCCAATCGCGACGGCCGTGCTGGAATTGACCGGGGTTTCCGGGTCGGAGGGGACGCTTTCAAACCTGGTCCGGTCCCGGCTGTTCCGGGTTGGCTTCTGGGCCGTGCTGTTCCTCTTTTTCTGGACCATCGCCACCTGGTTTTTGCCGACGATTCCCCTGCTCGAGTTTCCGATGACTTCGCTGTCGGCCAAACGAATCCTGCTGGGGAAGGGGTTTCCCCCGTTCATGTTTTCTATCCACCCGATGACGATTGCGTTCAGCTATTTCACCAAGTCGGAGGTGCTGCTGAGCATCTGGTTCTTTCATCTGCTGGCCATTCTGCAGGTGGGGATTTTCAGCCGGATCGGCTTCGATATTGGGGGTTCGGACCCCTGGTGCTCGTTCGATCCGGCGATCGGCTGGCAGAGTTTCGGGGGGATGATTGTGTTCGTGGGCTGGGGGCTGTGGACCGCTCGGGCGCATTTGAAGGAGGTCTTCCGGAAGGCGTTTACCGGAAGGGGAGATATCGACGATTCCAATGAGCTGCTTTCTTACCGAATGGCGGTCTATCTGCTGCTCGTATCTGCAATTTACCTGATCTTTTTTCTACGCCGGGCCGGCATGGACTGGGGGCCGCTTCTGGCCTTCTGGTTCGGGACGTTTATCCTGTACATGGGGCTTGCGCGGATTATTGTGGAGAGCGGGCTGGTATACCTCCGGGGACCGATTACCGCCCAGGCGTTTACCTGGCACCTTTTCGGCATCGCCGGGCTGGGGCCGGCCAGTGCGGTGGCTTTAGGGCTGACGTATACTTTTTTCTGCGATGCCAAGACGTTCGGAATCACCGCGCTTTCCCACATTCCCCGTTTTGGTATTTCGATGAACCCGAGGCGCCGGCGGCTCTTAGTGCCGGCCGTTCTTGCAGGAGGGCTGGTGGGCGCGGTGACCGTTATCGGGTACATCTTCTACCAGGGATACCACGTGCTGGGAAGCTACAATTTCGGCGTGGTCAGTTTTAACGGGTCGAGCGACGGCGCGGTGGGGATCTGGTCGCTTACCACCAGCCGCATTCAGGAGGGGACGGTCGGAACGGACTGGAACCGGGTGAGCTTCCTCGGGATCGGCGCGGTGTTTACCTGCCTGGTGTTTTACCTGAGGTACAGATTTCCCACCTTTCCGATCCATCCGATCGGGTTTACGATTTCCGCATCTGGCGTTCTGAGAAGCAGCGTGGCTTCGATCTTCCTGGTCTGGCTCACCAAGATCCTGCTGCTGAAACTGGGCGGGCTGGACCTCTACCGGCGGACGGCCGTGCTCTTTCTGGGGATGGTGCTGGGGTATTTGACGGGGGTTGGACTGGGGATTGTTGTGGATATCATCTGGTTTAATGGGAATGGTCATAAGCTCAATGATTGGTAGACCGTATCGGACGACGGACGGCAGACCGCAGACGGCAGTGCAGGAAGGCCGGGATATGGGGCTGGAGAATGAGACCAGCCCCAGGCTGTTTAAAGAGAGCCATCGCGAGGAAATGATGGTGTTTGAAAGAATAATCCGATCATCCGGTCATCGCGAGGAAATGAATTTCCTCGCTACGATTACAAAGTCCGGACAGGCCGGACTTCAATAAAAACAATCTGTTAGTCCGCCGGAGGCGGACTTCCTAAATGTAGCGCGGGAATTTATTCCCGTGCGATAGTGTTTGAAGAGAGATAAGACGGAACACAACATGAAAATCCGTGGTGTCACGTTCATTCTTTTTGCGCTCCTGGCCGTCCTGTCAGGCTGCTCACCTGATGCGCCCCCGGGTGTTGAGAAGGAGAAGGCCGGCGAGACGGGCGTCGCCGCCGGTCCAGGAACGCCCACCAAAGGTGGCACGTACATTTTGGCCTACGGGGCTCCGGCCAACGCGTGGACGCCTGGGCCGATCTGGGACGGGTTCGATTTTCAGCTTCTGCTCTACCCGTTTATCTACAATACGCTGGCCGAGATGGACGAAAACCTGCTGGAATTCCGGCCGGGTCTGGCCGAACGCTGGGAGGTCTCCGAAGACGGCCTGGAGGTCACCTTTCACCTGCGCAGGGATGTAACGTGGCAGGACGGCCATTCCTTTACGGCCGAGGACGTGGTGTTCTCCGTGAGGACGTGGTTCCTGGTTGAGGATGCCTTTATTAACGATCCCCTGCTGGCGCTCCTGGAGGGCGCCCCGGGGTTCCGTGAGGGAACGGCGGAGGATCTTCCGGGAGTCGCGGCTCTGAACGGGCATACGGTCAGGTTCACTTTCGCGCAGTCCAATCCACTATTTTTGTACGAGCTGAACCGGCGGCCGATTATGCCGAAGCATCTGCTGGAGGGGAAGATCCGGCGGGGGATGACGCTGGCGGATGTGGGCGAGCTTGAGTTTGCCAAAAGGCCGGTGGGCACGGGACCCTTCAGGGTTGTGGCTTTTAAACCGGACGAATATGTTGAATTCGAGAAAAATTCCGACTATTTCCGGGGCGAACCCTATCTGGACAGGATTATTATCCGCCTGGTTTCGACGGAGACGGTTATCGCGACGGGACTGGAGACGGGTGAGATCCATTCCGCAGTGATCTGGAATAAGGAGCACTATCCACGGCTGTTCTCGCTGGACCACATCCGGATCTGGGAAGACCTGGCAGCCACCGGTACGTTCAGTCTGATTCCCAACCTGCGATCCGAACGGAAAGGCCATCCGCTTCACGATGCGCGGTTCCGGAAGGCGATTCTGTATGCGATTCCCCGGAAGAAGATCTGTGATCACCTGAGGATGGTCAGTCATTCAGCGCCGAACCAGGCGTATTCGCCCCGGTTCTTAGAGGGGCTTTCGCTGACGGATTATAGCTACAGTCCGGAGAAGGCGAGAGCGCTGCTGGCGGAGATGGGTTACGATCCGGAGACAGCGCCGGAACTTATCTTGGCACATCTGATTTTCGACAAGAGTCCGGAGCAGCCGGCCATGCAGCAGGCGCTGGCCGAGGTGGGGATTAAGGTGAAGCTCCTGGCGCTGGAGCCTCCAGCCGTGGTCAAGATGGTGGCAGAGGCCGAGGGGTGGGATCTGTTTCAGAGGTACCTGTCCCAGCACCCTGACCCGGGATGGATGGTCGGCGATCTCATCAAGTGCCAGGGGCCGCCGTGGGAGGTGTGCGGAATGGGGGCGATGTTTACCTGGAAGCCGACGCCCGGGTACGCGGAGGTCGAGGAGCTGCAGAGGGGAGAGCTGGATGCAGAGAGGCGGAAGGCGTTGCTGCAGGAGGCGATTCTGATTCTGGATCGGGAGATGCCGACCATTCCGTTGTGGACCGAGCCGAATGTCTACTTCATCAGCAAACGGGCGCACGGGAAGCACAACGGAGTTTACAAGTACGGCGCCGAGGTTCACGTCAACATCGGCGCGGAGACCTGGTGGCTGAAACCGGAGGGTTGAAGGTGAGATTCAGTTTAAAGATCAGCGCGGTCGTATGGACGCTTTCTCTGTTCTCAATCGCTCTCTCGGGTTGCGCGCCGGAACCGTCCCGGGAGGAGAAGACCGGCGTTATCGATCGTCCGAAGACGCCCGTTAAAGGCGGGACGTATGTGATGGCCTACCACGGGCCGCGCCACGCCTGGACGCTTTCGCCCTTCTGGGACGGGTTCGGGCACCAGATCGTGATCAATCAGTTCCATTACAATACACTGGCCGAGCTGGATAAGGATATGCAGACGTTTGTGCCGGGCTTAGCCGAACGCTGGGAGGTCTCCGAAGATGGCATGGAGGTTGTCTTTCACCTGCACAGGGACGTGAAGTGGCAGGACGGTCAGCTCTTTACGGCCGAGGATGTGGTGTTCACGGTGAAGGCGTGGTTCCTGGTTGCAGACGCCTATGTCGATGAGTCGATTCTGACGCTGTTGAAGGGCGCCCGGGAGTACTACGAGGGAACGGCTGAGGAACTGCCGGCGGTTGCGGCGCTGGACCGGCATACGGTCAGGTTTGCTTTTGCAGAGCCCAGCCCGCTGTTTATGGATGAGTTGAACCGGCGGCCGATGATGCCGAAACACCTGCTGGAGGGCAAGGTCCGGCGGGGGATGACGCTGGCGGATGTGGGTGGGCTCGAGTTCGCCGGAAAGCCGGTGGGGACCGGTCCTTTTAAGGTGGTCGATTATAAGGCGGACGAGTATATCATGTATGAGAAGAATCCGCATTATTTCCGGGGAGAACCCTATCTGGATAAAATTATCGTCCGGCTGGTTTCATCGGAAACGCCGATCGCCACCGGCTTAGAGACGGGGGAGATTCACGCGGCGGTGATGTGGAACAAGGAGCACTTTCCACGCCTGTTCTCGCTGGATCACCTCACGACGTGGGAAGATTCGATCGCGTTTGGCTCGTTCAGCCTGATGCCCAACATGCGCCTCGAGCGGAAAGACCACCCGCTTCACGATAAGCGGTTCCGGAAGGCGGTTCTGTACGCGATTCCCCGGAAGAAGATTGCGGAGAATCTGCGGGTAACAAGCCGTGGCGTGCCAAATCAGGTCTATTCGTCCAGGTTCTTAAAGGGCCTTTCTCTGACGGATTACAGTTTCAATCCGGACAAGGCCAGGGAACTGCTGGCGGAGATGGGCTACGATCCGGAGACGGCGCAGGAGTTGGTGCTGGCGCACCTGATTTTCGACAAGAGCCCGGAGCAGCCGGCGATGCAGCAGGCCCTGGCGGAGGTGGGGATTAAGGTGAAGCTGCTGGCGGTTGAGACCGCGGGGGCGATCAGCCTGGTGGCGAACGCCGAGGGGTGGGATTTGTTTCAGAAATACTCGCCGCAGTATCCGGACGCCGGGTGGATGGTGAGCAATATGCTGAGGTGCTCCGGCCCGCCGTGGGAGCCGTGTGGGTGGGGGGCTATGCACACGTGGAAACCGCCACCGCGTTATGCGGAGATCGAGAAATTGCAGCGGCAGGAACTGGATCCGGAGGAACGGAAGGCGCTGCTCCAGGAGGCGATTGTGATCTTAGATGAAGAGATGCCGGTGCTTCCGCTGTGGACGGAGCCGAATGTCTATTTTATCAACAAACGGGTACACGGCATGCACAACGGGGTTTACAAATACGGGGGCCGCGTTCAGATTTACGTTGGGGCGGAGACGTGGTGGCTGGAGCCGGAGGGTTAAGGTGAGATTCGATGTGAAGATCGGTACGTTGACACTCGCGCTTCTTCTGTTTTTGGCCGTCCTGACGGGATGCGGGCCGGATGCGCCTCCGGAGAAGACCAATGGAACGGCTGCCGGTCCGAAAACGCCCGTTAAGGGAGGTACGTACATTATAGGCTACCACGGGCCGCGCCGTACGTGGGATCTCGCGCCCTTTCCCGATGGCCTCGGGCATCAGAATCTGCTTTATCAGCTCAATTACAATACGCTGGCCGAGTTAAACGGCGATCTGTCGAAGTTTGTGCCGAGCCTGGCCGAACGCTGGACGATCTCCGAAGACAACAAAGAGGTCGTTTTCCACCTGCGCAGGGATGTGAAGTGGCAGGACGGACATGCGTTCACGGCCGAGGACGTGGTGTTCTCCGTAAAAGCGTGGTTCCTGATTGCCGACGCTCATTTCGAGGAAGCCGTGTGGACGCTGCTGGAGGGTGTTCGGGAGTATCGAGACGGCGCGTCCGAGGATTTGCCGGCGGTTGAAGCCGTGGATGCGTATACGGTCAGGTTCCGGTTCGCGCAGCCCAATCCGCTGTTTATGGACGAACTGAACCGGCGGCCGATGATGCCGAAGCACCTGCTGGAGGGGAAGATCCGGCGGGGGATGACGCTGGCGGATGTCGGCGAGCTCGAGTTCGCCAAAAGGCCGGTAGGTACCGGACCTTTTAAGGCCGTCGATTACAAGCCGGATGAGTATATCGTATATGAGAAGAATCCACATTACTTCCGGGGGGAACCCTACCTGGACAGAATTATTGTCCGCCTGATTTCAACGGAGACCCCCGTTTCGGCGGGTCTGGAGACGGGGGAGATCCACGCTGCGATTATCTGGAACAAAGAGCATTACCCGCGCCTGTTCTCGCTGGACCACATCCGGGTCTGGCAGGATTCAACCGCGTTCGGTTCGTTCAGTCTCATGCCCAACCTGCGGCCGGAGCGGAAGGGACATCCGCTGCACGATGCGCGGTTCCGGAAGGCGATATTGTAAGCGATTCCCCGGAAGAAGATCGCAGAGAACCTGCGGATGGTCAGCCACCCGGCGCCCAACCAGGCCTATTCGCCGGCGTTCTTGAAGGATCTGCCGCTGACGGATTATAGCTATAACCCGGACAGGGCGCGGGCGCTGCTGGCGGAGATGGGCTACGATCCGAAGACGGCGCCGGAACTCGTGATGGGTCATTTGATTTTCGACAAGAGCCCGGAGCAGCCGGCGATGCAGCAGGCGCTGGCCGATGTGGGCATCAAAGTGACGCTGCTTGCGGTTGAGACGCCGGGCGCGATCCGGCTGGTGGCCGACGCCGAAGGGTGGGATCTGTTTCAGTGCTATTCCCCCCAGTATCCCGACCCCGGATGGATGATCGGCGACGTGATCAGGTGCCCCGGCCCGCCGTGGGAGCCGTGCGGCTGGTCAGCCATGTTTACCTGGCAGCCGACGGCCCGGTATGCGGAGATCGAACGGTTGCAGCGGCAGGAGATGGATCCGGCAAAGCGGAGGGCGTTGCTGCAGGAGGGGATTATGGTTTTAGATGAAGAGATGCCGACGATCCCTTTGTGGACGGAGCCGAACGTCTATTTTATCAACAAAAGGGTCCACGGGAAACACTACGGGGTTTTCAAATACGGACCTCAGGTGCAGGTCAACGTCGGTGCGGAGACCTGGTGGATGGAGCCGGAAGGGTAGAGGGCGGGATGAGAATCTGTACTGCGGCTGTTTGTCTTTTTCTGATCTCAGCGACGCTGCCGGGCTGTAAGCCGGATGCGCCTCGGGGTGTTGAGAAGGAGGCCGGTAAGTCCAGCGCCGATCCGAAGGCGCCAGTTAAGGGCGGGACGTACATCCTGGCCTACGGCAGCCAGGGCGACGCGTGGTCGCTCGGTCCAATATTCAGCGGGTCCGGGCGCGAGGCGATCATCTACCAGTTTGTCTACAATACGCTGGCCGAGATGAACGGGGATCTGTCGGCGTTTATGCCGGCCTTAGCCGAACGCTGGGAGGTTTCCGAAGACGGTCTGGCGGTCACCTTCCACCTGCGCAGGGATGTGAGGTGGCAGGATGGGCACCCCTTTACGGCCGAGGATGTTGTTTTCTCCGTGAGGGCGTGGCTGCTGGTTGAAGACGCCTATCTGGAAGAGCCGCTGCTGGCCCTGCTGAAGGGCGCCCGCGAGTACCGGAAGGGCGCGTCCGAAGCGCTGCCGGCGGTGGAGGCGCTGGACCGGTACACGGTCCGGTTTCACTTCGCAGAGCCCAATCCGCTGTTTATGTATAAGCTGAACCGGCGGCCGATGGTTCCGAAGCATTTGCTGGAGGGGAAGATTAAGCGGGGGATGACGCTGGCCGAGGTGGGCGAACTCGATTTCGCCAAACATCCGGTGGGTACCGGTCCCTTCCGGGTTGTGGACTACGACGAGGATCAGTATATCGAATTCGAAAAGAATCCAGACTATTTTCGGGGGGAGCCTTATCTGGACCGCATTGTTATCCGGCTTCTTTCGTCGGAGATCCCGGTCGCAACAGGGCTTGAGACGGGCGAGATTCACTCTTCGGTGATCTGGAATAAGGAGCACTACCCGAGGCTGTTTTCACTGGATCAGATCCGGGTCTGGGAAGATCCGGCCGCATTCGGTTCGTTCAGTCTGATTCCCAATTTGCGTGCCGAGCGGAAGGGCCATCCGCTGCACGATGCGCGGTTCCGCAAGGCGATCCTGTACGCGATTCCCCGGAAGAAGATCTGCGACCACCTGCGGATGGTCAGCCATCCGGCGCCGAATCAGGCGTATTCGCCCAGGTTCTTAGAGGGGCTACCGCTGACGGGTTACAGTTACAATCCGGAAAAGGCGAGGGCGCTGCTGGCGGAGATGGGTTACGATTCGGAGACAGCGCCGGAGCTGGTGCTGGGGCATTTGATTTTCGACAAGAGTCCGGAGCAGCCGGCGATGCAGCAGGCGCTGGCAGAGGTGGGGATTAAGGTGAAGCTCCTGGCGCTGGAAACCGCGGGGGTCAAGAGCCTGGTGGCGAACGCCGAGGGATGGGACCTGATTCAATGCTATTTTTCGCAGCATCCCGATCCCGGGGTGATGATCAGCACTGTTATACAGTGTCCGGGGCCTCCGTGGGAGCTGTGTGGATGGGGGGCTATGTTTACCTGGAAGCCGACATCCCGGTATGTGGAGATCGAGAAGCTGCAGAGGGGAGAGCTGGATGTGGAGGTGCGGAAGACGCTGCTGCAGGAGGCGATTGTGATCCTGGACGAAGAGATGCCGACCCTTCCGTTGTGGACGGAGTCGAACGTTTATTTTATCAGCAAGCGAATCCACGGGGCACATCAGGGGATTTATAAGTACGGATCTCAGGCCCACGTTTACATCGGTGCGGAGACCTGGTGGCTGGAGGCGAAGCGTTAAGGGGGATCGGTGTGAATTCCTTTTTGATTCGACGGTTGCTGATGCTGATTCCGGTTTTTCTGGGCATTACGTTTCTGAATTTCGTGCTGATGAATCTGCTTCCGGGAGACGCGGTGGATGCGATGGTCAATCCCCGCGACTCGCAGCGCTGGACGCCGGAGCAAATCCAGGCGAGGCGTATTTCGCTGGGCTTAGACAAGCCCTGGCCCGTGCGGTACGTGATTTGGCTGAAGGAGCTGGGAAAAGGGAATCTGGGATATTCTTATTTCACCAAGAAGCCGGTGACCGAGGAACTGGTCGCACGCATCGGGGCGACGCTGAGACTCCAGGTTGTTTCGTTTACGGTGGCGATTCTTCTGGGAATCGCCCTGGGGGTGTACTCCGCGATCAAACAGTACACCACTTTCGATTACCTGTTTACGCTGGTGACCTATGTGGGGATCTCCATTCCGATATTTTTCACCGCACTGATCATCATCTATATATTCGCGGTGAACCTGCGCTGGTTTCCCACCTCCGGCCTGCGGGTATACGGCGGGGCATCGCCTGTTCTGGAGCAGCTCTGGTATATGACGCTGCCCGCTTTTACCTTAGCCATCGGGAGCTGGGCCACAATTATGCGCTTTTGCCGGACCAGCATGCTGGAGGTTTTGCAGCAGGATTTTCTGAGGACCGCGCGGGCGAAGGGGCTGGCGAACCGTTCGGTGATTTTGCACCACGCACTGCGCAATGCGCTGCTGCCGGTGATCACCATTATCGGGTTGAGCATTCCCAGGCTTATTACCGGGTCCATCCTGGTTGAGACGGTTTTCGACTGGCCGGGGATGGGACAGTACAGCGTGCTGTCCATCGGACGGCGAGACTATCCGGTTTTGATGGGGGTGACGGTGATTTTCTCACTGGCCGTGCTGTTGAGCAATTTGCTGACGGATATCGCCTATGCAGTGGCCGACCCGCGCATTCGATACGACCAGACGCGATAGGTTTTTTCTATGGGGAAGTTAGATGGAGACGGAGCCGCGTAAAGATCAGATGGCGCAAGTAGATTCCCACACGCCGGATGCCGAATCGGTCCGGGAGAGGGAGTATTCTCTCGCGGCCCTGACATGGCGACGGTTTCTGCGTCACAGAATGGCGGTGGTTTCATGTGGGTTGCTCGCGGTGGTGGTTCTGATGGCTGTTCTGGCCGGTTTTATTGCGCCTCGGGGGCCGTACGCGGTGGACTACGAGCAGGTTCTGGCGGCTCCGAACGCTGAATATATTCTGGGGACGGACAGGGTGGGGCGAGACGTGTGGGCACGACTGTGCGTGGGGTCCAGGGTGTCCTTAGCGGTGGGGTTAGTGGCGGTGGTGATCGCACAGTTCCTGGGCATTGTTTTCGGTTCTATTGCGGGCTACTACGGGCGTGCGGCGGACAGTGTGATTATGAGGTTGACGGATGTGATGCTGTGTTTTCCCTGGTTGATTCTGATGCTGGTGGTCGCGGCTGCATTCGGGCCGGGGCTTTCGCGTACGATGCTCGTGATCGGGCTGGTCAGCTGGCCCAGGCTGGCCCGGATCGTGCGTGCGGAGTTTCTTTCTTTGAGGGAGCGGGATTTTGTTCTGGCTGCGTCCTGCCTCGGCGTGCCCAGCGGCAGGTTGATCCTTTATCACTTTTTCCCCAATGTGGTGCCTTATGTGATTGTGGAAGCGACCTTTGGCATGGCCGACGCGATTTTGAGTGAGGCTGCGTTGAGCTTTCTGGGCATGGGGGTGGCGGTTCCCACGCCGAGCTGGGGCAATATGCTCCGGGATGCCCAATCCCTCCATGTGCTGACCAACGCCCCCTGGTTCTGGCTGCCTCCGGGCATTGCGGTCTCGCTGACGGTTCTGGCCATCCAGTTCATCGGCGACGGGCTTCGGGATGCGCTGGATCCCCGAGCGCTGGTCGAGTCGAGGAGGTAATGACACAAAGCCACCCATCCCCACCCGTTCCACACGATGCTGCGCCGCCGAGCAGACGCGTTCTGACGGGCCGCGCGACGGCGGTGGGCCTGATGGCTGTGGTGGCGGTCACGCTGGCCGGTCCTTATTCGGAGTGGGTCGTCCGTTCCTCTTATATGACGACCAATTATTTTCCGCTGGGACTGGCCTTTATTTTTATTTTTGTGGTGACTGTGCTCAATCCGCTGCTGAAGCTGGTCTGGCGCCGTTACGGGCTTCGGGGCGATGAGCTGGGCGTGGTCTATATGATGCTGATTGCGGCGGTGTCCGTGCCGACGTACGGGATTACGGGGTACGTGATTTCGATTGCGGCGTCGCCCTTTTATTACGCCACCACGGAGAACGGCTGGGCAGAGTATCTGCATCATTATATTCCCCGCTGGGCCGTGCCGGGAGGCGGGCCCGAGGTGGCCTGGTTTTTTGAGGGGCTGCCTGCGGGGGCGTCGATTCCCTGGCGGATCTGGCTTGCGCCCCTGTTCTGGTGGGGGTCGCTGATTGTGGCGACGCTGGCGCTGTGTATCTGCCTGGTGGCGATTTTTCGGAAGCAGTGGGTGGAGCAGGAGCGGCTGAGTTTTCCGGTGGTGCACGTGCCCCTGGCCATGATGGAGGGGGCCGAGGACGAGCGGCTTTTGCCCCGGTTTATGCGCAGCCGGCTGTTCTGGGTCGGGTTTGGAATCGCGGCGTTCAGGATTATCTGGAATATTCCGGGCTATTTTAACAGCGGGTGGCCCGGCCTGCCTCCGATTATTCTGCGTATTCCCCAGGGACAGGTTTTTCCGGGGATTTCGACGATTCTGTCTTTGCCCCTGGCGGGGGTTACCTATTTCACGAATGTGGATGTGATTCTCAGCATCTGGGTGTTCTACCTGGTCAACCTGGCGGAGGTGACGCTTTTTAATCGGATCGGGTTCAGCATCGGCCCTCCGGAGATGCATTCGATCCGGCCTTCGGCGCTGGGCTGGCAGGCGTTTGGAGCGTTTGCGGCGATTGTACTGGGGGGGATCTGGGTGGCTCGGGAGCACCTGCGGGAGGTGCTGCGTAAGGCGTTTTTAAACGATGCTTCTGTGGACGATGGGGAAGAGATTCTGTCGTACCGGACGGCGGTCTTCGGGTGCCTGGCGTCGGTTGTTTACATTCTGCTGTGGCTGCACGCGATCGGGATTGCGCTTTCCGTGGCGATGCTGCTGGTGTATGCGGTGGTCACCATTTACCTGGGGCTGACGCGGATGGTGATCGAGGGGGGGCTGATGTTCGTGCTGGGACCGCTGGTGCCCCAGGCATTTCCAATGCATATGGTGGGTCCGGCGGCGCTGAGCGGGTCCACGATGACGGGGCTGGCGCTTTCTTACGGGTGGGTGTGCGACCCGATTATCGCCTTTTTGCCCTGCGGGGCCAATGCAGCGAAGGTGCACAGCGACCGGCGGTTTCCCAGGGGGACCTACCTGCGGGCGGTTGCGCTGGCGCTGGGGGTGAGCCTGGCGCTTTCTTTCTGGTTTTCGCTGAAGCTGGGGTATGGGTTCGGGAGCTATAATTTCGGGGATTTTGTGTTCCGGCGGGGAGGGCAGGTGCCCTTCGATACGGTGATCAGCAAGATGAAGGCGGCGGAGGGGTTCACGTTCAACCGGCTTGCGTTTCTGGGGCTGGGCGCGCTGGCCACGTTTGGGCTGACGTATCTGCGGCACCGGTTTGCGTGGTGGCGGCTGCACCCGATCGGATTTGCAGTGGCGTTGACGTCGCCGGTGCGGTGGACAGTGCTGTCGTTTTTTGTGATGTGGGCCGTGAAGGTGCTGATCGACCGGTTGGGGGGACTGATTCTGTACAATCGGGCCAGACCGTTCTTCATCGGACTGGTTGTGGGCCATTTTGCGGCCGCAGGGATTTCTTTTGTGGTGGATGTGATCTGGTTCCAGGGCCAGGGACATGTTCTTTATTTTTAAGGGAGGGTGTTATGCCTGATGAGCCTGGTGAGCAAATACAGCCCGAGGATCGGCCGGGTGCAGCGGCGAAAGAGAGGGACGATGCGATCAACCCGTATTTGCGCGATTCGGAATCGGTCCAGGAACCGCCCGTTGGCTTTGGGAATACGCTGAAGTTTCTGGGACCGGGGCTGATCCTGGCCGGATCGGTGGTGGGATCGGGCGAGATTATTCTGACGACGACTTTCGGCGCAACCGTGGGTTTTGTGATGCTGTGGTGGCTGCTTTTGAGCTGCTGGGGCAAGAGTTTTGTACAGGCGGAACTCGCCCGGTACACGGTGTCGTCCGGGGAGACGGTGCTGAATGCGTTTAACCGGCTGCCGGGCAAACTGCCCGGCCTGAAAGGAAAAGTTTCGTGGTTCATCTGGCTGTGGCTGCTCACCATCATCCCGAACAATCTGCTGGGCGGCGGCGGGATTTATGGCGCGGTGGGGCAGACGGTGCAGATGGGCCTGCCCTTCCTTGATTCGCGGTGGTGGACGATTATTTTCGCAGCGCTGGCGTCTGCGCTGATTTTGACGGGGACGTACCGTCTCTTAGAGAAGTTGATGATCTTTATGGTATTTACCTTCACGCTGGTTACTCTGGTCTGCGCATTTTCGCTCCAGTTTACCCCTTCGCCATTACCTGGCCGGATTTTCAGGCGGGGCTGGGGTTCGAGTTTCCCGCATTTGCCATTGCAGCGGCGCTGGCGTCCTATGGCGCTACGGGGGTGACGGCGGGCGAGTCGATGATCTATACGTACTGGTGCGTTGAGAAGGGCTACACCCGGTTCACCGGGCCGATCGACGAGAGCCCGGACTGGGTGCGGCGGGCGCGTGGGTGGATTCGTGTGATGCAGACCGATGTGGTGCTGACGCTGGTGGTGCTTACCTGTGCGACCATCCCGTTTTATATGCTCGGCGCGGGGGTGCTGCACCGGATGGGGGCAACACCCGGAGGCCTGGAGACGATCAGCACCCTGTCGAATATGTACACGCAGACGCTGGGCGCGTGGGCGGCGGATCTGTTCATGGTCGGGGCGTTTTTTGTGCTTTTCTCGACGGTTGTTTCGGCGCTGGGCGGCGAGGCCCGGATTATTGCCGACTGTATGGGCGTGCTGGGGGTGATCGATTCTCAGAACTATCGGTCCAGACTGCGCGTGCTGCGCTTCTGGGCGGTGTTTTCCCCGCTTGTGATGTCGCTGTGCTATTATGTCGTGGAGAATCCGGTCTGGATGCTGACCATCAGCGGGGTTACCGCGGCCATGCTGTCTCCTGTTGTCGCAGGGGGAACGATTTACCTTCGCTACAGGCATACCGACCGGCGTATTGCACCAACCTGGAAGGCCGATTTTTTCCTCTGGCTTAGCTTCATCGTGATGCTCGGCCTGGCGATCTATACGGTCTATCTCGTTTTTCAGGGGTATGTGCTTTGAGATCAGGTCTCGGGTTCCATGAAAGCAATCACGATCCCCGGTGCCCGATCCCCCCGATCGCGCTCGTTTTGTGTGGGGTATAATCAGTAGATGCCTGTATTCTGCCAGAAGGTCACCCAGGCAAACCAGAAGGCATTATGCGCTGGGACCTGTGTCAATTGGCTGCCGCTAAGTTCTCCGCTGACCGCCTGGCCCTTCAGGTCCCAGATCGATTCGGTTTCCCTGTCCTTCAGCATGAAGGGATAGGGGCTCTGGGTGGCGTTCACACGCTCAAAGGTTAAGATCCGTTCTGCGTCTTTGTGCTTAATTTTCCGGAAGTAAGGGATAGCCAGCTTTTCACGGTCGTAATAGATCACCACAATATCGTTCCCCGCCACCTCGTCGTTAATAACCGCCTCGGTCCCCATGGTCAGAAAGGGGTATGCCATCGCCATCTCGTCGAACCGGACGCCTAATATTACTTTGTCAAATACGCATCGGTCGCATTAATTCAGTCAGTTTACGCTGCACCAGTTGTTCAATCACCATATTCGATAAGGCTTTGACCACCTGGCGGTGGATGGCCTCATAGGAACGTCGCCTTCGATCCCTTCGAGGGGGAAAAAGGATCACGAGGTTTTCCCCGTGATCGCGGCATTTCTTGGCGCTGGTTCCACTCCTTCCAACACAGGAAGCTGTAGGTCAACATCACAATGGTGGCATGGCGATGAAATCCCCTCCAGAGTCGGCCTTGATACTCATCCCACCCCAGAAGCGATTTGGCCACCTCGTGGAACTGTTCAATCAGCCAGCGGCGATGCGCATATTCCACCATCCGTTCCAGGGGTGTGGCTTTAGGAAAGTTGGAGAAGTAATATTTCCAGTCTCCTTCTTGGCCTCTTCCGGGTCGTTCGCCAATTAACCAGCCCAACTGGATCGACTCACCAGAAAGGGTGCGATAGGCTCTTTGGGCAATGAATTTTTTACGCAACCATCCCTTGGTGCCTTCTCGCCAACGGATGGTCCGCCACGCGGAACGGGGAAGCGCTTTTAAAACCTCATCGACACGACCGCTGCCCTTTTTGCGTTGCCCTTTCACGGCAACCCGAAAATCACATGGGACAGCCACGACATAATGTTCCTTTCGGCTCTCTAACCCCTTTAAAAAGGTAGGATCATTGCCATAGTCGGCATCGGCGACCACCACGTTATGAGGGACTTTCAACCCACGTGCTTCATCCAACAAGGTCAGAGCAATCTCTGGCTTGGTCTGAAAGGAGATCTCCTCCGGCACACCGGCCTTAGCACACCGATCCGGGTCATTGGTCCACGCTTTGGGTAGATACAACCTCGCATTTAATGGCCAACTCACCCCCGCATCGGCATACACACCCGTCACAGCAACCTGGCAATTGCCGACTTTACCCAGACTGCCTGAGTATTGCCTGGAAACACCCACTGAGCTCTTGCCTTGTTTGGCAAAGCCCGTATCGTCGAAGATGGAAGCCCCATCGCCCAAAACCGCTTCATCCCGCATTTGCTCAACCCTCTGGGCGTTGAAGGCGGCTTCATCCCATTGAATCCCGGTCAGGAGATTGTGGAGCCTCTGCTCATTGGTCTGGGGGATCGCTCCTGCGAGGGTCTCGCCGTTCTTCCGAGGCAGATCTGAGAGCAAGCCCGTGCTATACCGCTCCAGGTTTTCTCGCCCTTCAGAACGCACAAAGTGATGGATGAAGGGAGAAAGAAACGCCTCTAACTCGGGCAAAGGGTCTGTCGATGCTTTGATGTCCATTGGTATCCTCCTGTTTGCCAGAAAGATACCAACCTATCCATCAATTGACAAAGTAATACTAAGGTCATCCGCTTGGCTCCGAAAAACTGGCTGGCCTCATTGCTGCTTAAGGACGGGGTCAAGGGAAACAGGATAAAATCGTCAACGAACTGGTAGTTTGTCCCATCTATAGCGTTGTAGGGGTAAGCGGTGTACTGGTTTATGGGATATACTCCCGTATGGCCGCTGATGACTCTGGTATTGGGATAGAGCCGCTTCCAGTAGCCCCACGTTGTCTCCATCACCGGCAGCAGCTTCAACTCTTCCCCCGCGCGGCGGCCCACAATCCCCTTGGAGATCATCTGCGGGTAGAGCGTCTCGTTGTCTCGCCGATCGTGCATAATCAAATTGTTGTTGAACAGCAGGCCCGACACACCGGTCGTGATCCGGCTGCCGTCCTGCCCCCTGCCGTCAAATACCATGCCCGTACTCGTTAGCGGACAGAAACTGACCACAATCGGATGGCCGCCCACCCTGTCGTTCACAATCTCGTGCCACCACCCGATGTTGTGGGGGTAGGCCTTTGCCTCTCCGTTGATCACCACCCCCATCACCAGATCGCCATCCGAAAGGTATAAGAGATCCCCTACCGCCGCCGCATCCGCAAAGACCGGATCGGTCAGCGCGGGGATGCCGTCCCTGCCGGGGCCCCCGCTTAGCACCAGGTCGAATGGAAACGAGCCGAGATTGAGAAAATTCCCTCCCCCCTGCGCCTTTCGGCCCACGAAGCCGCCCGTACGACCGCCCGTTGAAGCGTCCTTGCTGCCCGTCGAACCCGACGAACCGGCGGCTGCGCCGTCGTCCACGGGGCCGGAGGGTGTCCCGCCCTTGCCGCCGCAGCCATAGAGACCGAACAAGAGAGTAAGGATGAGGATTAGAGAACGTGTACGTACCATCGCCGGATCACCTGTTCTGGGCCCTGATGTCTTCCCCTGCTAAGGAACGCTTCCAGCACATGTGAGTAGATCTCTTTGCAAGACGCGTGCCGAAACGCCAAAATCCGGACATTTTTTTAAATACTTACGTAATATACTGTAAAATAATATTTTATATGGAAAATCTGAACGGGAGGTCCTACCGTTAGCCCCCCGGAAATATCGTTAGGGGAGAAACTCTAATTCTGATAGTATATGAATCTACCAGATATTAGTATCCTATCATATTTCTCATCAGGATTTTCCTTGCGTTTATTTTGTGTGTGATGTAAATTAGGCTCTTAGACAGGTTATCTGATGACATCTGATGACATCTTATAACATCTGTATTTTGATGTCTTGCTGGCTAAGTTGCTATATTTTAAGGAGTTAGTTTCTAAGAAACAACAAAGTTGCAAACTCATCCGAAAAAGGCAAACCGGGCCGAAAGACCGGAGCGCAAAGGCGCGGGTCCTCGTTTGCACTTGTCTCTTTAAGGGGTTGTCGGGAAGGGGAAGGTTCGGAGATATAGAGATTGGTCCAGACAGGACAGCCGCACTGCCAAAGGTGAGAGCTTTATGGCGTGCGGTCTTTTTATTTGTGTTGAGATGTTCCAATACCCACCCTAATAAAAGCCGTTGATTACCATACTTCCTGGTAGAGGTAGGGTTAACGGCTCGCAGGGCGATGTGAGGGGGCTCTACCGTCCCCTCACATGCCCCCTGAAAATTGTATCCGGTTTTGACGGGGCAGGGCAACAAAGCAGGCGTCGCGCAGGTCATAAAAACAGAGAAGCCGTTAGCCACCAAACTTCCTGGTAGAGGTAGGGCTAACGGCTCGCAGGGCGATGCGAGGAGGCTCTACAGTCCCCTCACATGCGCGGATATAAAAATTAAGATTTTCTTATTTGTTGTCAAGTTATTTGTTGTCAAGTTTAATCCGGGCTGATGTTGGGAGAAGGAGCGGGCTTGGACGGACTGTTTGAGAAGAGGCTGGTGGTCGATCACACGCGGGTTTCGGGGGCCGGTCTGGCCGGTCTGCCTTTGCTGGTTTCGTTCAAAGATGAGGATTTGAAGGATAAGGCGCACGGCGGCCGGGTGGCACAGCCGGCCGGCGGGGATATCCGGTTTACCGGCGCCGATGGAGAGACGAAACTCGACCACGAGCTTGAAACCTACGACCCGGCAGAGGGCGCCCTGAGAGCCTGGGTGCGCGTTGGTGCGCTTTCCGGGTCGGCCGATACGGAGCTGTATCTGCGGTGCGGGGATCCGGATTGTGAATCGCAGCAAAATCCGAACGGGGTGTGGGATGCGGATTACCGGCTGGTGATCCACGATGCCGCATCGCCTGAGGACGCGACCGCCAACCCCGCCGGCGCAGCTTCCGAAGAGGCGACGGACGGACAGCGCTGGACGAGGGTGGCGCATGCCGAGAAGCTGAACGTGCGCGATGTGATTACCGTGGAAGCGTGGGTGGAGAGCGGCGAAGCGCGGGCCGAGGCGATGCAGTCGGTGGTGTCCAAATGGACGCCGAGGACACGTTTTGACCTGTTCGACGCCTACGACGCCGGCAATACCGACGGCCTGGAAACCAAGGGGTTTTTCGGCGCGGTGTTCGACGGGCGCTACATCTTTTTTTCACCGCAGCACAACAGGGAAGGCCGGCACGGCCAGGCGCTGCGCTACGATACACACGGGGCGTTTAAAGATCCGGCAAGCTGGGCGGGGTACGATGCGAGCCACACCGACGGGCTGAACACGAAGGGGTACTACGGGGCGGTTGACGCGGGGGACTATATCTATTATATTCCACGCACCGACGGTGAGGTGATGCACAGCCGGTTCCTGCGCTACGACCGGCGGGGAGATTTCAGAAGCCCGGAGAGCTGGAACGCATACGATATCGGGCATCCGATCTCTTACCAGAGCGCGGCGTTCGACGGGCGCTACATCTACCTGGTTCCGGGTTCCGAGCAGGCGGGTGGTGGAAGCGGGAAGGTGGTGCGCTACGATACGCAGGGGGAGTTCAAAGATCCGGCCAGTTATACGACATACGATGCGGCAAACACGTCGGGGCTGGATACGAGGTCGTACGATGGGGCGGTGTTCGACGGCCGCTACGTCTATTTCTCTCCACTGGACGCCGATGGTGTGGTGCTGCGCTACGATACGGAAGGGGATTTTGAGGACGCGGGAAGCTGGGTCGCTTACGGCGCAAAGAAGGCGAGCCTGAAGCGCTGCGTGGGGGCGGTGTTCGACGGCCGGCACGTCTACATTGTGCCCTACGGACAGTCCGACCAGGCGGTGCGCTACGATACGGCAGGCGCGTTTACGGACGAGGACAGCTGGGAGGTTTACCACCTTCCCAAGACGTCCGGCCTGGACACGCTGGGATTTGACGGCGCGTTTTTCGACGGACGGTACGTCTACTATAATCCCTACTGGGACGAGACGAGCGATGCGGATGAGACCTTCCACGGGGTGGTGGTCCGCTACGACACGCAGGGCGCGTTCACCGATTCGGAAAGCTGGGACTGCGTGGACGCCGGTTTGACCGACGGCCTCAAGACGGTGGGGTTTAACGGTGGGGCAACCGACGGCAGGTTCCTCTATTTTGGCGCTTGGATGGACAGCAGAGATGAGACGGGCAAGATCCTCGGCCACGGCCGGGTATTGCGTTACGATGGGGTGGGTGATCAGGGCATGTTCAGCCTGCGGTATTGCGATCTGGGACACAACGGCGGCCTGTGCGCCGCCCTGCCGGGCGCCCGGTTTCTTGTGAATACGGAGGGAGGGCCCATCAGCATCGCCGCCAACCGCAGGCCGGAGCCGGGGAGGCACCACCTGGCGGGGGTGTACGACGGGGAGACGATCCGGTTGTACATCGACGGCGAGCTTGTGAACGAGCAGGCGGGCTCCGGTGCGATTGTGAACAATGAGGAAGAGATCGCGATTGGCCGAATCCTGACCGGGCTCGGCGGATTCAGGGGCAGAATTAACGAGGTGCGGATATCGGGGTGCGCCAGAAGCGGGAGCTGGATCCGAACGCAGTACAATAACCAGAGCGATCCGGCAAGCTTTTGTCGCATTGTACCATGACACTGTGTGAAGACAACCCCTTGAAATATCCGAAAGGAGGGATGCTTACGTTATGATTTAGGTGATAACGATTTTTCGCGTTCGGACAGAGTGATCCGAACAGGCGTTTGTTTAACCTTTCTTTTTGTTAAGAAAGGAGGGTGCAGCCTTGAAGACGAAGTTGTGGGTGATAGCCGGGCTATTGCTTCTCACTTCCGCCTCGACGGTGGATGCGCAAAAGCCGGTGAAAAGATGGGGCGTGGGTACGTTTCTGGCCTACAACAGCCCGCTTTTTTCGCTGCGGGACCAGTATGGGGGCGGGTCCAAGTACGGGTTGACCTGGCATTACAGTCTCACGCCGAGGGTGTATATCGAAGCGGAATACCACCATTCGGAGTTCAACCACGGCAAGTTGGAGGGTGCGACGTTTACGTGGACGGTGGATGGGAAGGAGTATGAAAGCCCCAATGCGACCGCGGATATGAAGTTTAACAGCGGGCTGGTGAACCTGCTGATCTTTCACCAGGAAGAGCCGTCGTTCAAGTCCGGCGATTTTGTGTATTATATCCAGGTCGGAGGCGGGTTTTACGATTACAAGGCGGAGCGCCGGAACTTCGTCTATCCGGGGCAGAAGACAAAGCCGCTGGATTCCACGGTGGTGCTGCCGCCGCAGCTCGACACGCGGGCGGCGCTGTCGGCACAGGTGGGACTTGGCGTTCAGGCATTTGCGTTCGACAAGATCGCGGTGGATCTGCGGGCGCGCTATCACATCGTGATGGGCGACGTGAGGCCGATGATTGCCTTTGGGGTCGATAAGAAGACGTTTCCGATCCAGTTGCTCGACATTGTCGGCGGACTGAAGTTTTACTTCTGGAAATAGAGGAGGATTGAGATATGAGAGCAAACAGGTGTTTCTATCTTTTCATCGGGATCCTGGCCCTGGCGCTGGCCCTGCCCACCCCGGACGCTTTTGCAGGTTCGACCGGGAAGATTAACGGGCAGGTTACAGGCGCAGACGGGTCGGCCCTGCCCGGGGCCAGCGTGGTGATCGAGGGCCGTCAGATAGGGGCCATTACGGACACGGAGGGCTTCTACGTCATCGTGGCGGTGGACCCGGGGACCTACGATTTGACCGCGTCGCTGGTGGGGTATACCACTGTGACGAAGAAGGGCGTAAGTGTCACGGTCGATTATACCACACCGGTCGGTTTCACGCTGAAGGAAGAGGCGATCGAGGCCGCCGAGATCGTGGTAACGGCAGAGCGCCCGCCGGTGGAGTTAGACGAGACCTCGACGCGGTACATATTGTCGGCCACCGATATTGCGGAAGCCCCGCTTGTGAAGTCGACGGCGGAGTTGATCGGCCTGCAGCCGGGCGTGGACATGGGCGGCACTTTTTCGATCCGAGGGTCGGATGTGACCTGGGGCGAGCAGAAGTTTGCCGACAACGCGACCTGGTCTTATGCCGGTACCGACGTGAAGGTACTGATCGACGGTGTGCCCGTTCCCGGCAACGACGGCGACCAGGCCAACCTTTTCACCGGGGTGAACAAGAGTGCGGTGCAGCAGCTCTCGATCGATACAGGCGTGACCCCGGCGGAGTACGGGGACGCGCAGGGCGGCACGATCAATATTGTGACGCAGGATGGGGCGACGGATTATCACGGTTGGATGGAGGGCAACTACGAGCCGGCAGGCCAGAAGCACTGGGGGACGAACCTGTACGACGCTCCCGAACACAGGGACCGGATGAAGTGGGACGACCCCGACTGGCTGGCGGAGACCGACCCCGTCTCTGGCCGGGTCATCCATGTGCGGGACAACTATACGGAGGTGAGCGGATGGATCCTGGAGGGCAGCCTGTCCGGTCCCATCGGGCCGAAAGTCTCAGTCCTGGGATCGATAAAGCACCAGTCGCTTGCGGCGCCGTTTCCACAGCCGTCGGAACGCGGTTTCTACAACGACCGCGGGCGGTTTATGAACGCGGACAACTTTATCCAGGGGTCGGGGAACCTGACCTTCAAGCCCACGCCCAGCACGAAGGTGAAGATGGGCGTGGTGCTGCAGCGCTGGACGGGCTTCCAGAACGAGCTCAACGAGTGGGGGTTCTTCAAAAACGGGTACAACCGCGGGCTGCGGGCCAACGGCCGCAACGTGTTCATGCCGGAGAATTTTTCAACGATGGGCCGGCAGTTGAGGCGGGAGGACCTGGAGTACGTGACGTTCACCCACACGGTCACGCCCAAGACCTTCTACGAGGTACGCTTCGGACGCAGCCGGACGCTCCAGGACACTATGGACACCTTTGGCACCACGATTGACGAGCGGAAGGACGCGGACGGCTGGTTCAACACCTACAAAGAGATCAAGATGTGGATGATTTCGGACCGGACGCGTTACAGTTTTAAGTTCGACCTGTCCAGCCAGATCACCAAGGGGAACTTTGTGAAGACCGGTGTGGAGATCATCCGCTACAACGCCTGGTCCCAGTACTGGGCGGGGCTGAGGCGGGCCGACAACTGGTCCACGATGTACGCGGGCGGAGACACCCCCTGGGTGGCGGGCACGCCGGTCAAGCCGATCCGGGGCGCGATCTACGTCCAGGACAAGATGGAGTTTGAGGGATTGATTGTGAACGCGGGCGTGCGCCTGGACTTCAACAAGCATTCGCACAAAGAGTTGAAGACCTCGGCGTTTCACTGGGCGCCTATGTGGCGGATGTACAACAACCGGCATTTCGCTTATGGCCAGGGCACAGCGCCCGGCGGGCTGAGGGTGTCGGAAGACTTTATCGACACCCCGCCCACGCAGTTTGCGATTAGCCCCAGGCTGGGAATTTCGCATCCGATCACGGACCGGGCGGTGATGCATTTCTCGCTGGGCAGGTTCGTGCAGTGGTTGGAGGTGCGCGACCAGTACTCCAAGTCGTGGCGGGACTACGGCAGGATCGGCCCGGACGGGGACCCGACCTGGCAGGACCTGAACGGCGACGGGGTGCGGCAGGCGGCCGAGAATCTGTCCAACCAGGAGCCCCTCTACTTCGGGCCCGGAGCCGAACCGTGGGTGGATCCGGAGGAGACGCTGACGTTCGAGGTGGGGATGGACTGGAACTTCGTGGCCGACTATAAGGCGTCGCTGACGATGTTTTACCGGAGCGAAACGAACCAGATCGTTCGCGGGGCCACCACCTGGAACGGGGCGAAGCGGGGCCGGCGGAACACCCAGGGCTCGATGAACGGGCGAATCGGCTACGGCAAGGGTCTGGAACTGGCGGTGGGGAAGCGGTTGAGCAATTACTTCTCTTTCCGCGTGGCCTGGACGGGGCTGTGGGGGGCGCGGGGCGGCACCGGGATCTCGAACCACGGCTCGCGTCTTATCGCGGATTCCAGCTTTGTGGGCAGCCCGAATTTCTGGTATGACTTCACCCACGGCGCAGACGGGTCGGCCACGCCGGTTCCGCTGACGGCCAAGGAGAAGGAGGAGTTCGGCAAAGAGAACAACAATCTGATCCGGAGCTGGACGGACGCCTTCAGGGATGACCAGTACACCTATTTTGGTGGGTACGATGACGAGACGCTTAACAACCTGGGGATGAACGTGCGCTTCAATTCCTACGGCGGGCGCTGGTACGGGCCGTTCGGCCTGCGGGGCGAAAATCCGGTAGGCGGTATCATCGGCCAGGCGAGTGTGCAGTTCGTGCTGAACACGCCCTCGAATGTGAACTTCGGCGGCCGGTTTATGAGCTGGCTGGCCAGCGATCTGAGCGCAACCACGCTGTGGACGATGCGTTCAGGCTCCGGTGTGAACTGGCAGCCGCCGGGAGGCGGAGGCGCAAGGAAGACGACGGGCCCGATCGAGTCGGCGACGGATTTGAGCATCGAGAAGGTGTTCAACGCGAAGGGCCGCCTGAAGCCGGCGCTCTTTGTGGAGATCCGGAACCTGTTCAATGACAAGATCGACATCAATCCGATCAGCAGTCGCGGGACCACCGGGACGGACTATATGGTGTGGGGCCTGGATATGGCCCGCCCGGACAATGCGGATTTTCTCAATTACGGCGACTTCGGCGACCGGGGCTACTTCGGTACGCCCAGGCAGACGAACATGGGCCTGCGCCTGACCTTTTGATTGAAGGGGGGAGCGCGGCCTGGGGCTGCGCTCCTCTCTATGCCGAGCACGAGACGGAAGGAGGATTGTGATGAAGTACATCCGAACGTGGGGGCCGGTTGTCGCTGCGGCGCTGCTTTTTGGCGGGGCGGCCGACCTCTTTGCGCAGTCGTTTCAGTCGCCGGCGGAATGGCTTAACCGGCCGATGCTGACGGTGCCTTTTCGCAACTACGCAGTGCAGGGCCAGTGGTTCAATTCAGGTGCGGGAAATTCGCCGTATCTGACATACCCGAACAATCTTTCGGGCGGCGGAGGCTACGGCGGCACAGGGAATGTTGGAAACTATACGCTTACGATGCGCAATGGTCACGGGTTCTGGAGCCTGACGTCGGACGGAAGGGTGGTCTATTCGGGCCCCCGCCTGGATATGGTGGACCAGCACTTCAGCGCCATGCAATACGATGTGAGCGTCGATCCGGAGCTGTCGAAGCTGGGTACGCAGTGGTACCAGGTCCGCAGGCCAACGGTCAAGATGGGCAACGGGTCTGCGTTCACCGGCGGAATTTCAGAGACGAGCCTGGGCGGGAACTGGTGGCCGGGTTCGGATCTGATTGAGGAGGGAAAAAAGACGGGGGGCGTTGCCCTGTCGCCGGTGCACATCAATAACTTTAACCTGGGCGCTTATCCGACGGTTGATGAGTGGCCCGAAGAGATCATCATCACAAAGACTACGAACTCGCAGGGGCTGACGATTACCGAGCGGGCGATGGCCTGGAGCCATCCCGACTTCGACGATTTCTTCATCGATGAGTATATCATTGAGAACACGGGGGATAAAAACGGCGACGGCGTAGTAAAGGAGGATGATGGTGAGGTGGCGGCCCCTTTGAACGACGTGTACTTCGGCCTCAACGATATGTTCAACAACAGCTGCGTGGGGCAGGAGGCCTACCAGCGCTACTGGCACAACCACATCGAAGACGCCGAAGACGATCACTACGCCTACGATGCGGATGACAAGCTGCTCTACAACTGGGACGGGGACCACGTTACCATCAATACCTGGGACGACACGGGGGACCCGTATAGAGACACCTTTGCCTGGCAGGGTTCGAAGGGCACCCAGGCCGAAAACCAGCTGAATTCGCCTGCGCACATGGGGCTGGGCGTGCTGGCGTATACGGACGATCCGGCGAGCCCCTACAAGTTCAACGCGCGCGACATGGCTGAGGGCTACATCGCGCCCGCCGGGGAGCAGCCCTATGCGGTGCGGTTCTGGCAGGTGTTTGGCGTGGTGGGCTTTCTGCAGAGCACAGGTACGGGCAAAATTGCGATGCCTTACCAGACGCTGGATCCCAACTTAGGGGAGATGACAGAAGCGGAGATTTTCTCCGCGGTGCTGGGGGCCGGACCGCAGTTCGACTCGAGCCCGTCCCAACCGAGTTCCCAGTTTTCCATGATGCTGTTCGGGCCGTATGACCTGCCCGCCGGCGGCAAGGCCAAGATCGTGGTGGCGTATGCGGCGGGGCATCCCGGACAGGTTCTGGGGAATACGGACATTTGGACGTGGGCGAGGAAGGGCAACCAGAACGAACTGCCAAAGGGCCTGGACGCGCTTAAGGAGAACGTGGAGGCTGCCCGATTCGCTTATGCCAATACCTACGACATCCCGGATGCGCCTCCGGATGCGAATTTCCGCACCAACAGCAACGCGATCGCGAATATGCAGGTGGAGTGGTCGTCGGGGATCGAGAGTTCGGCGCATCCGGACTACGGATCGGCCGATGTTGCGGGCTACCGGGTCTACCGGACCACCATTGTTTCCGAGGGGCCGTGGGAGCTGATCGCGGACATCCCGAAGGGGACCTCGGCGGAGACGGCGACGTATAGAGTATCCCAAAGCGGCGGCGATTATGTGCTTGAGGACAAGCGGTCGGTGGCCGGGTTCTTCTACCACTATAGCGTGCGTCCCTACGCCAGCGGCCATGAAAGCTGGACGTCCGGGGGCAACCCGAACGCCCCGCTGGGGTGGGACAACCTTCCCAGCCACATCGCCTCGCACGTGAAGATAGGGCAGGAGGGGGGCTGGTCTGCAAAGACGCAGCGGATCTACGCGGCCGAGTCGCCCTTTGCCGTGCCGTCGGCGGACACGGAGTCGCTCAACGCCGAGGTGTGGGTGGTGCCCACGCCCTATTACGAAAAAGGAGAGGCGCACCAGTACCCGGGGTCCGAGAAGATCCGGTTTGTGGGCATTCCGTCGAAGTGCCGGATTCGGATTTTCTCCGTGTCCGGCGAGCTGGTCGGCGATCTCAACGTCAACAATCCGGGCAAGGCGGAGAATGACTTCGACCAGGTGACGTGGAACAACAGCGGCCAGCTTGTCTCGGGGGTCTACTTCTGGGTGGTGGAGAATCTGACCGGCAGCGGCCAACAGCTCCAGAAGGGCACTCTTATGGTGATCCGATAGGGCGACGAAAGGAGATAGAACCATGAAATACTTTCGATTGACACTCCTGCTCGCCGCGATGGGGGTGCTCCTGTTTACGCTTCCAGGCGGCGCAGTAGTGGAAGATCCGATCAAGCGGCGGACCGACACACAGAAGTTTGTGGGACTGGGCGGATATCAGTTCCTCAAGATCGGCCAGGGGGCGCGCGCCGTGGGTATGGGCGATGCGTACACGGCCGTGGCCGAGGATATCAACGCGATTTTCTGGAACCCGGCGGGGTTGACGGACATCCGCGGGACGGCCTGGACGGCCACGTACACGAAGTGGCTGGTGGATTCCTACGCCTTCTCCGGCGCCTTCGCCCTCAATACGGGTTCCGACAAGGGCGGAGTAATCGGGGCCAGCGTGGTCGCGTTCCGGACGGCGGATATCCCGGAGCGGACAATCTTCCAGCCCCAGGGCACGGGCAATAACGTGTCCGCCGGCGATCTGGCCATCGGCGTGGTCTACGCGTTGAAGCTGACGAACAAGTTTTCGTTCGGCACCCGTGTGCAGCTGATTAATGAGTCGCTGCACACGGAGAGCCTCCGTTCGGTTATTATCGACGTGGGGACGCGTTTCTACACGGGCTATAAGAGCCTGCGCCTGGCTATGGCGCTGAAGAATTTCGGCCCGGACAAGACCGTGAACGAGCGAAAGTTCTTCACCCCGCTGTATTATAACGTGGCGGCGGCGGCCGAGCTCTTCGCAGAGAAGGGCGATCCCACGTATCTGACGGTGACGGGGGAGACGGCGTTTGCGGCGGACTACGAAATGCGCGCCCACATAGGCGCGGAGGTGTGGATGCAGAACGTCATCGCGCTGCGGGCGGGCTACAAGTTCAACTACGATACGGACAGCTTCAGCGTGGGCGCAGGGCTGAACTACAAGATCACCGGGGATCGCTCGGTGACCGTGGATATCTCGTATTCCGACATGGGGAATTTCCTCACTGCGCCCCTGCGGGTGACGGTGGGAGGGACGTTCTAGTGGTCGATTTCAGAAGTTCGCATGAGTTTATGCAGCCAGCCGGATTCGCTGCATTCGTTCTTCCAATTCCTGCCTTGTAAAGCGCCAGTTGAAAGGTTCGGCAGTGAGATTATAGTATTCCTCAAAGCCCAAGATCCTGGCTTCCATCGCCTGTCGATCTGCCAGGTCATTGGGCGTGAGCGCCTTTCTTTGCAAGATCGAGAAATAGATCTCAATCTGATTGAGCCAACTGGCGTGGATAGGGAGATGGACGGCAATGGCATTTTCATAGGCATCCTGGAGCCGTTTAGGGAACGTGGTGGTGTAATGAGAAGATCCGTTGTCCACAATCCAGAAGACCCGATCAGCCGAAGCATAAGGCTCCCGTCCCATCACCAGGTCCACCAGCTTTTGAAAGGGCACGATGCCGGTTTTCTCATCCACACGCCCAAAGATGTGCCCTGAGAACACATCCAGTGCAGACAGATAGGCCACTGTGCCCATCCGTTTGTAGTCATTTTCCATACGAATGGGTTTGCCACAATCAGGTGGCAATGTGGCAAACTCTCGGGCTAAGATTTGGAGTTGGGATTTTTCATCGGCACAGATAACGAAGTCTTTCTTGCCAAGCGGTATCCCCTCCCATATGCCTTGATACAGGTCCAGAATGCGACTGGCTTTCTCTAAAAAGTTGGGGGCTTTGATATGAAGCCAGGATCGGTGATACCAGGGACGAAGGGCATCCTCTTTGAGAATGCGCCAAATCGTTGTGGGTGAGATTGAAGTGATCAACGCACACCTTAACACTTCCTGTTGAATCTCAAATAAGCTGAACCGAGACAGGGGCAACCCCCGTTGTGCGGGCAGTTGACAGGCAATGGCTTTGACTTCACTGACTTGCACAGGGGGAAAAAGTGGGCGGTCGCCCACTGCGCGGTAGATCCTCTAAAGTGAAGCCTTCTTCAGTCCACCTTTTTCGCCACTTCTGCGCCGTAGGTGAACTGACACCTGCCCTGTCGGCTAACCTCTGGTTGCCAATGGCTTTATTCTCGGCTAAGGCCACCACCATCTTTGCCCGCTGCACCTGGGATTGAGGCGCGTTGCGCTGACGAATGATTTTCTGGGCTTTTGCCAGTTGGGCTTTTGTGAAGCGAGGTTGGTATTGGGGAAGGGGACCTGACATTATACACCTCCTTTACCGATTGGAATGAGGCGTATAACATACCCCTTTTTTGCCACCTATGCAACCTCATGCGTATTTGCGAAATCGACCACTAGAACTAAGCGTTCGGCGGTTCGTGGCCAGCTATGCTGACGACGGACCGCTAAACGCCTTTCGGGCTCGTCTGGCTTGAACGGGGTGAACCGTTGGCCGGGCGATGGTTGACCAATGGCCGGCGGGCTCCTTCCTGATGAAGGGCGTCGGCCATTTCTTTTCCGGGTTGTTGCCGGGCCATCGACATCGTATTTTATGTGTGCGCCATGTTTGGGTATATTATTTCAGGCATGGATCAACACCGGGAAACAAACTGGAGATTGCACATGGGAAAGAGGTGTTTTGGGCTGTACCGGGTTGGGATGCTGGGGGCGCTGGTTGTGCTGTTTGGCCTGGCCGGGGACGCGCCGGATGCGCTGGAGGCGTCCCCCGCAGATTCCGGTTCGGTTGGGGATCTGGAGCAACGGCTCCAGTTGGACCCCGAGAATGCGGATCTGTGGCTGAAACTGGGCCATGCCCGCCTGGGCGCGAGGGATTTGAAGGGGGCCGAGAAGGCGTTTAAAAAGGCGGAGAAGAAGCGGCCTGCACAGGCATACAACGGGTTGGGGCTGGCCTATGCGGCCAGGTCCCGCGGGTTCCGGTCGGCCATTTACTTTTTCCAGATGGCTTTAAGCAAAGACCCGACATACGTGGAGGCGCACTACAACAAGGCCCTGACGTATTTTTCGGAAAACTGGCTGTCCCATGCGATTCAGGCGGCCAGGGAGGCCGTGGCGATCGATTCCACGTTTGCTCCGGCGCAGGAGCTCATTCTCCGGTGCCGCGCGATCCGGACGGAGGATGAGACGAAGTCGAAGGAGGCCTACGAGGCGCTTCTGGAGTCGAATCCCGAAGACCTGGAGGGCTGGTTGGAGTGGACGAAGCTGGTTCTGGTCGAGGGCGATTACGAGCAGATCCGCAGGCGCCTTCCCCCTGTTATGAATGCCCATCCAGGCTGGACAGACCTGCTTCCGGCCCTGGGCCAGGCCTACTGGAAGGGGAATCTGCTGGGGCCCACGTGGGCCGCTTTCTCGGTGTACCTCAAGGCCCTGGAGGAGGACGAACGGCGCTGGTACGAAGATATCAGCCTGGTTTCCTGGGGGGACGAGGCCAGAGAGTACGAATGGGCGTACCCGGAGGAGAAGCCGGAGATTGCGAGGCGCTTCTGGGCCGAGCGCGACCCGGACTACACGACGCTGATCAACGAGCGCCTTCTGGAGCACTACCGGCGGGTGTGGTACGCCCGGACCTATTTTGGGAAGCAGAAATCGCCCTGGGACCGCCGGGGGGAGGTCTACATCCGCTACGGGGAGCCGGACCACCGCAGCCGGTCCAAGAGGGTGAGCCCGCCTCCTACGGCGGCTGTGAACGCGGTGAAGGAACGGTTTTTCAACATGCTCTACAGCGATCAGTACATCATGCTGGCCATGGGTGGGGGGTCGGAGATCATTTCGTTCGAGGACTATGCGGAGGGGGAGGGAGAAAACCAGGGCACGATGAAGGGGGTGGATTGGTTTGACTCCGTCACCGGCGGGCTGACCGGGTCGCTGGCCGGGCCGGTCTTTCCGATCCTTTCCTACACGCCGCAGTCTATGGGGGGCGTGTATATGCCGATCGGTTCGACCGATTTTAGCATGGTGCCCTGGGAGTCGTGGGTCTACACCGGCATCGATGGGGGAATTGTGATCGACTTTACCGACCAGGTGGGGAAGGGGGGGTTCGACTATGCGCCGGTGCCCGATATTGGCAAGACGCCGGGGTTGAAACACGGAAGCACCGCGGGAAAAGATGCGATCCGGGCGTTTCGCGGACTGGCGCGCCGGGCGCCCCTTGCTGTGATGCGGACGGCTGCTGCGGCGGTGCCGGAGCGCTACACGATTCCGGAGGAAGACCGGCCCTTAGACTTCTATTTCGATCAGGCGCAATTCCGGGGGGAGGCGGACTCCTCCCGCGTGGAGGTCTACTACGGCGTGCCGGTGGCGGCAGCGAACTACCTTTCGGCCGACAAGAAGACGGTGTTCGAGGCGGTCTGCGGGGTCGCCCTGGTGAACAGGGAAGGCGGTGGAATTTACCGGTCCGAGACCCGGCTGGCCTACCGGGAGGAAGGAGACCGGATCGGGGAGCGGGGGGTTATCCCCCATCTGGCCGGATTAAACATCCTCCCGGGGGAATATATCCTGGATGTGCGGATGAAAAACCGGCTGAACGGGGAGATCGGTGTGTATCGGAAGCACCTGAGTGTTGAGTCCTATCCGACCGGTCCGCTCAAGCTGAGCGACATCCAGCTGGCCTGGAAGATTTCCGAAGAGGCGCAACCGGACAGGTTTTCCAAAAAGGGCCTGCGTGTTGTCCCGATGCCCACCAGGCTCTACCGGAAGGGGCAGCCCGTGTACGTCTACTACGAGATTTATAACCTGCGGCGGGATACGTTCGGGATGACCAATTACACGGTGGAGTATACGGTCCGGTCGGGAGAACCGCCGGGCGCAATTTCGCGGATTTTCCGGGCGTTTAAAGGTACGGACAGAGACGAGCAGGTCTCGGTGGCTCAGGAACAGCTGGGAACACAGGAGACCCAGCCCAGTTACCTGGAGCTGGATTTAAGCGAGGTGGTGCCGGGGGAGGTCATGCTGAGTGTGATGGTGCAGGATCTCAATTCGGGTGAGAGTGGCTCGAAGGAGGCGAAGTTCGAGGTTATGGAACAAGAGGACGGGGAAAGTAGAGAGTGAAACGTAAAAAAGCAATGGATCGATGTGTGGAGATAGGACTCTATGGGTCCGTATTTTTATAGAAGATTGGGCGGCGTGTTGATTGTTGGTCTGGCGGTCGTGTGTGTGTGCGCGCCCGTGCAGGCTCAGGTGGATACCGTGCGGTCGGCGGACGGGCGACGGATGGCCTACACGGCGGCCAGGGGGTGGGTGAGGCCGCTGGCCACCGAGATCTGGACGGCAAATGGGGATGGGGGCGACTCCCACCGGGTGAAGGTGTACCTGGGAGAGCCGGGGGATCTGGCCTTTTTGCCGGATGGGGAGGGGCTGGTCTACCTTCAGCGGAGCCTTTCCTATGCGGTATTCGGGTCGCACCTGTACGGGGGACGAGAGGTTTCGCTGATTCGGAACCGGGTCTGGAGGATTCCGGCCGGCGGGGCAGGAGAGGCGGTCTGGCCCCTGCCCGATGATCTGCAGGCTGTGAGGATCGCGGTTTCTGCCGATGGGAAACGGCTGGCGGTATGCGGGTATCGGGGAGGGCTTCTGGACCGGAGAGATCCGAGTGTGTGGGTGGTGGACCGCATCGGAGAGGCCGCTTTGTTGGAGGGGGATGGATCGCTGGAATGGTTTCCGGATTTTGAGGAGAATTTCTGTGCCCTGGAGGGCGGGGGGGGCGTGCGGTCTGTTTCGGATGTGGATGGGGGTGAGGCGCCGGGTCTGATCGGCAAGGCGCTGGACCAGTATATGCGGGGTTACCACGCGATGCACCGGGGCGATCACCTTCGGGTGATCAGGAGCGGCTACAAGGGAGCGATCCGGGCGTTTGAGGAGCTGTACAAGCGTCATCCGGCGTGGGGAATTTCGAAGGCGGACTGCCTCGATTATATCCGGTCGATCCGCAAGCAGGTGAAGATGAAGGGCGATGGGCGTCAACAGGTTGTGTGTTTGGAGCACCAGCTTGTTGTGGGCGATTTGGTCGGACAGTATGCCCGGGCGCACGGTCAGCTTCCACCCACCCTTGAGGACCTTCGCGCGTGGGCCGAGCATCAGGCGTCGTCGTCTGAAGAGGCCATCCGGGAGCGAGATTTGAAGGCGCTGGCGAATCTTTTTCGTTGTGACGCGGACCCCGGGCAGGACCGTTCGGTCAGTTACGTGTACCGGCCGGAAGCAGGGCCGGCAGTTCCGGTGCTGACCTGTTTCTGGCACCGGGGGGCGTCGCTCCACCTCACCGGGATGCCGGGGCGATTTCGCGCACATGCTCTGCCCTTCGATTCCGGCCGGATCGATTCCCTCGATGCGGCTGCCGCGCGTTACTTAAAGGCAGGGGCGGCGGACAGCGCCGTTTCCCTCTTAGAGGTGGTGTCCCATCAGCGCCACAAGAACCCGGTTTCGCACAACACGTACGGGTTTGCCGCTCTTGAAGCAAAGGATTACGAGCGCGCAGAGAAGGCGTTCAAGAGGGTCTCCTCTATAAGCAAAGGCAAGGTGCTGTCCAGGGCGTATTACGGCATGGGGCTGATTTACACGGAGCGTCCCAAGGGGCTTTATACGGCGGTGCACTATTTCCGGGATGCCCTGATCCTGGACCGGGAGTATGTGGACGCCCGATTCCAGATAGCCAGGGCGCGTGTACAACTGTGGGAGTATGACGCGAAGTCGGATATTGAAAAAGTCCTGGAGATGGACCCGGCCTATGCGGACGCCTATCTGTTGATGGGAGACTATTATGCAGACCTTATAGAGAATTTCGAGCAGGCGATTTTCTGGTACACAAAATATATGGCGTTGCGGCCCCAGGATAAGAACGGCCGGGGCCGGCTGAGCATGGCCTATTTGCGGGTGAAGGATTACGACAAGATTCTGGATATTCTGCTGGATTTTATTCTGGAACATCCCGCTGCGATCGAGTTGATGCCTATTGTTGCGCAGGCGTGCGTCAAGCGAGAGAAGCACGACATGGCCATGAGCTTCTTCCAGTCGTACATCTCGAATCTCAACCCGGAAGAAAGGGCGCTTTACGAGGAAATCGGCCGGTTCGCCTCCAGGGAGGAACTGGACGAGTATGCGCGGACCTCGGGAGCAAAGCGGGAGGCGTTTCTAAAGCGCTTCTGGAATGGGCGGGACCCGGATCTGTCCACGCCGGTGAACGAACGGCTTCTGGAGCACTACCGGCGGGTGTGGTACGCCCGGCAGAACTTTGCAGGGGGACGGCAGCCGTGGGACATGCGGGGGGAGGTCTACGTGCGGTTTGGAGAGCCGGACCACCGGACGAGTTCGTTGATGATGAACGCGGCTCAGAGCCTGGACGTGCAGCGGGTTAAGGACCGGATGGCCCGCGACATTTACGGAAGGGATGGGAGTGAGGAGACGTTTATCGGGCCGGTGTTCCCCGTGCGCAGCATTGCGCTTGAGGCACGCCTGTGGGAACGCGATCGGCAGATCAGAACCGACGAAGGGGGAGGCGCCCAGTTCGGGACCGTCCAGGCGGAGGAGGCATTCGAACAGGAGGAGGGCGAAGAACAGGAGCTGGATGCAGAAGACCGCGAGGAGAGAATCACGCTGAGCGCAACGGGGAGGGAGCGAGCGGGAGCGGCGGAAAATTTCGATCTGGCGAGAAATCTGCTGGAGGAAGAGGTGAGGGAGAACCGCTTGCGGTTCGGGAAATACAGCCCTGTCACCACGTCCGGCGCAGACGTGACCACCGTTTCCTGGGAGTCGTGGGTTTACACCCGCGTTGGGGGAGGTATCGAGATCACGTTTACGGATGAGGGAGGCACCGGGGATTTCGACTACGCTCCCATGCCGATGGACATGAATATTTCTACAGATCAGTTCACGCGGTTTGTCCGGTATGCGCCGGAGCGCGTTTTTGAGCGGGCGGTTGCGACCTTTCCCGATTTCTACATTCCCGAATACGACGTGGTCCCCTTCGATTTCTACTTCGATGTGGCCGATTTCCGGGGCCGCAACGGCCACAGCGTTTTAGAGGTTTACTACGGCCTGCCCGGTACGGCCGCCCGTTACCTGCCCGAAGAGGGCGTGACCCGGCTGGTGGTGAAACGCCAGGCCGCGCTGGTTGGGGCGGCGCTGGACACGGTCTATCGGGCCTCGGATGATTTGTTTTTTCAGACGCCGGGCCGGCAAAGCGCCGGGGCGCTGGTACCCGATGTGGTGCGGCTGGAGGTGCCCCCCGGCGCCTACCGGCTGGAAGTGCGAGCCCGGGACCGGATGAGCGGGCGGATCGGGCTTTACCGGAAGGTGGTGGAGGTTACCCGGTACGCGCAGGAGGGGCTGCAGCTGAGCGATTTAGAGCTGGCCTGGCGGATCGCGGTGGGCCAGCCCTTAGATAAGTTTTCCAAGAACGGGCTGCACGTGATTCCCATGGCCACACGGATGTACCCGCACGGTCAGAGCATTTTCGTGTATTTCGAGATCTACAATCTGGCGCGGGACGAATTCGGGCAGACGAAGTACCGGGTGGAGTATACGATCCGGCTGGCGGGCGGGAATATTATTTCGCGGCTGGTGCGGACGTTTGTAGGGAAAAAGGAGGAGGTAGCGGTGGGGTATGAGCAGATCGGGTATGGGGAGACGGAGACGGTGTATGTGGAACTGGATCTGGGGGAGACGACTTCGGGCCGGCACTACCTGAAGATTGCGGTGATGGATCTGAACAAGGAAGAGGCCGTGGAAAAGGAGGCGTCGTTTACGGTGTCAAAGTAGGATCACGAAAGTACGAAACCGCCCAGAGCCGCCCATTCTCTCACACGAAAGGCACGAAGCCCTTCCCCGCGCCACCCGGGGGGGTAGTGCGGGATGGGCAGGATGCTGCATGGTAGGAGGTGTTATTTGAGATATGGGGTTGTGTGGACTGCTACGGTTCTGCTGGGCTTTGGCCTGGTTTTCTGTGCAGCGGCCGGTGCGCAGGAGGTTCAGTTTCAAGATGTGACCGAGGGGTCCGGTATTGACTTTGTTCACATCAACGCGGCCAGCGGAGAGAAATACCTGGTGGAGACGATGTGTGGGGGGTGCGGTTTTTTCGATTATGATGGGGACGGCGACTTAGACGTTTATCTGGTCAACGGGGCGCACCTGCCGGGATTTCGGCCCGGACACAAGCCGATCAACCGGCTTTACCGGAACAACGGGGAAGGGGCGGGGTGGACCTTTACGGATGTGACGGGCGCGTCGGGGGTGGGCGATTCGGGGTATGGCATGGGCTGTGTTGTGGGGGATTATGACAACGATGGGGATCTGGACCTGTATGTGACCAACTTCGGGCCGAATGCGTTCTACCGGAACGAGGGAGACGGGACGTTTACGGACGTGACCGCGCAGGCGGGGGTGGGGGATGCGCTTTGGGGCTCGGCAGCGGCGTTTTTCGACGCGGACAGGGACGGGGATCTGGACCTTTACGTGGCCAACTATCTGGACTTCACTTTAGAAAACAACAAGGTTTGCAGCGGCCCTCGAAGCCTGGGCAAGCGGGCGTACTGCCACCCGGACGAGTACCCGGGAGCGGCGGACGTGCTTTACCGGAACGAGGGGGATGGGACGTTTAAGGATATGACCCGGGAGGCCGGGATTTATCGGCCCGACGGGAAGGGGCTGGGGGTGGTTTGCACCGATTACGACGGGGACGGAGATCTGGATATTTACGTGGCCAACGACTCGATGGAGAACTATTTGTTCGCCAACTCGGGAGACGGGAAGTTCGAGGAGATCGGTCTGCTGGTGGGGGCGGCGTTCAACGAGATGGGACAGACCGAGGCGGGGATGGGCGTGGACTGCGCGGATGTGGACGGGGATGGCGACCTCGATCTGATGATCGGGCACTTAGACTCGGAGACGAATACGCTTTATCGGAACGAGGGAGACGGGACGTTTACGGATGTGACGGCAAGCGCAGGCATCGGCCCTCCCACCCTGCTGAGCGTGACGTTCGGGCTGGTCTTTTTGGATGTAGACAACGATGGGGACGCCGACGCGTTCGCAGCCAACGGACACGTTCTGGACAACGTGCACCTGATGCCGTACCAACAGCCCAACCAGCTTTTTGAGAATGAGGGCGGCGGACGCTTTGTGGACGCCTCGGCTCGTTTCGGCGCCGGCCTGAGCATTGCCAGGGTGAGCCGGGGGCTGGCTGCGGGGGATTATGACAACGACGGGGACGTGGATCTGCTGGTGGGCAATATCGCGGACCGGCCGGATTTGCTGCGGAACGAGGGGGGGAATGGGGGGAGCTGGCTGGCGGTGAAGCTGGTAGGGGGGGCGAGGGGGGGGCAGGGGTCAGAGGTCAGGGTCTCTAACCGGGACGGGATCGGGGCGCGGGTAAGGGTGGTGGCCGGAGACCGGGCGCAGGTGAAGGAGGTGCACAGCGGGACCAGTTATCTGGCGATGAGCGACCTGCGGCTGCATTTTGGGCTGGGGAAGCAGGATCGGGTGGATCTGGTGGAGGTCCGGTGGCCGTCGGGCGTGGTGGACCGCATCGAGGGCGTTGAGGTCAACCGGGTGATGATCATTCGAGAAGGGGAGCGTAAGGCGAAGGAAAAAGGAAAAAGGAAAAAGGAAAAAGGCGGGTAGTAGCAAAGAAGAGGTGAGGTGTGAAGCAAGGGTGTGAAGGTGGGTTTGCCCTACAGGGTTTTCCCAAAGTCTTTCGCAAATGCCACGAAGTCGCTGAAGCCGACCTCCCCATCCAGATCAAGATCGTGCCTGGGGTCATACCCTTCGTCGGCCTGCTTGAGGCCGAAGTGCATGGCGAATTCGATAAAGTCGTGGAAATCGACCCTGCCGCTTCCGTCGAAGTCGGACGAGATGGATGTGACTGTGACTGCAGGGTCCAGGGTGACCAGCCGGATGCGGTGGTTGAGCGTGTCTGCAATATAGAGTTTGCTGCCCGTTTTATCTACACAAACGCCCCTGGGATTGGCCAGGGTTGCCTCGGTCGCCGGACCGCCATCGCCGGATAGCTCGCCCCTTTCGTTGCCCGTAGGACCGCTGCCCGCTACGGTGGAGATGATGCCGGTCCGCCCGTCCACCCTTCGAATCCGCTGGTTGAGGGTATCGGCAATGTAGAGGTTGTCCGCCCGGTCTACGGAGACGTCTATGGGACCCGCCAGGCTGGCCCGGGTCGCCGGTCCGCCGTCCCCCGAAAACCCTTCTGTTCCGTTTCCTGCCACAGTGGTGATGATGCCTTGTGTATCGACCTTCCGGATGCGCTGGTTGAGGGTATCGGCAATGTAGAGGTTGCCCGAGCTGTCTATGTGAATCCCTTCGGGGCTGTTTAAACGGGCGCTGGTGGCCAGCCAATCGTCCCCCGAAAACCCTGCGTCTCCGATTCCCACTACGGTGGAGATGATGCCTTCTGTATCCACCTTCCGGATACGATGGTTGAGCCTGTCCGAAATATAGATGATGCCTCCGTAGGGATGGTGGCGCAGAAGGTCGCCCGCAGCGCTGCCCGATCCGATTACGAACACGTCGGAAGGTTCGGCCAGCCCGGTATTGTCGGCAGGGATCCCATCCTCGTCAAAACCGAAGCTACCGTTGCCCGCGATGGTGGTGATCAGGCCGGTCTGCCCGTGTATCCACCGGACCCTGTCGTGCCCTCTGTCTGCAACGTAGATGTTGCCCGCATCGTCTGCGAACATGCCGGAAGGGGTAAACAGGCCTGCCTGGACCGCCGAATTCCCATCGCCGGAAAAATCGGGGAATCCATTCCCGGCTACGGTGGTGATGGTGCCTCCCGAATCGACTTTCCGAATTCGCGCATTGCCGAAATCCGCGATATAATAGTTGTCCCAGGGGTCCACGAATACGCCGGCGGGCCAGAACAGTTCGGCCATCGAAGCAGGACCTCCGTCGCCGGAATAACCGGTATCATCTCCCACCACAGTGGTGATGATGCCCGGATCTGTTTGGGCCAGAAGGATGGACTCACACATCCAGAATGTGAGTGCCAGTATGTAAAACAGACGTTTGTGTGAACGGGTTTGGGTCATGTAGTGAAAAGAGACGGCGGAATCAGAAGCGTTTCTGTGAAATGTCGATGCATAAGGACCGGATTTTTTGTCTGTTGATTTCTTGTGATATGAAAAAAACCGCACCGTCGGAAAGTGTCATCCCTGGCAGTGCGGCTGTCTTGTCTGAGCAGACCTCTTTGTTTACAACCGTTTTTCTACCCCCGGCGATTCGGTTATAGAGGTCGGTGCAAACGAGGACCCGCGCCTTTGCGCCCCGGCCTTTCGACCAGTTTGCCTTTTCAAGATGAATTTGAACAAGTGCAACACGCGACAACTCGATGTGCAGTTGATCTATAGGTGCCCGCCTTCCTGAATTGCGTATCGAAGAACATACAATATATCGAAATATGGCCACAGTTTGGAGGGATGTCAAGGGTTTTTTGGCCTGTTCAGGGGTTATATCGTTTTTCCGAAGCTTTTCGCGAATTCGACGAAGTCGCCGTGTTGTGCAAAAGCGATAAAGTCGTGGAAGTCGACCCTTCCGCTTCCGTCGAAATCGGGCGAGGTCTCCGGCGGAATCGGAGGCAGGGCGACCAGTCAGACGGTTTTTCATGGCGCGTTCCGGTCCGGTCCGGACGCTCCCGGCCGGACGCTTTTGAAGACGCCTCTGCCGTAGGTTCCAGCATAGACGGTGTGGGAATTCGACGGGTGGATCGCCAGGGTGTAGACAAAGGTATCGGTCAGTCCCGGGCGAATCCAGGTGCTCCCGCCGTTTGCGCTTTTGAAGACGCCGCCGCCGGGGATGGCGGCATAGACCGTTTGTGGATTCGACGGATCGATTGCCAGGAAGAGGATTCTTTTATAAATAGTCAGGCCGGCGTTGACGGCGGTCCAGGACGCGCCCCCATCGACGCTTTTGAAGACGCCGCCGTAGGTTCCGGTGTACACGATATTCGGACTGGAAGGGTGGATGGCCAGGGCGTGTACGGTGGGATTGGTCAGTCCCGAGCTGGCGGGCATCCAGTTTTCGCCGGCGTTGGTGGATTTGAAGACGCCGCCCAGGGTGCCGGCGTAGAGGGTGTGGGGGCTTGCGGGGTCAACCGCCAGGGCGTGTACGGTGGGATGGGTCAGCCCCGTGGCGACGGGGGTCCAGTTTGTGCCGCCATCGGTGGATTTGAAGACGCCGCCCGAGGCGCCTGCATACACAATATGAGGATTGGTGGGGTGGATCGCAAGGGCCTGGACCCGGGTATTTGCCAGCCCCCTGGCGGCGGGGGTCCAGTTTTCGCCGGCGTTGGTGGATTTGAAGACGCCGGCCGAGGTGCCCGCATACAGCGTCCGGGGATCTGCGGGGGCGAGAACCAGGCAGAGGATCTTTGTATCGGACAGCCCGCTGTTTATGGCCGTCCAGTTTTCGCTGGCGTTGGTGGATTTGAAGACGCCTTTCAGCGTTCCGGCATACAGGGTATTGGGATCTGCGGGATCCAGGGCCAGGCAGAGGACCTTTGCATCGGACAGCCCCGTTTGTGTCCAGGTTGTCCCCTGGGCGCCGCATTTGAAAACACCGCCCAAGGTTCCGGCGTAGACGATCTGAGGGCTGACCGGATCAACCGCGAGGGAAAGGACGGTAAAATGGGTCAAGCCGGTCAGGGTTTCACCCCAGGTTGCGCCGGCGTTGGTGGATTTGAAGATGCCTCCGTTCGTTCCGGCATACAGAGTCTGCGGATTGGACGGATCGACCGCCAGCGCGAAGACAACCCAGCTGGTCAGCCCTGTGTTGGCCGTTGTGAAGGAATCCCATCCGTTGGTTGTTTTGATCACGCCTTTGCCGGGCGCGCCGGCATAGAGGGTCTGCGGCGTTTGAGGATCGATGGCCAGGGCAAAGATCTGGGCGTTTGTGCGCTCTATGTAGCGCCAGGTGATGCCGCCGTGGGTGGACCTGTAGATGCCTTCCGCGGTTCCGGCGTAGAGGGTTTGGGGATTTGCAGGATCGATGGCCAGAGAGAGGATTTTCGTATGACTCAGGCCTATAAGGGACCATGTGGTTCCACCGTTTGCGGTTTTGAAAATACCTGCTGCCGTTCCGGCGTAGAGGGTCTGCGGCGTTTGAGGATCGATGGCCAGGGAGAGGATTTTCTTCTGGGTCAGTCCCGTGTGGGCCGCCTGCCAGGAATCGCCCCCGTCGGCGCTTTTGAAAATGCCGCCGCCGTCGGTTCCGGCGTAGAGGGTGCGGGGATCCGTGAGATCGATGGCCAGGGCGTAGACCCGGACGCCCGACACGACCGTAGCGGTCCAGGATGCGCCCCCGTCGGTGCTTTTGAAGAGGCCAGCCGTTGTTCCGACATACAGGGTCCGAGGGTCCGACGGGTTGACAGTCAGGGTCTGGATGTCGATATTGGTTACGCCCGTATTGATTTCCGTCCAGATTGCGCCTCCATTGACGGTCCTGGAGATGCCTCCGTTTGTTCCGGCATACAGGGTCCGGGGATTCGAGGGGTCGCCTGCGAGGGCCTGCACCCCTTTACTGGTCAGCCCCGTGCTGGCGGGGGTCCAGTTTTCACCGGCGCTGGTGGATTTGAAGACGCCGCCCAGTGTTCCGGCGTAGAGGGTGCGGGGATTTGCAGGATCGACATGCAGGGCAAGGACTTTTGTGCTGGTCAGCCCCGTGTTGGCGGGGGTCCAGTTTTCACCGGCGCTGGTGGATTTGAAGACGCCTTTTAAGGTTCCTGCGTAAACCGTGTTCGAGCTGGAGGGATCGACCGCCAGGGCGTAGACGTTGCCACCGGACAGGCCCGCAGGGCGCCAGTTTTCACCGGCGTTGGTGGATTTGAAGACGCCGCCCAGTGTTCCGGCGTAGAGGATGTGGGGGTCTAAGGGATCGATTATCAGGGAGGGGACTTTTTTGTCGCCCAGGCCGAGGGGGGTCCAGTTTTCACCGGCGTTGGTGGTTTTGAAGATATCCGCCGATGTTCCGGCATACAGGGTCTGGCCGTCGGAGGGATCCCTCACAAGGTCGTAGACAACGGCACTGGTCAGGCCTTGATTGAGAGCGGTCCAGGAGGATCCGCCGTTGGTGGACTTAGACACGCCGCCGCCCTCTGTTCCGGCATAGAGGGTCTGGGGGTTTGAAGGGTCTACGAGAAGGGCATATACATTTATATTGGTCAACCCTTTATTGACGGCGGTCCAGGTTGCGCCGCCGTTGGTGGATTTGAAGACGCCGCCGCCATAGGTTCCAGCATAGAGAGTCCGAGGATTTGTAGGGTCCACGATAAGGGCGGAGACGGTTCCTCCATAAGGTCCTTTGCTCATCCAGAGGGCGTCTCCGGCAACGGCGGTTCCCCACAGGGTAAGGCACAGAAGGACCCCCACAGCGGTTGGGCGTAAAGCCGGGCAGGTCTGGTGAGCGCTCATACTTCCTGTCCTTTTGAGGCCGGGTGGTAGGGGTGAAAAGCAATATATTTTCGCCCAGCTTTAAAGTCAAGTTTTACCTTATCTGCCCGGCAGATCTGGAAGATACAGAAAAAAGCTTCCGGGGCCTTGAAATTGAGAACAAATTGTTGTAATTTTTGTATTTCGAAATGATCTCGAAAACCCGGAATTGGGCGTACCGGGTGTAATCGGATGAGTTTGCCCTGATGAGGGGGTGTTTTGACACAGGAGAAGATCATGTGTGGGCTGCTGGCGGGGGCCGTAGCGGGGCTGTGCTGCGCGCTTTTTCTGACGAGCTGCGGCAATGGCAAGACCGTGACGCAGGCGCCCCGGAAAGGGGATACCCTGGCCGTGGCCCTGCCCGGCAATACACCTATGACCTTTGTGTGGATCGAGCCGGGAACCTTTCTGATGGGGGCGTCCTATTCGGAGCCGGGGCGGTTTGAAAACGAAGGCCCACAGCACCAGGTGAAGATCAGCCGGGGGTTTTACCTGGGGAAGTACGAGGTGACCCAGGCGCAGTGGGTGGCGGTGATGGGAACCTATCCGTGGCGGCTGCTTCCCCCCGCCCAGGGGCCGAGGGACTATGTTGTGGAACACCCGGACCACCCTGCAGCGTATATTTCGTGGAATCACGCCCAGGCCTTTATTCAAACGTTGAACGCTGCCGCCGGGGATTCGCTGTACCAGCTGCCCACCGAGGCGGGGTGGGAGTATGCGGCCAGAGCGGGGACGGTGACGCCGTGGTCGTTTGGAATGGACGAACGCAAGATGGAGGATTACGGGTGGTATACCGGCAATGCCTGGATAAGCGATCAGGAGGATGAGGGCGAAAAATACGCGCACCCGGTGGGCGCCAAGCTGCCCAATCCGTGGGGGCTTTACGATATGCACGGGAACATGTGGGAGTGGTGCCAGGACTGGTATCTGGAGGCGTATTACAGTCTCTCTTCCCGTGCGGACCCCGCCGGTCCACCGTCGGGGAAATCCCGCATCTTTCGGGGCGGCGACTTCTCCAGCCCGGCCCGGTGGTCGGGGTCTGCGCGCCGGGGCGGGCTCCCGCCGGACCACACAGGCAACGGCGGCATCGGGTTTCGGCTGGTGAAAATTTATAAGTAATTGATTTTATTAGACTATTCGTAAATTTATCGCCTGGATTGGCAAAAAAGGGGTTGACATGAGGGGCCAGGGTGGGTACATTTTCAATTGCTTTCCTTTTCAGCCGGGGATAAGCTGCCCTTCTAGGCTAGTTTTATCCTCTTTTTTTCTTTTAGTTGAGGCTGTTGTTAGCTGAAAAGCCGGGTTGACATTCCATTTGGGACGTTATCCCGCAGCGTTGAGAAAAAAATTGTTGACAAGTGGATTTTGGCTAATTAAATTAGTAGCCCCTAACCCTTCAGAATCTCAGGAGAATATCCGAACGTTAAATTTAAAGTTTCTAATTTTGGGATCAGCGATAGATGAAGTTTCTAACAATCGGTCAATTTTTGTCAGGAGGATGAACTCCCTAAGGGGGGAGTTGCATCCTCTGTTTAAAGTGGACCCCATTGTCAAGACCAATTTTGGGCGAATTTAAGGTTGATTGCGTTTTTGTTTTCGATAGGCATCTCCTTTGCGAGGTAGAGGTCAGCGGGTACGTGATTGTGGAGTCCCTGGTGAGGGCGTTCCTGGTTATAGAAGAGGAAGTAGTCGGTCAGTCCCTGGATCAGGAGAGGGACGGTGTCATAGGACCTGAGATAGAGGTCTTCGTATTTGACGGAGCGCCAGAGGCGTTCGACGAACACGTTGTCCAGGGCTCGACCTCTGCCGTCCATACTGATTTGGATGCCTTCTACTTCCAGCCGTTGTGTGTATCGCAAGCAGGTGAATTGGGCACCCTGGTCGGTATTGAAGATGTCGGGGCAGCCCAACTTGAGCGCATCGTCCAGGGCGTCTATGCAGAAATCCGCGTCCAGCGTGTTGCTCACCCGCCAGGAGAGCACATACCGGCTATACCAGTCCATCACCGCCACCAGGTACATGAAGCCTTGTGGCATCGGCACATAGGTAATGTCGGTGCTCCAGACCTGGTTGGGGCGAGTGATGGACACGCCTCGCAGCAGGTAGGGATAGATGCGACACGCAGGATGGGACCCGCTGGTGTGGGGACGCGGATAGATGGCTTCCAGCCCCATTTTGCGCATCAACCTCTGCACGCGCTTACGGTTGATCTCGTATCCCAGGATGCTCAACCAGGCCGTCATCCGTCTCGACCCATAGAAGGGCCTTTTTGTGTATTGCCCGTCGATCAGACGCATCAGGAACAGGTTCTCCGGGGTCTCGCCTGCCGGCTGGTAGTAGAAACTGGAGCGGGAAAGGCCAAGCAGTTGGCATTGTCTGCGCAGGCTGATATTCGGATGGGTCGGATCGATCAGCCTGCGCTTGGTCTCAACTGAGTCCGGCAGCTTTTTTTTTCACAAAGTCCAACTCGACCTTCAGCCGACCGATCTCTTCGTAAAGCCGAGCTTTCAGCGCCTCGTCATTTTGATGATCTCTGGCGTGGGAGCTGGAGAAGATGTCCGTAGCCCCAGCCTGGAGTTGCTTTTTCCACTTGCTGATCTGGTTGGGGTGGACTTCATACTCGGCCGCCAGCTCATTCACGGTTTTCAGGCTCTTCAATGCTTCTATTGCGACACGGGATTTGAGTTCTGCACTCCGATGGTTTCGCTTCATTGCCCACTCCTTAATACTACTTAGTATCTAACTTAGCGAGTGGTCCAGTTTCCGGGGTCCAATATAGTTTTGTGTACATTAAGAAGGCCTGCTGCAGGGTCTTTAGCGTTGAGGAAAGGAGGGATGCCTGGCATTTTTTGTGGTATGGGTTCGTTGTTACTGTTTCGCGGTTGGGCGTTCACTTTTACGTTTGAATGTCCGGCCTGAGTTTTCAACCCTACCTACTCGGAAGGGGGGGGATGGTCTTGAAGACGAAGTGGTTGTTTGTATTTCTGATTGGGGTGTTCCTTCTGGCTTCTGTTTCAACAGCGGATGCTCAGAAGAAATGGAGCGTGGGGACGTTTTTCGCCTATAATGTCCCGATAGGCCAGTTGAACGATCAGTATGGTCCGGATTCCAAGTTCGGGGTCAACTGGTCGTATGGTCTTACCTCCAGGCAGTTTCTCGAGCTGGAGTATCACCGTTCAATATTAAATAACGGCAGGCTGGACGATGCGCCGTTCCGCTGGTCTGTGACGGGTGAGGATGTGGTCAGTCCAGAAGCCTGGACCAAGTTGAAGATGAACAGCGTGGTGCTCAACCTGCTGGTCTTCATGAAAGAAGCACCTTCGTTTCAGGCGAAGGATTTTGCGTATTACTTCCAGGTGGGCGTCGGATTTTACGACTATACGGCGGAGCGCCACAATTTTGTCTATCCGGAGCAGAAGAATGTGCCAATTGATTTAACGCTGGTGCTGCAGCCGCAGATCGACGGGCGGGCGGCGCTGTCGGGGCATGCCGGATTCGGCGTTCAGGCCTTTGTCGTAGATAATGTTGCGGTGGATATTCGGGGGCGCTGGAATGTGATGATGGGCGATATACGGCCGATGTGGGACTGGGGAATTTCGAATAAGACGTTCCCGATGCAGTTGTTAGATTTCGGAGCCGGGATGAAGTTTTACTTCTGGAAGTAGAGGAGGACTGAGCGATGACAAAGTTGAACAATAGTTGGTTTGTGCTGGTAGGCATTTTAGCGCTGGCTCTGGCCCTTCCGATGTCCGGCGTGTTTGCCGGTTCGACGGGCAAGATCTCCGGGCAGGTGCTCGACCAGACCGGATCGCCGCTTCCGGGCGCCAGTGTGGTCATCGAAGGCACCCAGCGGGGCGCCATCACCGACGTGGATGGCTTTTATGTGATTCTGGCGGTGGACCCTGGGATATATTCCCTGACCGGGTCCTTAGTGGGCTACCGGAATGTGACGCAGGAGGATGTGCGCGTTGCGGTGGATTATACCACGCCGGTGGACTTCACGCTGAAGGAAGAGGCGATTGAGGCCGAGGAGATCGTGGTGACGGCCGAGCGGCCGCCTGTGGAGTTGGACAAGACCTCAACGAAGTATATTCTCTCTTCCGATGAGATCCAGCAGTCGCCCATTATCAAGACCACGGCGGAGTTTATTTCGCTGCTTCCCGGTTTTGACCAGTCGGGCAACTTCTCCGTGCGCGGGTCCGACGGCGCCCGGGGGGAAGAGCCGGTTTTGTTCGGCACCCAGAGCAACCGTCCCAACGATGTGTATGTGCTCATCGACGGGGTGCGCATTCCCAACCAGGACGGTCACGAAGCGAAGCTGTTCGCCGGTGTGAACAAGAGCGCGATCCAGCAGATTTCCGTGGAGACGGGTGTGACGGCCGCCGAGTATGGGGATGCCACGGGTGGAACGATCAACATCGTGACGTCGGATGGGGGTCGGGACTACCACGGCTGGCTGGAAGCCAATTACCAGCCTTCGGGTCAGAAACACTGGGGTACGAATTACTACGATGCTCCCGAGCACCGGGATCATATGGAGTGGGACAATCCGACATGGCTGGGCGAGACGGACCCCCTGACGGGTCGGGTCATCCACGTGCGTGAGGACTACACCTCCTACAGCGGGTATACCACAGAAGGTAGTGTGTCGGGCCCACTGGGTTCGAAGGCCTCGTTCTTGGGGTCGGTCAAGCACGACCACACGGCCACGGACGCGCCTTCGGCCTCCAGCCACGGTTTTTTGGACGACCGGGGCCGGTTCATGATGTCGCCCAACAATGTGCAGGGGTCGGGCACTTTGACGTTCAAGCCCTCGCCGAACGTGAAGGTGAAGTTGGGTGTGGTGCTTCAGCGTTATGTGGCGTGGAACAACGAGCAGGAGACGCGCGGGTATGCGGATGAGGGATTCATCCGGGGCACGCGGAAGAACCTGCGCAACCTGTTCCTGCCGGACAACTGGGCTGCGTCGGGGAAGTATAAGCATCGTGAGGAGTTGGAGTATCTGACGTTTACACACACGATTTCGCCCAAGACGTTTTATGAGGTGCGTGTTGCACGGAGTGTGACGGACCGGGACACGCTGGGCTTTGACTATGCTTTTGCGCCCAACGGGTATTATGGCGTTCCCCGCGCCACGACGAACTCGCGGAAAGATGCGGGCGGCTGGTTCATCGTCGACCGTGAGGTGGCGATGTGGATGGACTCGGAGCGTGAGCGTTACAGCATCAAGGCCGACCTGTCCAGCCAGATCACGAAGGGGAACTTCGTGAAGACCGGTTTCGAGCTGGTTCGCTACAACGCGTGGTATACGTTTTGGACGGCGCGGTCGAAGTCGGACAACTGGTTCGGGATGTATGCAGGTGGCGACACGCCCTGGCAGATGGGAGACGGCAATGGGGCCACTCCGATCCGTGGGTCTGTCTACGTTCAGGACAAGATGGAGTTTGAAGGTTTGATCGTGAACGCGGGTGTGCGGTTGGATTTCCAGAAGCACGGTCACGAGGAGCTGCGCAATTCCGGGATGATGTGGGCGCCGATGTGGCGTCGGTTCAACAACCGTCACTACGCCTATGGTCTGGGTGCGGCGAGCGCGGGTCTGACGGTGGGTCAGGATTTTGCCCTGACGCCCCCGACGCAGGTGTATCTCAGCCCGCGTTTGGGTATCTCGCACCCGGTCTCGGACCAGATGGTGATGCACTTTTCTCTGGGACGGTTCGTGCAGTGGATGGACCTGTTCGACCAGTATTCCAAGTCGTATCGCAACTTTGGTCGTCTGGGTCCGGACGGCGATCCCAACTGGCTGGATGTGAACGGCGATGGTGTGCGCCAGCCTGCGGAGTTTCTGGCGAATATGGACCCCCACTACAGCGGATTTGGTGGGGATCCGTGGACGAACCCGGAAGAGGTTATGACGTTCGAGGTGGGGTTTGACTGGAACTTCGTGTCGGACTACAGCACGTCGTTAACGGCGTTTTATCGGAATGAGACGCAGCAGATAAGGAACGACGGCACCGCCTGGGGCGGTCCGAAGAAGGGGTCGCACTACACGCGGGGTAAGGCCAACTCGGCGGCGGATTACGCCAAGGGGTTGGAGCTGGCGCTTGGGAAGCGTATGAGCAATTATTTCTCGTTCCGCGTGGCCTGGACGACAATGTGGACCGCGTCTGGGAATATGGGTCTGACGCAGTATGGTCAGCATGTGCGTCCGGACTCGAACTTCGTGACCAGCGGTCAGTTCTGGTATGATTTCGCTCCTCAGTCTGACGGGTCGCTGGTTGCGCTTCCTCTGACGGATAAGGAGAAGGTGGACTTCGGTAAGACGGCCAGCGGCCAGATTCGGAGCTGGTATACTCTCTACGATCAGCCGACCGGCATTGGGACGCCGAGGTTCTGGGGCGTGATGGAGGAGTATGGTGGGGTGCCGTTTGCGCCTGAGGGTGCGCTTTATAATCGGTATAGTTCGCTTGGTGGGAATCGGTATGGTCCGATGGGCGCCTGGGCGGGCGAGAAGAACGGCAACCGCTTAGGTAACGCCAACGCGCAGATCGTGCTGAACACGCCTGCGGACGTGAACTTTGGCACGCGCTGGATGAGCTGGATGGTGAGCGACCTGAACGTGAACGTGCTGTGGAAGCTGGTTTCGGGTGGACGGATTCGGTGGACGCCTCCGGGAGCGGAGCGCCGTCGCGCGAGGGGTCCGATTAATGCGGTGACGGACCTTTCCGCAGAGAAGGTGTTCAACTCGAAGGGTCGTGTGCGTCCCTCGTTCTTCGTCGAGGTTCGCAACCTGTTCAACGACAAGCAGGACACGGATGGTGGTACGAACTACCAGCGCTGGGGCCTGCAGATGGCACGTCCGGACAACAAGGATTTCCTCAATTATGGGGACTTTAGAGATCGGAGTTTCTACCGTGCTCCGAGGCAGACGAACCTGGGCTTCCGGATAATCTTTTAACCCGTACACACGGTGGGGCGCGGCCCGGCGGCTGCGCCCCACACACTTGTTTAAGGAATGTTGATATGGGAAGATGGAAGGAGGTTAAAGGTATGAGAGCGCAAAAATGGGCGCTGGCGGCCGCCGCACTTTTCGCGGCGCTGCTGCTCATCGAGGTGTCCGACCTTTACGCGCAGGCGAACCAGGCGCCCGTGGCCGAGTTGAGCCGGTCGATGCTGATCGATCGATTCCGGAACGTGGGCATCCAGGGCGGGTTCTTCAACACCGGCCAGAGCAGTTCGGATGCGATGAGTTATCCGAATTACAAATCGGGCGGTGGCGGATACGGCTCCAACCGGCTGGCGGGCACGGGGAGTTCGAACTCCGAAGCCTACAGGTGGTCGGTGCGTTCCACGCGTGGAATCTGGACGATGACGTCGGACGGGGAGGTGGTCTTCTCGGGTGTCCGGATAGGGATGCAGGATGCGAAGATCACGGCGATGCAGTACGATGCGGAGGCGGACCCGGGCCTGTCGCAGATCGGCGTGGGTTCGCCGGCCGAACTCACGGTCAGACCCGGCGACGACACGTTCCTCCAGTGGGTGCCCAAAGCGAAGTTGGGGAACGGGGCGCGGTTTCTTGGAGGAGACTACGGCGATGGCGTCCGGGCGACGACCCTGGGCGGGAACTGGTGGCCGGGGAGCGACCTGATCTCCGAGGGAAGGAAGGCGCAGTCCCTCAGCAAAGATCCGGTGCATATTATGAACTTCAACCTGGGTAAGTATGTGGGCGACAATTCTCCGAATACGAGCGACGAGTGGCCCGAAGAAATTATTGTTTCCCAGCACACCAACACGCAGGGCTTTACGATCGTCAACCGTGGGCTCGCATGGAGCCACCCGGATTTTGACGACCTGTTCCTGGACGAGTGGATTATCCACAACACGGGGGACACGGATGGGGACGGCGTTGCGGACATTCCGGTGACGGACAAGAATGACCTCTACATCGCGTTCCAGGACCGGTACAGCAACAGCGCAGCGGGCGTGCAATTTATCACCCGTTACTGGCGGGAGGAGCGCGAGTGGTACATGGACGACCACTACGCCTACGACCCCGCTATCAAGGCGCTGTACTGCTGGGACGGCAACCACCCCACACAGCGGGAATGGGACGATACGGGCGACCCTTACAAAGATGCGTTTGCCAGCGGCACGCTGGTGAACGGTGGGAAGCTCGCTCAGGGCGAGGACCATCTGCTTTCGCCTGCGCACATCGGGTGGGGGCTGGTTGCCTACACAAGTGACGTCGGCGATTACCAGTACAACGCTCGGGACATCAATGAAGGCTACATAGATCCGCAAGGGGAGCAGCCCTACGCGATCCGGTACTGGGAATCGTACAATGCAAACGTGCAGGACGACCCGAACACGCTCAAGAACTCGGATACGGAGATCTACTCCGAAGTGTTAGGGGCCGGCAGGCAGCTCCAGGATGCCCCGAGCTATTCGAGTGGGCAGATCTCCATGGTTGTAATGGGGCCTTACGATTTGCCCGCCAACGGGAAGATCAAGATCGTGTTTGCCAGCCTGGCCGGGCACCCCGCGCAGGTTCTGGGGAATCAGGACCCGATTACCTGGGCGAGGAAGGGCAATCAGGGCGAGCTTCCAAAGGGCTTGGATGCGTTCAAGCAGAATTTGGAGGCCGCGCAGTTCGCCTACGACAATTCCTACGATATCCCGGAAACGGCGCCCGATGTGAACTTCCGCACCGGCAGTAGCGACAAGGCGACCATGCGGCTGGAATGGTCGGCCAATGTGGAGAGCTCGACGCATCCGGACTATCCCGGCATGGGCAACGACATTGCGGGCTACCGGGTCTACCGCTCCACCTGGTTCGACATCGGCCCCTGGGAGTTGATCGCGGACATCCCGGTGGGCGCAGCAAGCGCGGACAACTCGGCGTACTCGATTGCGAAAAGCGGCAGCGATTACGTCTTTACGGACAAGCAGTCGGCGGCCGGGTTCTTCTACTACTACAGCGTGCGGGCCTACCAGCAGCCGCATGCGGACTGGTCGCCGGGCACGAGTGACCCGGCTATCCACCCGCTGACGATGGCGGACCTGCCGGGGCACATCTCCTCCAGGGTGCAGCAGGGGCAGGAGGGGGGCTGGGCTGCAAGCACGCAGCGAATCTACGCGGCCGAGTCGCCCTTTGCGGTGCCCTCGGCGGAAACGGAGTCGTTGAGCACGCAGGTGCTGGTGGTGCCCAACCCCTATTTCTTAGACGAGTCGCACGCCTATCCGGGGTCCACCAAGATCCGGTTTGTGGGGGTTCCGTCGCATTCTCGAATTCGGGTCTTCTCGGTGTCGGGGGATCTGGTCTCCGACTGGGAGGTCGATGACGCGACCAAGGGAGAGGCAGACTACAACCAGTTTACCTGGGTCTTCAGCGGAGAGATCGCTACGGGGGTCTATTTCTGGGTGGTGGAGAATCTGACGGGCAGTGGCAATCAGTACCAAAAAGGCACCCTCATGGTCATCCGGTAATGCGACGAAAGGAGACAGTACGATGAGATATTTTAGATTCACACTCCTGTTCGCCGCAATGGGGATGCTTCTGTTCGCCTCTCCGAGTGATGCGGTAATACAGGATCCGAACAAACGGCGCACGGACACGCATTTGTGGGTCGGATTGAGCGGCTTTAATTTCCTGAAGATCGGGCAGGGCGCCCGGGCCGTGGCCATGGGCGATGCATATACGGCTGTGTCCGACGATATCAACGCAATTTTCTGGAACCCGGCGGGGCTGACGTCCATCCGGGGATCGGCCTGGACGGCCACGTACACGAAGTGGCTGGTGGACTCCTACAGCTTCTCCGCAGCGGCGGCCTGGAATACCGGCACCGCCCGGGGCGGGGTCCTGGGGGCCAGCGTGGTTGGCTTCCGGCCGGGGGATATCATCGAGACAACGATTTTCCAACCCCAGGGCACGGGGCAGACGGTGTCCTCCGGAGACCTGGCGATTGGCGTAGTCTACGCGCTGAAGATGACGGACAAGTTTTCGTTCGCCTCCCGGATATCGTGGATCAACCAGACGCTGCACACCGAGAGCGTCAGTTCGATCAGCCTCGACATTGGGACGCTTTTCCACACCGGTTTTAAGAGCCTGCGGTTGGCCATGGCGCTGAAGAACTTCGGCCCGGACAAGAAGGTGACGGAGACCAAGTTTTTCATGCCGATTTATTACAACGTGGCTATGGCCGCCGAGTTCTACGGGGAGAAGGGCGACCCCACGTACCTGACGGTGTCGGCTGAGTCTGCGTTTGCGGCGGACTACGAGCTGCGCGCGCACCTGGGCGCGGAGATGTGGATGCAGAACGTCTTCGCGCTACGGGGGGGGTACAAGGTCAACTACAATACGGATACCTTCAGCATAGGCGCCGGCCTGAAGTACGAGATTGCCGGCGACCGGTCCGTGACCGTAGACGTGTCTTACTCCGATATGGGCGAGCTTTTCATCGCCCCCATCCGAGTGACGCTTGGAGGCACGTTCTAAGAATAAGCGTTTGACCGCTGGCAGAAAGCCAAACGCTTCAGCACGGGCTTGTCCGGGCAGGCAGCCGGACACTGCCCACTCATAAGGCCGGCGGCCGCCTCCCTTGACGGGGGCGGCTGTCGGCCTTCTTTTGTGAAAGACTTTTGGATCGGCCGTTTTTTGGATATATTTATAAGGCGCATTGCGGGCTGCCCGGCGGGTCGCCCTTACTATACCATGTTTGGTACATTCATCTATTATCAGAATGAGAGTCTTGTTTAACATGTGGGGTTGGACATCCGGATTGTGATCGAGTAATGATGCCTAATCTATTGTTTTGTAGCGTATTATTAAAATTGTTCCGAAAAATTGGCACAGCGCGGCGCTGCGGCACGTGTCTTGCATACACAGACAGGGATAGGTGAAGAAATGATGTCTTCTCTCGGCCGGCGTTCCGAGAGCAAGATTCCGTTCTGTTTTAGAAAGAAGGAGACCGCATAATGAAAAAGAGACGGTTCGGTTTGTGCCTTGGAAGGACAGCCGGAATTCTGCTGGTGCTGCTGTGGGCAGCGGGGAGCGTTCCGGCCAAGGAGGAAGGAGACGCACGGGCGAAGGCTGCGGCAGATTCTGCGGCGGCGGTGGCCAGGGCGGAGGCAGAGGCGTTGGAGCTGCGTGTGAAGGAGAACCCCGATGATGGGGAGTTGTGGCTGCAGCTGGGCCACGCCCGTCTGGGCGCGGGGGATCTGAAAAAGGCCGAGAAGGCGTTTAAGAAGGCGGAGTCTAAGGGTGGGGACGAGATCAAGTCGGAGGCTTACAACGGGCTGGGACTGGTTTTTACGGCGAAAAAGAGGCAGCTCCAGACGGCCGTCTACTGGTTTCAGAAGGCGCTGAGAAAAAATCCCGAATACGTGGAGGCGCTCTACAACAAGGCGCAGGTGTATTACAAGCACAACTGGATGTCCCACGCGATCCGGACGGCGAGGGAGGCGCTGGCGATCGATTCGACCTATGTGCCGGCGAAGCAGTTGATCGACAAGTCGATTGCGCAGAAGACCGAGGGGGACGGAGGCGAGAAGACGAAGGAGGCCTATGAAAAGGCGCTGGAGTCGAACCCGGAGGACAGGGAAAGCTGGGTGGAATGGGGGAAGGCGGCCGTTTCGGAAGGGACTTACGACGAGATCTTAGAGCAGCTGGTACCGGTGGCCGAGGCGAACCCCGAATGGCGGGACCTGCTGTCGATCTTAGGTCAGGCCTACTGGAAGGTGAACCGGCTGGAGCAGGCGTGGGCGGCGTTCAGTGTGTACGTGGACAGCTTAGATGAGGCCGAACGAAGGTATTACGACGACCTGAGCCTGGTGACGTGGGGGGATGAGAAGCGGGCGTTTGAGCGGGCTTCGGACGAGGAGAAGAGGGAGATTTCGCGCAAGTTCTGGGCGGAGCGGGATGCGGATTATACGACGCCGATTAACGAGCGGATGCTGGAGCACCACCGGCGGGTGTGGTATGCGCGGACCTATTTTGCCAGGCGGAAGGATCCCTGGGACCGCCGGGGGGAGGTCTACATCCGCTACGGAGAGCCGGACCACCGCAGCCGGTCCAACCGGTCCAACCCATCCCCTTCGATATCGGTTAGCGCGGTGAAGGAGCGGTATTTTAACATGCTCTATAGCCAGATGCATTCTGTGCGCGCCATGGGGGGGGGCACGGAGGTTCGCACCGGGGATGAAGGCCTGGAGTACCCGATTTTTGACTTTGAAGGGGGGTCCGGTCTTGGGGACGGGGGTGCAAGTGTGGCCAATTTTGGCGATATCATTGAGGGAAACCAGGGCACGATGACGGGCGTGGACGCGTTCGACGGGGTCACCGGCGGGCTGACCGGCGCGCTGGTGGGTCCGGTCTTTCCCATCAAGTCCTACGATCCGAACGTGGCCGGGGGCATCTATATGCCGGTCGGTTCCACCGATCATAGCCTGGTGCGGTGGGAGTCGTGGACCTATGCGAGCATTAACGGGGGAATTGTGATCGACTTTACCGATCAGATCGGGAGGGGGAAGTTCGGTTTCGCGCCGATTCCCGAGCTGGGCAAGGTGAAGGGGTTGAGGGGAGCCAGCAGCGCAGAGCCGGGGCATATCTTAGCGATGGCCAACCTGAGCCGCCAGGCGCCGATGAGGATTCTGCGGACGGCGGCGGCGGCGGTGCCGGAGCGCTATGTGATTCCGGCGGACGAGCGGCCTTTTGATTTCTATTTCGATCAGGCCAAGTTCCGCGGGAAGGAGACGTCCGGTTCGCGCGTGGAGATCTACTGCGGCGTGCCCATGCCGGCAACGACCTACTTAGAGGGCCAAGATGCAACGGGGCTGCGGACGACCTGCCGGGTTGCGCTGGCGGATAAGAACAACGGGGCGATTTACCGGTCTGAGAGCGAGCTGATCTACTTTGAGGAGGGGGACCGCACCGGGGGCCAGGGATTCATCCCCCATATTGCAAAATTGGATGTTCCTCCGGGCGAGTACACCTTAGATGTCCGGATGGAAAACCGGCTGGACGGAGAGATCGGCGTCTACCGGAAGTATCTGACCGTGGAGCCGTACCCGCCCGGACCGCTCAAGTTGAGCGATGTTCAACTGGCCTGGAAGGTGACCGAAGGCGTCGCGCAGGGTAAATTTTCGAAAAGCGGCCTGCAAATTGTCCCGATGCCGACCCGGCATTACAAGCAGGCACAGCCGGTGTACGTGTATTACGAGATTTACAACCTGAGGCGAGACGAGTTCGGAACGACCAATTACACGGTGGAGTACATGATCCGATCGGGGGCGCCGCCCGGGGTTATTTCGCGGATCTTCCGCGCATTCAAGGGCGGCACAGAGGAAGAAGAGATCTCGGTGGCCCAGGAACAGCTGGGTACAAAGGAGACCGAGGCCAGCTACATTGAGCTGGATTTGAGCGAGACACTGCCCGGGGAGACCGTGCTGAACGTGACGGTGAAAGACCTCAATTCGGGCGAGACCGCTACGAGTGAGACGAAGTTCACAATCGAGGATGAAGAGGAGCTGCTGGCAAAGGGAGACAAAGAGAAAAATAAAAAGGAATAAAAGGAGAATCCAGGCGTCAGGATTTCTGTTTTAAACGGGATAGGTATGGATACCATCGATCGATTGAGGAGGGGGGAACCTCCTTTTAAAGGGTCTTCACTAGAATTTGTGGGTTCACAAGAGGTGATTTACTGAAGCGTTCCCAGTTTTGAATAAATGAAGGGTTGATTAAGAAGGGCATCCCGCCCTACTCTGAGAGATGAAGTCGCTGAACAAACATCGACTCAGAGGGAGGAACGGGATGCAGCTTAAGGTTATTCTGAATCGTGTAGAAAAGCAACAATCGTTTGTGTATGGATCGATGCGGTTCATTGAAGGTCCGGACTTGGCTATCGAAGTCGACGTGCGGCCGCGTGCAAACAGTCGGCCTCGATGCTCGCAGTGTGGCAGGAAAGGACCAGGCTACGACACGCTGCAGGTCCGGCGGTTCGAGTTTGTTCCGCTGTGGGGTATGTCCGTTTTCCTGGCTTACGCGATGCGCCGAGTCAACTGCTCGCAGTGTGGCGTGCGGGTCGAAGCCGTTCCCTGGTCAAGCGGCAAGAACCACCTGACCGACACCTATACTTGGTTTCTGTCGCGGTGGGCAAGGCGGCTGAGCTGGCAAGAGGTCGCTGAGGTCTTTCATACGAGTTGGCAAAGGGTATTTCGGTCGGTGGAGAGAGCTGTAGAGTGGGGTCGTGCCCATCAAGACCTTGACGACATTGAGGCCATAGGTATCGACGAAATTCAGTGGCAGCGTGGACATCGCTATCTCACGCTGGTCTACCAGATCGATGCAGGTTGCCGGCGGCTGTTGTGGATCGGAAGGAACCGGAAGGCGAAGACCCTGCTGCGCTTTTTCCGCTGGTTTGGCGCCGAACGCAGTGCAGCGTTGCAGTTCATCTGCTCGGATATGTGGCAACCCTATCTGAAGGTGGTGGCGAAGAAGGCCGCACAGGCCGCGCACATACTCGATCGCTTCCATATCATGAAGCTACTGAACAAAGCGATTGACGACGTGCGCGCCAAAGAGGTTAAGGCGCTGAAAGCCAAGGACTACGAGCCCGTCTTGACGAACACACGCTGGTTGCTGCTCAAACGTCCGGAGAATCTCACCGAGAAACAGGAGCCACGGCTGGCCGATCTCCTCCAATATAACCTGCGTACGGTGCGAGCCTACCTGCTGAAAGAGGACTTCCAGTTCTTCTGGAATTACCGCTCCCCATATTGGGCAGGGCAGTTCCTGGACCGCTGGTGTAGACGCACGATGCGCTCTCGCCTGGAGCCAATGAAGAAGGTCGTCCGCTCCCTGAGAAAGCATCGGGAGCTGTTGCTGAATTGGTTCCGCGCCAACGGGGCAATCTCAGCCGGGGTCGTTGAGGGCTTTAACAACAAAGCAAAACTGACCACGAGAAAAGCATACGGCTTTCGGACCTACAGGGCAGCTGAAATCGCTCTGTATCATACACTTGGGGATCGACCCGAGCCTCAAATTACCCACAGATTTTGCTGACGAGACCTTTTAAAAGGTTGGGCGGCGGCCTGCTGTACGTTGTGCTGGCGGCCGTCTGTGTGTGTACGGCGGCGCAGGCGCAGGCGGATACCGTGCGGTCGGCGGACGGGGAGCGGGTGGCCTACATCCAGGCCAGGGGGTGGTTGAAGCCGCTGATGACCGAGATCTGGACGGCAGACGCAGACGGCAGCGATCCCCGGCGGGTGAAGGTTTACCTGGGTGAGCCGGGCGATCTGTTTTTTCTGCCCGGGAAGGAGGGGTTTGTCTACCTCCAGCGCAGCCTGTCTTACGCGGTCTTCGGGTCGCACCTTTACGGAGGGCGAGAACTTTCGCTGATCCACAACCGGGTGTGGCGGGTGGTGCCCGACGGTTCCGGAGAGGCGCCCTGGCCGCTGCCGGAGGATCTGCAGGCGGTTCGGATTGCGGTGTCTCCCGGTGGAGGGCGGCTGGCGGTGTGCGGATACCGGGGCGGGCTTTTAGACCGGGGAGACCGGAGCCTGTGGGTGGTGGACCGCAGCGGGAAGGCGGTTCTGGTGAAAGGAGACGGGGTGCGCGGTCCGCTGGGCTGGTCCGCCGATGCAGGGGAGGTGTTCTGTGCGCTGGAGGAGGAGGGCGTGTTGTGGTCTGCTGCCGTGGCGGTGGAAACGGGCGAGACGCGAAAGCTGGAGGTTTTGAGCGGCAATGGTTTGGCCGCGATGACTGCCTCCGGGGACGTTCTGGAGGGCGAAGCGGGGCCGGCGCTGGCGCTGATCAACAAGGCGCTGGATCAGTATATGCGGGGCTACCACGCGATGCACCGGGACGCGCACAGCCGGGTTGGTCAAGAACGCGTACAAGGGGGCGAGGCGGGCGTTTGAGGAGCTCTACAAGCGGCATCCGGCGGCGGGGGGGTCTCGAAGGCGGACTGTGAGGATTATATCGAGGCGATTGGGAAGCTGGCGGAACTGAAGGTGGATGCGCGCAGGCAGGTTGTGTGCCTGGAACACCAATTTGTGCTGGGCGATTGGCTTGCGCAGTATGTAGAGGCGAACGGCGGTGCGCTGCCGTTCACGCTTGGGGAGCTTCGCGCCTGGATCGAGCGCCGGGTGGAGGAGGCAATGGTCGAAGAGGAGGAGGATGCGGCCGTCCAGAAGAGAAATCTGAAGGCGCTGGCTTCTATTTTTCACTGTTCCGCAGACCCGGATGGAGACCGGCCGGCCAGCTATCTCTACCGGCCGGAGGCCGGGGCTCCGATGCTGACCTGTTTCTGGCACCGGGGCAGTTTGCTCCGTCTCACCGGGGGGCCTGGGAAGGTGGAAGCTCTGGCCTTCCGTCCCGAGCGGCTCGATTCTATGGATGCGGCCGCGGCCGGCTACTTAGAGGCCGGGGTTCCGGACAGCGCAGTTGCGCTTTTGGAGGTGGTGGCCCACCAGCGACACAAGGACCCGGTTGCGCACAATACCTATGGCTATGCCGCGCTTGAGGCGAAAGACTACGACCTTGCAGAGGAAGTGTTCAAGCAGGCGGCCTCCCTGAGCAAAGGAAAGGTGCTGTCCAGGGCGTATTACGGTTTGGGGCTGGTTTATATGGAACGTCCCATGGGGCGCCATGCGGCCATCGACTATTTCCGGGACGCCCTGATCCGGGACCGGAACTTCGTGGACGCCCGGTACCAGATGGCCAGGACGCGCGTGCAATTGTGGGAGTACGACGCCCGGTCCGACATCGAAAAGGTTCTGAAGATAGACCCGGAGTACGCGGATGCGTACATGCTGATGGGAGACTATTATGCGGACCTCAACAAGGAATACGAACAGGCGATCCCCTGGTATACGAAGTACCTGGCGCTGCGGCCTGAGGACCCTGTGGGCCGGCGCCGGCTGAGCCAGATCTATTTGCAGGTGAAGGACTACGACAGGGTTATGGAGACGCTGCTGGGCTTCGTGCAGGAGAATCCAAAGGCGGTAGACCTGCTGCCGATCGTGGCTCAGGCCTGCTCCAAACAGGATAAGCAGGATATGGCGCTGAGCTTTTTCAAGGCGTACGTTTCGAAGCTGACGGCGGAAGGACGCGCCCTTTACGGGGATATCAGCCGGTTTGCCTCTAAGGAGGAGGTGGCCGACTATGCGCGGACCTCGGGCGCGGAGCGGGAGGCGTTTCTGAAGCGGTTCTGGAACGGGCGGGATCCGGACCTGTCCACGCGGGTGAACAAGCGTCTGTTAGAGCACTACCGGCGGGTGTGGTACGCCAGGGAGAATTTCGCCAAGGTTCGATATCCCTGGGACATGCGGGGGGAGGTGTACGTGCGGTTCGGGGAGCCGGACCACCGGACGAGTTCACAGATGATGAATGCAAAGCAGAACCTGGCCGTGCAGCGGGTCAAGGAACGGATGGCCTTAGATATTTACGGGAACGACGGGGCCGGGCATACCTACGTGGGGCCCGTGTACCCCGTGCGCACCCTGGCCATGAGAGCCCGTTGGGTTGACAGAGAGGCGCTCCGGGAGGAGCGGGAAGTGATCTCCGAGGGTCTGGAGGACCAACAGACGGATATCGTGGCCAACAGCGGTGGAACCCGAACCGGGGGTGAGACGGGGCTGAGCACGAATACAGGTGGAAACCAATCTCAGTCCAGCATCGGGGCCAGTTTTAGCACTTCGGGGGAGGACATCGACGTCATCTATGAGGATGGGCTGGAAAAACGGCTTGGGCTGGGAGGTGAGGATGTGTTGAAGTTCGGAGACTACCGGCCGGTCCTGACCACCAACCCGGATATGTCCACGGTTTCCTGGGAGTCCTGGGTTTACACCCGGGTTGCGGGGGGGGGTGAGATTACTTTTACCGACGAATCCGGCAAGGGCAATTTCGACTATGCCCCCGTGCCAATGGCTACGGAACTTTCTCCGCACCAGGCGGCGAAGTTTGTCCGGTATGCGCCGGAGAATATTGTGGGGCGGGCCGTGGCGGCCTTCCCCGACTTCTATACGCCCGAATACGACGTAGTGCCCTTCGATTTCTATTTCGATGTGGCGGATTTTCGGGGAGGCAACGGCCACAGTGTCTTAGAGGTCTACTACGGCCTGCCCGGTACGGCAGCCCGGTACGTTCCCGAAGAGGATGTGACCCGGCTGGTGGCAAAACGCCAGGCCGCGCTGGTTGGGGCGGCGCTGGATACGGTCTACCGGGCTTCGGGGGACCTGATCTACCAGGCGTCGGGGCGCCGGGGCGCCGGGGCATTCGTGCCCGACGTGGCGCGGTTAGAGGTGCCCCCCGGCCCCTACCGTTTGGAGGTGAGGGTCAGAGACCGGATGACCGGCCGCATTGGCCTCTACCGAAAGGATGTGGAGGTGGGGGACTACACGCAGGAAGGGCTGCGCCTGAGCAGCCTGGCCCTGGCCTGGCAGATTGCCGAGAATCAGCCCTTAGATAAGTTTTCCAAGAACGGTCTGCACGTGATTCCGATTCCCACAAGAACCTACCCCAGGGGGCGGAGCATTTTCGTCTACTACGAGATCTACAACCTGGTTCGGGACGAGTTTGGCCAGACGAGATACCGGGTGGAGTACACGATTCGGCCGGTGGGAGGAAATATCATCTCACGGCTGGTGCGGACGTTTGTGGGGAAGAAGAAGGAGGTGGCGGTGGGCTACGAACAGATCGGTTACGGGGAGATGGAGACGCTGTATATGGAACTGGACCTGGGGGAGACCACGCCGGGCCGGCACTATGTGAAGGTTTCGGTGACGGACTTGAACAGCGGAGAGGAGCCGATGGTGGAGAGGGAGGGGCCGTTTACGGTGGCTCCCCAGTAACACGAAGGGCGCGAAACCGCCCCCCGCCACCCATCCCACACGAAAAACACGAAGCCCTTCCCCGCATCCCCGGGGTGGTGGGGTACGTAATAAGGGAGCCTGACGTCTAGAAAGAGGACGGGCGGGCTCTTTTTTTGTTTTGCTTAGAGTCCCGTGTCCGGTGGGGTCCAGGCTTCGATGTAGGGGAGAATGGCGCGTTTGAGTTCGGGGCGGATCAGGTTGTCCAAGAGTTCGGTGGCGTTGGCCCTCAGGTCCCGCTGGCCGCTGGTGAGGCCGTCATAGGCCCGGTAGATATCTTCAAATGGATAGATCAGGGCCAGAAGGCCCGCGGCCAGCCTCAGGTGCCGCTCCGTTTCCGGGCCCTGCTCTCCAGGCTGTAAGGGCGCTTCGACCTCGCGCAGCAGGGCGGCCTCCACCTTGTCCACATCGAACTCCAGGTCCGGATGCCGGCTGCGCATCTCTCCGAGGGCTTCCACGATCGGATCGCCCAGTTCTTTCTGGCGATCTTCCAGAGTGTCGGTGAGCACCAGGGCTGCGCGCTGGGTGCCGATGGCCGCAAAACAGCCCGGAATGGCCCGGCGCAGCATCTCCGGCTCCTCCGGATCGTCCAGGTAGTCGCGCAGCATGCCCAGCACCCGGTCGCCGTAAGACCGGATCGTGCGCTGGGCGTAGAGCATCAGCGGTTGATCGCTCAGATAGGATATCACCACCGGCATAAAGATGCGCCGACCGGTGCGACCCACGCCCTCCAGGGCGGCGTTTACCACCACCGGCGACGGGTCGCGCAAGAGGCGCATCAGCAGATCGTCGTAGTCGGGATCGTTGAGAGCGCCCAGCGCCAGGGCGGCCTCGGCGCGGGCCTCCTCCGATTCCTCCTCTTTCTCCTGCCAGAGCGCCTCCAGAGACGCGCGGACCTCCTCCTTTTTGAGGGCGCCCGATTCCGCGGCCGCGGCGATGGCCGCGGTGCGTAACCGGGGATCCGCATCTTTGAGGAGAGTTTCAATTTTCGAACGCGTTTCCTCGCCTCCAAAATAGCAGAGATAGCGCACCGCCTCCAGGCGCGCCTCCGTATCGGAGGCCGACAGCAGCGCCTCCGCCTCAGGAACAAACCCGCCCTCGCCTGCCTGCCGCAAGAATCTGAGGGCTTCTGTGCGCACGGAGAGGGAGGGATGGGCCATTGTTTTTCTGAGGTGCGGCAGCAACTCGGACTTGTCGTGCATCAGGTCCAGCATGGCCAGTGTCTGGGTGACCTGGACCTCGTCCGGGCTCTTCAAGTTCTCAATCAGCATCTCCACGGTCTCGGCATCCAGCACCTCGGCGGCCCGGTCCTGGGACTGCACGGGGGTTTCAGAGAACAGGTTACGCAGGGCTTCCAGGTATTCCCGTTTCACTGCCAGGACCGCCACCAGCCAGATTGCGACCAGCGAGATGGAGATCCAGCTCAACTGTTGCACCGTCAGGTTAAAAAGCACTTTGCCGGTAACGAGATAAAGCATGAGCCCGGCCAGCCCCTCGAACAGCCGGCTGCCAAAGATCTCGATTAAAGGCCGCGCCTTCGAACGTACATAGGACGGGAGGGGCTGGTAGAGCACCTCTCGGACCGCTTCGTGTATGGAGTAGCGCACGCTCCCTTCGGCCCCTCTGGCCAGGACCACCACCATCAGGGTGGGATAAAGCAGGATGCCCAGCGATCCCGTGATCAGCGCAAGGGGCAGAAACAGCATGGCCAACCCGATGCCGAAGCGTAACAGGATAAACCGCGTGAGCAAAAGCTGAATGAGCAAACCCACCACATTTAAAACCGCAAAGAATTGCGCAAAGAACGCGGTCTTGGCGTCTTTTGTCACAATCTCGTCTGCTATGACCGAGTTAAACTGGTATTCCAGCACCGTCTGAACGACGATGCTGGTGCCCAGAATGACGGCGATCAGCTTCAGGTGCCGGAACTCCCGGAACAGGCTCAGCCCGGTATCGGTATCCGCATCGGCATCGGTCTCGCGGGCCCGTTTGGGTTCGGCCGGCTGCCCCCCGCTTTCGAGGTGGCGCACCAGGGGCAGGCAGAGCAGAAGCAGGACGGAGGAGATGTAAACCAGATTTTCCGTGCCGATGGTATCTACGACCATAATACACGACAAAACTTAATCTGACCTAAAATATGGAGGATCAATCAGTATCCAAAGACAGTGAAAGAACTCCTGGATGTGATCCTGTATATTGAGCAGAACATACTGCAAATGGTCCAATCCATATCGAAACAGGCTTTTCTCTTTGCATCCGTGTTTTTTGATCTTCAACGGTTTTGTCTTTGCGATCCATTCTCCTACCAGATGAGCCCAGGTGAGGGCAATGGCTAAAAGCGCGATGAGTTTTTCGATTCGTTCCAGATGGATCAGATGGGTCTGTTCCAGATCGAAGCCTCGGCTTTTCAACGCGGCGAACAGGACTTCAACTCCCCACCGTTTTTTGTAATCCTCCAGCGGTTTTCGACCTTTACACTTGCTGGCAACGATGAGAAATTCGTCAGGTAATCGGATGACAGACAAATACAGATGATGACCATAGATCAGACGGGGTTTACGCAGGATGCGCTCTTGGTGAATGTGCAGGTCGGCAAACAAGCATCGAAGCGCGATGTCCCCTTTGCCATTTAGGGTTTTGGCGTTTTCCTTGACGCGGATGGCAAAGCCTAAGGCTTGCGCATCTAACCACGCAAACCATTCTTGCCCAATGAATTCCCGGTCTGCAACGATGACCTGAATCAGGTTTTTATCCACCAACTTCAAGACCCGTTCCATCAACTGGATACGCTCATCGGTGTTGGAGTTGCCCTTTTTGGGCAGCAGTATCCAGCAGATGGGAAATGCAACGCCTTGATAGACACTCCCGGCGGTGAGAATATTGATGGTCAGTTTGCCGAAGCTCCAGGTCGTCCGATCTATCGAGATGGTAAAGTCCGACTTGATCGGCAAGAGATGCAGGATCAAGTCGGCCACCAGGTCATAGGACAGATTAAACTCACTGAAGAAACGTTGGATTCTGCGATAGTTGGACTTCTGCTTGGCTTTGCCGTTGAGGGCGTTGGCCAGTTTGGTGAAGTTGACGGTTGTGAGCTTGATGAGAGACACAATGAAGGCGGCGATGAATTTTACCCGGGCCTTATGACAGGGTAAATACCATTGCATCACGTCGTGTAATTCATTAACTTGAGGAGACATAGACCTGTGTTTGATGATGGATGAGTTGTTGGATCTTGACAACCCAAACTTAACTCATTTCACCACTCAGCGCAGGTCTTTTCCTTTTTTGTCGTGTACCATGATCTACGACATTAAGGACGATCGTCGGGCCGGCTATTCCCCCCACGAGGCCGCCTGCGCTTACCCACCCGACCAGCCGCTTGGCATCCCGGGGGGTGAACTGGTTGCCGGCAACCAGCCAGAACTGCGTTATCAAAATACTGGCGAATAGGTTGGCCCAGAGGTAAAAGAGCAGGGCGACCCAGCCGGTCTTCAACGCCTCCAGCGAGACCTCTGCGGTTGCGCCCGCCCCCTCCGAGCCGCGCCCCATCTCAAACAGCCATCGGAACAGCAAAAGGTTCAAAATCAGGGTGATGGTTGTGGCAAGCACCCGGTTTCGGTCCGGTATCCGGGCGGCAAACCACCCGGCCGAGTAGACCGCCAGCCCGGTGATGATAGGCAAGCCCATAAAGGCCACAGGCAGCCAGGCCTTTCCCAGCCGGTCTAAGAGAATAGCGTTCCGAACGGGTTTGAGCACCGTAAAGGCGCACATGACCAAAAAATAGTACAGGCACAGCAATATTGCCGTCCGAATTTCGGGGCGGGAAAAATCCGGCAGTTGCCAGCGTGACTGGCTGGTTTCTGGAACCTGCGACATAGGAAGGGCTCAAGTTGATTCACCGCGGAGACGCAGAGGACGCGGAGAATTGAGACTGTTGAAAATCTTCAGTCGTAATACGCAGATCAACTTGCAGATTTTTCAGGGCTGCAGTGAGAAGAAGACCGCTGTTTCACCCTGTTCTGCAACCGCCTGGTCCACCGTTTTCAGGGCGATCTCGCGGCGCCGCATCAGGGCCTTGATTTGATGGCGCTTCAGATAGCGCCCCAGCGCCTTTTTCACCGTTTTCTCGTCCAGCGCACGCAGCTGGTCGATGACTTCCCGGGGGAACCGGTACATTGGGCGGAACGGCTTTTCAAAGGTCGTAAAGACCATCGAGTGGTCGATGAGGACCGGAGACCAACCCGGGGCGAACATGACGTTGTGGGTGTGCCGGTCCACGTTGTAGATCAGATAGTCGAACAGCCAGGTCGCATGGATTTCGTCCTGCACCCGGTCCACGTCGGGGGGGGGCTGTCCGTGTCCGTAATGGGGGATGACGGCTTCGATCCACTCCCGAAGGGAGCCGCGCTTGCCTTCGATTTTTCTTTCCACAATCACCGGCAGCATGTTCAGCCCCAGCAGCTTGTCCAGTTCATAGGCCGCAATCTCGTATTTGTAGCTGTCGATGTATTCCTCCACCGTTTCCCCGCCGAACCGGGTGGGCATCTTGATACGCGTGTCCACGGTCTTGAAGATCGCTTTCATCCGAGTCGTTCCGTCCTCCAGCACCGCCTTCATGGGATGCGTGACCCCTTCTCCCACATCTTTCATCGAGACCACCCGGGCCTTTTTCAGGAATGCCTCTTTCGCCTCCCGAGACATCTCGCCCGCGGGCGTCCGAGCGGTCCCCAGGGCCAGAGTTAGGAATACCCCGCACAGAATTGAAATGGGTCGAAACAATGCCCTCACCTCCTTATCGGGGGGCTTCAAGCACGAGCTGATCGTAAAACCCCACGAAGGGATCCGCATCGTAGGGCGGACGATTCACATAGCGCATGTTGAGGAGCTGGTAGAAATCGAACAGCACGGTGTCGGTGAACTGCCCCTGCTTCAGACCCTCGACGATAGACCGCATGGCAGCCTGGGCCTGCAAATCGCATTCCTGAGCCCGGGCCGCCTCGCCAGTTTCAGCGTAGAGCAGATTCATGTCATTGAGGACCTCCAGAGCCAGCCGCTGGTTTCCACCGTGGCGCGCCAGGTCCAGCGCCTCCTGGGAGGCAGCCTCTGATTCGGAGTACTGCCTCTGTTTCCGTTGGGCCAGCCCGATGTTTCGCAGCGCCAGTCCGATGCCGCCGGTGTCTTTTTGGGCGCGAAAGATCCCAAGGGCCTCTGTGTAATACTTCAGGGTCGCTCCGTGTCCGCCGGTTATGCCTTCGGTGCGGCCCATCCGCGTTGCACACAGCGCGAGGCCGGTACTGTCGCCCTTTGCGCGGCATTGCCTGAGCAGCCTCATATATTTCATGTATCCCGACTGCGCCCGGTTGGCGTCGTTGGAATGGCAGAGGATCTCTGCTTCGATGTTGGCCGTCCTGGCATCGTTCGCCCCCAGCAGTTCACGCGCCTTCCGGATACCGATGAGGGCCTCTTCCGTCTCTCCGGCAGAATACTGTCGGGCGCGGAGGAAATTCGTCACGGCCCGGGCGGCCTCCAGCCGGCCCTGCAGCGTGGTATCCCCACCGCTTACGAAGACCTCTTCGGCCCGGCCCTGCCACTGCAATGCCTTCTCGAAGCGCCCGTGCATGGTGAGAACGGCGGCCAGGCCGGCGGCGGCGAGGCCCGGAGCAGGTCCATCCGCCCCTTTCTGACACAGATCCCAGGCCTGCTGCGCCGAGGCCTGGGCAGCCTGGAAGTCCCGGTTTAAAAACGCCCGGCATGCCTGCCGGTTCAGGCTATCGATTTGGCCTGCCCGCTCTCCGGGCGTCTGCGGGGAGGGCGCTGTTTCGGCCTGTCCGGAAACCGGCAGCGCCGCTGCGACAACGATCAGAACTGTTTTCCACACATGCTTCCCCTCTGTTTGACGACTCACAGAGCCGGACCTACGTCGGTATCCCAGGTATGTCCGATGAAAAGGACCGACTCCGTGAGCCAGATCAGGTCAGGGCCGCATACTGCGCCCGGGATCTGCTATTTTTTTCGTTTGAATACGAAGAAGATGACATCCTCTTCGCCTGGGAAGGTGCCTGCATACTCCCACCCTGCCTCGCCGTGGAAGTTGAATTCGCCCTGTATTTCTGCGGCTACCAACCGCTTTTTACCCTGTTCGTCGGTAACAGACCGGGGCTGCAAGCGCATCCCGACGAGTTCGTACTCCCAGGCCGGACCCTTGGACTCGCTCTGGGCAGCAACGTAGCTGCTCAGGGTCAAGGTCCCAACCAGCAGGGCCAGGATGGTAACGCACGTTGCCACTTTCTTGACGTTCATAGCTTTCCTCCTTCGGCGTGAGACGAACGAGGTACACCTGAGATACAGCGACACAGGAATACCGGCATTCTACGTTTGATTGTTCGCGGAGGCTCCGCGCTTCATGTTAAACCGTGAAGCTACGGGGACTGGGTCTTAAAGCTGGCGATCGCCTGATCCACCGTGTCGATCTTCTGGAAGACATTCCCGAGGCGCGTTACTTTCAGGATGCTTTCGAGCGTCTTGGTAACGCCGGTCAACCGTAGGCCCCCTTTCGCATTCTGCAGCGTCACCAGGCTGGCCGTGAGTACCCCCAGCGTTGCGCTTCCAAACCACTGCACCTCCGAAAAGTCAATCACGACTTTGGTGATGCCACCTTCCACGAGCTGCTTGATTCGGTCGTGGAGTGGGGTTACCTCCGGCCCGCTCATCAGGGTCCCGCTTAGCGCCAGCACGACGACATCGTTCCGGGATTCTTCCTTAATCGTCACGGTCCCTCCTTTCCCACGCGTGAAGACAATCAACTATTGTGCCAAACCCGCCTTAAAGCGGAAATTTCCTTGTAGAAGGAAACGAAAACAACAGGTTATCTTTAATCTTCCCATCGCTGCGCTTCTCCTTTTCAGGGTGCAACTCGTATCTGATCGGATACAGCCGTATCTAATCGGATACTCATGAGAACGGTCCTATCCCTTTATTACGGCGGCAAGATAATGCGCCTGGGTTGAAGAAGCAAGAAGGGAATGCTACCGGCGTTTTGGACTCGAAGGCGTTGGCGAAATGATTGACACTCGGGCTGTAAGATGCTAAATTTGGCAGGGCAGAACTGTGAGGAGGCCGTTTCTAAGGAGGGTGTTGATGACACCAGAAGAACAGAAGACTTTTTTTGAGACGCAGGGATACCTGGTCGTGGAGGATCTGCTGTCTGCTGACGAAGTGGCGGCGTGTGAGGCGGAAATCGAGCGGCTGCACGGGCTGGCCGCGGATCTGGAGGCCCGGGAAGACCCGAGGGTTCGCCGGTTCCAGCGGGAGCCGTATGCGAAAGACGCGGTTGAGGGCGACCTGCCCGTGCTGAGAAAAATTGAGCAGACGCGGGAGGTGTCGGACATTTTTCGCCGGCTTGCCGCACATCCCAAACTGGTGAAGGTGATCCAGCATTTAATCGGTCCGGACCTGCTCCTGTTCCGCAGCACGCTGATGCTGAAGCCCGCGCACCACGGCTCTGCGCACGGCCTGCACCAGGACTCGGCGTACTGGCCGATGGATCCTCCCACGCTGGTTACGGTGAGTATCGCGCTGAGCAGCGCCACGCCGGAGAACGGCTGCTTCCAGGTGATTCCGAAGAGCCACGGGTGGGGGATGCAGAAGTGGGGGCATATTGCTCGGGACCAGGATGAAGCGCTTACAGACCGTAAGGATGTGGACCTGTCGGGTCAGATTGAAGTTCCCCTCTCTGCGGGCAGCGCGCTGTTGTTTCACAGCTTGCTGGTCCACGGATCGGGCCCCAACCGGTCTCCGCATCCGAGACATACGGCCCTGTACGCGTACTTCCCGCCCACGGTTCGCTATGTTCCCAGAGCGGACGCTCCCCGGGAGAAGGCGTTTCCAGTTGTGGCCGGGTTGGGGGGGAAGGAGGAGCTGACGCTGGTGGCGGAAGAGTGAAGCGTGAAAAGTGGGTCAGTTCTTAATACAAGGAGATGACGATGGATCGTACGGTGCGCATCAAACCGCGGTATTACCGGTGGCACGTGGATCCGGGGGTGGAGTGGGTGGAGACGAATACGGGATACGCCCATCTGAACTGGGAGGTTCCGCTGGCGCAGACGGCGCTGGTGCTGGTGGATGTCTGGGCCCACCACTACCTGAAAGACACCGAGGCCCGGTCGGAAGAGATTGTACGGGAGAGGATTGTGCCGCTGGCGGCGGCCTGCCGCAAGGCGGGGATGCAGCTTATCCATGCGCCCGCTCCGGGGCTGGCGGAGGAGCACCCGGCCCGGGTAAAGCTGGTTAGCGACGAAGAGATGGCCGGGAACAGGCGGGACGACTGGCCGCCGCCCGGGTTTCGGAGCAAGTCGGGGGATTACCAGGCGTACGCTCGACCGGTGGAGCCAAGGGAAGCGGAACTGGTGAAGATGCGTTCGAAGCGGCAGATGCATCCCCTGGTACAGGTGGAGGGAGACGATGTGGTGATTCTCAACGGGGAGGAGCTGCACCGGTTCTGCAAGCAGAAGGGCATTCTGTTCCTGTTCTTCCTGGGGTTCAATACCAACGCATGTATTTTGCTGCGTGACTACGGGACGATTGAGATGCACAAGCGGGGTTATGGAGTGATCATTTTGAGGGACTGCGGGACCGGAATGGAGTCGTTCGAGACGCACGACGAGCTGTGGCAGACGCGAGGGGCAGTGCTGTTCCTGGAGATGTTCGAGAAGTATTCGCTGACGTCCGAGGAGTTGATCGCAGGATTGCCGGGATAAATGCGAGAGGCTGGAGATGAAAATTTCAATTTTTACGGATGAGATCAATCGCGAAGACCCCCTGCAGGCGGTCGAACTGGCCGCAGAGTGGGGGGCGTCGCACGTTGAGGTCAGGTCGCTGGAGGGGGGGCGGTTTCCCAGGACGTCGGATGAGGAACTGACCTCGTTTTACGCCCGGGTGCGCGATGCGGGACTGGCGGTTTCGGCGGTTTCGCCGGGGTTTTTCAAGTGTCCGATCGACGATCCGTCGGTGGGGGAAGGGCTTTCGGACGGGCTGCCCCGGGCGTGTGAATGGGCCAGGCGGTGGGGGACGGACCTGGTTTCCTGCTTTGGGTTTGACCGGGGGGAGGGAGAGCGGACGCCTGCCGAGGTTGTGGACCGGGTGGGCGAGATGGCCGATATTGCGGCTCGGGAAGGCTGCCGGCTGGCGCTGGAAAACGAGCCGGTCTGCTGGGGGGCGACCGGTCTGGAGGCCGCGGAGATCATCCGCCAGCTGGGCGCCGACCGGATCAAGCTGTGCTGGGACCCGGGCAATTCGGCGCGGGCGGGAACGGCCTGTCCGTACCCGGACGAGTATGAGGCGGTGAAGGATCTGATTGTCCATGTGCATGTGAAGAACTACGACCCCGAGGCAGGCGTCTGGGCGGTTGCCGAGCGCGGGGTTGTCGACTGGCCCGGCCAGTTGAAGGCGCTCCAGGCGGATGGATATAACGGGTTTGTGGTGGTGGAGACCCATCTGGCCATCAGTCCGGACGCGTTTGAGGTGGTGGATCCGGCGTTCAGCGGTCTGGAGGCGAACAGTTTGCGGAATCTAAAGTTTGTGCGAGAATGCCTGGGGAGTGAAGAGTAAAGCGTGTGAGATGGGTACAAGATTGGGAGGAAAGAGGCGATTCACCGCAGAGACGCAGAGGACGCGGAGAAAGGCAAAAAGAGGTTAAAAAAGAATGAATGTTCGGCCGCGGATTGTGGCGTTTGGAGAGGTGTTGTGGGATGTGTTTCCGGATGGCGCCCGGTTGGGTGGGGCGCCGGCCAATTTTGCCGTTCACGCGGCTTCCCTGGGCGCAGAGGCGGTGCTGGTGAGCCGGGTGGGGAAAGATGCGGAGGGGACGGAGGCGCTGCGGGGGCTGGAGGCGCGGGGGGTGAACGTGGATTTTGTTCAGGAGGATGCGGCGCGTTCAACCGGCGCTGTGCGGGTGACGCTTACAGAGGGCGAGCCGGCGTATGAGATCGTGGAAGGAGCGGCGTGGGACGCTGTGGGTTGGGAAGATCGGATGAAGGCTCTGGCACAGCAGGCGGACACGATTTGTTTTGGCACGCTGGCGCAGCGGTGCGAGACGAGCCGGAGTGCCCTGCAGCGGTTTGTGGCGGAAGCGTCCGGTGAATGCCTGAAGGTGCTGGATCTCAATTTTCGGCAGCAGTACCATTCTCAGGAGGTGGTTCGAGGATCGCTCTGCACCGCCGATCTGCTCAAGTTGAGCCAGGATGAGGTGCCCATTCTCCGGGATTACGTTGAAGGGGTTGAAGATGATACGGTCTTTTTGCTGGACCTGCTCGAGTCGTTTCGTATCGAGTGGGTGGTGTTGACTCTGGGGGCGCAGGGCTGTCGGGTGGTCGGCCCGGAGGGTGATTGCCAGGTTCCAGCGGAACCTCAAGAGGTGGTGAATACGGTGGGGGCCGGAGATGCGTTTACCGCGGCATTTGTGCTGAATCTTCTGGCGGGGGAGGATGTCAGAACGTGTGCGGAGCGGGCGAACCGGGCGGGGGGATACGTGACGACTCAGGACAGCGCGACGCCGGACTTTCCCGAGGCATTTCGTGTCTTTTCGAACTGAGGTGAAGATGGAGACATCCAGGGATATTCAGTTGACGGGCCGGTATTACCGGCAGTACCCGCCGGGACGGCCGCTGGGGTATGCGGAGGATGAATTGCGCTTAGGACTGAATGATACGGCTTTTCTGATTGTGGACGTGTACGGGCTGGGGTACGATTCCGATCAGGACCTGGGCGATGCGCCGGAGTTTTACCGGACGGCGGTGGAGCGGAACCGGGAGATTGTGGTGGACCACATCCGGCCGGCCAAAGACGCCGCCAAAGCGGCCGGGCTGCCCGTTGTCTATTTGACCAATTATCTGGCGCCTTCGACGAACGAGGGGACCGAGTGGCGGAATATGTCGATCCGGACCTGCGGGGTGGACGTTTTAGAGAGCTGGAAAGAGCCCAACGATATCTTAGCCTTTTCAAAGGTGATTGCCCCCGAAGAGGGCGACTATCTGATCAAGAAGCAGATGTACAGCGGGTTCTTCGAGACGCACTTAGAATCGCTGCTGAAGAGCCTGGGGGTGCGGAACCTGGTGGCGGTGGGGTTCGATACCCGGATCTGCCTGGGGACGACGGTGACGGACGCGATGTACCGGAACTACCGGGTGGTGGTGCTGAGGGACTGCTGCCGGACGAACGAGTACCCCGAGACGGAAGCAGAGGGGTGGACGAACTGGCTGGGGATCCGCTTTTTTGAGTGCAATGTTGGGTACACGTCTACGTCTGAAGATTTTGTCAATGCCTGCAGCGAGGTGATACGATGACGGGCCTGGAGCCGATTCTGGACGCTGTTGACGGGGAATGGATTGCAGAGCAGGCCGTGACGCTGGTGGAGATCCCGAGCGTGACGATGGAAGAAGCGGCGGTCTGCGACTGCTACGAGGCGCAGCTGCGAGACCTGGGCTTAGAGGTGGACGTGCGCGAGGTGACGCCGGGACGCTCGAATCTCTATGCCCGAGTTCCGGGCGCCGGGGACGGCCCGACGCTGATGCTGAATGGTCACTTAGATACGATTCCAATCGGCAACTGCCCGCCCTGCCGCCGGGAGGGAGATCGGCTTTACGGCCGGGGATCCACGGATATGAAGGGGGGCATGGCGGCGGTTCTGGGGGCGGTGAAAGCCTTACTGGAATCCGGGGTGCGGTTGAAGGGCGATTTGTTGCTCACCGCGGTGGTGGGACACGAGGAGCCCGAAGCGGAGAAGGACGGCCCCCGGGCCCTGATTGAGGATATCAAAAGTGGGCGGGCGTCCTGCGACCGGATCCTGATTGTGGAGGGGCGGGATACGCTGTGGGTGATGAGCATGGGGTCTATGGTATTTACGATTGCGCTGGAATCCGACCGGGGCGGGATGCATACCACTTATGTGCCGTTCGGGGAGAATCCCATTCGCCATGTGGGGGATTTGATCCGGAGGATCAACGAGCGGCAGGAGGAGCTGGATGCCGGCGACAGGCATCCGCTTGCGGGGCCCGAGCGGATCGACCTGGGAATCGTGCAGGCGGGGGACTATTTCAACCGGACGCCGCTTACGTGTACGCTGACCGGCACCCGCCGCTGGGCGCCCGGCAAAACGGCGGCCTCGGTGCTTGCCGAACTGGAGACCCTGGCCGCCCCTTTCGCCCATGCCGGAGGACTGACGCTTTCGGTTGAGATGGTACACGAGCGCGAACCGTTCGAGACGCCCGGGGACGATCCGGCCGTTGAGGCGGTTGCCGCCGCCCACCGGATGGTGACGGGGGAAGAGGCGGAATACGAAGGGCGGCGGATCGTGGGGGATGCGAATCTCTACGTGCACGGGAGCGGTGTGCCCACCTTTTATTACGGCCCATCCAACGAGACGGCGCACGGCGATGTGGAGTGGGTTTCGGTTGCGCGCATGGAGCGTGCGGCCAGGGTGTACGCGCTGACGGCGGCGTTGTATTGCGGGGCGGGGTGAGGGTCTGACGACCTTTATAGACCGCTGGATAAGGAGGGATCTTCATGAAGACGATTGTGCGGGCCTCCGGGGGTGGGGTGTTGACCGACCGGACGGCCCGGTGGGAGGACGAGGTGGGCCTGGAGGGAGCGGAGGAGACCTTCGGGGCGGAGCACAATCCGACGGGGAATCCGATCGGGGGCGGTGAGGGGTATTCGGATATTCTTAGCGAGGGGGACTATACAGTCCGAAGCTATGACGATCTGGCGGCCGCACTCCGGGAGGCGAAAGCGGGGGAGGTAGTGTTTGTGCCGGGGGACGTTGAGATCGACATGAATGGCCGGGAAGCGCTGCCGATTTTAGAGGGGGTGACGCTGGCGAGCAGCCGGGGGCTCGAGGGATCGGAGGGCGGGCTGATTTTCTCCGGTAACCTTCGCACTCCGGGGGTGTTCACCTCGGCCGGAGACTGCGTTCGGATTACGGGTCTGCGGGTGCGGGGACCTTACCCCCACCGGGATCGGATCGATACCGATTCAAGGGGAATCAGCAGCACGCATTTTGGGATGGAGATCGACAACTGCGAGATCTCCGGTTTCAGAAGCTCCGCGACCGGTTTTGGCGCAGGCGCCAGCCGGGGCTACGTGCACCACAACCACATTCACCACAACCAGCAGGCCGGATTGGGCTATGGGGTGAGCCTGGCCGGGGACGTGCTGATCGAGGGCAATCTGTTCGACTGGTGCCGGCACCACATCGCCTCCAGCGGCTCGCCCGGGTCGGGATTCGAAGCCCGGTATAATATCTGCGGTGAAAATGCAAACAGCCACCTGTTCGACATGCACGGAGGACGGGACCGGGGCGATGCGACCGATATTGCAGGCGACTGGATGAATATCCACCACAACACGTTTAAGTGCCAGGAGTTCCGGAGTGTGGGGATTCGCGGTGTGCCCAGCCAGGGCGCAAAGATCCATCACAACTGGTTCTACAGTCCGGACCCGGAGAATGTGGTCCGGACATTGGAAGGGACCGAGGCTTATCGGAATGTGTTGGGACCTGATCGAGAAGTAATCGACCGGTTGGAGATTACCTATGACTGACCTGGAACTGAAAGGGGCGTTTGCAGCGGTGGACACAGGGTCCGGCACAGCCGGACACACGGACCACCTGGGCGATCCACTGCCCGAAGGGGCGGTTCAGCGCCTGGGCACCCGGCGGATGCAGTATTCGATATCCGATATGGCCTACTCGGCCGACGGGGAGAAGGCGTTTGTGATGTCTGGCGAGAAAGTGCACGTCTGGGACCTGATCCGGGGGGAGCAGCTGGGCGCCTACCGGGTATCCGACCATTCGCTGGCGGCAATGGATTGTGATCAGAGCGTCCGGAAGGCCCTGTTCGCCGACCGGTCCGGGACGGTGATCGAATGGGACTTAGAGGAGAATCGGGAGGTACACCGGTTTGCCACCGGGAGGGAATCGCTCATTTCCGTTCGCTATTCTCCCGATGGTGAACGGGTTCTCACGCTGGACCGGGACGCGTCGGCCGTGGAGGAGTGGAATAAGGAGACCGGCGAGCGGCTCATTTTGGCCGAGGCGTCCGGGGAGAGTTTGAACCGGTGCATCTACGGCCCGGACGGCCGGACGGCGTTTGTAGGCCACCAGCCGGGAGACAATGTGTACCATTACGACCTGGCAACGGGTGAGCTGCTCAAGATTTTTGTGGATGACTACAGCAACTACGACATGTGTCTTTCTGCGGACGGCGAACGGTTACTGGTGGGCACCCGGCACAAGTCCAACGAGTGGCGGCTGTCTGATTACGCGTGTCTGGAGACGTTTACCGGCCATTTGGGCCATGCGGTGTCGTCCGTGGCCTATACACGCGACGACCGGTACCTGCTGACGGGGTCCCGGGACGGTTCGATCCGGCTGTGGGACCGGAAAAAGGCCGAGGTGGTGAGACGGTGGTACCCGCACCAGGGCCACGTGAACCGGATGCGGGTTTCACCGGACGGCGCCTGGGTGCTCTCGTACGGCGCCGGTCTGCTGGCCGAGACGAGCCTGGAGACGGGCGAACCGCGTCTGCAGTGGGAACGCCACATGGCAAGCGTGCAGGCCCTGGCGTTTTCGCCGGATGGAACGCGGGCGGTTTCGGGATCGGCGGATAAGACGATTCGGATCTGGGAGGCCGATGGATGGCGCCCGGTTCAGAAAATTTCGGATCCCGGAGACGAGGTACACGCGCTGAGTATTTCGCCGGATGGGCGGCATTTTGCGGCCGGTTTAAAAAACGGCGCGGTTCGGGTGTTCACGTCTGAGACCGGGGAGGTCGTTCGGACGCTTGAGGGGCACCTGGGGTACGTGCGCGCGGTGGCGTACGTGGGGGACCGGCTGTTGAGCGGTGCGGGCGACGGTTCGGTGCGGTTGTGGGATGTCGAGCGGGGAGAGACGATTCGCACCATGGAGGGCCACCAGGGAGGTGTGCTGGCCGTGGCGCCGTCGCCGGATGGAACGCGGGCGCTGAGCGGGGGACGCGACGGCACGGTGCGGGAGTGGGACCTGGAGACGGGGGAGCTGCTGCAGACGGCGGTTGCACACCGGGGATGGGTACAGGCCGTGGCGTACAGCCCCGACGGGGGGGCTGCGATTTCGGCGGGGCGGGACGGGCTTATGGTGGAGTGGGACCTGGCGGAGGGCCGGGAGGAGCGCGTATTCGATCACGGGGCGTGGGTGGAAGACGCCCGGTTTACAGGGGGCGGGCAGCGGGTCTGTTCGGGCGGGCAGGATGGAGACGTTGTTGTCTGGGATAGAGCCACCGGGGAAGAGGTCAGGCGATTTTCGGGCCACGATGCAGCGGTGCATGCGCTGGCCGAAAGTCCCGACGGCCGGGCGCTGTTGTCCGGATCGGGCGATAATACCGTTCTCGTATGGAGGTTGGCGTGAGTGTCCAGGTGATCAAAGAAGTGGATGTTGAGGCGACGATGCGGGATGGAACCGTGCTTCGGGCGGATGTGTACCGGCCCGATGCAGAGGAGCGCTTTCCCACTTTGCTTTGCAGAACCCCCTATAACAAGGCGGACAGGGGCGAGGCGGCGCATAAGTTGGCGGAGCGAGGGTATGGGGTTGTGATGCAGGATGTGCGGGGGCGGTATGCTTCGGACGGGACGTTCTGTCCCGGTTTTTACAGTGCAGATCACAGAGATTCGGAGGATGGCTACGATACGGTGGAATGGGCGGCGCAGTTGCCCTGGTCCACGGGGAAGGTGGGCACCTTTGGCAACTCTTATAACGGCTGGACGCAGTGGGAGCTGGCCCACACCCGGCCGCCTCATTTGGTGACAATGCTGGCCGGCGGAATTACGGCCAATCTGTTGGACCGAGAGCTGTCGGGCGTGCTTCGGGTGGGCCGGGTGATGGACTGGACGGTGAACAACCTGTCTGTGGATGCCGCCTGGCGGCTGGGCAACCCGTGGAAAGCAAAGACGCCGGACGAGTCGCGGAAGCTCTGGGATGAGCGGGACCGGAGCAAGTGGCTCTGGTTTCTGCCGCTGTGGGAGATCCCCGAGGAGACGATGCCCGGAATGCGGGCGCACTGGCGGGGGTGGCTGGAGAACCACACGACCGATTTTTTTGGGTTCCAGGAGAAGCACCGGCAGGTGAACGTTCCGGCTTTGAGTACGACGGGCTGGTACGATCAGCAGATCGGGACGATCAAGCAATTTGCAGGGATGGTCGAGAACGGAATGACCGAGCACGCCAGGGAAAACCAGCATTTGATCGTGGGGCCCTGGACGCATACCATGAACGATTATGTCAGCCAGGTGGGAGAGGTGGATTTCGGTCCGGAGGCGTGCCGGGACTTTTACGAGATTGCCGATGCATGGTTTGCGCGCTGGCTCAAGGACGAGCAGACCGAGGCTGCGGACTGGTCGCCGATTCAGCTCTTTGTGATGGGAGCCAATACGTGGCGGGGGGAGAACGAATGGCCGCTGACCCGGACGGTTTATACCGATTTCTATTTTCACAGCGGTGGGAAGGCCAATTCCTCGGCGGGGGACGGGGCGCTCTCACAGGAGCCGCAGCAGGAGGAACCGTCGGATGGGTATACGTACGATCCCAGGGACCCGGTGATGACCCTGTACACGCCGGGCGGACAGCACGCGCCTATGGATCAGCGGGCCCTGGACGGGCGGCGAGATATTCTGGTTTACGCAACGCCTCCTTTGGAGGAGCCGATCGAGGTGACGGGACCGGTGGTGGTGAAGCTGTGGGCGGCGTCTTCGGCGAGGGATACGGATTTTGTGGCCAAGCTGCTCGATGTGTGGCCCAACGGGTTTGTGCAGGAGCTGTGTTACGGGATCGTTCGGGCGCGCTACCGTGAGTCTTTAGACGAGCCGTCGTTGATTGAACCCGGACGGGTTTATGTATATACGATTCAGGTGAATCCCACGAGCAATCTGTTCAAACGGGGACACCGGATCCGGCTGGATATTCTTAGCAGCGATTTTCCGAATTTCGATCGCAACCACAATACGGGGGGAGACGACTACAAAGAGGCGACCCTGCAGACGGCGCAGCAGACGGTTTACCACGATGGGGCGCGGCCGTCGCGGGTGATTTTGCCGGTGATTCCACTTTGAGACCTGTTATTGAATTTAGCCTATCTAAATCTAAAGGTAACTACCCAGGTATCCAGCCATTCAGGTTTTTGTGAAAATAGTCGATAAGAATTACACCAGGCGCACCAGGGCCAAATCGACCGTAAATTTCCCGATGTAAGCAATTGAGAAGACAAACCCCAATGTCAGGCTTACAAGAACAAGAGATACGCGCCATCTACCATCAAGGCGAGGAAGCTGTTGTCGGATTGATCCAGGGCTTAGTTGCCCAGATCGAAGCGTTAAGAGCTGAGGTTCAATCGCTTCGAGATCAAGTGGCCAAAGACAGCCGCAACAGCAGCAAACCGCCTTCCAGCGATGGTCTGCAAAAACCTCGCACAAGTAGCTTGCGAAAAAAAGGGGCCAAAAAGAATGGGGGCCAAAAAGGTCATCCCGGTCACACCCTCACCTTGGTAGACCATCCAGACCATACGGTTTTGCATCGGGTTGAAGCGTGTGCCCACTGCGCTGTTCGTCTCGAGGAGGTGGCCGTGGTTGATGTTGAAAAGCGCCAGGTGTTTGATATCCCGCCCTTACACATCACAGTGACCCAACACCAGGCTCAGGTCAAAATCTGTCCCGATTGTGGCGGGTGCACCAAGGGGGCGTTTCCTTTAGATGTCACCCAAAAGGCACAATATGGGAATCGGACAATGGAGTTGCCCCGTTTTGGTGGAGTGTTTAGGGCTTGGGCTTCAAGCCCGTGTTTGATGCTGTTTTTCATATGTCATCGGTGAGTGGTATGCGATTGATGAATGCCTACGATGGGGATTATACCAGCCCTCAATATACTCAAAAATAGCCAATCTGGCCTCCTTGTGGGTACGAAAACAACGGCGGTCGATCAATTCACATTCGAGGGTGGCGAAAAAGCTTTCACACAGTGCGTTGTCATAGCAGTCGCCTACAGAACCCATTGAGGGACGTATACCCGCCTCATCGCAGCGTTTACCGAAGGCAAGCGAAGTATACTGAGATCCCTGGTCGGAGTGGTGGATCACCCCACAAGGATGACGCTGCCAAAGTGCCATATTCAAAGCAGACAAAACCAACTCACTCTGGAGCGTCGAAGCCATCGTCCAGCCCACGACTCGGCGGGAAAAGACATCGATAACCACAGCAAGATACAGGAAGCCCGCCCAGGTTGGTACGTAGGTAATATCGGCCACCCAGAGTTTATTTGGGGCTTCAACAGTGAAGTCTCTCTTGACCAGATCAGGGGCTTTTTGAGCCTTTTTTCCCTTACGGGTGGTTCTGATACCCTTTCGACGGCTCACCCCGAAGATACCAATCTCAACCATCAGACGGGCGACACGCTTTTTGCCTATACGGATGCCTAATGCTGCCAGATCTTCCCAGATTCTGGGGGCTCCGTAGGTAGAATCAGAACGGGCATGAAAAGCCTTAATCTGTTCCTTGAGATCCGCATCGACCTTTGCTCTTGGCGATGGGGGGCGTCCTCGCCACGCATAATACCCACTGAGGGAGACACCCAGGACTCGGCATTGCGTGGTAATTGGCCATTTTGCCTGGTGCGCCTTCACGAACTGGAAGGCTTTCTGGGGATCGTGTTGGTCTCCTGAGCGAACCAGGCTGCTGCTTTTGACAAGATCTCACGCTCGATGCGTAACTGCTTAATCTCGCGACGAAGACGGCGCAACTCCTCTCGCTCATCACTGGTCAGACCGTCTTCTCGAAGGCCCTCGTCTCGGTCGGCCTGTACCACCCAGTTCCGGATCGTCTGGTCTGAGGGCTCGAACTCTTTGGCCAGCTCTCCTGGCGTACGACCGGCTCGAACCAATTCGACCATTTGCTTTTTGAACTCAGGTGGATAAGGTGGACGTGTTGGCGGCATAGTGGATCTCCTTTCTCCCAAGAGATAAGGTACCCACCGAAACGGGTCAAGTCCACAAGGCGCTTGCTTCCTACTTCAACCAGTATCACTTCGTTCCCTTAGAACGCACGTGTGAGATTTTCGAGGATCTGTTTGACCATCGGCTCTCACAAGCGACGGTCTTGCAAGCCAATGCGGTCTTGGCCGATCGCCTACACCCCGTCGATTTGATCATCAAGCAAGGCCTGATCGACTCCGATGTGCTCCATCTGGACGAAACCAGTTTATCTGTGGCAGGCAGGCGAAATTGGGTTCATGTGGCCAGCACAGAGCGGTTGACGCATTATGGTCTCCATCCCAAGCGCGGCCAAAAGGCCACCGATGCGATTGGGATTTTGCCCGACTTTGAAGGCCGGGCCATGCATGACCATTGGAAACCCTACTTTGGATACACCGCGTGCCAACACGCCCTTTGTAACACGCATCATTTACGCGAACTCAAGTTTGTGAAAGAGCAATACCAGCAAGGGTGGGCAGAGGGCATGGCGGCTTTGTTGATGGACATCAAAGAGGCCGTCGACCAGGACAAAGCGCACACCGATCATCTGTCTGCCCGAAAAATAAACGCCTTTGAAAAACGATACGACCAAATCTTAAAGCAGGGGTTGAAGGCCAATCCACCACAAAAACAGGATGATGGCATCCAAAAGAAAAGAGGAAGACCCAAACAATCCCCACCGAAGAATCTGCTGGATCGATTAGGGCAATACAAAGGGGAAGTGCTGGCCTTTATGTATGACTTCCGCGTGCCCTTTGACAATAATCAGGCCGAACGAGATATCCGAATGGTGAAAGTCAAACAGAAAGTCTCTGGGTGCTTCCGAACCGAAACAGGTGCGGCCATTTTCTGCCGCATTCGTGCCTATATCTCGACGGCAAAGAAAAACTCTCAACGGGTGATTGATGCCATTCAAGATGCCTTCAACAATATCCCTTTTATCCCCATCCCGACCGCTTCGTCCATCCCTACCCCTAGCTCACAACATCCTGCTTGATCCCATTTTGCTGGCTTTTTGACCTGAGCAGTTACATCTAAAGAGACATTCTTGTAGCCTGCGCTCCATGCCTGCAACGCACCCTGAAGGGTGCGGCTACATCAACCTATATCAGGAGATCGTGTAGCGATGCGTTCTACGCAGATGCTGAGGGATGTTCTGGCCGATGAGCCAGGGTGGAAGGCGGACAGTATCGACGATCCCGCGTCCTGGCACTATACTCTGTCAGACGCCTGTCTGGCCGAGCTTGACGCGTTTGTCCAGGAGCTGAAAGACGATCCCCGGCCGGTTACGGAGGCCCGGATTCAGGAGGCTGGCTTCGCGTCGTGCAGGGCGTGTTTGCAGCCCGTTCTGGAGGCGATGGATTCGGGGCGCGGGTTTGCGATTGTGGATCGGGTACCCTTGGACTCTGTTGAGGACGCCCAGGCGGTGTACTGGCTGGTCGGCCAGATGCTGGGGCTCCCGTTTGAGCAGGATGTCCGGGGGACCATGCTGTACGATGTGCGCGATACCGGTCAGGATGTGCGCGAGGGCGCCCGGTTTTCGGTGACCAATGCCGAGAGTTCGTTCCATACGGATGGGGCGTTCAACCCCCAGGCGCCGGATTTTGTGGGCCTGCTCTGCCTTCAAACGGCGAAGTCCGGGGGACAGAGCCAGCTGATCAGCGCCGTCACGCTCCACAACGAGCTGCTGCAGCGTTACCCCGGTGTGCTGGAGACGCTGTATGAATCGTTTTATTTTGACCGTCGGGGCCAGTTTCGGGAGGGGGAACAGCCGGTTTCAGAAACGCCGATTTTTCGGTGGGACGGCCGGGCGTTGATGTTTAAGTACATGTACTATTATATCCAGGTGGGGCATGAATCCATCAACCGGCCGCTGACGCCCGAGCAGGAAAAGGCTTTGGATGTGCTGGAATCGCTGATACGCCGTGAGGATTTACGTGTGGAGTTCAGCCTGGAACCCGGCCAGATGTTGTTTACGAACAATGGCTGGATTCTGCACAATCGCACGGCGTTTGAGGATTATGTGGAGATTGACAGGCGGCGGCATTACGTGCGGCTGTGGTTGAGCCGGGGGACCTGACCGGGCCGCGGGGGAGGGGTTATTTTGCGACCAAACATCCTGTTTTTGATGACGGACCAGATGCAGGGGCGGGTGCTGGAGCCGGATCATCCGTGTTTGACGCCCACGTTTGACCGGCTTGCCGGGGCCGGGGTGCGGTTTCGGCGAGCGTATACGCCCAATGCGGTGTGCTCGCCCGCGCGGGCCAGCCTGATGACCGGGCTGCTGCCGCACAACCACGGGGTGCTGGAGGTGATCCACTGCGTGGATGAAGACCAGTGCAATCTGCGTACGGAAAAGCCCCACTGGGCGCAGCGGCTTGAGGCTGCGGGGTATCGGACCGGATATTTTGGAAAATGGCACGTGGAACGGAGCAACGATCTCACGCGGTTTGGGTGGCAGGTGAACGGCGAGCGGTCAGGTGGGCTGTTCAGGGACCATCAGCGTGAGGTGACGGCGGGAGATTCAGAACCCGGGTTTTCGCTCTCAAAAATGAACGATCTGCCGCCCGGCTATCGGCAGGGCCTGCTTTACGGCGTGACGGACCAGCCGCCGGAGCGGCGGGGGGTGGGGATCACGACCGACCTGGCGTTTCAATTTCTTGAGGAGGCGGTGCAGGGCGCGGATCCCTGGTGCTGTTTTGTGAGCGTGACAGAGCCGCACGATCCGTTTGTGGCGGGGCAAGAGGCGTTCGGAAAGTACGATGTGGACGCTCTGACGCTGCCGCCCAATGTCCACGACGATCTGTTGGACCGGCCGGGGATTTACCGGAAGGCCGCGCAGGTGTGGGCGGATATGAGCGACCGGCAGCGGCGGGAGGCTGCGGCCTGCTACTACGCGTTGATTACGGAGATTGACGGGCAGTACGGGCGTCTGGTCGATCTGCTGGGGCGGTCGGGGAAGCTGGACGATACGGTTGTGGTGTTGACGAGCGACCACGGGGAGCTTTTGGGCGCGCACGGGCTTTATTGCAAGAATTTTTCGGGATTCGAGGAGGTGTACAATATCCCGATGGTGGTATGCGGGCCCGGCATTGCCCGGGGGGCTGTGAGCGAGGCCCGCGTGGGGCTGCACGATCTGTGCCCGACGCTGCTGGAGCTGACCGGCGGCGATTTGATCGACGGGGTCGATTCCCGGTCTTTTGCGCCGGCGCTGCGGGATCCGGACGGGCGGTCGGGCGACTTTGCGGCCGGCTTTGCCGAGTATCACGGGACGCGCTATCGGGTCAGCCAGCGGGTGGTGTGGGACGGGGCGTGGAAGCTGGTGTTCAACGGGTTCGATTTTGACGAGCTGTACAACCTGGACGAGGATCCGTACGAGATGCGCAACCTCGCTGGTGATGCCGCCTATGCAAACCGGGTGCGCGAGATGATGGCGCAGGCCTGGCGGGTGATCCGGGATACGGGGGACCACACGCTGTTCAATTCACACTATCCGATCCTGCGCGTTGCGCCTGTGGGGCCGGAGATTCTGGACGATTGATTATTTGGGGAATTAGCCGCCTCCTGTACGGGGATGGCGGCGTTTTCACACGAAGGGGGGATGGCACGGCTGAGGATTCTCTGTCACAATGTCTTCTGGTTCCAGGGGGTTCCCTTTTCGCCGGATACGCCCGGAGAGCCGGAAGCAGAGGTCTTACAGGCGCTGATGGATCTGTACCGGCAGCTTGAGCCGGATGTGCTCTGCTTGCAGGAGGTTCAGGGTGAGGGGGTCTTTCACCGCCTCGGGGCGTCTCTGGGAATGGCGGGCGCCTACTGTGCCGGGGGGCAGTTGGGCCAGTACGGCGGGGCCACGCTCTGGCGCTGCGGAACGGCGCTTGGGGACAGCCAGCAGGCGGGGCCTCAGCGGATGTGGCAGATGGCGGCGGTTTCCGGCGAGGGGGGCCAGGGTGTGACGGTGTGCAACGTGCATCTGCCCTCGGCGCGCCAGGTGGGTAAAACGGCGGCCGCCCGGCAGCGGGTGGAGGAGCTTGCCGGGGCTGTCCGAACGCGCCCTCAGGTGGTGGTGGGGGATTTTAATGAGGCGCCCGGAGGGGGTGTGAGCGATTTTATGACAGGGCAGGGGTACGTGAACGCAGCCGTGCTGATGGACCAGGCGCACAGCCCGACCTCGCTGGGCGGCAAGCGGGGCGACCAGATCTGGGTTCACGAGTCCTGCCGCGAGCGGGTGACCGGATACGGTGTGCTGCCGGAAGAAGACCTGGCAACGTCCATTGAGGGGAAGACGCACTTGAGCGATCACCTTCCGTTGTGGGTGGACCTGGACAGGGAGGGTGAGGGATATGCGGTTTGATGCGGTTTTCTTCGATTCGGGAGGCACCCTGTACGGACCCGGTGGAGACGGCGATCCCACACCCGCACAGGTGACGGCGGGCCGGGTTCGGCGGGTTGAAGCTGCGCTGAGCGGGTTTGATGTGGAGGTGGCGTACGATCTGCTGGAGCGGCGGTTGATGGTGTGTGAAGCGGATTGTGAAAAACGTCTCGGAGCGGCCTATAACTTTTACCGTTTGATGACCGTTCTTTGCGAAGCGCTGGAGCTTGATCTGGGGCCGGAAGAGGCCGCGTGTCTGGCCGATGCCTATGCGGGACCCCGGTACGCGTCGTGGCTTTTTCCGGGCACGCTGGATGTGGTGCGGACATTTTCAGAGCGCGGGATTTATCTGGGGGTGATTGCAAATACCGTCTGGCCGGGGTTCTGCATGGACCGCGCGTTTGCCGGCGTTGGGCTGCTGCCCTACTTTAAAACCCGGGTTTATTCGGGCGATCTGGGAATTGCCAAGCCGGATGCGCGCATTTTCCACCTGGCCGAAGCGATTTCGGGCTTGAAGGGGAATCGAATTCTTTTTGTGGGCAACGATCTGAAGGCGGATATCCAGGGCGCGTCGGGCGTGGGTTGGGCGACCGCGTTCCGGAAGAAGGGGGGACGGTCCAGCGATGGATTGGCCGATTTCGAATTTGAGGAGACGCCCGAGCTGCCGGGGTTTGTGCTGGGAGAGGGTTGATACGGAAGTTCCAGGGTAAGCGTTCACCGCGGAGACGCGGAGGACGCGGAGAAAAACAAAAACTGCCTATCTGGGGTCAGGTGTGACCCAGAGGAGCGGGCGTTAGGCGAGCTGGACAGACGCGGACGAGCAGAAACCAGACCCGATCTTCGCTTTTCTCTGCGATCTCCGCGTCTCTGCGGTAAGAGGAGGTGTGCTGTGAGCGATGTGATCATGTTTCACAATCCCAAGTGCAGCAAGAGCCGGCAGACGCTGCAGCTTCTTAGAGACCGGGGGATCGAGCCGAGAATTGTGGAGTATTTGAAAGCGCCGCCGGACGAAGACACGCTGGCCCGTCTTCTGGGGATGCTGGAGATGGAACCGATTGAGTTGATGCGGACGAAAGAGGAGGAATACGAGAAGCTGGGGCTGGAGGAGAAAAAGGACGATTGCAAGGAGCTGATCCGGCAGATGGTGGCGCACCCGATTCTGATTGAACGGCCGATTGTGGTGAAGGGGAATCAGGCGCGGATCGGACGCCCGCCGGAGGTGGTGCTGGAGATTCTATGAAGGGGAACAGCGCCGGCTTTCAGGAGAAGGCGGGGTGTGCAGGTCTGAAATGAGAAGTGCTAACGAGTATTGGCAGTCGTGTTTGGTGCTAAATCTGGTTAGCACTTGGTTAACCTATTATTCCTTTTAATCTTGTATATCGGTCTGTTTTTTGTTGTGATTTGATGCTAACACCTGTTTGCAGTTGTGCCGTCCGTCGCAGGGTTTGACGCGATCGGTGTTTTCTGACCTTAAGATGAATATCATCAAGCGCTTGTTCGGTTGGACAGGCGTTTTTTTTATATTCCGGACGTTCTGGCACAGGTTTTGGTCTGGAACATGCGTCGGGAAATCCTGAGGGTAAGACTTGAAGGGAGGGATGACATATGTCATTTGAGCGTGTTCTTATTGCAGATGATGACCCTGAACTCTGTACGCTTTTCCTGACGGCGCTCCGGTCGGAGCCGTGGACGGTCGAGACCGCCGGAGACGGCCGTGAAGCCCTGGACCAGCTCTGCACCCTCCCTTTCGACGTTGCGATTCTGGATTATGACATGCCGCATTTCAACGGCCTGTCGGTGCTGGAGTCCGTCCGGCAAAAAGGCATTCAGACCGATGTTGTGCTTCTGACCGGATACGCGCTGGACTTGACCCGTTTCGGTGGGTACCTTATCTCTTGGGAGAAAGGAGATCCACTATGCCGCCAACACGTCCACCTTATCCACCTGAGTTCAAAAAGCAAATGGTCGAATTGGTTCGAGCCGGTCGTACGCCAGGAGAGCTGGCCAAAGAGTTCGAGCCCTCAGACCAGACGATCCGGAACTGGGTGGTACAGGCCGACCGAGACGAGGGCCTTCGAGAAGACGGTCTGACCAGTGATGAGCGAGAGGAGTTGCGCCGTCTTCGTCGCGAGATTAAGCAGTTACGCATCGAGCGTGAGATCTTGTCAAAAGCAGCAGCCTGGTTCGCTCAGGAGACCAACACGATCCCCAGAAAGCCTTCCAGTTCGTGAAGGCGCACCAGGCAAAATGGCCAATTACCACGCAATGCCGAGTCCTGGGTGTCTCCCTCAGTGGGTATTATGCGTGGCGAGGACGCCCCCCATCGCCAAGAGCAAAGGTCGATGCGGATCTCAAGGAACAGATTAAGGCTTTTCATGCCCGTTCTGATTCTACCTACGGAGCCCCCAGAATCTGGGAAGATCTGGCAGCATTAGGCATCCGTATAGGCAAAAAGCGTGTCGCCCGTCTGATGGTTGAGATTGGTATCTTCGGGGTGAGCCGTCGAAAGGGTATCAGAACCACCCGTAAGGGAAAAAAGGCTCAAAAAGCCCCTGATCTGGTCAAGAGAGACTTCACTGTTGAAGCCCCAAATAAACTCTGGGTGGCCGATATTACCTACGTACCAACCTGGGCGGGCTTCCTGTATCTTGCTGTGGTTATCGATGTCTTTTCCCGCCGAGTCGTGGGCTGGACGATGGCTTCGACGCTCCAGAGTGAGTTGGTTTTGTCTGCTTTGAATATGGCACTTTGGCAGCGTCATCCTTGTGGGGTGATCCACCACTCCGACCAGGGATCTCAGTATACTTCACTTGCCTTCGGTAAACGCTGCGATGAGGCGGGTATACGTCCCTCAATGGGTTCTGTAGGCGACTGCTATGACAACGCACTGTGTGAAAGCTTTTTCGCCACCCTCGAATGTGAATTGATCGACCGCCGTTGTTTTCGTACCCACAAGGAGGCCAGATTGGCTATTTTTGAGTATATTGAGGGCTGGTATAATCCCCATCGTAGGCATTCATCAATCGCATACCACTCACCGATGACATATGAAAAACAGCATCAAACACGGGCTTGAAGCCCAAGCCCTAAACACTCCACCAAAACGGGGCAACTCCATGCGATTTGAACGTTGAAGGATGGAGATTGAAATCGTGGTTCCTGAAAGGACTGGTTGCGTTAACGGTTGTCTCTGGAGCGGTGATTGCAGCCCTGCAGGCCTCGAGCGCGTCCAAAGCTCGAGCTGCCTCGGGTGTCCTGGGGGTGCTCGTTATGATCTCCGTGGGGCTTAAGGATGCGTTTTTCGATGTTGACTTTCGGACAATAGACGGTACCATTGGAAAGGTCGAATTTGAGCTCTCTCTTCTGGTAGATGATTGGAAGGATGAAGATTTATCCAATCCCAGGTTATGCAATGGTTCGGACACTTTTTATAAGTTGTTGATTTTCAACAGGTTATAAATTTAGCATCAAATTCCATAAACTGTTATTTTTCAATGGCTTATGAAATTTGAACCCCCAGAATTACAAAAACTGTCCGAAGTATTGTTATGGAGAGATTATAAAAAAGGCTCTTCGCTGTTTCACGTGGGTAATCATAAAAACCCGAACCAGTCTTCTTGCCGAGTGCGAGGTGGTTCCTAACCGTTTGCTCCGGTATCCGCACATGAGATCTCTCCTAAACACACGGCGGGTATTGAATGATCCGGAGATCCAGTTTGCCGTTTAGTCCATCGTAACAATTTATTATCTAACAACTTAAACAACTGTTTTTAAGATAGAATCCTGAGCAACAGACAACGGGTCGGGCAACACCGTTGACAAAGAATACTCGAAGGCTGGTCCACAAAACCTGCAGCTTGGGCGTCTTGTCTACCACAACTGGTCGTTCCTGGGGGAAGGTTACCCACACCAAATAGCGAGGAGCCATAAAAAAGATAAAAGAAGAGTTAAGAAAGGTATGCGTGACTTCATGGAGGATAGACTGAAGCTTCGTACAGCAAGACCAGGGCCTGAACCAGCGTCCAACCCAAATTCAGAGTCCAATCCGGAATCTGGAAATTTAAGTTTTTGGGTTTCAGAGGCGTACGCCGAAACTCCAGAGGATGCTAAAGACGTACCAGCCTGGTATGCAAATCCTCTGGAAATCACAGAAAGTCCATTTGTGACGGCACGCGCCACGGACTCAGATTTGAGTAAGGCACGGATGAAGGCAATAGATCATGCCCGTCTCACGTTTGAAGATGTCATCAAGGCTATATTGCAGGCGAAGTTTCCCGGTCGGTCGGATAATGAGGGGAATCACATTGCTTCCTCGGTGACTAAAGAAATAAGTGAAAACCTACACCCATTTTGGGAAAAGGAAGTCGTCCGCAAGCATTTCTCCTACGATAGAGAAGATAGTGTGTATGTTGCTCTTGTTATGGTCAACATAGATGAGGATCTGGTTGAGGAAATCTTTGACGACTTCGCGGAGGAGTATCTCTCTAAGGAGTTGACAGATGAAGTTTGGGATGAGATAGAAGAGATACTCAGCCAATCGATTCCTGAGGCTGCCTATGCGTTGCGGCGACGGGAGACCTGGCGGAAAATGGAAGCGCGAGAGCAAGAGGCGTTTCCTGAGGAATATGAGCAATTTAAAGAGGGTCGAGGGGAGCGTGTAGAAGGCCGTGACGAGGAAGCGATTGAGATTCTGCAAACCGTTGTCGATAGTCTGCCGGATTTCTATCTGGCCACTTACAATCTGGCACTGGCCCATTACAAGTTGAAGAACAATGAGGAGGCGGAAAGGTTCTACCGAAAGGCCATTGAGATTGAAAAGCGATACTGGGCCCAGATGGATAGTTTAATCCAAGAGAGAGGGGTTGAAGAGCGTGTGGCCGCCTTGGAAGACCTCAAAGGATCCCGAGATGCTTCAGTCTATAACTCCCTCGGGTGGTTGCTATATCAACAGAAGAAGTACGAGGAGGCACTTCAGTACTATGACGCGGCACTCACCATCGATCCAGACCACCCCAAAGCCTTGAAGTCGCGGTATTCTCTAAAAATGAAGTTGAAGAAACTGAAAAAGGAGAAATCGAGAAAAGAGGATTAGCCCAGTTTGCACCTGAATCCCCGTCCGAGAGAAAGTCCGGACGGGGATTTTTCTTTGTTCTGTTGTCCAGTCCCGGGTGGACCACGAGGGCGAGCACCGATATGGGCATCGATACCTGTTGCGTACCCCTTTTCAGGGCAGTATATTCTGGTTCATCTATACAGGCGGACGGTGGATGTAACGTCTATCATTGCCTCTTTATGAAAGGAGTGTCGATGTCCGATCTCAAACCTGTGGTTACTGTTGATGAACTGCGGGCGCGGCTCAACCGGCTTCCGCGGCTTTCGCTGGCCGATCTGCCGACCCCTCTGCTGGACTGCCCCCGGCTTTCCGAGGCCCTGGAAGGTCCTCGTATTCTGGTGAAGCGGGAAGACCAGACCGGGATGGCGTTTGGAGGGAACAAGGTCCGGGAGTTCGAATACTCGGTGGCGCCTGCGGTTGCGGGGGGGTACGATGTGCTGCTGCATGGGGCGGCGTCCCAGTCCAATCAGTCGCGGCTGACGGCGGCGCTGGCGGCCCGGCTGGGGCTGAAAGCGGTGATGGTGGGGCGGAAGGACGCCCACTCCGAACCGGTGAACGGGAATTTGCTGCTGGCCCACCTGTTCGGGGCGGAGGTGAACTTAGTGGAGCGTCCCGAGGAGAAGGAGGCGGTGATCGAGCGGCTGAAGGCGGAGGGGCACAAGGTTTACAATACGAGCAGCGACGGGTATTACTTGCGGGGGGTGTCCTATGTGGACGGGTTCCTGGAGTTGTGGGGGCAGCTTCAGGAGCGGGGCATCCGGCCCGATGCGCTTTATGTGTGTTCGGGATTGCACACGCACGTGGGGCTGGTGGTGGGCGCACGGGCGCTGGGGATTCCGCTGCGGGTTGTGGGGATCAGCGCAAGCCCCCGGGACAATGCGGCGGCGAACGCGGGGCTGGCCGGGGCGGCGAACGAGGTGGCCGGACTGCTCGAGCTGGATCTGAGTTTTTCAGCGGAGGATTTCGAGAGCTACGGAGAATATGCCGGGGAGGCTTACGGGGTGGTGACGCCGGAGAGCCGGGAGGCGGTGGTGCTGGTAGCGCGGACCGAAGGGCTGGTGCTGGAGCCGGTTTATACCGGCAAAACGTTTGGGGCGATGATCGATCACATCCGGAAGGGGCAGTTTACGAAGGAACAGGCGGTGGTGTTTGTACATACGGGAGGGACACCGGCGTTGTTTGCGTATGCGGATGAGATCCTGGAAGATTGATGGAGGATAGAATCATGCCGAAGCTTGCGATTACACAGATCGAATGCGCGGTGGGGGATGTGGAGGCGAACGTTTCTAAAGCCTGCGGGATGGTTGCGGAGGCGGCCGGACAGGGGGCGGAGCTGGTGCTTTTGCCGGAGATGTTTACCACCGGGTTTGCGCTGGATGAGATGGGGGAGCTGGCCGAGTCGATTCCGGGGCCGACCACGGAACGCTTCGGGGCTGCGGCGGCCGAGCATGGGGTTTACGTAGTGGCGGGGATGGCGGAGCGGGATGTGGAGACGGGGGCAATGTACAATGCGGCTGTGGTTATCGGGCCCGGTGGGGAGCTGGTGTCGCGCTACCGGAAGGTGTATCTCTATCTGGGAGAACGGGATGTGCTGGAGCGAGGGGATGAGGCCTGTCTGGTGGACCTGGGGTTTGCCCGGGCGGGGGTGGCGATCTGTTACGATTATATTTTCGCGCATTATATCCACGGGCTGGTGGAGCGAGGGGCAGAGCTGCTGCTGCATCCCACGGCCTGGGTGACGACGGATGACTGCGAGCGATGGAACTATTCCCCGCAGGCGTACCGGGCGCAGTGTATGACACGGGCGCTGGAGAATTCGGTCTATTTTGCGTCTTCCAACCACTGCGGGGTATGCGATCCGAACGGGTATCTGCGGGGGATCGGGCAGTCGGCGGTGATTGCGCCCTGGGGGGAAATCCTGGTGGAGATTCCCTCGGGGGAAGGGGTGGCGGTTGCGGAGGTCGATTTTTCCCTGTTGCCCGGGTGGCGAGAGATGGCAGCGCCCTATCTGGCCGACTGGGACCGGGAGATCCGGTGGCCGGAGGGCGATGTTGCGGGGAAGAGAGAGGAGGTTGAGGATGTGCGCGGCGCCTAAGCGGACGATGGCAGATATTGCAACGATGGGCGCTGCTGCAGGGGCCCTGCTCAAGGAACGAGAGCAGACGGTGGCCGTAGCGGAGTCTTCGGCCGGAGGGATGATTTGTGCGGCGCTGCTGGCGGTACCGGGCGCATCGGCCTATTTTAAAGGCGGGGGGGCGGTTTACACGGGGGCGTCTAAACAGACGTTGATGGGCGTGTCGGACGAGGCGATGGGGGAGGCCCGGGCGGCGACCGAGACCCACGCGCTGCATCTGGCCCGGGCCGCAAGAGACCGTTTGGAGGCGGACTGGGGGATTGGAGAGACCGGGGCGGCAGGGCCAACGGGGAATCGATATGGGGATCCGCCGGGACATACATGCATCGGGGTGGCCGGGCCGGTTTGTCGGGCGGTGACCGTGGAGACGGGGTCGGCGGATCGGGCGGAGAATATGGCGGCTTTTGCGGCGGCAGCGCTGGATTTGCTGGAAGCCTGTGTGAAGGAAGAGGCCGGAAAGGCGACAATCGTTCACCGCGGAGACGCGGAGGACGCGGAGAAAGACTAAGAGAGGGATGTTATGGCGGACAAACTTGCGCTGCTGGGCGGTGAGCCGGTTGTGGAAGGGGCTGTGGCGGAGCCGTGGCCGCAGCACGATGGGGCGGAACAGGGTGCGTTGATGGAGGTTCTGGAGAGTGGGGCGTGGAATTACGGGGCGAAGTGTCAGGCGTTTGAGGAGGAATTTGCGCGGTTTCAGGGTGCAAAGTACGGGGTGGTTTGCAGTGGGGGAACGCCGGCGTTAGAGGCGGCGTGCCGGGGCGCGCAGATCGGGGTGGGAGATGAGGTGATTACCAGCCCGTACACGTTTCACGGCACATGCCTGGGCATTCTGATGGCGGGGGCGACGGTGACGTTCGCCGATATCGATCCGGAGACGAACAATATCGATCCGGATGAGATCGAGGCGGCGATTACGCCCCGGACGAAGGGGATTATGGTTGTGCATTTCGGCGGGCTGGCCTGCGATATGGCGCGCATCCAGGCGGTTGCCGACCGGCACGGGCTGGTGGTTTTAGAGGATGCGTGCCACGGCTGGGGCGCCCGGTATGCGGAGCGGGGGCTGGGGAGCTGGGGGCTGGCCTCGGGGTTCAGCTTTCAGCGAAGCAAGAATATGACCAGCGGCGAGGGGGGGATTGCGCTGACGAATGACGAGACGGTGGCCGATATTATCCACTGCGCGATCAACTCCGGGCGCTCGCGCTACGACAAGGCGCCCGAGAGTCTGCGCTGGGGCGCCAACCACCGGATGAACGATTTCCTGGCCGCGATTCTGCTGTGCCAGCTTCAGCGGGTGGAGGCGCAGACGGAGATCCGGGAGCAGAACGCGGCGATGCTGACCCGGACGCTGTCGCAGCTTGAGGGGATCGAGCCGATCAGACGCCTGCCGGAGGCGACCCGGGTGAGCTGGCATATCTATGGCGCGCGTTTTGTCCCGGAGGCGTTCGAAGGCGTTTCCCGAGAGGTATTTATGAAGGCGCTGCGGGCCGAGGGGGTTCCGATCGGCGGCGGGTATGCCGAACCGGTGTACCGGAATCCCGTTTTTCAGCAGGACTGGAAGACGAGTTCGTATAGGCCTTTCGCGTGGGAAGGCGCTCCGGACTACCGGGATCTGTACCTGCCGAAGGTGGAGCAGTACTGCCGGGAGCGGCTCAGCCTGTCTCAGACGGTGATGCTGACTTCCGAGGAGCGGATGCGGGATGTGACGCGGGCGTTTGTGAAGGTTCGAGAACATGCAAAGGAGCTGGTTGAGATTTCGGAAAAGGCAAGTAAAAAGTAAAAAGACAAAAGTAAAAAGTAAAAAGACAAACCGAAATTGGGGATCGAGAAAATGAAGACCCATGTAAATGAGAGGAGCCGGTATGTATGCAACCGGAATTCCCCTTCCCGATGTGTCTGGTGGTGAGGTAAATGCCGGGGATTTTTACGATTCCGGATCGCCGACGTGCGGTATTGCCGAGGCGATTGCGTCGCTGCCGCCGGGTGGGGGCCGGGTGCGTGTGCCCGCGGGGACCTACCTGCTGCGCCGGTCGGTGTACCTGCCGGGCCGGGTCAGCCTGGTGGGAGAGGGGCCGGCCACGGTGCTGACGATTCGCATGCCGAGTGTGGTTGGGCTTAAGCGCGATCTGCGAAAGGGGCGGCGCGTGCTTGAATGTGCGGAGCGCCCTCCGTTTGAGCCGGGGGATGAGATTGGGGTGAGCGACGATAAGCGCCGGGGATGGCACGGTACGCACGGTATTGTCGAACGCGTTGAGGGCCGCCGGGTGTGGATGAGCGTGCCGTTCAACCGGGGGCTTACGGTGGACCGACAGGCCCGAGCGGTGGGTTTGTTCCCGGCGATCACCGCGCAGGGGAAGGCCGATGTCGAGATTCGGGATCTTGTGATTCGGGGACCGGCCGGGTACGACGGCCCCTGGTGGGATTTTACGTATGCGGGGATTCACCTGGTGGGCTGCGAAAGGGTACGCGTGATCAACTGTACGGTGGCCGGGTGGCCCAGCGACGGCATCGGGGTGCAGAGAGGATACGATGCGCAGGTGACGCAGTGCCAGGCGCACGGATGTCGGGGGCACGGGTTTCACCCGGGCACCGGGCTGGGACGGAGCGTGTGGTCGCACAATATTGCCAGGGGGAACGGAGGGGATGGGTTTTTCTTCTGCGCACAGGTGCACCATACGGTGTGCAGCGACAGTGTGTTTTCGGAGAATGCGCAGAATGGGATTGGCGGGGTGGCGAACTCGGGCGACCACCACAATATCATCAGCGATACCGTCTGTTCGTACAACGGGCTCTGCGGCATTGACGCCAACCGGGGAGAGGAGCAGGTGATGACCGGCAATCTGCTGCTTGGCAACTCGCGGGAGGCGTCGGGCAGGTGGCCGGGGGTCCGTCTGCACGACCTCGAGCGTTCAATCGTGCAGGGCAACCGCTGCGCAGACGATCAGGAAATGGTCACGCAGCGGCGAGGCATTGTGGAGAGCGGGACGAGCGATTACAATTTGATCAGCGGAAACCTCTGTGTGGGAATGGAGGAGGCGGTGGTGGTCACGGGCAGGAACAGCCGGGCGGAAGGAAATCTGGTATAGAGTTGCGGCAGTGCAAAATCAATAATCGCAGGGGCGGGGTCTCCCCGCCCCTTTGAATTTGTGGCAGACGCCCGGCCCTCCAGTTTGTCCTCCAGCGAGCCGAAGGCCATGGTGTAGTGGCGCCGGCGTCGAATCCGATCCTGTCCCGCAGGGTCATATTTTACCCCTCCGCACGAACCGCGGCGAGGATCTGCTGCGCGGTGGCTTCAAGCATGCGCAGATCGCTGGCGACGTCCATGAACTGAAATCCTTCGGCGATCCGTTTTCTGGCCACTTCGATGTCCCGTTCCGGAATGCCGCAGGGTTTGCCGACCTTTTTGCAGCCGGCCAGGAATTTCTGGATGGCCGCTTCGTGGTCGGGATGGCCTCTTTCCACGCCCATGGCGAGGGAGAGGTCGCCGGGGCCCAGGAAGCCGACGTCGATACCTTCCACCGACATGATGGCTTCGGTGTTGTGGATGCCTTCCATGTCTTCGATCTGGGGGATGACCAGGATTTCGTTGTTGGCGACGTTGCGGTAGTCCGCGCCGTAGACGGCCACCCGGCCGGTGCCGGCAGAGCGGGCGCCTGTGGGGGGATAGCGCATGGCGCTTGCGACGGCCTGGGCCTGTTCCGGGGTGCTCACGTGGGGGATGATGATGCCGAAGGCGCCGGCGTCCAGGATGCGGGCGAGCGAGACGGGGTCGTGGTCCCACGTTCGGACGAAGGGGACGGCGCCCCGCGCTTCGATGGCCCGGAAGGTGTCGGCGATAAGGGGAATGTCGAAGGGGGAGTGCTCGGCGTCGATGGCCAGCCATTCGTAGCCCACGGCGGCCATTATTTCGGCGGCCAGCGGGGAGCCGAGGTTGAGCCAACCGCCGATGGAGACTTCGCTCTGGAGCAGTTTTGCTTTGACGGAATTTTTCATGGGGCCTCCTTTTTGGACGATGGACGACGGACGAAAGTGTTATGTATGCAGCTTTTGATCTGTGGTCCGTGGTCCATGGTCTGTGGTCTGTGGTCTATTCTATACTGGACGAGGACATCTCGTATTGACCTTGCACGCCTTTGACGATGCGCGTGCGGCTGCGTTTGAAGTGGTCGCCGAAGGCAGCGGCGAGACGGAGGGCCTCCCGGGGGTGTTCGTCGATGAGGTTGTGTTCTTCTCGCGGGTCGTGGGCGAGGTTGTAGAGTTCGTCCGGTTCCCCTTCGGGTCGCTGGATGTAGCTCCAGGTTTTGTCGCGAGTGCAGCGGTCGATGCCGTGGTGGTAGCCGGTGATGATGCTTTCTCGATGGTTGTCGGTGTCGCCCTTGAGGACAGGGAGGAAGCTCTGGCCGGCCATGGCAGAGGTGTTGTTGCCCAGCCCGATGGCATCCAGGAGGGTGGGGAGGACGTCGTGGAACTGGATGATTGCGGAGGTGCGGTGCCCGCCCCCTTCGCCTTTCGGCAGGCGGACCATAAAGGGAACCTTGAGGAGTTCGTTGTACATCCGGTCGGCGCCTTTGAGGAATTTGCCGTGGTCGCTCAGGGGATGGCCGTGGTCGGCCATGAGGAGAATGATCGAGTCGTCATAGTAGCCGAGGGTTTTCAGGCTGTCAAATAGGCGGCCGAGGCAGTGGTCCACAAAGGCGGCCTCTCCGGCGTAGAGGCCCTGGATGTGGGCGATCTGTTCGGGGGTGGCCCAGTCTGCGGCCGGGCCGCCCATGGGCATAATCAGGCGGGGGCCCCGGTAGTCGGGGTTGGTGTAGGTGTCGAAGCCGCCGGGGGGGTCCCAGGGTTCGTGGGGATCGAAGGAGTCGATCCAGAGGAGGGTGTTGTCGTGCGCCCGGTTGCCCTCCAGCCAGGCAACGGCCTCGTCCACGACTCTGGCGGGGAACCAGTCCTCCTGGGAGGTGAAGCCGTCGGTGTTGGCCAGGAACTGTTCGATGCGGCGGCGCCAGGTGTCGGGGTAGTTGCCGTTTACGTAGTCGTTGATGTCCCGCTTTGAGGGGGCGGAGACATAGGGGTCGTATTCCTGTCCACGGATCCAGCGGTAGGACACAAAGTTGCGGTGGTAGTTCATGCCGGGAGCGCGGAAGTGGTAGGTGTCCGAGATGAGGCCGCAGACGTATCCCTCGTCGGAGAGGATCTGGGCGATGTGAATGTCTTCGCCTGTGAGGGGCTGCCAGCCGCGATAGGGAAGGGTGCGGTGGCCGGTCATGAGCTGGCAGCGGATGGGGATGGTGGGCAGGGCCTCGGGGTAGGCGTTGTCGAAGACGAGGGCTTCACCGGCAAAAGCATCGATGTTTGGCGTTTGGCAGGCCCCGATGTTGGGGAAGGGACCCACCCCGGCGTTGTAGACGCTGACGTGGTCCTGTCGAAAGCTATCGAGCACGATGACGACGATGTTCATTGATCATCTCCTTCCTGGGACACCCGGAGTTCCCAGCCATCCTGGAAGAGGGGGAGGAAGTTGCCGGGCGCGTAGGGATGTTTTCGGATTTCGTCGACGTTGAGGTCGATGCCCAGTCCGGGGGCGGTGGGAACGTCGATATGGCCGTCTACTACCTCAAAGCGGGCGCCGGTGAACAGGTCTTTTTCCCACTCGACGTTGAATTCGTCGAAGATTTCCTGAATAAAAAAGTTGGGGACGCAGGCGGCAAGCTGCATGCAGATGGCGGTGCAGACCGGCCCCTGGGCGTTGTGCGGGGCCACAACGGCGTAGTGGGCGTCGGCCATGTCGCAGATTTGCCGGGTGGCCCAGAGGCCGCCGCAGGCTAAGGGTTCGGGCTGGAGGATGTGGATGACGTCGTGTTTGAGGAGTTCGGCGAATTGGTATTTGGTGTGAAGGCTCTCCCCGGTGGCAATGGGGATGGGGGATTCCCGGGCGACCTGGATAATGGCGTCAATTTTGTGGTGCGGGGTGGGCTCTTCGAACCAGGTAGGGTTGTAGGGTTCGAACTTGCGGGCGAATTTGAGGGCGGTGGAGGTGGAAAAGCGGCAGTGGCCCTCGATGAGGATGTCGACGCCGGGACCGACGGCGTCGCGCACGGCCGCGACAATGTCCACCACCAGGGCCTCGTCGTCTAAGTCGGTGATCTGGTAGGCCGATCCGAAGGGGTCGAATTTGAGGGCGGTGTAACCGCGTTTGACGACCTCTGTGGCTTTCTCGTGGAAATTCTCCGGGGTGCGCGGGCCCCGGTACCAGCCGTTGGCGTAGGCGCGCACTTTCTCCCGCATCTGGCCGCCTAAGAGCTTGTACAGGGGCACGCCCAGGCTCTTGCCGATGATGTCCCAGCAGGCGATTTCGATGCAGGAGACGGCGTGTTTGTGGACCACCCCGCCGTCGGTGTACACGTCGCGGTACATGCGCTGGGCAATCTGTTCGGGCCGGAAGGGGTCCATGCCCTCATACATCGGTTTGAGTTCGTGGACGGCGGCTTCAACGGTTTTGGCAAAGGCGTTGACGGTGCCCTCCGAGATGCCGTAGATACCCTCGTCGGTGTGAACACGCGTGAAGAGCCAGTTTTTCCAGGGGTTTCCGGCGATGAAGGTTTCTACTTCGGTGATTTTCATACGATATTCCCTCTTTAGACGATCTGAAAATTTGACGCTATCCAGGGCTCAAGCGGGTATAATATCAAGTCTCAATAAGGCACCGTCAAGTCTAAACTTTGAGCGTGTACATGGCCCGGATTTGCTGCTGGAACCAAGTGCTTCCATCCGACGGTCAAATTCCCTATATTTCGTTCATAGGGAAAGGAAGCAAGCGTGGATGAAATATTCCGGATTTCGGATGCGGAGATTGCGCAGGTTCTTTCGGTGGGGGACTTTGTAGAGAGCTGTGATGAGGCGTTCCGGCTCTACGGGCTGGGGGAGATGCAAAATCCGCCCCGGCGAGAGGAGGTGCGGAAAGAGGGGGGGATGGACCTGTTCCGGCTGGAGCTGCCGGGAGAGTGGCCGGGGCGCTACCGGATGCGGAAGGTGATTGAGGAGCGTTCGGACGTGGCAACGGGGCGGTTGGGAGAGCGGACGGCGGTGATTGAGCTGGAGGATTTGAGGTCGGGAAGACGGGCCGTTCTGGATGCGGAGCATATTACGAATATGCGGACGGGGGCGGCCGGGGCGCTGGGGGCGCGGTACCTGGCCCGGGAGGAGGTGCGGAGGGTGGCGATTCTGGGGACCGGGCGGATTTCACGGGCGCTGGCTCTGTGCGTGGATGCTGCGCAGCACCCTCCGGAGATTCGCGCTACGAGCCGGCAGGCGGCCAACCGGGAGGCGTTTGAGGCGGAGGTGGGACCGAAGGTGGGGGCCGATTTGCGGATGGTGGATTCGATTGCGGCCTGTGTGGATGGTGCCGATGCGGTGCTTGCGGCGGTGCCGACGCCCCGGCCGATTCTGGGGCTCGGGGTTATTGGCGCAGGGGTCCACCTTTCGGTGATGGGGGGAGATTCGAGGACGGTTCAGCTGGATCTGGACTTGCTCTGCAGTCGGCAGGTGGTGGTGGACCATCCGGACCAGGTTCGGAAATCGGGGGAGTTTCTTGCAGCGGCAGAGCAGAACCGCTATGAGGAGATCGGGTTTGTGCGGAACGCGGAGGGGCGAGTGCAGACGGTTGGGGACGCGGCGCTGGGCAATCTGGAGGGGCTGAGGGAGCGGGGGACAATCGCCTATTTCACCGGGATGGCGGCGCAGGATCTCCATGCGGCGGCTGTGGCTTACGAGCGGATCGCGGACCGGAGATAGCGTGGCACGCAGATTGCAGCAGGATGGGGATAAGGTGTTGAACTTTTTGGACATTCAGGCGTTCATAAACCGTGTGGGAAGGGGGTTTTTGACCGAACCCCGGCTTTTATATATATTTATTAAATGGGGCCGGATTGAAACGGAATCTGTCCGGCTTCTGTCTAAGGAATGTACGCAGGCAGATCCTGTCCTGTTCTGTGACGAAAAGCCACAGGGGATGTTGACATTTTGATACACATGGGGGTGTGGATGCGGCTATTGCGGTGGGTTTGTTTTTTTGTTCTAACAGCTGGATTGGGACTTGCGCTGGGCCTGGCGAACGCTGAGGATGTGGTGAGGCCGTCGCCTCCGGTTTTTGCCGGGGGACGGCTGGTGGGACAGGTCGTTACGGCCTCGGGACGCCCTCTGGCGGGTGCGCACGTTTCTGTGGCTCCGATTGGACTGGAGTCTCCGCCGGTGGTTCCTGTTCCCGAACCGATGTCTCCCGGTGTGCGGCAGGCGCCGAGACAGCCGGTGCGGGATGGGGCTGTGGTCGATTCCCAGGCCGGCGGTCAGGGTCAGACTCGGGGATCGGGTGGATCGGGACAGGGGGGGGTGAGCAGAGGAGGGACGGCTTCCGATGCTCCCGGGGGAGGACGGATCGGGTCGCCGTTTCCAACTTTCGAGGTCTGGACGGATAGGCGGGGCAGCTTCCACATGGAGCTGCCCTTCGGCCGGTACATCGTAAAGGTTTCGGCCCCCGGCTTTCAGACGGTGCTGTACGAGAATGCGCTTAGTATTACTTTGTCAAATACGCATCGGTCGCATTAATTCAGTCAGTTTACGCTGCACCAGTTGTTCAATCACCATATTCGATAAGGCTTTGACCACCTGGCGGTGGATGGCCTCATAGGAACGTCGCCTTCGATCCCTTCGAGGGGGAAAAAGGATCACGAGGTTTTCCCCGTGATCGCGGCATTTCTTGGCGCTGGTTCCACTCCTTCCAACACAGGAAGCTGTAGGTCAACATCACAATGGTGGCATGGCGATGAAATCCCCTCCAGAGTCGGCCTTGATACTCATCCCACCCCAGAAGCGATTTGGCCACCTCGTGGAACTGTTCAATCAGCCAGCGGCGATGCGCATATTCCACCATCCGTTCCAGGGGTGTGGCTTTAGGAAAGTTGGAGAAGTAATATTTCCAGTCTCCTTCTTGGCCTCTTCCGGGTCGTTCGCCAATTAACCAGCCCAACTGGATCGACTCACCAGAAAGGGTGCGATAGGCTCTTTGGGCAATGAATTTTTTACGCAACCATCCCTTGGTGCCTTCTCGCCAACGGATGGTCCGCCACGCGGAACGGGGAAGCGCTTTTAAAACCTCATCGACACGACCGCTGCCCTTTTTGCGTTGCCCTTTCACGGCAACCCGAAAATCACATGGGACAGCCACGACATAATGTTCCTTTCGGCTCTCTAACCCCTTTAAAAAGGTAGGATCATTGCCATAGTCGGCATCGGCGACCACCACGTTATGAGGGACTTTCAACCCACGTGCTTCATCCAACAAGGTCAGAGCAATCTCTGGCTTGGTCTGAAAGGAGATCTCCTCCGGCACACCGGCCTTAGCACACCGATCCGGGTCATTGGTCCACGCTTTGGGTAGATACAACCTCGCATTTAATGGCCAACTCACCCCCGCATCGGCATACACACCCGTCACAGCAACCTGGCAATTGCCGACTTTACCCAGACTGCCTGAGTATTGCCTGGAAACACCCACTGAGCTCTTGCCTTGTTTGGCAAAGCCCGTATCGTCGAAGATGGAAGCCCCATCGCCCAAAACCGCTTCATCCCGCATTTGCTCAACCCTCTGGGCGTTGAAGGCGGCTTCATCCCATTGAATCCCGGTCAGGAGATTGTGGAGCCTCTGCTCATTGGTCTGGGGGATCGCTCCTGCGAGGGTCTCGCCGTTCTTCCGAGGCAGATCTGAGAGCAAGCCCGTGCTATACCGCTCCAGGTTTTCTCGCCCTTCAGAACGCACAAAGTGATGGATGAAGGGAGAAAGAAACGCCTCTAACTCGGGCAAAGGGTCTGTCGATGCTTTGATGTCCATTGGTATCCTCCTGTTTGCCAGAAAGATACCAACCTATCCATCAATTGACAAAGTAATATTAGCCCTTTAGAGGCAAAGGTGGTGGTGCTGGACCGGCAGCATCCCCGTGCGGAGCTGCGGGTGACGCTGGACCCGTTGAGTACGCTGGCGGGACGGGTGACGGACGAGGTGAGCGGAGCGCCGGCGCTGGTGGGACTGGTGGTGGCGGAGCGTCGGTCGCGGGAAGAGCCGTTTCGCCGAGGGGCAGAGCTGCAGGCGGATGGAAGTTATCTGATTGAAGGGCTTCCGCCGGGCGAGTACCAGGTGCGGGTGCTGGCCCAGGGGTATCTCACGGCATTTTACACGGGCGGCGCGCGCAACGGGCTGGTTGCGGTTGGGGTGGGGGATCGGATTGAGGGGGTGGATGTTGCGGTTTCCGAGGGGTTGGGGATTTCGGGGCAGGTGACGGACAGCGGGGGCAGTCCCCTGGGTGGCGCCATGCTGCTGGCGTGGCCGGTGGTGGGCGAGGGACGCCGCCAGGCGGCGGAGACGGCCGAGGATGGGACGTACCGGCTGACGGGGTTGACGCCCGGGAGTTATCTGATGACGGCAGCCGCTCAGGGGTACGGGCGGGTGTTCTACGATGGGGTGGAGAGCCGGGACGAGGCGACGTCTGTGCGGGTTGGTTTGGAAGACGAGCCTTCGGGCGTCAATTTTCAACTGAAGCCGGTTGGTACGATCTTCGGGCAGGTGACGGCCCGGACGGGTGGGGCGCCTGTGGCGGGGGCGCTGGTGGTTGCAGAGCCTCGAGCGGGAGGGAAGCGCCGGCAGGCGCGCACGGGAGAGGATGGGGCCTACGTGATTTCGGACCTGCCCACGGCCGATTATCTGGTCCGGGCGCGGGCCGAAGGGTATGCGGTGCAGTATTATCCCGATGCTCTGAGCCGCACGGATGCGAATCCGGTGCGGGTGCTGTCGGACGCCCATACGACCGGGATCGATCTGGCGCTGGGGCGTTTGGGTACGGTTTCCGGAAAGGTGTCGGATCGGGAAGAAAACCCGGTGAGTGGCGCGAGGGTGGTGCTGCGCGAAAGGTCCGAACGGGTTGTTCCCCCGCCTGCTCGCGGGAGGCCCGAGGGTGAAGCGCGGTCGGACCGGGGCCGGGATCTGTCCCCTTTAGCGGCGCTGACTGCGGTGACGGAGGATGGGGTTTTTCAGATTAAAGGCGTGCCGCCGGGGACCTATGTGCTGCAGGCAGCAGGGACAGGATTTGCGCGCCGGTTCTATCTGGACGAGGAGGGTACGGGCCCCGCGCAGATTTCGGTGGGGATTGAGGAGGAGGTGACGGGGATCGAGGTGATCCTGCCCAGGCTGGGGGTTATTTCCGGGCAGGTGAGGGCTGTGGATGATGCTGTGCTGGAGAAGATTGAGGTGGTGGCAGAGCCTGTACGCGTCCCCCAGCCTGCCATACCGGCGCCCCTGTCGGGTGAGGTTACAGCCGTTGCAGGATCGGCATTGGTGGGGGTGGAGGCGCCGCCCCGTGCGGTTCCACTGCCCGGAAATCCGGGCCGGGTTCCGGTTCGGAGGGGGTTCCGTGCGGAGGTCCTGGACGCTGAAGAGGGAACCTATCGCATTATCGGGCTTCCGGAAGGCGTCTATCGTGTGCGGGCGTCCGCCCGGGGGTATATCACATCCTGGTACAGCGATGCGGATAGCGCGCGGGCGGCCGAGCGGCTGCAGGTGGGGTTGGATCAGGAGGTGCCGAAGGTCGATTTTGTGCTGACGCGCGGCGGGTTGATCTCCGGCTATGTGTTGACCGATGGGACGGGCAGGCCGATTCCCCGGGCGGTGGTGACGGCCCAGAAACTGGGCAAGCCGGAGGTGTTCAGGACCCAAACGGGCCGGACGGGGGCATTTGAGTTGAGCGGGCTGCCGGACGGGCGCTACCTGCTGCGGGCCGAGGCCAAAGGGTTTGTGGGCGAATTTTATGAAGATACGCCCAAGCCGGAGCAGGCTGTGCCGATTGAGATTGGAGCCGAGAAGACGTTCGCAGATCTTCTCCTGGGGCTGGCACAGCGGTCTCCGGCCGATTTTGACGGGGATGGCGAGGTCGGTTTTGCCGATCTGATTCTTTTTCTGCGGCAGATGATGGGCAAATCTCAGGGGTATACCGACGCCCACTTTGACCTGAATCGAGACGGCCAGATCGACTTCCAGGATTTCCTGGTGATGGTCCGGCTGATCACCGGGGCAGGAAAGGTTACAGGCGAATCGGGAGCGCTGGTGTGGAAGCGGTTGGAGGGGGCAGCAGACGAGGTGGTGGTGGGGCTTGAGGCCCAGTTGCTGCCGGCGTCCCGGGGGTATGTGCTGCGGGTGGTCTACGATCCTATGGAGGCGGAGTACCTGGGCACAAAGAAGCGCCCTGAGGGACTTTTTGAGGACGGCGCTTTCCTGGTGCACCACGATAAATCTGGCGCGGTTTTGATCGCGGGCGGGCATCTAGAGGACGAGAGGCAACATCCAATAGAACAGGGAGACGGGCCCCTGGTTCAGCTCCGGTTCCGGCCGGTTGGGAAGGCGATCGGTGTGACCTTGCAGGTACAAAGGGCAATGGTGATCACCGATGAAGGGGCGTTTATTCCCCTACACATGCCAAGGGTGGAGCGGCTGGAGCTTGCCCCCAGGGCGTTTCGCCTGCTGCAAAATGTGCCCAATCCCTTCAATCCGGTCACAACGATTGCGTTTGAACTGCCCACCGAGACCCGGGTGGACCTGGCGGTTTACAACTTGGTGGGGCAGCGGGTCCGGACGCTGGTACAGGAGGTGCGGCAGGCGGGGCGCTACCAGGTGGTCTGGGACAGCCGGGACGGTTTTGGACGGAGTGTGTCGAGCGGGGTCTATTTCTACCATCTGTCGGCCGGGGAATTTGGCACGACCCGGCGGATGCTGTTGTTGCGGTAGGTTATTTTTAAAGCGCAGGGGAAAACGGGCAGGCTGCCATCGCGCAGCCTGCCCTCTTTTTTGGGGATCAGAGGCGAATTTGCTTGCTTTGGGGTGTGGTTTTGTCCATATTAATGGGGATATTTTGTGGCCAAAAGCCACAAAATAGAGTTTCTGAAAAAGCGAAAAATTTATGCATAACAGCTAATAATTTAATATAGTTTGTTTATATTTTGGTGAATTTTTAATGTGGCCATTTGTGGATAAAAAATCAAAGAGGAGTGGATAGCCGATGGCCTGGATTTACCAGCGCGGCAAGAAGTGGTGGATTGGCTATTATGGTGAAGATGGGAAGCGGGTGCGCAAATCGGTCGGCGCGTCTAAAGAGGTGGCCGAGTTGACCCTGAAACGGGTCGAGGCAGAGCTGGCGAAAAAGAATACCAGGTCTCTGTCGGTTCCCCAGGCCGCCTTAGAGGTGATTGACCGCCACTTGAAGGACACGGTGCAGGTGGAGCGCCTTGATACCTACCCGGGGATCCGCAACCCGACCAATGTGCGGGAACTGTTTATCCGGATCTACGACCAATTGGGATTTGAGGTGCTCAAGTCGCAGGATGAATTTCCCCATTATGTCCTTTCCTCGGAGGACCGGCTGGTGCGGGCGCACACCTTGGTGAGGAGCAGCGATTTTCAGGAGGAGGGGCTGGATGATCTGGGCTGCGACAGCATTATCTGCTGGGTTCACGACTGGGAGAAGGCGCCCATGCCGGTTCTGGAACTTTCCAAACATTACGATTTTTACGGTTAAAGGATGCGACCGATATGGGTAAAAATCTGCGCCAGCAGCTTATTGCCGATGTGGACCGGCTGCGCGATCTGGTTGTCCGATATGCCCGGGGCGAGGCGTCGATAAAGGGGGCGTGTGATACCCTGGCAGGTGCGGTTCAGGAAAAACTGGCGTCGCTGGGAGGAGAAACAGAGGCTGGGAGCCAGGTTGCAGAGGTGAAACCGAAGACGGCACGCATTCTGATTATTGCCGACGATGAGATGATACGGAACCTGCTTCGGCAGATGTTGGAGCAGTCCGGACACCAGGTTGAGGAGGCGCCCGACAGCCGACTTGGCCTGTCGCTTTACCGCAGGCAGTCGGCCGACCTGGTGGTTGCCGATATCCGGACGCCAAGAGAAGGCTGGAAGGAGGTGATCCGGGAATTTCAGGAAGATGGGGATTCGCCGGGCGTGAGGGTTGTTGCTGTTACCGACCTGGAAAAGGCCGCCACCGTCAATCCGCTCTTCTACGCGGAATTGCTGGGCGCCTGGCGCACCATTTACAAACCGTTCCGCATGCAGACACTTCTGGATGGGGTAAACGAGGCGTTGGAAGAAGGCGTCGGGAGGGGGGAATCGGCTCCTTGAGGGTCATTCACCGCGAAGAGAATTGAATATTGAAAAATCTTCTATTCCCTGCTTTTCTCTTTTGCCTTTTCCCAGAGCAGGTCCATCTCTTCCGGACTGGCTGTTTGGGGTTGCTTGCCCTGTTTTTTCAATTCGGCTTCGATAAAGCGAAAGCGGGCCTGGAATTTGTCGATGGTTTTGCGCAGGGCCTCTTCGGGACAGATGTGGAGAAAACCGGCCATATTTACCAGCGAGAAGAGGAGGTCTCCCAGTTCATCTTCGACTCTGGCGCGATTTTCCGATTTGTTTGCCTGGAGGAATTCTTCTACTTCTTCACGGACTTTTTGCGCGGCCTCTTCCGAATGGGCCCATTTAAAACCGACTCTGGCGGCTTTCTCCAGGATCCGGCGGGCCCAAAGGAGGGCCGGCAGGTGGCGGGGGATCCCATTCAGGGTTGAAACCTTCTGCCCCTTCCGGTGTTGTTCACGCGATTTAATCGCCTCCCAGTTTTCAACCACTTCTTCGGCGCCGTTTACTGTTACGTTTCCAAAAATGTGGGGATGCCGGCGAATCAGTTTGTCTGCAATCGCAGCAGCCACATCCTCTATGGTAAACCCACCGCGCTCCCGGGCAATCTGGGCGTGGAAGACCACCTGGAGGAGAACGTCGCCGAGCTCTTCTTTCAGCTCGGGATCATCCTCACGATCGATGGCGTCCAGGACTTCATAGGCTTCTTCTATCAGATAGGGTTTGAGGGTCTGATGGGTCTGCTTCAGGTCCCAGGGGCAGCCCTGCGGACCGCGAAGGCGGGCCATAATTTCTACCAGTTTGTCGACATGAGACATGGCGGGTTCCTCGGGAAAAGGCTGAAACCAGCGAACACAGATGGACTTGGTAAAGTAACCGGAGAAGCGGGGTAAGTCAACCGTTTTGGGGGAGGGGAAAATAGCCGTTGACAAATAGGGGTTGGCGGTGTATGTTTTTTTCTCGGAAGGTTTTCGGGGTTTGGTTCAATATCATGGGATTCACATGCTGGAGGTTTAGACTATGGGTTCCGTCAGAGATATTATGCGGAAGGCGGGCAATGAGGAGCTCAAAGAGCGGGAGCGGGAGCGGTTCCGCCAGAAGGCGGAAGAGCTTGGCGAATACTACGAAGATGCGGAGGATAAATCTGAAGTTGAAAAGCGGCATGATCGGTACCGGCGGCAGCAGGAATACGCCAGCAGGCTGGGGCCCGCTGCCGAGCGGCTGCCCATTTTGACGAAAGAGGAGCAGGAGCGGCGCGAAAAAGAAAGGCCCCAACGCCGGCAGCTTCAGTTTGAGGGCCCTATTGAAAAGCTGATTGAGAAGTACGAAGATCCCAAGGAGGTTTTTGACCATCTCTCACTCGGCCAGTTGATGAAGTACGAGCTCGATGAAAAGACCGGTTGTATTTACGAAAAAGGGAAGTTGATTTTTGACGGGAAGAAGCTGGTTAAAGACGATGGGTAGGGCGTTTGAACAGAGGATGCGTGTGGACTATGACAGAAGAAGATGTGACAAGACTTATTGATGAGGCCGAGGATTTTCCGAAGCTTTCCTCCGTAGCTACGGATATTGCCCGGATGACATCCGACCTGAGTGCGCCCGTAAAGGATGTCGCTTTAAAGATCCAGTCGGACGCCTCGATGCAGAACAGGATGTTGAAGATTATTAACGCTCCTTTTTATAAGCTTGCCGGCGGGGTGCCAGACGTGACGACAGCAATCTCGCTGGTGGGCTATAAAAAGATTTGCAATCTGGCGGTGGGGATATCGGTTGTGGACCTGTTTCCGGGGGGATCGGAGGGCGGCTTCAACTATGCCAGGTTCTGGGAACGCTCTATCTGCGCGGGTGCGGCCGCAGGTGAGGTGGCGGCTCGTATTCCCAAAGATCTGCCCGCAGACCTGTTTTCGGCGGGGCTTATGCAGGATATCGGGGCGCTCTTTCTGGTGCGCTGCCGTCCTTTGGAGTACGGCGCTGCCATGGGCGTCTCCAAGGCGCAGGGCGTGCATGTGGCCAAGGCCGAACGAAAGGTGCTGGGGGTGGACCACGCGCTGGTGGGGGCTGCACTGGGCAAGAAATGGCAGCTGCCCAGCCTGCTGACGGAGGTGATCCGGTATCACCATTTTTCAGAGTTTGAGGAATCGGTCCCCGATGGTACAAGAACCGTTATTCAGGTGGCCAACCTTTCGAACCTGATTGCCGATGTCTTCTTTGAGAGCGATGGGGACGAACGGCGGGAGGTTCTCGAAAGGCGGGGCAGGGCCTTTTTTGGGTTTGGCCCCAAGATGATCGCGGATCTGTTAGAGAAGATACCCGAGTCGGCCAAAGAGATTGGAGCGGCTTTCTCCATGCAGGTAGATCCCGGAGCGGCGCCTGCGGCAGAGAAGCCGAAAGAGGTCAGGCACGACACGTGCCCCGAGTGCGGGGCGGCCGACCAAGAGGGGAAGTTTTGCGGCGAATGCGGCGCCTCTATGGTCATGGAGGCGGAGAAGCCTGTTCGGGACTCCAACAAGGTGCTGATTGCGGAAGATTCGATTGCCAGCAGACGCGCGCTCAGCTTTGTGGTCAAGAAGCTTGGCTATATTCCGGTTGAGGCCACCAACGGTTTTGAAGCGGTGGAGTTGGCCAAGCGGGATCCGCCGGGCATGATTATGCTGGATGTGATGATGCCCAGGATGAACGGCCTGGAGGCCCTCAAGAAGATTCGGGATCACAGGCCCACAGCGAGCGTTCCGGTGGTGATGCTGACCTCTCTGACGGATAGCGAGACGGTGGTTGAGGCCGTTCAGGCCGGCGCCAACGATTATGTGGTGAAGCCCTATACGGCCGATATTATTGCACAGCGGTTGAAGAAATATATGCCAGAGCAGAAGAAGTAGGAGCGCGTCCCCCTGTTGCGTATCGAAAAAGGGCCTTCCGGATACCCATTTTGGAAGGTCCTTTTATTTATACCCACGAGATCCGGTCTACAAAGTCGGGACCGGGCGGGTGGAGGAGCGCGCTGGAGAGTTTGCATTCGTAGCTCAACAGATCATCCGCCTCGTCTCCGAGGTAGTCCCGAATCTTTTCAATCGTTGTGGCAGCGCTTTTCTGTATGTCAATCGCAGCCATTCTTTTACTCCTCTTTGCCAGCGGTTGGCCCGACGGAATGCCTACCGACGCAGGTTTCGATATAATGTCGGATATTTTCCCCGCAGTTGGGGTCCTGGAGGGCAAAGTCGATGAATGCCTTGTAGTAGGTTTCGTGGCTGCCAATGTCGTAGCGGATCTCGTCCGGCTTCATTTGTACGCAGCGGACCATGTGCCCAGACCGAATCAGGCCCCGAATGGCGTCGGTCAGTTGATGTTCGGAAGGGGGAATGCGTTCTAAGAATTCAAAGATCTCCGGACCAAAAATGTAGCGGGCGCTCACGGCCATAGAACTGGGCGCTTCATCTGCGGCCGGTTTTTCCACCACATCCTCAATCAGGAAGCTTTCGGCACTCAGGTCTTCGCCCTTAACCGGCTGGACCACGCCGTATCGGCTGACCAGCTCTGGAGGAACCGGGCGAACACCCAGGGTGCAGGTGGCGTTGTGCTTGAGGTGCGCTTCGATCAGCCGTTCGAGAAAGCTCGGGGTCCGGGTCGAACTGATGATGGTGTCGCCGTAGGCGACCACAAAGTGTTCGTCATCTACAAAGCTTTGGGCCGCTGCAATGGCTGCGCCGGTGCCCTGGGGTTTGGTGGTGCCGGGCGGTACGTGCTGGCGGGTATAAAAGAACTCGATTCCACGCCTGGTGTAGTCGAAGTCTCCCAGGTCGTTCAGCCGTCCGTCCTGTTCGAGGTGGATGGCCACGTCGACGTTGTCGTCGAACTGGTTTTCGATGATGGCTTTGCCCCGGGAGGTAATGAAGATCACCTTTTTCAGGTTGGCTTCCGCCATCTCTTCCACCACGTGCTGGATGGCGGGCAACCGGCCCACGGGAAGCATCTCTTTGGGAAGGGCTTTGGTGGTGGGAAGGAGTCGAGTGCCAAGCCCGGCTACTGGAATAACCACTTTTCGCACAGACATACAGGCTCCTTAATGCTTAGAGAGGATGGGGAGATACTGGCTGAAAGATACAGCCTGAGACCGGGCTTGTCAACGTTGAAACAGGACACCAGAATACCCCCCGGCCGCTTCAACAGGCTCCAAGAATTCCTTTGCCCAGGAGCGAGATATTAGATAGATTTACTCTACCATATACCGCCTCTCGCTGTAACACCGAGGGGCGATCTCATTTCGGCCGGATGTACGCACTTGCGGGGTGTTCCCATGCGCTTTCAAAGCCTGACCCTTTTGTTGTTGCTTGTTTTTGCCTCTGACGTATGTGATGCGCAGGTTCCGTTGACATCTGCCCGGGCGGATTCCCTGCGCAGGGCGGCGGAGGCGCACATTCGGGATGATCGACCGGAAGAGGCGGTTGCGGCCCTGCAGGCGGTGATCGACGCGGGATTTGAGCGGGCCGATGTCTACGTGCTTTTAGGCCACGCCTCTCTGTCTGCGGGGGATCGGAAGGGGGCAAGAGCGGCTTTTGAAAAGGGGATCAAGCTGGGGGCGAAAGCCGAAGGGTACAACGGGCTGGGCCTGACGTATCTGGATGAAGGGGACGAGCGGCGCGCCCGGTCCAGTTTTCGGCGGGCGGTGGATAAAGATCCCACCTTTGTGGATGCCCATTACAACCTGGCGCTGATTTACGAAGCATCCCGACCGTCGAAAGCGCTGGACGCTTTTGAGAAGGTTGTGGAACTGGATGCCCGCCATCGGGAGGCCCACTATCGTATGGGCCGGCTGCTGGAGGAGAATCGGGACACGGTTGATGCTATTTCGGCCTACCGGAAACAGGTTGCGGTCCATCCGGCCCACAGCGAGGCGGGCTACCGGCTGGCGAGGCTGCTGCTTGCAAAGGCCCAGAAGCAGGAGGCGGTGCAGATTCTGGAGGACCAGATTGCGTCCGGAGAAACGGTGGATGCCGGGGTCTACCTGGAGATGGCGAAGATCAGCCAGATGGACCGGGACTTTGATCATGCCCAGCAGATTTTCGAGCGCTATATCGACCGCCTGCCCGAGGAGGAGCAGCGCGTTTACCTGGATATTTCCTTAGTGGCTACGAAGGCGGAACTGGCGCTTTATCAAAACACGCCCGATGAGCAGAAGGAGGAGATGAACCGGCGGTTCTGGAAGCGCCGGGACCCTGCCCCGCTGTCGGCTGCGAACGAACGCCTTGTGGAACACTACCGGCGGGTGGCCCATGCCCGGCAGCATTATTCCAGGGGCGAATTTCCCTGGGATGACCGAGGAGATGTGTACATCCGGCTGGGCGGTCCGAACCACATCAGCCGGTCGGACGACATCCGGGCCGAACTGGACCGCACGATCCAGGATGCCAGGACCAATTTTACCAGCCGGTTTCGCATCGGGCTTGGGGTCACGCCCGGGTTTCCCATTTTTCCCGTCAAGCCGAACGTCCGGTGGGAGTACTGGGTCTACGCTGAAATCGAGGGAGGGACCGAGATTACGTTTGTGAGCGAGCATGCCAACAGGCGCTATGTTTTTGCCCCTCTTCCCCAGAATCTTTCGCCTTCGTTGGCCATTGATTTGATGAAGCTGCACGGCGATGTGCTCGTGCAGCAGATCGCGGTGAAACAGGCTTCGATTTATACGCCCGATTTTGCGGATCTGCCGATCGATTTTTATTATTACGCGTCGGCCTACCGCGGGCCGGAGGATCAGACCCGGCTGGAGGTCTATTACGGCCTGCCGGCTTCGGAGGTGGCCCGATTGAATGTGGATGAGAAGACGGATTTGCTCGTACTGGGCCGGGGGCTGGCCATCTACGACAGCCTCTGGAACGAGGTTCACCGGGTTCAGGACCAGATTGTTTTTACGGCGCCTACGAACCAGCAGATCGAAGACGGGGCTTTTATTCCGGGCATTGTGCCGGTTGATCTGCCGCCGGGGTCGTACTATTTGGCCCTCCAGGTGCAGGACTTCGCTTCCGGCAAGTCCCAGGTTTACCAGCAGCAGATCGAGCTGGAGGACTACAGAGGCAGGGAGGGGCTGCAGACCAGCGATATTGAACTGGCGTTCTCGATGTCTCCGGTGGAAGGGGTGGGGCCCTTTGTCAAACATGGCCTGGAGATTATCCCGATGTCGTCCCGGGCGTTTCGGGACGACCAGAACGCGTTTGTCTATTTCGAGATTTACAATTTGACCCGGGATGAATTCGGGCAGACGCAGTACCGCGTGGAATATAAGCTCCGGTCCTATGAAGACCGCTCCGCGCCTGCGCGGGTGCTGCGCGGTTTTGGCCGGCTGTTCCGGATTGTAGAGAAAGACCAGGAGGTTGTGATCGCGTACGATCAGATGGGAGATAAGTTGGACGAAGTGGCGTACGTGGAGCTCGATCTGGCACAGACCAGGCCGGGGGGACAGAAGGTGCAGGTTACGGTGACCGACCTGTTGACCGAAAGAAAGGTTTCCAAAGAGATCCGGTTTGAGATTGTGCCATGATGGGGGCTTGAGGCTCAGGTTGAAGCTTTAAGGATAGGGCGAATTTTTGTCTGCGACTCAGGTGGATTTTTCTGTGATTCCCTCGGTGGATCGGGTGCTTTCCGAAGCGGGGGTGCGCGCGCTGGTTGAACGGTGCGATGGGGCCGTGTTGACCGGGGTGGTGCGGGCGTCCATCGATGCGATGCGGGAGGCGATGGGACGGGGAGAAGGGGTGGGGCACGACCGGGAGGCGCTGGTGGGGCAGGTGGTGGCGGATGTGCGCCGGCGGCTGGAGGCGGTGTTTGCTCCCCGGCTTCGGCGGGTGGTGAACGCCACGGGGATTGTGCTGCATACAAATCTGGGACGGGCGCCGCTTCCGGAGGCGGCGCTGGAACAGATTTCGCGCACGGCGGGCGGCTATACCAATCTGGAGCTTGATCTGGAGTCGGGACAGCGGGGGGCCAGGATCGCGCTGGTGGAGGAGATCCTGTGCGAGCTGACCGGCGCGGAGGCGGGGTGTGTGGTGAACAACAACGCCGCTGCGGTGCTGCTGATGCTCAACACGCTTGCGCTGGGCCGGGAAGCGATTGTTTCGCGCGGGCAGTTGATCGAGATCGGCGGGTCGTTCCGGATCCCCGATATTATGGCCCGAAGCGGCGCGATGATGGTGGAGGTGGGGACGACCAACCGTACCCATGCGGGGGACTTTGAAGAGGCGCTGAGCGACCGGGCCGGCCTGATGCTGGCGGTTCACCCGAGCAATTATCAGGTGAGGGGGTTCACGGCCGAGGTCTCTCTGGAAGAGCTGGTTGCGCTGGGACAACGGCACGGGGTTCCGGTGGCGCACGATCTGGGGGGCGGCGTTCTGGTGGATCTGCGGGAGTACGGGCTGCCCTACGAGCCGCTCGTTTCCGACAGCATCGCCGCCGGGGCGGACGTGGTGAGTTTCAGCGGGGATAAGGTCTTAGGCGGGCCTCAGGCGGGGGTGCTGGTGGGCAGGCGGGAGGTTCTGGACCGGATTCGGAAGAATCCACTGATGCGCGCTCTGCGCTGCGGCAAGCTGACCTACGCCGCCTTAGAGGCCACGCTGAAGCTGTTTCTGAACCGGAAGGCGCTCCTGCGAAACCATCCGACGCTGCGGATGCTGACCGAGCCTGTGGCCACGCTGCGCAGGCGGGGCGGCCGGCTGCGAGGGCGCCTGAAGGACTTGGAGGATCGGGGGGTTCGGTTCGGTCTGGAGGATTCGGTGGCGCAGACGGGCAGCGGCGCGCTTCCGCTGGAGGAGATTCCCAGCGTGGCGCTGACCCTGGCCTGGCCCGGCCGCTCTGTGGGAGATCTGTCGGAACGTCTGCGACGGCATACGCCGCCGGTGCTGGGATATGTTCGGGAGGACCGGCTGTTTCTGGACCTGCGCACGGTCCGGGCGGACGAGCTGGCGATTGTAGCACAGGCGGTACGGTGGGGGGTGGAGGAGGTGTTATGTCGCACGTAATCATCGGCACGGCCGGACATATCGACCACGGGAAGACCGCCCTGGTCAAGGCGCTGACGGATATCGACACCGATACGCTGCCCGAAGAGCAGGCCCGGGGGGTGACGATTGATATCGGGTTTGCGTACTGGAAAGACCATGTGACGATTATCGATGTGCCGGGGCACGAGCGGTTTGTCAAGAATATGGTGACGGGGGTCTGCACGGTGGACCTGGCGCTTTTTGTGGTGGCGGCGGACGACGGGGCGATGCCCCAGACCCGGGAACACTTAGGGATTCTCAACCTGCTGGGGGTGCGGCGGGGGATTGTGGCGCTGACCAAGGCCGATCTGGTGGAGAGGGAGTGGCTGGATCTGGTGAGGGAGGATCTGGGGGATCTGTTTGAGGGGACCTTTCTAGAGGGGGCGCCGATTGTGCCTGCGTCGGCCCTGACCGGCGAAGGGATCGACGAGCTGCGGTCGCTGCTGGAGGCCGAGATTGCGCGTGTGGAGGCGCGGCCCGACCGGGGGATTTTCCGGCTGCCGGTGGACCGGGTTTTTTCTGTACGAGGGTTTGGGACGGTGGTGACGGGCACGGTTCTCTCGGGCAGGGTGCGGCCCAAAGACGAGGTGGTGCTGCTGCCGGCGGATCAGACGGTTCGGGTGCGCGGGGTCCAGATTCACGGGAGGGATGAGGAGGCGGCCGAGGTGGGAGCCCGTGCGGCGGTTAACCTGAGCGGTGTGGAGGTGGAGGAAGTTGAACGGGGCGATATTCTGGCGCAGCCGGATTATTTTAGCGCGACCTACATGATCGACGCCCGGCTACAACTGCTTTCGGATGCGCCGGCGTCCCTGAAGAACCGCGCCAGGGTGCATCTTCACTTAGGGCCCCGGGAGGTGCTGGCCCGCGTGGTGCTGCTGGAGGCGGAGGAACTCCCGCCGGGGGCGTCTCAGCTTGTTCAGCTCCGGCTGGAGGCGCCCGGGGTGGCCGCCCGGGGAGACCGGTTTGTGATTCGCCGCTATTCGCCGGTGCAGACGATTGGGGGCGGGGTGGTGCTGGACCCGCAGCCGGTGAAGCACCGGCGGTTCCGGGCAGAGGTGCTTGAGATCCTGCAGGGTCTGGAGCAGGACGACCCCACCCGGGTGCTGGAGCTGCGGTTGAAAACGGCCGGGTTCAGGCCCCGGTCGATGCAGGCGCTGGCTTCGGAGATGGGGGTGGCCTCGGCGGAGCTGGAAGAACGGCTGCAGACCCTTCTGGATGCCGGGCGTGCGGTCACTTTTCGCCACGCAGGGCAGGATTTTTATCTGTATACCGATGTCTGGCAGGATCTGCTCGAGCGTATTCAGGCCTCTCTGGGAGCCTTCCACAGCGTCCACCCGCTGCGGCCGGGCATTTTGCAAAACGAACTCCGCCTTCAGGTGGATGGGGCGCCGCCTGCGGAGGCTTATGAACAGGGGATTGAGTATTTGCTCCAGACGGAAAGGCTAAAGGCGGACGGCCCCCTTCTGAGCCTGGCCGATCACCGCATCCGGTTGTCGGAGGAACAGGAACGCCTGCGGGGAGATATACAGACCCTTCTGCGGGAGGCAAAGGCGGTTCCGCCCGATCTTCAGGAGCTTCCCTCAAAGGTGGCGGACGATCCGGAGGAGGTTGGGGCTGTTGTGGCTGCTATGCAGGCGATGGGAGACCTGGTCCGGCTGGAGGAGACCCTCCTTTTTGACCCGGATGTCCTGGCGGAGGTGGAACAGGCGCTTGTGGAGCATCTGAAAACGCACGGACAGATTGCGGTTTCCACGTTTCGGGATCTGGTGGGAACCACGCGCAAGTACGCGGTTCCCCTGCTGAATTATTTCGACGGCCGGGGCGTGACCGCGCGGCAGGGGGATGTGCGGGTGCTGAAAGGGGCGGCTTGACATCGGACTGCGAACTCTGTAGATTGCAAGATAGCAGATGCTTATTTTGCTGGCAAGAATCTGCTGAAGGTGTTTTTTGATGTAGCCGCACCCTTTATGGGTGCGCCGCAGGCATATACGCAGGCATAAAGCCTGCGGCTACAGTTTGAGAAGAGAGGTCGTTTATGCCGGCTTCAATGCGGGTGGATCGCATCCGACGCTCCGGGCGGGTTGGGCTGATTTTGCTGGCGCTCTGCCTCGGGGCGGTTCCGGTTGATGCTCAGGAGGGAACAGCTATGCAGACTCTAACCGTTATTCTGGACGGGCAGCCGGTTCCGTTGACACCGGGCCCCAGGCTGGACAGGGACAATGTTCTGGTTCCCCTCTACACGTTCGCCGAGGCGGTAGGGGCCGAGGCCAAGACGCTGGATAATAACGGGCCGCTTGCGGTTTGCAAGGAGGATCTGTGTATTCCGCTCAATACGGGGGAGGAGGTGACGGTTTCTATTAACGGCACTCTTTATGCGCCCTTAGACGCTTTTGGTGAGCCGCTGGGACTCCGCTGGCAGAGAGAGGACGGTGTGCTGCGGGTGACGACTGCGGGAAAAGGGGAGCAGTCCGGGTTGGGAATGGGGAGCCGGCCGCCGGAATTTACGCTGCCTGACCTCTATAGCGGAGACCCGGTTTCCACGAGCGACTACCGGGGAAAGAAAACGGTCTTCTATATGTGGGCCTCCTGGTGAGGGTGCCGGGGCCAACTGCCTGGATGGCAGTCTTTTTATGCGGCGCACAAAGACCAGGTTGAGGTTGTGTCGATCGCCCAGGATGTGCAGGGGGCCGAGGCGGCCGCGCCCTGGGTGGAAAAGGCAGGGGCGACATACCGGTCGCTTCTGGACCAGCACAATATGATCGGCAAAGCCTACAGCCTCAAGTACGTGCCGGTGGGGATTTTGCTTGACGAGGAGGGGCGCCTGGTGCGGACCGTGGGCAGCGTAAATATCGACACCGATGATTTCCGCCGGGAACTGACCGAGTGGGTTACGACCGGCACGATCCCGCAGGTCTGGATAGACGCCAACCGGGATACGGCGCCCAGCGAGCTGACACCGGAGGAGGCCGAGGCCGATGCGCGGTTCCAGCTTGCGGCCACGCTCCTGAAACAGGGCAAGCAGGATGAGGCGGTGGCGGAGTTGAAGCGGGCCTTCCGGCTGGATCCGCAGAATTGGCTGATCCGGAAGCAGCTGTGGGCGATTGAACACCCCGAGGCGTTCTACGATGGGAATGTGGACTACGGCTGGCAGAAGGAGCAGATTGCGCGGGAAAACGCAGAGCTGGCGAAAGAGCAATAGGCGCGGGGTAAGCGTTCACCGCAGAGACGCGGAGGACGCGGAGAAAAGCCAAAATCGGGGATCGGGTACTGAGAAAACGGACCAAGAATCACGAACCATGACGATCTCTGCGATCTCTGCGTCTCTGCGGTAAAATGCAGTATCCACCTGAACGGTTACGGTGCGGGAATGGATGGGGCACTGGTGGCCCTCGCGGGCTTCAAACCCGTTGCGGCGTGCTAATCACACGCTGGGTGGGTTCGATTCCCACACATTCCCGCCAGAAATTGGACGGAGGGTCAAGGGTTGACCTTCCGCCGTTTTTTGTTGGCGTTGACAAAAAGGGTCTGGTGGTGTAGATTGCATATCCTGCCGGGCGTTTTCTTGAGGGCAAAGAAAAAGCACCGACCCATCCTGAAGAGAATGCGGCAGGTGCTGAAAAGGGGCCATCGGCCGACAGGGACATCCACACCGGGGACTTACACTCCCCTCAGAGAAGCCTCCGGCGCATCTGCTCTGCTGACCGATGAAACTCTGTTTTCTCAAAAACGCTTCACAAGTAAGAATACGCTATTTCTTTTAAGGAGTCAACAGGAAAATGAGACGTCTGCCTGCTGTTCTGGTTGTGCTTTTGCTGATGAGCGGATCTCCAACCTGGGGCTGGTGGCCCCGGGGGCATAGCATTTTGAGCCGGGCAGCGGCGGTGGCCCTGCCCCGGGAGGCGCCGGAATTTTTCCGTTCCGGAGGGAACGCAATCGCCCATTATGTGTGGGATCCGGATCTGGCGAAAAACCGGGGTACGCCCCTGGTGCGCGGAGCTGAAACCCCGGAGCATCATTTGAATCCGGAATATTTGAAGGAAGGCGATCGGGATCTGCCCAAAGACCGGTATGCGTTTGTTCAGTTTTGCGCCAAACAGGGCGTCAGCCCGGAAGATGTGGGGTTTCTGCCCTATGCGGTTGCCGAATGGACACAGCGTCTGGCCGTGGCCTTTGCAGAGCACCGGAAGTGGCCCGATAATCCCTACATCCAGCAGAAGTGTCTGGTTTACGCCGGATTTATCGCCCACTACGCCCAGGATTTATGCCAGCCTCTGCACGTGACGATGTACTACGACGGCAGGCCAAAACCGGATGGGACATTCCAGCGGACGGGGATCCATTTTAAGGTGGACGATCTGGTCCGTAGGTTGGGACTCAAACCGGAGGACCTGGCCCGGGATCAGAAGATCGAACCGATTGAGGATCTAATGGCCGGTATTTTTGCTCAAATCGAGGGGAGCAGTTCCCTGATCGACCGGGTCTATGAAATGGAAGACCGGCTGCCGCCTGCCGGCGAAGGGGAGTGGGACCCCGTGCCCGAGGTGGTCGATTTTGGCACTAAACGCGCCCGTGAGGCCACGCGGTTTACGGCTGCGCTCTATCTGACGGCCTGGACCCTGTCCGGTCAGGTCGGGTTCGAGAGCTGGGTGGATCGCGCAGAGGTTGACGGGCTGACGGGCCAGTAGGGGCGGTTGGGCGCCACGCGACAGGCCTCTGGAGATGCTGTTTATCCAGGGGCCTTTTTTGAAGGTGAGGACGATGCTGATCAATCAGGTTGGAGCAGCCGGGAGAGCGGGATGAACTTCCTTCTCATCGGGATCGACAGCCTGCGGGCAGACCGGCTTGGCTGCTACGGGTATTCGCGAAAGACCAGCCCGTTTATGGATGGCCTGGCTAAAGAAGGGGCGCTTTTTGAGGCCTGTTTTGCGCCCGGGGTTCCCACACAGCCCTCTTTTACGACGCTGTTTACGGGGCAGCGGCCCACAACGCACGGAATTGTGGCGCACAGGGGAAACTGGCTGCTGGGCGAAGAGGCTCCTTTTCTTCCAGCACTCCTTCGGGAGGCGGGCTATGCCACGGCGGCCGTGGACAATATGGCGGATCAGCACCAACCCTGGTTCTCGCGCGGGTTCGATGCCTATATGAACCCCAGAGAGCCGGGGACCTTTCCCGATTGTTTTGAGTTTAACCGGACTGCTGTTGAATGGCTGGAGCGCCACCGGCGGGGTCCCTTCTTCCTGTTCGTCCATTACTGGGACCCGCACACGCCCTATATGCCTCCAGGGCGCTATCAGGGTCTTTTCTATGAGGGCGATCCGACAACGGCGAATGCGGGCAGCCTGGCGCCCTTTTACCACCGGCCGTTGATGGACTGGTGGGTACCCAAATGGCTGGACCGAATGGCCGGTGAGTGGCCGGGCGCAGAGGGCGCGCAGATTACGGATATCGAGTTTGTCCGGAGCCAGTACGACGCCGAGGTCCGCTGCGCCGACGACGGGGTGCAGGAACTCGTGGGAGCGCTTGAGGGGATGGGGCTGTTAGATGAGACGGCGGTTATCCTGTTTGGAGACCACGGCGAAGAGCTGGGGGAACACGGGATCTATTTTGACCATCACGGTCTGTACGAGAGCAATATCCACGTCCCTCTGATTGTCCGCTGGCCGGGAGAAGCGGGAGGCCCCCGGCGGATCTCGTCCCTGGTTGAGCATGTGGACCTGGCGCCGACCGTCCTGGAAGGGGCCGGCCTGCGCCCTCCGGCGTCGATGGACGGCCGTTCTCTGGCGTCCCTGATTCGCGGTGAGGAGGCCGGCGGAGGCGATGCTTTTCTGCTGACGGAGGAGTGTACCTGGATGGCCAAGTGGGCGCTTCGGGAAGCGGGCTGGAAGCTGATTCTGGCCCGGGAGCCTGATTTTTACGGGAAGCCGGAACGGGAACTCTACGACCTCGAGGCCGATCCGGGAGAGCAGCAGAATCTGGCCGAGGACCTGCCCGACCGGGCGAGGGAGATGGAAGAACGGCTGGAGGGGATTCTGTCGAAGCGGCTGGAACAGGCGGGTTGGAGGGAAGATCCCGTCCGGGCGCACGGGATTACGTTGGGGCGGAGGATGTTTGGGTGAAGGCGCCGGGCAGTGTGGAACCGAGAACTGTCATTGTGAGAAGAGGATTGCTGTGAGCTATACGCACGAAAGAGACGTGGCGGTTGAGGCGGTTGCAGAGGCGGCAGAACTCTGTATGGCGGTGAGGGAGGAGATGGTGGCGGGGGATTCCTTAGAGAAGGCGGACAAAAGCCCTGTGACGGTTGCGGATTTTGGATCGCAGGCACTGGTGTGTCGCCGGCTTCGGGAGGGGTTTCCCCGGGATCCGATTGTGGCAGAGGAAGATGCCGAGGACTTGAGGAAATCGGATCAGGCGCGGATGCTGGATCAGATCGGAGGGTACGTGCGGCGGTTTCGACGGGAGGCGACGTCTGAAACGCTCTGTGACTGGATTGATCTGGGCAACGGGAGCGTCTCGAAGCGGTACTGGACATTGGATCCGATTGATGGGACGAAGGGGTTTTTGCGCAACGATCAGTATGCCGTGGCGCTGGCCCTGGTAGAGGGTGGGGAGGTAAAGGTAGGCGCGCTGGCCTGCCCTGCGCTGCCTCTGGATCTTGCGCGGACCGGGGGAGAACGGGGGGTGCTGTTTGTTGCCGTTCGAGGTGAGGGGACAGTGATGGTTCCCATAGGAGGAGGCACGCCGTCCCCGGTGCGGGTGGCGGAGGAGCCGACGCTTCAGAACTGGCGGTTTGTGGAGAGCGTGGAATCCGCTCACGGCGATCACGATTTGCAGCAGACGATTGCCCGGGCGGTGGGCATACGGGAGGCGTCGCTTCGGATGGACAGCCAGGCCAAGTACGCTGCGGTTGCGCGTGGGGATGCGGTGCTTTATCTGAGGCTTCCATCGCCGAAGTATCCGGATTACCGGGAGAAGATCTGGGACCATGCGGCCGGCGCGCTTGTGGTGGAGGAGGCCGGCGGATGCGTGACCGATAGGTACGGCAATCCGCTCGATTTTGCGTCGGGCGATCGGATGGAGGCGAACCGGGGGGTGGTGGTGAGCAGCGGGGCGATTCACAGCGATGTGATTGCAGCGCTGGACCAGGATGGTGGGACTCAGGGTGGGACAGGTACAAACTGAGCAGTCAGGATCAGGAGAGAATTTTAATGCAGCGACCCAATATTGTGATGATCCTTGTGGACGATATGGGGTACGGGGATTTCGGGGTTTTCAGCGATGGCTCTTCCCGGACGCCGACGCTGGACCGGCTGGTTGGAGAGAGCGTGTGTTTGACCCAGCACTACTCGGGATCCTGCGTGTGTGCGCCGGCCCGGGCGGCGCTGCTGACGGGGCGGTACCCGCACCGGACCGGGGCGATTGATACGCTGGAGGGCCGGGGGCTGGATCGGCTGGCCTTAGACGAGGTGACGGCGGGCGATCTGTTCGGGTCGGCGGGTTATGTCACGGGGCTGATTGGAAAGTGGCACCTGGGAGCGCTTGATCCGCGATATCACCCCAATGCGCGGGGGTTCGATGAGTTTGTGGGCTTTCGAGGGGGCTGGCAGGATTATTATGACTGGCGGCTGGATTATAACGGGGCGTTTCGGAAGAGCGACGGGCGTTATCTGACGGATGTGTTGACCGACGAAGCCGTGGCGTTTATCGAGCGGCATCGGTCGGAGCCCTTTTTTCTACATCTGACCTACAATGCCCCGCACAGTCCTTTTCAGGCTCCCGAGGAGGAGGTTGTGCCGTTTCGGGAGACCGGGAAGTTTACGGAGGGTGTGAGCCTTCTGTACGGCATGATTGGGCGGATGGACAGAGGGGTGGAACGGATCCTGGAGGCGCTTGAGCGCTACGGGTTGGAAGAGAATACGATGGTGCTTTTTACGAGCGACAACGGGCCGCAGATGAGCGGGCAGGGGGATATGAGCACGGTGCGGTACAACTGCGGGTTCAACGGCGCGAAGGGCAGCGTGTACGAAGGAGGGATTCGGGTGCCGATGGTGGTGCGCTGGCCGGCGGGTCTGGAGGGCGGAGGGCGTGTTGACGATCTGGTTCACTTTACCGACTGGCTGCCGACGCTGGCGGCGGTTGCAGAGGCGTCTGTGCCCGGCGACCTGGACCTGGACGGCCACGATGTGCTTTCTCTGCTGCGGGGCGAGGGGGGCGAGGTGGATACGAGACGATTCTGGCAGTGGAACCGGTACACGCCGCTGGTGAGCTGCAACGCGGCGATGCGGGACGGGATGTGGAAGCTGGTTCGACCCCGCATCCAGGAGGCGATGGAGGTTTCGAGAGCAGACCTGGATATGGACCGGGCGTTGAAGTACGAACCGGAACGGTTTACCGATATTTGCCGGGATCCGGAACCGGGGCGCGAGACGCCTCCGCCGCCTCCACCCGAGCTGTACAATCTGGAGGACGATCCGCTGGAACAGCACAACCTGGCGGATGTTGAGCCGGAGCGGGTTTCGAGGATGATGAGCGACTTAGAGACGTGGTTTGAATCCGTCGAGGCTGATCGCAAACGTATTGATCACAAGGAGGGATCCCAATGAGTGCGAACTGGGAGATCGGGTATGCCGAATGCGATATCACGCCCAGGCCGGGACATTCGTTTATGACGGGTTATGGAAGGGATCGCATCTGCCAGGGAACGCACCTGCCGCTTGGCGCCCAGGCGGTAGCAATTCGGGATGGCGCTGGCAGTACGGCGGTGTTGCTTGCTGCGGATGTGCTGAGTTTTGATCGCCCGTGTATCCATGCCCTGCGCCATGCCGTTGGCGAAAAACACGGGGTTGCGCCCGAGGCAGTGGCGGTTTGCGCGTCGCACACGCACTGGGGACCGGCGGTGAACTTTTCGGTGAGTCTGAGCTGCGGGCAGATCAATCCGTGGTACCTTGCGGAGCTGGAGGACAAGCTGCTGGGGCTGGTCGATGATGCGATGTCATCGCTGGTATCGGGCACGGTTCGATACGGGGCGCTGGAGACGCGCATCGGCCACCACAGGCGGGCGCCGGGTGGGCTGACGTGGACGCCCAATCCGGAAGGCAGCTACGATGCGCACACGCCGGTGCTGCGGATGGGGCGCGAGGGGTCGCCGGGCGAGATCGTGCTGGTGGGGCACGCCTGCCACCCGACCAGTTCCGGGGGGATGGATATGTGGACTCCGGATTATCCGGGCGCGATGCGCGATCGGATTCGGGAGGCGCTGGGGGAGCAGAGCCGGGGGGTGTTCGTGATGGGGTGCGGCGGCGATGCAAAGGTTACGCACACAGATCCCGATACGGGCGAACTGGTTTTCTCGGCCAGTGTAGAGGCTGCGCACAACGCGGGGGTTGCGCTGGCCGATGCAGCGCTGGATTGTGTGAAGCGGGATGAGCTGGAGGAACTGACCGGCGAGCTGAGGTGCGCACGCGCCTGGGGCAATCTGACGATGGCGGAAGGCTGGCCGGTCGAGCGGGTTGATGAGATTGCCACGACCGGCTCGCGCAACAGCCACGAGACCTGGTGGGCGCGGCAGATGATGGCGCTACCGATGCAGAGCCGGCAGTTTTTATACGAGGCGCCCGCCTGGCGGTTGGGCGACGCGCTGTCGATCCTTTTCTTAGAAGGCGAGGTGTGCAGTGGACTGGGGCCGCTTGCCCGGTCGCTTGTGCAAACGCCCCTTGCGATGGCTGTGGGATATGCGAATGTGACGGCCGCCTATATCCCTACCCGACAGATTGTGATTGAGGGGGGATACGAAGGGGACCGCTCGCACCGCGCCTACTTCCTGCCGGCGCCGTTTACCGAAGCGGTGGAAGATGAGTTTAAGGCGATCGTGCAAAAAGCGGTTGACGCGCTGGGGTAACAAAGGAGAGAGGTGAGGATGCGAGATTATGGCGATATCGTTCGCCGGGTGGAGGCGCTGCCGGATGCCGATTTCCGCGTTCTGGAAGAGGCGGCGGGGTATCCGATTTATAGCGTGACGCTTTCACAGAATGCTTCGCGTCCGGTATTTTTTATTAACGGCGGCACACACGGAGACGAACCGGCCGGTTTGGAAGGGGCGCTGGCTTTTTTAGAGGCGGACCAGAGCCGGTGGCTGGGGCAGCTTCAGTTTGAGGTGATTCCCTGTCTGAATCCCTACGGTTACGTCTACGAGACGCGGAACAACGAGCAGGGAATCGACATCAACTGGGCGATTCTGCAGGAGGGTGTTCCGGAGATCGAGATCGTTCGACGGTTTATCGACGGGCGAAGGTTCGAGGCGGTGATGGATTTGCACGAGGACTGGGAGAGTTCGGGATACTATCTCTACGAACAGTTTCGAGGGAGGGCGCCAGTGGGCCCGGAGATCACCCGGAGGGTTTCCGAGGTGTGTCCGTTGGATATGAATACGACGATTGAAAATGAGGTGGCGAAAAACGGGGTGATTTTTCCGAACCTGGAGGTAGAGAAGCGGCGGAAGGGGGAGGGAATTCCGATTGCGCTGTTCCAGCAGAGGTATACCGACCACCTGATTACGTCCGAGACGCCGACCGGAGAGCCGATGGCGTGCCGGATAAAGGCGCATTTGATCGCGCTGGAGACGATGGCTGAGGCGCATTGTTCCCCTGCTGAAGGGGCGTGATTGAGACAGGAGAAGGGTTATGAGCAGGCCGGATCTGAAGTCCGCCCGGATGAAACCGGCGTACCTGGTGAGGCCGGAGGATATTGTAGAGCCCGAAATGTCGGAGGAGGACCGGGCGGATTTTGAGCGGGCGGTGTCGCTGTTCAACCGGGGGGAGTACTGGGAGAGCCACGAGGCGTGGGAGCTGGTCTGGCGGCGGCATCCGGAACCGAGCCGGATCTTTTTTCAGGGATTGATCCAGCTTGCAGCGGCCTATCACCAGCTCCGGCGGGGAATTTATCACGGCGTGGTCAAACATTTTAACAATGCGGGGTTGAAGCTGGGGCAGTTTCCGGATCGGTTTTTGGGGGTGGATGTGGGCGCGTTGAAAAGGGCGATCAGAGAAGGGGTAAAAGAGGCCGAGCGGCTTGGGGAGGAGGGGCTGGAGCGGTTCAATCCGGAACTGGTGATTCCGATTTCCTTCCGACGGCCGGGAACGAAGGCGTAGGGGCGAACGAGTGTTTGCCCGGCGTTTTTGGGTTCAGGCGGGTGACATCGGATTTGCTCCCGGGTTACGATGTTATTTCCGGCAGGAAAACCCGCCGGTTTTCTTTTGCCGATCATTCCGCCGCCAGGCCGATTTGCGCCGCGTTGATGGCGTGTACCGCATCCGGGCGCCATTCGTCTCCGCCTTCGGTGATGTCGCTGAGAAATTGGGTTTCGAGTGTCTGGCCGGCCTCTCCGGCCGGAGGCAGGTCCTCCACACCCGCAGGGGTTGATACGCGCCATTTGCCGCCGTCGCCGATGAGGGTTCCGCCGGTGAGCACGATCCGCCGGCTCTCTTCGGCCTCGTGAATGTCGATCCCTCCGGCCCAGGTCCACCGGCCAAGGCCTCCGTTTTCAAATCCGGCCGTTACGGTGTTGACAAATCGGTTATACCGCCCGTCACCCTTCAATCCCACATATTCGGCGCCGCATTCGACCCAGGCGGTGGGGCCGAAGAGGTCTACGAGGGGATAGATGTGATAGACGAAGAAGAGGGCAGGCGGACCGGAGAGGGTGAGGTTGAAGAGGACGTCCGGCCTTGCGCCCCGGCCCGGGGTGAGGCGCTGGAAGAGGGCGGCGAGAAGGTCGCCCAGGCCGTGGACCCTTGCTTTGAGGGCACGGTGTGAGGTGGAGACGTTTTCGCTGTGGGCCACACGGATGACGCAGGAGGCGGTTTCGGCCAGGGACGTCAGGCGTTTTGTTTCTTCCGGGAAGCGGGCGATCGGGTATTCGATAAAGACGTGTTTGCCCATTTCGAGGGCGGAGATGGCGATGGCTCCGTGAATTTCGTTGTGGGTGCAGATGGCGACCGCGTCCACGTCCCGGCGGTCTATGAGCGCCTGCCAGTCTGTGAGGTGGTCCACTCCGTATTGCCCGGCCAGCGGCGGTCCGGTTTCGGGGTTGCGTGCGGCAACCGCTATCAGGTCACATCCTTCTGCCTGGCTGAAGACCTCGGCGCGGCGTTTGGCCATCCCGCCGGAGCCTACAATACCGATTCGGATTTTGTTCATGGAGGGTTGCCCTTTTTGTGCAAACCAGAAGGCCCACGGATCTCAGGATTCGCGGGCCTTCTGGTTTATCCGGTTTGTTGTCGATCAGTTGTCGTGATTTTCGGTGGCATAGAGTTCGACGATGAACCGGAGACCGGCCATGAAAGAGATCACCTTGATCGGCTTCCCCTTGTCGTCTACAACGGGGATGTGCCGATAGCCGTGGAGGTCCATCAGGTGAAGGGCATGGCCGATGGGGTCCGTTGTTTTCAGCGTTGTGGGATCCGGTGTCATCAGACTTTCCACCGTTGTGTTCGCCATGTCGATATCTTTACCGGCGACCTTTAAGAAGAAGTCGCCTTCAACCAGGATGCCCAGCAGGTTGGTCCTGTCCTCTGTGACGAAGAGGCAGCCGACATGCTTCTCCGCCATCTGGGCCATCGCCTTTTCAAGCGAGGCGTCCGGAGCGATAAATTCCGGCTCCCGAAGGTCCAGAGTTGAAACCGGGTCCGTCATCAGATGCTGGAATTCGGTTTTGGGCGCCAGCGGATCTTCCTGAGAGATGCCGGGGATGATTTCAGATATCTCCTCAGGGACAGTCTCTTCGGAAATATCGCGTTCAACAGGTACACTTTCTTCCTCCGACACGGTCCAGGTATCGGCGGAACTGTAGAGCGCTGCCAGGTCTCCCTCTCCCTTTTGTTCGACGGCAGCCTTTCCCTGGCCGATCACCTGTTCCTCGTACGTGGGCCGGTTTATGGATCGAAAAACACCCAGTGGGATCGGGAAGTCGGGATGTTCCATACGGCTCAATATATAGGCCAGGGCCGGCTGTTCCGCATTTTCATCGTGGTGGAGCAGATCGTCTTCGGAGACGCCGTTGCCCAGAGTGACAACTTCGGGCGAAAGGCCGTTGAGGCGAATGCCCCTGTCGTGATCTTTTCCGAAGATCATCGGTTGTCCATGCTCCAGAGCCAGGGCATTGTCGTCCTTCACGTTGGCTTCGGTTACGTAAGACCAGGCGCCGTCGTAGTAGATGTTACAATTTTGATAGACTTCGACAAAGGATGTGCCTTTGTGTTCGGCCGCACGACGCAGGATTTCGGCCAGGTGTTTGGTATGCCGGTCCACGGTGCGCGCGACAAAGGTGGCCTCTGCACCAATGGCCACCGAGATGGCGTTGAACGGCTGCTCCACGGTTCCCATTGGAGACGTGTAGGTGATTTTGCCCGTTGGCGAGGTGGGCGAGTACTGACCTTTGGTGAGGCCGTAGATGCGGTTGTTGAAGAGGATGATGTTCAGGTCCACGTTTCTGCGCAGGACGTGGAGCAGGTGGTTGCCTCCAATGGACAGACTGTCTCCGTCTCCGGTCATCACCCAGACAGACAGATCGGGGTTGGTCACTTTCAGCCCTGTGGCCAGGGTGGGGGCGCGCCCATGAATGGAGTGGATGCCGTAGGTGTTCATGTAGTAGGGAAACCGGCTGGAACACCCGATTCCGGAGATAAACACCATCTTCTCCCGGGGGATGCCCAGATCCGGCAGCACCCGTTGCATCTGTGCCAGGATCGCATAGTCTCCGCAGCCGGGACACCATCGGACCTCCTGGTCCGACACCAGATCCTTCCGGGACAGCGGCGTGATTTCCAATGCGGCTTCGGCCATGAATCATATCTCCAATTGATGTCTGAAATTGGTAAGCGTTCACCGCAGAGACGCGGAGGACGCGGAGAAAAACAAAAACCAGGGGTTATGCACCCAACAGGTCGTCGATCTTTTGCGATATTTCAGAGATCTTAAAGGGTTGCCCCTTTACCTTGGGGAAGGAGATTACCTTCAAGGGGTAACGGGCGTTAAGCAGCAGAGAGAGCTGGCCCATATTCATTTCGGGTACCAGGACTTTTTTGTATCGGGAGAGGACATTTTTCAGGTTCCTGGGAAAAGGATTGAGATACCTCAGATGCGCATGGGCAACGGACTGCCCCCGGGTACGGGCCTTGCGCACGGCCGACCGGATGGCCCCAAACGTGCTGCCCCAGCCGACAATGAGCAGGTCTCCGGAGACAGGCCCATACACCTCCTGCCGCGGGATGCGGTCAGCAATTCGGGCGACTTTTTCCGCCCTTATTTTAACAATATGCTCGTGGTCGTGCGGGTCGTAGGAGACATTTCCGGTAATGTCCTGCTTGCCGAGCCCGCCCACCCGGTGTTCCAGACCCGGCGTTCCCGGAATTGCCCAGGGCCGCGTAAGGGTCTCGGGATCCCGAAGGTAGGGCTGGAAGCCTTCCGGGTCGGTGCGGTACTCGATCGAGATTGACGGGATGTCGTCGGGGTTCGGAATCTTCCAGGGCTCCGAACTCGTGTTCAAATAGCCGTCGGACATAAAAAAGACAGGCGTCATGCTTGCCACTGCAATGCGGAAGGCTTCAATAGCCATTGTGAAGCAGTCTGCCGGTGTTGCGGCTGCGATGATCGGGATCGGGCTTTCGCCGTTTCGCCCGAAGAAGCACTGAAGCAGATCGGACTGCTCGGTTTTGGTGGGCAGGCCGGTGCTGGGACCTCCGCGCTGAAAATTGGCAATGACCAGCGGCAGTTCCAGGACAATGGCCAGGTTGATGGCTTCGCTTTTGAGCGCAACGCCCGGCCCGCTGGTGCCTGTTGCCCCAAAGGCGCCGCCAAATGCCGCGCCGATTACCGATCCGATGGCCGCGATTTCGTCCTCGGCCTGGAAGGTGCGCACATCGAAGTTTTTGAATGCGGCCAGTTCTTCCAAAATGCCGCTGGCGGGTGTGATGGGATAGCTGCCGTAGAACAGGGTTTTGCCGGCCTTTCGGGCCGCGGTCACAAATCCAAGGGCCGTGGCCTGGGCGCCGGTTACCGCACGGTAGGTGCCCGGTTCAACAGGGGCTCTGGCTACTTTATAATGGAACTGAAATTCTTCGGTCGTCTCCCCGTAGTTGTAGCCGGCTTTCAGGGTCCGGACGTTACCTTCGATAATTTCCGGTTTGCTGGCAAACTTTTTTTCCAGCATCCGGATGGTGGGCTCTAAGGGACGATCGAAGATCCAGAAAGAGAGGCCCAGCGCGAAGAAGTTTTTCATCATATCGATCTGCCGGTTGGAGAGTCCTTCGACCTCTTCCACAGCTTTCTTGTGGAGGGTGGTAAGGGGAACCTGGCAGACCCGGTAACTTTTCAGAGAACCATCTTCGAGAGGGTTGGACTCGTAGCCGGCTTTGCGGAAATTGTTTTTCGTGAATGTATTCGTGTTGACAATAACAATGCCTCCGGCGGGCAGGTCGTCTATGTTGGCTTTCAGCGCAGCGGGGTTCATGGCCACAAGCACCTGAGGTTCGTCGCCGGGAGTATAGATGTCTTCACTGGAAATGCGCACCTGGAATCCGCTTACACCGGGCAGCGTGCCGGCAGGGGCGCGAATTTCTGCGGGAAAGTCCGGCAGCGTGCTGATGTCGTTGCCGACAATGGCCGAGGTGTTTGCAAATTCGCCGCCGATTAACTGGCTGCCGTCGCCGGAATCTCCGGCGAATCGGATGGCTATGGATTCCACCTCGGCCAACTGCTGCGCCGCTTCTTTTTCTTTGACCGTTTCTTCGACCGCTGTTTCGGCCATCAGTACAAACCTCCTGAGCTTGAAGCTGCGAAATCTCTATTGCCGGACCGAAAGGCCCGCAATGGACGGTACGTTCAAGCGCCGGCCCGAGCCGTTGCAAAATGGTCGGGTACGGGCGGCAGATTGTAAATTTCCTCCGGAAAGTAGTCGCTGATGAATTTGATGATGGCATAGTAGGTTAGCGTGCCCAGAACCACGCCGCCTTTGTTCACAACCGGCATGTAGCGGTACCGATTTGAGGCGATGATCTGGGCGGCCCGGATCACGGTCATGTCAGCATCGATTGTTTCCGGGTCGGGCGTCATCTGGGTCTCGATAAGCGCATCCCAGCTTTCCGGTTTGCCGGCGACTTTTTTCATGATGTCGCGTTCGGTAAAAATGCCGATCAACTGGCCCCGGTCCATGATGAGCGCGCATTTCCGGTGACTGGCTTTCATCTTGTCCAGCACATCCCGTACTTTTGTCCCTTTTTGTGTCTCGATATAAAAAGAAAGATCAACGTGGGTAATGGGACTGGTTTGCAGGCTGTCTTTCAGGTTCATTTACATCCTCCGGAATCGAGTCAGATTACCCCTATCAGTAATAAATATAATGCATTTAGCGCAATCTGGCAAGTCGATTCTATTTCAAAATCCGGCCTGAAGAACAGATGCTATATGTTGATATTTATTTTATAGTTATGACCATAATACACGACAAAACTTAATCTGACCTAAAATATGGAGGATCAATCAGTATCCAAAGACAGTGAAAGAACTCCTGGATGTGATCCTGTATATTGAGCAGAACATACTGCAAATGGTCCAATCCATATCGAAACAGGCTTTTCTCTTTGCATCCGTGTTTTTTGATCTTCAACGGTTTTGTCTTTGCGATCCATTCTCCTACCAGATGAGCCCAGGTGAGGGCAATGGCTAAAAGCGCGATGAGTTTTTCGATTCGTTCCAGATGGATCAGATGGGTCTGTTCCAGATCGAAGCCTCGGCTTTTCAACGCGGCGAACAGGACTTCAATTCCCCACCGTTTTTTGTAATCCTCCAGCGGTTTTCGACCTTTACACTTGCTGGCAACGATGAGAAATTCGTCAGGTAATCGGATGACAGACAAATACAGATGATGACCATAGATCAGACGGGGTTTACGCAGGATGCGCTCTTGGTGAATGTGCAGGTCGGCAAACAAGCATCGAAGCGCGATGTCCCCTTTGCCATTTAGGGTTTTGGCGTTTTCCTTGACGCGGATGGCAAAGCCTAAGGCTTGCGCATCTAACCACGCAAACCATTCTTGCCCAATGAATTCCCGGTCTGCAACGATGACCTGAATCAGGTTTTTATCCACCAACTTCAAGACCCGTTCCATCAACTGGATACGCTCATCGGTGTTGGAGTTGCCCTTTTTGGGCAGCAGTATCCAGCAGATGGGAAATGCAACGCCTTGATAGACACTCCCGGCGGTGAGAATATTGATGGTCAGTTTGCCGAAGCTCCAGGTCGTCCGATCTATCGAGATGGTAAAGTCCGACTTGATCGGCAAGAGATGCAGGATCAAGTCGGCCACCAGGTCATAGGACAGATTAAACTCACTGAAGAAACGTTGGATTCTGCGATAGTTGGACTTCTGCTTGGCTTTGCCGTTGAGGGCGTTGGCCAGTTTGGTGAAGTTGACGGTTGTGAGCTTGATGAGAGACACAATGAAGGCGGCGATGAATTTTACCCGGGCCTTATGACAGGGTAAATACCATTGCATCACGTCGTGTAATTCATTAACTTGAGGAGACATAGACCTGTGTTTGGTGATGGATGAGTTGTTGGATCTTGACAACCCAAACTTAACTCATTTTACCACTCAGCGCAGGTCTTTTCCTTTTTTGTCGTGTACCATGAGTTCAATGGTTCGGACACTTTTTATAAGTTGTTGATTTTCAACAGGTTATAAATTTAGCATCAAATTCCATAAACTGTTATTTTTCAATGGCTTATGAAATTTGAACCCCCAGAATTACAAAAACTGTCCGAAGTATTGATGAGTTATGACATTAAAAAATAAGAAAAAATTATGATTTAAATAAGACGCATGAAGCACATTTTGCACAGGTTGGCAAGGCGTGGAAGAGGGTGGGACAGGCTGGTGTGAGCATTGAGAAAAGTTTTGATCTCACCTCCATTTCAATCTATATTGGCCTGGTATCAACGAAAGGACGATGGGCGCCTCACCCCCCGTCCGCCCCCGAATACAGAAGGGGCGACCCGGCGGGTCGCCCGTACAGAAGGCAGAAAATGCGAGGTGACAATGGCTATTGAAGCGTTTGGTCCGGATCGGACGATCAGGGTCGGTATTGTTGGTACGGGGGTTATCAGCCGCTCGCACGCCCGAAGTCTTATTGCCTGTGCAAACGTGGAACTCACCGCCTGCTGCGACATCGTGCCCGAAGCCGCACAGGCGTTCGCCTCCGAGTTCGACGTTCAGCATGTGTTTACGGAGTTTGAGAAACTGATCGGGATGGAGGCGCTGGATGCGGTGGTGGTGGCGACGCCTCCGTTTGCGCACAGGCAGCCGGTGGTTGGCGCGCTGGAGGCGGGCAAACATGTGCTGTGCGAAAAGCCGTTTGCGATGAACGCCGGGGAGGCTTCCGAGATGGCGGACGCCGCACGGGCCGCCGGCCGGGCGCTGGCTGTTTGCTGCAGCCGTTTTCGCTTTAACCCGCTGGCGCCCATCGCCTACGATGCCGTGTCCAGCGGGGCGCTTGGCGAGATCTACCATGCGCGGTTGGTCACCCTGCGCCGGCGGGGACGGCCCGGGTTCGATATGCTGAAGGAATCGGCCTGGTTCTTAGACCACGCCCGCAGCGGCGGGGGGGTTATCGCCGATCTGGGACACTATTTTCTGGATCAGATGATGTGGTATCTGGGCTGGCCCGAGGTGATCGGCGTGTCGGCCAATGTGACGCGGAATGTGATTGAGCCGGCCGTTCCGGCGGAGATCAAGAACGATGTGGAAGAGCACGTTGACGCGTACATCCGCTTAGCGGGCGGGAAGACGCTCTCGGTCGTGTTTTCGTGGATTACCCATATGGAAGGCGCCAATGGCGTCTGGCTGTACGGGACAGAAGGGGGGCTGCGGATTGGGGATGAGGTGGTGCAGTTTCATGATCTTTACGGGAAGCCGGCCGAGACCCGGCTGCCCAGGCCGCGGCGTGCCGAGGAACGGAATGTGAATCGGGATTTTATCGAGGCGCTGCGTGAGGGACGTTATCCGGTGACCACGGGCGATGAAGGGGTGGTGATATCAAAGATCGTGGACGCGATTTATGCATCGTCGGCATCGCAGGGGAAGGTTAAAGTCTGATCACCGCGGAGACGCGGAGGACGCGGAGAAAGGCAAAAAGGGGTCAACATCTGATTCTCTCTGCGATCTCCGCGTCTACACCACCCCGGACGATTCACTGGATCGTCTCCCTACCCTGGTTTAAAGATTTTGAGGAGATCAGAGTATGCACGCAGGCGCAGGTCATTCGGAGAACGCGCTGGGGGTTGAGGCAACGGCGATGGCTGTGGGGGAGGCGATGAGAGAGGCGGGGGTCGATTCGGCCGATCTCGTGTTTCTTTTTGCCACCTATCATTATGCCGGTGAAATCCAGGCCATGCTGGACATGGCCGTTGATATGGCCGGCACGGAGGCGGTTGTGGGGTGCAGCGGGATGGGGGTGCTTTCCGGCGAGGGTGAGATTGAGCGGGGGCCCGGGGTTACGGTTCTTGCGCTTTCCGGGGAGGCGCTGAGGGCTGTGCCTTTTCTGGCGCGGGGAGAGGACGTGGTGGCTGAGATTGGAGAGGCTGTTTCGCCTTCCGTGTCCGGGGAATCCCTGCTGGTGATCCTGCCGGATGTTTTTCAGTTTCACCCAACGGAGCTGATCGCCGGTCTGCGGGAATATATCGGTGAGATTCCGGTCGTGGGGGGTGCGGCTTCGGGAGATCCGATGGCGCAGAAGACGCTTCAGTGGTGCGGGCGGGAGGTTGCCGGGGACGGCGTGGCGGGGGTGCTGTTGAGCGGTGGGGTGCGGGCGTTTACCGGGGTCGCCCAGGGATGCCAGCCGTTCGGGCAGGCGTATACCATTACCAAGGCCGAGGGGAATGTGATTCACGAGATCGCTTTTTCGCCGGCGTTTGAGGCCCTCAAGGAAGCCGTTGAGACGCTGACTCCGGAGGAGCGGGAAAGCGCTGCGAGGTCGATTTTTATCGGGCTGGCAATGGACGAATACGCCTCCCGCCGGGGGCGAGGCGATTTTCTGGTGAGGAATTTGATGGGCAGGGATCCCGACACCGGGGCGCTGATTGTGGGCGAACAGGTGGAGGTGGGACAGACGGTTCAGTTCAACCGCCGCACGGCCGATGCCGCGCACGAGGATATCGAACAGGTGGTTGCCGATCTGGCGTCTGGACACACGGCCTTCGGCCTCTACTTCAATTGCCTGGGGCGGGGGTTCGGCCTCTACGGCCAGCCCGATCACGATGTGTCGGTCATTCGAAACCTGCTTGGGGCGTTCCCGATGGTCGGGTTCTTTGGCAATGCGGAATTTGCGCCGATCGCCGGGAAGAATTTTGTCCACAATTACACCGGGGTGCTGGTGCTTTTTTCGGAGGAGGGGTAGGGATGGAAATGCTGCTGAGGCATGTGACAATGACCGAGCTGGCGGAGATGTTCGACCGCCATCGGGACCGGTCTCCGGCTCCGTACCTGACCGATTCGAAAGCGATCCGCCGGGCGAAGCGGCTGGCAAAGGTGAACGGGGGCTGGGACGAGTTGAGCCGGAACCTGGATCCGGGACGGGATATTCCGGTGCTCAAGGGGTCGGATTTTCGGCGGCTGCGGCAGACCAAGGACCGCCGGCTGACCCATACGGGCGGCCGCTCGGGGGAACTGGGCCGTGCGGCCTTAGCGCTCTGGCTGGATCATCCGAAGGCGGATGTGGACTATCTTCAGGATCTGCTGTGGGCCTACTGTGAGGATTCGACCTGGGTGAATGCCGTGCACGAGGGGCGGGAGATCGATCTGTCATCGGCGAATATGGCGGCGCAGTTCGCAGAGATCGTACACGTGCTGAGAGACCGCCTCGAAGACGAAGTGGCGGACCGGATGTCGGAGGAGATCGAGCGGCGGATTTTTCAGAAGTTCTGGAATTACAAACATATGGACCACTGGAAGACCTCACGCAACAACTGGAACCACGTGTGCAACGGGCAGATCGTTCGGGCGGCGCTTTACGAGATCGAAGACCCGGTTGTTCTGGCGCACATGACGCATGCGGCGATTCAGAATATGACTTATGCGGTGGACGGCTTTGCGGAGGACGGCGGGTGTAAGGAAGGGCCATCGTACTGGAACTACGGCTTCGGGCACTATCTCTATACAGCCGAGGCGCTTTATTTGAGGACGGGCGGCGAGCTGAACATTATGGCCGATGAGAAGATCGAACGGATCTGCCGGTACCCGCTGGCCGCGCATATTTCCGGTTCGCTTTATTCGACCTTTGCCGATGCCACCCATGGCCGTGTTTCGGCGCGGATCGCGCTTTTGATCAATCAGTTCTACGAGATCCCGGAGCTTTACGAGCTTTGCGCACAGCATCCGGACGGATCGTTGAAGCTGGGTGGGATGCACGAACTGGCCCTCTACAGGGGACAGAAGGCCAGGGGCGCGCCGGACCACAAGGATTATCTCCTGCCTGATCTGGGACAGGTGAAGATGCGGGGCAAGCCGGGGAAAAAACAGATGACCCTGATGGTCTTAGCGGGACACAACGGGGTACCGCACAATCACAATGACGTGGGGAGTTTTATCGTTCACCGGGACGGCAGGCTCCTGCTGGTGGATCCGGGCGCACCGATGTACACCGATAAGACGTTTTCCCCTCGACGCTACGAGGTTCTCTTTTGCAGTTCCAGAGGGCATTCCGTACCGGTGATCAACGGCGCGGAACAGAAGGCGGGGGGACAATATTACGGGACGCTTGAAGTGGAGAACCTGAACGGGGTGGGAGAGAAGCGGGCGGTGATCGACATGACCCGGGCCTATCCCCGCGGCCGGGTCAAGAAGCTGATTCGAACGTTCAGGCTGGATGCGAACCGGCTGGCGCTGGAAGATGCGTACACCTTTTCCAGAAAGCCGAAATTCCTGGAGGAGGCGTTTATCACGTTTGAGAAGGCGACGGTTGCCCGAAACGGCCGGTCCGTTCAGATCGGGTCACGGCCAAAAGGGCTGGTGCTGTCGGCGGTGGATACGCCAGGGAGATTCAGCGCCGAACGGCTTGTGGAGGAGTCGAAGGACGGGAGAACAGACGACGTGATCACGCGGATTACGTTTGTGCCCGGCAGGCTGGAGAAGGAGATGTGCTTGAGGTTTGAGGTTGGGTGACGCTGTCGTAGGGCGCACGGCCGTGCGCCCCCTTATCGAAAACCCAGATCGTTGGGTGCGTTGATCGCCGGGTTCAAATCGGTTTCCACCAAACGGATCAATGCATTACGCGAGTTGCGTGGTGTTTCTGTCTGGCAACGGAATTATTACGACCACATCATCCGCGGTGATAAGAACCTGAGCCGGCTTCGGAAATACATCGCCGACAATCCAGCACGCTGGAAAGAAGATGAAAACCACCCTGCCAATGCCCTATTGCTCAAAAAAACTGCCCGCGCTGCATCAGCAGTGTTTCCCCTTCTAAAACTCGGTTTATCTCAGGGCCTGCACTTGAAGTTGCACCCCCTCTTTTTGCTGAAGCGTATGAATAATGTCAAAAAGCTTATTCGCCGTCGGATTGCCTTTCGCGCTAAACATCCGCATCAAATTTTTAGGAGATATGTGTACCAACGCGCCTAATTCCTCTTCGCAAACAAAGGCTTTTTTCCTCGCCTGCACATACATACATAAAGATTGCGGATCGATTGCGTGCATAAGATAATACGGCGGAAGGTGCTAATCAAGCACGAACAAAGACGGGGGCTCCGATCCAGAGAAATGAGCTTATATGGTGTGGGGAGAGGAAGGTATTCGTGGACGAAAGCCTGCTGGCGCAGGGTCTCAAACTGGCGATAGACGATACGGAGCGGGAAGCGATTCAGAATTTACTTGAGCGGCGGATGCGGACCTTGCTACATCGTCACGAGACGCAATACGGGATGATCTTTGAGGGGATGACGGCGATTCAAAACGGGGAGAATCCTCGCTTCATCGAGGAGAAGGTGCAGGCGTTTTATAAGTAGTAAATCTCCGCTGAAGGAGAGGAAGGTGTTGAAAAGCCCGCTGCCGGCGGGCTTTTTTTTGGTAGGGCGTTCGACAAAAGGGCACACGCGGAAGCGTCGAAACAGAGGAGGATGTCGACACAGTTTGCCGCAGAGCGTTTTCAGCCAAAAAGGGGGAGATCGCGAAAACAGTCTTGACAATAGAGTTCTGTTCTGGTATATTATAGCATATATGATATAAAAATATAGCAAATATGATATTAGACAGCAGTTGTTAAGAGGTGGAAAGGCCCTATGCCGTTTGATTATCTGATGGTCAAAGCATTTCGGCGTGAGATTCGAATGACGCAGTCGGCGCTTGCCGGGAAGCTAAAGGTGCCCCAGTGCACCGTGGCCAGGTGGGAGTCCGGGCAGGTTGCGCCGAATGCGTATCATATTGGCGAGATGTGCGATTTGGGAAGGGTGGAAGGCGTGGATCCGGGATTTTTCTTTCCGCCTTACAGCCGCTATTCTGCAGAGGACGGGTAGTGCTTTGGGAGCAAGTCAATAGATGAGGTTGGGACAGTTGGAAAGGGGGTGAATGAAATGGCAGAGCTTATTGCACTGACGGATGAGACGTTTCAAACGGACGTGATCGAATCGAGCCGGCCGGTGGTGGTGGACTTCGGGGCGACCTGGTGCGGCCCCTGCCGGCTGCTGGAGCCGGTTGTGGAAGAACTGGCCCGGGAATATGACGGCCGCGTTGAGGTGAGAAAAGCCGATTACGACGAGGTTCAGAAAATTGCCACCGAGTATAAAATCCGAAGCCTGCCAACGGTTCTCTTCTTCAAAGACGGGAAGGAGACGGACCGGCTGGTGGGCGCCGTGCCCAAAAAGCGGCTGGTCGAGCAGATTGAAGCCCTTTTGTGAGGGATAGCGCCAGAACCGTGGCATAGAAAAGCGCTCCTGAGAGTATTCTCAGGAGCGCTTACTTTAAGGTTTGGCTGGGAGTTATTCCGCTTTCTCCAGATTTTCAACGACCTCCGGTGGGACGGTAGCGGCGTGGATCTGGGGGTCTCCGCTTCGATCCGAGTTGAAGACGAGCCACTTGAGGTCGGGGGAGAGGTAGGGGTGCGCGTGGGTGTTCTGGGCGCTGCCCCTGGAGGTGTGGGCCTCGCAGATGACGGTGTTTTTCCCGGTTTTGATGGAGCCGACGATGAGTTTGCTGGCGCCCTGCCAGTCGTCGCAGAAGAAGAAGCGGCCGCAGGGGGAGGTGCCCACGTGGTTGAAGCGGTAGCCTTTTGAGATCACGCGGGGTGGAGCCCCCGCTTTTACGCTTAGGAGATTGCCCTTTTCCGGGGCGTAGCCGCCCGTTGCTCTTACGGATAGGAGAATCTCTCTGGTGGCTCCGATCCAGGTTTCGTGTCCCGTAATGCTGGGTGTAAAAGGGGGGCCCAGCCGCAGCCGGGTGATGTTTCCGCCGGGGATGTCCACCAGGAACTCGGTGGCGCCTTCCGGTCCCAACGGGAGCACACGGGTGCCGTCGGGGAGGAAGCGGCACCCCCGGTTGTGCTGGACCATAATCTGCTTGCCTTCGGAGGGCTCAAACTGGGTGTGGGGATTGAAGATGTCGGGGTCGGTGGTGATGATTTCACGGGCGCCGGTCTGCAGGTCGACCAGTTCGATGCCGAACATCCGGGGATCGTAGCCGAGGGTGACGCCGTAGGCGTAGTAGCGTTCGTCGGGAGACATGGTGCCCAGGCCCAGCGGCTTGAAGTCTTCCGGGAATTCGAAGATGACCTTCGATTCACCCGTGCCGAGGTCGAGGCGCACGAGTTCCTGGCATTTTCCCTGGACGATTCGACGATAGGAAAAGATGCCACTGTGGGTTATACCGGGGCCTCCCAGACCCCGACCTGCGACGTCGGTTTCCCAGGCGCCGAATTCGCAGACGACGTATTCGGTGCTATTGGGCGCGTGATCCGGGTTTTCTCGTTCGTAGACGAAGACCCGGGAGTCCGCCGAGCAGTAGGGGAGTTCGCAGTAGATATTCGACTTGGGGCCGGGCGCTTCGGTGACCTGGTAGACGACCGAGCCGTTGTCCTGTTCGCTGAGTTTGATGGCCATTTTTTTACCTTATTGTGGAAATCTCAAATGTCGCGGTTTTGTAGGGCGAGGTTACCTCGCCCCTACCGGTTGTTCATCAGATCCTGATGGGCGAAGTGCCAGTCTTCGATGTGGTTGAGGATGACGGCGGAGGTGAGGGCGCCGTCGTTTTCCAGGCCGAGGGTGTTGTGGATGTCGGCAATTTTTCCACCGGCGTGAATCCGCGTGCGGATAAATGCATTCCATTCGTCTGCGGCCTCCCGGTCGATTGCGCCGCCGCTCTGCTCCAGCACCCAGGCTTCGAATTCGAGGTAGCTGGGAAGGGTTTCCCGGATATGGGCGACGGCAGCGGCCGGTTCGATGTTTAGAGCCTTCAGGACTCTGGGGTCCAGGCCGCTTTCGGTCATGTCGGGATAGTCGGGGTGGAGCAGGCTTTTGGCTCTGAGAAGGATTTTGAGCCAGGTCCTGGGCAACTGGCAGACTTCAAGGGGGCCGTAGTCGATACTGGCGATGAGGGGGACGACCTGTCCACCCAGGCCGGAGTAGTCGCCGTTGTGGTCGCGCTTGTAAAAGAGCTGCCAGTCCTGCAGGCTGTTGAGGATGACGGCGGAGGTGATGGTGACGTCGTCTCCAAAGCCGATGTCCCCGTAGGTTTCTTCGATTTTTTTCGGACGGTTGTGGATGCGCGTGCGAACGACTTCGTTCCATCCGTCCACGGCGTCCCGGTCGAGGGATCCGCCGCTCTGCTCGAGTACCCAGGCTTCGAAGTCCAGGTAGCCGGGCATGGTGTCCCGCAGATGGGCCAGGGTGGTCTCTTTGTCCAGGTCCAGGACTCTCAGAACGGAGTCGTCCAGACCGCCGCTGCAATCGGGATATTCCTCATCCAAGAGGCTGGCTTTGCGGAGGAGGACTTTCCACCAGAAGCGGGGAAGCTGGCAGACTTCGAGCGGACCGTAGCAGATGCTGCTGATGAGTGGGATCATGGGAGACCTCCTTTGTGGAAGACGCTTAGAATTGCGGAATGCGGATTGCGGATTGCGGATTTAAAGTCTGCTATTGCGCATTCCCAATCCGAAATCTGCAATCCGAAATCGGATTTACTTGCTTGATTCTCGCGGTAGCCAGATGATTGTCGCGAAAAAGGCCAGAGCCGCGGGGATGACGGCGATTAGAAATACAGGTGCAATGTGACCGACGGATTTGTATGCCGAAATCGCAATGAGAGGGCCGATAAACAGTGAGAGATCCATGACGGAGTCGAAGGCGCTACTGAGAATCGCGCCGATCTGCCAGGCTTTCAGACCGATGAGTTGCGACTTTGTTGGAACGAAGCTGTAGAAGATGCCAAAGCTGAACAGCGCGGAAATTCCCATCAGGTCGGCCAGAATCCCGGTGAAGAACTGGACAAGAACGACGGTTGCCAGAGCAGCGGAGACCACAATGGGAATCTGTGTTGTCTCTGCTCCCAATTCTGTCGATAGTTGCGGCATTACGGGAACACTGGCCAGGTTGCTGAGGAAGATGATGAAGGCCATAAGGCCAACACCATACATCTGGCGCAGGTTGTTTTGCATTCAGTCTACCGGATCGAGCGGATACAGCGGTTTTGGGCGGTTGTGGTAGGTGAAGGACTCCGGGCCGGCGGCGCTTACGCCGGGGGTGTCTACCGGGATGACTTTGGCTGAGATCGGGTCGTAGGCCGCACGGGGGGCGGTGGCGCCTTTGACGACAATGATTTTCCGGGTTTCCGGGCGGATGCCCAGGCTCAAGATTTGCTGGAGGCTCATAGGGGCCTCCCGGAGGCTGTTGAGGATGATGAGGTGGCCCTCGGGAGTTTCGACGACGGCGGTGAGGCCCACGTTGTGGAAGCGCTTGCCGCCGTGGCGGGGTTCGGGTTCAATGAATTTTCCATCGGCGATCATGCGCACCCGGCCCTGGATGGGGATCGGTTCGCCGTGGCGGTTGTCGGTCTTGCCGCCGACGTTCAAACTGACCGTGTTGAGAACACCCGCTTCCACGCAGGTGCGAACGGATTCGGGGTCGCAGAGAGCGACCAGACAGTCCGGCACGCCCTGCTTCAGGATTTCAGCGAGGAGGATGGTAGAGTCACCCGGGCTGCCGCCGCCGATGTTGTCGCCGCAGTCCATCAGGCTGACGGGACGGCCGGGGTGTGCGGCAGCTTCACGCACGGCGGTTTCCGGGTCGGGGAGGGTGGCGTTGAGCGCTTCCCGACGCTCCCAGACGAAGTCGGCGAGGCGCTGGACCTCGGCTTCAGCGCGTTCCGGATCCCCGTCGGCGACGACGATGGCCGTGGGGCCCATTTTGGCCACGTCCGCGTAGATGTAGCCGGGGGCGAAGGAAGCGGAGAGGATGCCGGGGCTGCTGGCGATGCGCTCGACTTCGGCTACGATTTCGGCCATGGCGCCTGCGCCGGTGTACTGCTGGACAATGTGGAGAAGGAGGAGTGGTTTGCGCATGGCCTGGACGGGGCGGACCTCTCCGCGGACGGTTTGCGCGATGAGGGCGGCGGCTTCCAGGCCCCGGTAGCGCTGCCGGATGTGAGGGTAGGTCCGGTAGGTGATGGTTGCTGTGGCATTTTCGACCATCCGGAGAGAGACGTTGGTGTGCAGGTCCAGGGTGAGGACGATGGGGAAGTCGGGGCCCAGTTCGGCGCGGAGACGCTGCAGGGTTTCTCCGTCGGCGTCGGGATGGGCGTCGCAGACCATGGCGCCGTGCAGGGCCAGGAGCAGGCCGTCGAGCGGGCCGGCTTTTTTGAGACCGTCGATGATGTCGCCCACAATCTTCTCATAGGTTTCTTCCGTGAGCGGTCCCGAAGGGGTTGCCGACCCCATGAGGATGGGTACCGCTTCAAACCCATTTTCTTGTGCGCCCTGGATGAACCCGCCCATTTCGTGGTGGGCGTCTTCCCAGACAGGAATGAGGTCCGCACCGTATGCGAGATAACCGTCCCGGAACTGCTGCAGGGTTGTGGGGACTTCCGAGAAGGTGTTGGATTCGTGCATGAATCCGGCGAGGGCGATCCGCATAGACGGCCTCCTTTAGAGAACGCGGTATTTTTCCCAGGCTTCGGCCATAGTTCCACCTGCGGCGAGGTGTTCCCGGACCTGATTTTCCGTGTTGACGCGCTCATTGGTCTTTTCAATCACTTCGGTTTCGGCCTCTTTGGGGATGGCGACGATGCCGTCGAAGTCGGCAAAGACGATGTCGCCGGGGGAGATGCTCACGTCGCCGATGCGGACCGGGCAGTCGTAGTCGACAATGCGCGTGCGGCCGGCGGTGTCGATGGGCGAGGCGCCCCGTGCGAAGGTGGGGAAGGACATGCTTAGCAGCTTGCGGGCGTCCCGCGTGTACCCGTCCACGACGGCGCCCCGGGATTTTCTGGCCCGCATGGCGGTGGCCGTGAGTTCGCCCATGATTCCCGGCTCCCTCTGTTCGGACCAGGTGGCAACGATCAGGCTGTCCCGTTTGAGCTGGTCAACGGCTGCGATGGCCAGTTCGTAGGGGTCGTCTTCCCGGGGGTCGGGGGCATTGAGGAGCGTGGCGGCCCGGCCGGCGGTGACGAAGTCTGTACGCAGGGGGCGGATGCCGAGCCGTGGATCGACGACCTGGTTTCGGAAGCCGGTCTCGTCTAAGCTGTCGGCCAAGGCCGCGGCGTAGAAGTGCTTTTCCATGTAGTCGAACAGGTCGGTTTCCGTCTTGAATTCCATTCGCGTTCTCCCGCTTCAGGGGATGAAGCTGGTCTTTTTGTCTACACTCAGCACGAATTCCGTGAGCAGTTTGACGGCGTGGTCCAGGTCGTCCAGAGACAGGACCTCGGTTGAGGTGTGCATGTAGCGCTGGGGTACGCTTATCAGGCCGGTGGCCACGCCGGCCCGGGTGAGCTGTATGGCATTGGCGTCGGTGCCGGTGCCCCCGGGCGAGGCGGAGACCTGGTAGGGAATGCCGGTTTTTTTTGCGGCGCTGAGGAGCCGGTCGAAGACCACGGGGTTGACATTGGCGCCCCGGGTGATGACCGGGCCGCCGCCGATCTTGATGTCTCCCTCTTTGCGTTTGTCGGTGTCGGGGTGGTCCGTCGCGCAGGTGACGTCTAAGGCGATGCCGACCAGCGGGTCGATGCCGTAGGCGCTGGTCTGGGCGCCCCGCAGGCCGATTTCCTCCTGTACGGTGGCCACCGAGTAGAGCGCCGCTCTCGGCTTTTTCCTGGACCGGCTGACGCTACGCAGCGTTTCGGCCACAATAAAGGCCCCCATTTTGTTGTCGAACCCCCGGGAGACGGCCAGGTTTCGGCGGAGCATTTCAAAGTTGGGATCGTAGGTGATCGGATCGCCGATGGCCACGATTTTTCTGGCTTCTTTGCTGTCTCTGGCGCCGATGTCGATCCACAGGTCGTGCTTTTCCGGGACCTTTTTGCGCTCTTCTTCGTCCATCAGGTGGATGGGCTTCTTGCCGATCACCCCCAGCACCGGCCCGGACTTGGTGTGGATCCGCACCTTGCGGCCGGGCACGATGCCCAGGTCGAATCCACCGATGGTTTCGATGTAGAGATAGCCGTTGTCGTCAATGTGGATGACCTGAAACCCCAGCTCGTCCATATGGCCGGCCAGCATGATACAAGGAGTTCCACTCTTGTTGTACACGGCGATCGCATTGCCGTGTACGTCCACGGTGATTTCGTCTGCATTCTGTCCGACTTCCACCTTCCAGACGTCGCGCACCGGCCCCTCATAGCCCGAAGGGCCGGGCGCCGTCACCAGGGCTTCTAAGAACGCTTGGGATGCCTTGCGCATGGGTCTTCCTTATTTGGTTTAAAAGTGGAAAGAGGGATTGACGAAAGCGAGCCCACGCTCTATATTTCGGTGAGGGTTTCGCAATGGGCTGTGGAGCTGTGTGTAAGCGCTTACAAGATAACGACTGGCTCCCAAATGTCCATCAAAATTTGAGGCATTCCAATTCGTGCGCGCCGTCGGTCCGTTGAAATCTGATTTTGACCATCCGGCTTTGTCCGTTATATTCAGGCGCCAGACGTAAGAGATGACCGATTTTACACCGGGAGGTCCAGGGTGAGGCGCGAGGAGCGACAGCAGGGGGCTTCCGAAGGCATAAAGGCGACGACGATGCAGGCTGCGATTCTGGCGATGGGCGTGGTGACCTTACCGATGCTGCTGGTTTCCTTCGGGATGGGATATGCGATGGTTTTCGGGTGGATGGATGTGTCGGTGGGGACCCATGTAAAGGTGGGGCTGGTGACGGTAATTTTGACGATTTTGACCCATACAACGACCATGTTTTACTTTTTGGGCACGGGGGCGGCGATCAAAGCGGAGGTGCGGGAGCGGAATCTGGACTCCGTCTTTCTGGCCCGCGCCAGGGCGTTTAAAGGGGCTTTTTTTTACTGGCTGACGTTCGGGATTCTGTTGATTATGGTCACCGGGATGATCGGGGGCGGCGCTCACGCCGACCTTCTACGACCCAATCCGGAGGGTGGGCTGTCGATGTTTGCTCTCGCACACGAAGCCCTGGCGGCCGTCAGTCTGGCGGTTAACCTGATTGCCCTGATTCAGACGCCGGTTTATATGGCGAGGAATAACAGGTTGCTGGATGAGGTGGGGGAGGGGCGGGAGGGGTGAAGGGAAATTTCGGAATGCGGATTTCGGATTTCGGATTGAAAAGTCTTTATTCCACAATCCGCAATCCGCAATCCAAAATTGGAACCGGGGTGGGAGGTGAACTGGATGGACAATAAAGATATTGCCGCGGTGCTGGAAGAGATGGCGACGCTGATGGAGCTGAAGGGGGAAAACGCCTTCCGGTGCCGGGCCTACGCCAATGCGGCGAGGCAGGTTGAGATGCTTCAGGAGCTGGTGGTGGAGCTGGTCGAGCGGGGGGAGCTGGATTCGGTGCGGGGGATCGGGAAGGGGCTTGCGCGGGATATTACGGAGCTGGTGCAGACGGGGCAGATGACGGCTTATGGGAAGCTGATGGAGGGGATCCCGGAGGGGCTGCTGGAGATGCTGGAGGTTCCGGGACTGGGGGCCAAGCGGGTGCGGACGCTCCACGAAGCGCTGGGAATTTCGGATGTGGACGCGCTGGCAAAAGCCTGTGAGGCGGGAGAGGTGGAGAAGCTGAGCGGGTTCGGCAAGAAGACGGCGGAACGAATCCTGCAGGGGGTGGCCTACCTGCAGCAGCACCGGGGGCGTTATCTTTACAGTACGGCGCTGGCCGAGGCGGAGGCGATTCGGGATTATCTGCTGGACCGGCCGGGGGTGATCCGGCTGGAGGTGGCCGGAAGCATCCGGCGGTGTAAGGAGACGACCAAAGATGTGGATGTGCTGGCCAGTTCTGAAGATCCGGCCGGGCTGGCCGAGGCCTTCGCCGGTTTCGGCGGGGTGGCGCAGGTGACGGGAAAGGGTGAGACCAAGGTCAGCGTGGTGTTGAAATCGGGGATGCAGGCGGATCTGCGGATTGTGGGGGATGAGGACTTCCCGTACACGCTGCACCATTTTACCGGGAGCCGGGAGCACAATACACTGATGCGGCGACGGGCGAAGGAACAGGGCATGAAGTTGAACGAGTACGGTCTTTACCGGGGGGAGGATCGGGTGCCATGTGCGGATGAGGCGGCGCTTTTCAAGGCGCTGGGGCTGGCCTACATTCCGCCGGAATTGCGGGAGGGGCTGAATGAGGTCGAAGAGGCCGAGAAGGGAGACTTTCCCGCTCTGGTGTCGGTGGCGGATTTGCAGGGGACGCTGCACGTGCATACCCGGTACAGTGACGGGCGGACGGACGTGGGGACGATGGCCCGCGCAGCCGCCGAGCTTGGGTACCGGTACATCGGCATCTGCGACCACAGCCGGGCGGCGGCCTATGCCAACGGGCTGACGGAGGAGCGGGTGCGGGACCAGTGGGCGGAGATCGAGCGGGTCAATAAGAGCCTGGAGGATATCCGGGTGCTGCGGGGGATTGAGGTGGATATCTTAGGGGATGGCGGGCTTGATTTTGAGGACGATTTTCTTGCGGAATTCGACCTGGTGGTGGCTTCGGTTCACTCGAAGTTTACGATGACGGAGGCGGAAGCGACGGAGCGGATCGTCCGGGCGGTGGAGAATCCGCACGTGGATATTCTGGGGCATCCGACCGGGCGATTGCTTCTTTCGCGGGAGGGGTATCCCTTGGATGTTCAGGCGGTGGTCGATGCGGCCGCCGGGGCCGGAACCGCGATTGAGCTGAATGCCAGTCCGCAGCGGCTGGACTTAGACTGGCGGCATCTGGCATACGCGCGGGAGCGGGGGGTGAAGATTTCGATCAATACGGATGCGCACAGCGTGGAAGGACTGGAACACATGCCCTGTGGGGTGGGGATTGCACGAAAGGGAGGGTTGACGGCTGAGCATGTGCTGAACGCGATGGGGGTGGAAGTGCTGCTGGCGCATTTTGCGAAGGGGGGGAGAAAGATAACAGCCGGACGGGGATAGATCAAGTCTTCTTATGTGAGGCGAAAAGAGGATGGAACGGAAGGAAGTGGGGGATTTTATTGAGGACGAAAAGGGGCGGAAGGCGCGGACCCGAAAGATTATCGCCGGGTTAAAAAAAACATTCCCGGATGCGCGCTGTTCGCTTACTTATTCCAAACCGCTGGAACTGCTGATTGCTACGATTCTGTCGGCACAGTGCACCGACGAGCGGGTGAATAGGGTGACGCCGGGCCTTTTTCGGACGTATCCCACGGCGGCGGATTATGCAAAAGCGCCGCTGGAGGAGTTGGAGGAGGCGATTCACTCCACCGGGTTTTTTCGGAATAAGGCGAAGTCGATTCAGGCGTGCTGCCGGGCGCTGGTGGCGGGGCACGAGGGAGAGGTTCCGGCTTCAATGGAGGCGCTGACCGCGCTGGCGGGGGTTGGCCGAAAGACGGCGAATGTGGTGCTGGGAAATGCGTTTGGTCTGGCGGAGGGGGTGGTGGTGGATACCCACGTTCGGAGGATTTCCAACCGGCTGGGGCTGACCGGGCATCGGGATCCGGCCAAGATCGAGCAGGATCTGGTGGCGCTGGTGCCCAGAAAGGACTGGACGGTCTTTTCCCATCTTTTGATCCGCCACGGGAGGGCAACCTGCACCGCCCGGTCTCCGGACTGCGAGGGGTGCGAGATCGGGACACTTTGCCCCTCGCGGGGAAAGGTCTAAAGATGGACCGTCGCTTCAGGGGTTGACCTTCTGGACGTCCACAAAGCCCATGGCCTCTCTGCCGGTACGGGGGACGTCCTCACGGAACGGTTTTTTGCCGCCGGCCTGAAGGTTGTTCACGATAATGGGGTGCCTGGCGATGGTCTGCTCGTTTTCATCCTGGGTGCGGAACTGGAGCACCACCTGTTTGATGGTCCTGTTGCTCAGGTTCTGGACCTGACCGTAGACGGCATTAATTCGGCCGGTGCGGTCCGGTTTCCAGACCCAGGAAGCAACCCGGATGGAGTCGAGGAGCGGGTCCGCCTCCCGGGGGGCCGCAACCTGTTTCCGGGTGGACGGGGTTTTGTCGTCCCCAAAAGGCCAGTAGATCCCGGCAACGAGGAAGATGAGGAGCGCCAGAAGGGCCGGCCACCAGCCGCGCCCAGACTCGGATACTGACATCGGTTTCCTCCATTGTTATGGTTGGACGGCATGCAGGGCTTTTGAGATATTAGTCAGTAATTTCCGGTTAGAAAATTGCTTGCCAGAGGAACGTTTAATAAGACAATTAAAAACAAATATTTAACTTGAAATCTCTTCTCCCATACTATCCCAGCTTAAAAATTCCGAGCGAAAAATCGGATCCGAATGAGGCTTTTCCAACGGCCTTTTGGACGATTTGGGCCTTTCGGCGCAGTCCTTTTGCTCAAAGAGTCGTCGAGTCGAGCGATCTGGACGCGATCCCGAAGGCGATGGGCTCCAGAGAGAGCCGTTGGGTAGGGCTATTTCAGGTAGTTCTCGGTCGTGTCGAACAGATTTTTCTATTTAACCTTGAGTCCCCTCCGAAAAGGGGGGGCATGAAGATTTTGTGTCAGTTGCCAGCTTTGTGTATTGGGATGCAGAGTTGAGCCAGAATTTTGCGTCTACCGGCGGCACATCGACTCAGAGCCTGTTTACAAGGTTGCTCACCGGGTTGCAAAGCAAGGTTTTGCATAAAAAACCCCCCCCTTATGCGGAGATCATCAGGGGTTGTGTGAGGTACTTCTTGATCCGAACCAGATTGAGCCATAAGCCCCGACACCACGCCCACAGTTGGTGTGGGATCAGTCCGCGATAGCGCGTCTTGCCATCTTGGGTGTAATAGCTCAACTGGAAGATGCTGGCTTCGACATTATTGCGTCGGTTTCGGATGTGAGCAGGGAGTTCTTCAATCTGTTTCCGTTTGATGTAATTGTCGATGTCCTGTTCTTTAAAGTATCGGGACTTGCCATCGATGATGATTTTGTATTTCCCCGGTTTGTATTCTTGGGCAAGTTGCACTTCCCCTGTGTGTCGATCAATGACTTCAACCCCTTCTGGTGTCCGTTCATAAACGAAGAGTCCCTTGATGCCCTGAAGGCCACTGTAGTGAAACTGCTTTCCTTCTGCTTGGGCATACTCGGTGTTTGCTGCATCATTGTAAGCCCCATCCATCGACACTTCCAAAACCTCACCCACCACCTGCTGTGTCCGCTCAATGGCAGGTTGGACAAACTCGTTGTCGGGGGCAGTCGCTGGTTTAACTTCAACGTCGGTGATCAAATTGAGACCATCCTCGTTACAGGTCTCGGTGAGGTTGACACTATACCCCTTGACCTTATCCTCCCCTTTCCTGCGAAAGGCCGCATCTTCATCATGGGCAGACTGCAAAGAAGATGAGGAAATCTCTTTAGGAGGCTTAGGAAGCACCTCTTGGGGGGAAGATAAAACGGTATATTGGTCCCCAAAGACACGCACGATCAGACCATATTGATCGCTGTCTTTCTCGGTATAGGTCTCCTGGAGCCTGCTCAATAGCAGCCCCAACTCCTGTAACTTCTCACCTTTTTCAACGCTGGAAAGACGGTAGACAACCTGATGGGGCTTCACCTTGAGCAGATCGTCCAAAACCTGCTGATCTTTTGCCGATAACCGTCCCTTCTGGCCCTTGTCCAACGACGTCCAGAACCCTTGTAAGCAACAAACCACCAACTGCAACCGGCAACAGGTGGCAATGTTGGAACCGATCAACTTGCTGTCCATTCGGATCTGCTGACCCACCACGCCAAAGACGTTAGCCTGAGTCTGAGTTAAGGTGAAAAAAGTCTCTCCAACCAGATCTCGACCGGTTTTCAGTTGATACGCATACAAAGACTGCTTGAACAGATAATACGTGGACTCTACAGGCACTTCATCAGAAAGGTTCATCAACCCAAAAGCCCGCATCACCAAGATGTTGAACCGACATTGCTCGAAAAGTTGGGCATCGCTCCACCCAAAGCCCTCCTTCAAAATCATCATCGACACCAGGTGCCGGATGGAGGCATTGGGACGGCCTATGTTGGGGTCAAACAACACGGAAAAGACATCCTCATCTACCTTTGAGGTGATATGCTGGTAGAACAGATTATGCCAGGCGGCCGGATCATTCAACTGGTCCTGCTTAGAGCCTTTGAAATGGGACTCGAAGCTGGAAAACAGATCCGGTTGACTTGAAGGGGCACTCCTTCTAAACATCTGTCCCTCGCTTTCTGAGCCAGTTATACATCTGCGACATTGCAACCTGTTCACACCTGGAATTTAGTACTTTTTCCCGAATGAGTAAACCTGACTTTTCGGAGTGGACTCAACCTTGAGTCCCCTCCGAAAAGGGGGGGCATGAAGATTTTGTGTCAGTTGCCAGCTTTGTGTATTGGGATGCAGAGTTGAGCCAGAATTTTGCGTCTACCGGCGGCACATCGACTCAGAGCCTGTTTACAAGGTTGCTCACCGGGTTGCAAAGCAAGGTTTTGCATAAAAAACCCCCCCCTTATGCGGAGATCATCAGGGGTTGTGTGAGGTACTTCTTGATCCGAACCAGATTGAGCCATAAGCCCCGACACCACGCCCACAGTTGGTGTGGGATCAGTCCGCGATAGCGCGTCTTGCCATCTTGGGTGTAATAGCTCAACTGGAAGATGCTGGCTTCGACATTATTGCGTCGGTTTCGGATGTGAGCAGGGAGTTCTTCAATCTGTTTCCGTTTGATGTAATTGTCGATGTCCTGTTCTTTAAAGTATCGGGACTTGCCATCGATGATGATTTTGTATTTCCCCGGTTTGTATTCTTGGGCAAGTTGCACTTCCCCTGTGTGTCGATCAATGACTTCAACCCCTTCTGGTGTCCGTTCATAAACGAAGAGTCCCTTGATGCCCTGAAGGCCACTGTAGTGAAACTGCTTTCCTTCTGCTTGGGCATACTCGGTGTTTGCTGCATCATTGTAAGCCCCATCCATCGACACTTCCAAAACCTCACCCACCACCTGCTGTGTCCGCTCAATGGCAGGTTGGACAAACTCGTTGTCGGGGGCAGTCGCTGGTTTAACTTCAACGTCGGTGATCAAATTGAGACCATCCTCGTTACAGGTCTCGGTGAGGTTGACACTATACCCCTTGACCTTATCCTCCCCTTTCCTGCGAAAGGCCGCATCTTCATCATGGGCAGACTGCAAAGAAGATGAGGAAATCTCTTTAGGAGGCTTAGGAAGCACCTCTTGGGGGGAAGATAAAACGGTATATTGGTCCCCAAAGACACGCACGATCAGACCATATTGATCGCTGTCTTTCTCGGTATAGGTCTCCTGGAGCCTGCTCAATAGCAGCCCCAACTCCTGTAACTTCTCACCTTTTTCAACGCTGGAAAGACGGTAGACAACCTGATGGGGCTTCACCTTGAGCAGATCGTCCAAAACCTGCTGATCTTTTGCCGATAACCGTCCCTTCTGGCCCTTGTCCAACGACGTCCAGAACCCTTGTAAGCAACAAACTGGACTTGACCCGTTTCGGTGGGTACCTTATCTCTTGGGAGAAAGGAGATCCACTATGCCGCCAACACGTCCACCTTATCCACCTGAGTTCAAAAAGCAAATGGTCGAATTGGTTCGAGCCGGTCGTACGCCAGGAGAGCTGGCCAAAGAGTTCGAGCCCTCAGACCAGACGATCCGGAACTGGGTGGTACAGGCCGACCGAGACGAGGGCCTTCGAGAAGACGGTCTGACCAGTGATGAGCGAGAGGAGTTGCGCCGTCTTCGTCGCGAGATTAAGCAGTTACGCATCGAGCGTGAGATCTTGTCAAAAGCAGCAGCCTGGTTCGCTCAGGAGACCAACACGATCCCCAGAAAGCCTTCCAGTTCGTGAAGGCGCACCAGGCAAAATGGCCAATTACCACGCAATGCCGAGTCCTGGGTGTCTCCCTCAGTGGGTATTATGCGTGGCGAGGACGCCCCCCATCGCCAAGAGCAAAGGTCGATGCGGATCTCAAGGAACAGATTAAGGCTTTTCATGCCCGTTCTGATTCTACCTACGGAGCCCCCAGAATCTGGGAAGATCTGGCAGCATTAGGCATCCGTATAGGCAAAAAGCGTGTCGCCCGTCTGATGGTTGAGATTGGTATCTTCGGGGTGAGCCGTCGAAAGGGTATCAGAACCACCCGTAAGGGAAAAAAGGCTCAAAAAGCCCCTGATCTGGTCAAGAGAGACTTCACTGTTGAAGCCCCAAATAAACTCTGGGTGGCCGATATTACCTACGTACCAACCTGGGCGGGCTTCCTGTATCTTGCTGTGGTTATCGATGTCTTTTCCCGCCGAGTCGTGGGCTGGACGATGGCTTCGACGCTCCAGAGTGAGTTGGTTTTGTCTGCTTTGAATATGGCACTTTGGCAGCGTCATCCTTGTGGGGTGATCCACCACTCCGACCAGGGATCTCAGTATACTTCACTTGCCTTCGGTAAACGCTGCGATGAGGCGGGTATACGTCCCTCAATGGGTTCTGTAGGCGACTGCTATGACAACGCACTGTGTGAAAGCTTTTTCGCCACCCTCGAATGTGAATTGATCGACCGCCGTTGTTTTCGTACCCACAAGGAGGCCAGATTGGCTATTTTTGAGTATATTGAGGGCTGGTATAATCCCCATCGTAGGCATTCATCAATCGCATACCACTCACCGATGACATATGAAAAACAGCATCAAACACGGGCTTGAAGCCCAAGCCCTAAACACTCCACCAAAACGGGGCAACTCCAAAACTGGTCCTGCTTAGAGCCTTTGAAATGGGACTCGAAGCTGGAAAACAGATCCGGTTGACTTGAAGGGGCACTCCTTCTAAACATCTGTCCCTCGCTTTCTGAGCCAGTTATACATCTGCGACATTGCAACCTGTTCACACCTGGAATTTAGTACTTTTTCCCGAATGAGTAAACCTGACTTTTCGGAGTGGACTCAACCTTTTGTTTAGAAACGTCCTACGAAGGTTTCGATAGCTTTTGGACTCCAGCAAAATCCTAACCGGAAATTACTGATATTAGTAAGAAATCTGGCGTCTATTGTCAATATCTGGATACCAAATGATGGTCCGTGAGATCAATATCGGCCCGAGAGCGCGTCGAAACCGGTCTGTTTTTGGCGGGATACTGCTTGCAGGCGGGCTGGGGGTGGGCCTGATTCTGACGAGTGCGCCCTGGCCGTGGCGTCTGGGGCTTTACCTGCCGTTCTGGATGGGTGCGCTGGGTCTTTTTCAGGCCAGGGAGAAGACCTGAGTGGTCCTGGCGTTGCGTGGGACACGCAATCTGGATTCCGGGGAAGAGGTGATAAAGGACCGGGCAATCGCAGCGCAACTCCGCCGCCAGTCCCGACGGGTTCATGCGCAGTCGGCGGCGGCAGCCGGACTTTTGACCCTGCTGTGTCTGGTGGCATAAGCGTATATAATAAAACAACTTGAATATGGTTATCGCCTCAAGTTATCGCTGCCGGGAGGCGGTTTTGGCAACCCTATTGGGCCTGGAAAGCAGGCCGGGGGCGGTTCGCTGCCGGCCTGTGGAGAGCGGCGCTTTTTTTTCTCCGCGTATCTGAGAAAGGGACTTGACTTTGGGGCACAAGAGCTATAAATTGTAGGATCATTACCGGGATGGCCGTTGGCCCTTCTGCTGTTGGGAGGAGGGCTGGAAGGCCGGTACAGGTTCAGCAGAAGCTGTATCGGTTTTTTCTGTTTTAATCGCTCCGGTGAAGAGACAGGCCAGGACTGCCGATTTAAAATAAGAACAAGGCGTTGGCGCGAGCCAGTATAGAGGAGGTTCAGATAGGCTTATGGCCAAAAAATCGACCCAAAAAGTGGCCGAGAAACCGGCCAAGAAATTGACCAAAAAGAAGCTGACCTTCTACAGAAATCTCCTCCTGGAGCGGAAGAAGGAGCTTCTAAAACAGGTTCTGACACAGGATGATGACATCCACGAACTGCGGGGCGATCACTCGGCCGATCCCCTCGATATGGCCGGGTACGCGTCCTCTCTGGAGCTGATGTCCACCCTGGGGAACAACGAGCGGGTGGAACTGACAGAGATTGATCATGCGCTGGCGAAGATCGAGAACGGGACGTACGGAATCTGTGAGGACTCCGGGGAGCCGATCAACGAGATCCGTCTGGAGGCGATTCCGACTGCGCGCTATACCCTGGAGTGCCAGGAGCAACGGGAGAGAAGCCCGTTGGTTGTAGACCGCCCCAGACGACGCGTGCCCACAAGTGAGGACCTGCCCTTAAGCAGCGACGACGAACCCTAATCTACAGATCTTCGAAGCAGCATACAAGATGGGATGCTCCTGAAAAACCGGAGCGTCCCATCTTATTTTTCGGGACTGCTTTCCCCTTTCACACCCGCGATCATGCTCCGGCAGCCGTGGAGATAGATGCCGGTGTCCACCGAGAGGGACACATAGCGGACGCCCGCGTCGATCCAGCGTCGGGCGGCCTCGGGGCTGTCGGCGAAGGTGCCTACGGCCAGGCCGGCTTTGTCGATCTGCCGGACGGCTTCCACCATCCGGTCCACTACGCGGGGATCGTGGACCTGGCCGGGAATGCCCAGGGATTGCGAGAGGTCGTAGGGGCCCAGGAAGACGACGTCGAGGCCGGGAACGGAGATGATTTCACCTAAGTTTTCAAGGCCTTCTACGCCTTCCACGTGGATTAAGACCATCGATTCTTCGTTGAGCCGTTCGAAGATCTGTGCGCCGTCGGCAAAGTAGCGGGCCGCCCGGGTGTAGGGCGATACGCCGCGCAGCCCCAGGGGGGCATATTTGGCCGCGTGGACGAGGGCCTCGGCGTCTGCTTTTGAGGAGATCTGGGGGACCTGCACGCCGTCGGCGCCAATGTCCAGGGCACGGAGAACCTGCGGCGGGTCGTTTTCCCGGATCCGGACAATCGGGGCGATACCCACCCCCTGCGCCACCCGGCAGAGGGTTTCGGCGGTCGAGATATCGAGGGGGCCGTGTTCGGTGTCCAGGATGACAAAGTCGAATCCGGCATAGGCCGCGATTTCGATGAGGGCGCCGGAGCCGAGGTTGACAAAAGGGCCCAGGACGACCTCTCCGTTCTGGAGTCGGGTCTTGAGGCTGTTTTCGGACATGGGGCCTCCGGGAAGTCATTGCGGATTGCGGATTGCGGATTTGGGATTGGGAAAAGCACCATTCCGCAATCCGCAATCCGCATTCCGCAATTCAATCGGGGTCAGCAAAAGATAAGAGATAAAAGATAAAAAGCAAGACCTGGATGAAGACCCAGGCGGCGGCTTGACTTTTGGGGGGGATATGCTTATTTTGAACGGAGAGGCGTGCCGTTTCTATTTCAGGAGGCGTGGGTTATGAAACTGGATCTGCATAAGCTGGCGCTGCGTTTGAAGGTGATCGAGATTCTGGAGCGGTACAGCCGGGCCAGGCGTCAGATGTATGTGATGCGGCAGTGGAAGAAATTATGGATTCATCGGAACTGACTTAGAGGACGGTAGAATAGACACAGGCGTCTGGACCCCCAAAGGGTTCGGGCGTCTTTTTTTGCGGTGGCATTATGAGACTGATATGCGAAAGTTGATTGTGGTTGATCTTATGTTGTTGAATTGTTAAATTTTACTCCTATATGCCCCCGGAGAAAAATCCCTATCGGCTGGTGTTCGACCGGCTCCTGGCCGCGTTCGGGCCCCAGGGCTGGTGGCCCGCAGAGACCCCGTTTGAGGTGATGGTCGGGGCGGTTTTGACGCAGAATACGGCCTGGGTAAATGTGGAGCGGGCAATGGCCGCCCTGAAGGCTTCCGGGACGTTCGGGCCGGAGGCCCTGCTGCAAATGCCGGACCGTGCGCTGGCCGCACTGATCCGGCCGGCGGGTTTTCTGCATATCAAGACCCGCCGTTTAAAGGCGTTTTTGAACTATTTTGTGATGCGCTACGCGGGTGATGCCGCCCGAATGCAGGCGGCTCCGGCAGCGGCGCTGCGCCGTGAGTTGCTGGGCGTGCACGGGGTGGGGCCGGAAACCGCGGACTGCATCCTGCTCTACGCTCTGGAAAAACCGAGTTTTGTGGTTGATGCCTATACCCGGCGGATTTTCAGCCGCCTGGGGCTGGTTGCACAGGATGTTGATTACCACCGTTTGCAGCAGCGGTTCACCGACGCCCTGCCCGAAGATGTGATGCTCTACAAAGAGTACCATGCCCTGATTGTGGCGCTGGGCAAGCACATCTGCCGGCCCAAACCGAGGTGCGGCAGGTGTCCTCTGCAGGAGATGTGTCCGGTGGGGAAGCAAAATGCGGACTGGAATGCGGAATGCGGAGGTTGAGATGGCCAGGTTTGTGCTTTGTTTTAATACGAGTACGATCCGGCCTGCGCCGTTGATGGACAAGATCCGGGCGGCGGGCGCGGCCGGGTACGAGGCGATTGAACTGTGGAATGACGATTTGACGGCGTTCGAGGCGAGCGGGGGCACGCTGGCCGAGGTGAGACGGGCGCTGGACGATGAGGGCCTGCAGGCGCCCGACGTGGTTCATCTGTCCGGGTGGATGGATGCCGAGGAGTCCACCTATCGGAAAGAGGTGCTGGGGGAGGCCCGCCGCCGGATGGAGCAGGGCGCAGCCGTTGGCGCCCCCCGTATTATTACAGGTCCAGCCCACGGGCAGGCAGACCTGGACCGGGCGGCGGAGCGCTACTGCGAGTTGATGGCGCTGGGGCAGGAGATCGGCTGTTTGCCGGCCTTGGAGTTTCTGGGGTTTGTGGACCACGTGAACAATGTGGATACGCTTCTGGAGATTGTGGAGAAGGCGAACCACCCGGATACGACCGTGGTGATGGACGCGTTTCATATTTACCGGGGAGGCGGGAAAGAGGAGGATATTCTCAAGGTGCCCGGAGACCGGGTCGCGATTTTTCACATCGACGACGCGCCGGCTACGGAGCGTCCTAGTGGTCGATTTCGCAAATACGCATGAGGTTGCATAGGTGGCAAAAAAGGGGTATGTTATACGCCTCATTCCAATCGGTAAAGGAGGTGTATAATGTCAGGTCCCCTTCCCCAATACCAACCTCGCTTCACAAAAGCCCAACTGGCAAAAGCCCAGAAAATCATTCGTCAGCGCAACGCGCCTCAATCCCAGGTGCAGCGGGCAAAGATGGTGGTGGCCTTAGCCGAGAATAAAGCCATTGGCAACCAGAGGTTAGCCGACAGGGCAGGTGTCAGTTCACCTACGGCGCAGAAGTGGCGAAAAAGGTGGACTGAAGAAGGCTTCACTTTAGAGGATCTACCGCGCAGTGGGCGACCGCCCACTTTTTCCCCCTGTGCAAGTCAGTGAAGTCAAAGCCATTGCCTGTCAACTGCCCGCACAACGGGGGTTGCCCCTGTCTCGGTTCAGCTTATTTGAGATTCAACAGGAAGTGTTAAGGTGTGCGTTGATCACTTCAATCTCACCCACAACGATTTGGCGCATTCTCAAAGAGGATGCCCTTCGTCCCTGGTATCACCTTGGAGTTGCCCCGTTTTGGTGGAGTGTTTAGGGCTTGGGCTTCAAGCCCGTGTTTGATGCTGTTTTTCATATGTCATCGGTGAGTGGTATGCGATTGATGAATGCCTACGATGGGGATTATACCAGCCCTCAATATACTCAAAAATAGCCAATCTGGCCTCCTTGTGGGTACGAAAACAACGGCGGTCGATCAATTCACATTCGAGGGTGGCGAAAAAGCTTTCACACAGTGCGTTGTCATAGCAGTCGCCTACAGAACCCATTGAGGGACGTATACCCGCCTCATCGCAGCGTTTACCGAAGGCAAGTGAAGTATACTGAGATCCCTGGTCGGAGTGGTGGATCACCCCACAAGGATGACGCTGCCAAAGTGCCATATTCAAAGCAGACAAAACCAACTCACTCTGGAGCGTCGAAGCCATCGTCCAGCCCACGACTCGGCGGGAAAAGACATCGATAACCACAGCAAGATACAGGAAGCCCGCCCAGGTTGGTACGTAGGTAATATCGGCCACCCAGAGTTTATTTGGGGCTTCAACAGTGAAGTCTCTCTTGACCAGATCAGGGGCTTTTTGAGCCTTTTTTCCCTTACGGGTGGTTCTGATACCCTTTCGACGGCTCACCCCGAAGATACCAATCTCAACCATCAGACGGGCGACACGCTTTTTGCCTATACGGATGCCTAATGCTGCCAGATCTTCCCAGATTCTGGGGGCTCCGTAGGTAGAATCAGAACGGGCATGAAAAGCCTTAATCTGTTCCTTGAGATCCGCATCGACCTTTGCTCTTGGCGATGGGGGGCGTCCTCGCCACGCATAATACCCACTGAGGGAGACACCCAGGACTCGGCATTGCGTGGTAATTGGCCATTTTGCCTGGTGCGCCTTCACGAACTGGAAGGCTTTCTGGGGATCGTGTTGGTCTCCTGAGCGAACCAGGCTGCTGCTTTTGACAAGATCTCACGCTCGATGCGTAACTGCTTAATCTCGCGACGAAGACGGCGCAACTCCTCTCGCTCATCACTGGTCAGACCGTCTTCTCGAAGGCCCTCGTCTCGGTCGGCCTGTACCACCCAGTTCCGGATCGTCTGGTCTGAGGGCTCGAACTCTTTGGCCAGCTCTCCTGGCGTACGACCGGCTCGAACCAATTCGACCATTTGCTTTTTGAACTCAGGTGGATAAGGTGGACGTGTTGGCGGCATAGTGGATCTCCTTTCTCCCAAGAGATAAGGTACCCACCGAAACGGGTCAAGTCCACCTGGCTTCATATCAAAGCCCCCAACTTTTTAGAGAAAGCCAGTCGCATTCTGGACCTGTATCAAGGCATATGGGAGGGGATACCGCTTGGCAAGAAAGACTTCGTTATCTGTGCCGATGAAAAATCCCAACTTCAAATCTTAGCCCGAGAGTTTGCCACATTGCCACCTGATTGTGGCAAACCCATTCGTATGGAAAATGACTACAAACGGATGGGCACAGTGGCCTATCTGTCTGCACTGGATGTGTTCTCAGGGCACATCTTTGGGCGTGTGGATGAGAAAACCGGCATCGTGCCCTTTCAAAAGCTGGTGGACCTGGTGATGGGACGGGAGCCTTATGCTTCGGCTGATCGGGTCTTCTGGATTGTGGACAACGGATCTTCTCATTACACCACCACGTTCCCTAAACGGCTCCAGGATGCCTATGAAAATGCCATTGCCGTCCATCTCCCTATCCACGCCAGTTGGCTCAATCAGATTGAGATCTATTTCTCGATCTTGCAAAGAAAGGCGCTCACGCCCAATGACCTGGCAGATCGACAGGCGATGGAAGCCAGGATCTTGGGCTTTGAGGAATACTATAATCTCACTGCCGAACCTTTCAACTGGCGCTTTACAAGGCAGGAATTGGAAGAACGAATGCAGCGAATCCGGCTGGCTGCATAAACTCATGCGAACTTCTGAAATCGACCACTAGGGAGTCGCTGGCGGATGGGGATCGGGTCTGTCCGGGAGACGGCATCCTGGATTTGAAGGGGATGCTGGAACTGCTGGCCGGTCAGGGGTTTTCCGGACCGGTGTCGCTGGAACTGTTTAATGCCGAACTCTGGGAACGGGATCCGTTTGAGGTGGCGCGGGTGGGTGCGGAGAAGGTACGAAGGTTGATCGAATAAAGGCTGCCTTTTTACTTTTTACTTTGTTTTCTTATGTCTGTCAAAATCGGAGATGTAGAAATTCCGGGGCTGACCGCGCTGGCGCCTTTAGCCGGGGTGACGGACCGGTCCTTTCGGGTGCTTTGCCGGGAAGCGGGCGCGAGCCTGGCGGTTACGGAGATGGTGAGCGCCGATGGGCTGGTGCAGGGCAGCGAGCGGTCCAGCCGGTACCTGGATTTTGAAGCGGACGAGCATCCGATTTCGGTTCAGATCTTCGGATCGGACCCGGCGGTGATGGCGGGGGGCGCGCAGGTGGTGGCCGGGCGGAACCCGGACATGATCGATATTAACTGCGGCTGTCCGGTGAGGAAAATCGTCAACCGGAATGCAGGGTCGGCGCTGCTGAAAGATCCGGTGAAGCTGGGGAAGATTATTTTCGCGATGGCAAGGGCCGTGGATGTGCCTGTTACGCTGAAGATTCGGAGCGGGTGGGATGAGGCGGTCGGGGTAGCCGAGGTGGCGCGAATCGCAGCGGCCTGTGGGGCGGCGGCGATTGCGGTACACGGGCGGACCCGGAAGGCGGGGTTTTCGGGAGAGGCGGACTGGGATGTGATCCGGCAGGTGAGGGAGGCCGTTTCGATCCCGGTGATTGGAAATGGAGACGTGCGGGATCCGGAGGGGGCGCGAAGAATGGTGGCGTATACCGGCTGCGATATGGTGATGGTGGGACGATGGGCGATTGGCAATCCGTGGATTTTCAAACGGGTGGAGCGTTATCTGGCCACCGGAGAATTGCTGCCGGAGCCAACGGTTGGGGAGCGGGTCGAGATGGCCATCCGGCACCTTCATCTGTCAATTCAGGCGAAGGGGGTATACCGGGGCGTGCGGGAGATGCGGCGACATCTGGGCGCTTATGTGAAGGGCATACGGGGGGCGGCCTTGGTTCGCAGGGAGTTGATGACAGAGGAGGAACCCGCCCGGGTGGAGGAGATTCTGCGCGGGGTTCTGACGCAGCACGAGGAGGTTTTGACCGAGGAGGTCGGCCAGTGACACCTGAACGTATTCGTACGCTTCTGGAGGAGGTGAAGGCGGGATCGGTGGCGGTAGAAGAGGCGATGGCACGGCTTGAAAATCTGCCCTTTGAAGATCTGGGGTTTGCCCACGTCGATCATCACCGGGCGATGCGCCAGGGGTTTCCGGAGGTGGTGTTGTGCGAGGGGAAGACGGTGGAGCAGGTGGTGGAGATTTCCCGGCGAATCGTGGCTGCGGGATCGACACTGCTGGCCACCCGGGCGGACAGCGCCACGGGAGAAGCGCTGCTGGCGGCCCTGCCGGGCGCAACGTACAACCGGACGGCCCGAACGGTTGTGGTCCGCGGTGAAGAGGAAGAGCTTGCGGATGGAACGGTGCTGGTGATTTCGGCGGGGACGTCGGACCTGCCCGTGGCCGAGGAAGCGGCGGTTACGGCGGAGGTGATGGGCAGCCGGGTGGAGAAGCTGTACGATGTGGGCGTTTCGGGGATCCACCGGCTGCTGGCCCACCGGGAGAAGATCGCAGAGGCGAGCGTGATTGTGGTGGTGGCCGGCATGGAAGGGGCGCTGGCCAGCGTGGTGGGCGGGCTGGTGGATGTGCCGGTTGTGGCGGCGCCCACCAGCGTTGGCTACGGCGCCAGTTTTGGCGGTCTGGCGGCCCTGCTAGGCATCCTGAACAGCTGTGCGCCGGGGGTCACGGTGGTCAATATCGACAACGGTTTCGGCGCGGGGGCCGCGGCCAGCCGGATCAACCGGGTTCGAAGCAAAAAGGGGTGAAAGGGCAGAGGGCAAGAGGCCCCTCACCTTTCACCTTTCACCTCTGCCTGCGAGAAGGGAGAGGAAAGGGGCGCATCAGATTTCGCCCGTTTCCTCTCCCTTCGTTATTTGGGCGGATTGCTCGAAGTCAACAATATTATGTCCATCGGCATAGGGACGGGTGCGGTATTCCCGGACCGCCTGCATACGCTTCAGGATCTCATTGATGCGGAGGGAGGCGCCGGCTATGTGCTGCTGGTAGATGTATGCCGGATGGTCCTCGCTTAAGATGTCCATGGACATTTCGGCATACCCGAGGATGGCGGTGAGGGGCTGGTTGATTTCGTGGGCGGCGCCGCCCGCGATTTCCAGGAGGGTGTTGAGGCGTTCCGCTTCCATCCGTTTTTCATCGGCCGCCTTGCGGTCGGTTAGATTGCGTGCAACACCGATAAAATAGGTTTCGCTGCCCACAGCAAAGGGGGCCATGGTCCATTCCACAGGGATCTTCCGGCCGTTTTTGTGCTGGAGCGTGTCCTCGTATGTCACGGCGTCGGTTTCTCCACGATCGACCAGTTGTTGCCAGTTGGATGCCTCTTCCCGGGAGTGAAACTGGGTGATGTCGAGGCCGATGGTCTCATCTCGAGAATAGCCGGTGAGGTCTGCCGTGCTTCGGCTGGCCAGGAGAATGATGCCGTTTTGATCGGTAATCAGGATGCCATCGCCGATATACTCGAAGATCATGGTAGACCGGGCCTCGGCGGCTTTGCGCCGCCGGATATCCCGCAGATGTACGAGGAGCTGGCGCTGGTCTTCTATGTCGATGGAACAGAGGTCTGCATCAACGGGGAGCCTTCTGCCGTCGGGAAGGGCAAGGTGGATTTCAAAAATGGGGATTTCACTGCCTTCGAAGGCGCCTGAAAAGGCCACTTCGAATTCCGGGCGGTCGTTGGGGCTGACGAGCTCGTGCAGCCGGGCGCCGACGAGGTCGTCGCGTGTCATCCCCAGAAGAAGGAAGGCGGCGTCGTTCGCCCGGAGGATGGCGCCGGTTTCATCCAGCACCATTTCCGGATCCGATGCGCGTTCGAAGAGGGCCCGGTGGTAGGCTTCGGAGCGCCGGATGTGTTGTTCCAGTTCCAGGATTCGGATCTGGACGTTGGCCCGGGCAAGGAGTTCGGACAGGTTGAACGGTTTTGTGATGTAGTCGTTGGCGCCCCTCTGGAGGCCTTCGACAATCTGCTGGCGGTCGTTTAAACCGGTCAGAATGATCACCGGAATGCTGCGGAGGTCGCGGTCTCCCTGGAGAGCATCCAGGACTTCATACCCATCCATCCGGGGGCATCGTCAGGTCCAGGAAGATCAGGTCGGGTTGGGTGCGCCGGATGACCTCCAGGCCGTCCTGGCCATCGATCGCCGGCAGCACATGGTGGCCCTGAGAGCTGAGGGCTTTTGTCAGCATCTCCCGAATGCTCAAGTCGTCGTCTACGACTACGATTTTGGGCATAAAAAAACCGTGCGCTTAAAACCATCCGGCAGGGTCGATCCCGACTTCGGCGGACAAGAGTTCACGGCTTCCGCTACACCTCTGGAACGATCTTCCGGATAGACGTTGAGGGGAGAAGTCACGCGCTCTCGTTGGGAGGGTTGGGATTCTCTCCGACCTCTTCTTTGATAAAAAGGTCGGCTGTTTCGGAAAAGCGGGCCTTGAGGTTGATCAGCCCGTGTGAGGAGAGCCCGACGCGGGTGCCCCACTCTTCGAAGATGTTGAAGCAGTGTGTTTTGATGATCTCGTGGCGGCGGTAGTGGGCTTCGATATTGTCCTGACCCTCGGGTGCGGATGCGAAGCGATCTTTGTAGATCTTCATGCCGTGTTCCGAGAGGTAGTCCGTAAAGTAGTTGAGGGCCAGGTTACGGGCCTTGCTGGCCTTCGTCTCGGTATAGACCGATTTTTTGTACCGGAGGAGGACTTCATCTTGAATCATGAGGCGCTGCCCGGGGTTGATATCGGTTTTCTTCCTGAGCCCCAGGTAAATGCGGGCCAGGATCTCGATGGTGGGCACAAAGATGCCCACGCGGGTGGCAACCGAAAAGAGGAGGTGGCGCACCGGCGGTTTTTTGTACAGGTTGAGCGCCGCTTTAACGGTTTCTTCATCGAGTACCTTTGAAAGGAGATCGTCGTCCTTTTTGATGCGTCCTTCGGGATCCAGGGAAAACTTTCGGACGGCCTCGATCACTTGTTCATTAAATAGGATCTTTTCCGGTTCGAAGGCATAGGAGGTCGCCAGCCGGCCGGCGGCCTTGAGCCCTTCCCGGAAGACGGTGTCTGAAAACTGGGTGTCAAAGCGCTCTCGGGGCGAATAGAGGGTGCTGGGCCTGGAATCGGAATCGAGGACAACGGAACTCCAGGTGGTATTGTTCAGAATGACCTGGAGGGCGTGGAAGCTCCGGAGAGCCTGTTCGGCTTTGGAAAGTTTAAGCGGAGGCGGCGCCTGCTTTTGCTGGGGTTTCTTCTTTTTCTGTGATTTTCCTTTTTTCTCTTTCTGCGGTTTTTTTTCTTTCAGCGCAGCCTGTTCCTCTGAGGCGACGGGCGCTTCGGGACCGTCCTCCTCGGCAGGGCTTTCGTCCTCCAGATCGAGATCCGGCCCTTCATCCTCCTTGTCCTCGGTCTGGACCCGATCGTCCTCTTCCTGCGCTTCTGAATCGGGCTGATCTACGCCTTCCTCGGCATCCGGCGGTGTGTCTTCAGGCTCGGGAAAGTCCTCATCATCGAGGGATTCTGTTTTCTGTTTCTTCGGGGTATGTCTCTGGACTTTGGCCGCAGAGAAGTCGGCCTGTGTGGAGGGGGCGTCGGCCTCAGCAGCGGCAGGGGAAGCGTCGGCCATCGCCGATTCGGGCTGCGCCTCCTGAGGGGCTTCATCCGTTCCTTCATGTAGCTCTGCTTCGCGATCCTCTATTTCGGGCTCCGGCTGTTGCCGTTTTTGGGGCGCTCGCTGAACTTTGGCCGGAGAGAAGTCGGCCGGCGGGCCTCCTGCCCGGTCCGGGGCCTGCGCGGGAGAGGCGCTTTCGCCTCCCACAGCCGGAGGCTCCAGGGTTGAAGAGGGTTCCCCTGCTGCAGATGACCGGTCAGCCTCTGGCAGGTCGTCTTCGGCGGCATCAAATGCGTCCGGCTCCCCGGAAGGAGAAGGTTCATCCGATTTGACGATCGATTTGAGGGTCTGGATGCTCTCGGCCGCCGTGTTCAGGAGGGCCTTGGGTTTGATCTCCTCTGTGGCTTCTTTGAGCTCATCCACAACATGCTGCGCGAATTTTTTGAGAAAACTGCCCTCGTCCGGCCCTGTTTTCTTCTGCTCGGGCCTGGGGGCTTTTTTGGGTTTTTTGGGTTTTTTGGGTTTCTCTTTAGATTTATCCGTCTTTTTGCTCTTTTTAAAGAGAGAGAACGCTTTGGAGGAGGCCGGCTTGGTCGGCGCTTCGGCAGCCGCCTTCTTGGCCGGCGCTCTGGAAACAGGCTCTCTGGGAGGCGGAGGCGCGGGTTTGGCCGGCGCTTTTTTCGCGGGTTTCCTGGGGGCCGGAGGCGCGGGTCTGGCCTGCCCCTTTTTTGCCGCAATGGCCTGTTGAAGTTTTTCCCGTGAGTCCGCCATTTTGAATTCTCCGATACTGTCGTCCTCTACCTGCCTGAGCAGGACAGTAACAGCCTTCCATACAACAGCAGCACAGCCGGAGCCACCCCGGCATACCGTTAGTGTACCTGCCTACATAATATAAGGAGAATTAAGAAATGGTTCAAATGATTTTTAAAGGCCCTCAGACGGTCGATTTGGAACCGGGCAGGCCGAGACGGCCCTGGAAGGCCAGGGGCCTTCCCGAGGCGTCGGCCAGGGGCCTGGGCGGGGTGGCGTGCCCGGTGGCCAGGCTGACGAGTACCAGGCAAATGAGGGCGACCGGCACGGCCAGCAGGTCTGCCGGCAGGTTGGGGGCGGCCCGAAGCAGGAGCTGCCAGGCGATCAGGCCGGCGCCCATGCCGGCCAGCGCGCCCGGGGCATTGGCCCGGGGCCACCAGATGCCGGCGGTGAGGGGCACAAAGAGGGTGGCCAGGAGGATCGACCAGGAATCGACCATGAGGCTGTAGACCGTGTTGTGAGCCAGGGCCAAGTAGAGGGAGGCGAGGCCGAGCACCGGCACGCTCCAGCGGCAGATCTGGAGGATGCGGCGTTCTTCTGTGTCGGGGCGAAAGTACCGTACCATGTCCCATCCGATAACGCTGGCGGGGGCCAGCAGGGCGCTGTCGGCGCTGCTCATCAGGGCCGAGACCAGGGCGCCTAAGAAGATGGCGATGCCGATGGGGGAGAGGTATTTCATTCCCAGTTTCATCATCACCAGGTCGGGGTCGGCCAGGTCGGGAAGGATGACGGTGCCCGCAATGCCCAGAAAGACCGGCACGAGGCCCACGGTGACGTAGAGCAGCCCCGCCAGATAGGCGCTGTTCTGGGCGACCGACTCGTTCCGGCTGGAGAGGCTGCGCTGGATGAGGTCCTGCCCGGCCAGGTTGCCCAGGCCGATGACGAGCCAGTTGCGAGCATAGTTGAACCAGTCCGCAAAGCCGGCGCTGCGGGGGTAGAGGTAGAAGCGGTCGTCGGGGATTTGCATCCGGATGGCAGACCAGCCGCCCATGTCGTGGATCAGGAGGGGGGCGATGATCACCAGGCCCAGGGTGAGGACGGCGACCTGAATGAAGTCGGTGAGCGTGACGGCCCACATGCCCCCGGCGGCGGTGTAGATGAGGACGATCGCGGCGCCGATGCAGATGCCCAGGGTCGGATCGAGGCCGATTAAAGACTGGATGACCCGGCCGAAGGCGACCATCAGAGAGGCCACCCACCCCACATAGGCGGGAATCGTGCAGAGTGCGGCGATGAGCCCGGCCTGCTTTCCGAAGCGGATCTCGAAGAAGCCGGCGATGGTGGTGAGCCCCATGCGGCGCAAAATGCGCACGTAGAACAGCCCGGCGAGAAAGAGGCAGAGGGCCGCGCCGAAGGGGTCGGCGATGACGCCCAGGAACCCGTGTTTGTAGGCTTCGCTGGCCGCGCCGATGACAATGCCGCCGCCGAACCAGGTGGCGGCCAGGGTGCCGGTGGTCAGAACAATGCCCAGTCTGCGGCCGGCCACAATGAAGTCGGCGGAGGCTTTGACCCGTCGCCCGGCGTAGAGTCCGACCAGGAGGGTGAAGAGGACGTAGAGGGAAAGGCCGAGGATGATGGTCCAGGGCATAGGGGTCTCCTGAAGGAGGCGAGAGGGCGGGGGCGAGGTGACCTCGCCCCTACTTGATTCTGCCGTAATGGCTTAAAATTTCAACAAGCCGGTCCAGAGGCAGGCCGGGTAGGGTGTTGTTGTCGCGGCCGACCATGGTATTGGCCCGGCAGAGGGCGTTGAGGATGGCCTCTTCGGTGGCCTCCACGGTGGCCTGGAAGAGGGGGGTGAGGCGGTTGTCCCGGAGGGTGCGCACACTGTCCAGTGCGGCCCGGTTCCGTGGAATACGGTGGGCGGTGGAGAAGGCGAGGATGAGGTCGCCGCTGCTGGTGCGCGAGACGGTGCCGGTCCGGCCCACGCCCAGGGCCGCCCGTTTGCAGAGCCGGCGGAGCTGGATGGGGATGAGCGGGGCGTTGGTGGCAACAAGGATAATGATTGAACCGTCGCGCGTGCGGGGAGGCGTTTGAAGCGCAAGTTCCCGGCCCACGGGTACGCCGGCCACAAGCAGCTCGGGACGCCGGCCGCAGTTGGCGTTGACCAGCACGCCGACGGTGTAACCTCCCAGGGTGTCTGCAAGTACCCGGGAGGCGGTGCCGATGCCGGCTTTGAATTCGTAGGAGCGCATGCCGGTTCCGGCTCCCACGGACCCTTCGGGCACCGGCCCGTCCCGAGCGGACTCAATGGCCTGGATAACGTGTTCTTCTTTGACATGCCGGCCGGCGATGTCGTTGAGGCCGCCGTCGTAACACTCCGCAACGACAGGAAGGGGCACTCGTCCGGTGTCCTGTTTGAGCATGTAGGCGACCACGCCGTTGTAGGCGGTGCCCACGCTGAGGGTGTTGGTGAGAACAACCGGGACTTCCAGCAGGCCCCGTTCGTTGACCCATTCGACGCCGGTCATCTCGCCGTTGCCGTTGAGCACATCGGCGGCGGCGAAGACCTGGTTCTGGTAGATGTCGTCCCCGTGCGGCAGGACAGCAGTGACGCCGGTGCGCACAGGCCCCTTGCCGACAACGAGTTCGCCTTCGCCGCTGATGAGGGTGACGTGGCCGACCAGGACGCCGGCGACGTCGGTGATGGCGTTGTGGGGACCGGGCATCAATGTGCCGATGCGTATGCCGAGGTCGCGGGCACGTGGTCTTTGGGCATCTGCGGAGCCGGTGAGCAGGCAGAAGCACAGGATGAGTGTCCAGGTTAAAATAGCGTTTGTGCAGAAATGTTTGCGCATGGCGAAGCCGATTATCGGGTCATTTTTTTGACGAAGGCCAGCATGAAGAGGGCGATCATAAACGCCCCGTTGAAAGCCTCGATGGCGGCAAAAGGGCGGGACCAGGCCGCGGGGGAGAAATCGCCGTAGCCGAGCGTGGTAAAGGTGACCACGCTGTAGTAGAGGGCGTATCCAAAGATGTGGAGATTTTCGGAAAAGCTGGCGTCGAGGCGGAATGCGTACTTCTCACCGCCGTAGTGCATGCCCAGAAAACAGTAGACAATGGCGTTGAAGAGGATGTAGCCGATGGAAGATCCGATAATGCGATAGGGAAGTTCACCGTAGCCGCAGAGGACATCCACCAGCTTGGACCAGAAACGGGTGAAGGAGAAAAGCGGCATCTGCCTCCGCTTCATCACCATTTCCCAGTAGAAGAAGTCTCCGGCGATGTCTGTGGTACCGGCGGCTTCGTAGCTCTGGCGAATGCTGCGGTAGATCTCTTCGGCTTCCACGTATTTGGCCTGGGCGCCGATATCATCTCCCTGGTCGGCCAGTTCTTCGGCTTCCAGGTGGTTGCGGATGAGCCGGCCGGGACCCCAATTGACGCGCTCCAGGTCGGCCTGGTGCAGAGCCGTTCCCAGCAGATCCGTTCCCTCCAGGTTGGCTTCTTTGAGGTTGGCGCGTTCCAGGTTGGCTTTGAAGAGGCGGCTGCCTTTGAGGTTGATGCTGAAGAGGTGCCCGTCTTTGAGGTTCGCACGGGTCAGGTTGGCATAGGAGAGGTCCGCCTCCATCAGATAGGCGTCTTCAAGGTCCGCATGGCCCAGTTCATAGCCCTCCAGGCTTTCGCGGTTGCGGGCCTTCTGTTTCAGCTTTTCCTTGATTCCCGCATCTGATTTGGAGGCGTCCCGGTCGTGCCAGAAGCAGACGGCGGCGCCCTCGGCAGCCGGGTCTGTACATTGCCGCCCGCTGGGGCCGACGTATTCACACTGGGGCATGGTATTGTTCCCAATTGCGGATTTCGGAATGCGGATTGCGGATTTAAAAGCATCCAATCCGCGATCCGCAATCCGCAATCCAAAATTTCCTTACCGGTACTGCCTGCCTTTCCAGGTAAAACCGGTGAGGCCACCGGCCAGGCCCACCAGCACGGTGTAGGGGGCCTGGAGGATTTCCCATATGGGCAGTACAGGCAGGAGGTCGCTCCGCCCGAAGGTCCAGGCGCCTTTCCAGGTTACGGCCAGGTCGGCCAGGGCCTTTGCCGTCCAGCACAGGAGGGGGAAAGAGCGTCCGCCCCCGAAAAATCCTGTGATCAGGCCGATAGGGACGAGGAGGTTCACCAGAAAAACGGCGGTGATGTAGACAAAAAAGGGGCGGTTCAGCCGGAGTTGATAGAAGGCGTTGGAGGCCCACCGCCTGCGCTGCTGCCAGAATTCGCCGACGGATTCTGTGCGCCAGGTGCTCACGAAGGTTTCCGGGTGGCCCGCAAAGACGATCCGACCGTTGCCCCGGCGGCGCATCAACTGGATTAAGAGGACGTCGTCTCCCGAGGGCCGGTGTGCGATTGCCCCAAAGCCGCCGACGCCCTCAAAGAGGGCTTTCCGGTAGGCCAGGTTCTGTCCGGAAGCGGCCAGGGGAAAGCCCAGGTGGGCGGCGCCGGCCGAGGCGGACATGAGGGCCAGGAAGTCGAATCCCTGGAGGCGCTCGAAGCAGGTTAAGGGGCTGCCGGACGCTTTGATCTGGGAAAATCCGATCACGGCGCCCACATCGGGTTCAAAGCAGGCCACCATGCCGGCGATCCAGGTGGCGGGAACCCGGCAGTCGGCGTCTGTGGTCAGGACAATTTCGCCCCGGGCTTCCCGGATACCCAGGGACAGGGGCCGCTTTTTGGCCGTCAGATGGGGGAAGGCGTCTCCCACCGGCAGACAGCGGGCGTGGGCGTGTTCGGCGGCGATCCGGCCGGCGATTTCAGGCGTCCGGTCGGTGGAATCATCGTCTACCACCAGAATTTCATAGCGGTCCGCCGGATAGGTCTGGCGCAGGAGCGCGTTGAGGCAGCCCCCAATCTGGCGCTCTTCGTTCCGGGCCGCAACAACCACCGACACAAAGGGCCGCGCCCTGCTGGCGCCTTTCCTGCACCGGAAAAGCCCGATGAAAAAGGCAAGGGCGGCGACGGTGTAAAGCACTGTTGAGGCGAGAAGCACCCAGGTGAACAGAACCATAGAAAATTTCGGATTTGGGATTTGGGATTTCGGATTGAAAAGCCTGTTTTCCGCAATCCGCAATCCGCAATCCGCAATCCGCAATTTATTTTTTTACCTCTTCGATGTCGTAGAAGAGGCCCTTGAGCCCCTCGGAGCAGTTGTTGCAGATGGGCACGGATGACCGGTCTTTCAGGATGCGATTTCGAAAGCGGGTGTAGGACTCTCCGGACCAGACCTGGTCGAAGGTCTGGCCGTTGAGGACGTTGCCCAGGCCGTAGTGGACGTCTTTGTCGAAGCAGCAGGGGGAGACGGCGCCGTCCCAGTTGATGACCGTGCTGTACCAGAGGTGCCGGCAGGAGTTGGTGATTTTGCCGTTCATGGTAAGGGCATTGGCATCGTAGCGGTACCGGCTGAAGCGTTCGTCCGAGGGGAGGTAGCGGGCGGCTTCTTCTCCGGTATAGACCTGAGCGGTTTTGAGCGAGAGCCGGTCCACGCCCAGATCCTGGGCCAGCCTGCGGGCTGCGTCGATCTCGGATTCGTTGTGTTTCATAATGATGAACTGGAGGTGGATGACGGGGTGGTCGGCGCCCAGGTCCTGCTTGGCCCGGGCGAGCAGCCGGATGCCCTTTAGCACACGGTCGAAGTCGCCCCCGACCCGGTATTTGACGTAGGATTCGGGGGTGACGCCGTCTAAGGAGAGGATGATTTCGTTCAGGCCGGAGTCGACGATGTCTTCGGCCTCTTCGCGGGTGCGGATGTAGTGGACGTTGGTGCTGGTGATGGTGGGCACGTTGCGGGCACCTGCCAGACGGACCATGTCGGTGAGGCGTTTGTTGATAAAGGGCTCCCCCTGGTTCCAGAGCAGCAGCAGCAGCAGGTCGTCGGCAAGCGCCTCGAAGGCGGTCTGGAAGGCCTCGAATTCCATGGTGCCCCGGGGACGGGTGAGGCCGCCGTTGCCGGAGGGGCAGAGGGGGCATTTGAGGTTACAGATGTTGGTGGGTTCCACCATCAGGACAAAGGGCCGGCCCATCCGGATGTCCCGTTTGAACAGTCGCGACAGGCCGAAGGAGGCAACCACCCGGGTCAGATTCCAGGCGCGCCGGACGGTGAGGGCGCGGTGGTAGCGAAGAAGGGTTGTGGGAAGCAATTTTAGCGAGAGCATAGGGCTATTTCCACCGCAAAGGTTTGAAGGCGCCCAGCGCACAAAACAGGACGATGTACGGGACGGAGATGAGTTCCAAAACCGGGAACCAGCCAATCGGGCGCCGGGCGTTGAAACGGGCGGCCGCCTTCCAGAGGAAGAGGCCGTCGGCCAGGACTTTGGCCGCCACGAGACCCAAAAAAGGCAGCCAAAACGCAGGATGACGCCAGGAAACGAGGGCGCCGGCCCCCAGCATCAGGTGGAATATATACACAGGAAGGGCCAGAAGCAAGACCGGAATGCCGGTGTGGATCGCTTTGGACTGGTACCGGACCTGCCGCCGGAAGAGGTTGTCAGCGTGGGGAATAGAGGGGACGCCTTGCCGGATGTCGGGGTTGAAGCGGACCTTCCAGTCCGTGCGGGAAGCGATCCGGCGCATCAAGAGGACGTCGTCGCCGCCGTGGATGTGGCCGATGGATTCGAATCCGCCGATTTCGTCGAAGGCCGCCCGTCGATAGGCGAGGTTGCGCCCCGAACAGGTGAGGGGGAATCCGATGCCGGCGCTGCCGGCGGCCAGGGCCGAGACAATGAGGCCCTGCAGGGCCAGCAGGCCCTGGAAGATCCCGCCTGACGGGATTAAGGGGGCGTAGCCTGTGACCATGCCGACTTCGGGGGCAAAACAGCGGACGGTGGAGGCGATCCAGCCGGGGGGCGGGCGGCAGTCGGCGTCGGTGGTCAGGATGAGTTCGCCTTTGCCGGTGCGGATGCCCGGGTCGAGGGCGTTTTTTTTTGGACAGGGGTAGCGCTGGTGCTGCACGTCCACGATCCGAAGGCCGGGGATGCGGTCCGCCCAGGCACGGGCGCGGTCTGCGGTGTCGTCCGTGGATCGGTCGTCTACAATGATGACTTCGGTGTGGCCGGCCGGATAGTCCTGGGCCGAGAGGGCAGAAAGACAGGTGTCGATGTTTTGGGACTCGTTGTGCGCGGGGACGACCACGGTGACCGTGGGCAAATTGGCGCTGCATCCAGGCCGCAGACGGCCCAGCCCGACCCGGAAGGCGAGGGCCAGGCACAGGTAGAGGACGCCGGTGACCGCCGCGGCATATACAAGCGCATCGGGCATTTGCGCTCAGTCCTGCCCTCCGGTCCCGAAGGATCGGAGCAGATCGATCGGCACGGGGAAGACGATGGTAGAGGCCTGGTTTGTGGAGAGTTCGGTGAGGGTCTGAAGGTAGCGCAGCTGCATGGCCCCCGGGTTCTGAGACATGACCTGCGCGGCCTGCGTGAGGCGTTCGGCGGCCTGGAACTCTCCCTCGGCGTGGATGACTTTGGCCCGGCGCTCCCGTTCGGCTTCGGCCTGCCGGGCGATGGCGCGAAGCATTTCCTGGGGCAGGTCGACGTCTTTGACTTCGACGGCGGTGACTTTGATGCCCCAGGGATCGGTGCGCTCGTCGATGATGCGCTGAAGCTCCTGGTTGATCCGCTCCCGTTCGGCCAGCAGGTCGTCCAGTTCGTGTTCGCCCACAACGCTGCGGAGGGTGGTCTGGGCCATCTGGGAGGTGGCCTGAAGAAAGTCCTCTACGCGTACGATGGCGTCGTCCGAGCGAAGGACTCGGAAGTAGAGGACGGCGTTGACTTTGAGGGCGACGTTGTCTTTGGTTACCACGTCCTGGGGCGGGACATCAAGGGCGATCACACGCAGGCTGACGCGGACCATGCGGTCGATGAGAGGGATGAGGAAGATGAGCCCGGGCCCTTTCGCGCCAATGAGGCGGCCCAGGCGGAAGATGACGCCCCGCTCGTATTCCCGGAGCACGCGGATGGCACTGGCGAGGATGATGATGAGGAGGATGAGCAGGAGTGTGATTCCGGGCCAAAAACTCAGCGTGTCCATGGGAGGTTCCTCCTTTTGTCAGGGGCGCGGTTCAGGTCTGCGTGACGGTGAGCCTGCTCCCGTCTTTGTCCAGGATCCGAATGCGTGTTCCCGATTCGATGTGGCCGTCGCAGCAGGCCTGCCAGTATTCCCCCGCAACAAAAACGGTGCCGTCGGCGTTGATATCGGTGCGGGAAATCCCGGTCTGCCCGATGAGGTCATCCAGGTAAGGCGCGGCCTTCTGGGCTCTGATGCCCATGCCCACGGCGAAGGCGAAAAAGAGCGCCGTGACCCCAACGGTGGGGGCGATGACGGACCAGGAGATGCGCACGAGGCTGCCCGGGGTATCGAAGAGCATGGTGGAGCCGAGGACCAGGGCAATAATGCCGCCGATGGTGAGGATGCCGTAGCTGGGGACCTTGATCTCCAGGATGAAGAGGACGATTCCCAGGAGGATGAGGAGCAGCCCGGCGTAGTTGACCGGAAGGGTCTGGAAGGCGTAGAAGGCCAGGATGAGGCAGATGCCGCCGACCACGCCGGGGAGCACCGAGCCGGGGTTGTAGAGTTCGAACATGATCCCGTACATTCCGAGCATCATCAGAATATAGGCGATGTTGGGATCGGAGATTTTGGACAACAGGCGGTCCCGGAGGCTCATTTCGATTTCGACCACGTGGGCGCCTTCGGTGTGGATCTGGCGGCTGCCGGAGAGAACCTCGACCTCGCGGCCGTCGAGGGAGTCGAGGAGGGCGGAAAAAGAGGGCGCCACCAGGTCGATGACCTCTGCTCTTAGAGCCTCCTGTGCGGTGATGGAGGCGCTTTCGCGCACGGCCTTTTCGGCCCAGTCGGGATTGCGATCCCGCTTTTGGGCCAGGGTGCGGATGTAGGCGGCCGCGTCGTTGGTGGCCTTTTCGGCCACGGTGGTGTCGGAGATGGCGCCCCCGATCTGCACCGGATGGGCCGCGCCGATGTTGGTGCCCGGCGCCATGGCGGCAACGTGGGCGGCAATGGCGATAAAGGCCCCGGCGGAAGCCGCACGCGAACCGGAGGGCGAGACGTAGACCACCACCGGCACGTCGGCGCTTAAGATGCGCTTGACAATGTGGCGCATGGCCATGTCGAGTCCGCCCGGGGTGTCCATTTCCACGACGAGGCAGACCGCTCCCTCATCCTCGGCCTGCTCGACGGCCCTGGCAATGAGATCGGCTGTCATTGGACCGATGGGCCCGTCCAGGCGCATCCGGCAGAGGTGGCGCTCTTCATCCGCAAAAGGCCGCCCCCAGAGCATGAGAACCGATGAAACAGCGACGAGACAGGCGGTATAGATCAAACGTTTCACAGGGAATTTTCTCCGCCAGACGCCTCAGGAGGCGAGCGATTTTTGGGCGGCCCCGATGGCTTTTTGCACCCAGTTGAGGTTGGGCAGGGGCATGATGCCGTAGTTGTAAAACGAGAAGCGGCGTATGCCCAGGCCGGCGGCCTCTTCGATGTTGGCCTGGAGGGTTTCTGCATCGGGAGAGGCCGGGGGATAGGCCTGGAGGCCCACCAGGAGCTGGTCGGGCGCCCGCAGGTCGGGCAGGAGCCGACTGACGGTCTGGCGGGTTCGCTCGGGATCGGCCGTGTAGGAGAGGGTCTCCACGTAGTCGACAATCGACGCAATTCGCTTCCGGTCGGCGCCGCTTGTCGGGCGATCTCCCATAAAGATAAAGGAGACCGGAACGCCGGCGGCGTCTCGAACTTCCTGAACCAGGGTGGCGACGGTGTTTTCGCGCATGTGGACGTATTCGGCGAGCTGCGGAACGGCTGCGGCCAGTTCCTCGGGCGTTTCCGGAATGGAACGGCCTGAGGAGAGCGCCTCCCGGGCGCGGGCTTCCACGGCACGGGCCAGTTCATCGGGGTCCAGGCCGGCGTCCCGGGCGGCGGTGCGGCAGGCTGGGCAGAAACAGAGGGCGAGGAGGAAGCGACCGCCCGGCCCCAGGTCCACGCCGTATTTGAGGTGATAGTGGCTGTGGCCGAACCCGCCGTAGGCGAGGGATTCGCACTCTAAGCTGGCGATGCCGTAGTTTTCAACCAGGTCGCGGGAGAGGGCAATCGCATAGGCGCGTACGGCCGGGTTCGCCGGGCAAAGGACGGCGGTGCTAATATCGCCGGTGCAGGAGACCTGGGCGCAGTCGGTGTGTTTTTCGGCCAGGTAGGAGCTGTGGAGGAACACGGTCCAGGCGATGAGATCGAGGCCGGCCTGCGCACAGGCCCCGGCGGCGTCGGCATACCAGTTTGCAGCGCCCATCAGAGGGCTGACGTGGGGCCGGATGGAGGTGTCTTGATAGAGGTCGGCCTGAGGGTGGAAGTAGATGGCGGACTGAGGGACCTGCAGAAGCACTTTGTCTTTGGCATGGGGCCGCAGCATTTCGAAGGTGTGATAGGCGGCGGCAAGGCTCATGCCGTCCAGGCCGACCTCCTCCCGGAGACGCCGGACAATGGCTTCAGGGCCTGCGTCGGTCAGGTCCCAGGGGTAGGTCCAGAGGGTGTGGTAGAGATCGGACATAAGGGCCTCGATAGTACGAGAATGAAGAGATTACCGCGGTTCAAAAAAGGGTGTGATGTCTGCAACAATGCGAAGGGGAAACCCGTTCTCCGTTCATAGTAGCATGTCTTTTGTGGAAACGCAAGGTTTTTTTCGACCCGAATTCAACCGGTTGAGAAAATGGGTGTGACATCGGGGGGGATTCAGGTTATAATCGGTCGAATCGGAATTTTCAAGACCCGTATTTTCATAACGTTAGAAAGAGAACATCCATGCCCTTATCTCTCCCAAAGGCTGAAAAAGCATATAAAGACCTGGCGTTTCTGAACAGCTCGGACGCCCGGACGCTGCGCATTCTGGCGGAGTACCTGGAACCCCTGCGGCGTTTCCGGCAGGAGCAGGTCCAGGATACGATCGTGTTTTTCGGCTCGGCCCGAATTTTGCCCAGACGGGCGGCGGTCCGGCGCCATCGGACGTTGAAGCGGAAGCTTGAGGCGACCAAACGCCCGGGCGCGAAGTTGAAACGGGAAGTGGCCGCTGCAGAGGCAGGCGTGGAGATGTCGCGCTATTATGAGGATGCGGCGGCGCTGGCGCGGCTGCTGACAGCCTGGTCGTTGAGCCTGAAGGGCGGGCGGCGTTTTGTGGTGTGCTCCGGGGGAGGACCCGGGATTATGGAGGCGGCCAACCGGGGGGCGGCCGAGGCGGGGGGCAAGTCGATTGGGTTGAACATCAGTCTGCCGTTTGAGCAGGCGCCCAATTCCTATATTTCGAAGGAGCTGAACTTCGAGTTTCACTACTTTTTTATGCGAAAGTTGTGGTTTGTGTATCTGGCCAAAGCGGCGGTCATCTTTCCGGGAGGGTTCGGCACCTGTGACGAACTGGTGGAGGTGCTGACGCTGCTGCAGACCCGAAAGGTGGAAAAGCCGATTCCGATGGTGATTTATGGACCGGATTACTGGAACGAAGTGCTGAATTTTGAAGCGATGGCCAAATGGGGCGTTATCAGCCGGGAAGACCTGGATCTGTTCCGGTTCGTGGACACGCCGGAGGAGGCGTTTGAATATATCAAGGGGGAGCTGGAGAGGCTTTATTTGAAGTAAGGCAGAGGGTAATTAGAAAGTTTCAGGTTTCGAGTTTCGAGTTCAAGTTGAAAGCCCTGGGGGAAGGGTGGAACCCGGAACTGAAAATAGCAAGGGAGCAAAACTTGGATCGGTCAAATCAGAGTTCTTTTCAACAGTCGGAGAGTTTTTATCAACATCTGTTCGATTCCGCGCCGGATGTGATGATGATGGTCGACCGGCAGGGAGAGGTTCAGGTGGCCAATTCGCGGTGTCGGGACGTGCTTGGCTATTCGCCTGAGGATGTGCAGGGGAGGGGTGTCCAGGATCTACTGGATGAAGGGAGCCGTTCGGGTATTGAGGTGATGATGACCGGCATTCTTGAGGGAACGCCAATGCCGGAGGCCGAGGTGGACATTCTGACCGGGGACGGAAAGCCGATTCCGATGATGCTGGATGTGCGGCATATGGAAGGCGCGGGGGCGGGCCATTTGCTGGTTCGACTGCGGGACCTGCGCGAGATTAAGACGCTGGAACAGGAGTACCGCAATCTGTTTGAGAGTATCGGTGACGCCGTCTTTATCGGCGATCCGGAGTCCGGACAGGTCTACCAGGCCAACCGGCAGGCCTGCGAACTGACCGGCTACAGCCTGGGGGAGCTGATTGGGGAGGATTACGAGCAGGTTCACTCGGAATCCTGGGAGGCGATTCTGAAGGAGGCCGAAGAGGCGGACGGGCGGGAGTTGAGCGGCCGCGAGATTGGCCTGCGGGGAAAGGGCGGAGAGGAGGTGCCGGTGGAGGTCCACCTGCGGATTGTGCCCCGAGGTGAGGATTGGATTTATATCGAAACGGCGATTGATATCTCGGACCGGAAAGCCTTAGAGGCCCGGATGGCGGAACTGCGCATCGAATGGGATTCTTTTATTCGGCACGAACTCCGAAACCCTCTGACTCCGATTATGGCGTTCTCCCAGATTCTGATCGAAGATTATCCGGAAGTACAGCGCAATCCGAAGATCCGTCAGTATCTGGACGCGATCTGGCAGGGGGGGAAACGGTTAGAGCGTTTGCTGGATCTGACGTGGGAGGTGCAGGCTTACGAGCAGGGCCAGGTTCCCTTAGAGTACGTCAAAGCCGACCTGTACCAGGCGCTTCGGGAGGCAATGCACGATGCGGCGATGGGGGTGGATACCGATGCGGGGGCTGTGGACCGGCTCCGGCTGATTCCCCACGAGGAGTCGGGGGACGCCCCGGAGCTTCTCTTTCCGCACGATCCTCAAAAGTTCCAGCGTGTTCTGACCAATCTGATCAAAAATGCGCTTGAACACGATCCGGGCGAGGTGACGGTGCGCGTTGTGGACCGGCCCGAAGAGGCTTGTGTGAGCGTACACAACGGAGGGACCCCCATTCCGGAGGACCGCCTGAAGACGATTTTTGAGAAGTTCAATACGACGAAGCGGGACCAGAAGGGAACGGGGCTGGGCACCACCATTGCGAAGCTGTTCGTGGAGGCCCACGGGGGACATATGGAGGTTGCGTCTTCCGAGGCCGAAGGAACGGTTTTTACGGTTTCGGTTCCCAAAGCGGCGCCTCTGGAAGCTGAGGGCCAGTAGATTATTCGGCCGTGGGGCCGGGTGCGTGGTCGAACAGGTCTCCGGGTTGGCAATTGAGAGCGTGGCAGAGGGTATCGATGGTCTCCAGGTCGATTCGGCGGGCTTTGTTGTTGTAGATGCCCGAGACGGTGTTGGGCTGTAGACCCGTGAGCCGGACAATTTCGGAGATTTTATAGGGCCGGCCGGGGCCTTTCTCCGCCATGAGAATATGAAGCCTGAACATTACCACGGACCACCTCTTGGAACACGAGGAAGGGCGCCCCTATCTACTGCTTTTCATAAAGCTCTCCGCCTCCACCTCCAAAACTCAACCTCAGCATAGATCCGTTGAAGCTAAACGTCCAGACGGTATCGATGGTATCGGGCGTACCTTCGGGCAAGGTGCCGCCCGAAGCAGAGAGGTTGCCTCTGAGTGTAATCTGATTGCTTTCGACGGTGTAAGTGCCCGCGGCAGAGACTACGGTTGCCCCTACGTTAAATTGATGCGTAAAAGTGCCGCTGGTGGTAAAGGTCAGTACCTCACCAGGCGCCGACACCGCCCGCCAGGTTCCAATGAGGGCATCCGGAGAAGCCGTTGGAGTATTATCACCACCGCATGCAGCAAATATCAGGAGCATGAACAAAATTCCGAGCAGTTGTTTCATGGTGCATCTCCTTTCCCTGAGAGTGGAGCCTGGTACGTCGCCCGGGGTTTAACTTCAAGCGCCGGACCTGTCTGATATATCCCTCCCCGCACTATCGTCCATTAGAGCGCTTACATAGGCAACGGCCACCGCCTCCAGGTCCTCACCCGGGTGTCTGGGCTTTCCCAGGTGTTCGGGGTGGACGATTCCCCGGTACTTTGCATCTCGCAGGGCGGCAACGATGGGGGAAAAGTCGACCCGGCCCTCACCGGGTGGCACTTCCCGACCGGCCGGCCACCGATCCGTGTGGTCTCGAAACTGGCAGAAATGGATTTTGCCCGCAAACGCTTTCACCAGCGCCGGCACGTCTCCGCCGGGAATGTCCATGCCGGTGCACATGGTGATGCCGTTGCTGGGGCTTTGAACCGCGTTGACCAGTTGATGCAGTTCTTTCCAGGTGTCCACCAGGAACGGGCCGCCCCATCCATCGGCCGTGTAACTGCCGTAATTTTCGATGCGAACACCCGCGCTTACCGCCCGTTCCCGGATCCCGTTTTTCAAGAGCCGGTGGAGGCTGTGGTTGCCGATGCCCACGCCGCAGCTTTCCGCCACCGGGATCAGTTCGCGGTAGATGTCGATGAGCCCTTCCCAGCAGGCTTCTGCTTCGTCCGCGTCCTGGGGCCTGCCGATGTCCACGTAGTGGAGAACCGAGGTGATGCCGACACCGCCCAGAATTTCAATCAGGCGCCGCATCGCATCAATGCAGGGGCGGTCCCGGGTCAACAGGAGATCCGGGTTGGTTGCGCCCTCACGCAGGTCGGGCCGTGAGGGCCACTTTGCAAACCAGTACGCGGCGCTGGGGACCTGGATGCCCTCCGCTTCCAATCCGCCCTTGAACTGCCGGAGGGTGTCCGGATCGGGATAGCCGTTTTCCCGGTATCCGGGAAACGAGGCGCACCTGAGGAAGACGTGATCGACGCCGAGCTGTTTGCAGCGGTCAACGGTGGTCTGAACGTCGGCCAATGCGCCGATTCCGATTTTCATAGCTATTCCCCGGCGCCGGCTTCTTTGAGCAGCCGGACGATTTCCGTGCGGTTTTTCTCTTCTGCTATTTTCAACGCCGTGCGCCCGCTTCTGGATTTCACGGTCACGTCGGAACCGGCGTTCAACAGCAGCCGCACCACGTTTGTGTGACCCTTGCTGACAGCATTCATCAACGCGGTTACGCCATTGTTGTCGGCTTCGTTGAGATCCGCGCCGGCGTCGAGTAAGACCCGCACGTTGGCGGTGTCGTGCATTGCTGCGGCGCCCATTAAGGCCGTTGCGCCAAATGCGTCTTTCGCATTTACGTCCGCACCCGCATCCAGCAGGCGTTTTGCAATGGGGGTGCGGACCATCCACGCCGCTGTCATCAGGGCTGTTTCGCCGTTTTTGCTTTTCGCGTTTACATCCGCGTCCCTGTCCAGCAGGAGCTGCGCCGTGGCTATGTCGCCCTTAAGGGCCGACAGCATCAGGGCTGTTTCGCCGTTTTTGCTTTTTGCATTCACGTCTGCGCCCCTGTCCAGCAGGGCTCTTACGCCGGCTATTTCGCCGCGGCGCGCCGGCAGGATCAGGGCTGTTTCGCCGTCTTTGTTTTTCGCAAGCACGTCCGCGCCGGCCTCCAGCAGCATCCCCACGACCTCTTTGTGACTGATCATCAGGGCGGTGGTGCCGTTTTTGCTTTTTGCATTCACCTTTGCATCCCCGTCCAGCAGGGCGCGTACAAGGGTTTGGTTGCCCCGTCGGGCGGCCATCATTAAGGGGGTGGTGCCGTCTTTGGCTTTCGCATTCACCTTTGCGCGGGCCTCCAGCAGGGCCATTGCAATGTCTGTGTGGCCCAGATCGGCCGCCCACATCAGGGCCGTTTTTTTCTGTTTGTCCTTTGCTTTTTTGGGCTTTGCGCCGGCTTCCAGCAGCGCCTGCACCCTGGCCTTGTCCCCCACCTTGACAGCTGCAAGCAGGTCGGCGTGCTTATTCGCTGCATGGGCTGTGAAGGGCAGGCACAGGGCAAGCGTCAATCCCACAAGTCGTCTGTATGGCATTCTTTTCCTCCCTGGATTTCCACCTCGAGTCTGTGAAAATCATGCGGTCTGAGGCAACAGATGTCAAGCAGAAAGTCAAAATCGGATCGGGTTTAGAGCTTGTGCTTGCATTTTGGACGTTTCAACGCCATAATATAGGGGTTTGGGGGGAGCTTGCAGGTTGGCGATGATGATGGAAGGATGTTGACATAGGAGGTGCGCGATGGCCAGGTTCGGGACAAAAGTCAAGCTCTGGGGCAGCCTTGTGGTGGTGGCAGGGGGCGCAGGACTCATGGCAAAACGGTCCTGGAGCAAGTTCAGGGACAAGTGGCGCTACAACCGGAAGAAGAAGGCGCTGACCGATAAGCTGGAGCGGGTTGTGCGCGAAAAGGCCCGTTTAGAGGGCGAACTGGACGAGATGGACGAGTCAGACAGGCCGGGAACAAAAGGAGGCGAGCAGCCTTCTCGTGGGGATTGGGAATGGGAAGGGGGGTCATCTTATGGAAAGAAGTAGCTTGTGGCTGCTGCTGGTGTTGACCTTGACGGCCTCGGTGATCGGCGGCGCAGTGTCGGGCTGGCTCTTGATGGGCCGGCCCGTTTCTACATGGCGCCTGCTGCATCCTCCAAAGGCCATCGATGCGGAGACGGTGCGTCTTGTGGATCAGGATGGCAGGGTCCGGGCCAGGCTTGTCCTGGGGAGCCACGGAGTGCCCGGGCTGGGATTGTGGGACCAGGACGGGCAGGTGCGCATCACGCTCGGGCTGGGGGCCGACGGAGAGCCGAGCCTGAACCTGCTCGATAAGGAGGGGCGGCTTCGCGCCTCGTTCAAGCTGGGAAGAGGTGGGACGCCGGAGTTGACCCTTTCGGACATGGACGGGCAGTCTGTATGGTCGGCGCCGTAGGCGTCCTCACGCCATCGTAACATAGGAGCAGTGATTGGTTGGGCCTTCATGCTTCGTAATGCTGGCCAAATGCAATGACGTGACCGTCCGGATCACGAACCGCAAATTCTTTCATGTCGTACTCTTTTTGTATGCACGGCTCATACTCGATTATGGCTCCCTCTTCCTGGAACTTCGAAAAGAGTGAATCTGCGTCGTTTATCCAGATGTTGGGCCGATTCCCTGATAAACAATCTCGACGCTAATGCCATATGCCCACAATTGCATCTTTACGCTAGATCAGCTGTGACTCTTCTGACCAATATATAGAAGGTGTCTCGACGCACCGATTATCGATTCGTCGGTACTGATGTCAAATAGCAGATCAAGCCAGAGCTCACGCTGCGTCCCTTGTAGACTGTTGTAGATTTCATCGTTCGCTGAGATGGCTGGTTCGACACCGGCGAGTACCAAAGTTTGGATTCCGAGCCTTTCATGTAGTGGTATTATTTCAGAGACGCGAGCGAAGTAGCCTCGAGCCTGGACTTGACCCGTTTCGGTGGGTACCTTATCTCTTGGGAGAAAGGAGATCCACTATGCCGCCAACACGTCCACCTTATCCACCTGAGTTCAAAAAGCAAATGGTCGAATTGGTTCGAGCCGGTCGTACGCCAGGAGAGCTGGCCAAAGAGTTCGAGCCCTCAGACCAGACGATCCGGAACTGGGTGGTACAGGCCGACCGAGACGAGGGCCTTCGAGAAGACGGTCTGACCAGTGATGAGCGAGAGGAGTTGCGCCGTCTTCGTCGCGAGATTAAGCAGTTACGCATCGAGCGTGAGATCTTGTCAAAAGCAGCAGCCTGGTTCGCTCAGGAGACCAACACGATCCCCAGAAAGCCTTCCAGTTCGTGAAGGCGCACCAGGCAAAATGGCCAATTACCACGCAATGCCGAGTCCTGGGTGTCTCCCTCAGTGGGTATTATGCGTGGCGAGGACGCCCCCCATCGCCAAGAGCAAAGGTCGATGCGGATCTCAAGGAACAGATTAAGGCTTTTCATGCCCGTTCTGATTCTACCTACGGAGCCCCCAGAATCTGGGAAGATCTGGCAGCATTAGGCATCCGTATAGGCAAAAAGCGTGTCGCCCGTCTGATGGTTGAGATTGGTATCTTCGGGGTGAGCCGTCGAAAGGGTATCAGAACCACCCGTAAGGGAAAAAAGGCTCAAAAAGCCCCTGATCTGGTCAAGAGAGACTTCACTGTTGAAGCCCCAAATAAACTCTGGGTGGCCGATATTACCTACGTACCAACCTGGGCGGGCTTCCTGTATCTTGCTGTGGTTATCGATGTCTTTTCCCGCCGAGTCGTGGGCTGGACGATGGCTTCGACGCTCCAGAGTGAGTTGGTTTTGTCTGCTTTGAATATGGCACTTTGGCAGCGTCATCCTTGTGGGGTGATCCACCACTCCGACCAGGGATCTCAGTATACTTCACTTGCCTTCGGTAAACGCTGCGATGAGGCGGGTATACGTCCCTCAATGGGTTCTGTAGGCGACTGCTATGACAACGCACTGTGTGAAAGCTTTTTCGCCACCCTCGAATGTGAATTGATCGACCGCCGTTGTTTTCGTACCCACAAGGAGGCCAGATTGGCTATTTTTGAGTATATTGAGGGCTGGTATAATCCCCATCGTAGGCATTCATCAATCGCATACCACTCACCGATGACATATGAAAAACAGCATCAAACACGGGCTTGAAGCCCAAGCCCTAAACACTCCACCAAAACGGGGCAACTCCAGTTTGAAGCCCCGCCCTTTGGGCGGGGAGATTCACTCAGGATCAGCTCTGCTGGTCCGGTTCTTTGGGATACGCGCGTGTGTCCAGGCGGTGTTTTTTGATCCGGTAGCGGAGGGTGTCGCGGGACATGTGGAGCAGTTGGGCCGTGCGGGTGATGTTGCCCCCGGCCTGGTCCAGAGCCTCTTCGATCAGACGCCGTTCTACGTCCTCTAAGGCAATGCCCCAGGGGGGCAGGGCGATGCGGATCTCGCCCAGGCCGGTGATTTCGACCGCAGGAGAGCGCTCCTGTAAGAGCAGGTCCTTTTCCTCTTCGCCGATGGCCAGGTCTTCGGCCCGAATCAGGTCTGTGGGGCTGAGCAGTACGGCGCGTTCGATCAGATTTCGCAGTTCGCGGACGTTTCCCGGCCAGGGATAGTTGAGCATCCACCGTTCAGCGCCCTGAGAGAAGCGCAGGGCTTCCTTCTTGTAGCGCTGGTTGTAGATGGCGAGAAAGTGCCCGGCGATCAGGAGGATATCTTTTTCGCGTTCTCTCAAAGGGGGCAGGAGGATGGGCACCACGTTGAGGCGGTAGTAGAGGTCCTGCCGAAACCGTCCCTCGGCCACGGCCTCCTGCAGGTTCTCGTTTGTGGCGGCCACAAAGCGGATCTCCGCCTGGATATCCTCCATCCCCCCCACGCGGCGGAAGGTCCGGGTTTCCAGCACGCTCAGGATTTTGGCCTGCAGGTCGAGGGGCATCAGGCCGATTTCGTCTAAGAATACCGTGCCGCCCTCGGTCAGTTCGAGCAGGCCCTTTTTGCGGATTTTGGCGTCTGTAAAGGCCCCCTTCTCGTAGCCGAACAACTCGGCTTCCAGGAGGTTTGGGGGGATCGCCGTACAGTTTATGACCACAAACGGCTGTGAGGCATGTTCGCCGCGGCGGTGGATCTCGTGGGCGACGATTTCTTTGCCCGTACCGCTTTCACCGGTGATCAGAATGGTGGCCGGGGTGTCTGCTACCCGATCGATCAGTTCGAATACCGCCCGGATCGCCTGGCTCTTGCCCACGATCCGATCCGGCTCGGAATGGGTGTCGGGTGAGGGCATTGGACCTGTAAGAGGGGGAGAGGTTGTCTTCAGGCCGCCAGGGCGCGCAGTACGGTTTCACCGATGTCGGCCGGGCTTTTGCAGACGTGGATGCCGGCGGCCTCTAAGGCGGCCATCTTTTCGGCGGCGGTGCCGTGGCCCCCGGAGATGATGGCGCCGGCATGCCCCATGCGCCGGCCCGGCGGGGCGGTCTGGCCGGCGATGAAGCTGACCACCGGTTTGTCGTAGTAGCGGCGGATGTAGCCGGCGGCCTCCTCTTCGGCCGAGCCCCCGATCTCGCCGATGAGGACCACCGCGTCGGTCTCTGAGTCTGTTCTGAAGAGCTTCAGGCAGTCGATAAAATTGGTGCCGATGACCGGGTCGCCGCCGATTCCCACGCAGGTGGACTGGCCCAGGCCGGCAGAGGTGAGCTGGGATACGGCTTCGTAGGTGAGGGTGCCGCTTCGGGAAATGACCCCGATGCGCCCCTCCCGGTGGATGTCGCCGGGCATAATGCCGATTTTGCACTTTCCCGGAGAGATCACCCCGGGGCAGTTGGGTCCGACCAGGCGTGTTTTGCGTGTGGAGAGATACGCTTTCACGCGTACCATGTCTAAGGCCGGGATGCCCTCGGTAATGCAGACCACCAGGTCGACGCCCGCGTCGGCGGCTTCCATGATGGCGTCGGCGGCAAACGCGGCGGGTACGAAGATTACCGATGCGCTGGCGCCGGTCGCTTTGACGGCCTCAGAGGCGGTATCGAAGACAGGCACGCCTTCAAAATCCTGGCCGCCTTTGCCGGGCGTGATTCCCGCGACGACCCGGGTGCCGTATTCCAGCATCTGCCGGGTATGAAAGGAGCCTTCACCTCCGGTGATGCCCTGAACCATCAGGCCGGTTTCCTGGTTGATGAGAATACTCATGCATCCTCCCATTTCGGATTTGGGAATGCGGATTTGGGAATGCGGATTGAAGCGCCTTTATTCTGCAATCCGCATTCCCAAATCCGAAATTCAACTGAGGGGTCTGGGCTCGGTCCGCTCTTCCAGGGCGCCGTCGGTTTTTCCGATGATAATTCGGTGAGCGAGGCCGGTAAAAAGCCCGCACTCGACAACTCCGCAGATGGTGACGATCTGCTGCTCCAGAGCGGGCGGATCGTCGATGCGGCCGAAGGCGCAGTCTAAGATGTGGTTGCCGTTGTCGGTGGCGAATGGGGCGTTGTCCAGCAGGCGGAGCCGGGCCTCGCAGCCGAGGGCTTCGAGGCGTTTTTGGGCAACCTGCCAGCCGAACGGGACCACCTCGACGGGCAGGGGGAAGGCTCCGAGCCGGTCTTTGAGTTTGGTTTCGTCAACCACCACGATTTCCGTCTGGCTGGCAGAGGCGACGATTTTTTCCCGGAGCAGGGCGCCCCCGCCGCCCTTGGTGAGGTTAAACGCGGGGTCGACCTCGTCCGCGCCGTCGATGGTGAGGTCGATGCGGGCGACTTCCGAGAAGTCGGTCAGCGGAATGCCGACCTCCCGGGCCTGAGCGCGGGACTGTTCGGAGGTGGGTACGCCTCGAATCCGGAGGCCCTGGCTGACGCGTTCTCCGAGTTTTTGGATGGCAAAGTAGGCGGTCGAGCCGGTTCCGAGGCCGACGACCATGCCGTCTTCCACATAGTCCGTGGCGCGCTCACCCGTTGCCTGTTTGGGGTTTTGAGACATTTGCGCTTTTTTGTATGAGCCGGTTTCTATGGCATTATCTGCAGGTGCCCGTACGCGGGAAGATACATATTATCAACTGTTTTTGCAATCATTTTAGCAGGCGGCCGGAGAGATGTGAAAAGGCAAAGGGCAGAGGGCAAAGGTGAGATCAGGTTTGGCTTTGCGGTTTTTTCGCCCTCTGCCTTTTGCCCCCTGCCTTCTGCCTCTTTCTGAATGCCTTGAAATTGCATAGAATTTTACATATATTGTGGTCGGACGTTTTCGTGATACATTTTCTGACGCAGGTTTTAAGAAGGGGACACGGGGTGGCATATTCTACACTGGAAGATTTTTTCGGGGATATCGTGGGAAAGGCGCGGCAGGGGCAGGGGATCTCGGAAGCGGATCTGGCTCAGGCTGCGGGGCTCACTCCCGGTGAGATCGGGCGGATTGAGTCTTACGAGTTGACGCCGGACGATGGCCGGATTCACGCCCTGGCGCGTGCGCTGAACCTGAACGGTGAGAAGCTGGCGGAGGTTGCCCGGGGCTGGGTGCCGGTGCATGCCAATGATTCGTTTGAAAATTCGACCCTGGCTGTGGCCCGGCAGATTCTGGATGTGGGGATGGAGGTCAACTGCTACGTGCTTAAGTGTAAGACGACGGGGGATGGCGCAATTATCGATGCGGGGGGAGGGGCCCGGCAGATTCTGGACCTGGTTGAACGGATGGAGATGCGTGTGAGCCATATTCTGCTCACGCACGGCCATGGGGACCATGTAGGCGCACTGGGGGAGGTGGCGGAGGTGACCGGGGGACGGGTCTGCTGCTGTGAGCGGGATTTCTCGCTGCTGGGCGGGCTGAAGCAGCTGGTTGCGGAGACGGTTGATGAGGGATGGGAAACAGAGGTGGGGGCGTTGAAGATTGATGCCGTGAGCCTGCCGGGACATACTTCCGGGGGTATCGGGTATGGTACGGAGGGTATTTTTTTCTCGGGGGATGCGCTGTTTGCAGGGTCTCTGGGAGGAGCTCGAGGCTCGGCCTATACCGGACAGATAGAGGCGGTGCGGGGCAAGGTGCTGTCTCGAGACGAGAACATCTGGATTTTTCCCGGGCACGGGCCCATCACAACCGTGGAGGAAGAGCGGGCGCACAACCCCTTTTTTGTGTAGGCAACAGAGCGGCTGAGCGTTGGATTTGGTCCGGGTGAATCAGAGGGTTTTTGAGGTTCCGTTGGGATAGGCGATCAGGACGACTTCCTCTTCGGTCAGGGCCACGGTTCCTTCCTGGTCGAGAAGAGACGGCGTGGAAGGCGGGATGTCCGGGCCGTCGTTTTCACCTGTTACTTCAACCCAGCAGCGGATGGCGCTGCAAATTTCTTCCACTGCCTTTTTGCGGCGTTCCAGCTGGACCAGGAGTTCTCTCAGGTGTTCGATTTCGACGGCGAGTTCCCGGATTTCGGTTTGGGCGTTAGTTAGTGTTTCCTGATACAGGGTATCGTGGTCGGCCATGGGAGCGGTCCCTCCAGGATAAATTCAGGCGCTTGAGGGGAAAATCGAGCAGGGGGCTGGCGATTTCGGCTCGGGGTATCGTTAAACATAAGTGTTCCGGCTGTTTAAAGTCAAGGCTAAAGTGTTCTGAGGGTGTATTTGCACATTGATGGCAAGGTTTTGCAGGGAGACGCATCAGGCTTAGAGGATCTGGCGGAGACGGTCCCCAACCCTATCAACCATAAAGGAGTCAGGTTATGACCAGGTGGCGTTGTCTTTTGAGCGCAGCGGCGTTTGTGGCGGTCGCCTTTGGGGGCTGGACCGTGTCTGCGCAGGAGTATTTCGGCAGGAACAAGGTGACATACGACGACTATGACTGGCACTATATCGAGACCGAACATTTTATCATCTATTTTGACCGGGAGTCGCTGCCGGTGGCGGAGTTTGCGGCCAAGGAGGCGGAGCGTTCGCTGGTGCTGATTGAGAAGGACCTGAAGTATACGATGAAGGGCCGCTATCCTTTTGTGGTTTACAACTCCCACAACGGGTTTTCCGTGACCAATATTTCGCCCCAGGAGATTCCCGACGGGGTGGGGGGCTTTACAGAGTTTGCACAGGGTCGGATTGTGATTCCCTACACGGGGTCGTATGCGGATTTCAGGCATGTGATCCACCACGAGCTGGCGCACGAGGTGACCATCGAGCTGTGGACGGGCGGAGGGCTCTTAGGTGGGATGATGGCTCAGACAACATCGCTTCCCCCGCTGTGGGTGGTGGAGGGGGTTGCCGAGTATCTCTCTCAGGGGGGATGGGATATTGGCGCGGACAATTTTATGCGGGATGCGACGATTACGGGGTATGCGCCTCCCATCGAGTTTATAGGGGGTCTGTTCAACTACAAGGGGGGTCAGTCGATCTTTTATATGATCGAGCAGACGTATGGGAAGGAGAAGGTGGCGGAGTTTATTTCTAATTTTCGTTCGGCGAGGTCGATGGACAAGGCGCTCAAGTCGTCTATCGGGATTGGCGCGGAGGAGTTGAACGACAAGTGGCAGTTGTGGCTCAAGCGCCAGTTCTGGAACGATATCAATCTGTATCAGGACCCCGAAGAGGTGGGCAAGAATCTGACGAAGCCGGAGGAAGAGCTGGTGTCTTTCGGATATAATCTGGCGCCGAGTTTTTCGCCTCAGGGAGACAAGATTGCCTACCAGACGCTGAGTAATCAGGGCACGTTCAACCTGCATCTGATATCTGCGATCGACGGGAAGGACTTAGGCCGGCTGGTAGAGGGAGAGCGGTCTTCGGACTTCGAGTCGATGTTTCTGCTGCGTCCGGGAGTGACCTGGTCTCCCGATGGGAAGCAGATTGCTTTTGCAGCCAAGTCGAAAAACAAGAATACGCTTTACACCCTGGATGTGAGGAAGAAGAAGATCAAGAGGCGGTTCAAGTTCGACTTAGACGGTCTGTTCGAGCCGACCTGGTCACCGGATGGGAATCGGATTGCGGTGGTGGGGTTGAAGAATGGATGGTCGGATATTTACGTGGTGGATCTTGAGGATGAGTCGCTGCACCGGATCACGAACGATCCGTATGATGAGAAGCAGCTGGACTGGTCTCCGGATGGGGAGTGGATTGCGATCAGTTCGGACCGTCCCAGCACAGGGTTGGTATTTGATGGGAAGAAGGATTTCCCCTTTGGTCAATATGATATTTTCGTGATTCGTCCCGACGGGTCAGAGGTTCGGAGGGTGGTGTCTCACGAGGCGAACGAGGCGCATCCCTCCTGGGGTCCGGACAGCCAGCAGCTGGCCTTTGTGTCGGATCGGACGGGTGTGGGCAATATGTACATTGCGCATTTAGACAGTGGGGCGGTCCATCCGGTGACGAATCTGCTGGCGGGTGGTCAGGGTGTGAACTGGCATTATATGGACTGGTCTGCAGATGGTAAGAAGATCGCGTTTACATCGCTTCACAAGGCGCGGTATGACATTTTTGTGATGAAGAATCCCCTGTCTAAGCAGAAGCAGATGGAGGATCTTCCGCTGACGCGTTTTGCCAAGCGGCTGCAGGGGATCGAGGATAAGTCGTTTGTGGAGCTTCAGCGGGAGCGTTTGAAGCTGAAGGTGGAGGAAGCTGAAGAATCTGAAGCCGAGTCCGAGGGTGAGACGATTGCGTTGAATGAGGAGCCAGCGGATAGTGCGGTGATCGATCGGAAGATTGAGAAGTGGGTATCCGACCAGATGACGCTGGCCGCAGAAGAGGCAGGGCCGGCGGAGGCTTTAGAAGAGGTGGACACACCTTCTGAGGCTGCTGCGGACAGCAGCGGTGAGGACGGGGAGAGCCAGGAGGCCACGCTTAAGGAGTGGGACAAAGAGTTCAAGATTAATAAGTACAGGATGAAGCTGAAGCCGGAGTTCTTTGGCGCCAATGCGGGGTTCGATACGTTCTACGGGGTGAGCAGCCTGGTGCAGCTGTCACTGAGTGATGTGCTGGGCGACCACCGGATGACGCTGTTGACGAGTGTGAATTTTTCGTTGAAGGACAGCGATTTTTTCTTGAGCTACGTGAATCTGAAGCGACAGACGAACTATGCGGTGCAGTTGTTCCACACGCGGCTGTTTTTCTTCAGCGGGGGCACGCTGCTGGCCGACCGGTATTATGGGGGTGCGCTGGGTATCGAGCGGCCCTTCAACCGGTTCACCCGGTTTGAACTGGGCTCCCGGTTCATCAATATTTCCCGGGACCGTTTGAACTCGTTCAACAACCCCTTTGTGCGGGGTGGGTTCACCGGAGGGACCGTGAGAGGCCAGAGCGGGGTGCAGGTGGACACCCGGCGGGCGGTGATCGGGGAGGCGGCGCTGGTGGATGATAATGCGATGTACAGTCTGTTTGGACCGGTGAACGGGCGGCGGGTGCGGCTCTCCTTTGAGGGTGGCTTTGCTGGCATGGAGTACAGCACGGTTCAACTGGATTACCGCAAGTATATACGGGTGCTCAATGACTATACTTTTGCCTTCCGGGTTTCGGGGGGCACCAGCTATGGCCCCAACCGGCAGGTCTTCTTCGTGGGAGGGGTCAACAATCCGGTCAATCCGACGTTTTCGACCATCGCTCAGGTGGATGACAACCGGATATTCTTCTCTCGTTTCATCTGGCCGCTTCGCGGGGTTGAGCTGTTCGAGTTGGCCGGCGACTCTTTTGTGCTGGCCAATGTGGCGTTCCGTTTCCCTCTGGTGCGGCAGATGGTGATGGGCTGGCCGCTGCCGTTGTTTTTCCAGGATGTTCAGGGCGAGTTGTTCTTAGATGTGGGCAGTGCGTTCGACCGGGGTAATTTTGATCCGTGGGAGTCCAGAGCGGGTGGTTTTGAGCTTCGGGATCTGAAGGCGGGCTACGGTCTGGGTGTTCGGGTGAATATGGGGATTTTCCTTTTCCGTTATGATCTGGCCTGGCCGACCGATTTTGCCGAGTCATTCCATCCCAAGCAGTACTTCTCGATCGATTTTACAGGGCTGTTCTAAGACGCCACGGAAGAATTTCAAGGGAACCTCACACGAACTTACGAGATGGACCACGTGGTGCGACGTTTCGGTTTTCGAGGCGAGTATAAGACTTGCCCTCATTGCGGGTGGGAGATCCGAAGAGAAGCTGCCAAGTGCAGATATTGCGGCCAATTTCTGGATGAGGCCTCTCCCGGACAGGGAGGGGCCTGCTGGTTGTGCCGGGTTGTGGCGGGGATTTCGGGAATTGTTCTTCTGGTGGGTCTGGCGATTTTTGTTTTCTACGGGGGCGGCCGCTGAGTTCTCTGTAGGGGATTGGGTTTTTTACGGTCCGGACGCGCTTTCTGGAGATTGCGCCTCAGGATCCCGGGAGGGAGAATGGCGGCAAAAGAATTCTATCTGGAGGGGTTAAAAAGGATCTCGACGGGTGATTTCGAGGGGGCGATTGAGGCTTTTCGGAAGGCTCTGGACGCGGACGAGCGGTTTTATATGGCCCACCTGGGCTGGTCGCAGGCTTTAGACCGGCAGGGCAGGGTCGACGAGGCGATTGTTCAGGCGAAGGCGGCCATCGAGATCGCGCCCGAGGAGCCTCTGGCCCATACCAGTCTTTCCCGCCTGTTTCAACAGAAAGGGATGATTCCCGAGGCGGAAGAGGAGATGGCCATTTCCCAGCGGCTTCAGGGGACATAAGCGTGTTCGTTTACGGTTGGCTCAAAGGGGGCGTTCTGGAAGGAACGTCCTCTTTTTCTGTTTTTTTCGTTCTGGAGTACCGATGCTCTGGCTGAAGCGATTGACGCCGGTTTTTCTGCTGGCGATGCTGGGGGCGCTGCCGCGTCCGGCAGAGGCGAAGTCCACTCTGGCGGATTCGCTGTTTAAGGCTGCGTCCGACACGGTCCGGCCTGTAAGAGATCGGATTGCGCTCCTGAAGCGGGCTGTGAAGGCGGAGGCATCCCACGGCGAGGCGCTCCACGCCCTGGGATGCCTCTACATGGCGCAGAATACGATTTTCAGCCGGTACCTGGCGCGCAACAGGCTGGTGGAAGCCCTGCAGCTGGATGCCGGCAATATCCGGTATCACGAGTCCTTTGCCACGCTGCTGCGGCGTCAGGGGTTTTATTACAATTCGATGAGGCATTTTAAGAAGATCTTAGAGATGGATCCCGACCGTGCAGGCGCGGCGTGCGAGGTGGGAGAGTACCTGCTTCAGGATATGCTGAAGTTTATGGATGCCCGACGGTTCGATGGAAGAGGAAGTATGCGGTCCTTCGGGCTGGAGAGCCGGGATGAGGCTGCAAGCTATTTCCAATATGCGCTCCAGAGAGATCCCTATTGCCGGCGCGCGTATTACCGGCTGGGATTTTTGAACTTGGAAAGCGGGTATCCCGAGAGGCTGGTCAGACTTTCCAGGCTGTTGCTGGAGCGGTATCCCGGCGATTCGGACGGGCTTCTTTTTTTGGGGCTGGGGTACCAGGAAATGGGCGAGATGGAGGAGGCCGGGCAGGCATATGGGGAAGCGCTGGATGGGATGGGAGAGCAGGAGCGACAGGTGATGGGGTCTCGCGAGTTGATCGGGTTGATCGCCGGTTCTGAAGAACGGCCGGCCCTGGGGTTATCCGGCGGTTGGGATGGACGGGCGGAGGTTGTTTCCGCGTCCCTGCTGGATCGGTTCTGGAGCGCGAGAGATCCACTTTTTTTGACCCCTTTCAACGAGCGGCGTATGGCCCACTACGGTCGGGTGGCGTATGCCAACCTCCGGTTTTCCAGGCCGGATGAGGACGTGGCGGGCTGGCAGACCGATATGGGCAAGGTCTGGATCCGGTATGGCCGGTATCTGGGCAGGGAACGTACGATCGAACCGTACCGGGAAGTCTGGTACTACGAGGATTTTCGGATTGCGTTTTATTCTTTTGACTCTTTTCACTGGCGGTTTGAATTTTTAAAAGACGACCAGTGGGTTGCGGGGCAGTACGGGCGCGGGGATGTGTTTTCGTCCGGATTCCGCCGGCGGGAGCGTTATGTGGACCCTTATGCGAACCAGAAATACCCACTGCCCTGCCAGGTGGGGTTTTTCAAGGCGCCGGACAACCGCGTGCGGGTGGACCTTTCCTGGGCGCTTCCGAAGGTCCGGCTGGACTATTTAAAGCTCTACGATACGTACCAGACGGACGTGCAAGACGGGGTGTTTCTGTTTGATGCCCATGACGATCCGGTGGTGCGGCAGGTCCGGCGCAGAGATCTGTTTCGGGATACCTGGCAGGACACGTTGAAATCGCATTATCTGCTGGACCAGACCTCGGTGACGCTGGAGGAGGGGGCATTTCGCCTGGCTGTGGAGGTGAGGGATAAGGAGAAGGAGACGATCGGAACCTTTCGGGATACGCTTGCGCTTGCGCCGTTTGACACGTTAGGGCTGCAGTTGAGCAGTATTATTCTGGCCACACGGGTGACCCAAAGGGAGGGGGGCCTGCCGCAGGTGACCCCCAATCCGATCCGAATCTATAGCCGATCCGAGCTTCTCTATCTTTATTTTGAGATCTACAACCTGGCGCAGGACATTTTTGGGCAGACCCGTTATCGTGTTGAATACCGGGTGGGAACGCCTAAGTTGAGGCGTCTGCCGCTGCGGCTGGACCGGGAGATGCGGGCGCGGCTGGGCCTGGAGGGGGAGCGATGGACGGTTTCGGTGGCGACGGACTATCTGGGAGACCGGTCCGATGAACCGCTCCACCTGGGGGTTGACCTGGGGGAACTGAAACCCGGGTTACAGCTCCTCACGCTGGTGGTTACGGACCAGATCGCGGGGTTGCGGACAGGCCGGGAAGCCCTGTTCCGAGTTGTGGAATAGCGCCGGATAAAAGGGTTGACTTTTCAATAGAAAAGATGTATTTTCCCGGCGTGTGGAAGGATGTAGTTTCTGTTTCCTTTGGAGTCGAAGGCGAGATATGGCGATGGGGGCAAGGATCAGAAGGTACGGTTCTTGCCTTTTTTATTCCGGCGACCGGTACAGAGGTCCCAAGCAGAAAGGTGGTGAAGACAGTTGGCGGTAGGCAGAGTGAAGTGGTTTAACGACGCGAAGGGCTTCGGCTTTATCGAGCAGGATGGCGGCGAAGATGTGTTCGTGCATTTTTCCGCGATCTCGGGCGAGGGATTCAAGTCGTTGTCCGAAGGCGAAGAGGTCGAGTTTGAAATCGTGCAGGGCCCCAAGGGGCTCCAGGCGGCCAATGTGACCAAACACCAGGCACAGGCATAATCCCACCTTTGCGAGGATTTTTGCCGGTGGTTAAGGGCGCCGATCTCAGGTTGAGATCGGCGCCCCTTTTTTTATGCCGTCAATCCCCGGGAGTACGAGACCGGCTGCGGTGTAAGAGGAGGCTCACAAGGCCGGGACCACCGGTGATGAGGAAGGTGAGGTAGGCGATGCTGTGAAAGAGGGTGGCAAAGGCAACGGCTTCGTCGAGCGGGATCCCGTAGAGGTGGTAGAGGGTCTGGCTGCAGAAGTAGTGGTAGGTGCCAATGCCGCCGAAGCTGGGGAGGATGATGCCGATTGTGGAGATGACGGTGACCACGAGGGCGGCGGTAAGGTCGAGGCCGTAGCGTTCTGGAAAACCGAAGGCCAGGAAGGGGAGGTAGGCGGTAAGCACGTAGATCGCGTGGAGCAGGAGGGTCGAGGCGATGATTTCTACATATCCAGCCGTTGTGCGGAGGGCGTCCATGCCCTGAAAAAAGGAGCCGAGGATCTCGACCGTACGGTTGGCCAGAGATTGGGACAGCCGGCCCAGGATACGCTGCAGGCGGCCCAGGGCGCGGTCTCCATAGGCGGAGAGGAGGGCGAAGAGGGCCAGGAGGAGCAGCGAGGCGAGAAAGGCGACCAGGCTGACGCTTTCCATCCAGGAAAATACCCGGGCGATTTCTGTTCGGAAGGTAAAGAGGACGACGCCGAAAAGGAGGAGGAGGGAGAGCAGGTCGAGTACCCGCTCTACCAGCACGGTTGCCAGAAGGGCGCTTGTGGAGAGGTCCCGGCCCTGTTTTACCGCCACCACCCGCGCAACTTCGCCCGCCCGGGGGAAAAGGTTGTTCCCCGCGTATCCGATGAGGACGGCCACAAAGGTACGCCACAGCGAGATGTCGGGGGCGATGGGCGCCATCAGGATCTGCCACCTCCAGGCGCGGGGGAGGTTAGACAGGATGATCAGGGCGGCCGTGGGAATGAGCCAGACCGGGTTTGCCTGCTGGATTTCCCGCCAGAAGCGGTGCAGGTCCACATCCCGAAACGCCGCCCAGAGGAAGGCGCCGCAGATCCCCAGGATGATGATGAGTTTGAAGAGGGTTTTCAGGTGCTGGGTCAAGGGGGCTCCCGGGTTGCAGAAACTCAGGACAGATAGCCGAATCTACGAAGGGCGGTGTCTTTTTTTCGCCAGTTCTCGTACACTTTGACGTGAAGGTCAAGGTAGACGGGGCGTTCCAGGAAGGCCTCGATCTTCTGCCGGGCGTTTTTGCCGATGGATTTGAGGGTTTTGCCCCCCGCGCCGATGACGATGCCTTTCTGGGAGTTGCGTTCTACGATAATGTTTGCCTGAATATAGGTCTTGGGCCGGTCTTCCCTGAATTCTTCAACTTTAACGGCAATGGCATAGGGAATTTCCTGACGGAGCTGGGAGAAGATCTCACTGCGGACCAGTTCTGCCACGAAGAACCGCTCCGGCTGTTCGGTGAGCATATCTTCGGGGTAGTACAGGGGGCCAAAGGGGAGCGCCGCTTTTAGAACGGACCGGAGCCGGAGCAGGTTGTCGCCTGTGATGGCGGAGACGGGGATGATTTCCTGTGCGGGGACCGTGCCGCGAATGATGTTGAGGTCCCGGTCGACCTGGTCGGCGCCGGCCAGATCGGTCTTGTTGAGGGCGATGATGCGGGGCACGTCCACCGCTGCAAAGACCTCCTGGACCTCGCGGTCGAAGGTGGCGTCGAAGTTGGAGGCATCCACGATTCCCAGGAGGACGTCTGTATCCCGCAGGGCGTCCTGGATCTGGTTGCGCATGATCTCCTGCAGCCGGTAGCGGGGATCGAGCAGCCCTGGTGTGTCGAGAAAAAGCATCTGGGACCCGGGGGTGGTGAGAATACCCAGGATGTTGTTCCGCGTGGTCTGCGGCTTGGGCGTGGCAATGGAGAGCTGTTCTCCCACCAGGGCATTGAACAGGGTCGATTTTCCGACATTGGGCCGGCCTACAATCACAATATAGCCCGACCGAAAGTCGGCAGGGAGGTTGGAGGGGATGTCTGGCATGGGGTATCCTGCTTTCAGGAACATTCACCGCGGAGACGCGGAGGGCGCGGAGAAAATCAAAAAATCAAAGGTTTAGAAATAGAAGGATGCGGAGATCCTGTAGGTGTTGTCCAGCTGGCCATGTTCGAGAAAGGCCAGGTCGAAGCCGAAGCGCTCGTAGAGGCGGATGCCGGCGCCTGCGGTGAAGTGGTCGCCTTCTGCGCCGATGCGAAACGCGAGTACCTTCCGAAAGAGGTATTCAGCCCCGGTGTGGATCCCTTCGGCGTCTTCCAAGCCCGATTTTTCCTCGCCGATATGAAGGCTGATGCTCCAGGTTATCCGGCCCCGTATGGCAGGGACCATGCGGGTGTAGGCCACGCCTAAGAGGAGGCTGGGGGGGATGCGATCGGCGGCGCCCGAGTCGAAGCTGATCCGGGTGCGGGTGAGGTTGCGCAAGACCAGGCCGGCGGAGAGTTCCGGCCGGGGGGTGTAGAGGGCGCCCAGATCGATGCCGTAACCGGAGCCGCTGCCGACGCTTAACCTGCGCCAGATCAATTTGAGACCGGCGCCAATGGAGAGGTTTGTGCGAACCTTCCGGCCGTAGGCGAGGATGAGGGTGTAGTCCGAGGTGCCTACCACCCGGGAGACGAGGGGGCGGTTGTCCGGGCCCAGAGGCCTGGACGGGTCTTCCAGGGCCGTCAGTTTAACGCCGTCCACGCCCAGCCGCAGCAGCCCCATGCCAAAGCCCCCAACAGGGGAAGGTCCGGCCAGGGTAAACACGTCGTGGTTGACGGTTCCGCCGAACTGTTCGGCGTGTTGAAACTGGGTTTCCCGCCGGCTCAGACGGGCAAGCCCGGCGGGATTCCAGTAGACGGCTGTGGCGTCGTCGCTGATGGCCACAAAGGCGCTGCCCATCCCCAGAGGGCGAGCGCCCGCGCCCAGCAGCATGGGGTCGCCCCCGTAGCGGGTGCTGTCCTGTGCGACTGCGCGGCCGGCGGTAGACAGGAGGCTCAGGGCCAGGAGGCCGATCAGGTGTGACCGCTTCACCGGGATGCTCGGATTTGGGATGGGGGAATCAGGATGGCCGCGCTTCCCGCTCGGAGGGCCGTCCCAAGGGCTTTGACGTCATTCCCGTTGAGGTTCAGGTGGCTGATATCTGCGGGGAGGCCGACCGGCTGGATTAGAAGGGAGGGGGAGAAGTAGAGCCTGGAGGTTTCACGGGGGCCTTCGATGAGGCGGCCGATGAAGTCCTGCGGCAACCGCCGTCCCCGGAGCCGCAGGCCGTGGTTGCCCGGCTCGGGCGTGAAGGGGTCGATCCGGTTGACCATTTTGAGCAGAAGGGTTTCCCGATAGGCCCGGGGAGCAAGCCCGTAGCCCTGGATCGGACAGGTGCGCAAGAGGCGGGCGCCCGCTTTGAGATCCACTTTTCCGGCCGGCAGATCGATGACCAGGTAATAGGCCTCCGGATCGGCTTGAATGAGGCGGTATTCGGCCTCCAGGGCGGTTTTTTTGTGCCAGAGCGCCCGTTTTAGAGCAGACGAATCAGCCTGTTCCGCGGCCTGCAAACCGGGGGCCAGGAGGACCAGGATGGAAAAGAGGATGTGGGTCTGTCGCAAGATCAATAGATATAGACCCGGCTGCCGATGGTGGTTAGCGTATACGCGGTCTCGAGGTCGTCGTCGTTTAAGCGAATACAGCCGTGGGTGATGTGACGGCCCAGCAGATTGGGGTAGAGCGTGCCGTGAATTTCGTAGCCGTCTCCCAGTTCCAGGGCATACTTCCCAAGCGTGGTGGGATCCAGACGATCGAAGTTCCACGGCAGGATGGGTGCGGACCGGCCGCGCTCCACAAAGGCCCACCTGGGCTTTTTCCATATGGGGTCTTCGACCTTCCGCCGGACCTGGAAAACTTTCCTGGGGGTGTTGAAGTGCCAGGTTTCCTGTTTGTTTCCCAGGAGCACCTTCCCGCTGCCGGTGGCGCAGACAGCCTCTTTGAGAATGCGGTCAGCTTTGCGAATCTGGAGGCGGTTGTGGACGGTATCGATCACAAGATAAGGGTCGGTATCCACGAATTGTGCCAGAGCCTCCTGAAGGGCCTGGACCTCGGACTCGAGTTGAGCCAGGGAGACCGCCGGCGCCGGGGGGGCCTGTGTGGCGCGCACGGACGGGACAGTGGCGCCGGCCGGTGGATAGACCGTCTTGTAGAGGGTCGCCCCGGCCGCTGTGCCCAGAATCAGGAGGAAGATGAGGAGATATCTGGACATAAGGGCCTAAAACCGGAAAACCGAGAAGGGATAACGCTTCTCGGTTTTCCAGGGTGTTGCGGTGGTAAAAATCGATTGAGGCGGCAGATTAAAGTTCGTACCAGGACCGGTGCTGCTGCTGCCATTCCTCGATCTTCTGCATGGCTGTTTGCACGGCGCCCTGAACCGGGGAAAGCTTGCTCTCGGCGTCTTTGGCCTGGCCGAGTGCATCTTTGAACTTGCTTGTGCCCATGCTGTTCCTGGCGCTGCCCAGGGATGCTTCGGCCTGCCCCAGGTCCGAAGAGAGCTGGTCGAGGTCGCCATCGGCGCCTTTGCCCCGGGGCGCATTGTTGAGGGCGGTTCGGGCGTCGGTGAGGCCGGTGGACAGGCGGTCAATCAGGGCCTGGGCCTCGTTGCGAGTGTTCTGCTTGTTGGTTTCACCCAGAGATCTGGCCTGGTCGGCCTGTTCTTTGGCGCGGATTGCAGCAGCTTTGGCCGCCTCGTAATCCTCTTGCTCGACCTTGGCCCGGGCATCTTTCAGCGTATTCTCGGCCGACCGGTAAGCGTCCGGGGCATACACATTCGCTTCTGCCCGCTTGGCGCTATCCAGCGCTGCCTGGGCTGCTTTGAGTTCCTCTTCGGGCGGCTGGGCGCAGCTGACAAAGGCAAGGGCCAAACTTAAAACCAGACCCACAGTCAGAACAGATCGCATCCTCCCCTCCTTTGCTAAAGATAGGTCCAATAGGCTTTTGCGTGTAACCACAGCGTTCATAACGCGCTACAGCGAGAAGATACAACTTAGCTTTATTATTGTCAATACTAAAGTTTAAGAAGATCGGCAAGAAATGAGGTATGCTGGCGGTCTCAGGGTGTATCAGATTACTTCACTGCAAGGACGCTGCCCTCTCTGAGGGTGATAAAGGCATTTTTGCCTCCGTAGTCGGTCATTTTGCCGGCGTACCGGATCTGTTCGCCCACCCGGAGATTTTGAAGCTGTGAGCGGTTTTTTTTGGTGAAGTAGACCACGACGTTGGACGCCGGCAGGGCCGCGTGGGGACGCACGGTGATAAAGGGTTTGGCCTCCTCTTCCCGGTTGATGTATTCAATTGTTCCGTTCCAGACCGCCCATTTGCCTCTGTAGCGGACAAATTCCTCCCCTTTGTCCTGGGCGGAAAGGGCGCTTTCGGGGCCGAAAACGGCGTTGAAAGCCCTGAAGGAGATGGCCGACTGGTCCGGAGAGGTGGGCGACCGGGCCTGGTGCAGGCGTTGCCAGTTCCAGCTGTAGATGAGGATAATGCCGATGATGACGACACCGAGCATCCCCTTCATTTTACGCGTTGAGTCCGCACGTGTGGGCTTGCCGCCGGCGATGCGTTGAAGGCGCCGGATCTCGGCCAATTTTTCCTGTTCCTCGGGGGTGGGTTCCACCTGACCCCGCACCAGGCCCATCTGACGATCTAAGAACTCCCCGCAGAAGCGGCATTTTACGGCTTCATCCTGTATCTCTTCGGCGCAAAAAGGGCACTTCTTCATACAGCCCCCGGTCGTTTTGGAGGTCTCTGTGACGGTTGGTTGTTGGATAATATACCCTATTGATCCTCCGGGGCGCAACCCGAAATTCGTCCACCAGCGGACACAGTGGTTTGACAAAGCGTACTTTGGGGTTGCGGTATGTGGCCGGAGCGAATATATTGAGGTCCACCAGATTGCGCCTGTTTTACGGGCGTTTCATTCCTTTTGGTCTGGAGGCGCCAACGCGTACTTGAAAAAAAACGCCCTTCTCGCCGTTTCGGTCACCGGCAATTTCGGTTCCTACTCGGGAGAAGGGCAGCTGCCTCGGCTCACCCCAAACCGAGGCTTTGATGGGGATGATAGGTAAAATGCGAGATTAATCATGTGTTTGGGGTCACATTTTTTGTGTGATATTGCACCACACCCCGGTTTTTTACGCGAACGGGTTTTCCAGGCCGGACCGTCAGGGCATTGCAGCCGATGCTTTCCGTTCAATCTGTCCGGGAGGGACCATGGAGATTGGCAACCAGTTGGGCGTGGCGCTGCTGGCCGTGCTGGGCTCTTTGTTTATCCGGCGGTTTCAGATTCCCAGGCGGATTCTGCCCCTGGCGCCGATGGTTCTGTCTATTTTGATTGTCTGGGTTTATGATGAAGGTTCGTTTGGCGAGGTGCTGAGAGCTGGGACCGTCAGCGGTCTGCTGGCAGGCGGAATACTCTATCTTCTTCTGGGAATAACGTCAAAATAGCCCGTTTGGGGATCTGCGAGGGAGAGGCAAGAGATCAATACAGGTTTCGGTACTCGATGCGCTTCAGGTCTTCGATCAAGCCTTTGGCCTTAAAGACGGTGGCTTTTTTGGAGAGGCGCTTTTCTTTTAAAACATAAGTTTCAAGCGCGCTTCTGGCCTGTTTGTTCTGGCCGTCGTTGAAGTAGGCCAATCCCAGGTAGTAGTAGGCATCCGTCTGTGTGGAGTCGATCTTCACCGCCCGTTTCAGGTGCCGGATACCGTCCTTATAGCTTTCGTGGTTGAAGTGGGCCAGGCCCAGTTTGAGGTGAAGGGCGCCGTCTTCGGGCTGGTCGTCAACGGCCTTTTCATAGGCTTTGGCTGCGGCACCGTAATTTCCGCGGTTGAACGCCAGATTTCCCAGGCTCAAATAGGCATCGGCATAGTCGGGGTTGATCTGGAGGGCTTTGCGGTATGCGTCTTCGGCCCGGTCCATCTGGCCTTTCTGGGCGTAGGCCATCCCCAGGTTTCGATAGACGTAGTGGTGGTCGGAATTGGCACGCTTAAACCCAAGCGCCTTCTCGTAGATTTCGATGGCGTCGTCTATTTTGTCGGTGTAAAAATAAGTGAGCCCGAGGTTGAGGTATGCATCGCTGTACTTATCGTTGAGCTGAATGGCCTGCCGGTACTCGGCAACGGCCTGATCGACATAGCCCTTGTGGTAGTAGGCCAGTCCGAGGAGGTTGCGGATAAAGGCTGAAGAAGGCTTGAGCTTCAGGGCGGCGCGGTACTGGGATACGGCGTAATCGTAGTCCCCTGTGTGGTAGTATGCACGACCCAGATCGATGCGGGCCAGGAGGAGTTTGGGGTCTGCGGACACAGCGCGTTTGAGGTAGGGGAGGGCGTCCTCCGGGTCTGCGTGCATTCGGCCGTAGAGGTAGAGGTAGAGGGCACTGTTGGGGCTGGATTTTAAGCGCGTGTGATACTCTTTCAGAAGCTGGGATCGACGGTTCTGCTTGATCAAAATGTCCTGGTAGTCCACATGGGCCTGAATGTTGTTGGGACGCGTAGCGATGAGCCGACGAAAGTGGGCGATTTCGGCGTCTCGCTGCGCCCGAACAGGCGCTCCTGTCAGGGTGAAGGCTGCGGCAGACAGCCAGATCGCGAGTTTTGAAAGGTTTTGTTTCTTATTCCAAAGCACGTTTTGTTTCTCCGGGCGTTTTGAGATGGACCGGAAATTGTCAATACGCCATCGGGGCGCTTATGCCGCCCACACCCCTTCATTTTCTCTAACGCATCGGAGAGTCTCTGGTTCCGAAGAGAAAAGGGCGATAGATTCACTGTCCATCGCCCTTTTCTCGATTTGTTTTCACGGTGCGATTTCGGGCAAAATTAACGGTCTTTTTTCAGCAGGGCGTTGAGGGGAAGCCTGGGTTTGTGGAGGTATTTTGCTTCGGCGGGGGTGAGCATTTTATCAAAGATGGCAATTTCGTCTAATGCGCCGGCGTACTTGTAGTGGTTGAACCGGATGACCTGGCTTTCCATATCCCAGGTCATATCCTGACGGAGCTTTGTCTTTCGCCCCTTTTCAACACCGTCTACGAAAAGCGCCCATTCGGCATCGGCCCTGCCGCTGTTGAAGTTCTTCCAGGTGACAACGATGTGGTGCCATTCTTTCGATTTCCACTTCAGATTTTCCACGCGGATGACCCGCTGGTTCACCATTTCATCGGAAATTTCCTGGGTTTTGTTCGGGTAGCACCCAAAGCGGAGGGCGCGGGGCGGTTTGGTAAAGTCAACAAAAATGACGGCGTCATCCCAGGCTTTTTTCCCGATGTGGAAGGGCTCGGGATAGTTGGCTTCCAGATCCTTGGAGGGGTCAACGCTTAGCCAGAAGGAGACAGCGCCGGACCAGGCCCCCCGGCTGTTGTAGGGGAAGTTCGCCCTGGCCGCATAGCTGAGGGCGCTGGCTTCTTTATCGAAGGACAGGCAGTTGTCGACTGTGCCTCCGCCGAGCAGACGCTGGGGAGGGTTGGACGTTTCGAATGTGGCCAGGTCGTCGCCTGCGCAGGAAAGCGCCTCAAACCCTTTTTCAAAATTTGAAAAGAAAAGGACGTGGTCCAGGAGACTGTCTTCAGTCTCTTTCTCCGGCCCACCGCAGCTTACGATCAGGGCGAGAAAGAGCAGGACAGCAGCGCCGGTGAACCAAGGGGAGAAACGCCGTCGCATGATCGATCTCCTTTCGAGGATTTATCAAGCGGTTTGTTCGCTCAAAAATTGAGCTGAGGCTTATCAATATATACAAAGCAGACGCTTGCGCAAGGGTTTTTTCAAACCCGACACCCCTCGGAAGGGTCTCTGGAAGATCAAAAAAATCACAGCATTAGAGGAGATAGTGAAAGGGGCGGAATTCCCTTGACAACCCTGTTCTATTTTATTAGTATGAAACTTTGGTTGTGGGTAAGAAATTATGATTGTCGGGAACTTATGAAATGCGGGTCGGGGGCCGAAATCAGAATTTGTGAATGCCTCCATTCTCGATTGGGAGTCTGCCATGTTGCGCAAGGTCGGCAGTTGGGTTCTCTGGCTGGTTGTTCTTTTTATGCTTTCTTCGGTCACTGTTTTTAACCCCGGGCAGGTGACCGACTGGTTTGTGAAGGTGTTCAACATCCGGCCCAGTGTACCGGAACTGAAACCGGTGGTTATCTCGGAGCGCGACAGGGAGATTCGGGAGATTGCGGAGTCGATCTCCCAGTCGGACCTTCGAGAAACAGTGGCAACCCTCTCGGGTATGGGGTCGCGGATGCCGGGCTATCCGGGGCACGAACAGGCTTTTGAATACGTCAAAACCCAGTTTGAGCAGATCGGTCTGCAGGACATTCGGGTCGAGGAGTTCCAGGTCACGGTGCCCATCGATAAAGGCGCGTTTTTGAAGGTGAGTGAAACCGGGGAGGAGATCCGGCTCTATAGCCTGTGGCCCAACCATGTTCGCACGCCGTCTCTGCCCGACGGGGGCATCACCGGAGCGTTGATATACGGAGGGAAGGGGTCGTTTAAGGAACTGAATGGAAAATCGGTTTACGGCAGTGTTGTACTGATGGAGTTTGACTGCGATCAGAACTACCTCAATCCGCGGATGCTGGGGGCGCAGGCGGTGCTTTTTTATGACAACGGCCGGGTGAGCCGGAGCCAGGCGATGGATAAATTCTTGCAGGTGCCGGTGGACGTGCCCAGGTTCTGGGTGGGGAAAGAGGATGTGGGGCGCTTGCAGGATCTGGCCAGGTCGAGCAAGCAGGAGGTGGCGCTGAGGGCCAAAATGGACTGGGAGAAGGCGCCGGCCTGGAATATCTACGGGACCCTGCCCGGGGCGGATGCGTATATCACCAAGCGGCAGGAGCGAAAGTGGAAGGATGAGACCGTTCTGCTGAGCGCGTTCTACGACGCGGTGTCGGTGGTGCCTGCGCTGGCGCCTGGGGCGGAAAACGCCACGGGGATGGCCGCGCTGCTGGAAACGGCCAAGGCGTTGAAGCGCAGCCCTCCCAAGTACACGGTTATGTTCATGGCCAACGGGGCGCATTTTCAGGGGCTGGCGGGTGTTAACGATTTTCTGTACAGACACTCCCGCGAAAGCGAACATTTCCGGGAGCTTATTCCGGACGATCAGAAGATCGATTTCCGGCTGTTTATCGGGTTCGACCTGTCGAGCGAATTCGATCAGGTTGCCAGTTTTTCACACGCGACCTTCTACAATCCGACCTGGAGGACCAACAACTACGAGAACAATCTCTTAGCGCCCTATGCCGACAAATTCGACGACTACCTGACCAAAATTTACCCCGATGAAGAACGCCACACGGACGCGATTGCGCCGCCCAAGCGGACCTGGAAGAACTATATGCCTATCCGCTTGGGCTTTGACAGCGAGGCGGTCAAATTTGTGGGCAAGGAGGGCATTACGCTGGCTACCCCCTCCACGGTTCGGCAGCGGGTGGACACGCCTGTGGATCGGGTGGAATTTGTCGATTTTGCGAATCTGGCGCGACAGGTACAAACGTCGGTGGGCATGCTGATGAAGGCGGTGGAAGATCCCGAATTTTTCCGGGTGTCCAAACTGAAGTTACAGGATTTGGGACACAGCCTGGACGGGCGCATCCTGTGGTGGGAACGGGACGTGGACTTCGCCATTCCCCGGGTGCCGGTGCCGGGCGCCGTGGTAACCTACCAGCAGCCGGGGCCGGTGCCCAGCTGCGCCGGGGTGCGAACGCTGGTTGTCGACAAAACCACCGAGGGGCCTCATTATGAGGGCGAGCGATCTCAAGGCTCGATGTACGGTTCCAAAGAGGAGGTGGCCAAGACCGGCTACTTCAAGTTCGACATTGTGCGGAATCGGTACGCCAACCAGATCCTGGCGTATCAGATCGACGATGAGGGAGAGATTATTTCCGCCCCCGATCTGGGCAACGAAGGGGATAAGAAATTCCCCACCACCCAGAGCTACGGCTGGTGGGAGAACGAGATGATGGAGGTGCTGTTCAAATGCCGGCCGATCAGTGTGTTTGAGATTATCGATTCGAGCTACCTTTCGGCCTTAGATTACATGACGGTGCTCAACGAAGGCGATACCCAGCCTCTGGAGTTCAGCCACTATTATATCAAAGATCAAAGCATCAAGGAAGGGAATGTGACCCGGGCGGCGGTAGCTTTTGCCGCTCTGGATCCGATGACGGGTAGTTCGGAGCCACAGAAGATTCTGATGAGTACCGGCCTGTTCGGCGTGAAGTATCTGTTGATCAATGCGTCGGAAGAATACCTGGACCGCCCGGTAGACAAGTGGGATGTGGACGAGAAGCTCTTAGAAGAATCGCGCGGGGACGGGTATCCGGCGGGGGTGATCTTCTATCCTGCTTACAAAGCCGCCAAAGATATGTGGGTGATCGACGATGTTCGCATGAAGCAGCTGGCCCAGTACGGGATTGAGAATTCCCGGCTGGCGATGCTGCACAAGGGGGCCCGGGAAGCGCTGCTGGAAGCGAAGCAGTACCTGGCCAACCACGACTACGAAGGGTTTATGGCGGCCTCCCGGCAGGCGTGGGGGCTGGAGGCGAGGGGCTATCCGGAGGTGATGGCCACGGCCAATGACACGGTGCGGGGCATTATTTTTTATTTTATGCTGCTGCTGCCTTTCTCTTTCTTCTGCGAGCGTCTGATCTTCGGCTCTCCGGACATCACGCGGCGTCTGATGGGATTTGCCGGGATCTTCGTCCTGTTCTTTATCATCCTCCGGTATGTACACCCGGCGTTTCAACTGAGCAGTTCGCCCTATATCATTTTCTTAGCATTCGTCATTATGGCTCTTGGCGCGGTGGCCATGTTCATTGTGGTTTCCAAGTTCGGGGATGAGGTGCGGAAGATGAAACAGGCATCGGCCGGCACCTACGAGGCCGATGTGGGCCGGCTTTCCGCTACGTCGGCGGCGATTATCCTGGGGATTTCCAACCTGCGAAAGCGCCCGCTGCGCACCGGCCTGACGGCGATTACGCTTACCCTGCTGACCTTTACCGCGCTGTCTTTCACATCGGTTCAGACCTCAATCAAGTTCTACCGGCTACCGCGGGATAACCAGCCGCCCTACCAGGGGGGCCTGGTGCGAGACCGGGCCTGGCGGGGGCTGCAGGAGTCGGTGCTGAACTACCTGGAAAGCGCGTTTGAGGGCCGGGCTTCGATTGTTCCCCGCGCCTGGTATCTCTCGCAGGTTCGGGGCGAGCGGGCCTACATCAACTTTTCTCGCGTGACCGAACAGACGGCCATGTTGGGAAGCCGGGATACCTACGTCGACTTCGACGTGGGGCTGACCACCGGGAAGGACAGCTTCGTCAACGGCCTGCTGGGGTTAACGCCCGAGGAACCGGTTATCACCGGCGTGGACCGCTATTTGATGAGCGGGCGCTGGTTCCAGCCGGGAGAGGAGCTCGTATGTATTCTGCCCAACGACCTGGCAGAATTGGTGGGCATTTTCCCCGAGGATGTCGGAAAGGCGAAGATCGAGATGCTGGGGCGCACCTTTACGGTGATCGGCATCTTGGAGTCGGAGGCGTTTAACAAGTTCAAAGATATGGACGATGAGAAGCTGACGCCGGTGGATACGGTGTCGGAGAAGGACGACCTGTCCGATGCGCAGGACCAGGACCCCCGGGTAGTTGCGGCCGCGCCTATTGAGTCGTTTACCCACTTAGAATCCACCAATGTGATGCTTTTGCCCTACGATGTCGTGCGCGATATCGGGGGCACGCTGAATTCGATAGCGATTGCCAACTTTACAGACGACCTGGGGCAGCCCAAAGAGAATTTTGTGCCCGATGTTGAAGCGTTTATGACCCGGGTTTCGCTGACGATGTTTGTGGGCTACGGCGACAAGGTGACCGTGTACAGCTCGATCGGTTCCACGGCACTGTCGGGGCTGGGGGCGCTCTTTATCCCCATTCTCATTGCCGCGCTGATTGTGCTGAACACGATGATGGGAGCGGTGTACGAGCGTTTCCGGGAGATCGGGATCTATTCTGCCGTGGGGCTGGCGCCCAACCATATCGCCGCGCTGTTCTTAGCGGAGGCGGCGGTGTTTGCCACGTTGGGAGCGGTCTTGGGGTATCTCATTGGGCAGGTGCTGGTGCTGGGGCTGTACGAACAGGGACTGCTGGGCGGCCTGGAGTTGAATTACTCCTCGCTTTCGGCCATTTCCGCGACCCTCATCGTGATGGCTACCGTGTTTCTCTCAACGCTTTATCCGGCGAAAAAGGCGGCGGACATGGCCGTGCCCGACGTGACCCGGAAGTGGGAGTTTCCCGAGCCGGAGGGCGACCGGTGGGTCTTCGATTTTCCGTTTACCGTGGGAGGCGCCGAGGTGCTGGGGATGTACACTTACCTCACGCGTGTGTTCGAGTCGTACGGCGAGGGGTCGGTGGGAGACTTTGTGGCCGACAATGTGCGGTTCACCTCTCAAGACCTGCACGGCGAACCCCAGTATGAGATCCACCTGACCTCCTGGCTTGCGCCTTACGACCTGGGCATCAGCCAGGAGGTGGAGTTGAAGGCGATTCCGACCGGAGAGCACAACATCTACAAGATCGAGGTGATTATCAACCGGTTAAGCGGCGATGTGGCTTCCTGGAAACGGATTAACCGCGGGTTCTTAAACGTGCTTCGAAAACGGTTTCTGGTCTGGCGGACCATTCCGCCCGAACTCAAGCACCAGTATGCCGAAGAAGGACAACAGGTCCTGCAGGCAGAAACGCAGGAGACGACGACGTAGGACCCCTCCCCCGGCCCCTCCCCCCGTTCCGGGGAGGGGAGAGAAGCGGCGAAATTTGGGGGATAAAGGGGTTAGGTCAACTTAGGCTTCAGGAGGAGAAAATTGGCGACCGAGCCGAGAGATGAAGGGGAAGATTTAGAACAATACGAAGCGATTATGCCGGAGGGCGCCTCCTTCGAAGATGGGTTCAATTTGAAGACCATCTGGGCAACCCTGTTTGTGGGGATTGTGATGCTGCCCGGGGCGATCTATCTGGGGCTGGTTACCGGCCAGAGCATGGCGGGCGCCTCGGAGTGGGTGACCATTATTCTCTTTTTGGAGATCGCCAAGCGCTCTTTTGTGCGGCTCAAGACCCAGGAGTTGATTATCATTTACTGGGTGGCTGCCGGGCTTCTGGGGTTGGGCGTCCGGCTCGGGAGCGGGGCGCACATGTACGGGGGGCCTTTTGGCGGGCTGATCTGGGACCAGTACCTGATTCAGTCTCCGGCGGCAAAGGGGCTGGCCAAGTACATCCCGGACTGGGTGGTGCCGTCGCTGGAGACACCGGTTTACGCTGAACGGACGTTTGTCCACAGCGCGTGGATCAAGCCGGTGCTCCTCCTCTTTGCGGTGATGATTATCGCCAATACGGCCCGGCTCTCGTTCGGCTATCTCATGTTCCGGGTTACGAACGATATCGAACGGCTGCCTTTTCCGCTGGCGCCGGTACAGGCCCGGGGCGCCACGGCGCTGGCCGAGACCTCGGCCAAGCAGGAGGGGTGGCGCTGGCGGGTGTTCAGCACGGGCACCTGCATCGGCCTGATCTGGGGGTTGCTCTACGTGGTGGTGCCGACGATGTCGAGCATTTTTCTGACGGACACGGTACAGATCCTGCCGATCCCATTTATCGACTTTACCGCGGAGATCAAGACGATTCTCCCCACGGCGATCTTCGGGATCGGGACCGATCTGGGGCATTTGCTTATCGGATTCGTGCTGCCGTTCTACGTTGTGATCGGGTCGTTCGCCGGGGCCATTGTCAGCAACCTGGTGATCAATCCCCTGGTGCTTTACAAGATCGGTATTCTTCAGCGCTGGTCCCCCGGCATGACGGCGATTCCGGCCAGCATTTCCAACCGGTTCGATTTCTGGCTGAGCTTCGGGATCGGGACGGCGCTGGTGATCGCCTTTACCGGGTTTTATATGGTGGGCAAGGCGCTTCGGGAGCAGCAGCGGAAACGAAAGGCGGGGGAGCAGGTTGTCAGCGCACGCCTGGAAGATCTGCCCAAGGAGCGGGGCGATTTGAAGGTCGTCTATCCACTTGTGCTCTGGGCGATCGCGACGATGGCATTTATCGGGATGTGCCAGATCTTAGTGCCGGACTTCCACTGGGGGTGGCTGGTTTTCTTCGGATTTATCTACTCGCCGATCACTTCCTACATCGGCGCGCGCATGATCGGGCTGACGGGCAACCCTTACGGCGCAGGCATTCCCTACATCCGGGAGGCGGCCATCTTTCTGTCGGGCTACAAAGGCGCGGCCATCTGGTTTGCGCCTCTGCCCCTGCACAACTACGGGGAGGCGGTGCCGGCCTTCAAGCAGCTCGAACTCACCAAGACGAAGTTCGTGAGCTTCGTGAAGCTGACGGTTCTGACCACCTTTGTTATCTTTTTCTGCAGCTTTGTCTTCTGGGAGTTCATCTGGAGGCTGGGGCCGATCCCTTCGTCCACCTATCCCTACGTGCAGATGTTCTGGCCGTTTGAGGCGACAATGCAAACGATGTGGATCAAGTCGACGCTGCCCCCAGGAGAGGTCCAGGGGGCTGCCGGGCTGGAGCTGCTGCTGGATATTGTGAAGTGGGATTATGTGGTTGTCGGATTTGTTACGGGATCGGCGATCTACCTGGTTCTGTCGGCGCTGAAAGCGCCGATATTGATCTTCTTCGGCTTTGTGCAGGGGTTGAACTGGTGGCCGCATTTTGTGATCCTCCAGTTTGCCGGTGCGCTGTTGAGCCGGTTCTACTTTGCCAAGCGCTTCGGGGAGACGAAGTGGAAGGCGTATGCGCCGATTCTGCTGGCCGGGTATTCCTGCGGGATGGGGCTTATCGCAATGACCTCCATTGCCGTGGCCTTAATCTCCAAGGCTGTCTCGCAGGTGGTGTTCTAATTCGGCAGCCGATCTGCGGGAACTTTTGCCCGGGCGGGGATCGTCTAAGCATACGACCAACTTGCCCGGGCAGCTTCTTTTTTCGGGGAAAATTTCGGAGGGAGACCCATATCAAAGGAGGCGCACCATGAAGGGGGCAGCAAGAATCGGATGTTTCGCGCTGGCAATCGGTCTTTTCGCCTCTTTGTCCGTAGAGGCACAGCCTCGGGGCGGCGGGCGTGGGGGCGGCGGGCGCGGAGGCCGTGGGAGGATGATGGCTGCGCGGTTTGTTCCGGTGGAACAAACGCTGGGGTTCCTGGCTTTTGATAAGAAGATAGGATTGGCCGATGACCAGCTTCTCAAGGTTCGAAATGAACTGAAAACGGTTCACAAGAAACGGGCCGAGTTGATGGAGGGGATGCAGGGAGGGGAAGGAGACCGTGAGGCGATGATGGAGCAGGTCCGGGCGCTTCGCGGCGAGATGCTGGATAAGCTGACCAGCCTCCTCACCGCCGAACAGAACAAGACGCTGGATGAATACATGGAGCGGATGCGGAATTTCGGCGGACGGGGCGGCAGACGGGGCGGTGGCGAACGCCAGCGCGGCGGTGGCGGCGAGAGGATGTAGCGTATTCCAAGAGCCGGGATTTTTTACAAGATGGCGGTCCTGGGAAGACCAGGGCCGCCATCTTGTATCGGGGATTTTCCTGTTGACAGATGCATTCGGCCGGATTACCTTGATTTTAAAGGGTGAAGCGATTGTGCAAGCAGGCGCGCAGAAAGAGGTCGGATGGACTTCCAAAAGGTTCTGGGACAGATCGAACGCCCGTTTACGTTTGCTGTGGTGGGAGACACCCACTTTACGCAGCCGGAGTTCTTGCCAGACCCCGATCTGAGTGCAGCCGCGCTCAGGCCGCTGGACGCCGACCAGTATATTCAGAATGTGGACTACGTCCTCGCTCCGATGATGGACGCCCTGAAGGCGGAAGACCCGGCGTTTATTGTTATGACAGGCGACCTGGTGGAGGGGCAGGGCGACCTGGGGCGGGCGGAGATGCAGGCGGGTCTGGATTTTTTCACCTCTTATGGTATCCCCCTGTTGCTGGCCCGGGGAAACCACGACCGGCCGGAGGCCTTCGCCGAGGTCGTTTTGCCCTATCTTTCCAGGGGGCTGGGCTGGGATGTGGAGGAAGCGCACTATTTCACAGATGTGGCCGGATGCCGGCTGGTGCTTTTAGATACCACCACCTGGAAGAGCGGAGGGGAACAGCACCGGTGGCTGGAGGGGCTGCTGAATCAGAGCCGGAGTATTGACATCGAGCGAACGTTCCTGTTCGGGCACCATCCGATCTGGCCGGTGGCCCGGGCCTTTTTTACCGATTTCGATTTCTACCGGGAGATGCCCGGGCTGTTGGAGCGCTATCCGGTAGATGCTTTTTTTTGCGGTCACACGCACAATCAGAGCATTATATTCCATCGGACCGGAGGGGAACCGGTGCTTCAGTTTATGGGGGCGCCGATTGGCCTGCCCGAAGAGATCCCGACGCCTCTGGGCCGGGTGCAGGCGCTGCTTCCACCTGCAGACGACTTGCTGGCATGCTGGGAGGGCTATCTGGAGAATACGGCGCCGGGATGGTTTCTGGTGCGGGTGGGCAAGGGGTCGGTAAGGGTCGAGTGGCACCATCTGAATCGGGGGGCCGAAACGACGGTGCGGTGGCATCGCCGGAGTGATGTGACCGATTTTGGACGGACGATCTACCCGCCGGATGCGCGTCTGATTTACAGCGATCTGAACCATATCCGAAGGGCCAGTCTGCGGTTTTGCGCCTGGGATGCGATGCAGCCTGGAAAACGCGTTTTGCTCAACGGTGAAGAGGTGGGCGTGCTGTCTCCGGGAAGCACGTTTGCCCCCCGGAGAATGGAACTGCCGGGGTGGGCGCTGGGGCGGCTTCGGATGGAGAACCGGCTGGAGATCCTGGCCCCGGAAGACGAGGCGAGCACGGTGGGGAACCTGGTGCTGGAGGCCGTTCTGCCGGGCGGGCGTCTGGTACGCACCCGGCCCACGGGAGAGGTTTTTACCTGGTCCGATCGGTGGGATACCTGGGGGCTGAGAACGCTTCGGAAGGTGGAGCCGAGCAGGTCGATTGTGACGCTGCTGTCGTTCCGCTAAGGGCAGAGGCAAGAAAAAGGGAGAGACAAATTGAACGCGGAACGATTTACCAATCGCCTGATTCACGAGACGAGTCCTTACCTGGTGCAGCACGCGCACAATCCGGTGGACTGGTATCCCTGGGGGGAAGAGGCTCTGGAAAAGGCCAGAGGTGAGGACAAGCCGATTTTTCTGAGCATCGGATATTCGGCCTGTCACTGGTGTCATGTGATGGAGCACGAATCTTTCGAGAGCGAAGAGATCGCGGCCATTATGAACGCGCACTTTGTGAATATCAAGGTCGATCGGGAAGAACGGCCCGATCTGGACGAGATTTATATGAACGCGGTGCAGATGATGACCGGATCGGGCGGCTGGCCGATGAGCGTTTTTTTGACGCAGGAAGGGGTGCCGTTTTACGGCGGAACCTATTTCCCTCCGGAGAATCAATACGGCCGTCCGGGATTTTCCGAGGTTCTGCTGGCCGTATCCCGACATTACCGGGAGAACCAGGAGAAGGTTGGGGAGATGGCCGGCAAGCTGATGGAGGGATTGGAGAGGCTTGCCCGGTTGCGAACCTCCGAAGGGGAATTAGATGCGGACCTGCCGCCGGCAGCCTTTTCCCGGATTGCCCAGAATTTCGACGAGGTGAACGGGGGGTTTGGCTCCCAGCCGAAATTTCCAAGTACGATGAACCTGTCGGTCTGCCTGCGGGAATACGCCCGAACGGAAAATGCACGGGCGCTGGATATGGTGAAGCTGACACTGGAGAAGATGGCGGGGGGAGGGATATACGATCAGCTCGGGGGTGGGTTTCACCGCTATTCGGTGGATGAGCGGTGGCTGGTGCCCCATTTTGAGAAGATGCTCTACGACAATGCCCTGCTTGCGAAGCTCTACCTGGAGGCCTACCAGGCAACTGGAGATGCCACCATGCAGCGGATTGTGCGGGAGACGCTGGAGTATGTGACCCGGGAAATGACCGATCCGGAGGGAGGATTTTACTCCACGCAGGATGCCGACAGCGAGGGGGAAGAGGGGAAGTTTTTTGTCTGGGACCCAGAAGAGGTCGAGGCGCTGCTGGGGAAGGAGGATGCGCCTCTCTTTGACAGGTATTTCGATATCAGCCCGGAGGGGAATTTTGAGCATGGCAAAAGCATTTTGAACGTACCGGTCGGTCTGGAGGAACTGGCCCGGTTCCTGAAGGTGGACGAAAGCCGGGTGGCGGATGGGGTTGCGCGGGGGCGAAAGACGCTGTTCGAAGCTCGGGAGGAGCGGGTAAAACCCGGGCGGGACGAGAAGGTTCAGGTGAACTGGAACGGGCTGATGATCTCGGCGTTTGCCTCGGCCTACCAGGTTCTGGGGGAACCGGCCTACCTGGAGGCGGCAGAGCGGGCGGCCCGGTTTATTCTGGAGCGGATGCGGACGGAGGAGGGCGGCCTGCTGCATACCTATAAGGACGGGCGGGCGCGGTTCGACGGGTACCAGGACGATTACGCTTTTCTGATCAATGCTCTGGTTGATCTCTGCCAGGCGACGTTCGAGGTGGCGTGGTTGAAGGCGGCGAAGGAACTGACCCAGACGATGATTGACCGGTTCTGGGACGAGGCGGAGGGCGGGTTCTTTTTCACCGGCAAAGACCACGAGGCGCTGATCGTCCGGTCGAAAAACCCTTACGACAACGCCATCCCGTCTGGAAATTCCGTCGGAGCTATGGCGTTGATGCGGCTGGGTGCTCTCCTGGGACGGGAGGATTTCCGGGAGAAGGCCGAGGGAACGCTCAAGCTGTTCCAGCCGTTTATGCGCGAGACGCCATCGGGGTTCGGACAAATGGTCTGCGCGCTCGACTTTTTTCTTCAGCGCCCTGTGGAGATAGTAGTTGTGGGGCCGCTGCAGGCGTCCGATACCCAGCGCCTGCTTGGGGCGGTGCGGGCGCGGTGGCTGCCAAACCATGTGGTGGCGCATTGCGACAGGGAGGGGCAGGAAGAGGCCGTGGCGATGATTCCCCAGCTGGCCGACAAGAAACAGGTGGATGGGAAACCGACGGCCTATGTATGCCGGGACCTGACCTGTTCGGCGCCGGTGACGGAGGTCGAAGCGCTGGAGGCGCTGTTGACATCGGGTGAGTTTTCAACGCGTTGAGATATCCATCTCTTCAAATAGGAGGATCAGGATGGCGGATGTTCTTATTGTTGGTGACGGCCCGGGCGGGCTGAGCGCTGCGCTGTTTCTGGCCAAGAACGAGATGAAGGTGACGGTTTTCGGGCAGGATGCCACGCTGATGCACAAGGCCCTGCTGTATAACTATCTGGGCATTCCAAAGATGACCGGGGACGCGTTTCAGGAGGTGGCACGCGAGCAGGTCGAAAGCTTCGGAGGCAGGATCGAGGATGTGAAGGTGGCCGGCGCGGAAAAGACCGAGGGGGGGTTCGCTGTAACCACCGAGAGTGGAGACCGCCACGAGGGGAAGTACCTGGTTCTTGCAACGGGGACCAACGTGCAGCTCGCCCAGAGTCTGGGCGTGACAAAGGGGGAAGACGGGCTTGAGGCCGACCGGGACGGCCGGACCTCTGTGGCCGGGCTTTATGCGCTGGGGTGGAGTACCCGGCTGAGAAAGACCCAGGCGATTATCTCAGCCGGCCAGGGCGCTGCCACGGCGCTCGATATTCTTTCAGAAGAAGCCGGAGAGGATGTTCACGATTTCGATGTCGTAGAATAAGGTCCAAACGCCCGCGAACATGCGATCCGAAGGAAGCAGGCCCCGCCGATTGGGTGCTCGGCGGGGCCTGCTTCCTTCCCTGTTCTCCGCGTCTACGGTGATCTACAATGCCTCGTATTTCAGCTCCCGGCGTTCGATGGTAACCTTTTCCATGACGATCTTGTGGAGCGGGTTGTTCGCCTTGTCTCGTCTGACAAGGGAGATTTTTTTGGCCACGTTCATGCCGTCCACAACATACCCGAAAACGGTAAACCCGTTATCGAGATGGGGCTGAGGGTCCACACAGATGAAGAACTGGCTGCCGCTCGACTCTCGATTTGGATTCATCTGTTCCGGCAGGCGGGCCCCGACGAGCGCGCCCCGAATGTGCTGGTGTTTGATTTCCGGTTCAAGGGTATAACCAGGGCCTCCGCTGCCATCGTTGAAACGGTCGTCATCCCTGGTTTCGGGATCGCCTCCCTGGATCATAAAACCGGGAATGACCCGGTGGAATGTAGTGCCGTCGTAGAAGCCGTCTCGCGCCAGCTTTTTGAAATTTGCCACATGCTTGGGAGCGTCGTTGTAGAAAGCAACAACAAGGGTCCCCATGCTGGTCTGGATCACACCGACCTCCTCACCTTTTTCGCCGCAGGCGGCCAAGGCGAGGCAGAGAAAAAAACACCATCCGTAACGCCGAAGGTCCATGCCTCCTCCTACAAGTGAATGGTTTAGTAATACCCTGTGGGTTTCTCTTTGGGGGGGGATGGTTTCTGAGGCCCGTCTTCTTCGGGAATGCTGTTCCGGTCCAGGACTTTCCGGGAGACGTACACTGGCAGGTTCATCCGCACGGCCAGGGCCATGGCATCGTCGGGACGGGAATCGATTCGGATGGAGGCGCCGTCGGATTTCTGCAGGGTCAGGATGGCGAGATAATCGCCATTCTCGATCCCATCCGGCAGAGGGGGAGGCTCGTCCACCAGGATAGAGGTGATGCGGACGCCGGTGTCTCTCAGGACGGATTGGAACAGGTCGTGGGTGAGGGGACGGGGGAAGTCGTTTTTGTGGAGCTTGCGCAGAATTGCCAGGGCCTCGCATTCACCGATCCGGATTGGAAGCAGGCGATTTTCGGCCGGATCGTGGAGAAAGACGATGTGCTGTCGATGGGTGTCCAGGCCCACGTTGTACACTTCGGTTCTGACGGTGTCTTTGGCGGAAGAGGACGTGAGGTTCCCGACAGGTGGGGGGGATGGACTGCCCGACGCCTGAGCTGGAGGTGATGGCAGTTGGGACATGCTCTCTTCCTGGACGCTGTTCTGGTCGAAGATTTCTCGGGAGACGTATACAGGCAGGTCCATCCGCACGGCCAGGGCCATGGCGTCGCTGGGACGGGAATCGATCCGGATGGAGGCGCCGTCGGATTTCTGCAGGGTCAGGATGGCAAAATAGGTGCTGGTACCCGCACTTTCAGTGAGAGGGCGAAGCTGGTCCACCAGAATGGAGGTGATGCGAATGCCGGTGTCTCTCAGGACGGACTGGAACAGATCGTGGGTGAGGGGACGGGGGAAGCTCTGGTTGTAGAGCTTGCGCGAGATCGCATCGGCTTCACATTTGCCGATCCAGATCGGGAGCAGGCGATTCTCGGCCGGATCGTGGAGGAAAACAATATGCTCCTGGCGGTCATGTCGGCCACCGGTGTACACATCGTACACATCGGCTCTGACGGCGTCGGATCCCGCAGGGCTTTGGGCAAACGACGGGTTGCATCTACCGGCAAACAGGACCACCGTGCATACAAGGAGGCAGAGCAAACGCTGAAGCAGACCGCTTGTGGTCATGCCGATCCCTTTCCGAGACAATAGACTCCAGGTGGGTTGAAAGCCCCCCGACCGGGTCCGGGCATCGTCAGAATGGGGGCCTCGTCTTTTGCAGAAAATATAGGGGGGACGGACTTCTGAAGCAACCCCAAAACTTTGGCGTCTCGGACCGGTTTGCAGGTTGACAAAATCGCGAAAATATCCTATTTTAATAAGCTTCAAAACTTTATGGGCTTTAGCCCCTCTGGGCGTTTGGCGGGAGCATTCCCGTTCTCCTGTTGCCGGACGCCGTCTGGAGGCAAAGTCGCAGGGAGGGACGATGGTTGTCAGCATGACCGGTTTTGGCAGGGGGGAAGCCGAGACAAACGGCTATCGAGCATCAATTGAAGTCCGGTCAGTCAACGGGCGCTATGGAGATGTATCGGTACACCTGTCCCGCGCGCTGGCGGAGCTGGAGTCCAGGATTAAGGAGGTGGTGCTTTCCACGATTTCCCGGGGGCACGTCAGCGTTTCGATCACGATTAAAGGGGAAGAGGTGGAACGGGGCATCCCGATCCTGAATGTGGGGATTCTGGACGCTTACCGGGAGGGGCTGGAGGTTTTGAAGGCGCGGATGGGGCTGTCCGGGAAGGTGGACCTGATGCAGGTGGCCATGCTGCCCAATATTTTTGAATTTGAGACCCGAGCGCCCGACGTGGAGGCGCTCTGGGCGGTTGTGGAGCCCGCCTGCCAGGCCGCCGTGGCGCAGTGCCAGGCCATGCGGCGTGTGGAGGGCGAAAAGCTGGCTGAGGATCTCGTGGATCGTATCGGCGCGTTGGAAATCCTGGTCCACAAGGTGGAAGCACTGGCGCCTGAGCGTGTGGATGCGGTGCGGAAGAAGATAGAGGAGAAGCTCCAGGAGTTTCTCACCCCGGAGCAGGTCGACGAGAATCGGCTTCTTATGGAGGTCGCCCTGCTTGCCGAGCGCAGCGATATTACCGAAGAATACGTCCGGTTTCACAGCCACAATGCCCAGTTTCTTCAAACGCTTGGACGGGATGAGGCGGTGGGACGGCGGCTGAATTTTCTCCTCCAGGAGATGCTGCGGGAAGCCAACACCATCGGATCGAAAGCCGGTGATGCAGATATTGCGCATCTGGTGGTGGAGATGAAAGAGGAGATCGAGAAGCTCAAAGAGCAGGTGCAGAATATCGAGTAAGCCGGTTTCCCTTCAGGCCAATCCCCCTTGGGGCCACTTTTTATGGATTCACAGGAAAATACCCCAGCCATGAAGGAACTGAACAAAAGGCTGAACCTGAATCCCAAGGCGTTTGTCCTGGTGGTGTCGGGGCCTTCGGGGGCTGGAAAATCGTCGATCTGTGAAGGTGTTCTGGCGCAGGATTCAAGCGTACAGCCCTGTGTGACCACCACCACTCGCGCCAAAAGGCCCGGAGAAGCGGACGGTGTGGACTACCATTTTGTCTCTGAAGCGGCGTTCGACGAAAAGCTGGCCCGGGGGGAGTTTCTGGAGCAAGCAGAGGTTTACGGGTTCCGGTACGGAGCGACGCTTGATGCCATTTCAACGGCGCTGGCCGGGGGCCAGGCGATGATGCTGGATGTGGATGTGCAGGGCGCGGAGACCTGGAAGCAGGTTTTTAAGGATCGGTGTGTGACCGTCTTTGTTCTGCCGCCTTCCATCGCGGTGCTTAAAAAGCGTCTGGAGGGACGCAGGACGGAAGCGGAGCCCGCCTTCCAGCGGCGGATGCAAAATGCCCGGGAGGAGCTCGGCCGGGCGGATTCGTACGATTATCTGGTTGTCAATCACAGCCTGGAGCAGGCTATTGGCGAACTTCAGGCGATTATTTGTGTGGAGAAATGCCGGCCCCAACGGATGCAGGACGTGCTTGTCGGGCTGGCCACTTCTCAAGGTGCGGATGGCTCAGTTTAACACAGTGGAGGTCGCAACCTATGCCGGAGCTTTTCTTTTTAGAAGAGATCAGCGGAGACGATATCAACCCTTACGAAGCGGTTACTCTGGCTTCACGAGAGGCCCGTCGGATCAACCAGTCGCGCCAGATGATCGAAGTCTCCGAGGGGGCGGAGAAGTCCACGACCCAGGCGCTGAAGCGGCTGGTGGATAGGAAAATCCGCCTCGCCGATGAAGAGGAGGTGGAGGAATTAGAAGAGGGACAGCATGGCACCGCCAAATCAAAAACGGGTGCTGCTGGGAGTTAGCGGAGGGATTGCAGCCTACAAGGCCGTGGAGGTTCTCCGGGGACTGCAGCGGGCAGGGGCCGAGGTGCGGGTGGTGATGACGAAAGCCGCGGCACGATTTGTTCAGCCGCTCACGTTTGAGGCGCTTTCCCATCACCGGGTCTATACCGAGCTCTTCCCGGATGAGGGCGATCCGGACGTTGTACATGTGGCGCTGGGCGGATGGCCTGACCTGGTCCTGATTGCACCGGCGACGGCGAATCTGATGGGCAGGATGGCCAACGGGCTGGCAGACGATCTGTTGACTTGTACGCTCCTGGCCACGGGTGCGCCTGTTGTGCTGGCTCCGGCCATGGAGACCCGGATGTGGGAACACCCGGCGGTTCAGCGCAATGTGGAACGCCTGCGGGCGACCGGTTACCGGATGATTGGCCCGGAAGAGGGCGAACTGGCCTCCGGCGCCCGGGGGCTGGGGCGGATGGCTGAGCCCGAGCGGATCGTGGATGCGGCTGTGACGCAACTGGGGCGGTCCGACGCGTTTTGCGGCCGCCGTATCGTGGTTACGGCGGGCCGGACCGAGGAAGACATCGATCCGGTCCGGTTTATTAGCAATCGGTCGACGGGGAAGATGGGGTATGCGGTTGCGCAGCAGGCCCATTTGAGAGGGGCGGATGTGGTCCTGGTCAGCGGCCCCAGCGCCTTGGATGTTCCCATGGGGGTGGAGACGGTGCGGGTACGGACGGTGGCCGAAATGCGGGGGGCCACCACGGAGGCGTTCCAGAATGCCGACGCTTTGATTATGACTGCGGCCGTGCTGGATTTCAGGCCGGACCGGGTGGCTGCATCGAAGATTAAGAAGACGGGAGAGGGACTGACGCTGGATCTGGTTCCCACCGAAGATTTTCTTGTTGAACTGGGGGCGTATAAAGGGGAGCGGGTGGTGGTGGGATTTGCAATGGAGACCGAAAATGGCGTAGAGAACGCCCGGAAAAAGTTAGAGACAAAACACCTGGATCTGATTGCGCTGAACGATCTGACCGTGGAAGGGGCCGGGTTTGGGGTGGACACCAATGTGGTTACGCTGATCGACCGGCAGGGCAGGGCCGAGGCTCTGCCCCGGATGTCGAAGACGGCGGTGGCCGATCGGATTCTGGACTGGATTGCCGGGCGGTGGCAGCCGTGAGGAGGTCTGGTTCGTGGAAAGCGCCGATATCGACCGGGAGATTCTAAGTGCCATCGAGGGGATCCGGGGCTTCTTAACGCAGCAGGCGGAACTCGGCATTACCGACCTGCCAAAGGGAGAGGGTTCATCCTTATCCGAGGCATCCGGAGCGGACCTGCTTGGGGCGTTTCACGATTCCATCCGGGAGTGCCGAAAATGCCGACTTTTTGAAGGGCGCCGCGTGGTTGTCTTCGGTAGCGGGCATCCGGACGCGGACCTGATGTTTATCGGGGAGGCGCCGGGACGGGAGGAAGACCGGCAGGGGGCGCCCTTTGTGGGGGCGGCGGGGGAGCTTCTGACCCGGATGATCGAATCGATTGGGTTGAGCCGGGATGAGGTCTATATTGCCAATATCATTAAGTGCCGCCCGCCCGGCAACCGGGATCCGGAGCCGGACGAAGTGGAAAGCTGCGAGCCTTATCTGGCGCGGCAGATTGAGCTGATCAAGCCTCAGGTGATCTGTACGCTGGGACGGTTCGCCGCCCAGGCTCTGCTGAAGACGACCGAGTCAATGGGAAGGCTGCGCGGGCAGGTATTTACCTATGAGGGGATCAAGCTGATTCCGATCTATCACCCGGCGGCGCTGCTGCGCAATTCCCAGTGGAAGCGTCCGACATGGGAGGATTTGAAGCGGGTTCGAAAGGAGTACGATGGACGGGAATTTTGACCTTTGAGGGACGGTGTGAAAAATCTTCCACAAACTGCTCTAAATGGCTTATATTCCGGTAGTTACCTACAATTCAGTGAGCTATGTCTACAGAACCGTTAAAATCTCAGGTTGACGGGACCTCTGCGGATCGGGTGCAACCCCAGGCCGTGGAGGTGGAACGAGCGGTGCTGGGCGCGATGTTGATCGACAACGGGGCGATCAACCGGGTTGTTGAGGCGCTGGGGGACGAGACGGCGTTTTACAATACGGCCCATCGCAAGATTTACGCGGCTGTTGTGGCGCTTTACGACCGGGGCCAGCCGGCGGATCAGGTGACCGTAACCGAGGAGCTTGCCGGACGCGGGAATCTGGAAGGGGTGGGGGGGCCGGCTTATGTCGCCGGGCTGGCCGGAGAGATGGCAACGGCCGCCAATGCGGAATACCATGCCCTGATTGTGCTGAACCGGGCGCTGCGCCGCAGGTTGATCAATGCGGCAACACAGACGGCTGCCGAGTGTTATGAAGAAACAGAAGACATTCGAGAGGTGATTGATCGGGCCGAGCAGCGGGTTTTTCAGATTGCCGAACGGGAACTGGGCAGAGGGGTGGTTCCCTTAGAACCGGTGCTGCACGAGACGTTCGCGCTGATCCAGCAGGCCCACGAGCGGGCGGGCGCCCTGACGGGGGTGACGAGCGGGTATACCGACCTGGACGAGATTACAGCAGGGCTGCAGCGCTCGGAGTTGATCATTGTGGCGTCCAGACCCTCGATGGGAAAGACGGCGTTGACTCTATGCATGGCGCGTAATGCGGCGGTTAAGGACAAGACGCCGGTGCTCTATTTCTCTTTGGAGATGTCGATACAACAGCTGGTGCAGCGGCTTCTGTGCGCCGAGGCCCGGGTGGATTCTCACCGGCTTCGGACGGGACGGCTTTCCGAGGAGGAGTGGCAGCGGCTGGCGGCCTGGACCGGAAAACTGGCGGAAGCTCCGGTTTTTATCGACGATACCGCGAGCATTTCCATTCTGGAGTTGCGCGCGAAAGCACGCCGGGCTAAGGCCGAACACGATATCGGATTGATTGTTGTGGATTACGTCCAGTTGATGACCACCACAGAGCGGACGGACAACCGGGAACAGGAGATCGCCCGGATCTCCCGTTCGCTGAAGGCGCTGGCCAAGGAGCTGGATGTGCCGGTGGTTGCCTGTGCGCAGCTTTCCCGGGCGGTGGAGTCGCGGACGGATAAGCGGCCGCAGCTGTCGGATCTGAGGGAGTCGGGATCTTTGGAGCAGGACGCCGACGTGGTGGTGTTTCTCTACCGGCCCGAGGTCTACAACATTCCCGATGAAGAGGGGAACAGCCAGGATGGGGTGGCCGAGCTGATCATCGGCAAGCAGCGCAACGGCCCTACGGGAAGCGTTTTTCTCACCTTTTTGAAGGACTATCTGCGATTTGAGGAGCCCGAGATCTACCGGGAAGAGCCGTTCTGATGAAAGGATGGGATGATGTCCAAGCTCCGCACCCGGTATGTCTGCCAGAGTTGTGGCGCAGAGGCGTCCAGGTGGTTTGGCCGCTGTACGGGGTGCGGGGAGTGGAATAGCTGTGTGGAAGAGCCGATCTTGCGCGCCCCGGCAGGACGCAGCCCCGGCTTGTCCTCAACGGCAAAGCCCCCCCAACCGATCACGGAGGTGGACGGCCATCCGGAGGATCGGGTTGTTACGGGAATTCAGGAATTTGACCGAACGCTGGGAGGAGGGGTGGTGCCGGGCGTGGCCGTGCTGGTGGGTGGAGATCCGGGCATCGGAAAATCGACGCTGCTGCTTCAGGCGGTTGCGGCCCTGGCGCTGGAGGGGATGACGGTTCTTTATGTGTCGGCCGAGGAATCGCTGCCGCAGACCCGGATGCGGGCGCAGCGGATCGGCGCGCTGTCGGACCAGCTCTACTTAGTTGCCGAATCCAACCTGGACCCGATTTTCGGGTATATCGAGGAACTGAAGCCGGTTGCTGTTGTGGTCGATTCGGTGCAGACGATTTACCGGCCGGACCTGCAAAGCGCTCCCGGCAGCGTGAGCCAGGTTCGGGAGTGCGCAGCGCGTCTGGTCTCCCTGGCCAAAACCACCGGTACGGCCGTGTTTCTGGTGGGGCACGTTACCAAAGAGGGCACGGTGGCCGGCCCCCGGGTGCTGGAACACCTGGTGGACACGGTGCTTTACTTAGAGGGAGAACGGCACGGGGCGTACCGGATTCTGAGGGCCGCCAAGAACCGGTTCGGGTCCACCAACGAGATCGGGATTTTCGAAATGTGCGACCGGGGGATGATGGAGGTTACCAATCCTTCCCGGATCTTTCTTTCCAAGCGGGAGACGGCGTGTAAGGGCGCGGCCGTTGTTTGCAGCATTGAGGGCACCCGCCCGATCTTGGTGGAGGTTCAGGCGCTGGTGGCCAGCAGCAACTTCGGCTATCCCCAGCGGGTGGCCACCGGTTTTGACACCCGCCGGATGGCTATCCTGATCGCGGTCTTAGAAAAGCGTTCGGGACTGCAGATGGGCTCTCAGGATGTGTTTCTAAATGTGGCCGGCGGGCTGCGCATCGACGAACCGTCGGTCGACTTAGGCGTTGCCCTGGCAATGGTTTCCAGCTTTCGGGATCGTCCGGTAGACCCGATGACCGTGGCTGTGGGGGAGGTGGGATTGGGAGGGGAGGTACGGCCGGTGAGCCAGGTTGATCGACGCGTGACCGAGGCCCATAAACTGGGGTTTACGCGCTGTGTTGTGGCCAAGGCCAATCTGGAGGGCCTGAAGTCACCGGAGGGGATGGAGGTGGTGGGGGTATCGGAAATTGACGCTGCCCAGGAGGTGGCGCTTAGCAGATAATTGGTACAATGAGGGTGCAAACAGGGGAGAAACAATTTCAGATAAGAGGTTTACGATGGCTTGGGAGAGATCATCCGTGCGTGTTTCCAAACTGCTGTCGCTGCTGCTGAGGCACCGGCCTGATGAATTTGGCGTTGAGGTAGACCGGCATGGATTTGCCGATCTGGAGGCGGTTCTGTCTGCGCTCCAGGAACGAGATGCCGATCTGCAGATGGGCGATATCGAATCGGTGGTCCACGATTCCGAAAAACAGCGGTTCGAGATCGTGGAGGGACGCATTCGCGCACGCTATGGGCACAGCTTCGAGATCGACCTGGGGATTGACCCGGTGGAGCCTCCCGAATATCTCTACAAAGGGGTGGATCCTCGAGAGGTGGATCAGGTGCTGGAGGAGGGGCTCAAGCCGGTGGATCGGCAGTACGTGCACCTTTCCTTCGAGGCCGATGTGGCCGCACGGCTGGGGGGAAGAAGGGGGGAACGGAGCGCCGTTATTCGGATTGAAGCGCAACGCGCCCATCGGGCGGATGTGCCCTTTTACGACTGTGGACCGACGGTTCTCACCCCGGAGGTGCCGCCCGATTTTCTTGTTCTGGAAGTGCTGGAGAGGCCCTCTGCCGGCGCGTCCTCACAGCCCCAGACGGCCGTTTCCCAGAAGGAGGCGCCGGTGGCCTATGGCCGGAAACGGAAGTTTGGCCAAAGAAGGTAGCCGGGAGGATGGTACCGGAGACCGATTCGGTTTTGGCGGTCTTGCACAGGTTTTTGTCCGAGAGACCATCCGAGATGTCCGGATGGTCTTTTTTTGACCGGGTTCGCCTTCGGGCGATGCGGTTTTCGTTTTTTCTCCCCTTCCCCTGAGATTGAGACGGGAGACGAGATATCGATGTCGAAGAAGAAATGGCCGAATTCGCAGGTGGTGCTGGACAAAGCCGCAGACTTGGCACAAAAGGTCGGGGCGAACATGGTCCTGCTGCTTGCGAATTCCGGCGTGAGCCGGGCCTCGGTCCAGGCCCTGAACGAAGTCTGCCAGACGCTTGTCGTTACCCGCAGCAGCCGGTTTTTAAAGGGGATCGAAGAGACGGGGGTGCAGCGGGTGCATTTCGGCTTTGAGGTGGACGATGTGCCGCTTTTCGAACGGGTGCGGCAGGGCATCATCCTGGGAATGGAGGGGGGCTATATCCGCAGGGGCAGCCGCCTGATCTGTTTGAGCAGCACGATGGAACGGCGGGGTGTGGATACGATGGTGGTGGTGGACACCCGCCGCGGATTCGAGGACTTCCATCCCGAACGTGTGGCCGCACTGGCGGGCGACCTGCCCATCGAGGTGGTCAAAGCCGTGCTCGACCTGGCCGTAGCCATCGGCAGGGAGGGCCGTGAAGGGGAGCCGGTGGGCACGTTTTTTGTGATCGGCGATTCGGAGCGGGTGATGGCCAGTTCGCGGCCGATGACTTTCGATCCGTTTCGGGGGTATTCCGAGCGGGAGAAGAATATCTGCAACGCCGATATTCGGGAGGGGGTCAAGGAGGTCGCGTTGATGGATGGGGCGTTTATCGTTCAGGATGACGGGGTGATTCTGTCGGGAGGACGGTATATTACCGCCGATGTGAAAGGGTTTACGCTGCCCAAAGGGCTTGGGGCGCGGCACGTGGCGGCCGCCGCAATCACAAACCATACGAAGGCGATCGCGGTGGCCGTGTCGGAATCGACCGGGATCGTGCGTGCGTTCAAGCGGGGGGAGATCGTGCTTACAAGGGTTCCTTCCAGGCGGCACCTGCGGTAGAACCAGAGGAAGTGGGACATGGAAATTATCGTGGTTGGCGCCGGGCAGGCAGGCACCCATATCGCCCAGGTGCTCTCGCTTTAAACTCGTCGGTGTGCTCGTGGTGTTTATCGGGCTCTCGATGGGTTTTTCGCTTTTCTGGTCTCTCTACCTGGGGGAACCGGATGCCCGGGCCCTGCTCCTTTCAATCGGCATCTGCTTAGTCTGTGGAGGGGTGCTGTTTGCCGTTGGATGGGGCAGCAAGGCCCCTGTGATGAAATTCAAGTGAGGAATATGGGGTCATTTGTCCGGTTCACCATTGCGTTTTTACTGCTGGTGCTCCTGGTGGCAGGAGGTACGCTGGGCTATTCCTGGGTTGAGGGGTGGTCGGTGGCCGAGAGCCTGTATATGACGGTGATTACGATTACAACCGTTGGATACGGCGAGGTGCGGACGCTGTCTCCACAGGGACGGCAGTTTACCATTTTGCTAATAGTATTCAGCGTTGTGACGGCGGGCTATTCGGTCACCACGCTGCTCGGGTTTATTTTTGAAGGCCAGATTGTCCAACTTATGCGGGGGCGTCGGATGGAGCGCGCAATTTCGAGATTAAGCGATCACTATATAATCTGTGGATGCGGCGTGGTGGGCAAACAGGTGGCGCTGGAGTTCAGGCAGGCCGGAGTGCCGTTTGTGATTGTTGAACGGGATCCTGAACATTCTGAGCTGGGGCGGGACGAATCGGTGCTTTTTGTAAAGGGGGATGCGGATGACGACGAAACGCTGATAGAGGCGGGCATCGAACAGGCGAAAGGGCTGGTTTCAGCGCTGCGGCAGGATGGGGGCAATGTGTTTGTGGTGCTCACGGCGCGGCAGTTGAATCCGAGTCTGATGATTGTGGCCCGCGCAGCGGAAGAGCAGACGGTTGGCAAGCTGTTGAGGGCGGGGGCGGACCGGGTGATTTCGCCCTACCAGATTGCCGGGCGCCGGATGGCATCGGTGATCCTGCGGCCGTCGGTGATGAATTTCTTAGATGTGGTGGTTGAGGGGGGGGCGTGGCGATGCGGATGGAGGAGGTGAAGGTAGAGCCGGCCTCTCCAATGGTGGGCAAGCGCCTTGGGGAATCGGGCATTGGCGAGCATACAAGCGCGAAGATTGTGGGCATTCACGGGCCGGACGGGCAGACGCGCATCGATCCATCGGGAACGGATACGGTTTCTACGGTGGCGCTGCAAGAGGGGGATAGCCTGATTGCTCTGGGCAGTGAAGACCAGTTGAACAGCCTGAAAGAATTCGCCCAACAGAGGGTGTAGAGATGGGCCGGCTTGTGGCTGCGGGGGTGCTGATCGAGGTCTGCTTGATCGGTATCCTGGCCCTGGGAGATCTGAGGGGGCAGGTGCCGATTTTTTTGGCCCTCTTCGGGGGGGCCACCGCGGTGTATCTGCTGGCTGTGCGGTGGTGCGAGACGGCGTCGCTTCGGATGGTGCTGCTGCTCGGGCTGCTCTTTCGGGCGACCCTCCTGCCTTCTCTGCCAACGCTTTCGGACGACATTTACCGGTATGTCTGGGACGGCCGGGTGCAGGCATCGGGGATCAATCCCTACCGGTACGCGCCGGCATCGGAGGCCCTGGCGCATCTGAGAGACAACGAGATTTATCCCAAGATCAACCACCCGGATGTTTCCACCATCTATCCCCCCCTGGCAGAGGCTCTCTTTCTGGGGTGTTATGCGCTTTTTCCGAGCCTGTGGACGGTGAAGATAGCCCTGGTAGGGATCGACCTGCTGGCGGCCTGGTTCCTGCTGGGACTTATCCGTTTATACGATCAGCACCCGGGACAGCTCCTGATTTACCTGTGGAACCCGCTGCTGGTGGTGGAGGTGGCCGGCAGCGGGCATGTGGATATCCTGGGAGCGGCCTTTGTGGTTGTGGCCCTGCTTTATTTGCAGATTGGAGGTTACGGTCGGGCGGTGGGGGCGCTGGGGCTTTCGTTTCTGGCCAAGTTTTTTGCCCTGTGTCTGGTGCCGGTGTTCTGGCGCTGGATGTGTGTGAGAGGGCGTGGAGAGGAGGGCTGGCGGGGCCGGTTGCAGGCGATGGTACGCCCCACAAAGGCCTGGCCGGTGCTGGTTTTCCCGGCGGTGGTCCTGGTGGGCTATCTGCCTTATGCAGATGCCGGAGAGGGGCTTTTTAGAGGGCTTCTGACCTATGCAGCGCACTGGGAATTCAACGCGCCGGTCTATGGTTTGCTAAAGACGCTCCTGGACAGCGGGACCGCAGCCCGAACCGCAATCGCCGCGCTTTTCGGGTGCGCTGCGCTGGCGTTGACCTTAGGGTGGGGGCCTCCCATACAGGCAGGCTATCTGTTGACCGGGCTTTTTCTGTGGCTGACACCCACGCTGCATCCGTGGTACCTGGTCTGGATTCTGCCTTTTCTCGTTTTTTACCGCAGCCCGGCCTGGCTGGCGTTCACCGGGCTGGTCGTGCTGTCCTACCAGGTATTGATTCGCTACGGGGCAGAAGGGGTCTGGGAAGAGGCCGCCTGGGTGAAGGGGGTCGAATTCGGCGGATTTGCGGCTGTTTGGCTCGGTGTTTGGGTATTGCGGCGGTTGAAGCGATGAGGGGGGAATAAAAAACGCTTCTGGGTATCTCCAGAAGCGTTTTTGATTGATTCTCCGTTTCAAGCCCTACCGTTGAACAGGTACGGCTTTGGGAGGGGCCGCCGGTTCTTTTCCGGGCGCCTCCTCTTTGGACGCCGGGACGCTTTTGGAAGCCTTCAGGCCGTTTTCCCGGGCTTTGATCAGGTTGCCCAGCCCGTGTACGAAGTGGCGGTGATCTTCGGAGGTCTCCGAGACATCGATGTAGAGTTCATGCTTCAGGGCGCGGATGCCCTTTTCGAAGTACTCCCAGACGCCGTAGAGCGCAACGGAGGAGAGAAAGAGCCCCAGCCCGCTGCAGGCCGTCGTGATGAGCGAAAAGGCGGGCTGGAGATAGCCGAAGATGCCGATCCAGCTGGAGACGATCAGGAGGACGCTGAGGCCAAACATAACGTTGCGCTTGCGGTACTGCAGGTCCGCATTCCAGTAGCGTTCGATCTGCTGATTGCGCATCTTTTCGAGTTGCAGGACACGCTGATAGGCCGTTTCGGTGAACGTTTCGTCGGGGCTTGTACTCCACTCGGCGATGCGCCGCCAGAGGCGGTAGAGCTGGTATTCAAATTCGACATCTTCGATGATGTCGGGGACCAGGAAGGACTTTTTTCCAAAGCTCTTGTGGATGTCCGGTATGTATTTGCAGTGGAAGGACGCACGGCGGCTGGTCTTCTCGCCGGGGCGGAGGTTGGGGTCTTTGTTGAGGGCGAGGAAGGGCTGTTTGATTCTGTACTCGCCGTTCATTGTGTTCGAGGTGGCGAAGGAGATGGTGTATCGAAGCGAGTCGTCCATGGCCTCAAAGGAGATATCGTCGGCTTCGGAGACGACTACCACAAACGGGGAGAGGATTGAGGCGGCCAGGCCGAGGTCATCGAAGGCCGATGCGCAGTCTAAGATGACGTAGTCGTAGCGATTGAGGGAATTAATTGCGGAGAGAAGCATGGAAAACCGTTCGACCACGGAACTCAGGTTGTGGCTGCGGCTCTCCCGCAGGAAAATGCTGTTGCTGATGCTGGACTGCTGTTCTTTGGAATAGTAGGAGGGGAGGATGTCGATCCGTTTGCCGTTGGGCGCCGTATTGATGGGCAGGATGTGGGAACAGTCGAAGACGCCCTGCAACCAGGTCTCGATTTCGACGCCGTCGATCCCCAGCAGGCCCTTGTAATAGGAGGTACGGTTTTCGGCGATGACCTTTCGCCCGGGAAAGATCAGGTTGGTGAGGCTCTTGGTGGTAAAATCGGCGTCTAAGAGCAGAACGTTGTAGCCGCACGACTGGAGGATTTTGCCCAGATTCGTGGCCAGGACCGTTTTACCGGACCCCCCTTTGGGGCTTAAGAAGGCGATGAGCTTGCAGGCGCTGTCGGCCACACCTGCATCTACCCTGAATTTGAGATCGTGGCTCTCCCGTGGCAGCCTGATTTCTAAGGTTTTGGCGTTCCGGCCATTGTCGCGGCCGTCGGCCTTGGGCGCCTTTGCGGGGGGATCAGATCCCGACAGCTGAGAATGGTCCTGCTTGGAATTCTCCATAATACCCTCCGGAGGTGGCTTATCAGGTGGGGGAGTAAGCCTTGTGCCGCCATTAAGTTAGGTATAGACTTCCGGCCTGTCAACAGGAATCTGGATTTGATATCCGGGAGGGTGTTCTGGGTGAACGGGGATGTACGTTTTGGGAGGGGTGGATGTAGAACAAAAAAATCTTGACTCACCAGAGGTAATCCCGTAGATTTGGTCTTTGTTTCGATATCGAATTATCCTCAATAAAATAAGGAAGATATTAATGCCTACATACGAGTACGAATGTAGAAATTGCGGACATTTTTTCGAGCGATTTCAGTCGATGACGGCCCGACCGGTCAGGACCTGCCCTTCGTGCAGAAAACGGACGGTGAAGCGGTTGATCGGAACCGGTGCAGGACTGATTTTTAAGGGTTCCGGCTTTTACAGTACAGACTACCGGAGTGAGAGTTATAAAAAGGGCGCAGAAAAGGACAAAAAAAGTTCCTCTAGCGACAAGACATCGACATCGGACAAATCCAAGACATCCGATTCCAAAAGCAGCGCGGAATCGACGTAAAAAACCTGGAACTCAGACGCTTTTGAGGAGTTTATTTTTGGGAGTTGATTTTGTTTAAGAAGGAGGCATAACAAGAGATGAACAGGTGGTTTATTGCTCTTTTGTGTATGGTCGTGTTCATTCCAAGCTGCGGTCAAGAGTCGGCAGATGAGCTGTTTGCAAAGGGAGAGGCCGCAACACATCAGGAGGCATCGTACCCGCAGGCCAAGGTTTATTTAAAGCAATTTTTAGAACGCCATCCGGACGATCCGAGGGTGGACCTAGCCCTTCAGGCCCTGGCCCGTGTTCTCCTGAACCAGACGGAAAACGAGCAGGCGATCGCTCGTTACGAGGAGCTCATCCGGCGTTTTCCCACCAGCCGGTATGCCGATCAGGCCCAGTTTATGGTGGGGTATATTTACGATCTGGACGGCAAACACGGACAGGCCAAAGCAGCCTATCAAAAGGTGATCGACGGGTATCCCGAGTCGGACCTGGTTGACGATGCGCGGGTTTCTATTGCACACCTGGGAAAGCCTCCCGAGGCCTGGTTTCCTCCGGATTCGACCACCGCAGGCACAGAGTAGGCCCGTTGAGGGGCGCCCTGCGGCGTTTGTCTTTTTCACGGTGTAGATGGGATTGCTTTGACTGGTTGAATGTGAAGTGGATTACCTGCCTACCTGATTTGCCTACCCCTTCGGGGAACGGACGAATCGATCCCCTCTCTCCTTGACGATTTTAACTTATCCGAAAATACCGGCCCGATTTCGGGCATCTGTTGAGATAGGGACAGTCTATGATGATGACAGAGGATATTCAGGCCATTAACGAAAAGGTGGCCCAGGAAAGTGCTTTTGTGGAACGGGTGGTAGGGGAGGTGGCCAAAGTGATTGTGGGTCAGCAGGCGATGGTGGAACGGCTGCTGATCGGGCTGTTGTGCAACGGGCACGTGCTGCTGGAGGGTGTACCGGGGCTGGCCAAGACCCTCACGATTAATACGCTGGCGCAAACCATCCGGGCCTCTTTCAGCCGCATTCAGTTTACTCCCGACCTGCTGCCCGCCGATCTGATCGGGACCATGATTTACCATCAGCCCACGGGGGAGTTCGTGCCCAAGACCGGGCCGCTGTTTGCCCAGCTGGTGCTGGCCGACGAGGTGAACCGGGCGCCGGCCAAGGTTCAAAGCGCCATGTTAGAGGCAATGCAGGAGCGGCAGGTCACCTTAGGCGATCAGACCTTTCAGATGGAAGATCCGTTTCTGGTGATGGCCACGCAAAACCCGATTGAGCAGGAGGGCACCTACCCCCTGCCGGAGGCCCAGGTGGACCGGTTTATGGTGAAGGTCCGGGTGACCTACCCCAGCCGGCAGGAGGAACGGGAGATTGTGGACCGTATGGGAGAAGGGGCCGTACCCGAGGCAGAAGCTGTTGTGACGCCTGCCGATATTGTGCGAGCTCGAGCTGTGGTGGACCGGGTGTATGTGGACAGCAAGATCAAGGATTATATTGTGGACTTAGTGCTGGCCACCCGGGATCCGGCGGATTACGGCCTTCAGGATCTGTCCCCGCTTATCGAATACGGGTGTTCGCCGCGAGGATCGATCTATCTGACCAAGGCGGCCAAGGCGCACGCCTTTTTGAGGCGCCGGGGCTATGTGACGCCGGAAGATGTCAAAGCGGTGGGGATGGATATCCTGCGGCACCGGGTGATTGCAACCTACGAGGCGGAAGCGGAGGAGATTAGCCCGGAGGATGTGGTCCAGCGGGTGCTTGACCATATTGAGGTGCCTTAAGGCCGTGATTCCTGCCGAGATTTTAAACAAGGTGAAGCGGATCGAGATCCGCACGCGGCGCCTGGTCAATACGGTTTTTTCCGGCGAGTACCACTCGGTGTTTAAAGGACAGGGGGTGGCGTTTGCCGAGGTCCGGGAATACCAGGCCGGAGACGATATCCGGACCATCGACTGGAATGTGACGGCGCGGATGGGACACCCCTTTGTGAAGGTGTTCGACGAAGAGCGGGAGCTTACGGTGATGCTGATGGTGGATGCCAGCGCATCGGGGGATTTTGGTACGGTTGAGCAGATGAAGGGGGAGATCGGGGTCGAGATTTGCGCTCTGCTGGCCTTTTCGGCCATTCAGAACAACGACCGGGTGGGGCTGATCATTTTTACCGACGATGTGGAGGCGTTTATCCCGCCCAAAAAGGGGAAGAAGCACGTGCTGCGGGTGATCCGGGAGCTGCTCTATTTCCGGCCCAGCCGCCGGGGCACCCATATTGCCACGGCGTTGGACTATCTGGGCCGGGTGACCACACGTAGGAGCGTGGTCTTTCTGATTTCGGACTTTATGGCCGCTGATTACGGCCCCGCCCTTCGGGTGGCCAGCCGGCGGCACGATCTGGTGCCTATTACCCTGAAGGACCCCCGGGAGGGGGCGCTGCCCGATATTGGCATTGTTGAGCTGGAGGATGCGGAGACGGGCGAAGAGATTCTGGTGGACACCTCCGACCCGGAGCTGAGGGCGTCCTTTGCCGAGCTTTCCCGGGCGGCCGCGGCAGAGCGGAAGCGGCTGTTCCGTTCTGTGGGGATTGACGCGATTGATGTGAACACGGATGCATCCTACGTGGAACCGCTGATGCAGTTTTTCAGAATGCGGGCGCGTAAAATCAGGACCTAATTCTGAAGGAGGGCGATGTGATCGAAGTTGACCATTTAACCAAGCGGTATGGCCCACTGACCGCGGTGGACGATATTTCGTTCCGGGTTGAAAAGGGAGAAATCGTGGGTTTCCTGGGACCCAATGGGGCGGGGAAGACCACCACGATGCGCATCCTTACCGGTTTTCTGCCCGCAACCGAGGGATCGACGAGGGTTGCGGGATACGACATCTTCGAGGAACCCTTAGAGGTGAAGCGGCGGATCGGCTATTTGCCGGAGCATCCCCCCGTGTACCGGGATATGCGGGTGAGGGTTTATCTGGATTTTGCGGCAAAGATCAAGGGGGTTTCGAAGCGGGATCGGGGGGAACGCATTGCGGATGTGATGGACCGGTGCGGGATTGCGGACCGGGCGAATCAATTGATCGGCCACCTCTCCAAGGGGTATCAGCAGCGCGTGGGGGTGGCGCAGGCGATTGTGCACAATCCGGATGTGATCATTTTAGACGAGCCGACCATCGGGCTGGACCCGAACCAGATCCGGGAGGTGCGGCAGTTGATCAAGGGGCTGGGCCGGGAACATACGGTTATTTTGAGTACGCATATTCTACCCGAGGTGGACATGACGTGCGACCGGGTGATCATCATCAACAGGGGGAAGATCGTTGCGGTGGACACCCCGAAAAACCTGACGGCGAGCATGCAGGGCAACGAACGGCTCTACGTGGAGGTGGACGGGGAAGCCGGGGACGCCATAGGCGCAATCCGGGAGATCCCGGAGGTGGTAGATGTAGCGGTGGTTGATGGGCAGGGCGCGGGCGGAGGCCTGGGGCTACACGTGGATGCGCCCGTTCAAAGCGATATTCGTCCGGCGCTGGCGGCCAAGGTTGTGGAGCGGGGGCTGGGGCTTTTGGAGTTGAGGCGGATTGAGATGAGCTTGGAGGATATTTTCCACGAGCTGACGACAAGCGAAGAGGAGGTGAGTGCATAGTGGGCAATGTGCTGGCGATTTTCTGGAAGGAGATGCGGTCCTATTTCGGATCTCCCATCGCCTATGTGATTGCGGGGGGGTTCCTCGTGCTCACGGGGTATTTTTTTCAAAATCTGGTGCTCAGCTTCCACGAGGCGAGCCGCTATTGGGCGCAGCAGCAGTTTGCAAGCAGGCCTCGGCTCAACATCAACAATGTAGTGACACGATACTTCAGCATCCAGTTTTTTACCTGGCTGATTGTGACGCCGATGCTGACCATGCGGCTTTATGCGGAGGAGAAGCGGAGCGGGACCATCGAGCTGCTGATGACCTCACCGGTGACCACCTGGCAGACGCTGCTGGGCAAGTTCGCGGCCTGTTTCGGGCTTTATGTGATGATTGAGATCGCAGCCTTCTCCCTCATCAGCCTGCTGTCGATTTATGCGGACTTGGACTGGGGGCCGATTTTATCGGCCTGCCTGGCCACGCTGCTGCTGGGCGCAACGTTCATCAGTGTGGGCATTCTGGCCTCTTCGCTTACCGAGAATCAGATTGTGGCGGTGGTGATCTCGTTCTTTCTGCTGCTTCTGCTCTGGATGATCGACTGGTCCGCCCAGTTCGCCAATCCCGTGCTGGCGTCGCTCCTGCGCGAGCTTTCGATTCTGGAACACATGCGGGATATGAACCGGGGGGTGATCGATACCAGCGATGTGGTGTTTTTCCTGAGCGCAACAGTGTTCTTTCTCTTTTTGACCTATACGGTGATCGAATCCCGCAGATGGAGGCAATAGGCTATGGCCAGGTTTTTGAAGGGCCGGACGTTTAAGTACGGTTCTAATGCAATTGTTGCGACGCTGATTATGCTGGGCATTCTGGTGATGGTCAATGTACTGTCCAACCGCTATCACCGGCGATTCGATACCACGGAGGGTGGGGTGTTCAGCCTGTCCGACCAGACGGCGACGCTGCTGGATTCGTTGAAAAAGGATGTGCATGTGGTGGCGTTTTTCCGGGATCAGGAAAAGGCTCAGTACGAGAATTTGCTGAAGGAGTACGCCTATCACTCCAGGCGTTTCTCCTTCCGACTTGTAGACCCGGACAAGGCGCCGGTTGAAGCCAACCGGTATAAGATCAAGGTCTACCAGACCTCGGTGATCGAGGTGGGGGACAGGGAGGAGCGTATTACCGGTTCTGCAGAGAAGGATCTGACCAATGCTATTGCCAGGGTGCTTCGGGGCAAGCAGAAACGGATTTATTTTTTAACCGGACACGGTGAGGCATCGATAGAAGGGTTGGACAAAGGTGGGTACAACAGGGTGAAACAGGGACTTTTAGAGGCCAATTATGCGCTGCACGACTCCCTGCTTCTTGCGCGGTCCGGGCGGGTGCCCGAAGACTGTGATTTGCTGATGGTGATTGGCCCCAGATCCCAGTTTTTTCAGGCCGAGGTCGATTCCATCCGGGTTTATCTGGAGGCGGGAGGCGCCGTACTGTTCCTGCTGGACCCGGGGGTGCAGTCCGGTCTGGAGCCGATGTTGAAAGGCTGGTCGATTGGCGTGAACGACGATTATGTCGTGGACGGCAGCGGGGCCGGCCGGCTGTTCGGGCTGGACTATTCGGTGCCGGTGGCCGCGCAGTACGGGCTGCATCCGATTACGGCCAAGCACAAGGGCATGATGACCTTTTACATGATGGCGCGTTCGGTCACCCGAGGAGGGATGACGCCTTTTGTAGAGGAGGCTGTTGAACTGGTGATGACCTCCCCCAAGAGCTGGGGCGAATCGGACATGTCGAGCAAGCAGCCGAAGTTCGATAAAGAGACCGACAGGCGAGGGCCGCTTTCTCTGGCCATGGCAGTTTCGGCCCGGCCCAGGCGAAGCGAGCACCGGCCGGGAGAGGAGACACAGCAGAAGACCCGAATGGTGGTTTTCGGAGATTCCGATTTTGCCAACAACCAGTTCTTCTCGGTGCAGGGGAACGGCGATCTGTGTCTTAATGCGGTGAGCTGGCTCTTGGAAGAGGGAGAAATGATTTCCATCCGGCCCAAGGAGCGGGGTTACCGTCCCATCAGCCTCACCGAGAGAGACGCCCAGTGGATCCGCTGGGTATCGCTGGTGGTGCTGCCCCTTATTCCGGTGATTGCCGGGGTTCTGGTGTGGTGGAAGAGACGGTAAGATGTGAGTTCCGAGGTGGTGCTGTGAAGAGAAGGTTGAACTCGAAACACGAAAGTGAGTAATCGATGGGATTTAAGACAACAGGCGTTCTGGCAGTGCTGTTTATCGCCCTGCTCGGGTTCTTCTATTTTTATGAGATCAAGGGTGGGGAGGAACGGAAGGAGGCGGAAGCGGAAGCCAAGAAGGTTCTCCAGATTGACGATAAGCAGGTGACCCGCCTGACGGTGCAGCGGCGGGATACGACGGTGGTGGTGGCGAAGGAGGGGGAAGGCTGGCGGGTTCTGGCGCCTCTGAAAACCGAGGGGGATCGGGCAAATATCGAATCGCTGCTTCGAACCGTAAACAACCTGGAACGGGTGCAGGTGGTGGCGGATGAGGCTGCGGTAGCAGGCGGAGCGGTGGACCCCGGCGATTTCGGGCTGGGGGAAAGGCCGGATATTACCGTGGTACTCGAGCAGGAGGGGAGACGGGATACCCTCTTTTTCGGCGATAAGAGCCCCACGGGGAGCTACGCCTATTTGAGGATGTCGGGAAGCCCGGAGATTCTGGCCATAAGCTCCTGGCGAAAGTCGAGCTTTGATAAGGGGCTGTACGATCTCCGGGAAAAACGGGTGATGCCGTTTGACAGGGATGCGGTCCGAAAAATTGAGCTGTCCTACGACGGCCAGACGATCGTGATGTTGAAACAGGGCGAGGAGTGGCAGCTTGAGAAGCCGGTGGCCGAACGGGGAGACAGTGAGACCATCCGGCGCTTCCTGAGCCGGCTGTGGACGGCCCGGGCAAAGCGCTTTGCGGCAGAGGAGGCAACGGATCTGGCGCCCTACGGGCTGGACAATCCCTGGATGCGGGTGTCGGTTTACGAGGGAGAGGGGCTGGCTTTGAAGGAGGCGATTGTGGGAGATGCGGTAAGGGCCGGCAGGATCAATAGATATTATGTAAAGTATGCGGCCAAGTCCCCGATCCTCATGGTCGATTCGAGTTTTGTTGTGAGTATGAAGAAATCCTTGTCGGACCTGCGATATAAGAAGATTTTCGCCTTTGACGCCGGCGGCATCGACCGGGTGACGCTGGTCTATCCGGACAGCACGGTGGACTGCAAGAGGGATACGAGCGGCGCGGTTTGGACTGCGGTTGAGCCCCGTTTCCACATCGTTTCCGACGAGAATGTGGCAGAGCTGATCGGTGAGGTTCAGGAACTCGAGGCCAAAAGTTTTGTGGCCGAGACTCTGGACGCGCCGGAAGCATACGGACTGGATGTTCCGGCTATACAGGTGAAGCTATGGGCAGCGGGGCGGCTGGTACGGGAGGTTCTGGTGGGAAAGAAAGGGGACGAGGTGTACGCCAAAGGCGATCACCGGCCGCAGGTGGTGGAGGTGCTAAACAGTATTTTGGGTAAGCTGAAACTGGACCTGATCGCCGTTGCTCCGACTGCAACGGCCGAACCTTAGGATTTGATCGCCGATGCGCCCGGGTTTTTGTTGTACGCTTGTCGCCGCGCTCTGCCTGCTGATGGATGCGCTGCCCTGCGCTGCGCAGGTCTCTTTTCACACAGGGGTCAACCGGGATACGATTACGGTGGGAGGGCCGATTACGTTTCGGGTGCGGGTGCGGCGGGGGGCGGAAGACCGGGTGGAGATTCTGCCGGAGGGCGGGTTTCCCGGACCGTTCGAGATTCGGCACCAGCCGGCGCCGCGCGTTCGAGAGATGGGCGAGGGAAGGGTTGAGGAGACGAGGGATTATGTGATTACGGCCTACCGGACCGGGGAATTTGAACTCCCGCCGTTGACCCTCCGTTTCCAGACGGCGTCCGGGGATACCGGCCGGATCGCCTCCGATGCGGTTCCGATTGTGGTCCAAAGCGTGGTGACCGAGGATATCTCGGATATCCGGGATGTGAAGCCGCCGGTGGAGATGCCATCCCGTATACCCCTCTGGGTGTGGATTGCAGGGGCTGCGCTGGCCGTTGCCGGTGCGGTGTGGTACGTCAAATACCGGCGTCGCAGAGTCCGGGAAGAGCCTCCGCTTCCGCCTGTGGACTGGCCGGCAGAGGTGGCGAAGATCGCCCGAATGGGGCTTTTGGAGAAGGGGGACTACAGGCGGTATTACACGCTGCTTTCGGAGGCTACGCGCCGGTATCTGGAGGCGCGTGCGTGCGTTGACGCGATGGAGCGCACGACTTTTGAAATTGCGGCGGGGCTGCGTGAGCAGTCGGTTGGTGAGGCGCACGTGGCCGAGGTGGAAGGGTTCTTGTCCGAGGCCGATCTGGTAAAGTTCGCCAAGGTCAGGCCCCCTGAGGAGACCGCTGCCCGGGCGGTTCAACGGGTGCTGGACCTGATGGCGCATATCGACGCAGAGCGCAAGGCCCGGCCAGAGGAGGCCGACCGGGAGATGGTCCCGGCGGGGAATGCCCGATGATTCGATTCCACAATCCGGAATTGCTGGTGTTGCTGGGGATTGTTCCGATCCTGATCTACCGGTATGTACACAGAGAGCGCCAGAAGCGGGGGAGCATCCGGTTTTCCGGCATCGGGGCGTTCAAGCAGATCCGGCCCTCATCCATTTTGAAACTCCGTCACAGTCTGATCGTTTTCCGATGCTTGGCCCTTGTGCTGCTGGTGCTGGCCCTTGCCCGACCCCTGTCCGGCCGTGAGGGCCGGGAGATTTTAACGCAGGGGATCGATATTGTGCTGGCCATTGACGTGTCGAGCAGTATGGAGGCCAAAGACCTGGACCACCAGCGCAAAACGCGGCTGCAGGTGTGCAAAGAGGTGGTGACCCAGTTTGTCCAGGGGCGGACGAACGACAGGCTGGGGCTGGTGGTGTTCGCAGGAGAGAGCTACACACAGTGTCCGCTGACCCTGGATTACAGCATCTTTCTAAATTTCTTAGATGCGGCCCAGATTGCGGATGAGACGTGGGACGGCACGGCGATCGGTACAGGCATTGCCACGGCGGTCAACCGTCTTCGAAAGTCCCAGGCCAAGAGCAGGGTGATTATTTTGTTGACCGACGGGGTGAACAACCGGGGGGAGATCGACCCGGTTACGGCGGCAAAAGCGGCGCAAGCCGTGGACATTCGGATCTACACGATCGGGGCAGGCAGCGAAGGTACGATTATGCAGGAGGTGGACGGAGGGATTTTTGGGCCCCGGATGGTTCCGGTGAAGGTGGAGATTGACGAGGAGACCCTGAAGGAGGTTGCGGATCTCACCGGGGGACGCTACTACCGGGCGACCAGCGAGAGGAAGTTAGAGGAGATCTATCGGGAGATCGGTGAGATGGAGAAGATGGAGATCAAGACGAGAGACTACGTGGATTACACGGAGCTGTTCCCCAAATTTCTCTGGCCCGGGATGGTCCTGCTGGGTTTGGAGGTGGTGCTGGGCAATACGCGATTCCGGAGGATTCCGTAGATGCGGTTTGGAGATGCCTGGGCCTTCTGGTTCTTGCTGCTGGCGCCGTTGTGTGTTGTCTTTTATGTGTGGGCGTTCCACAAAAGGCGCCGGGCACTGGCGGATTTCGGCAGCCCCGTACTGATGGAGAAGCTGACCTCGGCCACGAGCTGGGCGCGGCAGGGGGTGAAGGCGGCTTTTGTGGTGGCGGGGTTCTTTTTCCTGGTGATGGCGCTGGTTCAGCCGCAGTTTGGAACCCGGCTGGAACTGCTCCGCCGCAGGGGGGTCGATATTATCGTTGCCCTGGATACTTCGCTGAGCATGCTGGCGGAGGACATTAAACCGAACCGTTTGAAGCGCGCCCTGTTCGAGATCGAGGCCCTGATCGAACGGCTGGAGGGAGACCGGGTGGGGCTGGTGGCCTTTGCGGGGCGGAGCTTTGTTCTGTGTCCGCTTACGCTTGACTATGGCGCGGCCAAGCTCTTCTTGGATACGATCGGCGCGGATATTATCCCGGTGAAAGGAACGGCGATCGCGGAGGCGATCCGGACGGCGACACGGGCGTTCGGTTCAAAGGAGCGGAAATACAAGGTGCTGATTCTGATTACCGACGGGGAGGACCACGCCGGAGATCCGGTAGCAGCGGCCGAAGAGGCGGCCGAAGTGGGCGTTCGGATCTTCGCGGTGGGCGTGGGCACCCCGGAAGGGGAATTGATTCCGATCCGGACGAACGGCCGGGTGGATTATATGAAGGACCGGCGAGGCAATATTGTAAAGACCCGCCTGGACGACACTACGCTTGAAAAGATCGCCGGGATGACGGAAGGGGTTTACTTCCGGGCGCAGGCGGGCGGCGTTGGGCTGGATGCGGTTTACGAACAGATTTCGGAGATGGAAAAGAAGGAACTGGGCTCGCGCAAGTATACGCAGTACAAGCACCGGTTCCAGTGGCCCCTGGCCCTGGCCCTGGCCTGTTTTGTGGGCGAGGCGCTGCTTTCCGACAGGCGCAGGGGAAGGCGGGAATGGCGGGGACGGTTTCAGTGAAAGGCATTGCGGATTTCGGATTTGGGAATGCGGAATGAACTTCAATCCGCAATCCGCATTCCGCAATCCGCAATTGGCACCGAGGGATGTATGCGCAGATATCTGATGCTTTTTCTGGTTCTTCCGATGATGGGGGCTACTTTTCTGGATGAGGTGGCCAAAAAGAATGAGGAGGGGAACCGGCTGTTTGCGGAGGGGAAGTTCGAAGAGGCGCTCAAGCGCTATCGAGATGCGCAGTTGGAAGACCCCGAAGCGCCGCAGTTGCACTTTAACGCAGGCGACGCGCTCTACAAACAGGATGCGTTTGACGAGGCAGTGCAGGAATTCAGCCGCGTTTTAAACGGCCAGGATCCTTCTCTGGCGGCCGGGGCCTATTACAATATCGGCAATGTCTATTTCCGGCAGAATCACCTGCAGGAGGCGATCGGAGCCTATAAGAAGGCGCTGGAACTCCAGCCGGACGATCTGGATGCCAAGATCAACATGGAGCTGGCTCAGAAAAGGCTGAAGGAGCAGGAGCAGCAGAAGCAGGGCGAAGATCAGGAGCAAGAGGATCAGCAAGATCAGCAAGAGCAAGAGGATCAGCAAGATCAGCAAGAGCAAGAGGATCAGCAAGATCAGCAAGAGCAAGAGGATCAGCAAAACCAGCAGGAACAACAACAGAACCAGGATCAGCAGGATCAAGAGCAGAGCGAACAGAAGCCGCAGGATCGGCAGAAATCGCAAGATCAGCAGGAGCCCCAGCAGGCGCCTCCCCGGGAAGGTGAGATGACGCAGGAAGAGGCCGAACGGATCCTGAATGCGCTGAAAGATCGGGAGGCCGAGGCACAGAAGCGCCGGCGGCTCCGGCTTATGGGCAGGCGGTATACCGGGAATGAATGGTAGACATAAAACAGCCGGCCTGTTGAGGCAGACCGGGAGGGTCATTCTGGCCCTCGGGATCGGGCTGCTGGCGTTCTGTTCGGCGCTGTGGGCAGGAGATTTGACCCTCCAGGCGTCGGCGGATCGGACCCGTGTAGCGGTTGGAGAGAGGGTGAGTTTGACAGTGTCGATGTCGGCGGAGGGAATGGGGACTGCGCCCACGCCCGATCTGGTGGCGCCGGACGGGTTCGATGTGCTGGGGAACACGTCGTCCAGTTCGACCTCGATCAGCATTGTGAACGGGGCGATGACCACGACCCGGACGGTGTCTTTTGTCTATACGCTTCAGGCAAAGCGGGAGGGGTCGTTTCTGATTGGTCCGGCGCGGGTGACCCACCAGGGAAAGCAGTATGAATCGTTGACGATACGGGTGGAGGTGGTCAAGGGGAGCGGGAGGCGGCAGACCCGGCCGGTTCCGGCCCCGGGGCAGTCGTTCAATACGAGGGATCTGGGGGAGATTGAGGAGAACCTTTTTATTAAGGCCAAGCCGGATAAGCGCGCCGCTTATGTGGGGGAGCAGGTGAGGCTGTCCTACAAGCTGTATACCCGTTACGATCTGCAGAATGTGCGCTACGGGCATTTGCCGACCTACACCGGGTTCTGGGTGGAGGCGGTGTACGACGCCCAGCGGCTGGATCTGAAGCGGGAGGTGGTAGACGGCCGCGCCTTCAATGCGGCGCTTTTGAAGGTGATGGCGCTGTTTCCGACCTCGGCCGGCAACCAGGCGCTGGAGCAGCTGGAGGTGGTCTGCGATATTTCGGTCAGATCTCGCCGCAGCGCGTTCGATTTTGACAGTTTTTTCGATTTCGGCAAGACAAAGCAGGTGACGGTGCGTTCGGAAGAGGTGGCGCTTGAGGTGCTGCCGCTGCCTCCCGGAGCGCCTGCGGGGTTTAACGGCGCAGTGGGCCGTTTCCAGATTTCAGCGGAAGCGACGCCCACGACGGTTGCGGCGGGCGATCCGATTGCATTGAAGGTGACGGTTTCCGGCACCGGCAATCTCAATTCGGTGTCCGAGCCGATCCGGCCGTCGGAGGGATCGTACCGATTTTACGATCCGAAAGTATCGGTAAAAACCGAGAAAAGGGGGAACCGGTTTGGGGGGCGGAAGACCTTCGAGTATGTGGTGATTCCCCGGGAGGCCGGCGGCGGGGGGATGCGGCCATTTCGCCTGTCTTATTTTGATCCGGATCGGAAGGGATACGCCACGGTGGAGACTGCGCCGATCGCCCTGGTGGTCACTCCCGGGGCGAAGTCCCCTCAGCCTGCGCCGAGCCCGATGTTGAGCCGCGGTGAGATCAAGGTGCTGGGCGAAGACATTCGATATATCAAACCGGATAGGCCCTTTCTTGAAGCACAGGGCGGGGCGCTCTACCGGGATTGGTGGTTCCTGGGGCTGCAGGCGGCGCCGGTGCTGGGATTTCTGGGGGTGTTTGCCTACAAGCGCCGCCGGGAACGGCTGATGGGCGATGTAGCCTACGCGAGGCGCCTCCGTTCCCGCTCCGAGGCGAGGCGCCGTCTGGTCGAGGCCCGCCGGTTGATGAGGTCCGGAGAAAACGGCGCGTTCCATTCCGAGATCTACCGGGCGGTGGCCGAGTTTTTAGCGGACCGGCTGAACGTTCCCGCCGCGGGCATGACGGCGGATTCGGTGGCCGAGGCGCTTGCCGACCAGGGAGTTTCTCCAGAGGTCGTCTCGCAGGTGAGGACGGTTTTCCAGCAGTGCGACTTTGCCCGGTTTGCGCCCGCGCAAATATTGAACGGGGAGATGGAGACGCTTTATAAGACGGCTGAGGGGTTGATTGACGAGCTGGGGGGGAAGATCTAAGGCCAGGGGTCAGGAAAGGCAATTTCGGATTGCGGATTTCGGATTGCGGAAAAAGGGTTTTCAATCCGCAATCCGAAATCCGCAATCCGCATTCGGAAATCGGTCGGCAGTTTTGAGGAGATGGAATGAGACTCTGGGTGCTGAGCCTTTTGTTGCTCATTTTTGTAGATGGCCGTGTGGCGGCGGAGATGGCCGGGGCGGCATTGTACAATGAGGGGAACGATCTGTATCGAGCTGGGAAGTACGCCGAAGCTGCGGAACGGTATGAGACGGCGTTGACGCAGGGCGCGCCGAACGGCCACGTCTACTACAATCTGGGCAACGCCTATTTCAAGGCCGGACAGATCGGGCGGGCGATCCTGGCCTATGAACGGGCTCTGAAGCTGATGCCCGGGGATGCGGATGTTGTAGCGAACCTGCGGTTTGTGAATGCCCTGAAGGCGGATAAGGAGCCGGAGGGTGAGGAGAATGTGGTGACGCGATTTCTGGCGGGAATCTACCGCGCTTTGAGCGCCAATGGTCTGGCCGTTTTCTGCAGCATCTGCCTGTTCGGCCTGGCGGGCGCGGGCATCTGCTGGCTTTTCTCGCCCCAGCGACGGGCGATGTGGATCGGCCTGCTGGCGCTTCTGGGGGTCGGGTTTTTTGGGGCAGGGACGCTGATGGCCTTTAAGATTCACGACCGGGAGGGGGTTGAACAGGCCGTGATTCTGTCAGACGAGGTTGTGGGACGCAGCGGTCCGGGAAAGGACTACCTCCAGGTCTTTACCCTGCACGAGGGGACCAAGGTGACGATTGACCGGGCGGAAGGCGGGTGGCTGCTGGTGAGGCTGGCCAACGGGGTTGGGGGGTGGTTGCCAGGGGAGGGGATGGAGAAGGTTTGAGGGGATGACGGCTATTTTAAAATTCGGCCTTGTGGTACAGGCTGACCGAGATGAAGGGGGCTTTATCCGATGCCCAGCGCTTCGTCAATTTCCGCCTGGTAGTCGTACACCCGGCAGGTCTCTATGTCGCTCATTCGCACCGGCTTGCCGGCACGGGAGGATTCGCAGATCGCGTAGACGGCTGCCACGTCTTTTAAGCCTTCGGTTCCATCCACTTCTATTTCCTGCCCTTCCAGAATCGCCCGGGCGAGTTCGTGCTGCTCAAGGGCGATGATCTTCCAGTCCACATCCTCTGTGGCGATGCGATCCGGAAAAAAGAAGTCGGACAAAGGGTCCAGGGTGAATCCGTCGACGGTCTCGAGGATCTCATTGTGGCCGATTGCTTCCCGGGTTGCCCGTTTCAGGCTGGCCCTGCCGCCCCGGGTTCCAAAACTCTGGATGCAGCCCCGATCTCCCAGGATGAGCTGCCCGCTGTAACTGCCGTGACCGCTCAGGCCCATGATCCAGTTGAGAGTTAAGCCGCTTTCCATTTTGAACATGGCGATCGACGCATCTTCGGCTGTGGCCGGCGCCTCGGGCTCCATGGCCCTGAACCGGTTCTGGTAGAAGGCATAGGAATCGCTGATCGCGTCCGGTTTTTTTCTCACCGGCTCCACCAGCCTCGCATCGCCGTAGACTTCCTCTATCTCTCCAAGTTGATACCGGATCAGGTCGGTGTAGTGTACACCCAGGTCGAGGAGGGGACCGCCCCTGTTTTTGAGATGGCGCCAGGGGGTGATGAAGATCCGGTCGCCCTCGCGCAGCGCATGGAACAGGGCCATATAGGGGGTGCCGATTTCGCCCGTTTTCAGGAGGTGGCGGACCAGGCGCGCCGAGGGATCGCGGCGGTAATTCTCGGCCACGGACAGCTTGCGGTTGTTGCGCTGGGCGGCGTCCAGCATCAGTTGGCACGCCCGGATGGAGATGGCCATCGGCTTTTCCACCAGCACGTGGAGCCCCAGGTCCAGGGCCTGGCAGACGACGGTGTGGTGTACCGATGGGTCCGTGACGACGTCCACGGCGTTCAGGTTGGGTATGCTGAGGACCATGTCTTCCAGGTCGGTGAAGACCTGCGGACGGGCGCCCAGCAGCGCTTCGGCCTCTGTAGCGGCGAGTTCGGCATTCTCGCGGCGGATGTCCGCACAGGGCGCACAGTTCGACATTGTTAAAGGGGGTTTTCGCCAGTTCGCGGAGGCCGTAGAGGTGTCTTGTGCCCATGCCGCCGCAGCCGACCAGGGCGAGTCTGATTTTGTTCATAGGGTTCCAACCAATCAGTTAAGGGACAAAGGGGTAACGCTGGCTTTCAGAGTTTAAGCCATGCGGGACGGGATTGCAAGTATCATCTGGATCTGAATCTCCGAGTTTTTCGCATTTTGCGAATTTTCGGAGATTTTTCGCATTTTGCAGAAAGTCACGTAACAACCAGTAATTACAGTAAGATAATCTTCCGGGCCCAAAGGCGACCTTCTCGTTCTGCAAATATCCGGCCGGCATCCAGTCGTGCACCGGGAGGCGAGGGTGTATAATATAATTTTCTGTTTAACAATAACTTAGATATGATAGGGTTGGCGTGTTCGGCCTGTGGCACGGGCGTTGCAAATAGAAGATGGCGTGCAGGTTGTGAAATTTTAGTGTTGATCCTGAATGGTGGTAAACGAAAGGAGATCCGATGTCTGCAACTGGAAAAAGAAGCCTTGCGCCCGTGGCCTGGCTGGCCTATCTGCTGATTGGTATCGAGATTCTTTATATGATCAGTCCGTTTGCGCTGTATTATTACGGCACATACGGGCCCAGTCTGAATTTTCTGCACCAGTGGACTGCAACGACCTGGCTGACGGGATTCTTCCTGCCGCATTATGCAGAGACCTCTTCCTGGGTTTTGAACTCGCTTCAGGGTCTGGGCGGCGTTCTGTTCATTGCCGGGCTTGTGCTGTTTCTGGTGGGAGCCGGGCAGATTTATTACGCGAAGTTCACCGGGAAGGGTGCGGTTATTGCCGGATTTTATCGATACGTGAGGAACCCGCAGTACACGGCTTTTGCCATTATGGGGTTGGGGCTTGTGCTGGTGTGGCCCCGCTTTACCGTGCTGATTATGTATGTGGCGATGCTGTTTGTGTATTATCTGCTGGCGAGAAAAGAGGAGAAGGAGTGTGAAGAGAAATTCGGGGATGCCTTCAGAGTGTATGTGGAAAAGACCCCGATGTTTGTTCCCTGGAGGATTTCGGTTGTAGACAGATTGCCTTCTCTGCCAAAAGCCGGGATTAAACGCGCGGCGGCAGGATTGCTGGTGTTTTTTGGGGCGTTGAGCGTTTCTGTTCTTGCCGGGTTCTGGGTGAGAGAGATTTCTGTGCGCCAGGTTTCAACGTTCTATGCCGGGAATTCGGCAACGATTGCAACGGCGCCGATGGACGAAGGTGAGATTGAAAAAACGCTGAAGATTGCGCTGGGCCATTCTGAGGTGCAAAACAGACTGGCCCGGGCAGGATACGGCACGGGTGAAAAGTTCCTGAATTATGTGGTGCCCCTGGACTGGTTTTTGCCCGACCTGCCCTTAGAGGTTCTTCCGGAAGGCGTGCACGGACACCACCAGCCGGGGGATTTCAACCGGGATGAGTACAAGGTGCTGTTTACAAAGGCCGGGCTGCATACCTGCTCTTCTGCTGCCTGTGATGCTGTTACGGGTGCAAACATTATCAAAAGGACGTTCAAAAGGACGCCTGTGCTTGTTGTGAAATTGAACCGGGCGACCGGAGAGGTTCTGGGCGTGGAGATGCCGCCGCCCCACGTGAGGTGGGGGGACATTCCAACGCCCCTGTTTTAGACCCTGTATCGGATTCCTTTTGGCTTGTTTCCGGGAGGCGGTTCTTGTACTCTATAGAAACTCACCACGGAGACGCAGAGGACGCGGAGAAAGGCAAAAAGGGATTAAAATTGGTTCTCTCTGCGTTCTCTGCGTCTCCGTGGTTCAAAGATTTCTGCAGTTCATTCCACTGTCGTAAAGCCCTGTGCAGGAGGAAGTCGAATGATTTGGCTGGCCAGATTGGTTTTAACGCTGACATTTGTTGTCGCGGTGGTTCTGGGCGGGTACGTGATCGCCAGAGACCCGAAGAACAAGGTTAACCGCCTGTTTGGACTGCACGTGCTGGCGACCCTGAGCTGGCTGTTCACCAACATCGTGCATGTGTGGGATCCGGAGCATCACATCCACAGCCCGTATTTCGGGAACTCTGTGGGGGGATTCTCCGGAACGTTTGTCATACCCATTATAGCCCATCTCGCCCTCTGGTTCCCGCGTCTTCTGGCGCCCGTTCGGTGGTGGCACCTCGGGCTGATTTACCTTCCAACTGCATTCTTCGCCCTGGCGTGGCCTGCGGGAATGCTGGTTACCTTCCAGCAGGTAGGAGACGGCCTGTTTGAGGAAACAGCGACCCCTCTGTTTATCTACTACGTCGTCTGGCTGGTCCTGACTATCCCTGCTGTTCTGACCATCCTGATCTGGAAGCTGAGGAACCTCGAGGCGCCTCTGGAGAGGCAGCAGGTGAAGTACATCCTGATCGGATTTGCCATCAGCGGAACCCTCAGCGTGCTCTGCTCGGTGGTGCTGCCCTTCTTTGGGTTTCACAGCCTGGCGCCCATCAGCTCGGCTTCTTTCCTGATTTCGGGAGGGCTTGCCGCCTATGCGATTGCCCGGTTTCGTCTGTTTGAATCGGCGGTTGCACGTATGCGGACGGTTTCGGTTACCCATAAGGTGCGTGTCTCGATGGTGCTGATTATCGGCACGATTTTCTTCTGTTTGGAACTGCCTCTGATTGTGTACCTGACGCCGCCGGGGCTTCCGGGTCGCTGGTGGTTTCAGATCAGTCCTGTGATTCTGGGCGCTCAGGCGCTTCAGGGGGTGCTCATCGGTTTCGTGTTCTGGAAGATCATCGCCGATCCCCTGGAACGGCTCACGGCCTCTTCGGCCCGGATTGCCGAGGGGAAGCTGGACGAGCGGGTGGAAATCCATCCGAATGCGCCCACACACCACGCGCTACAGAGGCACAAAGATGAGATGGACGTTCTTGCGGACACGTTCAACCGAATGGCCGAGACGCTGGAGCAGAATATCCAGGAGCTCAAGGCAGTCAACACGGATCTTTTCAAGGCGAACCAGCTCAACGAGAATATCATCAACAGCGTCAGTCTGGCTTTGACGGTGATAGACCTGGAAGGCCGTGTGATAGAGTGGAACCGGGCCTATGCCGAGTGGACCGGGGTGAGCCGGGAGGAGGCGCTGGGCAGGGATTGTTTCGGAGATCTTCAGGCGGATGTTTGGGATGTAGGCGCCGTTGAGATGTTTGAGGAGCTGCTTCGCTCACGGGAGGCTGTGGTCCGTCAGCAGTTTACTTACAGGCCGCCGGACGGACGGGACGCGCGGACGGTCAATGTGATCGGTTTTCCTTTGAAGGACGTGGACGGTGAGGTTTACGGGGCGGTGATCGTGATCGAAGATGTGACGGAACGGGTGCACTTAGAGCGGCAGCTCGCACAATCGGCCAAGCTGGCCTCCGTGGGACAGCTCGCCGCCGGGGTTGCGCACGAGGTGAACAATCCGCTGGGGTCCATTTCCTCCCTGGCGCAGTTCCTGATGGGTTCGAACGAAGACCCCGAAAGCCGGGAGACCCTGCGCACAATTGTTTCGCAGGTCAACCGTATTTCCGGCATTCTGGGCGATCTGGTCAATTTTTCCCGGCCCCGGCCTGCTCAGAAGCAGCCGCTTGACATTGCTGGGGTGATCGAGACGGTGGCCCGGCTGGCCTCTTTTAACAAGAGGTTTCGGGGCATCGAGATCGTTCGACAGGTGGATCCCACGGTTCTTCAGATCACCGCCGACGGGGACCAGATCCAGCAGCTTCTCCTCAACCTGCTCCTGAACGCGGGGGACGCCATGCCGGAGGGCGGCCGGGTCACGATTTCGACGGCGCCGGTGACGGCCGGCCGGGACGGGAGGTTCCTGCGCATTGGGGTTGGCGATACCGGGCGGGGGATTTCAGAGGACGACCTGAATCGGATTTTCGACCCCTTTTTTACGACCAAGCCCACGGGCCAGGGCACCGGCCTGGGACTGTCGGTCTGCTACGGCATTGTCCAGGCGCACGGCGGGCGGATCGATGTGACGAGCGAAGTGGGGGTGGGGACGACGTTTGTGATCGACCTGCCGGTTGCGCAGACGGAGATCGAAGAGGCGATCGATGCCTGAGGACAAGATCCTGATTGTGGAAGATGAAGATCTGATGCGCTCCATCTTAGAGAAGCTGATCGCAGGGGAGGGGTATGGGGCGCTCACGGCAGCGGACGGTGTGGAGGGCCTGGATGTGTACCGCCGGGAGCGGCCGGACCTGGTGCTTTCGGATATCCGGATGCCGGGCATGGACGGGCTGGCGCTGTTAGAGGAGATCCGGAAGTTGGATGAGGAGGCGATGGTGGTGATGATCACAGCCTTTGGGTCCGTGGATTCGGCGGTGGAGGCGATGCACAGGGGGGCCTACGATTACATTACCAAGCCGTTTATGAATAACGATATCCGGGTAAAGGTGGCGCGCGCATTGGAGATGAAACGCACCCGCAGAGACCTGAGGGAGACCCGCGCTCTGATGGCCCACTCTGAAAAGCTGGCGGCCTTAGGCCAGCTTGCCGCCGGCATTGTGCACGAGATCAATACCCCGATCGGCGCGATCCGGAGCCATGTGGATCTTCTGGACCGGCTGTGGGAACGCCTGAAAGCAAGCGGGGCAGAAGGTTCCATCCTGCAGGACATAGAGACGGTGGAGAAGCTGAACCGGACCAGCCGGGAGGCCTGCGGGCGTATTGCCGGACTGGCCAAGAGCCTGCGACGGTTCGCGCATCTGGACGAGGCAAAGCGGAAGCGCGCAAATCTTCACGAGAGCATCGACAGTGTGCTGGGCCTGCTCCAGCACGAGCTGGAGGGACGGATTGGGGTGGTTAAAGCGTACGGGCAGATTCCGGATATTGTCTGTTATCCGAGTGAACTCAATCAGGTGTTCCTGCACCTGCTGCTCAACGCCATCGAGGCGATTGACAGCGAAGGGGAGATCCGTATTGAGACGCGCCGGGAGGACGGGCGGGTTGTTGTGGAGATCGGCGACACGGGCCGCGGTATTCCGGAGGCGGTGCTGGACCGGGTGTTCGATCCGAGATTCACGATCAAAGGCGCCAGGGTGCGGCTGGGCATAGGGCTGGCGATCTGCTACCGCATTGTTGAGGAGCACGGGGGAACGATCCAGATTACGAGCGAGGAGGACAGGGGGACGCGGGTGCGGATGAGTTTGCCGATTGAATGACGACAGACGATAGACGACAGACGACGGACGACAGATTTCAATTTTCAATGGAGATCACGATGGCCGGGGAGAAGATTCTGATTGCTGAAGACGAAGATTTGATGCGGAATATCCTGACGACGCTGCTCTCCCGGGCGGGGTATGAGACGTTTGCCGCTTCCAATGGAGAGGATGCGCTTCGGATTTTTCAGACGGAGGAGATCGACCTGCTGCTGACCGATATCCGGATGCCGGAGATGGACGGACTGGAACTGCTGGACAGGGTGCGGGATCTGGATCAGGAGGTTATGGTGATTATGACCACGGCCTACGGGTCTGTGGAGTCTGCGGTGGAGGCGATGCGCAAGGGGGCCTACGACTATATTACCAAGCCGTTTATCAACGACGATATCAAACTGACGGTGCAGAATGCGCTCAACCAGCGCGCGCTGTTTCGGGAGAACCGGTATTTGAAGCGGGCGTTGAAGGAGAAGTACCGTTTTGAACGGATTATCGGCACGAGCGAGGCGATGCAGCAGGTGTACGATCTGATGGAGAAGGTCTGCCGGGCGACCATTAATATTCTGATTACCGGCGAGACCGGAACGGGCAAAGAGCTGGTGGCGCAGGCGGTACACTACAATTCCGACCGGGCGGAGAAGCCCTTTCTGGCGGTCAACTGCGGGGCGCTGGCGGAGAACCTGCTGGAGAGCGAACTGTTCGGCCACGTGAAGGGGGCGTTCACCGGGGCCATTGCATCGAAGGTGGGATATTTTCAGCGGGCCGACGGGGGGACGCTTTTGTTAGATGAAATCGGCGAGGTCTCGCCGGCCCTCCAGGTTAAGCTGCTGCGGGCGGTGCAGGAGCGTGAGGTGGTTCCCGTGGGCAGCACGGAGCCGGTGAGGCTGGATGTGCGGCTGATCTGCGCCACAAACCGGGACTTAGAGGCGGAGGTGGCCGGGGGACGCTTCCGGGAGGATCTCTTCTACCGCGTCAATGTGATGCAGATTGGGATGCCCGCCCTGCGGGAACGCCGGGACGATATTCCGCTCTTGGCCCGGCACTTTCTGACCGCGCATGCCGAAGGGGCCGGCGCGTCGAACCCGGTGGTGTCCCGCGAGGCGATGACATGCCTGATTAACTACGATTGGCCGGAAAATGTGAGGGAGCTGGAGAATGTGGTGGAACGGGCGGTGCTCCTCGCGGAGGGGGAGGCCATTGTCGCCGAGCACCTGCCAGAGAAGGTGCGGGAAGCGCCCATTGGAATCGAGGATCCGGAAGGCCGGGAGATGACGCTGGCGGAGTTAGAGAAGCGGCATATTCTGAAGGTGATGGATCAGATGGGGGGGAATAAGTCCGAGGCTGCCCGGATTCTGGGGATCAACCTCGCTACCCTTTATCGGAAGCTGGATCGATATAAAGAGACCCTACCAGGAAGTGATCGGCCATGAAACGGCTTTTCGTAAATCTGGTTATGCTTTGCCTGTTTTTTGTCTCCCCTGCCTTTGCTGTGGATGGCGACGATATACTGGGCTTCTGGGTTACCGAGGGCGGGGATGCCCGCGTGGAGGTGTTCAAAAAGGGGACGCTTTATTTTGCCAGAATCGTGGGTTTAAAAGAACCTCGTTACAAGCGGGGAGAAGTGAAGGGGATGGACGGCAAGGCCCGGGTGGATGATAAGAACCCGGATGGATCACTGCGGGACCGTCCCCTGCTTGGGTTGGAAATGATGAGGGGATTTTCGTTTGAGGATGGCAAATGGGTCGACGGCCGAATTTACGATCCCAAGAACGGTAAGTCCTATAAGTGCAAGCTCTCTCTAACAATACTTCGGACAGTTTTTGTAATTCTGGGGGTTCAAATTTCATAAGCCATTGAAAAATAACAGTTTATGGAATCTGGTGCTAAATTTATAACCTGTTGAAAATCAACAACTTATAAAAAGTGTCCGAACCATTGTCTAACAGAGGATGGCACCTTGAAGGTGCGGGGGTATGTGGGCATATCCTGGCTTGGCCGCACAACGGTGTGGGAACGGGCGGAGGGCTATTTCAAGAAGGTGTTGAAGATGCTTGGAAAGAATGTTTCCAGGCTCAGACCGATTCCATCAGGGGCGTGAGCTGTGTCCGGCGCCTGGGGTGTCGCAGCTTGCGCAGGGCCCTGTCTTTGATCTGGCGTACCCACTCTCCCGTCCGGTTCAGCTGTGTTCCGATCTCATCCAGGGTGAGCGGCTCCTCTTCTCCCAGGCCAAAATAAAGCCGGAGTACCTCCGCCTCCCGGTCCTTGAGGGTGGCCAGCACGACCCCGACCTGTTTCCGGTTTGAGTCTCTTTCCATCCGAGCATCGGGCGCTTCCTGGGTGTGATCGGGCAGCACGTCCAGGAGATTATGGCCTTCGTGTTTTTGGAATGACGCCTCCAAAGACAAGACCTCCTGCGCCCGCATCAGGGTATCTCGCACCATCTTTACCGATACGCCCAGCACCTCGGCGAGGGCCTCGGGATCGGGTTCGGCCTCCGTGAACTGGCAGAGTTCCTTTGCAGCATGGGTTATGCTGTGGAGCAATTCGATGCGGTTCATCGGCAGCCGGACCATCCGGGCGTCCTGTGAGAGACTCTGCCGGATGGCGTGCCGGATCCACCAGACGGCATAAGAGATGAACTTGAACCCTTTGGTTTCATCGAAGCGCTCGGCTGCCATAATCAGCCCCACATTTCCGGCGCTGATCATGTCTTCCAGCGCTGCCCCACAGCCCCGGTATTCACTGGCCACACTGACCACAAATTTGAGGTTGGCTGAAACGAGCCTGTTTCTGGCTTCCTGATCGCCTGCGTGGATCTGCTTTGCCAGTTCGAGCTCTTCCGCCGTCGAAAGCGGCTTTAATGAGGCGATATCCTGAAAGTAGCGGTCGAGCACGTTGCACGCTTGACCCATCAGTCCGGCCATTGGTTCACCCTCTGGCGATAATTGAACAAGAAGAGGCTGTTTTTATTGACTATCGGCAGGATGGGTGTGGAGAGTATGATGCGCGTCACATCAATTTTGTAATGCCGGTCACACTGTTGCTGTGACAGGTAGCATAGTCTTTACATGTTGATTTTTTTATATTTATAGTGGCTTCGGTCGAGGAGTGAGCCGAGGCTGATGCCCTTCTCCCAAGTAGGAGCCGGAAGCAAGGCGCCCGAACACGGGGGGAGGGCGTTCCGATTTTGGGAAACGGAAAGAACATCGGCGTGGGGCCGGGACACAAAAAGAAGGCCGTGAACACGTACGCTCACGGCCTTTTCCGTTTGATCAGGTAGACCTGATGGGTCCCGGCGGGGGCGTCAGGTGACCGTCAGGCCGCCATCATTCTCGCGGTTGCCGCGCCAATGCCGCTCCCGGCGCCCGTGATCAACGCGGTTTTGCCCTGGAGTTTCATAGGATATCCGCCTTTCGTTTGATGGGCGTGTGGGTGAAGCAGGATCGGGATTGCGGAAAGTGAATGTACCCACGCAGGCTGTCTGTGTCAACACAAGAGGGGACGCCGGATCCCCTCGGCCCATCTCCACGCGCTGATTGACGAGCAGGCGGATACGCTGCGCAGCCTCGCCCACAGGCTGGTGGACGCCACTGAGCAGAGGATGCAGGAGCACGCGCACGGCCGCCGTGAGGGTAGAAGGGGTGTTTCTCGGAAAATATCGCTAGATTTGTTCCGATAGACGCACAAAGTGCAGATAGAATGACATTTTTGAGCTTGCACCTGAAGAAAAATGCTTATAGATTGTTATACTCGATTTTTTTATTTCCCGTACTGTCCCATTTTTAGCCGGGAGAAACACCATGGGCGGTGGCGATAGCAGAATCAGATTTCCGGATCTGCTGACGCCAATAGTGTCTACACTTATTAAAAAAATGAAGCATTATTAAGGCAATAAGAGGGAAGCAGCTATCGAGAGAGGCGCTGGATATTTTACAACATTGCTATCGGGGCTCAACAGTCTGTTGTCGGGGTTCAACGGTCTGTTGATGGATTAGTTTTCAGAATTCGTCAGCAAGATGTTGAGCCTTTTTTGTTTGCTGGTCTGAGTTCAGAGCCTGCATCGGACAGGATTCTGCCTGCTGATTCTTCAGTTTTTGTGCATTCACGTCGGGGAGAAGCCAATAGAAACCACATGGTTCGGGATAAAGGAGGGAGTTATGAAGGCTACAGAGCCCTTATAGTTGCGAAGGCCTGTAGACGCGGTGGCCCACCAGGAAGCGGCTGCTTGAATACAATAGACTGTCGGGATTTAGGGAGGGCTTTCGATATTAGGTGATAAAGCGGGATATCTCTGTCGGAGAGATGCCGCTCGATTCTTTCCGTTGCTGTCGGGGCTCAACGGTCTGTTGATGGATTCTTATTCCAGGATTCCTCAGCAAGATATTGAGCTTTTTTTTTGCTTCACCAGAAAAGGGCACTTTGAACCTTTTGTCCGAGATAGAATAACGCACCCTAACATTGGATAACATTGGAGGATGATAAATGAACTGGAAATGTGCCGCCCTGGGACTGTTCCTGACGGCTTCCCTGTCGCATGCTGCATCCGCAGCAAACCTTGTATCGAACGGTAGTTTCGAAACACCTAGTGGTCGATTTCGCAAATACGCATGAGGTTGCATAGGTGGCAAAAAAGGGGTATGTTATACGCCTCATTCCAATCGGTAAAGGAGGTGTATAATGTCAGGTCCCCTTCCCCAATACTGGACTTGACCCGTTTCGGTGGGTACCTTATCTCTTGGGAGAAAGGAGATCCACTATGCCGCCAACACGTCCACCTTATCCACCTGAGTTCAAAAAGCAAATGGTCGAATTGGTTCGAGCCGGTCGTACGCCAGCAATATGGCGGACAGTTTTCTTTGACAAAAAAGTGCCGTTCACGCAGATTAGGTATCATAGACCACCACGTCAACGATACCCTTTATCTGGAGAGACGGCACAATGGAACTGGCAGAAAAGATACTCAAGAGTTTCAAGATTTCCAAGCCTCAAAAAAAGTTTCTGATGGCTGTGTTTACAGCGATCCTAACAGCTCACGGCAAGATCAATTTTCGTAACCTATCGCGTTACTCTCCTTTGTCACAGAAGACGTATTCACGCCAGTTTGCCAAACCCTTTGAATTTGTGGCCTTCAACCGAGCGGTGATCAATGAAAGCCTGGGCAGAGAAAGTGAACGGATCATCGTGTTAGATGCTTCGGGTGCTGCTCTGAATTTACGTAAATGAGTTGCAAAAAAGGCTCCAAATCCCGATCATACAACAGACTGAAAACAATAAGGTTGTATAGATACGGGAAAGGAGCCCAAGATGGACCTCGCAGAGATGATCGAAGCCGCCACCTGGGAATTTAAGCAAAAATTGAGCGCCCATTGCGAAAATTTGGACCTGGTGGACTTGACCCGTTTCGGTGGGTACCTTATCTCTTGGGAGAAAGGAGATCCACTATGCCGCCAACACGTCCACCTTATCCACCTGAGTTCAAAAAGCAAATGGTCGAATTGGTTCGAGCCGGTCGTACGCCAGGAGAGCTGGCCAAAGAGTTCGAGCCCTCAGACCAGACGATCCGGAACTGGGTGGTACAGGCCGACCGAGACGAGGGCCTTCGAGAAGACGGTCTGACCAGTGATGAGCGAGAGGAGTTGCGCCGTCTTCGTCGCGAGATTAAGCAGTTACGCATCGAGCGTGAGATCTTGTCAAAAGCAGCAGCCTGGTTCGCTCAGGAGACCAACACGATCCCCAGAAAGCCTTCCAGTTCGTGAAGGCGCACCAGGCAAAATGGCCAATTACCACGCAATGCCGAGTCCTGGGTGTCTCCCTCAGTGGGTATTATGCGTGGCGAGGACGCCCCCCATCGCCAAGAGCAAAGGTCGATGCGGATCTCAAGGAACAGATTAAGGCTTTTCATGCCCGTTCTGATTCTACCTACGGAGCCCCCAGAATCTGGGAAGATCTGGCAGCATTAGGCATCCGTATAGGCAAAAAGCGTGTCGCCCGTCTGATGGTTGAGATTGGTATCTTCGGGGTGAGCCGTCGAAAGGGTATCAGAACCACCCGTAAGGGAAAAAAGGCTCAAAAAGCCCCTGATCTGGTCAAGAGAGACTTCACTGTTGAAGCCCCAAATAAACTCTGGGTGGCCGATATTACCTACGTACCAACCTGGGCGGGCTTCCTGTATCTTGCTGTGGTTATCGATGTCTTTTCCCGCCGAGTCGTGGGCTGGACGATGGCTTCGACGCTCCAGAGTGAGTTGGTTTTGTCTGCTTTGAATATGGCACTTTGGCAGCGTCATCCTTGTGGGGTGATCCACCACTCCGACCAGGGATCTCAGTATACTTCACTTGCCTTCGGTAAACGCTGCGATGAGGCGGGTATACGTCCCTCAATGGGTTCTGTAGGCGACTGCTATGACAACGCACTGTGTGAAAGCTTTTTCGCCACCCTCGAATGTGAATTGATCGACCGCCGTTGTTTTCGTACCCACAAGGAGGCCAGATTGGCTATTTTTGAGTATATTGAGGGCTGGTATAATCCCCATCGTAGGCATTCATCAATCGCATACCACTCACCGATGACATATGAAAAACAGCATCAAACACGGGCTTGAAGCCCAAGCCCTAAACACTCCACCAAAACGGGGCAACTCCATGCTGCCGATCAAGTCGGACTTTACCATCTCGATAGATCGGACGACCTGGAGCTTCGGCAAACTGACCATCAATATTCTCACCGCCGGGAGTGTCTATCAAGGCGTTGCATTTCCCATCTGCTGGATACTGCTGCCCAAAAAGGGCAACTCCAACACCGATGAGCGTATCCAGTTGATGGAACGGGTCTTGAAGTTGGTGGATAAAAACCTGATTCAGGTCATCGTTGCAGACCGGGAATTCATTGGGCAAGAATGGTTTGCGTGGTTAGATGCGCAAGCCTTAGGCTTTGCCATCCGCGTCAAGGAAAACGCCAAAACCCTAAATGGCAAAGGGGACATCGCGCTTCGATGCTTGTTTGCCGACCTGCACATTCACCAAGAGCGCATCCTGCGTAAACCCCGTCTGATCTATGGTCATCATCTGTATTTGTCTGTCATCCGATTACCTGACGAATTTCTCATCGTTGCCAGCAAGTGTAAAGGTCGAAAACCGCTGGAGGATTACAAAAAACGGTGGGGAATTGAAGTCCTGTTCGCCGCGTTGAAAAGCCGAGGCTTCGATCTGGAACAGACCCATCTGATCCATCTGGAACGAATCGAAAAACTCATCGCGCTTTTAGCCATTGCCCTCACCTGGGCTCATCTGGTAGGAGAATGGATCGCAAAGACAAAACCGTTGAAGATCAAAAAACACGGATGCAAAGAGAAAAGCCTGTTTCGATATGGATTGGACCATTTGCAGTATGTTCTGCTCAATATACAGGATCACATCCAGGAGTTCTTTCACTGTCTTTGGATACTGATTGATCCTCCATATTTTAGGTCAGATTAAGTTTTGTCGTGTATTATGATTCGTCTCATAAGTAATTCAGGCCAAATGGTGAAATCGATATGGAGGCCGTCTACATAATATATAACATTGCGAACCTGTTCAATGCCATAATCAGGCTTAGGCTGGATTGGATCCCAATAGCTTACAAGCACCTGACCAAAATCCTGCAACCAAGCTCTATTCTCGAAGAACGGGCGGATGTCTCGAACCACCAGAATGACATCATAGTCCGAGAAAACATCTACCTGAGCGTGAGGACTGGCGCGTGTACTGGTTAAGAGCATTGCCCAAACCGAGTCTTGATGTTCTGCCCACTGTGTCAACTGGTATACGACTTCCTGTTGTCGATGTGCGTTCTGCATAGTTGTCATCCCCTGAAAGTATGCAATCTTAGTAGATGAGGCAGTTGTTGGTTTGTTTTTTGTGCGCTATATGCCGGGGTGGTGGGGTGGGGAAACCTTGCGTTGCTTGCAGCTAACTTACGGAATCCTTCAACCTGTACGCAGAGTTCATGTATATCCAAAATCACCCGCCCTTGCACTTACGTAGATACTTGGAATTTTCTATATTCTCTTCCCATTCGTTGATCCTATCGATATCTCCTATCTCCCGCCATTCGCTGATATTTTTATATGCATCATAATCTACGACCGGGCGTGGAATCTGTCTGAAAACCCTTTGACCTGCACGAGTTCGACCATGCCTTTCTATAGGAGATACATTTTTTACTCCGAATCCTCCTCCTTTGGCGGATCTTCCATTAAACTGTCCAGAGGGTTCTTGATTCGCCGGATGTCTCGTGTCGTGACCTGAGTATAAATTTCGGTGGTCTTGGAACTCTTATGTCCCAGCAATTCTTGAATATAACGCAAATCTGTTCCTTGTTCAAGCAAATGCGTTGCAAAGGAATGTCGCAAGGTGTGCACGGACACACTTTTCTCAATCCCTGCTTTTTTGTATGCTCGGTCGAATACTTTTTGCACCGAACGTTCGTGTAGATGCCGTCCCGGTTTTGCACCCGGGAAAAGCCAGAGTTTCGGTTTATACTTCCTGGCATATTTTCGCAGCGCCTCCAGGGCAAATTGGGAGAGCATCGTATACCGGTCCTTCCGCCTTTTGCCCTGTCGGATATGAATGAGATTACGATCTGGGTCGACATCCTCCACCCTCAAGCGCACCACTTCCCCCAGACGAAGCCCTCCTGAATAAGTCACCAGCATGATAGCTCGATGTTTCGGGTTTTCAATCGCATCCATAAGCCGAAGGACTTCTGCTCGACTCAGAATATTGGGTAATTTACGTTCCTTTTTGGGACGGGGAAGATTCTCAATGGGAGAAGAATAGTTCAATACCTTGTGGAAGAAAAATTTGAGAGCACTTACACATTGATTGACATAGCTGTGTGACGCACCCTTTTCAAGCATGTCGTACACATAATTGTCGCACCTCTTTCTTACCCAGAGATTGAGGATCTTTCCCGTAAAACCGAACAAACCGTTCTGCATGGCCGAGATAGGATTTTCTCGACTTCGCCCGATAGCCTCGAAGTCTCAATTCCTGGGCCATCGCCAGAAGAGATTTTGTATGATACGGTTCAGGTTCTTCAGGTGGAGTTTTGGAAGAATGGAGTGATGGATGAACCTCAATCTGTTCTCCTTTGAAGAGAGAAAACAATTTTTGTACTATGCTATTTGAGTGAGGCAAAATCCAGCATTTTATATCGGGATCCCATTTTCGACCAGAGATTGTCTTAATCTTCTCCAGCCGCTTCGGTGTGTAGGGGAGATAGACAGCTATACGACCATTTTCTCCCGGACAGATCCGAATCGGTTTACCAGATGTCTCGAAGTTGCGCTTGTCCATTGGTAGCCTCCTTTTGAGATGTTGTGACAGGTTTTTGTCTGGATACAAGACAAATCCTGTGCCATAGAGACCACCAATACGAGATAATAGACAAAGCCCTTGTGAAATAATGGGTCATGTTCCTCCTGTCTCAAACATCCAAATTCACTGCCTGGAATAGGTCTTTCACTTGTGCTTTGGTTCTGGAAAAAGAATCGTTCAACACTTCCAGCAGGATAGACCGGGTAGCTTCGTAGATCTTGGGTACTTTACTTGTTCTCGGACCTGCGACATTGAGGATCTGGATCTTATGATCCTCCAGTTGGAGGTCCAAAACTACCTGAAAGTCAGCCGCCCCCGATTTCCACTTGTCTCGTCGATGAATTCCACATATCTTTTGGTGGAACGGGTTATTGCGGACAATCATGAGGACTTTGACTTTTCATCGGTGTTCATCTGCGTTTATCTGTGGTTCCAACTTCTGAGCTGCCATGCCCTACAACGCCTGGTTTCAGTGTTTTCGGGGGTGCGAAGGCCGGTACCCCCTCACGCAGATTATCTACGAGTGCGCCACCTGCGGCGGCCTCTTAGAGGTGCGGCACGATATTGACGCGCTGCGCACCAGGTCTCCCGTGTACTGGCGGCAGTTGTTCGACCGGCGCTACATGCGCACGGAGTGGCCCTACGGGAGTTCGGTGTGGGGGAAGAAGGAGATGGTCTGCCCGGAGGTGGACAACGAAAATGTGGTTTCGGTGTGCGAAGGGGGAAGCAACCTTTTCTGGGCGGACCGGCTGGAAAAGGAGGTTGGGGTCGAAGGGCTCTGGGTGAAGCAGTGCGGCAACAGCCACACCGGGTCTTTCAAGGATCTGGGAATGACGGTGCTGGTGTCGATGGTCAAGCAGATGATTGCGAACGGCCAGGAGGTCCCGGCGGTGGGATGCGCGTCTACGGGGGATACGTCGGCGGCGCTGGCGGCCTACTGCGCTGCGGCGGGCATTCAGGCCGTGGTTTTTTTGCCCCGGGACAAGGTCTCAACGGCGCAGCTGGTGCAGCCGATGGCCAACGGGGCGCTGGTGTTGAGCTTAGATACCGATTTTGACGGGTGTATGAAGCTGATGCAGGAGATTTGCCATAAAGAGAATATCTATCTGGCCAATTCGATGAATTCTCTGCGGGTGGAGGGGCAGAAGACAATTAGCGTGGAACTGCTCCAGCAGTTCGACTGGGATCTGCCGGACTGGATCGTGATTCCGGGGGGCAACCTGGGCAATGTAAGCGCGCTGGGCAAGGGATTCTTAGAGTTGCTGGAGATGGGATTGATCGACCGGCTGCCCCGAATTGCCGTTGCGCAAAGCGCGCGGGCCAATCCGCTCTACCTGAGCTACCAGAAGGGGTTCGACAGCTTTGAACCGCTCCAGGCCCAAACGACCCTGGCCAACGCCATTCAGATTGGGGATCCGGTAAGCGCGGAGAAGGCGACCCGGACGCTGAAGGCGTTTAACGGGGTTGTGGAACAGGCGACGGAGCAGGAGCTGGCCGACGCGTCGGCACGGGCCGACCGCACCGGGCTTTTCTGCTGTCCGCACACGGGCGTGGCATTCGCCGCGCTGTTCAAACTGGTGGACCGGGGGGTGATTCAGAAGGGGCAGCGGGTGGTGGTGATTTCCACCGCGCACGGGCTGAAATTTACCGATTTTAAGGTGCAGTACCACCGGGACCAGCTCCGGGATATGGGCGTGGAACCCCGGTATGCGAATATGCCGGTGGAATTGCCGGCCGATTACGGGACCATTCGCGACACGCTCTACCGGACGCTGGAAAAGAGACAGGGTTGACAGAACAGGGGGTTTTGATTACATTCTTAGCATTAAATGAACCGTGTTCGATGGACGTATAGTGGTGATTTGAAGCATATTGCAGCCACTATAAACAAATCGCTAAAAAGCTACCCACATGAATAGCCCGGGCTTTTTAGTCCGGGTTTCTGATTTTTCCCGGGGCTTTTGGCGCCGGGATTTTTTGTGAGGAGTACGCGGACCCATGGAAAAGGAACGGGAGACCGAAGGGGTCTGTTCGTCCACCGAGGCCGTGCATGCAGGGGAAAACCACGGGCACTGGGGGCATTCGCTTACGGTGCCCATTGCGCAGACGTCCACTTATGTCTTTCAGAATACGCAGGCTGTGGACGATTTTGTGTCCGGGCGGGACACGCGGATAGATTACGGGCGATACGGCAATCCCACGCAGCACATTGCCGAGGAGAAGCTGGCGGAGCTGGAAGGGGCGGAGGCCTGCCTTCTGTTCGCGTCGGGGATGAGCGCGGTGACTACCACATTGCTGGGGATGCTTTCAACGGGCCAGCATGCGCTGATTATGGACGACTGTTACCGGAAGACGGCGCAATTCTGCCAGATGGTGCTGCGGAAGTTCGGGGTGGAGACGACGTTTATCCCTGCCGGAGATTACGAGGGGCTGGACGGGGCGGTACACAAAAATACCCGGGTCATTGTTGCGGAATCGCCCACCAATCCCCATCTGAATGTGATGGACTTAGAACGGCTGGTAGAGATTGCAAAGGCGCGCCGGATCAAGGTGATTATCGACAGTACCTTTGCCACCCCGTATAACCAGCGGCCCTTAGAGTTCGGGGTGGACCTGGTGATCCAGAGCGCTACGAAGTATCTGGGCGGGCACAACGATCTGATTGCGGGCGCGGTGCTGGGAAAAGCGCCCCTGGTTTCTGCGATCAAGGATTATCGAGGAATCCTGGGCGGGGTGGTGGACCCCCACTGCGCCTATCTGCTGATCCGGGGGCTCAAGACGTTTGCGCTGCGCATGGCCCGGCAGAACGCAACGGCGCTGGCCCTGGCCCGTTTCTTAGAGGGACATCCGAAGGTCCGGAGGGTCTATTACCCGGGGCTGGAGAGCCACCCGCACCACGAGGTGGCCCGCGCCCAGATGCGGGGCTATGGGGGCGTGGTCAGTTTCGACTTAGACGCCGATCAGAATCGGACCATGGCCTTTCTGGACCGGCTGAAAATTCCCTGTATCGGCGCAAGCTTAGGAGGGGTGGAGAGCATTGTGTCCCACCCGGCTTCGATCTCCTACTACGAGCTGTCGCGGGAAGAGCGGCTGGATGTTGGTATTGTGGATGAACTGGTCCGATACGCGGTGGGTGTAGAGGATGCGGAGGATCTGATTGCCGATGCGGCGCAGGCGCTGGAGGGGATTTAGGAACAGGGGGTGACGCCGATTCCCTGCTCTCTGTTTTTATTGGGGACTTCATGTTTGGTGTGGTTTTTGTCGAGGCCATCCGGGCCCCGTTTCGGGATCCGGACTGGGTGCGCAAGTTTGTGCTGGGCGGGCTGTTGAGTCTGGTGTCCAACCTGGCGATGGCGCTGCCGATTTCCGGGCAGTTGCCGTGGGTTCTGGTACCTGTGTTGTTACTTATCGGGCTGGTTCTGAATCTGGTTGTGTGGGGGTATCTTTACCGGATCTTTATCGATGCGCTCAATGCACTTGAGGGACGTGTGCTGCCCGAGTGGGGGGACTGGAAGGGCTATGCGGGCGCCGGGTTCTGGGTGTTTTTAATTCTGCTGGGATACGTTCTCCTGGCGGGTGTTGGATTGACGGGATTGATCTCGATCCTGGGGCTGCTGCCGTCCGGTAAAGACCCGAAGCAGTTGGCCGATGTGCTGCTGCTGGTGATGCTGGTCGTTGTGCTGCTTTACGGCTTTCTCCCCATTGTGTTCGCGCGGTTCGCCGCAGAGGGCCGGGTCTGGGCGGCCTTCGATCCGTGGGCGCTGTGGGCCGATGTCCGGGTGGTGGTGAAAGGGGATTATGTCCAGGCCTGTCTGGCCTTTTACGGCCTTTGGCTGATTGGGAATGTGATGTTGGGACAGCTGCCCTACGTGGGACTGCCCCTGGTTTCCATCTATTCGTTTTATGTGATGGTGGTTTTTGCCCGTATTTTCGGCAGAATGATTGGTGTGGCCAACCGGCAGGCCCTGGCTTCAAAAGACCGTTAGAGGCTGGCCGTGCAGGGAATTCCCACAGGGGCGCATTGCGGTGCGGCCCTTTATTTTTGGGGGCTCAGGGAGAAGGGTGCGCCACCATGGACCGGTAGGTGACGAGCAGGGATTGGCCCTCTTTTTGGCCTGTAAGATCGAGATCTACCCATCTGTAAGTGCGGGCGATCAGATCAGACGCCGGATCGAGTGTTTGGGTCTGAGCAAGGTGGTGGTGCGCTTCCGATACCTGCCCGGATAGATAGACCCACAGGCCTTCGGCGTGGAGCAGAAGGGGCAGGAGAGCAGCGACAGGAAGCGGGGGAAGGGTTGCGGGAAGGGAGAGGTCGAGGGCTTTGGCCGCCTGGCTGAGAAGCGCGTGGTGGAGCGTCTGGAGGTCGCGCAGGTTGCCCGTGACCGGGGCGGCTGTGTAGAGGGGACTGCCATCGGAACCGAGGAGATGGAGCACAACCCGAATCCGGCCTTCTCCCAGATCGATGAGGGTGCCGGTGAGCGTTTTTTCGGCGCCTGACCAGCGTGCGAATTCACCGGGGGTGGCGCCGGGATGGGCGCGTTGAAAGGTGTAGCTGGAAATATAGACCTGGAGGGGGTCTATGTGAAGCGTGTCCGACAGGTTCTGCAGGTCATAGAGGAGCAGATCGATCAGACCCAGCTGGAGGTTGGGGTCGGGGGGCCGGGGACCGGCCGGATAGAGGGGGAAAGCCGCGAGTTGGTCGCTTGAAATGGGCGGGGGTGAACCCGGGTGGAGCGCGCGGGCCGCATGGCGTGCCTGAGCCTGACGGTAGAGGTAGTGGATTCTCCGGCGGATGCGTTTGGGCAGGTCGCTCCAGGGGCGGAGCGAGAGGATTCGTTTGTATTCGGGAATGGCGAGATCGGGCCGGTCGAGCCCCATGTCGTAGATCAGGCCCAGCAGGAAGGAGGACCGGAGGTCGTCCGGGGTCGTCTGGGCTGCCTCGTAGGCGTAGCGCAGGGCCCGCACGTAGTCTCCCCGGTTGTAATAGGCATAGGCCGCTGCCTTGAGTTTGGCCGGGCTGTGCCGCAGATCCTCCGGGGGGGGATAAACCCGGTGATACCGGGGGCCCCCGCAGGCGACGAGCAGCCCTGCGGCTGTGAAGAGCAGTACCCAACGCATTTTTGAGTCCCTGAGGAGCAAAAGTGTTTGATTCTTACGAAGTTATTACATCCATATAACTTATCGACCGGATGGATTCATTTCTTAAGGAGAAAGGGGAGTGGGACCCCTATTTGGTCCGGGCGCCATTTTGGGGCAGGCGGATGGTGAAGGTGGTTCCGGAATTGACGGTGCTCTGGACCCGGATTTCCCCGCCGTGCGCGTCCACGATGCCCCTGACAATGGCCAGTCCCAGTCCCGTTCCCCTCTCCTGCCGTGCGGCGGGCTGATCTGCCCGATAGAACTTTTCAAAGATGCGGGGAAGGTCTTTTTCGGGAATGCCAATGCCGGTATCTTTCACGTCTATTTCCACCCAGCCCGCCGATGCCCGGCTTGAAAGGTGCACATCGCCCCCCCGAGGGGTGTATTTGATGGCGTTGTCCAGGATATTCACAAAGACCTGGTGGAGCTGATCGGGATCGGCCTTGAGGGTGAGCTCTTCGGGGGGATTGTGGGGGGTGAGGGTCAGCCCTTTTTGTTGAGCAATCGGGGCCACTTCCTCCAGGGCCTGCTGGAGGAAATGAGACAGGTCGGCCGTCTGGAAGGCCGGTTTGAGCTTTCCCGCATCCAGTCGGGAGAAGCTGAGGAGTTGCTCGATTTGCGCCGATAGACGCTGGTTGTCGTCCCGGATGATGCCGAGCAATTTCTGGACGTTTCCATCCATTTCGTCCTTCACCAGCGCAGCCAGCGACTCTGTAGACCATTTGATCGAGGTCAGGGGGGTGCGGAGTTCGTGCGAGACCGTGTTGAGAAAATCGGTTTTAAGCTGATCCAGTTCGCGCAGCTGGCGGTTGGCCTCCAGGATTTCCTCCCGGGCGCGGCGGCTTTCGGTGACGTCCTGGATGAGAAGATAGATCGCGTCCTGGTCGGCATAATCGATACGGCAGGCCCGCAGGGCGACCGGTACGGTCTGGCCCGGTGCGGTCAGCATGTCGAGGTCGTTCTGTTCTACGGCGCCGGTGGGTCCAACCCTGCGAAAGAGGTCCTCGAGCTGGTCCCGGCGATCGGGCAACCAGAGGTCTTTCAGGTTCCGTTTGAGGAGTTCTGCTTTTGGGGCGCCAAAGAGGGTCTCGGCCTGGGGGTTGGCGTCTAAGAGGCCGCCGGAGGTATCCACCACAAGGATGGGCGCGCTGTTTTGCACCAGGGTGCGGTTTCGAGCCTCGGAGCGGGACAGGTGGCTTTCGTAGCGGTCCACCAGGTTTCCAACAAAAAACCAGGAGCCGGTAGCCGCAATCGCAACAAATCCCAGCCCAATCAGGGCGAGGAGCCGGCGGAGGCGTGCGGCCCTCTCGTCTAAGGGGCGAACGGACTGGTGAACGCAGAGGTAGGTCATCATCTGGGGCAGCCAGTGGATGGCAATAATGTCGGCAGACGTTCTATAGATGCTTGCTTCACCAGGATCTTGCAGGGCGGATAGGCTGTCTATGGGCGGCGCAGACGAACCGAGCAGGTCGGTGGGTTCATAGGTTTCCAGCGGGACCTGCATGTTGATGAACTCGGGCCTGGGATGCGCCACTACGACGCCGTTTTTGTCCAGCACACAGGCAAACCCGATCCATCCCTTGTCATCAAGCGCTTTGAGCACCTCCTGGAATTGGTCCAGGGCCATCTTCCGGTCGGTGTATTCCTGCGTTACCTGGCGGATGATGATCCGCAGGTTTTCGCCGATGATTTCGCTGTCTTCGGCCATCTGGCGTTCAAGCGTGGACCTGAGCAGGTCGATGGCGTAGGAGGCCGAGAGGAGGCCCAGGCAGAGTATGAGCGCCGAAAGGGCGAGGGAGGTATAGAGCTGGAGCCTGCGTTTGTCCTGGATCATAATTAAAGTCCTGAGTCCCGAACAGGGGCAGACCCCCGTGTCTGCCCGAATTTGGGGTTATGAATAAGCCGGAATCCCCCCTAAGAGATCCCGGCTTGGTGGATGTTTGGCTCGTCCCTATCAGACCATCGCCCAGGCGGCGTCTAAGACGCGTTTTGCGTTGGCGATGATGATTTCAGGCGATTCGCCTTCCATCGGAGCAACTTCAAAGCTGAGGATGGGGCGTTTGTCGGGATCGAGGTACCCGATATTGAGGAGTTCTTTGAGGAACTCAACCGCCTCGGGAATGTCGTTTTCCCCGTCTTCACACCCGAAGCGGGGGTGGTTGTCGCCGTAGGCGGGATGCTCGGGGTTGCGCATCACGCAGTTGCCGATGTGGGCGTGCACCAGGTGGTCCCGGGCGATGTTGAGGGCATAGGCCGAGGTTTCTCCCTGGAGCGGAAAGTGGCTCAGGTCGAGCATCAGGCCAAAGTTGGCGTGTTCCCGGCGCACCCGGGAGGAGACCTCAACGGCCAGGGCGTTGGGGCCAACCAGGCAGTTTTTGCCGTAGGGCACCCGGTCGAAGGTCTCCAGCACAACGCTCATGCCCTTGGCGCCGGCGTGGTTGCACAGGCGGTTGAGCGAGTCCACCAGCAGGTCCACGGCCCGGTCGCGATCTGTGGGCCCCGGGTCCGGCCCGGAGAGGAGGCCCACGCCGGGCGCTCCGAGTTCATCGGCCTGGTCGATACCACCTTTGACGGCCTCAACGGCTTCCAGCCGGTGGGCTTCGTCGGCGGAGTTGATGTCGAGTTGGTTGAGCAGAAGGATGGGTTGTGCGCCAAAGGCGACGTCGATATGGGCCGATTGGAGCAGATCGCGGGCCTGGGCCCGAACCTCGGCGTCGTTCATCCGGGTGACTTCAACGACCTGGAAATAGGGGTCCATGGCAATTTTTTCCAGGGTCTCCAGAATGGGGCCGTCACCCCCAATGCAGGCTTTGTAGGCCATAAAGTGGACGAGTCCAACACGCGCATAATTCTGAATAGGCTCTGTCATCTGTGGGAACTCCTTTCAAGGGTATGAAAACGCTGAAAGATGAATCGCCGGGGCAAAAATACGCATTCACCCTGCTTTTGTCAAATGACAAATCGCCCTGTAAGAGGGGCGGTGAGAGGCGCGTAAAGTATTTTTCCACTTGACTTTCCGCAGAGCTTCTTGTAATATTTCACCTCTAAATTCGACGTGTGGGGAGGTACCAAAGCGGCCAAATGGGGCAGACTGTAAATCTGTTGGCTTATGCCTTCGGTGGTTCGAATCCGCCCCTCCCCACCATACGTATTCTACGACGGTTTTCGACCCCTCTGTGGAGGGGTTTTGTTTTTTTTTGCGCTCCGCTTTCGGCCGCGGGCAGATGCAGGCGGGGAAGCGTCTCACCAAGGAACGGATTCTGGAAAAAAAGCTTGACTCTCTGCCATATTTTTCATATATTACTAAGTCTCGAAAGCTCCTTGCCTCAAGGAGTGCAATTTTTCTGATGTAAAATATTGTTTTTATTATATCTAATGCGGGAATAGCTCAGTTGGCTAGAGCGTCAGCCTTCCAAGCTGAGGGTCGCGGGTTCGAGTCCCGTTTCCCGCTCCAATTTTTGCTCCGGAAAAGGGGCAAAACCTGTTATTTAGAGCCCATGTAGCTCAGTGGTAGAGCACCTCCTTGGTAAGGAGGAGGTCACCGGTTCAAGCCCGGTCGTGGGCTCCAGTTTTCACTTACGCCGGGACGATCGAAAAGGAATCGGCATGCCAAGGGAACTGATTACACTGGCTTGCAGCGAGTGCGCCCGCCGGAATTATATGACGGATAAGAACCGACGGCTTCATCCGGATCGGGTCGAATTCAAGAAATTTTGCCGATTCTGCCGGACTCATACGCTGCATCGGGAGACGCGGTAGGGGTGTTATTCTGCGGCCCGATGTGGCTTGCAACAGGGTAGGCCAGTAGCTCAATTGGGAGAGCACCGGTCTCCAAAACCGGCGGTTGCGGGTTCGATTCCTGCCTGGCCTGCCATTTTCCTCTCAAAGATATCCCCAGTGCTCCCTGCTTTTTCGTCGGTTGAGGGTCCGGGTTTCCAATACGGCTATCTTCCCTGATTCAACGCTGCCGATTCCTCTGCTTTGTGCCGATGTCGAGGCGCATTTTTTCCGGGCTGTCGTTCTTATGTTTCGAAAATTTACCCAGCTCTTGAAAGATGTGCAAGTCGAAATGGGGAAGGTTACCTGGCCGACCCGCGATGAGCTGACCTCATCCACCACGATTGTACTCGTGGTTTCACTGGCCCTGGCCCTGTTTATTTTTATTGCCGATCTCATTCTGTCGAATGTGATGGACCTGGTGCTTTAGGTCTTTACACCCATTCTGTCGCACGGATTTTATTCGGAAGAGGGTGAAGTAATCCTATGGAAATGAAGGAAATGAAGTGGTACGCCGTGCATACCTATTCCGGCCACGAGAATAAGGTACGCTCCTACATCGAGAATGCCAAAGACGGGGTGGGCATTGGGGATCGGATTGGGGATGTGGTCGTACCCACAGAGGAGGTTGTGGAGATGCGGGACGGCCGCAAAACCATCTCCTTAAAGAAATTCCTGCCCAGCTACGTCCTGGTCGAAATGGAGATGGACAAGGAAACGGTCCATTTTGTCACCAATGTTCCGGGGGTCACCAGTTTTGTGGGTCCCGGAAAACGCCCCCAACCCCTCAGGCAGGATGAGGTGCAGCGTGTTCTGGGTCAGATCGATCGGCGTCAGGTTCAGGATGAGCAGGAGATCCCCTACCAGGTGGGGGACCGGGTGAAGGTGGTCGACGGGCCGTTCAGCGACTTCATCGGGCTGGTGGACGATATCAATCCGGAAAAGAGCAAGATCAAGGTGATGGTCAGCATTTTCGGTCGAAATACGCCGGTCGAGCTGGATGTGCTTCAGGTGGAGATGGCAACGGAGGGATAAAACGACGATGGCCAAGAAGGTGCTTACCACAATCAGACTGCAAATCCCGGCGGGGCAGGCGACTCCGACCCCTCCGGTGGGACCTGCGCTGGGTCAGCATGGCGTGAATATTATGGAATTCTGCAAGGCATTCAATGCGCAGACCCAGGATAGGCAGGGGCTGATCATCCCGGCGGTCATCACGGTGTTTGCCGACAGGAGTTTTACCTTTATACTCAAAAGCCCGCCAGCGTCGGTTCTGCTGAAACGGGCCGCAAGTCTGGAAAAGGGGTCTCCGGAATCGAATCGGACGAAGGTGGGGTCGGTCACGCGGGCGCAGGTCCGGGAGATCGCAGAAATAAAGGCTGCCGACCTCAACGCCAACGATACGGAAGCGGCGATGCGAATGATCGAAGGAACAGCCCGCAGCACAGGAATTACGGTAGAGGATTAATCCGGCCGGAGGATATCGATGGAAAGGAAACACGGGAAGATTTATCGAGAGGGGCTGGGCCTGTTTGATCGAAAGACGCACTATTCTGTAGAAGATGCGGTCGATCTGATCAAGCGAATGCCCCATCCGAAGTTCGACGAAACCGTGGAACTGGCCATGCGGTTGGGGGTGGATTCCCGCCATGCAGACCAGCAGGTAAGGGGCACGGTCGTGCTGCCCCACGGGCTTGGGAAGGAGATCCGCATCGCTGTTTTCGCCAAGGGTGAACAGGCAGCCGAGGCCGAAGCGGCCAACGCGGATTTTGTGGGGGCGGAGGATCTGGTTGAAAAGATCTCTGGCGGGTGGACCGATTTTGACGTGGCGATTGCGGCTCCGGATATGATGCGAGACGTGGGGCGATTGGGACGCGTTTTGGGGCCCAGGGGGCTTATGCCCAATCCAAAGAGCGGCACCGTTACCCAGGATGTGGGCCGTGCGGTTCGAGAGGCCAAGGCAGGGCGCGTGGAATTTCGAGTTGACCGGCAGGGCAATATTCATGCCCCGGTCGGGAAAGTTTCGTTTGAAGAGGGCCGGCTGCTTGAAAATGCCCGGACCTTGATCGATACCATCGTGCGGGCAAGGCCTTCGGCAACAAAGGGGCAGTACATTCGTTCGGCAACCCTGGCGACCACGATGGGGCCCGGTATTCGGCTCGCTCGATCGAGCCTGAGCAATTGATCGTTTGAGCGGTGCGACGCTTTGGGGAAGGAAGAGAAATGCCAACCGCAGAAAAGGCAGCGATTGTTGAGGATCTGACCGACATCTTGAAACGGTCCAAGGGGATTTACCTGACGGATTTTACCGGGTTGGACGTGCCTGCCTTTACCCGGTTACGGAGGCTTCTGAGCGAGGAAGAGGTTTCCTGCCGGGTGGTCAAAAATCGGCTGGCGCTCCTGGCGGCGAAGGAGGCCGGTGTTGACGATTTGAACGAGATGTTTGCAGGGCCAACCGGGCTTGTTTTCACCGAAAAAGATCCTGTTGCGCCTGCCCGGATGCTTTCGGAGTTTGCCAGGGAGATGCAGGGGCGCCCCCGGGTGAAGATTGGTCTGGTGGATGGGCGGGCCTATGTTGAGGATCAATTAGAGGCGCTGGCCACGCTGCCCTCCCGGGAGGTGTTGCTGGGGCAGGTGGTAAGCGGCATTCAGAGTCCGCTGAGTGGACTGGCTTTCTGCTTGCAGGGGTTGATCCAGAAGCTGGTGATGACCCTGCAGGCGGTTGCTGAAAAGGGGGGAGAAGCAGGCGGCGGTGAGGCGCCTGCTGAGGATTCTTAGACGAAAAAAACGCAGCGGCGCACCCTGTGCGTCCGTCACCAAACGTCACCTGAGTCTGACGGAGGACAAACTATGGCGGTTGAGACGATTATTAGCGAGATTGAAAAACTTTCCGTGCTGGAACTGGCCGAACTGGTAAAGGCATTGGAAGAGAAATTCGGTGTGACGGCACAGGCGGCCGTTGTGGCCGTGCCTGTCGGCGCAGCCGGCGCGGCTGCCGGGGGCGCAGAAGAAGAGGAGCAGACAGAGTTCGATGTGGTTCTCTCTGCTGTTGGCGACAAGAAGATCCAGGTGATTAAAGTGGTCCGCAGTATCACCAACTTGGGGTTGAAGGAGGCCAAAGCGCTTGTGGATGAAGCCCCCAGCCCCGTCAAGGAGGGGATTGCAAAAGAGGAGGCCGAGCAGATCAAGGCGGAACTGGAGGAAGTTGGGGCGGTGGTCGAAATCAAGTAGGGGCAGACCCCTGTGTCTGCCCGCTTGGAGCATCTGTGAGGATGCTCTGAGTATTGTGTATAGTCACACAGACAATTTCGTTCTCGACTTTTGGCCCGATTTCACCACAGGAGCGTGATCGCTTTGGCAGATAAAGGATTTATCGAGAGGAAATCCTACGGACGTATTGTTCCGGTTATCGAGATGCCGAATCTGCTGGATATCCAGCTTGATTCCTACAGCTGGTTTCTACAGAAGGACGTGCCGCCTGAGGAACGCAAAGAACAGGGCCTCCAGGCGGTTTTTCACAGCATCTTTCCAATAACCGATGTTCACAACCTTTTTTCCCTGGAGTTCGTCGATTACTCCATTGGCACGCCCAAGTACGATGTGGACGAATGTCTGGAGCGCGGGACCACCCATGCCGCCCCCCTGCGGTCTACGCTGAGATTGATCTCGCGGGAGAAGCAGGACGATGACGAGCCTCGTATTAAGGATATTGTGGAACAAACGGTGTTCTTGGGGGAACTGCCGCTGATGACCGAGGAGGGGACGTTTATTATCAATGGCTCGGAACGGGTCATTGTCAGCCAGCTCCACCGGTCGCCGGGGGTCTTTTTCGATGAGACCATTCATCCCAACGGAAAGCGGCTCTATTCGGCCCGCATCATTCCGTATAAGGGGGCCTGGCTCGAGTTCAGCTTAGACATCAACGACATTATGTACGTGCACATCGACCGGAAGCGGAAGCTGCCCGTTACCACCCTTCTGCGCGCTCTGGGCTACAGCCAGTCCGAGGAGATTCTGACCATCTTTCACGAGGACAAGGTTGTTCGGGTCAGCGGCGATGTGGCTGGGGAGATTGCAACAAAGGATGTGGTGGTCAAGAAAACGGGCGAGGTGATTGTGGAGGCCTATCGGACCATCACGGAAGAACACCTGGCAGCTTTAAAAAGCAACCGGATTTCGCGGGTGACGGTGCTGGATGTGGATCCGAAGAACGACGGCGAGATTATTTCCAATACGCTCCAGCGGGATCCCTGCGATAACGAGGAAGAGGCGCTCTCACGGATCTACAACCTGCTGCGGCCCGGAGATCCGCCCAATATTGAAACCGCACGGGGACTTTTGGAGCGGCATTTTTTCAGCCCCAAGCGGTACAACCTGGGTGAGGTGGGACGCTACCGGCTCAACCAGCGTTTGGATATGAATGTCCCGCTGGAGTTTACTATTTTGTGTATTGAAGACTTCCTCAAGGTGGTCCAGTACCTGCTGGTGCTGTTTAAGGGGGAGGGGTTCACCGACGATATCGACCATCTGGGCAACCGGCGGATCCGGTCGGTGGGGGAGCTTCTGTCCAACCAGTTTTCGATTGGTCTGGCGCGGATGGCCCGCACGATTCGGGAGCGAATGAGCCTGAGGGATTCGGAGCAGCTCACGCCGCACGACCTGGTCAATGCCCGAACGGTATCGACCGTGGTGCAGGCCTTCTTCGGCAGCAGCCAGCTCTCGCAGTTCCTCCAGCAGACCAACCCGCTGGATGAACTGACGCACAAGCGGCGGTTGTCGGCGCTGGGCCCGGGCGGGCTGACGCGGGATCGGGCCGGGTTTGAAGTGCGCGATGTGCACCACACCCACTACGGCCGGATCTGTCCTATCGAGACGCCCGAAGGCCCCAATATCGGTCTGATTGCCTCCCTTTCCACGTACGCCAAGGTCAATTCCTTCGGGTTTTTAGAGACCCCTTACCGGGTTGCCAAAAACGCAAAGGTGACGGACGAAATCGAGTATCTTGCCGCGAACCACGAAGACAAGTTTACGATTGCGCAGGCAAATGCCGGGCTGGACCGGCAGGGCCGCTTTGTGGATCACGTGGTACAGGCCCGTCGCCGGGGAGATTTTCCCGTGGTGGAGCCGGATGAGGTCGATTATATGGATGTGTCTCCCTCGCAGCTGGTAAGCGCTGCGGCGGCCCTGATCCCCTTTTTGGAGCACGACGATGCGAACCGGGCGCTGATGGGTTCCAACATGCAGCGCCAGGCGGTACCGCTGCTGAAGACCGAAGCGCCTCTGGTGGGTACGGGGATGGAGCGGAAGGTGGCCATCGATTCGAAAGCGGTGGTGACGGCCCGGCACCCCGGTGTTGTGACCTATGTGAGCGCCGAGCGTATTATGGTTAAGCGGCGCAAGAGCAGGGGAAGCGAGGTGATCGATCTTTTCGACGAAGATGTGTACAATCTGATTAAGTTCAAAATTTCCAATCAGAACGTGTGCATCAATCAGCAGCCGCTGGTGCGGGTCGGCGATAAGGTCGAAGCAGGGGAAGTCTTAGCCGACGGATGCGCAACCGACCGCGGAGACCTGGCCTTAGGGGCCAATGTGCTTTGCGCTTTTATGTCCTGGAACGGGTACAATTTCGAGGACGCCATCATTGTTTCCGAGCGGCTCATTAAGCGGGATATTTTCACCTCCATCCATATCGAAGAGTACGATCTGCAGGTTCGGGATACCAAGCGGGGGGCCGAAGAGATCACCCGCGAGATTCCCAATGTGAGCGAGCAGGCCGTTCGCAATTTAGACGAACACGGGATCATTCGGGTTGGGGCCGAGGTTCGATCCGGCGATATCCTGGTTGGAAAGGTGACGCCCAAAGGAGAAACGGAGCTCTCTCCCGAAGAGCGGCTTTTGCGCGCCATTTTTGGTGAAAAGGCAGGGGATGTCCGGGACGCTTCTTTGAAAGCTTCTCCGGGGCTGGAAGGGGTGGTGATGGACCGGAAGGTGTTTTCCCGGAAGGAGCGGGATGAGAAGACCCGCAAGACGGATAAGGAGAAGACGAACGCAGCCAGGAAACAGATCGCCGAAAAGATAAAGGCGATCAAATCCAGCCGGGATGAGCAGGTTTTTGAACTGCTGGAGGGGAAGAAGGTCAACCTGCTGCGCAATATCGAAGATGGTTCGGTGGTTGCGCGCACGGGGAAGGTGTTCGACGAGAAGCTGGTCGAGCGGATCGATCTGGATATCGTGCGCGCGGACGAGACCTGGGTCGACGCCTCTGCTGTGAACCGAAAGGTGGATCGGATTTTAGAGCTGGCGGAGCAGCTGGTTCGGGCGGCGGAGGAAGAGCTGGAGTTAGAGCTGGAAAAGATTGCACGGGGAGATGAGCTCCCGCCCGGTATCGTCCAGCTTGTGAAGGTCTATATTGCCCGAAAGCGGAAGCTGATGGTGGGCGATAAGATGGCCGGTCGACACGGCAACAAGGGGGTGGTCTCCATCCTCGTTCCCGAAGAGGATATGCCCCATCTGCCCGACGGCACTCCGGTGGATATTATTCTCAACCCCCTGGGGGTGCCCTCTCGGATGAACCTGGGACAGATCTTAGAGACCCATCTGGGCTGGGCGGCGCACAAGCTGGGCTTCCACACGGCCTCACCGGTCTTCGACGGCGGCCCCTTAGAGGAGATCAAGAAGGTGCTGGTGGAGGCGGGCCTTCCCGAATCGGGCAAGAGCGTGCTTTACGACGGGAAAACGGGAGAGCGGTTCCACAAAGAGGTGATGGTCGGTCACATCTACATGCTGAAGCTTTCGCACCTGGTCAGCGATAAGATCCACGCCCGGTCCATCGGACCCTATTCTCTGGTCACGCAGCAGCCCTTAGGGGGCAAGGCGCAGTTTGGCGGCCAGCGGTTCGGAGAGATGGAGGTGTGGGCGCTGGAGGCTTACGGCGCCGCTTATATGCTCCAGGAGATGTTGACCGTTAAGTCCGATGATGTTGCCGGACGTTCGAAGATCTACGAAGCGATCGTGAAGGGCGAGAACCCGCCAGAACCCGGGGTGCCCGAATCGTTCAACGTCCTGGTCAAGGAGCTGCAGAGTCTCTGCTTAGATGTGGTACTCGAAAACGGCCAGGCGGGCTAATCCCGTTTTGAAAAGCGCACTCATCCTTTGCCGAATCCAGACGCCGATCGCAAAAAGGGGGTAAGACTCGTGGCTGATATCAACACTGCCAAGCAGCCCATGGATTTTAATTCGATCCGTATTCAACTGGCTTCACCAGAAACCATCCAGGGATGGTCCCGTGGAGAGGTGACCAAGCCTGAAACCATTAATTACCGGTCGTTCAGACCGGAGCGGGACGGGTTGTTCTGTGAGCGAATTTTTGGCCCTGTTAAGGACTGGGAGTGCAGTTGCGGGAAGTACAAGCGTATCCGCTATCGAGGCGTGGTATGCGACCGCTGCGGTGTGGAGGTTACCCAGTCGAAGGTGCGGCGGGAGCGGTTGGGGCACATCGAACTGGCAGTGCCGGTTTCTCATATCTGGTTTTTCAGGTCGCTTCCCTCCCGAATGGGCTACCTCTTAGATATGTCGATCCGAAACCTGGAGCGTGTGATTTATTACGAATCGTATGTGGTCTTAGACCCGGGAGACGCGCCCGATCTGAAATACAAGGACCTGCTGTCCGAAGACGAGGTGTTCGAGCTTCAGGAGAAGGGGTATAATTTCGAGGTGGACATGGGCGCCCGGGCATTGCACAAGCTCCTGACCGAAATCGATATCGAGGAGCTTTCCGCCGAACTGCGGACACAGGCGCGGATGGAGACCTCGGTTCAGCGCAAGCAGGAGGCGCTCAAGCGGCTGAAAGTTGTAGAGGCGTTTCGCCAGTCGGACAACCATCCGGCGTGGATGATTTTAGATGTGATTCCGGTTATTCCTCCAGACCTGAGGCCGCTGGTGCCTTTAGAGGGAGGGCGGTTCGCCACCTCGGATTTGAACGATTTGTACAGGCGTGTGATCAACCGGAACAACCGGCTTAAGAAGCTGATCGAAATCAAGGCTCCGGAGGTGATCCTGCGCAACGAGAAGCGCATGTTGCAGGAGGCGGTGGACGCCCTGTTCGACAACGGGCGGCGTTCCCGGGCGGTTCGGGGCGACGGCAACCGGTCGCTGAAGTCTCTGTCCGACCTGTTGAAGGGAAAACAGGGGCGGTTCCGGCAGAACCTCCTGGGCAAGCGGGTGGATTATTCGGGCCGGTCGGTGATTGTGGTGGACCCCTACCTCAAGCTGCACCAGTGCGGGCTGCCCAAGCATATGGCTCTTGAGCTGTTCAAGCCGTTTATCATCAAAAAGCTGGAAGAGCGAGGGCTGGTGCAGACGGTCAAGAGCGCCAAGAAGTTAGTGGAGCGAGAGCGGGTGGAGGTCTGGGATATCTTAGAAGAAATTATCCAGGACCACTATGTTCTGCTCAACCGGGCGCCCACGCTCCACCGCCTGGGTATTCAGGCTTTCCAGCCGGTGCTGGTAGAGGGGAAGGCGATTCGCATCCACCCCCTGGTCTGTGCGGCGTTTAACGCCGATTTCGACGGGGATCAGATGGCGGTGCACGTACCCCTCTCTTTCGAGGCGCAGATTGAGGCCCGCGTACTGATGCTGTCGGCCAACAACCTGCTTAAGCCCGCCGACGGGTCTCCCATTGTGGTCTATGACCCCAGGGATATCTCCATGGGGTGCTACTATTTGACAAAGAGCCACAAGCCGCAAGAGCGCCTCAAGACCTTCAGCGGTCCTTCCGACGCCCTCATGGCGCACGAATACGAGCAGATCGGTTTGCACGATGCCATCCGGATACGGATCGATGGGGAGCTGGTGACGACCACGGTTGGCCGGGTGATTTTCAATGAGATTCTGCCCGAAGAGATGCCGTTTGTCAATATGATTATCGATCGGAAGATGATTCAGAAGGTGACCCTGGACGTCCACGGGCTGTGCGGCAGCCGGAAAACCGCCGAATTTGTGGATGGGGTCAAGCGGCTGGGATTCGACTACGCCACGAAGTCGGGCGTTACGGTTGCGATGGACGATGTGGTGGTGCCCCCGCAAAAACAGGACTTGCTCGACGAGGCACAGGAGGAGGTGGAGAAGGTTCTGCAGCAGTATGCCCACGGCGTGATTACCGAAGGGGAGCGCTATAATAAGGTGATCGACGTGTGGCAGCACGCCACCAACAATATCGCCGAGGTGATGAACCAGGCATTGGAAGAGGCCGACGATGGGTTCAATTCGATTGAGCTGATGAAGGCATCCGGCGCCCGGGGAAATGACGATCAGGTGAAGCAGCTGGGCGGGATGCGCGGGTTGATGAACAAACCCCAGAAGAAGTTGACCGGGGCTATTGGCGAGATCATCGAGACCCCGATTAAAGCTTCCTTTAAAGAAGGGCTGTCCGTTCTGGAGTACTTCATCTCCACGCACGGCGCCCGAAAGGGCCTTGCAGATACCGCACTGAAAACGGCCGAAGCCGGTTATCTGACGCGGAAGATGGTGGATGTGGCGCAGGACGTGGTGATTACCGAAGATGACTGCGAGACGATTCTGGGAATCGAGATGGAGGCTTTAAAAGAGGGGGAGGAGGTTGTGGAGCCCCTGGCCGACCGGATTGTGGGGCGCACGGTTTTAGACGATGTGTTCGATCCGATTACCGGCGAGGTGATTGTAGAAGGGGGCACGCTCTTAGGCGAGGAGCTGGCGACGAAGATCGCCGATGCCGGCTTAGAGCGCGTACACGTGCGCTCGGTACTGACCTGCGAGACCCGAAGAGGGGTCTGCGCCATGTGTTACGGGCGAAACCTGGCCAGCGGGCGTCTGGTGAATATCGGCGAGGCCGTCGGGGTTATTGCCGCGCAGAGTGTGGGGGAACCGGGCACCCAGCTGACCCTTCGGACCTTCCACATTGGCGGAACCTCCAGCCGTATCGCGGAGCAGGCCGAGATTGCGGCCAAACGACAGGGAGTTGTGCACCTGGTCAACTTAGATTATGTGACCCGCAGCGATGGCAGAAGTATTGTTGTGGGGCGAAATGGTGAGATTGAGGTACAGGACGATCAGGGCAGGCCCCGGGGCGGCCATTTTTACGTGCCCTATGGCGCAATCCTCAAGGTGGTGGAAGGACAGACGGTGGCGGAGGGGGACGCCATTTACGAATGGGACCCCTACAACAATGTTATTGTGACCAACAAGGTGGGTACGGTCCGGTTTGTGGACCTGGTTGAGAATGTGACCTACCGGGAGGAGGCCGATGAGACCACCGGACTGGCGGCGCAGCTGGTGACTGAACACCGGGATCGGACCCTTTCGCCGCGGATTCAGATTATCGACAGGGCCGGAAACGAGGTGGGGCACTACATCATTCCGGTAGGCGCCCGGCTTGTCGTACACGATGGCGACGAGGCAGAGGCGGGGGATATGCTGGTCAAGATCCCCCGGGAACGGAGCAAAACCCGGGATATCACGGGCGGGCTGCCCCGGGTGGCCGAGCTGTTTGAGGCGCGCCGGCCCAAGAATCCGGCGGTTGTCAGCGAGATCGACGGGACGGTGAGTTTCGGCGGCCTGGTACGCGGTTCCCGGACCGTGCTCGTTACCTCCGACGACGGCGAAGAACGGAAGTATACGATTCCTTACGGCAAGCACCTTCGGGTGCAGGAGGAGGACCAGGTCATGGCCGGAGATCGGCTGTCCGAGGGGTCGGTGGATCCCCACGACATCTTACAGATCCAGGGCATCCAGAAGGTTCAGGAGTACCTGGTCAACGAGATTCAGGCGGTTTACCGGCTGCAGGGGGTTGGCATCAACGACAAGCATATTGAGGCCATCGTGCGGCAGATGCTGCAGAAGGTCCAGGTTACCGATCCGGGCGATACCAATTTCTTAGAGGGGGAAATTGTGGACCGCTTCCGCTTCCAGGATGAGAACGAGAAGGTAATTGCCGAGGGCGGAGACCCAGCCACGTTCCAGCCTGTACTCTTAGGTATTACCCGGGCATCGCTGACGACCGAAAGTTTTATTTCGGCGGCCTCCTTCCAGGAAACCACCCGCGTTTTGACCGAAGCGGCGGTTCAGGGCAAGGTGGACCGGCTGCTGGGGCTGAAGGAGAATGTGATCATCGGCCACCTGGTTCCGGCCGGCACCGGCGCAGAGCGGTACCGGCGTGTTCGCTCTGTGACGATGGAAGAGGAAGAACCGGTGGAACAGGATGCCGAGGAGGGCCAGGAGGCTGTTGGATTGCCTCCGATAAACGCTTGACAGGCTTCCTTCAATTTGTTATAATATAAGTCTATTGTAAAAATCAAGGAGGTTCTGTTTGCCCACCATCAACCAGCTGGTGCGAAAAGGCCGGAAGGTCAAGCCGAAGCGCTCTTCCGCCCCGGCGTTGCGGGGGTGCCCTCAAAAACGAGGGGTGTGTACGCGGGTGTATACCACGACCCCTAAAAAGCCGAATTCGGCGCTTCGAAAGGTTACCCGTGTACGTCTGACCAATGGGATGGAGGTAACGGCTTATATCCCGGGCGAGGGGCATAACCTTCAGGAGCACTCGGTGGTGTTGATTCGAGGGGGGCGGGTGAGGGATTTGCCGTCGGTTCGTTACCACATTATTCGGGGCGTCTTAGATACGACCGGGGTGGCCGACCGTAAGCAGGGACGATCCAAATACGGTACGAAGGCGCCCAGTTAGAGGGGCCTGCTCCATTTGGAGCGTGGAAAGTTGAATGGTTTGGGGGATCGCATCGTGAAGCGATGTGTCCCCCTTGTTATGAGGAATTCAAAAGACCCATGCGAAAACGACGGGCAGAAAAGCGGGACGTTGCGCCGGACCCCAAATTCAGCAGCACGCTGGTGAGCCAGTTTGTCAGCTGCCTCTTCCGGCAGGGCAAAAAGAGCATTGGAGAGACGATCTTTTACGATGCTCTGGATCTGGTCAAAGAGCGCACCGGCAAGAAAGGGGTGGAGGTTTTCGAGCAGGCTGTGGACAATGTTAAGCCAATTATTCAGGTCCGGTCCCGTCGGGTTGGCGGGCAGACGTATCAGGTGCCTGTCGAAGTTCGACAGGACGAGCGGCTTTCGCTGTCCTTCCGCTGGCTGATTACCTATGCCAAAGGGCGGGGGGAAAAGACGATGGCGCAGCGGCTGGCCGGAGAGTTGCTGGATGCTTCAAGCGGGCAGGGGCGGGCCGTACAACGGCGTGAAGAGACCCACCGGATGGCCGAGGCCAACCGGGCGTTCGCACACTATCGGTGGTAAACAGGAAATGGCGCGAAAAGACAAATTAGAACAGATCCGGAACATCGGAATTATGGCCCACATCGACGCGGGTAAGACCACCACGACCGAGCGTATTCTGTATTATACCGGTCGGCTGCACCGGATGGGCGAGGTGCACGACGGTGCGGCTACGATGGACTGGATGGAACAGGAGCGGGAGCGGGGGATTACGATTACCTCCGCGGCAACCACCTGTTTTTGGAATAACCACCGGATCAACATCATTGATACGCCCGGGCACGTGGACTTTACGGCCGAAGTCGAGCGTTCTCTGCGGGTGCTGGACGGAGCGATCGGCATCTTTTGCGCTGTGGGCGGAGTAGAGCCCCAGACCGAAACGGTCTGGCGCCAGGCCGACAAATATGCGGTACCCCGAATTGCGTTTGTGAATAAGATGGACCGAGCAGGGGGCGATTTCTTCCGGGTTTTAGAGATGATGCGGGAGCGATTGGCCTCCAATTTTGTACCGGTTCAGTTCCCGGTCGGATCGGGTGAGCTGTTCAACGGCCTGATCGATCTGATCAAGATGAAAATGGTGAGCTATCAGGAGGATACGCTGGGGGTGGTCTTCACCGAGAGCGAGATTCCTCAAGACCTGCAAGCGCAGGCCCACGTCTATCGGGAGCAACTCTTAGAGGCAGTCTCAGATTTCGACGACTCTTTGATGGAGAAATTTTTAGAGGGCGAGGAGATCGCAGAGGATGAGATCAAGGCAGCCCTTCGACAGGCGGTGGTTAACGTGTCGGCGGTGCCCGTATTCTGCGGGTCGGCCTTTAAAAACAAGGGCGTGCAGCGGCTTTTAGACGGTGTGATAGACTTTCTGCCCTCTCCACTGGATGTTCCCGAAGTGGTCGGCGTCCACCCCTCCAGCGGGGAGCGGGAAACGCGCCCGCCCACAGACGGCGCCCCGTTCGCCGCTCTGGCTTTCAAGGTAATGACCGATCCTTACGTGGGGCGGTTGACGTATTTTCGCGTCTATTCCGGGCATCTTAAAACCGGTTCTTATGTTCTGAATTCAAACAAGGGCAAGCGGGAGCGAATCGGCCGGGTGCTTCAGATGCATGCCAACAAGCGGGAAGAGATCGGCCAGGTCTCCACCGGAGATATTGCGGCTGTGGTGGGCCTTAAAGATACCGCTACGGGCGAGACGCTGTGTGTTGAAAACCATCCCGTTATCTTAGAATCGATGGAATTTGCCAAACCGGTGATCTCCGTCGCCATCGAGCCGAGGACCAAGGCGGATCAGGATCAGCTGGGAATTGCTCTGGCCAAACTGACAGAGGAGGATCCCACCTTTCATGTGACCGTGGATGCAGATACCGGCCAGACCATTATTTCCGGGATGGGTGAGTTGCACTTAGAAATTATTGTAGACCGGCTGATGCGAGAGTTTCGGGTGGCGGCCAATGTGGGCAAACCCCAGGTAGCGTACAAAGAGGCCATCCGGAACGCGGTCAAGAGCGAGGGACGGTTTGTCCGGCAAACCGGCGGGCGCGGGCAGTATGGACACGTCTGGCTGGAGATCGAACCCGGAGAGTCGGGCAGCGGGCTGGTCTTTGAGAATAAGATTGTGGGGGGGAGGGTTCCAAGCGAGTACATCCCGTCCGTGCGCCAGGGGGTTCAGGAGGTGATGTCGGGCGGCGTACTGGCCGGATACCCGATCGAAGATGTGAAAGTTACGCTCTACGACGGCTCTTATCACGATGTCGACTCTTCGGAAATCGCCTTCAAAGTGGCCGGCTCGATGGCTTTTCGGGACGGCGCCAGGCGGGCCGATGCCTATCTTTTAGAACCTGTGATGGACGTGGAGGTGGTGGTGCCGGAAGAATATGTGGGAGACGTGATTGGCGATTTGAACGCGCGTCGGGGACAAATTGTGGGGATTGTGAACCGGCTCGATGCGCAGGTGGTGACCGCAATGGTGCCTTTAAGCGAGATGTTTGGATACGCCACAAGGCTTCGATCCATTACGCAGGGCCGCGCCATTTACTCGATGGAGTTTTCCAGGTACCAGGAACTCTCCCAGAGCATTGCCCAGGAGATTACGGCCAAAGTGATGGGTGCTCCAGTTTAGAAGCTTCAAAGGAGGCGATTGGCGGTGTGTAAGACCCCTGCCAGGATGAAGTCCGAGGGGCGTTATTCTACAGGAGGAAGGAGATATGGCGAAGGAAAAATTTGACAGGTCGAAGCCGCACGTCAACGTCGGAACGATCGGACATGTTGACCATGGAAAGACGACCCTGACGGCCGCGATTACCAAGACGCTGGCTTCCAAGGGCCTGGCGGAATACATGCAGTTTGACGATATTGACAAAGCGCCCGAGGAAAAAGAGCGCGGAATTACGATCAATACTGCGCATGTGGAGTACCAGACGGAAAACCGTCACTACGCCCATGTGGACTGCCCGGGGCATGCCGACTACGTGAAGAACATGATCACGGGCGCGGCCCAGATGGACGGCGCCGTCTTAGTGGTAAGCGCAGCGGACGGCCCGATGATTCAGACCCGGGAGCATATTCTGCTGTCGCGGCAGGTGAACGTGCCTTCGATTGTTGTTTATATGAATAAAGTAGATATGGTAGACGATCCGGAACTGCTGGACCTGGTTGAGCTGGAGGTTCGGGAACTGTTGAGCCAGTACGAGTTCCCCGGAGACGACGTTCCGGTGATTCGGGGGTCGGCGCTGAAGGCGATGGAATCCGACGACCCTGACTCTGAAGACTGTAAGAGTATCTGGGAACTGCTGGAGGCTGTGGACGAAACCATTCCGCTGCCGGAGCGGGATGTGGACAGGGACTTTCTGATGCCGGTTGAGGACGTATTCAGCATCACCGGCCGCGGAACCGTGGGTACGGGCCGGATTGAGCGCGGGGTGATCAACCTGAACGAAGAGGTTGAGGTTGTGGGCATTCGGGAGACCCGCAAGACGGTTGTGACCGGTGTTGAAATGTTCCGCAAACTCTTAGATCAGGGGCAGGCGGGCGACAATGTGGGGCTGTTGCTGCGGGGGATGGACAAGGAGGACTTGGAGCGTGGGATGGTGATCGCCAAGCCCGGCTCGATCACGCCCCACCGGAATTTTAGGGGCGAGGTCTACGTGCTCACGGAGAAAGAGGGCGGGCGGAGCAAGCCCTTCTTTTCGGGGTACCGTCCGCAGTTCTTTTTCCGGACGACCGATGTGACGGGCTCCGTTCAACTGCCCGAAGGGGTGGAGATGGTGATGCCCGGCGACAACGTCACGATGACGGTGGACCTCGAAGACAAGCCGATCGCCATCGAAGAGCAGCTCCGGTTCGCGATCCGCGAAGGCGGGCGGACCATCGGCGCAGGTGTGGTTACCGAGATCATCGAGTAAGAAGGAGGGGACCCAGTGCCTGCACAGAAGATCAGGATACGTTTGAAAGCTTACGATCATCACGCTCTGGACCGGTCTGCGGATGAGATCGTCCGGACGGCCAAACGGACCGGGGCGCTTATTTCGGGCCCGATTCCCCTGCCGACAAAGCGGTCGCTGTATACGGTGCTTCGGGGTCCCAATATCGACAAGAAGTCCCGGGAACAGTTCGAGACGCGCGTTCACAAACGCCTGATCGACATTCACAATTCGACCCCTCAAACGGTGGATGCGCTGATGAAGCTGGATCTGCCCGCAGGGATCGACATTGAAATCAAGGTGTAGCCGTGCTGGGATTGATCGGAAGAAAAATTGGCATGACCCAGGCCTTCGACGAGGTGGGCAACCTGCTGCCTTTAACGGTTGTTGAAGCGGGCCCATGTCCCATCGTGCAGATCAAAGATGAGGCGAGGGACGGGTATTGTGCGCTCAAGGTTGGTTTTGGCGAGGGCGCCCGGTTGAACCGTCCGGCGCTGGGAATTTTTGAAAAGGTGGGTGCGGCGCCCCATAAAATTCTGCGGGAGTTTCGGCTCGAAGACGCCTCGGAGTTTTCGGTAGGTGATATCTTAGACGTGGGCGTTTTTGAGTCTGGAGAATCGGTGGATGTGACCGGACGCTCCAAAGGCAAAGGGTTCCAGGGCGTCGTGAAGCGCCACCACTTCAAAGGGGGCCCCAAGACCCACGGGCAGTCCGACCGGCACCGGGCGCCGGGGTCGATCGGGCAGAGTTCGTTTCCCGCCCGTGTGTTTAAAGGCATGCGTATGGCCGGCCACATGGGCGCCCGGCAGGTGACGGTGAAGGGCCTTGAAGTGGTGAAGGTGGACAGGGAACGCAACCTGGTCCTCCTCAAGGGGGCGGTGCCGGGAGCCCGGGGGGGGATTGTGATTGTTCAAAAGCGCGGCGATGGAAAATAGGGAACGGTGAACGATGGCGTCTGTTGAGGTGCATAACTTAGACGGAGAGGTCGTAGGGTCGGTCGATCTGCCGGAAGAGATTTTTGGCATCGAGCCTTCCCAGGGGGCGCTCTATTATGCGATAAAGGCCCATCTTGTCAATCGGCGCCAGGGGAATGCATCTACGAAGACACGATCCGAGGTCGATTTGACCAAACGGAAAATGTACCGGCAGAAGGGTACGGGCCGCGCCCGTATGGGAAAGGCCAGCTCGCCGGTCCGGATCGGCGGCGGGGTTGCTCACGGCCCCAAGCCGCGTGCTTTTCGAGAGCGCGTGCCCAAAAAGGTGAAACGTCTGGCCATCAAATCGGCGCTTTCGCTCAAGGCTGAGGAAGGCGCGTTGAAGATGCTGGAAGATTTCACCCTCGAAGCGCCGAAAACAAAGCGTATGGCCGACATGGTCCGGGCCGTTGAGGCCGCCGGCCAAAAGGCTCTGCTGATAATCGAGGAGGCGCTCCCGGCTGTGGCGAAGTCGTGCCGGAACCTGCCGGGTCTTTCTGTTGTGCCGGTCGCGCAGGTGTCTACGTATGATGTGGTAAAGGCCGATACGGTTATTTTTACCCAGGGCGCCCTGGCCCGGCTTCAGGCCCTGTGGGGAGTCTCATGAAAAAGAATCCGAGGCAGATTATCCGCCGGCCGTTGATTACCGAACGGGCTGCCCAACTTCAAGAGGAGAGCAACAAACACCTGTTTGAAGTTCGGGGCGATGCGAATAAGATCGAGATCAAGCGCGCCGTGGAAGAGATTTTCCAGGTTGAGGTGGTGAAAGTCAATACCACATCGGTTCATGGAAAGATGAAGCGCCTGGGACGGTTTCAGGGGCGCCGCGCCAACTGGAAGAAGGCGATTGTGACCCTCGCTCAGGGGCAGCGTATCGATATTTATGAGGGCGTTTAAGGATGGCCATCAAAACGTTTCGTCCCATCACCCCTGCTCTGCGGTTTAAAACGGTTTCCTCTTTTGAAGAGGTCACCCGGTCCAACCCGGAAAAGTCGCTGATTGAATTCAACAAAAAGAGCGGCGGCCGGAACAACAGGGGGCGCATTACCAGCAGACGTCGTGGGGGCGGACACCGGCGGCATTATAGAAAGATCGATTTTAAGCGAAACAAGCCGGGAATTCCCGCACGGGTGCATGCAATCGAATACGACCCGAATCGATCCGCCCGAATTGCCCTGCTGCACTATGTTGACGGTGAAAAGCGCTACATCCTGGCGCCTGTGGGGCTTAAGGTGGACGATCGGGTGGCGTCGGGGCCCGACGTGGAGATCCGGCCTGGGAATGCCCTGCCGCTGGCGAATATCCCGATGGGCACCCATGTCCACAATGTTGAGCTGCAGCCCGGTAAGGGGGGGCAGATGGGCCGTTCGGCAGGCGCCGAAATTCAGATTATGGCCAAAGAGGGGGATTACGCCCAGCTCCGGCTGCCGTCTGGAGAGATGCGTCTGGTTCCTCTTACCTGTTATGCTACAATTGGACAGGTGGGCAATTTAGACCACGAGAATATTGTTGTGGGCAAGGCAGGACGCAACCGGTGGCTGGGCCGGCGGCCTTCTGTGCGGGGGGTGGCGATGAATCCAATCGACCATCCTCACGGAGGCGGAGAGGGACGCGCCTCGGGAGGCGGGCACCCCGTGACGCCCTGGGGGGTACCGACCAAAGGATTCAAGACGAGAAAACGAAAGAAGAAATCGAGCCGATTGATTGTGAGAAGGCGCCGCAAGTAGGCATGGGGGAACCATGGCACGTTCACTGAAAAAAGGTCCGTACATCGATCCTAAGCTTATGAAGAAGATCGAGCAGATGAACAAGACAGGGAACAAACGGGTGATTCAGACCTGGGCCCGTCGGTCTACGATCCCTCCCGACCTTGTGGGACATACTTTAGCCGTTCACAATGGGAACAAATTTATCCCGGTTTATATTACGGAAAATATGGTTGGACACAAGCTTGGCGAGTTTGCCCCTACCCGGACGTTTCGCGGCCACACCGGCCGTGTAACGGAGCGGTCGACGGGATTGAAGTAGGGGCAGATGGTGAAACGTGAAACACACCGTTTTGATGTTTAAAATGCTTATGGACTGCGAAGGGATATTGGGATGGAAGCCAGGGCGATAACTCGATATGTGAAGATTTCCCCTCGAAAGGTAGGCCAAGTCATTGACCTGGTCCGAGGGAAAGGTGTAGAGGAGGCTTTTCATATCCTGAAATTTACACCCAAAAAAGCGGCGCAGATTGTCGAGTGCACCCTCCGTTCGGCCGTGGCCAACGCGGTTAACAACGAGGAGGCCGCAGCCAGTGAAGAAGATCTGTTTGTGAAAGAGGTATTTGTCAACGGAGGGATCGCTTTCAAACGCATCCGTCCCATGCCCCGGGGGGCCGCCGGACACATCCGGAAGCGGTGCAGCCACATCACACTGGTTGTTTCAGATGATGCATAGCCGGCACTTTTGCCGGCCGATCTTTTGAGGAGGGTTTCTTTTGGGCCGTAAAACACATCCGATCGGGTTCAGATTGGGCATTGCCAAAGACTGGAGTTCCCGGTGGTTTGCCGGAAAGGATTTCGCAGAACTGCTCAAAGAAGATCAGATGCTCCGGCGCTATATCAAGAGCCGGCTGCAGCGGGCCAGCGTGGCGGTGGTGGACATCGAACGGGCGCCCAAGCGGGTGACCATTACGATTCATACCGCCCGCCCGGGGATTGTGATTGGGCGCAAAGGCGCGGAGGTGGACAAACTGCGGGACGAGCTAAAGCATGTGACCGGCAAAGAGATCTATATCAACATCCAGGAGATCAAGCGCCCTGAATTGAACGCGCAGCTTGCCGCCGACAATATTGCCCGGCAGTTAGAACAACGGGTCTCTTTTCGCCGGGCCATGAAAAAAGCGGTTGCTTCTGCTATTCGGATGGGCGCCGAAGGGATCAAGGTGGTCTGTTCCGGCCGTTTGGGGGGGGCGGAAATGGCGCGCACCGAGAAGTCTGAACCGGCAGGGCGGGTTCCGCTGCATACCCTGCGGGCCGATATTGATTATGCCAGGTCCACGGCGTTTACCACTTCGGGGACCGTGGGCGTTAAGGTCTGGATTTGCAGCGGAGAGGTTGTAGAAGGACAGGATCTGGGGCAGCAGAATTAGCGGCGGATAGGGACAGAGAGGGATTGTTGTTATGTTGATGCCCAAGCGGATCAAGTGGAGAAAACAGCAGCGCGGGCGGATGAGGGGTGTGGCCCACCGCGGGGGCCGGATGGCTTTTGGCGAGTACGGGTTGCAGGCACTGGAGCCGGCGTGGATCACCAGCCGCCAGATTGAGGCCGCCCGTGTGGCCATCACGCGTTCTCTGGGCCGGGGGGGAAAGGTCTGGATCCGCCTCTTTCCGGACAAGCCGGTGACCGTCAAGCCTGCCGAGACCCGGATGGGTAAGGGGAAGGGCAATCCGGAGTTCTGGGTAACGGTGGTCAAACCAGGCCGGATTATGTTCGAAATCGAGGGTGTTCCCCAGGCAAGCGCCCGGGAGGCCATGCGGCTGGCCGGCCACAAGCTGCCCATTAAAACCCGGTTTGTGGAGCGGGGGGGTAAAGAGGAATGAAGCCGGCTGAAATTCGTCAGATGACCCCACCAGAGGTCGAGCAGCTCCTTGCAGACAAGGATGAGGAGCTCTCCAATTTGCGGCTTCAGGCCGTCACCCAGCAGCTGGACAATCCGCTGCTCATCCGGCGGGCGCGGCGGGATATGGCGCAGCTTAAAACGGCTTTACGAGCGCATGAACTCGGCATTTTACCTCTTGCTGGAGGTGGGCGTGCAGATTCCAACGCCCAGGAGCCCAAGGAGAGTTGAGAATTATGGCTGAAACGCAGACCCGTAGCCGTCGGAAGACCCTTGTGGGAGAGGTGGTGAGCGACCGGCCCGATAAGACGATTGTGGTGGAAGTGACACGGCGGGCGCCCCATGCGCTTTACCGAAAAGTGATGAGGCGCCGGTCCAAATTTGCCGCCCACGATGAGGGTAACACCGCCCGTACGGGCGACAGAGTGATGATTATGGAGACACGCCCGCTGAGTAAGACGAAGCGGTGGCGTCTTGTGGAGGTCTTACGGAAGGCGCAGTAGGGGGATACGAGGGCCATGGTTAGGGAATATACGGTTTTAAACTGTGCGGACAACAGCGGGGCGCGGAAGGTGATGTGCTTTCGGGTGCTGGGGGGCACAAAGCGGAAATACGCAAGTTTGGGCGATACGATTGTGGTGTCGGTTAAAGATGCGCAGCCCAACAGCGAAGTCAAGAAGGGCGATGTTGCCCGGGCCGTGGTCGTTCGGACGAAGAAAGAGATCCGCCGCCCGGATGGCTCCTACATCCGCTTCGACGATAATGCGGCTATTTTGCTCGACGCCGATGGGGAGCCGAGAGGGACGCGTATTTTTGGGCCGGTTGCCCGGGAATTGCGGGAGAAGCGTTATATGCGGATCGTTTCTCTTGCGGCGGAAGTGGTCTGAGGCGGGTCGGCCTAAGAGGGGAGAGCGGCTGTGAAGTTGCACATTAGAAAGGGCGATCTGGTTGAGGTGGTGGGGGGGGTGGACGCGAGAAAGCGGGGCAAGGTTTTGAAGGTTTTTCCCCGGCAGGAACGTGCACTTGTAGAGGGCGTCAACTTTATCAAGCGACACACCCGACCCAATCAGAGAAATCAGCAGGGGGGCATTATTGAGAAGGAAGCGCCTTTGCATATCTCCAGGCTGATGCTGGTTGATCCCCAAACCGAGGAGCGGACCCGGATCCGGCGAAAGCGCTTAGAAGACGGCACCTGGATACGGGTTGCCGTAAAGAGCGGAGAACAGATTCCAGAATCGAGTTGATGAGAGGCGAAGATGGCGACTCGACTACGTGATGTTTATGAAAAAGAGATTGTTCCGGCGATGATGGAGCGGTTCGGGTATAAAAACCGGATGCAGGTGCCCCGGCTGGAAAAGGTTGTGCTGAACATGGGAGTCGGGGAGGCGGTGCAAAATCCCAAGGCGATCGATGGGGCGATTTCGGATCTGTCCATGATATCCGGACAGCGTCCGGCCGTGCGCCGGGCGAAGAAGTCGGTGTCGAACTTCAAGCTGCGCGCCGGTGTTCCTGTGGGGTGCATGGTGACCCTCCGGAGCGTTCGGATGTACGAATTTGTAGACCGGTTTTTCAGCTTTGCCATTCCGCGCATCCGGGATTTTCGGGGGCTGTCTCCCAATTCTTTCGATGGCCGGGGCAATTATTCCGTGGGCATCCAGGAGCAGATCGTTTTTCCGGAGATCGATTACGACCAGATTGATGAGACGCGGGGCTTAGATGTCACGATTGTGACAACCGCGGGAACCGATGAGGAAGCTTTTGAGTTGCTCAGGGCGTTTGGAATGCCGTTCCAGATCACGGAGGCAGCTTAAGTATTGAAGGAAGCGAGAGACAGGCGTGGCCAAAAAATCGTTGATTGTAAAAGCCAACCGTAAGCCGAAGTTTGCCGTGCGACGGTATAACCGTTGTGGCCGCTGCGGCCGCCCCAGAGGATATCTGCGGCGCTTTGGCGTTTGCCGGATCTGTTTCCGCGAACTGGCACTGGCGGGCGAGATTCCGGGGGTCACCAAGGCGAGCTGGTAGGCGCCCGGCAAAGGGAAGGAATCACAGTCTTATGGGCATGACCGATCCGGTTGCGGATATGCTGACCCGTATTCGGAATGCGTGCAAGGCGGGACATCGTAAGGTCGATATTCCCAGTTCCAATATGAAGCGGGAGATTGCCCGCATTTTGAAGGAACGGGGGTTTATCCATAATTACGCCTACGTGGACGACAACAGGCAGGGTTATCTTCGGCTCTATCTGAAGTACAGCTCAGACGAAGAGAGTGCGATTCTGGCGCTTGAACGGGTAAGCCGCCCGGGGTTGCGCAAATATGTTGGCAAAGGCGACGTCCCTCGAGTACTCAATGGACTGGGAGTGGCCGTTCTCTCCACGTCCAGCGGTATTCTGACCGATGCCGAGGCCCGGAAGGCTGGCACGGGCGGCGAGGTGATCTGCCGCGTCTGGTAAGCTAAGAGGAGTGGATTGTGTCGCGAGTAGGAAAACAGCCGATCTCCCTGCCGGGAGGGGTGGATGTTCAGCTCCAGCCCGGGCGGGTTCAGATTAAGGGAGCCAGGGGGGCGTTGCAGGTTCCTGTGCATCCTTTAACGCAGGTGCGTCAGGAGGATAGCACCCTCCATGTGACAGTTGAGAACCCCGAAGACAGAGAATCAAGAGCGATGTGGGGGTTGACGCGATCGCTTTTGTCCAACGCGGTTGAGGGTGTGAGCAAGGGGTTTGAAAAGCATCTGACGGTGGTGGGCATTGGCTACCGGGCCGAGATTAAGGGCAAGAATCTGGACATTCAGGTTGGATACAGCCATCCTGTGATCGTGCAGCCGCCCCCGGGCATTGAATTCAGCGTTGATCCTCCTCCGTCCGGTATCGAAGGGGCTCAGGCGTCGATTGCGGTCCGGGGGGCCGACAAAGAGCTGGTGGGGCGAACGGCGGCGAATATCCGGAAGATCCGGCCGCCGGAGCCCTACAAGGGCAAGGGCATCCGGTACACTGACGAATATGTGCGTCGAAAGGCCGGTAAGGCTGCTATTACACAATAAGGCAAGATGCAGTGGCGAACAAACAGGTTCAAAAAGAGCGGTTGCGGAAACGCCGGCACCTTCGGGTCCGGAAAAAGGTCAAAGGAACGCCGGAGCGTCCCCGTCTGTCTGTTAACCGGAGTCTGAAACATATCCAGGCTCAGCTTATCGACGATACCACAGGCCGGTCTCTGTTGGGCATGTCCAGCAATTCGTCGGATATCCGAGACCGGCTTTCAACGGTGAAGGGCAAGTGTGAGAAGGGCCGGGAAGTCGGCCGCCTTCTGGCGGCCAAAGCTGTGGAAACCGGGATCACCCAGGTCGTTTTCGACCGGGGAGGGTATCTCTACCACGGCCGGGTAAAGGCGCTGGCAGAAGGGGCGCGAGAGGGCGGATTGAAATTCTGAAAAGGAGTGTGTTTTGGCCAGAATAGATCCTTCAGGATTGGATCTGACGGAGATTGTGATTAACAACAGCCTCAAGCGGGTCGCCCACGTGCGAAAGGGAGGCCGGCGGTTTGCCTTTAATGTGATGGTTGTGGTGGGGGACAAGAAGGGGTGCGTGGGCGCGGGCATGGGCAAGGCAGGCGAGGTTTCGGAGGCGATCCGGAAGGCGACGGAAAATGCCAAAAAAAATCTGGTGCGCGTGCCGATCCAGGACGGGACGCTTCCCCATGAAGTGGTGGGAAAGTTCAGCGCCGCAAGGGTTCTTTTGAAACCGGCCGCTCCCGGCACCGGCGTGATCGCGGGTGGAGGGATTCGGGCGGTGCTGGAACTGGCCGGTGTGCAGAATGTGCTGACCAAGTCTTTAGGCTCACAGAATTCGCACAACACGGTAAAGGCAACGCTGGAAGGACTACGAAATCTGCGAAACGCCAGCACGTTTGCGAAATTGCGCGATATTGACGAGTCTGAGCTGGTTCAACCTCGGGGGTAGCTCGATGGCGCAAGATGAAAAGAAGCTTCGAATCACTCAGGTTCGAAGCGCCATTTCGCGGCAGCAGAAACAGCGGAGGACCCTCCAGGCGCTGGGGATTCGCCGGATGCACCATACCGTGGAGCACCGGGATACCCCCCAGATTCGAGGGATGGTACACAAAATCGCCCATCTGGTTGTGGTGGAAGAGGTGGATCTATGAAGCTGGGAAAGATGACCCCCCCCGCGGGGGCAGTGAAGCGGAGGAAACGGCTGGGCTGCGGGCCCGGATCCGGGCATGGCAAGACCAGCGGCAAAGGTCATAAGGGCCAGAAGTCTCGTTCGGGGGCGAAAAGCAGGGCCTGGTTTGAAGGGGGGCAGATGCCCCTGCAGCGGCGGTTGCCCAAGGTGGGGTTCACCAGTCCGTTCAAGGTGGTCTATCAGGTTGTCAACTTAGACGATATTGCCGGGCGGGGGTTGTCGGGAGAGGTCACTCCCGACGCGCTGAAGGCCTCCGGGCTTATCCGATCGTTAAAGCGGCCGGTGAAGGTGCTGGGGCGCGGGGAGGTTTCGGAGGCTTTGCAGGTTAAGGCACATGCGGTGTCGGCTTCCGCATCGGAGAAGATTGCCCGGGCGGGCGGCAGCGTCGAGATTATCGCCAAGGTGGTCACAAAGACCGAGTAGAAGGAGAGACCGGTGCTCCAGAGTTTTCAGAGCGCGTTTAAGATCCCGGAACTTCGGAACAAGATCCTGTTTACGCTGGGCATCCTGGTCGTCTATCGGGTGGGCGGGCAGGTGCCTATACCGGGCATCGACCGGGTGGCGCTGGCGCAGTTTTTCAATACGACCGATCTGGGCCCCCTGGGCATGTACGACATGTTCGTTGGGGGCGCATTTACGCGGGCGACGGTGTTTGCGCTGGGGATTATGCCCTATATCAGCGCTTCCATTATTTTCCAGCTCTTAGGGTCGGTGATTCCCTTTCTGCAGAAGCTCCAGAAGGAAGGGGAGGAGGGGCGGAAGAAGATTACGCAGTATACCCGCTACGCCACCGTTATCTTAGCGGCCGCCCAGTCCTTCGGCGTCAGTTACTATCTGGAGAGCATCCAGTTGCCGCAATCGGGGCTGTCGGTGGTGATCGATCCCGGGTGGGGATTTCGTATGCTGACGGTGCTGACGATTACGGCCGGGACGGTCTTTATTATGTGGCTGGGAGAGCAGATCGACGCCGGGGGGATCGGCAACGGGATGTCGCTGCTTATTTTTATTGGGATTATCGCCGAGCTCCCCTGGGCTGTGGGACAGGAGTACCGGGATTTTGTCATCAACAACAAGCCGATCTTTGTGGAGATCACTGTGCTGGTTATTATGGTGGGCGTGACTGCGCTGGTGGTCTTGATCACCCAGGGCACCCGGAAGATCCCGGTGCAGTATGCCAAACGGGTGGTGGGCAGGCGGGTCTACGGCGGGCAGAGCACGCATATCCCGCTGAAGGTAAATACCTCGGGGGTGATGCCCCTGATTTTCGCCCAGGCGATTATGTTCGTGCCGTCCACGCTGGCCAGTTTTTTTCCGGGCAGCGAGTTCATGCAGGAGATGGCGGTGGCTTTTTCTCCCAGTAGCAGCCTGCAGTCTCTGCCCTACTGGATCCTCTACAGTTTGATGATTATTTTCTTCTCCTATTTTTATACCGCCATTGTGTTCAATCCCATTGATCTGGCGGACAACATGAAAAGGCACGGGGGGTTTATCCCCGGCATTCGACCCGGCAAGCGGACGTCGGAGTTTATCGACCGGATTTTGACCCGGATTACGCTTCCCGGCGCGATCTTTCTGGCCGCGATTGCGGTCCTGCCGTTCTTTGTGGTTGATGCGCTGAACGTGCACCAGGGCCTGTTCAGCTTTTTCGGCGGCACCGGGTTGTTGATTATTGTGGGTGTAGCATTAGATACCCTGCAGCGGGTTGAGTCCCACCTGTTGATGCGCCACTACGACGGGTTTATGAAGAAGGGGCGGTTGAGGGGACGCCGGGGGTAGATTTCCGGTGGACAGGTTGACGGCTTTCAAAACTTGGGAAGGGGAGCCCGATGCGGGTTCAAGTGTCGGTCAAACGTCGTTGCAATCACTGTAAGATCATCCGCAGAAAGGGTGTAGTGCGGGTTATCTGTAAAAACAATCCGCGGCACAAGCAGCGGCAGGGATCAAAAGGATACGGACAGAAGAAATAAGGGTAACGGCCCGTCTGGTCCAAAAAGAGAGGTGATGGCATGGCACGTATTTCAGGCGTGGATATTCCCCGAGAGAAGCGTGTGGAGGTGGCGCTGACCTATATTTTCGGGATCGGTCTGAGCACGTCCCAGAAGATCCTGGAAAAGACGCAGATCTCCCCGGATACCCGGGTTGAGGCGTTGACCGAAGAAGAAGTGACCAAAATTCGGAGCGTGATCGAAGGAGAGCACAGGGTGGAAGGTAATCTCCGTAGCGAGATTGCCATGAACATCAAACGGTTGATGGACATCGGGTGCTATCGCGGGCTGCGCTGGCGGAGGGGGTTGCCCGTTCGGGGGCAGCGTACGCGCACCAATGCCCGCACGCGCAAGGGCCCCAAAAAGGGCCAGGTGGCCCGAAAGAAGAAGGAGTAGCGAGCCCCCATTGGCATAAGGAGAGGTTATTTGCCGCCGGAAAAGCGAAGAGGCAGACGACGGAACAAGCGCGTGGAGGCGCTGGGCGTTGCGCATATTAAAGCGACGTTTAACAATACAATTGTGACCCTGACCGATAAGGAGGGGAAGGTGATTTCCTGGTCTTCAAGCGGGCGGGTGGGCATGCCCGGTTCCAGGAAGAGTACCCCTTTTGGCGCTCAGCTGGCAGCGGAGGCGGCGGCCAAGGAGGCGATGGGCATGGGGTTGCGCCGTGTGGAGGTCTGGGTGAAAGGACCCGGCGTTGGCCGGGAGGCTGCCGTGCGGTCTTTGCAGGGGGCCGGGCTGGAGATTTCGGCCATCCGGGACGTGACACCGATTCCGCACAACGGATGTCGTCCGCCCAAAAGGAGACGGGTTTAGGGTTTGTAGATTGCATCATCTTGTGTTGTACTTTTTCAGGAGACGAACCGAATGGCGAGGTATACGGGTCCAAATTGTAAACTGTGTCGCCGAGAGGGTGTGAAGCTGTTTCTCAAAGGAGAGCGCTGCTTTCTGGATAAATGCGCTTTTGAAAGGCGGGGGTATGCGCCGGGTATGCACGGGCAGCGCCAAAGTCGGAAGCCCTCCGAATACGCGCTTCAGCTTCGGGAGAAGCAGAAGGCCAAACGGCAGTACGGCATTTTTGAGAAGCAGTTCCGGAACTATTATTCTAAAGCTGCCCGTCGAAAAGGGGTTACCGGAGAACTGCTCCTGCAGACGCTGGAATGCCGGCTGGATAACGTGACCCACCGCCTGGGATTTGCGCCGTCGCGGAAGGCCGCACGGCAGCTGGTTCGACACCGCCACCTGACGGTCAACGGCCGGGTCGTCGATATCCCGTCCTATCAGATGACTCCGGGAGATACAATCCAGATTCGAGAAAAGAGCCGGCAGCTTCTGTCGATTCACGAGGCCATGAAGCGAATTGATGAAGGCCGGCAGGCTCCGTGGCTTTCTCTGGATAAGGTGAACCTGAGCGGCACGTTTCTGGATTATCCCAAACGGGAAGATATTCCCACCCCGGTGGAGGAACAGCTCATTGTTGAGCTCTATTCGAAGTAAGCCCTCCACCGGAGGCAGACGGGGTTTCGCTTGAGGAGAGTTTGTATGAAGCCGAAGAATTTTCAGATGCCCAGATCCGTTCAGATCGATGAGGACAGCCTGGCACAGACCTACGGGATGTTTACGGTTCAGCCCTTAGAGCGTGGATTTGGAACCACGATTGGAAACGCGCTGCGCAGGGTGCTGCTTTCTTCGATTGAAGGCGCGGCCGTCAAGGCGGTGAGGATTGAGGGGGTGCAGCACGAGTTTTCCGTGGTTGAGGGGGTTGTGGAAGATGTGACCGAGATTGTGTTGAACCTGAAGTCGGTCTATGTCCGGAGCCACTCGGACGAGGACAAGCTTTTACGGGTAGAAAAAAAGGGCGCCGGCGAACTGACGGCGGCGGATCTGCAGGTGGATTCCGATATTGAGATTATGAATTCGGATCTGCATATTGCGACCCTGGATAAGGACGGGCATTTGGACATGGAGATTACCGTGGGGAAGGGGCGGGGGTATATCCTGGCGGAAGAGAACCAGCTTTCAGAACAACCGATGGGAACGATTGCCATCGATTCGGCTTTTTCCCCGATTCAGAAGGTCCACTACGAGGTGGACAATGCCCGGGTGGGACAGCAGACGGACTACGACAAATTGACGCTGGAAGTCTGGACCAACGGGGTGGAACGGCCGGATGATGCTGTTTCGCACGCGGCGAAAATTTTGAAGGACCATCTGGAACTGTTCATCAATTTTGAAGAAGAGCCGGAACCGGAGGAAGAAGAGGTTGTGGACGAAGAGGCACAGCGGATCGCTTCGCTTTTGAAGATGCAAGTAGAGGAACTCGAGCTGTCGGTTCGTTCCGCCAACTGCCTGAAGGCCGCCAGTATTATGACGCTGGAAGATCTGGTTCAGAAGAGCGAGACCGAGATGCTCAAATTCCGAAACTTCGGCCGGAAGTCGTTGAATGAGCTCAACGCTATTTTAGAGGGTCTGAACCTTCAGTTTGGAATGGATATTTCGAAGTATAAAGATATCGCCGATAAGTCCGAGCATATGGCGGTTTTAGATGAAGATTATTGAGAGGGGCAGGGTGCAATGAGGCACAAAAAGCGGGGACGCAAACTCAACCGTACAGCGAGCCATAAGAAAGCGATGTTGAACAATATGGCCACATCGCTTTTCGACCATGGATCGATTCGGACGACCTATGCCAAGGCCAAAGAATTGCGCAGTTTGGCCGAGCGGATGATTACGTTTGCCAAGCGGGGCGACCTCCACGCCCGAAGGCGGGTGCTCAGACGGATCCGGAATCCGGTGGTGGTCTCCAAGCTGTTCGATGAGATCGGGCCCGCCTTTGCCGAGCGAAACGGGGGATATACGCGGGTGCTCAAGCTGGGACCGAGGTGGGGGGACCGGGTGGAGGTCTGTGTGATCGAACTGGTAGGGGATGAGTTCCGGTCGGAGTACGCCGAGCGCTCTTCGTCTCGGGATGCGGCTGCTGGGCCTGCAGAGCCGCTCGAAGAGGAGGCTGCTGAGGAGGAAGAGACCTCTGCGGAAGAGGAAGATGAGGTGTTGGAGGAGGCAGAAGAGGACGAGGCGTCCGAGGAGGCAGAAGAGGACGAGACGGACAGCGGGGAGAAAGAGAAGACGTGAGTCGATTCGGCGCAAGAGATGGGCAGATCGAAGGGCAATCTGACCGGAAGGTCGGTTTGCCTTCTTTTTTTAGCCGTTCGTTTTCCTGCCGAACCGTTGCGATATTTCTGGCGGGATTCTGGGCGAGTCTGGTGAGTGGGGACGCAGCGGCGAGAACGGCGGATGAGTTTCGCGGGTTGTGGGTGGTGCGGCATACGCTGACCTCTCCACAACAGATTCGGAAGGCCGTAGACAGGGCCCGGCGCGCCCACTTTAACGCCCTGCTGGTTCAGGTGCGCGGCAGGGGGGATGCGTATTACCACAGCCGGCTGGTGCCCGGGAGTGAGGATTTGCCGGATAACCCGGCGTTCGATCCGCTGGCTCTGGTTATTCGGGAAGCGCATCGGGCGGGTCTGGAGGTACACGCCTGGGTGAACGTTTACCTGACCTGGCATCCAACGGACCGCCGGCCCCAATCATCCGACCACGTGCTGTTGCGCCACCCGGAATGGTTTATGACGTCGGACGACGGTATCGACATGGGCCGTATGGATCTGGGCGGAGTGAATTTGGTCAAACGAGGGGTTGAAGGCCGGTACCTCTCTCCCGGTATTCCGGAGGTCCGGGCGCACCTGCTGCGGGTTGTGGAGGAGATTGTTAGGAACTACGACATCGACGGGCTGCACCTGGACTATGTGCGTTATCCCAACGTTCACTACGATTATAATCTGATCAGCCGGGCGGAGTTCGTCAGGCACTACCGGTTCGATCCCTTAGACTTGAGGAATGGCGGTGGGGAAGATCCAAGAGGGTCGAATCGGTGGAAGCGGATGGAGAAAGTGTGGCAGCGGTGGCGAACAGATCGGGTCAGCGTGCAGGTGCAGGAGATCCGACGGCTGCTGATGCGTCTGAAACCCTGGGTTAAACTTTCCGCAGCAGTAAAACCGGATTTCGAGGTGGCGTACTATCAGTATGGACAGGACTGGATCGGGTGGATCAACAAACAGATGGTGGATTTTGTGGTGCCCATGTTCTATGTGGGGTCTACAGAGGAGATCGGAATCCAGATCAAAAATGCCCGGAAATATGTGAAAAAGGGCCACCTTTATGCGGGGGTTGGGGCGTATAATCAACGGCCTTCAGACACGATTGCCCAGGTTGAACAGGCACGCCGTTTGGGGCTGAAAGGGGTCGCGCTCTATTCGTACGATAGCCTGATTGAACAGCCGGAAACGGTGGACCGGCTGCAGAAGCGCGCCTTCCGTTTGCCCGCCCGAATTCCCGGCATGGGATGGAAGCAGGAGCGATATGACGGTAAAGCCGAAGCGCGGTGAGCGGGTGACGTTGCAGGTCGAATCGCTGGATAGCAGGGGGCAGGGCGTTGCCCGGCTGGGGGAGTACACGGTTTACACGCGCGGTGGGCTGCCCGGAGACAGGATTGTTGCGCGAATCCGGAGGGTGTGGCATCGGCGTCGACAGATTGAGGCCCGCAGGGAACAGCTCGTTCAAGCGGGGGTGGACCGTGTTCCCGCCCGGTGCACCCACTTTGGAACCTGTGGGGGGTGCCTCTGGCAGGATGTGGCTTACGAAACCCAGGTTCGCTTGAAACAGGAACTGGTGGAGCGCTGTTTGAAAGAGGCGGGCATCGACGTGGCCCTGCATGCCCCGCTTCCGGCGGCGCACCCATTTTTTTACCGGAACAAAATGGAGTTTTCGTTTGGCATATCCCGCGAGAATGGGGTGGATCTGGGGCTGCACATCCCGGGGCGTTTTGACCGGATATTCGATCTGGAGGCCTGTTACCTCCAGTCGGAAGAGTCGAACGGAATCGTGGATCACATCCGGCAGTTTGTCAGGGGGCGAAAGCTTTCGGCCTATGATCTGAACCGGCACGAAGGCCTGATGCGGTTTCTGACCATTAGGGAAGGGAAGCAAACGGGAGAGACGATGGCGATCCTGACCACGTCGGCAGAAGCGCTGCCCGAAGCCAAAGCGCTGGGAGAGGATCTCATCCGTGCGTTTCCGGGGGTCAAGAGCGTGGTCCACAGTATCAACCGGCGAAAGGCGCAGGTTGCCACGGGGGACGAGGAGGCCGTGGTGGCGGGGGCGCCTGCGGTGAAGGAGAAGCTGGGCAATTTTGTATTCGATATTTCGCCGGGGTCGTTTTTCCAGCCCAATACCCTCCAAGCCGAGCAGCTCTACCGGCGGATCGTGGAGCTTGCAGATCCCCGGCCCGAAGATCGGGCGTTAGATGTCTATTGTGGAGCAGGCGGGATCTCTCTGTTTCTGTCCGAGCGGGTCGGGCAGGTTGTGGGCGTGGAGATGGCCGAATCGGCCGTTCGGGACGCGGTTCGGAACAGCGCCAACAACGGCGTTGACAACTGCCGGTTCATTTCCGGGGCGGCAGAACAGGTCCTGCGCCAGCTTAAGAGTCAGGGAGAGCGCTTCGACGTGGCGGTTACAGACCCTCCCCGCCCCGGTATGCACCCGAAGGCCCTACGGGCGCTGGCCGAATTGAGGCCGAACCGCATCATCTATGTATCGTGCAACCCCCAGGCCCTGGGAACCGATCTGAAATGTCTGGAGGCCGAAGGCTACCGGACGGACTATCTCCAACTGGTGGACATGCTGCCTCACACCCCCCACTGCGAGGTTCTGGCGCGGCTGGTGTACAGAGATTAGGGGCGCCGCATTCGGCGCCCCGGCGGTGCCCCGAATGATTGTGGGCCGCTTTAGTCTCGTGTGATGGAGAGGATTTTGTACCTGAGCGTGCCAACCGGAACTTTGGCTTCTATCTCTTCTCCGACCCCTTTGCCCAGCATAGCGCGACCCACCGGCGATTGGGTGGAAATCTTGTTTTCTTCAAAGTCGGCCTCGTCGGTTGAAACCAGGGTGTACTGAATCTCTTTCCCCGTCTTTTTGTCCTTGAGGGTCACCTTGGCGCCCAGATAGGCTTTGTCCTTGGGTATCCGGCTTTCGTCTATAATCTCCGAATGGACGAGCTTTTCCTCGATTTTCATGATTTTGTTTTCGATAAACGTCTGCCGTTCTTTGGCGGCATGGTATTCGGCGTTTTCACTTAGATCTCCAAATTCACGCGCCAGAGAAATCGCTTTTATAACGGACGGGCGCTCTTTTGTTCGAAGGCGCACCAGTTCCTTTCTGATTTTCTCGTATCCGTCTTTGGTCAGATAGACTCTGCTCATAGTACCTCTCTCAATGTGGGATTGTCTTATATTGTAAATCAAGAGTCCATACGAAAATCCTGTGAAGACGAATTTTCGTATGGACTCTAACGTGTTTAAAACTAAGAGATTTAAAGGATAAAGTCAAGCCTAAAAATGGCCGGGCGATTTTCCGGGCGGCCGGAGAACCCATCGGCCCGCGCTGGAGAGATGCTTTTGGGGAGCGCCTTGACATCCTTTAGAAAGTGTGGTATAATCAAGCCGGCGTGAGGCCCGCACGGGCAGGGGCCCAGATGTATCGAGCGGGAGCCGGTTTCAACCGAACAGAGGGGCCAGCGGGTATGGATACCGCGTTCATTCATGGGATTATTCCCGCCACGATCACCCCGATGACCGAAGATGAAGGGCTGGATGAAGGGGGGCTCAAACGGCTCTTAGATTACCAGATTGGCCAGGGGGTACACGGGGTTTTCACGGTGGGGACGGCCGGAGAGTCGTGGGCGCTGACGGTGGAGGAGAAGCGGACGCTCTACGCCTGGACGGTAGGGTATACGGACGGCCGCGTGCCGGTTTATGTGGGCACGGCAGCCAATACCACACAGGAGGCGGTATTCTTAGCCGAAGCCGCCCAGATGGCGGGCGCAGATTGCCTGTCGGTACTGACGCCCTATTTTATCACACCGGACGAGGAAGAAATGTTTGCCCATTACGAGGCGATTGCCCGGGCGGTGGATCTGCCGATTCTGCTGTACGATCTTCCGGCCCGGACGGGCAACCGCCTGTCGGTAGACCTGGTGATGCGGCTGGCCGAGACCTTCGAGAATATTGTGGGGATCAAAGACAGTTCCGGAGATTTCACGCAGACGCTTGAATACCTGCGGCGGGCGCCGGAGGGATTCCGGGTGATTATGGGGCGGGATTCGCTGATTTACGCGGCGCTGGTTCACGGCGCGGCCGGAGCGATTGCGGCCAGCGCGAATGTTGCGCCCGAGCTGGGCGTGGGGATATACGAGAGCTATGTGAGGGGAGACCTGGCAGCGGCGCTGGATTTCCAGCAGCGTCTTTCGCCGCTGCGCGGGGCGTTTGCGCTGGGCACACACCCGGCTATGCTCAAGGCAGGGGCGGAACTGGTGGGCCTGCCGGGGGGACCCCCCCGGCGGCCCGTGAGCAGGCTGTCGGAGGCGGACCTGCAGAAGCTGCAGGATGTGCTTGTCCAGATCGGCTGTCTTGGGGAGAAGGTTCCCTGAGCAGGTGAAAAAAGGAATTTTTTGTTTTATGTGGCCGTCCGGTGTGTGGGCGGCTTTTTTCTTTCTGAGCGGTGTCTATCATCGTATATTAAGAGATCGTTGTTGAACGGGTGTAAATGGGCTGCCTATTCAGGAGGATTCAGGCGTGCGCAGGTTAACAATTGTCCTGGTCGTCGGACTGGTTTTGATGTGTGTGCATACACTGTGGGGGGCGAAGGTTGTCCGGAAGTGGACCGCATTTCGGCAGGAGGATGGACTGGCCCACAACCTGGTTACATCGGTGGTGCAGACCCAGGATGGGGCGATCTGGTTTGCGACTCTGGGAGGGGGGATATCGCGCTATGACGGACAGCGCTGGCGGACCTTCAGGTCGGAGGACGGGCTGCCTGGAAACGCTTTTGAGACCCTCCACGAGGCCCAGGACGGGACGCTGTGGACGGCAGCGGCCGGCGGTTTTGAAGACGCCTCCCGGCAGCGTATTGCCCGGCTTGTGGGAGACCGGTGGGAGGTGGCCAAGGTGCCGGAGGATCTGGGCAGAGCCAGGGTGCAACACATTATTGGCGTGGGCGGCGGCGGCCTGTGTTTTGCGACAGACGGCGGGGGGATTCTACACTACGATGGGACTCGCTGGCAGGCGATTACCTCCAAAGAGGGGCTGGCCTCCGAAAATATCCGGTGTATGCTCCGGTCCGGCGATGGGATGATCTGGGCGGCCCACGGTACTGGCAGGAGGGGGAGGGGCCGCGGCTTTCCAATAGGAGGACCCCGCCCTCCGGGGGCTGGGATGGCGGGAGGCGTCAGCCGCCTCGATCCGGAGACAGGGCGCTGGGCGCGGTTTTCCGAGGAGGACGAACTTCCCGGCAGGGCTGTGCTGGCGATGGAACAGGCGGCTGGCGGATCGGTCTGGTTCGGAATGGCAAATGGGGGGGTGTCACACACCGATGGCCGGGGCTGGCGGACGTTTACGACGGCCGATGGCCTGCCCTCGAACCGGGTGCAGGTCATCCGTTCAGCTCCGGACGGGTCGGTCTGGATCGGCACTCCGTCTGGCGTGGCCTGCTATACTCCTCCTGAGAACCCGGACCACGAAAAGGGAACGTGGCAGGTCTTTACGGAGGAGGATGGTCTGCCCAATAATTTCGTGACATCGATCTGGGTGGCGCGAGACGCGTCGGTGTGGGTGGGTACCTGGGGCGGCGCAGCTCGTTATGGGAGGACGGGATGGGTGCATCACGACACATGGGAGGGCCTTGAGGACAGAGGCGGGGTTGTGCTGGAACAGGACGCAGATGGGGTGCTCTGGGCAGCTACGGGGGAGGGAATCTACCGGCTTGAAGGGTGCATGTGGACGAGGGCCTACCGATTTACCACCCCCCAGGGCCGCGCCGTCGATTTAAGAATGAGCGCCGGTAGGGTACTGTGGGGGGCTACGTTCCGTTCGATTTTTCGTTTCCACAATTCAAGTTGGGAAGAGATAGAGATACCCGATGACGGACCGCAGAATCCGTTCCTGTCTATCTTCCCTGCCCGAGGTGGAGGGCTGTGGGTGGGTACCCCATCGGGCGCCTACCGGTTTGACGGCGTAGACTGGACGCCGCATCCGCTGAAGGCAGCCGGCGATGTGCTTGCCATCTGTGAGACGAATGACGCGGCCGTGTGGTTTGGACTGGGGGAGGGGGTGATCCGGGAGGTGGACGGGAAACAAGAGCATTTTACGGATACGGATGGCATGCCGGGGGGAGAGGTGATCGCCGTGGCACAGGCCCAGAACGGCGATGTGTGGATCAGCACAAGGCTTGGAGGCGTTGCTCGTTACGATGGGAAGCAGTGGACACCGGTGCCCCACCGGAAGGGGACGATTTTCAACGGGGTGCGCCGGATATACCAGGCCGACGACGGGACGTTCTGGCTGGCTTCGCGGATAGATGGGGCCATCCGTACAGATGGAACGGCCTGGATGCGGTATACGGTTCGGGGCGGCCTGCCCGGCAGCCGGGTCTGGGATATCGGCCAGGACGATAAGGGACAGTTCTGGTTTGCCACAGACCGGGGGCTGGGGTGTTACGCGTCGGATGGGTTCGCGCCCGAGACGGCGCTGGTTTCCCCTCCGGTTGAGGTGGCGCCTTTTCGGAGTGCGCTGTTCCGATTTTCCGCACAGGATGCCTGGAAGCAGACGCAGACGCTCCAGTATTCGTGGCGCTTAGACCGCGGTCCCTGGGCTCCGTTCAGTCAGGAGGACCGGGTGCTTTTTGGCCGCCTCGGATTTGGACCGCACCGGCTTGAGGTGCGGGCGATGGATCGGGAGTTCGAAGTGGACCCGACGCCCGCGGTACACAGGTTCACGGTGCTGGCGCCGGTGTGGCGGCAGTCCTGGTTCCTGGGCCTGAGCGTGCTCGTCCTAATGGCGCTCACGATTTCATCGGGGTATGCGCTGCAGCGACACCGGCGCTGGCGAGAGGCCCAGGCCCGGCTGATTGAGGAGATGGATTCGGAACTGCGGCAGGCCCACGATCTGCAGATGGGGCTGCTGCCCACTCAGCCGATTCAAACGGAGCGAATCGAGATTGCCGGCCGGTGCGTTCCGGCCAACCATGTGGGTGGGGACTATTTCAGTTATTTCTGGCTGGATGAGGAGGAGCAGGTTCTCGGATTCGGCGCGGCCGATGTCTCGGGGAAAGCGATGGACGGGGCGGTGCGAGCGATGCAGTTGAGCGGGATGTTTCGATATGAATTCCGGCCGGGCCGGGCCCCGGTGGAGGTGCTGCAGGGCCTGCATGAGGTGCTGAAAAAGGAACTGCCGATCACCAGTTTTATCACCTGCGGGCTGGGGGTACTGAATGTACGGGAAGGGTGCGTGCGGCTGGCCAATGCCGCCCACCCCTTTCCTTTCCACTATTCGGCGGCAACGGGAGAACTGGAAGCGCCGGAGATGCCCTCCCTGCCGATGGGCATCCAGCTTCCGCCCGGGGCTTCGGGGGGCTTTGCGCAGGCCGAGATCGAGATGGGGCCCGGGGATTTGCTGGTGCTTTACAGCGACGGGGTGACGGATATGCAGAACGAGGCCGGAACGTTTTACGAGGAGGGCCGGCTGGAAGCTGTGCTTCGTCGATGTGTGGGATTGGGAGCGGAGGCTGTGGTGGAGACGGTGCTGGAGGATCTGAAGCAATTTAAGGGGAAGGCGGCACAGCCGGACGATATTACGCTTCTGGTACTGAAACTGGTATAGGGGTAAATAAAGAGAAGGAGACCGTCGGGAATGAAAAGGATTTTGCTTGTTGTATCTGTATTGGGCATTGCCCTGTATGGTGGAAATATATCATCTGCTGCTTTTGCACAAGAGACGACCGCGACCGATACCAGCTCAATCCCGGTTCCGGAACGACACGATCCCTACGATCTGTCACAGGCCGCAGAAGTTGACAGCAACGATGTTTATGCGTCCGGCCATGGTACACGACAAAAAAGGAAAAGACCTGCGCTGAGTGGTGAAATGAGTTAAGTTTGGGTTGTCAAGATCCAACAACTCATCCATCATCAAACACAGGTCTATGTCTCCTCAAGTTAATGAATTACACGACGTGATGCAATGGTATTTACCCTGTCATAAGGCCCGGGTAAAATTCATCGCCGCCTTCATTGTGTCTCTCATCAAGCTCACAACCGTCAACTTCACCAAACTGGCCAACGCCCTCAACGGCAAAGCCAAGCAGAAGTCCAACTATCGCAGAATCCAACGTTTCTTCAGTGAGTTTAATCTGTCCTATGACCTGGTGGCCGACTTGATCCTGCATCTCTTGCCGATCAAGTCGGACTTTACCATCTCGATAGATCGGACGACCTGGAGCTTCGGCAAACTGACCATCAATATTCTCACCGCCGGGAGTGTCTATCAAGGCGTTGCATTTCCCATCTGCTGGATACTGCTGCCCAAAAAGGGCAACTCCAACACCGATGAGCGTATCCAGTTGATGGAACGGGTCTTGAAGTTGGTGGATAAAAACCTGATTCAGGTCATCGTTGCAGACCGGGAATTCATTGGGCAAGAATGGTTTGCGTGGTTAGATGCGCAAGCCTTAGGCTTTGCCATCCGCGTCAAGGAAAACGCCAAAACCCTAAATGGCAAAGGGGACATCGCGCTTCGATGCTTGTTTGCCGACCTGCACATTCACCAAGAGCGCATCCTGCGTAAACCCCGTCTGATCTATGGTCATCATCTGTATTTGTCTGTCATCCGATTACCTGACGAATTTCTCATCGTTGCCAGCAAGTGTAAAGGTCGAAAACCGCTGGAGGGTTACAAAAAACGGTGGGGAATTGAAGTCCTGTTCGCCGCGTTGAAAAGCCGAGGCTTCGATCTGGAACAGACCCATCTGATCCATCTGGAACGAATCGAAAAACTCATCGCGCTTTTAGCCATTGCCCTCACCTGGGCTCATCTGGTAGGAGAATGGATCGCAAAGACAAAACCGTTGAAGATCAAAAAACACGGATGCAAAGAGAAAAGCCTGTTTCGATATGGATTGGACCATTTGCAGTATGTTCTGCTCAATATACAGGATCACATCCAGGAGTTCTTTCACTGTCTTTGGATACTGATTGATCCTCCATATTTTAGGTCAGATTAAGTTTTGTCGTGTATTATGGCGTCCGGCACAAACCATCTGCTGGCGCTGCCGAGGTACCTCTGGAGCGCGCTGGTCTACCCTCTGGGAGCACTTGCGGTCTATGCAGAGCATGTACAGATCACCTCACAGGTATTGGCCTTTTTCACAAACGAAGACGGCACGTTTGGCGTTTTTCCGCAGGTCCAGCTTGGAGGCGAGACCGGGACCGGGGGAGGCGTGCGGATCTTTCACACCAATATTGCCGGCAAAAGAAAGATATTCGACGGCTTCTACATCTATTCGGGCGGGCAGGGACAGTTGGGCGAGGCGCTCTACCTGGACCCGAGCGTTCGGGGCAGCCGTCTGTACTGGAAGGTCCAGGGGAGCTACCTGAAGACCCGCAACCGAAGCGCCACGATCAACGCGGCCGTGCGGGAAGACCTGACCCGGCTGTTTCAGCTTGAGCAGACCGATGTTGAAACGGCCCTGGGATGGCGTCATCGAACCGGAAAGTTGGCGCCTTATTTGAGGAATGTTACCATTGAAGGCCGGCTGGGTTACGGGCGGCGGGACTTCCGGGGGTGGATTGGAGGCGCCGGGCCGCTGCTCCATCCGGGCTCTACGGCTGAGGCAAGGTTGTTGACGGGGTTGGGACAGACGTACGAATTCTACCGTTTTGGGGGACGAATTGCGTACGATGACCGGGATTACAAGCGTCCGACGCGCGAGATCTCCCATCCGTTAAATTACAAACTCCCGGGGCGGGTTGTGACGTACGCCGATGGCCTTTATTTTTACCGGGATCTGGGATATCCGGAGCGGGGGGGACTCTTTGCGTTTGAGGGGGAGTGGGTGACCGGGCCGGACGATTTCCGTTTTTACCGGGTGGTTGCCGAAGCGCAGCGGTATGTGACGCTCTTCTGGCGCAACCGCATTCTGGCGGTGCGGGGGCGGCTGGAGAAGGTGCGAGGGATCGACGATGGGGTGATTCCCTATACGGACCTGGTGCAACTGGGGGGAAGTGAGCAGATGCGGGGCTACCGCCGGGGATATTTTAGAGGCCAGGGCGCGGTCTTATTTAACGTTGAGTACCGGTATCCGATCTGGGATACGTGGAATGCCTTTATCTTTTGGGATGAAGGGCAGAATTTTGATCATTACGACGAAATCGGTCGGGACAAATTTCGCACGTCCTGGGGGGGCGGGATCTCTTTGCGCACAGAGATCGGGCTGCTGGGGAAGGTGCAGGTTGGCCACAGCGCCGCCGAAAAAGTGTTGATCGGGTTTGTCCTGGAGCAGGATTTTTGAGCGGGTTGTACACCCGTTTTGTTTTCTCTCGAGGGTCCAGCCAATGCGTAGAAAAAAGGTTGAACGCTCAGGTTTTGCCGCTTGTCTTCAACCGTACGTTTTCCTCCTTGCCGGACTGCTGTCCACCGCCGGTCCCGGTTCCGCTGCACGGCTGACGACCAGGCCGATCAAGTGGGTTGATCCGGACAACAGGCCCGTCCCCAAGCCCAAGGCGGTTAAAGAGTATCAGATTTGGGATGTTATGGACCATATGCTGTTCTATCCGGTGGGCAAACTTCTGGATCTGGGGTGGACAACACGGCGGCTGGGAAACCACCTCAATCTGGGCTCGGGCAAGCAGGCGGACAATATCAATGCCCTGGATGAAGTGCCCAACTCGTCCTGGTATACCAGCCGGCACGCGCTCCGACGGATGACCCCTGAGGAGCTGATGCGGGGGCCCGGGTATGCACACCCCGACACCAGCAGCTCCTGGGAGGTGATAGCCGGAAAGTCGGCAGGACGCACGGTCGGATTTACGATCCGGGATGCGGCCGGCGATATATTTCTGCTGAAGCTCGAGTCCAGGGGTAACGAGGAGATGGCTTCCTCTGCCGAGGTGATCGCCACAAAAATCCTGCATGCGGCCGGGTACAATGTACCGCAGAATTCGGTCGTCTATTTCCATCCGGATAATCTCAACATTGGCTCCGGGGCTGAGGCGCCGGGTCCCGGGGGCAGCAGACCCCCGATGACAGAGGCGGACCTTCGGGTGCTCTTAGAGGGTACTACCCGTGGTCCGGACGGCCGTATCCGGTGCCTGGCGAGCAAATTTCTGGAGGGGGAGCCGGTCGGAGTGTTCCGTTTCTACGGCCGGCGCCGGGACGATCCGAACGACCGGGTGAGTCACGAACACCGCCGGGAGCTGCGGGGGCTTCGGGTGATCAGCTCCTGGATGAACGATGCCGACCGGCGAACGGCCAATACACTGGATATGTATATGAGCAACGGAGGCGGACAGGGGTACCTGAAACACCACATTATTGATATGGGGTCCACATTTGGCAGCAACAACTGGATGCCTCACCTGCCCAAGTGGGGCAATGAGTATCTGTGGGGCCCTAAGAAGGTCGGCCTTTCATTTTTTGCCCTTGGCCTTTACAGGCCGAAGTGGCAGGTTGGACTTGACCCGTTTCGGTGGGTACCTTATCTCTTGGGAGAAAGGAGATCCACTATGCCGCCAACACGTCCACCTTATCCACCTGAGTTCAAAAAGCAAATGGTCGAATTGGTTCGAGCCGGTCGTACGCCAGGAGAGCTGGCCAAAGAGTTCGAGCCCTCAGACCAGACGATCCGGAACTGGGTGGTACAGGCCGACCGAGACGAGGGCCTTCGAGAAGACGGTCTGACCAGTGATGAGCGAGAGGAGTTGCGCCGTCTTCGTCGCGAGATTAAGCAGTTACGCATCGAGCGTGAGATCTTGTCAAAAGCAGCAGCCTGGTTCGCTCAGGAGACCAACACGATCCCCAGAAAGCCTTCCAGTTCGTGAAGGCGCACCAGGCAAAATGGCCAATTACCACGCAATGCCGAGTCCTGGGTGTCTCCCTCAGTGGGTATTATGCGTGGCGAGGACGCCCCCCATCGCCAAGAGCAAAGGTCGATGCGGATCTCAAGGAACAGATTAAGGCTTTTCATGCCCGTTCTGATTCTACCTACGGAGCCCCCAGAATCTGGGAAGATCTGGCAGCATTAGGCATCCGTATAGGCAAAAAGCGTGTCGCCCGTCTGATGGTTGAGATTGGTATCTTCGGGGTGAGCCGTCGAAAGGGTATCAGAACCACCCGTAAGGGAAAAAAGGCTCAAAAAGCCCCTGATCTGGTCAAGAGAGACTTCACTGTTGAAGCCCCAAATAAACTCTGGGTGGCCGATATTACCTACGTACCAACCTGGGCGGGCTTCCTGTATCTTGCTGTGGTTATCGATGTCTTTTCCCGCCGAGTCGTGGGCTGGACGATGGCTTCGACGCTCCAGAGTGAGTTGGTTTTGTCTGCTTTGAATATGGCACTTTGGCAGCGTCATCCTTGTGGGGTGATCCACCACTCCGACCAGGGATCTCAGTATACTTCACTTGCCTTCGGTAAACGCTGCGATGAGGCGGGTATACGTCCCTCAATGGGTTCTGTAGGCGACTGCTATGACAACGCACTGTGTGAAAGCTTTTTCGCCACCCTCGAATGTGAATTGATCGACCGCCGTTGTTTTCGTACCCACAAGGAGGCCAGATTGGCTATTTTTGAGTATATTGAGGGCTGGTATAATCCCCATCGTAGGCATTCATCAATCGCATACCACTCACCGATGACATATGAAAAACAGCATCAAACACGGGCTTGAAGCCCAAGCCCTAAACACTCCACCAAAACGGGGCAACTCCAGGCCGGTCTGATTGATGTGCGCGAGGGAGAACTGCGCCGGCTGGTCCCTCTTACACTGGCCTACGGGTTGACCCTGGCTTCGGTTTATGTGTTGAAGCCGGTGCGAAACGCCCTTTTTCTGGACAACCTGGGTATCGAGCAGCTTCCCTACGTGCTTATCCTGGTTGCGTTGATCGGGGGTGTTACGGCAAGTTTTTATGCCCGCTTTACCCGTTCCATCCGGATCGACCGGCTGATTCTGGGAACCTTGCCGGTTCTGATGTCTAATCTGCTCATCTTTCGATGGGCCATTCCCCGCTGCGGGGGCTGGATCTTTTATGTATTCTACGTCTGGGTGAACCTCTACGGGTTGATGTCCATCTCCCTGCTCTGGCTGCTGGCCAATTCCGTGTTCAACCCCCGGGAGGCCAGACGCCTGTTCGGGTTTATCGGTACAGGGGGGATTGCGGGCGCTGTCCTGGGAGGGATTTTTACCAGCCGGGCCGCGGAGAGTCTGGGGACCGAGAATTTGCTTGTGGTTTGTATTGGGATTATGGGGATCTGTCTGGTGCTGGTCCGGATGGCGCGGCCCCTGGAGGTTTCTGTTGTGAGAAGATCGGAAGGGCCGGGCGGCGTGCTGAGCGCTGTGGCCCGTTTCGACCTGCTCCGGATGCTGGGTGTGATGGCGGGGATTGCTGCGGTGGTTGCCGCTATTGCAGACGTTCAGTTCAACCAGATTGCCAGCGAAGTGTTTCCGTCCAAAGACGCCAAGACCGCTTTTTTCGGGACGTTTTTTGCCTATCTGAACGTGTTCGCCTTTCTTTTTCAGCTTCTGGTCACACCGCGTATTCTCCGGTCTTTGGGTGTGGGCGCCGCGTTGTTGTTTTTACCCCTGACGCTGGGCGCCGGATCGCTGGGGGTGCTGTTGATTCCCGGGCTGATCGGGGGGATCGCGGTGAAGGTAGGCGATGGCGGGTTTCGGCATTCTATTTACAAATCGGTCACCGAAATTCTCTTTCTCCCCGTGCCCTCGGATCTGAAACAGCGGACCAAGGTGTTCTTAGATACGACGGTCGACAACCTGGCCACGGGTCTGGGGGCTATTCTGGTCCTGTTGCTCACTCAGACCCTCGGCCTGCCTTACCGGCACCTGAGTTTCCTGTCCCTCGGATTTGTTCTGATCTGGCTGGGGTTGATGTTCCGGGTGCGCCGGGCGTATGTGGATACCTTCCGCAGGTCTTTAGAGCGGCGGGAGATTGACCTGAGCGATTTTCGGATGAACATATCGGACGCTGCGACCATCAATGCGCTGAAAGCCCCGCTGGCGTCCCAGAACGAACGGCAGGTGGTGTACGCGCTGGATATGTTAACATCGGTGCAGGGAGGGCAGCTTACGGCGTCCGTGGAGCCCCTTCTGGCGCACGCTTCCGCCGAGGTGCGGCGAAAGGCGGTTCAGGTTTTGCATCAGGATGGAGACGCAAGCCTGGCGCCCCGCATAAAAGCCCTGCTAAATGACGTGGACCCGGAGGTCCGGATGGAGGCCATGCATTTTCTTTGCCATCACGGGGAGGGAGATTCCTTAGAGCGGATGGCGGAATATCTGGACCATCCGGAACCCACGATCCAGTCCGCCGCGCTGGGGTGTATTGCAGCGTACGGCTCTCCCGGGGAGAAGGAGCTGATCGATGAGGCTGTGATCCAGGCTGTACTGGACTATGAAGGGGAAGAAGGCGCCTTCAGCCGGGCACAGGCCGCAAAGGCCCTGGGCTCTCTGAACAATTCCGGTTTGCGAAAGTTCCTGGTCTCTTTTATGAACGATCCTTCGCCGCTTGTTGTGAGAGAGGCCATTTACGGTTTGGGACAGGCGGCAGATTTCGAAAATGTCCCCTGGTTGCTGGAAAAACTCGCGGACAAGCAGTACAGAGTGGACGCCCGGGACGCCCTGGCCGCATTCGGCCCCCGGATTCTGGATGCGCTGGTGAATTATTTCGACGATGAGCGCGGAGACGACCGTGTTCGTCGCAATATCCCCCGCGTGATGAGTGAGATCCAGATTCAGGCGTCGGTGGATCTTCTGCTGGACCGTGTGGATCAGACACCGCCTGCGCTGAACCATCACCTGCTTAAAGCGTTGAACAGATTGCGGACCCAGGCATCCCACCTGATCTTCGATGCGGAAAAGGTGGACGCTGCGCTTGTCCTGGAAACCCGATCTTATCATGAAATCCTGCAGATTCGGGATGTTTTTCGCAAGGTCCAGGAAGATTCCGGGATCCGGCTTTTGGAGAAGGCGCTTGCGGAAAAACAGGATCAGACTCTGGACCGTATCTTTCGGCTTCTGGCGTTTTGCTATCCGCCCGAAGACATCTACCATGCCTATCTGGGCATTGTCGGCGGCAAAAAGAGGGTTCGGGCCAGTGCGATAGAATTTCTGGACAATGTGTTGGATAGAGAGAAGAAGGCGTATCTGTTTCCTTTTCTGGATCCGGTTTCAACCGAAGCTGCCCTGGAGGAGAGCCGTGAATTGTTCGAGGGGCATTTTGGGAACCAGGAGGAGTCTCTGGCGTATTTGATACAGGGGCGCGATCCCTGGCTCAAGGCGTGCGCGATAAACTGCGTGAATCGCACAGATTCAAAAGAGCTTGCCGAACGGGTTTGGGCGTGTCGGAACGATTCCGATCCCCTGGTTTCTGAAACGGCGCAGATGGTGATCAGGAAAAGAGGATTGCAGGCAGGTTAAGGAACCTCGTTTATGCTCACAGTTATTGAAAAGGTGATGGTACTGCAGAATGTGGACGACTTTTCGGAGGTCTCCACCGAGCATCTGGCTTACTTAGCGATGATATCGGAGGAGGTGTCTTTCCCCAAAGGGAAATCGGTTTACAGGGAGGCCGACCCTTCGGATGCGATGTACCTGGTACTGGAGGGGCAGGTGAGGCTGCACCGGAGCGATTTAGAGGTGGCCGTTGCGGGGCCCAACGCGGCCTTTGGAACCTGGGCGCTGTTCGACGACGAACCCCGGGTGACGTCGGCAACCACCTTGGAAGAGACCCGACTGCTCCAGATTGTCAAAGAAGATTTTATCGACCTGCTGGCCGACCATGTCCAGATTACGCAGGGGGTTCTCAAAGCGATGGTCAAACGGCTGCGCGGCCTGGTGGGGCGGGTGAGGACCGAGCCGGGAGCCTGAAGAGGTTGAAGGCAGCATCCCCTTTTTTGGATCAGGGTGGGGAGACGATCCAGTGAATCGTCCGGGGTAGGGTAGACGCGGAGAACGCCGAGAACGCGGAGAGAAATCAAGTTTCACCTTAAGTGCAGAGGTGCGCAATGGAGAATCAGGGAGAGAGCGGTCGTATTGTGATTGTAGACGATGAAGAGATGGTGCTGACAAGTATCAGTTCGTTTCTGAGCCTGGAGACGACGTACGATGTCTCTACGTTTCTTTCCGCCAAAGAGGCCATCACGTTTGTCCAGGAGAACGATGTGGACCTGGTGATTTCGGATTATCTGATGCCGGAGATGGACGGCATCAGCTTTCTGGCGGAAGTGCGGGGAATTAAGCCGGAGATTCCCAGGATTATTCTAACGGGTTACGCCGATAAGGAGAATGCGATTAAGGCGATCAACGACGTGGGGCTGTTTCAGTACATTGAGAAACCCTGGGATAACGAAGACCTTCGGATTATTATCCGGAACGGGCTGGAGAAGAAGGTGTTGATGAAACAGCTCCAGGAGAAGATCGACCAGATCAACAAAGCCTACTCGGAACTTCAGTCCATTCAACAGGAAGTGTTGAAGACCTTCGCCTGATTCTGGAGTGGGCGATCAGGCTGCTGGACGGTGAGTGGTGGTTTTGTGACAAATCATTCTGAACAGTTTCGCGTGCTCTTAGAAGCCTCTCCGATTCCGCTGATTATCAGCCGCGTGTCCGACGGCAAAATTCTGTATGCCAACAAACACCTTGGAGACCTGGTGGGCATGACGCCGGAAGAGCTGATCGGGCGGGAAACGCCGGATTTTTACGTCGATCCTGCAGATCGGACAGTGGTACTGGATCGGCTGGCAAAAGATGGGTATTTGCAGGACCACGAGGTACGCATCAAGGATAGGGACGGACGGGTTCTCTGGACGGTCCTTTCTGTGGTTGTTTCAGAGCTGGACGGAGAATCTGTTATTATTGGCGGGCTCTACGATATTACCGAACGGAAGCGAGCCGATGAGGCTCTGGAGAATGAACGGAATTTTGTTTCTGCGGTTCTGGATACCGCCGGCGCCCTGGTGGTGGTTCTGGACCCGCAGGGGCGAATTGTCCGCTTCAACCGCGCCTGTGAGCTCACAACCAGTTACACGTTTGATGAGGTGAAGGGGAAGCATTTCTGGGACCTTTTTCTGATTTCGGAAGAGGTCGGGCGGGTTAGAGCCCTTTTTGAGGAGCTGCGAGCCGGCTATTTTCCAAACAAGGGCGAAAACTACTGGGTTACAAAAGAGGGGAGCCGCCGCCTGATTTCCTGGTCGAACACGGCGATCCTGGACGGCGAGAATTCGGTTGAATATATCATCGGTACCGGCATCGACATTACCGAACAGAAACAGGCGGAGGAGGCGCTGGCCGAGAGCGAAGAGCGGTTTCGCAATATTGTAGAGAATGCAAATGATATTATCTATTCTCTGACGCCGGACGGCATCTTTACTTACGTTTCTCCCAACTGGACCCATATCCTGGGGCACGACGTTTCCGAGGCTCAGGGAAAGTCGTTTACGCCTTTTATACATCCGGACGACCTTCAGTCCTGTCTGGATTTTCTGCAAAAAGTGGTTGACACGGGAGAGAAGCAGAGCGGGATCGAGTATCGCGTGAAACATAAAGACGGAAGCTGGCGGTGGCATACGTCCAATGCGTCCTGTTTGAAGGACGGTGATGGAAATGTCATCTCTTTTATCGGCATTGCCAGAGATATTACCGATAAGAAGGTGGCTTCGGAGGAGTTAGAAAAGGCCAATCAGGAGTTGAGAGACACCCAATCTCAATTGGTGCAGTCGGAGAAGATGGCGTCTCTGGGCAACTTGATGGCCGGTATCGCTCACGAGATCAACACGCCGGTGGGGGCCATCAACAGCATGCACGATACGCTGGTCCGGGCGGTGGACAAGCTGAAAGAGACGCTGGAGACGAGCTTTTCCGACGCGTGCAGCAGCCGGGGGATTCAGACGCCGTTGAAGGTGATTGGAGATGCCAACCGGGTGATTTCCAACGGTATGGAACGTGTGATGGGGATCGTGCGCAGCCTGAGGAGCTTTGCGAGGCTGGACGAGGCGGAGTTGAAAGAGGTTGACCTGCACGAGGGGATCGACAATACGTTGACCCTGGTGCATCACGATGTGAAGAACCGGATCGAGGTGGTGAAAAATTATGGGGATGTCCCGCCCATTGTGTGCTATCCCAGCCGGTTGAACCAGGTGTTTCTGAACCTCTTGGTGAACGCGTCTCAGGCGATTGAAGGAGAGGGCGAAATCAGTATTAGCACTTTTGTAAAAGATGAAAAAACACATGTGGTCATAAAAGATACGGGGGTTGGAATTTCGGAGAAGAATCAGCAGAAGATATTCGACCCCGGGTTTACGACCAAAGGGGTCGGCGTTGGGACCGGATTGGGGCTGTCGATCTGTTATCAGATTGTGCAGGACCACAAAGGGAAGATTCAGGTGGAGAGCGAGGTGGGGAAAGGAACGATCTTTACGGTTATTTTGCCTATGGATCTGGATGAGGGTTCATGACACGCTCCTGTCGACCCGCCGTAAAAAGAACAGCCATTCTGATCTGCTGGTGCGCCTTCGGCCTTCTGCAGGGCCCGATACACGCAGATGAAGGGATTGTGATCCGGGCCGATGATCTGGCTCTGGATTCCCCGGAAATCTTATTCTGCCAGATTCCGCTTTTCAGCGGCTGGAAATACCTTTCCGGAGACCGGCCGGAATGGGCCGACCCGGCATTTGACGACGGTTTGTGGAATGCTCTGGACTCGTTGGAAATTCAGCTCGACCCCGACATGCTTTCCGAAGCCGACTGGACAGGGGTCGGCTGGTTCAGGCTGCATCTGAGGGTAGATTCCGATCTATGGGACCGCTCTCTGGCTCTGGTTTATTTTCAGGCGGGCGCCTGTGAAATCTACCTGGACGGGCAGCTCGTCCATTCTCTGGGAAAGGTGGGAGATTCCCGAGAGACCGAAGAGGCGTATCTTGTCAGCGTTGACAATCCGGAAGTTATCCCGATCCGGTTCAGCAAGCGTGCGGACCATGTAATTGCCGTGCGCTATTCGAATTTTTGGGCGATGGATAACGAGCATCTCGGGTTTCCGGTCGGAATCGGGCTGGGGTTTTCAGAATTTGTGGACGGTGTTGAAAAAAAAGTAACACAGGTCCGGCGCAGAACCACCTACCAGGTATTTTTCGCTGTTGTGCCCCTCGCGTTTACCCTCCTGCACGTTTTGTTTTTCCTCTTTTATCCACAGTCCAGGGAGAATCTCTATTATGCGCTGTTTGCGGGCAGCATTTCGTTGCTGGTGATTGCCCCCCTGCAGACCTCGTTTCTGACCGGTTCCAGAGCTTTTTTTGTATTCGTCTTGATTTTTAAGGCCGCGCTGACGTTTACGGTGGTGTTCAGTATGCGGTTTCTGTACCATATTTTCCTGGATGCTCCCCCCGGGTTTTTCAAGCTGGTGAGTGCTATTGGCATCCTTATGTTCCTCTTCTCGTGGTTTATTCCTCTGAACTATTATTACTACTTTGCCCTGGTCGCTTTTCTGGAGATGTTGCGCGTCGTATTGATCGGGATCTGTAGAAAGAAGGAGGGCGCGCTCATTATTGGCGCTGGATGCGGCGCGTTTATCCTTGCCTGCACCTATCAAATTCTGATGGAAATCCAGTATCTGGAACACGACCATTCGTTTACCTATGTCTACGGGATTCTCGCTCTGGTTGTGTCCATGTCGGTCTATCTGGCCCGGAATTTCGCAAGAACCAGCAAAGATCTTGCAGAACAGCTTAACCAGGTAAAGGAACTGTCGGAACGAACGCTGGAGCAGGAACGACAAGCTCGAGAGCACGAGCGGCGCGCCCGAGAAGAGGAGATGGCGCGAAAGCTTGTGGAGGCGGACAATGCGCTGAAGGCCAAAGAACTGGAAGAAGCCCACAAACGACAGCGGGTGCTGGATGAGCTGGCGGAGACAAACCGGGAGCTGCAAGAGACGCAGACGCATCTGATCCAGTCGGAGAAGATGGCGTCTCTGGGCAACCTGGTGGCAGGCATCGCCCACGAGATCAACACGCCGGTAGGAGCGATCAACAGTATGCACGATACGCTGATTCGGGCGGTGGGCAAGCTGAAGGAGACACTGGAGACGACCCTTTCAGAGGCGTATAACGAGAACCGGGCAATGCAGGCGTCGTTGAAGGTGATTGCAGATGCCAACCGGGTGATTGCCACAGGCACGGAGCGTGTGACGGGGATCGTGCGCAGCCTGAGGAGCTTTGCGCGTCTGGATGAGGCGGAGTTGAAAGAGGTGGATATTCACGAGGGGATCGACAACACGCTGATGCTGGTGCACCACGATGTGAAGAACCGGATCGAGGTGGTGAAGGCGTATGGGGATATTCCGCCCATTGTGTGCTATCCCAGCCGGTTGAATCAGGTGTTTTTGAACCTGTTGGTGAATGCGTCTCAGGCGATAGAGGGAGAGGGTGAGATCGGGATTCGCACGGTTATGGTGGATGAGAAGGTGCATATTGCAATCAGGGATAGCGGTGTTGGGATACCCCCAGAGAATCTGGGTAAGGTGTTCGATCCGGGGTTTACGACGAAGGGTGTGGGTACGGGGTTGGGGTTGTCGATTTGTTATCAGATTGTAAAAGATCATCGGGGAGAGATCGAGGTGGAGAGCGAGGTGGGGGAGGGCACGACGTTTACTGTTATTCTGCCTACAGTCCTGGACGAGGGTTCTTGATGCCATTCAGCGCTATGAAAAAAGCGGTTGGTCTGATTGGCCTGTGTTTGCTCGCCCTTTTTCAGGAGCCGCTTCGAGCAGGCGAAGAGGTTGTGATTTCGAGGGATAGTCTCAATCCTGACCTGATGGAGAATCCGGGCATGCACCTTCACTTTCACCTTTTCGACGGCTGGAGATACCATCCCGGCGACCGGGCGGAGTGGGCTGCCCCGTCGTTGGATGACAGCTCCTGGCAGACTCTGAATTGTCTACAGTTTGAATCCGAGACATTCTCTGAAATCGACTGGATAGGCATCGGCTGGTTCAGACTACACTTGCGGGTCGAGCCCTCCCTATGGAATAAATCGATAGGCATGCTCCTCATGCAAACGGGCGCCAGCGAAATCTATCTGGACGGTGAGTTGATCTATTCTCTTGGCACGGTGGGAACTTCCCTAGAAGAAGAGAAAGTAGAACTGGGTCTCGAGAGCAGCGCGAAGATGATTCCGATCCGGTTCAGCGAACAGGCGGAACATGTGATTGCGGTTCGCTATTCCAACTTCTGGGGAATGGACTACAAGCTGCTGGAATATCCAAGAGGGTTTCAACTGGCGCTTTCAGAATTATCCATTGGTATCGCAAACCTTACAGAGATTATTCGGGATCTTAGCATCTATCAGATGCTGTTCGGCGTGCCGCTGGCCTTTACGCTGCTGCACTTTCTGCTGTTTCTGTTTTATCCTGAGTCTAAAGAAAATCTCTATTACGCGTTGTTTGCAGCGAGCATTTCGGCTCTGGCTTTTGCCCCGCTCCAACCCCCATTTGTAGCTCACCCCGGTCTGGGTGTTACGTTTTTCTTGATTTTTAAGGTTTCCCTCGTTCTTACCGCCCTTTTCGGCATTCGGTTTCTGTATCACATTTTCTTTGGAGCTCTACCCTGGTTTTCCAGGATTCCGTTTGGTATCGGCATCCTGCTGCTGCTGTTTTCCTGGGCCGTTCCCGTGAACTACATTTTTGTTTATACGCTGGCCTCTTACGCCGAGATGCTGCGCATTGTATTTGTCGCTATCCGGCGGAAGAAGGAGGGCGCTCGGATTATCGGCCTGGGGTGTGCGGTGTTTACCCTTGCCTGTGCTTATCAGGTTCTCTTTGCGGTCGGTATCCTGGAGCAGGATACCATCTTTTTCCCCTACACTTTTGGCATTATCGCTTTGATGATTTCGATGTCGATTCATCTGGCGAGGCGTTTTGCGCAGACGAATAGGGATCTCCAGTTTCAACTCGTTCAGGTGAAAACGCTTTCGGAGCAGGCGCTGGAGCAGGAGCGGCAGACCCGGGAGCACGAGCGGCGCGCTGGGGAGGAGGAGACGGCACGCAAGCTCCTGGAAGCGGACAATGCGCTGAAAGCCAAAGAACTGGAAGAAGCCCGAAAACGACAACAGGTGCTGGACGAACTGGCGGAGACAAACCAGGAACTGCAAGCAACACAGACCCAGTTGATCCAGTCGGAGAAAATGGCCTCCTTAGGCAACTTAGTAGCAGGCATCGCTCACGAGATCAATACGCCGGTGGGGGCCATCAATAGTATGCACGATACGCTGATTCGTGCGGTGGACAGGCTGAAGGAGACGCTGGAGACGAGCTTTTCACAAGCATACAACGAGAACCGCGCGATGCAGGCGTCACTGAAGGTAATTGGAGACGCCAACCGGGTGATCGCCACAGGTACGGAGCGGGTGACGGGGATCGTGCGCAGCCTGAGGAGCTTTGCGCGTCTGGATGAGGCGGAGTTGAAGGAGGTGGATATTCACGAGGGGATCGACAACACGCTGATGCTGGTGCACCACGATGTGAAGAGCCGGATCGAGGTGGTGAAAGAGTATGGAGATATTCCGCCTATTGTGTGCTATCCCAGCCGGTTGAACCAGGTGTTTTTGAACCTGCTGGTGAATGCGTCTCAGGCGATAGAGGGAGAGGGTGAGATCAGGATTCGCACGTATATGGAGGATGAGAAAGTGCATATTGCAATCCGGGATAGTGGTGTTGGGATTCCGGAGGAGAATTTGGGTAAGGTGTTCGATCCTGGGTTTACGACGAAGGGTGTGGGTGTGGGTACGGGGTTGGGGTTGTCGATTTGTTATCAGATTGTTCAGGATCATCGGGGCGAGATCGAGGTGGAGAGCCGGGTGGGGGAGGGTACGACGTTTACTGTTATTCTGCCTACAGATCTGAATGAAAATAACACAACTAATTGATAATACTATCCTTGTGTCGGGTTCTCGAATTCAATCAGCAATTTCCACTATCCTGATGTTGATGCTAACCGAAGGAGGTCTGTATGATAAAGAGGGTCGGGCTTGGGATAACAGGCCTTTTGTTCGCTTTGATCGTCTGTTTGACACTGTCGCTGAGCGCCGCCCAGCTTCCTGTAAAGCGGATCGGGATTGTTATCGACGGCCCGTGGGAGCGTAACGACGAGATCCGGTCTCTGTTTCAGAAGGAGATTCTGGATCTTTTGCAGAGGGATTACGATGTGCGCTTTCCCCGCGATAAGCTGATCGTGGCCGACTGGACGGTGGGGCGCGTGAAGGCAGCACTGGACCGTCTGCTGGCCGATCCGGAGGTGGATCTTGTGATTGCCTCCGGCGTGCTGGCATCCAACGATGTCTGCCGCCGGGGACCTCTCCCCAAGCCGGTGGTCGCCCCCTTTGTGCTGGACCCACAGGTGCAGGGGATACCGTTTCAGAACGGGACCAGCGGTGTCGGGAATCTCAGCTATATTACGTTCCCGGCCGATATCAGGTACGGTCTTGATGCTTTCTTAGATGTTGTGTCTTTTAAACGATTTGCCTTTTTGCACAGGACCGCGATCATCGAGGCGATTCCGGAACTCCGGCAGAATGTGCTCAACGCCGTTCGGGATCTCAACCTCATCATCGATTTTGTTCCGGTCGGAGATTCCATCGATGCGGCGCTTGATGCTCTGCCGGCCGGTGTGGAAGCGGTGTATGTGGTGCCCCTGCTGGGGCTGCCGCCGAGCGAATTCGAGCAGCTTGTTTCGGGGCTGATCGAACGGAAATTGCCCAGCTATTCGGTGGTGAGCACAAGCGAGGTGAAAAGGGGGCTGCTTGTGGGCACCGCGCCGGATTTCAACATTCCCCCGCTGGCGCGGCGTATGGCCATCAATATTCAGCGGACCTTCCTGGGGGAGGACCCTTCTACATTCCAGGTGGTGTTTCCCCGGGGAGAGCGATTGACCATCAATATGGCCACAGCGCGTGCAATCGGGGTTTTCCCGAACTGGCGGGTGATCAACGAGGCCGAACTGGTCGATGACGAAGAGCGGGAAGAGGTCAGGCGGCACCTTACGCTACTGGGTGTGGCGCGTGAGGCGGTTGAGGTGAACCTGGATCTGGCGGCCCGGGAACGCGCTGTTGCCGCGGGTGCTCAGGAGGTCAAGGAAGCCCGTTCGGCGCTGCTGCCTCAGGTCAGCATTTCCGGGCTGGGGGTTGTGATTGACAAGGATCTCGGGTCTCGCTTACAGGCCGAGCGGACGTTCACGGGGGCTGCAGGGTTCAGCCAGGTGATCTTTTCGGAGCGGGCCCACGCCAACTTCAAGATTCAGGGACACCTGCAAAAGTCCCGGGAATTCGAGCGAGATCAGGTGCGGCTGGACATCGCCCAGCAGGCGGCAACGGCCTACCTCCATGTGCTGAGGGGAAAGACCTTTGAACGTATCCAGAAGGAAAATGTGAAGCTCTCCCGGTCCAATCTGGAACTGGCCCAGGTCCGTCAGTCCATCGGTTTTTCCGGGCCGGGCGAGGTTTACCGCTGGGAGAGCCAGGTCGCCCTGGACCTGAACGCAGGCATCAGGGCGAGTTCCCAGCGGAATCTGGCGGAGATCGCCCTGAACCGGGTGCTCCATCGACCGCTTGAGGAACCGTTTCTTATGGAGGAGACCGGGCTTGACAACCCTCACTTAATTACGGGGCACGAGCGGTTTCTCCCCTACGTTAGCAATAAGTGGAGCTTCAAAGTTCTCCGGAGGTTTATGGTGGAGGAGGGCCTTGATCTCTCGCCCGAGTTAAGCCGGCTGGATGCCGCCATTGCCGCACAGGAGCGGGCTCTACATTCGTCAAAGCGAACTTTCTGGTCGCCGACGATTGCCGCTCAGGGAGAACTGACCGATATTTTTTCCAGAGGAGGCACAGGATCCGGTACCCCGGCGCCGGGGGGGGACTTCAACTGGAATGTGGGGGTGAACATTTCGCTGCCGCTGTTCAGCGGCGGGGCCCGGATTGCCGCGCTTCAGAAGGCCCGGGAGGAGCTGGAGCGGCTGCGCTTAGAGCGCGAGGGGGCGGCCGAACGGATTGAGCAGCGGGTCCGGTCTGCGATGCACGTGATGGGGGCCTCTTATGCGGGCATCCGGCTGTCCAGGGAGGCCGCCGAAGCGGCCCGCAAGAACCTGGAGCTGACGATTGATGCGTACTCACGGGGGGCGGTTTCGGTTCTGGACCTGCTGGATGCGCAGAATGCCGCCCTGGTGGCCGATCTGGGGGCTGCGAATGCGGTCTACGATTTTCTGTTGGATCTGATGGAAACGGAGCGGGCGGTGGGCAGGTTTACGTTTTTTATGAACGCCTCGGAGGTGAACGACTTTTTCGAGCGGCTGGATGCGTTCTACGTCCGATCGGGGGCATCAACAGGCAGTCGGTAGAGGGCAAAGGTTTCACATTTCACATTTTATGTCTTAATCGGAGGGCCTTATGATATTATTCATCCGCTTCCGTCTGATATACGTTCTGGCGGCGGTGTTGTGCGCTTCGTGTGGGGAAGAGGAAAAGGCGCCGGAACCGGTGATCCGTCCGGTGCGCTATCAGCAGGTGTTCTCTACAGGCGGCAGCCGCGAGCGTGTGTTTTCGGGGACTTCACAGGCCGCCCTGGAGTCCAAACTTAGCTTTAAAGTTTCGGGAACCGTCAGCAGGGTGGCGGTTAAAGTGGGAGATGCGGTTGTGGTGAGGCAGCTGATTGCGCAGCTTGATCCGAAGGACTACGAACTCCAGGTCCAGGAGGCGGAAGCGGCCCTGAGCAGCGCCGGGGCCCAGGCCCGCAATGCCCAGCGCAATCTCGTCCGCGTGCGGGCTTTGTATGAGAACCACAATGCGTCCAGGAACGATCTGGACGCGGCCCAGGCCGCGGCGACGTCTGCCGGGGCGCAGGTCCGATCTGCTGAAAAGCGCCTGGAGCTGGCGCAGTCCCAATTGAGTTATACCCGGCTGGTGTCTCCTGTGAAGGGCTCGATTGCGGCTGTGACGGTGGAGGAGAATGAAAATGTCTCGCCCGGGCAACCTGTTGCGCTTCTCACATCGGGATCTCAACTGGAAGTTGAAGTGGCTATTCCCGAGATTCTGATCGCGCAGATCCGGGAGGGGGATGAGGTGGCGATTGCGTTTGATGCGATTCAGAACAAGCGGTTTTCGGGGGTTGTCACCGAGGTGGGGGTTGCAGCTACGGGTATGGCCACGACCTTTCCGGTAACGGTGAGGCTCAGCCGCACAGATCCCGACTGCCGTCCCGGTATGGCCGCAGAGGTCACCTTCCGCTTTGGCTCTGCAGACAGCCGGGAGCGTATTTTGGTTCTGCCCGTAGCCGTGGGCGAAGACCGCCAGGGACGGTTTGTTTTTGTGGTAGAATCGGCGGAAGGTGGGTTCGGGGTTGTGCGCCGGCGGGCGGTTGCGGTGGGAGAGCTGACAGCGGACGGGATTGAGATTATGGAAGGGCTGAAGGATGGCGATCTGGTTGTTACGGCCGGTATCAGCCGGATTCGTGACGAGCAAAAGGTCAGGCTGCTGGGCACTCAATAGGCCCTCAGGAGCGGTTTGACATAGGCCGAACGCCCATCCAATCCTTCCCGGGAGATATCTCCATGAATTTGACAAAACTTGCGATTGAGAAGGACCGGATAACGGCCGTTGCACTGATTGTTGTCATTCTTGCGGGTCTGACAGCTTACCAAAAGATGCCGCAGAACGAGGACCCGGGCTTTATTATTCGGATGGCGCAGGTGCTGACCTTTTTTCCCGGGGCAAGCCCGGAGCGCGTGGAGCTGCTGGTGTCCGACAAGCTGGAGAAGGCGATCCAGGAGATTCCCGAACTCGATTTTGTCAACAGTACCTCGCGGACCGGGGTGTCGGAGGTCTTCGTCAATATCCTGGCGAGCGAGCGGGTGATGCGCCCGATCTGGGACAATGTGAGGCGCAAGGTCGAACGCGCCAGCCGCGAACTGCCCGACGGTGTGATCGGGCCTTTTGTGAACGATGAATTCGGCGATGTGTTCGGCACGATTATCACCCTTTCCGGGGAAGGGTACACGTATGCCGAGCTCAAGGAAGTGGCCGACCAGGTGCGCAACGAGCTCCTCAAGATTCCCGAGACGGCCAAGGTCGAGATCAAGGGCGTCCAGGATGAGCGGGTATTTGTGGAGTACAACAACGCGCGTCTGGCCGAACTGGGGCTGTCCGCTTTTCAACTGAAGAATACGCTCGCCAGCCGCAACATCCTTCTGCCGGGAGGGGATATCACGACGGGGGACGAACGGATTGTGCTGGAGCCGTCCGGCAACTTCGAGTCTGTGCAGGACCTCCGGCGCACCATTATCAACGTCCCCGGCAGCACACAACTCGTCTACCTGGAAGATATCGCTTCGGTCAGCCGGGGATATGTGGATCCTCCAACGGAAAGAGTGAGGTCCTCGGGAATACCGGCCCTGGCCCTGGGGATTTCGCTGCGTGAAGGGGGCAACCTGATTACCCTGGGGAAAGAGGTGGTGCGCACGGTCAGACAGCTCCAGGAGCGGTACCCCATCGGACTCGAATTCGACATTGTTGCATTCCAGCCGCAGGTGGTGGAGAAGAAGGTGAACGAATTCGTGGGCAATCTCCTTCAGGCGATCGCCATCGTGGTGGTGGTGATGCTGGTCAGCCTGGGCCTGCGCACCGGTCTGATCGTTTCTTCACTGATTCCCATGACGATTGTCATGAGCCTGCTGGTGATGTCATTTCTCGAAATCGGGCTGGACCAGATGTCCCTGTCGGCGCTGATCATCGCGCTGGGGCTGCTGGTGGACAACGCCATTGTGATGTCCGAGTCGATTATGGTGGGAATCGCCGCCGGCAGGAAGGGGATTGATGCTGCGACCGATTCCGCCCGTGAGCTTCGCGTTCCTTTATTGATAGCCTCGCTGACAACGGCGGTCGCTTTTTTGCCCATTTATCTGGCGGAGTCGGTAGTGGGGGAATACACCGCGCCCCTGTTCAAAGTGGTGACCATCGCCCTGCTGTGCTCGTGGGTGCTTTCTCTGACCCAGATTCCCATGCTGTGTGTGCGTTTTATGAAGGTCAAGGCCAATCCGGAAGCGGAGAGTTTTACGTCCAGGGTTTATGTGACCTACCGGAGTTTCCTGATTAAATCTCTCAGGCGCCCGGTTGTGAGCCTGCTGGTTACCATCGTCATCTTTCTGGTTGTGATGCAGGGCTTCGGGTTTGTTCCCAAGATTTTCTTCCCGGCCAAAGACCGGCCCACGTTTACTGCCGAGTTCGAACTGCCCATCGGCGCGCCGATTGAGCGCACGGAGGCGATGGCCAGGCAGATTGATGCGTTTATTGAAGCGGAGCTGAGGGCCGGTCCTGATCGGTCTGAGGGGGTCTCGAACTGGTCCACCTTTATTGGCCAGGGACCGCCCAAGTTTGCACTTGCGTTCAACCCCAGGCACGCCAGCCCGGAATACGCGATGATGTTGATCAACACGACGTCTTACGAGGTCGTCCACGAGCTGATTCTGCGCCTGGAATCCTACTGCCTGGAGAACTTTCCGGATGTGAAACCGGATATCCGGAGCCTGCTCAACGGACCGCCGATTACCGATCCGATTGAGGTGCGGATTTCCGGCGAGGATGAGGATGAGGTTTTTGCGATCGTGGACCGGGTGAAAGCCCAGCTGGCGACCCTTCCCGGCACCAAGAATATCAGCGACAACTGGGGCGCACGTACAAAAAAACTGGCGGTGAAGATCGACCAGCCCCGGGCGCGGCGGGCGGGGTTGACCAGCCAGGACGTGGCGGTATCCCTGCAGACGGTGCTCAGCGGCTTTGAGACAACGCAGTACCGCGAAGAGGATGAGGTGATTCCGGTAACGCTGCGCTCGGTGGCCGCGGACAGACAGGACATCGGCAAACTCGAGAGTCTGAATATCTTCTCGCAGTTGAGCGGGCGGGTTGTACCGCTTAAACAGGTGGCCGATATCGAGGTGGTCTGGCAGCCGTCCAAGATCCTGCGTCGGGACCGTCTGAAAACCGTGATTGTTTCCTCCGGCCTGGATCCGGCCATCACGGCGCTTGAGGTGTTCGGCCCGCTGAAAGTGTGGCTGGATGAGGAGAACGCGAGCTGGCCGCTGGGGTACCAGTACGAGTTCGGCGGCGAGTGGGAGGCTTCGGTAAAGGGCAACCAGTCGATTAATGAAAAACTGCCGATTGCCGGCCTGCTTATTGTGCTGCTGCTGGTGGGGCAGTTCAATTCGCTGCGCCGGCCGCTGATTATCCTGCTGACCATCCCGCTGGGAATGATCGGTGTGGTGATCGGTCTGCTGGTGGCCGGGTCCTACTTTGGGTTTGTTACCTTCCTGGGTGTGATTGCCCTGGCCGGGATTGTGATCAACAATGCCATCGTGCTGCTGGACAGGATCAAGATCGAGATTGAGGAAAACGGCCTGGAGCCTGCACGTGCCGTAATCGAAGCCACCCAGCGCCGGCTGCGGCCTATTGTGCTTACCACGTGTACGACGATTGGCGGCATGCTGCCCCTGTGGTACGGCGGCGGTCCCATGTTTGAACCTATGGCCATCGCTATTATTTTTGGGCTGCTTTTTGCCACGGGGCTGACCCTGGGGGTTGTGCCGATCCTTTACTCGCTGTTTTTCCGGGTGAGCTTCAAAGAATTCAGGTACTGAGCGTCTGTGGCAAAATGCCGATCGGCATCTATATTCACCAGCAGGAAGCCCCTCTTCGTGAAAAATGTATCTCTATTCACGTTTGCGATTTATACTGTCTTCTTTACACTTGTGTTCGGCATATCGAGTCTGCAGGCGCAACCCGGACCCTCCTTTTCCGTGAGTTATGATGTCTTCCCCTTCTCAAAACTCGCCGATCCCGATCCCCAACCTGTTAACGGTCAGAGAAATTTCACGCAGGATCTGGAAATTCGGGTAGCCACCTTCAGTGTCAATCTTTCCGCCCCAATGGTTTTGTCCGGAGGCAAGACCGTTCTGGTAAACCAGCTTTCTTATCACCGTTTTGATTTGGATTACAACAACTGGGATAACCAGCAGGGGGGTAACAGGATAGAAAATGTCCAGGGCGCCGAGTACGGTTTTACCCTGGTTCGGCAACTTTCAAGGAAATGGAACCTGACGGCCGTGGTTACACCGGGTTTTCATTCCGACTTTCAGGATGATCTTTCCTATGACGATTTCAACTTTCAGTCGGCGGTTATATTTGGACGCCGTTACAGTGAGAATTTTTCACTTGGTTTTGGCTTTGCATATTCCCTCAAGTTCGGACAGCCCCTTCCGCTGCCTTTTTTGACCCTGCAGTGGACGGACGGTTCGAGCTCCAGAGTGGATCTGCTTTTGCCCGCGTATGCGGAATTCTGGTATCTCCACGGTCCAAAAGTGGAAATTGGACTGGCAGCCCGGGTTCAGGGCAGCCGGTATCACGGTTCTCCGGCAAGATACCTGGTGGAGAATCCCCAAATGAGGTATTCGGTTGGCACCGCGGGGCCGTCTGTTAAGCTGAACCTGTCCGGCGGACTTCGCGTGGTGGTCGACGGCGGGGTCACGTTTTTGCGGCGGTTTGAGTTTTTTGATGGAGATAATGAGCAAGCCTCTTTGAATCTTAGACAGCGTGCATTCGTAAAGGTGGGCGTTCAATTTGGGGGGTAAGGACGCGTGAATATCACCCGTATCGCCATTGAAAAGAACCGGATCACAATCGCGGCGCTCCTCACCATTGTTCTGGGCGGGATCACGGCGTTTCTGGGCATGCCCCGGGCCAAAGATCCGGGCTTTATTGTCCGCTGGGCCACGGTGGAGACCGATTTTCCCGGCGCCAGTCCGGAGCGGGTTGAGCAGCTTGTGACCGACCGGATTGAAAAGGCGATTCAGGAAATCCCCGAACTCGATTATGTAGCCAGTGTTTCGAAGACGGGTTATTCCAGCGTTTCGCTTATGCTCAAGCAGCGGTATCGGGATACACGGCCGGTTTGGGACGATCTGCGCCGCAGGGTGGATAAGGTTAAAGCCGAGCTTCCCGAAGGCACGATTGGGCCCAGGGTCAACGATGACCTCGACGATGTGTTCGGGATTCAGTTTGCCCTTCTGGGGGAAGGGTATTCCCCGGCCGAACTTAAAGAGGTGGCGGATGAGGTACGGGATGAGTTGCTCCATATTGACGATGTGGCCGAGGTGGAGATTGTAGGGGCGCAGGAAGAGCGAATTTTCGTAGAATACAACAACGCGCGGTTTGCAGAACTTGGACTCTCTCCGCTGCAGATGATGGATATACTTCAAAACCGGAATATTATTATCTCCGGTGGCGATATTAAGACCGGCAACGAACGTATTGTGCTTGAACCGACCGGCAATTTTGAGTCCGTAGAAGATCTGCGGCGTACGGTTATCAGCCTGCCGGGGTATGCGGAAGTGGTTCATCTGGAAGACGTGGTTGACGTTTATCGGGGGTACGTGGACCCCCCCAAAAAGAAGATGCGCTTTTCCGGCATACCCTGTTTGGGGCTGGCGGTTGTGATGCGCGAGGGAGGGGATATTGTTCGCCTGGGCGAACTGGTAAAAAGACGGATCTCGGAGTTGGAAGTCACGTATCCGATTGGCATTGAGTTCGGCACGGTTTTCTTTCAGCCGGATTATGTGGACGAGAAAGTAGACAATTTCATATACAGCCTGCTGCAGAGTATCGGGTTTGTGCTGATCGTTATGGTGGTTACGCTGGGCATGAGGACCGGCTTTCTGGTTGCCACGCTGATTCCCATGGCCATGTTGATGAGCATTATTTTTATGTCTGGCCTGGGCATCGGCCTGGACCAGGTGTCCCTGGCGTCGCTTATTATCGCTCTGGGGATGCTGGTGGACAACGCGATTGTGATGTCCGAGTCGATTATGGTCCAGATGGCCGAGGGCAAAAAACCGGTTGAAGCCGCCGTGGACTCCGCCAGGGAATTGCGCGTTCCGCTCCTGACCTCATCGCTGACCACTTCGGCCGCTTTTCTGCCCATCTTTCTGGCGGAGTCCATGGTCGGGGAGTATTGCCGGAGCCTCTTTACGGTGACTACGATTACCCTGCTCTGTTCCTGGATTTTGGCGTTGACGATGATTCCCATGCTCTGTACTTATTTTATGAAGGTAAAAACCGGCGCGAGTAAGAGCAATTTTCACTCCCCTTTCTACCAGGGGTATCGCAGATTTTTGCTGTCGCTGCTGCGCCGGCCGGTTGTGGTGCTTGGCGTCGTGGTCCTTGTGTTTATCGTCGCAATGCAGGGGTTCGGGCTCATCCCCGCTATCTTTTTTCCACCCACCGACCAGGCCCTTTTCGTGGCCGACTTCGAGTTGCCCCTTGGCACGCCTATTGAGCGCACCGAGGCGCTGGTTGCCGAGGTGGACGAATTCATCGGACGCGAGTTAACGGTTGACGAGGAACGTGCGCAGGGCATTACCGGATGGTCGTCTTTTATTGGAGGAGGCCCCCCATCCTGGTCCCTGGGCGCAGGCGCCAAGGGGGGCAGTCCGGAATATGCGTTCATGGTTTTCCATACCACTACCCACGAGATTCTCGAGGATCTCATGGGGAAGCTGGAACGGTTCTGCAATGCGCGTTATCCGGATTTGCAGACGACCGTGAGGCGGGTGGGAGAAGGACCGCCGGTCGATATCCCGGTCGCTGTTCGGGTTTCGGGCCGGGATACGGATGTTCTCTTCGATCTTGTGGAAAAGCTGAAAGCGAAGTTGCGTTCCATCCCCGGTACCAAGCTCGTGGATGATGACTGGGGACAGCGCGTCAAAAAGCTGGTGGTGAACGTCAACGAGGTGCGTGCCCGTCGCGCCGGAGTGACCAACCGGGATATTGCGATGTCTCTGCAGGCGGTGTTGAAGGGGTTTGAGATGACCCAGTACCGCGAGGAGGACAAGGTTATCCCCATCAACCTGCGATCTGTGGCGGCAGACCGGCAGGATATCGGCAAGCTGGAAAGCCTGAATATTTATTCGCTGGCAACAGGTCGGTCTGTGCCGCTCAAACAGGTGGCCGATGTTCACGTGACCTGGGAACCGTCCCGGATTTTGCGCTACAACCGATTCCGGACGGTTACGGTTAGCTGTAGAAAAGAAGCGCATGTTACTGCGGCGGAGATCAGCCGTGCGTTTGTGTCCTGGCTGAAAGGTGAGAGCAAGGGCTGGGGCCCCGGGTACACGTACGAAGTAGGCGGCGAGGCCGAGGAGTCCGCGGAAGCCAATAACTCCATCAATGAAAAGCTGCCGATTGCCGGCCTGATTATTCTGCTGCTGATGGTTGGACAGTTTAATTCTTTCCGGCGTCCTTTTATCATCTTTTGCACCATCCCTCTGGGGCTGATCGGGGTGGTGGTGGGGCTGCTCATCGGCCGCTCCTATTTCGGTTTTATGACTTTTCTGGGGGTCATTTCTCTGGCCGGTATTGTCATTAACAACGCTATTGTGCTCCTGGACAGGATTCGCATCGAAATCGACGTGCATGGTCTGGAACCTCAGCGGGCCATCGTTGAAGCCGCCCAGCGCCGCCTGCGTCCTATTTTACTCACGACGGCAACCACGATCTGCGGCCTTACGCCGCTGCTGATCAACGGCGGGGGCATGTGGGAGACGATGGCGCTTGCGATCATGTTCGGCCTGCTTTTTGCGACCCTTTTAACGCTCGGGGTGGTGCCGGTGCTCTATTCGGTTCTGTTCCGGGTCAGGTTCAAGGGTTTCCAGTACTGACAGGTGGGGCAAGTCCTCATGCAATGGTGAGACAAATCTGTCTCAATGGCCTTTCTTAAGGGTTTTGACGGTTGATCGGATGTTGCTTTATAGTAGAAAAACAATATGTTACGATTTTACAGGTTAAGATTAAACTCCTTGGCACGCCTGTTGCAAACAAGAAAAAGGGGCTCTTCGCTGTTTCACGTGGGTAATCATAAAAACCCGAACCAGTCTTCTTGCCGAGTGCGAGGTGGTTCCTAACCGTTTGCTCCGGTATCCGCACATGAGATCTCTCCTAAACACACGGCGGGTATTGAATGATCCGGAGATCCAGTTTGCCGTTTAGTCCATCGTAACAATTTATTATCTAACAACTTAAACAACTGTTTTTAAGATAGAATCCTGAGCAACAGACAACGGGTCGGGCAACACCGTTGACAAAGAATACTCGAAGGCTGGTCCACAAAACCTGCAGCTTGGGCGTCTTGTCTACCACAACTGGTCGTTCCTGGGGGAAGGTTACCCACACCAAATAGCGAGGAGCCGAAAAAGGAGCGTTGTATGGAACGTCGGCTAGTGCGGGGGGCGCGCTGGGTCAACCTGCAGGGAGGCTGCCTGCTCGGAGCAGGTCGCTCTTTCCTGTGGAGTAGATAGGAGAATGCGATGAGCAGAGTTACCGTTGAAGAGGATGTCATGGTCGAGGACGCGGGCGAGGAACTGAACCCGCTGGCGATTGCGCGGCAGCAACTGGACAATGTGGCCGAACGGCTGAATCTGGACAAAAATGTGCACGAACGACTGAAGTACCCGAGGCGGACGCTCAGCGTTTCTGTTCCGACGATGATGGACGACGGTTCGGTCCAGGTTTTTACCGGGTATCGGGTACACCACAATCTGTTCAGGGGGCCGGCCAAGGGGGGGCTGCGCTACCATCCGGATGTGACGCTGGATGAGGTGACCGCGCTGGCGATGTGGATGACCTGGAAGTGTGCCCTGGTAGATATTCCGTTTGGGGGAGCCAAGGGTGGGATCGTTTGTAATCCAAAAGAGATGAGCCCGGCAGAGGTGGAGCGGATGACACGCCGGTTCACGTCGGAGCTGATGATTATCATAGGGCCGGACAAGGATATTCCGGCGCCGGATGTGAATACGAATGCGCAGGTGATGGCCTGGATCTTAGATACGTACAGTATGAGTGTGGGCCATTCGGTGCCAAGCGTGGTGACGGGAAAGCCGATTTCGGTAGGCGGATCCCGTGGGCGTGAGGAGGCCACGGGACGGGGCTGTGTTCGTACTGTGCTGGAAGCGTTAGAGCACCTGGATATTCCGGTGGCGGGGGCCCGCGTAGCTGTGCAGGGGTTCGGGAATGTGGGACAGATCGCAGCCAGGCTGATCCAGGAAGAGGGGGCCCGCATTGTGGCGGTGAGCGATTCACAGGGAGGGATTCACAATCCGAACGGGCTGGACCTGGAAGCGGTGGCCGCCCACAAGCGGGACACGGGACAGGTCGCGGGGTTTTCCGAGGGAGACAGCGTGACCAATGAGGAATTGCTGGAATTAGATTGCGAGGTGTTGATTCCGGCGGCCTTAGAGAACCAGATTACGGAACAGAATGCCGATCGCATCCGGGCGAAGGTGGTGGCCGAAGGCGCGAACGGTCCGACAACCCCTGCTGCGGACAATATCCTCTACAATCGGGGTATTTTCCTGATTCCCGATATTCTGGCGAACGCCGGCGGGGTGACGGTGTCCTACTTCGAGTGGGTTCAGGGATTGATGGAGTATTTCTGGTCAGAAGAGGAGGTGAACGAGAAGCTGAGGCGGATTATGTGCAAGGCCTTTGAAGATACCTTAGAGGTTTCCCTGAAGGAAAAGGTGGATATGCGGATTGCGGCCTATATGCTGGCGGTGGCCCGGACGGCGGATGCGGGGCAGACGCTGGGGGTGTATCCGTAGGCTTCTCGAAGCGTGTGATCACAGACGGCCCCGGAGGAAGCGTTTCCTCCGGGGCCGTTTTCGTGAGGACGGTTCTGATGGCGCCATAAACCTGACGATGGACTACGGACGACGCGTGGTCTGCCGTCTGTGGTCCATCGTCATTTATATTTTGGCTGGATCAACGTCAATCTCATAGTCAATGGACGGAATGCCGAAACCAAAGAGTTTCAGGAACTCGGTTCGATAACCCTGGATATCAGATATGGATTCGAGGTTTTCGGTACTCACTTTTTCCCACAAGGATGAAATGAGTGACTGTACATCCTCTCTCATTTCAAATTCATCGATACGGATACGCCCTTTCTCATCTAAAGGAACAGGGGAATCCGAATACAATCGATCTTTGAATAGTCTGTACATCTGCTCTGCTCTGGACTTGACCCGTTTCGGTGGGTACCTTATCTCTTGGGAGAAAGGAGATCCACTATGCCGCCAACACGTCCACCTTATCCACCTGAGTTCAAAAAGCAAATGGTCGAATTGGTTCGAGCCGGTCGTACGCCAGGAGAGCTGGCCAAAGAGTTCGAGCCCTCAGACCAGACGATCCGGAACTGGGTGGTACAGGCCGACCGAGACGAGGGCCTTCGAGAAGACGGTCTGACCAGTGATGAGCGAGAGGAGTTGCGCCGTCTTCGTCGCGAGATTAAGCAGTTACGCATCGAGCGTGAGATCTTGTCAAAAGCAGCAGCCTGGTTCGCTCAGGAGACCAACACGATCCCCAGAAAGCCTTCCAGTTCGTGAAGGCGCACCAGGCAAAATGGCCAATTACCACGCAATGCCGAGTCCTGGGTGTCTCCCTCAGTGGGTATTATGCGTGGCGAGGACGCCCCCCATCGCCAAGAGCAAAGGTCGATGCGGATCTCAAGGAACAGATTAAGGCTTTTCATGCCCGTTCTGATTCTACCTACGGAGCCCCCAGAATCTGGGAAGATCTGGCAGCATTAGGCATCCGTATAGGCAAAAAGCGTGTCGCCCGTCTGATGGTTGAGATTGGTATCTTCGGGGTGAGCCGTCGAAAGGGTATCAGAACCACCCGTAAGGGAAAAAAGGCTCAAAAAGCCCCTGATCTGGTCAAGAGAGACTTCACTGTTGAAGCCCCAAATAAACTCTGGGTGGCCGATATTACCTACGTACCAACCTGGGCGGGCTTCCTGTATCTTGCTGTGGTTATCGATGTCTTTTCCCGCCGAGTCGTGGGCTGGACGATGGCTTCGACGCTCCAGAGTGAGTTGGTTTTGTCTGCTTTGAATATGGCACTTTGGCAGCGTCATCCTTGTGGGGTGATCCACCACTCCGACCAGGGATCTCAGTATACTTCACTTGCCTTCGGTAAACGCTGCGATGAGGCGGGTATACGTCCCTCAATGGGTTCTGTAGGCGACTGCTATGACAACGCACTGTGTGAAAGCTTTTTCGCCACCCTCGAATGTGAATTGATCGACCGCCGTTGTTTTCGTACCCACAAGGAGGCCAGATTGGCTATTTTTGAGTATATTGAGGGCTGGTATAATCCCCATCGTAGGCATTCATCAATCGCATACCACTCACCGATGACATATGAAAAACAGCATCAAACACGGGCTTGAAGCCCAAGCCCTAAACACTCCACCAAAACGGGGCAACTCCACCGAAACGGGTCAAGTCCAATACGGCCGATGCCTACGGCAACGGGCGAAGCGAGCGGGTGATTGGCAGAGCGCTGAAGGGCCGGCGGGAGGAGGTGATTCTGGCCACCAAGGGGGGCTGGTGGTACGTGGGGGGGCAGGCTTATGCCGAATTCTCCTTTCTCTATCTCTACCGGGCCGCAGAGGAGAGCCTGCGGTCTCTTCAGACCGACCGGATCGATCTTTATCAGATCCACGATCCAGGCCTGGAAGCGATTCGCCGGGGGGAGATTTTCGATTTGCTCGACCGCCTCAAAGAGGAGGGCAAAATCCGCCGGGCGGGGGCTTCCGTGGATACGGTTGAGGAGGGGCTGCTGTGCGTGCAGTCCGGGCGTATCGACGTGCTTCAGGTCTATTACAATATCCTGGACCAGCGTCCGGACCCCGAGCTGTTCCAGGCCGCACAGGAGGCCGGGGTCGGCATTGTGGTGAAAACGCCCCTGGCCCGCGGCCTGCTTACCGGCAAATACCGGCCGGATACGGCTTTTCCCGAAGGGGACTTCCGGGGAGAATGGCAGCGCGAAGGACGGCTCCAGGAGATTTTGCAGCAGGTGGAAGAGGTGAAAGGGGTCGTGGGGGCAGGTCTGGTGCAGGCGGCCCTCCGGTTTGCGCTTTGCCCTGCGGCGGTTTCCACCGTGATTCCAGGGGCGAAGACGCCGGCGCAGGCGGAGGCGAATGCAGCGGCGTTCGATCTGGGTCCTTTATCCGATACGGAAGTGGTGGCGCTTAAAGAGCTCTACCAGAATCAGTTGGGCACAGACAGGTGGAGCTGAGATTGCCGTGGATTAGCGGACTGTGGTGAGCTGCCGGTGGCTTCCCCGCACCGTGAGGTGGAGCTGTACCCGGCCATCGGTTAGGTGCTCGATGCGGTCGAATGCAGTATTCCCGGGCGGAGTTTTCCCTTCAAACGGCGCAAGGAGGGCGCAAAAGCCGTGTGAGGCGGTTTCTGCATCCGCTTCGTAGTGGAGAAGCTGTGTGGGAATGGCCGCGCCGCCGTAGGACAGCCATTTTTGCGCCGTTTCGGTCGAAAGGCGCCAGCCTTCTTTGCAGAGATGCAGGGAGAGGTTGGCGCCTTCTGGCATGCTGGTGTGGACAGACCGGCCGTCTCCGGATATGTGAAGGCTGTCTGTGGTAAAGTGGAAGTTTTCCCAGATCCGGGTGTTTGGGGGCAGATCCTCAAATTCGTCCCAGACGATCCAGGCGCACCGGTCTACGAAGAAGACGTGGCGCCGGATGGTGATGGGGGGGATCTGAATCCGGCCGAGTGCGTAGTCCAGATCCTGTTCGGACTGCCAGTGCAGGATTTCCGGGGTCGGATCGTTGGGCAGGGGCGCTGCGCCCAGGGTGGGGCAGTTGTGCCACCAGCTGCGCCTGGCGATCTCACGCTCACCGGTGTAGTAATGGCCCACACCGGGGTCGATGAGGAGGTGCCGGCCGCCGGCCCAGATCTGGATGGACAGGGGGTCCGGATGGTGGTGGCCGCCGTCCGGGCTGACGTTGAAGAGGAGGTACCGGGCGTTTCTGGACCAATCGGAGCGCATGGCCACAATCTGGGCGGCAGGCAGCAAGACCGAGCGCGTGCCCGGTTCGGCGCCTTCCCGTCCGTCCGTGGCCAGGTAGCGCCAGTCGTCCCGCCCGAAGGCATCTGCTAAGAGGCGCAGGAGGGCATGGGACTCGATGGCGACCGTCCAGTCGTCGTTGATGCCGGGGGTGGAGCGGATCGGGGTGGAGACCCGGGCGAATGCCTCTGCGGCGCTCTGGGTGAGCGAGAGGAACCGGGTGGGCAGTTCCTCGGACTGTCTTCGGGCCAGGCAGATCATGGAGAGGGGGCGCTTGACGAAGGTGAGGTGGTAGGAGAAGGACCGGTGCATGTGACAGCCGTCGTCGAGCAGTTCCCGCTGGAGGCCGTCGGTCAGGTGGGGCCACATGTGATGCAGCCAGGCCGCGCGCTCTTTGAGTTCGGGGAATAGTGTCGAGGTAAGGTAAATGGCTTTGCCAGCTGCGCTTAGGAGGTTGTCTTTGTACGCCGCTTTACCCAGTTCGTGGAGATGCCGGGCGTGGGCCCGGATGATTCTCAGGACGACGGCGTGGAAGCGGGGCGAAAACGCGGGGCTGTCCACCATCGTCAGGTAAGTGGCGACCAGGAAGTGCAGCCGGTTGGCAACGTAGCCGTAGTGGGACCAGGCGACGTTGGAGGGCCTGTCGCAGACGTTGCCCGGGCCGAAGTCGTTCTCGCCGTCCGGCAGGCGGGGGCACTGGGCAGTTAGGGCAAGGATCAGGTGACTCCATTCCTGTGCCCACCGGGCGTTTGGGCGGTGAAAATAGGCCAGGGCGAGGACCATCAGAATATAGGCGCTCTGATGGCCACTCTGGAAGACGCGGTCGCGGGAGTGCCTGATGAGCCAGTCGTAATCCGCATTCATATCCCGCTGTACAGGTTCCAGGCTCAGGAGCTGGATCTGCCCCCGGAGCAGCATTTCGGCGCGTTCAAAACGAAAGGCGCCATCCGGGGCATACACTTCCCAGGCATCCGTTTCAAACAGGAGCTTTCGGAAATCGGCGTCCCGGAGGTGGGGGGCAAGCCGGGCCTGTTTGGCAATGTGTGACGCCCAGGCATCACACGCTTTTTCGCCGCCTGCGTCAAAACTGCTCTTCAAGAGCCGAAGCCCGGCGCTTTCGAGGTGAAGCAGGTCGTCCCAGCCGGCGCCCACCCCCTCGCCGAGGAGGACGTCGCGCCAGTAGTCGATCCGGCTCTGCCAGCGTTGCTGAGCGCCGGGCGCTTCCCACTGCTCGTCCAGGACGATGAGCTGCCGCGCCCTCTGGAAGGGGGTTTTTAGCCCCAGTTCCACCAAAACGGGTTCCAGGCCGTCCAGTTCGGCCCGAACCGCCTCCGGCGTCCAGTTCATGCGTTGGGTCCCTTTCTTTGAAAAATTGTCCCGCTATTGAAGATTGGGTTCTGCCCTGCCGATCTTATTAATATCCCACCCTGAAGGACATCCCGAATATAATTAATCGGAGTAAACCCCCGGCTTTGCCGGGGGACTCAAAGAGTTTGACAGTTCCGGGAATATTTGAGAACCTCCCCATTGTGAACCGCGCAAAGCTCACAGAAAGGGAGGTTCTCGATGAACAACATACAGAGTCTAAGACATACCCGTTGGGATTGCAAGTATCATTTGGTGTGGATTCCGAAATGTCGGAAGAAAGTGTTGTATGGTCAGTTGCGCAAGTATCTGGGCGAAGTTTTGCGTGAATTGGCTCGTCAGAGGGAGAGCCAGGTGTTGGAAGGCCACCTGATGGGAGATCACGTGCATATATTTGTGTCGATCCCCCCGAAGTATGCGGTTTCTCAGGTGGTGGGTTACATCAAAGGGAAAAGTGCGATTTATGTTGCTCGGACCTTTGGTGGACGTAGAGGGAACGTGACAGGTGAACGTTTTTGGGCAAGAGGTTATTATGTCTCGACGGCCGGGAAAGATGAGGAGACCGTTCGCAGATACATCCGAGAGCAAGAAGAAGCAGACCGTCGGCTGGATCAACTGAACCTGTTTGATTGATTGCCACCTTCAGGTGGCGCCAAGTTTTCAACCGCTTTGAGCGGTTCACGGTTTTCAAGCCTCCGGCTTTGCCGGAGGTCTCTGACTCATTCCGAATTCATTTCACCCCAGTTTTTGGCATGGTTCAAAACAGGGTAACACCGTGTTTGTAGGGGCACCCCCCTGTGGGTGCCCGAATCCGGGCAGGCACGGGGGCCTGCCCCTACGGTTATGGTTTTTTCGCGAGGTTTGAGGTGTGACCCATTCGCCCATCCATTTTGAACCATGCCCAGTTTTTTCATCCTCTTTAAAAGCAGGTCTCCAGCGGCCATCCTGTAATGCTCTGCACAGGAGGATACAGGCTATGAATATGGTTGATGCTGTACAAGCTCTACAGGTGGGAAGGTCTGCGGGTGGGGAGCGTTCGCAGCAGGCAGCAGACAGGGAAGGGAGGGGAGAGATCAGGGTGGAGGATGCCTTTTCAGCCTCTGGATGGGCGGAACTGGGGGCCCGGGTGCAGCAGACCAGCGGGCACATGGCCGATCGGTTTGCGTTGGCCCCGCCGAGGGTGATGGCTTCTTTTGAAGAGAGCATCCAGCGGCTGATGGACGTGGACCCGGAGCTGGTTGAAGACTATCTGATGCTGGTGGATATTCTTCTTGAAGAAGAAGACAAGGAAAGCAGTTTAGACCGTTTTGTCAGAGCGGTTTATGGAGAACTCCAGGCGGGGGTGACGCCGGAGGGGCTGTCCGGGGTATTCCAGGGGACGATGGCCCGGCTGTCCTCAATGGCCCGTGTGACCGCCCGGGTTGAGGCGGAGGTGCGGGTGAGCCTTACGGCGGAAGGGGAGGCGCAGGAAGGAGATCCGCTGGTTCTGGATCTGGCCGGGGATGGGATTTCGCTGACCGGGGTTGAGGCAGGGGTGCTGTTCGATATTGACGGGGACGGCCGGCAGGAGCGGACGAGCTTTGTCCGGGGAGACGATGCCTTTCTGGCGCTGGACCGGAACGGCAACGGCCAAATCGACAGCGGGAAGGAGCTGTTTGGAGACCATCACGGGGCGGCCAACGGGTTTGCGGAACTGGCCCGGTTCGACGATAACGGGGACGGCCGGATCGACGGGGGAGACGCGGTCTATTCGCGTTTGAAGCTTTTCCAGGACCGAAACGGCAGCGGGATTTCGGACCCCGGGGAATTGCGGGGGCTGGCCGGGGCAGGCGTCAGGGCGATTGAGCTTGACTTCGAGCAGGTGAACGAATCGATGGAGAGCGGGGACCGCATAGTGCAGCTTGGCCGGTTTGTGAGGGGGGATGGAGGCGTAGGAACAGCGGCAGACGCGATGGTTCGATTTCTGGATGTGAAGGCATAGAGCAGGGGTCAGAGGTCAGTCTGCTTTTTTCTGACCTCTGATTTTAGTACTTAAACGTCTTCTTGTGTACGGTCTCGTATTCCTTTCTGAGGCGGGCGAGCTTTTCGTTGGGGAGTATAATTCGGCGCTTGAGGCCCCGGGCGTTGTCTGCAAGCTGCCGGTGAATGACGATGAATCGCTGGTAGCCGTTCTTGATATTCTCCGGGGTGATGATGCCGTCTCCATTCGTATCGAAGAGAGCATCCATGATCAGGGTGAGGGTGCGCACTTCCATCGGGTCGTAGACGCGCTGGAGGAGGGCGAATTGGTCGGCGATTTCACGAAACCGGTAGCCCTGAATGTCGGTATAGTCTACGATCGCGTTGTAGACAAACCCGATATGCTCGCGGATTTCCTCTACCATCTGTTTCTGGTTTAGCTGTACATCCCTCTGCCGGATGGGCCGGAAGACGTAGGGCAGATCGTTTCCCAGGGCGATTGATGAGGGCAGGGACCCGTCTTCGAAGGCCTGGGTTTTTTTTACGCGCGTTTGCGTGCCCGCCCCGAGGTCTTCGAGGATGGTCTGGTAGCCTATCTGCCGGATAAAGGCGCTGATGCCGCTTTCGATTTGAACCTGGTATTGCCGCAGCACGTCCGGGGGCTGGTCGCCCAGGTCGAACTGGCGCCCGTTGATAAAGTAGTTGTCCCGCCTGTTGAACCCGTCCAGGCCGTGGTCGACATATTCGATGTAGGTGTTTTTAAAATATCCCTCAGGTTGTGTGGTATCGGGTTGGGAGGGAACGTGGTAGCGGCGGACGCTGAGCCAGTCCCCATCATCTGCGACCCGGTTGCCGTTGTCGAAAAAGCGGAGCTGGTACCCCACAATCCCCGCGTTGACCTCCTCCGAGATAAAGGTGCTCCCTTCCATCTGTTTGCGGTTGATCAGGTACAGGCCGATCTGCCCGAGGGTATTATCGACATCGCCTTCTTCGGTGTAGGTAAAAGCGCCCGTTCGCGGGTTGACGCCTGCTTGAGCCGGAGGCACACAGGCCGAAAAAAGGGCCAGGAGGCAGACCGACAGAATACAATGCGGTCGAATTGGGCGTGAATCAAACGCCACGGAATCACGGGGAAAGACACGGAAGGTCATGCTGGAACCTCATCGTCGTCAGGGTCTCCATATTCCAGAGGGGTATCGTCTTCGGGAAATTCAAACACCCAGCCGCAGGGACAGATCGGATGGCTGTCTTCCCGCTTCTGGCCGCACTCCGGACACCTTTCGCCCGGTTTGACGAGATACTTAAACAGGAGAACGGCCAGGAGTACCCCGGTCATAAGAAGCGCATAATACATTGGTCGTGGTTTTGTTTATCCCGAAAAGCCAACAGGCGGGGCAAATGCCCCGCCTGTCAATTTTCTGCCGTATGCCTCCGTCAGGATGCCGCCCCGTCCTGCACCGCTGAGCCGGTGTGGGCCTCGGGGGGAGACGATACGCCATTGTCGGCCGCCTGTTTTGCGTCGTCCATAAAACAGGCAATCCGATCCTTAAGCGTTCGTGCGTCCTGTTCAAATCGGGCCAGTTCCTCAACCAGATCTTCAAAGTCGAGGTTGGAGGTGGAGCCGGTGCGATATGCCATAATCGCTACTCCCTTCTGGTTTGGGGGAGTCGAGGAGGAGAGAGGAGTTTCGGCAAAACCAGGGATATAAAATATAGGACAAGCCGGGGGGCGGGTCAAGAGAGAAAAATTCTTCGATATACTGAACGGATGATCAGCGCCTGGCGTTTTTTGTATGACGCGCCATCAGTTCCTCGATTTCAGCCCGAGCGGGCAGGGAAGGCTGGGCTCCCCGCCGTGTGACGGAAAGGGCGCCGGCACAATTGGCAAAGGCAACGGCGTCTTTTAGGGGCGCGCCTGAACCGAGGGCGCAGGCGAGGGCCCCGTTGAAGGCGTCTCCGGCAGCCGTGGTATCCTGTGCTTCGACCTCTGGCGCAGGGATGCGCCTGGTCTCCCGGTCGGTGACCAGCAGGGCTCCCCGGGCGCCCAGGGTGATGAGGACGGTCTGTACCCCCTGGTTGCGGAGAATTTCCGCGCTCTGGCGGGCCGTTTCTTCGGTGTGGGGCCGGATGCCGGTCAGGGTTTCGGTTTCGGACTCGTTGGGCGTTAAAAGAGTGAGGCCGGAGAGGACCTCGGGAGGGAGTTTTTGGGCAGGGGCAGGGTTGAGGATGACCGGCAGGCTGCGCTCGGCAGCCAGTTGAATGGCATGGGCAACTGTGGGCAGAGGGGTTTCAAGCTGGAGGAGGCAGATGGAGGCCCGGTCGAAGGCGGGCGCAGCAGCGTCGAGTTGGACGGGAGAGAGCGCGGCATTGGCGCCGGAGGCCACCACGATGCTGTTCTCGCCCTGTGCGTCCAGCAGGATAAAGGCGACCCCGGAGGGCAGGTCGGGGTCGGCGAGGGTGTAGGCGGTGTCGATGCGTTCCCGCCGGAGTCCTCTTAGAGCCTCTTTGCCGAAGTCGTCGCTGCCCACGCGGGCCACAAAGGTCACACGGGCTCCGGCCCGGGCCGCAGCCACAGCCTGGTTGGCGCCTTTTCCACCCGAAGCGGTAAAGAAAGCGCCTCCCAGGAGGGTCTCGCCGGGGGCGGGCAGGCGTTGGGTTTGAACCACGAGGTCGGTGTTGGCGCTGCCGATGACCAGGACCTCGGGCGCAGAGCGGGGGGTCATTGAGGCGGTTTCCGGGCAACGTAGAATTTGAAGTCGGGATCCAAATCCACGAACCAGTGGGGTGGGGAGTTCAGGTCCACAAGCCGGCGGCTGTTGTAGTAGACAAGGTTGAACCCGATCCGGGAGAGGAGCCGGCGGTACGTGCGGGGCGAAATGACCTGCAGGTAATAGACTTCGAGATTTTGTTTCGGGTCGTAGATGACCTCTCCCAGTTCCATTTCGGGGATGGACCGGCGCAGCAGGCGTGCGAAACAGAACCGGAAAAACTGACGCATCCGGAAGGGAGCAAAGCGGTTCAACGCTTCGAGGGCATGCGTGGTAAAAATGAGATGCCCTCCGGGCTTGAGCACCCGCCAGGCTTCCTGGAGGACCTGCGTTTTTCCCTGGATGCCGGGAACGAGTTCGATGCCGTTATAGGAAAAGAGGAGGCCGTCGAAGCTGTTGTCCAGAAAGGACAGATCGGTGGCGTCGCCCACCCCCCAGGTCGCGGTCGTTCCCCGGAGGCAGTCCAGGGCGCGGCCCTGAGATACCATGGGAGAAGAGATGTCGATGCCGGTTACCCGGTAGCCCTGTCGGGCCAGGGGGATGGTGGTACGCCCGGCGCCACATCCGATGTCTAAGATCCGGCTGCCGGGCGGCCAGTAGGTCCGGCAGAGAACCTCCTCGGAAGGCCAGAGGCCGATAACCGTGTACTTCTTGACCACCCAGGAACGAGAATAACCCCGGCGTACCCGGTCTTTGATCGATTCCATGGCAGCGGTAAGGTATGAAGATTCGCGTTTGCGGTCAAGCCGATTTTGTCCTTCCCCCGACTGCGGCCCATATTCGCTTGACTTGCCAGGGGCGTTTGCTTATTATGAACGTAAGAGGCGTTGGAAATACAGGTGTTAGGCCAGTTTTTGAAGCTAAGACACCAGGGCCGTTGGTCCCTCTCATTGTGGGCGGCGGAACATTTCGCTTACCGTATCGTTAAAGGAGAAGAGCCTTTGAAACGGGCGATCCAGTTCTGGGGCTGCGCTGCGCTGGTTCTTTTTCTGGCAGGGTGCGCAACCACGCGGTATGAGGAATATGGGCCGCCTCTGGTTCAGGAGGCCGGAGAGCAGCCTCCCCCTCTTCAGGTTGTTTCTGCGCAACAGGAGAGCCTGGCGGCGTTGAAAGACCGGATTGCGTTCCTGGAGGCTGAACTGGTCACCCGGGTGTCCGATCTGGAGATGGTCAACGCGGAACTGGCCGCCCGGATGATGTCTCTGGCCGAGCAGGTGGAGGCGATGCGAAGACAGCTCCAGGCCGTTCAGAAGGCGCCTGAGGTACAGGGGACATCGGCTCCGCAGGTCGGCGTCCTGGAGGTCAGAAGCGTATACGATCAGGGGTTGAAGGACTATTACGCCCGGCAGTACGAAGCGGCCAAGGCGGGACTTCGGAAGGTGCTGGTCTTAGAGCCTCAAAACGAACTGGCGGATAATGCGCAGTACTGGCTGGGAGAGTGTGACTACGCTCTGGAGGATTACCCGGCGGCTCAGGAAGCCTTTAAGAAGGTGCTGATCTACTCGAAAACGGAAAAGGACGACGATGCCCAGTTGATGCCTGGGAAAATGTTATCTGCAGCTGGGCGATCAGGAAAACGCGCTGATTGAGTTAAAACGGCTGGTTGTGGACTTTCCCGAAAGCGAATATCTGGGGCAGGCGGAGGCGCTGATTCGCAAGATTCGGATGGAACTGGAAATGGAGCCTTAATCTTTTGTTCACGATGGAATACGAGGGGCATGTCAAAACATAAGCTGGCGATTCTGTGGGGGCTTTGCCTGTTGGGGGTCTGGATGGGGTGCGGGCAAGACAGGTACAGGCGTCCAAGCGCCGAGCGCTATTTCGAAGAAGGCAAAAAGGCATTGCTTAAAAGGAAGTGCTGGAATGCGCAGCAACTGTTTCGGAATCTGCTGTCGGATTTTCCCGGGTCCCACCTGGTAGACGAGGCGCAGTACCATCTGGGTCAAGCCTATTACTGCTCCAAAGACTATGTGGAAGCGGTTTTCGAATACGAACGGCTGCTCAACGAGTTTCCCACCAGCCCTTTTGTGGACGAAGCGCGTTACCAGATCGGGATGTGTTATTATAAACAATCCCGGGATATTCACCACGACCAGGATGAAACGAGAAAGGCCATCCTGGAATTCAGGCGGTTTATTGAGGATTTTCCCAACAGCGAGCTGGTTACGGATGCGCAGGAGCAGATCCGGGAGTTGCGCAGCAAGCTGGCGTCCCAGAAGCTGATGATTGCCCAAAACTACCTGACGTGGAATAATGCGCCTTCAACCGAGCGCTACTGCGAAGTTATCCTGAACGAATTCCCGGATACGGATGTTGTGTTTCGGGCGCGTTTTCTGCTGGCCCGCGCCCGATATCGAATGGAGAAGCTGGACGAGGCCCTGGAGGCGTTGACGCTTCTGGCCTCAGATGAGATTTCCGACGGTCTCAGGCAAGAGGTCGAGAAAGAGGTCCAGAAGGTGCAGGGGGCGATTACCAAACGGGCATCGGTTCCCCCGGCGCCGGCTGAAGAGGCAGGATCCGCACAAGGCCCGGTGGATGGCAAGTGAGGGTGAATGGCGCGTAGGATCGGCATTTTTGGTGGGACGTTCGATCCGATTCATACGGGGCATTTGATTCTCGGACAGGAGGTTCTGCACCGCCTGGAACTGAGTCAGATGCTCTTTGTTCCTTCCGCAGAGCCCCCGCACAAGCAATATGCCCAGATGGCGTCGGCAGATGCGCGTGCGCAGATGGTGGCGCTGGCCATTGCGGACCATCCTCTGTTTGAGCTGTCACGGATTGAACTTGAGCGTTCGGGCACGTCCTATACGGTGGAGACCCTGCGACGGTTACGCCAGAGGCTGGGGGACGGCGTGGATCTTTACCTGGTGATCGGGGCGGACAACGCAGTGGAGATGCCCACCTGGTGCGATCCGGAGGGGGTGCTTGAGCTGGCGCAGGTGGTGGTGGTTGATCGGCCCGAACACGACCGGGGCCGGATTGATCCAGGGCTGGCCCGGCAAATGAATTTCCTGGACACACCTCTTCTGGATATCTCTTCGACAGATATTCGGGCCCGTGTAAACGCCGGTCGACCCATCCGTTATCTGGCGCCGGAACCGGTGGTCCGCTTTATTGAAACACATGGACTTTATCGGCAGGGTGAACGCTGAGCGCACCGGGAGATCCAATGGCTGAAGAGCAAACGGACAGCACAGGTGAAACAGCCCAGCTTGGGGGCACGCCGGAGGGACGTATTGAGCGCTACTTCTGTATTGACGACGAGGAGTGCCGGGCGTTTTCCAGGGTGTCAAAAGAGGCCAGGGTGCTGCGGCGTATTCCCAAGCAGGTCCGGGTGATGGGAAAAGATGTGGATGGGTGGATCGTGGAGATCATGGTGCCGGCAACAGATGGGGTTGTGCGGCTCGATCCGATTACGGAAGCCGGGCAGAGTTGAGTTGGGGAACAGGCGGAGAAAGGTGAGGCCGCTGCGGTATTTGCCGAATTTTCCGGGTTATTAAAAGAGGAGGCGATCATCAAAGATTGCCTCCTCTTTTGCGCAGGGGGATGGGAAGATTAAAGCTGGCTGAGGAGGGTGAGGTTGCGGTCGGCTATTCGGCTCAGTTCGGTCCGAGCATCCACGCTGGAACCCGCTTTCGAGGCGTCCGGCTGGGCCTCGTTATACTGAACGTCAAACAGAGCCGAATACACGCTGCCCTGTCCGGCCGTGTTGCTTACCTGAGTGTCCAGGCTCTGCCGGGCCTCATAGGTGGCTGCTGCGGCGCCGTTGAAGCGAGGCTTCAGCGGTGTAAAACGGAGGCTTCTGTCGAACATGCCGTTGGCAATGTCGAACTGGAAGCGGTTGCTGAACTTCGGAGGGCCATACGTGCCGATGAGATTTCCCGATGCGGCGCTCTCCCCGGAAGCGTCGTCCGAGGATGAGATCTCGACGGTATCTCCATCCGCCGTCGTGCCCGACAGTTCCACTTCTACGGTGACCTGTGTTTCCTCGGCAGCTTGTGTTTCGCCAGTGGCTTCTGTCTCAGCTTCCGTCTGGCTCTGGGGTGCCGGACCGTAATCGAACGAGGCGCCGGAGTAGTGTGTGATGGGTGGCGGCATAGTTCCTGTCCTTGGAGGGTGTGCCCCAACGTTGAAATCATGGGGTTGGAAGGAGGGTGCAGGATGCCGGCCATAAGAGCTGTTTTGCAGGGCATAAATTTCTGGGCGCACTCCCCCTTTTCCTTATGTATCGACAAATGTATGAGGAATCTTGAGTCCAAAATAAAAAAAACGGCCCGCCGGTGTCGGGGACCGAACGGGCCACGTCGTCTCCACGTCTCCCACGCCAATGAAAAACGGGGAAAAACGACATGGCCAAGGTACTGATGAACACCGCCCCCTGTCAAGGAGGAAAGGACGGAGGGGCGAGAGCGTGGGACTCTAAGCGGTTGAATGACCTTGACAATGGGAGGGCGTTGGCACCTTTTTACTACTCGCCGACCCTCGAATTGCCTGCCGTAAGGGCGGTGTAGCAAGCAAAGTTAGCCCCTTGTCTTCAAAGGACTTGGGGCTGTTTTGTGGTTCTTTTTTCAGATATCCCCTTGATTTATTTCCAGTGTTGTAGTAAGTTTACAACAGATACCTGATTATGAAAGGAGGAGGAGGAAGAAGAAACCGCTCACACCAAAGGAGATTCTACTATGGTACCGCTCACCGAGAATTTTGGTGCATTTTTTAAAGAATTGAGGCAGCGTCAAGGAACAACTCTTCGCCGGTTTTGCCAGAAATATGGTCTTGACCCTGGCAACATTAGTAAGCTGGAAAGAGGAAAAATGCCACCCCCAGGCCGAGAGATTCTTGAGAAGTATGCCAGGTTTCTTCAGGTTGAAGAAGGCAGTTCAGACTGGTTTGAGTTTTTTGACCGCGCCGCTGCCGCCAGAGGCAAGATTCCCGACGACCTGATGTCTGATGAGGAGTTGGTAGAAAAGTTGCCATTGGTATTCAGGACATTGCGAGGCGAGAAAATCCCACAGGATAAACTGGACAAGCTTGCAGAGGAGATCAGGAGGACGTAGTGATTTCTCTGGGTATCCCATATCTTGAATATGTCTACATCTCTGAAAAGGCGATGGCATTTCTAAAGGAGCATGATGCATTAACAACGGTCCCGGTTGATATCGAGACTATCATCGAATTTCAGCTTGACATGGACATAATACCTATGCCGAACTTGCAGAGGGATTTTCAGACCGAAGGGTTCACTTCGAGCGACTTTTCCAGCATCTACGTAGATGAGAGTATCTATTCCAATGTGCCAGTTCGTTACCGATTTACTCTCGCCCATGAAGTAGCCCATTGGGTTCTTCACAAAGAGTATTTAGGCCAAGTCGATGTCAATTCTGTCGCAGACTGGAAGCAGTTTGTCGATCAGGTTGGTGAGGCGGAGTATTCAATGATGGAATATCAAGGGTACTGCTTTGCTGGATTGGTCCTTGTCCCCCCCGATCACCTCAGCAGGCATTTCGACGAGCATCTACCCGACGTACAAGGAGCCATTGAGACAGCCAAAAGGGAGGGATTTCAAAGAAGAGATTATCTGGACTCTGCCAAAGAGATGATGGCTACAAAACTGGCACCGTTGTTTGATGTCTCTAGAGGGGTGATCATTCGGAGAATTGGATATGACGAACTTGACCAGAGGTTTTCGTAGCCACAGCAAATGTTGAAGCGATGAAATCAGGGCCGTAGCGCCCGATCAGCGACGGCGCCTTGCCCGCCGGCGGTCCTGAACTCCCCTGGTAGGAGGGGCGTATTATGGACAGGAATGAAATCATCAAGCAACTTGCAGAAGGTGAGCTTGTACCGCTTTATGCTAAGAGAGTAAAAGTATTACAAGATTCAGGGAGGATGACCAACCGAAAGTTTGAACGGGATGGGGTTCTTAAAGCCTGTGTCGTTGAGATTTACAAAAAATATCGCAGGAATCTGAAGCAATTTGTCATAAAGGATGCTAAGACTTTTGAAAGTCTCATATGGGATGCCTTTGAAGCCTATATGTGGACTGAACGCGGGAAGCTCAAGAAAGATGGAGATGTCGCCCCGATCCTGGAGGAAGTTTATGGAGTGGCTCTTGACCAAAGGATGAGTCCTCAAGAACAACAGAGATTTTGGGATAAAGACCTTGAATTTTTTCAGGAACTCATACTACACAGCCCGAAGTGTTCGGAGGTATATTCAAAAGTTGTGGATGAGAAAAAGAAAAGAGCGTATCCTTTGATATTCACAAATATCAAAGTCCCTCACCCGAGGGAGAAAGGATACGCCCGTGAAAGAATATACGGCTCTTCGCTGTTTCACGTGGGTAATCATAAAAACCCGAACCAGTCTTCTTGCCGAGTGCGAGGTGGTTCCTAACCGTTTGCTCCGGTATCCGCACATGAGATCTCTCCTAAACACACGGCGGGTATTGAATGATCCGGAGATCCAGTTTGCCGTTTAGTCCATCGTAACAATTTATTATCTAACAACTTAAACAACTGTTTTTAAGATAGAATCCTGAGCAACAGACAACGGGTCGGGCAACACCGTTGACAAAGAATACTCGAAGGCTGGTCCACAAAACCTGCAGCTTGGGCGTCTTGTCTACCACAACTGGTCGTTCCTGGGGGAAGGTTACCCACACCAAATAGCGAGGAGCCGAATATACTTTACCCGAGGTGGCAGGCATAGTCAAAGATGAACTGGCCACCAGCCTGGAAGTACTTCTTCGGCAGGGAGCCAGGAAGATGCTGCAGAGTGCGTTGGAATCGCCCGACACCTGAACTTGCAAGGGACGCCTCCACCAAAAAAAAGGCGATGGCTTGGTTCTGCCATCTTGAAGGTGCTGCGAAATTCCGTCTACGTGGGTGACCTGACGTACGGACGGCGGGATGTGTCCAAATTCAACGAGCGCAACGGAGCCTTGATCTGGCGGCCAAAAGCGGAGTGGATCACTCAGGCCGGCGCATGGGACCCGATTGTGGACCGGGAGACGTGGGAAACGGTGCAGCGGTCTTTCGGTGGGCCGGTGGGCCGTCCGTTGGGGAGTGTCGGTTATCCGCTGTCGGGCCTCATCAAGTGTGAAGCGTGCGCCTCTTCCTATTATGGCCACACCCGAAAGATGCACGGCAAAACCTATTTCTGCTATGTCCACCGCAACCCGGCGGAGATGCAGACCCAACCGCCCTGCAAGATGTATGTCCTTCCCCGTGATCTGTTGGAGGATTTCGTTTTTGAGGAGGTTAAGAAGGCTCTTGTGGAGTCCGATATAGAAAACCAGGTGACACAGTTCATCCGGCACTATACGGACGCCACGACAGGAAATACCGAGGCCAAGCTAATAGAGATCGACCGACAGCTTGCACAGGTAGAGGAGAAGGAGGGCAACGTCCGGCAAGCGATGGAGAGCGGTGTGGAGCCGGCCTTTGTGGTCCAGTCCCTAAAGCGGCTGCAACAGGAACGGGCAGACCTGCAAGAGCGGCGAGCCGACCTCCAGAGCGCAGGGCAGATTCTGAGGCTCACAGAGGACGATATAGCCAATATCTGCTGCGCGGTGGGACAATACCTGGAAGACCTGGAGAAAAGCCTGGAGCATGAAGAACCAGGGGCCAGGCGTGAGATGCTGCGGTCCATCGTAGACCGGATCGTTGTGGATCGGCCCGCAAACCTGGCAACGGCCTACATCCGGCGCATCCCGGATCTATCTGGCGTGACGGATTTCATGGGGGATGTTCTGAACGAAAATGTTGACAATGGGAGGACGTTCTTCGTAGATTAGGTTAAAATAGCTACATACAGAACGTCATGTGTGACTTTTTTTAAAACTTATATTTTCAACAGGTTATTCACAATGCCCTATTTGGGGCAGAAATCGGTGCTGTTGAAAATCAAGGAGTTACGAAAAGAAGTCACACATCGCGTCATACAGACTCAAAAAAAGCATATCCGGTAGATCCTGCGGGTACTTGGGGTGAAGAGATGGAAACGGATAAGAGTTCAGAGATCACCCATGTGACGATTTTCGGGCGCGAATATCCGCTCTCCAGCCAGGAATCTGCGGACTATGCCTCTCAGATTGCGGATTTTGTGGATCGCAAGATGACCGAAATTGCGTCCCAGCAGAACCTGGCCGACCCCACCCGGGTTGCGATTATGGCTGCGATGGATATTGCCGATCAGTTGCTCAGGCGCCAAGGACAGCGGGAAGCGGAAAGCGAGAGGGCCGCCAAGGCTGTCCAACGGCTGGGGCGGTTCCTGGATGGAACCGGTGAAAATGGCTAAGCCCAAAATCGACAAGCCAGAGCCTTCCGGCGAGGATCAAGGCGCTCAGGACAGCCCGATGCAGGTGGTTGCCGGAGGTATAAAACGGTGGTTCTTAGTGCTTGGATTGGCGCTGGGGATACTGGGGATCACAGCGGCTTTTCTGGGGCGGCTGGTGGTGGCGTCCATGCTGGTGTCCATCTTTTTTGTCTCGTTCACGCTGTATCTCTTTCTCAGATTCTGGCCAGAAGATGAGGTTCGAGAACGGAGCGCACCCCCTCCGGTGAACGACGCCTCCAAGCCCCGCAGGGCAATGGTTTCGGCCGTGAGGGTAGACGCCCCTCCACGGACCCGGTTTATGATCGCCCTCAAAGATGCTGTTCGAAAACAGGATACGTTTCGTCTCAGCCCCCAGGGCGCAGAACGGTTTGCCAGGACGATTCGTTATCTTCTCCGGTCTTCTCAAGAATAGCTTGGGTTTACCGGGTCTTCAAGAATCTGTATTTGAAAATTGTAAAGAGGATTTTCCAGCCTGCTTTGAGGGTTCCCTGCACCGTCCCGGTAATTTTAGAAACGCCGATTCGACGGCGGTAGCTTACCGGAACCTCCTCGGTTTTCAACCCCTGACTGGCCGCTTTGACCTGCATTTCCACGGTCCATCCGAAGGTTTTATCCTGCATATTCAATTCAACGAGCCTGGAGTAGCGAATCGCGCGGAAGGGACCCAGGTCGGTATATCGCTTGTGGAAAAGGCACCGGATCAGCTTTGTGGCCAGCCAATTGCCGAACCTGGCCTGAGGCAGGAGCGCCCCGGGTTCCCGCACCCCCAGGATGCGGGAACCGATCACGAGATCGGCGCGATCCTGGAGGATGGGGCCTACCAGGCGGGGCATTTCGTTGGGGTGGTCGCTGTAGTCTCCATCTAAGAAAACCACAAGATCGGGCCGGTCTGCGGCCGCAATGCCGGCCAAACAGGCCCACCCATATCCCCTTCGCGCCTCCGGAACGATGCGGGCGCCCATTTCGGCGGCCAGCCGGGCGGTCTGGTCGGTTGAGCCGTTGTCTACAACCACCACCTCTGTGGCCAGGCCGGAGGGGATGTCGGCGATCACGTTCTGGATGGCGTCTTGTTCGTTGAAGACGGGGATGATGACAGAAATACGCGGAGAGGAGGCCATTTTAATAACATATCCCATTTCCGCACCGTACAAAAGTAGATTTTTTGGCTGAGAAGGGGTGAGGGAAGAGATGGATCAGGAGTCGAAAGAGCTTCAAAAGCGGCTGGAGAAGCTGGAGCTGCTCCTGGAAGTTAACCGGGAGCTCGTTCTGGAACTGGACCTGGATCGCTTGCTGGTGCTGGTGGTGGAACGAACCACACGGGTGATGGATGCGGATCGGAGCAGTCTGTATGTGGTGGACCGGGACAAGGGCGAAATCTGGACCCGGGTTGCTCAGGGCGTAGAGGAGATTCGGCTGCCCCTGGGCAAAGGGATCGCCGGGAGGGTGGCAGAGACCGGAGAGAGCACAAATGTGGGGGATGCCTACACGGTTGCTGAGTTCGACCCGACCTGGGACCAGAAACACCGGTATGTTACCCGGTCTATGCTCTGTATTCCACTCAGGGGGCGTCACGGAGACGTGATTGGCGTCTTTGAGGTTTTAAACAAACGCCATGGGGTTTTCGACCAGGAAGACGAAGACCTGCTGACAGCCCTGGGCGCAGGCGTGGCGATTGCCGTAGAAAATGCCGTGCTGGTGGATGAACTCAAGCAGGTCAATCGGAAAGTTACGGATACCTATGAGCAACTCCTCCAATCCGAAAAGCTCTCGATGCTGGGGCTGCTGGCCGGAACGGTGGCTCACGATATCCAGAATCCGATGGAGGTGATTCTGAGTTACGCCGAGGCTTTGATGCGCAAATTTCCACATCAGGCCGGTGTGATGCAGTCCGCCAGAACCATTATGGAGCAGGTGGAGCGGGTTTCGGAACTGGTGGAGAGCGTCCAGAATTTTTCCAGAAAGGGCTCCAGCGAGTTTGGAGAGGTAGACCTGCACCGGGTGCTGCGAGAGTCGCTGATGTTGACAGAGCGGCTGCTGGTAAAGGGCAATATTGAAGTCGAACGGCGCTACGAGCGGGACCTGCCGTTCGTATGGGGCAATACCAACCGCTTAGAGCAGGTGTTTATGAATTTGATCCAGAATGCGGCTCAGGCGATGGACGGGGCGGGTACGCTGAAAATTGCCACCCGGCGTCTGCCCAAATCCTCGTCGGAACAGGCGTGGGTCGAAGTGGCGGTCTCGGATACCGCAGGGGGGATTCCCCAGGGGAAAGAGGGCCGAATTTTCGAGGCGTTTTATACGACAAAATCGGAGGGAAAGGGGACCGGGCTGGGGCTGTCGATCTGCCGGCGTATTGTGGAGGAACACAAGGGAGAGATTCAACTGCAAAACCGGCCGGGAAACGGCGCCACCTTTCTGGTCCGGCTGCCTACGGCCGGTGCGGAATAGCCCGGTGTGCGCTGCAACTCCTATTCTTTTTGGCGAGGAGGGGGCTTGCGGTCGATGGAAAAGCGGGAACGTGTTTGGCCGGAATGCCGCAGGCGCGCAACCAGTACAAGGATGCCGAAGGCCACAATCAGAACGATGGTACCGGCGACTTTATTCGGATGGTCCGCCAGCCAGCCGATGCCGATGGTTGCCAGAACACAAAAGGCGCCAAGGATGATTTCTCGGGTCATGGTCAGACTCTGCGTGGGATGGGGAAGAGGGGGTCTGTAAGGCAAAAGTACACCACTGCAGGGCGATTGTCAAAGGATTCTTCTGCAATTCCCATATGACCCTGTTCGTTTTTCCGGTAAGGAGGCCGTCATTTGGAGTGGGTCTATCTGATACTGATCCTGGCCTTTATTTCCTGGTCGATACAGATGATGGTCGGGTACAGCCGGGCGGCTACCCGAATTGATCAGCAGATCAGACACGCTCAGGCAAGCCAGGATGAGGTATCTCAACAGGCGGAGCGCTACGAGTTGCAGGCGATTGAGAAGCAGGAGGAACTGAAAGAATTGGAGAGCAAGGCCAGCACGCTGGCGGGCAAAGAGAAGGAACTCCAGGGACAGATTATCGGCCTGAAGAAACAGGATGCCTCACGACGTCCGACCCGGCACAAGGTCGAGAATCAGGATCCGCCGGCCGGCAAAAGCTGATTTGTGGACAATGGGAGAATCCTGTGGCAGAAGAGGATGCTGAAGAGCAAGAGGAGCAGGCCCCGGTTGCGCAGGCGCCACCGCCCAGTCTGTTGAGGTATTTACCCGTTGTGCTGGTGATCCTGCTGCTTCAAGCCGGCGGCGCCTATTTTCTGGTCGATCTTTACTGGCTCAAAGAGGAGGTGTCGGCGGTTCAGGACGAGGAGGGCCGCGACCGTATTCGTGTTCCGGAAGGGACAGAGCCTGAAGCAGCTGTGGATCTGGGAAAGTTCGTTGCCAATGCAAGGGGTACGCGCGCACGCCTGCTTGTCCATGCCACGGTTACCCTTGGGGTGGCGCCTTCAGGGGTAAGATCGGAGATCCAGGACGAAACGAACGAGGATCGCGTAAAAGATGCGATCTTAGCGGAACTGGGCAATGCAACGTATGAAGAGCTGCATTCCCCGGAAGGGAGGGAAGGGGTAAAACAAAAGATCAAGAATCGGATCAACGCCTTTCTTTATCAGGGAGAGATCCTGGAAGTCTACTTTGGCGAATTTTATCTACAGGCGATGTCCGGATATGGAAAAAATTGAAGCCGGCCCTGCTTACAGGGGAGGCTCTTCGGGTTGATTGACCAGTTCAAGAATCCGCACCCCAAAGGTATCTCCCACCACAACGACTTCCCCACGCGCAAAAAGCTTCCCATTGATCAAAACGTCGACCGGCTGGTGTTCTTCAGCGCTTAGTTCAACAACCGAATCGCGCCCCCAGGCGAGGATGTCCTGGATGGGTATCTGGTTTTCTCCCAGTTCAACCGTAACTTCAACATCGATTTCCGAAAGCCGGTCAATGCCCTCGGCGGTTTCTGGGACGCCCGGAATCTGGTTGACAAAAGGCGCAACCGCGCCTCCTCCCTCGTCCGTGTCTTCCTGCTGCATGGCGCGCATCATCTCCTGCTCCAGCATACTGTCGATGTTCTCAGCTGAGGCGTCGTCCTCGCCGGCGGCTTCCTGCAAGGCTGCCAGAGCGTCGTCTGCCGACGCGTCTGCCTCACCTCCACCCTCTCCACCGCCGCCTTCTCCTTCCGTTTCCTCTTGCATCATTCGCATCATTTCAGCTTCAACATCGGTCTCGTCGGGGGTTTCTTCCGGTGTTTCATCGGGCATATCAGGCCTCCATAAGAAACGCCAATTTAAGGAGAAACAGGTTGTAAAAACTTAAGATAAATGGAGGTCAAAATCAAGAGAATTTCCGGGCTGACGGCGAGGTCGCAAGACCGAAAAAAGTCCTAAAGCACTTTGCAAATGTGCCGATAATTATGACGCAAGTGGTTGAAAAATAAAGATTAAAAAGATATTGCGTAGCATCATAAAATACCAAGTTGTATCAAGAACAGAAGGAGGCGCAGTTTATAAAGAGGTGAGAGGCAACCGGCAAGGAAGCCGGAAGGCGCACGCGGAAGGTGCTCCTGTCTTCAAACAAGGAGGTTAAGATGCCGCTTCGTATCAATACCAATGTCCCCAGTATTAATGTCCAGCGTATTGGACATATTAACAACCGCAATCTTAAAATGCGCTTAGAGCGTCTGTCCACAGGGCTTCGGATCAACAGGGCCGCAGACGATGCTTCGGGCCTGAGCGTCACGGAAGGGATGCGCGCAGAGATCAGCGGTTTGCGCCAGGGCGCCCGGAATACCGAACAGGCAATCAACCTGATACAGACGGCAGAGGGGGCCCTGAATGAGGTCAGCGCAATGCTGATCCGGATGCGGGAACTGGCCGTACAGTCGGCCTCTTCCACGGTAAACAACGACAACCGGACGTCGATCAACGCCGAATTCGTTCAGCTGGTCAATGAGATCGATCGGATCGCCCAGGTGACCTCGTACAACAATTCCACGCTGCTTTCCGGTTTTGGGAATATACTGGACCAGGATCCCCTGGCTTCCACGGCCCTGGACTCTCCCACCACGGGTCTGATCAATGTGCAGTTGACGGGCGCGGAAGCCGGAACGTATGTATTCGAGGATTCGTCCAATAGCGACAACCAGATTACGCTGGGCAACGGCGTGGTCACCCAGACGATCGATATCGGGCCTGCGCTGGATGTGGATGGAGCCGCCGGGGGCGTGGTTGCTTCCGGCAGCGCGATTGTGGCCAATTTCGACCGGCTGGGGGTTCAACTCACCCTGAGCGGGCAGAAGAATGCCGAGGGGAACAATCCGGCCACGACCGGCTATCGGGATGGAGAGCTGGACACCCTGAATCTGGTGGTCAATACGGGAACAGGGGGCACTTTCCAGGTGGGGCCGGACGATGCGGCGGACAACCGGATTGAAGTCAATATCCAGGACATGCGGGCCTCCGGGGCGTTTCTGAACTTAGGTGGGGCATCGCTTGCTTCCCTGCCTTCCGCGCAGAGCGCGATTACCAGTTTAGATGTGGCCATCGGCAATGTCTCCCAGATTCGGGGGGATCTGGGGGCTTTCCAGAATCGGCTCTCGTTTAATCTGAGGAATACGGAAAACTCCCTCGAGAACAACCAGGCCTCCGAATCCTCCATCCGGGACGCGGATGTGGCCGAAGAGGTGAGCCAGTTCTCCCAGACGCAGATCCTGGTCCAGGCAATGACCGCGATGCTGGCCCAGGCGAATGCTGTCCCACAGAGTGCCCTGACTCTGTTGCAGTAATCAGGCGGTCAACCTCCTATGTGAACGGCACGGACCCTACAGGGTCTGTGCCGTTTTTTTTGGGGGGGATTGGATTCTATTTTGACATTTTTCTCCGGATATGGTATTTTGGCAGAGCCGAAAACGGGGGCTTGGAAGCGGTTTTCAGGCCCAGCCCCTATCCCCCAGCCCCTGCTTTTTTGAGGGTCTCGGGCACCAGGAGGGCGAAGGTGGCGGCGGCCAGAAGGCCGGTGCAGGAGATGACAAAGGTGGCGGCGGAGAGGCCGAGCAGGTCTGCAATTCCGCCCACGATGAGTGGGCTGCCCATATGTCCCCCGTCTCCGATGAGCCGCCACACGCTCAGGAATTCGCCCATGGATTCTCTGGGCGCCAGATCGGCGCCTAAGGTCATCATAGAACCGGAGCCGAGGCCGTTTCCCAGCCCGATGACGATGGCGGCCAGGAGCAGGGTGGAAAAGCTTCCGGTGAAGGGGATGAGGCCCATGCCGACGGCCTGGATGGTGAAGCAGGGTACGGTGGCGTATTTTCTTCCGTACCGGTCCATAATCAGGCTGGCAGGGTAGAACATGGACATGTCGACGAAGGCGGAGATGCTTAAGATCCAGCCGACGGACCGGACGTCCAATCCGATGATATCGGCGGCATAGAGCGGCACAACAACGTGCCGACCCGTTCGGATCATCTGGGCAAAGAGCTGTCCGGAGCCCGCCGTGGCCAGCTGCCGGTAGTGCGATTTGAATATACCGAAGAGATGGCCTAACCGGCCCCCCGGTAAGGCGCCGGACGCAGGTGTTTTTTCCACGAATCGCGCCGAGGTGAAGGTGGTGATTGCGGCCAGTCCGGCGTAGACGAGAAAGGCGCTGCGAAGCCCGTACACGGCCCCGAGTACGCCTCCGATTGCGGGGCCTGCGAAGGTGCCGATGCGGTTGGTGCCTCCGAAGACGGAGAGGGCTCGGCCCCGCTGGTAGGGCGCTGTGAAGTGGGCGAGGTAGGCGTGACGGGAGATGTTCCAGAGGGCGCCGCCGATGCCGGCAATGAAGCGGTAGAGGACGACTTCGAAGATGGTCTGCGCCCAGAAAAGGGCCAGGGCCGAAAGAGCAACGCAGCCGACGCCGAGTACCATAACCGGTTTTCCACCGATTTTCCTGAGCAGGACGCCGGTGGGCAGGTCTGCCGTTAAATGCCCGATTCCTTCGGCAGCCAGGACAAGGCCGATCAGGCCATAAGAGGCGTCAAAGGATTTGGCGTACAGGGGTAAGATGGGAATAAGCATCCCGCGGCCGAAGGAGAGAATGAGGGTAGGGAGGTAAACCGGGAGGATAAGAGAGGCGCGTTCTTGGCTCATGCGATGTTCTGGCGTTTGGATTGAGATGCGTGTACAGGCAAGATCCATATAGTAATGACTTGGGGTCGGTTTGTCAAGGAGGAGCGATGGGGTTAACCCCCGACCAGGTGAGGCTGTTTCGTCACAACGGGTTTCTCAAATTGAAAAACCGGCTGCCCGCAGAGCGGGTAGAGCGGCTAAAGGCCGCAATCTGGAAGGATATACAGGAGGAGGCGCAACCGGTTGTGAAAGACGCAGAGGGACGTGTGGGTCGGATTTCAAAGATTCTGGATCGGGATCCGGTCTTCCGGGAGACGGCGACCGATCCCCTGGTTCTGGAGCCCCTGACAGGACTTCTGGGACCGGCTATCGAGATTGTCAGGAACCGGCACAACCACGCCACCCTGAATCGGGCGACGAAACGGCTGGACCGGTTTCACCGGGATGTGCTGCAGTGGACCCGGGGGATCGTGACGGTGATCTTTTATCTGGAGGAAGCGACGCCGATGAAGGGTTGCACGATGGTTATTCCGGGGTCTCATCTTTTGCCGCAGATCGGGTACACGCCGCCTGTGGACCATCAGGCGTGGGTCGAAAAGATGGAGATTGAGGCGCAGGCCGTTCCAGTGCCCATGCCGGTGGGGGGGATGCTGGCGATCGACAGTTTGATCCTCCACCGAATCGGGACGAATCAGACCGATCTGACCCGGATGAGTATGACGGTGGGCTACCACAGCGCGGATGAACTGGCGGGGACGGAAGATCCGAAGCGGGTGCTGGTTCGAGGGGAGCGGCGGTACAGAGGAAACGATAGGTGATTGCGGAATTTTCCTGGGGGAGATATGAAGACATTTAAGCTCTGGGCGGGAGGAGATGCGCACGTGGGCACGGACCTGCGGGTGAGCGGACGGAAAAGTCTGGCGGAGGCGATCCTGCAGGCCGAGGGGGGCGGCGAGGAGGGCGGGCCTCCTTTTGAGTGGGATATTATGTTCGACATAGGTGATCTGTCGGGATCCCAGACGCCGCCTGAGGACGAGGAAGGGGAAGAGGTGGTGGCGCAATACAGCGTTTCGACAAAGCATCCCCGCGAGCACTTTTACAATATTGTGGGCAACCACGACGCCAGCGGTCCGGACGAGCCGTGCCAGTGGTGGTTTCGCAAATGGGTGGATCCAACGGGCGAGAACAGCGAATTTTCGGGGGTTCATGCGGACCGGCGGCCCTATCCGATTGAGGGGAGCTGGGAGCGGTATTCGTTTGAGGTGGGGAATATTCTGTTTCTGGCGATGGGGGATCGAAACGATGGAGGGCCTCCGGTGGGCCGCGGGGAGAGAGGGGGGTATCCGGCGGGGGCGGTGAGTTTGGAGACGTTTGCGTGGTGGAAACAGAAGGTGGAGGAGAACCAGGACAGGATTATTGTGACGGCGCATCACCATATGTTGAAGGAGACGACGGTGGCGTCGGGCCCTTGGGAGGGTGTGGATGGAGGGTATCACGGACGGTTTGAGGACGGGGGGCCGATGGGGGCGTCCTATCTCTGCTGGGTGGGTGGGGAACCGAATGCGGGGATGTTCGAGTCGTACCTGGAGGCGCATCCCTCGGCGATTGATCTGTGGCTTGGGGGGCACACGCATACGAATCCGGACGACCGGACCGGGGGGCGGTCGCACGTTGAGGAGAAGTGGGGGGTGACGTTTATCAACGTGGCGTCTCTGTCGAAGCACCACGCCGGGAAGACCACGTATGCGATGAGCCGGCTGCTGAGGTTTACGGAGGGGAGCCGGGAGGTGAATGCGAAGTGCTATATGCACACGAGCGATTATGCGCCGCAGGGGTGGTACGACAGGGCCGAACGGACGGTTTCGCTGCGGATGCCGTTTTCATATTAAGGGTTCGGGAGGGGTTGTGACGACGGCGATGGTCTTTTATGTGAGCGGGGTGATGTGGCTGGCCGCGAGCCTTCAGGGGGTGACGGGGTTCGGGTTTATGATGCTGGCGGTGCCGGGACTGATTCTGGCAGCGCCAGCCCAGGTGGTGGTGCCGGCGCTGATTTTAGTGTGGCTGCCCCTGGGAACGGCCCAGGTGATGCAGTACCGCGCCGATGTGGACTGGCGGCTTCTGGCTTACCTGGTGGCCAGCGCCGTTATTGGGCTGCCGCTGGGGGCGATGATTTTGCGGCAGACCGATACGGAGAGTATGCAGCGGGGAATCGGGGCGATGATGGTGGCGATGGCCCTGCTGCTTCAGATGAGGCCGGGGCTGCCGTTTCAACGCGAGCGGGCGGCCCGGCTGGGGGCCGGGTTTATCGCCGGGGTGCTGGCGTCCAGTACCTCGGTATCGGGACCGCCCTTGGTGCTGCTGGGGTTGAAGCAGCGCTGGGAGACGGACCGATTTCGGGCGACCCTGCCGGCCTATTTTCTGGTGATCTCCCTGCTGTGCCTGCCGGTGCACTGGCAGATGGACCTGCTGAACCGGCCCAGCGTTGTGCTGGCGCTGTGCGGTCTGCCGGGTGTGGCGCTGGGATACGTGACAGGGATCTGGCTGAGGGGGCGGGTGAAGGAGGAGGGGTTCCGGTGGGTGGTTCTGGGGATGGTGATGGGCGGAGGTCTGGCAGCGATCCTGCTGTGAGGTCTATCTGCGGGGTCTGGAGGAAGCCAGTGTTATATATAAGTGTATGTTTATGTATTGTTTATGTTGGTCTTTTTGTTCCGGATCCGGGCTGCCGAAATCTTTTTGACATCCGCCCGAAAAAGTCGTACATTTTTTTTAAGTTGATTGGTTGAAACGTGACGCGGCAGCCATCCAAAATGGTCTGTTTTCAATCTGAGGATTTACGCCACATTGCGCCAACCATTTGTCAGCGCTTTTTCTGACAGGAATCCAGATTCCAGCAAGGGCGTGAACGGCGGCATCCAAAGGTTTGTGTGCGCAGGGCCGTGGATGGGAGTTGCGGGCCGTATGGACCTGATAAGGAGGAGGGAATGATGCCACCGGACAGGTTTGTGCGGCCGCGATACGATCAGAGACGCCAGGAATTTCATCGCGGCCGCTGAAAAGAGGAGGTTTTATGCAGGATGAATATGTGCGGTCGCGACGGTGGTGAGCCAATTTCTTCTCCGTCGCGGCCGTAATCGTTTTTAGGGTATTTGGCCCGGGCTGCAACCGAGATCTTTCTCGGTTTTTTTTTATACCGAGGCGGCGCCGCCAGTTTTACTTGACAGCGGCATTTTAAGCTGGTAAATTTCACTTTGTTCACATTTTATTATGTCAGCGCTTCCTGGAATACGTCCGGCATGCGGTTGCAGGGCCGGCTTTTAAGGGGGTGGGCCTGATGAACCTGTTTGGCAGCAAAAAAAAGAAGAAATCCAAAGAGATCAAGAAGGGCAAGCCGGCCCAGGCTTCCCCGGCGTCTGCATTCAACCGGGTGCAGGTCGTTTCGAAGCCGGAGACGTTAAGTGGGCTGCTCAAGGGGCTCCGGGAAGAGACGGTGACCTCGGAGGTCAGCCGTCAGAAGCTGAAGGCGGCGTCGCTGATCAGCGGGCGGGGTGAAGGGACGATTCACAATTTTACGATGTACAACTTCAAAAGCGGTCCCAAACCGGTGGTGGTGATCGGTTTTCCAAGGTCGACCAAGGGCGGGAATTTCGTACCGGCCGATATGCCCTTAGATCCCGGGGAGGCGATTGAGTTCAGCTACAGTATGGCGCTGCCCGAGGCGGATGGGAACACGCTCTACTTTACCGCACGCGGTACCTATCTTCAAACGGCGATCTACATTCCCAATGCCGATGACCCGAGCAAGCCCTGGGTGGCTTCCAGGGAGGTTACGGAGCAGAAGAAGGGCGCCAGTGGGATCAACCGAGGTGAGGAGGTGCTTCAGATCCGGGTGGACCAGCTTACGGTTTATCCCAGCGGTCCGGAGACCTTCACCGGAGACCAGTTTGCGCCCTATATTTTTTCGCCCCAGCTTTACATGATTTCCGGAGGCGGGGTGTGGGCCAAGAAGGGCGGCAACGGGTATTTTGAAAGCATCCCGGACGATCTGACCAAGTACTTCGAGAAGGAAGAACGGGAGGAGCGGCTGAAGTTGATTACGGGCGTTACCCTCGTCGAGTTCGGGGTGGATTCGATTACGATGCTTGTCAACGAATCGCTGCTGCGGGGAATCGAACACGACCGGCTGCTCCCGTCGGTGCTGAAGAAACCGAATGACAATCTCCAGGTTATTAATTCCTGTCTCGGGTTTTTGCTCCGGTTTGAGTTGAGCGACGAAATCAAGGAACTGATGATGCGGACGTTCGCGCAAAAGGTGGGAAAAGAAGTGGAAATCTGGCTGCCGCTTACGCTGGGGCACCTCACCGAAGCGGAACCGCCAAAAGAACGGGCCGCGTTTCAGATTTTCCCGAGGGACCTGACCCAGGAGAACAATCCGCAGCGCCGCAAAAAGAATCCGGGCATCAAGTTCGTTCCACCCTTTACCCTGCATCCAAACCCGGAGGATCAGAACACCTATCGAAAGTTGATGGTGTCGATCGGGCAGCGGATGAAGGACGATGCCCGGCCCGAGGAGGAACGAAATAAGCTGGCATCCGTCCAGGCGCAGGTGGCACAGCGGCGCGAGGAGACCAAAGGGAAGTACGTGGATGAGAACATGAAAAAGGCGTTCCAGGCCCGTCAGGAGGCCAGGAAGCGGAAGGATTCGCAGGGGTAAGCAGGGTTCTGTTTTAGCCTGACGTATGATAGATATTCAATCGCTGATACGACTGGCGGACACGTGGAGTCAACCACAGGGGAGTATCAGCCTCTTAGATATAGCCGACCGCCTGGGCTGAGGTATTAATGCGTCCGGGCGGTTTTGTTTTTCAAGAAATTATCGTATGGGCGATACAGAAAAACAGCTCCGGAAGCTCCTGGCCGATCGGATTCTGATTATGGACGGCGCGATGGGGACCATGATCCAGTCCTACGATCTGGATGAGGCGGCCTTCCGGGGGGACGCGTTTGTGGACCATCCGGGCGATCTGAGAGGCTGCAATGACCTTCTGTCTCTCACCCAGCCCCGGATTGTTGAGGAGATCCACCGAGGCTTCTTAGAGGCGGGCGCGGATATCATCGAGACCAACACGTTTTCCTCCACGCTGATTTCCTTAGCGGATTATGGGCTTCAGGATCGGGTCTACGATATCAATCTGGCTGCGGCCCGGGCTGCGCGGCGTGCGGCCGATGCATTTGTCCGACGAACGCCCGACAAGCCCCGTTTTGTGGCCGGCGCTCTGGGGCCGACCAATATCACGCTGTCGCTTTCGCCCGACGTTGAAGACCCGGCCTACCGCACGATGACGTTTGACGAGGTGGTGGCGGCCTATTACGAACAGGTCGGTGGGTTGCTGGCGGGTGGGGTGGATCTGCTGCTGGCGGAGACGGCTTTTGATACGCTGGTGATGAAGGCGGCGCTTTTTGCGATCGAGGAGTATTTTGAAGACCACGGCACGCGGGTTCCGGTAATGGCCTCGGTGACCGTGCCCGACCGGAGCGGGCGGACGCTTTCGGGGCAGACGGTGGAGGCTTTCTGGCTGTCGATTTCCCATGCGAACCTGTTGAGTGTGGGGATCAACTGCTCTTTGGGCGGGGAAGAGATGCGGCCCTATCTTGAAGCACTGGCGCAAGTCGCTCCGGTTTATGTGAGCTGCTATCCCAACGCGGGGTTACCCAACGAATTTGGAGAGTACGACGAATCGCCGGACCACACGGCCGGTATCTTAGCAGATTTCGCGTCAGAGGGCTGGCTCAACATGGTCGGGGGGTGCTGTGGTACCACGCCGGACCATATCCGCGCCATCGGAGATGCGGTGCGGGACGAGGCCCCAAGGATGCCTTCAGGGCCTCCGGCGTTTTCGCGCTACAGTGGTCTGGAGCCGCTGGAGATCTATCCCGATTCCACTTTTATTATGATCGGGGAGCGGACGAATATTACCGGTTCCCCCCGGTTTGCGCGGTTGATCAAAAAGGGGGATTTCGAAGGGGCGGTGGAGGTGGCCCGGCAGCAGGTTGAGGGAGGGGCCAACCTGATTGATGTGAATATGGACGAGGGCCTGCTGGACTCGAAGGAGGCGATGGCCCGCTTCCTCAAGCTGATCGCGGCGGAGCCGGATATTGCCCGGGTGCCGGTGGTGGTTGATAGTTCGGATTTTGAGGTGATCGAGGCGGGGTTGAAGTGCGTCCAGGGCAAAGGGGTGGTCAATTCGATCAGCCTGAAGGAGGGGGAGGAGGCGTTCAAGGCGCAGGCGCGGAAGGTGAGGCGGTACGGGGCCGCGGTGGTGATTATGGCTTTTGATGAGGAAGGGCAAGCCACGACGGTTGAGCGCAAGGCGCACATCGCCGAGCGGGCCTACGGGATTCTCACCGGGGAAGTCGGGATGGATCCGACCGATCTGATCTTCGATCCCAACATCCTGACCGTAGCGACGGGGATTGAGGAGCACAATGATTACGCGGCCAATTTTATCGAAGCCATCCGCCGGATCAAGCAGCGCTGTCCCGGGATGAAAGTGAGCGGAGGGGTGAGCAATCTTTCATTCTCGTTCCGGGGGAACAACTACGTGCGCGAGGCGATGCATGCGGCTTTCCTCTACCACGCGATCCAGGCCGGCATGGATATGGGGATTGTGAACGCGGGCCAGTTGATGGTTTACGAGGAGATTCCGAAGGATTTGCTGGAGCTGGTGGAGGACGTGCTGTTCAACCGGCGTTCCGATGCCACCGAGCGGCTGGTTGTATTTGCGGAGTCGGCCGGGATGGAAGGGAAGCGCCGGGAGAAAGACGAGGCGTGGCGGCAGGGTACGGTGGAGGCGCGCATGGGCTATGCGCTGTTGAACGGGCAGTCGGAATATCTGATTGAAGACTTAGAGAAGGCCCTGGAGCGCTACGCGCCCCTTGAGCTAATTGAAGGGCCGTTGATGGACGGTATGAACGTGGTGGGCGACCTTTTCGGGGCCGGGAAGATGTTCCTTCCGCAGGTGGTGAAGACGGCCCGTGTGATGAAGCAGGCCGTGGCCTACCTCCAGCCGTTGATGGAGCAGGGGGCGGCGCGCGCAGGAGCGCGGGGCAAGATTCTCCTGGCTACGGTTAAGGGGGATGTGCACGACATTGGCAAGAATATTGTGGGCGTGGTCTTAGGATGCAACAACTACGAGGTGATTGATCTGGGGGTGATGGCGCCGGCGGAGGTGATTCTTGAGAGGGCGCGGGAGGAGGGGGTGGATATGGTCGGGTTGAGCGGATTGATTACGCCTTCCCTCAACGAGATGGTCCACGTGGCCCGGGAGATGGAACGGACCGGCTTTGCGGTTCCCCTTTTGATTGGAGGGGCGACCACCAGCCGAAAGCATACGGCTGTGAAGATCGCGCCTGCCTATTCCAAGGGCGCCCTCCACGTCAAAGACGCTTCTCGGGCCACAGGCGTGGTGGGCGCGCTCCTGAATCCGAAACAGAAGGAGGCGCTGCTTCGGAAAAACAGGGAGGAGCAGGCGCGTGCTCAGGCGGCGTTCGAGGATGGGACAGACCGGAAGGCCCTGGTTTCTTATCCGGAGGCTCGGGAGAAGCGCGTGGACATTCCATGGGCGCCCGAGCAGATAAGCAAGCCCGAGTTTACCGGGGTGCGGCTTTTGAAGGATGTTTCGATGGATGAGATTGTGCCGTATATTGATGGGGGCCGTTTTTCCATGTGTGGGAGATGCGGGGGAGCTATCCCCGCATCTTAGACGATCCTGAGAAGGGAGAGGAGGCGAGAGCGCTTTTTGGCGATGCGCAGGCTCTGCTGGAGCAGATCGTTCGGGAACAGTGGATTCGGGCCGAGGCGGTGTACGGATTTTTCCCGGCCTGTAGCGCGGGGGACGATCTGGTGCTTTTTGCCGGTGAAGACCGGCAGACCGAACATATGCGGTTTCATACCCTGCGCCAGCAGCAGGTGAAACAGGTGGATGGGCCCACCTATGCCCTGGCCGATTTTGTGGCGCCCGGGGAAACCGGGCTGGCCGACTATCTGGGCGCATTTGCCCTCACCTGCGGCCTGGGAGTGGATGTGCGCGTAAAGGAGATTGAAGCGGCGCACGATGACTACAGCGCCATTATGCTTCAGGCTCTGGCCGACCGCCTGGCCGAGGCGTTTGCCGAATACCTGCACGAGCAGGTGCGCCGGGAGTGGGGATACGGAAGGGATGAGAATTTGAGCAAGGAGGATTTGATCCGGGTGCGCTACCGGGGCATCCGGCCCGCGCCGGGGTATCCGGCCTGCCCGGACCATACGGAAAAGCGGCAGCTTTTTGACCTGTTGCAGGTGGAGGCGCAGACCGGCATCCGACTGACCGAGAATTTCGCGATGGTCCCGGCGGCTTCGGTTTGCGGTCTCTACTTCGCCCATCCCGAGTCGCGCTATTTTTCTCTGGGCAAGATTGACAGGGATCAGGTGAAAGACTATGCTGCGCGTAAGGGGATGGATATGGCCGAAGTGGAGCGGTGGCTGGCGCCTAACCTGGGATACAAGCTGTGAGGCATTCCAAACCTGGATTGAGGGAGGGAATCGATGAAGATTGTATTGCACCCACCGGTAAGTGAGGACCTGTGTGAGCAGGTACGGCGAACGGCGCCCGAGGCCGAGGTGGTGATGGCGGACAGAGACGACGTGATGGTTGCCGTGGAGGATGCGGAGGTGCTGTTCGGCTTTTTTTCAGAGGACGTGATCCGGGCCGCAAAAAGGCTGAAGTGGATCCAGTCTACCAGTGCGGGGATGGAGAAGCAGTTGAGTATTCCAGAGATCCGGGAGGGCAATGTGATTATCTGCAATGCCAGCGGCGTACACGCAATTCAGGTGGCCGAGCACGCGTGGGCGCTGACGGCAGCGCTGTGCCGGGGGCTGCACGTCTTTTTCAGGAACCAGCTGGCGCGCCGATGGCGCCGGGCGCCTCTGGTGGATCTGTGCGGCGCAACGGCCGGCATTGTTGGGTTCGGGGGAATCGGGCGTCAGTACGCACAGCGGGCGCAGGCTTCCGAGATGCGCATCCTGGCCGTAGACGTCCAGGGGGGAGACAAACCGGACTACGTGGAGGCGCTGTGGACGATTGACCGTCTGGACGATCTGCTGAGGGAGGCGGACGTGGTGTTCTTAGCCTGCCCGCATACGCCGGAGACGGAAAAGCTGATTGACGAGCGGGCGCTGAAGTTGATGAAACAGACGGCGTTCCTGGTCAATACGGCGCGGGGGCCGATTGTGGATGAGGCCGCGCTGGCGGAGGCGTTAAAAACGGGGGAGATCGCCGGGGCCGGGCTGGATGTGTTCGAGCAGGAGCCGCTGCCGGAGGAAAGCCCGCTGTGGGATATGGAGAATGTAATGATTACCACCCATGCGGCCGGAAGCTCAACCTACCGGCACAACCGGACGGTGGGTTTTTTCTGCGAGAACCTGAAACGCTACCTGGCCGGAGAACCGCTTCTGAATGAGGTGGACAAGGCGCTGGGATACCCCTCGCTGGACCGGCGGACGCAATAAGAGGGACAGGGGATATGGCCGAGATCAGACCCTTCCGGGGAATACGCTATGACCTTGAGCGGGTGGGAGATGTGGGGCGGGTGGTCACGCCTCCGTACGATGTGATCGACGGGGCGCTGCAGCAGGCGCTCTACGATGCGCATCCGAACAATGTGGTGCGCATTATTCAAGGGCAGGAAAAGGCAGAGGACTCGGATACGAACAACCGTTACACCCGGGCGGCCGAGGCATTTCGGGATTGGCAGGCGGAAGGGGTGCTGCGGCGGGACGAGGAAGAGGGAATTTATCTCTACGCCCAGGATTTCGAGGCGGCAGGGTCGGTTTCCAAGAGCCGGCTGGGTATTGTGGCGCTGGTTCGGACCGAGCCCTTTGGGGAGGGGGCTATTCTGCCGCACGAACATACGATGCCGGGGCCCAAGGCCGACCGTCTGGAGCTGATGCGGCATATCGGTGCGACCTGCGGGCAGATCTTTTCGCTTTATTCCGATCCGGAAGGCCGGGTTCGGAGCCTGCTGAAGGGATCGCTGGAAGGCGCGCCGCTGTTCGCATTTGAGGACCGGGAAGGGGTGAGGCACCGGCTCTGGCGCGTGACCGACCGGGAGGTGATCGACGGGGTTGCGGCCTTTCTGGCCGATCGGCCGTTTTTTATTGCGGACGGACACCACCGCTACGAGACGGCCGTGGTCTACCGGGATGAACGGGCTACGGCCGAGGGAGCGGATGGAAGTGAGCAGCCTTATGGGTATCGCATGCAGACGCTGGTCAATATGGACGATACGGAGGGGATGGCGATCAACCCGATCCACCGGGTGGTGATGGACCTGGGCGCCGGCGGCGTTGCCCGGCTTGAGGAGGGATTGCAGGAGCTGTTCGACGTGGAGCGAGCACCCCTGGAGGATACACGCGAGGTGTTACGGGAACTCCAGCGGCGCGGCGACCGGTCGGTGTTCGGGTTCTGCACCGGAGAAGCGAAGGAGGTTCAGTACCTGAGTTTGAAGCCGTCAGTCGATCCCGTCGAGTTGGACCGAGAGGAACACTCGGCGGCCTGGCGGGGACTGAGTACCGGACTGCTGCAACTGGTCCTGGGCCATGTCCTGGACCTGGATGCCGAGACGCTGACCCGGGGGGAGAAGGTGAAGTTTGTGAAGGTGGAGTCGGAGGTGCTCAACCTGCTTAAAGAGGCGCCGGACCGGGCCGGGTTTTTCCTGAATCCGGTGGATATGACGCAGCTACGGGAGGTGGTCTTAGCCGGGGAGCGGATGCCGCCCAAGTCGACGTTTTTCTACCCCAAGGTCTACAGCGGGCTGGTGATTCAGGATTTGACCGCGTTTTGAATATGTGAGATGTGAAATAGTAAACGGAGAATACCTATGAATCATCCAGAATGGTAGCTATCTTTGCCTCAAGTTGTCCGATGCGCCTCCGGTTCTCAAGGGCGTTTTGAGCCATGTTATTCAATTGTGTTGACATCCTTTCCCTTGTTTCATCCAGTTCGTTTCTTACGTGGACAAGCTGGATCGCCAGGCTGCCAAGCTCGGCCAAGATGCCCTGAGCTAACCGCTCAAGCCCCGAAATCCGGCCCTCCAGATCAGGCATGCGACAGCTCCTTCACCGTGCTTTCCAGCCTGTCCATATTGGCTTCAAATACCCGCCGCGATACTTCCCGCCTCTGTTCGATCACCTGTAGTGTCTTATGGATCATTTCTAAGACTTCATCGGGAGAGGCCTGTACATCGCCCCGGACATAACTCTCCAGTCTATACAGGTCCAGACTCATAAACCGGCTCCTCTCAGGCAAAGGGTGCATCATACGCTGGCATCGAGAGACGATCAAATATCAAGAATTCTCAGAAAAAGATAAAGGAAAATTCGGGCAGAGTCAAGCTGTTGCCAATCATGCTTAAAAGAGTCGCGCTGTCATTCTCCCTCCCACAGTTCCCCCACACAGGCAAACTTCCCCAGTAGAACGGATACGCCGATCTATGCTTCTCCCGCCTTGCTCTCATCAGCGCCAGCGATGTTTTCAGAGCAGCCGTCTCCTCATTCGGTATCAATTCGATACAGCGGCTCCAGCCCCTGGGCGATGCGGTCCGCGTTCTGGGCGGCGCATTCGGCCCTTCTGCGGGAGGTTTCGTAGGTGCAGCCGGCGATGTGGGGGGTGGTGACGACGTTGGGGAGCTGGTAGACGGGCGTGGTGGGGTCGGGCGGTTCGTCGGTGAAGACGTCGATGCCTGCGCCGCCGAGGTTGCCGTCTAAGAGGGCCTGGTGCAGGGCGGACTCGTCTACGAGGGCGCCCCGGGCGACGTTGATGAGACAGGCGGTCGGTTTCATGAGCGCGATGCGGCGGGCGTCGATGATGTGGTGGGTCGTGTCGTCTACGTGCAGGTGGAGGGAGAGGTAGTCGCTTTCGGCCACCACCCGGTCGATGTCGTCGGGCGTGCCCATCAGGTCGGGCTGGATTTCCTTCAGGATTTCCGGTTCGATGGTTCTGATGTCAACGGCGAGGATGCGCATGCCGAAGGGTTTTGCGCGGCGGGCCAGCTCCTGGCCGCTGGCGCCGAAGCCGATGATGCCCAGAGTCATTCCGCCCAGTTCCCGGCCCATCGGCATGTAGAGGGCGCGGGACTGGAATTTTTCGATGCTCGGACGGTACTGGTGAGCCAGCATAAGCATGAACATCATGGCGGTCTCGGCTAAGGCCTCACTGCTGAACTGGCCGGGGCAGTTGGCCGCCGGGATGCCTCTGGTTTTGATATAGCCCAGGTCGAAGTGCTCAAAGCCGGTGCTCATGATCTGCCAGTGGCGGGCGTCTTTGGCGGCGTCCATCATTTCGCGGGTCCCAACGCTCCCGCCGTGATCAATGACGACTTCGACACCATCGAACTGGGGGGCAAGGGGTTGGGTTTCGTCGAAGATGGACAGGTCGTGGCGGTCTCCTATGGCCTGGACGACATCTTCGCACCAGGGGTGAAAGGCGTCTTGATCTGCAAGCATCAGGATCTTTATTCGGCGCATCGGTTTGTCTCCCTGGTAAAGCAGGCGGCGGACGACGGCTTTAGAGGTTTGACCGTGGTCCGTGGTCCGTGGTCTTAAAGGATCGGCAGTTCCTCGCTTGCCGGTGTCGAGAGGACTTCGTATCCATCTTCGGTGACGAGGACGTCCTCTTCGAGCATGAAGTATGCATCGTGGGTGTAGAGTGAGGGTTCGATGGTGAGAATCATGCCTTCTTCCAGGAGGATGTCGTTTTCAAAGGCGATGAAGGGGGGCTCGATGATGTCCAGGCCGATGGCGTGGCCGATGCCGGTGACCCGCTCGGCGTGCTTCGGGTGGCCCGAGGCTTTCATTTTTGCGTTCGAGGCGCGGACCAGGTCGGCGATCGGGACACCGGGTCTGGTGGCGTCGATGGCCGCCCGCAGGCAGTCGTAGACAGCGCGGTAAGCGTCTTTGTGCGCTATGCTGGCCTGCCCGAGGGCGAACATGCGGGTGTAGTCGGACCAGTAGCCCCGATAGACGCCGCCGGAGTCGTGAGCGATCAGTTCGCCTTCGGTGAGCACACGGTCGGTGTGGCGGCGGAGGCTGCGGTTGGAGGTCCGGATGTCGCCGGGGATGTGCGCGGCGAGGGTGATTGAGCCCGGCATTTCGGCGCCTCGATTGAGGTGTTCGACCGAGAGCAGACGGTGGACCTCCTGTTCGGTCATGCCCGGTTTGATCTCTCGAAAGAGAACCTGGTAAGCTTCGTCGGTGATAGATACAGCTTTGCGGATGAGGTCTACTTCGGCTGCGGATTTGCGGGCGCGCAGTTTCCAGAACAGGGAGGATGCGTCCACGAAGTCGGCCTGAGGCAGGTTTTGACGGAGTTGGCCGAAGTCTTCAAAGGGCATGCGCATCCAGAGCACGCCGCCGAGTTCTGCGCCGACTCTGCCCTTTTCCAGTCCGAGTTCTCGTACCGCGTTGGTGATTGTATCCACAGCCTGAAGGGTGTGTACGGGGGGGAAGGTCCGGATGGTCTCGATCCAGGAGTCTTCTTCGCACATGCCGGCTTCGATGGGGGTCACGATAAGGACCGGTTCATTCTCTAAGGGCAGCAGGGCGAAGATGGCCGTATATTTGTGCATCCAGCGGTGCGACGCATGGCCGGTGAAGTAGCGGTGGTTGGCCTCGGTGGTGATCAGCACGGCGTCCATATTGCTCTGCGCCATCCCTTCCCGTAGGCCGGCCAGACGGCGTTCGTATTCTTCGGATGTAAAATCGGATAGATCATCTGTTAGCACGGTCATTCTCCTTCACGATTTGGGGTGATCCGTAGACTTCCGGCCGGGCTTCGCAGACGGTGCAGCCGGAAGAGGATCTCGCCCTTGAGAGGACCTCCCGGGAGACATCGGTGACGATCATCCCTTCGTCCGGCATGTATTCATCGGTGAGTTTTCCGTTCGGGTCGATTGCAAGCGCAAGCCCCGGAAACCGGGCGTTGCCGCTGCGGCCGGACTGGTTGGCGTAGAAGATGTAGAGGGCGTTGTCGATGGCGCGGGAGGGCAGGAGCTGCATGGCAAGTTCTTTGTGATGCCCGGCCTGCGCGGTCTGGTCTCCGTCCGGTCCGATCCTGTCGGCCGCTCCGCTGCCGCCGACGGGGAGCAGGAAAAAATCGGCCCCCTTCTGCGCGGCGGTTCGGAAGAGTTCGGGGAAACGCAGATCGTAGCAGATGCCCACGCCAAAGGTCCACCCCTGCGAGGTGACCACAGGGAACGCATCGCCGGGGACGAACCATTCCCATTCGTTGGGGTTGGGCAGGTGGAGCTTGGAAAATGTGGCGAGGTACCCCTCCGGCCCCACAATGAGCGCGCTGTTGCGCAGGTGATCGCCCGAAGGCTCGATGGCGCCGACGACCAGAGTCATCTGAAGCTCGCGGCACAGGGATTCCAGGAAGGGGATCGTTTTCTCGGCAGCGTCCGATGCGATCTGTCGGGCCTCTTCGAAGCTCAGATCGGATTTGTTCATCGATCCGGTGATGCACTCTTCTGTGAAGAGTGCAAAATGGGCGCCCTGCGCGTGGGCCTTCCGGGACCATTCCGCCACACGCGCCAGATTCGCGGATGGATCACCCATCACGCTGTGCATGGCGACGGATGCAACGCGGGTTGACTTGCTTTCCACGCCAGGTTCTCCTTTCGATTTCTCAGAACAGGACCTTTTATGACGCTCCAGATATTCGGGATGGTTCTGGTTGCGGCCGTGCTGCACGCGCTGTGGAATTTTGCGGCCAGGAAGGCGGCGGGAAACTTAGGTGTTCTGTGGCTGGGCGTATGGGCCGCAAGCGCTATTTGTCTGCCGTTTGCGCTGAGCGTGGATGTGTCTGCAGAATCGATTCGGCTTGCACTGCCTTATATGGTCGCGACGGGTACCATCCATAGCTTTTATTATCTCTTTATGTGGAAAGCTTATGAAGAGGGAGACATCTCTTTTGTCTATCCGGTCGCCCGTGGGACGGGAGTGGCCGGCACGGCGGTGGCGGCCGGGGTTCTTCTTCACGAGCAGCTTTCGTTTTTCGGCATCATCGGTATTGCGTCCATTACTCTGGGTATTCTGTCGCTTGGTCTGAACGAATTTATCGTGCGCAAGCAGTTTAGGACAGGGCTTTTTGCTTTGCTTCTTGGCGCTACGATTATCGTATATTCCGTGGTTGATAAACTGGGGGTGGGAAAGATTCATCCCGTTTTCTACATTTTCTGGATGTTTGTGATCTCCGGGCTGGGTCTGTCGCCTTATGTATTGATACGCCACAGAGACTCGTGTGTTGATGCCTGGAGAACGATGAAGAAATACATCATCCTGATCGGCCCGGGTTCTATGGCCACGTATGTGATTATCCTTTTTGCTTACCAGGTCGGCCAGGTGAATTATATTGTTGCCGTCCGAGAGTTTTCCGTGGTGGTCGGTTCTGCTCTGGGTATTCTCTTTCTGAAAGAACGGCTTACATTGGGTAAATGTCTGGGGATTGCAGGGATTGCCTTTGGCCTGGTTATGGTGAAGCTGGCACAGTAAATCTGCGGCCAGGCCTTAAGATAGATGAGAGATGGAGGGGCGTCAAGAAGCGAATCGTCCGGTATGACTCTCCCAACCTTGCAGGCAGAGATTTCCCTTTACAGTTCGGCGGCTGTGCTGTATCATGGAGGCCGTCATTTTTTGTGGATGGAAACAGCAAGTTCCATGTTCCATGTTCCAGGTTTCAGGTCAATTTAGACGATGTCAAAACCCTCGATTTTTGTGGTTCCGTTTTCCCGCCTGCCGCTGTTTGGACTGGGCGAACAGGAGGAGTGCCTGTCCCGGGGGGCGGAGGTGATTGCACGGGCGCTCCAGTTGTTGGAGACGCGGCAGGAGTTCCATTTTCTGCTGGAAGACCTGGCGCCCGTGGCGTATTATTTGAAGGCCCATCCGGAGGACCTGGAGCGGGTTCGGGCGCTGATTGCCGAAGGCCGCCTGGAGGTGGGGCCTGCGTGGACGGGGATCTGCCAGAACTTGCAGATCGGGGAAGACCTGGTGCGCAATCTGCTCTATGGGAAGGGGTATGCTTTGGAGACGCTGGGGGCCGATTCCCGGACGGCGCACCTGGGAGATGCCCCCGGCTGGACGCCGCAGTATCCGCAGATTGCCCGGAAATGCGGTGTGACGCAGGTGGTCTTTACGCAGAGCGGCCCCCGTGATGCGACGCTGCTGCGATGGCAGGGGCTGGACGGCGCAGAAGTAGACGTGTGGCACGCCCGTATCGATTACGATTTGCTCTGGGCGGCGGTACGTGGAGCGCCGGCGAAACGCAGGGAGCGAAACCGGCAGATCGCAGCGGGACGGGCGCAGTGCTCCGGCCTGCTTCCCATCCACTGGGGGGGGGATTTGACGCCGATGTCGGAAGCGGCCTTAGAGGACCTGATCGGGTGGGCGGAAGGGGAAGAGATTGCAATGGTTCTGGGCACGCCCGGCGGTTATTTTCGCGAGATTCCCGGAGACCTGCCGGAGTTGAGTGGGGAGGTACCGTCGGCCCTGCCCTTTTTGGAGCCGGTTTTTCCGGGGGTGACGCCGCTGAATGTGCCGGCGGTCCACGGTCTGCTTCGGGCGGAGCAGATGGCTGCGTTCGCAGGCCTGGTTTGCGGGTTTCCCTTTCCGGAGGAGGCGCTAAAGACGGCCTGGCTGCGACAGCTTGAGGCGATGGCCTGCGGTTTTGATGGAACCGGCGCAGGCGAAGCTCTGGAACGGAGACGGCGATGTCAGCAGATGGCTATCTGGACGGCGGCGGAGATTTCCCGTGCGGCGGAACGGGCAGTTGCCGAGCGGGTGGCGGCAGGCGACGGTCCGCCGGGCACCATTCCGCTTGTGGTGTTCAATTCGCTTTCGTGGACGCGCACGGATCTGGCGGAGGTACACGTTACGTTTTACGGGGAGGAAGACCCGACCGATTTCAGCCGGTACGAGATGTATAAGATTGTGGATGCGTCCGGCGAGACGGTGACGTTTCAGGAGGTGGCGGGCGGGCAGACGGCGATTGCGGAGATGCGGTTGATCTTTGCCGCCTCCGAGGTTCCGCCCAACGGGTATACGACCTATTACCTGGTGCCCAATGTGCCCGAAGCAGCAGATCTGGTGGGGATTCAAGCGCCTGGGATGATGGCTCCGGAGTTTCCGGAGCCGCGTTTTGTGATTGAGGATGTGGAAGACCGGGTGTCGGAGCCTTACCGGGGGGTGCGCATCGGCCGGTGGTTCGCCAATGCTTTTTATGCGCTGGAGGTGGACGAGGTTACGGGGCGGGTGACGGTGTCCGACCGGCGGTCGGACCGGGTGCTGATAGAGGGGATGCACCTGGTGGGGTGGGAAGAGTCGATGCGGGAGGGGCTCTGCCAGTATGATTACACCGGGCGGCGGTTTGAGATGGCCGTGGACCGGGTGGACTTAGAGGAGAGTGGTGAGGTGCGGGCAACCCTGCTGGTGGCCGGTCACCTGCTGGCATCGCCCTTTGAATTGCGGTTCCGGCTCTATGGTGCGCTGGACCGGGTGGACGTGGATCTCAAGCTGCGCTGGCGAGATACCAGGCCGGTTCGGGTGCAGACGGTTTTTCCGATTGGATTTGAGGGGGCCGGGGTTCGATACGGCGTTCCCTATGGGCACAACACCCTGGAGAACCTGATGCCGGAGAGCGCACCCCGGTCGGACGGGGGCATGCGGGCGGAGACGTGGGAAAAGCAGCGGGAGTGCCAGGGGTGGATCGCGCTGGATGGTGAGGACGTGGGTGTGGCGCTGGGCAGCGACCGGCGGGCGTTCGAGTTTGAAGGTCGGGCGGTTCGGGGCGATGTGCTGCGGTCTTGCATTGATCCGGCTTCGTACGCGTACAAGCGGGTGTGGCGGTCCTATCCGGATGTGTGTGCCTGCCGGTATTCGATCCGAGGATATTCGGGCGATTTTCGGTCCGCCACGGCGCACCGGGATGGCTGGGCGCTGAACCAGCCGCTGAGCCTGCGCAGCGTTTACAATAGCGAGTCGTCCCGGCGTCTTCCCGACCGGCTCAGCTTTGTGCGCCTGGAAGGGCCGGGGCTGGTGACCACAACGTTCAAGCCCGCCGAAGACGGAGCGGGCTACGTGCTTCGGGCGTTTGAAAGTTTGGGACAGTCCTGCGAGGCGACGTTGACGGCCTGCTGCGAGATTTTATCGGCCCGGGAGGCCGATCTGCTGGAGCGGCCGGTGGGCGATCTGGACCCCGATGCCGTGCGGTTTGCGCCTTTTGAGATCAAGACCATCCGGCTGGCGCTGGGGGAGGAGCGATGAAGGCCAAAGCGGCCCCTCAGTACCGTTCCCTCAGCCGCCTGGTTGAGGCGACGGAAGTGCCTTCCCGGGCCGTGGGCCTTTTCTGGCTGGGGGGGCCGTCCCTGGCGCTTAAGAGCTCGGCGCAGCGTGTGTGTGTCGTGGATCCTGTGTTTTCGGACCGGGGAGAAGGGGGGCCTGTTGGGGCCACGGACGTACGGCCCGACCTGGTTCTGTGCACTCTGGGCGCCGGGGCGGGAATGGATCTTTCAACGCTGGCTCATCTGGCTACGGCGTACACCGATGTGACGTTTGCAGCATCGGAAGAAAGTCGGGATTGGATGATCGGGCGGGTGGGTGAGGCGGCGTGGGATGAGGTGCCGATCAATCCCGCACGGGTGCACACCATTGATCCCCTGGCCCCCCTGGACGTGAGGCGGCTGGGGCTTCGAGACACGCTCAAGATTACCGTGCTGCCGGATTTGGATGAGGAGGACGAAAGCGTCTGGAACACGCTCTTCAACTTTGGCGGCATCCATGTCTGTCTGGTGAGAGCGGTTTCAGGCCCGAAGGGTGTTGAGCGGCTCTGCTCGGCAATCAGGCGGCGAGTGGACGTGCTGATCTGGTCTCTGGAGCGGGAGGACGTGGACGGGGTCTTAGAGGGGATCGCCCGGCTGCATCCGCGCTATGCGATTCCGATTGGATACGACCGCTCTGCGGGGGGAAGCGAGGCGGCCCGGCGGTTTCGTGAGGTTGTCAGTGCGATTCGGGGGGTTAAGGCTTATTTGTTTCCGGAGGATTACCTGGAGGGGCTGGTGTATTCGAGGATTATGAGCCGTCGGAGGTGAGGGGTGGAGATTGCGGATTGCGGGTACACTGTATAACGCCACAGGAGGTATGGAATGGCTCAAATTACGGTTCCGATTCGGTACTATAAGGACTATCGAGGGGGGTATGATTACGGGTATGAAGATCTGACGGTGGAGCTGTCCGAGAGTGCCTTCTTGCTGGTGGATGTGGACGGACGGGGGCCCAATTCGACGACGGAGGAGTTTATTGCTCCGGCATTGCAGGCGGCCAGAGGGTCGAGATTTCGGATTGCTTATGTGCACAACGATTTGCGGCTGGTGGCCGATCCGGGCAATATTGTGGGCGAGGTGTGGGGGAAGACCAAGATGCCCGGAGGGAACGCCTTAGAAAGCTGGGCCAAGAGGATAGAGTACACGCCGGAGTACCTGGATTGTGTGGCGCCGAGAGAGGGAGAACGGAATTTTCCGAAGTGGATCTGGAGCGGGTTTCACGATACGTTTCTGGATCAGCACTTGCGAAGCTGGGGTACCAGGACGCTTTTTGTGGTGGGGTACAGCCGGCGGGCCTGTCTGCATTATACCTGCGCGGAGGCGGTTGGGCGGAATTATCGCGTGGTTCTGCTGAGGGATTGTTCCAATGCGCCGGGCACGATTGAGATGCCGGATACGCTGGATGAGAGCCTGCCGGAGGGGGGATGGATTAACCGGATTACGCTCCGGAATTTTGAGCATCTGATCGGGTATACGACCACATCGGCGGAGTTTGTGGCGGCGTGCGGGCGGCTGAAGGAGGGCGCGTGAAGATTCGGGATATCGATACGATCCTGATTGATTCGCCCGGCCGGAAGTGGACGATTGTGCGGGTTTTTACCGATGAGGGACTGGTTGGGCTGGGCGAAGCGACCTACTCGAATAAAGAGCCGGTGGTGGTTTCTGCGATTGAACATATGAAGCAGGAACTGATCGGGGAGGACCCGTCGCGGATCGAGTATCTGTGGCATAAGATCTACCGGATTTCCTCGCTGAGTGGGATCTGGCGCATGGCAGGGCCGGTGTGGATGAGCGCGATCAGCGGCATTGACCAGGCGCTGTGGGATCTGAAGGGGAAGGTGGCGAATCTGCCGGTTGTGGAACTCTTAGGCGGGAAGTTTCGAGATCGCGTGCGGGTGTATACGCATTTTTCGGGGGCGACACCTGAAGCGTCGGCCGAGCAGGCAAAAGGGTTGGTGGCGCAAGGGTACACGGCGCTCAAGTCGGGGGCCGGGACGAGTGATGGGTACAGGTTTGACCTTTACAGGGAGGATGGCGCGCCTCAGAAGACCGCAGAGCGCTTTGCGGCGGTTCGGGAAGCAGTGGGGCCCGATGTGAAGCTGCTGGTGGACTGTCACGGCCGCTTTACGGTGGGAGGCGCAGTTCGTCTGGCCAGAGCGCTGGAGCCTTACGATCTGTATTGTTTTGAAGATCCTGTGGCTCCCGAAGATCTCAGCGCCTATCCCAAAGTGCGCCGGGAGACGTCCATTCCGATTATGGGCAGCGAGCGGCTCAATACCAAGACGCAGTTTCGCCAGCTTTTAGAGCTGGACGGGATCGATATCGCCCAGCCCGATCTGATCTATGCCGGGGGGATTACCGAGGTGCGGAAGATCGCAGCGTTTGCGGATAGTTTCCACGTGCCGATCTCTTTTCACAATACCAAGGGGCCGGTGGGGATTCTCGCGGCTGCGCATCTGGGGGCTTCTATTCCGAATGAAGCGCCGATGGAGTTTGTGACCGGGATCGATTGGCGGGATGAGATTCTCACGGAGCCGCTGAAGGTTGAGGATAGCTGCCTGGTGCTGCCGGACGGGCCGGGGCTCGGGGTGGAGCTGGATATGGACGGGGTGGAGAAGCATCGGTGGCGGGTGGGCGATCCGAGGTAGGCGCGGCTGACACACAGAGAATTCCATGCTGGATATTCTGATTCGAGATGCCACGATTATCGATGGCGCCGGTGGTCCGCCCCGGGCGGGCAACGTGGGGATTGAAGGGGATAGGATCGCCTGTGTAGGGAAGGCGACGGAGGGGGCACGGAGGGAGATCGATGCGGCGGGGTTGACGGTTGCGCCGGGGTTTATCGATATCCATACGCATTCGGATTTCAGTTTGTTGATCGACGGGCGGGCCCAGAGCGCGGTCTACCAGGGGGTGACGACCCAGATCAACGGGAATTGCGGGATCTCGGCATTTCCGGTGGGGGCGGAAGGCGCTTATCTGGGACCGTTCGAGTCGGCACGGCTCAGGCGGGCCGTTGTTTTGGACTGGGAATCGGCGGGCGGGTATTTCTCCGTTCTGGAGCGGCAGGGGATGGCGATCAATTCGGGTTTTTTGACCGGACACGGGGCGGTGCGCCAGGCGGTGATGGGGCAGTCGGCGGCGGCGCCTTCGCGGGGTGAGATGGATGCGATGAAACATCTGGTGGCGGTGCAGATGGAAGCGGGGGCGCTGGGGCTGTCGACCGGGTTGACGTATGTGCCGGGGAGTTATGCGAGCACGGGGGAGATTATTGAGCTGGCGGCGGTGACAGCGCCCTACGGGGGGATCTACGCTACCCATATGAGGAATTACACGGCGTCGATTATGGAGGCGCTGGAGGAGGCGATTACGATCGGGCGGGAAGCCGGTGTGCCGGTGCACGCCTCACATATCACGCCCTGCCCTCCGGCCACGGGGAGCGCCGGGAAGCTCTTAGATCGCATCGACCGGGCGCAGGCGGAGGGGTGGGATGTGACGGCCGAGACGGAGTTCTACGCCACGGGGTCGACCTCGCTGAAATCCCTGCTGCCGCCCTGGGCGCTGGTGGGCGGGAATGGGGCAATGGTGGAACGGCTGGGGCAGAAGGCGTTGCGGGAACGGATGTGGCGGGAGATCCAGGAGAAAGGGTCCGAGCTGGGGGGAAGTACCAAGACGGTGCTGATGCAGTACGGCCGGTGGGACAAGCTGTGGCTGGGGAATTGCGCGGTCAACGCCCATCTGACGGGAAAGAGCTTTGCCGAGATCGGCCGTTTGAGAGGGGCTGCGCCTTTCGATGCGATTTGTGATATCCTGATTGAGGAAGGAGGGGCGGCGAGTTTTTACGGGGAGGACAAGACGAATGAGGATATCGACCGGCTTGCTCAGGGCGCGCACTGCGGCGTAGGCTCCGACGGTCTGGCGCTTGCCACAGACGGCCCCCTGGCGGATGAGCGGGAGCATCCACGCTGCTACGGCGGTATGGCCTATCTGATTCGTACGCTGGTTCGCGAGCGGAAGGCGCTGCCGCTGGAGCGCCTGGTTCAGAAGATCACGCAGTTTCCGGCGCAGCGCATGGGGCTTGATGATCGGGGGCTGCTGGAGGCGGGCAAGCAGGCGGATCTGATTCTTTTTGATCCGGAGAAGATTGCGGATCGTGCGACGATCCACGATCCGTGCGCCTACTCGGAGGGCGTGGTATGGTCTTTCGTCAACGGCGCTGCCATTCTGAAAGAGGGCAGGCCGACGGGGGAACGACCCGGGCGGGTTTTGAGGGGTGTGGGGAGTGTAAATTGAAGGAGGGCGACAGAGAGATGGCGGACAAACCTCGGATTGGGGAGTAGGGCGTGAAAAACGGGTTTTTGACCGCGGTTCTGGTCCTGGTCGTGCTGGCCGGATACGGTCCGGCCAATGCGGGGGAGGTCATTCCAGACAGCGTTCTGGCAGCGGTGGAAGATAGCCTGGCAGCGCTGCTGGAAGAGCCGCCCCTGGATTCGGTTCTGGTGCAGTTCGGCGATTCGCTGTTTGTGCCGTCCGCCGGCCGCGTGCGCATTCTCCGGGACCGGTACGGCGTGCCCCATATCTACGGTGAGACGGATGTGGATGTGGCGTTCGGGTTCGGGTTTGCACAGGCCCAGGACCATCTGCTGCCGATGCTTTTGAACTATCGGAAGGCAGGGGGTCGGCTGTCGGAGGTTCTGGGACGGACGGCCCTGGAGAGCGACTACAAGGCCCTGCTGTGGCGTATTTACAGCGTGGCGGGAGAGCGCTACGGGTCGATTCCGGATCCCACGCGGAACCTGATCGCCGCTTTTGTGGAGGGGATCAACCACTATATCGAGATCCACCGGCAGACGCTGCCGGGCTGGGTTGAAGAGGTGAGCGGGACCGATGTGGTGGCCCTGTCCCGGTGGCTGAATCTGTATTTTGCGGAGCAGACCGGGCAGAGGGAGCTGGAACAGAAGGGGATTGTTTCGGTCCGAACGCCGGCCGGATCGAACCAGTGGGTTGTGGGGCCTTCCCGATCGGCCACGGGGCGGCCGATTTTTGTGATGGACCTGCATTTGCCCTGGCGTCCCCCGCTGGAGCTTTACGAGGCGCACCTGATCAGCCGGGAGGGGCTGAACGTGGCGGGGGCGACCTTTTTCGGGCTGCCGGTGGTTGTGGTGGGGCATAATGATCGGATCGCCTGGTCGATGACGGTGAACGACACCGATGTGTTCGATCTCTACGAGGAGAAGCTGGACCCGGGAAATCCGAGGCGCTATCTCTACGATCGGGAGAAGCAGCGAATGTCTTCGCGGCGGGTGAAGATCCGGGTGCGGGGGGAGAAGGGCACGCTTGAGGTAGAGCGGGAGCTGCTTTACACGCACCACGGCCCGGTCTACAAGCTGATGGAGGACTGGGCCTACGCCGCCCGGTCGAGCGTCCAGGATGTGGTTAATACCATCGGGCAGGTGTACGGGATGAACCGCGCAGGGGATCTGGTGGGATTTCGCCGGGCGATGGCGCGGCTGGAACTGCCGATGTTCAATGTGATGTACGGAGACGTGGACGGCAATCTTTTCTACGTTTTCAACGCCCGGTGTCCGGCCCGGTTGAAAACGTTTGACTGGCGTGCGGCGGTGCCGGGGTGGACGCCGGAGACGGAATGGGGGGCGATCCTGTCGTTCGACCGCCTGCCGCAGATTACCAACCCCCGCTCGGGCTTTATGCAAAACTGCAATGTAGCCGCCCACCTGGTCACCGTTGAGAGCGGCCTGAATCCCGATACATTCCCGGCCTACATGGGATGGGGCGGGATAAACGACCGGGGGCGGCGGGCGCTGAGCTGGCTGTTCGCGCACGGCCATACCACGGTTGGAGAGATGATCCGGATGGCCAGGGACGATTATCTGATTGCGGCGGAGGAACTGAAGGGGGTGATCCTGCGGGCTTACAACCGCACCTGGCACGAGATTTACGATCCGGACGGACGGCTGGCCCTGGCCGTGGATCTGCTTCGAAACTGGGACAACCGGGCAGGGGTGGACAGCCGGGCAACGCTGCTGTTTGCGGTCTGGAAAGAGCGGTTCGATCCCCTGCTGGCGCAGAAGACGGACGCGCAGCGGCGGGATGCCCTGGTGCTGGAGAATCTGGCCTTAGAGGCGCTGCGGATGGCGGTGGAGTATATGATGACGACCTACGGCCGGCTGGATGTGCCCTGGGGCGAGGTTCACGTGATTGAACGAGGGGGGGAAACCTTTCCGGTGGGCGGCTCTCCTCCCGGGACCGAGGCGCTTCACACCACGCAGTCGGAGCAGGGCGAGGACGGCCTGCTGCGGGTGACGGGCGGATCGGCTTTTACGATGGTGGTGTCCCTCACCCAGCCGGTGCAGGCCTGGAGCATTCTGCCGTATGGAAACAGTGAAGACCCGCAGTCTCCCCATTATAGCGATCAGGCGGCGCTCCAGGGCGGGACGGGGTTCAAGCCGGCCTGGTTCACCAAGGCGGAGATCGCCCGGAACTTAGAGGCGGTTATTACGGTGCCTCTGGCTCCGGAGGAGGCCGAACGCGCGGCGCTGAGGGCGCGGTTAAAGAAAAATGCGCGTTCCGAGTCATCGGAAAAAGAGAGATGAGGAGGAGAGGGTATGGTACTGCCCAGTATGCGGCTGGATGGGAAGGTGGCGGTGGTCACCGGCGCGGGCTCGGGCATTGGGAAGGCGGTGGCGGTTGCCGTGGCCGAAGCGGGGGCCGATTGTGTGCCCTGTGAATTGCCGGAGCAGATGGCGGACCTGGACCCGGTCTGCGACGAGATCCGGAAGCTGGGCCGCAGGGCGCTGCCCATGCCGCTGCGCCTGCCCGATCTGGAGAGTATTGACGCACTGGTTGCCGGGGCGGTGGCGGAGATGGGGCGGATTGATGTGCTGGTGAATAATGCGGGGATTAACATTCCGAGGGACGCGCTGGAGGTGACGGAGGAGGACTGGGACCGTGTGCTGGATGTGAATCTGAAGGGGCTATTTTTTCTTTCGCAGCGGGTGGCCCGGGAGATGGTGGCGTCCGGTGGGGGGAAGATTGTGAATATGTCCTCCCAGAACGGCGTGATCGGGTATTACAAACGGGCGGCCTACTGTTCGAGCAAGGCCGGGGTGGTGAACCTGACACGCGTTCTGGCCATAGAGTGGGCGCCCCACAAGATCACCGTGAATGCGGTGGGCCCCACCTTTATTCTGACGCCGCTGACGCAGTCCACATTCGACGATCCGGCTCTGCGTGAAGATTTGCTGAAGCGGATCCCCTTAGGGCGCGTGGGTCAGCCCGAGGATGTGGTGGGCGCGGTGGTGTTTCTCGCCAGTGCGGCGGCGGATCTGATTACGGGGCATACGATGCTGGTGGATGGGGGGTGGACGGCGCTTTAGTGAAGAGATTGCGGAATGCGGATTGCGGAATGCGGATTTAAAGTCTTTTATTCCCTAATCCGCATTCCGCATTCCGAAATTGATTGATCCGCATTCCCTAATCCGCAATTAAATGCGATGAGGATCAGGCGCGATGGATGCCAATGAAGTGTCGAAGGTTGGGGTGATCGGGGCGGGGACGATGGGGCCGGGGATTGCGGGGGCGTTTGCGCAGGCCGGGTGTGAGGTGGTGCTGGTGGATCTGGGTGAGGGTTTGCTTCGGGCGGGGATGGAGCGGTTGGGGTTGGGACAGCAGGCGCTGGTGGAGGCCGGGCTTTTGCTGCGGGGGGATGCAGACGAGGCGTTTGGGCGGGTGCGGACCACGACGGAGCTGGAGGCGGCGTGTGAGGGGACGGATTTGCTGGTGGAGGCGATTACGGAAGACCTGGACCTGAAGCAGGAGATGTTCGGGCGGTTTGATGCGCTCTGCCCGGCGCGGGCGGTGCTGGCCACGAATACGTCGGGGTTGTCTATTACCGAGATCGGTCGGGGGACGAGCCGTCCGGACCGGGTGGCCGGAATGCATTTCTGGAATCCGCCGCACATCATTCCCCTGGTGGAGGTGACCCGGGGGGAGGCGACGGCCGATGCCACGGCGGACCTGCTGATGGGGGTCTGCCGCCGGCTGGGCAAGCGGCCGATTCTGGTGCGGCACGATATTCCGGGCTTTGTGGGCAACCGGCTGCAGTTTGCGGTGATGCGCGAGGCCCTGCACCTCCTTTCCGAAGGGGTGGCGTCGGCGGAGGATATCGATACGGCGATGACGGCGGGGCCGGGGCTTCGCTACGGTCTGCTGGGGCCGCTGCGCACGGCCGACCTGGGCGGGCTGGATGTTTTCCTGGCGATCAGCCGGTACCTGTTCGCCCGGCTCAATTCCAGGTCCGAACCTCCCGAGGTTCTGGCCGAGCTTGTGGAAGGGGGCAGGCTGGGGGCGAAGTCGGGAGGTGGGTTTTATGAGTACGCGGAGGCGGATATCAACCGGTATCTTGCCCGGAGGGACCGCGTGCTGCTAAGATTTCTGGATGTGCTGAAAGGTGAAGGGGAACCGTAGGCGTCTGCCGGGAAGGTGGTGCCAATGGGAGAGCGTATCCTGTCTGACCGAATTGGGGTTTCGACCCTGTGCTTGAAGGGGATTTCTCCGGACGAGGCAATCGAGCGGACACTGGCAGCGGGGTTTTCGGCCTTCGAGTTCACTCCGATTACCTACGGGGGGCCGGAGGTATTCAGCCCGGCGGAGCGAGAGGATCTGCGCCGCCAGCTGGAGGCGTTCCGTCTGGTGACGGTGCACTCCTCGGGGATGGGCAACATCGGCAGTGAAGAGTGTGAAGAGCGAGAGCGGGCGCAGCAGCGGTATCTGGAGCTGGTCCGGTTTGCGGGAGATGTGGGCGCGGATGTGTTGACGGTGCATCCGGGGCAGCCGGAGGCGGAGGTTCGGGACGAGAATGTGGCGTTCGGAAAAGCGATGGTGGTAGCGGTCGAAAGCGCAGAGGTGGCGTTGGGCTACGAGCTGTTCGACGCCCGGGTTGCCCGGGAGATCGGGAGCCCCAATTTCGGGGTGCTGTTCGACATCGGGCACGCGAGCCGCCGGGGGCCGGAGGTGGATACGGACGATGTGCTTCGCATGATCGACGAGCTGGCGGTTCAGATTGTGCAGTTTCACGTACACGGGGTGGGGGCGCCGGACAAGACGGACCACCTGCCGTTCTCGCAGAATACCTGGCTGGATTACGACCGCATTGTGAGGCATATCGAAGGCATGGGGTTTGCCGGGCCGCTGATCCTTGAGATCGGTATCCGCCGGGAGAACTGGTCCGAGAATATGAAGGATTGTGTGGCTGCGCGGGAAGCGCTGCTGCAAGCAGCGGGTTGAAGACGCCGGCGCGATATGCGGCGTGAATCTTAACCCCTATCTGGAGGGCGTTTTATGCCATCTGTAAGCGAGATCTACAAGTTCGACGAGCTCACCTGGCCCGAGGTCAACGAGGCGGTTGGGATGGGGAAGATTCCGATTCTGCCGACCGGCGCCGTGGAGCAGCACGGCCACCATCTGCCGCTGAAGGTGGACCATTTGTGTGCGAATGCGATTGCGACCGAGGCTGCGCGTTTGAAGCCGGCACTCAGTCTGGTTCTGCCGCCGGTGAGTTACGGGTACGTGCACCACGTGATGGATTTTCCGGGGTCTTTGAATATCCATTTTGAGCATTTTATTCAGTATGTGCTGGATATCTGTAAGAGTCTGGCTTACCACGGGTTCAAGAAGATTGTGCTTGTGAACGGCCACGGGTCGAACCACAACCTGGTGGATATGGTGGCCCGGCGCACGATTGTGGAGACCGACGCGAGCTGCGTGTTTTGCAGCTGGTGGCAGCTGCTGAAGGTGAAGCCGGATTTCGACGAGGAGTGGCGGGAGAGCGTTTATCCGGGGGGATGCTCGCATGCGGGTGAGCTGGAGACCTCGATGCTGCTTCACCTGGCGCCTGAGAGTGTAAGGAAAGAGAAGATCAAGAGCGAGATTGCCAAGACGAATCACCGGGGCTCCAAGTTTGTCTGGACCGATCTGTTCGCCAAGGGGCCGATGGGGCTGATCGAGTGGACCAGCCAGTATTCGGATTCCGGCGTGATGGGCGAGGCGGAGAAGGCCACGGCCGAGAAAGGAAAGATCGTATTTGAGGAGGCCAGCCGGAACCTGGCCGAGTTTATCGAGGAGTACCACGCGATGAAGATCGAGAAGCGCACACGGCATCAGGCCGAAGAACCGACGTTTCCGCTGTCTTACCCGACAGATTAAAAGGGAGGGAATGAGATGAAACTGGCGACTTATACAGCTAAGAAGGAACAGTACGTGGGCGCGGTTGTGGCGGACGATAAGATCGTGGTCGATCTGGCAGCGGCGGACAAGGCGCTGGCGCGGAGGGAGAAGCGGCCGGCCCATGCCTTTTTTGCGGATATGCTGGCGCTCTTAGAGGCCGGCAGCAAGGGCAGGAGCGCGGCGAAGAAGGCGGCGGAGGCCGCTCTGGGAAGGCTGGGCGATCCTCTTAGGGCAGACGGTAAGGTCGCGCATCCGCTGAGCAGAGTTCGGCTCCGGGCGCCGGTGCCGAATCCGCGCAAGGTGTTCTGTTTGGCCGGTAACTTCCAGGACCACATTGAGGAGGGGGGCGGCAAGATGTCGGTTCAGGACAAGGAGACGCCCCGGGTGTTTATGAAGCCCCCTTCTTCGACGGTTATCGGGCCGGGCGACAGCATCCTGATTCCGCCCGTTGCCCGGTCGATCGACTGGGAGGGCGAGCTGGCCGTGGTGATGGGGCGCAGGGCCAAGGGCGTGAAGGCGAAGGACGCACTGAGGTACGTGGCCGGCTATACGGTGATGAACGATGTGTCCGAGCGCGATTTGCTGATTAAGAAGCGGACCGACAGCCGCGAGCGGGACCAGTGGTTCGACTGGCTCAACGGCAAGTGGCTGGATACGTTCGCCCCCCAGGGGCCCTGGATGGTGACGGCGGATGAGATTCCCGATCCTCAGGTTCTGGACATCAGCACGTACATCAACGGCGAGCGCAAGCAGCACAACAATACCGGGCAGATGCTCTATCCGGTGGCCCACATTATCGAGTATATCTCGGCGATTATCACATTAGAGCCGGGCGATCTCATCAGCACAGGGACGATTTCCGGGGTGGGCGCCACGACCGGTAATTTCATGAAGCCCGGAGACAGGGTGGAGATCGAGATCTCTCAGATCGGCACGTTGCGCAACAAGGTGGCCGCCAGCAAGAAGTAAGAGCGCATCTCAGGAGAAGGGTGAAACGCGAGCTGATGGCGGATTTCCTCGCCCGTCTGGTCCGATTCTAAACCGTGTATAGACAAGGGTCGGAAGCCTGCACGATGATGGTGCAGCTTCCGGCCCTTTTTTGTTTGATAAATTTTCATTTTTGTTTATTTTTATATTGACTTTTCGATAAAAATGGTTTTTTGTTGAGCATTAAATAAACTAAAATAGACTTTTTGGTCTAATTTTCTATTAAAAACCATACAAAATCAACATAATAAACTCACAAGTTCATTAAACAACAACAGGCCAGTGATAGTCGAACGAAATACCCTAAATCTAAAGGAAAAACAAATGGTTACTGCTCTTGTCATCACCTTTTTAATCACCGGGCTGTCCTGCGTGTGGATGGCCCTGATCAGCCTCTCTCGACTCGACTGGAAAGTGACCGAGGGTCTGGCAGAAGAGTCTGAAGAGGAACGCCCCAGGGCCACCCGCCCGAGACGCCCGATTCAAGAGGTCCGATAAGGAGAATAGTCCCCTGTTTCTGTGTTCAATTCTCCCCTTTGCATCGGATGTGACAGAGTCGGAGGGCGGCCGCCGCTGGCCCTGATATAGCGGCAGCCAGGTGGACGCGGGGGCATCTCCCCCTGCCCCCGGTCCACATCACCCGAATCCATCTGTTGCTGTCTGATGCACAGATTGAGGATGTCAAACAGAAAGGCCGCCGGTATGTAGCGCTTGAGGGCGCACCGGCGGCCTTTCTTGCGTTTTCGGATCGGGCGCATTATCTTGCCAATGTGATCCGCCTTCTACTAACAAAGGAGAACCCAACCATAGAACGCTATACAACAAAAAATGTTCGTTTTCAAAAAAAGATCCTTGTTTGCACGTACTTTGTAATGTACATTTAGAAGTACGAAAGGAGGAATGCAAATATGACACGCACAATGCCGATTGTCCAGGCCCGGGAAAAACTGACCCGGCTTCCCGAAGAGTTCGCAAAAGAGCCGGAAACCGGTACCGTGGCCGTAACCCGGCGGGGCAAGCCGGTGCTGGCGATTTTGCCCTGGGAGCTGTACGAGGCCATTGTTGAAACACTGGAAATTATGGGTGACGAAGACCTGATGAGGGCTTTGCGAGAGGGGATCAAGGAGATCGAAGGTGAGAAAGGGGTGCCCTGGGAACAGGCCCGGAGGGAGCTGGGCCTTTGAGATATGAGATTGTCATCTCCCCCTCGGCGCTGGAGATGTTGAGAAGGATTTCGGACCGCAGGATTCGGGAACGCATACGAGATCGAATAAACGCCCTTGCAGAAGATCCCGAGAAACAGGGAAAGCCGCTGACTGGAGAATTGAGCGGTTACCGGAGTCTTCGCGCCGTGGGACAGCGTTACCGGATTCTCTACCGGGTGGAGAGGGAAAAGATTCTGGTTTATGTGGTTGCGCTGGGGATCCGCAAAGCAGGGAGTCGGAGGGACATTTATTCCCTGGCTAGAAAACTGATACGCCTCCGGCTGCTTGATCCACCTGAAGAATGAGGGCCAGGTTCGCTTTTAATCCTATCCCATCTATTAAGTTGATAGATGTCTTAAAATTTGGTAAGGTATCAAGGAGGGGCCGTATGGCAATCAAACACGACGCGATCATCATCGGAACCGGGCAGTCCGGGCCGTCCTTAGCCGACCGCCTGGACGGTGAGGGCCTGGACGTCGCGGTGCTGGAGCGCCATCTGTTCGGCGGCACCTGTGTAAATGTGGGCTGTATTCCCACCAAGACCCTGGTGGCCAGCGCCCGGGCCGCCCACATGGCCCGCCGGGGTGAGCACTTCGGCGTGCGTATCAACGGACCGGTCGAGGTAGACATGAAGCGTGTTAAGGCGCGCAAGGATGAAGTGGTAAGCCAATCGAATTCCGGCGTGACCCGATGGCTGAAGGGCCTGGAAAATGTGACCCTCTACGAGGGACACGGCCGCTTCGAAGGTTCCAACCAGGTGCGGGTCAACGGGGATCTGCTGGAGGCCGACAGGATCTTCATCAATGTAGGCGCCCGCGCGTTCGCGCCGCCTATTCCCGGCCTGGATGAAGTGGATTACCTCACCAACTCCAGCATGATGGATGTGGATTTTCTGCCCGAACACCTCATGATTATCGGCGGCAGTTATATTGGCCTGGAATTCGGACAGATGTACCGCCGTTTCGGCAGCGAGGTTACGGTGATCGAACGGGGGCCGCATCTCATCTCGCGCGAGGACGAAGATGTCTCGGTAGCCATCGCGGAGATTCTGGAGAAAGAGGGGATCGACATCCGGTTCAACGTGCAGGTGGACCGTGTGGAAAAACGCGGCGGCCAGGTGGTGGCACACCTTTCAGGCGAGGGAGGAGAAACAGAGGTGACCGGCTCCCACCTGCTGCTTGCGGTGGGGCGGCGACCCAATACAGATGATCTGGGTCTGGACAGGGCGGGCGTAGAGGTGGACGCACGCGGGTTTATCGAGGTCGATGACCAGTTGCACACAAATGTGGACGGTATCTGGGCGATGGGGGATTGTAACGGACGCGGGGCGTTTACGCACACCTCATACAACGACTTCGAGATCATCGCCGCCAATCTGTTCGATAACGATCCCCGCCGCGTTAGCGACCGCATCCCCTGCTACGGCCTGTTTATCGACCCTCCGCTGGGCCGGATCGGGATGACCGAGCAGCAGGTGCGGGCGTCTGGCCGGAAGGTCCTGGTGGGCAAGCGGATGATGGCCACCGTCGGCCGTGCCAGAGAACGCAGCGAAACCGATGGGTTCATGAAGGTTTTTGTGGACGCCGACACCCGGGAGATCCTGGGGGCGGCGATTCTGGGCGTCAGTGGAGATGAGGTCGTACATACCCTGCTGGATGTGATGTATGCCAAAGCGCCCTATACCGTCATCCAGCGAGCGGTGCATATCCATCCCACCGTCGCAGAACTGGTTTCCACTATGTTGGGTGAGCTTGAGCCGCTGGAATGATAGGCGCACGGGTACCTGGCCACAGCTTCGTTGATTGTATCCCCATCTACACATCACGCAAAAGCCCGGCAGAGCCACCTGCCGGGCTTTTTAAAGCTCAATCATGCCTTTCTTCGCCAAGTACCCCGCGAGGCGCCGCGTATCTGGTCGAGCGCAGCCATCTCCTGCCCTCCTTGCCTTTCCCTCTTGAGCGCCTTATCTTCTCCTCGGGATGGACTATACACAGGGTTGGGAACCTGCACCACTCAGGACGGCCTGGCGGCAGCAGCCCAACAAGGCAAGGGAGGGGTCTCTATGATTGAAACGAGAGTTTTTCCAAAAGAGGATTGGGAGATTGTACCCGCTTCGGAAGTCAATATGGATTCCGAAAAGCTTGAACAGGGGAAGAAATGGCTCGACGAGAAATTTAAAGATCTCAGATACCGTGTTGCCGTTGTCCGCAATGGGTACCTGATTGCCGAATGGACTCACAATATCGAGCGTGAAGACAAGATTGCAATTGCTTCGGCAAATAAATCCCTTCTCTCCAGTACGCTGGGTATTGCCATTGCAGAAGGTAAAATAAAAAGCGCCGACGATCTGGCGGTGGATTACTACCCCGAAATGATGGATGTACCCGAAGGAGAAGGCCCCAAAGAGGGTCGGTATGCTTTTGAGAAGGACAGGAAGGCCACCCTTCGGCATCTGATCTGCAATGTTTCGGGCTATATGAAGCCGGGCGAAGTGCCGGGCAAGGTGTTTAATTACCAGACAAATGGTATGTGTATTCTCAGCCACTGTATTGAAAAAGCTTACGGTCTGTATGATGCCAGCGATCCTGAAGGGTCTCCTAAAATTCCGCCGCTCTACAAAGAAAAAATCGCCGATGTAATCGGGGCGGATTGGGGATATAGCTCTGGTTCACAGGAGATGCATGAAAAAGCTAGGCTTCACATATTCGGATGGGGATCGGGAATTTTTACGACCCTCAGGGATTTTGCCCGGGTGGGATGGCTGTGGTGCAATGGGGGAAAATGGGAAGACCAACAGGTGATTCCCGAAGACTGGATGCGTGAAATTACCAGAGTGGCTCCGGACATCCTGGCCGACAGCCCCGAAAATACCTGGAGATACGGCCATGGATTCTGGACAAATGAGAAAGGGAAAATCTGGCCCGATCTTCCCAGAGAAGGCTTTACCGCCTGGGGCGCGGGGGGGCATTATGCCGTGGTTTTTCCAGATTATGGTCTCGTAGTCGCCATGAATCCCACGCCCTATCAGGGACAGGCCAAACCCTATGAAACCACCACGGTAACCTGGCTGCAGCAGCAGGAAGTACTAAAAATAATCCTGGAGGCATGCCAAACGTAAACGCATCTATCACTGCATTGATGATTGTCGAGCCAACAGTAGGGATCAACTTAGAAAGGGGCATAAGCGCAAACGCATGCCCCTTTCTAAGTTATTTTAAAAGAGTATCTAAAAACAGATGGGATCATTGATAATCAAGGATCAAGTGGAAGGCCCGATTTCTTGTGGCCCGGTAAGTCGAAAAACCGCGGCGGTCCAGTGTGAGAATATCGAAGCATTTGAGATGTTCGGCCAGAAGCACGAGAGTGGCGTCGGCATAATCCATCGGGGTATCGGCGTATTTTGCCATGAGGGCCGCTGCTGCACGCAACGCTGAAGGCTGAGCGAGATCGAATACCTGTATGCCGGCAGATGTGACAAATTCTGAGAGCAATCCCGGACCCGAGTGGCTCTCGGCCACAAAATGCATGGCCTCCGTGATGACCGCACCGGTTGTACAGAGCTGTCCCGTAAAGCCATCGAGCGCCTCGGCCACCTCATTGTGAGCCGGGTCTCCGGCATTGAGATAGGCGACCAGAGGACCGGTGTCCAGCAGCCAGCACTTCATGGACGCCAGTTCCGTTCACGCAGCTGTTTGCGCCAGGGGTCGGAAGCGGGGTCGGGAAGTTCGAGACGCCCCTTCAAGTGTCCGGCTCGTTGCGCCAGCGGACGTTCGGATATGGCTTCTTCAAGAATTCGCCGGACAAGCTCAGAAACCGTCAATCCCTGGGCTTTGGCGCGCTTTCCCAGCGCCTGTCGCATTGCTTTGTCCGTTCGGACGGTGAGTGTCGTATTCATGTATTACAATTTATCACAACGTATGACACTATGCAAACACTTTTTTTATCGTAGGAGCAAGCTTGGGGGAACGTGAAAGTGGGTGATAGCTGCACGGAAGCATCGAACGCGCCGAACTTTTGGAAAGTCTGATATGCCATTACTGACGCAGCAGAAGGGAGATCGGTCGCTTAGATTTTCCTTTGCTTTCCCTGCCAGGCGTCTTATTTTGCTGAGGTTTTTTGGATCAGGTTCGAGGTAAGGATACGGCATCTCTGCGTCAGAGGTAGAAAGATGATTCGAGGAGGCATATTTGCGGCTCTTGTTGTGTTGCTGACCGCCGGCGTTTGTGGGGCAGTGCGGCCTTATGAGCCCGTGTACTCGGACCCGCTGGAGGAACCGTGGCGCTGGCGGCGTTTTCCGGAACTGGACGGCCTGGGCCTGCGCTGCCTGGCCGAATCCACAGACGGGACGATGTGGTTCGGAACGGACGAGGGGGTGCGGCGCTACGATGGTATAGATTGGTCCGTCTACACATCGGCAGATGGCATCCGGGGCAGGTCGGTGATCACGCTCTGCGCGGCCCGGGATGGGAGCCTGTATGCAGGCACAGAGATGGGTATCAGCCGGTTCTATGCAGGCTCCTGGCATCGGATCTTCCCCCCGGAGGGCGATCTGCCGTGGCCGGTCAACGATCTGATGGAGGCTTCTGAAGGCGATATCTGGGCGGGTACAGCCTGGGGCGCGTTGAATCTCCGCCAGGAGCAGTGGACGCTTTATACGACGGCGGATATGGCAGAGGCGCTCCGGGATATTGCACCCTGGATACGGGTTTTCACGGTGCCGAATGAGGCGGCGCCGGTCCGGCCGTGGACGGTGTCAATGGGGTCAACCGATCCCTCCCCCGGCAGCATCGGGGCCCAGATCGTGGAATCCGGCTGGACCGGGTTGGTACCCAGAGGAATTGTGCTGCCGATCTGGACGCTGGCGACAGGGGGCCCTGCCGAGAAGGCCGGGCTGCAGGTGGGGGATCTGATCGTGGCCATCAACAGGATCCCAAACGCATCAGGGGAGTCCCTGGGCGGCTCCGTCGGCGAACCGATCGGTTTAACAGTGCGACGGACAGGACGTTCCGACCCCTGGCAGGTGCGTGTGCATCGGGAGGCGATTCCGGGAGGCCGGCGCGACTTTCCGGTCTTCGATGTGTTTGAAGACCGGCAGGGAAGGCTCTGGTTCGGGTTGCACGGCGGCGAGATTGTGCGCTACGATCCCCTCGCCTCCGGCAGGGACGCCTGGCGCCTCTATACCGAAGCGGATGGCCTGTCCGTTTCGTATTCGCCGCGCATCCTGCAGAGCCGGGACGGGATCCTCTGGGCCGTGTCGAACGGTCCCGGGGACGTCAATCGATTCGACGGGAACACGTGGACAAGGATGTCACTCAGAGACAGGGGAGGCGTCCAGATTATGCCGTCCATCCTGGAAACTTCGGACGGCACGCTCTGGATCAGCGGATATGGCTTTCTGTATGCTTATCGTCAGGGATCCTGGCACGTGTACAGAGCGACAGATCTGCCCTTCCTGTTTCATCGTCCAGGGCTGCTTGAGGCGTCGGACGGGAAGCTCTGGATGGCAGGGTTGGGCCTGGAGGCCGTGAGTGTGGATTACAGGTCGGCCCGCTGGCAAACGTACCGGGACCTGAGCTTTCAGTGCGAGGCGTCCGATGGGGCGTCCTGGTTCCTGACGCGAGACAGCGGTGTTGTACGATACGACGGAATGTCCTGGACTCGCTACGGAACGGAGGACGGGCTGATGGAAAAACCGGGGGCCCTACTCGCGAGCCGGACAGGCGAAATCTGGGCCGCAGGCAGTCACAAGAACCTGGCGGCCACAGCACGATTTCAGGGGGATAGATGGTCGGTCCAGATGCATCCGGATCTCTCGCACAGCGTCCACTCGAGGGTTGTATTTGAAGCGTCCGATGGATCGCTCTGGTTCGGGGGCGCATCGAGTCCACGGTCTCACCTGGGACAGCGAGGGGGCATTCTGCAGTACCATCTTTTGGGGGCGGGTGGCGGGGAAGGATCCTGGACGCACCATAAACCGCTGAAAGCGCCAATGGCCCCCTATGCTATTGCCCAGACGCGCGACGGGCGGCTCTGGTTCGGGGGCAGCGGCCTGCGGTACTTCGACGGGAAGGACTGGGGAGCAGTTACCGAACCGGAAGCCCTGAAAAGCTGGGTGCATGCCATCCGGGGAACGGCGAAGGGAAACCTGTGGGTGGGCACACGGTTGTATGGGATCTTTGGATACGACGGCCGTAAGTGGACGCAGTACACCACGCACGACGGACTGGCGGGCAACTATGTGAAACAGATTTACGAAACGGCCGACTCAACCCTCTGGTGCCTTACCGACAACGGGATCAGCCGTTTTGACGGGCGCGCCTGGACGCCCCACGCGCTCCATTCGGCGCTGGATGGCACGCTGGAGCAGTCGCACGATGGGACGATGTGGATCAACAGCCGGGAGAGTGCGATCCGTTATGCGCGGGACCCAGACCCGCCAGGGACGAAAATCACCCTATCGCTTAGCGAGGTCTCGCAGCCGGGAAATACACCGCTGGCCTGGACGGGAACCGACCTGTGGCGCACCACGCCGGATGAGGACCTTCAGTACGCATGGCGCATGGATGGGGGCGAGTGGTCCGCTTTTTCCCCGGAAAAGGGCAAGGTTTTCCTGGCGTTGAGCGCCGGGAGGCATAGCTTTGAGGTCAAGGCGCGGGACGGGGACTTCAACGAAGATCCCACGCCTGCACGGGTTGTGTTCACGGTGGTGCCACCGGTCTGGAGAAGCCCATGGTTCATCGGCCTGATGATCGCCCTGGCTGCTCTCATCGGGCTTCAGACAACCCGTGTGGTCCGCAGGGACCGGCAGCTGCAACGGTCCAACGAAGAACTGGCCAAATCCAGAGACGCGGCCGAGACAGCCAATCGCGCCAAAAGCGTCTTTCTGGCCAATATGAGCCACGAGATCCGAACTCCTATGAACGCCATCTTAGGATATACCCAGATTATGGAGGGCGCCTCCGATCTGCCCGAAGCGCATCGCAGGGCCGTGGAAACCATCGAACAGAGCGGCGAACACCTGCTGGCGCTGATTAACGACATCTTAGACATCTCCAAGATCGAAGTCGGGCGCGAACAGCTCAATCCTGCAGATTTCGACCTTCAAGGTCTGGTGGAAGGTCTGGGCAACATGTTTGAGATCCGCTGCGGGCAGAAGAACCTGGCGTGGAAGCTGGAAGCGGATATTTCCACAGGCCACGTACACGGGGATGAGAGCAAGCTCAGGCAGGTGTTGATCAACTTGCTGGGCAATGCGGTGAAGTTCACCAGCGAGGGAGAAGTCACGCTCAAGGTGGAGACACGGGATGAGGATCAGGTCTATTTTGAAGTGAGGGATACGGGTCCCGGCATTCCGGAAGCGAAGCAGGAAGCCATCTTCGAGCCTTTTCAGCAGGGAGACGAGGGCATTCGGCAGGGGGGCACCGGACTGGGGCTGGCCATCTCCACCCGACATGTAAAGATGATGGGCGGCAAGATTGAGCTTGCGTCCGCCTCGGGAGCAGGCGCCCGGTTCACCTTCACGCTCAGGCTGCCGGCCGCCCAGAAGCCCGTTTCTGAAGAATCCACAACGGATTGGTCGGCTGTCTCTCATTTGGCCGAGGGCCAAACAGTGCGGGCGCTTATTGTGGACGATGTGGCCACCAACCGGGATGTGCTGGCACATATGCTCACAAAAATCGGTGTGTCCGTGCAAACGGCCGAGAACGGCGGAGAGGGGCTGGAGCTGATCCGTCGGCAGATGCCCGATATCGTATTCTTAGACATTCATATGCCGTCCATGGACGGTCCTGAAACCCTGCATTATCTGTTTGAGGAACACGGGCGGAATGCGACAGTGGTCATTGCCGTGACCGCGTCGGTATTTGAGCATCAGCAGCAGGGCTATCTCGAAGCCGGCTTCAAAGGGTTCCTGGATAAGCCCCTGCGAGCCGAGAAAGTGTATGCGTGCCTGGCCGAGCACCTGGGCGTTGCATACTCCTTTTCCGAGGATGAAGCCGCTGGAGAGGCTGACGCGGCTCAGGATTGGAGCAACCTGACGCTTCCACCCGAGCTGTATGAAAATCTGGTCTCTGCGGTGGTGAACCACAGCATCACGCAACTGCGCCGGCACATGGCGACCCTGGAGGAACTGGGCGGCGAAATTCAACCTCTGGCTGCGCATTTGCGCGAACTGGCGCAGGCGTTTGACATAGACGGGGTCAAAGCCGTGTTGGATGAGATAAAGACCTGATTGGGGACACGTCCGGGGTGGTGACCAGGGGTTTTTTTTGAAAAACCGAAGGAAATTGAAAAAAATGTGGAACTCCTCTTGACACCGGGACGTTTATATCGTATTTTTCTATGCTAACAGGTATTATCAGTTTTGAGTCATTTTAACAAAATCGAGACGAAAATGCTTTCCTCCAGATTATACATAAGCCCACGCGCCCTATGGCAACTCGACCATTGCGTCGATACCGCGACATTTGCGGAACCGACGTCGTTGGAGATGTATGCCATTTCAAAAAGGCGGGGTAGCAATCCGACAGACGGGGGGAGAGCAGGCTAAGCGAGAGGATCATCGCTGGACCTTCAAACCCCGTCAGAAAGCTGACGGGGTTTTTTCGTTAACATTATTTAACAGGTGATTAATCACGGTAAACCCCCGGCTCTGCCGGGGGACTGTTAGAGTTTGACAATTCCCCAGAAATGTGAGAGCCTTCCCTTTGTGGACCGCTTGAAGCTTGCGGAAAGGAAGGCTCCCGATGGACGTACAAAGTTTAAGCCATACCCGGTGGGAATGCAAGTACCATATTGTGTGGATTCCCAAATGTCGGAAGAAGGCACTGTATGGGGAGTTGCGGAAGTATCTGGGTGAAGTGCTCAGGGATCTGGCTTTGCGTAAGGAGAGCGAGATCGTCGAAGGTCACCTGAGGTTGGATCATGTTCATGTGCTCCTGTCGATACCTCCGAAAAACGCCGTATCAGAGGTGGTGGGGTTCATCAAGGGGAAGAGCGCCATTCACATCGCTCGGACCTTCGCTGGGCGTCGGAGGAACTTTGTGGGTCAGAGCTTCTGGGCAAGAGGCTATTATGTCTCTACCGTTGGCAAGGATGAGGAGTCGGTTCGTAGGTACATCCAGGAGCAAGAAGAAGCAGATCGTAGGCTTGAGCAGATGGAGTTGTTTGATGAGTAGCCACCTTTAGGTGGCCCACGGTTTTCAACCGCTTCGAGCGGTTCCCGGTTTTTCAAGCCTCCGGCTCTGCCGGAGGTATCTGACTATTTCAGGCGGGGTTCGTCTAACGGTTAAAGACGACGGCCTTTGAAGCCGTGAATCTCGGTTCGATTCCGAGACCCCGTTCCAACTACGAGACGCAGAATGAAACGAAGATCAAGGAAAATCCGAAAATCTGAAACACGTGCGTCCGTAGTTCCGCAAGGGTATGACTTTTAATCAGGGTGTCGTGGGTTCGATTCCCTCCGGGCGCACCAAGTGGCTCGGTGGCCGAGTGGAATAGGCAGCAGTTTTCTAAACTGCTTCACGCGGGTTCGAATCCTGTCCGAGTCACCAGTGGCGGTATCGTTCAACCGGCAAGGATACCGGGTCCTCACCCCGGAGATCGGAGTTCGAGTCTCCGTACCGCTACCCAAAAACGAAGGGCCCCGAGCAGCCTGGAGGCAGACTCAGGACCCTTTCGCAGGTATTGCGACCCCGAGAAGCTTGGCGGCAGACTCAGGGACGCTTTTGGTACGAGCATCAGCTCGTAAGGCATAAGATACAATGAACGTGCGATCGGATCAAGACCGAATACAGATACGGACTCTGGGGCGTAGCTCAGCGGTGAGAGCGACGGTCTTATAAACCGTGTCAGTCGTCGGTTCGAATCCGACCGCCCCGACCCTTTCAGGGGCGTCTACTCAGTGGGATGAGAGGCGGGCTGTAACCCCGTCGCCTTCGGGATAGGCGGTTCGATTCCGTAGCGCCCCACCAAATCATGGGAGCGTAGCCCAACGGCAGAGGCATCCGGCTTAAACCCGGTTCAGTGAGTGTTCGAATCACTCCGCTCCTACCATGCGCCCGGGTCCGGCGACCATCGGGGTCTCCAAAACCCTGAGTGCAGGGTTCGACACCTTGCGGGCGTGCCAAATTGAGGGCGAGTAGCCAAGAGGCGAAGGCAACCGGCTGCAACCCGGAGATCGCCGGTTCGAATCCGGCCTCGCCCTCCATAAAATATGCCTCCGTAACTCAGAGGGCAGAGTAGCGGGCTTTTAACCCGAAAGTCGTAGGTTCGATTCCTACCGGGGGCACCAGCGCTCTCATCGTTCAACGGCAAGGACGGCGGATTGTCGATCCGCAGATCGGGGTTCGATTCCCCGTGAGAGCGCCAAACTCAAGCATCCGTCGTTTAAAGGCAGGACATCACGTTGCCATCGTGAAGGTGAGGGTTCGATTCCCTCCGGATGCTCCAAACCTATAGGGGCGTAGCTCAGTAGGTCAGAGCACCTGTCTGATATACAGGAGGCCGGAGGTTCAAATCCTTCCGCTCCTACCAGCATTCGGGAAGTAGCTCAGCCCGGCAGAGCGCTCGGTTTGGGACCGAGTGGCCGCAGGTTCGAATCCTGCCTTCCCGACCATTTTGACGGCCGGTAGCATAATTGGCAAATGCACGTGGCTCTGAACCACGCGACTGTGAGTTCGAATCTCACCCGGCCAGCCAAAATGCCGCGTTCCTCCAATTGGAATAGGAGCCCTGACTTTCAATCAGGAGAATGACCGGTTCGAGTCCGGCACGCGGTACCATACACGTGGGGACGTGGCTCGATTGGGAAGGCAGCGCTTTTGCAAGGCGTCCTATGGGAGTTCGATTCTCCCCGTCTCCACCAATACAGGCCGACTTAGCTCAGATGGCAGAGCAGTTGCCTTGTAAGCATCAGGTCCCCGGTTCGATCCCGGGAGTCGGCCCCAACAAGCCAGCGTGCCTCAGCGGACGACAGGAGCGGTCTTGTAAACCGCCGAGCATAGCCCCACGTGAGTTCGAATCTCACCGCTGGCTCCAGATGGTGATCGTAGCTTAACAAGCAAAGCCCTCGGTTGTGACCCGAGGAGATGCGAGTGCAAGACTCGTCGATCACCCCAAGTTTTGGACTGGTGGTGTAACGGTAGCACTCCGCGCTGAAGACGCGGCAGCAGGGGTTCAAATCCCTTCCGGTCCACCAACTATGTGCCCGCTTAGGCTAACGGAGAGACCGCGTGACTACGAATCACGAGGCGGGGGTTCGATTCCCTCAGTGGGCGCCATAAAAAAGCCCTCGTAGCTCAACGGACAGAGCACACGGCTCCGAACCGTACGACGCGTGTTCGATTCACGCCGAGGGTACCATAAAGGCCCTTACCCCAACCGGCAGAGGGAACCGGCTCAGACCCGGTGAATGTCTCGGTTCGAATCCGAGAGGGCCTACCACAAATACGCTCGTAGCCCAACGGCAGAGGCAGCAGGTTGAGAGCCTGTCCAGTGGAGGTTCGAATCCTCCCGAGCGTACCAATAGACCCGGTTAGCTCAGTCCGGCCAGAGCGGCTTCCTTACAAGAAGATGCGCGGCGGTTCAAATCCGTCACCGGGTACCAGGCCACTGTCGTTTAACCGGCAAGACCTCAGCCTTCCAAGCTGATGACCTCGGTTCGATCCCGAGTAGTGGCTCCAAAAATTATGCGGGGAGTGATGGCCACAGGGAGGTCTCATACGCCTCCTTTTGCGGGTTCGAATCCCGTCCCCGCTACCCTCTTGTTCCGGTGTAGCTCAGCAGGCAGAGCGGCTGGCTGTTAACCAGTGGGTCGTAGGTTCGAATCCTACCACCGGAGCCATATTCGCGGAAGGCTGACAGAGCGGCAATGTGCCAGCTTGGAAAGCTGTGGCCAGCCTCCGGGCTGCAAAGGTTCGAATCCTTTGCCTTCCGCCAAATATTCGGAAGGTGCCGGGCATGGGCTCAAACCGGGCTTGAACCCCGGGGTACCCACAGAGGTAGGGGTTCGATTCCTCCACCTTCCGCCACGGAAGGGTGACCGAGAGGCAAGGTGCCCGGTTGCTACCCGGAGGCCAGCCAACAGGCTGCGCAGGTTCGATCCCTGCTCCTTCCGCCAAAAAAAATCCGTTTCGGGCGTGACGCCGAGCTTGCTGAGGGTCGCGCTCGCCGACAGGACTCATTCCCTCCTTGCCTTTCCCTCGTGGGCACATTATCTTCCCATTGTCAGTACTTCACGAGATCAGTCTGGACGAGAGGCAATTGCAAATTGCAAATTGACCATTGCAAATTGCAAATCGACCCTTCCCCTCCCCCAAAAGCAGTCTGGAAGCCGATTTCGGGGTTGGGGGAGGCCAATTTGAAATTTATAATTTGAAATTTGAAATTTCCTGATGGTTCTGGGTTTCGTGATGTACTGATTGTAGCAAGACTATGCGTCAAGATCCGAAAGACAGCCGTAGGCCGCCGTGGATGAGGACGCTATCGTTTTTTCAATGACCCGGTGACGTCTATGACTTCATCATCAAACAGCGGTCCCCTCGTGGGATGTCGCGTACTCGAACTGAGCAGCACCGTGTCCGGCCCATTTTGTGGCCGGCTGCTGGCCGATTTCGGTGCGGACGTGATCAAAGTTGAGCCGCCTTCAGGTGATCCCGTACGCCACATGGGGAAACGCAGCCGGGGGCGGTCGCTTTATGCTGCCAGTATCCTGCGGAACAAGCACCTTATTTCCGTGGACCTGAGAACACCTGCCGGCCAGGAGGTGATCAAGCGATTGGTGAGGAAATGCGATATTGTGATTGAGAACTTCCGGCCGGGGAAACTTGAGGAATGGGGCCTGGGGTTCGACACGTTGTCCGCGATTCAACCCGGTATCATCCTGGTGCGCATCAGCGGGTACGGACAGACCGGGCCCTATCGGGAGAGACCCGGTTATGGCGTGACCAGTGAAGCGGTTGGCGGACTGCGGGAGGTGACCGGCGATGCAGATCGCCCACCCAGCCGTGTGGGCGTTTCTTTGACCGATTGTATTACCGGGTTGTACGGCGCCTTTGGGGCCGTGATGGCGCTTTTCTGCCGACAGCGTACCGGCAAAGGTCAGGTGGTAGACGCCGCACTGTACGAGAGCGCCTTTAGTTTTATGGAGCCTCACGTGCCGGCATTCGCCGCTCTGGGGGTTGCTGCTACGCGTACCGGATCGCGGCTGCCTGACAGCACGCCCAACAACCTGTACCCAACGGCCGACGCCCAATTCATCCACATCACTGCCGGCAACCAGGCCACTTTCGAGCGCCTGGCGGAGTGTATGGGAGCCTCCGATCTTGTGAGGGATGACCGGTTCGCGACGGCTCGATCACGCTCCGCCAACGAGGATGATATGGATGGGGTGATCGCCGATTGGACAGCAGGACACGAGCTGTCGGACCTGGAGGAGATGCTCCACGCGGCGGATGTTCCGGCCGCCCGAATATTCACGATGAGGGATATCTTTGCCGATGATCACTACAAGGCACGAGATATGCTCCTTGAACTACCGGATGACAGATTGGGATCGATCACGGTACCGGGCATTGTGCCCAGGCTGTCGGAGACGCCGGGTTCCGTCCACTGGGTGGGCCGTGAAGTGGGGGTTGACACCCGGACCGTGCTGATGACCGTTGCAGGGTTCGAAGCCGAGGAAGTTGATGACTTACTTGCCGGTCAGGCCGTGTATAGTGCTGACAAAGATTCGTGATTGTTGAATGGTTGCTTTATGGCAACGTCGGAGGTCTTTAATGAGTTGGAAGAAAGAGGTAGATGAACTCCATGCGCGTCGGGGCTGGTCCAGGGAGATGGGGGGCAGTGAGAATGTTGAACGCCAGCACGGCCAGGGACGGCTGACGATCCGGGAGCGAATCGACGCTCTGGTGGACGGCGGTTCATTCAGCGAGGTGGGCAGTCTTACCGGACGGGGTGAGTACGACGACGGCCAGGTCACCCATGTGCAACCGGCCCCCTATGTGATGGGGGTGGCGCGCATCAACGGGCGTCCCGTGGCGGTGGGAGGCGAAGATTTCACCGTTCGTGGGGGCACCAGCGCCGGCACCCACCGGCGAAAGGGCGGGCAGGGCGGGTTCATCGAGGATCTGGCCTCCAGGTTTCTCATTCCGCTGGTGAACCTGGCGGATGGCGCCGGCGGTTCGGTGCGGGGGGCGGAAAAGCGCGGATATACGGTTTTCCCGGGTGTCAACAGTTTCGGCCGTTCCGTGCAATTGCTGGGTGAAGTGCCGGTGGTGTCCGCGGTGCTGGGTACTGCGGCAGGTGGACCGGCCGGCCGGGCAATTCTCTCTCACTGGTCGGTGATGGTTCGCGGCACGAGTCAGGTTTTTTCCGGTGGGCCACCGCTTGTCAAACGGGCGCTGGGTGCGGATGTCTCGAAGGAGCAACTGGGAGGTCCGGAGATTGCGGTGGATATGGCCGGTACCATCGACAACGCGGTGGACACCGAACGGGAGTGTTTGTATACCATTCGCCGGTTCCTGTCCTACATGCCTCAGAATGTCTGGGAATTGCCGCCCTGCGAGACCAGCGATGACCCGGTTGATCGGTGCGAGGAGGAGCTGTTATCCATTGTCCCGCGCGAGCGCACCGTTCCTTACCGCATGCACCGGCTGCTTGAGCTGGTTTTCGACACAGGGTCTATTTTCGAGATTCAACCCACATTTGGACAGGCGCTGATTACCAGCCTGGCACGGCTGAACGGCCACCCGGTGGGTGTGATTGCCAACAATCCTATGGCCTTTGGCGGCGCGATGGGGGCAAAAGAGGCCTGTAAACAAACCCACTTCATCGAGCTGTGCGACTGCTTCCACATTCCGCTGATTTTCTTTGTGGACATTCCGGGATTTATGATAGGCACAGCCGCTGAGGAGGAAGCCACCCTGCGCGAGGGTATGAAGACGGTATTTGCAATCCACCGGGTGCAGGTGCCCATCTTCACACTGGTTATCCGAAAATGCTACGGGATGGCCGGTATGGCGACCTGTGACAAAGACGGCCTCGATTTCAAGATCGCCTGGCCATCGGGAGAGTGGGGGTCGTTGCCTATTGAGGGCGGGGTGGCCGCGGCGTATCGCCGGGATATCGCAAGTTCGGAAAACCCCGCCCAGCGTGAAAAGGAGCTCGAAGACGAACTGCGCCAGTTCGCTTCGCCGTTTCGCTCTGCCGAGGCCTTCGCTGTGGAGGAGATCATCGATCCGCGAGAAACACGCCCGTTGCTGTGTAACTTTATTGCGCTTACCCGCAATCGGTTGAAGACCCTGGTCGGACCGACCGCGAAAAGGGGTGTCTCGCCTTAGTTGGGGCAAGTCTATGCATTGAGTCCTTGAATCTCTGTAAAAAAGTAACCGGCCGTGAGGAATGGACCCAATCACGGCCGGAGGTAGTTTTTAATCGTGTGGGGGACTTTCTGGCGGCGTCCAGATCCTGCAGGAAGTCGTCGACCAGGGCTTTCAGGGGTTCCCTGGTCTCGGTTGGAAGAAGAGTTTCACCGACGATCACGGCTGAATCAGCATAGAGGTATGGTATGAGTATCACCCTCAGTCCTGAAATCGAACAGCTCATTAAAAAGAAGGTCGAGGGGGGCGAATACCAAAGCGCTGACGCTTTCTTCGAGTATGCCGCTCGCCAGGCCCTTCTGAAAGGCAAGGACAGTGCTGAAAACAGGGGTTCGGCTCCATCTTACGATGATGTCGAAGATCTGTTGGTGGATCAGAGAATGCTGGACTACTATTCCAGAGATGCGGATGACAGAGTCACCCTGGACGAGGTGCGTCAGATTCTGTCTGAAATTCCAGGCTCACTTGCAGATGATATCCTTGTGGATAGGGGCTAAGTGCCGAACTATTTCTACGACGCCAGCGCGCTGGTAAAACGGTATCATACCGAGCAAGGCAGTTCGATCATCAACCCATTGTTCGACGGCGAAGCGCGCCATTTTATTTCTGAGCTATCGGTCGTCGAAATTCACACTGCATTTTCGAAAAAAAGGCTTACGAAAGAAATTACCACGGACGAGGCATTGCGGCGGGTGCGTGCCCAGTTCTCAAATGATGTCAAGAGCCGAAAAATAGCGGTGGTTCAGGTCAGCTCAATACGTTATCGAGAAGCTGAACGGCTGGTCCGGCAGTATGCCGCGTATTTCAGCGTTTGGTTGGAGATCCTCAAGCTTTGTCATTCAGTGCCTCGGATGCGGAAGCCCGGCTACGTGCTTTCGTACCTACCGGGTAAACCAATGCCTATCTGAGTAAGATAACATCGTCAAACGCAATTTGGGCAAATAACTGAAATGGCCCTTCTATCGTTCCCACAGGGCCTCCAGATGCTCCTGATGGGATGAAAGACTCTCCTTTTTTCACCAAATGAAAAAAGGAGGGCGGGAACGTCGGATATCATGATCCCGTTTTCTCCCATACGACATTCTGCCCTCCCCTGATACAGCGTATCTCTCCCTGACCGCGCGGCAGACCAGGCACAGGCTTGAACGAAAGATCAAACTGGAAATTGTATGCCCAGGATTCTTAGAAGCTCCTCGCCTCCGGGCCTTGCCGCAACGATCTTCTCCTTCTTTTGCTTCGACAATTTCTTTACACAAAGCTCCGCCTTGAGGGCAAGCGCACGGCTTCCGATCTTCACCTGATACGCAAGCTGAAGTGGCCCTTTCGAACGCAAGTACTTCGCTCCACTTCTACCGGCCTCTGCGTGTTCGGTTAGCCGACGAGCTACATCCGTAGCGATCCCCGTGTACAACGTACCGTATCGGGTTCTTATCAGGTAGAGGTGCCATTCATACATGCGCGAAAACCTGACGGTCTGGAAATATCAATCCGCAAATGCTCCCTAAATGGCGCCGTCAGCAGTAATCGACAAACGACTTCATCCCCTGCTTTTCGAACGCTTCTTCGCTCAGGATATCGCAAATTCTTCCATTCTCTATTCGGACAAAAACAGGGTGCCGCTGCTGGTCCGTGACTTTGATATAGGGCGTCCCGTCGTACCCTCTCGTGTATTTTGAGCACACCTTGCAGATGTAGTCGGTACGGATCCAGGTGTTGTCATATTCTTCTTCGATCTCCTCCAGCGCATCGCCCGGGTGGTAGACCGCCAGGACACGGGCTTCTTGTTTCTGCCACTTGATCTGGATCTCCGTCTCTCTCCCGATTTCCTGCTTTTCGGGACACATCAAGTCGGCGTATATCGAATTGAACATCCCCATCGCCCAGTCCTCTTTACAAATGTTTTTCAGATTCTTGAATGGACTCCAGAGCTTCGGGAAGAGATTTCACTATCCGGACATAATGTCCGGTTTTATTGTCCGGACCATCAATGGGGAGTCGCTTCTTGACGCGTTTGACTGGTTTACGCGCTGTTCCGATCTGGTGGGTTTGGCGGATTTACGACGGGTTCGCCGGTGATCCTCCGCCTCCCGTATCTGGGTCACCTGCTCGATTCGGCGGCCCAGGTGACTCATTCCTGGCATTCAGTGAGGCGTTTGAGGCGTATCTGAGGGATCTCCTTCGGTAAGCCACAGTACGTTCCCGGCAGGCCATAAGTCTATGTTTCCCAACAATTATCTCACGCGCCTTGGTCCTGTCCAAGCCAAACCCTTGCCCCTTTGGCCCGTTTGTGGCCCCATTCATGTTGGGTTTGTCGGGTTTATGTCGGGTTTGCCCGCTGCCCTATTCATGTCGGGTTTGTCGGGTTCTTGTCTGCCTTGCTCCGCAGTTTCTTCCGCATCTCCGCGTGGTTACGATTCCTCGACCAACGGCACACCCACCCGTGCCGCCGTATCCTTCAGGCGGTCGTCCAGCGTGGCCAGAGGGAGCCCTTCGCGAATCGCCAGTTCCAGGTAGGCCGCATCGTATGAGCTCAGGTTCTGCTCTCTCGCCAGCCCCAGAATCTCATTCAGTGCCTTCTGTGAGGTCGCTTGATCGACTGTGATCGGGAGTGCCCCCAGGAGCGCAAGGAATCTTGTCGTATCGGCTTTCTTCAGCCGCTTGCGGCGTTCGGCCACCAGGAGGACGTTGGCCACCTCCAGGGGCCACAAAGACGGCACAACAACTCGGGCATCGGTCAGGGCGTCTCGCACACCGTTCGTATAGGGTGTGGCTTCATCGTCGAAACACCAGGCCATCGTAACGGAACAATCCAGCACAAATCGAGTCAAAACCGTCGTCCCTCCTCTATCATCTCCCGGATGCTCAGCCCATCCAGCTTGTGCTCACGCTGAAACGCCTTGAGCTGGTCGATGGCCGCCGCAATATCTTCCTTCCTGGGACCGGAGACGGGAACCAGCATCGCCACGGGCACCCCGTGCTTTGTGATTGTAAACTCCTCTCCCTTTCTCACCCTCTCCAGCAGCCTGGGCAAATGGGTCTTGGCTTCGTAGGATCCTACGCTTTCCATATCTGCCTCCTAACACTAGATTGGTCTACGACTAGTCTAATAAGGATCGCATCCAAAAGCAAGCGGTTTTTCTGCTCCGTGACTGCGCTCAGAGGCAGAGCAGTTACCCGGGTAACCCTGGTAGGAGGCAAATCGGCCATTCACTTCCTGAGTAACGCCCGCCCGAGGGTCTCCGGAATGTACTCGGTTCCCCCCAAAAGGTAAGCCCAGGACACGCGCTGACTCCGGGGGACAATATCAAGATGAGGCTGACGGGGCCAAGACGGTTTCAGACGGGCTGGCGCAAACCGAGCTCCTCGTCGAGTTCGATCAGCTTTGCAGCAGGATCTTCACTCAAGTCCATTCGAGGCCAGAACTCCTTTTTATCGGTCAAGTCTGAGCGTTCGACCTTGCCGTTCAGGTGGGGAGAGGTGCTTGATACCAGTGTGGGGGTGTCGGCGCTGCTCTGAACAGGGTTGCCGCACCCATTGCTGAAGGTGATGGAAACAGGCGAGATAACATCGATAAGTTCGCGTCGGTTATGAGGGAGAATACCACGCGGATGTACGATAAGGGACAGATGAAACCCGAGGAAAGCCCCTCGCCGAAGGTAGAATGCTGATACGACAGCTCGGTTTCTCCAAAACAACTTGATCTCCTGCGCCTGGATGCGGAGAAGACTACTGGACGCAAGAAAGGCCCTTCTGCGATTCAACAGAAGGGCCTTTTTATTTTTTGATACGATGAGCGAGTTGGGCCATTCGAGACAACCGAACGTATCGCTTTGCCTTCTGCACGAACCGGCACAACACAATCTCATTCCCTGCGATCTGACTGCTCCAGTTCAGCCACAATCTGTTCGATCAGTTGTGGCCGGATGTACAGGCGTCCTGCGCCAGGCAGGTTCCGCAATGTCTCCGAGGCAGTTTCCTGGAGTTGCCCCGTTTTGGTGGAGTGTTTAGGGCTTGGGCTTCAAGCCCGTGTTTGATGCTGTTTTTCATATGTCATCGGTGAGTGGTATGCGATTGATGAATGCCTACGATGGGGATTATACCAGCCCTCAATATACTCAAAAATAGCCAATCTGGCCTCCTTGTGGGTACGAAAACAACGGCGGTCGATCAATTCACATTCGAGGGTGGCGAAAAAGCTTTCACACAGTGCGTTGTCATAGCAGTCGCCTACAGAACCCATTGAGGGACGTATACCCGCCTCATCGCAGCGTTTACCGAAGGCAAGTGAAGTATACTGAGATCCCTGGTCGGAGTGGTGGATCACCCCACAAGGATGACGCTGCCAAAGTGCCATATTCAAAGCAGACAAAACCAACTCACTCTGGAGCGTCGAAGCCATCGTCCAGCCCACGACTCGGCGGGAAAAGACATCGATAACCACAGCAAGATACAGGAAGCCCGCCCAGGTTGGTACGTAGGTAATATCGGCCACCCAGAGTTTATTTGGGGCTTCAACAGTGAAGTCTCTCTTGACCAGATCAGGGGCTTTTTGAGCCTTTTTTCCCTTACGGGTGGTTCTGATACCCTTTCGACGGCTCACCCCGAAGATACCAATCTCAACCATCAGACGGGCGACACGCTTTTTGCCTATACGGATGCCTAATGCTGCCAGATCTTCCCAGATTCTGGGGGCTCCGTAGGTAGAATCAGAACGGGCATGAAAAGCCTTAATCTGTTCCTTGAGATCCGCATCGACCTTTGCTCTTGGCGATGGGGGGCGTCCTCGCCACGCATAATACCCACTGAGGGAGACACCCAGGACTCGGCATTGCGTGGTAATTGGCCATTTTGCCTGGTGCGCCTTCACGAACTGGAAGGCTTTCTGGGGATCGTGTTGGTCTCCTGAGCGAACCAGGCTGCTGCTTTTGACAAGATCTCACGCTCGATGCGTAACTGCTTAATCTCGCGACGAAGACGGCGCAACTCCTCTCGCTCATCACTGGTCAGACCGTCTTCTCGAAGGCCCTCGTCTCGGTCGGCCTGTACCACCCAGTTCCGGATCGTCTGGTCTGAGGGCTCGAACTCTTTGGCCAGCTCTCCTGGCGTACGACCGGCTCGAACCAATTCGACCATTTGCTTTTTGAACTCAGGTGGATAAGGTGGACGTGTTGGCGGCATAGTGGATCTCCTTTCTCCCAAGAGATAAGGTACCCACCGAAACGGGTCAAGTCCAGCCCGAGAAAGCGAGATCGGACGTCAGTATTTCCAGCTACGGAGGCCGACCATGGACTCCGGGCAGAGCAGTACCGGCATAAAAACAAAAATTAAAACATCCACTTTAGCCCGGCTTGTCCCGCCTTTCTAATTCCCTCTCCCGCCCGGCGGGAGAGGAATATCGGGCTTTGCCCGACAGGGTGAGGGCCAGTATCGCAGCTATCTATTCGCCAGGCGTCTCTCGCCGAATGCCATACCGCCTCATCTTGCCCTGAAGCCCCGCGCGGGTAAGCCCCAGAACCTGTGCGGTACGGGTCACGTTCCAGCCGTTTTTCTCCAGGGCGACTTTGATGGCTTGCCGCTCGAATTGCTCGACGGCATTCTTGAGCGGGCCGTCGATGGTTACGGCCGATTCGGAGGCGGCGAGGGGGGCCAGCCGTTCGGAGAGGTGTTCTCCGGCGATATGCCCTCCTGCTTCGGAGAGGACCACGCCCCGCCGGACTTCGTTTTCCAGCTCCCGGATGTTTCCGGGCCAGTCGTAGCGGGAGAATGCCTGGATGACTTCGGGCGCAAATCCACGGCTGGTCTTTTCCACCGAGCGGCTGTAGAGGTCCAGGAAGTGGTTGGCCAGGAGGGGGATGTCTTCGGACCGCTTTCTGAGAGGAGGGATATCGACCGGGACCACGCGCAGGCGATAGTAGAGGTCGTCCCGGAACTGCCCTGCGTGTACCTCGGCTTCCAGGTTTTGATTGGTGGCTGCAATCACCCGCACATCCACCTGGCGGTTGTGGTTCTCTCCGACTCGCTTGACCACACCCTCTTCGAGCACGTGCAGCAGGCGCACCTGGACTTCGGGAGGGGCGTCGCCGATTTCGTCTAAGAACACGGTGCCTCCGTCGGCGGCCTCGAACAGGCCCTGCCGGTCTTCGGAAGCGCCGGTAAAGGCGCCCCTGCAGTGGCCGAAGAGTTCACTTTCTAAGAGCTCCCGGGGCAGGGCGCCGCAGTTCTGGTGGAGGAAGGGATTTTCGCTCCTGTTGCTCCTGCTGTGGATGGCGCGGGCGACCAGGCCCTTTCCGGTGCCGGTTTCTCCCTGGAGAAGGACCGTGACATCGGTTTCAGCGAGGCGCTCGATCAGATCGTAGACGGTCTGCATGACGGAGCTGCCCCCGACCAGAGCGCCGAACCGGGTGCGTATTCCGGCCAGCTTTTCCAGGTCTTCTCTCAATTCCTGGTAGCGGAGGGTATTTTCGAGGGCGATGGCCACAAAGTCTCCAAACGCCCGGAAGAAGTCGATGTCTTTTCGGGAGAAGAATTCCACGCCCCGGTGGTCGGCGTAAATGGCGCCGATGATTCTGCCGCTGCGCCCTTTCAGGGGCAGGCAGAGGACCGAGCGGATGTTGTAGTCGACAATGCTCTGGCTGGCCTGAAACCGGGGGTCGTTGGGGGCGTCTGTGGTGACAATCAGGTCTGCGGCGTCGATGGCTTCCTGGACGATGCTCTGGCTGATGTCCGATACGCTTGAAGCGTCGAGATTCCTGAAACAGGCGGTCTGAACCCGGGGGACGCCTCCCTGGACAGTGAGAATCAAGCCTCGTTCCGCGCCTGTGACCTCCAGGAGGCGGTCAACGGTTTCGTCGAGCAGTTGGTCGGTGTTCAGGCTTGATTCCGGTCCGATAGCCCCTCCCGTTCCTTCTGCCGGTTCTGCGAAGTCGTGGTCTTCTTTGTTCCCGCTTTTTTTAGCTCTCATCTTTTTTTCTCGTGCATCCATGAGTTCACTCCAGGCTTGTTGCGCTTTTTTGAGGTAATGGTCAGCGCCCATCTTTTCGAGCATTTCGACTGCTCGACCAAGCTGTTTCTCAGCACTATCGTATTCTCCGGTGGATGTATGAAACTTCCCGGCGTCCAGAAGGGCGAGGGCGAGGTGAAAGCCGGGACGGTCCTTCAAGGCGGCGATGCCTTTGTCGAACCACTCCGAGGCCTTTTCTATATGGCCGAGAGCAGCGTGACACATGCCGAGAGTCCGGTGGACCTGACTGCGCCTTACCCGCTCGGTGCCGACCGCTTTTTTGGCCTGCATTGCATAACCCAAAGCCTTCTGTAATTCCCCCTTTTTCAGGGCGAGTTCCGACAGCCGGAGAAGGGCAAGTGGGAGCTGCAGGTGCTGGTTTAATTTTGAAAATGTCTTCAGAGCAGAAAAATAGCACAACTCCGCCTTTTCGAGATTGTCTATCTCTAAGTAGACGTTCCCTAGACCGGGGATGTGGCTGGCTTCAACGCCTGCCATGCCTCGTTTATGGAAGACATCAATGAGTTGTTTGCTTAACGCTTCAGCTTCTCGAAGTCTTCCTCGGTACGAATAGATCTCCCGGAGCGACGAGAGGCACAAGTAGGTAAATCGTTTATGATTCATTTTTTCAAAGCTTTTCAACGCCTTCTGAAAAGCAATTTCTGCCTCGGCAAACCGGCTGTTGGTAAGGTGGTCGTGAGCTAATAAATAGGTGCCCCCTGCCCGGTAAAACTTATTTCCGAAAGTTTGACAGAGTTCTACAGCCAATTCGACATACTGCGATGCCTGCACATAGTCGTCCACGCCCCAGTAGATATTAATCAGGCGGAAAAGAGAGTTGATTTCTTCTTCACGGTTTTTTGCCCCTCGAAAGATTTCGATCGATTGTAAAAGCGCCTCTTTCGCTTCTGTATACCTCCCCTTCTCAAACAGAGCTACACCTAGTGGTCGATTTCGCAAATACGCATGAGGTTGCATAGGTGGCAAAAAAGGGGTATGTTATACGCCTCATTCCAATCGGTAAAGGAGGTGTATAATGTCAGGTCCCCTTCCCCAATACCAACCTCGCTTCACAAAAGCCCAACTGGCAAAAGCCCAGAAAATCATTCGTCAGCGCAACGCGCCTCAATCCCAGGTGCAGCGGGCAAAGATGGTGGTGGCCTTAGCCGAGAATAAAGCCATTGGCAACCAGAGGTTAGCCGACAGGGCAGGTGTCAGTTCACCTACGGCGCAGAAGTGGCGAAAAAGGTGGACTGAAGAAGGCTTCACTTTAGAGGATCTACCGCGCAGTGGGCGACCGCCCACTTTTTCCCCCTGTGCAAGTCAGTGAAGTCAAAGCCATTGCCTGTCAACTGCCCGCACAACGGGGGTTGCCCCTGTCTCGGTTCAGCTTATTTGAGATTCAACAGGAAGTGTTAAGGTGTGCGTTGATCACTTCAATCTCACCCACAACGATTTGGCGCATTCTCAAAGAGGATGCCCTTCGTCCCTGGTATCACCGATCCTGGCTTCATATCAAAGCCCCCAACTTTTTAGAGAAAGCCAGTCGCATTCTGGACCTGTATCAAGGCATATGGGAGGGGATACCGCTTGGCAAGAAAGACTTCGTTATCTGTGCCGATGAAAAATCCCAACTCCAAATCTTAGCCCGAGAGTTTGCCACATTGCCACCTGATTGTGGCAAACCCATTCGTATGGAAAATGACTACAAACGGATGGGCACAGTGGCCTATCTGTCTGCACTGGATGTGTTCTCAGGGCACATCTTTGGGCGTGTGGATGAGAAAACCGGCATCGTGCCCTTTCAAAAGCTGGTGGACCTGGTGATGGGACGGGAGCCTTATGCTTCGGCTGATCGGGTCTTCTGGATTGTGGACAACGGATCTTCTCATTACACCACCACGTTCCCTAAACGGCTCCAGGATGCCTATGAAAATGCCATTGCCGTCCATCTCCCTATCCACGCCAGTTGGCTCAATCAGATTGAGATCTATTTCTCGATCTTGCAAAGAAAGGCGCTCACGCCCAATGACCTGGCAGATCGACAGGCGATGGAAGCCAGGATCTTGGGCTTTGAGGAATACTATAATCTCACTGCCGAACCTTTCAACTGGCGCTTTACAAGGCAGGAATTGGAAGAACGAATGCAGCGAATCCGGCTGGCTGCATAAACTCATGCGAACTTCTGAAATCGACCACTAGGCTCCGAAAGAGCTGTCCTCGCTGGAGGAAAGACAGTTTCGGCAGTTTTAATCCTTTCTCTGCGTACATCTGTACGGTAATCCAGTTGCCTGTCCGCCTCAAAGCGTCAACATAACTACAAAGCAGAGCGGGGTAGATGCCTCCGTACTCTTTCTCTGCCAGACCTTGAGATTCGATGATTTTGAGAGCCTGTTCATACGCCTCCTTTGCATCACTATAAGTATACGCTTGAAAGGCCCTCTCGCCCGCTTTGATCAGGTAGGGGATCGCTTCCCCTGGGACCTCTGCCTGGAGGAAGTGGTAGGCCACTTCTCCTGGGTTTTCGTCGATACGGTCCTGGTTGTACTGTTGAAGGGCGTAGCCGATGTCTTTGTGCAGGTGTTTGCGCTGTTCGGGTGCGAGGGTGCTGGAGGCCGATTCGGCGATGAGGCTGTGGAAGAGGCTGTAGTGGTCTCTCGGGTCTTTGCTCAGGAAGTTTTGGCGGACGAGGTGCTCCAGGTGGACGAAGAGGTCGTTCTCGTCGCCTTTCCAGATCGTGGATAAGAGGTCAAAGGAGAGGGAGCGGTTGATGAACGATGCATAAGTGAGAGCTTTCCGAGGCTCCTCGGGCAGGCGGTTGATGCGTTCCCGGATTACAGTTTCAATCTGTTCGGGCAGCGCCTCAGAGGGCGTGCGGCAGGTCCATCGGTCCTCTTCCCAGGCGATGGTTTTGTTTTCTACGAGGGTTTTGACCGCCTCTATGACAAAGAAGGGATTGCCGCCGGAGAGGCCGAAGATTTGAGCGAAAAGCTCTGCCGGGGCGTCAACCGTGCCGAACATGGAGGCGATCAGTTCCTCTGCTCCGTCCACATCCAGCGGGGAGAGGGGGAACGGTTTGACCTGCTCGGGCCAGGCGGTCGGTGAGGTGGGGGCCTCGAACGGGCGGTGGGCCACGCAGAGAAAGAGGGGGAGGTCGCTCAGTCGGTTTGCGAGATAGGCCAGGAAGGCATGAGTGGTGCTGTCGGCCCACTGGACGTCGTCCAGGCAGAGCAGGAGGGGGGCGGTCCGGCCGAGGGTCTCGAAGAGGCTGAGCAGGGTTTCAAAGAGGGTGAGCTGGTCTTCCTGCCGGGATTGGTCGGAGGGGGTGTCTTCTGCGTCGGCGGGGTCGGCCAACTCGGGGAAGAGCCGGGAGAGTTCCGGGCGGTCTTTTTCCTGTACCCAATTCCAGAGGCCGCCCAGGTCTTTGGCGCCGGCCCGGATGCTTTCCACCAGGGGCTGGAGGGGGGCGGTTCGGTCTGCGAAGCAGGCGCCTGAGAAGACCTGGAAGCCCTGGAGACGGGCGTCCGCCTTGAGTTCGTCTAAGAAGCGGGTTTTGCCGATGCCGGGGTCGCCGGAAATGGCCAGGCTGCGGCCCTGTCCGCGCTGGACGTCGGCTAAGAGGGCGCGGGCTTCGGCCATTTCGTCCCGTCTGCCCAGGAACCTGGGGTAGAGCAGGTGGGCCGAGGGGCGGGTTTCCGGGATGGGGGTGACCGTGGGGCGTCCGGGGTCTTCGAGGTCGGCGAGGAGGTCGGCGGCGGAGCGGTAGCGCCTTGCGGGTTCTTTTTCCAGGAGCCTCAGGGTGATGAGGTGGAGGTCGTGAGGCACCTCCAGGTTGTAGACACGGGGGGGGACCGGGAGTTCGTTGATGTGCTTGAGGGCGACCGTGACGGCGTTGCTGCCGTCAAAGGGGCGCTTGCCGGTCAGGATTTCGTAGAGGATGACGCCGAGGGAATAGAGGTCGGCCCGCGCATCGACATGGACGCTTCGGATCTGCTCGGGAGACATGTAGTGGACGGTGCCGAGCATGGTCCCCGCGCGTGTGAGCGATTTCCGGCCGTCCTCTCTGAATTTTGCCGTTCCCAGGTCGAGGATTTTTATCTGAGGGTCTGACTCGACAGACTGGATCAGGATGTTGGCCGGTTTCAGGTCCCGGTGGACCATGCCCTGTTCGTGGATGTAGGCGAGGGCGCTGCAGACTTGAGAGAGGAGGCGGCGCAGGAGGTCCGGTTCACGCTGGAGGGAGGTAAAGTAGGGATCCTTCGTGTCCTTCAAGGCCTGATCGAGAGAGAGCCCCTCGAGGTATTCCATGGTGAAGTAGGGGGCTTCACCATCCGTGCCTGTCTCTTTGACCTGGACAATGTGGGGGTGCCGGAGCCTGGAGAGGAGGTGGAATTCTCGCTGGAACCGGCCGATTTCCTCCGGGCTGTTCCCGAGGTGCGAGAGGTGTTTGAGCGCAAGGGTTTCCCGTGTGGTCAGGTCCCTGACTCTGTATACCGAGCTGGCGCCGCCATAGCCGATGAGGTCGAGGACTTCATACCGATCGGCTATGACTTTTGTGGAAGCCATGAGTGCGTTCTTCGGGGCGACGCCTCCTTGACTCTCAGGGAGATAGGAGGTGGGGGAGGTTCACGGCAGTACCTCATATAATATAGAAATATAGAGATTTCAATGGCCGGTTGTCAATAGGGACGCGGTTGGGGGAATGATCCATACCGTTGAGCTTCCTCCCTTTTGTAGAGACCGGGCCGATGGGCAAAAGGTTTCACCTGCGTCGGGCAGGGTCTCCGGGTGGTCTTTGCGGGCCGGTCTCTGTGGGAGCTGATGGAATTTCCGGCCAGGTTGAAAAAGGCGGAGGGATGCTGCCTCTTGACATTTCCGGGATAAGTGAGTAACGTTTAGAGAGAAGAATTAGTCTGTCTTATTGGAAAGAGCAGGACTGTGAAAGCACACATGACGACCGTTCTGACACCGGGCAATCCGGCCGTGATGGCGCTTGCAAAATCGATTCTGGCCGACGCGGATATTCCGTACGTGATCAGGGGCGACGAGGGTCTGCAAAATCTCTATGGCTTCGGTCGGGCAGAGATTCAGGTCTCGGAGGAGCACGCCGACACGGCCCGAAAACTTCTGGACGGCCTGTAGGGAACGCTTAAAGGGGATGGTTTTTAAGCTTGATTAATGGGATGATCAAAGGTATCTTTATAGTAGGTGTATGACGGGGAGTTTGGCGGGCGTGGGACGATATCTTTGGTCTCATTTGGAAATGCTCGTATCTCCCACTCTGTATTCCCGGGGGCAACGATGAAACGGTCAAGCGGGGTTTCAGGGCTCTCTTCGCCTTTGGAGGTGTACCGGTTCCTTTTTTCCCAGGCGCTGGAGATCTCCCACGATATGGCGATTATCCTTGATCTGGAAGGGAGAATTGCCTATGTCAATCCTGCGGCAGGAGAAATCCTGGGGTACCGGCCTAACGAGGTGACGGGGCAGTTTCTCTGGGATATCGTGATCGACCTGGATCAGATCGCCCGGATGATGGAGATGACGCTGGAATACGGACAGTGGGGAGGGGAGGTGACCTGCAGCAGGAAGGAAGGCGTCCAGGTTCCGGTCCGGCTGCGTACGGTGCTGATCCAGACCAAGGAGGGAGAGATCCTGGGTATTGTGGGTATGGGATGGGATCTGACGCCGCAGAAGGAGATGGAGGCGCAGATGGTGCGTCTGGAGCGGCAGCGCCTGATGGGCGAAATGGCCAGCGGGGTTGCTCACAATTTCAACAATGTACTGGTGGGGATCCTGGGGAATGCGCAGCTTCTGGAAAGGCACGAGGATCTTCCTTCAGATGTCCGGAATCTGATCCGAGTTATTGTGAATTCTGCGGAGAAGGCGTCCGAGCTGGTTCACCGCATTCAGCAGAGCGCAAGAGGCGGGGAAGGGGATCGGCCCCCTGTGCCCGTCAATTTGAACGAGGTTGTGGAGGCCTGCGTGGAGGCCACGCGGCCCAGGTGGAAGACCCAGAGCGAGCTGGAAAGTCGACCTGTTGAGATCGAGGTGGATCTGCAGGCGGTCCGTCCGGTGGATGGCCGGACTTCAGAGGTGGATGAGGTTTTGACCAATCTGGTGTTCAACGCCGTGGACGCCATGCCGGAAGGGGGAAAGATTCGGATCCGGACCTGGGACGAGGAGGAATCGGTCTGTCTCTCGGTGACCGATACAGGGGTTGGCATGGACAGAGAGACGCAGCGCCGGCTGGGGGAACTCTTTTTTACAACCAAGGGCGATCAGGGGCATGGGCTGGGGCTGGCCGCGTGCTACCGGATTGTGGAACAGATGTCCGGCCGGATCGAGGTGGGATCTGCGCCGGAGGAAGGCACCACGTTTACGCTGCGGTTTCCTGTGGGACAAGCAGCCGCCTCCCATCCCCGGTCGATCCCTTTTCAGACTTTGCCTCCCTGCAGCATCCTGGTGGTTGAGGACGATGAGCAGATCCAGGATTTTTTGAAGATCGCCCTCTCAGAATGCCGGGTGGAGATCGCCGCAGGAGGAGAGGCCGGCCTGGCGCTTTTCAGAGCGGGACAGTACGATGTGGTTCTGGTCGATCTTTCCATGCCGGGAATGAATGGGGTGATGGTTGCCCGGGAGATTCGAAAAATCGACCCCGATGTGCCAATCGCTTTGATGACGGGGTGGGGAGAGCCGCCGAAGGGTGCGGCCGATCTTTTCCAGGCCGTTCTCTCCAAGCCCTTCACCGTTCAGGTTCTGAAGCAGTTCCTGGCAGAGATTCTCGGAGCGTAAAAACCTTTGAACCGCGGTGAGAATTTTCAGATCTCATCTTCTACGAAAGCCCCCGGCGGTGGGTGCGGGCGCGGAAGAGAGCGCCGTTGGATGTGGTGACATAGAGGCTCTGGAGGTCTGTGTCTCCAAAGGTGCAGTTGGTGGGGGCTACCGGCATGGGGTGGGTTTCCAGGACCCGCCCGGTGGGGGTAAAGACGTAAATCATCGGTCCCGGTCCGCTTTTTTCCCAGCCTGCGGTTGCCACAATATTCCATTCCGAGTCAAGGGTCATGCCGTCGATTCCCCGGTGGGGATAAAAGTTGTGCAGGATGCCGTATTCCCCCAGGGTGTTGTCCTCTAAGATCGGATAGGCCCTCAATTCCCTCTTTTTATCCTCTCCATATTCGCTCTGGGCTACGTAGAGCGTTTTCATATCGGGCGTTACGATCAGGCCGTTGGGGCGTGTGGTGTCGCAGGTCATCCGCACGATGGACCAGGTATCGTCCTCCTGTGGATCGAGCCGGAAGACCGATTCGTGATCCAGTTCCATGTCGGACCGGTCGGCTGAGTAACGGGGATCGGTAAACCAGAGGCGTCCTTTGTTGTCTACCACGATGTCGTTCGGGCTGTTGAGCCGGTTGCCCTCAAATCTGTCGGCGGCGACGAGGGTCTCTCCGTGGGGATTGTATCGGGCGATGCAGCGCCCCTTGGTTTCACAGGCAAAGAGGTTGCCCTCCGGGTCCAGGACCAGGCCGTTGGCCCTGTGGGTTCCGGTCCGGTATTCATCGCAGGCGCCCGTTTGAGGATCGTACCGCATAATCCGGTTGTTGGGGATATCGGAAAAGAGGACGGCTTCGCCGTTCCACACCGGGCCTTCTGTAAAGTCGAAGGGGCCGGCCACAAGCTCAAATTCCCATTCCATATTTTTCTCCTTATTGTTCTATCAGGTCCGCGATTTCCACAGGGCGTCCTTCGGCCGCGCTTTGTACGGCAGCAAAGACGAGCGCGAGGGACTTGAGGTTGTCCCGGCCGCTGCATTCAGGCTCCCGGGCTTCGCCAATGGCGGACACAAACTCGGCCAGGCAGGCGTCCTGTCCGGTGAACGCGAGGGTATCGTGAGGAATACGCTCGCGCTTTTTTGCGTCCGGCGGATGGCTCCGGGTGAGGTAGATGTCGTCATTTTCCCAGGTGAGGCTCCCTTCCGGGCCATCAATGTGCCAGTCGCCGTTCCAGGGCGACTGCCGGCCCACGCTGCTTCCAAAGGCGTGATGGATGCCAGAGAGGCCGTCGGTAAATTGGATATAAAGCACGTGCGAGGCGTCTCCGGCGTGCCACCCCCAGGAGGGGTTCCAGGTGGTGCAGTTGACCCGAACGGGCTCGCGGTTGAACACGTAGCGGAGCAGGTCGAAGTGGTGGATGCCCATGTCTTTGAGGAGGGGGTAGGCCATGAGGGTGTAGTGCGTGCCGGAGCGAGTGGCCCAGGGCATGGAGAAGCCGACGGCGACCTGTTCGGGTTTGCCGATGACGCCCTCCTTGAGGAGCCTGTGGGTGGTTCGCGGCACGGGCCCGAACCGGTAGTTCTGCGTGACCATGTGGGTGCATCCGGCCTTTTCCGAGGCCCGGACGATGCGCACGGCAGCCTCGAAGTCGTCGCTGAGAGGCTTTTCTTGCAGGAGGTTCAGGCCCGCGTCAAAGACTTCCAGCGCGACGGCTTCGTGCGCGGCGGGCGGGGTGATGTCGAGCGCAAAGTCCGCGTTTACGCTCTGGATAGCTTCATCGAAGGTGGCAAAGAGCTGCTCCGATGGGAGGTCCAGCTTTTCCGCGACGGCCTTCCGTTGTTCGTCTACAGGTTCCACATACCCGACCAGTTCCACGTCGGACGCACGCCTGCAGACCTGAATCCAGCTTTGCCCACGGCCTCCCAGGCCTACCAGAATGCCTTTCATCTTCTCTCCTTTGCCTTTTGGAATGTCGCGTTTTCATGGATGATCGGACAGCGGTGATGAATATGCGTGGAGAAGCGGAGCGGCTGGAGGAAGGATAGGTGCGGGTGGTAGCGGGGGGAGGGGTCAATCCCCACGGGTCATGTGTTTTGATACCCGGTCTTGAATAATGGCTGCCGTGAAGGGTTTGACCACATAGTCGTTGGCGCCGCTCTCAAGGGCCTCGATGACGGTGTTGGCGTGGGTGATGGAGGTGAGCATGACCACGGGGATGTGTGAGGTGCCCTTTTCCCGACGGATTATCTTGAGTGCTTCGATGCCGCTCATTCTCGGCATTTGAATATCCATCAGGATCATACCGGGGCGTTCTTTGCGGGCCAGTCTTAAAGCATCCGCACCGTTGATGGCCTCAATAGGACTATATCCCAGCTTTTTGATGAGTATTGAGAGCGCGAATCGCGTTGCAGCGGAATCCTCCGCGATGAGAATTTTGTTGGTGTCCAGAGGCGGGTGTTCGGGTTTTTTCTCCAGGGAGTCGCCGCACTCGTTGCAGAATTTTCCCGTTCCCGAGGCGCCGCAGTTGGGACAGGTTTCGAGATAGGGTGAAGGCGGCTTGATTTCAGCTTCGGCCGGATCCCCGATCGGTACAGAAAGCACCGAACCGATATTCTGGAGATGGTCTGGAACCTTCTCCAGAAGCTGATCGACCAGGCCGGATCCAAAGCGGAAGAAAAAACTTTCCGCCCGTTCGTAAAGAATCTCCTTGCGCCTGTCAGGATCATGCTCGTAGAAAACATCTGCGATCAGGTTGGAGAGATTGGCGACATGAATGGTGCTCTTCAGGTCCATGGGAACGGGTTCATCGAACTCGGAGAAGTGATGATTCTGAACCACTTGGGTCAGTCGGGAGGGTAGTTTCCAATATTTGCAGAGCACCGCGCCTGCCTGGGCATGGTCGATAACCAATATTTCCCGTTCGGCGTGAACGATGTGCTCCTCTCCGCCCCTTGCAAGCCCGATGGCCTGGCCGTACTCAATTGGACAGGCGTGGGACAGCGCCAGGTTGCCTATATCCTGGAGCAGGCCCAGGGTAAACGTTTCTTCCTTGAGGTCTTCGTGCAGGTGGGTTGAGATCTCGCCTGCTGCTACGGCGGTACACAGGGCGCGCTCCCAGAATTGCCTGTAATCGAACAGTCTGGTTTTTTCGGGTGGAAACTGTTCTAGGAGGGACAATCCCACTGCCAGGTTGCAGATCTTTCTGTACCCGACAAGAGAAATGGCCTGCTCGATATCGGATATTTCGTCGGTGAACCGGTAGAACGGGGAGTTGATGACCCCCAGCATTTTGCCCAGAAGCGCTTCGTCCGCCCGCAGCAGTTCGGCTATTTCATTGACCGGTGCGCTCAGTTGTGACGTCAACCGGACGATTTTGGCAGGCAATTGAGAGAGGGCCGGAAAATCTTCTTCTGTTTCGAGTATTTCCTGGAGTTGGGTCTCTGTCATGGCCATTTGAAGATGGGTCTGTTGTTTGGAACAACCGACCTGTTGCGCTACGAATGTCCAGAGGTTCACGGTTTCTCAAACCGCGAACGATCCCTCCCCGACAGGCAGGACTTTCTGGTGGTCAACCCGGCGTGTGTTGCCTAAGTCGAATATACCCACAGATTAAGGGGCCGTCAAGTCAGGCTTAAGCGCGTGCCCTATCTTCGATCCTGAAAGCGCCTTTTATTTGTGAAGGAAAGAGATAAATAACATTGGCTTGCGCCTGGAGTCAAGCAGAATTTTCACCTATGCCAGCACCCGCAGCCGGTCTTCCGCATCCACAACAGCAATCTGCCTGATACCGGTTTCGGCCGGGGTGAGGTCCACGATCAATTTGACCGGTGCGCCGCCGTGATGCGCTGCAATACGCTTTCCAGTTGTGTTCAGGACCACCAGCTCGCCGTTGGCCAGACCTGCGGCGAGTTCTGTTTTGCCCGCCTGGGCGCCTATTTTGGCCAGTGCGACCACGGGCGCTTTCAGGTCGGTCTGCCACCGGATCTCTCCGTTTCCATCAAGCGCATAGACGTAGCCGGTGTCCGAGGCGATGAGGACGTCCGAACAGCCGCTATTGTCCAGATCGTGACAGACGATCTCGCGGGTGTTGTAGCCGTGGTTGTTGAACTGCCAGAGCGGCCCGGCCTTATGGTCGAAGGCGGCCGTAACGCCCGTTCCCGAGCCGTTGGTGATTTCGACGTACCCGTCCCCGTTGATGTCGCCCACATCAAAGGCGACGTCGCCCAGCTCCGAGTAGGCACTCCCGAGATCATCGCCTGATGGGCCGATGAGGTGTACGCTCCCGTAATGGTCGGCGGCGAGTATGCCGCGTCCACCGTCGCCGGCCAGGTCGGCCGTTTTGATCTTGCGCACGCCATGGTAGATGCCGCCCCGGTTCCAGATGCGGTTAAAGTGGGCGTCGAACATGCTGATCTGAGAATTGGTGCATCCGGCTACAATTTCAATGGCGCCGTCGCTGTTGAGGTCATCTGCAAGCAGGACGTTGACGAAGGGATCTTGCGTGCCGCCCTGGCCTACGATGAGTTGCTCGGTGAGGTGGTGGCTGCGCAGTTCGCGGCCGTTTTTGTCCAGGATGTGGATCTGTTCGTCGTTTCCGCCGCAGAGGATTTCAAGCTGGCCGTCGTTGTCCAGGTCGGCGGTGGTCACGCACCGCATCAACCCTTTTGTGGTGAATGTCCAGTAGATGGTGGGGCCCGGACCGTAACATTTCAGTTTGTTGCCCTGGCAAACGAGGATCTCTGCGGCGCCGGGACGGTCGGGGCTGTTCCAGGGGAGGGCGGCCCGGATTTCTTGCACTTCCCCATCCGGTTCAACACGCCAGAGCTCCTGCAGTGGGAGGGTGGGTTCGGCGGTGGCGGCGAGAGCAGGGGCCGGTCCGGGGCCGGTCTGCTCCGGCGGTTCGACCGCCTGTGAGAGGATGTCGCGTTCCCGGTCGGACAAGGCCAGCATGATTTTGTATTGTCCGGGCTGGACCTGAAGGGGTGACCCGTCGCTACGGGCGATTTCGGCCCGGACCAGCGTGGAGATCAGCGCCTCGCCCGAAGCGGTATCGATTTCGAGTGAGATGGGGTTGTCCGATTTCAGGTGTACACCTCCGCACTGGAATTCTACAGCGCCGCCAAGGGCAATCTTTTCAGGGCCGATGCAGAAAAGACCCGCTTCAATCACCAACTCTTCACTTTGAAGCGACCCCGTGCCCAGGAAGTGGGGCTTTGGCGTCTTTAAGATTGCGGAGCGTTCGTCCAGCTTCTGCAGGCGGTACCCCCTGGCTTCGCCCGCAGAATCGAGGTAGAGAAGATTTTGAAAGGAGAGCCAGGCATCGCGGTCGAGTTCTGCGGCCTGCCGCTGGGTCAGCAGTTTGACCGGTCCGGGCGTACCGATACGGCTTCGGAGGGTGAGGGATGCTTCCGACGCGTTGACGATAAGGAAGGTCTGGGATTGGCCGTCGGGGGTCGGAGAACCTCCTTCAACCGGGCGTCGAATGGTGAGGGTGGATCTGTCGATGACCTGAAAGTCGCCCCGGTCCAGCGTTTTCCACACGCAGTCGAAACAGTATTCGGCGTCCGTGTTTGCGCGCAGGCGGTCGAAGACGACGATCCAGTCGCCTTTTTTCCAGAAGATGTCGCGGTACCAGTCCACGCCGTTGTAGTCTCGAACCACGGTTTCGGTAAAGCCGAATTCGGGCAGGTCGGCCTGGTGGAGGAGGCCCGCGCATTCGGGGAGAGGGGCTTCGACACGGCCGTTTTTGACAACGCTGACCATGGTGTGCTCGGTGGTGTTTCTGACGAGGTAGTCGGCGTCGATGAGCCAGTCTTCGCCGCCGTGGGTGAGCTTGAGGATGGCGTTTCCATCGTAGTGGTAGTGTTTGCCCCGGGCGTAGCCGTCTAAGAGAAAGTACTGGTCGGTCTCGCCGGGGCCGGCCCGGAAGGCGATTTTGTCGAAGGCCTGCTCGAAGGGGATGTTGGGCGGTCCGGAGGGTTCGTTGTAGTAGGGGCGGTGGATGGTGTATTCGTATACCTGCCTGTCGAGGGGATAGACGCGAACCCCAAGGTGGTCCTGGGGGGAGGCGGGCTCTACGTCTTGATGGTAGGGATTGAGCCATTCTCCACCGGAGATGGTGTTGAGGTAGCCCAGATAGTGGGGGTCCTGCGTGTACCAGAAGGCGTAGGGGACCCCGGAAAGGGGGATGCGATTGGTGGTGTAGAGGCTGGAGTCTCCAAAACCGGCGGCCCGGCCCCGGTTGTCGGAGATGCCGATGAGATAATCGGCGTATTTCCGGATGTTGTCCGATTCGAAGAAGGTCATACTGCCCTCGGCAAGGGCGTATTCGATGGTGTGGCCGATGGTGAGGGTGAGGTACTCGTCGGCGTCGCACTGGGATTTCCAGGATTTTTCCTGGCCCCGGAAGGCGCCTCTGGCTTTTTGGAGGTAGATGTCCATTTCCGCCAGATCGTAGTACCTGCGAAAGTAGCGGCCGCCCCAGTAAAGCCCCATCAGGGGGAAGGTGGTGTGGTTCCAGACGATGGTGTTGTTGTCTTCCAGGCGGTCGTAGTCGGAGGTGCAGGAGACGAGGGTGTGGAGGAATTTCAGGAGCATTCCGGTGATGCGCAGCCGTTCGCCGTCATTGAACACGGGAGCTTCTTCCACGGCGTCCCACATGGCGAAGATGTAGCGGGCATTGGTCTCTTCGGGCCAGGTCATCTTCCGCCGGGGATCGGCGCCGTAGATTTCGCACATTTGGAGCAGGACGTTCTTTCCGGCCTGGAGGTGGGGGCTTTGGCCGGTGAGGAGATAACGGGCGGCATGCTCCTGAAAGGCGAGGAGGCTTTCCGGGGGATCGGACTCGATGAGCTCCCGGGCTTCCCGATCCAGGAGGTCGCGCTCGGGGACGGTCACTTTGGTATATTCTTCGCCCAGTACGGTGTGACGCGTCTCGCGTCTGTCGGGGAGGTGGACGGTGAGGGTGTAGGGGATGGAGAGGTCGGGACCGGGGGCGAGCGCGTTCAGGAAGGCGTCGACGGCCCGGTCGACCCCCGAGGAATCGCTCCCCCCCAGGACGATGACGTTGTGTCCGGTTGTCCAGGGATAGGGATTGTGGACGGTCTGGATGAACCAGCCGTCCGGTCCGGGCCAGAGGGAGTTGGCAAAGAGGTAGCGGTTCCAGTAGAGGTTTTCGATGAGGAGGTTGTTGGCCATCTGGCCGAGGGCGATGACGTGGCATCGGGCGGGTTCGGCGTGCGGAGAGACGGGGATTTCTGCGTCGGTGAGTTCTTGTAGACGGTTTGCCAGGCGCTGCGCGAGGTTCTGGTGTGCGTCATCTTCGGGCGTTGAGATGGCGCATTCTGCGCGCTGCTGTAGTACCAGGTTTGTGGTTAGGTAGAGCGGTTTCAGGGCTGAGAGGTCGGTGTGTTCTGAACCTTCCACTTGGGGTCTCCGATTTCTTGTTTATGCCGAATCCATACCGGGGAAGATGACGACTTTCATGACCTCTTCGGCCTTTTCATCCATCAACTGGAGCCCTCGGGGAGTCTGCTCCAGGGGGAGGCGGTGGGTGATGAGGGCTTTCGCGTCGAGGTCGCCGGACTGGATGAGGTCGAAGACCGGGCCGTAGCCTTCGGGCATGCTCTGGGAACCGATGACCTGTTTTTCGTTGAATTTGAAGTCGACGATGGGCAGGGTCGCCCGGTCGGACGCAAAGGAGCCGACCACGACTACCCGCCCGCCCCGGCGCACGGCCCGGACCGCCTGGGGCAGGGTCTCGTCCTGGTCGCTGCCGACGCATTCAATGACTTTGTCGGCGCCCTGTCCGGAGGTCAGGTCCATCACGGCCGAGAGCACGTCGTCCGTGCGGGAGTTGAGGGTCAGGTCCGCGCCCAGCTCACGCGCACGACGGCACCGGTAGTCCACGATGTCGGTGGAGATCACGCGGGCGCCCCGGAGTTTGCCCAGCATCATGGCCGCCAGCCCGATGGGGCCGCAGCCCTGAACAAGCACGGTTTCGCCCTCCCGGACCTCCGCCCGGGTGGCGACGGCGTGGTTGGCGATGCAGATCGGCTGGGCCACGGCGGCCTCTTCGAAGCTGATGGCGTCCGGAATCGGGGTCAGCCGTTGTGCCAGTACGGTCAGCCGCCGGGCGTAGGCGCCGTGGGCTTTAAAGCCCGGCCCCAGCGGCTGTTCGCACCGGTCCGGCCGGCCCTCCCGGCAGCAGGGACAGTCCCCGCAGGCTTTCCGGCCCGCGCCTGCGAGCCGGTCGCCGACGGCCACGCCCGTGACCCCCGGTCCCAGCGCCTCGATCCGGGAGGCGACTTCGTGCCCCATGACCCTTGGAAGGGTCATCGTAGGGTGCAGACCGTGGTAGCCCTCCAGGTCCGAGCCGCAGATCGAACAGGCTTCCACCCGCAGGACGACCTCTCCCGGGCCCGGAGTTTCGTCCGGGAGGTCCACCAGTTCCATCTTTTCAGGTTCCCACAACATCACCGCTTTCATTGCCTATCCTTTCTGAAGGCTGATCTAAGATAAATCCTGACTGTCTGCCTTGCAACCTCTATTTTCCCGCTCTCTTTTTTTCACTTGACCCCTTCCTGAAAAGGGCTTTATTGGTGTATCAGTCGTCAGTTTTGAGATACTTACCATCGACAGAGAAAGGATTTGCTGTGCCCAGATTTAAACCTGATACACTGCGCAAGATCGGATACGAGCTTTTCGAAGGCGCCGGATGTCCTTCAGAGGATGCCCGGGCGGTTGTGGATCACCTGGTGGAGTCCAATCTTTTCGGGCACGATTCCCACGGGGCGATCCGGTTCTACGAGTACGCCAGGGCGATTCACGAGGGCCGGTTCCGGACCGGCGCCACGCCGGAGGTGGTGCGGGAGAGTCCCTGCACGGCTGTGGTGGATGCGCAGGGGGCCCTTGGACAGGTGGGGGCGACTTTTGCGACGCACCTGGCGATGGAGAAGGCCCGGGAGCATGGTGTTGGCACGGTAAGTTTGCGCAATACGAGCCACATTGGACGGGTGGGGGCCTACCCGCTGATGGCGGCGCGGGCGGGGTTGATCGGACAGATTTTCGTGAATGCCGGGCATCTGGGCTACCAGATCGCGCCGTTTGGAGGGATTGACGGGAAGCTGAGTACGAATCCGATTGCGTTTGCGGCCCCCCGCCGGGAGGCGGATCCGATTCTGGTGGATATGACGACGTCGATTGTGGCCGAGGGAAAGATCCGGATCGCCATCAACCGGGGGGATCGGGTGCCGGAGGGGTGGCTTATCGATTCAGAGGGCAATCCGACGACGGACCCGGACGATTTTAAGGCCGATCCGCCGGGGGCGATTCTGCCCTTAGGGGGTGCGGCCGGGCACAAGGGCTATGGGATGAGTATGATGGTGGAGGTGCTGGGCGGGGTGCTCAGCGGGCAGGGGTGCGCTGCGGGGGAACGGGCGATGATCAGCAACGGGGTGTTTTTGACCGTTTACCACATTGAGCACTTTGCGGATCTGGACGCCTACTACGATGAGGTGGAGGCGCTGATCCGGCACGTGCAGTCGAGCCGCCTGGCCTCCGGGTTTGAGGAGATTCTGGTGCCCGGAGAGCCGGAGTTTCGAAGTGCGCAGAAGCGGGAGACGGAAGGGATCGAGGTGGATGAGCGGACGTGGGAGACGGTCTGCGAGGTGGCGCGCGACTTCGGGATGGATCCGGAGCGGTGGGAGGGAGATGCGGGATGAAAGGCAGTTTACCGCGGAGACGCGGAGGGCGCGGAGAATTGAATATTGAAAAATCTTCAGTCTATACGCAGGCTGTCTCCCACATCAACCGGTTGGGGAGGTGAGATCTCCTGGACCTTTGTGATCCGTATGTGGTGGGGTTCTCCGAGTTTGAGGGTGATTTGAAGGCCCTCCCGTAAGAGTGAGCCGGCCCAGGTTGCGGACCCACCGGCGCCGGAGATGTGGATGGTGTAGTAGGCGTCGGATTGGATGGGGAAGCGTTCCGGGAATCCGTGGTTGAAGGGATAGGGTTCTGCAAAGCCGTTGTGCTCCTGGTGACGGGGGATGTCGAAGGCGAACCGGCCCTGCCAGGGCAGGTCCGAGCGGAGAGCGAGGTAGAGGGTGTCGCCGGCGACCGTTGCGCCGCAGGCGAGGTCTTCGCGCCAGGGATCGAGGCGGATGCCCGCGGTTTTGAACCAGGCATAGGAGAGGGCCGCCCGGGCAAAGGCGGCTTCGCTGTTTTCGCTTCGGGGGCTTGAGGGGGTGGATTTCAGGAGGGTCTCCATGCGTTCATCCACCCAGGTGAGGGCAGCGGTGTAGGCGGCGGTGTCTGCGGGCATAAGGGAGCTGCGCGCCCGGGCGAGGAGGGAGAGGATGCCGGGGATGTCTCTGGCGGCTATGTCGGGCCGGTCGCCCCAGGCCCGGGCGTGGATTTTGGGGAGTGTCCGCAGGATTTCGTATACCGGCTCCGAGTAGGTGGTGTTTCCGCTGATCTGGCCGAAGAGGAGGCAGGAGGCGAGGAGCTGGGGCCAGGTTGAAGACCGGTTTTTTCGATTGACGGCGTAGCCTCCCCTCCGGTCCGGTTCGATGCGGGCGTAGAAGAGGCCCTCGGGAGACCGGGTGTGGGAGAGCAGGACGTTGAGCATGTGGGCGAGGGTGGGACGGTAGATGAGGGCCCGATCGGAGCCCCGGGCGGCTTCGACGGCGTAGAGGAGGATGAGCCCCTCGATGATGGGGTAGCCCGCGCTGTTGAGAGAGAGGGCCGCATTCTGGGCCCTCTCGGCGTTAAAGTCCCATCGATGGGCGGGCAGGCCGCCGTTTCTGGGGAGGACGCCGAGGCAGTAGGCGTCGCCGATTCGACGCGCCCATTCGAGGTAGGCCGGATTTCCGGTCTGGTCCGCGAGGCGGGGGAGGAGGCGGAGGAGGTTGCCGTTGATCTCTGCGCTGCCGGAAGGGAGGGGGCCATTGCTGTAGGGGGTCCGGACCGCGGCCCGGGCAAAGAGGTCGTCCACGATGGCCTGCATGCGGGCCGACCAGGCGTCCGGTCCCACGACTTCCGTGATGGCGGAAAGCCCCTCTGCGGCGTAGCCGGAGGCCGAGGTGAGGATGCGGTCTGTGTCGATGAGGCCGTGGAAGAAGCGGCCGGCGGTCAGGTCGAAGTTATCGGGGAGGCGCGTCAGGCGCGAGGTCAGGCGGATTTCGTCCCGGAGGGTTTGCCGGAGGAGCCCGTTGAAAAGCGTTTGGTCGGTGAGGTAGGCCGACAGGACCATTTGCGGATAGAGCCGGGTTGCCGTGCCGCGTACGGTCCACCGGTCGCTTTTGGGACCGCTCCGGATAAGGGCGGTCTGTTTGTCTTTCCGGGCGGCCCATTTGAGGAGGAAGCGGTGGGCCTCGCGGAGGGCTTCCCGCGCGCGGATGCCGTTCTCGAGCGCGGTCTCGAACCGGGGATTATCGGCAGATGACGCCGGATGGGGGCGCCCCAGGAGGATGAGGCCCAGGAGAATGCAAATCCAGACCTTCCAGAGCGAGGTGGGGCGTCCTGTTGCCCTCCAATTCATCGGGTCGCCCCCCGGGGAGGCCGGGAGATGGCGTGGCCGTTCGGTTTGCCCATGCCCACGACGGCGACGCGAACTGTTTTCTTCGATGCCATTTTTTAACCCTTGTTCTCTCCGGGGTCCTGGATGCGGATGTCGTACTTGCCGGGGACGGTGACCGGGAGGGCGCCGTCCTTGATCATCTGCCTGAGGGGAGAGGGTCCGGAGGTGAGGGGAAAGGTGGCCAGGTTCCCGGCCCGGGCGGATTCGTAGAGGCCCATCAGGGTTTCGATCGTGGTCCGGTTGTTTTCCGCGGCGTTTCGATGGGTTTCCACCCGGCCTTCGATCCAGTCGACCAGTTCGGCGGCCTGCAGCACGCCTACGTCGGCGGATTCCGTCGGAAGCGTTTTCCAGGCGCCGGTTTCGCCGTTGAGCAGGCGAAGCTCTTTAAAACCGGCCATAATCGCCCCCTCCGTGCCGTAAACGTGGGCCGATCTGCCCTCGCCGGGCGGGTCCGGTTCGGGCAGGTCGCTTTCTAAGACGAGCCGGGCGCCCCCATCGAAGGCGACGATGCCGCCGCAGAGGTCTTCGATGGGGGCGTGCCGTTCGTAGCGGTCGGTGTCGCGGGCGACCTGGGCGAGCGCCCAGACCGGATTCGGATCGCCCAGGAGGTAGCGGGCGATGTCGACGGTGTGGCTGCCGTTGTTGAGCAGCCCTCCGCCGGTGCGCCGGTGCAGGAGGGTGGGTTCGCCGATGGCGCCTTCTGAAATGAGGCGCCGGGCCTGTTCGAGGACGGGGTTGAAGCGATGGTGGTGTCCCACGGCAATCCGGGTTCCGCTGTCTCCGGCCGCGTTCAACATCCGGTCGATTTCTCTTAGGCTTCCGGCAAAGGGTTTTTCGCAGAGGATGCCTTTGACGCCGGCCCGGGCGGCGGCCACACCGATTTCGGCGTGGGTGATCATCCAGGTGCAGATGCTGATGAGATCCGGTTTCTCGCTGTCGAGCAGGTCCGGGTATTCGGTGTAAACCTTTTCAATGCCGAATTCCTCCGCACGGCTTTGTGCGGCGGCCTCGCTGATGTCGGCGATGGCTGTCAGGTCCACATCCGGGTGTGCCTGCCAGCCCTTGATGTGCCGGGCCGAGATTCCCCCGGCTCCGATGATTGCGGCCCGATAGGTTGCCATCTGTTTTCCTTCTCTGTGGTGGGATAAAGGGCTTGACTTGGGGTTTTTGCACCTGTTATCATAGAAACAACGAGATGGAGAATCAACAGAAATCTGGCCCGGTTGGGGAAAGGAGTTCCGGCTATGCTGACTCAGGAAGGATGCAAAGAACGCCAGCGGCGGTTGCGTGAGTGCCTGTCTGCTGAAGGGATCGACGCGGTGGTGCTGACCGATCCTGCGGAGATTTATTATTTTACCGGCCTTCTGCTTTCCAGTTATCCGGCCTTCTCTTTTCCCGCTTTTCTCTTTTTGGAGACGGGGGGCGATTCCTGGCTGGTTGCCCATACCGATGAGGGAGAGGCGCTGGTGGGTGAGTGGCTGACCTATGAGTGGCATAAGCTTTATACCCTCAATCCCGATCTTCTGCAGCAGCTCAACGGGGTTGTCGCCGCGCGGTTGAAGGACCAGGCGTCCGTTTCCCGGATCGGCTGGCAGCAGGAATTCCTGCCCCGGCTGCTGGCCGATACGGTTGCCGATGCGCTTGGACCTTCGGATTGGGTACCGGTAGACGATCTGCTGGCCGGGCTTCAGAAGCGGAAGGATGCGGACGAGGTTGCGCTGCTGCGGAAGAGCATTGAGGCCGATCTGGCGGCGTACGACCGGGCCCAGGAGGTGATTGCCCCCGGGGTGAACGAGCTGGACGTGCTGAACGGCGGGCAGCAGGCGGCCATGCGGGCGGTTGGGGAGGTGATTCACCACGGCGGGGACTACCGATGTTGCGAACTTGGGGGGCCCGCCCGGAACCGGGTGATTGAAGAGGGGGAGCTGTATATTATCGATGCGCAGAGTACTTATCGGGGGTACTGGGCGGACCTGTGCCGTACCTTTGTGGTTGGGGGAAAGCCGACCGATCTCCAGATGTCTGTATACGAACATCTGGTCCGTATTCTGGAGGATATCCCCAATCTGGTAAAACCGGGGGGCAGTGCCACGGAGCTGTGGAAGACGATTGATGCATACATCCGCGAACACCCCCGATTTGCGGACGAGGGGCTGATCCACCACGGCGGGCACGGGGTGGGACTGCGCCCCCACGAGGCACCCGATTTGAATCGGGATCGGGAGGGGATTTTTGAGGTGGGAGACGTGTTTTCCTGCGAGCCGGGGGCTTACTGCGAGGAGATGCGCATGGGTGTGCGGGTGGAGAATACGTTTTTGATTACGGAGTCGGGCGTGGAGACCCTTTCCGAGTATCCGCTGAATCTGATTCCGCGGGGAAGGGCGTAGTCTTCGGGGCGCTTCTAAGCAAGAACGGACACGGGTTGCCGACGCCTGCATTAAGAAGTGCCACTCTACGGTTGACAAGTGCTCAGATGTTTAGTATAATCTACCTGGGATTCATAGCTATCAGGATGAGTTGAAGGGAGGAAAGTATGCTCGAAGCCGGCGAAGAACGGAAATCAACTGGATCGCACTACACCCCGCCTATTCTGGCCTCCTTTGTTGCTCAAGAAATGCTGAAGGTTTGGCAACCTTCCCCGGACACAAGCCACATAAGAGTGTTCGAATCTGGACTTGACCCGTTTCGGTGGGTACCTTATCTCTTGGGAGAAAGGAGATCCACTATGCCGCCAACACGTCCACCTTATCCACCTGAGTTCAAAAAGCAAATGGTCGAATTGGTTCGAGCCGGTCGTACGCCAGGAGAGCTGGCCAAAGAGTTCGAGCCCTCAGACCAGACGATCCGGAACTGGGTGGTACAGGCCGACCGAGACGAGGGCCTTCGAGAAGACGGTCTGACCAGTGATGAGCGAGAGGAGTTGCGCCGTCTTCGTCGCGAGATTAAGCAGTTACGCATCGAGCGTGAGATCTTGTCAAAAGCAGCAGCCTGGTTCGCTCAGGAGACCAACACGATCCCCAGAAAGCCTTCCAGTTCGTGAAGGCGCACCAGGCAAAATGGCCAATTACCACGCAATGCCGAGTCCTGGGTGTCTCCCTCAGTGGGTATTATGCGTGGCGAGGACGCCCCCCATCGCCAAGAGCAAAGGTCGATGCGGATCTCAAGGAACAGATTAAGGCTTTTCATGCCCGTTCTGATTCTACCTACGGAGCCCCCAGAATCTGGGAAGATCTGGCAGCATTAGGCATCCGTATAGGCAAAAAGCGTGTCGCCCGTCTGATGGTTGAGATTGGTATCTTCGGGGTGAGCCGTCGAAAGGGTATCAGAACCACCCGTAAGGGAAAAAAGGCTCAAAAAGCCCCTGATCTGGTCAAGAGAGACTTCACTGTTGAAGCCCCAAATAAACTCTGGGTGGCCGATATTACCTACGTACCAACCTGGGCGGGCTTCCTGTATCTTGCTGTGGTTATCGATGTCTTTTCCCGCCGAGTCGTGGGCTGGACGATGGCTTCGACGCTCCAGAGTGAGTTGGTTTTGTCTGCTTTGAATATGGCACTTTGGCAGCGTCATCCTTGTGGGGTGATCCACCACTCCGACCAGGGATCTCAGTATACTTCACTTGCCTTCGGTAAACGCTGCGATGAGGCGGGTATACGTCCCTCAATGGGTTCTGTAGGCGACTGCTATGACAACGCACTGTGTGAAAGCTTTTTCGCCACCCTCGAATGTGAATTGATCGACCGCCGTTGTTTTCGTACCCACAAGGAGGCCAGATTGGCTATTTTTGAGTATATTGAGGGCTGGTATAATCCCCATCGTAGGCATTCATCAATCGCATACCACTCACCGATGACATATGAAAAACAGCATCAAACACGGGCTTGAAGCCCAAGCCCTAAACACTCCACCAAAACGGGGCAACTCCAAGACAATCGGCGGCGTGAAAGATGTTTTCGGAAACGAGTGTTATGTTGGGGGGACAATCCAGGAATAGAAAGTCGTATTCTTTTTTAAGGGGCTGCAAGGTTTCTTTGAGCCTTTTTTGGGAGCGCTTTAAATTGTCTAAAGCGATGTCCAGATTCCGGTAGGAGAGGGCCGATGGGAGGAAGTCCAGGTTTTCGTAGTCCGTGCCCTTAATGTTCTGCTGGATATGTTTGCCGCCTTTTATCAGTTTTTTTCTGCCGAATTTTTTCGAAGGCCTGATTCGAAGATAGAACGACGCCGACCCCTGGGGATCCAGGTCGCACAGAAGGGTCCGGGCGCCGTTCAGGGAGGCCAGGTAAGCCAGGTTAACGGCGGCTGCGGTTTTGCCCACGCCGCCTTTGATATTGTACAGGGCGATAATTTGCATTTTATTTGGCCGGGCGCCTGCCGGTCAGGTTTTGCCGAAGAGCCGGTGGAAGATTCGGGCATACCGGGGTTGGCTGAAATCGCCGAAGGTTTGGGCGAACGCCTGTCGTTTCTCCTGCTGTTTTTGATACAGGGTTGTAATGAGGCCGCCAATTGCTGCGGCGCTTCTCAGGGTTTCCGGATTTCCGGGGATAGTCTCTTCCAGGTAGGCTTTTAACTGGGCCTGCTGAACGGACAGGTCGTTAAAATCGCCCAGGTTGTCCTGCAGTTTTTTGAGCTGATCTACAATCTGTTTTATCTCATTTTCGGGAAACAGGGAAGCAAAGAATTCCAGGAGATAGCGCAGTTTTTTACACTCGATGCGCAGTTTGTGCAACTCCGCATCCGGCGTGGTTTCCCCGATGTTCGCCCCGGCGACCCTTACCTTATGATGTCTTTTACGGATAAACTTGCGGGCCAGAGCGATTGCGGGTCTGCCGGAATTTTTCGCTTCCTCGCATCCGGTCTCCGGCGATTGGAGAAAGGCTTTCCAGTCGGAGAGGATTTTCTTGTAGCGGGCGCCGTTCAGCGCCGATACCAGTTTTTTGAGTTCTGTTCTGCGTTCTGACTGAAGGTATTCGAACAGGGGATGCAGGCCCGGGCGGAGGTGTTCGGACAGCATCGCCCTGTAGTGATGCTGCTTGAGCAGGTAGACGTCGAGGTCCCGCAGGCGATTGGTCAGTTTGCCGATGTAGGCAAAGTCCCGCCTGAAGCGGGCAACGGATTCGGCGGGGAAAACGCCTTTGATCTGGCTCAGTGCCGAGCGAGTGCGGCGTACGGAGACCCTGAAGTCATGCAAAAACTCGCTGTCGATGTCAGATTTTACGCCCGGCTCGTTCTGCGCCATCGTGTGGAACAGGTGCTGCAGAATGCGTCCGGCCGCCTGTCCGGCCGGCAGGGACGGGTCGAGCTGTATGTCCGGTTTTGACGAGTAATCGCCCGGCTTTTTGCCAATTGCGTTTAATGCGATTAGAAATGCATGTCTGGTATCAGGGGTTAGTCCAAGGTTGCTGAGGTATTGACCGAATCCACGAAGCTCTTCTTCGTATCCCCTTACCGGTTGCAGGGTGATTATTTCAATCAACGGTGTATATGCCTGTCCATTTTTGAATTGTACTTTTTCCAGATGAACCCGCAGGACCGTTTTTTCGTCCCGGTTTAAAATGCGGATGCTCCGTGTGTGCTTTTTGATGTTTACCAGGAGCGATAAAGCCCGAACATCCAGGATTGATTGGAATTTATCTTGTAAGGGTTTTTCGGAAAAATCCCACCAGAATTTCGGCTGTGTTTTCACGGTCCAGGGTACTGTTTCGACCGTTTCATCGGTTTTCAGCGCGTTCAGATAATACGCATTCGCCTCTTTGAACAGAACCAGGCCTTTTTTGTAGAGGCGCCAGTCGAACGTGTCATAGTAGCTTTGCCTCTTATTACGGGGTGCGTCCTGCCCGATTGAATAGACTTTTGATATTTCATCGATAACACGTTCACAACTGAGCGAATCGGGCAGGATGAAGTTTTCTGTTTTCATGGCCGGATTTTGCCTTCGCTTGCGGTGAAGCATCACGCCGTGTCCACCTGGCCGGCTGTATTTGAATCCGTCCCGGAACGAATCCGTGTTGGAATGCGACGGATCAGGTGTTTGAGCGCATCTTCGTCTACAAGACCTGTCGCATCTTCAACGCTTACCCACCTGCGCTGCCGGACCCCGGACTCCGACCAGGTTTCCAGCACGTCATCCACTGCAAATGGAAATACGGCCACGTTACACGTACCGTTCCACTTTTTGTACTGGTATTCTCCCAGTGGTATTGCGTGTACCCGCCCTTTGACGCCGGCCTCTTCAAGAGCCTCTTTTGCCGCGGATTCCTGTGGGGACATGTCTCTCTCAATGATTCCTTTGGGAATGATCCAGCGTTTACGACGCCTGCTGGTGATGAGCAGAATTTCGACTTCGTCGTTCTCCACGCGATACGGGATGACGCCGGATTGGTTGTAGAACCACCACGGCTTGGTTTTCGCCGGGCCTCCGGCGTCTGTCCTGATGCAGGCCATCTCTTCCTCCATGACGCAATCCGTTTTTCATGCAAAAATTAGAAGCTCTGCCAGGCCGAGAGGGCAAAACTGAGGGTGAAAAAGAGCTGCGTGCTTACCTTTTTCTCGTCGATGATGAAGATGGGAGAAAAGGCCAGATCGAGGGCCGCCCGGTCTGCCACGCGAAGCAGAATTCCGGCTTTGGGCGACAGGACAAAGCCCTTCTGTCTGACGGTGATCGTGGCGTCTGGCGCAGCCCCCAGATCTCCGGCCCGAATTTCATTCATCGAACGCTCAATCCAGGAGCCTTCGAGTATCACATTGTCGTTCTTCGCGGTTCGGGTGACGATGCGGGCAAAGCCGGTTCGCACAGAGAGGTACGCGACCGCGGGCTGAGACCCGTTGACGATCCGGCCCGAGGTGAGCCGGAGCCCGGCTACGGCCGAGATCTGGCTGCTTCGCCTGTAGACTTCGGTTGCCGGATCGAAAAAGATGGGCGCATCGGTTTTGGATTTGAGCAGAATCGGGACATAGAGGAATTCGGCTTCGACGCCCAGGTGGGGTTTAAAGCCGAGGCTGGCTACGAGTTGAAGCGCAGGGCTGGTTCGGGCCACCTCTTCTTCGGACCCGGTTGGCAGGAAGATGCCGCCGCCGACCTCGCCGATGCCTTCGATGAGGGTTTCTGCGGATGCGGGGCTTTGACACAGGGTTCCGATCAGTGCAAGCGTTGCAAGGGTTCGCAGTGTCTTTTCCATTGTCTATTCCTCTGAATTTTACGGTTATTCCCAAGGGGCAAGCCCCTGAGAGTTTTCATTGACATCTTTCTAAGAAGTGGCTACTATAATTGTTAATCTCCCGGTGTTCTGAATTTTTTTTAGGTGATCTCTGCGTTGTTTCTCCTTTTTCCAGTTTCTTAAGCTTGTGGAGGTCTTCGGTGGCAACCATTGTAGACGGGCGGAAGCGGATCCCTTTTCTGCGGGGTATGCTCACGCACTATCTGCTTGAACAGGGGCTCTCATTTCAGGAGGCCTACCAAGTAGCCGACCGCATCAGGCGCGCCATTCAGAAACAGAAGACGATTTCCTCAAGAAAGATGATCGATCTGGTACACACCAACGTGCGGGAGCTTTTCGGCGACCGTCCGGTGGGCGACGGGATTTTCTGGGCGCCCGGGTCGAAACAGATTATGGTGGAAGACGAGCGCGGCAGCAGGCCCTTTTCCCGGGAGCATCTTTCCCATTCTATTACTACCACGGGGGTAGACGAAGGCCAGGCCTATCGTATTGCCGAACGAATTGGCGCCGCTTTTGTCCAGCAGGAGAAAACGATTGTCCGGCGGGACGACATCCGAAAGGCGGCGGTAAATCTTCTGCGAAAGGAGTACGGCGAAGAGTTCGCCGAACGCTATGGCATCTGGAACTGGTTTCGCAACCGCGAGCAGACCCGGCCCCTGATTGTTCTGATCGGCGGGGCCAGCGGTGTGGGAAAGACGTCTATTGGGGTGGCGCTGGCCAATCTGTTAAGGGTTTCCCGGGTGGCCTCCACCGATGAGATACGTCAGGTGATGCGTTTGATGATCGCACCGGATCTGATGCCGGCCCTCCATGTGTCTTCCTATACGGCCTGGGAACATCTTGCGGCGCCCCCGCCGGATGGCGTCGATCCCGTGATTCACGCCTTTCGCGAACAGGCGATGCACGTTTGTGTGGGGGTGCGGGCCACGGTCGAACGGGCAATCGAAGAGAATGTGAGTTTGATTCTGGACGGTATCCACCTTCTGCCCGATCTGATGGGCCTGGATGCCTATGAAAAGGATGTGCTGTTTATCTGGACGAATCTTTATTTATCGGACGCACAGTCTTACGCCGAACGGTTCGAAACCCGGGGCCGGGAGTCCTCCCGGCGGCCTCAGCACCAGTACCTGAAATATCTGGACCAGATTCTCACGGTTCAGCAGCATATTCTGGATGTTGGAGAAGCCCACGGGGTGCCGGCGGTTGAGAATCTGGACTTAGATGAGACGGTGCAGACCATTGCTTTACAGATTATGGATACGCTCCGAAAAGAGGAAAAGGGGACACACGGCTCCCTTTAAATTGGCAGCGGACGTTTCGGTCCTGGAAGAAAGGACGTGATACCCTCCTGTTTATGGTAGCAAAATCCGGGTATTTTGGCAAGCTTTCTCTATTTTTACAGCGCATGACACGTCATTGAAGGGAGATCCTGCAAGATGATCGATACCCACGTGCACCTGGGGCAGCTTGTTTACGACAATCCGGGATTGAGGCCATACCAGCTTTTGCGCTGGATGGACCGGCACGGCATCGAGAAGGCGGTGGTGATGGCGGTGGAGGTGCCCGAAGAGCTGGATTTTTTCGTGACCACGAAGGAACTGCTGCGGGTGACCCGGCGGCACCGGGACCGGCTGTTTCCCTTATGTGCGGTGGACCCCCGCCACCGGTATCCGGGTCGGTTCGATCCGTATCCGATTATTGCAGACTATATGGATCAGGGGTGCGTGGGTTACGGAGAGAATCTGTGCGGGCTGCCGGTGGACGATCCGATGCAGCAGCGGGTTTACGAGGCGTGCGACCGGTTGAAGCTGGGGATTGTGATGCATTTCGATTCGTGGATTAACCGGGACAGGCCGGGACTGAAGGGGTTTGAGAAGATGCTGGCGACCTATAAAAACGCCCGGTTTATCGGGCATTCTCCTAATTTCTGGCGGGAGATATCAGGCAATGTGGCGAAAGCCGATCCGAGGGGGAAAGTGCTTCCCGGCGGAAGGATTGATAAGCTGCTCAAGAAATATCCCAATCTCTACGCCGACCTTTCGGCCGGTTCGGGCTACAACGGGATTACGCGGGACCCCGAATTCGGGCTGGATTTTCTGAAGCGCTGGAAACACCGGTTGATGTTCGCCACGGACTATTTGGGGGTGGGGCAGAAGACGCCTATTATTGAGTATATCAAGACGGCCGATCTGTCCAGGGACGCTTTTGAGCGGATTACCCGGAAGAATGCCGAGAAGGTTTTCCGCCTTACATAGCTTTCAACAAGAGAGGTCGAGATGGACTTTCCCCGGATGTTTCCAATACGCCAGTCCTTCTTAGCAGAAAGCCTGGACGATCCTGTTGCCGAGGTTCGCCGCTGTGTCATGGCGTCCGGATTGGGGGGCCGTATTGAGCCGGGGGCGAGGATCGCGATTACGGCGGGCAGCCGTGGTATTAGCGAGATTGCGGCGCTGACGCGGGCGGTGGTGGACTGTGTGCGCGAGCTGGGCGGGGAGCCTTTTGTTCTGCCCGCAATGGGCAGCCACGGGGGAGCGACGGCCGAGGGCCAGGTGGAAGTTCTGGCCTCATACAGGATTACCGAAGAGGCGATGGGAGCCCCGATTGAGGCCACGATGGAGGTGGTACAGGTGGGCGAGGTGGAAGGGGGGATCCCGGTGGTGCTGAACCGCTTAGCCACCGAGGCGGACGGGGTGGTGCTGATTAACCGGATTAAACCTCACACGGCGTTTCGCGGGCCGTTTGAGAGCGGGCTGATGAAGATGATGACGATCGGGCTGGGCAGCCACCGGGGCGCGACGCTGGCGCATTCGATGGGGGCGACCGGTCTGCCCCGGATGATTCCGGCCTGGGGACGGGTGATTCTGAGGGAGGCGCCGATTGCGCTGGGGGTTGCGATTTTAGAAAATGCGTACGAGAGGACGGCCAGAATCGTTGCGGTGGAGCCGGAGGCGTTCGAGTCGGCGGAGCCCCGGCTGCTGGACGAGGCGCGGGAGCTGATGCCCCGATTGCCGGCGAGCCGGATCGATCTGCTCATTGTGGACCGGGTGGGGAAGAATATCAGCGGTACGGGCATGGATCCGAATATTATCGGGCGGATCTGGCTTCCGGGGATCAAGGAGCCGGATTCACCGTCGATTGAGCGGATCGTGGCGCTGGATCTGACGGAGGAGACGCACGGCAACGCCAACGGGATCGGGCTGGCGGATATTACGACGCGGCGGCTGGTGGATAAGATCGACACCAGGGCTACCTACGCCAATGCGTTTACAACGACGTTTTTGAACCGGGCCTATATCCCGGTGGTGGGGGAGACCGACCGGGAAGCGATTGAGATCGCTTTGGACGTGCTGCGGATGGAGCGCACGCAGGACGCGCGTGTAATGCGCATCCATTCGACGCTGGATCTGGAACACATGTGGGCGTCCGAGGCACTGCTGCCCGAGCTGCGGGAAAGGGAGGAGATTGAGGTGCTGGGAGAGGCGGCGGAGATGCCGTTTGACCAGGCAGGGGGGCTGGCCGCGATGTCGTAGAAATCGTGCCAATTTTTGATAACAAGAAGGCGTCGGTCCTGCTGGGATCGACGCCTTCTTCGCTGTGCCGGTTTTACCCGAACGCTACGGCTCAATCCGTTAAAGCACACCTTTCGCCTTCAGGAAGCGGCGCAGCCTGCGCCTGCCCGCCGCGTCGAGCATATTGCTCCCGGCGGAGGGGGAGTAGAGGGCGCGGGTGTCCCGGACCGGGCCGCCGGCCAGGCCCATCATTTCCAGGCCGGCTTTGAGCATGGGGGTGCCGAGTTCGCGTCGCATCTCGGTGAGGGGCTCAAAATAGTCCCGGAGGCGTATGGCCTCTTTCCAGCGACCCCGGATGGCGGCGTTGTGGAGCTTGATGGACATGGGCAGGATGAGGTTGGACATGCCGGTGGTGAAGCCGACCGCACCGGCCAGGTAGTAGTAGGGGACCATGTTCTCTCCGCCGCCGGTGATGAAGGGGACGGTGTTGTCGGTTACGCGGCAGCCGGTTCTGACCCAGTCCACGGCGCCGCTTTCTTCTTTGATGGCGACGACGTTTTTGACCTTCGCAAACCGTTTGACCAGGTCGATGGAGAGAGGCTGCCGGGGCGCCCGGAAGGGGAGGAAGCCGATGTCGATGGCATGGCCAATCGCCTGGTGGTGTTCCCAGAGTGTTTTCTCGCCGCGTTTGACGATCGGGTCGTGGGGCATGACCAGCACGGCGTCGCAGCCGGCTTGCTGGGCGGCTTCGGCCATTTTGACGGCGGTTTTTGTGGTGCCGCCAATGCCGGATACGATTTTGCAGCGCCCTGCTGCGCCGGCGACTGCGGCCTCGGCGATTGCTTTGACCTCGGCGGGAGAGAGGGAATAGAATTCGCCCGATCCGCCGCAGAGGACCATGGTTTTTTCGCCTTTGACGCCGGCGAAATGTTGGATGTTCTTTTCCACTCCCGCAAGATCGACTTCATTTTTTCCCTGCCGGTTCCGGGCCGTTTTCATGGGGGTCATCACAAAGACGTAGACACCGCAGGCGTTGAAGGCTTTTCTCAGGTTGTCAGGCGTTTTTCGGAGCATCCTCTGTGTCTCCTTGTGCAAATTGGGGGGTGAGGAAGCGGTCGATGAGGACCCGATTGATGGGGATCCGGGGTTGCCGGTCCTGGACCAGGTCGGTGAGGACGGCTGCGGTTCCGGGCGCCTGCATCATGCCGGAGGCGGTGTGTCCGGCCGCCCAGAGGTACCCGCCACCGACTCGGGGGTCGGGCCCGATGGCCGGGAGGCCGTCGGGGGTGGCCGGTCTGAGTCCGGACCAGATGTCGAGGACCGGCGTGTCGGCCAGGCAGGGAAGGATGTTTCGGGTGATGAATCCGAGGAGGGCCATGCCGTCCGGGGAGATCTTTTTCTGGAATCCCCATTCGTCTTCGGTTGCGCCTACGATGACCCGGCCGTCGGCTCTGGGCGTGGCATAGCCCCAGTTTCCGGTCCGAAAGACGGTGTGCCGCAGGCCGCAGGGAGGGCCCCTCAGGGGCATGATCTGGCCGTGCAGGGGATAGGCCGGATGGGTGAGCCTGGCGTCGAGCCTGCCTGCCCAGGCCCCGGCGGCGTTGATGACGGTTTTGGCGCCGAGACGGTCCGGTCCGGATTGGACGCCGGTCACGCGGTCTCCGTCCCAGAGCATGCCGGTCACCGGCCAGCCTTCGTAGAGGGTGACGCCTTTTGATCGGGCGGCGAACGCGATGGTGTCGGTGTAGGTTCGGGCGTCTAAGAACCGGCCGTCGGGCCTCCAGCCTGCGGCGACGGTTTTTTCGGAGAGCGCGGGTTCCCGCCTGCGGGCTTCCTCTCCGGTGAGCATCTGAGCGGAGATGCCGTCGGCGGTCAGGGCGTCGACGTCCAGGCGGGCTGCTTCGGCTTCGGCTTCGGTGCAGGCGATGCTGAGCGTGCCTTCTCCGCCGTAACCGATGCGCCGGCCGGTTTCGTCGAACAGCCGGTCATTTAAGGTGTCGTAGAGGGTTTTGGAGAGGGTGGTGACTTCGAGGTACCAGGGGTTGGCGGCGGGGGAGGAGCCGGGGCCGATGATGCCGGCGGAGGCCCAGGAGGCTTCCCGGGCAACTTTCCCTTTGTCCACCAGGGCGACGGTGAGCCCTTCGTCACTGAGGAAGTAGGCGGTGGTCGCCCCGCAGGCTCCGCCTCCCACAACCACCACGTCGTAGGTTCCAAGCAGGGGCATGGGGCTATTTTCTGTAGGGGTCGAAGGCCGACGCGTTCTGCCGCATGCCGGCGGCAACCAGCCCACCGTCCGAGCCGAGGGCGACGAAGGTGAATCCGGCCTGAACGGTGCCTTCGAGCTGGGCCGGGTTCAGGAGGAGAATGCCGGCCGCTTTGCCGGCTTTGCGGGCGGCGTCGACGACTTTCTGGCGCGCGTCTAAGAATATGGGGCTGTCGAACTGTTCGGGGATGCCCAGGTTGACGCTCAGGTCGAGAGGGCCGACGAAGAGGACGTCCACGCCGTCTACGGCGGCGATGCCGTCGATGCAGTCGAGGGCTTCCCGGCTTTCGATCTGGACGACGGTGGTGAGCTGCTCGTGGGAATGGGCGAAGTAGTCGTCGAAGTCCACGCCGAACCCGCTGCCCCGGTTCAGCTTGGCCACACCCCGGATGCCCCGGGGGGGATAGCGCATGGAGGCGACCGCCTGTTCGGCTTCGGCCACGCTGCTGACATAGGGGACCATAATGCCCGAAGCGCCCATGTCGAGCACGCGTTTGAAGCGGGGCGGATCATTCCAGGCGATCCGCACAATGGGCGCGGCCGGTGTGCCGCCCACCGCCTGGAGCTGGTGGACCAGGCTTTCGTGGTCTCCCGCTCCGTGCTCGATGTCGATTAAGACCCAGTCGAACCCGCTTTGCGCCGCCATTTCAGCGGTGAGGCTGGAGCCCAGGTTGATAAAGGTGCCGGCCAGCAGTTCGCGGTTCAGCGCGCGCTGACGGATGCTGTTGATCATTGGGATGCCTTTCTTTTGTTGACTTTCGTATTCCGGAGTGGAAAGGGGGATGGGATTCACCCCTTCGCAATAATAACCGCATAACGCATCGGGCCGCTGCCGATGTTTCGGATGCCGTGCAGGATTTCGCAGTTGAGGTGGATGGCTTCGCCGCCGTTCAGCCGGTAGGTGTCACCGCCTACGACGACCTCTCCCTCTCCTTCCAGGACGTAGAATATTTCCTGGCCGCTGTGCTGGTGCGGGGGATGGGCTCTTGTGCCGGGACCAACCTCGGAGACGTGCAGGTGGAGCTTTTCAGGGTCGGCCCCCTGGTTGAAGAAGAACCTTTCGATTCCTTTGACATCGGTTCGTACGTCCACAGACATGGCGGTCTCCTGTGGGTTTAAATGGACTTTAGGGGTGGTCCTCGTCACAATCCGGACGGTTCGGGTCCTCGGTTACAAAGCCAATTTTCAGGTATTCGAGGGCTTTGGTGTAGCTCCGGTTCTGGAGGTAGTGTTTGAGCTCAGGGGACGCCGTGGGCGCGACTTCCTGCTGGAGCCTGCTGATTTGAACGAGGTGCTCCGCCACGTTCTCTTTTCTGGAGATGCTGTCGAACATCGCCTCGAGCGTTTCTTTGAGCGCTGTGGCCTGTACGGTTGTCATGGGATTCCTCCGAAATAGGTGTCCTCGGTTCTGTAGATTTCGAATTAAAAATAGAGCTTTGGCCCGGATGTGTCAAGATTAGTAGAAAACGCTCCGGGTTCTGTGACGCGGATGTGCTTTGTAAGCGGGACCCTGGCCCCGGTTCCAGAGGAGATAATCGAGTTCTCTTGCGGCCACGTTGTGACCGGACCGGCGGAGTTCATTCACCAGCAGCTCCACCGCGTGGACGGCGCACGCCCGGATTTCGACCTCTTCTGGAGAGCCCAACGGGATCATTTCTTCTGCGTTGATGCGGGCGACCAGAGTGTCCGCGTAGTGCAGGATGCCGTCGATGCGGAGGACGTGGGGCACGAGGTTGTCCGCGAAGATGGTGAGGCGATCCAGATCGTCGAACCGGCCCGGCCCCCGGCCGTCGAATGCCAGGGAGAGGTCTGCGGCGGTGATTTGCGCCCGCTTGTAGAATGGGACTCTTAGTTCGCCGTAGGCTTCAACGTCTTTGAAGTAGGGCATTTCACCGAGGAGTTCTACAAGCCGCTCGGCGGATGCGTCTGCTGCTTCAACCAGGCGCACAAAGCTTCCGTCGAAGCGGTCGAGCAGGTACCGGCCGAGGTCGTTCAGGGCCGTGGCGAAGCGCTGCATGAGTTCACGCACGACGCGGTTGTCGGGATCCTGGCCGAATATCGACGTGCAATCGTCTGTGGAAAGCCGCGTTAAGTCCTGTGCAGTGAGCGGGTCGTGGGTCCTGTAGTGGTCGTTGAGAGAAGACGCTACCGTGAAATATCCGGACATGCCGGGACGCTTCCGCAAATGGGGAGAATAGCCGGAACTGAAGTTGACGGCGTTCAATGTTATGAGGAAAGCGACGGTGTCGTCACCGCGGCCGAGGTAGTGGCAATCGGGATCAATTTCCGGATGTCTGATCTGCCTTAGGGGAAGGGACGCGGCATAGGAGGGGATGGAGGTGTCATCGATCCGAACGTGAGATGCGCTGTCGGCGACCGCTTTGCAGGCGGTGCGTATCTGGTCGAACAGGTTCGCCATCACTTCCACCATCTCAGGTATGGATCGGGGTTGGTCTCGACTTCACGGAGGAGGGTTTCGACGTAGTCCCGGATCTGGAAGAGCCGGCAGTCGGCGTCTCCCACCGGGCCTGTGTTCAAGTTGCCGGTCCGTTCCCAGAACGCGCCGAGTACCGGTCGCTTTATTCCGGGGTAGCGCGCTTCGGGGTTCCGGTCGAGCAGTTTGTGCCAGTAGAGGGCTTCCACAAGGTGGATGTAGGTGGAAGATTCGTAGTCAACGCCCAGCATGAGGATTTTCCCGTTGGCCTGATAGGCCCTGTACATGGGGGAGTGCGTGCCGTAGGTTTTGCCCCAGGGGTCGCGGTCCCAGGGCGATTTGCAGCCCTCACGGCTGAGGTGATCGGCTACCCATTCTTCCGCTCCTTTTCCCCGGGCAGCCACGGAGTGGGAGTAGTGGTTGGAGCGATACGTGCCGGGCATCCGGCGGAAAAACTCGGTGATCCACCCGACTGTGGAAGGCGAGGTTTCGAAATTCCAGCCCTCCGCCCGTCCGGCCTGGTCGTGAGGTACGAGGTTGAACGAGGGCATCAGGATGAGCCCTTCGGGACCAACCGCGTCCTCCTGGGCCCGGACTACGGTTTCCGCCCCTGAGTCGACGGGACCGAGGCTTTTGAAGGAGGAGTGGATAAAGAGGATATCCCCCGGTTCGACGCCGAGCGTTCTGAGGTCCTGCGCAAGTCTTTCGCGTGTGTGGGATGTTGGCATAAATTTTCGTGTTCTGCCTATCTAAAGAGACCTTCTTGTAGCCGCAGGCTTCAGCCTGCGCCCCCTGCCTGCAACGCACCCTGAAGGGTGCGGCTACATCAACTGTCTCATTAAAAAAAGCTGAGCTCAATAGAAGCGACTACGAAGGTATGTGTCGATAGTGTTCCAGAGCGGTGTCGAGTGCGATGCGATGAGCGTCTACTCGCCGTTCGAGATCCCAGCCCGTAGGCGATTCACAGGTGAGGACGTGATCGGAATGGAAGTGGTAGATATAAGAGGTCATCCCCTGAGTGCCCCAGGCCGGATCGACGCCATAGACCCCGTAGGAGACCGGGATGTCGTTCTCGGATGTTTCTGTGTCAATCGGGCCGATTTTCTCTACGCGGCGGATGATTTTCGGGCCGATTCCACGTTCTTCACGGTGACCTTCGTAAAGATAAAACCCGGTGGCTTCCCAGTCTTCGTGGAATTCGATAAATACATCGAAGCGCTGTTTCCCGAGCACCCTTTTGACGATGTTGGCCTCGGCCACATGGTCTTTTTCAAATGCGCGGTTGATGTCTTCACCTTCGCGGTTTTCTCTCCGGTCACGCTCATAACCGTACGGGTTGATGCACGGCAAAATGAGGAAATTGAAGTGCTGCAGGAACTCCGTATGGTCCCGACTTAGAAAATGCAGGACGGCTTCCGGACCGGCAGGTTCATCTCCATGCGTGCCGGAGGTCATCAGGACATTTTTCCGCCCGTTCTGATTTTCACCTAACAGGACACGGTATAGGGGACAGTCGTTGACGACGTCCACGGTTTCGATCTGTATGTGAGGTCGGGCCAGGGCTTCCAACCTCTGGACAAATCGGGTATAATCCCGGACCTTTTTTGCCAAGGTTCCTCCTTGCTGCTGCTAAGACGTTCCTCTATCCCGGCCGGCCCATGAAGAAGAGTTCGTTTACGACCGTATAACCATCGCTGCGGCCCATGCGGGCAATCGGCCTGTACTTCAGCCAGTCCACCTCGCCGTTGGAAAGGATGTCGTCATCAATATAAATGCCCAGTACTTCTCCTACAACCATCGTGTTGTGATCGCCAAGCAGGTCGAATATCTCGTACAGGCGGCACTCCAGGCGGGTGGGGGATTCTTTGACACCGGGCGGGCCGACCAGCGTGGACGGCACAGGTTCGAGACCGGCAAGCGCCATTTCGTCAACTTCCGGCGCGACCGATGCACACGTCTGGTTCATTTCGTTCCTGAACGCATAAGGGGAAAAGTTGACAACGAACTCCCGGGTTTCCCGAATGTTGGCGAGGGAATCCGCTTCTCTCCGGTTCTTCCTCAATCCGGTAACCGCGAACATCACCTGGGGTGGTTTGTAGGCCACGGCCGAGGAAAAACTGTACGGCGCTAAGTTGATGACGCCTTCACGGCTCTGTGTGGATATCCAGAAGATGGATCTGGGGACGTCGCAGCTGTTCAGCAGGCTCGGGGGCATGTTATCGTCTTTTGTATTATAAAACATCCTTGCACACTCCCTACTTTTCAAGCAGCGACCAAATTACCACAGTGGGTCGAAATAGTCCCTGTTTTGTTCCATAATATGCGGCAGTACGCGGAGTTGTCCAAACGGTTCGAGTTCCTTGTTTTCATCGAGTTCTTCGTGTAACATCGCTTTTCCTCCATCACGGAGGTACTGCCCTAACGTGATGGTCTTCTGAACAATTTTAAGAACATCGTCCGGTTTGAGCAAGAGCAAGCCGCGTACCTCGGACGAAGGGGTCGGCAGTTCGTCGGCTTTTGCGAGATACATTACCGAAAGTTGACGGGCAGGCACAGGATGATTTGAGGCTACGTAAAGCGGGGGCATCTCGTCCGGTGTATCGTGGGGCCAAATGACCTGCTGCAAACATGCGTCAGCGCGGTCTCGATCCAGCCAGTAGGTGGCTGGCGGCTGCAACGGGCGAATATTGAGTCGTGTTTCCTCGTACACTTCGCGTGCCGCGCATTGCCAACCCGTCTCTCCTTCTTCACGGTGGCCTCCGAGACGAATGACGGCAAGGGTGTCGCCATTGTGTTTTGGGGAAACCCAGAAAGGAAAATAGCCGTCCACGATTACATACGCGCCTGCTGTGCCAACAACCGCCTTATCGAGGCCGAGTGCGCGGGCATTGAGCATGAAACACTCCCGACTTCCATTTTTTGGCTCTTCGCTGTTTCACGTGGGTAATCATAAAAACCCGAACCAGTCTTCTTGCCGAGTGCGAGGTGGTTCCTAACCGTTTGCTCCGGTATCCGCACATGAGATCTCTCCTAAACACACGGCGGGTATTGAATGATCCGGAGATCCAGTTTGCCGTTTAGTCCATCGTAACAATTTATTATCTAACAACTTAAACAACTGTTTTTAAGATAGAATCCTGAGCAACAGACAACGGGTCGGGCAACACCGTTGACAAAGAATACTCGAAGGCTGGTCCACAAAACCTGCAGCTTGGGCGTCTTGTCTACCACAACTGGTCGTTCCTGGGGGAAGGTTACCCACACCAAATAGCGAGGAGCCCATTTTTTTATCTATCACTGAACCGAAGAATGTCCGGTTTACACCCGATTCATTTGATTTCAAGCAATTCCACCTCAAAAATCAACGTCGCGTTTTTTGGAATCACCGGAGGGTGGCCTCCGGCGCCGTATCCCAGCGCAGGCGGGACCTTCAACTGCCGGATTCCGCCTACCTTCATCGACATCACCCCTTCGTCCCAGGCTTTGATCACCCTCCTCCGGCCGATCTCAAATGTGAAGGGTCGTTTCTTGACCGCCGAGCTGTCGAACCGCTTCTCGTTTGTCAGCCACCCCGTGTAGTGCACCGTCACCTGCTTGCCCCGGCTGGGCGAGGCTCCGTCTCCTACTTTGAAATCGTAATACTGCAACCCGCTCGCCGTCTTTGCATAATCCGACGCTGCCACCGGGGTGGGCGCACCGGTCGAAACACCCTGTTTTGTGTCCTCGTCGCCGGCCGACCCCGTTAACAGGCGCTTCAGTAAACGCATCATCCTGTACCCTTTCGTTGAAGATTGCGGCTTATCGCTTCTCGAAGCAGTAGAGATGGTCGAAGGCGCGCAGATACATCCGGTTGCCGACGAATACGGGGGAGGAGCGGAATCCTTCGACCGCATTTCGCGCGATTTCCTTGTAGGTCTCGCCCACCTCAATAACGGCCATCGTACCTTTTTCGGCGCCGATGAAAAGCTTGTCGCCGGCCAGCGTGATGGAGGGGTAGGCGCTGTTGGTGCCTTCGCCAAGATCGAGGTCCTTTTCAAAAACCGGCTTGCCTGTCTTCGCATCGAGAATCGAGAACTTTTCCTCACGCGAAATGGCGTAGATCAAGCCGCCGTGAATCACCGGCGACGAATAGTGTCGCGATCCCTTCACGCCGGTGACCCAGACGGCTTCGAACGCACCGTCGATCTTTTCAGGCAGTTTGACCGCCGTCGCTTTCTTCTCGATGAAGTACACAATACCATCTTGAACCACAGGCGTCGCGTATTCCAGGTTCCCGATTCCCTGAGCCAGCGGCTCCCCGTCCGACGCGCGAAAGACGTCACCTACCGGGGTGATTACGATATCCTTTCCGTCGATCCGCGCTACCACCGGGGAGCCGAACTTCTCTTTCGAAGGGCGTCTCCACACCTCCTTGCCGGTCGCCGGGTCCAGCGCGATGAGGTCGGTGATATGCACGATCAGCCGCCCGCCGCCCAGTGTCGGCGACGCACAGTGACCCCACCCGTGACGTGGTCGCTCCACAACGCGCGCCCACACACGTTTGCCGTCCAGCGTGTGGGCCGCGACCACACCCGTTCCGAACACCGTGTAGATGCGCCGGCCGTCGGTGACGGGCGTGTGGGAGGTGTATCCGTTGAACCCGTGCGTCTTGACGCTGTCCACCGAACTCACGTCGCCGAGCGACTGCTTCCACAGGATGCCTCCGTTTTCTGGATCGATGCCGAGAATCTGATCCGGCTCGCAGCGCACGATCATCAGCGAGCTGGTTACCAGTATTGGCGACGCGTTCGACCACGATGGCATCGCCGTTTTCCACGCAACGTTCTGACTCGACGACCACTCTGTTGGCGGGTCGGCCTCGAGGTATCGGCCGTTACCATCGGTCCGCCAACCGATACGGTTTTCTCCCCCGGAATCGCAGTTGCTGATTGTGCCCAGAATGAGTGCAAAAAGGATAAATCGCCGCAATGTACGCCTCCTTGGAATGGGTTTCACCTGCCGAAATGATCTCGCTCCAATTCGAGAGGATATACAAAATCCCCTTTCCTCTGGGCCGAATAGAAGGCGAATAGAATCGCCCTACTCGCCAATTTCGACTGTGTATTTAACACAATCTGCCGCAAAGTCTTCCGGCTTTTTCATGTCGTCCCAGCCCATGCGCCGGTACTGTTCAGGAAGGGTGATGATGAGGTTGCCTGTTCTTCTATCCTCGTAACTCCCGAAGTTGGTATATCTCACCAGTTCATGCGCATCGTCGGGCCTGTCCTGTATGAGCCGGACAGAGTTTTTCACGATGCACGTTTTGCCCGGGTCGAATTCGGCTATTTTCAGTGGATATCGAGGCGTCTGCCCGAAGACAGGTCCATCCAGGATATTGGCTATCCAGTAGGTCTTGCCTGTTTTTGACGATTCATAAAATGCCGAAGAGGAAGCGGGGCTCCAAACAGTGGTCCCATCGTCATAAACCATCGGCTCGGGCGCCGTCCAGGTCATTCCCCCGTCCTCCGAAACAGCGGAATACTTGTTGGAATGAAGGCCCTGCGCCTCACCGCCCTGACATCGTGTGGTGAGGAACAACCTGTTGGCGCCGAGTGCAGTGACCGCGGGCTCGCAGCATCCCGAGGTGGCTTTGTCCAGGGCAACCTCGATAAAACTTCCAAACTCCCAGTCAAAGCCGCTCATATCTTCCTTCCAATATCCCCTTGCACAAATGACCCGGAAGTACCAGGGTTTGGTACCATCCAATCTTTCATACGCTGTAAAAGGCGCCAACACAGACCCGTCTTCCATCCAGATACAGTGGTTGCCGCTAAGGATGGCGCCACGCTCTCCATATTCAAAACCCGGACCCCAGGAAACAGCATCATAATCCTTCCGCCGGTCTACAATCTGGACCGGGTCACTCCATGTTGCTCCCTGGTCTTTGGATATGCTGTAGAACGCTCGGTACGCTCCTTGATTGATGTAGCCGTAGCAACTCTTGTCGGCCTTCTGTCCCCGGTAAAAACGTACCAGGATGTCATTTTTTTCATCCAGGCTGAATCCCGACGGCATCATTTGCTCTTCGGTGTTTTCGGTGTCAAAACGCACCCTGGGCCCGGAATCGGTCCAGCGCGATCCGTTGTCTTCAGAGATCCGCAACCAGGTTCCGTCGTAACAGGCATCGAGGGTTGTGTTCCCATTTTCATGGGTGACCCAGTGAAGGACTTCAGAAGTAACTGTTTCAACCATCTTTTCACCGGCCACGCCCGCGTATGTTTGCCCCCCTGCATAAAACGCATGAAGTCCATCGCTTTCTATGTAGGTGCTCTTGGCCACATTGGCGCCGACTTTTTCGCTGGTTGACATCTTATTCATCCCCTTTGCTTGTACTGGTTGGCATCCTGTTCATCCCCTTTGCTTGTCTCTGTACTCAGACCCGCCCGGCAAACTCCTTCCCCCGAATCGGCATAAACCGAAATGTCCCCGGCGGCTTTTCACACTCGATCATAAGCCGTGAGTCCTCGTTTTCGGCGCCCAGATACATCGTCTCGGCGTCGATATAGTGCAGTGCCAGGCCACGCCGCCGGTTCGGCGTGGGATTGGCTTCCGTCCGGTGAAAGTTCAACCCGTGGTGAAACAGACAGCATCCGGCCTTCAGCTCCACCGGAACAGGCTCGGGCATCTCGGAAGAAGCCAAAAACTGTTCCCTGTACCGCCGGTCGATCGGCCCCCACCTGTAACTGCCCGGAATCATGGTCATACATCCGTTTTCCACCGTGGCATCGTCCAGAGCCACCCAGCAGCTCACATGGTCCTGGGGCGCAAAAAAAGGCCAGGCCACCGAGTCCTGGTGCCAGTCCGTCACCGTACCGTAAAACCGGGATTTCATCATCAACTGGTCCGCATAGAACTTGATATTGGGTCCGATGAGGTCCTCAATCACATCCACAATCTCGGGCTTGTGGGCCACCTTCCGAAACAGATCGTCAAAATAACACAGATGGGTCATCTTCCGCACCCGGTCCAGAGGGGACACCTTCGGATCTTCTTTATTCCGAAACGTCGCCTCCTGCTGGATGTATCGGGACGGCAGGTGTGTCATCCGTTCTTCAATAATATCTTCGCTGCGCTTCCGCAACGCCTCCAGTTCCCCATCCGAGAGCACCCGTGTGTAAGGTAAATATCCGTTTGCTTCAAAGAACGCCTTCTGGTCTTCTGTCAAGGTCATGGCAACATACTCTTTCTTTTTGGGCATTTCGCAATGCTTGCGGCCGTGTTACGGTTGTGTATATTCGATCCGCCCGCCCGTCAACTCCCGGTCGTAGCTGGGCCTGAGCAGTTCCGTGAGGACGGCCGGCAGCTCGCCCCGCTGCGCCTTCATTGCCCATACCGGCGGGACGGCGCTGGGTGGCTGAGCGTGACCGCTCACGTCGTCCGCTTTCTTGTAGCAGTAGAGCGAGCACCAGCGGGTTTCTTTGCCCAGGGCTTTGGGAGCCACCGCGTGCGCGGCGTGCGACAGGCAGCAGACGATCGAGCCCGGCGGCAGCGAGAGGTGTTCGATTTGAAGCGGCTCGGAAGTGATTGGATGCACCCGCCCCTGCAGCCAGCCCCGCCGCATCTCTTCATCGCTGGCGGCCCGGCACCCGGTCGGATCGCGAAAAAGATGGCTGCCCCGAATGAGTTTCAGGCCCCCGTCGTCGCCTGCTTCGAAGCCTTGAGGGTAACAGAGCGTGAGGTTTGAGTTCGGCTGCGCCTGGTACTCCGACAGGCTCGCGACGCCGCAGTTGTCCTTGCCGCCGCCGATTTTGTGACTGTGCCAGGCGCCGCCCGGATAGCCCCCCGGCCTGGTCAACAGCTGGTTGTGATCGAAATAGATGTCGTCGCAGCCGAGGCACATCCGCTGCAGTTGGAGCATTTGCGGGTGCGTACGTTCATCAAGAACGGGACGTGCCCAGCCGGGAAGTACTCAGCGAAAACACTGTGTTGCCGCAGTGTCCTCACGCCCGCATCATCGGTGGACTGCGGCGCCATCTGGCTCCCTCCCAGCGCGTTCTTGATCTCATCGGAGATGAGAGATTTTGTCGGGGGCGGTCGGCCGAGGCCATGCCAGTCGATCCGGGACCAGTCCGACGTCAGCAGCGTGTCGTTGAGCTGCTGGCCGTGTTTCAGCGCCGCCGTCCACGCCTCGATGGCGTTCGGCGTCATGATCCCTCTCAGGACGGCGTATCCATCTCTCAGAAAGCTTGCGTGGTCGAATTGGGCAGCAACCGCCGACCTGTCGAAAATATCTTCGCGATTCGCTTCCAACCGGTCCCAGTCGCTCCGAGACCACTGCACGGGGGATTGCTCATTGGCGAGGAAGTCCGGACGGGTGGCCTGTGCGAGTTCGCCGGTCGGGCGCAGCAGAGGCCCGGCCAATGTGGGGTCTGAGACTTCGGGGGCGAGAAGCGGGTTCTGTGGCATTGCGGGAGCACATTCAGGATACGATGCACTTTCCTTCATAGCAGACCTCTCTTTACTGGCTCCTCGCTATTTGGTGTGGGTAACCTTCCCCCAGGAACGACCAGTTGTGGTAGACAAGACGCCCAAGCTGCAGGTTTTGTGGACCAGCCTTCGAGTATTTTTTGTCAACGGTGTTGCCCGACCCGTTGTCTGTTGCTCAGGATTCTATCTTAAAAACAGTTGTTTAAGTTGTTAGATAATAAATTGTTACGATGGACTAAACGGCAAACTGGATCTCCGGATCATTCAATACCCGCCGTGTGTTTAGGAGAGATCTCATGTGCGGATACCGGAGCAAACGGTTAGGAACCACCTCGCACTCGGCAAGAAGACTGGTTCGGGTTTTTATGATTACCCACGTGAAACAGCGAAGAGCCTCTTTACTCTTATTCGAGATCTCTCAGGACCTATTGGTCATTCGGTTCAGATTCTTGCGACCTTTCGTATTCTATCGCCTGAATCAGCGCGATGATATACCCGAACTGGAACGCCCAGGCCTGGTTCACGCGCTTCGAACCGCCTTCGGGGGCCACATCGTCAGGGTGGTGGGGCGCGTGATCGGGCATCAGCATGTAGGGGTAGCCCGCATTGTGCAGGTTCTTTGCAATCTGGTACATGTTGACGTCACCTTCATCGGGCCAGGTCTCGTGGAAGTCGTGCAGACCGCCCCGAATATTCCTGAAGTGCACGTTGAAGATCTTCTTTCTTTCCGCGAAGTATTTCACGATCTCCGGCAGTTCCTCGGCCGGATTCTCCAATCCTTCCGCCGCCACCCCACAGCAGAAATTGAACCCGTGGTAAGGGCTGTCAACCAGTTCGATGAATCGTTTAAGTCCCTCGAAGACGGGCCAATTCCAGCGCTCTATGCCGTTCAACACCGGAGCAGGTGGGTCGTCAAGGTGACACGCCATCTGGACCTTGTATTCCTCGGCAACGGGAATCACACGCTCCAGAAAGTAAGCCGCTTGTTCGAACACCTCGTCGCGACTGATGACACCGGCGCTGGTCAGCGTCTCGTTGTCATGCTCGGAGAGTACGAACGAGCTGTAGGTCGACCCACCCCGACCCGGCCTGCGCTCGGTCCGTTGTACAAGGTTTCCTTCAGGAGAATCGGCCGATACTACGCGCAGGGTACAAAAGTTGTAGTTCAGACCCCGAAGCCCCGCCTTGCTCGCGTTCTCGATCCAGCCGCACACCGTCTCGATGTCCCTGTCGCGCTGCGGATCCAGCGCCATCGGAATGCTGTCCAGCTGCCTGAAGTGGACCATTTCCAGTTCTAAACCGTGGGCGGCCGCTTCCTCACGGTGTCGGGTGAGCGTTTCCACATCCATGCCGTCGACCGTGGCATCGAAATGGGTCACGCCGTGACGGGCCAGGAATTGCATCTCTTTCTTGGATGTCCCAAAGTACTGCGTGCCTACGTACATTAGTCCGTCCTTTCCGGTTTACCGGCGCCTCGAAGCTGCCTGGCGGTTTGGCGTGGACGAAGTGATTTTGCACATCAACATCGGCTCGATTTAGCGCCACGCTTTGTCTCAGAACGTCAATCTATGGAATTACAGAAACACGTCGAAGATATCGCTCTAGAGCAGTGTCTACACGCTGGCCTGTGAGATCGACTTGTAACGAATCGAATACAGGGCTTCGAAAGACCATCTGCTTCTCAGTTGCGACGAGATAGGTGGCTGCAGGATCAGCCGGTTTCCCGTTGATCACAAGGCTCGTAACTTGCTTATCAATCTTGTCAAACTGGCAGCCTGAGGTAATATAGAAGCGCTCCGAAAGAAGAGACTGAATCTGGACACCGGTGAGCCGTGCGGTGACGACCGGAGAATGGTAGAAACGGATTCGACTTATATCCGCAAGCCTGATATCCCCGGCCTTGAGCCCGGGCATATTAGAATTGCCATAGAGGATGGCCAGGTCAGCTCGTGTTTGGATGTGAACGGCCTTGGCTACGAGATCACCTAACGGAGACGATTCCCTTCTCAAATTGGGCAAGTCAATCTCGGTTCAGCAGATGACCTCATCGAGCGGATCACCATACCGCTTTAGCAGGGTTTCGATTTCCGGATCGGATTCCACCTTCGCGTCAATCGGAATCAACTGGCCATCAATTTTGGCAACAGCGTAATGATCTTCCTTTTTATCCAATTGTACATCGACCCGCCCTAGAAATTCAAAGTAATGACGTGCCTGAACGATCGTAACCTCATCTTTGCCATCGACCCGGGGAATCCGCGATGGACTATCTAATCTTGTGTGGGAATCTCCTCCCACAATCAGGTCCAGTTCGGGAACAGCTTTTGCCAGTAAACTGTCGTTTTTAACTCCGATATGCGTGAGCGCTATGAGGAAGTCAACTTTGGGTTTCAGCTCAGGCGCAAACGTTTTGGCGATTTCAACAGGATCTTCTAATTCCAATGTCTGGGAAGATTGATGCCAGGTCCTAATCAGACCTAAGCCCAGGATTCCGACTCTGACTCCGTTAACATTCTTAATCAGGTAAGGCGGAAAAATCGAGCTGCCGTGGTGCTTGTAAGTCACGTTAGCGTGGACAAATGGTGTGCTCACGCGGGCCGTTTGGCGCTGCAAATTTTCAATCCCGAAGTAGAATTCTCCATTACCTGGTGTGATCGCATCAACGCCCATTTTCTCGAATGCAAGAAAGTTAACGTATCCACCATAGTATACTGTGACCGGATCTCCACGAGAAAAAATGTCTCCAGCATGTAGAAACAGGACGTTCCCGGGGTTCTCCTGACGGATGTGCTTGACCAGTGAGGATAGGCGTGCGATTCCTCCAATATTGGTTTGATTTTTCGTGTTGTGCGGTTGGAGCTTCCCATGCGTGTCGTTTACGTGTAACACAATCAGATGGATCGGGTTTCCAGCCCAGATCACAGATGATCCGGAAACCAACATCAAGCAAAAGAGAAGCCTTAACAGAACCTTCATACTTGGTTTCTCCCAGGTTTCAAGTGAACAACTATCACATGCTCCACCCATTATTTCACGGTTTCTTTGCTCACTCAACAGGCTCTGAGACCTCACACGTCCAGCGCCATGCCGTCGTCGGCGATGAACACCCGGTCGCCCAGGATGGCCCTGGCTTTTTGCAGTTCGCCATCGGGGTCGGTGAGGATGGCCCGGCCGTGGTGGAAGAATCCCAGCTTTCCGAACGTGACCTTTGCGTCCTTCAGGTAGGCACATACATCTTCCACTTTGTGGTGGCCGGTTTCCATGATGAACAGGTCACAGCCCTCCAGGAGGGGCGCCAGTTCGCTGATGTCCGCAACATCGCCCGAAGAGACCAGGACCCGGTCGCCCGCTTCGATGCGAAATGAGAAGGACTGCCAGGGTTCAGTGTCGGCCGGATCTCCGAGGTGACGGTTGTGGAGGGCGGTTATTTTGAATCCATTTTCATCATAGATTCGGCCGTCCTGGTAGGTGGCCGCGTCCAGGGTGAAGGTCGGGCGGAAGTTTCCGGAGGGGCCACCGAGTACCTGCAGGACGCCCGCCCACACATTCAGGTTGGGGATGAAGACCGGTATGACTCTGTCCGACAGAGGTCCGTCTCTTCTGCCGTTGAGTTTTTGCATGGTCCAGAGGAGGTTGGCCAGGCCGCCGACGTGGTCCATGTGGGGATGCGAAATGAAGATGGCCTGGATGGCGAGGAGGTCGATTCCGGCCAGGTGCGCCGTGTACGAGCAGCCCTCGCCGGCGTCGAACCAGTAGATCCCTCCACCGTACTCGATGACAAAGGAGGTGTGTTTGCGGCCGGGCATAGGCTCCGCGCCGCTGCAGGTGCCCAGAAAGGTGAGCTTCATGGTTTAGCCTTTTAGCAGGTTTTTGAGAAAGGTGGGCAGGGCGAATGCAGCCCGGTGGACTTCATCGTTGTAGTATTGCAGGCGGTGGTGTTCCGCGAATGCCCTGGACTTTTCCGGGGCGAAGTTTTCGAGGGGGTGCAGATCCCCTTTTGAGGCGTAGGAGAAGCTCAACATGCCGGTGGTGTAGGTGGGGATAAAGGCGAGGTAGCAGTGGACCCGATTTTTGCCAAAGATCCGGCGCTGGTGCTGGTAGATTTCTTTGAAGGTCCGGCTGTAGAGCGCCGGCGGCTCGGTCTGGGCGGCCATGATGCCGTCCGCTTTCAGGCAGCGGTGGACCTGGGTGTAGAATGCTTCCGAGAAGAGGCCCTCCGCCGGGCCGGCGGGGTGGGCGGCGTCCACGATGATGAGGTCGAAGGCGGCGTCCGGACAGTCCCGGATATAGGTGGTCCCGTCCTGGATGATCAAACTGAGCCTGGGATCGTTGAAGGCCGGGGACAGGGTCGGTAAATGCTGTTTTGAGGCTTCGACCACGGCCTTGTCGATTTCGACCAGGATGACTTCGTCGAGGCCGTCGTGTTTGAGGAGTTCCCTGGCTGCGCCGCCGTCTCCTCCGCCGACGATCAGGGCACGCTCTGGACCGGGATGGGTGAGGGTGGGCACGTGGACGATCATCTCGTGGTAGATGTATTCGTCCTTTTCCGTGCAGGTCACGGCGCCGTCTAAGACGAGCATTTTGCCGTAGCCGTAGGTGTCGAAGATTTCGACTTTCTGGAAGGGAGACTGTGTCTGGTAGACGGCGCCGGCGTGTCTGAGGGAGAGGGCGATGTCGTCCTCTTTGTCCGTAAACCAGATGTTGCGGAACTGACGGGGCACGTCCTGTTTTTTGGGAGGGCTGTCAGGCAGGCGAGAACCGGTGGCCATTTTTTGCAGCAGGTCGAGCCGGCCGCGCTGCATCTCCTGGGTCGTTCCGTGGTCGGCCTGAAGCGATTCTTTCAGGGAGGCGTAGGATATCCAGGGGTCGAGTTCGCCGCCGCAGGTGAAGAAGTCAACCGCGGCGAACCGGTACTCCGGCCAGGTGTGTATTGCCAGGTGGCTTTCCTGGATGACCACGGTTCCAGAGACGCCGTAAGGGGAAAAGTGGTGGAAGGTGGTGTTGATGATGGTGGCGCCGGCCTCCCGGGCGGCCCTGACCATGCTCTGTTCGATGGTGGCGACGTCGTTCAGGGCATCCGGAGGACAGCCGTAAAGTTCGACGAGGATGTGTCGCCCTAACGCGTCCATCTCTTGGGTTCCTTATAGGAGGGCTTCCACATACTCGCGTGCGGCACGCGCCGCACCGGGCGGATCACCCCAAGTGACGTCTTCGAGTTCGACGACCAGGACGCCCTCGTAGCCCGCCCCTTCTAAGAGGCGGATCAGGTCGCCAAAGGGGAGGTCGCCTTCCCCGAAGGGTACCGGTTTGTCCCCCTGCTGGTCCCGGAGGTGGACCAGGCCGATCCGCCCGGCGAAGGTTTCGGTCAGGCGGAGAATGTCCTCTCCGGCAGAGAGGAGGTGGCCGGTGTCGATCAAAATTTTTGCGCGGTCGTTCAGATGCGGCATCACGGCCTGAAAGTCCGCCAGGCCCTGCAGGCGGTTGCCACTGTGGTTGCCCAGGTTCAAGCGGATGTCCGGAAGCCGCTCTAAGAGTTCGTTGATACCCTCAATCAGGTCTTCCTGCGCTTCCTGCGTCCGGGGCGCCCCCTTTGAGGTTTGCGCTGTTCAGCCCGAGTGCCCGGGCCAGGTGAATATCCCACTCCACCTGCCTGAGGTTGTAGGCCAGGTTGCGTTCGTCCGAGTCGGCTTTGCGCCCGGTCAGGTCCCGGATGTTCAACCCGGTGAGGGTCGTGCCCGCATCCCGAAGACGGTCGCGAACGGTCCGAACAGAGGTGTCGGGATGGACCGGGCTGCTTTCGGTCCAGGTGCGGAAGAGTTCGATCTGATCAAAGCCGGCGTTTCCGGCAATGACGAGGGCCTCCGGCAGAAGGGCCTCGGGACAGACGGTGGGGCTGAAGCTCAGGGTCACTTTGTGCTCCAAGAAGTCAGAGGTCAATAAAGGCAATTTCGGATTTCGGATTTCGGATTTCGGAATGCGGAATAGAAGCTTTTCAATCCGCAATCCGCATTCCGCATTCCGAAATGGGATGAGTTTAAACGCTACACGATGCCATCATAATATTCCCATACATCGTCGGGAAATTCAAACAGGATGTCGTTCATATCAATCCGGCGCAGACGGCTGATGAGGGCCATCCGGATTTCCTCTGCACAGTTCTTGCTGGCGGAATGGACCATTTGGCCGTGCCAGAGACAGGCGGTTCCGGGCGGGCCGGTGATTTCCACCGGTTCGGGGAGATCGAATACCCGCCGGGCGCCTCCTCCCGCCACGCTGAGGAGGGAGTGGGTTTTGAAGTATTCCGCCGCCTGCTTGTGGGTGCCCGGCCAGACGGTGAATCCACCGCCACGGTGTTTGACGTGGTTGAGGTAGAGGGTGATTCCCATACAGAATCGGCCGACGGTGCCTTCCGGCACGCCGTTGGTGGGGGTGTAATAGCCGTCCAGGTGCCCGCCCTCGGGCGGCGCCCAGTCTTCCGCTCCTGTGGGGAAGTTGAGCTTGGGACCGGGACCTCCGCCTTTCTGCAATTTGTCTTTTCCCACCAGCTCTTCGGCCAGGTCGAACAGCGGGGTCTCATGGAGGGTCAATCGAATCACAGGACTGTCCCCACAACGGGGGGAGATGGGTCCGGCGTCGATCCAGCTCCCGGAATCGGCGCGGTCGGCTTCAACGTGCTCCCATATCACGTCAAGCGCTTCCTCGACCTGTTCCTGGGTGAGCATGTCGTGTTTGACCAGATAACCGTTGTCTTTGAAAAAGACTTTGTCTTCGGCGCTAAGGTGGGGCATAGGTTGGGACTCCTCTGGAAATAGGGGTCAGTCTCCCGCTTCCTGCCCGTGCATTTCCTTATCTGAAGGTTCTTCGATGAGCTCCCGGCCCTGGTCCCGGTACTGGTGCTGGGCTTCGGTGTTGATGGTCCGCCAGATGAGGAACTGTTTGCGGATCTGGTTCATAAAGCGCTGGTTGCAGCGCTTCCAGGAGGAGACGTCGCCGGAGAGCCGATCAATCGTGATGTCTAAGGCCTGGATGTCGTGATCGCCGGTTGGACGGGACCGGAGCCGGACGGTCTGGCTGACGCCGAGGTCGAAGGGCGCGAGCCAGATGGTGGTGCTGATGGTATATCCCTCTCCCTGGTCGGTGGCGAGGAGCGAGAGGTGCGCGCCCTCGGTGTAGAAGTTGCCCATTGATCCTTCGGTGTGGAAGTCGAAGTATTTGGTGAGGAAGGTGAAGAGTCCCAGGACTTCGCCGCCCGCTATGGTAAAGGGAAATTCAAAGTGCCACCGGTCGCCGTCCGGGTCGGGGATTTTCCAGCGCCGGGTAACGTCGGGGACGGCCATCTGGGAGGCCCGCCGGGCGGGGTAGATGGTGGAGACGATGACCACGATCATGACCAGCCCCGAGGAGGCCATGGCGGAGAGGGAGGAGTAGTTGAGGGTAAAGCCTTCTAAGAGGCCCCGGTTGAGGAGCACCCATGCGACACCCTGCGAGAGGAGATAGCCCGATACGGCTCCGAGTACGGCGTAGACGCAGGATTCGGCCAGAAAGAGGAAGGCGATGTGGACGGGGGCGAGTCCGACCGAGGAGTAGATGCCGATTTCACGGAAGCGTTCGTAGACGGATCCCATCATGGTGTTGAGTACGATGAGGGCGGCGATGGCGATGGGGATGAAGAGGTTGCTGATGCCGCGAAGCGATGTGTGACCGAGTGAGGAGAAGACGGAGACGTGGATGCGCCGGATCTCTCCGTCCGGATCGATCTGGGGGATTCCGGCGAAGAGGACCACGGCGAGGCGGGAGATGAAGCCTTTTGTGCGGTCGCTGACCACGGCGGGGTCATTGAACCGGACGGCGATTGCCTGGAGGGGGCTGCTGACCTCGCGCAGGGTCTGGTAGGGGACGATCAGTACATTTGCCGGATCCAGGTGGACGAATTCCATGATGTCCACATCGGGGTCTTCCAGGCCGGCTTTCTCTCGCTTTTCCTGCTGGGCCATTTGCAGGAAGACGTTCTGGTCGGTTTCCACGAAGTCCGCGGGCGTGAGGGCTTCTCCGTCCAGGTCTCTCAGTTCCTCCATCCGGTCGGAGTTGAGGATGCCGACGACGGTGAAGTGGTCCCCGAAGAGGCGGACCCGGGCGCGGCCCACGTCACCTTCGGTGATGTCGAGGAGCTTGGCCATCTCTTCGGGGACAACGGCGACCTTTCGTTCGCCCTCTTGAAACCAGCGGCCGGCGGACAGGCAGGTCTGGATGCCGGTGACGTCTGACTCCTGCGCGGACAGGCCGAGGATACCCAGGGCGTTTGCGGCCTTGTCGCGGTGCCCCACCTGGATGGCTTTTTTGGATTTGTCGGCGTACCAGCTTCGGGGCGCAACCACGGCCTCGCCTTCAAAGGTGGCCCGGGCGTAATCCAGGACGGATTCTTGCAGGGACGCCCAGTATTTGCTGCGGATGAGCATGCCGGGGTAGAGCCCTTCGTTGTCCCGGGCGATCTGGTGGAATCGGAGCAGGGATTTGATGGAGGTGAAGGAGAGCACGGTGAAGGTGAGCAGGACCAGGGTGGTAAAGGTGAGTACGGTCCTGAGTTTTCGCCGTTTCATGTTGGCAATGCCGAGTTGGAAGGCGGCCACGGAGGCGCTTACCCTTCCAACGTCCACGTCGTGAATGACCGCTGCCTCGGTACGCAGGTTGCGCATGTGGGCGTTGAAACGGGAGAAGACGATGGAGATGACAAAGGCGGCCAGTACTAAGAGGATGAAGGCGAGGAGCACGACGAAGGGGTTGGAGAGGTCGAAGGCCGGATGGACCATTGAGAGAAAGATCCAGATGACGACGAAGATCCCGGAAAATCCGGCGAGCATCCAGCGGATGTCGGCCGCGGTGAAGATGAGGCGCTCGGCGAAGAAGGCGCAGGGGATGACGAGGGCCATAAAGAAGACGATGCCCTGGACGACGTCGTTCTGGGTCGCTCTGACGTCCGGATAGGCGCGGGATTCCAGTCCGAGCGCGGCCCGGGAGTGTTTGATGAAGTCGTCCCACTGCAGGTTTTTTCGCGCGTCTTTTGCCCGGTCGAGGTGTTCTTCGGCCTGTTTGTGGAGGCTGTTCAGACGAAAGTTTTCGATGCCGTAGGCCCTCAGTTTGCGCATCCGGGATTCGTTGAGGGTCCACATGTCGTTTGCGGCCTGGAAGGCGGTGTGGGTGATGGCGCCGTGGGTTAATGCGGTGAATCCCTGGCCGAGTGCGTTTTCTTCGCTGCTGGCGTCGGTGGCGTTGATCAGGAGGTACCGGATGCCGATTTGACCCGATCTCATCACCAGTTTGACCCTTTCGTTGGGGCGGGTAAAGACCACGCCCACCGGTTCATTGGGGCCGTAGCCGGTGGTGTAGCCGTATTCCTGAGGGGCCACATTTCCGTCGCCGTATACGCTGAGGCTTGAGAGCTTGGTGAGGTAGCGGGGGTCCACCGTGTCGTAGAAGTCGGTGGAGATGCAGGGGAAAAGGATGCGCGTTGACCGGGTGATCCACCAGTCCATGCCAAACTCCGGTTTGTAGATCCGGGATGCCTGCCCCCTGTTGGGAGCATAGGTGATGGCTCCGGTTTCCGGGTCTAAGTAATACGCGCTCAGCCCGACCCATCGGACCGCGAGGCCGGGGATGAAGAATTCCCCGTTTTCGTCGGCCATGTCGTAGAAGAAGGTGCGCACGCCTTTCACCGATTTCTGGTGGGACATCCGGAGGGCGGCTATGGCCCCACTGCGGGGTCTGTCGGGCGTGATGCTGCGGCGGGGGAAGGTGAGGATGCGTCCTTTGAGGGCGCGCATGCGGTCCTTCATGTCAACCTTGTAGTCGGGGAGGAAGTTCGGGTCGTCGAGGGCTTTGCTAAAGGCGCCTGTCAGGAGCTGGATCTGTTTTGTCAGGTTCGGGAGATTGACTCCTTCTACCGTGTCGAAGGGGGTGTCGACCCTGAATCGGGCATCGTTGATGGTTACGAATGCGAGGGTGGGCATGCCGGCCGTGAGGACCACTTCGGAGTCGGTCTTGATTCTCCCTCCGGGAATAAACATACGCCAGCTCATGCCGGACGGGGGGTTGATGCCGTCTACGAGCGATCGGGCGGCGTTGAGGCCGAAGGCGGGGGCGAGTTCTTTGCCGAGCTTGGAAAACATCTGGCCGAGCGGGGTAAAGAAGCGCTGGTAATAGAAGGAGGAAGATCCATTCCAGACGCCGATCTGGTCGGTGTGCGATGAGAGGTCCAGGGAGATCCACAGCCGGATGTCGATCGGATCGGTCATCAGAGGCGCAAAATGCTCCTCTTTGCGCGCATGCCGCCCCAGAAAATCACACACACCTCGAAAGCCCAGATTATGCGCGGAGGTGGCGAGAAAGAGGACCGTGCGGGCAGGGGGATGAGCTTTCAAATATTCCGCGAGTTCGAGAAGGGCGACCAGACCGGCGGCCTGCTCCGCTCCAGGCGCCAGCGCAGGTACCACAGACATCGCGTCGTAATACGCGTCGAAGAGGACGATCTCGTCCTTCAGTTCAGGATCCCGTCCCGTGATCCGACCAAACACGTTGTGCGTCTGATGTTTCTCCCACACCATCCGACCCTTCACCTCTACCTCGATCCGCTCACCAGCAGACAGACGATCCCGCAACGCCTCCCCCTCCTTCCTATCCACCCAGAAACGGGGCACGTTGAGAGGCACCTGGAAAAACTTCTGCTCCGCCTCCGTGGTGGTCGTCGAGTCAGGCGCAACGAAAATCACCGCCTTCGCACCCAGCATGGATGCGTTCATCCAGCGATTCCACGAATTGAACGACATGAGAACAACGCTGCCTTCCAGCTCCTTGCCGTTGAAGTCCGAGAATTCACCAGTCCCTCCGTCAACCAGCAATGCCCGAAGCCCCTGCCTGGGCAGGGTGGAGGTGCGCACGAGGTTGGGCCAGACCGCATAGAGAGGGATCGTGTGGTCCTCTCCCGGAATCTTGAGGCTGCCTCCCTTGTCGATGGGGGAGGTGACGTCGTAGGATTCTGTGGTGACGTTTTCCAGCCCGATGGTCTCGAAGGTGTCTTTGATGTAGTGGTAGGCGTCTTCGTGTCCGGGGTATCCCACGACGCGGGAGCCTTTGGAGGTGAGGCGTGTGAGGCGTGTTCTGATATCGGCTTCCGAGATGGCCGCCTGGACCGATTCTGCCAGCGCCTGCTGACCGGATGCGGATTTCTCCGGCGGCAGTTCCGGGTACCTGATATTGAACCATTCGATCAGGTGGTCCGTCACGGTCTCGGGTGAAAATAGGACGAGGGGTACAAAGATGGTGGCAGTGAAAACGGTGAGTATAATGTTTTTCCACGTCAGTCGCATTGTGTGCTCCTCAATACCATTTATGCACCCGGTGTCCCTGAGGCTGGAACCAGACGGCGTCCACGACGAGTCCGAGGGCCACCTCAAAAATATAACCGATGAGCATGCCGATGAAGAATGCTCTGGACTTCCGGTAGAAGGCCGCGCCTACGAGTTTGAGCATGACGAGCTTGACCAGCCACGCTACAAAAATGGTGACGCTGGTGAGCCGGGATAGGGCCGTGCCCGAGAGCGCAAAGCCGATGGGATGAATCGGCCACCAGACGAAGCGGTAGCGCATCAGATTCAGGAAGGCCATGACCGCAGCCCCGGTGAGGAAGAACCAGTAGTTGGTGATTTCGATTGGCGAAGATGGGGTCTTGGCGTTGTTCGCGATTCCTCGAATCTGCCCCAGGGCCGAGCGGATGATCAACCAGTTGGGCCGGATGTTGTAGCCGCCTATGGTGTATCCCAGCCAGATGGTGAAGAGCGTGGAGGTGACCATGCCGATGACGAACGCGGCGCAGACCCCCCAGAAGAGCCGGCGCTTGTCTTTGGGAACGAACTCCGCAAGGCGGTTGATGTGGGCGAGTGAGCCCATGGCGAATCCCCGGTAGTGGTTGATGACTCTGGATGAAAGACCGAGGGCCGCTTTGGTGGAAATCGTGAGGGTGTGCGACCCGCCCAGCAGCCGGACAGCCAGGCCCCAGGCGGAGAGCGGGGAGTTGACGTAGATCATTCCCGAATCGGCCAGGATTTTCGCCACGGTGGTGTAGACGAGGAGCATGCACGGGATGAGCAGGAGGATCATTTTGAGCTCCATGCCCAACCGGCCCAGCCAGATGGCGATGAAGAGGCAGCTGACGCCCAGGCCGATGAGCGCCCCCCGGTAGGAGAGCAGTTCCTTGCTGTCGTCTAAGGTGGATTCTTCGGGGTGCAGGGCTTTTCGGAAGACGTCGGCAAAATGCAGCCGGGCGACCCAGAGGCCCCAGAGGGCGAGGCTTAAGAAGGCGCCCGATGTCTGCCAGGAGTAGCGGCCGGTCCCGTAGTAGGGGGAGATGGCCCGGACGCCCAGCCGGTTCAGAATGCCCCCTTCGACGATAAAGAGGAGGTCGAAGAACCAGATGCTGAAGAGGATTTCCAGGCTGGCGAAATAGGAGAAGCAGATGACGACCGTGCTCAGGAAAAAGAGGGCGGGGGGGTAGTCCCGCGAGAAGAAGGTCCATCTGGCGTATGCAGTGGGGAAACGGGGAAACTGCGGATAGGCCCAGGAGATCATGTTCCACCCGAAGACGAAGGTGGTGAGCGCGAATCCGATCCAGAAGGCTTTGCCCTGCATGTAGTCCGGGAAGAACCGTTTGCCCGTGCCCACGCGGGTGGTCATCTCGATGATGGGCTCCATGGCCGGGTAGACGAGCCGTTCGTTTTCGGACCACTGGCGGCGCAGGAGGATGGCGGCGCAGGCGCAGGCGAATCCGACAGCGGCGGTGAAGGTGAACCACCAGAAGAGGGGCACGGCCCAGATGTTCCAGGGGATTTGCGTGCCCTGGGGGAGCCCCTCGTAGAACCAGGTCATCACGTTGCCGTCGTTGGTGGGGATCAGCCAGTGGGGCATGTAGGGCTGAAGGTATTTGCCCCATTCGTTTTCCGGGGTTGCAAAGTAGTAGGGGCCCACCATCAGGCCCACGAGGTAGCCGCTGATGCCGTAGGTGGGGCCCATGGAGCTGATGAATCCCATGCAGAAGATGGTGATCCACTCCGATGATGAGAAGGCGAACCGTTTGCCAAAGCAGAAGGCCAGGGGGACCAGGATGAGGGTGGACAGCAGGTAGACGATGAGATTGCCCATGGGCATGTGGCTGTAGGCCATAAAGGAGGCGTGCAGGACGTAGCGGACCGAGTCGCCCAGCGGGCCTATGATGAAGGCCACGCAGAGCCCGAAGACGATTGCGCGGAGGGTTACTCCACGCTCCTGCGGCGCTGTTTCTCCGGTTACACCGGCCTGTGTGTCAACGCTGCTCTCCAGCTTTTCCGCCATGGGGTTGTTCCTTCGGGTTTTCGGTTACGGGGTTATCAGATAGACGCTGTCACGATTGTCTCTGCAGGGGTGTCGATGAGCCGTTGGCCCTCTTCTCTGTACCGCGCCTTCGCCTCCGGGCTGATGGTGCGCCAGATGAGGAATTGTTTGCGAATCAGGTTCATAAACCGCTGGTTACAGCGTTTCCAGGAGGCGGCGTCGCCCGACAGCCGGTCGATGGTGAGATCGAGGGCATGGATGCCGTGATCGCCGGTGGGGGTCGATTTGAGCCGCACGGTCTGGCTGACTCCGAGGTCGAAGGGGGCCAGCCAGAGGGTTGTCTGGATGGTGTGGCTCTGCCCGCGGTCGGTCGCCAGGGTTGAGAGCCGGGCGCCCCGGGTGTAGAATGTTCCCAGGGATTCTTCGGTGTGATAATCGAAGTACCCGGTGAGAAAGGCGAACAGGCCCAGGACCTCCTGCTGGCCCACGGTGAAGGGAAACAGGATGTGCCACCGGTCACCCTCCGGATCGGGCAGATGCCAGCGACGGGTGATGTCGGGTACGGCCATCCGGGAGGCCCGCCACGCGGGATAGAGGGTGGACAGGATGACGACGGCCATGACCAGCCCGGATGAGGCCACGGCGGACAGAGAGGAATAGTTGAGGGTGAGCCCGGCCAGGTGTCCTTGCCAGAGCAGGAGTTTTGCGATTCCCTGGCCCAGGAGGTAGCCGGATACCACGCCGAGTACGGCGTAGACACACGATTCGGCCAGGAAGAGAAAGGCGATGTGGACGGGGGCCAGTCCCACAGAGGAATAGGTGCCGATTTCCCGCAGCCGTTCGTGGACCGAGCCCATCATGGTGTTGAGGACGATGAGCACGGCAATGGCGATGGGAATGCCGAGGTCGCCGATTCCCTGCAGGGAGGTCTGTCCCAGGGAGGAGTAGATTGAGACGTCGATTCGCTCGATTCGGCCATCGTCGGCCAGGCGAGGGATGCCGGCGAAGAGGACCACGGAGAGACGGGAGAGGAAGTCCTCCACACGGGATTTAACAATCGATGGATCGTGAAACCGTACGCCGATGGCCTGCAAGGGGCTGTTGACTTCCCGCAGGGTCTGGTAGGGCACGATCAGGACATTGTCGGGATCCAGGTGTACGAATTCCATCACCTCCACGCTGGACGCGTCCAGGCCGGATTTTTCGCGCTCCTCCTGCTGCGTGATTTCCTCAAGCGCGCTCTGTTCGGTGAACAGGTAATCGGCCGGGGTCAGGGGTTCGCCGTCCAGGTCCACCAGTGCGTTTAACCGGCCGGGATCGGCCAGGCCCACGACGGTGAACTGTTCCCCGAAGAGTCGGATGTGCGCCTGCCCGATGTCGGCTTCTGTCAGGCCGAGCAGGGCGGCCATCGGCTCGGGTACGACGCAGACCTTTCGCTCTCCATCCCGGAACCAGCGTCCGGCAGAGAGGCAGGTGTCCACGCGGGTCACCCGGGCTTCCGACGGGGCCAAGCCGAGGATGCCCAATGCGTTGGCCGACTGCCGACCGTGTTTGAGCCGGATGGCCTTTTTGCTTTTTGAAGCGTACCAGCTCCGGGGGGCGATGACCGCCTCATCGGCGAAGTCCGCCCGGGCGTAGTCCAGGGCGGACTCTTCAAGCGGGCTCCAGAATTTGCTGCGGATGAGCAGGCCCGGGTATGGGGCGGGATGGTCGCCCACGGTCTGGTGAAAGCGGAGCGATGTTTTGATGGAGGTGAAGGAGAGGACGGTGAAGGTGAGCAGGACCAGGGTGGTAAAGGTAAGCACGGTTCTCAATTTTCGACGTTTCATGTTGGCGATGCCAAGATGGAAGGCGGCGAGGGAGGCGCTGATCCTTCCCACGTCTACGTGATGAATGCCCATTCCCCGGGTGCGGATCTGGCGCATGTGGGTGTTGAAGCGGGAGAAGACGAGGGTGATGACGAAGAGCGCCAGAGAGAGGATGACGAAGGCGAGGAGGACGACGACGGGGTTGGAGAGGTTGAACGCCGGGTGGACGGCGGAGAGAACGATCCAGATGGCCCCGAAGATGAGGGCGAGCCAGGTAACCTGCCAGCGGATGTCGGCGGCCGTGATGAGCAGCCGCTCCGCGAAGAAGGCGCAGGGGATGACGAGGGCCATAAAGAAGACCACGCCTCGAACGACGTCGTTCTGGGTCGCTTTCACGTCCGGGTAGGCCCGCGACTCCACGCCCAGCGCAGCCCGGGCGTGCTTGATGTACTGATCCCACCGCAGGTTCCGCCGGGCCTCTTTTGCGCGCTGGAGGTGATGGCGGGCCTGGTCGTGAAGGATGTTGAGGCGCCGGTTCCGGACGCCGTAGGCCTCCAGTTCGCGCATTCGGGCCTCGTCCAGCGCCCACATGTCCTTTGCCGCCTGGAATGCCGTGTGGGTGATGGCTCCGTGCGCAGGTGTGGCGAACCCCTCTCCCTGTGCGGCCTTCTCGCTGCCGGGATCGTTCGAGTTGAGGAGCATAAAGCGAATGCCGATGGGCCCGGCGCTCATGGTCAATTTCACCCGTTCTCCGGGCCTGGTGAAGACCACGCCGGCGGGTTCGTCCGGGCTGTAACCCAGGCTGTAGCCGTACTCTTGGGGAGGGGTATTTCCACTGTTGTAGACACTCAGTTGGGAGAGTCTGGACAGGTGCCGGGGGTCGATTGTTTCGTAGAAGTCGGTGGCAATACAGGGGAAGAGGATGCTCGTGGCCCGGGTGATCACGTTGTCCATGCCGAATTCCGATTTGTAGATGCTGGCTGCGGGGCCCCGGTTGGGGGCATAGGTGATCGCTCCGGTTTCCGGGTCCAGGTAGTAGGCCTCCAGGGCCACGTTGTTCACGGCCACGCCGGGGATGTAGATTTCCCCCTGTGCGTCGGCCAGGTCGTAGAAGATGGCGCGCACGCCTTTGACCGTTTTTTCGGGGGTCATGCGGAGGGCGGCAACCGCTCCGGGGCGCGGTCTGTCGGGAACCATGCTGCGGCGGGGAAAGGTGAGAATGCGTCCCTTAAGGGCGCGCATCCCATCCCGCAGGCTGGTGGGGTGGTCGAGGAGGAGATGCGGGTCGTCCAGGGCACTGCTGAAGACTCCCGTCAGGAGTTGAGTCTGCTTTGTCAGGTTGCGTACGTTGACCCCTTCCGCTGTATCCAAAGGCGTGTCGACCCGAAATCGCGCGTCGTTGATGGTCACGAATGCGAGAGCGGGTATGCCTGCGCTCCGGACGACCTGGGCATCGGTCTGGATGTTCTCGCCCGGAATGAACATGTCCCAGCTCATGCCGGTGGGAGGCGTGATTCCGTCAACGAGTGATCCGTCGGGGTCGAGGCCGAGCGCGGGGGCGAGTTCTCCGCCGAGTTGGGAGACCAGGCTCCCGAGCGGGGCAAGGAAGGACGGGAAGCCCAGGACGCCGATTTCATTGGTGTGCGATGAGAGGTCCAGGGAGACCCACAGCCGGATGTCGATCGGATCGGTCATCAGAGGCGCAAAATGCTTCTCTTTGCGCGCATGACGACCCAGAAAATCGCACACGCCTCGAAAGCCGAGATGATGCGCAGACGAGGCGAGGAAGAGAACCGTGCGGGCAGGGGGGTGGGCTTTTAGCGATTCTGCGAGTTCGAGAAGGGCGACCAGACCCGAAGCCTGCTCCGCTCCAGGCGCCAGCGCAGGTACCACGGACATCGCGTCGTAATACGCGTCGAAGAGGACGATCTCGTCCTTCAACTCCGGATCCCGTCCCGTGATCCGACCAAATACATTGTGCGCCTGATGCTTCTCCCAAACCATCCGACCCTTCACCTCCACCTCAATCCGCTCACCCGCAGACAGACGATCACGCAGCGCCTCCCCCTCCTCCCGCCCTATCCAGAACCGGGGCACGTTGAGGGGCACCTGAAAAAACTTCTGCTCCGCCTCAGAGGTCGTCGTCGAGTCAGGCGCCACGAAAATCACCGCCTTCGCGCCCAGCATCGAGGCGTTCATCCAGCGATTCCACGAATTGAACGACATGAGAACAACGCTGCCTTCCAGCTCCTTGCCGTTGAAGTCCGAGAATTCGCCAGACCCTCCGTCAACCAGCAATGCCCGAAGCCCCTGCCTGGGCAGGGTGGAGGTGCGCACGAGGTTGGGCCAGACCGCATAGAGAGGGATCGTGCGGTCCTCGCCTGGAATCTTGAGGCTGCCTCCCTTGTCGATGGGGGAGGTGACGTCGTAGGATTCTGTGGTGACGTTTTCCAGCCCGATGGTCTCGAAGGTGTCTTTGATGTAGTGGTAGGCGGCTTCGTGTCCGGGGTATCCCACGACGCGGGAGCCTTTTGAGGTGAGGCGTGTGAGGTGTGTTCTGACGTCGGCTTCCGAGATGGCCGCCTGGACCCACTCTGCCAGCGCCTGCTGGTCGGAGCGGGCGCGTTTTGGAAGCGCCTCCGGAGGATGGAGGTTGAACCACGCGACCAGGCGTTTTGTTACGGTCTCGGGTGAAAATACAACGAGGGGTACAAAGAGGACGATGATAGCTGTGATGGCCAGAATGTTTTTCCAGGTCGGTCGCATAGGATGTCCGTTTAGGGTGTTGATTTTGACAGAACATAATCTACCCTATACGGGGTGAATCATCAAGCGAAAACAGCGCCCGACGCCGGGATCTGATGGGAACGAATTTGCAGGGGCGGGGCAGAGCTAAAGGGGGTCCAGACGGTGAGACTGGCCCAGAGGATGGAACCAGATGGCGTCTATTACCACACCCGCAGCTACAGCCAGAATGTAGCCGGTGAGCAGGCCGATAAAAAAGGGCTTCGACTTTCGGTAGAAGGATGCGCCGGCGAGTTTGAGCATGAGGAGTTTGAGCAGCCATGCGACGAAGAGGGTAAAGCTTGTCTGACGGGCGAGATAGTTCCCGGACAGGGCAAAGCCGATGGGGTGAAACGGCCACCAGACGAAGCGGTAGCGCATCAGGTTCAGGAAGACCATGACGCCTGCTCCGGTGAGGAAGAATCCGTAGTCGGCCAGTGCAATGGGTTTGGCGCTTTTGATATTGGCCACCACGCTCTCGAGCGCGACCCGTTCTGCGTATTTGATCAGATAGTTGGGACCGAAGCTGTCGGCGCCTCCGGTGTATGCAAGCCAGATGAGATAGAGCGTGGAGGTGACCAGGCCGGTGACGAACGCCCCGCAGACACCCCAGAAGAGCCGGCGTTTGTCACCGGAAATGCGTTCCCCGAGGCGGTTGATGTGGGCCATCACGGGCATCGCGAATCCGTTGTGGTGGTTGACGATGCGGGATGAGATCCCCAGGACCGCGTGCGAGGAGGCCTGCAGGGCATGCGCGCCTCCCTGGATCATCAGGGGGAGCCTCAGGGACGAGGTCGGCAGGTCGAGGTAGATCAGGCCCGAGTCGGCCACGAATTTGGCCAGGGTTATGTAGACGAGGAGCATGGACGGGATGAGCAGGAGGATGATTTTAACCTCCAGGCCTGCACGTGCGAGCCAGACGGCGATGTAGAGGCAGCTGACGATCAGGCCGATGAGCGCCGTGCGATAGGAGAGCAGTTCCTTGCCGTCGTCGAGGGCGGATTTTTGGGGATGCAGGGCTTTTCGGATCACATCGCGCAGGTGCAGCCGGGCGATCCAGATCCCCCAGAGGCCCAGGGTGAGGAAGGCGCCGGCCGTCTGCCAGGCGTAGTGACCGCCCCCGTAGTAGTTTTTGTAGATGACGTTGAGTCCCAGCCGATTCAGGATTCCCCCTTCGACGACAAAGAGGAGGTCGAAGAACCAGATGCTGAAGAGGATTTCCAGGGTGGCGAAATAGGAAAACGATATGACGACCGTGCTGAGGAAGACGTAGATGGAGGGATCGTGCCGAGAGAAGCCAACCCAGGTTCTGGGGCCGAGGGGAATGCTGGGAAACTGCGGGTAGGACCAGGAGATCATGTTCCAGCCGAAGACGAAGGCGGTGAGCCCGAATCCGGCCCAGAACGCTTTTCCCTGCATGAACTCGGGCAAGAGCCGCCTGCCCGAGCCGGCGCGGGCGGTCATTTCCACAATGGGAGACAGGGCAGGGTAGACGAGTTTTTCGTTCTCGGACCACTGCCGGTGGAAGAGGATGGAGACACAGACGCAGGCAAATCCAACGGCACAGATGAAGAGGAACCACCACACGAGGGGAACGGTCCAGACGGTCCAGGGAATAGAAGCGCCCTGCGGGACGCCCTTGTAGAACCAGACCATCGCATCCCCTTCGTTGGTGGGGATCAACCAGGTGGGCATGTAGGGGTGGAGATAGGTGTTCCACGCGTTTTCGGGGGTTGCGAAATAATAGGGGGCGACCATGAAGCCGACAAGGTCGCCGCTGCTGCCGTAGGTGGGCCCCAGGGAGCCGATGAAGCCCATACAGAAGATGGTGATCCACTCGGTGGGAGAGAAAATGAACCACCGGCCGAACGACCAGGCCAGGGGAGCGCAGATGAGGACGGAGATCAAGTAGAGGATCAGGTTTCCCATCGGCATGTGGCTGTAAGACATGAAGGATCCGGCCAGGACAAAGCGGACCCAGGTGCCCAGCAGGCCGACGGTGACGGAAAGACAGAGCCCGAAGGCGATGGACCGGAATGTTATCCCGCGTTCCTGTTCGCCTGGCTGTGGGTCAATCCGACTCCTTTGTATTTCCGTCATATATTTGTGGGCTTTTTGGGGATTGGGTTGTTGCTTGTCTTTCTCCGCGTTCTTCGCATCTCTGAGGTGCAAAATCAGAACGCGCCGATTTGATCGACTTCCTGGGGCGCAGTGACCATCGGATCCAGATTCGTGGCGCGCCTGAGGCGGTCGGCGGCAAGGCTGTCCCGGCCTATCTGGGCATAAAGGTGGGACAGCATCTGGTAGGTTTCAGCGTCGGGGCGTTCGGCGGCGGATTTTTCGAGGGATTCGATTTGATCCCGCACTTTTTTTTGGCGCTCGAATGCGGCAAATTCCCGTTTTGCCTCCTCTTTTTGGCCAACCATCAGGTAGACCCTTCCCAGGAAGTAGCGGGCCCTGGGATGGTAGGGATGGGCCTTTAAGGCCTGCTGGAGGTGCGGCAGGGCGCGTTCGGGAGGTTCGCGCAGGGTGATGACCTCTGCGAGGTCGGTCAGGAGGTCCGGGTCTTCCGGCCGGTGCCGGACGGCCTGTCGGAGGCGGACGGCTGCGGAATCATAAACGCCCTGGAGGGAGAAGAGGCGGCCCAGGCCGGCGTGGACCCCAGGATGATCCGGGTGGAGGGCTTCCGCCCGTCGGTAACATTTCTCGGCTTCAACTTCGTGCCGGCCTTCGTGCCCCCAGGAACTGTAGAGGTTGCCGAGTTCGATCAGGAGGTCGGTTTGCTCCGGGGTCAGTTCAATCGCTTTTGAGTACGCGGAGATACCGTCCTCAACGGCCCTGGCGTCGCGGTAGGCCCTGGCAAGCACGGTCCAGGTTTTCACATCGTTCCCCGCCAGGGAGGTCACAGGCCTGAGCGTTTGTGCGGCCCGGGTGAACTGGCGGCGACGGGTCTGGATTCCGGCGATTCCGAGGTGCGCTTCAGGGTTGTCGGGATCTTTGTCTCGCGCCTTCCGATAGGCGGCCAGCGCCCCAGCTTCATCGCCTCTCAGCAGGGCCTCATCCCCTTGCCGGCAGAGGGCCACAGCCTGTCGAGCGGGAGAGCTGGGAGATATCCAGAAATAGCCTGTTCCTCCCAGGAGGAGGGCGATGAGTGCCGGTATGTAGATGCGTTTTGGCATGGGCGGTCAGGTTTCCTGTTCGGACGAGCGGCCGTCCAAATAGAGTACGATCTCGTCTCCTTCCCGGGAGACGGGATAGGTTCTGACCCGGAGGGTGTCGTCGTACAGGGCGCGTCCCGTTTTGACGTCGAATTCCCACTGGTGCCAGGGGCACTTGAGGATTTCGCTTTCCTGTTGGTGGGTGACCTGATAGACGCCGGTTGCGACGACGAGGGGCCGAAGCCTGCCCCGGCAGAGCGGACCTCCTTTGTGGGGGCAGACGTTTCGCAGGGCGTGAAAGTTTCCTTTGATGTTGAAGATGCCGATTTCCCGCCCGGCAATTTCGACGATTTTTCGCTCTCCGGGAGGCAGGTCGGTAGCGCTGGCGACGACGTGTCGAGTTTTTTCGCTGTTGTCAGAATCCATAGAGTTCGGCGGCGTTTTCGGCCATGATACGGGTGCGAAGGGTTTTGTCGATTCCGGGGAGGAAGCCGCTGGGCTCGTCCCAGTCCCAGTGGGGGTAGTCGCTGGCGAAGACCAGGACTTCATCGGCGTGCAGCCAGTCCAAGAAGGTCCTGAGGTCGGCTTCGGTGGGGGGCTGCAGCATCGGCTGGGAGCCGAAGCGGATGTGTTCCCGGAGATACTCGCTGGGCAGGCGCTTGACCCAGGGGGTGTAGTCCCGAAGGGCCTTCCAGTCCGCATCCATGTGCCACATGAGGCCGGGCACCCAGAAGACGTCGTGTTCGATGAAGAGGCACCTGAAATCGGAGAATTTTTCGAATACGCCTTCACAGATGAGGCTGACCACGTGGGCCATGGCGATCTGAGGACGGGCCATGCGCATTTCCAGGTAGTAGGAGGGATGTCCGGCCGCCGTTGGAGGGGCTGAAATACCGGCGCCCTCGGCGCCGAAGTGGACGCAGACAGGGAGCGCGTGACGCTCGCAGGCGGCGTAGATGGGATGGTAGAAGCGGTTGCCGTAGGGGAGGCGCGCTCCGGCGGGTATGAGGACCTGGACGAACCCGGGATGGGGACCGAGGCGGTCGATTTCAACTGCGGCCTGTTCGGGATCCTGGGGCGCGATGTGGATGGAGGCCCGAAAGCGGGCGTCGGCGGAGACCCAGGCCTCCAGAGTCCAGTCGTTGAACGCCCGGCAGTAGGCCGCCGCATAGTCGACGTTGGGATGAACGGCGGCGGTGTAGGGCCCGCCGGTGAGGACGGCGATGTCAACATCGTAAGCGTCCAGGTGTTTCTCCCGGGCAATGTCGACGACTGCGCCGGGGTTGACTTCGGGATCGGACCAGAGGTCGTGACGGGCACCCTTTCCCGGCATGTTGGTATGGCCCAGCACCGGCATCATAGCGCCGAAGTCCTGGATGTATTCAACGTAGTGCCGGGGAAGGTAAGGGAAGAGGGTTTTGGGCTCGGACGGCATGTGATGCACATCGCAGTCGATCAGGCGGATCTTTCTCTTGGACGACGGCCCGGGGGTATGGTTCACGGCTTTGTCTGCGACGGTTGACATAGCGACCTCGGAGAACGGGGGTTGGAGGCTTGCTGTTCGGTTTTCTTAAACAACCTTCCGGTTATAGCTTGGCGCCACAGTATTTGCAGTATGCCGCATCCGCGTCGTGGCCTTCGGCGCTGCATTGAGAACATGCCTGGGTGGTTACTTTCTGCCGTCTCAGGGCCTGAGAGAGTTCCGCGGTTACAATTCCTGTGGGGACCGCGATAATGCCGTATCCCAGGATCATCACCACGGCCGCCAGCGCCTGGCCGATGTTTGTTTTTGGCGATATATCCCCATAGCCGACGGTGGTCAGGGTGACAATTGCCCAGTATATGCTTTTGGGGATGCTCGTAAACCCATCTTCCTCATTTTCAATCACGTACATGAGGGAGCCGAGGATGACCACCAGAATTAAGACTGTAAATAAAAAGATCGTAATTTTGCGCCGGCTTGCACGCAGCGCCTGAATGAGTAGATTGGCCTCACCGATATACTGGACCAGCTTGAGAACACGGAAGATACGCAGAACGCGCAGGAGCCGGATGACCAGCAGGTACTGGCTGCCCGGAAAAAATAGACTGAGGTACGTCGGGACGATGGCCAGCACGTCCGCGATTCCAAAGAAACTGGTTGCGTAGAGGATCGGCCGGCCAACACACATCAGTCGCAGAACGTACTCGACTGTGAAGAGAAGGGTAAAAAACCATTCGGCCAGATAGAGCAGATCGCCGTGTACTTCGCTGACGGCGTTCACGCTGTCGAGCATGACCACAACAACGCTCAGCGCGATGCTCAGGATCAGGAGAATACCAAACCATTTAGCCGCCGGGGTGTTCGTTTCAAAGATGACTTCGTGCAGCACAATCCGCCAGCGGTGTTTCAGGTCTTTCTCTTTGACAGCCTTGATGTCCCAAAATCTACTCATCGTCCATAACCCTCTGCCAGGTTCACCGATTTGGATCAACGGGCGTTTTGCGATTCCCATTCGTGATGGAGGAGACCGTACAAATACATGTCGTAGCGTTTTCCGTCGCGCCGGAGGCGTTCCCGGTGGACGCCCTCGCGCGTAAAACCGGCTTTCTCGTACAGGGCGATGGCGCTTTTGTTGTAGCTGAATACGGTAAGCTGGATGCGGTGCAGGTTGAGCTCGTTAAAGGCATAGGCCAGGGCGAGCTGTATCGCCTCGTATCCGTATCCTCTGTTCCAGTTCGAGCGATCCCCAATGCCGATGGAAAGCCCCGCCACCTGGTTGGGCCACTCGATCCCATCGAAGCCGATGGTGCCGATCAGTTCGTCGCCGTCAATGAGCCGGATGGCAAAGGTGACTTCGTTGTTTGCCCCGTTCGTTTCGACGATCCATTCCGAGATGTCCGCCTCGGTGCGTGGAACGGCCGGGTTGGTGTCCAGCAGTCGCAAGAAGTCGGCGTTTTCATGCCAGCGGGTGATCGTGGGCGCATCCTGGTTGTTTAAGGCCGTGAGGCGAACTTTTTTGCCGGATAAGAGGGTGGCGAGCATGGTTTGGGACTCCAGAGGGCGGGTTCGAGCATTCTACCCGGTTTCTTCCTCGCGCCTGACAAGGAGTCTGAAGATCATAACGTGCGTGATGAGCAAAGCAGGCACCGCAACGGTCGGTATAAAATAAGCGGCTCTGAACTGTCCGGCGTCGACATGCTGGACCCCCTGGAACAGCGCATTCAGCAAATCCAGCAGGCCTATGATGTTGAATATCCAGGTTAGAGAGATCGCCAGTGTCCAGCCCCGGCGCAAGGCGATCACCGCAAGGAGGGCGAGGAGCGCGGCCAGCAGGTCTCCATACGCCGCCGGGTTAGCAAAGACGGGCGCCATGTCGGAGGAGACAACGCCGGGCACCACGAACGCCATGCCGATGTAGCGAAAACTGTGGAGCAGCAGCAGCGGCGTTAGCGCTGCGGTGCGAGAAAGCGATGATGTGGTCCGGAAAAAATGGACAGTTGATTAAGCCTCTTTCTGGTGCTGCAGCGGCGCTTCGAAATTAGCGGGCGACACATAGTCCAGAGTCGCGTGCAGCCGCTGGTTGTTGTAGAACAGCTCGATATACTCGAAGAGTTCGCGTTGTGCGTGATCGAGATCTTTCAGATTGACATGATACAACCATTCGGTTTTCAACGACCGGAAGAAAGATTCGGTCACGGCATTGTCCCAACAATTTCCTTTTCTGCTCATGCTTTGAACAAACTGATGTCTGTCAATAGCCTGTCGGAAGCCATCGCAGCAATACTGGATTCCCCGATCGGAGTGGATCATCAGGGCCGGTTCCGGTCTGCGTTGCCAAACTGCACGAGACAGGGCCGTGAGCAGTGTTTCGTGTCCCAACGAGGTAGAGACACACCAGCCAACTATGCGACGGGAATACAGGTCGAGAAAGACCACCAGGAACAACCATCCCGCACCAGAGCGCAAATAGGTGATATCGCTGGTCCACACCTTGTTTGGACGATCGACTTTGAACTCCCGGTTCAGCAGGTTCGGGGACGCCTTCAGGTTGTGCTTCGTATCGGTGGTCACCACGAACTTCCGTCGCACTTTCGACCGCAGGCCCTGGCGACCCATCGAATCGGCCACCCGGCTGCGACTGTAGGGATTGCCTTGTGCCGCCAGTTCGCGGCTGATCTTCAGGCTTCCATACCGGCCGTGGCTGGCCTCAAAGGCCGCTTTCACCAGGACATCCAAATAACGCCGTTCCTTTTTTCGCCTGCTCTCAGGACGGGAAAGCCAGGCATAATAACCGCTTTTCGACACCTCGAGCACCTTCGCCATCCTCTCCACCGAAAACGACTTGCGATGCGCCTTCATGAACCTGAATCTGTCTTCGGTCCCTCTGAGAAGATGGCGACCACTTTTTTTAGGATGTCCCGTTCTTCCCGAGCGATTGCAAGCTCTCGCTGTAACCGACGGTTCTCCTCCTCTAAAGGCTTCTGGTGCCCTGTGCCCGGAAACGCGTCCATCGGGTCTCCCTCCAGCTCCTTACGCCAGCGCGCGATCGCTCCCTGGTACAACCCCAGGTCCCGCTCTATCTGCCGGTCCGTCTTACCACTGGTCTCAGCCAAACGAACGGACTCCCTCTTGAATTCAGCATCATATCGCTTCTTCGAATGGGATGATCTTTGCACTTTCATCGACACACCTCCTTATTCTACAAGATAACTGCTTCTTGGTGTGTCCACAATTCCAAAACACGTCAGCTTCTTGGTGTGTCCACAATTCCAAAACACGTCACGAGTTGAAGGCCGGCATGGCGTACCATCTGGCGATCAGAGCAAAGGCGATCAGGCCCAAAACTAGACTGAGCGGAATGATGAGTTCATTTGGCGTAACTGCTCAGGTCAAAAAGCCAGCAAAATGGGATCAAGCAGGATGTTGTGAGCTAGGGGTAGGGATGGACGAAGCGGTCGGGATGGGGATAAAAGGGATATTGTTGAAGGCATCTTGAATGGCATCAATCACCCGTTGAGAGTTTTTCTTTGCCGTCGAGATATAGGCACGAATGCGGCAGAAAATGGCCGCACCTGTTTCGGTTCGGAAGCACCCAGAGACTTTCTGTTTGACTTTCACCATTCGGATATCTCGTTCGGCCTGATTATTGTCAAAGGGCACGCGGAAGTCATACATAAAGGCCAGCACTTCCCCTTTGTATTGCCCTAATCGATCCAGCAGATTCTTCGGTGGGGATTGTTTGGGTCTTCCTCTTTTCTTTTGGATGCCATCATCCTGTTTTTGTGGTGGATTGGCCTTCAACCCCTGCTTTAAGATTTGGTCGTATCGTTTTTCAAAGGCGTTTATTTTTCGGGCAGACAGATGATCGGTGTGCGCTTTGTCCTGGTCGACGGCCTCTTTGATGTCCATCAACAAAGCCGCCATGCCCTCTGCCCACCCTTGCTGGTATTGCTCTTTCACAAACTTGAGTTCGCGTAAATGATGCGTGTTACAAAGGGCGTGTTGGCACGCGGTGTATCCAAAGTAGGGTTTCCAATGGTCATGCATGGCCCGGCCTTCAAAGTCGGGCAAAATCCCAATCGCATCGGTGGCCTTTTGGCCGCGCTTGGGATGGAGACCATAATGCGTCAACCGCTCTGTGCTGGCCACATGAACCCAATTTCGCCTGCCTGCCACAGATAAACTGGTTTCGTCCAGATGGAGCACATCGGAGTCGATCAGGCCTTGCTTGATGATCAAATCGACGGGGTGTAGGCGATCGGCCAAGACCGCATTGGCTTGCAAGACCGTCGCTTGTGAGAGCCGATGGTCAAACAGATCCTCGAAAATCTCACACGTGCGTTCTAAGGGAACGAAGTGATACTGGTTGAAGTAGGAAGCAAGCGCCTTGATCCGATTCCCATATTGTGCCTTTTGGGTGACATCTAAAGGAAACGCCCCCTTGGTGCACCCGCCACAATCGGGACAGATTTTGACCTGAGCCTGGTGTTGGGTCACTGTGATGTGTAAGGGCGGGATATCAAACACCTGGCGCTTTTCAACATCAACCACGGCCACCTCCTCGAGACGAACAGCGCAGTGGGCACACGCTTCAACCCGATGCAAAACCGTATGGTCTGGATGGTCTACCAAGGTGAGGGTGTGACCGGGATGACCTTTTTGGCCCCCATTCTTTTTGGCCCCTTTTTTTCGCAAGCTACTTGTGCGAGGTTTTTGCAGACCATCGCTGGAAGGCGGTTTGCTGCTGTTGCGGCTGTCTTTGGCCACTTGATCTCGAAGCGATTGAACCTCAGCTCTTAACGCTTCGATCTGGGCAACTAAGCCCTGGATCAATCCGACAACAGCTTCCTCGCCTTGATGGTAGATGGCGCGTATCTCTTGTTCTTGTAAGCCTGACATTGGGGTTTGTCTTCTCAATTGCTTACATCGGGAAATTTACGGTCGATTTGGCCCTGGTGCGCCTGGTGTAATTCTTATCGACTATTTTCACAAAAACCTGAATGGCTGGATACCTGGGTAGTTACCATTTGGCATTATATACTCCTCTTTGTGCTTGCTCTTATTGACTAATAATATACGACACTCAGATATAATATCAAGAATCCTCGCCTCAGATCTTTCGCTGCTTCCACTCTCCTTTGCCGAATTTTCGGACGGTGAGGGCGCCCTGGAGGGCACTGAAGATGACGAGGGTGCTCCAGATGCCGTTGATGTCGTAGCCGAGGGTGAAGGCGAGGATGTAGGCGACCGGGAGACGGATGAGCCACTGGGCAATGAGGGTGTAGTAGAGGGCGGGCATGGTGTCGCCGGCGCCTCGAAGGCCGCCGCTGCTGGTGATGGCGGCGCACATAAAGGGCTCTGCCAGAACCATAGCGTAAAGGTAGACGATGCCGATCCCGATGACGTCCGGGGCGTCGGTGAAGAAGGCCATGATCGGGCGTGCAAACAGGGCGATGGGGAGGCCCATCAGGGCGGTTGTCAGGACTGCGATCAGCAGGGTCGTCCAGCCGCGTTGTTCGGCGGCGTCGGGCTCTCCGGCGCCGAGGGTCTGGCCCACCAGGGCGGTGGCCGCGGTGCCGAAGGCGAGGGAGGTGCGGCGAAGCACACGCTCCATCTGGTTGCCTATGGAGAAGGCGGCGACAGCCGTTGTAGAGGAGGCGGTGAGGGCGACGAGTTTTATAAAGACGAGGTTGGAGCCGTTTCGGAAGAAGCCCTGCAGGGCCGAGGGGATGCCAATTTTGAGGATTCGGCGGGCGAGTGTCCAGTTCGGACGGTAGGACGTATCCGGGAGGAGGGTGATGCCGAAGCGGCCGCTGTAGAGGACCCAGAATCCGATGGCGACGCCGCAGAGACGGCCGACGAGATCGCCGGCGGCCGCGCCGGTGACGCCCAGCCGGGGCAGGCCCCACAGGCCGAAGATGAGCAGGTAGCTGACGACGATTTTAACGGCGCTGTTGATGATGCTGATGTAGAAGGGGGTGCGGGTGTCCGCGGCGCCGTGAAGGCAGGTGGTGATGGTAAAGTTGAGGGTCATCAGAACGATGCCGGAAAAGAAGACCCGGAGGTAGGGGGTGCCCAGGGCAACGACTTCGGGACTGAGGCTGAGTGCGACAAGGACGGCCGGGGCGACCAGGAGGCCGAACAAGCTGATGCCGATGCTGAGGAGGGTGAGGAGGGTGATCGATTGCTTGGCGTTGGCGCTGGCGTCCTGTTGAGATTCAGCGCCGATCGCCTGGGCGACCATGGCAAAGGTGCCGGTGGTGACGGCGATCATGGTGACGCTGATGACCATGACGAGCTGCCGGGAGATGCCCACGGCGGAGATGGCTTCGGGACCGAGCCTTCCGACCATGTAGATGTCGGCGAAACCGACCAGGTTTTCCAGCTGCCTGGTCAGGAGCAAGGGCAGGGCGAGGTGGAAGATGCGGCGGGTGAGGGAAAGGTCGATTTTTCCTGTGGAAGCCGGATGGTCCTGAGGTCGTGGCGGTCGGTTTGACATAGGATCGTGTAGAGGTTTGCATCGCGTCTGTCAAGGGATATCTTCTTGTTTTACCGCCGCGATGGTTACGTACCAATGGTTGGAGTAGAGCTGCTCGTCCTTTTCAGCCAGGCTCAGTTTCTTTCGCTGCTGCGCATTCAATCCGTTGAGACGGTTGTGGATGTGCTGTACATTTTCGGGTGAAACGCCGTCTGTCAGGGAGGTCAAGGGCCGGTGCTGGATGTAGGGTTCGACGGCCTCCACCGCAAATCCCGCAGTTCTTAGCATCCGGCGCCATTCGGTCGGGCGATACTGCCGGATGTGCGATTCATCGTGGTAGCGGTCCAGTTCGTTCATGCAGGCGTCCACAAAGTCGTCTTCGGGCACAGATCTGTCGTCTACGATGAGCCTGCCGCCGGCCGGGAGGATCCGCCGAATCTCCTGCAGAGCCCGGCCGATGTCGGAGAAGTGGTGGGCGGTCCGACGGCAGGTGACCCGGTGAAAGCTCCCGTCTGGAAAGGGGAGGGTATGGGCGTCTGCCACGCAGAAACTGAGGTTGGTTATGGATCGGGCAGACCGGAGGTTTTTGGCCTCTGCGAGCATTTGCGGGGTGAGGTCCACGCCGACGACGGAGGCGACAAAGGGGGCCAGTGCGAACGCGGTGTGGCCGGCGCCGGTGCCGATATCCAGAACAGACCCGGCCTGTTCTGGCCGGCAGAGCGCAGCAACCCGCTCCAGAACCCGGGGATCGGTGTGGGTCGCGCTGGTGGTGTAGTAAGACGCCCGCTGGCCGAAAATTCGTTTCGCGGCTTCTTCAGGGGTTTCCATAGGGTTTTGGGGCATGTTTTTGATGGAGCAAGATAGCGCCGGAGGGTGGGCAAGTCAAGGACAACGGGCAGGGCTTCATATGGCCGCGAGCGCGTTCAGGCGATCCTATAAAAACATGAGACAGGGCGTGGAATTCACAGGTATTCGGTAGACCTGTGGCATATTGCTTGAAATGGGCAGAGCGGTCTGAATGAATTAAGGCTCTGTTTAATCTGAGCTTAAACTGGAGAAAAGTGGGGGGGTGTTGATCTGGCGTTAAATTTGCTTAAATTTAGAAACATGTCCATCGATCCCAACAGGTCGGTTTTACACTCCAGCTCCGGAGGAGGGTTCAGGATGCGGCTTCCACCCTGTTCGATTCTTATCGTTATCTGCATACTTGGTGTTTCGGGTTGTGGCGGCGATAAAGGGGCGGCGCCATCCTCTACGGGTTCTACGACGGGTTCTACGACCAGCGGTGGAAGTGTTGACGAGACGCCGATCAGCCGGACCAATCGGGATCCGGCGCCGGGAGGGAATTTTCTCAGTGTTTCGGTGTTTCCCTTCTACCTGATCGCGAGCGGCGGAGTCGAGAAGGACGGCATTCCCGCTCTGACCGACCCAAAGTTCGTCGCCCCTGCCTCTGCTGACGCCGATTATTTCTCGGACGAGGATCTGGTGCTGGGCGTAGCGATCAACGGAGAGGCGAAGGCCTACCCTCACAATATTGGCTGGTGGCATGAGATCGTCAACGATGTGGTCGGTGGGCAGCCGATTTCTGTCAGTCTCTGCCCATTGACCAGCACCGGCATGGTATTCAGCGCCCTGGATGGCGACAGGCGGATAGAACTGGGGGTGTCGGGCCTGTTGTTTAACAACAATCTGATTATGTACGATCGACGCGAGGGCGAAACGCTCTTTCCGCAGATGACCTATGTGGGTCTGAAGGGGTCTCTCGAGGGACAGGCGCTTGAGTTGTTGCCGGTGGTGGAGACCACATGGGGGTACTGGAAGCAGCTCTATCCCAATACTCAGGTTGTGAGCGGCGAGACCGGTATTTACGAAAAGTTCCAATACACCCTGTATCCTTACGAGATTCCCCATGATTATCGGGCTGCCGATGAGTTTATCTTTTTTGAACTCGAACCGCCTCTGGAAAACAATTGGGCCGCGTCGGTTTACAGGGCCAAGCAGATGACCCTGGGCGTCCGATTTGACGAAATCGCCATGGCCTATCCCTTTCCTGCGATGGGGCAGCAAGCCGTTATTAACCATACGGTGGGGGACAATCCGATTGTGGTGGTCTGGTATGCCCCGGCGCAGATGGCCGTCCCGTATTTTCGGAAGGTGGGAGAACGGACGCTGACGTTTGAGAAGGTGGCATCGGACCTGCCGACCTATCCCTTCCTGCTGAAGGACAGGGAGACCGGAACCACGTGGGACCTCAAGGGCGAAGCGATTTCCGGTGCGCTCAAGGACACCCGGTTGGAACTCGTGCCCGCCCACAACGCGTTCTGGTTTGCCTGGACGACGTTCTGGCAGAATACGGGCATCTACTGAGCCAGCACCTGTACCGGATACAGAATGGCCCCGGGGAACGATCCCCCGGGGTTTTTTTTATGCATGGGCCAGGCGTGCTTCGCCCCTACGCCGTTCCGGTTTCAGAAATCGCCGACAGGCACTGCCGCGTGTGAGCAAGGGCTGCCGGGGCGCCCGACAGGTCCAGGGCTTTTGCGTGAGCCAGGAGGATGTCGAGTTCACCGGGAGTGTCTACATCGTACCAGGGGGGGATGAGGCCGAGGGAGACGCCGGCGACCCGGTCCAGGGTCTGGTCGAGTACGTGCTTGGTGCTCCAGTCGATGTCCTGGAAGATTTCCGGGAAGGGTCTGACCAGGCCGATCAGGTAGTAGCCGCCGTCGGCGCTGGGGCCCAGGACGAGTTCTTTTTCGCGGAGCAGGCAAAATGCCTGCCGGACGTGTTCGGCGGGCAGGGTGGGGATGTCTGTGCCCAGGAGCACGGTGCGGGTGGCGCCCTCTCCGAAGCTCCAGTCGAAGGCTTTGGCCATCCGGTCGCCCAGGTCGGTTTGGGCCTGCGGATGGAGGTCCCAGTCGGGTCCGACGAGGCGCTCGATCTCGGCCTGCGCGTCCGAGGGATCGTAGGCGACGACGTAGCGGTCGGCTGCGACCGAACGGTAGGTGGCGAGGCAGTCCAGCACAAAGGCGCGGTAGATGGCGGCGGCCTGTTCCGGAGTGTAGCGGGTCTGCAGGCGCGTTTTGACGGCGCCCGGAATGGGGTTTTTGACGAAGGTGATGAGGCAGGCGCTCACGGTTTTTCCGCCAGTACGATCATGTGGGGGCTGTCGCAGGTGTAGTCGCCGCCCCGGAAGTCGCCCCAGACGTTGGCGGAGACCAGGCCTGCTGCGGTGAGGAGCATATCGAGTTCGGTGAAGGTGTAGAGCCGGATGGAGTGATAGAGGTGGGTTTCGGTTCCGTCCCGGTAGACGGTGACATCGATCCGGGAGCGGCTGGTGACGGGATCGAACTGCCGCTCTTCGATGAGGAGCATCCCTTCCGGGCGGTAGACCTGTGTTGGGACGAGGTGGCGCACGATGAAGTCGCGGTTGGCGGTTTCAATCAGGAATTGGCCGCCGGGAGCCAGGACACCGGCGATGGCCTGCAGGACGCGGAAATTGTCGTCCTCGGCCTCGAAGTAGCCCAGAGAGGAGAAGAGGCTGAGCGCGATGTCGAAGGGTTCGGCAAAGGGGAGCGCGCACATGTCGGCGCGGACGAGGGGGAGGTGGAGACCGTTCCCGGCGGCCGCCGTTCGGGCAGCGTCGAGCATTATCGGGGAACGGTCGATGCCCACGGCGGTATAGCCCTTCCGGGTGAGGGGAATGCTATGTCGGCCGTAGCCGCAGCCGATGTCGAGGAACCTGGCGCCCGCATCGGGCTGGAGTACCCGGAGGAGGAAGTCGATTTCGAGATCGGTATCGGGGTGGTCGTCGAAGGCGAGGTACTCGTGCTGGAAGAAGCGGTCGTACCAGGGAGTCGAGGGCTGGTCTGAAGGCATGACGATTCTAGGCGTGAAAATCGCCGTAGGGGCGGGGTTTCCCCGCCCGGCTTCGGTTGTCCCGATGTTGCCGGGGCGCGGGAACCGCGCCCCTACGGGGGTGAAAAAGGATGTTCTTCATCATTCGCCTGGCGATACGTAATCTACGAAAATAGGACTGGACCAGGCCATTTCCATGTCGGTCTGAACCACGTGCACCCAGTAAGGGTTCACGCCCGGCTCGGGTGAGGGGTCGGTGAAGGTGAATTCGGCAGTGTCCGCTGCGGGTTGCTCAGGCGCGAGGGAGACCGTGACTTTGCGGTTCAGGATGCCGATGTCCATCTCCACCGGTCCACCGGCCAGTTCTTGAAGGCTCACGCTGAAGCTCACCCTTTCTGCGGGGGCGTAGGACATACGCCTGGGGCCCGTCTCGCCATGATCGCCGTAAGTGGGGCCTGTGATGAGCGAGGTGTGGATTGCAAGCTGCAGCTCGGCGTCGGGTTCCGCATTTAGGTCCAGGATGACGCCGCTGCGATAGCCGCAGGCTACCGAGTGCCAGCGCAGATGGTTTTCGCTGCGGTCGATGATTTCGGATCGCGGGCTGTCAAAGCGCAGCTTTTCCACGGATGTGATTTTGCCTCCGACCAGGTTCAGGCTGCCGTCCCAGACGACGCCCGAGTAGCTGCTCTTTCGACTGGCTCCTTCCCAGAGGATGCGCACGCGATTGCCGGCGGGCGCTGCCTGGAGGGGGTGCGTGTAGAGTTTTTCCAATCCACGGAAGAGCTCCACCGATTCCAGAGGCGCGGTGCCGATCACAGAGGCCGAGATCTCGGGAGGAGAGGTGGTCGTGGGCTCACTGCCCATCGGGTGGCCGTCGGCTTCGGTGCGCAAGACGATCCTTGCGCCGGTGGTGGCATAGCAGCGGCGGGCCTTCAGGGCTTCCAGGAAGGCTTCCAGGCTCACTTCCGTGGCGTAAACGGCTGCCAGCCCCGCTTTGGCGTAGCGCCGGTGCTGGTGGCCCGGACGGTCGTCGCCGGGCCGGCCGGTGTGGCTGTCGCTGCCCCCGAAGAAGCCGAGTTTGTAGCGGTGTTCCAGAGTTTCTTTCAGGAACCAGTCGAAGCTGCCGTGGGTGGAGGTGACCTCGACGGCCGGTTCCAGGGCAGGGTCGTGGTGGGTGAGGTCGGAGTGTTCGCCGCCGACGTGAGGGGTGATGACGGTGTCGGTGTTTCGGTAGGTTCGATAGAGGTCTGTGATGTACGGGAGGTCCGTGTCGATGTCCGATTGGTCCTGCACGGCCGAGTGGCTGGAGCGGCGAATCGGCTGATTGTGCCGCCGAAAGTAGACGTTGTGGTGGCCGCCCTTCTCGGTCCGGGGAGACCACTCGAATCCCGGGATGGCAATAAACCGGCCGGGCTGGTGGAATTCGCGTTCGGCCTGCTGCTGGAGATCCCAGTCCGATTTCGAGACGGCGTGGTCGTTGCGCTGGTAGCTGGCGAACTGGATGGCGGCCACGTCCCGGGCGTAGCGGAAGAAGTCGGAGATTTTCTCCGCCATCGCCACCTGGCCTCCGTGATAGTCTCCCCAGTAGAGGCCGTAGGGTTCGGTCCGCTCCCCGCAGACGATGGGATTGCTCTGCGCTTCCAATCCGGACCGGGTGTCCGTTGCAGCGATTCTGTGCACACCGGGCTGTGAAGGGGTGCATCCCTCGATCCAGCGGACGCCGTTGTGTTTGCGGTCGAAGGTGAGGGATCGTTCGGGGATCTCCACGCCATCCGTGAGGAGTTCCACGGTTCCGGTGTATTCGGCAGAGGGGTTTCCCCAGGCGTCTTCCGCTTTGACCATCAGGCGAAACGGGTTTCCAACAGACGCGGTTGAAGGCGCGATTACGACCAGCCGATCCGCCGGTCCGCCTACAATGGCAACACAGGGCGGGTTCGGCAATTTGGTGTAGGTACCGCTACCGTCGGTGTCCACGGCGACCCAGAAGAAGTGCTTCGCCTCTAAGAAGGTCTGCGCCCTTGAGCCCGGCCCGCCGCCGCTGCGGTCCCCATAGGTCAGGATGACGTTTTCGCCGGGCTTGAGCCCTTGCCCGCGCACGACCACGGCCAGGGAGGTGACGCTCTGGGCAAGGACGGCCACACGCGCCTCTTTGGGCGCCTCAACCGTCATGTAGTCGGCGCCGGCGGGGTCCTGAAACTGGGGGATGCCCCAGTCGGTGTCGGATTCGGTGAAGATCCGGATGCGCCCTCCGGCGGCCACCCCTTTCGAGCCGGCCGTATAGGTCAGCTTCCAGGCGCCGTAGCTGCCGGCAACGATCTCGCCGTCCGGATCAAGGGCGGCATGGCCGTATACTTCGCGTGCTGCTGAAATCGACATAAGGTATTCTCTTTCAGTAGGGGAAGTTAGGCGAAGGCGCTATTGCGCCACTGTTCCAGGACTTCCTGAGCGACTTCAAAGTGGAAGTGATGCCCGCCGTCGAAACGGTCCACAAACAGGCGATTCGATGCACCTGCCGCATCATACGCTTTTCGGATGCGCTTGAGGCCGCGTTCGGCCCAGTCGTGAGGGATGAGCGGATCTTGCAGGCCGATTTCGAGGACCATGGGCCGGGGGGCAATCAGGGAGAAGATTTCCGGTGTGTCGCCATAACGGAGGAGGCCGGGGATGAGCTGGGCGCCGCACTGGCGCAGCGCCTGGTACCTTTCCTGATAGAGGTTCATGCACCCGGAAGGTACGGCAATTTTGATGCGCGGATCCATGGCGGTGATCATCATGGTCATTCGACCGCCGAGCGAGAGGCCCGCGCAACCGAGTTTTTCGCTGTCGACGAAGTCGAGTGTCTGCAGAACATCGAGGGCCGCCTGGAGGTCACAGAGGTGGAGCGCCACAACCGTGGTGCCAAGGAGGGTGGCGCACATGTAGTTGCGGGGGCAGTAGTCGGTTCGAGGGCCGGGATATCCGGGCCGGCGCTCTCCGAACCCCCGGAGGTCGGGGGCGAGGACGACATATCCCGCTTCTGCAAACTTCTGGGCGAAGTTGTAGCTGTGTTTGGCGATTTCGGCTTTCCGCTCAGACGTGTTGTCGATGCCCGCAACGCTGTCTTTTCCGAAGTGACCGTGGCCGTGCAGACACAGGAGTCCCGGCGCCCGTTTGTCCGGGTCCAGGTCTTTGGGCACCAGCAGGTAGGCCGGTACGTAGACACCGGACTCCGTCTGATACTGGACACGATGGCGCACGAAGGAACCGCAGGCGGTCTCATCCTGGAATTCAAGACAGAGGTCGGCGCGTTCGGGGAGGATACCGAGCAGGCCGGTCAGGGTTTCTCGAAACCGATTTTGCCAGGTATGGAGTTCGTCCGGGGTGGACCCTTCAAAATACATCGAGGGTTGTATCCGGTCGATCAGCCGGGAGAGGTCGTCTTCGAAAGATAGGGGTCGCAAACGATGCCCTCCTTAAGTGGGACAGGTTCCGAAATCGCGCCAGCCCCAATCCAGATGAATTCTGGGCAGGCCGAAGGCGTGGTACCAGCGGATACTGACGGAGGCGTGTTCCGGCTCTATGCAGGCATAAAAAAGGGCCGATACCCCTGTTTTTTCTTGAAGCAGGCGCACCGGCGTAATTTGAGAGAACATCTCCGGGTCTTCCTCGATTCTTAGGTACCGCCGCAGGGCCGCTTCATGAGGCTCGGCGTCGTTGGGACGCAGCGCGGAGAGGTCGACCGGCTCGTGCGCGTTCCAGAGGGGCAGGGCGTCATCGGGCGCTTCGGTCCCCTTATCACTGTGCGCCCATACCGGGGTGCTCCAGGCATATTCCCCATCGGTCTGGCGGAGGCGTACGTAGTAGGCGCCTTCGTGCAGGGGATGTTTGTCCGTATAAGACGGGTCGAGATCGAGACTCTGGGGATGCCAGGAGTACAGGCACCGGTCGTTTCGGATCAGGTCGATTCGTTCGACGGGGGCGCAGGCATGGACCTGGAGGGTGATTTCGGCACGGTCGGCGAGGTCGATTTCGCTTCCGGCGGGGTGGCCATTTACGGTCAGGTTAAGGAGGATGCGGGCGCCTGTGGTCGCATAGGTGCTGCGTTTTTCGATGGCTTTCCAGATGGCGTGCCGCTCACAGCGCTCGGCCCAGACAGCGGCGAGAGGGCCCGCGCCGAACCCTGTGTCCCGGATGTTGAGTTCCTCGTTGAACCGGCCCCTGAAGCAGTGGGCGGCCATCGGTCCCCCAAGTGACGGCAGGTGCGCGTCTGTAGATCCGATGATGGCGGGCCGATAGCCGTAGCTGAGAGCCTGCTGCAGCAGCCATTCAAAAGATCCGTGGCCGCTGGCGATTTCGAGGAGGGGCTCGCGTTTGGTGCGATAGGCCTCCCAGTTGGGAGGTCCGCCGCCGACGTGTGCCTCTAAGAGGACGTCTTCGCGGTTGCCGTATGCCTCCTGCAGCTTTTCCATGGAGGAGAAGGTGGGGAGGTATGCGTCTTCCCAGGCGAGGTAGATGACGTTTCGGTCTCCGGCTTTGCGCGTATGGACCTCCGACGCCAGAAAGGGAACGTATCGGTCGGGCTCGTCGTTGTCGCGATAGGCCTGCTGGTGGGCCTCCCAGACCTCCGGCCGGTCGGATGGATCGGACGGGGACATCGGCCCGGGGGCGGCGAAGTCGAGACGGCCGACGCGCCGGGCCTGTTCGTGACGCGCGGCCGGGTGTATTTTAAACGAGGGTTCATCCATGAGGGCGAGGGTGGTATCGCCCCAACTGTGGCAGTGCAGATCGCCCCAGAGCAGCCGGTGTTCCGGTTCCCTCTGGCAGAGGATCGGATTGCTCAGGGCGTGCAGGTTTTGCTGAGGGTCTCTGACCTGGAGCCGGTAGAGCCCCGGCGCTGCGATCTGGACGCCTTCGACGATCCAGACGCCTTTCTGGTCGGGACCGAAGTGGAGTGTTTCCGGCAGCCCCTGTACGCCCTCCGGGGCGGCCAGGGACACGTCGCCTTGATATTGCTCGCAGACGTTTCGGTGTGAATCGAATGCGAGGACGTTTAAGTGGAAGAGCTCACCGGGCGAGACGATCGACGGTGCGAGGATGCCGAGCATGTCGGGGCGCGGTTCGGAGGTGATGCGGATTCTGGCCGGGCTTGCGGCAAGTTCTCGATAGGCACCGCTGCCGTCGCGATCTACGGCGGCGACCAGCCGGGCGAGGGTGACGCTGTCGTAGACTTCGCACCCCGGGCCTTCCCGGCGGCGGTCTCCGATCCGCAGGATGAAGGTATCACCAGGTCCCAGGCTGCCCTCTGTAACCACCACCTGCGCGAAGCTCGCTTTGTGGCTCTGGTTGAGGGTGTTGACGATGAGGTCGAGCTTTGTGCTGCAGTCCGTTTCAAGGGTGGCATAATCGCGGCCCAGGGGATTGTTATCCTGCGTGCGGTGCCCCAGGAGGAACCCTCGACGCTGGAAGAGAAACCCGCCGCCGGGGGAGACCTCGGCGGCGGCGGTTATGACCAGTTCCCAGGTGCCTACCTTTCCGGCGGGCAGCTCGAACTCCCTGCCCGGGGTTTCCGAGCCGTCGGCGCCTCGAAAGGCGACGTCGAACCTATCCGGTTCGGTACCGGGAACGGGCTCGATGGAAATGGAGACGCGGTCGGACTTTGTCATTCCTCTTTCTCTCCGGCGATTTTCGACAGGCGTTCGCCGCTGGCGGCGACTTTTCGGAATGCCTCCGCGGTCTGGTCCACCCATTCGGGACTGGGATCGACCGGCGTGGAGAGCCAGAAGCAGGTACCGTGGATGCGTTCGCTCACGGGCAGAGAGCCGCGCTCCATGCACTGCCGCGGGGGCAGGTCCGCCCAGGGTCCGCCCAGGTCGTCGAAAGAGAAGTCGTTGAAGAGGGGTTCCAGGTGCATCACGCCATAGCCGAAAGGGGTGATGGCCGGTTTGGTTTTCACCCCTTCGGCAACCAGGGCTTCTAAGATGGTCGAGACGGGGGCCCCGATCTCATCGGGATCGATGCGTCCGGTGTAGAGCAGGAGGCCGCCCCGGATGGCTTCGGGATAGGCTTTCTGAGGGGATACGCCCTTGATGGGCTCGAGGAGGCCGTCGAGCCGGCCGAACCAGCCGCGCCGCTTTTCGTTCAGCTGGGGGAGGCGCTGCAGCTGTGCGCGTGCCAAGGCGATACCGAGGGGGTTTGCCCGGTACTTGACGCCGAGGCCCATGTTGCGGAGGCTCTTGAACCGATCTGTGGTCCACAGGTTTCCACACCGGCCGTACTGGCCAAGCGCGAGCATGCGGTCGTACAGCTCGTCATCGTTTGTGGTTGCCACACCCGCTTCTATGCCGTCTACGGGCTTGCTCTGCTGAAGGCTGAAGCAGCCGATGTGTCCGACCCCGCCGACCGGCTTGCCACTCCAGAGCGCGCCGTGCGCATGGGAGGCGTCTTCGATGAGTTTGATGTCGGTGCCTTTGACGATATCCAGAAACGCATCCATGTTCGCAGGGTTTCCGTATACGTGCGTGACCACGATGGCGCACGTGCGGTCCGTGATCCGTTTTCTGACATCTTCCGGATCGGCGCAGAAGGTTTCGGGATCGGCCTCGCAGAAGACCGGGGTTGCGCCGCAGTGCAGAATCGGCGTAATGCTCGCATGCCAGGTGAGGGAGGGTACGATGACTTCTCGCCCCTCGCGTGCTCCTGTGGCGAAGATCGCCGAATGCAGGGTGGAGGTGCCGTTGCACATGCAAAGGGCGTGTTTCGCGCCGACAAATGCCCGAAACTCTTCTTCGAATCTGTCGAGTTGGGCATAGGCATCGCCGAGGTCGTCGAGCACCCGGTTGACGAATTCTCTCTCGAGGTCGGAGACCCTCTGCCAGGCGTCGCTGATGGAAGCGGTGACGGCGGCGGGGCCTCCGTCAATTGCCAGAACGGATTTTTCCATGTGTGTCATCCTCTCAAATGTAAACGCTCATTCCAATTTTTGCCGCAGGAGCTGGTTCACCAGTTTCGGATTGGCTTTTCCTTTTGTCTCTTTCATGATTTGACCCATGAAGAAACCGAAGAGTTTTTTGTTGCCCGACCGATAGCGCTCAACCTCATCCGGGTTTTCTGCAACGACCTTGTCGACAACGCCCTCGAGGGCGTCTTCGTCGCTGATCTGCACGAGGCCCTTCTTTTCGACGATGGTATCGGGAGCCTCGCCCGATTCGGCCATGTCGGCGAAGACGGTCTGGGCGATGCTGCCACTGATGGTGCCGGCGTCGATCATTTTGAGGAGGGCGGCGAGGTTTTCAGGGGTGACGCTGAGGTCGGTTACTTCGATTTTCTGCTCGTTCAACATGCGCATAACAGCGCCCTGCACCCAGTTGGCAGCCGGTGTGGGCGAGGCGCCGGCGGCGGTGACGGCTTCGTAGTAGTCGGCGACTTCACGGGAGGCGATCAGGACGTCCACCTGGTCGGGGGTGAGGTCGTATTCGGACTGGAAGCGGGCGCGTTTGGCGTCGGGCAGTTCGGGAATTTCCGCTCGGACCCGTTCAATCCAGGCGTCGTCCACCAGGACGGGGACCAGGTCGGGGTCGGGAAAGTATCGGTAGTCGTCGGAGAATTCCTTGCTGCGCATGGGGCGCACGGTGTCGCGGTCCGGATCGTAGAGCAGGGTTTCCTGGGCGATTTCGCCGCCGGACTCCAGGATGCCGGTCTGGCGGCGGATTTCGGCCTCCAGCGCCCGCTGGCAGTTGCGGAAGGAGTTCATGTTTTTGATTTCGGCTTTGACGCCCAGCCCGGTCGAGCCGGCCGGCCGGATGGAGACGTTGGCGTCGATGCGGATGTGGCCTTTTTCCATGTCGCCTTCGGAGACGCCGCTGTAGATGAGGATCTGCCGCAGGCGGGTGAGGAAGCCGAATGCCTCTTCGGACGTGGCAAGGTCGGGCTCGCTGACGATTTCGATGAGGGGGACGCCGCAGCGGTTGACGTCCACCAGGGATTCATTTGCAGCCACGAAGGCTTCATCGTGGATGCTTTTGCCGGCGTCTTCCTCCATGTGGATTCGCACGAGGCGAATCGTTCTGAGGCCGTTTTCGGTGGGGACTTCGATGCTGCCTCCGGTGGCTAAGGGCATTTCTTCGTTGGACTGGAACTGGGAGATCTGGTAGCCCTTGGGCAGGTCGGGATAGAAGTAGTTTTTGCGCAGGAAGCGGCTGCGGGGCTGAACCGTAGACCCCACCGCCAGGGCGATTCGCATGGTTCGTTCAACAACCTCTCGGTTCAAAACCGGCAGCGCGCCGGGCAGGCCCAGGCAGACAGGGCAACCGTGGGTGTTGGGATCGGCGCCGAATTCCGCGCTGCACTCACAGAAAATTTTGGTGCGGGTGGCAAGCTGGGCGTGGACTTCCAGGCCGATGACCGGTTCGTAGTTCATGGGGCCTGCCCCTGTTCTACGACATAGGCCGCGCGCAGGAGGGTTTCCTCATCGAAGGCCCGGCCCAGGAGCTGCAGGCCGATGGGAAGCCCGGCCGAGGAGGCGCCGCAGGGTACGGAGATGCCGGGGATGCCGGCGAGGTTTACGGAAACGGTATAGATGTCCGAGAGGTACATCTGCAGGGGGTCGTCGGTCTTTTCCCCGATTTTGAAGGCCGGGGTGGGGGAAACGGGCGCGGCCAGCAGATCGCAGGTTTCAAAGGCGGTGTCGAAGTCGGTTTTGATGAGGGTGCGAACGCGCTGGGCTTTGAGGTAGTAGGCATCGTAGTACCCGGCGCTGAGGGCATAGGTGCCCAGCATGATCCGACGTTTGACTTCGGCGCCAAACCCCTGGCTGCGGGTTTTGCAGTACATATCGATCAGGTCGTCGGCTTCGACCCGGAGGCCGTATTTTACGCCGTCATAGCGGGAGAGGTTGGACGAGGCTTCGCCCGTAGCGATGATGTAGTAAGACGCAATGCTGTAGGCCGGATGGCCCGCCACCGGCAGGGAGACCTCCTGAATCCGGGCGCCGGCGTTTTCCAGTAGCTTCACCCCCCGCATGACCGCTTCCCGGACTTCGGGATCGAGGCCTTCTGCGAAGTATTCACCGGGAATGCCGACGGTGAGACCTTCCACGCCGGTTTCAAGAGAGGCGGTATAGTCCGGTACGGGAAGATCGGCAGAGGTGGAATCTAAGGGGTCGTGTCCGGCGATGACGTTTAAGAGCAGGGCGGTGTCCCGGACGTTTCGGGCAAGGGGGCCGATCTGGTCGAGCGAGGAGGCGTAGGCGACCAGACCGTAGCGGGAGACGCGGCCGTAGGTGGGCTTGAGGCCCACCACGCCGCAGAAAGAGGCGGGTTGGCGAATGGAACCTCCGGTGTCGGAGCCGAGCGCGAGGACGGTTTCGTCGGCGGCTACGGCGGCGGCAGACCCCCCGCTGGATCCTCCGGTAACCCGTTCGGGATCGTACGGGTTGCGGGCGGGGCCGAAGGCGGAGTTTTCGTTGGATGAGCCCATGGCAAACTCGTCCATGTTGAGTTTGCCGATCAGGACGGCGTCGGACTGGCGGAGGCGAGCAACAGCGGTGGCGTCGTAGGGGGGGGCAAACTCGTCCAGGATGCGGGAGGCGCAGGTGGTGCGGAGGCCTTTTGTGCAGAGGAGGTCTTTCAGGGCGACCGGTATGCCGGCCAGGGGGCCCAGGGGCTTTCCGGCGTCGCGTTTGCGGTCGATCTCGTCGGCTTTTTGCAGGGCGCCCGGCTCGTCCAGGGTGATGTAGGCGTTGATCTGTGCGTCGTTTTCATGGATGCGGTCGAAGACCGCCTCGGTCACCTGCCGGGCTGTGATCTCCCCCGTTTTGATTCCACCGATCAATTCGTGGGCAGACCGTTCGTTCAAACGCCGCATGGAACCTGCCATCACCCTCTACGATTTTTCCGTTTTTTCTGCATTAGATTTCGAATCTGTGGAAGCTGTCTGGCCCGGCGGGGGAGCCACCGACGGATCCTGAGGGCCGGTCTCGATCTCGTCTTTGACCTCCTGAAGCGCGTTCTTGAATTCTGTGACTCCCTTGCCCAGGCCCCGGGCGATTTCCGGAATCCGTTTGGCCCCGAACATGAGCAGCAGGGCCAGAAAGATGAAGAAAATTTCCCAGGGGCCGATTCCTTGCAACATCTCGTTCACCTCCTTCAAGGCAACACGTGCGTCCAATGAATCCCTGTATTCTTTGCGGAGGGTCTATGCGTCCATATCCCTCAATAAGAGTACTTCACATAGTACCACGCCGTGCCGATACCGAGGAGACTGAGGACGTTGAACTTGAGCGAAAAGCCGAACGTGAGCGTCATGACAATCAGGTTGAGCCGTATGGGATAAAACTCGTACTGTATCGTATCCACCAGGACTTTCTGAACCACGTTGTTCTGGAGCCCCAGGCTTTCGAAGATCACGTTGAGAATTTCGCCCACAATATTGCCGGCCAGAATGCCGACGAAGATTGCAACAATCAGGAAGCCAATGCTTCTTTTGCCCATAGTCCCCCGTCCCCGACTTGAGCCTTAATTCCGGATGTCGGCCACTTCTCTGTCGGTAATCAGGTTGAACAACCAGCGAGCGGCGCCCGAGAGTGAAAAGGCGAGCGCAATCGGGAAAAAGGCTTCTTCGGTATAGAAGACCACAAGAAGCATGGCGACAAAGGCGAGGATAAGCCTCACGCGGTCTTTCTGTGTGCCAAACGTGAATTTGGGGAAGGCCGGGTATTGAAACGGGCTGATCATCAAAAAGGCGAGCATAGCGCACAGGGAGATGGCAATATGGGGTGCGCGGGTGGTACTCTCCCAGACCTGGGTAAAGACGATATAAGCGGCAAGCGTTGCGGCCGCGGGAGGAACGGGCAGGCCCGAGAAATCTTCTTTTTCGGGCCCTTTAATCTGGGTGTTAAATCGCGCCAGACGCAGTGCCCCACACAGGAGGAAGAGAAAACAGGCTGCAAAGGGCAGCCAGCGGGTCACCATCAGAACCTCAAATTTCTGGTAGTACTGGAACATCAGCACGGCGGGCGCCACGCCGAAAGAACAGATGTCGGCAAGCGAATCGAATTGAACCCCGAACTGGCTGGGGACGTTGATGAGGCGGGCGATTTTCCCGTCGAAGGCATCTAGGAAAGCGGCGATGACGATGAGCCAGGCAGCCGGCACCAACCGTCCCTGCGTGGCGTAGAAGATCGAGAGAAAGCCGCAGAAGAGGTTGCACACGGTAATCAGATTGGGTAAAGCGGATCGCGTTCTCATGGATGTATCACTCCAATGACGGTTTCAGCGGCTACGGACTTAAAGGGGCCTGTTCAAGGACCAGTTCGGTTTTAAAGCGCCGCCGGCCTCGAAGGATCTGGAGGATGAACACTTCACCCACCCGCCCTTCGTGAAAGATTTTATCGACGTCGTTCTTGGTTTTCGCAGGGCGGCCGTTTACCGCCCGGATCAGATCGCCCGGATTGAGTTGCGCCCGGGCCGCGGGGCTGTTGTCTTCCACGCGGGTAATGAGGGCGCCCTCATATGTGGCCAGACCCATCGCTCCGGCCAACCAGGGGGTCAGCTTCGGGTGAAGTGAGAACCCGGTCCAGAATTCGCCCCCTTCGATCAATCGCCGGGCCACGTCCATTGCACGGTTGATCGGAATGGCGAATCCGATGCCGAGCGAGCCACCGCTTTTAGAAAAGATAAAGGTGTTGACGCCGATGACTTCCCCGACGCTGTTGACAAGCGGGCCTCCACTGTTGCCCGGATTGATGGAGGCGTCGGTCTGGATCATGTCCTGGTAGACGCGCCCGTCGTCTTCGGGCTGGAAACTGCGCGCTACCGCGCTTATCACACCAACCGTGACCGTCGGTTTGGGGTCCTCAATCTCCAGGCCAAAGGGGTTGCCAATGGCGATGGCCCATTCCCCGATAATGGCGTCGTCGGCATTTCCCAGGTCCGCAACGGGCAGGCTGTCGACGTCGATGTGAATCACGGCCAGGTCTGTTTCCCAGTCGATCAGGACATTGTTCCGGATATCCGTCACGTTGGCCCGCCGTCCGTCCGGAAAAACAATGGAGATTTCTCGCGCGCCTTTAACCACATGGTGGTTGGTCAGAATGTGGCCGTCTTCCCGGATCACAAATCCGGAACCGATGCCGGGCGTTTTTTCCCGGACAATTTGGGGAAAGTAGAAGAACCTCCAGAACGGGTCCCGATAACCGACCTGGTACGCTTTTAAATAGGTTGTATGAACGCCAACGACCGCCGGTGAAACCTTTTCCACGGCCCGAACAATGGCGTTTCGCCGGGATAGGGCGATGTCGTTCGTTATTGTCTGAGCAGCGAGTGCCGGTGAGGCGGCTGTTGAAACCGCCGGCAACAGCGACGATTCCGGACCCCATTCCCGGGCCACCGGAAAGATGACGATGCCGAGAAGAACACCCGAGAGTAAGATCGACAAAAAACGCAGCACGGCGGTTTACCCTCCCGGCAGGTCACCGTAAGTGACCCGCTTCAGGAAGAGGCCGTGGGGCGGCGCAGAGGGTCCTGCGCACCGTCTATCCCGGGCCTCCAGAATTTCCGTGATGTCATCGACGGTTCGGACGCCTCTTCCCACCTGGATCAGGGTGCCGACGATGCTGCGGACCATTGCCCGCAAAAATCGATCGGCCACAATCTGGAAATGAAGTTCATCTTCGGTTTCCGTCCAGGTACACCCAAAGAGATGACACACCCGGTTTTCCTTTTCGGAAGCGGCCACACAGAAGGAAGTAAAGTCGTGACGGCCCAGAAGCCGGGCCGCAGCATTCTGCATGGCCTGGAGGTCGAGCCGGGAGCGGATCCACAGGGCGTAGCGCCGGCCAACCGCACGCCGCCTGTATGCAATCCGGTAAAGATATTCGCGCCGCCTGGCGTCCCGGCGGGCGTGAAATTTCAGGGGTACCTCGCCGGCGTCTCGCACCACACTGTCTGGCGGGAGCATGCCGTTGAGGGCCTTCTGAATGCGTTCTGCGCTGAGAGGGCTGGTGGTGACGAAATTCGCCACCTGCCCCAGGGCATGAACGCCTGTATCGGTGCGGCCGGCGGCAACCGTGCGGATGGGTGTGCCGAACAGGCGACGAAGGCAGGCTTCAAGTTCTCCCTGAACCGTGCGCTGATCGGGCTGTATCTGCCAGCCTTTGAAGTCGGTGCCGTCGTATTCCAGAATGAGCCGGATGTTGCGCTGCATGCCGAGGGATCAGAAACGTCCCGCACTCAGGATCAGGCCGGCGGTTAGAAGCACACCGGCCAGCGCGGCATAGTCAATTCGTGTCATGGCGAGCACCTGAAACCGGGTGCGGCCCCAATCGCCTCGATAACAGCGGGCTTCCATTGCCACGGCCAGACGATCGGCGCGTCCAAAGGCGGATACGAAAAGGGGGAGCAAGAGGGGAATCAGGCTGCGGATACGGCGAATAGGCCCTCCGCCGAAGTTCGCTCCCCGTGCCAGTTGCGCCCTGCGCAGTCGGTCCGCCTCATCAATCAGGATGGGCACAAAGCGGAGGGCAATGGTGGTGGTCATGGCCAGTTCGTGTGCGGGCAGCCCGATCCGCCGAAAGGGACCGAGCAGGGATTCCAGCCCGTCGGCCAGTGCCAGGGGCGATGTGGTGAGCGTGAGCAACGAGATGCCCACCACAAGCGCAGAGAGCCGCACCACCAGAAAAAGCCCGCGAAAGATGCCTTCCCACGTTAGCGTACCCAGACCTTCCGGGAGCAGATAGGCCGTTGTTCCCGGTGTCAGGAGGGCGTTCAGCCCCAGAGTGAGGAGGAGGAGCGGAATAAGCGGCCTCAGGTTGCCCAGCAGAAGCCGCAGGGGCAATCCCGAAAATCTGCCCAGCAGGCTCGCCAGGATGCTGAAGCCAACCAGCGCCGCTGTCGAACGGCTTCCCAGAAGGGCGCCCATCAACATTGCGACGCCTGCGATTTTGACCCGCGGATCCAGGCGATGGAGCGTAGACCCTCCCGGGATGTACCGCCCCAGGGTGATGTCCTTTAAAATCGGCAAGTTACAGAGTCTGTTGCCTCCTAACCTCCCTGAAAAGCATACAGTTGAGTATACCCAATCTCTGAAAATATACCATCTCATGTACATATTGTCAAACAAATATTGGGAGACAGAGCGGTCTGGTGAAAAGTGAAAGATCTGTTCTGTGAAGTGAACAGCATGTTCTGTTCGGAAGAGATCCGGCGGTGATTTTCGCGGGTTTGGGGATCGGTACGGAAATTGCAATAGAGGGGAAAGGAGGGTCCAGGTTCAAAGTTCAAAGTTCAAAGGTTCGAAACGGTCTGGGGTGAGGCGATGCGGCGTCCTGCGCTGGCAGCAGCGGTGTACTTCGGGTTGGGAGTGTTAATCGGGCACCGGTGGAGCGTGCCGGTGGGGGCGCTTCTGGGGGGGAGCGGCGCTCTTTTTCTGATTGCGCTGGTGGGCCTTGGGAGGGGGTGGCGCAGGAGATGGATGGGGGGTGTTCTAGGATGCCTGTTATGTGCGCTGGGGGCGATGCGTTACGAGGTGGTCACCGAGGCGCTGCCGGAGCGCCACCTGGTGCGGTTTACCGGGCGGGCGGACGAAGTTGAGATCGGGGGGGTGGTTGGCCGGGAGCCGGAGCGGATGGGGGAGGATCTGAGGGTTCTGCTCTTGGTGGGACAGGTGGTTGTGGGCGACTCGGTCTTTGCGGCCTGCGGAGAGGCGCTGATTCGGTTTCGGAAGATGCGCCCGACCCTGGATTACGGAGACCGGGTGCGCCTGCGGCTCCGTCTGCTACGCCCGGAGCCGGCCCGGAACCCGGGGGCTTTCGACTACCGGGACTATCTGGAGCGGAAGGGGATCTACGGGATGGGCAGGGTGCGACGCCCAGAGCAGATTCTTGAGGTGAGGCGGGGGGGTGGAAACAGGTTCTGGAAGGGGGTGGTGTTGCCGGTGCGCCGGGCGGTACGCCGGGCGGTTGACCTGAACCTTTCGGGCGGTCCGGCCGGACTCTTGAAGGGGGTGCTGCTGGGGGAGAAGCGAGGGGTTCCGGAAGAGGTCAAAGCGGCGTTCGCACGGTCGGGGGTGAACCACGTGCTGGCTGTTTCGGGGCTGCACGTGGGCTTGATTGCCGCCTCGGTCTTCTTCGGGCTGCGGACCTTCGGGGTCGGCCGGCGGGCGACCGGGTTGACCACGGTGGGCGCGCTGTTGATGTATGCGCTGGTCACGGGGCTACCGCCATCGGTCATCCGGGCTTCGACAATGGGTTCGATCGCCATTCTGGGGAATCTGGGGGACCGAGAGGGGGAGGGGCTGAATACCCTGGGGACGGCGGCACTCGGGGTGCTGGCCTTTCAACCGCAGGACCTCTTCGATGTGGGCTTTCAGCTTTCTTTTGCAGCGGCGGGGGCGATCCTCCTTTTTTACAGGCCCATACGGGCGTGGATGCCGGTTAGCGAGAGGAGGGTATGGGGAAAGTGGATCTGTGCTCCGCTGGCGGTCTCCCTGGCGGCGCAGGCGGGCGCCTCACCGTTCGTGGCCGTCTATTTCGGGCACCTGGCGCCTGTTTCGCTTCTGGCCAATCTGATCGTTGTGCCGCTGATGGGGGCCGCTGTGGCGCTGGGGCTGCTTTCGGTCCTCTGCTCGATTTTTCTGGAGCCGCTGGCCGTGTTGTTTAACGGGGCGAACTGGGTGGTTTTGAAGGGGGCGATCATTGCGGCGGATCTCCTGGCCAGGCCGGCCTGGGCGTCTGTGGAAGTGCCGAAGCCGACATGGCTGGCAACCTGCCTGTACTTCTGTCTGTTGATGCTGATTGTGCCGGAGGTCCGGCAACACCGTGCCGGGCGGTACCTGGTCTTCTGCTGCCTGGGGCTGGCCAACCTGTGGGTCTGGGGCGGGGTTTTCCAGAGGCCCTCCGGCCTGGAAGTTCTGGTGCTGGACGTGGGACAGGGGGACGGAGTTTTTCTGAGGTTTCCAAACGGGCGAACGATGCTGGTCGACGGCGGTCTGCGGGCGCGAGGGATCGATATGGGGGAGCGAGTGCTGGCGCCGTTTCTGAGGGAGCGCGGGATCCGGCGGATCGACGTTGTGGTGGCGTCTCATCCACACAGCGATTATATCGGGGGAGTGATAGAGTACTAAATGCACATAGCTCTGCCCTTGTTCGGTAAGCCCTTGCCTCTCTATACCTTACAGCACTAAACCTCCAGGAGCAGCACCTCCCTTTTTAGCCCGAAATAGTCCAATTCCACCTTGATCGCGCCATCAGGATAGACAGTGATCTGCTCGATGATCTCTCGAAGCGCAGCGCGGATTGGCCCTGTTTCTGCCTCCTTCACCACGGCCTTAAATCCCCGCACCATCTCCCGGATCTCTTTCCGTGTGGGCAGCGCCTCAAGCTCGGCCGTCCGGATCAGTTTTTCCTGTTCCATCAGCAGAGCTTCTTTCCTGGCCTCTACCCGTGTATATTCCTCTGCCAGCGCTCCAGAGATGCCCGTGGCCTTGATGGCCCCCACCAGGTGGCGAAGCTCCTTCTCTGCCCTCTTGATCTCGGCTTTGACCTCCTCTTCCTGGGTGTGGTCCTCCACCTGGAATGAGGCCCGGATTTCATCGACCATCCGGGACAGGCCATCCTGGGTCAATTTCCGATTTTGGAGCAGGTCGAAAACAGCCGCCTCAACTCGCTCCTTGCGCAGGGTGTATACATTTGAACAGGCTGTTTTGCCCCTTCGTTGGTTTGTTCCGCACCGGTAGTAATTGGGGCTCTTTCTTTTGGCATTTTCGCCCGAGCCGACAGCCCCGTAATTCTTCCCACACTCTCCGCACACCAGCAGTCCGGTAAGTAGATATTTTGAGAATGCCGCTCGCTCTCCACCGTGTCTTTTGCCCTCTCCCCGGTGCTTGTCCCGAAACCTCCGCCAGCTCTCACAGCGCTCCCATAGGTCGTCCTCGATGATGGCCGGATGGGCGCCTTTTGCGATGATCCACTCGCTCCTGGGTCGCATCTGGTGGGAGCGCTTGCCATTGGCCTGGCGGACACCTTTCCGCCGATTCCAGACCACGTATCCCCGGTAGGCGGGATTGGTGAGGATGTTTTGGACCGTCGAAGCGTCCCACGTGCTCCCCTTTTCTGTGGGCACACCCTCCTGGTTTAGACGATACGTGATGGTCATGCCCCCCGTCCCGTCGGCGTACATTGAGTAGATGCGTTTTACAATAGCCGCCTGTTCCGGTATGATCTCCAGGGACCAGGGTTTCTCATCACCCTCGGCCTGGATCTTCCGGTACCCAAAGGGGGGCCTGCCTCCAATCCAGCGCCCCTTTTTCGCTGCGGCGGAAAGCGCATCCCGCACCCGTTCTGCGTGTCGCCGGTTGGTCTCCTCAGCCACAGCCAGGCTGATGTCGCGCATGAAGGGGTTCTTGCCCTGAGTCGCGCTCCACACCTCAATGCCCAGGCCTTGCAGCTTGTGAATAGACTGCGTGTTTTCAAGGAAGTCTCGGCCGATGCGGTCGAACATATAGGCCACGACCACCTCAAAGGCGCCCTCGGCTGCCGCTGCCAGCATCGCCATATACTCAACGCGGCCGGCCTCAGACATGCCCGATTTCGCCTGGTCGGTGTAGATGTGGCGCTCCTCTACCGTTAGGCCCTCCCGGTCACCGTAGGCCAGGCATTTGTCTACCTGAACCTCGATGGTCTCCGGGTTCTGGCGGTCGGAGGAGTAGCGGGCGTATATGGCAGCGGGGGTCATAGAGATCGAATTCCGCTTGACATGTGTCAACTAATGACGATATATTTTATATGGGTCTAAATCCCGGTCTGGTAGGTGCCAGACCGAAGGGGGCCAGGGATTTTTCTTCTGGCCCCTCTTTCTATTACATGCCTTCTCAAATTAGATCGCGGAGAATTGAGGACGTCGTCCTTTCCAGTTCGTCAACATCCTGGTTTCGGCGCGGATCGACGAACAAGTCCGACTCCCTTCTCAGTTGGTGGACATAGTACTGGTGGTGCCTGTTTTCGCCAACATAACCCATACCGAAAACGACGGATGCCCGGGTGAGTCGCCTCTGTTCGAAGAGTTCCAATTGTTCTTGCAGTTGCCCAACGGTGAAGTATGTTGAGGCGATATATTCTGTTCGATTCCGGAGGCTTTGCTGACTCTTTATTTCCAAGTTGATTCCATCGACAAGGACGATGCCCTGCCTGCCATCAATCACGCGACTGATGCTGAATCCATTCTGCCCAAAAAGGGCAACCGATTCACGAGACAGGAAATCTTCGGGCTTTGCCCTTCTTTTTACGCGCGCCTCCGGGATTTTAACCCGCTTATGAAGCAGATCGTGCAAATAAGAATCAATGTAGCGATCTTCTCTTTTGCCTCGTTCTGGTGCAGGCCTTGGTAGTGGCAAAAGATAGTTTCTCGTGAGCGTGCCGATGACTTCTCTGGACGGGGAAAGACTTAAATTCTGTGGTTTCGAAACCTGAAATTGGGCAGATTTGGATCGAATGAACGCCACGGCAGACTCCAGATCAAGACCCAAAACTTCCTCTGAGTAATCGCGTAGCTGAAAGGAGAGCGAGTCCGCGTCAAAGTTTGGAGCTACGCAGGCGAGCCGACGAAAACCTTCGTTATAGTGTACGTGGGTCCGTCCGTCATAGACTAACAGGGCAACATTGACGGGATCGACGAACTCGGGGGCAGGAGAGAATTTCAGAATTTGGAATTGAGCCTGATTCATACCCACACCTCCTCCAACAGTTCGGGCAACTGTTGCGCCCGTTTCAAAAGGAGGTGGCTCCTTGACTCTGCCCATTCAGGGCAAAGCCCAAGGGTCCTCCTCACGCTGCCAAATGCCGATTGGATCTGACCTTCGTTGATCGTGGTTATCTTGTCAATCCATTCCGGCGAGGGCCGGGGCGGGATTCCTATCAGTTCACCCAATCGGTTGCTTGGCCATAGTTCATTTGAACTTATGGTTGAGGTCGAAATGAGTGGTGAGTCGCCCCGGAGTGTCGTGGCTTTTTCAAAATCAATAGCGACAACTTCAACCAGCCCTTTCCTGCCCGCGACGGGTTTTCTGCCAATGAAATTTCCCAGATTTCTGTCAGGATTTGAAATCCAGATATCGAAGGCCAGGATGCGGGGCAGGTCTTCTTCGTTTGAGATTGCCCCTTTCTTCAGCCAGGGTTCAATGTCCCTTAAATCTGGCACCATCTCAGACCCAAAAAGAAGGTGGTCGCAATTGGGGTCGTGAATGAGGGTCCAAGATGGAACCGGAATTTCGGCTTCACGGGCAAGCAAGTATGCGGCTGCCTCAGCGGATACGACGTCTGGCTCAGAATGCCCTTTCACGACATATTGTTTACGATCCCTGCCAATACCCGCTTTGGGGTTGGTGCTGTAAATCATATGGAGGGGCTTGTGGAGTTCGGTTTCCGTAACCAGATCCACAGTATTCAGGAGGAGAGGCTCTTGCAAAAATTAGGTTCCTTAGCATGGTACACGACAAAAAAGGAAAAGACCTGCGCTGAGTGGTGAAATGAGTTAAGTTTGGGTTGTCAAGATCCAACAACTCATCCATCATCAAACACAGGTCTATGTCTCCTCAAGTTAATGAATTACACGACGTGATGCAATGGTATTTACCCTGTCATAAGGCCCGGGTAAAATTCATCGCCGCCTTCATTGTGTCTCTCATCAAGCTCACAACCGTCAACTTCACCAAACTGGCCAACGCCCTCAACGGCAAAGCCAAGCAGAAGTCCAACTATCGCAGAATCCAACGTTTCTTCAGTGAGTTTAATCTGTCCTATGACCTGGTGGCCGACTTGATCCTGCATCTCTTGCCGATCAAGTCGGACTTTACCATCTCGATAGATCGGACGACCTGGAGCTTCGGCAAACTGACCATCAATATTCTCACCGCCGGGAGTGTCTATCAAGGCGTTGCATTTCCCATCTGCTGGATACTGCTGCCCAAAAAGGGCAACTCCAACACCGATGAGCGTATCCAGTTGATGGAACGGGTCTTGAAGTTGGTGGATAAAAACCTGATTCAGGTCATCGTTGCAGACCGGAAATTCATTGGGCAAGAATGGTTTGCGTGGTTAGATGCGCAAGCCTTAGGCTTTGCCATCCGCGTCAAGGAAAACGCCAAAACCCTAAATGGCAAAGGGGACATCGCGCTTCGATGCTTGTTTGCCGACCTGCACATTCACCAAGAGCGCATCCTGCGTAAACCCCGTCTGATCTATGGTCATCATCTGTATTTGTCTGTCATCCGATTACCTGACGAATTTCTCATCGTTGCCAGCAAGTGTAAAGGTCGAAAACCGCTGGAGGATTACAAAAAACGGTGGGGAGTTGAAGTCCTGTTCGCCGCGTTGAAAAGCCGAGGCTTCGATCTGGAACAGACCCATCTGATCCATCTGGAACGAATCGAAAAACTCATCGCGCTTTTAGCCATTGCCCTCACCTGGGCTCATCTGGTAGGAGAATGGATCGCAAAGACAAAACCGTTGAAGATCAAAAAACACGGATGCAAAGAGAAAAGCCTGTTTCGATATGGATTGGACCATTTGCAGTATGTTCTGCTCAATATACAGGATCACATCCAGGAGTTCTTTCACTGTCTTTGGATACTGATTGATCCTCCATATTTTAGGTCAGATTAAGTTTTGTCGTGTATTATGGTTCCTTAGTATAATATATCGGAAACGGAAGGAGTAGTCTATTGTGCAGTGACCTCAAACAGCATGCGCCCGGCCTCCTCGGTCGGGCTTTTCTTTTGGCCTCCAGATCAATCATCAATGTCAGGCACGCCGCCATCATTGAGAAATGTTTCCAGGGCCTCGATCTTATCGGCGGGGATATGGTATTCTGATCCGCCGATCATCACAACAATGCCGGCGTTGGCCGTGTGCTCGATATGAGACACGTACTCTGCATTCACCGTAACCTTCATTCCCGTTGTTGTGGTAAATCGTACGAAGTTTGCCATTGAGATTAACCACCCTCCGGGTAAATCATCCTCTGCCGCCTACTCTCCGCCTGTATCGAACTTCGCCCGCGCGGGCCGGTGGACCGAGATGGCCCCCCCGACGGGCCACCTCATGGTGGACCTCCAGTTGGGATGTTCAATCTGGAAACAAAGGTTTCAGGGTGTCCGAGGGATTGGGGTCGATCATTGGGCTTGTTTTACCAAACGAAAGCCGCGGCTACTGCTTTTATGCGCTGGTTCTGAAGAAGACCGCATAGAGGATCTTACGTGGGAAGCAGAGTTTAATCCCCAATCCCTGATAACGCGATTCCAGCCCGACGCCGGCCCCTGCGGATCGGTGGTGGGGGAGGATGAATAATAATCGTCCAGGTACAGATCTTGCAGCCATTCAGAGACATTTCCGTGCATATCGTACAGCCTCCACGGGTTAGGGAGTTTCGTTCCAACCTCGTGTGCGTAAGGTTCTCCAATATCTATGGTGTTCTCGTTGTACCAGGCATAGTCCTTCAGTTTTCCCGAAGTTCTGGGCCAGAATCACGAAATCAGCAAAATCCACATCCCCGTCGAAATCCAGGTCTCCGGGAATGCGGTCGGCAACAGCGAAAAGGGTGACGGCGGGCAGGAGCAACAGCAACAATCCCCCGACGATCCGCTTCATGGTGGGCCTCCCTATCGTTTCGTTACGCCTTGTGGTGCCTTCCTGTGTAGCGAAATGGTTACATTTTGATATGCAGGTTGGCAGACTTGTGCCAAAAGCCGGGAATAGTTATCATTATGTCCTGTTTTTGTTCCGCCCATTTTTAAAAGATAACTCTGTTATAAATAAATCCTTAAGCAAATATAATAATAAATTGGCACAGTTAGCGAAAGTTGGCACGGTGATTGTAGTGTGGGTATATGTGTAACAATAACGCCCCCCAACACTGCACCGTTGCCACCGAAAGGAATCTCTGTCGCCATGAAAAAATCTAAAGTGATAAAGCGTATTATTCTGCCACCGGGGGATGATCGGGTTGATCTTCTGGAGTGGATTCAGGCTTCGACCCAAGCAGCGCAAGAAGGACGGCGACCAGCCGATCCAAGAATTCTGCGGAAATATCTTCGGGCAACTGCTCTGCTACTCGCCATAGAGCGAGCCATCGAGGATCAGACCGAACCTTCTGGTGCATCCTGATCTCGTTGGGATCTGTTATTATCTCACCTGCCGCCTCAGCAGGGGCGGCTTTTTGCTGCTCCAGATAGGCCAAAACAGCAGGGATGCGGGACGGATCGGCGTCGAGGTGGGAGAGAAGGGCATCGAAATCAGGTCTGTCCTCATATTGTGCCTTGAGGCGGTCTGCAATCCGGTTCGCTAGCACAGAAACGGGAACGCCATTCCTTTTGATTTCTACATACCTGGACTCCGCTATCCCCAGCACGTAATCACAAAAGTCAACTTTGATCTCGTCAGGCCATTTTGTGTGGATTGTATATTCCCTATATGTGTCAGTAAGTGCAAATATATACTCAAGATAAGAACCCGAATATTCCAAATCCCAATGCTCTATATCCTCACGAAATTTCTCACGCCAAATCTGTGCCTCAAGGTCGGGATCAAGTTCATACTCTTTAAGCACATTCATGTCATAATCATAGGATGGAAAGTCTTTGGTTTTAAATGATCTGTTCTTAAACTCCGATTGATATTTTTTAAACTCTTCCCCCTCCCCTTCCCCCTCAATCTCGGTGTATAATTCAAGACTTTTGCCACTGAGCCAAAACTGTCGCTCACTTAAACCCTTATACTGTCGCTCACTTAAACCCTTATAGTGTGTAACCGTAATATAAGCAAGCTCCGTCGGTGATAATCTGAGCGCCTTACAGAGCGGTTCTATATGTATGGAGTTGGGCGCATGGGTGCCACTTTCCCAGTTGCTGACTTGCTGCTGAGTTACGCCCACGATCTTTCCGAGTTCCCCTTGACTAAGACCAGCCGCTTCTCTCGCTCGTTTTATCCGAATGCCAATTTCTCTTTTGATTTTAGTGTCTTCGCCCATCGCGAATCTCCTTGATTGATGTCTATAAAATAGGCATAACAAAAAAAGTTGTAAATACCCTATTTTTTGGGCTTGACATTTAACAAGTTTAATTGTATATTAACCATACGGCGAAAGTGTTCCGCCAAATTTTAGGCACTTTACAACAAGGAAACTTGTAATGATCGGCTCTAAGCTTAGAAAGATTCGTGATTTAAAGGGTATGGGCCAGCAGGAATTAGCCAAAGCTGTAGGCTGCACACAGCAGACTATCAGCAATTGGGAGCGCAATGTCTACGAACCTGATGCTTCTGAATTGGTGGAATTGGCAAAAATCCTCAAGGTGTCCGTGATGGACTTGCTGGCCGAGGCTGAGGTAGGAGGTGTGATGTCCAAAAAAACCATCCAAGGTAAATATGCGGAGTGGGGTCTGCAGGCTGTGGAAGCGCACCAACAGACCCTCCCGCTGGACGACATCGACGGTATTTTGGGCATAGACCAGGAAGCCCATAAGAATGAATTTGATATCGTGCGCGGCGCTCCTTTGTGGGCCGAATCAATTGCCCTGTCGGGGTTTTTCCCACGTGCTTTTCGTGGGCTTTGTATTCGTGGATTTGATCTGCGAGTGGTTCCGAACAACAGAACAGAAGAAACAAAATACGACATGGACATGCGCGTCGAATGGGATGGAGCGGAAGGGCCAAACAAGATGATTGGTCTTATTGACCCTGAGCGAAAGACGAGGCCAAATGACAAGATATTTTTGGATCATTCGACCTTCCCGATCAACGTCCCCCTCTACACATTCCGGTACAACACAGACAAAAATGCCCAGCGCCGTTTTACCAACAAGATGATGCATTTCAAAGCCCACCCGGACCGAACGTTTTTTATTGCGATTCGGCACGATGGGCAAATGGCGTTTGCCGTAAAAGGGCAGGATATTATTGAAGCGCCCATTGAAGAAATCAAAGCAAATGGGCCATACGTGCGCCCCTTGATGGTCCATCGCATACCGAGAGAGCAGGCGGCTTTCTGTCTCAGGGATCATCTGGACATTCGTTTTGTCATTAAATCACTGTATGAAGTGGGGGCCTTTGATGAAAATTTCAGTCGATAACGTAGTTGTGAACGAAGAACTTTATCCACGTTCCGGCTTGAACAACAGCACCGTGAATACCTACCGAGAAGCCCTTGAACACCTTCCACCAATTCTTGTCAACAAAAACCACATTCTCATTGACGGCTATCATCGGTTAACCGCGCACCGGATGGCTGGGGCAGATGAAGTTGAAGCTAAGGTACTTGATGTTGCCGATGGGGACGTGCTTGAAAAATCTATTGAACTTAATCGTGCTCACGGAATGCAGCTTAATGTAAGCGACAAAAAAAGGCTGGGTGGTATTTTCTTTCGGCAGTGGGATGGAGATATAGCAGAGCGCCGGAAACGAATTTCTGTTTTGCTTTCTATCGACGAGCGCACGGTAAGGGGATGGACGCAACAGGATGCCCAAGATGAAAAAGGTGAACGAAATGCCCAAATTCTTGGTCTTTATTTGCGGTGTTGGACACAAGAACAAATAGCCGAGGAAATAGGTATCGGAGTTGCAACCGTCAATCGAATAATTTCCAAATTGGAAAGTTTGCCAAAATGGAATGAAATCGAACCCACCGATCTCCAATTCTACGACCGCTGGGACATCTGCACATGTGATGAGCAATTCGGCGCAAAGTATCCTGGACGCATTCCCGGCCAAGTGGTTGAAAATGTCCTCTGGTACTGGACCAAACCCTTCGATGTTGTTCTTGATCCCTTTGCCGGTTCCGGCACCACGATAGATGTTTGCAAGCGAATGTATCGGCGGTGTCGAGCATACGACCTTGCTCCTACCAGAAACGATATCCTGCAAAACGATATCCTGCAAGGTATCCCTAAGAACCATTTCCCTCCCGACCTCATACTTCTGGACCCTCCGTACTTCTCAATGAAGGATGATGAGTATCCTGACGGCAGCATAAGCGGGCTTGACCTTGATGGCTTTTATGATGCGATTGGTGAGGTTGCCAAACGCTGCTATGATGTCTTAAAGCCGGGTGGTGTTTGCGCTTTCTATATGATGCCGGAGGCTCGGCCAGATGGTGTGTATTACGATCATCCACGTGTCTGTGCTGGTTCCTTTGAAGAAGCGGGTTTTGGGATGGAACGTCTGATTCACGGGTGGATTGGCAATCAGAATATCACCGGGGCAGAAATGGCTAAGGCAAAAGAGGAACGGCGGTTGCCGAATAAATGCGTGATAATCGAGATGAGAATATTTCGTAAACCCGATCCCCGCGAAGCTGCACCCGCTTCTTAGCTGGCGGGCCAAGTCCCGGGGACCACATCTCTCCACGACGCTCTACGGTCCCCGGGCACCCCTACCATCTGCGCCAACAGATGGCAGCCCTTCAAACTACTCTGTGAGTTTAACGATGCCAAACAAAACCAAAGCCGAACGCTTCCCCGAAGGCAAAGTGACGATCAACCCGGAGTTCGCACATCTCACGCCCGAGGAATTGCAGGCCGAGATTGGAAGGCGCTTCGAGAAATCTGAACTGTTCCGCCTGCTGGTTCGCACGGGAAAGCAGAGCTGTGAACGGTTGATGGCCAAGCGGAAAGTCGAGGCCGTAGCCAAAGAAAAGAAAGAGGAGAAAATATCATGATCTCTTTCGTTGCAAATCTCATCGTGTCATTCGCCGCCCATATTGGTCGGTTCTTTGATGAGGTCGAAGCGGCCTTTCAGAAGGCCCGGAAGCAGGCCCGGAGGGAGAGGTGGGAACAATAACCATCACCGGAGGTCTCCCCATGAATTTTCCTGCCTATTGTCGCAAGCGAAAAGAGCGGGTGTCCAAAGTCGCCTGTGAGCACTGTTTTATGACCGGCCGTCCTGTCGTGGGACTGCTGCATTCCGGGTGTATCAAGCGCAACTGTGAGCCGCTTCCCGAGAACAAAGGCCCCCAGTGCGCCATCGACCACGTAGCGGCCCTGCAGGCGAAGTATCGGGCCGAGGGGAAGCTGCCATGAAACCTCAGATATGCGAACAGAGCGTCCACAGGGACGAGCACAGGAGAGCGGCGGGCCGGTACTACATAGCGAAGTTGCAGCGGCCCATGTGGCTCTGCCGTTCGTGTGCCGATTTCGCTGAGGAGATGAATGAGCATATTGAAGTGATATCCGAGATGGAAGAAGGCCGTGTTACGCACCCGTGACCGCCTCGGTCCCCGCTGCCGTCAGCCCGACCCGATAGGCGGTGGCATACGCACGTTTCTGGTGTGTGCGCTTATCCTGCTGGCGGTGGTGGCCTACAATATTCTGAGCCACTTGTTTTAGAACCCTTCAAGGAAGGGTTCTAAGGCCCCCCGCTCCGGGCCGTTAGGGATGACGACGCCGGAGCGGGAGAGTTAAACCATTATCCCCCGAAGAACAGGAGTGAGGGGATGAACAGCGAGCTAAAAAACATGGTTCAAGTCAATCACCGAATACCCAAGTGGGCCAAACAGATGGTTTATATCCTGGCGCAGAACCGTAACATCTCCGAAGAACAATGGTGGGATGAGGCTTTCCGTCTGAAGCTGGAGCAGGACTACAATGATGTGGAAGCTGTCTTTGGGTTGGCGAAAGACTTTGTTTCAGAGCAGCGCCGTCGAAAAGAATTTAACTCACCAGACAACGGAGATCAATGATAGATGAACTCTCAACCATCTATACTCCAGCGATGCCATGCTTTCAAAGACCTGCGAGAGGCCGACCTGTCCGGCGAAGACCTCACAAAAAAATACTTTGTTGATGCCGACCTTCGTAGCGCTGACCTTTCAGGCTGCACAGGCCGTGATGTGGACTTCCGGTGCGCCCGCCTGGACGGCGCTATCTTCTCCCGCGTGTTGATGGACCGGTGGGACTTCACAGGTGCCTCCTTAAAAGGTGCTGTCTTGGTGGATACTTCCATAGATGAGCATACGAATTTCCGTGGCGCCGATCTGTCTGACATCACCTGGAAAGACGTAACTTTTGAGGGCAATGGCTGGAAGACGTATGGCACCCGATTGTCCACATTGCCCCTAAAACAGATACACAAAGCGTATGACAGCAACTTGTTCGTAGCGCGACTGGTAGATCAAGAGGTGGGTGATGATCCTGATTTTGCCAACATCGCCCGTTTTATGGTGGGGCTAATAGCTCTTCCCGTGAGAGAGAAACTTATCTGCTGGGAGGGCTTTGCCCTGCATATGCACAGGTGTTTCCCGCAGCGCGTGAACGACTTAGAGCGTCTGTTTCTGGCACACCCTACGTGGAAGCTGTATGAGCGGTGGCAGTTGGCACAGACGGCGGCCTACTTGGATCTGGATGGGTTGGTGGGGCTGAAAAAGAGCCGGTGGAACACGATGTTCGGGAGGCACATTCAGAGTATGATACGCAAAGCAAAAAGGAAAGCCGATAGCACCTCTGCGGTGGCCACCAAAGAGGTGCGGCGGGGTGCATCACGGCCTGTGGATCTCTTTATTGGGGGAGATACGGGGAACCCCAAGGCCGATCCATGATGCACCCCTGCTATTTTTGGGACCGAAAATGGGAAAGGAGATCCCTCGGCCGGTCCCGGGGAAAGGCTCCCTGGCTCTCTATTCAGCTCGGATTCAGCCTTTCCCGAATCATTGGAGGAGCATCGTGGAGTCCCGCCTGCGCTCCTCCGGGCAGCCGCTGTCTCCTCACGGGCGGCTTGTGGGACTCCACCAGCAAAAGGAGGAGCAGATGTCAGAGAATGGGAACGGACAGACGGGGGGCGACCTGACTGCCGTGCAGCCCCTCATGCCTGTAATTGAGCAGGATGTGGCGGCCGTGAAGCAGATGATGGCTGGGCTGGATCAATTGCTCAGGGAAGTTCTCAAAGACGGAGAGGACTACGGGACGATTCCCGGCACCCCAAAGCCGACACTCTTCAAGCCCGGAGCGGAGAAAATCCTGGGGATGCTCAACTGTGCGGCAGAGCCCGAGGTGGTAGAAAAGATTGAAGACTACAAGGAGGGCTTTTTCGCCTACACAGTGAGGTGCAACGCTATCCACCGTGGGTCTGGACAGGTCGTCGGCTCTGGTCTGGGGGCGTGCAATTCCAGGGAAAAACGCTACCGAAAGCAGGACCCCTTCTCGCTTCAGAACACGATTCTGAAGATGGCCGAGAAGAGGGCGAAGGTCTCCGCAGCGTTGGGGGTTGGGATGGCGTCGGAGAAATTCACCCAGGACATAGAGGATGTAACCGCTAAGGCGCCAGCGTCCCCGGCGCAGATCGTTCTGATTTTAAAGCTGACCAAATCACACGTCTTTGGCGAGGATGAGGCAGCAAAGGCTTGGACATTCTGCGAGAAGAATCCAACAAAGGACGCTGCTTTGTCTTTCGTCGAACGCCTACAGGGGCTCATCAAAGAGCGGGAGCAAGAAGAAGAGAAAGCCAAGGGCGAACCGGCTGACGCCGCACCCAAAACCATCCGCAAGAAGGGTCTGCAGGCGCTTGAGAAGGCCGCACGGGGTATCTGCGGCGATGTGGTGACGCTCCACCAGAAGATGAGGGATATCTGGGAACCGGACTACAATGAGGCCCAGGGGGACGAGAAACCGCCCCTGACGGACTTTCCCGAAGAACTGGCCGTAGAGGTCAACGCCTGGCTCGACGAGCAGGAGGCGGCAAAGGAGGAGGCCCCAGCATAAGAATTGGGACGGGGCACCGAGTCTTTCTACCATCCAGGGGGAAAGGGGGAAGGACCGGCAATCGGCCGGTGCGTGTCTCGTCCCGATAATCGATCACAGGAGGCCCAGCCCGAAGACCGGTAACCACGACGGAGGGGAGAAAATGGCGGAAGAGAAATTCAGCATCTTAGATTGGCTCAGTCACGAAGTTCTGCACGAAGGAACGGCGGAATCTTTGTGCGCCCTGCTGGTTGCTGCCGTGAAGGCAGGAGTTAGGTTGTGGCGGGCGAACCTCAGGGGGGCCTACCTCAACGGGGCCTACCTCAGGGGGGCCTACCTCAGGGGGGCCGACCTCAGGGGGGCCTACCTCAACGGGGCCTACCTCAGGGGGGCCTACCTCAGGGGGGCCTACCTCAGGGGGGCCTACCTCAGGGGGGCCGACCTCAGGGGGGCCTACCTCAACGGGGCCTACCTCAGGGGGGCCGACCTCAGGGGGGCCGACCTCAGGGGGGCCGACCTCAGGGGGGCCTACCTCAGGGGGGCCGACCTCAGGGGGGCCGACCTCGAAAAAGGAAAAACCAAAATCAACTGGCGCAGCCATGAGCTGGTTTCAGAAATCCTCTGGCGGGCAGCGGATAACATCGACCAGAAAAAGTTGGCCGCTCTTGTAGGCCGCCAGACGGATTGGTGCTGGGACGAGTGGTGGAAATTTCAGGACCCGGAACGGTGCTGGGCGCTGAGTGTACTGGCAGAATGGGTTGTGGATGGGGATGATGCCCCTGAACAGTTGCGGAAGCTTGCGAAGAAGGCTGACGAAAGCCAGGAGCCTGAAAAAAAAGAAGCCGTTACGGCCTGATAGGGCAGCAGGCCCCCTATCCCCACTTCCAAATGAGATACCGCAGTTGCCAGCACATGGGCTGAATTCCGAAGAAGACGAAGGGGATGAGGAGGAAGACGAGGAAGAGCAATGGCAATAGACCGCGAAACCCTCATCCACCGTGCCCGCCGGCGCTCAGAGAAGCCGGGCGACTTTTGGGACAACCTGGCGGCGATGGTGGCAGGCAAGCCTGCAGGCGCCGGTATCGGGATTTCCTAATACGCCGGATGCTCCGGCCTCACGAGCTGGCCGCGGCGATGGGGTTGGATGGGTATGCTTTTACCGGCACGAAATCGGACCAGGTGAAACAGATCGGGAATGCCGTTCCCTTTCACACCGCCCGGGCGCTTTGCGGTGCCCTTTTGGGCAGTTGAGGCTCCAAAATTGCAGGGGGAATTGTGGAAGAAGAGAGCCATCCATTCTACGTCTGGAGTGGACTTTTGGCACCGGAACACGTCGAGAGAATCGGCCGTGCCTGGGCTGTCTTTTTTTGGTGTCTGAATAAGACAACCAGGGAAGAGAATGGCGTCGGTTATGTTTGCAGCGAAACAGAGGTGACGGCGGATATGATTCGGGCTGATACAGGTGGTTCGGCGAGATCAATCTACCGACATTTGCAGCGACTTGAAATGTATGGATACCTCAATCTCGAACGCGGTAGCAAGGGATTTTACATCACCATTTTGAAGTCAAAAAGGTGGAAGAAATCATCCAAAAGTGATAGGACAGAAGTGTCCAGTCAGCCAGAAATGACCGGACAGAAGTGTCCAGTCGACCCCGAACATGACCGGACAGAAGTGTCCAGTCAGCCAGAAATGACTGGACAGAAGTGTCCAGTCGACCCCGAACATGACTGGACAGAAGTGTCCAGTCATTCCTATTTACATGAACGCGCCTCAAACCAGGAATCTAAAGCAACCATGAATCAAAACCCAGTACGTACCCAAGAGAGAGAAACCCTAACCATGTCAGACGGATCAGGCGGCGGTCCCGTTTCTCTCTCTCCAACACCACCACTTCCAAATCTCAAAGACGATACCCCCCTCTCCCGGTGGCTTAAATGCTACCACGAACACCGTCCCGCAGGTGGCCACCCTCTGGCCCGGCTTGGGCCTTCGGAAGTCCAGGAGTCCATCCTGCGCGTTGAGGATCTGATTGAGACGTGTGGGGAAGATGAGGCCATAGAGCTACTTGATGCCATATTCCAGGCCCGACCCCATCCGGTCTCTGTGAAGCAAGCCGTTTATTTTTGCCAGACGGTTTTAGGGTCCGAGAAACCCAAAGGAGAAGACAATGCAAAGCCTAAACTCTGGTCTCAGGGAATTGTCAAATACGATCCCGAAGAAGCCACTAAATCCACCCAGATATAAATGCTCTCACTGTTTCGATACGGGCCGTAACAGGGGCGCCTATGATGGCCTACCCTGTCCTGCCTGTCGATCAGAGGCATTTGAAAAGATCCAAGATGAGCAACTCTGCAAAGAGGCCAACATACCGACTCGGTTTCATCGGGTCCGGCTGGAGACTTATAAGCCGAGATCCATCGAACAGGAGGTTGCTTGGGAGACGGTGAGCCGTTATGTCAAATTCCTGAGTGACAATTTGCAAGAAGGCATTGGGTTGACACTGTGGGGGTCTGTGGGTGCCGGTAAGACCCATCTGGCCGCTTCTGTGATCCGTGAAGCGAAGGAGCAGAGATACAGCGCCTACTTTGTGACCGAGGATGGGATCTTTGATCGTTTCAAAAAAGAGTGGAGTGAACCGGAGCAGGAGATCCGTTTTTTGGAATTGCTCCAGCGTGTGCGGTTTCTCTGCATCGACGACATGGGTATCCGCCGGCCGTCTGATTATGTCTCGGACCGGTACGAGGCCATCATAAACGAGCGATATGCACGAGGGGTGCCCACAATCATCACAACCAACCGATCGCCAGAGGAATTGTCGGCGGTTTATGAGCGGCAGATGTCCAGGCTGGCGAAGAACGTGAAGGTGAAAGTTACTGGGCCGGATATGCGGCAGCAGGAGGTATAAGCGATGGCTTCAACTACCGACACAGCCACACCCCTCTCGCCCCTCCTTGACCGCGGCCTCTGCCGTCCTGCCGTTGAGCAAATGTCCCGTCAGTGGGATATCCCCTACGACAAAGCCCACGACCGAATCCGAGAGGGCTTTCCGGCCGCGCCAGACGAGCGGGTGCGGTTTCCGGAAGAGGTGCCTGAGTGGGTATTGGCAGGCAACCGCTGATGCCCCGCAAAAGCAAACACGGTTCGGCCTACCCCGACGACTGGAAAGAGGAGTGAAGCTGATGAGCGACAATTCAAAAATCGAGTGGACGGATTCGACTTGGAATCCGATCCGGGGTGTGAGAGGGAAGTGGCACTGCACGAAGGTCAGCGCCGGATGCGAGCACTGTTACGCCGAGCGGATGAACGTTCGTTTTGGTGGGCCGAAATACCGGGTGGGCGCGGACACGCTCCGACTGGACAAGGAGGTGCTCCAGCAGCCGCTCCGGTGGACGAAGCCCAGGATGGCGTTCGTGTGCTCGATGACGGACCTGTTTCAAGAGGACATCCCGGACGAGTGGATCGACCAGGTGATGGAAGTGATCTGGTCCTGCCCCCAGCACACCTTTCAGGTCTTGACGAAACGAGCGGAGCGCCTGCCTGAGTATTTTGAGCAGTGGCAGAGCATCGCCTGGAAAAACGGACATTGGGACACTGTGCCGCAGATCCTCGACAACTTGTGGCTTGGCGTCTCGGTGGAGAACCAGGAGGCCGCTGACGAGCGGATTCACTATCTGATCCAGACACCGGCGGCGGTGCGGTTTCTCTCCTGTGAGCCTCTGCTGGGGCCGATTTGCTTGGATTCGCCCAACGACGGATGGTTGACTGAATTTATGGACGAGGAGATGCGGTCGATGTCTCCGGCCAAACCGCCACTGATCCATTGGGTCATTGTTGGCGGCGAGTCCGGCCCGAAAGCGAGGCCGATGCATCCCGATTGGGCCAGATCGATTAGGGACCAGTGCCAGGATGTGGGGGTGGCGTTCCATTTCAAGCAATGGGGAGCATGGTTGCCGACAGAGACGTGGATGAATAAGCCTCGTGTATGGGCGCATTCGGACGGTAAGATTTATTCGGATCGCCATGTGGCCATGTCGGATGTGGGGTGGTCTTCGTTGCGGAAGGTCGGCAAGAAGGCTGCTGGCCGCCTGCTCGACGGCCGCACATGGGACGAGTTTCCCCCGTTGGCCGAACCGATGGAGGTAAGCGATGGCTGACCCCACGGTCGTTGACGCGGCCAAACAGGTAATGCGATGTCGTGAATGTGGCGATGAGGTCCATCAGCCCAGTTGGGCGCTGCCTGTGATGCGGGCGTTTGTGGAGGCCCACAAGGACTGTTGAAGATTGGAGGATGAGATGATGGAGCAAGTCGATCTGAACAAAACAACCGATGCTACCGTGTGGGCCGCTGAGTTTGAGCGATGCAAGCAGAAAAACGGCTGGAGCATAGCCGACATTGACGAAGAGTTGATGATTGTCTGGTTTGCCGATGCGATGTGTGCGCAGATGGATAAGGATGCAGCAGAGATTCAGCGCCTGAAGGCCGCGCTTGCCTTCTTAGATCCGCGTGACGTAAAAGGGACGCTGGAGTTGCTTAGTGAGCGTGACGCCCTCCGCGCCGTATGTGAGAAGTGGCTGTCCATCATCCGCAATTTTACTGGAAACATGGTACACACTAAGTTGATCTTTCGCTTGGCCGACGAGATAGAGGAGGCGCTATCTTCGTGACTTTCCTGCCTAAACTCATCGCCGCCGCACTCGCCGCCTATGCTCTGGAGATGGCGCTTACATGGGTTGTGGCGAGGTGGTGGGAGCGGCGCCGGCGGCACTCCGGAATGTGAATTGGGTTGACATTCTGGATAATGTGATCTAAATTTACGGGTGAGACGTGAAATTCGACCTCGACCAGATTGAACGCCAGAAAGCCATCTCTAAGCACTTGGCGAGCGATCTTCGGCGCCAAGTGGACCATCTCAAAGAAGAGCGGGATGCGGTAGATGAACGGATCTTCAGGATCGTTCGGATTCTGATCGAGAAGAAAATTATCCGTTAAATCATGAAGACGCCTGTGCAGCCGTAGGGCGAGGTATAAGACGCGGGCGCGTGGTAACGTAATGGGCCACTATCGGGATTATTCCCGGTGGTGGCCTTTTTTATTTGGCCTCCTATGTCAGCAATTCCCACACCCGACGAGCGCGAAGAGGAACTCCTCGGCCACCTCCCGCTGGTCAAATTTCTCGCCGGCCGAATTGCGGTCGGCCTTCCCAAGTCGGTGGAATTAGACGACCTGTCTGCAAGCCCGTTCTGGAAATTAGCGCCATGCAAAAGCGACGAAAACGATGCGGCGCAAAATCTAAGCGTTCAGGCCAGCCCTGCAAGAATTGGGGGATGGCAAACGGCCGCTGCCGGATGCACGGGGGGAACAGTCCGGGACCCCCAAAGGGTAGCCGGCACGCCCTCAAGCACGGAATTTATGTCAAAGGGTTCTCCCCGGAGGAACTGTCAGACCTGCCCGGCATAAGGGCCACGATTGGCGGGGTGGATGAGGAGCTTGTGGTGGCAAAGATACAGCTCCAGCGTGCCCTCAAGGTGCTGCGGGGAGTGGAATCGGGCGAGGATGAGGAACTCGGGTTTGAACTGGCCGAGAGGAAAGAGGAGGACGCCTTTCTTTCCCACGACGGGGAAACACTGCCGGGGACAAAGAGAACGACCGTCCGCAAAAGGCCCGACTACCGGGCGGTTATTGACCGACTCCTGGGGCGTATCGCTCACCTGGAGACGGTGCGGGCATCGCTCAAGATCGAAGAGGTTGAGGCACTGAGGCGGCGCCTGGAGGCCCTCCTGGGGGTGGACGATGCCAACGATTGAGACCCTGAGAAAGCGGGTGAATAGCCTGGAAAAGCGCTCTGCCCCCCGGGTTCGAAGACGCAAAGACCCGAAAGAGGAGCAACGCCTGGAGCGCTGCCGCACCGACTTTCACGCCTTCATGGAGTATTGCTTTACGGACACCGAGACGGGCCGCCCGCTGAAGCAGGGCAAGATCCATCGCCAGTGGGATGCCCATATCCGGAAGCACGACCGGGCGATGATCGTGGCGCCCAGGGAACACGGCAAGACGGAACAGATCCCCATCGGCCGTGCCCTCTGGGAGCTGGGCCGGAATCCCCAGCTTAGAATCAAGATCATCACCCAGAGCGATAGCACGGCCGTCAAGCGCCTCACCTCGATCAAGGGTCACATCGACCGCAATCCGCGTGTTGGGGAGGTCTTCCCCGACCTTCGGCGCCATCCCGACCTGGACGACTGGTCCAAGCACACCATCACCGTGGACCGAAAAGGGGAGGATAAGGACCCCTCCATTGAGGCGGTCGGCGTCCTGTCTTCGGGCACCGGAGGGAGGGCCGACCGGATCTATTATGACGACCTGGTGGACTTCAGAAACGCCATCGCGCATCCGGCGCTGCGGGAACTGGTCAAAGACACGTTCCAGGATGTCTGGTCCAACCTGCTGACCAAAACGGGACGGGCAGTCTATATCGCTACCCCCTGGCATGAGGACGACCTGACCGCCGCGTTGAAAGGCAATTCGGAGTGGGCCGTCCTGGAACAGCCCATCGGGGAGGATCTCATACCCATCTGGAAAGCCGGGTGGACACAAGAGCGGCTGGCAGCAAGGCGGCGTGAGATAGGGGATCGGGCCTTTGCGCGGGGGTTCCGCCTCCGGCCCTTCTCGGATAAGGACCAGATCTTTAGGGCTATCTCCCGGTGTCTGAGGCCCGACCTGAGTATCCAGGACATCGACCCGCGCTGGCCGCGCTTTACCGGTGTGGACGTGGGCCACGCCAAACGCAAGGCCATGACGCGAAGCACGACCGCGCAGAACAAGAAGCCGTATACGGTCATTTTCACCTTTGCCCTCGACCCGGAAAGCCGCCGCTGGCCCCTCGACATCCGGCGGGGCCACTGGAGCGGTCCAGAGACAGCAAACCAGGTGATTGACGTAAACGACCAGCACCACCCCGAAGCCATCGTGGTGGAAAACAACGCATACCAGAACACGCTGATCGACTGGATCGAGCAGACCTCAAAAGACAAGAGCATCCCCCTGCAGGCTTTCACGACCGGGGCGAACAAGGCAGATGAGATGATTGGCCTACCCGGATTGTCCGCAGAGTTTGAAAACCTCATCTGGGTCATTCCCACCGATGGGCTGGAGGAGGATGAATTGGGCGAGGAGTGGCCCGAGTCCTGGTTTGCCTGGATCGTGGAGATGAAAGGCTACCCGGCCGCTACGCTTACCGACACGATCATGGCCTGCTGGTTTGCGCGGGAAGGGGTTCGGAGGCGTCTCATCGAGGCCGCATCTACAGGCGAGGACGATGAGGAGGTGCAAAAGGCCCGCCGGGAGCAGGAGAAGGAGGCACTCCTGGCCGAACTTGGCGGGGAGGAACCGGAAGGTGAGGAATGGGGCTGGCGGGATTATGCGGCGAGAGGGAGCAGGTTGGGGAGGGGACGCTGAATGCCCGTCTACTATTGCACAGACCACGATACATTCTGGCCGGTAGGATGTGCAAGCATTGTCCGAGCCAAAGACGAGAAAGAGGCCCAGGAAATGCTGGATGCGGCTCTTAAGAAGAGGGGGCTTAAGCCTTTCGCCGGGTGGGATTATACGCTGAAAGAGTTGGGACGTGAGCACCAAGCCGTAATACTTGTGGACGGTAATTACTGAGAGGAAAACGATGAATCTGGAGGATGAAATTCAGGTAGAATTCATAAGGTTCGGGATCAACGTCCAGCTCTCGGATATCGAAATTGAATCCTCAAGACTTGGCGCGACAGAGCAGATGATTGCTCGTGTGAGATTTACGCTTGCCAGTCGGGAAATGTGGATAGAGCCTCAATGGATTGCCAAACATCCTGCTTCCTGGTGGGATGCATTCAAAGAGCGCTGGTTTCCCGATTGGTTGCAGCGGCACTTTCCGCTCTCTTACACACGCATCTATCACGACGTGAAACATTATCACCTGTATCCAAAGATGGCTATTCCGGAATCAAGGTCTGATCCTTTGATATGCTGGATGAAGGATGAAGATGGCGAGGCTGCGAGGACTTGTGGGCGATGGCCCCCGGGTAAAAATTTCGAGATGGATTATGAGGCAGAACGCGAGCGCCGGAAAAAGGCGGCCGAGGCAGTCAGCGGCGCCGAAGAGGAGGCCCCGGGCCAATGACCGATCGTCTGATCCTCTATGCCAGAAGCGCCGGCACCGTCTGCTCCTGGCCCCTGGTCTTCGCCTCCGCCTTCGCCGTGGAGGTTGCCCGGCAGGTCTGGGGCACGTGTCAGGGCGTTTGGCGAGGCACCGCGGGGATACCGCCCCAGCAGAGCCCACAAGAGGAAATTGCCGAACGGGAGCGGGAGAAGAAAGAGCAGCAAGCGAAAGAGGCAAAAAAGCGGCAGGATGCGCACCGAAAGAAACTGGAGCAGGTCGGTGCGATTTTGGAGGAGAAAGCCGATGGCACGCCCAAATCCCATGTTCTCACCCCGATCAATCCATCCCACCCGTGGACACTTTGATGTGCTCGATTACTTTCTCTGATGAGGCCGGCCGATGCCCCCCGTTAAAGCAACCCTGTTCACGAATGGAATGCTGATGGTCTTTGACGAATCCGGTCAACAGGTACCCGAATATCAGGGCCTCGGTCGGGAGATGATTCCCAAGCTGAGACGGGACTTTCCGGAGGTCCCGGTTGAGGGTGCAGATGAGAGCGAAGATGTGCGGCCGGGAGTGATCCAGGCACGACTTGTGGAGGGTGAAGTGTAAAGATGCTGGTAATCAAGTTCCCATATCAGTGGGCAGTCATTCAGGTTTACTTTCTGCGGGATTTCCTCGGGGCGTGGCGGTTCGGATCGCACTTTCGTCCTATTCCGCCCCAAGTTACCGTAGGTATCTACACACCTATAATTGCCTTTCTTGGGGGTTTCTTTCGGGAGTCAAGGGAGGGGCCATCAGAACCTTATTATGTGGAGGTTCCCGGATGGTGTATTGGCCGGGGGTCAAAACGTGGGCCGTGGGTATTTGTTTTCTGGCAGGGGAGAAAAAGAAGGTATCCCTTGCTGCGCTGGTGGGGTAAGAATATTGTTCTTGGTGATCCCTATCCGTATTTCTGGCATCGCCTTTGGCGCCGATTGACTGGCAGGCCGCAATGGGGAGTAGATGAAAAGCAAGCCCGATAAAATCAAGATCCTCGACCTCACCTACACCATCGAATACGTCGAAAAGCCGTCGGACGTAGATAATCTCAAGCGCCGCTCCCTCTGGGGCCAGATCGACTACTGGACGCGAACGATACGGGTCTATGACAACGGCAGAGCGGTGCAGGACATTTGGCATACCATCTGGCATGAGGTCTTCCACGGCATCATTGAGGGGTTGGAAATAGATATCCCCAACGACAAAGAGGAGCACATAATTGAACTTTTGGCCACCGGCGTAAACAGCGTCTGCTTTGATAACGATCTCATCAAGCTGGAACCCGGCAAAAGGAAAACGCCATGAACCTCACCCGAACACTCTCTCGTTTCGTGGAGTCCAACCACGTCGCCACCGCCTCCCTCCGCGAGGCGTCCCTGGGCTATTCCCTGGCCTCTCTCTCGACTATTGACACTGATGAACACCTCTTCCGCCGCATCACCGAGGTTAGCAGGGACCTGGGCAGCCTGACCCATGAGCGCCAGCGAGAGATCGCCTATTACTTAGCCGACGTGAACCCCTTCGCAAAGCGTATCGTCAATATGACGCGGGATTTCGTGGTCGGTAAAGGGCGGGAATGGAAGATCCAGGCCACAAACGATAAGGTGCGCGAGCTGCTCAAAAAGCACTGGAACGACCCCATCAACAACTGGAAATCCAAGATCAGGACACGCGGCCGCGAGCTTGGCCTGGCCGGAGAACAGTGCTATACCGCCATAACCGGATCAGACGGTATTGTGCGGCTTGGATACGTGGACCCCGGCGTCATTGGTGCGATCAAGCCGGACCCGGACAACTTTGAAATCCTCCGGGAGGTCGTGCTCAAGAAAAAGGATCCAGGCGATGAGGAGCGCCGCCTCAAGATCATCAATTACGACATGAGCGAGCGCCGCCTGGTGGGCAAGACCGAGGGGGAAGATCAGTATGTGGACTCCTGCTTTTTCTTCGCCATCAACAAGCCCATCCGGGCAACCCGGGGCCGCTCGGACCTCTTTGCTCTTGCGGACTCCCTGGACATGCTCGACCAGTTTCATTTCAACCGGATGGAGCGTTCGGCCCTGGCCAATACGTTCATCTGGGATGTGCTCTTGAAAGGATCAGACGAGAAGGCACAAAAGGATTGGCTGGCGAAGAACAAAGCACCAAAACCCGGCGCGGTGCGGGTGCGTAATGAGAGCGTGGAGTGGGACGTGGTAGCGCCCAACCTCCAGGCCTCCGACGCCTCTCAGGAAGGGCGTATGATGCGGACACCGATTCTTACTGGGAGTGGTTATCCCGAACACTGGCTCTTTGGGGTGGGCGAGAATGCAAACCGGGCCTCCGCGTATGAAATGGGCGATCCGCCGATGCGGATGGTGGGCGGGCGACAGGAAGACCTCATCGAAATCCTGGAGTTCATCCTTAGATACCAGATCGATGAAGCGGTGCGGGCGAAGGTTCTGATCGGCGTGAAGGAGGAAGAGTTGTACGACTATTCCATCGATGCGCCGGAGATCTCCAGCCGGGATATGCAGAAGGCAGCGCAGACCCTGGAGGCCATCGGGCGGGCGCTGGCCAGTGCGCTCTTGACCGAGATCATTACGCCCAAAACGGCGATTGGCCTCTTTGCCTTTGCGGCCGCACAGATGGGGATGGCGATCGATGCGGAGGCGGAGATAAAGGCACTCTTAGCGGCACAGGGCGAAAAGGATAAGGCAGACTTCGATGGGCTGAACCTGGAGGATGATGAGGAAGACGAGGAAGGGGACCGGGGGCAGGAAGAGCCAGAGGGAGCGATGGCGTGATCTGGATTGTCTTTGCTGTCTTGTCCCTGGCGGTTCTGTTCATCCTGTTTATCTGGATTACCAGCTGGGACATCGAAAGGTCTAAAAAGTGGTGGATTGGTCAGATTTTCCTCCTGGCCTGTGCTGGGGGTATTGGCGGGCCAATTATCTTTAATATCGCCGAGGCTAAACTGACCGATTCCGACGCCCCAGCACCGTCCTACCAGGAGCAGGAGGCAGTCACCAGGGTTGAGGATTTGGTTGACCTGATGATGCATTACGTCAACCAGCGGCAGGTCCATCTCAGGACCGGCATCAAGGTGGCGAACCTCAAGGCAAGGGTGGATAGCCTGGAGGCCAGATTGAAACGTCTGGAGGAAGAGGCCGGGAGATGAAGGTCCGCCTCACAGAGGACACCCGCAGCGAACGCGCTTTCAAGGGCGCGGTCAACCGGAACATTCGGTCGATGGACCGGCTGGACGCTGAGGCGGTGAAAAAGGTCACCGCCCTCCTCAAAGATGCCCGGTCAAAGATCAGCGCCCGCATCGCCGATGCCTCTGGGTTCGAGGCGTTTATCTTGCCTCAGCTCAAAGGGGAGGTCGAGCGCATCATGGGGGAATTTCAAATGACCTACCTGGACGAATTCGACAAACTCCAGATCCGGGCGGAGGACCTCGGGACGGCGATCGTCAAAGAACCCCTCGCCCGGGTCGGCATCCAGATCTCCTTTCCGGTCCTGCCCACAGAACTGACGCAGACCCTGGCCTCGTTTCACGCCGACCAGATCCGGGGCGTCACCGCTGAGGCCGTCCAGAAGATCACCACCGAGCTTTCCGTGGGTCTCCTTGGAGGTAGCTCCAAAGACGAGGTATTAAAGAATATCGCAAGGCATCTGCCCTCGCCGGCGGGCGCGGGAACGGTCACGAAACGAGCCACGCGCATTGTGCGAACCGAAGTCAACCGAATCCACTCGATCACGACGCAGAGGCGGCTTGAGCAGGCCAAAGAACAGGTGTCCAACCTGGGCAAATACTGGCTGCCCGCATTTCGGAATACGAGGCCCACGCACTTAGCGGCCGGGGCGCAGTTCGGGCCGGATAGACCCATCGGCGTGGATGAATATTTTATCGTGGGCGGACACCGGGCAAAGCACCCCAGGGACCCGGCGCTGCCCGTGGAAGAGGTGGTCAACTGCCAGTGCTTTGCGGTGCCGGTGATTATGGAGGCGGCGTAAGGGCAATGATGTTCTGGATCATCGTGGGCGTGCTTCTCATTGCCGGTGTCTTCTTTGGGCTGTGCGCCGTGGCCAAAACCACCCATTTCACCGACAGAAAGTACAGGTCTCAAAAGGAGAGTAAATCGTGAATATCCAAGCCGAAATAGACGGATCTTATGATCCTTCTTGCCCTGCTTTTAATACTACCGAAAACGAAGAGGTCATGCGGTGGACGGGAGAGGGCCGAATATTTTGGAAAGGTCGTGAGGTGGAGACGGATGAGGAGTTGCGAGAGATGGTACGGGATATGCATGGCTGGATGATGCAGAACTTCACAGGAATGCAAAATGAACAACACAACACTCCAGCCCCCCGATAAAAACGAGGTTTCCTGGCGCACCCGCGCCCGAGCCTGGATATTCGGGATGGACGTTGAGGCCCTGCTTGGCATCCATGTTGCGGACATCACGGACGGGGAGTCCTATATTGTGCATCGCGTCTTTCCGGCGGGCATTGAGGTTCCAGATGGCGAACACGAAAAGGCGCAGCGGATGGCCCAGGATGCAACCGAGTTTCACCTGGGTGTGGAAATGACGATGGACGACCTGAGGAATGATGTGAGGCTCACGAATGGGCGGGGCGTGCTGGCCTCCCACGCCTTCTGGATGGAGTCGACAGGGAAGGTGGGCAGCGATGGGTGGCGGGTCTGCTACGTGATGCGCTCTGGCACCTCGGCCGTGGAAATCCTCTGCCTCCGGGACCGACTGGGTAAGCCGTCCCGCGCTAAATTGATGGTGACGAAGAAATCGTATCGGATGAAGGTGATGAGGGAAGAGATCGAGAAAGACCTTTAATCGGCTGGCATTGTGCCACGCCATTCACAAGGAGGCCGACATGGCAAAACGAGGACGCAGATCGCAGGCAGCAGAGGCACCGGAGGGAGCCCAGCCCGAGGAGGCACCCGACGCCCCCGAAGCTCAGGAACAAGCCCAGGACACGCCCGAAACAGAGGAGACCGAAAGCGCAGCAGAAGCTCCCGGAGATGGGGCTCCCCAGGAAGAGGCCGAACCAGAACCGGGGCCCGAACCGGACCCGAAGGCGATCGAGGAGGCCCACAAGCGGGCGCTGGTGAAAGAGGCGATGGAGGCCAACGACCTCACGCCTGAAGACATGCTCCCCAATCTGCCCACGGCTGGAGGGGGCGGCGTCAAATTCATCGGGGGCGGCCCCAATGGTGGGATCGGCGTGCGCCTCTACACCGGGAAGGGTACGTTTATCTACCGGGAACGGGTAAAGGTGGATGGCACACCCGAAAAATTTTCCTAACAGATTCTCGCCCCATTGCCGATTGCTCTAATAGACGATGGCAAAGCCCCCCAAGCTGCTCAGGTGTCGGATATGCGGCCGCTCGGCGTATCTGCCCATAGCGGTCCCGATCAAAGATGCGTCGATGCCCAACGGGGTGGACTTCATCTTCTCCAGCCGCTTCTTCTGCCTCACCTGCAAGAATGAGGTGGATATTTTTGACGCGGAAACCATCGAGAAGCACCTGGATGTGGGGGGGTAGAGATGGAACCCCGCGCCATCCCATTTCCAGGGAGAGGGTTGATCGAGCTAAAAACGATCCTCTGCCGGGAATGCAGTTGTATTATCGGAGAGGCGACTCCCGGTTCCGGGGTTCGGCTCAAATGTAAAAGCGGCTGTGGAAAATATAACGTTGTCACCGTAATGCCAAATGGCCTGATTCGCGCCCGGCTGGAAAGCTGACAAAACCCAAAGACGAATCAAACATCAGCGGCCCAAAGGCGGCCCTCCTATAAAGCACCATCAGCGGCCCAAAGGCGGCCCGGATACTCACCCAAAACGTGAGCGTCCGGGCCGTTTTTTTTGCCCGGCTCTCACAAAACCTTCGTGGGTGCCGGGCTTTTTTGGGCTCTTCGCTGTTTCACGTGGGTAATCATAAAAACCCGAACCAGTCTTCTTGCCGAGTGCGAGGTGGTTCCTAACCGTTTGCTCCGGTATCCGCACATGAGATCTCTCCTAAACACACGGCGGGTATTGAATGATCCGGAGATCCAGTTTGCCGTTTAGTCCATCGTAACAATTTATTATCTAACAACTTAAACAACTGTTTTTAAGATAGAATCCTGAGCAACAGACAACGGGTCGGGCAACACCGTTGACAAAGAATACTCGAAGGCTGGTCCACAAAACCTGCAGCTTGGGAGATATTGTCAAGAGTTGTGGATGAGATTTGAGCGTATCCCGATGAGTTAGGCTGCTTTTTTGATTTCTCCATCCTCAAATTCAACGCCCTGGACCACCAGTTCAACCAGCTTGTGGCTGTGCAACCGCTGCCAGTTTTTCTCCGCCTCGCTGGCCAGTTTATAGACCATCATCAGCGTGGCATTTCGAGAACCGCATCCCTTGGTCTGGCGGGTGCGATGCCTGACGGTGCCAAAGGTGGATTCAATGGGGTTGGTGGTTCTGATGTGTCGCCAGTGGGCGGCCGGAAAATCATAGAATGTGAAGAGCACATCCTTGTCTTTTTCCAGGCACTCACAGGCCTTGGGATACTTGGCTTGATAAAGGGCGATGAAGTCATCATAGGCTTTGAGGGCGTCCTCCTTGGTGGGTGAAAGATACATCTCGTGGATGCGTGTTTTGGCCTGGGCCTGGACAGATTTGGGCAGGTTGTCCAAAACGTTGGCTGTCTTATGCACCCAGCAGCGCTGATGACGGGTGATGGAGAACTCTTCTTCCAACGCTGCCCAAAACCCCAGGCTTCCATCGCCTATGGCAAGGGCAGGCGCCTCTTTCAGGCCTCTTTTTTTGAGATCTCTGAGCACGCCCTGCCAGGACAGTTTGCTTTCTCGATGCCCATCTTCGATGGCCAGCAATTCCTTACGACCGTCCTTGGTTGCCCCTATAATGACCAGCATACAGGGCCGATCCGGTTCCAGACGGACGTTGAAGTAGATGCCATCTGCCCAGATATACACATAGTGCTTCTCTGAAAGATCCCGATGTTTCCACCCCTGATACTCTTCATCCCAGATCTGTTTGAGCCGCACAATGTTGCCAGGGGATAACCCCGGGGCATTCTCGCCCAGGATGGCAGAAAGTGCCTCGGGGAAAGAGGACGTGGACACCCCCTTGAGATACAGGGCCGGTATCAAGGCATCGATGGAAGGCGCCCGACGCATATATTTGGGCAAAATGGCACTGGTAAACTGCTGTCCAAAACGCCGATCCAGCACCCGAGGCTGACGAATGGGAATCTTGCCCACACCCGTGAGAAGCTCTCGGGGTTTATGGGAACCATTTCTGACCACCTCTCGGCGACCCCCTACGTCTTTCTCGTCCTTAAAGCTTTCGATATAGGTCTCCACTTCAAACTCCAGGGCGGCTTGCAGCATCTTGCGGGCGCCGGCTCGAAGCAGATCCTCCAGGCTCAGGGTCACTTCATTTCTGACTATCTTCTCCACTTGGGAGGTTGTATATTGTTTCATGGAGCGTATCCTTTCTCCCTCGGCTGAGGGATTTGTGGTTATTCGATATTCAAGGATACGCTCATTTTTTATACCCGTCCACAACTTTCTAATATACCTCGCAGCTTGGGCGTCTTGTCTACCACAACTGGTCGTTCCTGGGGGAAGGTTACCCACACCAAATAGCGAGGAGCCAATTTTGTAGATACTTTCATAAAAGGAGCAGTATATTGGACCCCGGAAACTGGACCACTCGCTAAGTTAGATACTAAGTAGTATTAAGGAGTGGGCAATGAAGCGAAACCATCGGAGTGCAGAACTCAAATCCCGTGTCGCAATAGAAGCATTGAAGAGCCTGAAAACCGTGAATGAGCTGGCGGCCGAGTATGAAGTCCACCCCAACCAGATCAGCAAGTGGAAAAAGCAACTCCAGGCTGGGGCTACGGACATCTTCTCCAGCTCCCACGCCAGAGATCATCAAAATGACGAGGCGCTGAAAGCTCGGCTTTACGAAGAGATCGGTCGGCTGAAGGTCGAGTTGGACTTTGTGAAAAAAAAAGCTGCCGGACTCAGTTGAGACCAAGCGCAGGCTGATCGATCCGACCCATCCGAATATCAGCCTGCGCAGACAATGCCAACTGCTTGGCCTTTCCCGCTCCAGTTTCTACTACCAGCCGGCAGGCGAGACCCCGGAGAACCTGTTCCTGATGCGTCTGATCGACGGGCAATACACAAAAAGGCCCTTCTATGGGTCGAGACGGATGACGGCCTGGTTGAGCATCCTGGGATACGAGATCAACCGTAAGCGCGTGCAGAGGTTGATGCGCAAAATGGGGCTGGAAGCCATCTATCCGCGTCCCCACACCAGCGGGTCCCATCCTGCGTGTCGCATCTATCCCTACCTGCTGCGAGGCGTGTCCATCACTCGCCCCAACCAGGTCTGGAGCACCGACATTACCTATGTGCCGATGCCACAAGGCTTCATGTACCTGGTGGCGGTGATGGACTGGTATAGCCGGTATGTGCTCTCCTGGCGGGTGAGCAACACGCTGGACGCGGATTTCTGCATAGACGCCCTGGACGATGCGCTCAAGTTGGGCTGCCCCGACATCTTCAATACCGACCAGGGTGCCCAATTCACCTGCTTGCGATACACACAACGGCTGGAAGTAGAAGGCATCCAAATCAGTATGGACGGCAGAGGTCGAGCCCTGGACAACGTGTTCGTCGAACGCCTCTGGCGCTCCGTCAAATACGAAGACCTCTATCTCAGGTCCTATGACACCGTCCCTCTCCTGATCCAGGGACTGACCGACTACTTCCTCTTCTATAACCAGGAACGCCCTCACCAGGGACTCCACAATCACGTACCCGCTGACCTCTACCTCGCAAAGGAGATGCCTATCGAAAACAAAAACGCAATCAACCTTAAATTCGCCCAAAATTGGTCTTGACAATGGGGTCCACTTTACAGTTATTAAGGACTGTGATCTGAGTAGGTCTGATTTCAGTGTATCTAAAATAGAATGTTCTACCATTATCAATTGTCTCTTGAGAAGTTTTAGGCATACAGGATGTACTTTTAAAAATGTCAAATTTATAGATACAGAATGGTCTTCAGATTCTTATCAAGGAGGATGTAAGTTTATAGGAACAGATATCAATAGTTTAATAGGTGTAAGTTCAAGTCATGCTGTAAATGCAAGAATTATTGCTAACTTTGCACGTTCTCGACGAAAGTATGAAATGCTAGCAGGATGGATAGACTTTGGATTTATGGGATGTTGGCAATCTTTTTTGCATGTTTTAGAAACTCAATTTTCGGATTCAGAAAGAAGAGAGATAATGGCTCAGTTGAGTGAGAGTCCGAAATGGTATAATGGTCTAAGGTTAGAATTTGAGTTAATGAAATACGAGATGTTGTGTAAAGAGTTCGGAGATGATGTTCTAAACTGGCCAGATGTAAAAACACGTAATGAAGCATTAACACGTCAACTTTGTAGTGTTTCGGGAATTGAAGGTCATATATCAAAATCTGGAATTTTTGTTCCACACAACATACTAGAGGAATCACGTATAGAAACAAAGGTAGGAGTTTTTGATGAAATGATGAGATTGTCTTTGGAAAGCCAAGAGAAAATTAACGGGAAAACTTGCAAGAATGTTTAAGGAAGGAATGTAGGCGTCATTTTTTAGATATCACGTCATGAGATTATGCCAGGATACCCCGTTCTTTGAACGGGGAGGAATGGCATCCGCTTAGCAGGGGTCATAGGGGGCGGCCAGCCCCCTAAACCGGAACTTCCGCTGAGATGCCCCGCGCTTTGCGCGGGGAGATTCACTTTTTTATTTCGATGGATTGGTCACCCCTTTCTGTCAGGATTCTACACTATAGAGGGTTGTAAAATTTAAGAAAAGTAGGAAATTTTGAGCTTGTATATAGAATTACTTTGAGTTATCATATTTGGTAATCTCAGGAGGACAGTAACGGGGCTGAACGACCTGTTTATCAGCAAAAGTGACCCAAAAAACGGAAATCCCCCTTACAGATCCCTCTTTCAGAAGGAAGAACAGCCCTCTACTTCCGTTCTAAAGGCAAAATCAAGAGCATTTCTCCGTGCAGACAAATTGTATATTTTATTCAAAATCAACGCGATGTGTGACTTCTTTTCGTAACTCCTTACATTTTCAACAGCACTGACTTCGGATTCGAATGAACCCTAAAAATAACATATTGAAAATATACACTTTAAAAAAAGTCACACATGACGTTCAAAATCATATATTTAAGACGCGATGTGTGACTTCTTTTCGTAACTCCTTGATTTTCAACAGCACCGATTTCTGCCCCAAATAGGGCATTGTGAATAACCTGTTGAAAATCAATACTTCGGACAGTTTTTGTAATTCTGGGGGTTCAAATTTCATAAACCATTGAAAAATAACAGTTTATGGAATCTGGTGCTAAATTTATAACCTGTTGAAAATCAACAACTTATAAAAAGTGTCCGAACCATTGTGAAAATATAAGTTTTAAAAAAAGTCACACATGACGTATATTTAAGAACAAAAAGGGGCTCCTCGCTATTTGGTGTGGGTAACCTTCCCCCAGGAACGACCAGTTGTGGTAGACAAGACGCCCAAGCTGCAGGTTTTGTGGACCAGCCTTCGAGTATTCTTTGTCAACGGTGTTGCCCGACCCGTTGTCTGTTGCTCAGGATTCTATCTTAAAAACAGTTGTTTAAGTTGTTAGATAATAAATTGTTACGATGGACTAAACGGCAAACTGGATCTCCGGATCATTCAATACCCGCCGTGTGTTTAGGAGAGATCTCATGTGCGGATACCGGAGCAAACGGTTAGGAACCACCTCGCACTCGGCAAGAAGACTGGTTCGGGTTTTTATGATTACCCACGTGAAACAGCGAAGAGCCCAAAAAGGGTTCGTTATTATTCTCCTGGACTACCGAAGAGTCAATCAAGAGGGTGTATTACAATGCAGCAGAGACAGTTGCGGATGTCTGATGACATTGTCAGTGCACAAGTTGATAGCGGCCTTGTTTTGCTTAACCTCCAGACAGGCGAGTTCTACGGCCTTGAGGAGACATCAGTGCGATTCTGGGAACTGTTGTCAACGACAGGCAGCATCGAAGGGACGGCGCGACAGATTGCTGAAGAATACGATGCAGACCCCACTGAAGTGGAGGCCGACTTGGAGGCCTTTATTGTTCAATTGAAAGATGCTGGTTTGTTGACTCCATAGCGTACTGAGTGCTTACTGGGACGGCGTGTACGATCCCAAAGGGCTTGGGATTGTAGCGCGCGAGTTGTGACAACAGGGACACCTACCAACATGGCCATAGCTGCATGCTTCAATCTTGATGGGGCACCCCTGAGTCGCGACCAAGTGTCATGGCTCGGATTTCGGGATGGAATAGTCTATCCTACAAAGCAAGCTCCTGAAAGTTGCCACATAGCCGGTTGCGTGTTCTTAGACAAGTATAACACAAGGCCATCTCGAGGAATGCGCTCATATCACTATGATTCCCCCAATGGTAACCTGTTGGTCGATGGGCAGATATATACAATGGAACGCTGCCCGTCGTGTCGAACAGATCAAGACGTTAGTTCTCAGGCTGCCTTTCAATTTTTGAGAAGTCTCGAGTCGAATCCCGTTGAGGCAGTCCAGCGAGTCTCCGGTGAGTTCGGTTTGCTCTATTTTAATTGGAGGAGCTTGTCCCTATTTGCAGCAGTGGACCACCGTTCCACGTCATATCTCTATCATTGCAGTGATGCCAATGCGATTTACATCTCGTCTGAGCTAGGTCACATCCTGCAGCGGCCAGGTAACCCCTTCGCATTGGATGAGCGATTTATCGCACTTTATCTCACAACTATCTACCACCGGCAAAGTCCCTCCTCTTTTCGCATCACACCATACGTTGGTGTTGAAGCAATTGTACCTGGCCATTCACTCTTGGTATCCCAGAACTGTGTCAAGGAAGTGGACTACTATGCTGATGCTGCCTTCCCGGAGGAAGAAGCACTCGACGATCAAGTTTGCGTTGAAAGCCTTCTGGGACATTTTGGGGAGGCGGTAGCGTGCCGTATAAGAAGTGCAGAAAAGGTGTGCGTATCTGTAAGCGGTGGTCTGGATTCCTCCGCGATTTTGGCGGTAGTTGCTAGAAATTATGCCTCTATTAAGCACAAGGTGTGTGCTATGACTTTCTATCATGATGGCATCAGCGAATTTGAAGAACGTCAGTGGGCGCGACTAATAGCGAGGAAGAGCGGTATCCCCCTGTTTGAAATCGGTGTGCATGAACATTGGATACTCAAACCATGTTCTCATTCCATGGCGTTGCCAGATGAGCCAACTTTCAATATCCTGTTCATGAGTCTGAACCACTACCTTAACGAGTTCTATAGGAAGCTCGGCGTCGAGGTATGCCTGACTGGACACGGCGGAGATCAACTGTTCTACGGGCATCCTGAATATCTCTGTGACCTGTGGCGCAGGAGAGACCTGTGGCGACTCATACGAAACCTTCCACAAACGTGCATGAAGAGGCGTTGTTCCCTGTTCGATGGGTTGCGGAAGTTTTGCATTGCTCCAGCTCGCCCACGAGTCAATTTCATGTTTGAGAATTGGCTCGGAGCGAGGATGAGTCAATTCGATGCTAAGGAGTTGCTATCGAAACCGTGGTCCCTATCGAGCAAGGTGCATTCTGTTTCTCAAAAACTGGACTCTGAAGCGTTCTACCGGGAACTCAGGAACTTCGAACGTTTCCACCCACCAGTTGAGGTAGAATTCCGGCGTCCCTATCTCGATAGATGGCTCGTTGAATTTGCGCTTTCTCTGAAACCAGTACGCAAGATGGAGGGGGACAGGGTAAGAGTTCTTCAGCGTGAAGCGTGGAAAGTCATTCTACCTAGGGAGATATATGAGAGGCAAGATAAGGGAGGAACCCATGAGATCAATGTCCTAGGGTTTCGGCGTGAATGGGAGCGCATCCAGAGACTCTTGTCAAGCTCTCTTCTGGTGCAATGTGGGTATGCAGATGCCGAGAAGTATAGGAATGGCCTGGAGAGGGCACGACAGGGATTTCCAAGCGCCTACCGAACTGCGCTGCTATACCTAAGCCTGGACCTTTGGCTGATGGGGAGGGCGGGACATAGGACTTGGGATTAGGGACTCTTGATGGTGTTATACGATCGGGATGCGCCGAATTCGGCCTGGTTATCTGCCAGTATTTGTGCAGCCCAGAGTGGTAATTGCCTGTCTGCTTACAGAAAGGAGATTCCTATGAAACAGAAAGAGAAACAGAAAAGGATCTACTCGAAACCGAAGTTGGTCAGTTACGGGAACGCAGATCAGCTCATTTTGGGCGGGACATCAGCTGGTGACGAAAGCGCCGGCTCGCAAGGCAGCCTATTTAAGGCATGATAGGCCTCCAACCGTTAAGCCAAGTTAGCGGACCGTAATATACCACCTGGGCTGCGCTCAATAACGGTTCACCTAACCTGTTTTAAAAAGGTGAGGGATTAAGAAAAGAGTTGAGAAGTGCGTATTCATCTATCCAAATCCAGGTAATCCCAAACGACCTGAAACGAAAGGATAAAGATGAATACGCAGAGGCAATATCCGACGAATCTAACCGAAGCGCAATGGCAACTTCTCATCCCTCTACTGCCCAAACGGAAATGGCGTCCGGGGGGCGTGGTCGTCCACCGAGGGATTGTGTATCTGACCAAAACCGGGTGACAATGGCGAATGCTGCCCAAAGCCTTTGGGTGCTGGCAAAATGTGTATGGGTATTTCAACACCTGGAGCGAAAAAGGCATCTGGCAGCAAATCCAGCAAGCCCTGCATCAGAAAGACAGCGTCAAGGCCGTAAGTCCACCGCTTCAGCAGGCAGTATAGACAGCCAAAGCATTAAGACGGCAACCCAAGGTGAATCAAAAGGTTATGATGCAGGTAAAATGGTCAATGGGCGTAAGCGGCATCTCCTTGTAGATACCCTGGGATTGATTGTCTGTGTGTTTGTCTCTCTAGCCAATTGAACAGAACGCGACGGCTTGATGCATTTGCTCAAACAGTGATCAAGCACTCGCCGGGGAGGTTTGCGTCCTCAAGTGGACGGTATTTGTGACCTACATCAAAAGTAAGGAAGCGGGAACCAATGCAATGAAGATCACATCTCTAGTCCTCCGCTTCTACGTCCTGATCAGGGGATTGTGTCGTGTACTTGAAGCCCTCTTCTTCCTGGTTGCGGCCAATCACCTGCTTCGATCGCGTGGTTTTGGTCACACACACAGGGTTTTCATCGGCCGTCGGGGATTCGAGGATCCTACCAAGGGGCTCGCGGCTGAAGAAGTGATAGCACAAGTTACCCGGGCCGTCAAGATCGCAGATCTGTTCAATCCAAACCTCGCACGTTGCTTGCCGCGTTCACTGGTGATCTATAGGATGCTGGTGCGACGAAGACTTTCCGCAGAATTCTGCATTGGCGTGGGCTATATAAGTCTTCGTCCACATGCGTGGGTGAATTGTAACGGGAAAAGTATCGACACGCTAAAAGATAATCAACATGGACTAGTGGTCATTCTCGCAAATACGTGTGAAGCTTGATAAAGAGGAAAAAAACGGTTATCTTAGACACTTCCATTTCCACTCGAACAGGAGGTGTCCTATGCCGAGTCCTTATCCCCAATATCACCCTGAGTTCACCCAAGAAGAACTCGACCAAGCCCAGCAAGTCATCCGCCAGCATCATGCCCCTCACGCTGAGGTAGTCCGGGCAAAGATGGTGTTGATTTTAGCCGAAGACCCCAAAATTGGCAACGATGCGCTGGCTGAGCAAGTCGGGGTTCATTACAACACCGCCTGGAAATGGCGCAAAAGATGGGCAACAAACGGATTTCGCTTGACGGATGAGCCAAGAAGCGGTCGGCCATCCGATTTTTCCCCCTGAGCAAGTTGTGCAGGTCAAAGCGATTGCCTGCCAGTTACCGGCACAGCGCGGGCTTCCGCTGTCGCGTTTTAGCCTGAGTGAAATCCAGGTCGAAGTCGAAGCGTGTGAGTTGATCTCATCTATTTCGACCGGCACGATCTGGCGGATTCTCAACCAGGATGCGATTCGCCCCTGGTATCATCAGTCCTGGCTGTTCCCAAAAGATCCAGACTTTGTTGAAAAAGCCAGTCGTATTTTGGACCTCTACCAGGGTATATGGGAGGCAGTGCCGCTTGGTGAGAACGACTTCGTCATCTCTGCCGACGAGAAATCTCAACTCCAAATCTTACGGCGAGAGTTTCCCACCTTGTCTGCCAACTCAAACAGACCGATCCGTTTCGAGAATGACTATAAACGAGAAGGCACCGTGGCCTACCTGTCTGCTCTGGACGTCTTTTCAGGCCAGGTCTTTGGTCGGGTGGATGAGAAGACCGGGATTGTGCCTTTCCAAAAGCTGGTGGACTTGGTGATGGGGCAGGAACCTTATGCATCAGCAAATCGCGTCTTCTGGATTGTGGACAACGGCTCTTCACATTACACCACGACTTTTCCCAAACGCTTGCAGGATGCCTATGAAAATGCCATTGCCGTGCATTTACCCATTCACGCCAGTTGGCTCAACCAAATCGAGATCTACTTTTCGATCCTGCAAAGAAAGGCGCTAACTCCCAATGACCTGGCAGATCGGTAAGCGATGGAACTGCGGATATCGGGCTTTCAGGACCGGTATAATCTGACTGCAACACCTTTCAATTGGCGCTTCACAAGGCAGGACTTGGAAGCGCGAATGGCGCGTCTTGATCTGGCTGCTTAACTTCACACCAACTTCTGAGAATGACCACTAGTCCTCTTGCATTCCGATCGCCGGAGGACGAGTGCATAGAGTTGGTGGGCGTTGGACTGCGCTGATATAACCAGCTCTATAAAGAAGCGTCGGAGCCTCGCATTAGGCAATTGTGCGCGTGGAAAGGGAATGGAGATCGTGTCGTGGAACATCCAAGCTGACTACGTCCACCTGGTCTTTCCCATACCTCCGAAAGTATCCGTGTCCACTGCAGTAGGCGACCTCAAAGGGCAAAGCGCGATTCGGGTGTTTGATAGAAGCCCGCAGCTTAGGCACAGGTATTGGGGGAAACACTTCTGGTCGCGGGGATACTGCGTAAGCAGCAATGGCAGCTGAAGAAAGACAGAACTGAAATCCAGCTCAAGATGTGGCAGTGAGGCAGCAATTCCCGCTGTGAAGTAAAAGAAGTTGTATAACCAAGCAGAGATCATCTACCCTGGTTTGAGGGCATAGCACGCCCCCCGCTCAGGCAGCGCGTTTTTGATAAGGCAGAAAGGAATACAGGAATTCGGTTCACGCTTACGATACCCAGGGACCCTCTGTGAGCAAAGGGCTCTTTAAGAGGTATCAGGAATCAAATCCGTGCGGGCTTGCTTGATGAGTGCGGCAAAAAATCGTTCCCAACTGTGAATGTAAAAGTATCTGAAGAAGGCTCGCATTTTCTCCCACAGATAGATCTTTGAGTGATTCGTTTTGAGCGCCAGCTGAAAGAGCGGGCAGCACAGTTGCTCAATCTGGTCAACCAGAAAGGCCAGCATCATCAACATCGCAAAGTTATTGGCCAGACACTGCTGCCCATGTCCGTAGTTGTGCTCCAGATGGTACCCCTGGTTTTCCAGCGTGTTGAAGGTTTCGTTTTCGATTTTCCAGCGTGCGCGTCCTCCTCTTTGGATGGCAAAGACATTCTCCCGGGTTAAGTGTAAATCGGTAATCCAGGTGAAATGGCGGGTCTTTTTAGGCGTGATCTCCCAATACTCCAGAAAATTGACCAGCAGGTCTGGATGCTGCTGATTCGAAGAAACCAAAAAACGGAATATAGGTGATGTCCCAGTTCCAAATCTGATTGGGACCGATCGGTTCCACCTTCTGCTTTTTCTGCTTTTTCACAAGCGTCTCCTGCTCCCGCTTGCGGGAAAGGTTCAAACGCCTGGCCTGGCGGTAAAAACTGGAGGGAGAGGCTTGAACCAGTTCCTTCTCACAGGCCACCACAGAAAGCTGATTGAGAGGCACATCCGCATAGGCCTCCTCCTTGATCAAGGAAGAGATCTGCTCCCGCTCCTGGTCCAACAGTCTGTGTGGCGCCTCTCCAACAGCAGGGCCCGGAGGATGATCTGCAAGGGGGTCTATCGCGCCATCCCGATCCCGATTACCCGGTTGCATCCGCTTTTTCCAGGCATAATACTGACCCCGAGGAAGCTGGAGGATAAAACAGGCACGTGTGACCTTCACCCCACACCCTTTGGCTTCCTCGATGGCCTTGACGATCGCTCGCTTGAGGGCAGCTTCAATCCGTTGACCTCGAATCGGACCGATCAGCCCCCATTCACGCTTTTTTTTAACAGCGAAAGCTCCACCGACTGCTCGATGATGGTCTGCTCCAGGCGTTCTTTCTCCTTAGCCAGACGGTCCACCTTCGCCGTTGAGACCATCGGCTTGCGAGACCGGCGCCCTTGAAACTCCTTGATGGCACCTGCTTTGACCGTCTCTCGGATGCGCTTGAGATCTGAGGAATGGATACCCTACTTTCTGAGCACTTCAGCTACTGGGATATCTCCTCGACTGGCTTCCAGGAAGATCTCATACTTCTCTTCTGGGGACAGATACCGCCGCTTCTTGACAGGCTCATCATTGACACGCTGTTCCATTTTCTACCTCCTGTGAGCTGAGGATACCTCAATCAATATGCATCCCCCTCTCCTCACAGGCAACTCAGATCTTGCTCCGACCTCTCTCAGGGTTTGTCAGGTGAACTCAGACAAAATTTATTGGGCGCGGTCATTGACTCAAAGGCTACATGACTGCCTGCTCAAACAGGCTGGCTGGAGTGTGGGTAGTTTTGATGAATAGGGGAACTTCTATCCCAAGTCCAGTGACACTCTTCAATCGTCTCGATCCAACCGAGATGATCATCCCTGCGAGATCACATTCGTTGTTTGACTTGTGCGTTAGCAGCGAATTACGGCTCAGTTGCTTGCGCGACGTTCATGGTGCCTTCTCTCAACTCGTCGTCCTCCGGGTATCTAAGCCCTGGGATGAATGGAAGAACTTGGCGTCTGCGAAATGGGACTTCACCGGGTCTGCCTGTGATCGATACAATAGGCCGCAACTTACTGGGTACCGCAATCAGCAAGGATATCTCATCGCAGCACAAATGGGACTGTACTTCGTTGATCGTTCACTGTCCGAAGTATCCTTCCGCCCCTTTCTATGCTCCGGCCCACAGCCGTGGGGCAACTCTGCAGTAAATGTGCTGGCAGGGAGACAACAACTTGCAGGTTATTTCACCTTTCATGGCAATGCCCTCCTCCTTTCTGGACGCGGCATATTGCTGTTCGGAACCTCCGGCGCTGGGAAATCTGCCCTTACCACGGCACTAGTATGCAGGGGCGCGAAAGTTATCTCGGAAGACATAACGTGCCTTGTACGAAGCCGCAACGAGAGTATCATCCTACCTGGTCCAGCCTCAATTAGACTTGATTTTGAAGCTGCCCGGTCGCTAGGATTTGATCCAGATGGACTACTCAAAGCTCCCGACGGCTCCGGGAAGTTGGTCTTAGCACATAAGCTGCGACCGGAGTTCTTCACTGATGGAACTTTCCCGTTGGTGGTTGGATATTGCCTCCACCGCGAAGAATACGATGAGCCAGGCTGGCGCACTAGCATCGCCGCTGCTTCTGCGCACGACGTTCTTATGAATCTGCTTAGGAGTTGTCTAGGACTCTATCTGCTTGATATCCCCAGTCAGGGGAAGGTTCTAGAAAGGCTATTATATCTTTCTGGAACTTTTTGTCTAAAGCACCTTCACTATGGGTCCTCACTCAAAAGGCTTTTTGAAGTTTGCCAACACATCGAAAGGGATGTCGCCAACCTGTAGGGTGTCTTGAGTTCGGAGAGATTTTCGGCATATTGTAGAAGCGTGACCAGTGCAAGCCGCCAGGGCGGTTGAGCCGGTTGGCCCCGACGGGGGAAGAGCGGCATGAATGCTATATCTGTGAAGATGGTACCCAACTCATCTCGCAAGAGCACCCAGGGGTTGTCCTTCGGAAAAGCGGCACGAGCGACGCGAGCGGTCTCTTCTGGAACAGGGCCTATAGGCGAGGGATGCAGAGACATGGGTGTCCTCCTCGGACATAAGGTGCGATTGGATGAGAAACCGATCTTCAAAAAAGTCCCCAAGTTACACCCGAATTTACACCCCGGTTCCGCAATTCGCCAGCAGTATCAAGAGTTGTGGATGAGATTTGAGCGTATCCCCGTGGGTTAGGCTGCTTTCTTGATTTCTCCATCCTCAAATTCAACGCCCTGGACCACCAGTTCAACCAGCTTGCTGCTGTGCAATCGCTGCCAGTTTTTCTCCGCCTCACTGGCCAGTTTATAGACCATCATCAACGTGGCACTTCGAGAGCCGCATCCCTTGGTCTGGCGGGTGCGATGCCTGACGGTGCCAAAGGTGGATTCAATGGGGTTGGTGGTTCTGATATGTCGCCAGTGGGATGCTGGAAAATCATAGAAGGTAAACAGCACATCCTTATCTTTTTCCAGGCACTCACAGGCCTTGGGATATTTGGCCTCATACAGGGATATGAAATCATCATAGGCTTCGAGGGCTTTTTCCTTTGTGGGCGCCAGATACATTTCGTGGATACGCGTTTTGGCCTCACCCTGGACAGATTTGGGCAGTTTGTCCAAAACGTTGGCGGTCTTATGCACCCAGCAGCGCTGCTGACGGGTGGTCGGAAATTCTTCTTCCAACGCTGCCCAAAACCCCAGGCTCCCATCGCCGATGGCAAGGGCAGGCGCCTCTTTCAGGCCTCTTTTTTTGAGATCTTTGAGCACGCCCTGCCAGGACAGTTTGCTTTCTCGATGCCCATCTTCTATAGCGATCAACTCCTTACGGCCATCCTTTGTTGCGCCGATGAGGACCAGAACACAGGGCCGATCCGGCTCCAGGCGGACGTTGAAATAGATCCCATCTGCCCAGATATACACATAGTGTTTGTCTGAAAGATCCCGATGTTTCCACCCCTGATACTCTTCATCCCAGATCTGTTGAGCCTGACAATGTTGCCAGGGGATAACCCCGGGGCATTCTCGCCCAGGATGGCAGAAAGTGCCTCTGGGAAGGAGGACGTGGACACGCCCTTGAGATACAGGGCCGGTATCAAGGCATCGATGGAGGGAGCCCGACGCATATATTTGGGCAAAATGGCACTTGTAAACTGCTGTCCTAAACGCCGATCCAGCACCCGAGGCTGACGAATGGGAATCTTGCCCACACCCGTAATCAGCTCTCGGGGTTTATGGGAACCATTTCTGACCACCGCTCGGCGACCCCCTTCGTCTTTCTCGTCCTTAAAGCTTTCGGTATAGGTCTCCACTTCAAACTCCAGGGCGGCTTGCAGCATCTTGCGGGCGCCGGCTCGAAGCAGATCCTCCAGGCTCAGTGGAGTTGCCCCGTTTTGGTGGAGTGTTTAGGGCTTGGGCTTCAAGCCCGTGTTTGATGCTGTTTTTCATATGTCATCGGTGAGTGGTATGCGATTGATGAATGCCTACGATGGGGATTATACCAGCCCTCAATATACTCAAAAATAGCCAATCTGGCCTCCTTGTGGGTACGAAAACAACGGCGGTCGATCAATTCACATTCGAGGGTGGCGAAAAAGCTTTCACACAGTGCGTTGTCATAGCAGTCGCCTACAGAACCCATTGAGGGACGTATACCCGCCTCATCGCAGCGTTTACCGAAGGCAAGTGAAGTATACTGAGATCCCTGGTCGGAGTGGTGGATCACCCCACAAGGATGACGCTGCCAAAGTGCCATATTCAAAGCAGACAAAACCAACTCACTCTGGAGCGTCGAAGCCATCGTCCAGCCCACGACTCGGCGGGAAAAGACATCGATAACCACAGCAAGATACAGGAAGCCCGCCCAGGTTGGTACGTAGGTAATATCGGCCACCCAGAGTTTATTTGGGGCTTCAACAGTGAAGTCTCTCTTGACCAGATCAGGGGCTTTTTGAGCCTTTTTTCCCTTACGGGTGGTTCTGATACCCTTTCGACGGCTCACCCCGAAGATACCAATCTCAACCATCAGACGGGCGACACGCTTTTTGCCTATACGGATGCCTAATGCTGCCAGATCTTCCCAGATTCTGGGGGCTCCGTAGGTAGAATCAGAACGGGCATGAAAAGCCTTAATCTGTTCCTTGAGATCCGCATCGACCTTTGCTCTTGGCGATGGGGGGCGTCCTCGCCACGCATAATACCCACTGAGGGAGACACCCAGGACTCGGCATTGCGTGGTAATTGGCCATTTTGCCTGGTGCGCCTTCACGAACTGGAAGGCTTTCTGGGGATCGTGTTGGTCTCCTGAGCGAACCAGGCTGCTGCTTTTGACAAGATCTCACGCTCGATGCGTAACTGCTTAATCTCGCGACGAAGACGGCGCAACTCCTCTCGCTCATCACTGGTCAGACCGTCTTCTCGAAGGCCCTCGTCTCGGTCGGCCTGTACCACCCAGTTCCGGATCGTCTGGTCTGAGGGCTCGAACTCTTTGGCCAGCTCTCCTGGCGTACGACCGGCTCGAACCAATTCGACCACTTGCTTTTTGAACTCAGGTGGATAAGGTGGACGTGGAGATATTGTCAAGAGTTGTGGATGAGATTTGAGCGTATCCCGATGAGTTAGGCTGCTTTTTTGATTTCTCCATCCTCAAATTCAACGCCCTGGACCACCAGTTCAACCAGCTTGTGGCTGTGCAACCGCTGCCAGTTTTTCTCCGCCTCGCTGGCCAGTTTATAGACCATCATCAGCGTGGCATTTCGAGAACCGCATCCCTTGGTCTGGCGGGTGCGATGCCTGACGGTGCCAAAGGTGGATTCAATGGGGTTGGTGGTTCTGATGTGTCGCCAGTGGGCGGCCGGAAAATCATAGAATGTGAAGAGCACATCCTTGTCTTTTTCCAGGCACTCACAGGCCTTGGGATACTTGGCTTGATAAAGGGCGATGAAGTCATCATAGGCTTTGAGGGCGTCCTCCTTGGTGGGTGAAAGATACATCTCGTGGATGCGTGTTTTGGCCTGGGCCTGGACAGATTTGGGCAGGTTGTCCAAAACGTTGGCTGTCTTATGCACCCAGCAGCGCTGATGACGGGTGATGGAGAACTCTTCTTCCAACGCTGCCCAAAACCCCAGGCTTCCATCGCCTATGGCAAGGGCAGGCGCCTCTTTCAGGCCTCTTTTTTTGAGATCTCTGAGCACGCCCTGCCAGGACAGTTTGCTTTCTCGATGCCCATCTTCGATGGCCAGCAATTCCTTACGACCGTCCTTGGTTGCCCCTATAATGACCAGCATACAGGGCCGATCCGGTTCCAGACGGACGTTGAAGTAGATGCCATCTGCCCAGATATACACATAGTGCTTCTCTGAAAGATCCCGATGTTTCCACCCCTGATACTCTTCATCCCAGATCTGTTTGAGCCGCACAATGTTGCCAGGGGATAACCCCGGGGCATTCTCGCCCAGGATGGCAGAAAGTGCCTCGGGGAAAGAGGACGTGGACACCCCCTTGAGATACAGGGCCGGTATCAAGGCATCGATGGAAGGCGCCCGACGCATATATTTGGGCAAAATGGCACTGGTAAACTGCTGTCCAAAACGCCGATCCAGCACCCGAGGCTGACGAATGGGAATCTTGCCCACACCCGTGAGAAGCTCTCGGGGTTTATGGGAACCATTTCTGACCACCTCTCGGCGACCCCCTACGTCTTTCTCGTCCTTAAAGCTTTCGATATAGGTCTCCACTTCAAACTCCAGGGCGGCTTGCAGCATCTTGCGGGCGCCGGCTCGAAGCAGATCCTCCAGGCTCAGGGTCACTTCATTTCTGACTATCTTCTCCACTTGGGAGGTTGTATATTGTTTCATGGAGCGTATCCTTTCTCCCTCGGCTGAGGGATTTGTGGTTATTCGATATTCAAGGATACGCTCATTTTTTATACCCGTCCACAACTTTCTAATATACCTCTGGACGTGTTGGCGGCATAGTGGATCTCCTTTCTCCCAAGAGATAAGGTACCCACCGAAACGGGTCAAGTCCACAGGGTCACTTCATCTTTGACTATCTTCTCCACTTGGGAGGTTGTATATTGTTTCATGGAGCGTATCCTTTCTCCCTCGGCTGAGGGATTTGTGGTTATTCGATATTCAAGGATACGCTCATTTTTTATACCCGTCCACAACTTTCTAATATACCTCTGTAGTCAGCGTCCACTGTTTATCGGATCATCTAATCCTATTTTTGTTCACTCCCTACGCAGGTAACCCCCAGCGAGGAGGGCCTACTCTTGAGGAGCTTCCTATTATCGTCCATTGCAAATCTGAACAGAACCCAAGCGCAACTTTGGCAGATGTGCCTACTCGCTCCCCGCGTAGTCAGAGTTTTCCGAGAGGCGGGCCTTTCCTACTTGATTCTTTCGCTTTCCCTGTCTGTCTATGACGGCTTGGCACCGGTCGTCTCCATCTGGTTGACCAAGCTCCTTATCGACACAGCAATGTTGCAGTGGAGTGCCAAGCAAGCAGGAGAGTTAGTAGACCTCAGTCACTTTTCTGTCCTCGTCGGTCTTCAGATACTCATTTGGCTTGTGGCGTCGGTAGCCGACATATTCTTTCGTCCCCTTATTGCGGTTCTCGGTGAACGTGGATCCCATGTCACCAGGCAATGTGTTGCAGAAAAGACAAGCCGCGTGCCCTACATCTACTATGAAGATTCCAGCTTCTATGATAAAATCGAAGCCGCATGCAAAGCGCAGGAGTGGCCAGAGTATTCGTCCTTCCTCTTCTTCCAGATGGTTACCTCGGTGACAAGGCTAGTCTCCGTAATCACGGTCATGGCTTTCATAGGCTGGTGGGTCGCTCCTGTCGTAGTGTTGACTATGCTCCCTCACGCGATAGCAAAGGGAGTGTACATAGCTCAGAGCCATCATCTATTCCATTATCAAAGCTCTGATAGGCGTCAGCTTAAGTATATCACGGAGGTGCTTTCGGGGCGACCCTCGGCAAAAGAACTGCGTCAATTTGACCTTTCCGAGTTCTGGTTGAGTAAATATCGCACACTTTGGGAAGCATGCTACCAGGATAGACGAAAGCTGTTTCTATCTCGTCACCGCATATCACTATTTGCGGACTTCCCAGGGATCTTGGCCGCGGGGACGATATACTTCTATCTCCTTTCTCGTGCGGCCGGAGGTGAGATTACCCTAGGCGAACTTGCCATGGGTCTTGGGGCTACGCTTCAACTGCGGAATGCAACGAGTACGGTTGCGCATAACATAATCCAGGTTTTCCGCGCCTCTTTGCTGGTCATGGACTATTTTACATTAATGGACATGCGAGATGAAGCTCTTCCAGCATCTCTCACCGATTTGCGGGAAAGGGGTCCCCGTCCTATCACTTCTTCTTCGCGCCACGACAAGAATCCAATCATACGCATAGACAATGTGTCGTTTCGTTATCCAGGCGCACCTCAGGACGCTCTCCACAAGGTAACTTTGGACGTCAATGTTGGTGAGGTTGTTGCCTTGGTAGGTCACAACGGTGCCGGCAAGACCACTCTTGTTAAGCTGATAAGCGGGCTACTGGAGCCATCTGAAGGAAGCATTTGGTTCGGCGGACAAAGAATCGACTCAAGCAACATCAAGATGCTGCGCCAAAATGTCTCTGTCGTATTCCAAGATTTCAGGACTTACGATTTGACCCTCCGGGACAATATCACTATTGGTGATACGAGAAGAAGTGCCTCTAACGAGAATGTTATGGCCGTATGTCACGATGCAGGTATTGAAGCAATTCTCTCTAAGTTGCCCCAAGGACTTGATACCATGCTCGGAAGAACCTTTAGCGGCCTAGATCTCTCGGTTGGAGAATGGCAGCGTGTTGCTCTGGCACGATGTCTTTTCAAGGAAACCGCACAAATCCTTGTTCTTGATGAACCCACGGCGTCTCTTGATGCTGAATCTGAGTATAACCTCTATACGTGCCTGACAGATGTTTCTGCACGCAGCACCACTTTCTTGGTTTCACACCGATTAACCACTGTTCGTGCTGCATCCAGGATCATTGTGATCGACGGGGGCAAGATAGTGGAAGATGGCTCGCATGCAAGCCTTTTGGCCGCAAAGGGTACCTATGCTCGGATCTACTCAATGCAAGCGGAAAGATTCCAGGCTCATTGACGTGTTTTGGAATTGTGGACACACCAAGAAGCAGTTATCTTGTAGAATAAGGAGGTGTGTCGATGAAAGTGCAAAGATCATCCCATTCGAAGAAGCGATATGATGCTGAATTCAAGAGGGAGTCCGTTCGTTTGGCTGAGACCAGTGGTAAGACGGACCGGCAGATAGAGCGGGACCTGGGGTTGTACCAGGGAGCGATCGCGCGCTGGCGTAAGGAGCTGGAGGGAGACCCGATGGACGCGTTTCCGGGCACAGGGCACCAGAAGCCTTTAGAGGAGGAGAACCGTCGGTTACAGCGAGAGCTTGCAATCGCTCGGGAAGAACGGGACATCCTAAAAAAAGTGGTCGCCATCTTCTCAGAGGGACCGAAGACAGATTCAGGTTCATGAAGGCGCATCGCAAGTCGTTTTCGGTGGAGAGGATGGCGAAGGTGCTCGAGGTGTCGAAAAGCGGTTATTATGCCTGGCTTTCCCGTCCTGAGAGCAGGCGAAAAAAGGAACGGCGTTATTTGGATGTCCTGGTGAAAGCGGCCTTTGAGGCCAGCCACGGCCGGTATGGAAGCCTGAAGATCAGCCGCGAACTGGCGGCACAAGGCAATCCCTACAGTCGCAGCCGGGTGGCCGATTCGATGGGTCGCCAGGGCCTGCGGTCGAAAGTGCGACGGAAGTTCGTGGTGACCACCGATACGAAGCACAACCTGAAGGCGTCCCCGAACCTGCTGAACCGGGAGTTCAAAGTCGATCGTCCAAACAAGGTGTGGACCAGCGATATCACCTATTTGCGCTCTGGTGCGGGATGGTTGTTCCTGGTGGTCTTTCTCGACCTGTATTCCCGTCGCATAGTTGGCTGGTGTGTCTCTACCTCGTTGGGACACGAAACACTGCTCACGGCCCTGTCTCGTGCAGTTTGGCAACGCAGACCGGAACCGGCCCTGATGATCCACTCCGATCGGGGAATCCAGTATTGCTGCGATGGCTTCCGACAGGCTATTGACAGACATCAGTTTGTTCAAAGCATGAGCAGAAAAGGAAATTGTTGGGACAATGCCGTGACCGAATCTTTCTTCCGGTCGTTGAAAACCGAATGGTTGTATCATGTCAATCTGAAAGATCTCGATCACGCACAACGCGAACTCTTCGAGTATATCGAGCTGTTCTACAACAACCAGCGGCTGCACGCGACTCTGGACTATGTGTCGCCCGCTAATTTCGAAGCGCCGCTGCAGCACCAGAAAGAGGCTTAATCAACTGTCCATTTTTTCCGGACCACATCACATTGACACTTTTGGGTATAAGGCAACAAAGGTACAACGTGATGTGTGACTTGAGTTATTTATGGATTACGGGTAGTCCAGGAGGACAGTAACAGTGCGGAACGACCTGTTTATCGGCAAAAGCGGGCAAAAAACCGGAAATCCGCCTTATAGACTCCTTTCCGGAGGGAGAGACGGCCCTCCGCATCCTTTCTAAAGGGAAAATTAAGGGGATTTCTCTGTATAGGCAAAAAGTGTATTTTTTTAAAAATCAAGCACTTATTAACAAAATGGGTTCGTCATTATTCTCCTGGACTACCAAACTCCGCGACCCCTCCTGTACCTTTGTCGGGTTTTACCCGTCGTAAGGCCCGTAGCCGAAGCAAGCTATTCTTCCGACTCAGTTGAGCCAGGTGCCGTATGAAAAACTTATCAAGGGCCGCCGGTGGCTCAGCAAGACCGTACGCCGCCGACCACAAGTGATAGTGGTTCCTTGACCTATGAATCAGCGAAAGGCCTCGTCTCAGGCGCCAGTCCCGCAGGAATTGAACCGGAGGCCGAGACAGCCCTCCGACAAGGGGGCCTTCTTGGGCGGATCTGAGCCGAATACCCGCGCTGTCTGATCATCCCCTCAACCTGAACTCGGAGGGGCCCCCATGAAACCCGGCTAGTGGTCGATTTCGCAAATACGCATGAGGTTGCATAGGTGGCAAAAAAGGGGTATGTTATACGCCTCATTCCAATCGGTAAAGGAGGTGTATAATGTCAGGTCCCCTTCCCCAATACCAACCTCGCTTCACAAAAGCCCAACTGGCAAAAGCCCAGAAAATCATTCGTCAGCGCAACGCGCCTCAATCCCAGGTGCAGCGGGCAAAGATGGTGGTGGCCTTAGCCGAGAATAAAGCCATTGGCAACCAGAGGTTAGCCGACAGGGCAGGTGTCAGTTCACCTACGGCGCAGAAGTGGCGAAAAAGGTGGACTGAAGAAGGCTTCACTTTAGAGGATCTACCGCGCAGTGGGCGACCGCCCACTTTTTCCCCCTGTGCAAGTCAGTGAAGTCAAAGCCATTGCCTGTCAACTGCCCGCACAACGGGGGTTGCCCCTGTCTCGGTTCAGCTTATTTGAGATTCAACAGGAAGTGTTAAGGTGTGCGTTGATCACTTCAATCTCACCCACAACGATTTGGCGCATTCTCAAAGAGGATGCCCTTCGTCCCTGGTATCACCGATCCTGGCTTCATATCAAAGCCCCCAACTTTTTAGAGAAAGCCAGTCGCATTCTGGACCTGTATCAAGGCATATGGGAGGGGATACCGCTTGGCAAGAAAGACTTCGTTATCTGTGCCGATGAAAAATCCCAACTCCAAATCTTAGCCCGAGAGTTTGCCACATTGCCACCTGATTGTGGCAAACCCATTCGTATGGAAAATGACTACAAACGGATGGGCACAGTGGCCTATCTGTCTGCACTGGATGTGTTCTCAGGGCACATCTTTGGGCGTGTGGATGAGAAAACCGGCATCGTGCCCTTTCAAAAGCTGGTGGACCTGGTGATGGGACGGGAGCCTTATGCTTCGGCTGATCGGGTCTTCTGGATTGTGGACAACGGATCTTCTCATTACACCACCACGTTCCCTAAACGGCTCCAGGATGCCTATGAAAATGCCATTGCCGTCCATCTCCCTATCCACGCCAGTTGGCTCAATCAGATTGAGATCTATTTCTCGATCTTGCAAAGAAAGGCGCTCACGCCCAATGACCTGGCAGATCGACAGGCGATGGAAGCCAGGATCTTGGGCTTTGAGGAATACTATAATCTCACTGCCGAACCTTTCAACTGGCGCTTTACAAGGCAGGAATTGGAAGAACGAATGCAGCGAATCCGGCTGGCTGCATAAACTCATGCGAACTTCTGAAATCGACCACTAGCTCTGCGCGGATACGTAGCCATATCTGAACACAGCCAAGACCTGCTTATTGCCTGGGAATCCATATCGCTACGCCGCTTTCCGGCGTTAGGAAAAGAGGTATTGTGAGAACCGACAAGGAGATTGCACGGGCTTTTTTGGATATAGCCTCGTCTCCGGAATTGTATCTTAAGTCCGTAAGTATGGATCTTGAGACGGCTCGCTTTGTCAAGATGGCGGGACCACAAGACTACAGAAAACTTTATTTGCGCAAACCGATGATAGAAGTTAGCCTTGAAAGACTTCTGTTCCTGTTTGAGAACGTCACAGCCCCTCCGATCAATCCTATCAAGTTTATTTTCATGACTGATTACTGTTGCTCGACCCTTCTCACCAATCTCCTGGAGGAACTAAGAGGCTGTTTCACCTTGAGCGAACCGAACACCTTTATCTCGCTTTCCAGAGCCAAGAGAGCTTTAGATGCTGGGAACTCCAAAGAATCCGATCTCAAGAAATGGCAGAGGGCTTTGGAGTTAGCTATGCGCTTAACTTCAAGATCGTATTCCCCACCACAGACAGTGATTGTCAAGGAGGGGCCCGTGGCGAGTTACATCATAGGAAATATCCTTGGGTGCGGATTTCGATCCTCTGCTATTTTTTTCTACTCAGATCTCCGAGACTATTTGATATCGGTATTGAAAAAAGAAACTCGTAGAGAGTTGATGCGTTTCCGCGTTAAGGATGTATTTAGCGAACTCAATCGTTATCCGACCTTGAAGACATGTGATGTACAAGCCTTGCGGGGCCCTCAATTGGCTGTTTTACACTGGTTAATTGCGCTTCATAACATTTCGGCGGCCAGAAATGAAGCTCCCAATGCTCTGATTCGGTCTCTCAATTGCGAGGTGCTGATCAGTCGACCTGAGGCAACGCTTTGTGCTGTTGCTCGACACTTTGGGCTGTCACCTGATATCGCAGAGATTCGTAGTGTGATCAACGGTCCGGCTTTTAACACTTATTCAAAGGAGGATGACCCCGCACTTTCACATAGAAAATACAATGGGGAACTGAGAGATAGGGATATGAAGGACGCATTTCGTGTTCACAGGGTAGAAATTGAAGCAGGCCTAAAATGGGCGGAAGGCATAGTTTCGGAAAGCCAAATCGCGAGTCTCTTGCCCCGTCCTCTGGATGTTCCCGATCATTGATAAGGGTCGGACAGAGATGGGCCAGGGGGCACACGTCACACACGGTCCGGTCAAAGTAGGCACTTTGTCCCGTCCGATCTCGCGTGGGTTGATGGCGAAGCAGCGCCTGCCCCGTGGGGCAAACCAGGATCTGTTGACGGGAGGGAGAAAACGTAAAGTCCGCCAAGGTGAGCTTGCCCGGTTCGGGTTGGCTGCCGGGCAGAGGGGCCTTGAGATCCACCCCCATTGCAGCCTGCGCCGCCGAACTCTCGACGAAAAATGGGAGGCCAGGACACCAGCAATGGCAGCGGGATTGGCTGATCATTCATACTCAATCATCGAACTCCTACGAATATGCCCAATCGGGCTGGGATAATCTCAGGACACTACCCAGGCTGTTATGTATTCAGAATAATTGAAGACCTACAGAATCTTATCAAATGCCCAAGATGCGCTGAAAGGGGTGATCTCAATGGCCCAAGAGCAAGAGACCCGCAATTCGGTTGACCGTCTTGCTACGAGACTGAGAGAAAATGGTGATCCTCCCACAGAGCTTTCCTTAGAAGATATTCTATTGGTTCAGCTATCGAGATCCTTTTTAGTTCCTGAGGTCTTGAGAACTCTTGAGAAGAAGATACAAGGCAGAGTTGATTGGGATGTTTTTCTGAAGGGAGCGAGGCGGCATAACCTGTTAGGTTTCATTCACTACCACTGTTCAACACACAAAGTAGGGCTACCGTCGAAGATCATGGCCAACATATTAGAAAGGAATGCAATAGCTAGTACAGCCTGACGAAAGTTCTTCACTGTTTTGGATCTCACGCAAAGGCGCAAAGAAAACAAGGGATTAAGTCCAAATCCCGTCACGGGAAAACCGGGGAACATTTTCGCCAGGCTGTACTAGTCTCTATACAAGCGTGATTTTCTCAGGAATTGTCATAAAAAACTGAAATGCCCAGGTTTTGAGGCCTATATTTGGGTTGAACGACTCAAACAGGCCTTCAAAAAAAGGACATTTCAGGTGAGAGAATATCGGAAGATTTGTCGGAATCGTAAAGCACGAATTGAACGGCGTCTTCGTCTCAGGCAGTGGTGTGATCAGCCCAAGCCGATGATGTCGGGCACCAACATCCATTACCAGATGAGTGCCCGGACGGAGGCGATTGACTGCGGTGGCATCGGTGCGTTCCATTTACTGGCTCAGAGGATCGGGTTGGTGGATGAGATCAACAAGCGGCTGCATCTTCTCAAGCGACATCTGCCCTACTTCGAGTCGGACCACGTGCTGAATATCGCCTACAACATCCTGGTGGGCGGGCAGCGCCTGGAGGACATCGAACTGAGGCGGCAGGATGTGGCATTCCTGAACGCCCTGGGTGCCCAGGTGCTGCCGGGTCCGACAACGGCAGGAGACTTCACCCGTCGGTTTGAGCAGCCGGATATCGAGACGCTGATGGACTGCATCAACACCGTACGGCAGGTCGTCTGGAAGCTATCCCGGGACGCTCCTTTCGAGGAAGCCTTGATCGACGTGGACGGTACGCTTGCGCCCACGACGGGCCAATGCAAGCAGGACATGGAGTTCTCCTACAAGGGGGTGTGGGGCTACCATCCACTGATCGTCTCACTGGCCAATACGGGAGAAGTCCTCTTCCTGGAGAATCGTCCGGGTAACGTCGCCAGCCACGAAGGCGCTGCCGACCGGATCGATCAGGCGATTGCCCTGGTCGGCCCTCACGCCGACCGGATCTGTGTGCGCGGCGACACGGCGTTCTACCTCACCAAACACTTTGACCGTTGGTCCGAGCAGGTAGACTTCGTCTTCGGCATGGATGTTTTCCCCAACGTCCGCATTCTGGCGGACAGCCTACCCCAGCAGGCCTGGCATCCCCTGCACCGCAAGCCGAAGTATCAGGTGCAGACAAAGGAAAGACGCAGACCCCAGAACGTGAAGGAAGCCATCGTGAAACAGCGAGGCTTCAAGAACATCCGTTTGGTCAGCGAACACGTCACGGAGGTTCCCTACCAGCCTACAAAGTGCGCCAAGACCTATCGCCTGGTGATCGTGAGGAAGAACCTCAGTGTCGAGAAAGGCGAAGAGTTGCTCTTTCCCGACATCCGATACTTTTTCTACATCACCACACGTACCGACCTGACCACGGCTGAAGTCGTGGCACTGGCCAACGGGCGATGCAACCAGGAGAACGTCATCGACCAGCTCAAGAACGGCGTCAACGCTATGCGCATGCCGGTGGACAACCTCCTGAGCAACTGGGCCTACATGATCATGGCCACCCTGGTGTGGAACCTCAAAGCCTGGTTCGCTCTGCTGGTGCCCCGACGGGTTCGCTCTGCACGCTTGCTCAGGATGGAGTTCCGTCAGTTCCTCTACTCCATCGTCCGCATCCCGTGCCAGATCTTACGCTCCGGACGGCGGATCGTTTACCGCATCCTGAGCTATAACCCGTGGGTGCCCGACTTCTTCTCAACGTGGGAGAAGATCCGTAAGCTCAAACCCGCTTGAGGCCTCAAGATGGTCGTCCGTCACTGGAATACGCGGGGGGCGTCTGCCCAACAGTACCGAAAAACCTCGCTTCGGCAACCAAAAGCGACCCACAGTGGCTTCAGCGCTGATCGCCCGTGATCCAACCGACTCGTGACAGGTGATCAAGACACCGATACTATCCGAAATCACCCAAAGGCAACGCGCGCGCTACCAACGCGCTTGTTCTGGGACTAAGTAGGGGTCGATACCTTTCTTTACAAGTGAAATCTCCAAAAACCCTGTATTTTCCAGGGTTTCGGGAAGGAAACTGTCAAAACATCTTTGGACACCTACTTAGTAAGGTAAAGGCCGCTTTTCTATTTCGTGAAATCGATCAAATCGCCAGAGCGTTTGCAGATACCAGTGCTCCTGTAGTGCTCTTGAAGGGGCCAGTATGGGTCCAGCAAGTCTATGGCTCGTCATCGATTCGGCAGTTCGGTGACATAGATCTTCTAACCCTCTCGTACTTTGTTCCAAGAATTGAGGAATGTCTTCGGAATCTTGGATACGTTCAAGTTGCGCTCAATCGGAAAACTAAAGAATACATACCTATGACACCTCCCGGTGCTGAAGCAGAATTTATGCAAGCGCAGTCGATACGAATTAGAAGCCATTCGCAACAACTCGAAAAAAGAGGGGTATTTTGACCGACATATCCAGCAGCTTCTCACAAGAAGCAAATCGTGCCACGGTTGTCAGGGAGGAAAGCAATTCTTGAGTGTAGATGTAAATGGCTCGATTTATTTCTGTTCCAGCTTGGCGGATCGGCCGGAGTTTCGGATGGGTGATGTGTTTTCAGGTCTGGACACTGAAGTCCAAAGGGAATTTAACGCGAAGTTTCATGTTGAAAATCGTTCCGATTGCCAGACGTGTTGGGCCAGAAATCTGTGCGGTGGCGGATGTATCTATGACGCCCGGACAGCGACTGGTGATCCGATACGTCCCAATCCAGTTTCGTGTAGAACAGATCCGATATGGTTACGAGTTGGCTATGGAGATGTGTATGGAGATCCGGGACCATGACGAAATGCTTCTGCAAAGGCGATACAGTCTGGATCTGGTAAAGTCAGGGAATTCAAACTCTGTAGAGGCTGTCGCATAAACATTCACCGCATCCGCAAGGTTGTGGAACATCTATGAGCTAATACCATTTGTCTGTCTAAGCTGCTTGAGATTTCTACGCAGGTGTGATGTTTCTCATCGGCAATCAGATCGTGAACTTCCTTAGAATTGTTGAAATGGAATTGGTAGGGAAAAGAACCGAAGCTACGTCCTTTGGGCAAATAGTTGAACCTTGCTACCCTTGTCCCAGACTGTCACCCTAGGCAAGATACGGTTTGTTGGGAGAAAATACTACTGCCATGCCCTCTGATAAATGTGCAAATAATGACTTACAGCTCTCACGCGAAGATAGGTTACTCGTCCACTTCTCGAGATCCTTCTTATCGCAAGACAACCTTGGTGCCGTACACGGCTTGATAAGGGAAGGTATCGATTGGAATTCTGTTCTAATAGGAGCACGAATGCATAGTTTATCTGGATTCTTATACTACCATTATAATACGTCTAATCTGCCTCTACCCTCCACAGTTGTTGAGAGTGTCTCAAAGATCGCCATCGGCATTAGATTGATGTCCCAGTTAATGCTGCTTGAAATTCGTCGACTCGCAAAGGCAATAGCTGAAGTCAATGCACCCATAGTTCTCTTGAAAGGGCCTGTATTGAGTTATTGTGTTTATGCCTCATCTGACATTCGACCATTCTCCGACATAGATATCCTGACTCATACGAATTTCGTCTATAAAATCGAGAAGTGTCTCGAGCGATTAGCATATGTCCATCCTAAGACGGATCCGGGAATTGATAGACTAAAAGAGCAATTTGGGTCTGATAAGGAGATATTCTTTCCCTTAGCCTCACATCGTCCGGAGTTGGTGTGCCTAAAGAGCCCTTCTCTTAAGTGGAATGGTCCGAGTTTAGATATTCACCATACGGGATTATCTTGGGGAAATTTTTCCTCTGCCAGTGTTATGGAGAATGCTCAGTTGAGCCCTCATTTTGGAAATCGTGTACGCGTGCCAACTTTGGTGGATCTGGTTATGTGGTCGGCACTCCACTTTTATCACCACTTTCGTTTAAACACGGTTGATCAACATGGAAGAGCCCTGAAGTTCCTTTCAGATATTTTTGCGTGCTTGCATTTATACTTGCGAACTGGTGACTGGTCTACGTTGATGCGTCGGGCAAGGGCTCTGAACGGAGAAGAAATACTCCTCTATGGGCTTTCTTATCTGAATATGTTTTATGGGAGTCATACGGTCCCAAAGGAAGTCATACATTTCCTGGCGAACAAAAGACCCATCAAAGTTCCTATTCTCTCAAATTCTACTGTGGAGGTAGCCTCTAGTGAAGAGATCCTCAAGCAATCTATTCCAACCGCGGCAGGCACAGTTGGGCCAGCCATATGGATGCTTCATCCCAAGAAGGTTCCAGAAACACTAATGCACCTCCTGAAACAATGGATGGCGCAAGGCAACCGTCTGCCTTCTGCTGACTGTTTGCGTGTCAACCAGATTGCCATGTCCGGCAATATGCCTACTAAAAGTGCATGGGGATTGTCAGAGAAATTCTCGATTGATGAAGAGAGCCAAAGTGGAAGACACTTTTTCTCTTCCCACATTTCCTATGGAGTATGGCCGAAATGGGGGGGTGTACGTGGAACTGTTTCCAGCCTTTGGAACGATGCTTATCTTTTCTTGAAAATCAGCGTCTTTGCCCAGCCCATTAATTACGTAAGTCCGGTATTCTTAGATGAGGCCATTCATCGAGGCGAGGGATTAGAGGTTCTCATTTCTTGCACTACATCTTCCGGTGCCGTTTATAACAGAATTGGGCTGTCAATTGGACAGCAAGGTCAATTTGGGCACTGGCCATCGACCTACTCCGAATTTGGACAGAAAATCCATGATATTGGCCTGAAAGACGTATATGTCTCGATCCACACATTGGATGATCAATACACAGCGCACATGCGTATTCCTTGGCATATTCTGAATATCACCCCTTCTCCTGGGCTTAAAGTCGGTTTTGATGCTCAGATTTGGCATCGAACTGAAACCATGAGCCCGAAAACTGCAATTTCGTGGTCAGGAGGTGGATACCTGACTAGATTCAATCCAGAGTTCCATCCGAGTTTGACTCTGGTTTCAACATAGGTAACTCCTGATTTCGCGGTTCTCAGGATTTCGCGTCAATGCGAAGAACTTGGCTTTGACGTTGAGATAATAGACATTAATTGGAGTTGCCCCGTTTTGGTGGAGTGTTTAGGGCTTGGGCTTCAAGCCCGTGTTTGATGCTGTTTTTCATATGTCATCGGTGAGTGGTATGCGATTGATGAATGCCTACGATGGGGATTATACCAGCCCTCAATATACTCAAAAATAGCCAATCTGGCCTCCTTGTGGGTACGAAAACAACGGCGGTCGATCAATTCACATTCGAGGGTGGCGAAAAAGCTTTCACACAGTGCGTTGTCATAGCAGTCGCCTACAGAACCCATTGAGGGACGTATACCCGCCTCATCGCAGCGTTTACCGAAGGCAAGTGAAGTATACTGAGATCCCTGGTCGGAGTGGTGGATCACCCCACAAGGATGACGCTGCCAAAGTGCCATATTCAAAGCAGACAAAACCAACTCACTCTGGAGCGTCGAAGCCATCGTCCAGCCCACGACTCGGCGGGAAAAGACATCGATAACCACAGCAAGATACAGGAAGCCCGCCCAGGTTGGTACGTAGGTAATATCGGCCACCCAGAGTTTATTTGGGGCTTCAACAGTGAAGTCTCTCTTGACCAGATCAGGGGCTTTTTGAGCCTTTTTTCCCTTACGGGTGGTTCTGATACCCTTTCGACGGCTCACCCCGAAGATACCAATCTCAACCATCAGACGGGCGACACGCTTTTTGCCTATACGGATGCCTAATGCTGCCAGATCTTCCCAGATTCTGGGGGCTCCGTAGGTAGAATCAGAACGGGCATGAAAAGCCTTAATCTGTTCCTTGAGATCCGCATCGACCTTTGCTCTTGGCGATGGGGGGCGTCCTCGCCACGCATAATACCCACTGAGGGAGACACCCAGGACTCGGCATTGCGTGGTAATTGGCCATTTTGCCTGGTGCGCCTTCACGAACTGGAAGGCTTTCTGGGGATCGTGTTGGTCTCCTGAGCGAACCAGGCTGCTGCTTTTGACAAGATCTCACGCTCGATGCGTAACTGCTTAATCTCGCGACGAAGACGGCGCAACTCCTCTCGCTCATCACTGGTCAGACCGTCTTCTCGAAGGCCCTCGTCTCGGTCGGCCTGTACCACCCAGTTCCGGATCGTCTGGTCTGAGGGCTCGAACTCTTTGGCCAGCTCTCCTGGCGTACGACCGGCTCGAACCAATTCGACCATTTGCTTTTTGAACTCAGGTGGATAAGGTGGACGTGTTGGCGGCATAGTGGATCTCCTTTCTCCCAAGAGATAAGGTACCCACCGAAACGGGTCAAGTCCACACAATGAATTAAATCGGATGCACAAGAATTATGAAAACCTATTTAGCACCAAAGGTTATTAGCCTTGGGTTGGCTCATCCCAAATAGGGCGCCTTGCACCGTTTGCAGGTTGTTACTCTTCAAATAATGAGTCCCCTCCGAAAAGGGGGGGCATGAAGATTTTGTGTCAGTTGCCAGCTTTGTGTATTGGGATGCAGAGTTGAGCCAGAATTTTGCGTCTACCGGCGGCACATCGACTCAGAGCCTGTTTACAAGGTTGCTCACCGGGTTGCAAAGCAAGGTTTTGCATAAAAAACCCCCCCCTTATGCGGAGATCATCAGGGGTTGTGTGAGGTACTTCTTGATCCGAACCAGATTGAGCCATAAGCCCCGACACCACGCCCACAGTTGGTGTGGGATCAGTCCGCGATAGCGCGTCTTGCCATCTTGGGTGTAATAGCTCAACTGGAAGATGCTGGCTTCGACATTATTGCGTCGGTTTCGGATGTGAGCAGGGAGTTCTTCAATCTGTTTCCGTTTGATGTAATTGTCGATGTCCTGTTCTTTAAAGTATCGGGACTTGCCATCGATGATGATTTTGTATTTCCCCGGTTTGTATTCTTGGGCAAGTTGCACTTCCCCTGTGTGTCGATCAATGACTTCAACCCCTTCTGGTGTCCGTTCATAAACGAAGAGTCCCTTGATGCCCTGAAGGCCACTGTAGTGAAACTGCTTTCCTTCTGCTTGGGCATACTCGGTGTTTGCTGCATCATTGTAAGCCCCATCCATCGACACTTCCAAAACCTCACCCACCACCTGCTGTGTCCGCTCAATGGCAGGTTGGACAAACTCGTTGTCGGGGGCAGTCGCTGGTTTAACTTCAACGTCGGTGATCAAATTGAGACCATCCTCGTTACAGGTCTCGGTGAGGTTGACACTATACCCCTTGACCTTATCCTCCCCTTTCCTGCGAAAGGCCGCATCTTCATCATGGGCAGACTGCAAAGAAGATGAGGAAATCTCTTTAGGAGGCTTAGGAAGCACCTCTTGGGGGGAAGATAAAACGGTATATTGGTCCCCAAAGACACGCACGATCAGACCATATTGATCGCTGTCTTTCTCGGTATAGGTCTCCTGGAGCCTGCTCAATAGCAGCCCCAACTCCTGTAACTTCTCACCTTTTTCAACGCTGGAAAGACGGTAGACAACCTGATGGGGCTTCACCTTGAGCAGATCGTCCAAAACCTGCTGATCTTTTGCCGATAACCGTCCCTTCTGGCCCTTGTCCAACGACGTCCAGAACCCTTGTAAGCAACAAACCACCAACTGCAACCGGCAACAGGTGGCAATGTTGGAACCGATCAACTTGCTGTCCATTCGGATCTGCTGACCCACCACGCCAAAGACGTTAGCCTGAGTCTGAGTTAAGGTGAAAAAAGTCTCTCCAACCAGATCTCGACCGGTTTTCAGTTGATACGCATACAAAGACTGCTTGAACAGATAATACGTGGACTCTACAGGCACTTCATCAGAAAGGTTCATCAACCCAAAAGCCCGCATCACCAAGATGTTGAACCGACATTGCTCGAAAAGTTGGGCATCGCTCCACCCAAAGCCCTCCTTCAAAATCATCATCGACACCAGGTGCCGGATGGAGGCATTGGGACGGCCTATGTTGGGGTCAAACAACACGGAAAAGACATCCTCATCTACCTTTGAGGTGATATGCTGGTAGAACAGATTATGCCAGGCGGCCGGATCATTCAACTGGTCCTGCTTAGAGCCTTTGAAATGGGACTCGAAGCTGGAAAACAGATCCGGTTGACTTGAAGGGGCACTCCTTCTAAACATCTGTCCCTCGCTTTCTGAGCCAGTTATACATCTGCGACATTGCAACCTGTTCACACCTGGAATTTAGTACTTTTTCCCGAATGAGTAAACCTGACTTTTCGGAGTGGACTCAATAATGCAAAATGAACAAGAGTTTATCTTCAATCGTCGGTAGGGGACTGTTCTTATAATCGCTATATTTCCGTTTCCCACGGCGATTCCCATCTAAACGATGACTGCTCACCCACTCATAATAGCGGCTACGAAACTGGGGCAACAGGGCTTCAAATTCTTGATGGGTGTAACCGGTTAAGGCTAAAAATTCGGTCGCTTTCTCTGCGTATTCTTTGTATTTGCTCATCGGGCACCTCCTTGTTTAATCAGGATGCCCTTTAGTTTAACAATATTTTTCGATCTTGGCTCATCTAATCGATATAATGTCTAATGTATAAGGAGGCGCGTTCGCTTCACAAACAAGGTACGCATGTTGTCAGTACAGATGAAAAAAACAGGCATACAGGCAAAGGAACGCGCTCACCCAACGCTTCCGATGAAGCCCGGATGGATCGAATACCAAGAGTTCGAATACAAACGGCATGGCACCTGTTGCTTGATCGCCAACTTTGAGGTGGCCACAGGGCAGGTTATTTGTCCAACGCTTGGCAAGACCCGCACGGAAAAAGACTTTGAAAAACACATCCAACAGACCCTTGCCACAGGCCCTGAAGCAGACTGGATCTTCATCGTTGATCAACTCAACACCCATCGATCCGAATCTCTGGTTCGATTTGTGGCAAAACAGTGCAGTATCGAAGACGACTTAGGCGTCAAAGGGAAATCGGGCATCTTAAAATCGATGAAAACACGTGCCGAATTCCTACAAGATGAATCCCATCGCATTCGCTTTGTCTATACCCCCAAGCATGCGTCCTGGCTCAATCAGATTGAATGTTGGTTCTCCATCTTAGTGCGACGACTGCTCAAACGAGCCAGCTTTACATCCATACAAGAACTACAGCAACGCATCCGGGACTTCATCGACTACTTTAACAAAACAATGGCCAAACCCTTCAAATGGACTTACATGGGACGACCCCTCAATGTGTAAGGGACATTACTTCCGCCACGATGTAGTAGTCACCTGCTAGGCGGTCAGCTATATTGAGAACACCGATGAAATCGATATTCTGAAAGGGATCGAAAATGAATAAATTTCTTTACATCCTAGCTTTCACTCGCTCAGTGATGATTTTACTAATAATATCAAACATGCTTTTTGCTCAACAAGTGGGCGATATTAGCTTCAATCCAGATATCGACAATCCTGCATATTCCGCCGGAAATGGACCGGTAGTGTCAATTGACGAAGCGCACAATAACTTTCACACAGTTACGGGGCGTTATCGGGCGTTTGCAGACATACTTCGCAAGGATGGGTATGTAGTAAAGGGTTTAAAATCCAGTTTCACTCATGATATCCTCCAAAAGATGGATATTGTTGTAATCGCAAATGCTTTGAATAAAATAAATGTGGATAATCGGATACTTCCGACACCATCGGCATTCACTGAATCAGAAATCGAAATAACCGAAAATTGGATTATAAATGGTGGCTCGTTACTATTGATTGCCGATCATATGCCTTGGCCGGGAGCTACAGAAAAGTTAGCTCAAAAATTTGGCTTTATTATGGGGAATGGTTTTGCATTCGTAGGCGAAGACGCTACTGGTCTAATTAAATTTCGATTAGATGATGGTTCATTAACCAATCACCCTATCGTGAAAGGCCGAATTAAATCTGAAACAGTAGAATTCGTCACTACTTTTACTGGCCAAGCTTTTCGATTGGCACCAGATTGTGCGGCGGAACCGCTCATGATTTTAGGCAAGGGATCGATTTTACTTCTTCCTGTTAAAGCCTGGGATTTTTCACAGAAAACTCCTTACATCATAGCTGAAGGAATGTTACAAGGTGCCACAATTAAATACGGTAAAGGACGTGTAGCTATGTTTGGAGAGGCTGCAATGTTTACAGCTCAAGCCACGGGTTCAGAAAAATTACCGATGGGCATGAACCATCCTGAAGCAAAACATAATTGTCAGTTTATGCTCAACGTTCTACACTGGTTATCAGGCTTACTGCCAGATCAATAAGCTAAATTAATCATCTAACCAAAAAACGGTAGCGTCCCTCTGGACTATGCGACCTAAAATCTCGATATTTATGGGAGGAACCCATTTGAAGAAGGAGCCTCCCATGCGACGAGAGCGCTTGCCAGACGGTTTGTATTGCCCCAACCCTGAGTGTCGGCTGTTTGGGCAGGAAGAGCCGTGCCAACTCGAACGCCACTCTTACTATGGCCCCAATCGCACGACACAATATCTTTGTCGGGCTTGTGGAAAGACCTTTTCCGAGACCAAAGGGACGTTTTTCTATCGATTGCGCACCCCTCGGGAGAAGATCTTGACGGCCCTGGCGATGGTAGCCGAAGGGGGCGGTATCCGTGCCACAGGCAGAGCGATGGGGGTGGATAAAGATACCATCCAGAGTTGGGTCGAACGGGCAGGCAAGTATGCCGAAGAAGTCTCGGCCTATCTGATTGTGAATTGCCACCTGAGTGAAGCCCAACTGGATGCGCTGTGGACCTTTGTGAAAAAAAAGAGCAACACCTCAAGGAGGAGGACAACCCCGAAGAAGCCGGAGACTGCTACGTGTGGCGCTGCGTAAAGCGGGACACGTAGGTGCGTGTGGCTTCTTTTGTGGGCAAAAACGATGAAGAGAGCGCCAAAGGTCTGCTTTCCAAGGTTAAGGAACGGATGGCCAAACCCAATGATCCTCTCTATGCCGGCCAGGGCGATCCGCTTTTTGCCTCTGATGGGGATCTCTCCATCCCCCCTGCGATGCTTGCCGTGTTTGGGAAAGAGGTAGAAGAGCCTGTGCATCGAGGACCCAAATGGAAATACCCCCGGATGTTACCCGATGAAAACGTGATCTTTGTGCGTGCCATCAAGCAGCGGGATACCAACGGTCGCTTTTGGGCATAAAGGAAGAAGTCACCTGGGGAGATCCAGACAAGGCCTGGCAAGGGCTGGATCCGGATGGAGAAGGTGGGCATATCTCTACCTTCTGCGTCGAACGCGACAACCTCACCTCCAGGCTGCACAACAGCCGTCTGGTTCGCAAGACCCTCCGATTTTCCAAAGAACGGACGATGTTGGAAGCTGCTGTGGCGCTGGAGGATGCCTACTACAATTTCTGTTTGCCCCACGATAGCCTCAAGCAACCCCTCTCTTCTCCTCGACCAACGAAGGGAAACGGACCGCCGAAAAAGTGGTCCCCCTATACGCCGATGATGGCTGAATGCCTGACTTGTCACGTCTGGACCCTGGAAGAACTTCTGTCATTTCGGGTGCCTCCCAGACACGTCTGGACCGATCCTTAAACCACATAACCCCCAGGGACACCACCGGCTCATGACACGAACTCTGGTTCTGGGCCTAACAGTATTGGGGCTCTACCAAGAGGCGTCAGTAGGAGAGCCAATCTTGCAATATGAAGCAACGATAAAACAGGTTACCAGGTACATTAAGACGGGAGAAGCCTGTTTCTTTTTGGGTGCAGGTATTTCGTTTTTTTCACCTAGCGATTTTCCATCAGGAATCGAGTTGAAAACCATGGTATTTGATGCTATTTGCAGTAAAGATGAGAAGCTTTGGGATACTGTCCTAAAGCGGTATCACAATGGATCTGAATTTGCATCGAGAGTAGACCGTCTGTCTCCCGAACGCGTATTCGGACGTCTCTATGAAGTTGTGGGGGATAGCCTACTTGAAGTGTTTTCAGCTTTCAGAGATTCTGAGCCAAACCAGATCCGCTGGATAATTGCTTATTGTGTCCGTCTCGGATGGTTTCGCGCCATTTTCACAACAAACTTTGATCAGCTACTTGAGAGTGCTCTAACTTCAACTGGAGAATTGCAGCTGGGTGTTGCACGGTCAAATGGGGATTTTGAGCATTCCGATCAACACGTGAGGCTATTCAAGCTTCATGGATGCAGCGATTCCCCGGAGACAATTCTCGCTGCTTTGCCGCAAACTGATCGTCATATTTTGTACGAACGACACTGCGCATTGAAAGAATGCTTGGAGACTAAACCACCACCGGCTAAAGCCGTTGGGTTTGATTACGACTGAAAGTCGGTTTGCGGCTCAAGCCGCCTGAAGTGCTCCCCGCTTAGAGCGGGCTCAAGGCGACGGTGGCGGCTCTACTTTGAATCCCTTGCCACCATCATCTTCCCACTTCTGAGACTCGATATACTGCTTGATTGCTTCTTCGTCAACCGCCCCCACCGTCGCACAAAAATAGCCGCGTGCCCATAAATGTTGACCCCAATACTTCTTACGCAGGCTGGGGAATTCTCGCTGTAGCTTGTGGGATGAGCGACCTTTGATATACTGCACCAACTTAGACGGCGACAACGAAGGTGGACACGACACCAGGATATGGACGTGATCCGGAGCCAAAGAGCCCCGGATGATTTGCACCTCACGCGCCATACAGATTTCCCGAATCAAATCTCGGGCGCGCAGGGCTATATCACCGCGAAGCACCTGATACCGATACTTGGTAATCCACACCAGATGATACTTGATGTCATAGAGGGTATGACCCCCCTTTCGATACTCAGCCATTGCGCCTCCTTTACTTGCTTGGACTTGGAGACGCAAGATACGCTACAATAACTGCTAAAGCAAACCGGCTAAAGCCGGTGGGTTTAGACCGGGTAACTGGAAACTAAAAGAGTCCTATGAGCATTATGATGCGGCATTTAAAATTTATAACGATCAGGAGGAGTATCGAAATCTCCTATCAATTGGTCTCGATATCGGGTGGCTTCGCGAACTGAATAATGAGCACCAGATGGCTAAGACATACTATGAATTAGTCGCTCAAGGCCTTCTGCCGGAGTGGCAATCAGATGAGGCGGAAAATCCTGAATACCTTCGGGCACTTCTCGGACTAGGTCGTATTTTGTGGATAAATGGCGATAGCGAAACAGCGGAGAAAGTAACGATGTTTGTTAACTTGCATGCAGAGGAATTCTCGAACGTTACCCTGATGATAGAGGCGAGCTTACAGCTTACGAGAGTGAAAGTGGCAAATGCCGAATGGATAGCAGCAATGGAACAATGCCACAAATCTCTAGAACTCGCATGCATAACTGGAGACTGCTTTATGGTTTACAATATTTCACGCTTATTGTCACAATATTATGTAAGAAAAGGGAGACCAAAGGATGCTGATCGAGTCTTGGCCAATGCAGATAATTATCTCAGTCTTTGGCATTGTTCGGGTGCTGTCTTTGGGCGACCGTGGTGGGATCTTTCAGGGGAGTAAAGGGGTACCACGAACATTCGTGCGTAAACGGTAACCGTTCACGGAGTCTGTTTATTGGGGAGGAGTGAGGGAGGTGCTTCTCCACAAAGGGCATCCTGACAGGCAGCAGTCAGATAATCCAGCATGGATTTGAGCACTGAGAATTTGCCTCCAGGGACACAACTGGCACTCGGTTCGGCCGTGATTGAAGTCACCGATCAACCCCATACCGGCTGCAGGAAGTTCGTGGCACGTTTTGGGCTGGATGCGATGAAATTCGTCAATTCATCGGTGGAAAAGCAGCTTCATCTGCGTGGCATCAATGCGAAGGTCGTTCAACCTGGCGTGATTCGGGTTGGTAATGTGGCTAAATTGCCGCCTCGGCGGTTCACAGCATCGGAAAGGAACGCTTGAAACCCCTCACCATTCTGTCCATCGCGGCGGCTCTCCACCTCCTCCTTCCTGGCCGGTTCACCGACGCCGGGGCACAGCACAGGTCCGTGGCTTCGGGGACTATGGACTGGCAGAGCTGGGGGGGACCGAACGGGAATTTCACGGTAAGCGATGCCGGCGTGCTTCAGCCGAGCCAGCCTTACACCCTGAAAGTCGTCTGGAGAAAGCAGCTCGGTACCGGTTACTCGGGGATATCGATTCGAGATCACCTGGTGGTAACCATGTTTTCAGACGGCACGTCCGACTACGTGATTGGCCTGGACGCCGATGATGGCTCGGAACGCTGGCGGCACAGGATCGGCCCCACCTATCTGGGCCACTACGGTTCGCAGAACGGGCCCGTCTCCACACCCCTGCTGACGGACAACAAAGTCATTGCGCTGAGCCCCCGGGGGAGCCTGTTCGCCCTGGATGCGAAGTCCGGCCGGAAGCTCTGGGCGGTCGACCTTGTGCAGGGCCATCAGGGCATCGCGCCGTTCTGGGGGTTCACCACGGCGCCGCTGATGCACGACAACCTGCTCATCGTCCAAACGGGCGGATCGAAGGAGAATGCGATCTCGGCCTTCAACCCGGATACAGGGGACCGGGTCTGGTCGGCGTGCAGCGACACGGTCGACTACCAGTCGCCCCGTGTCTTCAGACTGGGCGATCGGGAGCACCTTGTCTTCCACGGCAACCGCTATCTCTTCGGCCTGGACCCCGGAACGGGCGACCTGCTGTGGACGTTCGCGCACGGTGGGCAGAGCAATGCCGCGAGTACAAGCGGCCACCCCGTTGAGGTGGCAGAAGGTCGGTACTTCGTGAAGAACAGGGCAAACGGCGGCGTGCTGCTCAGCGTCAGCGCTGCGGATGGGGCCTGCTCCGTCGAGGAGGTCTGGCGGACTCGGCACATCAGGGGCACCTACATTTACGTGGTGCACCACGGTGGGTATCTGTACGGCTACAATGGCCGGATTCTCACGTGCGTTGACGCCGAAACCGGAGAGAGGGCCTGGCGGTCCCGCGAGCCGGGAGACGGCCTGCCTATCGTGGTGGATAGACATCTGGTGATCATCACAAAGGACGGCAAGCTGGCGATCGCTCGGGCCTCGGGCGAAGGCTACAGCGAGAGCGCTCGCCTGGAGCTGTTCGATGACATCGCCTGGTCTCCGGCCAGTTTTGCCAACGGGAGGTTGTATGCCCGCAGCATGTCGGAAATCGCCTGCGTCGAAACCGTACCGAAGGCCCCAGCAGCGGAGGAGGAGGAGGCGCAGCTGGCCGGCATCGTGCCGGATTCGCGTTTCGCAGCTTTCGTCGAGGCTGTGAATAGAGCGTCCGACAAGGTGCCGCTCATCGAGCGGTTCATCTCGGAACAGGAAACGTTTCCGGTTATCGAAGGGGACAGCCTCGTGCATTTCGTGTACCGTGGCGAGGCCGACGAGGTCGCGCTGACCGGGGACCTAGTTGGCCGGCGAACCGACCAGCCGATGAACCGGATCGACGGCACGGACCTGTTCTACTACTCGTCAACTCTCGAGCCCGACGCTAGGATAACGTATAGATACACCCTGGACCTGCAGGAAGCCGTGCCCGATCCGCTCAACCCAAGAGGCATCCGTTCGCTCTATTTCGGCCATGCCTCCTGGTTCGGTATGCCGCAGTGGCGGGCGCCCGACCACCTGGAGGCGCGGCAGGACGGAATCCACGGCAGGGTCGACTCCGTGCGCTTCGAAAGCGCTTCGATCGAGGGCGACCGCATCCTGAAAGTCTACCTGCCTGCGGGCTATGATCGGAACGGAGGCCGCTATCCCGTCGCATACGTCCACGCCGCCCACCGCCCCCTGAAGCTGGGGAGAATGGATGTGTCGCTGGACAACATCATCGGCAAAAGCGTGCATCCCGTCCTTGTGGTCTTCATTCCTTCACTCGTCGGCCGCGGATATTCGGAGTATGCCGGTTCACGACGGGACGAGTACGCCCGGATCTTCGTGGATGAGATCGTGCCGTTTGTGGACAGGACGTATCGCACGATCCCGAACCGGGCGCACAGGGCCAACGTGGGGGCGGTCTACGGGGCTTTTATGGCGTTCTACGCGACATTCACTCACCCCGACGTCTTCGGCAACCTGGCCATACAGACGATGTACTGGGACCGGACGGCAGAGGCCGAGGACGAGGGCCTGGTTGTTCCAGCGTCGAGCCGTCCGCCGCTGCGGATCTACATGGACTGGGGTAAGTACGACCTGCGAAACCCGATGGAAGGCAACGATCTCGGCGAGAGCAGCCGATCGTTCGCCCGGCTTCTTCAGGCCAGGGGCTATTTCTTTGCGGGAGGCATGGTGAACGACGGGGTCGGCTGGGCGAGCTGGAGAAACAGGACGGACAGAGTATTCGAGACACTTTTTCCCATCTCGGATTGATCCGTTTTTGGGCTTCCACAATCAATGGAACAAAAAGTAACGCTAAGGGGTGTTGTCTCGCCATCTCCTATTAAACGCTCAGAGGGATTGTGTGAGAGAGCAGCCCCCACCCCAGTAATCTGCTTCATTCCCGCCCTCGCGTTCTGTGCAAGAATCGCCCCTCGCACAGAACGCCTTCCGCCCGTTGAACCTTTCCCGGCGAGTTCGAAAAAACGCAGGTTTACATAATCTAACTTATGCTTCTATTTTTCAATATTTTAATTTGAGTTTCACGGTGAATGTAGAAACCCCGCCAGATACTATCTGGCGGGGTTTCTAATCTTATAAAATACGTTATCAGGTTTAAATGAAGATAGAGACAATGCACCGCCAGCTCAACAGTTTTTCGAGGCAGAGCGACGTTGACCGGATGATTTCTCGGCGGGCGAAGACACCGGCGTCGCCACTCCTATCGCTCAAGTCCTGGTCCGTTGCCACTCTGCAGGGAGGATTCGCGCTGCCGTCACCTATGCAACGAGTTGCCGCGGAGAACTCCTGAACAAGCCTGGATACGTCGTTGCAGCCCTGCAGGACGGCTGGAAGCTGCCCAAGTGGTGTTACCGGCCGGAACTGCCGAAAAACGACGCACAGAAACAGCCCTCTAAGCCCCTATCTCAGCCTGCCCCGACTCCTGACCCACCCCTGGTATCAGCATTTGAGCAGGCCCGACAATCAAGCCCATACGCCGAAACCTGGCAGCAGGCCTTGGACATAATGCGTAACCCGACCCACCTGGAGGCCTGGGTAAATCCACACACAATTTCCCTTTACCTAGAAACCAGCTATCTTGAGCGTATCGAGGACGGGACTGCCCACTTGATTGCCCCTACTGACTACGCGGAGAAGGGTGCTCGGGCGTGCCAAGCAGAGATACAAGAGGCCCTACGAATTGTCGGTCTTGCGATTGAGGCCGTAAGCGTGAGCACAGCAGGATAGGGGATCACCTCTTAACGGTGGGTGTGGCCGATGTGGCCGCGCTTCAGGAAAAAATCAGTGCTTTTCATAATCAGTCCAACCCATCAGTCGCGGCCATTTCGGATGGGGTTGGGATGGGTTTCGGCAACCCGTTGTTACCTGCCGTTTCCGCCTTCAATGAACCGACCTGAAGGGAATCCCTGAGTCCTCGACGATTTGACAACCTCCATAGCCTTTACCATTGAGAAATGCGATCGTCGAGCGCTTGCCTGCCTCGGGGTCCTGAGTAGGGCCGACATAGACAGCTTCAATTGGCATCAACTTCCCGGATTCGCACAGCGAGATCGGTACGTAGGGAACAAGACCACGATTCGTTGGGCGATAGCTAATCGCTTCGCTCTGCCGTCCAGAACGTGGAATGACAACAATCCTCCATTCCTTTTCCTCGCGAAACGCCTCGTGCTTTAGAGACGGCGCCAGCTTACCTGCGCATCTGAACATCACCCAGTACGCGGTCTTTAGCACCTCGCCACGGCATGTCATGTCGTCCAAACACCTCTCAACGTACGAAGTGAATCTCTCTCCAATTAGCTCAAAGCAAGAATGAACGCGCTCTCTGAAAGTCCCCTGATCATACTCACATTTTACGAGCATCGTCCCAGCGGTCGCCCTCTCTATCCCGCTGTCAGGTACCCGCAGGTCCTGGAATCCGATTGAGTACCCGGCGCCAACTGCTCCATACGCCCGCCATTGGGATAGGAGATTTCCCTCTTCTGTAAACGATGCCACGCAGATATCCTTCACCACGCTCCTCAGACCCATATCCTGGTGCATTCTGGCGAAGCCTTTGTAGAAGTCCGTTTGGACAGAATCCGAAGTCCCTTCAGCAAGGCTCTGGACTTGACCCGTTTCGGTGGGTACCTTATCTCTTGGGAGAAAGGAGATCCACTATGCCGCCAACACGTCCACCTTATCCACCTGAGTTCAAAAAGCAAATGGTCGAATTGGTTCGAGCCGGTCGTACGCCAGGAGAGCTGGCCAAAGAGTTCGAGCCCTCAGACCAGACGATCCGGAACTGGGTGGTACAGGCCGACCGAGACGAGGGCCTTCGAGAAGACGGTCTGACCAGTGATGAGCGAGAGGAGTTGCGCCGTCTTCGTCGCGAGATTAAGCAGTTACGCATCGAGCGTGAGATCTTGTCAAAAGCAGCAGCCTGGTTCGCTCAGGAGACCAACACGATCCCCAGAAAGCCTTCCAGTTCGTGAAGGCGCACCAGGCAAAATGGCCAATTACCACGCAATGCCGAGTCCTGGGTGTCTCCCTCAGTGGGTATTATGCGTGGCGAGGACGCCCCCCATCGCCAAGAGCAAAGGTCGATGCGGATCTCAAGGAACAGATTAAGGCTTTTCATGCCCGTTCTGATTCTACCTACGGAGCCCCCAGAATCTGGGAAGATCTGGCAGCATTAGGCATCCGTATAGGCAAAAAGCGTGTCGCCCGTCTGATGGTTGAGATTGGTATCTTCGGGGTGAGCCGTCGAAAGGGTATCAGAACCACCCGTAAGGGAAAAAAGGCTCAAAAAGCCCCTGATCTGGTCAAGAGAGACTTCACTGTTGAAGCCCCAAATAAACTCTGGGTGGCCGATATTACCTACGTACCAACCTGGGCGGGCTTCCTGTATCTTGCTGTGGTTATCGATGTCTTTTCCCGCCGAGTCGTGGGCTGGACGATGGCTTCGACGCTCCAGAGTGAGTTGGTTTTGTCTGCTTTGAATATGGCACTTTGGCAGCGTCATCCTTGTGGGGTGATCCACCACTCCGACCAGGGATCTCAGTATACTTCACTTGCCTTCGGTAAACGCTGCGATGAGGCGGGTATACGTCCCTCAATGGGTTCTGTAGGCGACTGCTATGACAACGCACTGTGTGAAAGCTTTTTCGCCACCCTCGAATGTGAATTGATCGACCGCCGTTGTTTTCGTACCCACAAGGAGGCCAGATTGGCTATTTTTGAGTATATTGAGGGCTGGTATAATCCCCATCGTAGGCATTCATCAATCGCATACCACTCACCGATGACATATGAAAAACAGCATCAAACACGGGCTTGAAGCCCAAGCCCTAAACACTCCACCAAAACGGGGCAACTCCAGTCTGTATAAAACCTACGACCTGGATCGGAAGACCAAAGAGAACCTGACGCCTCTGATTGTCTACTGGATCGGCCCGTCGAGGTGGAAGACCGCCGCCAACCTCCTTTTCATCCTGATCGTCACGATCTTCTGTCCTCCGGAGGCCATCGAGGGCTTAACTCGGCTCTTCCCGATCGACATTCCCCTTGGATGGGGCGCACCCGTGGGGTTCGGGTTCGTCTCGGAATGGATCTCGGGGCGCCTCTTTGGGCTGACGCGCCGGCGAGGGAACGGCAATGGAGGGAACGGGCTGTGAATCCCATCAACTCGAAAAGAAACTGGCTATTCGTCGCCCTGGCCGGTCTTGTCGTGGCCCTTGTAGGTGGCGCCTTCGGTTCGGCCGTCTCCGATCTGATCTCCGGAGCCGTGCAGGAATCCCAAATTCACGGGCTGGAGCGGGAGCAGGACTGGGCCCGGGATGAGCGCGATGAGCTGCGCCGGCAGATCTTCGAGCTCCAGCGCCAGGTGTCTTCAGATATCGGGGACATCAAGGCGGGTATCGAAGGTCTCAAAGGTGAGATCCGGGGATTGAGGAGCGAGAAGAACCGATGAAAGCTTTTAAATCCCTGCTCTTTGAGCTCCTGTCCTTATTCCGCCCCGAAAAGGCGAGAAACGGCCCTCACGGCCCGATCTCGCCCCTATCTGACATTCCTCCCACAGGAGGGGATGATCCAGGGCAGGAGCCTGTGATCTGGCCCCAGGCGCACCCTTCACCAGACCCTCCACTCTCCGACCTGGAGGCCTCCGACCTCACATCCCTGATGGCCGATTCGCTCCACGTCGCGGTGACCCAGCTTAAGGTGCGGGAAGATCCGCCAAACTCGAACCGGGGACCTGAAGTGGACGGGTACCTCGCCTCCGTCGGTCGGTCTCCCGGGGATCCCTGGTGTGCGGCCTTCGTGTTCTGGTGTATTGAACAGGCCTGGGGCAATATCGTGGATGGGGGCCCCGAGACTCCCGATGAGAGATACATCCCGCCCTTTCCGCAAACGGCCTACACGCCGGGTATCTGGACATGGGCAAAAGGCCAGGGGAAGAAGTGCTATCTCACCCCCGAAGATGTGAAATCGGGCGCTGCGGACGTTCCTGCCGGCGCCCTGTTTCTGCTTTTTGGGAGGGTGCGAGGTGAAAAGAGGGAGCGGGTGAAGCACGTGGGATTTGTAGAGCAGTACAATCCGGTGGATGGGGTGATCTGCACGGTGGAGGGAAATACGAACCCGGGCGGATCCCGAGAAGGTGGAGGCGTGTACCGATTAGAGCGGGAGATAGGGGAGATTTATCGATTTGTTCTGTACGGAATTTGATGCGCGTTTCGAGCTGGAGGGGGTGATTCCGATGAAGAGATGAGGGGTAGAACTCCGGAAGGAAAGCCGATTATCGGAAACGCTGCAAGATTGAGAGAAGTGCTGCAAAAGATTAAGGGGAAGCCCCCGGACCTTGGGAGAGGATCCGGGGGCTTGTTGTGTTTCGGGTCGTGCGGGTTTTATCAGTCCGCTGCCTCGACCTCCTCGCCTCCATACGCATAATCCTTCAGCGCCACGACCGCCGTTTCCAGGCCGTCCCGCTCCGGGTCGACCAGCCCGGGATATCGGTCCACTATCCGGCCTATGGGCTGCCTCAAGTCACCCACCCAATCGTCTCCCGCTTCCAGGTCGGCGGCCAGCGATTCCAGCCGATCGGCGTCCTCCCGCACCAGCCGGCAGTATTCGGTTTCCCACTCCTCATTCTGCTCGGCCCTGGCCTGGGCCTCCTGCTCGGGGGTGCAGCGATAGGCAACAGCGACGGCCGGATCCAGCAGATCGGTTTCCATTTCCATTTCCTCCATCCTGATTTGGCTTCGAGGATAATCAATTCTCTGACGGCGGGGGAGAGGAATCTTCTTCAGCAGAGGTGGGAGAATAAGGTTCATCGGGAGCTATTTGAGCGACTGATTCGGCTGTACTTAGAAGCACCCGATGAATTGCTTGGGGTGATCGAAGCCCACCAGCGATTAGCAGAGAAATTTGCCGGTGAAGCCATCGATCAAAATCAGTAGGTGGTGTTGTCTGGAAGGGTGGTGCAGCTTGCCCTAATATTTCGACCTGCATGGCGGACTCCTTCGTCAGGACACGTTCGGCATTCGAGAGGGCCGTGAGTCGTAAGGCAACCTCGAAGGTGGAAAGGCCCTGCCCCCGGAGCGAATCCGAGAAGTAGGCCAGGGCGACGGTCTCGTTGTCGGGTGCGTTGAACATCGGTTAGGCCCTCCCTCTGGTCGGCCAGGCGCCCGTGAGCAGCCTGAGCCTGAGATCACGCGGAAAGACCCGAATGCGCCGGGTCTGGTCCCGCAGCCAAACCCGTCGCTTGACGGGCACGATGGTTTTGAGTAACTTCATGGGGAAACCTCCTTACTTATTCGGTGAGTGGTTTCGTTCTGGCCTCTCGGTGTTAGAGCACCGTGGGGCCTTTCCCTTTCTATCTCCTACTTATTAATATATATCATTCGTGATAATAAGTCAAGCAAAAAGATATCTTTTTCTTGCTTTATTTTATCTTTTATGATATAATTAGAAAAGGGGGAGTTAATGATACAGACCAGATTGCACATTTTACTCGGCGAGCGCCGGATGAATATGATGGACCTATCGCGGAATTCGGGCGTGTCTTATCCGCAGGTTCAGCGCATCTATCACGGCCAGTCCACCGCCATCAGTTTTGATGTGTTGGATGCGTTCTGCAGGACGCTGAAGGTAGGGCCTGCGGATCTACTCGAATATGTGGAGGAATAAGCGCGTCGGCGGCCTTTGTCGAGTTCAGACACCCATCGAGCTGGACGAAGAAAGCTATCGGATCGAACACAACAACACAGGGGAGGAAGCCGCGGTCAGATAAATTGTGTCTGGCTGCCCCTACTCTTTTGCCCCGCACCATCCAGGTTGCGGGGCTTTCCTGTGCGCATTTAGTACCTTAACGGTGGGTTGATGACCCTGCTGGAGCGGTTCGAAGTGGGGACCTACTTAGACGGGGGACAGGGGTATGGGTCGTGGACCGCGCGGCGGATCCGGGAGTTGATCCGGGAGCGGGGCATTGCCTACCGGGCCGTGGCCGCAGGGGACAGTCTGGTTGGGCTGGGTGGGGTTGGGGCGCTGGTGCTGCATCCCACACCGGCCTATGTCTCAACGGATGGCGAAGCGCCGCACGGGCTGAACAACGGATCGGTGGTGCTCCGGATTACCTTTGGGGGCAAGGCGTTTCTGTTGACCGGGGATATCGAACGGGAGACGGACCGGGACCTGTTGCGGTGGGGAGAACGACTCTGGGCAGATGTGCTGAAGGCGGCCCACCACGGGTCGCGCACGTCCTCAACGGCGGCCTTTCTGACGGCCGTGCGCCCCCGGTTGGTGATGGTGTCGTGCGGTGTTCGCAACACATTCGGGCATCCTTCTCCCGAGGTGATTCGCCGTTATGAGGAGATGGGTTTCGCGATTTATCGGACGGATAAAATGGGGGCGATCCGGCTGGAGATCGATGCAGAGGCCATCCGGGCCGAAGGATGGCTTGAGAGGCCGTGATTTTTTATTGCGATTCAAGAAGAGACGTATTATATTTGGTTATGCCTTGATCTGTCCAATTTTATATCCGAGCGTCGGGAGAAAGGGGAGATGTTGTGAAGCAGGTGCTGGTCGTTGATGACGTGCCGGAGGTCCGACTGGTGCTCAGGACGCTGCTGGAGGAGCCGGGGGTGGAGGTGCTGGAGGCCGGAGACGGGCGTGAGGCGCTGGAAGTTCTGGGGGGTATTGAGGTAGACCTGGTGATCACCGACTGCAGAATGCCCAATATGACCGGGCTGGAACTGATGGCCGAGGCAAAGGAGCGGTATCCGCAACTGCCTTTTATTGTGGTTTCCTCTACGGCGAAGGAGGAGGATCTTAGGGATCTTCAGCCACGTGCGATTGTGTCCAAACCCTTTCGCATGTCAGATCTAAAGGAGGTTGTGGATCGGGCGCTGGCCGACGATTAATCAGTATACTATCAGGCAGGGCGGAACCGGCTTGTTATATAAGCCGGTTTTTTTATTGGCGAAATAAAAAAAGCGGCCGAGAGGCCGCTGTAGAAAGGGCGGATGGAGGTGCGTGAAGGCTTTTTATTCGGATAAGACCTGGAATGCATCGGAAGAGAAACCATGTTCTCTTATTATATCGGTCAGGGTCATAGCATTATCTCCCCCAATAATACTATGGCTGACCGCAGAGAAAACGATTCTACCTCCCCCGGGCCAGATCTATCTGAATGAAGCCATCGGTGACCTCCATGCCGCCCATATCTCTTTGGGATCCACCAAACGCGTGAGACAGGGAAAGGGCACTACAGGTGTACAGACCCCGCTCCCGGAACTGCATGAAGACACCCTGGTATGGATAGGCGTTTGGTTGGGTTGTTAAACGATTGGAAGTTGAACAAAGGGGGATAGCTGCCGGATAGTTCCGACTGCTGGAAGAGAAGCTGAACCTTGTGCTGCTGATGAGGACAAATACGCCAAAAGATCTTTGAAAAACAAACAAGCGCCGGCAAGTCTAAAGTGACTCCGATCCAGATCCCCCGATTCCCTCCCCCGGATCAAGGTCTTTTCAGGTTAAACGTAGACGTACTATTCCCCTGGCATAATCCTTTGTAAGACAAAGACATATAAAAAATTGGTCTTTTTTATGACCTGTTTAGAATATATATGCAGAGGGCGAGGGAGTCAAGGATTTATTTAGAGAAAATTTGCATGAAATCTGTAGTTACTGCGATAAGGTCTTGAAACTTAAGCGCATTGAATCCGAAAATTTTTTTCAAAGTTTTTTTAAGGGGAACAAGACGGCCGGGAACGTCGAAGGGGGTTAGAAAAAGTTGATCGCATCGAAATTTCAAGCACCTGATTAAGAGACAACAGGTTAGTTAAACGGTGGTGGTGGAGATTGAGGATAAGTAAAAAAATGGGCCGGTGTGTGGCCCATTTTTTGCTAACCGGGATCGCCTTTTAATGGCCAAAAATAGGCCGAGATCGCCTCGGAGGGCGTTGGGCCGCTACTCCTCCCAGACCCCCATGCGGCTGAACTTGTCCACACGCTGGTTGATGAGCTGGTTGGAAGGGATCTGGCCGAGTTCCTCCAGGGCGTCTAAGACAGCTACCTTCAGGGCCTTCACCGTTTCTTCAGGATTCCGGTGGGCGCCACCGAAAGGCTCGGGCACGATCCGATCGATGATGCCCAGGTCCAGGAGATCCGGGGCCGTGATCTTGAGGGCTTCGGCGGCCTCTTCTTTTTTTTCGGTGGTGCGCCAGAGGATGAGCGAACAGGATGCGGGGTTGATGACCGAGTACCATGCATTTTCCAGCATCAGGATTCTGTCGCCAACACCGATGCCCAGGGCGCCCCCGCTGCCCCCTTCGCCGATAACGGCGACGATGATGGGGGTGGGGAGTCTGGAGGCTTCGAAGAGGTTGCGGGCAATCGCTTCGGATACGCTACGTTCCTCCGAGCCGATGCCGGGGTAGGCGCCGGGGGTGTCGATGAAGCAGAGGACGGGACGCGAGAACTTGGCTGCGAGTTTCATCAGCCGGAGGGCCTTCCGGTACCCTTCCGGATGGGCCATGCCGAAGTTGCGGTGAAGGTTCTCTTTGGTGTTGCGCCCCTTTTGCTGCCCTACTACCACGACCGGCTGTCCGTCGAGCCGTCCGAGCCCTCCCACCATGGCGGGATCGTCCCGGAAGCTTCGATCTCCATGGAGTTCCACAAAGTCGGTCAGGAGCAGGTCGATCACATCCAGGGTGTGGGGCCGCTTCGGGTGCCCGGCCAGCTGGTATTTCTGCCACCGGGTGAGGTTGGCGTAGATCTCCTGCTCCAATTTCCGCTTTTTTTCCTGAAGGGCAGCCACTTCTTCAGACAGGTCGATGTTTTCGGCCCGGGCGTGGTTCCCGATCTCTTCGATTTTTTTCTGGAGTTCGGCAATGGGCCGTTCAAAGTCGAGGTAGAACTTTTCGTTCATCGGTCCGGGGTTCCTCTTTTTAGGGGCTTGAGCATGGTACACGACAAAAAAGGAAAAGACCTGCGCTGAGTGGTGAAATGAGTTAAGTTTGGGTTGTCAAGATCCAACAACTCATCCATCATCAAACACAGGTCTATGTCTCCTCAAGTTAATGAATTACACGACGTGATGCAATGGTATTTACCCTGTCATAAGGCCCGGGTAAAATTCATCGCCGCCTTCATTGTGTCTCTCATCAAGCTCACAACCGTCAACTTCACCAAACTGGCCAACGCCCTCAACGGCAAAGCCAAGCAGAAGTCCAACTATCGCAGAATCCAACGTTTCTTCAGTGAGTTTAATCTGTCCTATGACCTGGTGGCCGACTTGATCCTGCATCTCTTGCCGATCAAGTCGGACTTTACCATCTCGATAGATCGGACGACCTGGAGCTTCGGCAAACTGACCATCAATATTCTCACCGCCGGGAGTGTCTATCAAGGCGTTGCATTTCCCATCTGCTGGATACTGCTGCCCAAAAAGGGCAACTCCAACACCGATGAGCGTATCCAGTTGATGGAACGGGTCTTGAAGTTGGTGGATAAAAACCTGATTCAGGTCATCGTTGCAGACCGGGAATTCATTGGGCAAGAATGGTTTGCGTGGTTAGATGCGCAAGCCTTAGGCTTTGCCATCCGCGTCAAGGAAAACGCCAAAACCCTAAATGGCAAAGGGGACATCGCGCTTCGATGCTTGTTTGCCGACCTGCACATTCACCAAGAGCGCATCCTGCGTAAACCCCGTCTGATCTATGGTCATCATCTGTATTTGTCTGTCATCCGATTACCTGACGAATTTCTCATCGTTGCCAGCAAGTGTAAAGGTCGAAAACCGCTGGAGGATTACAAAAAACGGTGGGGAATTGAAGTCCTGTTCGCCGCGTTGAAAAGCCGAGGCTTCGATCTGGAACAGACCCATCTGATCCATCTGGAACGAATCGAAAAACTCATCGCGCTTTTAGCCATTGCCCTCACCTGGGCTCATCTGGTAGGAGAATGGATCGCAAAGACAAAACCGTTGAAGATCAAAAAACACGGATGCAAAGAGAAAAGCCTGTTTCGATATGGATTGGACCATTTGCAGTATGTTCTGCTCAATATACAGGATCACATCCAGGAGTTCTTTCACTGTCTTTGGATACTGATTGATCCTCCATATTTTAGGTCAGATTAAGTTTTGTCGTGTATTATGGGGCTTGAGACTTGAGGCTGGTGTTCCTTTATGCCAGTTTTAAAACGGCTTCTTCGATTCGGCCCATGGCCTTTTCGATCTGTTCGGTCGATGTGGCGTAGGCGATCCGGACGTGCCCCTGGGCGCCAAATCCGCTGCCGGGCACGGTGGCCACGCGGGCCTCTTCGAGCAGGTAGGTGCAGAAGTCGACGTCGGTCTGTATCCGGCATTTTCCTGCGGAACGGCCGCAGAGGGCGGAGATGTCCGGGAAGACGTAGAAGGCCCCCCGGGGAATTCGACAGGTGATGCCGGGGATGGTATTGAGGCGGCTGACGATGAGGTTGCGGCGCTCCTGGAAGGCCCGGCGCATGGTTTCAACGCTGTCCTGCGGGCCGGTGAGGGCTTCAAGGGCGGCGTACTGAGAGATGGAGCAGGTGTTGGTGGTTTCCTGGCTCTGGATTTTTCCGATGTGGCCGATGAGGTCGGCCGGGCCCGCGCCGTAGCCCACCCGCCAGCCGGTCATCGCATAGGCCTTGGACACGCTGTTGACAACCAGGGCCTTCTCTTTGACCGCCGGGTTGAGGGCGGCGATGGAGACGTGTTCGGCGCCGTCGTAGAGGATCTTTTCGTAGATTTCGTCCGAGATGACGTAGATGCCGGCGTCTGCGATGATTTCGCCCAGAGCCTGGAGCTCGGACCGGGTATAGACCTCGCCGGTGGGGTTGCAGGGACTGTTGAAGAGGATAAGCTTGGTTTTGGGAGAGAGCGCGCCCTTAAGCTGTTCCGGGGTGATGCGGAAACCGGTCTCCGCCGTGGTCTGGACGATGACGGGCGCCCCGCCCATGAGCCTGACCTGGTCGGCATAGCTGACCCAGAAAGGGGCCGGGATGATGGCTTCGTCGCCACCGTTGATGAGCGCAACAGCCGCGTCGAAGATGGGCTGCTTGGCGCCGCACCCGACGACGATCTGGGACGGTTCGTAGGTGAGGCCGTTATCCTGCTTCAGTTTGTCGCAGATGGCCTCTTTGAGTTCTACGATCCCGGTGGCCGGCTTGGTGTATTTGGTGAGGCCCTGCTCGATGGCCCGTATTGCGGCGTCTTTGATGTTTTGAGGCGTGTCGAAGTCGGGCTCTCCTGCATTCATGGAGATCACGTCGATGCCCTGCCGCCGCAGGGCGTCTGCCTTCGCGGTGGTGGCGACGGTGATGGACTCCTCGATGCTGAGCACCCGGCTGGAAAATGCCATACCTGCCTCTGGTTCGGTCAGATTCAAAGTGGACGCCTCGCTAAAAAAGCACGCGTTTGATGTTCCGAACCGCCTGGCGGATGCGGTGCTCGTTTTCCACTAAGGAGATGCGGACGTAGCCTTCTCCCATGTCGCCGAAGCCGATGCCGGGGGAGATGGCGACCTGGGCCTCTTCCATCAGTTTGAGCGCAAATTGCATGGAGCCGAGGTGCCGGTACTTTTCAGGGATGGGGGCCCAGACGAACATGGAGGCTATGGGTTTGGGAACGGACCAGCCGATGCGGTCGAGGCCCTCCACCAGGACGTCTCGCCGGTTCTGGTAGGTGGCCGCCGCTTCCCGGACGCATTCCTGAGGGCCGTCTAAGGCCGCGATGGCCGCCACCTGGATGGGGGTGAAGACCCCGTAGTCGTAGTAGTTCTTGATGATCGAGAGCGCACGGATGACATCGGGATTGCCCAGGCAGAAGCCGACGCGCCAGCCGGCCATGTTATAGGACTTGGACATGGTGTAGAACTCAACGCCGACCTCCTTGGCCCCCTTCACCTGGAGCAGACTGGGGGCCTGGTAGCCGTCGAAGACGATGTCGGAGTAGGCCAGGTCGTGGATGATGACAATCTGCTGCCGCCTGGCGAAGTCGACGATCTCTTCGAAGAAGGCCAGGTCTACCGTGGCCGTGGTGGGATTGTGGGGGAAGTTGAAGATCATGACCTTCGGCTTGGGCCAGAGTTCTCGGGTGACCATCTGGATTTCGGGTACGAATTCCTTTTCGGGACGCAGGGGAAGGCTCAGGACATTTCCGTTGGCAATGGCCACGCCGTAGAGGTGAAGCGGATAGGCGGGGTTGGGCACAATGGCCAGGTCGCCCGGGTCCAGGAGGGCCAGGCAGATGTGGGCCAGGCCCTCTTTGGAGCCGATGGTGACAATGGCTTCGCTGTCGGGGTCCAGATCGACGCCGAAGCGGCGTTTGTAGTGCCGGCAGATGGCGTTGCGTAGCGCTCTCATACCCCTGGAGGGGGCATAGCGGTGGGTCTTGGGATCGCGGGCGACCTCGTTCAGTTTGTCCACGATGTGGCCGGGCGTGGGCTGATCCAGATTCCCCATCCCCAGGTCGATGATGTCGACGCCCTGCCGGCGGAGTTTCATTTTAAGGGCGTTGACTTCCGCAAAAACATAGGGCGGCAGGCGTTCGATGCGTCGCGATGTGATTTCCATAGTCACCTGAGCGAGAACAGGCCGGGCTGCGTGTCCACAGCCCGGCCTGCAATCTATGCCAGGGCCTTTCCGGCCGGTTCGACGGCGATGATCCCGTCTCTGAGGAGTTTGTAGCTGAGACTGTCCACTAAGGCGATCCAGCTGGCTTCGATGATGTTTTTCGAGACACCGACCGTGTTCCAGACCCGCTTGCCGTCGGAGGACTTGATGAGGACACGGACTCTGGCAGCGGTGCCGTCCTGGCCGGAGAGGACGCGAACCTCATAGTCTTCCAGGTGGACCTCTTTGAGGGTGGGGTAGACCTCTTCCAGGGCTTGCCGGAGGGCGGCGTCGAGGGCATTTACCGGGCCGTCGCCCTCGGCCACGGTGTGATAGGTTTTGTCGCCCACCTGGATCTTGACGATGGCTTCCACTTCGGCGCCTTCCCTGGTTTTGCGGTTGATGGTGCGAAAGCCGATCAGATGGAAGGGATCGCGGTAGGTGCCCAGGGCCTTTCGCGCCAGGATTTCGAAAGAGGCTTCGGCGCCTTCAAAAACGTAGCCCTCGTGCTCGAGTTGTTTGATTTGCTGAAGCAATCCGCTTACGGTGGGGTGCCGCTTGTCTAAGCCGGGGATCAGGTGTTCGAGCTTGGTGGCTATGGTGGCGCCGCCGGACTGCTCCGAGAGGAGAAAGCGCCGTTCGTTGCCCACACATTCCGGATCGCAGTGTTCGTACGTGGCCGGCTGTTTCACCATCGCATCAATGTGCACGCCTCCCTTGTGAGCAAACGCGCTTTCTCCTACATAAGGCTGCCTGTGGTCGTGAAAGACGTTGGCGATTTCGCTCAAAAATCGCGAGAAGTCCATTATTTTGTGGAGGTTCTCCGGGCCAATGGCGCGCTGTCCAAGTTTGAGTTCCAGGCTTGGGATGATGGAGCAGAGGTTTGCGTTCCCACACCGCTCTCCATATCCGTTAAAGGTGCCCTGGACCTGTGCTGCGCCCATCTCGACGGCAACGATGGAGTTGGCCACCGCCATGCCGGCGTCGTTGTGGGTATGGATGCCGAAGGGGATGGCAATTCGCTCTTTGACGTGTGCGATGATGTCCTGGAGTTCCGAGGGGAGGGCGCCCCCGTTGGTGTCGCAGAGTACCAGGATACCGGCCCCGCCTTCCTGCGCGGCCAGGAGCGTGTCGATGGCGTATTCGGCGTTGGCTTTGTAGCCGTCAAAAAAATGTTCGGCATCGTAAATCACGTCGCGCTCGTTGGCTTTGATATAGGCGACGGAGTCCTGAATCAGCTTCAGATTTTCCTCGGGGGTAGTGCGCAAAACATGGGTGACGTGAAGCGCCCAGGATTTGCCGAAGAGGGTGACGACCTCTGTGCCGGCCTGCAGGAGTGTGTTGAGGGTCGGGTCGTCTTCGGGGGAATTGGCGGCCCTCCGCGTGCTTCCAAAAGCCACAACTCGGGCCGTTTGAAAGGGGATGTCCTGCGCCTGGACGAAGAACTCAAGGTCTTTCGGATTGGTCGGGTTGGGCCATCCGCCTTCGATGTAGTGTACGCCCAGGTCGTCCAGCCTGCGGGCGATCATCAGTTTGTCGTCGACCGAGAAGGAGATGCCTTCTGCCTGGGCGCCGTCCCTGAGGGTCGAATCGTAGATTTCTACTGCGTTGGACATGGTGCTCTCCTGTGGCAAAGAATCGGGAGAAAGGGCAACCGGCCGGTCGCCCGTACAGGGTCTTTTGCGGGGTTAGATGCCCGATTCAATGCGATCCGGGCGACGGGGGCCGCCCGGGTGATTCCACCTCCCATTTGGTTCGGTATAGAGCTGCATAGTCATTGTCACCGGTTAAAGCAGGATTCTATGCACGGGCAACTGCATCGGCGATGAGGTCGCCGACTTCCGATGTGCTGTGCCCCATCTGTCCTGCGGACATGCTCTTTATTTTGGTGCTGACGACCTCGATGATCGCCCCTTCGACAATGGCCGCAGCTTCTTCTTCTCCGAGGGTGTCCAGCATCATCTGAAGGGCCGCAATCCCGGCAATCGGATTGATGACGCCCTGGCCGGTGTATTTGGGGGCCGATCCGCCGATCGGCTCGAACATGGAGACGCCTTCGGGGTTGATGTTGCCGCCGGCGGCCACGCCCATGCCGCCCTGGACCATCGCTCCCAGGTCGGTGATGATGTCTCCGAACATGTTGTCGGTGACAATGACGTCGAACCATTCGGGGTTTTTGACCATCCACATACAGGTGGCGTCCACGTGGGCGTAGTCGCGCTTGATGTCGGGATAGTCGGCTGCTCCAATTTCATGGAAGACCCGCTCCCAGAGGTCGAAGGCGTAGGTGAGGACGTTGGTTTTGCCGCAGAGGGTGAGGGTTTTGTCCCTGTTCCGCTTTCGGGTCAGTTCAAAGGCGTAGCGCAGGCAGCGCTCCACTCCTTTTCGGGTGTTGACCGATTCCTGGATGGCGATTTCGTCCGGCGTGTTCTTCTTGAGAAAGCCGCCGCTGCCGGTGTAGAGCCCTTCGGTGTTTTCACGGACCACGACAAAGTCGATGTCTTCCGGCCCCTTGTCTTTGAGGGGACAGTCGACGTTGGGGTAGAGCTTGACGGGCCGGAGGTTGATGTACTGGTCGAGTTCGAAGCGGGTGCGCAGCAGGATGCCCTTCTCTAAGATGCCGGGTTTGACGTCGGGATGGCCGATGGCGCCCAGGTAGATGGTGTTGAAGGATCGGAATTCTTCCAGGGCCGAGTCAGGGAGGGTCTCCCCGGTGCGCTTGTAGCGTTCCCCGCCGAAGTCGAATTCAACGGTTTCGTATTTGAAGCCGCACTTTTCCGCCACGGCCTTCAGGCACTTGAGGCCTTCGACCACCACTTCAGGGCCGGTGCCGTCGCCGGGGATGACCGCGATTTTGTAGGACAAGATTTCCTCCGCGGGAAAATATGATATGCTGAGTGAACGCGTATGATACGTCAGTTGGGTATTTTAAATAGGGCCGATGACTGGTAACGTTTGCTGTTTACATTGACCGAGAAAAACTCGATCCACATCTCACTCTCTGTCGCATCGAAGCGCACAAAACCATAAGACGCATGAGAAAACAGAGTGTCTTTCTCATCTTCTGTAGTAGATGTTTGTTTCGCAGCACTTCCAGAGATGATTTGAAAATTCTCTACGTCTATCGTGAGAAATTGCAGGCTATGGTCATGTCCAGACAGATATATTCTCACGGTTTTGTCCTGCTTCATGATCTTTTTTAAGGCATTCTGGAATTGCTGATTTGCAGAATGGTCCGTATCCTGAATTGATTTATGAATACGCTCTGCGATGGTGTACAAAAAAACAGGAGGAACCCACCACCATCCGGTTCGAAAACCGCTGTGTCGTCCGTGGGTTTTAACCGGATGGTGCCCAACGATGATTTTCCAGGCTGCTTTATTATTTCTCAGGAGTTCTTTGAGCCTGTCCCAATGGCGCTTAACCGCCTTCGTATTTTTTTTTTTGTACAGGTCCAGCAGAACCTGAGTGTCCAGGGCAAAAAGAGCAATCGCTTCTGATTGTACATCTATTGTCTGCGGCAAAGTCAGCGCAGAAATATTCTCTTTGGCCAATTTGTACAGTGCTTTGTAATCGGATTCAGGATCGGCGCCATCCTTATTCTTTGCCGGATCAATGGGATAGTATTTCCACATGGGACTCACCGTTCAATATGGCGGACAGTTTTCTTTGACAAAAAAGTGCCGTTCACGCAGATTAGGTATCATAGACCACCACGTCAACGATACCCTTTATCTGGAGAGACGGCACAATGGAACTGGCAGAAAAGATACTCAAGAGTTTCAAGATTTCCAAGCCTCAAAAAAAGTTTCTGATGGCTGTGTTTACAGCGATCCTAACAGCTCACGGCAAGATCAATTTTCGTAACCTATCGCGTTACTCTCCTTTGTCACAGAAGACGTATTCACGCCAGTTTGCCAAACCCTTTGAATTTGTGGCCTTCAACCGAGCGGTGATCAATGAAAGCCTGGGCAGAGAAAGTGAACGGATCATCGTGTTAGATGCTTCTTTTGTGTCCAAGTCGGGCAAGCAGACCTATGGTCTGGATTATTTCTGGAACGGTTGTCATCGTCGGAGCGAAAAGGGGTTGGAAGTCTCCAGTGTGGCCATCGTGGATGTTTTGAGAAACACAGGCTTTACGCTGTCCGTTCGTCAAACCGATCCTGGAGATGAACGCCAAATGTCTGAGTCTAAGCCTAAACAGGATGTCGTCAAGGTCAATAAAAAGAAAAGGACCGTCAAGAAAAAGGGCACCAAAAAAAAGGGGAAAGCCAAGTCGAAAAAGCAAAGCTCCAAACAGGCAGAAGACGTCGAAACCCTAACAGATCAGTATTTACAGCACCTGAGTGATGTCAAACCCAGCTTGTTAGAGAATGAAAAATATACCGTTGTCGATGGCTATTTTAGCAAGAAGAAATTTGTTGATGGCGTCCGTGATTTGGATCTACACCAGATCGGCAAATTGCGCTGCGACGCCAATATGCGCTATCTCTACACCGGACCAAAACGGGAAAAGGGAAGCGGAAGGCACAAGACCTATGACGGCAAAGTCAACTGGCAGGACCTGTCTCGGTTTTCATATATCCAAACACAAGATGGCATCGCCATTTACAGTCTTGTCTTGAATCACGTCTCCTTAAAACGCAATTTGAAAGCCGTCGTCTTGCTGGATCACACGAACAAGGACAAGAAGAAATATGCGATCTTGTTTTCAACCGACAAAGACCTAAGTGCCAAGACGATTGTCAGATATTACAAAGCGCGTTTCCAAATTGAATTTATTTTCAGAGATGCCAAACAGTTCACCGGATTGTGCGACTGTCAAGCCAGAGATCAAAAACGGCTGGCTTTCCATTTTAATGCCTCTTTGACAACCCTCAATTTAGCCAAAACGGAACACTTACAAGCCCAATCAGATACGAGACCCATACCCTTTTCCATGGCCAGTGTAAAAGCCTGTTATTTCAACACGTATTTTCTCCAGAATATTTTTTTAATGTTAGACCTCGACCTAAATTTGATTAAAAAATCTCCCCAATACCAAAAACTGCGGGATTATGGCAAAATTGCTGCTTAAAAGTGGCCGAACTATTGCGTTGTGTCCTGGAATAAATGCTCGGCCGTCGTTTCCTGGTGAATGATATCTCCCCTGTGGTCATGGTTGCCCGGAATGATATGGTATACGAGATTTTGTCCCTGGTACGTGACGTTTTTATAAATATTCCCAAAAGTTCTGCGGAGTTCAGGATGCACCCTGGACGTATCCCAACCCACCGGAAGCCCATCAGAGTAGATGTTGTCTCCAAGCCCGAGAACAAACGGGGGAATCCTTCGTTTCTCTTCCCGGGATTCCAACAAGGCGACGTCTTCTTTTAATGCTTGTGCAACAGCTATCTGCCTGTTATCGCCCGTGCCCCAATCTCCCAGGGCATAGAAGGTGATTACCTGTGGATGATCGGGACGCTGGTCGGGGTTCTCGTGGTAACGGACGGGCGGTATCGGTTGTTTGAACGGTGTGGTGTTGCTGCAGCCTATAAGCAGCAACAGAGCCAGACATAAAATGGGAGCCATTCTTCTTTCATGCTTTTGTGAAATCGGTGATATAAGGCAAGCGTTCAGCGACTTTCCGCACGGCATCTTCTCCCTCCAGCAGCATGCCGGTAGCGTCCCAGGCGCCCTCCAGGAGCTGGATCCGGTTGCCGTCAGGGATCTCGACCGGGAGGTTCTTGCCTCCGCAGGAGAGCGTTTTGTTCGTAAGGTCCAGGGCGATCTCCTGCGAGGGGTCGGCTTCGACGGCGTCCATCAGAGCCCGGGCGTGTTCGCTTTGAACGGTGACGCAGGGAAGGCCCATGGCGGTGCAGTTGCCCTGGAAGATTTCGGCGAAGGATTCGCCGACGATGGCTTGAATGCCCCAGCGCATCAGGGCCTGGGGGGCGTGTTCGCGGGAAGATCCGCATCCGAAGTTGGCGTTGACAATCAGGATGGAGGCGTCCTGGAAGCGGGGATCGTCAAAGGGGTGGCCGCCGGACTTGCGGTCGTCTTCAAAGGCGTGTTCTCCCAGGCCTTCAAAGGTGATGCTGCGCAGATAACGCGCGGGGATGATCCGATCGGTATCGATGTCGTTGCCCCGGACCGGGAGGGCCTGTCCCCGAACCCGGGAGACCGAGGAATCAGATGCGCTCATGGGGTGTCTTCCTTTCAATTCAGCATGGTTCTGACGTCAACGACCTCGCCGGCAATGGCGGCTGCGGTGACCATGGCCGGGCTCATCAGGAGGGTGCGGCCGGTGGGGCTGCCCTGGCGGCCTTTGAAATTCCGGTTGCTGGACGAGGCGCATACCTGACGACCCTGGAGTTTGTCCGGGTTCATCGCCAGGCACATAGAGCAGCCGGCGGCCCGCCATTCGAAGCCGGCCTCCCGGAAGATCTCGTGAAGGCCCTCGGCCTCGGCCGCTTTGAGGACCGCCTGAGACCCGGGGACCACGAGGGCTTTGATCCGGGAGGAGACCTTTTTCCCTTTTGCGATGCGGGCGGCCTCCCGCAGGTCGGAGATGCGGCTGTTGGTACAGGAGCCGACGAAGGCCACGTCGATCGATGTGCCGGCAATGGACATGCCGGGCTTAAAGTCCATGTACTCGTAGGCTTCGGCGGCCACGTCCCGCTGGTCTTCTGGGAGGTCCGCAAGGTCGGGAACTTTTTCGGTGACGTAGATGCCCTGGCCCGGGGTGATCCCCCAGGTGACGGTGGGCGCCAGTTCCGACCCGTTGAGTTCGAACGTGTCGTCGTAGGCGGCATCCTCGTCGGAGGCCATCGACTGCCACCAGGCGACCGCACGGTTGAACGCCTCTCCGGACGGGATGTAGGGACGGCCTTTTAGATAGTCGAAGGTGGTCCGGTCCGGGTTGACGTAGCCGGCTCTGGCGCCGCCTTCGATCGACATGTTGCAAACAGACATCCGCTCTTCCATGCTCATGGCGTCCACGACCGGACCGCCGTATTCGTAGGCGTAGCCCACACCGCCGTTAACGCCGAGGCGGCGGATGATGTTGAGGATGACGTCTTTGGCGTAAACGCCCTCGGGCAGGCTGCCGGTGACGACGATTCGGCGGACCTTGAGAGGGTCCAGGGCCAGGCACTGGGAGGCGAGCACATCCCGGACCTGGGAGGTGCCGATGCCGAAGGCGATGGCGCCGAAGGCTCCGTGCGTGGAGGTGTGGCTGTCCCCGCAGGCAATGGTCATTCCCGGCTGGGTAAGCCCCAGTTCGGGGCCGATGACGTGGACGATGCCCTGGCGCTCGTCGTTGAGGTCGAAGAGGGGAATCTCGAATTCCCGGGTGTTCTCTTCGATTGTGTCCATCATTTCTTCGGCCATGGAATCCATAAAAGGACGGGTCTGGATGTCTGTGGGAACGATGTGGTCCACCGTGGCGAAGGTCCGCTCGGGATAGGCCACCTGCAGGCCGCGCTCCCGCATCATCTGGAAAGCCTGGGGGCTGGTGACCTCGTGAATCAGGTGCAGCCCGATGAAGAGCTGCGTGTGGCCCGAGGGAAGCCGGCGGACGGTGTGGGCATCCCACACCTTGTGGAACAGGCTCTGGCCCATGTGTTGGTTTACCTCCAGGCGGTAAGGGCACGGCATGCCGTGCCCTTACCGCCATACATACGGTTAAACGGCCTGAGTGCGCTGTTCTTCGATGCCCGTACGCGCAGCCAGCCGGTTGAGAGCGTCGATGTAAGCTTTGGCGCTGGCTTCGATGATATCTGTGGAGGCGCCTCGCCCCTGGGTTTCGGTACCGTTCTGGGAGACGCGCACGTTGACTTCGCCCATGGCCTCGGCGCCGCTGGTGACGGCGCGGATGACGTATTCGTCCACTTTCGCGGACGTGCCGGTGGCCTTGGCGATGGCTTTGTAGGCCGCATCCACGGGGCCATCTCCACACGCAGATTCCTGTACCTTTTCCTTGCCATCGATGTGGATCCGGACGGTGGCCGAGGGAACGGTTCCGGTGCCGCTGATGGTGTGGAGGTATTCGAGGTGGTATTTTTCCGGGATGTCCCGAATTTCATCGCCGACGATGGCCAGGAGGTCTTCGTCGTAGACTTCCTTCTTTTTGTCGGCGACTTTTACGAACCGCTCGTAGGTCTTGTCCAGGTCCTCCTGGGAGAGCTGGTGGCCCAGTTTTTCCAGCCGGTGTTTCAGCGCGTGGCGACCCGACCGAGCTGTGAGCACAATGCTGGTGGCGTCCAACCCCACGTCCTGGGGGTCGATGATTTCAAAGTTCTCGCGGGCTTTCAAAACACCGTCCTGGTGGATGCCCGAGCTGTGCGCAAAGGCGTTGGCGCCCACGATGGCTTTGTTGGGGGGTACCATAATGCCCATCAACCGACTGACCAGGCGGCTGGTGGCGATAATTTCCCGGGTTTTCACATTGGTGTAAAGGCCGAAGTAGTCGCCCCGGGTCTTGACCGCCATCACGATCTCTTCGAGCGCGGCGTTGCCGGCCCGTTCGCCCAGGCCGTTGATGGTGCATTCGGCCTGACGCGCTCCGTTTTTGAGCGCGGTCAGGCTGTTGATGACGGCCATGCCCAGGTCGTCGTGACAGTGTACGCTGAGGACGGCGCGGTTGATGTTGGGCACGTTTTTCCGGATGTTTTTGATGAGACCGCCGAACTGCTCGGGGACCGCATAGCCGACTGTGTCGGGGATATTGATGGTGGTGGCCCCGGCCTGGATAGTGGCTTCGATGACGTCGTAGAGATATGCCGTATCGGTCCGGGCGGCGTCCATTGGAGAGAATTCCACATCTTCACCGTACGATTTGGCCCGTTCCACGGCGTTGACGGCCATCTGCAGGACTTCATCCGCGGTTTTTCCGACCATGGCGATGTGATTGGGAGAGGTGCCGATAAAGGTGTGAATTCTCGGATTGGGCGCGTCCTTGAGCGCTTCACCGGCGCGGTCGATGTCTTTGCCCATGGCCCGGGACAGGCCGCAGATGATGGGGCCTTCCACCTCGTGGGCAATGCGCCGCACAGCTTCAAAGTCTTCATCGGAAGAGATCGGGAATCCGGCTTCGATCACGTCCACATTCAGCCGGGCGAGCTGGTGGGCGATTTCTACCTTTTCACGGACGGTGAGGGAAGCCCCGGGGGTCTGTTCGGCATCCCGCAGGGTGGTGTCGAATACGATAACCTGGTCCTGGTCGTTTGTGCTTGTCATTGTCTGTTCACTCCCTGAGCCGGAGCAGGTGAACGGCAGATGGAACCCTCCGGCAGCGCTGTTCCACCTGCCCGATAAGATACAGTTCACTTTCATCCTTCAGGTCGCCAAGATCGGATTCCATCTGTTCTCACCCCCTTTTGTTATTGAAAATTGGAGGATTGAAGATTGAGGATCTGGTCAATATTCAATTCTGGCAATCTTCAATCTCCAATTACTCATCCTTCTCCAGCCAGGACATCATGCCCCGCAGTTTTGCGCCGACTTCCTCGATCAGGTGCTCCTGGTCCTGGCGCTTTCGGGCGGTGTAGACCGGGCGGCCGACCCGGTTTTCGAGCAGCCACTCTCTGGGGAAGGCGCCGGTCTGGATTTCGTTCAGGATTTCTTTCATGACTTTTCGGGTTTCGCCGGTGACAACGCGTTTGCCCCTTGTCAGGTCTCCGTATTCGGCGGTGTCGGAGATAGAGGAGCGCATGTTGGCGATGCCGCCCTCGTAGATGAGGTCCACGATGAGTTTGACTTCGTGCAGGCACTCGAAGTAGGCGACTTCGGGCTGGTATCCCGCTTCTACCAGGGTGTCGAAAGCGGCGCGGATGAGTTCGGTGAGGCCGCCGCAGAGGACGGATTGTTCGCCGAAGAGGTCGGTTTCGGTCTCTTCGCGGAAGGTGGTTTCGATAACGCCGGCGCGTGTGGCGCCCAGCCCTTTGGCATAGGCCAGGCCGATTTCTCTGGCCTGTCCGGTGTGATCCTGGTGAATCGCCAGCAGTGCGGGTACACCCCCGCCCTGGGTGAAGACGCGCCGGACCAGGTGCCCGGGTCCTTTGGGGGCGACCATGAAGACATCTATGTCCGGAGGGGGGACAACCTGGCCGTAGTGGATGTTGAACCCGTGCGCAAAGGCGATGGCGTTGCCGGGCGACAGGCCGGGCGCAATCTGCCCGGTGTAGACATCGTGCTGGACTTCGTCGTTGATCAGGATCATCACGATGTCGCCGGCGCCGGCCGCATCGGAGATCGACATGACCTCCAGGCCCTCATCGGCGGCCGCCTGCCTCGAAGCGCTTCCTTCCCGCAGGCCCACCACAACCCGAACGCCGCTGTCGTGCAGGTTGAGCGCATGGGCATGGCCCTGGCTGCCGTACCCGATGACGGTTACGGTCTTTTCGCTGAGGAGTCCGAGGTCGGCTTCTTTGTCGTAGTACATCTGCATGAGGTATCCTCCCTGGTCGTGAACGCGCTGCTGTTATTGGTCACCGTCTTTGGGCTGAGATTCGCGCAAGAGGGCCACTGTGCCGGTGCGGGCTATTTCCTGGATGCCGTAGGAGCGGAGCATGTTGATGATGGCCATGAGTTTGTCCTCTTTGCCCGTGGTTTCAATGGTCATCGATGAGGTGCTTACATCAACGATATTGGCCCGGAAGATCTCGGCGATCTGAACGATTTCGGACCGGGTCGTGGTATCGGCCTTGACCTTGATGAGGCCCAGCTCCCGCTCGATGAATTCGCCCTGGGTGATGTCGATTACCCGGATCACGTCCACAAGACGATTGAGCTGCTTGACGACCTGTTCCAGAACCCGATCGTCGCCCCGGACAACGATGGTCATGCGGGAGATGGTGGGGTCTTCGGTTTCTCCAACGGAGAGGCTGTTGATGTTGAACCCCCGGCTGGAAAAGAGGCCGGCGATACGGCAGAGGACCCCGAAATGGTTTTCAACGAGGGCGGAAATCGTATGTTTTTTTGGCATTCTTAGGTTCCTTTATGGGTATAAAACGGCGACTGCCTTTGAATCGCTCCAGAGGCTCAATCCGTGGTCTTTTCAATTTTTTCGGAGAATCGACTTGGGATGGAGCCTCTATGGTAGAATAAGAAGAATGGACAGTAAGAGGCTCAGGAGTAAGGGGAGGATCAGGTTGCCTACCGGAATCCCTACAATCTGAGGCAAGGTGAGGAGGGAAGTATGTACAGACAGGCCGGCAAGGGCGAATGCCGGTGGAAATGAAGCGCTGGCGCTGCAGTGAGATGTCGTGTATCCGTTCATTGGCCTGATTTTCTTTTAAAAGCCGTTGGCTTAACACTTTACAGATTAAAAAATATATAATTAATGTTGTACATTGTCAAGAAAAAAACGTGTTTACCACAGGTGTTAGCTCCCTTCAAAGCAAGAGTATTAGGTCGATCCACTTCTATTGTTTATATTTATCGGCAGTGTTTATATTTTGTGTAGAGAGGACGCTACGAGATCGGCCGGTTTTACGTGTTTCCTCTCGATTTCTGCCGCATTGCGGATTCGTGTTGTTTTTATATTAATGATATTGTAAAACAGCACCTTATATGTGTATGATGCGTTATTTTTCACCCTCTTTTGTGTGAGCCTAAAGCCATGTTACGCGATGACCGGGAGAAGCCATGTGGGGAATCAAACCAGACGGAACCGGACCCCCTGTCTTTCCTGCAGATGATCGTCCACGATCTGAAGAATCCGTTGACCGTGGTTGAAGCCAACTTGGAGATGATGGAGATGAAGAAGCTGCAGGATTGCTGGCTGTACCTGGATACGTCCAGGCACAGCTGCCGTCTCCTTTTCCACATGATACAGGATCTGTACGAGATCTCGAAGATAGAGGGTGGGGCGCTTCAGTTGAATGTGAAGCGTTTTGACTATGCCGAACTCGTTGATGCCTGCGTCCGGGAATTTAAAGCGCCGGTCAGGTCTCGAAAGAAAGAGATCGCCGTGGAGCTGGAGCCGGACCTGCCCGCCGTTCGAGGAGATCGTGACCTCCTGTATCGCATGCTTTTCAACCTGCTGGCCGCTGCTGTCGAGCGCAGCGAAAAGGGAGGCACCATTCGGATTCGCGTCCGTCGAGAAGGGAATAGTCATCTGCGGATGGACGTGGAAGACGGGGGAGAGAAGATTCCCGGAGAATTCCTGGACAAGATTTTCGAGAAGTACGGTCGGATAGAAACCGAACATCGAGGCGCAAGGGGGCTGCGACTTCCCTTCTGCAAGGTGGCGGTTGAAATCCACGGCGGCCGTATCTGGGCGGAGAATCTGGAAGGGGAGGGGAACAGGTTTGTATGCCGCCTTCCTCTTTCTGTAGACTGATTCTGACATACGGAGCCTATCTGGAAGCGCCATCTGCGCTTCGAGCCCACAGCACGGACTTCCGGATAGGCGTTTTCTTTTTCTATTTGGTATTTGACATTGTAAATACCAGGTATTACATTTGTTTTTACAGCGTTGAAAAAGGGTGGTATACGGCCACTATTGAAAGATGGTTCCAGTATGGTAAAGGTTGTTGCTCACCGGGGGTTTTCGGGCAGGTATCCGGAGAATACGGCTGTTGCATTCCATGCGGCCCTTGCGCTGGGGGTGGAGGCGGTGGAGCTGGACGTGCATCTGTCACAGGACGGGGAGCTGATCGTCATCCATGACGACACCGTGGACAGGACGTCCGATGGTTCGGGGCGGGTTGATCGGATAACGCTGAGCCAGCTTAAGGCGCTGGATGCCGGCGGCTGGTTTGGAGACGCCTTTCGGAAAGAGCGCTTTTTGACGCTTCAGGAGGCGCTGGATCTGATGGGCGGCCAGGTCGGGTTAAACGTCCACGTCAAGGCTTCCGACCAGGATCGGATGGAGGTGGTTGCTCAAACGGTGGAGGAACTGGCGGATCGGGATCTCCTGAAGACGGCGTTTGTGGCTTCCGACCAGGAATCGGTTGTATTGGCCAAGCAGATTCTGCCCGAGCTGGCCGTGTGCAACCTTTCAACAAAACCGAAAGAGACCTATATCGGCCGGTCGCTCTCCTTTGGGTGTGAGATTCTGCAGCCGGGCAACGCCCAGGTGGATCCGGTCTTTGTCCAGGAGGCCCACCGGCACGGGCTGAAGGTCAATCCCTTTTATGCGGACGATGCGGCGGAGATGCGGCGGTTGATGGCCTGCGGCGTGGACGGCATTCTGACGAATTATCCGGACCGCCTGCTGGACCTGCGGGAAGAGGTATAAGCGAGAATGTCCGGGGCACAGGCAGGAGGCGGACGATCTGAGGATGGATCGGTCGTGGACTTGTAAGGCCAATGAAGTATCAACATATAGATTGCGGGGTCAGCCTATGGAAGCTTTAGATTTCACCAACCTCGCCGCCAATGCGGACTACATAGAGCAGATGTACGAGCGCTACAGGAAGGACCCGGGGGCGCTGGACGGCCAGTGGCGCGCGTTTTTCGCCGGTTTTGAGCTGGGGAGCGAAGGGGAAGCGGTTATGTCGGGGGATGGAAAAGCGGTTGATGCTCCCGAACTGGAGAATAAGGGCGCCTATGCCCTGGCTAATGCCTACCGTTCGATGGGACACCTGGCGGCCAACCTGGCGCCGCTGAGTTATTCACGCCCTCCCCAATTGCTGTTGGAGATGTCCGAGTACGGTTTCTCCGAGGAAGATTTAGACCGGCAGGTCGGGTCCGGCGGCTTCCTAGGTCCGACGGACGGAACGCTGCGTGATCTGATTGAAAAGCTCCGGGCGACCTACTGCCAGACGCTGGGAATTGAGTACATGGACATCCCCTTCAAGAGTCAGCGCGACTGGCTGCAGAATCAGATGGAGCCGATTCTGAACCGGCCGAAATTTTCGAAGTCCCAGTGCCGGGATATTCTGTCTCAACTGCTGGCCTCCGAGGGGCTCGAACAGTTTTTGCACACCCGGTACCTGGGGCATAAACGCTTCTCGATCGAAGGGGGAGAGGCGCTTATTCCCCTCATGTCTTCTCTTGTTGAGACCGGGGCTGCGCTGGAGGTTGGGGAAATTGTGATGGGGATGGCGCACCGCGGCCGGCTCAACATGCTGGCGCACCTGATGCACAAGCCGTACGAAATGATCTTCGGCGAGTTTGAGGGAACGCCGCCGGACGAAAATGCTGAAGGGTCCGGAGATGTCAAGTATCATATGGGATTTTCCCACGATTATGTCACCCAGCAGGGGCGCAGGGTGCACCTTGCGCTCAGTCCGAATCCGAGTCATCTGGAACTGGTGAATCCGGTGATCGAAGGCATTGTGTTTGCAAAACAGAAGCATTTGAAAGACATCCAGTGCGGCCAGGTGGTGCCGGTTCTGATTCACGGCGATGCGTCATTTACCGGGCAGGGGATCGTTCCCGAGACGATTTCTCTTTCTCAGCTACCCGGATACGATACCGGAGGGACGATCCATATTATTGTCAACAATCAGATCGGTTTCACCGCCCTGCCCCACCAGACCCGGTTCACATCCTATCCTTCCGATGTGGCCAAGATTATCCAGGCGCCTATTTTCCACGTGAATGGAGACGATCCGGAGGCCGTGGTGCATACTGCACAGATGGCCATGGCTTTCCGGCAGGCGGTGAAGTCAGACGTGATTATCGACCTGTGGTGCTATCGAAAATATGGGCACAACGAATCGGACGACCCGGCGTTCACACAGCCGCTGCGTTATCAGGAGATTGCCAAACACCCCACGGTGAGTACGCTGTATACCCAGCACCTTCTGGACCACAATCTGATTACTCAGGATGAGGTGGACCAGATGCGCGCAGAGATACGCCAGCGCCTGGAGGAGGCATACGATGCCGCCCATCAGCGCAGCGTCCGGGAGCATATGCCTTCTCTTGGAGGCGTCTGGAGCGGGCTGAAGCGTGCGGGTGAGGACTGGAGCGCAGAAACGGTCGTAAATAAGAAGACGCTGACTGAGATTGTGAAAAAAGCAACCCGTGTGCCCGAAGCGTTTTCCGCGTATCGAAAGCTGGAGCGGCTGCTGGACGCACGCGTTGAGATGGTGAAGGGTAAAATTCCGATGGACTGGGGGTGCGCCGAAATGCTGGCGTTCGGCTCTCTGCTGCTGGAGGGTACGTCGGTGCGGCTGTCCGGGCAGGACAGCCAGCGGGGGACGTTCAGTCACCGGCACGCCGTCTGGCACGATGTGAAGACCGGCCAGGTGTATTTTCCGCTGGCGAATCTGGCTGAAGAACAGGGGGACTTCACCGTGCTGAATTCAATGCTGTCGGAGCTGGCCGTGCTGGGGTTTGAATACGGGATCAGTTCCGCAGACCCGTGGGGGCTGACGCTCTGGGAGGCCCAGTTCGGCGATTTTTCCAATATGGCGCAGCCGATCATAGACCAGTTTATTTCCAGCGCGGAATCGAAGTGGCAGCGGATGTGCGGCCTTGTATTGCTGCTGCCCCACGGGTTTGAAGGCCAGGGCCCCGAGCATTCCAGCGCCCGCCTGGAGCGCCACCTTGCGCTGTGCGCGGAGAACAATATGCAGGTGGGCTGTCTGACAACGCCGGCCCAGTACTTTCATGCGCTGAGGCGACAGATGCACCGGGACTTTCGGAAGCCGCTGATTTTGATGATGCCCAAAAGCCTTCTGCGGCACAAGCATTCCACGTCGCAGGTTGAGGAATTGAGCACAGGGGGCTTCCATACGGTGATTGACGATCCTGCAGAACCTGCTCCCGATGGGGTGCGCCGGCTTCTGTTCTGCACGGGGAAGGTCTTTTTCGATCTGATGGAAGGCCGCGATGAGCGGAAGCTGGGTTCGGTCGCGCTGATCCGCATTGAACAGCTCAACCCTTTTCCGACGGAGGAGGTTGTGGAGGTGTTGAACCGGTACGACCGGGCAGAGGAGGTTTTCTGGGTACAGGAAGAGCCGCAGAATATGGGCGCCTGGGATTTTACAGAGCCCAAGATACGACAGGCGCTTTCGGACAAAAAAGTGGTGGGGTATATCGGACGGCGGTCAACGGCAAGCACGGCAGTGGGTATTCAGCAGGTGCACCAGGCCGAACAGAAAGAGATTGTCGATCGGGCAATGGACCTTTAAGGCGGGGTATTTTTATGGCCATAAATGTTGAAATTCCCGAACTGGGCGAGTCGGTGACGGAGGCGATTCTGGTGGAGTGGTTGAAATCGGACGGCGATCGGGTCGAGAGGGATGAGCCGATATGCGTGATTGAGACCGATAAGGCGGATGCCGAACTCCCTGCACCGGCAGCGGGTATTCTCCACCCCCTTAAGAAGGATGGGGATACCGTCCAGGTTGGGGATGCGGTCGCGCAGATAGATGACTCCGGCGCCGAGCCGGAATCCAAAACAGAATCCTTAGAGGAAGCGCCCGAGCCTGAAGGTGCGGAGGAAGCGACGCTTGCAGAGGATTTGAGCCCTGCGGTTCGCCGGCTTGTGGCCGAACACGGTCTGGACCCGGTGGCAATAACGGGGACGGGCAAGGACGGGCGATTGACGAAAGAGGATGTGCTGGGATATATAGAGGCCCAAAAAGCCGGGGCGACAGAAGAAACAGAGCCGGAAGTTAGTGCGCCTGAACCGGAAGTGAGGAAGGAAAGCGCGGCGCCTGCGGAACCGGCGCCGGTGGCGGCTCCCGGGTTTGACAGCGATGGGACGAAGCGGGTGCCGATGAGCCGGATACGGCTCCGCATTGCAGAACGGCTGGTGTCTGCGCAGCATACCGCCGCGATGCTTACTACTTTCAACGAAGTTGACATGAGCGGCGTGTTTGCGCTTCGGACGCAGTACAAGGAACGTTTCCAGGAGGCGCACGGGGTTTCCCTGGGGTTGATGTCTTTTTTCGTCCGGGCGTGCGCGCTGGCGCTTCAAGAATTTCCGGATGTGAATGCCAGCATCGACGGCCAGGATATTGTTTACCACCAGTACGTCCATATGGGGATTGCGGTGAGCGCCGACCGCGGTCTGGTGGTGCCGGTTTTGCGCCATACGGAGCGGATGTCGTTCGCCAGGATCGAGTCTGAGATCAAGCGGGTGGCCGCTGCTGCTCGGGACGGCAAGCTGAGTTTCGATGAATTGAGCGGCGGCACGTTTACCATCACCAACGGCGGGGTGTTCGGTTCAATGCTTTCAACGCCGATTCTGAACCCCCCGCAGACCGGTATCCTGGGGATGCACGCCATCCAGAACCGGCCGGTTGCGGTGGGCGACCAGGTGCAGGTCCGCCCGATAATGTATTTAGCGCTGACCTACGACCACCGGCTGGTGGATGGGAAGGATTCGGTCAGGTTTCTGGTGCGGCTGAAGGAACTGGTTGAAGATCCGGCGCGAATGATGCTGGAGATTTGAGGGGCGGTGAGAGGTGAGAGGTGAGAGGTGAAAGGTAACCTATCCTACCATCTCCGGAAGCCGGAAGCCGGAATTCCCGGGAAGGGTGGATGGGTCCTTTGCCCTCTGCCCTTTGCCCTTTCACATCTTTAACAGGGAGATCTACTTTGGCGGGTTCTTTTGACCTGATTGTGATCGGCGCGGGTCCCGGCGGGTATGTGGCGGCCATTCGGGCGGCGCAACTGGGGATGTCGGTGGGGTGTATTGAGAAGGAGGTGCTGGGGGGGACCTGCTTGAATATCGGGTGTATCCCCAGCAAGGCGCTGCTGGAGTCGAGCGAGCTGTACCATCAGGCCCGGACTACGTTTAAGCGGCACGGCATCCAGGTCGGGGAGGTCGAGGTCGATCTGGGGGCGATGATGAAGCGGAAAGAGCAGATTGTACAGAAGATGACCCGGGGGGTTCAGGGTCTGTTTCGGAAGAATAAAGTGACCCATATTGAGGGAACGGCGCGTCTTACGGGTTCCGGCGCCGTTGAGGTGGAGAAGGGCGAGGGCAAGGAGACGCTGAAGGCCGAGCGGATTTTGATTGCGACCGGCAGCGCGCCCATTGAGCTGCCCGGCCTCCGGTTCGACGGCGAGCATATTATCAGTTCAACCGAGGCGCTGACGCTTTCCGAGCCGCCGGGACGGCTGGTGGTGATCGGGGCCGGGGCGATCGGCCTGGAACTGGGGTCTGTGTGGAACCGGCTGGGTTCGGAGGTGCTGGTGGTGGAGCTGCTGGACCACATCCTGCCCGGGATGGACCTGGAGATGGGGGCCCAGCTTCAGAAGCTGCTGGAGAAGCAGGGGCTGTCGTTTATGCTGGAAACGCTGGCCGAGGCGTCGGAGGTGCGAGACGGGAAGATCCATCTGACTTTAGCGTCCGGTTCGGAAAAGCGGGAAGAGGCGTGCGATCGGGTGCTGGTTGCCGTGGGGCGGCGCCCCCATACGGAGGGGCTGGGGGCCAAGGAGGCGGGGGTTGAGCTGGATGAGAAGGGTCGGGTTGTGGTGAACGAGCGGTATGAGACCAGCTTGCCGGGGGTTTACGCGATTGGAGACGTGATTGCCGGCCCGATGCTGGCGCACAAGGCCGAAGAGGAGGGGGTGGCGGCAGTGGAGTTGATGGCGGGCAAGGCCGGCCATGTGAATTACGATGCGGTTCCCGGGGTGGTGTATACGCACCCGGAGTTGGCGGCGGTGGGGATGACCGAGGAGGCCGCTCGCGAGAGTGGCTTCAAGGTTCGGGTGGGCAAATTTCCCTTTCTGGCCAACGGGCGGGCGCACAGCTTGGAGGCCACGGAAGGGTCGGTGAAGGTGATCAGCGATGAAAAGACCGACCGGCTGCTGGGGATGCATATTGTTGGCGCCCGGGCCTCGGAGATGATTGGGGAGGCCGTGGTGGCGATGGAGTTTTCGGCCAGCGCCGAGGATATTGCCCGTACCATGCACGCGCATCCCACCCTGCCGGAAGCGATCAAGGAGGCAGCGCTTGCGGTTGAGAAGCGGGCGATTCATTATTGAGAAGGAACTTTTGGCTGGTGAGGGTGTATAAAAAAATGGGGTCGATGCCCCGGGTCAGCTTTCACAGAGTTCTGGTCCGAGAGCTGTCGGCCCCTTTTATGTGGAGGGATGGAACGATGCGTATTCGAGAAGACGTCCGAAAGGATGTTGCTGTGCTGACCGTGACCGGGACCCTGATGAGTGGGCCGGAGGTGGCGCCGTTTCACGACCACGTCAAACAACTGGTCGAGCGCGGGATCAACCGGATCGTTGTGGATCTATCGAAGCCGGCGTGGTGTGGAAGCGCCATGCTGGGCGTGCTGGTGGCCAGCCTGAGCACGGTGCGCAATGCAGGGGGCGACCTGCGCCTGGCCGGGATCAGAGAGCGGATCCGGAGCCTGTTTGTTGTGACCCAGTTGGCCGAAGTCTTCCAGACGGCCGACACGGTGGACCGGGCCGTGGCGAGCTTTGAAACGCAGCCCCCGGAGAAGGCGTGATAGTCGCGCGATTCGTCCGGTGAGCAGAAGGAGAAATTTGTATGATTCGAGTTGAAGATCTCGTGAAGAATTACGGCGATGTACGAGCGGTTCGCGGTATTGATTTTGAAGTGAACGACGGGGAGATCCTGGGGTTTCTAGGCGCAAATGGAGCCGGAAAGTCCACAACGCTGAAGGTTATTACCGGATTTCTTTCGCCTACGTCCGGCAACGTGTTTGTGGACGATTCGAATATCATCGACAATTCCCTGGATATCCGGAAAAGGGTGGGCTATTTGCCGGAACTGAACCCGCTTTACGGCGAGATGATGGTGTACGATCTGCTGGAATTCACAGCGCAGGTCCGGGGAATAAAGGGGCGGCCGTTTAAAGATGCGCTGGACCGGGTGGTGGCGCAATGCGGCTTGAGGGGGGTTGTTCACAGGGAGGTTCAGGCCTGTTCAAAAGGGTATAAACAGAGAATCGGCCTTGCCACGGCCATGATTCATAATCCCGATATTTTGATTATGGACGAACCGGTGACGGGGCTGGACCCGAATCAGATTGTGGAGATTCGGGAATTGATCAAGGATTTGGGCAAAGAGAAGACGCTGATCATTTCCAGCCATATTCTGCAGGAGATCGAAGCGACGGTGGACCGGATCATTATCCTGCACGAGGGAGAGATTGTGGCGAACGGCACCCCCAGCGAGTTGATGTCCAGCTTCCGGGGGCAGACCCGGTTGACGCTGGAGGTGAAAAACGCCGGTGAGGAAAGTATTCGCCAGCTGCAGGAACAGGTAGCCGATATCGCCATTACGGAGATGAGCGAAGATGGCGACGGCCGAACGCTGACCCTGGAATACGCCAGGACCGCAGACCCCAGAGAACACATTTTCCACTTTGCCAAAGACAATGGGTGGGTGATCCTGGAGATGAGCCAGGCCCGGGTGCTACTGGAGGATGTGTTCAGGGATCTCACGGTGGAAGGAGCGGTCCATGAATAATGTCAAGGCCATTTATGCGAAGGAGTTGAAATCTTATTTCAACAGCCCCATGGCTTATATCTTTCTGGTCCTGTTTGCACTGTTGAACGGGTATTTCTTCACCAACACCTTCTTTCTCATCGGGCAGTCGGACCTGCGGACGCTGTTCAGCGTTGTTCCGCTGGTGTATCTGTTTTTCGTGCCCGCGATCTCCATGGGGTTGATCGCCCGGGAGAAAAATCTCGGCACAATGGAGGTTGTCTCCACATTGCCCATCAACGATCTGGAATTCGTGGTGGGGAAGTATCTTGCATCGGTGACGCTGATTGTGGTGGGCCTGATATTTACAGTCGTCCACTTTTTTACGCTTATGAGCGTGGGGACCCATATCGACTACGGCGCCGTTTTGACGGGGTACCTGGGGCTGGTTCTTGTGGGCGCCTTTTATGCAGCCGTTGGAACCTTTGCCAGCAGTGTGACCGACAACCAGGTGGTGGCGCTTATTATTGCCATGGCGATCGTGATCGCGTTTTACTTGATGGACAAATTGCTGCTGTTTATGCCGGTAAGCGTGTCCGGTGTGATACAGTATTTGAGCGCGGAATACCACCTGTCCAACATCTCACGGGGTGTGGTCGATTCCAGGAATCTGGTGTATTTTGCGAGTGTGATCTGGCTGTTTCTGGCGCTGACCATAAGGGTTCTTGAAATGCGGAAATGGAGGTAGGGGATGGTAAAGGTGCACGATACGAAGACGTTTATGATGTATTTGGTCGTCGCTGTTGTGATTGTCGGGGCGATCAATTTTATCTCGCGTGACCTGTTTTTTCGGCTGGATTTTACCGATAACAAGATGTATTCGCTGTCCGAATCCAGCAAACGCGTGGTGGAAAAGATCGACGACCGGCTCACTATGAAGGTGTATTTTACCGATAATCTGCCGGGGCAGTACGGAAACAACCGCCGATACCTTCAGGATATCCTGGAAGAATACGAAGCCTATTCGGGGGGGAATATCCGGTTTGAGTTCTACCAGCCGGAAAGCGAAGCGCGTCTGGGGGAAGAGGCGTTGAAATACGGCATTCAGCCGGTTCAGCTCCAGGTGATTGAGAACGACAATCTGGAGGTGAAACGCGTCCACATGGGCATGGTGATCCTGTACGGGGACGAGCGGGGGACGATTCCGATTATTCAGACCACGACCGGGCTGGAGTACGATATCACGACCCAGATTAAGAAGCTGGTGGACACGCAAAAACGCGCGATCGCGTTCGCTACCATCGGCGAACAGGAGGTGGAAATACGCAACGTATCGCAGACGCTCCGGGAATCTTATGACATCCGGACCGTGCCGTTGAATGCGGAAATCCCTGCCAATATCAGCCTGCTTCTCATCAACGGGGTGGAAGATTCACTGAGCGCGGAAGAGATGACCCGGTTGAAGGCGTTTGTGGGACGGGGTGGGAATCTGTTCTTAGCGCAAAGCCGGATTAGCTCCGACCTCCAGTCCCAGAGGGGCACGCCGATCAAGTCCAATATCTTCGGTTTTATAGAAGGTCTGGGGCTTCGTCTGAAAGAGAATCTGGTGCTGGACAAGTGGTGCAACAGCATCACGGTCACGCAAACCCGGAGGTTCCTCCGGTTTAATACCCAGATGGAGTACCCATTTTTCCCGGTCATTCGGAATTTTGGCGACCATTTGACCGTGAACGGACTTGAGCAGGTGAGCCTGCTTTACCCCAGCGAGATTGGTTTCAGCGATACGTCGAGCGCTTCGCTGACGATTCCGCTGTTGGGCACATCCGACCGGTCGGGACTTATGACCGGTTTTTTCCATTTGAGTCCGATGCAAAATCCCATCTTTAACAGCCTGAACGAACCGGGTAAAGTGGTGGGCGCGCTGGCCACGGTGAAGTCGGACAGCTCGGCAACCCTGAGCCAGGTTATCCTGGTGAGCGATTCCCAGTTTTTTTCGGATAGCGGGGGCGGGGTGTTTCCGGAGAATTTTGTGTTTGTGGCCAATGCCGTGGATTTCTTGATGGGCGACAGCGATCTGGTCGGGCTCCGGTCCCGGGAGATCACCACGCGACCGCTTGAAATCGTGGAAGATGCGGAGAAGCTTAGATGGAAATGGGCAAATATTCTCCTGCCGCCGGTTCTGATTGTGGCCTACGGATTTTTCCGGTGGAAACGTGAACGCAATCGTGCAAAGGTACTGGAGGAGATCTATGGGTAGGTTGAAATTCTGGATCATCGCCATTGTGATTCTCGTTGCGGGGTTTGTTTACGTCCAGCGTTCAAAGACCCAGTACACCACGTCGGTGGAAGGTGTTTTTTCCGGAGATACAAAAAGTATCCATACGGTGCGGATTCAAAAGGGGGATGATACCCTGGAATTGGTGAAAGAGAATGACGAATGGCGGATTGCGGGCCACGATACGCTGGAGATTCGTCAGAACCGTATAGATGACCTGCTTAACAACGTACTGGCCGTGAAGCGGAGCACGGTGATGACGGAAAAGGCCGAACGGTGGAGCACATACTCGGTGGATGACGCTACGGGCACCCATCTTACGCTCTTAGATAATAACAACGAAACGCTGGGCCATTTTGTGTTCGGACAGTCAAAGAGCGACTGGAGCAAGAGTTACGTACGGATTGAATCCTCCCCCACCGTGTATCTGACAGACAGCAACGTGATCTATCGCCTGAATACAAGCGCCACGTTCTGGGGCGAAAAGCCCGAGCCCCCCCAAGAGGCCGCCGATTCTCTCCGGGTTGAAGTCGATTGATTTCACCGCCTTATTGATCTCTTGAAAAGCCCCGTTCGCCGGCAAGGTGAGCGGGGCTTTCTCAATGCAGGACACCGGTTTCTCCGGCAGGGAAAAATCCTGTTGATTTCACTTCAGGGGTTATTATCTTGCTAAACTTGAGTCCACTCCGAAAAGTCAGGTTTACTCATTCGGGAAAAAGTACTAAATTCCAGGTGTGAACAGGTTGCAATGTCGCAGATGTATAACTGGCTCAGAAAGCGAGGGACAGATGTTTAGAAGGAGTGCCCCTTCAAGTCAACCGGATCTGTTTTCCAGCTTCGAGTCCCATTTCAAAGGCTCTAAGCAGGACCAGTTGAATGATCCGGCCGCCTGGCATAATCTGTTCTACCAGCATATCACCTCAAAGGTAGATGAGGATGTCTTTTCCGTGTTGTTTGACCCCAACATAGGCCGTCCCAATGCCTCCATCCGGCACCTGGTGTCGATGATGATTTTGAAGGAGGGCTTTGGGTGGAGCGATGCCCAACTTTTCGAGCAATGTCGGTTCTGGAGTTGCCCCGTTTTGGTGGAGTGTTTAGGGCTTGGGCTTCAAGCCCGTGTTTGATGCTGTTTTTCATATGTCATCGGTGAGTGGTATGCGATTGATGAATGCCTACGATGGGGATTATACCAGCCCTCAATATACTCAAAAATAGCCAATCTGGCCTCCTTGTGGGTACGAAAACAACGGCGGTCGATCAATTCACATTCGAGGGTGGCGAAAAAGCTTTCACACAGTGCGTTGTCATAGCAGTCGCCTACAGAACCCATTGAGGGACGTATACCCGCCTCATCGCAGCGTTTACCGAAGGCAAGTGAAGTATACTGAGATCCCTGGTCGGAGTGGTGGATCACCCCACAAGGATGACGCTGCCAAAGTGCCATATTCAAAGCAGACAAAACCAACTCACTCTGGAGCGTCGAAGCCATCGTCCAGCCCACGACTCGGCGGGAAAAGACATCGATAACCACAGCAAGATACAGGAAGCCCGCCCAGGTTGGTACGTAGGTAATATCGGCCACCCAGAGTTTATTTGGGGCTTCAACAGTGAAGTCTCTCTTGACCAGATCAGGGGCTTTTTGAGCCTTTTTTCCCTTACGGGTGGTTCTGATACCCTTTCGACGGCTCACCCCGAAGATACCAATCTCAACCATCAGACGGGCGACACGCTTTTTGCCTATACGGATGCCTAATGCTGCCAGATCTTCCCAGATTCTGGGGGCTCCGTAGGTAGAATCAGAACGGGCATGAAAAGCCTTAATCTGTTCCTTGAGATCCGCATCGACCTTTGCTCTTGGCGATGGGGGGCGTCCTCGCCACGCATAATACCCACTGAGGGAGACACCCAGGACTCGGCATTGCGTGGTAATTGGCCATTTTGCCTGGTGCGCCTTCACGAACTGGAAGGCTTTCTGGGGATCGTGTTGGTCTCCTGAGCGAACCAGGCTGCTGCTTTTGACAAGATCTCACGCTCGATGCGTAACTGCTTAATCTCGCGACGAAGACGGCGCAACTCCTCTCGCTCATCACTGGTCAGACCGTCTTCTCGAAGGCCCTCGTCTCGGTCGGCCTGTACCACCCAGTTCCGGATCGTCTGGTCTGAGGGCTCGAACTCTTTGGCCAGCTCTCCTGGCGTACGACCGGCTCGAACCAATTCGACCATTTGCTTTTTGAACTCAGGTGGATAAGGTGGACGTGTTGGCGGCATAGTGGATCTCCTTTCTCCCAAGAGATAAGGTACCCACCGAAACGGGTCAAGTCCATCGGTGGCCTTTTGGCCGCGCTTGGGATGGAGACCATAATGCGTCAACCGCTCTGTGCTGGCCACATGAACCCAATTTCGCCTGCCTGCCACAGATAAACTGGTTTCGTCCAGATGGAGCACATCGGAGTCGATCAGGCCTTGCTTGATGATCAAATCGACGAGGTGTAGGCGATCGGCCAAGACCGCATTGGCTTGCAAGACCGTCGCTTGTGAGAGCCGATGGTCAAACAGATCCTCGAAATGGACTTGACCCGTTTCGGTGGGTACCTTATCTCTTGGGAGAAAGGAGATCCACTATGCCGCCAACACGTCCACCTTATCCACCTGAGTTCAAAAAGCAAATGGTCGAATTGGTTCGAGCCGGTCGTACGCCAGGAGAGCTGGCCAAAGAGTTCGAGCCCTCAGACCAGACGATCCGGAACTGGGTGGTACAGGCCGACCGAGACGAGGGCCTTCGAGAAGACGGTCTGACCAGTGATGAGCGAGAGGAGTTGCGCCGTCTTCGTCGCGAGATTAAGCAGTTACGCATCGAGCGTGAGATCTTGTCAAAAGCAGCAGCCTGGTTCGCTCAGGAGACCAACACGATCCCCAGAAAGCCTTCCAGTTCGTGAAGGCGCACCAGGCAAAATGGCCAATTACCACGCAATGCCGAGTCCTGGGTGTCTCCCTCAGTGGGTATTATGCGTGGCGAGGACGCCCCCCATCGCCAAGAGCAAAGGTCGATGCGGATCTCAAGGAACAGATTAAGGCTTTTCATGCCCGTTCTGATTCTACCTACGGAGCCCCCAGAATCTGGGAAGATCTGGCAGCATTAGGCATCCGTATAGGCAAAAAGCGTGTCGCCCGTCTGATGGTTGAGATTGGTATCTTCGGGGTGAGCCGTCGAAAGGGTATCAGAACCACCCGTAAGGGAAAAAAGGCTCAAAAAGCCCCTGATCTGGTCAAGAGAGACTTCACTGTTGAAGCCCCAAATAAACTCTGGGTGGCCGATATTACCTACGTACCAACCTGGGCGGGCTTCCTGTATCTTGCTGTGGTTATCGATGTCTTTTCCCGCCGAGTCGTGGGCTGGACGATGGCTTCGACGCTCCAGAGTGAGTTGGTTTTGTCTGCTTTGAATATGGCACTTTGGCAGCGTCATCCTTGTGGGGTGATCCACCACTCCGACCAGGGATCTCAGTATACTTCACTTGCCTTCGGTAAACGCTGCGATGAGGCGGGTATACGTCCCTCAATGGGTTCTGTAGGCGACTGCTATGACAACGCACTGTGTGAAAGCTTTTTCGCCACCCTCGAATGTGAATTGATCGACCGCCGTTGTTTTCGTACCCACAAGGAGGCCAGATTGGCTATTTTTGAGTATATTGAGGGCTGGTATAATCCCCATCGTAGGCATTCATCAATCGCATACCACTCACCGATGACATATGAAAAACAGCATCAAACACGGGCTTGAAGCCCAAGCCCTAAACACTCCACCAAAACGGGGCAACTCCAACTAAGCCCTGGATCAATCCGACAACAGCTTCCTCGCCTTGATGGTAGATGGCGCGTATCTCTTGTTCTTGTAAGCCTGACATTGGGGTTTGTCTTCTCAATTGCTTACATCGGGAAATTTACGGTCGATTTGGCCCTGGTGCGCCTGGTGTAATTCTTATCGACTATTTTCACAAAAACCTGAATGGCTGGATACCTGGGTAGTTACAATGCCTCTTTGACAACCCTCAATTTAGCCAAAACGGAACACTTACAAGCCCAATCAGATACGAGACCCATACCCTTTTCCATGGCCAGTGTAAAAGCCTGTTATTTCAACACGTATTTTCTCCAGAATATTTTTTTAATGTTAGACCTCGACCTAAATTTGATTAAAAAATCTCCCCAATACCAAAAACTGCGGGATTATGGCAAAATTGCTGCTTAAAAGTGGCCGAACTATTGTGCTTTGCAACCCGGTGAGCAACCTTGTAAACAGGCTCTGAGTCGATGTGCCGCCGGTAGACGCAAAATTCTGGCTCAACTCTGCATCCCAATACACAAAGCTGGCAACTGACACAAAATCTTCATGCCCCCCCTTTTCGGAGGGGACTCAAACTTGAAAGCCGTGTTTCGAATCGCTAGATCTGGAGGGAAATTATGAGCCTGGAGATCGAAAGCCGTATTGTTGACGAGATCTTCGCCTCGTCCGAGGCGTATGAGAACCTGCTCGTGCTGGCCGACGATATCGGCATCCGTCTGGCAGGTACGCAGAACGAGATCAAGGCGAGGGATTTCTTAGCTGAGACGCTTTCTCGATACGGGCTGGACAACGTCCATACCGAGGCGTTTCCACACCGGGCGTGGACGCCCGCGAGCGAGGCGCTGACGATTACAGCGCCGGTTGAGAAGGAAATCCCATGCCGGTGCGGCGGACTTTCGCCATCAACGCCGGAGGGCGGTGTGGAGGGCGAGGTGGTGTTCCTTGAGAAAGGGGACCGGCAGGAGTTTGAGCAGCATAAGAGTGAGGTGACGGGGCGTTTCGCGGTTATTCCGTACTACCCGGTTGCACGACAACTGAAGACGCCGATGGCGGCGGAGTACGGCGCCATCGGGCTGATTGAGACGCGCAATTATGCCGGTGGGCTTCAGCCGGCAAGGACATGTGCGTTTGCAAAAAGGGCGGCGATCCCCGTTGCTTCGATCAGTAGTGAGGATGCGGCCTATTTGCGCAGGCTGGAAGCGCGGAAGGGCCGGGTTAAGCTCCGTCTGGCGCTTGACAGCCGCATTGAGGTGAAGGATGCGTGGAATGTGGTGGGAGAGATCGGCGGTGCAGACGGGGGGCCGGAACAGATCGTGGTGGGGGGGCATTACGATACGTGGCACGTGGGGCCCGGTGCGGTGGACAATGCCGCCGGGGTGGTTGCGGTTCTGGAAGCGGCGAGGGGATTGGTCCGATATCGGGACGACCTTCGGCGCAAGGTGAAGGTGGCGCTTTTCAGTGTCGAAGAAACGGGCCTGGTCGGCTCCTGGGCCTATACCCATCAGCATCAGGATGAACTGGATCACACCGTTCTAATGGTCAACAACGATGTGGGCGGGCGCCCTTCAGGCATCGGCATCGCCGGTTTTGAGGATCTGAAACCTGCTCTGGATCCGATTGCGGAGCGGGTGCGGATCGCCGGGGAGGACCTTCCGCCGTTTAAGGTGTCCGTGGGCGGGCCGGGGTGGGGGTCGGATCACTTTCCGTTCGTGGCCCACGGGGTGCCCACGGTCGGCATCGGCACGGCATCGGTTTATCCCGAAGACCGGCTTTACGGGCACACGCGAGCGGATACGCCCGACAAGGTGTACCGGGAGGGATTGACCGAATGCGCCGCCATTAACGCACAGATTATTTACTACGTGGCCAATTTGCCGGCCCGCCCTGCGGAGCGGATGACGCGAGAGGAACTGGAGGGGATGTTTGAAGAACACGATTTTATGGAAACACTGGATTTGCTGGAGATGTGGCCGCCCGAGCATGTGAGAGAGCGGTATTTTTCGTTTGCCTGAGACGGAGGTGCAGATGAAGGCTGACAGAGTCCTGTATCTTTCCAAAAAAGATGTGGAAGCGATCGATTTAAGTATGGGCGACATTATCGACGCCCTGGATCAGATGTTCAAGGAGAAGGGGGCCGGAACGGTGGAGATGCCGCCAAAGCCGGGCATTCACACACGGCCGGATGCCTTCATCCACGCCATGCCGGCTTATATTCCCAGCCTTGGCGCTGCCGGGATCAAGTGGATTTCCGGGTATCCCGAAAACCAGCAGAAGGGGCTGCCTTATATCACCGGGCTGCTTGTTCTGAACGATCCGGAGACCGGCGTACCGATCGCCGTTATGGACGCGATGTGGATTACGGCCATGCGCACCGGCGCCGCCACAGCCATCGCCGCCCGGTATCTCGCCCGGAAGGAGAGTTCGAGCGTCGGCATTATCGCCTGCGGCGTGCAGGGCAGGGGCAACCTGGAAGCGCTGTGCTGCCTTTTTGACATCAAGACGGTGAAGGCCTATGATATCTTTCCGGAGATCGCAGAGCGGTACGCCAGGGAGATGGGCGAAAAACTCCAGCTTGACATCGAGCCGGTCAGGAATTTGCCCGAAGCGGTGAAGGGGCTGGACATTGTGGTGACCAGCGGCCCTATTTTGAAGAATCCCACGCCGCCGATTGAGCCCGGCTGGCTGTCCGAAGGCGCGTTCGCCAGTCCAGTCGATTTCGATTCCTACTGGCAGGGCGCGGCGTTTGAAGAAGGGGACAAGGTCGCGACGGACGATGTGGGACAGATGGCCTATTACCGGCAGGAGGGCTATTTTCAGGAAACGCCCGAGCCGTACGCGGACCTGGGTGAAATCGCTGTAGGCAACACGCCCGGGCGTGAGTCGGACGAGGAACGCACCTTCGGCATTAACCTGGGGATTGCTTTAGAGGATATCGCTACCGCCATCCGCATATATAGAGCGGCGGTGGACAGAGGAATCGGAACGGAGCTTCCACTGTGAGGGACCCCTTCAAGGAGACATATTTATGAGCACGGCAAAAGCAGGCTGGGCCGAGATTGAGATTACTCCGCCGCTGGGTTTGTCTATGGGTGGGAGGGGACCGCAGTTCACGCCCGGCGCTTCGGTACTGGACCCGCTGATTGCCCAGGCCCTGGTTCTGGAAGACGCCGAGGGGCGGCGCACCCTGTGGGTTTCGATGGATATGATCGGTCTGTCGTACACCATGTCGAGCATGTTTCGGTATGAACTGTCGGGGGTGACCGGTATTCCGTATGAAGCGATTGTTCTGAACTTTTCGCACACGCACAGCGGGCCGATGACGGGGTTCGAGGGATACGCTACCGAGACGCCCAAACCGGAGGCGCTGCAGGTGTATGAGACCGGGCTTATTCCCCGAACCGCGCGGATGGCGTGTGAAGCCATCGAAAATCTGAAGCCGGTTTCGGTAAAGTTGCACCGGGGCCAATCGGATATCGGCATCAACCGCCGCAGGCGCAACGAGGCGGGGGAGACGGCGATGAATCCCAATCCCGACGGGGTGTATAACCCGGATTTGTGGGTGCTGGATATCGCTGCCGAATCCGGAGATGATCGCTGTGTTTTGTTCTGTTACGGCTGCCATCCGGTGATTGTGTACGGATATGCGTATGACGGCATTTCGGCGGACTATCCGGGTGTGTGCCGAAGGCGGCTGAAGGAGATGCTCGGGCAGACCGTGCACACTCAGTTTATCCAGGGATTGGCCGGCAACGTCCGTCCGCGCAGGCTGGCCGACTTAGAGGCGGGCAGCTTTCGCACATCGACGCCAGAGGATCCTATTGCGGTGGGCGAGCAGTTGGCCGGGGATGTGGCCGATGCGCTGGACAGTGAGGGTGAAATACTGGCGCTCGACATCGCGGCAGCAGCCGGATTTGCTCCGGCCCGGAGGGATCGGGACAAGATTCTCCCACTTGAGTACTGGCAGGGGCTGGCCAGGAGCGAAAGCGAGACCAGCCGCAATCTGGGCAAGTACTGGGCAAATCGGTTGCAGTCCGGCCTGCCTCCGGTTCAGGCGGTGCCCTGGGGGATCGGGCTGGTGCGTTTGACACGGGAGCACCGCGTTGCCTGGCTGGCCGGTGAGGTGCTGGCCGAGTGGCTGGGGCACTTGCGTGAATGGCTGGAGGACGAGCAGTTAATTGCCTGGGGGTACTGTCAGGACGGCAGGGGGTATATGCCGACGGATGCGTTGATTCCCGAGGGGGGATACGAGGTTGATCGGTCGAATAACTACAACAAGACCGGTCCGGGACCGTTTGCCGTGGGCATCAACGAGGCGGCCCGGCAGGGGTTCCTGGCCCTGGTAAAACAGGTTGAGGGGATGTAAGAAAATTCATTCACCGCGGTGAGAATTTTCAGGATCATTATCCGAAGACCTATATTTATGACAAGGAGGAGATCCGATGCTGGCAATTGATGGCGGTGAGAAGGTTCGTACAACTCCGTTTCCAAGACGGCATCTTTTTGGTGAGGAGGAGAAGCAGGCCGCTCTGGCCCTGTTTGATGAGAGTATTGAGAGCGGGAATGCCTTCGGCTACGGAGGACCGGAAGAACAGGCCTACGAACGCGATTTCGGGGATTTTCTGGGAGGGGGGTATGCGGACCTGGTGAATTCGGGCACGACGGCCCTGTTTGTGGCGCTGCACGCCCTGGAATTGGAGGTGCCCGGTGAGGTAGTGATTCCGCCCATTACCGATCCGGGAGGCGCGATGCCGGTTGCTCTGCTCAACCTGGTGCCCGTGGTGGCCGACGCCGAACCGGGTTCGTTTAATGCGGGCCCCGAACAGATCGAGGCGGTGCTGACGCCGTATACCCGGGCGATTGTTGTGGCGCATATTGCAGGAGAACCGGCGGATATGGATCCGATCTTAGAGCTGGCCGGGTCGCGGGGGCTGCCAGTGATCGAGGATTGCGCCCAGGCGCACGGCGCGCTTTATAAGGGGAAGATGGTGGGCTCGCTGGGAACGCTGGGCGTTTTCTCAACGATGAGCGGCAAACATCACGCCACGGGCCCCCAGGGAGGGGTGATCTTTACCAGGGACGAGGATCTCTACTGGCGGGTCAAACGGCTTTCCGACCGGGGGAAGCCGTTTAACCTTGAGGGGAGCGCCGAAAGCAATGTGAGGGCCAGCCTGAACCTGAACGGCAACGATCTGGCTGCTGCGGTTGGGCGGGTGCAGTTGCGCAAGCTGGCGGGGATTACACAGCGGCGCCGAAAGGTCGCGCAGGAGATCGGGGAGGGGATCGCCCATTTACAGGCGGTTTCCATCGGAAAGCAGACGCCGAATACGGAACCGGTCTACTGGTTCATGCGCTTCCACGTGGATACCTCGAAGATCACGGTGGACAAGGCAACGTTCGCCAAAGCCGTGGCCGCCGAGGGGATCCCGGTCAGCGTTTCCTATCGCCATATCCCTTCGGAAGCAACCTGGTTCCGGGAACGCAAGGTGTTTGGAAGCAGCGACTATCCCTGGGGGCTGCCGGGGTATAAAGGCGACCGCAATGCAACCTTTCCCTGCCCGAATGCAGTGGAAGCGTGCGAGAGCCATTTTACGATGTCGATTCACGAGAATTTGGAGAGGCAGGAGGTGGAGGACGTGGTTCGGGCGCTGGAGAAGGTGGAGGAGGCGTATTTAAAGTAAGCAGGAGGGGCGTGATATGATTGTGCAGACGGAGGTAAAGACGGAGCGCGTTACAGCAGAGTTCACGGCTGCGGCGATTTATGAGACGGCGGAGGCTCGCGGTCTCTGGATGGGCGCAGGGGATGAGGGGATTCACCTTTTTCGGGGTGATGTGGTGGAGAACGATAGCCCGGGCGCGGGGCGTTCGGATGAGGAGGGCAGGGAGCCGTTTGTCGAGGTTTCCGGGTCAACGGCGCTACGCAAGGTGCTTCGCCTGGACAGCCGGCCTGTGGAGAGGGTGCAGATTGCGTTTATTGGGCGGGAGCGGAAGGGGCATGAGGCCACGCTGCGGTTTGGTGTGAACGGGGAGGAGATTCTGAGGGCGCCTTCGCCTGTTGCCACGCCGGAAGCCCGGCAGTACTGGGAACTGGCGCGGGATGAAGGGGCGTGGAGCTGGAGCCGGTGGTACTATATGGATATTCCGCCTGCGGCTCTGAAAGAGGGGGACAATGAGATTACGATACAGGCCGTGGATGGCCACCTGGGGTGGAGCCTGATGGTGGCGGATTATCGGGATTTTGAGAAGGGGATGCTCGATCCCGTGGTGCTGCCAAAGACCAGCAGTATAAGCGAGAACGAGGGCGGAGCGTGGGCGCCGGAGCGGGGAGAATACGTGGTGCGCCTGGCGTTGAATGCGTTTCGCAAACAGGGTGAGCTGGTCTCTGCGATTGTCGACGCTGCCGGGGAAGAAGATGCTGCTGTGAAGTGCAGGCGTTCCTTGGAGGCGTTATGCCTGAACTGGGAAACCGGGAGGCCGGACGGGACAGAGATCCGATTCTGGGTCCGCACCGGGTCGCGGTCCGTGTACTGTGCGGACCACTGGAGTGAGTGGGCGTCTTATCAGCCCGGGCAGCCTGTAGAAGCGATCTCAGGGCGCTATGTGCAGTGGAAGGCCGCGTTCTCAACCGAAGACGGGTCGCAGACACCGCTTTTGAAGGGCGTGCGTGTGGACACCGATGTTGTGGATGGTGGGACGGCTCCGCTACGCATTGTCAGGGCGCAGAATGCCCGGATTCTTCGCTCGTCTTATGACTTTGTTCACGAGGATTATGGATGCGAGATGCTGCAGGAGCTTCGAGAGCGTTTTGAACTGGACGCGGTGGTGGCCGGGGCCCAAACCGAGTTTGAGAAGATCGAGCGGTTGATGGAGTGGGCGTATTATGTCCCGCTGGGAGACTGCGTTCATTTTCCCTGGAACGTTCTGGACTGGTTGAAGCTGGAGCGCGATGAACAGGGGGCGATCAGGATGAACGAGTACCAGCAGCGGCGTCGGGATCGGATGTGTCTTTATTCCAATGTGGTGCTGGTGGCCGCCTGTTTGAGCATGGGGATTCCAGCGCGGCACGTGAACTTCCACAGCGAAGGAATGACGGGCCACGAGATCGCCGAGGTGTGGTCCAATGATTATCGCAAGTGGGTTCACTTAGACGCTACCCGGGATTATTACTGGTACGATCCGGGCACGCGGGCGCCGCTGGATACGCTGGAGATCCACGAGGTGCTGGCGGACAGGCTGGAACAGATCGAGCGCTGGGACCGGCCCTATCTCTTCCGGCAGGATCTGGACGCGCTGGTGAAGGATCTGCCCATTGCCTTCCGCGAAGGCAACTATGATTACTCCGTTGAAGAAGGGGCGTTTTTCCTGTTCCGCTCGTTCTGTCACTTCCGTGTTGTGCCGCGCACGAACACGTTCAGCCAGGCGCGCCCGCTGCCGGTGAGCCAGGGGACGGAGGTCTGGGCGTGGAACGGGTACCTCAACTGGGCAGACGATCAGGCGCCACCGCTGCTGCACTTCAGCCATCATACCAACAGGCGGGCGGATTTTTATCCGACGCTGAACCAGACGCGGTATACCATCGAGCAGAGCGAGGAGCCGCAAGCGTTAGAGGTTTATCTGGAGACCGATACGCCCCGGTTCGCGTGTTACCTGGCTCAGGTGGACAGGGGTCTCTGGGAGGAAAAGCCGGACCGTTTCGGGTGGCCGCTGCACGAGGGTCTGAACACCCTGCAGGTGCGGTCTCGCAACAGCGCCGGTGTTGAGGGGATCATCAGCAGTGTGGCGGTGGCGGTCTGATCCCGCTCTTGAAGAAATTTCCTCTTGACGCGAGTGTCAACTCTTTCTATTATTCATGTGTGTTGCAGAAGTTTACAGGTGGCATTTTTTTTACACGAGAAGGAGTCACACGGATGATTCGCATCTCCCGGCTCAGGATTGAGGGATAGTCCTGGAGGCTTCTACAGGCTCCGGACCAGCGGTTTGATTTTGCCGAAGATTGGCCGGCGCACGCTGTATCGTGCCCACAGGTCGATCTTCAGGATCGTTCGGCTGCGTCTGCCTGTCTATCTCTTCCAGGATGTTCGATCCCATTGTTTAGATGTCCTTCTCGTGTCTGGGAGAGATGCCGGCGAATCTGGATTTATCGCTATGAACGGTTAAAGCCATCCTCACCCGGATGGCTTTTTTCATGTCGCCATCAAAAGGCCACGGCACGAGTGGAATGCCGTGGCCTTTTCCATTCATAAAGGACTTCATAAAAGAAAGGCCCTCGCGCGAGTCGTTGGCGGGACGACGCGAGGGCTCCGAATCACACCGACAGGTAACAACGGTGCGTTCTTAATCAATTTATGAAATTCTCCGCCCGGTGGCAACAGGTTATTCTAAAAAAATCAAAACTTTGGGATAAAAGTCACCGCCTGAAACCATGAGGAAGAAAGGAGATTACACGATGGGCATCCGAATCAAGCTTGTGAAACCCCGATGGAGCTGGTTCTCGCGATGGCACTTTTTCTAAGGCGTTTGAAATTGGAGGTTTTCCATGTCCAGATATCTCAGGCATCAACACAGACGACCCGCCGCTCGCACCAGTTGGGATTCGGTGGCCCAACGGATGGGTTGGAAAGGGTGGAAGCGAACACCATCGAAAACTCGCCATCCCGGCCCTGCTTGAGCTGCTGCATCCCCTCCCGGGTGAACACATTCTCGACGTAGGCTGCGGGCAAGGGGTGCTGGCGCCCTTCATCGCCAGGGCGGGGGCGAGATATACGGGTGTGGACGCAAGCCAGAAGTTGATTCGTCTTGCCCGTAAGTACCACAGAAAACAGGGCAGATTCGTTTTGGGCGATGCCCGAGGGCTTTCTGAATTGCCTGAACTGCATAGAAGAGAATTCGACGCAGTTGTCTTTTTGCTGAGTATCCAGAACATGGATCCCCTGCACAGTGTACTGAAATCTGCAAGCTGGATGCTGAGAAGCGGAGGACGCACGGTGCTGCTTATGACGCATCCGTGCTTCCGTCTACCGAGACAGAGCGGATGGGGAGTTGAGCGGTCGATTTCCAGCCATCCAGAGGAGATTGAGGCGAAGATAGAAGCTTTTGAAGAAGAGAAGCTCCGGCTGGAGCGGGCGCTGTCCGACACCTATCGAAATAGGGATTACAAGCGGGGAGAGAAGCTCAGCCAGCAACTGCGGAAGCTGGAGAGCCAGATTGAGGCGCTTTATGAGGCGTTATGAGGTGTACGCTGGGCAGTGTTGTGACGGCGGTGGGACAGTCCGGCCTCCGGATTACCCATTTGCTGGAGATGCCTGACTACGATCCGGAGCCCGATTCGATCTTGGGGAGTACAGGGTGGCCGATCTGGTATATCTTGAGGGCTGTCAAGGATTCCGATAGAGATGGGAGAGAATTCTGTTGAATGGAACAGCGAACTGTGGTATGTGACCGGGATATTACAATTGTGTTTATATAGAGTTTTTGTTTCTTTATACATTGTCCCTCTGTTCGTTTATAGCTTGTTAGCGGAAATTCCGGTCCAACCAAGGAATTTGGCATGAAACGAGTACTTAGGAGTCAGAGTCGTTCCAGAGGAAGATGCTTTGATCCCATGGACTCATGCATTGAAGTGGATCTCGGGGAAGACTTCGTGGTCGAATGCCATACCTACGGTGAGGGCGTTATTTGGAAGCCAGGAGATGACGAAGGAGACCACCCCGGGAAGCTCTGCCTTCCCATTGGCGTAAGAGACGTAGAAGCAGGAGACACCATCGCGATTGAGATCAAGAGAGTTCAAACGGTTGGCAACGGTTCTGCGTGCATCGATGGTCCCCTCCAGAATGACGAGGGATTCCCCGGAGAAGTCGAAGACTACTTCATCCCGATAGAGAAAGGATACGCGACCCTTCCGGGCGGGATTCGTGCCGAAGCTATTCCGGCTTTGGGTCACATCAATGTGGAGCCAGCGACGATCACTGGGAATCCGGGGTGCTACGGCGGAAACATGGACCTGGCCGAGGCTTGCTGGACTTGACCCGTTTCGGTGGGTACCTTATCTCTTGGGAGAAAGGAGATCCGCTATGCCGCCAACACGTCCACCTTATCCACCTGAGTTCAAAAAGCAAATGGTCGAATTGGTTCGAGCCGGTCGTACGCCAGGAGAGCTGGCCAAAGAGTTCGAGCCCTCAGACCAGACGATCCGGAACTGGGTGGTACAGGCCGACCGAGACGAGGGCCTTCGAGAAGACGGTCTGACCAGTGATGAGCGAGAGGAGTTGCGCCGTCTTCGTCGCGAGATTAATATTACTTTGTCAATTGATGGATAGGTTGGTATCTTTCTGGCAAACAGGAGGATACCAATGGACATCAAAGCATCGACAGACCCTTTGCCCGAGTTAGAGGCGTTTCTTTCTCCCTTCATCCATCACTTTGTGCGTTCTGAAGGGCGAGAAAACCTGGAGCGGTATAGCACGGGCTTGCTCTCAGATCTGCCTCGGAAGAACGGCGAGACCCTCGCAGGAGTGATCCCCCAGACCAATGAGCAGAGGCTCCACAATCTCCTGACCGGGATTCAATGGGATGAAGCCGCCTTCAACGCCCAGAGGGTTGAGCAAATGCGGGATGAAGCGGTTTTGGGCGATGGGGCTTTCATCTTCGACGATACGGGCTTTGCCAAACAAGGCAAGAGCTCAGTGGGTGTTTCCAGGCAATACTCAGGCAGTCTGGGTAAAGTCGGCAATTGCCAGGTTGCTGTGACGGGTGTGTATGCCGATGCGGGGGTGAGTTGGCCATTAAATGCGAGGTTGTATCTACCCAAAGCGTGGACCAATGACCCGGATCGGTGTGCTAAGGCCGGTGTGCCGGAGGAGATCTCCTTTCAGACCAAGCCAGAGATTGCTCTGACCTTGTTGGATGAAGCACGTGGGTTGAAAGTCCCTCATAACGTGGTGGTCGCCGATGCCGACTATGGCAATGATCCTACCTTTTTAAAGGGGTTAGAGAGCCGAAAGGAACATTATGTCGTGGCTGTCCCATGTGATTTTCGGGTTGCCGTGAAAGGGCAACGCAAAAAGGGCAGCGGTCGTGTCGATGAGGTTTTAAAAGCGCTTCCCCGTTCCGCGTGGCGGACCATCCGTTGGCGAGAAGGCACCAAGGGATGGTTGCGTAAAAAATTCATTGCCCAAAGAGCCTATCGCACCCTTTCTGGTGAGTCGATCCAGTTGGGCTGGTTAATTGGCGAACGACCCGGAAGAGGCCAAGAAGGAGACTGGAAATATTACTTCTCCAACTTTCCTAAAGCCACACCCCTGGAACGGATGGTGGAATATGCGCATCGCCGCTGGCTGATTGAACAGTTCCACGAGGTGGCCAAATCGCTTCTGGGGTGGGATGAGTATCAAGGCCGACTCTGGAGGGGATTTCATCGCCATGCCACCATTGTGATGTTGACCTACAGCTTCCTGTGTTGGAAGGAGTGGAACCAGCGCCAAGAAATGCCGCGATCACGGGGAAAACCTCGTGATCCTTTTTCCCCCTCGAAGGGATCGAAGGCGACGTTCCTATGAGGCCATCCACCGCCAGGTGGTCAAAGCCTTATCGAATATGGTGATTGAACAACTGGTGCAGCGTAAACTGACTGAATTAATGCGACCGATGCGTATTTGACAAAGTAATATTAAGCAGTTACGCATCGAGCGTGAGATCTTGTCAAAAGCAGCAGCCTGGTTCGCTCAGGAGACCAACACGATCCCCAGAAAGCCTTCCAGTTCGTGAAGGCGCACCAGGCAAAATGGCCAATTACCACGCAATGCCGAGTCCTGGGTGTCTCCCTCAGTGGGTATTATGCGTGGCGAGGACGCCCCCCATCGCCAAGAGCAAAGGTCGATGCGGATCTCAAGGAACAGATTAAGGCTTTTCATGCCCGTTCTGATTCTACCTACGGAGCCCCCAGAATCTGGGAAGATCTGGCAGCATTAGGCATCCGTATAGGCAAAAAGCGTGTCGCCCGTCTGATGGTTGAGATTGGTATCTTCGGGGTGAGCCGTCGAAAGGGTATCAGAACCACCCGTAAGGGAAAAAAGGCTCAAAAAGCCCCTGATCTGGTCAAGAGAGACTTCACTGTTGAAGCCCCAAATAAACTCTGGGTGGCCGATATTACCTACGTACCAACCTGGGCGGGCTTCCTGTATCTTGCTGTGGTTATCGATGTCTTTTTGGACTTGACCCGTTTCGGTGGGTACCTTATCTCTTGGGAGAAAGGAGATCCACTATGCCGCCAACACGTCCACCTTATCCACCTGAGTTCAAAAAGCAAATGGTCGAATTGGTTCGAGCCGGTCGTACGCCAGGAGAGCTGGCCAAAGAGTTCGAGCCCTCAGACCAGACGATCCGGAACTGGGTGGTACAGGCCGACCGAGACGAGGGCCTTCGAGAAGACGGTCTGACCAGTGATGAGCGAGAGGAGTTGCGCCGTCTTCGTCGCGAGATTAAGCAGTTACGCATCGAGCGTGAGATCTTGTCAAAAGCAGCAGCCTGGTTCGCTCAGGAGACCAACACGATCCCCAGAAAGCCTTCCAGTTCGTGAAGGCGCACCAGGCAAAATGGCCAATTACCACGCAATGCCGAGTCCTGGGTGTCTCCCTCAGTGGGTATTATGCGTGGCGAGGACGCCCCCCATCGCCAAGAGCAAAGGTCGATGCGGATCTCAAGGAACAGATTAAGGCTTTTCATGCCCGTTCTGATTCTACCTACGGAGCCCCCAGAATCTGGGAAGATCTGGCAGCATTAGGCATCCGTATAGGCAAAAAGCGTGTCGCCCGTCTGATGGTTGAGATTGGTATCTTCGGGGTGAGCCGTCGAAAGGGTATCAGAACCACCCGTAAGGGAAAAAAGGCTCAAAAAGCCCCTGATCTGGTCAAGAGAGACTTCACTGTTGAAGCCCCAAATAAACTCTGGGTGGCCGATATTACCTACGTACCAACCTGGGCGGGCTTCCTGTATCTTGCTGTGGTTATCGATGTCTTTTCCCGCCGAGTCGTGGGCTGGACGATGGCTTCGACGCTCCAGAGTGAGTTGGTTTTGTCTGCTTTGAATATGGCACTTTGGCAGCGTCATCCTTGTGGGGTGATCCACCACTCCGACCAGGGATCTCAGTATACTTCACTTGCCTTCGGTAAACGCTGCGATGAGGCGGGTATACGTCCCTCAATGGGTTCTGTAGGCGACTGCTATGACAACGCACTGTGTGAAAGCTTTTTCGCCACCCTCGAATGTGAATTGATCGACCGCCGTTGTTTTCGTACCCACAAGGAGGCCAGATTGGCTATTTTTGAGTATATTGAGGGCTGGTATAATCCCCATCGTAGGCATTCATCAATCGCATACCACTCACCGATGACATATGAAAAACAGCATCAAACACGGGCTTGAAGCCCAAGCCCTAAACACTCCACCAAAACGGGGCAACTCCAGTTATGGTGTGACAAGATTGAATCGAATTCCTCTCTCAAGAGATTTTCAATATCCTTAGCAGAGCAGTTTCCTCTACGTATCCAAACCACTTTGGGCGGAAACCCCAGAAGGATATTCAATTCTCCAAAATCTGCATCTTTTGTAACAATCGTGAAACCATTATGAAGTGCAAACTCACGGACCTCCTTATCAGGTGTTCGATCAAGACCTAATTTGAACACATGATTAGAATCTGGATATAGGTCTGCTAGAGAAATCACCAAACGAGGGGACAAATTCTGATCAAACAGAAGCTTCATTTCTCAATTGCCAATGTGGTGCGCTCTCGATCAGCCGCATAACTCAAGCAGGCCAAAATGTCCTCTTCAGTCAAATAAGGAAACTCATCAAGAATTTCCTGATGGGTCATACCTGATGCAAGATAATCAAGCACATCGTAGACAGTTATCCTCATCCCTCTGATGCAAGGCTTTCCACCTCGTTTTCCGGGCTCAATAGTAATGATTCTTTTATAATTCATGGTTGCCTCTACCAAGCTGTGGAAGGTTTCCTCGAAATAGGAGCATATCTTTTCCTACAAAATTTAGTTAAATTTCCAAGTGACTGCAAGAGACATTTTGGAACCATCTACTGACTCCATTACAGGCCGCATAGATAGATTTGTTTTTCACCAACCTTTCTCAAGTCAATATGGCGGACAGTTTTCTTTGACAAAAAAGTGCCGTTCACGCAGATTAGGTATCATAGACCACCACGTCAACGATACCCTTTATCTGGAGAGACGGCACAATGGAACTGGCAGAAAAGATACTCAAGAGTTTCAAGATTTCCAAGCCTCAAAAAAAGTTTCTGATGGCTGTGTTTACAGCGATCCTAACAGCTCACGGCAAGATCAATTTTCGTAACCTATCGCGTTACTCTCCTTTGTCACAGAAGACGTATTCACGCCAGTTTGCCAAACCCTTTGAATTTGTGGCCTTCAACCGAGCGGTGATCAATGAAAGCCTGGGCAGAGAAAGTGAACGGATCATCGTGTTAGATGCTTCTTTTGTGTCCAAGTCGGGCAAGCAGACCTATGGTCTGGATTATTTCTGGAACGGTTGTCATCGTCGGAGCGAAAAGGGGTTGGAAGTCTCCAGTGTGGCCATCGTGGATGTTTTGAGAAACACAGGCTTTACGCTGTCCGTTCGTCAAACCGATCCTGGAGATGAACGCCAAATGTCTGAGTCTAAGCCTAAACAGGATGTCGTCAAGGTCAATAAAAAGAAAAGGACCGTCAAGAAAAAGGGCACCAAAAAAAAGGGGAAAGCCAAGTCGAAAAAGCAAAGCTCCAAACAGGCAGAAGACGTCGAAACCCTAACAGATCAGTATTTACAGCACCTGAGTGATGTCAAACCCAGCTTGTTAGAGAATGAAAAATATACCGTTGTCGATGGCTATTTTAGCAAGAAGAAATTTGTTGATGGCGTCCGTGATTTGGATCTACACCAGATCGGCAAATTGCGCTGCGACGCCAATATGCGCTATCTCTACACCGGACCAAAACGGGAAAAGGGAAGCGGAAGGCACAAGACCTATGACGGCAAAGTCAACTGGCAGGACCTGTCTCGGTTTTCATATATCCAAACACAAGATGGCATCGCCATTTACAGTCTTGTCTTGAATCACGTCTCCTTAAAACGCAATTTGAAAGCCGTCGTCTTGCTGGATCACACGAACAAGGACAAGAAGAAATATGCGATCTTGTTTTCAACCGACAAAGACCTAAGTGCCAAGACGATTGTCAGATATTACAAAGCGCGTTTCCAAATTGAATTTATTTTCAGAGATGCCAAACAGTTCACCGGATTGTGCGACTGTCAAGCCAGAGATCAAAAACGGCTGGCTTTCCATTTTAATGCCTCTTTGACAACCCTCAATTTAGCCAAAACGGAACACTTACAAGCCCAATCAGATACGAGACCCATACCCTTTTCCATGGCCAGTGTAAAAGCCTGTTATTTCAACACGTATTTTCTCCAGAATATTTTTTTAATGTTAGACCTCGACCTAAATTTGATTAAAAAATCTCCCCAATACCAAAAACTGCGGGATTATGGCAAAATTGCTGCTTAAAAGTGGCCGAACTATTGTCAAGTACATGGCTCTATGTAAATAGAGGGATTTTGTCCTGACGTAGAGCTTTGATTAAGGGGCGTGCTATGGAATCGTTTGAATCGCTTGTCAGAAAAGCCCGATCACAGGATGTGGACCTGGAGGAGCGGCAAGCAGCGTTCGGTGAGCTGGTGAAACGCTTTCAGGATATGGTTTTCGATCAGGCCCGTCGTGTGCTGGAAGACACTCATCTGGCCCAGGATACCGCTCAGGAAGCGTTTATAACAGCTTACGAAAACCTGGACCAGCTCCAGAATTCGAGGGCATTTCCAAGCTGGCTGAAGCGGATCGTGGTGACGGAGTGCAACCGCGTGACCCGACGGAAACGCCTGCCTGTCGAGACGCTTGACGATGCCGGCGATCTTCCCGATCCCGATCCTGACCCGGCGGCGCTGGCCGAGGCGCGTGACCTGAGGGATAAGATTCTCGCGGCGATTGAGGCGCTGCCCGAACATGAACGGGAGGTAATTGAACTTTTCTACCTGGATGGATATTCTCAAAACGATATTGCGGGGATGGTGGGCATACCGGTCAAGACGATCAAGAGCCGGCTTTATTCCTCCCGGCAGCATCTGCAAAAAAGAATGCGCGAGATCTTTCGCGAAGACCTGGAAGAGGAATGCACCTCGGGACGTATGGCACTGTGCAGTAGAGGAAACTGCGTGCCTCAGCCGGGGTCGGCGTCGGTCAGTGCGGCATATATGCCCGGAGGGCTTGCCTATTCGGCGTGTGTTCCAGGCATGGTCTCTTACAGGCAAGGGCGTATGTCAAGCGTTGCAGTCCGTGAAAGCCTTTCCTTCCGTGTGGTTCCGTGTGGTTCCGTGGCGTTTTTGAATTTTCCAGGCTAAATCCGATGAGCAGGGAAGAAGATCCGGTCCAGGCAGAAGAGGAAGAAGGTGGAAAAGAAGATGGCGAATTATTGGGCCGGCACCTGCTGAAGGCGCGGGCGATTCTGATTGCCGGCCCGATCGACCACCGGTTGTCCACCCGGGTGATTGCGCAGCTGCTGCTTATGGACGGCGAGGATGCGGAGAAGCCGATCAAGGTGTTTGTGAATTCGCCGGGGGGAAGTTCGGACGATGGGTTTGCGATTTTCGATGTGATGCGCTTCGTGCGCCCCCGGGTGAAGGTGGTGAGCACCGGATGGTCGGCCAGCGCGGCGACGGTGATTATGCTGGCGGCCAAAAAAGAGGACCGGTTTGCTCTGCCGAACGCGCGGATTATGATCCACCAGCCCTCGATGCAGGCCTCAGGCGCGGCCGAGGACATCCGGCGGACCGCAGAAGAGGTGCTGCGGATGAAGGCGCGGGTGAACAGACTGTACGCCGAAGAGACCGGGCAGCCGCTGGAAAAGGTGCAGGAGGATACGGACCGAGACTACTGGCTGAGTTCGGAAGAGGCGGTGGAATACGGGTTGATCAGTAAGGTGATCCGGCGCTACGGTGAGCTGGAGGGGTAGAAGGCTCAAAACGAAATAGAGATACGTCATGTGTGACTTTTTTTAAAACTTATATTTTCAACAGGTTATTCACAATGCCCTATTTGAGGCAGAAATCGGTGCTGTTGAAAATCAAGGAGTTACGAAAAGAAGTCACACATCGCGTATAGAGATGAAGGCCCTGGCGGATGATTCCTGCCGGGGCCTTCTTTTTTTGTTTTTTTGCGCCGGAAAAGGATACTTTCTTTAAGGTTATGCATCGGTACTTATGAACGCGTTTGAAGCAGGGTGTTAACGTGCAGATCTGCGGAGGAGGCATCCGGTGGAGCGACCGGAAGACCGGGATCCGATTGAACAGATCCTGGCCGGAAATCAGAGGGTGTTTGCCGTTCTGGTAGAACGCTACGGGCGGGACGTGTACGCTCGGATCGCCCGGTCGGTCCGTTATCCGGAGGATGTTGAGGATCTGGTACAGGAGGTTTTTGTCAGGGCGTATTCTGGACTGGGGCAGTTGAGAGATGCAGACCGATTTCCGGCGTGGCTCCGGGCGATTTCCGACAATACGGTCCGGGGGTGGCACCGCCGCCGGATTGTGCAGCTCCGGTTGGGCGAGGCCCTGGAGGCCGAATGGGCCGCTGAAATGGGAGGTTCGGAGGACGAAGCGGAGGCTCGCAGGATTCGGGCAGTAATTCGAGATGCGCTTCGGTCTCTTTCCGAAGCGCACCGGCAGGTGATTGTCCATCACTATTTTAAAGGGTATACCTACGTGGAGACGGCCGATCTGCTGGGATTGAAGGTGGATACAGTTCGCAGCCGCCTTCAGAAGGCGAGACGCCGATTGAAAGAGGAGATGACTTCGATGAGGAAAACGGATACACCCATGCAGGCGTTTGAGCTGACGCGGGAAGACCTCAACGCCCTGCGCTGGGGAACCGCGTTTGTCAGCCAGGATGAGAATCGCCCCATTCTTCAAGGGGTCTGTTTGGATACGGGGGGGCGGATTGTTGCGACCGATGGCGCCCGACAGCTGATCCGGACTGCGGAAGGTCTTCAGAAAATTGCGGCGCCGGTTGTGCTGGGTCCCTGGAGCGAGGTTGAGATTCCCGATGCGGAGCGGGCGACGCTTTCGATTGGTGAGGAAGGCGCCGTTTTACAGGTTCAGGGCGAACCGGATCGCACGATCGCAATTATAGAGGGGCCTTATGTCAAGTACGAGTCGGTTATCCCCACGGATGCGCCGTTTGGTTGTGTAACGGTTTCATCCGGCGACCTGCTTGAGGCAGTGGATTTGATCGGCGAGTATCTGGCGCCCCGACATCCGGTAGACCAGGAGGGGACATGGCGATACTCCCCGATGCTGGAGATCCGGCTCTCTGTACCGGATCAGATGCTTTCTATGGTCACAACACGGGATATGGGGTACGTTTGGATGCCGGATGGGAAGCTCCGCTCATACGATCCGCAGAAAGACCCAGGAGAGGGGCCACCCGTGGGCGCGTCTGACTGGACGTTCGTTGCCTCGGTTCAGGCTCAGGTGACCATCGACGGCCCGGAGGAGGTTTTTCGGATCGGGGTGAACCATACATATTTGAGAGATATTGTCCGTGCTATGGAGGCAGGTCCGGAGGGAGATCTGGTGTTTCGGTTTATGGGGCGGCTGAAACCGATCCTCATTTCACTCGGCGAGCGGACAGACCGAAAGGCGCTCTTGTGTCCGCTGAGGATGAAATCGGAAGAAACGCATTCGGAGGACAATGGGTAAGCGTTTGTGTGTGTGGACTCCGGGGCAACCGCTTGTGGTTGCCCCTTTTTTGTGGGCACAGACAACAAAACCGGGCGCCTCAAAGGAGGCGCCCGGTTCCGTTAGGCAAGTGGATCACCTGAGTGGGATCAGGCGGTCCACCTCCTTATGGTTGTATGCTTCATAACAACCACCTCCTTTCTGTGTTTTGCGCCGAGGCTTTCGCGTTAGCCTCACGCAGATTTTGCCGATTAATCGGCAACCGGACCCCTGAACGGTCCGTATTATAACATGGTTTTGGATGCACAATTATGGGCGGTTTCGGGAAAACAGATATTTCTGGTGTAGATAATATATTATTTATTATGAGGTTGTGTAGGATTTCATGATTCACAAATGCCGGTGGTTGTTGGGTAAAAATGCGTCCGGGTTTTCTCTTTGGGGTTGACATTCGGGCGATCAGGATACATGATACGTCTTCGGTTTACCGGTTGCCGTAGGGACGATGCCCTGTGGTCGCCCGCCTGCGGTTTGCTGAAGTCTTATCCGGGGGAGATGGTTATGGACATCGAGGTTGTGCGTACGGGGATTCCAGCGTTAACAGAGACGTGTTTTTTTAATACCGCGGGCATCGGACCGATGCCTTCGGTGGTAGCCGATGAGGTGGTGGACCTGATCCGTTTGCAGGAGGCGCAGGGGCGCTTCCGGCCGGACGTTCGGGGGATGCTGGATGAGGGGCTGGAGGGGGCGCGTGGGATTGCGGCCCGGTTTTTCGGGGTTACGCCGGAAGAGATTCTGTTTACCCACAGCATTTCCGACGGGTTGAATACGGTTTCCGAAGGGCTGGACTGGAAGGCGGGGGATGAGGTGATTCTCTCGGACCACGAGCATCCGTCGGGGTACATGCCCTGGACGCTTCGGGTGGAACAGCAGGGGGTGGTGATAAAACGGCTGCCGCTGCTGCCCGAGCCGGAGGGGATGGTGAATCGCCTGAGGGCGCTGCTGACGGAGCGGACGCGCGTGGTGATCCTGAGCCACGTGACGAGCGCCCTGGGCATCCGGGTGCCTGCGGCGGAGATCGTTCAAGCCGGACACGAGGCCGGGGCGCTGGTGGGATTTGATGGTGCGCAGTCGGTGGGGCAGTTCGCGATTGACCTTGGGGAGATGGGTTGTGATTTTTACGCGGCAACGAGCTGCAAGTGGTGCCTGGGTCCGTACGGGGTGGGCGCGCTTTATGTGAAGCGGGACGTGCTGCCGCAGGTCGCGGTGAGGCGTTCGGGGGCCAAGGCCGTGACTCGGGCGGACGTGGAAACGGGGGCGGTTGTTTTTCCGGATACGGCCCAAAAGTTCGAGTTCGGAGCGCGGAACCTGCCGCTTCGGATCGGGTACGGGAGGGCGCTGGACTATATCCAGAAGATCGGGCTGGAGCAGATCGAGGCGCGGGTACGGGAGACGCTGGACTATTTCAGGGAGCGGGTCGGTGAGATCCCGGGGGGCAGGGTGCAGACGCCGGCAGGGTTCTCCGCCGGTGCGGTGAATGTGGCGATTGAAGGGGCCGACCTGAATGTGCTGTGCCAGACGCTCTGGGAGGCGCATAAAATTGTGGCCGTATCTCCCGCAGGCGGACTGAGGTTCTCCGTGGCGTTCTTCAACACGCGCGAAGAGGTGGACCGGGTTGTGGAGGCGCTTAAGCAGGCGACGGCGTAGTGGGGGATAGAAGGTGCGTGCAAAGATTCTGCGTTTGTTCTGTACGATATTGACCTACCGATACCTGCCGGCGATCCTGGCGGGCCTGGGCATGGCGCTCACGCTTCCTTCCCTCTGGAAGGGACTGGCGATCGATGACCTGATCCACCGGATGATGCTCGTCAAACCATCGGGTTCCGGAACGATGCCCAACCACCCCTGGGTAGCCGATCCGCACGCCAATACCCTGTTCCTCGCACTTAAGGGCCTTTTTGCGTTTACCTATCCGGAAATCAACGTTCACCATATGGATACCGGCGTGGGGCCGTGGTGGTCGATAGAGGCGTTGCGTATTTCTTTCTTTCGGCCGGTCGGTGCGTTCACACACTGGCTGGATTATCGGCTCTGGCCCGACGCTCCCGTTTTGATGCACGCCCAGAGCATTGTGTGGTACGGGGCTGTTGTTTTTCTGGTGGCGCTTTTGTTTCGACAGCTGCAGGCGCCCGGGTGGGCGGCCGGGCTGGCTGCGCTTCTCTTTGCCGTGGACGACGCCCACCTCCTCCCGGTGACCTGGGTGGCCAATCGCAACGGGCTTCTGGCTATTTTTTTTGGCCTGCTTGCCCTGATCGCTCACGACCGGTGGCGCCGGGAAGGCAGGTGGGCCGGCGCTTTCCGGGGACCTTTCTGGCTGGCGCTGGCCGTGCTGTCCGCAGAGGCGGGCGCGGCAGCGGGGGCCTACCTGGTGGCCTATGCGCTTTTCTTAGATCGGGGGACATGGCGTCAGCGGCTGGGGTGTCTGGCGCCTTACGTTGCTGTGGGCGTCGTCTGGCAGGTCGTCCACCACTATCTGGGGTATGGGACCTGGGGGTCCGGTCTCTATGTTGATCCGGTACGGGAGCCGCTGCAGCTTGTTGTATCTGTTTTCGAGCGCTGGCCGGTTCTGCTTCTGGGGCAGTGGGGAGCGCCGGAGGTGTTTGTGTATAACCTCCTGTCCGCGCCGGCGCGCAGTATCTTCTGGCTCGTTGCCGTGCTTTTCGTCGTTCTGGTGGGAATTGTGATGGCGCCCCTGATTCGCGAAGATCGCCTTGCCCGTTTTTTTGCCCTGGGCATGGCGCTTGCGGTTTTGCCGGTTTGTGTGCCGAGTTTGACCAGTGGGCGGCAGCTCCTTTTCGTGGGGATTGGAGGGATGGGGCTGGTCGCCCTTTTCCTGGGAGGGATGTTTGCGGGTGCGGACTGGCTGCCCGCGCGTCGGGTGTGGCGAATTCCTGCCTGGGGGCTGTGCGTTCTGTTGCTCGGATGCCATGCCATTTACGCTCCCATGCAGCTTATCCTCGGTTCGAGCAGGCCTAGTCTTACGCAGTCCGCCATCGAGCGATTAACCGATGTCGGCCCTGTTTCGGACGGCCAGAACGTGGTTGTAGTCAACGCACCGTGCGTTTTCTTTTTTGCCTTTTTACCCAGCCTGAGGAGCCTGCATCAGCAGTCCATACCGGCCCATACACGGGTTCTGTCGCCGGGCTACTTTTCCGTGGAGGTGAGCCGGGTGGATGACAATACGCTGGCGGTCCGGCCCGAGAAAGGCTATCTCCAGCCGTCCGGGACCGTGCCGGAAGGACGGGAGGCGCCGCACGCTCATCCTGTATACGCATACCAGGCATTTGATGCGACGTTTCGGGGAAAGGGGTACCCTATGGCGCTGGGCCAGCGGGTTGAGTTGACGGGGATGCAGGCCGAGGTGACAGCTCTGACGGATGACGAGCGGCCCTCCGAGGCCAGGATCCGATTTGACCGGCCGCTGGAAGACGCCTCGTTCAAGTGGCTGAAGTGGGATTGGAAAAAGGGGGGGTACGTGCGATTTATCCCACCTGCGGTGGGTGAGACGGTGCGGGTTTTCGGGGCTTTTTGATTCGTTGGAAAAGGGTATTGGAAGGTGGGGATTATTTTTCGCAGTACATTCTCAAGAGTGAATTCACGGGATCCATCGTGCCGTCATTGAGGAGCACCGCATCGTAAGCTGCGGTGTATGGCTTCAGGTTTTCCCGGGTGTTATGGTTTAAAAAACAGAAGCTGACCCTACAGTCGTGGTCCATCCCACCGCTCATATGTATATCTTCCAGCGTGTCTCCCAGGAGCAACACGTTTTTTCTTTGTACGATTTCAGGATAGTAGTCGGAATGTTTCGCCCACCCCTCGTTTTTGTTCAGGCTGTGGATCAGGGGTTTTTCATACGCTCTAACTTTACCTTCTGCATCAAAGATCAGGGTGTTGGCGATAAGATGGACGTTTTGCGTGAGGAGTTTTTCGGCTTCAAGATACTGCTCGATGACGATTTTCAGGCCTGCCGACAGGATCAGAAGGGGGACGTTGTGCTGAGACAGGATTTCAAAAAACGCCCGCGCCTCCTTTCTCATTTGCAGTCCGCTGGTTATGCCCCTTACAACGTGTGTGCTGAACCCGAATTCGATCAGAAGCTCGTATTGTTTTGACCACCATTCCTGCATCCCGGCGATCTTCTGATTCCGGGGGATGTTGGCGGATGTTTCCGTGTGACGGTAGGCGTCAAAGAGGGCCTGCGACCGGCGGTTGTAGTCTTCTCCCAAATAGTTTCCATGCACGATAAGCGAATAGGTGGACTGGTCTTTGTTGTCTGCTGTTGATGCTCTGGTGAGGGTTCTGTCCCAGTCGCTCACAACGTGGAGTTCGTCGATGCCTGCTGATTTGAATCTGTCGAGCTTCCGGGTCCATTCTACAGGATCGGAAATATGCAACTCTCCAACGTTGTGTGTTTCACACTGACTCACTTTCCTACCCACCATCCCCTTCAAGAGGCCGCGATAATACCTCCTTTACGATTTTTCCCGGCTTGAACATGACTTTTTGCCGGGCAGGGACGAAGACGGTATCCCCTGTTCTCGGGTTTCGGGCATGGGCCTTCTCGTTCGTCTCCTTTACTTCCCAGGACCCAAATCCCCGAATCTCGATACGAGTCCCCTGGACGATCGCATCTGTCATCGCCTGGAATAACGCATCTACGGCTTCAAGCGCACGAGCTTTGGGGTACGCCATATGTTCCACTAGGTATTGAGCCAGCACTGCCTTGGTGACCGTTGCCACGCGACTGTCCCCCCTGTCATGTAAGTGATGAGTAGACCAACCACCGGATGACACCTTACCCATGAAATAAGGTGCAGAATTGGCGGGGTGTCAACAGGAAAAAGAGCCCCCCTTCGTGCGATTGTGGTTTTTCAGGACGACGCCTCTGTTCGCTCCTGTCCGACACGCCGGCGCTCCTGCCGCAGGCCGACGGCCGAGTGGGCGGCGAGTGTGGCCATCACAACCGCGCCTCCGATCCATGCCCGCGTTCCGGGCTGCTCGCCAAGGGCGAGCCAGACCCAGTAGGGGCCGATCACCATTTCCAGGAGCATCAGCAGGCTCACTTCCGGCGCAGGCAGATATTGCGGGCCAAGCACGATCAGACCGAGAGAGAGGGGCAGCACGATCAGGCCCAGCAGGAGCAGGAACCAGATGTCGTTTCCACCAACGGACCAGGGGGCGGCCAGCGGGAAAACGAGTGCGGCGGCCAGCAGGCCACCAATTGCGACGCTTGGGGCCATGTCGATCTCCGGCGTTGACCGCAGAACCGCCAGTTGCGCCCCCATGCAACACGCACTGCCAAGGGCGCACAGGTCGCCAAGCAGCAAGCCGCTTTGCAGGTTGTTCGACACGGTGATGGTGATGCCGCAAAGGGCTGAGAAGATGGCGATCCAGGTGCGGGGTGCAACCGGTTCCTTCAGGAAGGCGCAGCTGAAGACGGCGGCGAACAGGGGTCCGGCGCCAAGGATGATCAGGGTGTTGGCAACCGTCGTGTGGATGATGGCCAGAACGAAGAGGATCGTGCCGATGCCCACGATCCCGCTTACCAGCACCCCTTTCCGACCAATGGCGCGAAACGCCTCTTTTAGTCCCCGATTGGTACGCAGTGAGACCAGTACCGTGAGACCGATTGCCATCAGCAGCCCGCGCCAGAAGAGCAGGGTCCAGGGATCGGTTTCGGTGAGGCGGATCAGCAGGCTGTCCGGGCTGAGGATCAGGACGCCGCCGATGGTGATGAGGATGCCTTTGAGGTGAGGAGAGAATGCGGGCATAGAGTCGTTTCTGAGCATGATCCGGTGAGAGGCGCAGGCAGGGGAGAGTATACGCTATGGACGCTTTTTCTTCAAGTGAAAAAGAGAAGACGGAGAGGGGCTACGGCGCCCGGTTCGAACGGCTGATCCGGCAATTTATGGTGACGGGAGCAGCGCCTATAATTAACTGTTTAATAAATAGCAGGTTGAGCACCTATCATTCGCTCACCCGTGCGCAGGTATTGCTATATTGTTCTCTCATCTGTGAAATTTTCCCTTGACATTCGCTCATTTCTTTTTATATAGCATAGACTTTGGAGTGTTGAGTCGGGTGGCGTTTTTCAGACGGGGAGGGTTCTTTATTTAAAGAATACCTATTCACTTCAGTTGTGTTCTAAAATTCGAGGCGACTGTTTGAAGTATTTCTTTGCTTGTCCGAGAAAGCAATACTTCGGACAGTTTTTGTAATTCTGGGGGTTCAAATTTCATAAGCCATTGAAAAATAACAGTTTATGGAATCTGATGCTAAATTTATAACCTGTTGAAAATCAACAACTTATAAAAAGTGTCCGAACCATTGAGAAAGGCAAACCACGTGAAAACGTGGGGCGCAAAAGTACGGGTCTTCGTCTAATCGACCGCTGGGGCGTGGGAGGGGCGGAATAAAGAGGCCGATTGGCACAAGACAGCCGCGCTGCCGACGATGAGGCAAGTGCGGTTTTTTCTTTCTGGAGATTGGCGGGTATGGGGTTTCGAAAATTGTGGACCGTTTGTGCGATCCTTCTGTTGATCGCTGTGCTGGCTGGTACCAACCCCACATCATCCGCCCGGGCACAGGGCATCATCCAGGCGAGGCTCCTCTCGCCTTCTACACCGGGCCTTTCATCTTCCTCGTTGCTTCGTGCTGTTGCGGCTGTTAAAGATAGCACAGATGTCACGGAGACGAACGGAACGTTCCAGACTTCGCTTTACAGAGGCGCCCTCTTTCGGTTGCAGGGTCTTCCGCTGGATCGTACGCTCTGGATCTCCTTCCTGAACGCCGAGGGAATGGCGATTAAGACAATCGCCGCCCGCATCGACGCCGAACGCAATCCGCTGGACCTGTCGCTGGACCTGTCGGAGACCGGCAACCGTCCGGGAAGCATCAACGGAACCTTCACGGCGAGTGGACAGGTCAGTCATTCCCTGAGTTTGAACCGTCACGTCTACACTGCGGGGGATACCCTCAAAATTCGTTACCGGGTCGAAAACCTCGGACAGAGTCCTGTCGTTTTCAACTTTCCCAGTGCCCAGCGTTACGACTTTGTGCTTCAGCAGGAGGATGCGCCTCTCTGGCAGTGGTCGGAAGGCAGGATGTTCGCCCAGATGATCGGATCGCTGGAGCTGGTGTCGGGAGGGGGTGTCACCTACGAGGCGGAACTTGCCCTGGGCTCCCTGGACCTGGCGGCGGACAGAGGGTATACGCTCAAGGGACGCATGCCGGTCTTTCCTTCCGATACCGGTGAGCGTCCTCCGGAGGTCGAGCTTGGGTTCGTCATCAGTTCGGTCCCTTCCATCCAGTTCGATCTGCAGGTAGGGAGCTCGATAACGGTAGATGGCGTATATGACGACGCTCTGATGTTCACAGCAGAGAGCGCCATCGATCCGTTACAAGGCACCGTGGAGGTTCTGGCGCGTTCGGAGAATTCTGTCGCATCGATCCCCGGGTACCGGTTTATCCAGGCGATAGACCTGCTGCCGGAGGTGGCGCTTGCCTCTACACTCACTTTGCTGAGGGTGCAGATACCCTATGAGGAGAGCCGCCTAAGAGCCCTGAACGTTCGGGAGGAGAACATCCGGATGTTTCTTGTCGGTCGAGAAGGGGATGTTCCACAGCCGATCACCTCGAAGGTGAACCGGGCCGACGACCGGGTCATCGGCGACGTAGAGGGCTTTGGAACCCTCGGTCTCTTCGCCGTGCCCGGCACGGGTCTTATTGGCGATTTTGATGCGGACGGAGAGGTCGGGTTTAAGGATTTTGTCAGCTTTGCAAGAGGATTCGGAAAACGGGCGGGAGATCTGGATTTCCAGCCTGAACTGGACTTAGACGGGGATTCTGAAGTTGGATTCAAAGATTTTGTCGTCTTTGTCGCACACTACGGGGAGACCCTGCCCAAATAGCGTGTCTCGCCTCGCTGAGGAGGAAAAGGCCATGTCCAAACAGAAGCGATCTTTTCATCTTGCCGCAGCGTTTGTGGGTGTTTGTCTCATCCTGTCGCTGTGCAGCGGGCAAACGTTGGCCGTTGTCTCCGGAACCAATATCCAGGTCTCTCCAGACTCCGTCGATTTTGGAGGTGTCGAGATCAACCTGACCGTAGACTCTACGATCACAATCTCCAATACCAGCGCCATTGATCTGCTGGTCATCGACGAGATCACTCTGGCGTCAGATCCGATCTTTACGCTCCCCGCTTTCGCGTTCACGTCGTCCATAACCCTTGGTGCATCGCAGGACACCAGCTTCATTGTGCGTTTTGGTCCCCTGGCGTCGGTAGCCTACAATGATACCATACGCATCACCAGCGACGACGACTCGCTGCCGATTGTCAAGATTCCGCTCTCCGGGACCGGCGGCGTTCCGGATATTTTTGTCTTGCCGGATTCAGTGGACTTTGGCCCGGTGGCCGTGGGAGACACCGTCAGCACCACGGTCTTTGTCAGCAACGTGGGCGGCGACACGCTATTTGTCAGTTCCGTCACGACGGTGAATGCAACGGTCTTTATTCCCTCACTGAGTACGTTTGACGTGGCGCCGGACAGTACGTTTGACTTGCTGGTCAGCTACGTGCCGTCGGGGGTGGGCATTGAGGAGGATACCCTGTCCATCGCCAGCGACGATCCGGACGAGTCCCTGGTGGAGGTTGCCCTGAGTGGAGAGGGCGTCGTCCTCGGTCCGGATATCGCCGTCACTCCCGACTCGATCGAAGTGACGATGGATGAGGGGGTCGATTCAACCTTTGCTGTGACTGTGAGCAACACGGGTCAGGGATCGCTCGACTTCACCATCAAGGAGGGGTTTCTGAACGTTGTTACCACAGTGGGTGGGCCGTCTGCAGCCGGCGCAGGCGTCCATGATCCTCCCGGACCTGTACCTCCACTCCGGAAGGACAACACCGTCTCGCTGGCGCTTTTCCAGACGCTAGTCTCGACCCTTTCCGACAGCGTTGTGATCTTCATTGACGACATGGAAAGCGGAATCAACGGCTGGACGACAGAATTACTGGAAGGAACAACGGACGACCTCTGGCACCAGACGGAAACCAACGCCAACACGCCCACCCATAGCTGGTGGTGCGCTCTGGAAACGCCGGGGGATTACGATACAGGAAGCCGCATCAGCAACGCGCTGATCAGTCCTTCGATTGGTCTGAGCGGCGCTCAGATCCCGATCGCACTTGAATTTTTCGAGAATTACAATACAGAGCCGGGCTTCGATCGATGTATGGTGGAAGTCACGATAGATGGAGGGGCGACCTGGATCCCCCTGCGCGATCCTCCTTCGGGCGACAGCGGAGGTTGGATCAAGACAAGCCTGGATCTGTCTGAATTTGTCGGGGAGCAGATCCAGATCCGGTTTTTATTCGACACTGGGGATGGAGATTTCAACAGTTTCCCCGGATGGTTTGTGGACGATGTGATTGTCCATGCCGGATCTGCAGACGTGCCCTGGCTCTCCGCAGTCCCCGATGCCGGATCGGTGTCGTCCTCGGGCAGCCTGCCAGTTGCTGTGACTGTGAATACCGATGGGCTGCCCCCGGGCAACCACGACGCTGAGCTTATTTTTGTCAGCAACGATCCGGACGAGAGTCCCTTGAAATTTCCCGTACACGTGACCGTTTCCAGCGCGCAGGATATCGGCGTTCCTACGGCCGAGGTGAACTTTGGACAGGTCGCTCTGGGAGATACCTCCACCGTTCTATTAATATTGAAAAACGTTGGCACCGCTTCCCTTAATGTCAGTTCGATCACCACAGGGAGCCCTGGAATCTTTATTCCCTCGCCAAGCTCGGTTACCCTGGCGCCCAGCGACAGTGTGGACCTGGTGATTAGCTACACGCCATCGAGTGCGAACACCGAGCGAGACACAGTCTCCATAGTCAGCGACGATCCGGACGAAGGTCTGGTTGAGATTCCCCTGCTGGGAAGGGGCGTCCTCCCTCCGGATATCTCTCTCGCACCGGATTCGATCGAGGTGACCCTGATCCAGGGGGACGACTCGACTCTTGTGGTGACCGTAAGCAATACCGGGGCAGGGCCGCTCAACTTTGAAATCGAGGAGGGGCCGCTGAACGGCGCCGACGCACTGGGTGGGGCGTCGGCGTCCGGGGCGGATGTGCATCTGCCTTCGGTGTTTGTGCCCGAACTTCAGAAGGACAATATTGTTTCTCTGGCGCTTTACAACGCATTGGTCTCGACCCTTTCCGACAGCGTGGTGATCTTCAGCGACGATATGGAAGGTGGGGTCAACGGCTGGACGACAGAGGTATTTACGGTGGACGACCTCTGGCACCAGACGAATTCGAATTTCAACACGCCCACCACAAGCTGGTGGTGTGGAGACGAAAATACGGGAACTTACGATACAGGAAACCCCATCAGAAACGCGTTGATCAGCCCGGATATTGATCTGGGCAATTTTGCGGCCCCGATCACACTGGAGTTTTTCGAGAATTACAATACAGAGCCGGGTTGGGACCGGTGTATGGTGGATGTCACGACGGACGGGGGAACCACCTGGGTACCCTTGCGCGGCGTGCCGGGCCCTCCCAATGAGGGCACCGCGCCGTCCGGCGACAGCGGGGGGTGGATCAAGTCGATCCTGGACCTGTCTGCATTTGAGGGCCAACTGGTCCAGATCCGCTTCTTCTTCGACACCACGGACGGGGCCGTGAATGCTTTCCCTGGGTGGTTTGTGGACGATGTGGTTGTACACGCCGGAGTCGTGGATGTGCCCTGGCTCTCGGCAGACCCCGATGCCGGGTCGGTGCCGGCTTCGGGCAGCTTGCCGGTTTCTGTTACCCTGGACGCCACCGGCCTGCCTGCGGGCGACCACGATGCGAAGCTGATCTTTAAGAGCAATGACCCGGATGAGGACCTCCTGGACTTTCCGGTACACCTGACCGTTCTGGGTGCGCCGGATATTGACCCCGACCCTGTCGACGTGAATTTTGGCCAGGTTGTCGTGGGGGATACCGCCACCGTTATCCTGAACGTAGCCAACCTGGGCAGCGATAGCCTTCGTGTCAGCTCCATTACCACCACAGGGCCCGGCACGACCTTTTTCTCCTTACCCTCCGGGGCTTTGGTTCCTCCGCTGTCCGTTCCTCCCATTGACCCGAACGCCCCGCCTGATGGCCCGCCGCTTAATGTGCTTCCTGTTCTGGTCTCATTCGCACCGTCGGGCCTGGGCATCGATCAGGACTCACTCTCTATCGTCAGCAACGATCCGGACGAGACGCTGGTGCAGATTCCGCTTCGGGGAGAGGGTGTGACTGCCCCCGATATTGCCGTCGCTCCGACACAGGTTGACCTTGCGCTCACCTCCGGAGATATCGTCCAGGTGCCCTTGACCGTCAGCAACGTTGCCGGGGCGGGTGCGCAAGACCTGGTGGTAAAGGTCAGCGACCGCCGGCCTGAAATCGACGGGGTGGGTCTGGATCCAGGGGCCTACCAGGGAGGCGGTCGTTTGTCCAGGCCGCTTGCCCGCGCAGCCCCGGGACCGTCAACAGGCCGGGGGGCGTCGCTGGCTCAGCAGTACAAAAACGAGACGTTTTATGGCGACAAGAAGCCGGACGCGTCACTACGCAAACCCGCATCCGAGACCCTGCCGGGCATACCCTTCATCGGCCCGTTTAACAACCCGCTCTCCATTGCGTTTGACCCTGTGGGCAATCTCTTTGTGGGCACCGCCGACGGGGACATCCTGAAGGCCCTGCCCGATGGCACCGTCATCCCCTTTGTGGGGGGCCTCGGTTTCCCCCTGGCGCTGGCCTTCGACCCGGACGGCTTCCTCTATGTGGCCGATAACTCGACCAGCACGATCTTCCGCATTGCGCCCGATGCAACCGTCGTGCCCTTTGCTGTGGTGGACGGTTTCCCTACAGGCCTGGCGTTTGGCGCCCTGGGGAATCTGTTTGTCGCCACCGAGGTCATTACCCCCGACGGGTTCATTGCCGGTGCGATCTTGCGCATTACGCCCGACGGCGTCGTCATCCCCTTTGTCCCGGACCTCCCCGATGCGTTCGGCATCGCGTTTGACAACGCGGGCAACCTCCTGGTCACCACCTTCGGCGTAGGTGAGATTCTCATTATCGACCCGGAGGGAACCGTTGACCTCTTTGCCTCTCCCGGGCCTTTCCTGGAAGGGATTGCCATCGATGTGGAAGGAAAGGTCTACGTGGGCAATGGATTCTTTGACACGGTCGATATCTATAACCCGGACGGCACGTTTGACAGCACCTTAACCAACGAGGTCACCGGCTTTCCCATCAACCTGGCATTCGGATTTGTGCCGGACGGCGTCAACAACATCAATCTCTTTGTCAGCAACGGCGACTTCTTTGAGTCTCCATTTCAGAACCAGGTTGTCTTTTTCGAGGTCGGCGTTCCCGGCCTGCCCCTGCCGCCGACCGGGGTGCCCTGGCTCTCCGAATTTCCAGACTTACTTACCATCCCTCCGGGCGCGGACAGCGTTGTTACCCTGACCATCAATACCGTGGGACTGCCGGGCGGCCTGCACGAGGCTCTGGTTGTGCTGGACAGCAACGATCCGGATCAGCCGACCGTGGAGGTCCCGGTCAGCCTGACCCTCGCCGGCGCTCCCGCTATCTCGGTTACCCCCGACAATCTGGAATTCGATGACCAGTTTATAGGCGGCAGCAAGGTGCTTGCCCTCCAGGTTAAAAACGTGGGTTCCGATCTACTGAGCGTCACCGACATCGGCGTGGATCTTGCGGACTATATCGTATCTCCACCAATCGCCTTCGACCTCCCGCCGCTCAGCGCGCAGCAGGTGACCGTCACGTTCACGCCCCAGGTTCCGGGCCCACGCGTGGGCGCCCTGTCCATAACCAGCAACGATCTGGGTGAGCCCGTGGTCAACGTGCCGCTATCAGGCGCCGGCGTTGTGGCGCCCAGCCTCGTCCTGGACCCGCTTGCGCTGGACGTCTCGCTCCCGCCGGACGGGTCGACCACCGGGAGTATCAGCATTGCCAACGGGGGTAGTCCGGGCGCCAGCGACCTGGACTTTACGCTCGAGATCGTCTATCTATCCAACACCCCCACCGGCGCTGGTGTGGCCGATGCGCTTGGCGCCGGACCCCCCGCTTCGCCTCCGCAGGCGAATCGGTCCTCTTCCGCAGACCGTGCGCCCGGCGAGATTCTGGTGAAGTTCCAGCCGGGGACGCAAAATGCCTACGTCCGGGAGGTGAATCGCACGCTGGGCGCATCTACCCTGCGGGTCTTTTCAAGCATTAACGTTCACCACCTCAAGATCGACTCGGGGGCCAGCGTGGACCAGATGCTGGAGGCCTACCGGAACAACACCGCCGTGGTCTACGCCGAGCCCAACTATATCGTCAACGCCGAACAGTTTATCCCCAACGACCCGCTGTTCCCGGACCTGTGGGGGCTGCACAACATCGGTCAGGCCGCGGCGGGGTGCAGGACGCCGACATCGACGCGCCTGAGGCCTGGGAAAAGCTCCTGGGCGTCTCGCCGGTGGGTCCGGGAGAAGGTATCATCGTCGGGGTGATCGACACCGGTGTCGACGATGACCACCCCGATCTGGAAGCCAATATGTGGATTAATGAGGGCGAAATTCCTGGTAACAATATTGACGACGACGGCAACGGATTCGTGGATGATGAGCATGGGTACGATTTTGCCAACAATGATGGCGATCCAAGCGACGACAACGGACACGGCACTCACGTGGCCGGCACGGTCGCAGCGCTGGGTGACAATAGCATCGGCGTCATCGGCGTGGCCTTCGGCGCCCAGATTATGGGGCTCAAGTTCCTCGACGCCAACGGTTCCGGGTTCACGTCCGATGCGATCGGGGCCATCGACTACGCCGTTACCATGGGCGCCCATGTGCTGAACAACAGTTGGGGCGGCGGGGGCTTCTCACAGTCCCTCCTTGAGGCCATTGAGTTCGCCGACGAGGAGGGGGTGCTCTTTGTGGCCGCGGCCGGAAACAGCGGCACGGACAACGATGTGACACCCCACTACCCGTCGAACTACGACGTGCCCAACATCATCTCCGTGGCCTCCACCAACCGGTTCGACGACCTCTCCTTCTTCTCGAACTTCGGGGTCCAGACGGTGGACCTGGCCGGCCCCGGCAGTGAGATTCTGAGCACGGTGCCCGGCAATGGTTACGGATTCAAAAGCGGCACCTCTATGGCCACGCCGCACGTCTCCGGGGCGGCCGCGCTTCTCTACGCACAGTCTCTTCCCTTCCCTGGAGACCCGCCGACTCCCGGCGTCCACCTGAGTGTGAAGTCCCAGCTCCTGGCGTCTGTGGATCCCTTAGAATCGCTCACAGGCAAAGTGCTCACGGGCGGGCGTCTGAACGCATTCGGCAACCTGATCTCGAAGTGGTTGAGCGTGGGTGTTCTGGAAGGACAAGTTCCTGTGGGCGCCAGCATCAGTTTCCCCGTGCAGTTCAAAGCCAGTGGCCTGCCGACAGATGTACAACAGGACGCCTTTATCGTCGTCCGTTCCAACGATCCCGGTGTCCCGGAAAGCGTGTTGCCGGTCACCCTCTTTGTGCAGACAACAACAAATCTCTCCGGCCGTGTGCATTTTTACGATGATCCGGCTGTGGGTGTTGAAGGTGTGGACGTGACGCTTTCCCCACTTGGTGCAACCACTGTTTCGGATCCTGAGGGACAATATCTGATTCCCGGTATTTTGCCGGGAGATTATGCGCTCTCCATGGCCAAGGCCGGAGATACGCAGAATGCGATTCAGGGTTCCGATGCGCTCACCATCTTACAGAAGACCGCCTTTCTCCTGCCGGAGGAGCTGTCTGCCGATCAGGCGCTTGCAGCGGATATCACCGGCGATGGATCTCTGGACAACAGCGACGCGCTGGGCATTCTCCGTTTCCTCGCCTTCTTCCCCGACGGTATCGGGCAAACCGGCACGTGGTTCTTCGAGCCGAATCAAGTCCCCGTGACCTCCGGCGGGGTTGTACCCGATGTGAAGGTATATCTGAGAGGTGACCTCTTGCCCGACTGGGGCCGCCCGGCCCTGTCCAAACGGTCGGGGAGTCCTCCGGCAACGGTGGATGCTTCGGGCGCCCAGTGGAAGGGGGATCGGTTGACTCTGCCAATTCAGGTCCGCGGGGGGGAACCGGTCGGGTCCTTGCTGTTGAGCCTGAATTACGATCCCGCCCTGTTCCGCTACGAAGCCACCCGGCTGACCGATTCGGGCCGGGATTACCTGCTGGTTGACAACGGCGAGCAGGAAGGGCGGATCCACATTGCCCTGGCCGGCATCCCGCCGGCTGGGGGTGAGGGGGCGATCTTCGAAGTTGTGCTCCGCACGCACGATGCGGCCGGAGAAGTGGGTCCCCTCACAGACGGGGCGGAATTGACCTTCGACCGGCTGGTGGTGAACGATTTCCCCATTCCCGTCGGGACTGAATCCGTTCTGACCGTGCGGAGGATTCCGGAGCAGTTCGAGCTTGTGCAGAACTACCCGAATCCCTTTAACCCCCAGACGCAGATCCGGTTCGGGCTGCCGGAGCAGACGCAGGCGCGCCTGATCCTTTACAACACCCTTGGCCAGGTGGTGCGCGTCCTGGTCGATGAGAACTTAGAGCCCGGCTACCACACCGTGGTCTGGAACGGCCTCACCTCCGGAGGCAAAACGGCTTCCAGTGGGGTCTACATCTATCGCCTCCAAACCTCGTCTGGATTCACCGAGACCAGACGGATGCTCTTGCTCAAATAAATGTGCGGTTGTCCACAGGAGTTCAGACCATCCGAATCTGGCTAAGATACACAGACGAATAAGAGGTGCGTTATGAAGACACTACGGTTTTGCGGACTTGTCATCCTGCTGATGTGGGGGACTGCCTCCGCCCAGACTGCCGACCTTTCGCTTCCCGATGCTGCCGGCATATCCGGTTCACCTGTGACCATTCCGGTCGCTTTGAACACCTCTGCGCAGATCAGCGGAGGGCAGGTCGTGGTCGAATACGGTGCGGGTCTGCAGTTCGATGGGGCCACAATCGGTCCCGACGTTCATTCGAGTATTGCCATCTCCAACATCAACATCGACCTTCCCTTTGCCCCTTCGGCGTCCGGGGCTACGGACAACGTTCTGGTCCAGTTCTCGAGCACCGGCGGTTCGGTCACCGGGTCTGTGGACATCCTCCTGCTCCAGTTCTCCGTTGTGGGCGCTCCGGGAAGTACCAGCCCTCTGGCCTTCGACAGAGGGCCGGACCGGACCAGCCTGACCACGAGCGATCGGATCACCCTCTTCGGAGACGATCTGAACTTTGTCGACGGCCAGCTCTCGGTCCTGCCGGCGGGCGCGGTTGAGATCCGCGTTCGGGATGTAACGGCCGATCCCGGAACGAATATCTTCGTTCCCGTCCGGGTCTCCACCGACCGCCAGATCGGCGCGCTCCAGGTAACGGTGGATTACAACAGTAACGTCCTCACCTTCGACCGCGTCGACCTGGGTAGCGACGCCGCCGGGTTTACCATCACTGTAAACACCAACCTGCCGTTTCCGCCTGCGTCGTCCAATACCAACGCAAACCTCCTGGTGCAGATCTCCGGGGGGGGGCGAATGTGATTACAGGATTGAGCCAACAGGTTTTGAGACTGCGTTTTGCCGTTGACAATGGAGCCGGAGGTACAAACACCCCTGTGAAGCTGGACCCGGATGGAGATCGAACGAACGCCTCCACCATCAGCCTGCAGACCGTCCGAACAGGTACCGGCCTTACGCTCGTAAACGGTGAGGTTGCCGTCACACAACCCATTCCTCCACCCGTCGCCAACTTCACGGCGTCGCCCAGGAGTGGCAGGCCGGATCCGGAGCTTTTCGTGAAGTTTACGGATACGTCCACCGGGGACATCACTTCACGGGACTGGGATTTTGGAGATGGGGGGAGCAGCTCATCGACGAATCCGGGTCACAACTATGACAGTTCAGAGCAGTACACCGTGCGGCTCACCGTTACCGGACCCGGGGGATCTGATACAGAAACGAAGATCAACTACATTACCGTGGAAGCGAATCAGCCGCCTGAAATCGACGACGTCACAGGGGATCGGACTGTCTTATTGAACGAAACCATCACCCTTGAGGTGGTGGCGTCGGACGACGCCGACAGCCCCGATGAGATGGAGTACTTTGTTTCTGATCGCGATGAAGAGCGGATTCCCGACGTGCAGGTATCGGGGTCGCGTATTACACTCTTCCCCAAGCCAAATACGATTTTCTCGACGCAGATCAAGATCAGGGTCCGGGACAGTGAGGGTGCGCTGTCATCGAAGGAGACGATCACGCTCGAGTGGGAGCGGTTGCCGATTGCCGGTACCTTCACCGCGGACCCGGTCTCCCTGTTTGAGGGGGGTACGACCCAATTCACCTTCAACCGCTTTCGCGGGAGTATCGACTCCTACGATTGGAATTTTGGAGATGGGAGGAGCAGTACAGCAGAGAATCCAAGTCATACCTACGATACAGAGGGGGTCTACACCGTTTCCCTCACGATTGAGGGAGAGGGCGTCACGGTTACGATCACCAAGCAAGACTACATCCAGGTTGACAGGCATCTTCCGCCTGACGTCTTTTTTGCAGCCGAGCCCACGTCCGGTCTTGTGGATCTAAGAGTCGATTTTTCGTTATTCCTAGGCGACGGTGGGCCGATCGATAGCTATCTGTGGGATTTCGGGGACGGCGGGAGCAGTACAGAACAGAACCCGTCTCACACCTACACCGAGCCGGGAACCTATCCGGTTTCGGTTTTGGTGATTGGACCTGGAGGCGATAACGAGATCATCCAGGAAGATTACATCCGGGTCGACGCGCTTCCGCCCAATGGCATCATCGATGCCGATCCGATCGCTTTGCTTGTGGATGAGTCTGTCGATTTCACCTTCACGATCCTTCAGAATAGTGGGCCGATTGATAGCTATCTGTGGGATTTTGGGGATGACGGGAGCAGTACAGAGCAGAACCCGTCCCACACCTACACCGAGCCGGAAACCTACACGGTTTCGTGTACGGTCACGGGAGATATTGTCAAGAGTTGTGGATGAGATTTGAGCGTATCCCGATGAGTTAGGCTGCTTTTTTGATTTCTCCATCCTCAAATTCAACGCCCTGGACCACCAGTTCAACCAGCTTGTGGCTGTGCAACCGCTGCCAGTTTTTCTCCGCCTCGCTGGCCAGTTTATAGACCATCATCAGCGTGGCATTTCGAGAACCGCATCCCTTGGTCTGGCGGGTGCGATGCCTGACGGTGCCAAAGGTGGATTCAATGGGGTTGGTGGTTCTGATGTGTCGCCAGTGGGCGGCCGGAAAATCATAGAATGTGAAGAGCACATCCTTGTCTTTTTCCAGGCACTCACAGGCCTTGGGATACTTGGCTTGATAAAGGGCGATGAAGTCATCATAGGCTTTGAGGGCGTCCTCCTTGGTGGGTGAAAGATACATCTCGTGGATGCGTGTTTTGGCCTGGGCCTGGACAGATTTGGGCAGGTTGTCCAAAACGTTGGCTGTCTTATGCACCCAGCAGCGCTGATGACGGGTGATGGAGAACTCTTCTTCCAACGCTGCCCAAAACCCCAGGCTTCCATCGCCTATGGCAAGGGCAGGCGCCTCTTTCAGGCCTCTTTTTTTGAGATCTCTGAGCACGCCCTGCCAGGACAGTTTGCTTTCTCGATGCCCATCTTCGATGGCCAGCAATTCCTTACGACCGTCCTTGGTTGCCCCTATAATGACCAGCATACAGGGCCGATCCGGTTCCAGACGGACGTTGAAGTAGATGCCATCTGCCCAGATATACACATAGTGCTTCTCTGAAAGATCCCGATGTTTCCACCCCTGATACTCTTCATCCCAGATCTGTTTGAGCCGCACAATGTTGCCAGGGGATAACCCCGGGGCATTCTCGCCCAGGATGGCAGAAAGTGCCTCGGGGAAAGAGGACGTGGACACCCCCTTGAGATACAGGGCCGGTATCAAGGCATCGATGGAAGGCGCCCGACGCATATATTTGGGCAAAATGGCACTGGTAAACTGCTGTCCAAAACGCCGATCCAGCACCCGAGGCTGACGAATGGGAATCTTGCCCACACCCGTGAGAAGCTCTCGGGGTTTATGGGAACCATTTCTGACCACCTCTCGGCGACCCCCTACGTCTTTCTCGTCCTTAAAGCTTTCGATATAGGTCTCCACTTCAAACTCCAGGGCGGCTTGCAGCATCTTGCGGGCGCCGGCTCGAAGCAGATCCTCCAGGCTCAGGGTCACTTCATTTCTGACTATCTTCTCCACTTGGGAGGTTGTATATTGTTTCATGGAGCGTATCCTTTCTCCCTCGGCTGAGGGATTTGTGGTTATTCGATATTCAAGGATACGCTCATTTTTTATACCCGTCCACAACTTTCTAATATACCTCCGGTCACGGGGCCGGGGGGCGAGGTAACATACACCCTTGCCGCGCAGATAGAAGTTGTGCCGGTGGGTGTTGTGGTTGCCAATTTTACGACCACGCCAGAAGATGGTATGGGCGTGGCGCCTCTGACGGTCCTCTTTATAGATGCGTCGCTGGGAGACAATCTGACTTACGACTGGAATTTTGGAGATGGAGAGAGCAGTACAGAGCAGAATCCGACCCATACCTTTGACTCGGTTGGCGAGTACACGGTGACCCTCACGGTGACGAGCGGTGAGGCATCGGACTCCAAGACGAAGGTCATCGTTGCAAAGAGGCCGACCCCGGACGTTTCCATCGAGGCCGCCCCCACGAGCGGCGAGCCACCGCTTAACGTCCAGTTCACGGTCACTGTGGGTCCCGCTAACCCGAACCTGGGCGTGGTGGACGTTGTGGTGGATTTCGGAGATCAGAGTCCCCCATTCGGAGTCAGTTGGGACTTTGAGACCGGCGCTCCTCCCGCGGGCACATTCGATCCTCCGTTGCATACGTTCGTTGATGAAGGCACGTATGGGGTCTCTGTCATAGCCACCAATCCGGATGGGGATGCAGGTGAAGCGTCGGTTGAGGTGCAGGCGAGTCCGAACCTACTTCCGCCCGCTGTTGACCCCGCCAGCGTCTCTCCGGAGGACGGGGCCACCGAGGTGGACCTTTTCACGGAGGTTCGCTGGGGGGCGGTTGAAGATCCTGATCCAGAGGATGAGGTCTTTTATAATGTCTTCCTGCGCGAAGGTGGGGGTGGGCCCGTTGCGCCCAAGCAGGCCGGGGGCGGGCTGGTGGCGGAAAGGATTTCGGAGACAGAGGTCATAGTCGGTCCCCTGGCCGAGAGTACCACCTATATCCTCGGTATCCAGGCGGTGGATGACCGGGGTGGCGCTTCCGACATTACAGAGACCAGCTTCACGACGGTTGGAGATGTGGAAGCCCCCCGCTTTGTCCGGCCGGATCCCTTTTTCGAGGTGGATACGCCGACTCGGGGGGTGCTCCGGTTCCGGACGAACGAGTTCGCCACCCATCGGGTGGAGTTCGGAGTCCAGGGGGAGGCGGTTCAGTCCACGGCAGAGACCGCCCTCGGTGATGCTGGTACGGACCACGAGGAGCTTTTCGAGAACCTGGCGCCGGATTCCACCTACGAATTTATCGCCGTTGTCAGGGACACCAGCATCAACCGGAACGAGGCCCGCAGCGAGGCGGTGGTCGTGACGATGCCTCCGGAGGATCAAGTCGTGTCGTCCCTGGTGTTTGAGATCCCTCCGACGCAGAAGGAGAACACGCCCAACGGACTGAGGTATTTTTGGAGGACCAACCGGCGGAGCAGCACCGAAGGCAGCATTTTAACGGCCACGCCCAGAGGTGGAAGTCCCAAGCAGGCGATTGCCACCTTTGAGGGGGAGGAAGGCGTTGAGCACAACCTTTTCATCCCTGCGGAGCCAAATACGACTATACGCTGGAGTTTCGGTCGGTGGATAGCTTCGACAGCACGGTCGTTGACACGCGACAGGCGACCACGCCGCCGGCCGATCAGGAAGTGTTTCCGCCGAACGGGAGCCAGCCGTATTTGGCCGTCCGGGACACAGGCTCACTTACCGTGGAGTGGGGGACCGACGTGTTTTCCTCCACGGTGCTGCGCTACGGCCTTTCCCCCACATTGGGAGTATTCAGCGTGGCAACCGGAGATTCGGGCACCGTGCATACGGCCACCGCAGTCGGGCTGGTGTCCAATACCATCTACTACTGCGAGGCGGCGTCTGCCAATTCGGCGGGCGAATGGGTCAGTCAGATTCTGGAATTCAAGACCGCGAAAAGGGTCGATACGACGGCTCCGGAGTTCACGGTCGATGCTGTACCGGAGGGCATTTTGCAGGACCGCTTCACGGTGGTTGCGACCACGGACGATGCGTCGGACACCCGATTGGTGGTTACAGGGCCGGATAACGCAGTGTTCGAGGTTTTCGACCCCGGCCTCGTGTTTGATCACCAGGCAACGGTGACCGGCCCGCTGCCGGCTACGTCATACACCGCTTTGATGGAGGTGACCAACGCCGTCGGTCTCACGTCAAGCCAGCAGATCACCGTGATCACCGCTGACGCGCCGGATGAAACCCCGCCGGTGAACACGCCTGTTGCCGTGACGGAGCGCACGCAAACCTCGCTGACGGTGGGGTGGGAGTCGAACGAGTTTGCCAACAGCATCGTAGAATACACCGAAGGGGGGCCGCTGGCGCTCACAAAGCTGGCCGTGGGGGATGAGCAGACCGTGATTTTGCCGGACTATGTGCCGGCCCAGGCGCCGCACAAGGTGGTCCTGACGAATCTGAACCCGCTCACGGTCTATCACATCCGGGCCTGGTCCGAGGACCTTTCCGGCAACGTCAGTGAGATCTCTGGAACCACGGCTCCCACCACGGGTGAGGAGGACCTGACAGCCCCCCAAATCTCCGGGATAACGGTTGCCTCTGTGGACAATGAGGGGTTCACCATCACCTTTTTCACCAACGAGGACGCCGTGGGGCAGGTGGAAGTCGGGGTGCTTGAGGGCGACCTGGACGAAGTGTTCGGCAATCCCACGGTGTCCGGCTCGGAGCACCGCGTGGATGTCACCGGTCGGGAGAGCGGGACGACCTACTACTACCGGGCGCTGGCCACGGACCTGTCGGGCAACGGCCCTTCCTTCAACCCCGAGGGCGTTCTGATGGTTACCACCGACCTTGAGGCAGATACGAAGTCGGCGGAGATCGTGGCCACGGTTGTACGTGACCTTACAGAGACTTCGGCCACCATCGAGGTTACCACCGACGAGTTGGCCAATTTCCTGCTGGAATACGCGGTGGCCGGCGTTCTGCCTCCTGCGACCAAGCCCGCAGCCTCCAAGCAGGCTGATGGTGTGCAGACCGTTTTCCGTCCGGATTTTGTCCGGTTGCGCAGCGAGCGGGTGACCGGACTGGCGTCCAATACGGCGTATGACTTCCGGGTGTGGGTGCAGGACAAGAACAACCCGCCGACGTTTGAGGAAGGGGACTTCACCACGGCGTCGGCGCCTCCACCGCCGCCCCAGATCCAGGCAGGTCCCACGGTACTATCGGTGACGCCGAACTCGGTGACGATCAGTGTGACGACCAACGTGTCGACCAACAGCCTGCTTGAGGGCGGCGAAGGGAATTATGTTGGGTTCCGGAGGGAAAGAAGCGAACTCAGGCCGGTGAATAACCTCACTGCCACCGGATTCGTTCCGAACACCACCTACATTTATCGGATCACCTTGAGGGACGCGAGCGGCAAAGCGGTGACGACAGATCCCGGGGCGCTGGCGGCTGACGATCTTCGTGTGCAGCGGATGGATCTGAGCTTTACGACGCCTCCGGAGCCCGACGACGATCCTCCAAACCACTCCAACCTGATTGCCAATATCAGCGGGGGCAATGTGGAGATCTCGGTGATCACGGACGAGCCGGCTACAACAACGTTTATTTACGGCAGGGTCGGAGAGTTCGGGGTGCCCGGTGTGGAGCGGAGACAGTTGCAGGAGGAACCGGGTCTGACCTTCCCGCACACCGCACGGCTCACGGGCCTGGATCTGGGGGAACGGTTCCTCTTCCGGGTGCAATCCGTGGACGGCAACGGCAACAGCAGTGTGGCCCTGCCCTCCTTTCGCCAGACAAAGCCCGCGACCAAGCTTCAGCCTCCCGGAGGCGATGGGTCTTTCGTGACGGATACGCAGAGTGATACGCAGTTGCCTGCCATTCTGTCGGGGCCGACGATGGAATTGAGTACGGCCAACGAGTTGGTCATTGGCCTGGGGACCGACGAAACCACCACCAGCCGCGTCGACTATACACCCGTTGCAGGTCCGGGGGTTGCCAAGGCCGCGCAGCAGGGGACGCCTACTTTGCGCGCGGAGTCGTCCAAGTCCACACGCTCGCATCGGATAATTCTAAACAATCTCTCACCGAGCACGCGCTACACCTACACGGTGACGGCTTTGGACCTGAGTGGGAACAATGTCATAAGCGATCCTGCCTTTGCGACCACGACCGACGAGGTGGATGCCACCGCGCCCCAGATCGTGTCGGACCCCCGGTTGATCTACAAGACCGACCGGAGCGTCACGATCACCTGGGACTTAGACGAAATCGGCGACGGGGTTGTCCGCTATGGCACGGGCGGGGAGTTGAACTTTACACAGTCCGCCCTGGAAAACAGCAAGTCGCCGGTGGTGACGTTGACGAACCTGGACCCGGCCACCGTCTACACGTATCAGGTCGCTTCCAGGGATTTGAACAAGAACGGTCCCGTGCAGAGCGAGTTGCTGGTCTTGCAGACCGATCCGCTGCCAGACACTACACCGCCCACAATCGAAAGGGAGCTGGAGCCTACTGCTCTTACGGATAACTCGGCGACACTTCGTTGGACGACGGACGAGTCTTCAGACAGCGCGGTAAAATTCGGCCCCGGCGCATCGCTGGATTTTGTATCTGGATCTGCCGAGGACGATACCTTCCACGTGGTCACGCTTACCAACCTGCTTCGCAATACGACCTACTCGTATCAGGTCGAATCCACAGATCGCAGCGACAACGGCCCCACCCTGGGAACGGTCCTCACCTTCCAGACGGCGGCCACCGGCGATACCACCTCTCCTGCGATTCCGGGCGGACTTGAGGCCCTGGTCGGCGGAACGGGCGCTTTGCTGACGTGGGAGCCCAACCAGGAGGCCGATCTGGTCGGTTACAATATCTTCCGAGGGGTTGGGCAGAGCGCATTGGAACTGATCACGACGCGGGTGGAGGACACAGAATATCGGGATAGCGGCCTGAGCTCGGGCACGGTCTACCGGTATGCGATTTTGGCGGTGGATCGGTTCTCCAACCAGAGCGGTCTGACGTCTCCCCTTGAGGTGGTTCCCAATCGTGGGAATGTGCCGCAGGCCCCGGGCCATCGGACCCAGCAGGGACCGTGGCTCAATCCGGTCCTGGCCGTCAGAAATGTTTCGGCCCGAGCGGGGCGTGAGGTGACGTATGAATTCCAGGTTTCCTCCCGAGCAGATTTCTCTGATATTGTGACTTCGGTATCCGGCGTGTCAGAAGGCAGCGGCACGGATGAGCCGGGGATCACAGCCTGGCAGGTGGATCGCCCGCCGCAGGAAGGGATCCGCTACTACTGGCGTGCCCGCGCCAACGACGGGTTGTTCAACGGCCTGTTTATGGAACCCACCAATTTCGCAGCCGCCGACTTCGTCGCCGGTTCAGAAAGGCCTCCACATCCGGGCGATATCAACGGCGACCTGGTGGTGAATTTTCCGGACTTCGTGCGCTTCGCGTGGAGTTTTGGGTGGAAAAAGGGCGACGAAAGGTACGAGGCCGGTGCCGACCTGAATGGCGACGGGCAAGTGAACTTCCCCGATTTTGTCGGGTTTGCCCGGGCATTCGGTACCCAGTATCTCCGTTTTGGTAACGCTGCGACCAGCAAGGCGGTGGCGGCGCACATTGTGCCTGCAGACCGGCAGACGAGTTGGGCGCTGCGGACGGCGTCCCGTGCGCTGCGGCCCGGTGCCGACCTGACCGTCCAGATTACGGTAGAGGGTGCGGCGGCCCTGGCGGGCTACGGCCTGGCTGTCACCTATGACGAGAGCCGGTTGGCCTTCTTAGATGTGGCCGAATCCGACTCGAGTCTCCTGGTGTCCGACGGCCGGGAGACGGCTCTGTTCGGCGTGCTGGACTGGACTTGCCCCGTTTCGGTGGGTACCTTATCTCTTGGGAGAAAGGAGATCCACTATGCCGCCAACACGTCCACCTTATCCACCTGAGTTCAAAAAGCAAATGGTCGAATTGGTTCGAGCCGGTCGTACGCCAGGAGAGCTGGCCAAAGAGTTCGAGCCCTCAGACCAGACGATCCGGAACTGGGTGGTACAGGCCGACCGAGACGAGGGCCTTCGAGAAGACGGTCTGACCAGTGATGAGCGAGAGGAGTTGCGCCGTCTTCGTCGCGAGATTAAGCAGTTACGCATCGAGCGTGAGATCTTGTCAAAAGCAGCAGCCTGGTTCGCTCAGGAGACCAACACGATCCCCAGAAAGCCTTCCAGTTCGTGAAGGCGCACCAGGCAAAATGGCCAATTACCACGCAATGCCGAGTCCTGGGTGTCTCCCTCAGTGGGTATTATGCGTGGCGAGGACGCCCCCCATCGCCAAGAGCAAAGGTCGATGCGGATCTCAAGGAACAGATTAAGGCTTTTCATGCCCGTTCTGATTCTACCTACGGAGCCCCCAGAATCTGGGAAGATCTGGCAGCATTAGGCATCCGTATAGGCAAAAAGCGTGTCGCCCGTCTGATGGTTGAGATTGGTATCTTCGGGGTGAGCCGTCGAAAGGGTATCAGAACCACCCGTAAGGGAAAAAAGGCTCAAAAAGCCCCTGATCTGGTCAAGAGAGACTTCACTGTTGAAGCCCCAAATAAACTCTGGGTGGCCGATATTACCTACGTACCAACCTGGGCGGGCTTCCTGTATCTTGCTGTGGTTATCGATGTCTTTTCCCGCCGAGTCGTGGGCTGGACGATGGCTTCGACGCTCCAGAGTGAGTTGGTTTTGTCTGCTTTGAATATGGCACTTTGGCAGCGTCATCCTTGTGGGGTGATCCACCACTCCGACCAGGGATCTCAGTATACTTCACTTGCCTTCGGTAAACGCTGCGATGAGGCGGGTATACGTCCCTCAATGGGTTCTGTAGGCGACTGCTATGACAACGCACTGTGTGAAAGCTTTTTCGCCACCCTCGAATGTGAATTGATCGACCGCCGTTGTTTTCGTACCCACAAGGAGGCCAGATTGGCTATTTTTGAGTATATTGAGGGCTGGTATAATCCCCATCGTAGGCATTCATCAATCGCATACCACTCACCGATGACATATGAAAAACAGCATCAAACACGGGCTTGAAGCCCAAGCCCTAAACACTCCACCAAAACGGGGCAACTCCAGAGAAAAGACCTGTAACGAATCACACGTTGGCGAGGGCTCTCCAGGCAGAGATAGACGCTGGAGAAGCTGAAGCGATTGCGCTTGCTGTGGAGCAAAAGGCAGACCTTCTGCTTCTGGATGAACGCCGGGGACGGACCGTAGCCACTCATTTGGGGCTTCGGTTCGTTGGACTTCTGGGTATACTCGTTGAAGCGAATCTTGACGTGGCTGGACAGGCGATTTATATTTTCTAGGATGACAAAGGTTGGAAACCGATCTGGAGACTGGGGTTATGATTACGCGTGAAGAGGCAATCCGACGTCTGGAAGGCGTCGAAAAAGAAATCGGGGAATTGAAAAAAGCGCTCCGGGAAGGCTGGCCGGAAGCGTCCACCCGGGATGCAACCCGGGTATTTCTGGAAAAGTGTGAGGGATGGGAGGATAGCCGGAGTCCCGAAGAGATCATCGCTGAAATTTATGCCTCACGTACAGCCTCGGACCGGGGCAAAACGTTCTTTGACGAACAGCCATGAACCGTCCCTTGCAGTACCTTCTGGACACGGATATCTGCATTTATCTTCTCAACGGTCACCAGCGGATCAAGGCCCGTGTTACTCAGGTTGGCGTGGAGACAATTTCGATCGCTATCCCAACAGTAGGTGAACTCTATTTCGGGGCTTATAACTCAGGGCACGTCGAAGCAAACCTGGCGCGGATTCGGGCTTTCCTCTCCGATCCGGGGCCGGAGGTATTGCCCGTCGACGATGCTGCGGTGGATCACTTCGGGAGATTCAAAGCGGACCTGCGCCGAACCGGGCGCATCATCGGGGATCTGGATCTACTGATTGCTGGGGTGGCTGCAAGCCAGGGGCTGAAGATCGTCACCAACAATACCCGACACTTCGAAAGGATTCCCGATATCTCGCTGGAAAACTGGTTGAACGCTTCCAATGAATAAGTTCAGATCAAACCTTCTCAGAGGGGCGTCGTGAGACTCGATTAATCAGTCCAGTTCAGTAGCGTCCGGTTAGGTAATTGCTTGTAGGGAATAGGGCCAATTTGAGAACACGTGAGGGTGGGCGTCAGGGGAGGTGCCTCGAAGCTCATTTTGGATCTGAATACGAATTTTGCGAAGGCGTTCGATGTTGATGTTCTTGCCAAATTGCTTGTGGCAATAGATCGCCAGAAGTAGAAAGGTAATCAACCCAGCCAGAATTTGCATCAGCACGCCATAGGGACTGCGGGCGATGAGATGGTAAACGCGCATATGGCGTTTCCACCAGGCGAAAAAACACTCGATGTCCCAGCGCAATTTATAAGCCATGGCGACCTGTTCTGCGGATAAATCGAGGCGATTGGTCGCAATCCAGAAGGTCTGATTACCGACCCGATACCCGATCAAGCGCAGTTCCCGTTGCGTCTGGCTGGCTGGGGTGCCCAGCTTTACGATGGCATCGTAAAACACAGGGCCATCTGTTGGGATCGGGTTTTCCACGATCACGGTTTTGGTGGTGTTGGCCTTGATGCGACAGATGAAAAAACGTTCCTGCTCTTGCCAGTAGTCAAAGGCTTTATGACATTGGTAATACCGATCCATCACGCCGGTATGTTCAATTTTGAGGAGTTTCTCGACATAGATGTGTTCGGCGCTTTTGCCAGCGGTGAGGATCAAGGATTCGGGAATGCCCTGATTGAGGTTAAAGCCCAGATGGAGTTTGGCTTTCTTGGCCCCTTTGCGATAATCGGCCCAAATCATCGACAGGGAGGCCTCAATGAGCGAACCATCGATGGCCACCAACTCCCCCAATTTCGGATGGGCATCGGGCAGCAATCCTGCCGCACACCCCTGCATATGCTGGAACACTTCCAGCATATGAGGTAGACCCCGATTGTTGATGGCTTCTGAAAAACTGCTTTTGCCAATGCCTTTTTCAGGGGCAATACGACGACGCGCAAAGTCGTCTTCTTTGAGCGTCAAAATCAGATGTCTTGCAGAGGCGTGTTCCTCCAAATGAAAGAAAATCAGGGCGTTGAGTTCTGCCTCGAAATTCATCTGCAAGGGCCGATCACCTTTTGAAACAAGCGGAGTGAGCTTGGGGAACATCGGGTTCAAGGTGCCAAAGAGGCGCTCAAAGGTGAAGGTTTTATGAGCTTTTTCTCCAGGATGGTAGGTAGAGGGCATTGACAGAATCCTCCTGCAAGTGTGATTCCGAAAATGCCTTCAAGATACCCTTCTCCTGATGACTGGCACCTCTTTTTTGTACAGCAAATCTCTAACCGGACATCACTGAGTCCAGTTGGCATTTTCTTTTGACATCGCCAGAATTTTTCCGTTATTGTGGGTGTTCTCAGGTTTATGGGGCGCCCTTATTTTTTGGATCATTTCGACCACCCAATATGGCGATTTCTCAGGCCTGGGGAACCGTTGCGGCGATGCGCCGGTCGGCAGACCTGAATGTGAGTGGTTCGCCAAGAGAGATGACATCAGATATGTCCGAAAGAAAGATTCATCAGGATCGAGTTCCTGAAACGATGAAGGCCGTGGTATACCGGGAATTCGGCGGGCCGGAGGTGCTGCGCTGTGAGGAGGTACCCACGCCGGAGCCGGGTGCCGGCGAGGTTCTGGTCAGGGTGCTGGCCGTTGCGATCGACTACATCCAGCTCCACATCCGGCGCGGGGGCAGCGGCCGGATTGGATCGGCAGGAGAATCGAGCTACGGTGTTGGAGAGCCTCCCTATTTTCCTGGGGGCATGGCCTGTGTGGAAGTCGCGGCGCTGGGGGCGGGTGTCGAAGGCGTTGAACCGGGTTCGCGCCATCTGGTGGGTGGTCTGCGGCCGGGCTCGTATGTGGCTTGGGGGGTGGTGGATGCGAAGGGGTTGCAGCCCGGGGTCGGTGGGAGGCCGGGCGCAACGGCCTATCCCCCGTCGTTTACGCCCGAGCAGGCGGCCGGGTTCGGGTATGCGCCGGTGGCGTATCATACCTTGAAGGTCGCGGCGGGTTTGCAGGCGGGTGAGACGGCGCTCATCCACGCTGCTGCGGGCGGTACGGGGGTTCTGGCAGTCCAGCTTGCCAGAGCTTTCGGGGCGCGGGTGCTGGCCACTGCGGGCAGCCCGGAGAAGCTTGAGCTGGCGCGCAAGCTGGGCGCCGACGTGGCGATCGATTATCGGGCCGGCGACTTCGTGGCTGAGGTGATGGAGGCCACGGGAGGTCGCGGCGTGGATGTGGTGTGGGAGTCGGTGGGCGGCGCGGTCTTCACGCGAAGTCTGGATTGCATGGCCGAGGGGGGCCGGATGGTCAGTTTCGGTTCGAATACTTTTACCGGTACCGGTCAGGTCGATTTCTGGCCGTTCTGGGTGAAGAACCTGAAGCTGATCGGGTGGGGCGGTGTGAGCAATGCGGAGTCGCGGGCCCCCGAGATTATGGAGGCGTTGATCGGCCTGGCGGAAGATGGCAGGCTGCGGCCGGTGGTGCGCCACGTGTACCGGTTTGAGGAGGCATCGTCGGCGCACCGGCTGATCGAGGAGAGGCGTTCGATCGGGAAGGTGGTGCTGCGGCCGTAGAGACGAAGGGGAGACCGGGTCTATGCAAAAACTTGGAATGGGCGTGGTGTCCTGCGGAGCGATTGCGCAGGCGCACCTGCGGGGGATCGCGGCGTGCGAGGACGCAAAGCTGGTGGCGGTGGCAAGCCGGGATACGGCCCGGCGCGAGAAGGCCGCTTCCGAGTTCGGGGCCAGGCGGTCGTACCCCGGGCTTGAGGGGGTGCTTTGCGACGACGAGGTGGATGCGGTAGTGATCTGTTCGCCGAATTTCCTGCACTTCCCCTACGCAATGGCGGCGCTGGAGGCGGGGAAGCACGTGCTGACGGAGAAGCCGATCGCGGACAGCTACGAGGAGGGGGTCGCGCTGGTGGCCGAGGCAGAGCGGCGCGGCCTGCGGCTGATGTCGTCGCAAAACCGCCGCTACCTGACTGCCATGCGACGGGCGCGGGAGATACTGCATTCGGGGGGGATCGGGCGGCCCCTGCACCTGCTCTACACCCTCACGAGCTTTTATGCGGAGGCGAGCCCGTGGTGGCGGGAGTGCCGCCGGTTTCTGATTGCCAATTCGGGAAGCCATCCGCTGGATTTCTTCCTGTGGCTGACGGGGTCGGGACCGGCGCGGGTCTACGCCGCAGCCCATTCCAACAGACCGGATTTCCCGGGAGAGGACGATTTTTCCGTGCATCTGACCTTAGACAACGGCGCCTGTGCGATGACCTATACGACCCTCAATTCCCGGTTCACCCGCCGGGACCTGATGATTGTTTGCGAGAGGGGGACGCTGTTTCTGGACGGGCTGAGCACGCTTGCCCGGGACGGAAAGGTGCTGGTGGAGGGGGGGCCGGACTCCTTCGAGGAGCAGATGGGGGGATTTGTGCGTGCGGTGCTGGAAGGACGGGAGCCGGGAAATTCGGGCCGGGAGGTGCTTCCCAGCCTGGCTGTGATCGATGCCGCGTACCGGTCCGTGGCGGAAGGGCGAGCGGTGGAGATGGCGCTGGGAGCAGACGATCGGTGGGTGCTGCGATAGATCTGCTGTTTGCCCACGGCAGGCCCTGGGTCGGCGGCGCCGGGGAGGGATTGCGTCGCTTTCTGGGACCGGCGAAAGTGGCAGGATGGAGGGTCGGGACGATCCGGACAATAAGCCTGGAGGACGGTTCCAGGAGTGAAGAATGGAGGCACACCGATGGCCAGGAGAACCAACCGCGCGGTCGAGCTGCTGGAGCAGGACCAGCCTGTGTATTACACGGGTGGGCACACGGGGCACGTGCTGATGTACACGCAGGGCGAGAAAGATGCGAAGACGTGGGCGGATTACATCAACGTGGGGATGGAGCACGGGGCATTCAATCTGGCCGGGCTGGAGGAGTATATGCGCGGGCTGGTGGAGGGGGGCCCCACCGCCAGCGGGCACCGGACGCCGGCGGTGATCGTGGAGGCGCCGGTGGAGGGGTCGTCCGAGGGGGCCGTTCGCTATAACGCCTGGCAGTTTCGGCAGATCCTGGCCCGGGGGGTGCACGGGGTGCTGCTGTGCCAGGCAGAGTCGCCCGACGCGGTGCGCGCGTTCGTGGAGTCCTGCCGCTATCCGATCAATCGGATGGGTGTGGGTCGCGGGCTGGGCACAGGCGCTCGGGGCGTGGGGTCGGAGCCGTCTGCGGCAGCGATCTGGGGGGTGAACCGGGAGGACTACATCCGGAAGGCCGATCCGTGGCCGCTCAACCCCGAGGGCGAACTGCTGCTGGGGGTGAAGATCGAAAACGTACGCGGGGTGTCGAATCTCGAGCAGATTTTGAAGGTGCCGGGTATCGGGTTCGCGGAAATGGGGCCGGGGGATCTGAGCATGTCGCTGGGGTATCTGAGCGCGCCGAGGCCCTATCCGCCCGAGATGCAGGAGGCCCGAAACCGGGTGAAAGCCGCGTGCGAGGAAAACGGAATCGCGTTCCTGGAAGGCGCCACGCCGGAGAGCATCCGGGAGAAGATCGACGAGGGCGTGCGCGTGGTGTCAGGGGGGCAGGAGGAGACGGCGCGCGCCGGACGGGCGTATACGAAGCGCCAGATGCCTGTGTAAGCAGGTGCTGGGAATGGCTCGGGATTCACGGGTGGGGCAACGGACCGATCCGGCGGGAGTGCGCGACGGTGCTGGAGACACGCAAGCGGGTGACCTCCAGGATGTGGATATCGAGGGGCTGATGGCGGGGCTGGACCGGCTCGGCGTGGAGGTCGTGGTCAGTCTCGCCCAGGAGATGACCCAGGAAGATTGTCAAAGCGAATTAGAGAGCAGACGCTTCCTCCGTTAACACCTGCACCTTAATCTGATCAGCCTTTTGCTTGGCGTGCCACAGGTCATACTGCTGCTGCATACCAAGCCAAAGCTCTGGCGTGGTGTTAAAGGCTTTGGACAGACGAATTGCCATCTCCGGGCTGATCCCTATCTTCCCATTAACCAGCCGGGACAGGTTTTCTCGGGTAACGCCAAGGGCCCTGGCTGCTCGGGTTATGGGCAGGTCCAGAGGAACCAAACACGTCTCTTTTAAGACTTCCCCCGGATGGGGTGGGTTATGCATCTCCATGTGCTGCCTCCTCAATGATAGTCCTCTAAATTCACATCAAACACATCGCCATTTTCAAAGCGGAATGTCACCCGCCAATTGCCGCTGACCCAAACCGACCAGACGCCTTTTCTGTGTCCTTTCAGGCGGTGCCGGCGAAAGCCGGGTAGATCCATGTCACGAATTTCTGCGGCCCTGTTCAAGGCGCCCAATATCACCCCCAGGCGCTTTGTAAATTGCGGCGAAATGCCGGCGGTGCTGCCTGCCTCAAAAAACTGCCGCAATCCTCTATGCCGGAAATTTTGGATCATAGAGAATTATAACATGTGATATCACATATCATAACTATTTTTTTACGCAAGCAGGCATGGTACACGACAAAAAAGGAAAAGACCTGCGCTGAGTGGTGAAATGAGTTAAGTTTGGGTTGTCAAGATCCAACAACTCATCCATCATCAAACACAGGTCTATGTCTCCTCAAGTTAATGAATTACACGACGTGATGCAATGGTATTTACCCTGTCATAAGGCCCGGGTAAAATTCATCGCCGCCTTCATTGTGTCTCTCATCAAGCTCACAACCGTCAACTTCACCAAACTGGCCAACGCCCTCAACGGCAAAGCCAAGCAGAAGTCCAACTATCGCAGAATCCAACGTTTCTTCAGTGAGTTTAATCTGTCCTATGACCTGGTGGCCGACTTGATCCTGCATCTCTTGCCGATCAAGTCGGACTTTACCATCTCGATAGATCGGACGACCTGGAGCTTCGGCAAACTGACCATCAATATTCTCACCGCCGGGAGTGTCTATCAAGGCGTTGCATTTCCCATCTGCTGGATACTGCTGCCCAAAAAGGGCAACTCCAACACCGATGAGCGTATCCAGTTGATGGAACGGGTCTTGAAGTTGGTGGATAAAAACCTGATTCAGGTCATCGTTGCAGACCGGGAATTCATTGGGCAAGAATGGTTTGCGTGGTTAGATGCGCAAGCCTTAGGCTTTGCCATCCGCGTCAAGGAAAACGCCAAAACCCTAAATGGCAAAGGGGACATCGCGCTTCGATGCTTGTTTGCCGACCTGCACATTCACCAAGAGCGCATCCTGCGTAAACCCCGTCTGATCTATGGTCATCATCTGTATTTGTCTGTCATCCGATTACCTGACGAATTTCTCATCGTTGCCAGCAAGTGTAAAGGTCGAAAACCGCTGGAGGATTACAAAAAACGGTGGGGAATTGAAGTCCTGTTCGCCGCGTTGAAAAGCCGAGGCTTCGATCTGGAACAGACCCATCTGATCCATCTGGAACGAATCGAAAAACTCATCGCGCTTTTAGCCATTGCCCTCACCTGGGCTCATCTGGTAGGAGAATGGATCGCAAAGACAAAACCGTTGAAGATCAAAAAACACGGATGCAAAGAGAAAAGCCTGTTTCGATATGGATTGGACCATTTGCAGTATGTTCTGCTCAATATACAGGATCACATCCAGGAGTTCTTTCACTGTCTTTGGATACTGATTGATCCTCCATATTTTAGGTCAGATTAAGTTTTGTCGTGTATTATGGCAAGCAGGAGAAATTAGGATCCCGCTCGAACGTGCGGAGTCTCCTGCGACATCCTTTAGGAGGAATACACCATGCCATCGTTTACAGAAAGCATCAAGGTTGGTAATCAGGATATGGAACTTTACGTCTCCCTGCCCGATGACGCCGGCCCTTTTCCCGCGGTGGTGGTTGCCCAGCACGGCGGTGGCGTTGATAGGTTCATCCGCACGATGGCAGACAGGCTGGCCGAAGCCGGCTATGGCGCCGCAGCGCCCGATCTCTACCACCGGCTGGGGCCGGATGAGCAAACGCCACGGCAGCTTAAAGACGTGGAGATGGTTGCCGATGTGCAGGCCACAGTGGATTTCCTGCAGGACCACAGCGCCGTGGATGGTCAGGTATTGGGCATCACGGGCTTCTGCATGGGGGGCCGGGTGGCCTACCTGATGGCAGCGGCCATCCCGCAGTTCAAGGCCGCAGTGGCCTACTACGGCGGCAATATCATGGTGGCCCTGGGCGAAGGCGTGGCAGCTCCATTTGCCCGTACCGGTGAGATTGGCTGCCCGCTGATGTTCCACTTTGGCGAAGAAGACGCCAGCCCGTCCCCGGAGGATATGCAGAAGCTGGACGCTGAATTAGCACGTTGTGACAAGGCGCACGAGTTCTATACATATCCCAACGCCGGACACGCCTTTATGGACTTCAGCGGCGAGCGTTACCGAGAGGAAGCGGCCACGGCCTCCTGGCCGAGGACACTGGATTTCTTCGCCAGAAATCTGGTCAGGGAAGAATGATCAGAGAGATCTCCACCTTTCTAATCCGTTGAAAGACAACCGTTTTCGACTTCAGCGGGTAGATCTGACGGTACAGCCCAAACTCAACCCGCTTTCCGTTTCCGCAGCGCCTCCTCGATCCGCTCCTGGACCTCATCCAACGTGTGGAGTGGAAGTTCAGGATTCTCGATCGCGCAGACAGTCCCACTCTCCGGATCAAAATCGATCGCACCGTAGCGTGCCGGCCTCCCGGATTCATTCAGGTATTCGGCGTAGGCATCGTCCTTGTTGTAATGCCAGAACTCGAATGGGTACGCGACGAATCCGTAATGCTTCATCACTTGGGTGATTTCCGAGCGCGTGCGTCTCGCTTCCTGCGGGACAAAAGGAGACCTCATGGGCGTCAACTCCGAGAGCTCTATATAGGGACCTCCCCGATCCAGCTCCTCGAGATCCCTGGTCCTCAAAACGGAGATGTCGATGGCGCTCCCCGACATGTGGGTACCTACCTTCGGGGCGGTCGCGATTAGCGCCGAAATCCGCCTGTAGAGGAGATCCGTCTCCGGGACTTCCTCGCCCGTCTCCCAGATCACCTTCTCTAGAATCTTGTCGAAGATGGTCTCCTTGAGCGCCAGCCTCTTCTGCATCTCCCTCGAACGAAACCCATCCTCTACCCGGAGCGTCCACCCCCGATGGTTCATCTCCCCGGCGATCCCAATAAAATCACCGATCAACCCTTCCCTGAGATAAAACATCCGATCCAGCCCTTCCACGATCTGACTGGAAGAGAACGCCACGGTCAGTCCTGCCGAAGCCACGACATCCGGAAGGAAGACCATCGACTCTCCACACTCCTCGACGGGGTAGCCTCTAATACTTGTCATAAAGTCAAACGCCGCGTCCATCTGTTCCGCCCAATAGGCGCGGCGCTTGCGGGTCTCATCCACGACGTGAGCCGTTTCGTCTTTTTCCATGCCTGCACCCATTTGCTCAGAATTGTTTTCGATGGACACTTTTGCGACACATACTGCAGAAACGGCCCCACGTGGGGGCCGCTCTAAGTTATTGTGTTGCAATTATTTTCTGGTGGGCCCACAGGGATTCGAACCCCGGACCTACGGATTATGAGTCCGCTGCTCTAACCAGCTGAGCTATGGGCCCTCAAAGTTGGTTTAAATCTACCATATTCCGGCAAAAGAGCAAGGTTTTTGTAGATCATTTCTCCGCGCCCTCCGCGTCTACCCTACCCCGGACGATTCACTGGATCGTCTCCCTACCCTGGTGAGAATTTCTATACCACCGGAGCGCCCTCTCCCTGAGGAGGGGGCGCTTTCTTTTCTAAGAGAGCCTTCCGCCTTTCGGTCAGTTCCCGGTGCTTTTCCATAAGGGTCCGGAAGTCCGATCCGGCGCCGACCGAGCGGAGGTCGGCTTCCAGGTCGTCGATCCGGGCGTCGAGGTTTTTAAGCGAGAACGCGTTGATGTAGTCCTGCAAGGGGGCCTGGGGCTGATCGGGATCGGCGATGCCGGTTTCCATGGAGAGGCCCGAGAGAATGTGCGCCAGGTCCGGGTCCTCGCACTGGTCGATGAGGAGTGCGACCGCAGCGCTCTGGTTGTTCTGCCGCCGCTGCGCAATGAGCGCGACGAGCCGTCTGTAGACGCTGTTGGAGAAGTCCTGGGTTTTGATCTGCGCCAGGACGGTGTCCGCGGTGGTATCGTCCTCCATCATCCGGATGAGCAGTTCTCTTTCCGATCGGGGCCTGGGGTCGAAGGCCGGGGCCTGTTGTTCGGGTTGAGCACCCACTTGAGTCCGCCTGGCGGGGCGGCTCGCCTGCTGAACGACCTGGAGGACCGTTCCTTCGTCGATACCCAGCTTTTGGGCGGTTTCCTGGATGAGGAATCGCCTGCGCGCCTCGTCTTTTACGCGGGAGACAAATTCGGCCAGGGACTGCGTGGCGCGGGCTTTGCCGTCGGAGGTGGTGAGGTCTTCCTGCGTGGCGGTCCAGGCGATCATGAAGTCGAGCACGGGTTGGGCGCTTTCCAGGAGGGTCTGAAAGCCTTCGGGGCCGTGTTCCCGGATGTAGCTGTCGGGGTCGTGGTTTTCGGGCAGGGAGACGACCCGGATCTCGAGCCCGGCCTCGAAGAGGGCACCGACGCCACGGACCGCAGCGGCGGTTCCGGCCGCATCGCCGTCGAAGACCAGGACGGCCCGTTGCGCATAGCGGCGCAGGAGCCGGGCGTGGTTGGGGGTGAGGGCCGTGCCGGCCGAGGCCACGGTATGTCCGATGCCCCGCTGCGCCAGGGCGAGGAGGTCCATGTAGCCTTCAACGACGATCGCCGTACCCTCATCGCGGATGGCGTCGCGGCCCTTCCAGAGCCCGTAGAGGGTGGCGCTTTTGTGGTAGACGGGGGTTTCCGGCGAATTGAGGTACTTGGCCTGCTCCTGGGGGTCCAGCGCCCGGGCACCGAAGGCAACGGTGCGGCCGGTGTGGGCCTGGATGGGGAACATGAGGCGGTTGCGGAAGCGGTCGTAGTACCCCTTGCCCTCGCGGCGGGGGAGCGCAAGACCGGCCTGTTCTAAGGTTTTGGGATTGATGCCCCGCCTCCCGGCGACCTGCAGCAGGCCGTCCCAGGCGTTGGGCGCATAGCCTAGGGAAAAGGCGTCCATAGTCTTTTCAGAGACGCCCCGGGACTTGAGGTAGTCCCGGGCTTCGGACCCGGCGGCATCGACCATGAGCAGGTGGGTGTAGTATTTTCGGGCGAGTTCGTTGGCCCTGTAGAGGGCGTCAAAAGCTTCCTGCTGCTCCCGTCCTCCGTCCCCGGATTCGGGCAGGGCGATGCCGGCCTGCTCGGCCAGTTTGCGAACAGCTTCAATGAAGCTGATCCGCTCCAGTTCCATCAGGAATCTGAAGACGTTTCCCCCGGCGCCGCAGGCAAAGCATTTGTAGATCTGTTTGTCCTGGGAGACGTTGAAAGAGGGGTTCCGGTCCTCGTGGAAGGGACAGAGGCCCACGAAATTTTTGCCCCGCTTGGTGAGCACCACGTGGTCGGAGATGACCTCGACGATGTCCACCGACTGCCGGACCTGGTCGATGGTGTCTTCAGAAATTCGAGGCATGGCAAAGAAAGTAAAAAGTAAAAAGTAAAAAGTAAAAAGTAAAAAGTAAAAAGTAAAAAGGGGAAGGCCGTCTTTTACCTTTTACCTTTTACTTTTTACTTTGTTTTTCATGGATTCATCCACCGCCCGTCTTCCCGGATCAGTTCGATCAACTCGTCTACCGCTCCTTCGGTCGGAATGTTTCGTTTGACGATCTCCTTGCCCTTGTAGAGGGTGATTTTCCCCGGACCGCTGCCCACGTAGCCGTAGTCGGCATCCGCCATTTCGCCCGGGCCGTTGACGATGCAGCCCATGATGCCGATTTTGACGCCTTTGAGGTGGTCGGTGCGGTTGCGGATCAGGGCGGTGGTTTCCTGGAGGTCGAAGAGAGTTCTGCCGCAGGAGGGACAGGAGATGTATTCGGTTTTGGAGATCCGGGTGCGGGTGGCCTGGAGGATGCCGAAGCCGATCCGGTTGAGAGTTTCCGAGGAGGCGGAAGGGGATTCCAGCCAGATGCCGTCTCCCAGGCCGTCGATGAAGAGTCCGCCGAAGTCGGTGGCGCTGTAGAGCATGAGTTCGTCATCGGTGAGGCCGTTGTATTCCCGTTTGAGGATGACGGGGAGGCGGGGGGCGTGCTGCATCACCTCGATGGTGGCCCGCCGCAGTTCGGGCATGGCGTGTTCGTTGTCGGTTCTCAAGATGAGGACCGCGCATCTGTCCTGGGAAAGGGTCTGTATGGCCTCTCCGGTTAGCGCGCTCAGATCCGCCATCACAAAGTTGATCCGGTCGGAGCGGCGGCCGGTGTTCAGGTAGCCGCTTAGGTCAAAGAGGGGGAAGGCATCGGAGGGAGCGCCCAGAGCCTGCCAGGCGTCGGCGTCGAAGATTTTTTGGAGCGTTCCGGGCAGGTCAAAGCTCAGGTCCCGGTCTCGCAGGTAGACGAAATCGGGAGCCATGTCGGCGATGTTCCACTTGTCGAGCAACGCGTCGTACTGATAGCCGAGGGGCGCCAGGCCTTCCGGGGTTGCCAGGGTGCGGGGGGTGATGATGACGACCGGGACGTTGTCCCTGCCGATTCTGTCGACTTCGAGGGTTTGCCTGCGGGTGTAGGTGAAGGGATCGATCGGGTTGTTCACGATCTCCGGAATCGGGTCGTGGACCGGCCTGCGGGCATAGCGCTCGACCAGGTGTATGCACACGGGGATTTCCGCTTCGGGTTCTTCGGTGAGGGAGACGCGAACGGTGTCGCCGATGCCGTCTTCCAGCAGGGCGCCGATGCCCACGGCGGACTTGATCCTGCCGTCCTCGCCGTCGCCGGCTTCGGTGACGCCTAAGTGGATGGGGTAGTTCATGCCTTCGGCTTCCATCCTGTTGACGAGCAGGCGGTAGGCCTGGACCATCACCTGGGGGTTGCTGGCTTTCATCGAGAAGACGATTTCGCCGTAGTCGAGGTCCTCACAGATGCGGGCGAATTCCAGGGCGGATTCGACCATGCCCAGAGGGGTGTCGCCAAACCGGCTCATGATCCTGTCGGAGAGAGAGCCGTGGTTGGTGCCAATGCGCAGGGCCGTGCCGTACTCTTTACATATTTTGACAAGCGGGGTGAATTTTTCCCGTATCCGCTCGATTTCGGCGGCATATTGAGCATCCGTATATTCGATGATCTGGAATTTCTTTTTGTCGGCATAGTTGCCCGGGTTGACCCGGACTTTTTCAACGATTCGGGCGGCGATTTCGGCCGCGTTAGGGGTGTAGTGGATGTCGGCAATGAGGGGAGCATCGTATCCCCGGCTCCGCAATTCCTTCTTGATGGCTTTTAGATTGCGGGCTTCGTTCTGGCTGGGTGCGGTAATGCGGACGTAGTCTGCGCCGGCTTCGATGATGCGGATGGACTGCTCCACCGTGGCCCGCGTATCCATGGTATCGGGGGTGGTCATGGACTGGATGCGGATCGGATTGTCTCCCCCTAAGGGAACATGGCCGATCTTCACCTCCCGGGTGCGATACCGGGAGTAAGCGGTTAAGGTGTTGCAGTATGTTCCGGACGCGGTCTGCAGGTCCGTGTTCAGAATTGTGGTTGCCATCTTTTATTTTTCTCCGCATTCTCTGCGTCTACACCACCCCGGACGATTCACTGGATCGTCTCCCCACCCTGGTTCAAGATTCTAATCTAATATAACCACCTATTTCTCCAGGTCAAGCTCTACAACGGTCACCCCGCTGCCCCCTTCGTCCCAGTTTCCCAGCCGCTGCTTTTTCACCCGTTCGTGGCCCTTGAGGTAATCTCCAACAGCGCGGCGCAATGCGCCGGTCCCTTTCCCGTGGATGATTCTGGCCTGCTCCATCCGGTTCAGGTAGAGGTCGTCTAAGTATTTGTCGACCGCATCCACGGCCTCTTCAGAGGTCATTCCGCGCAGATCCACTTCCGAGGAGATGTCTTCTCGGGCCAGGACCGAGGCCGTAGACGTTCCGGATTCTTCTTCCGTGGCCTGTTCACTCACTTCCAGGTCGGCGGGAGAGACTTCCACTTTGATGTTGCCCACTTCCACGACGACCCGGTCCGAGCCGTCCCGGCGGGATACGACCACGCCCTCTTTCTCGAAGGTGCGGACCCAGACCCGGTCTCCGGGGTTGGCCGATGGAAGGGGGCGTTGGGAAGGGGGCTCTTTGAGGGCCTGATCCAGTTCCTGCCGCGCAGACCGGATCCGGGCGCGGGCCTGCCGGATGGAGTCCCGGTCGGCGCCGCGCTGCCGGATCTGCTCCACGGTGCGTTCAACCAGCGCGTTGGCCCCCTGCAGGATGCGCTGCGCCTCCTCGCGGGCGGACCGTTTCAACTCCCGTTCGCGGCGCTCCACGTCTTTCAGGCGGGTTTCGTAGTCGGTTCTGAGGTGTTCCGCTTCTTTTCGGTCGGCTTCTGCCCGGTCCAGTTCCTCCCGGTAGCGCTGGTAGGTTTCATCCAGCTCGGCAATGAGCGATTCCACCCGGCCCACGTCGCTGCCGGCAATGCGCACGGCTTCGTCCACGATTTCGGCGGGCATGTTCAGCTGGCGGGCGATTTCGAAGGCGTAGCTGCTGCCGGGGACCTTCAGGCGAAGCTGGAAGGTGGGGCGGAAGGTGGCCCCGTCGAAGGCCATCGAGCCGTTGGCCATGCCTTTGGAACTGTGGGCAAAGGCTTTGAGGGCGCCGTGATGCGTGGTTGCAATGGTGCGGCTGTGCCGTCCGGTGAGTTCCTCAAGCAGCGCCATGGCCAGGGCCGAGCCCTGGTCGGGATCAGTGCTGGACCCGATTTCGTCTAAGAGAACGAGGGACTGGTAGTCGGCCTTTTCACAGATTCTGACGAGGTTGGCCATGTGGGAGGAGAAGGTGCTCAGGTCGTCTTCGATGGACTGGGCGTCGCCGATATCGGCAAAGATCCCGGAAAAGACCGGCAGTTCGGATTTGGGAAGGGCCGGGATGGGCAGGCCGGCCTGGGCCATAAGCGATAGGAGGCCCACGGTTTTGAGGGCGACGGTTTTTCCGCCCGCATTGGGGCCGGTTAAAACCAGGGTCCAGAACTCATCGGTGCCCAGCGTCAGGTCCAGGGGGACCATGTTCCGGGACCGGTCTTCGCTGCGGAGCCGGTAGACGAGGAGGGGGTGTCTGGCCTGCCGGAGCACGAGCCGCCCGTCCTCATTGAAGAGAGGTTCGGAGCAGTCGAGATCCTTCGCAAAGGAGGCTTTGGCGTAAACCGCGTCGAATTTGCCCAGAATTTCCAGGTTGTCCAAGAGTTCATCACTGATTTCCGCAACGGCCCGGGTCAGGTCCAGCAGGATTTTTTTTACCTCCTGCTGTTCGGCCAGTTCCAGTTGCCGGAGCCGGTTGTTCAGCGCCACGGTGGCCATCGGTTCAATAAAGAGGGTGGCGCCGCTGGCGGACTGGTCGTGGACGATGCCTTCCAGGCGCTGTTTCTGGTTTTCCCGAACGGGGATGACGAACCGGCCCCCCCGAAGGGTGACCAGACGGTCCTGCACCACGCTGTCCGGGAGTTTGGCCAGGACCGATTCGACCTGTTTGCGAATGGAGGAGCGCGTCTGTTCAATGTTTCGCCGGATGCGCCGGAGTTCGGGACTGGCCGAGTCTTTTACCGTTCCCGTGGCGGGGTCTAAGGCCCTGTTGAAGCTTTCTTCGAGGTTGGGATGGGCGCTCAGCCCGGTGATGAGGGCCCACAGCCGGGGATACTTTTCCTGCCGGGCTGAGATGTAGGCGAGGAACAGCCGGGAGGAGACCAGGATTTCACCCACTTCGAGGAGCTCCGCCACGGTCAGCGCCGATCCAGGTACGGTGGAGGTCCGCAGCGCCGGGCGGATGTCCGGGATGCGGCCGATGGAGAGGGGATCGTCGAACGCGATCAGGTCGACCGTTTCCAGCACAGGGCGCAGCCGGAGTTCGATGGCCTGAAGCTCGTCGGCGGGAGCCAGGCTTTCCACCTCTTCCCGGCCGAGGGCCGAGACGGTCCGCTGGGCAATATGCGCCCGGACCTTGTCGAACTCCAGGGTTTCGAGTGTGTGGGAGGAACAGTTCATGGTGAGGGCCACTGAGTTAGTTGTAATCGACCCCTCTTAATTCGGCAATGGTCTGTCTGGCATAACCGACTCCCGGACCATCGGGATATTTTTTGATATAATCCTGCAAAAATGCAATCGCCTCATCCGTGCCGTTCACTTTTACAAGTAGATAATCCGAAGAATAAAAAGTTATACAGTCTTTGCCTGAGATTCAGTTTTTCTTATCGTTTATCCGAGAATTCGGCCCAGTTGCACCAGGCCGACAACGGCTCCTGCAATCATCGGAAATAGCCCCACCCCCAGGCGATAATCTTCTCGAAGGATTCGCCACCCCTTGATGCGACGGATGCCGTGTTCCACATAGATGCGTTGCTGGGCGATCTGCCGGTTCTCTTGACGTTGCTCGCTTGTGAGTTCACCCCCCTTTGGTTTTTTGTGAGGTGAGATGATCTCGGGGTGTGCTTGACTCTGATAGCCCTTATCTCCCAGTTTATCGGCATTGGGGAACTGCTGGTGCACCCCACTTTCTTCATAAAGCCGGATGTCCGCCTTTGGCCCACGATGGCCTGCATCGATGCTGAGAATCTCTCCCTTTTTATCTGTGGCCACCTGGGTCTTGATCGTGTGGCGTTTGCGTTTACCCGAGTAGACCTGCCTTTGCCTCTCGTCGATAGAAGGCCGTCGGATGGGCGTTTCAAAGCTATCGACCAGCACTCGATCCACCTCATCAGGATGCCAGGAAGGTTCGCCCTTCTTCCATGTCTTCTCTGCATCAAAACGCTGGGAGGGACAGACCTCCCTCAAAACCGGAATCACCTCATGAAACGTGTTTTCCGAAGTATCCGCACTCACCCCAAACATCTCCCCCACCACGGCGTGGGCAACGTTGTGACGCAAATAAAGCAAGCTCATCAACACCTCTTGATACGGTTTTAACCGCCGCTTGCGCCCACCCCCCACGACCCGTCTGCGATTGGGCCGAAAAACCTGGGCCTGACGACGACGGTCCACCAACACCGGCAGCACAGCCTCCAAAAGCTCTGCCAAAGCAGCTGGAGAAAGGCCAAACAAGGCGCGAATCTTTCCCGGATGGGCTGTGTCAAGGCTGCGTAGATCGATCATGGCAGGGCTCCTCGCGGAAGCAGTTAAAGGAGAGCGAACGACCTCCTTTCGGAGTCTGGATGCGATATTACGCAAATGGCTTGCCAAAGTCCAGAATTATTCCTCGGACCATCTAGTGAGTAGGCCATGTCTCTGTACGTGGGATACCACTCCGGACTCAGCTCAATGGCTTTTCTATACTGTTTGATCGCTTCCACGTCATTATGTTTCAGATACGCAAAATACAAGCCGTAATAATAGTACCCATCCCTGTCGTCTGGATAAAGCTCTGTAATCAACCGGTAATTCTTCGCACATTCCTCCAAGTTCTCATCATACCAGGCGTCGTTGCCTCTGAAAATGAGCGTTCCTTTGCTGATTCCCGTAAAACGACTCCTGAACTTTCTGGCCTTTTTGAAATATTGGGCCGACAGTTGATCATCTCCGGCATTTTTTGTAAGTGAGTACGCGCAGGCCAGCAGGGAATAGGCCAGGGCAAAATTGCTGTCGATCTCCGTGGCTAGGGTCAGTTCTTTGACCCCCGTCTGAAAGTTCCCGCTTTTGTAAAGGTCATTTCCTTTTACAAAGTGGGCATACGCTTCAAGAGAGGGTGTTGTGAGTTCACCAATGCTCAGGGCTTTGTAAGGTACGCTTTCCTCGATCTGAAAAGCCCTGGTGATTCTCTGCTGGAATTTTGTACAGAGGGAATCGATCAGCGAGCCCAGGATATTTTCTTCCGAGGTTTCTTTCAGCACAAAATTGGCCAGCAGCTTTTCTTTGGCCAGATCGTTCAGATTTGCAGACAGGATAAAAGAGCTGCCCAGCTTGCTCAGGGTGCCTGCGACCATCAGCCGGCCGTTTGTCTCCCGGGCGATGGTTTCCGCAAGGCCCGGATCTTGAGCCAGACGGTCCTTCTGAATGTCCAGCTCTTTCATCGCTTTGGATATCTGGAGGGGGCTTACAAGCTGCACGTGGGGGAATTCGTAAAACTTTTGAACCACCGCGTTGTTGATGATTTTGCCGATCTGGACCCGTTTCAGGTTTTCATCCCCGGTCTCATCGCCGAATGAAACAACGGCTAGGGTCGGCTTTTTGGGGGCGTGCGAAAATTGGTTCGGGGATCGAGACCATACATAGAGCAGGATCAGAGCCGCCACACCAACGGCGCCGGCTGCAAGTGCTCGTGAAACACGGCTTTTTGGAGAGAGCGTTCGGGGGACGATGGGCGGGCGCTTTGTGGCTTCGCCGGCCCTCGCCGGGTCCCAGAGCACTTCGTAGACATGGACGGGACGGTTGATATTTTTGAGGTCTTTGCTGCCGATATCTTTGTACGTGTGTTCCAGTTTTCCATAGGTGATGGAGAAGACATCGTGGGAGATGAAGACCTGTCCGCCATCGGCGATCGACTGGATCCGGCTTGCGATGTTGACGCCGTCGCCAAAAACGTCGTTGTCCCGGTAGATCACATCGCCCACATGGATGCCGATTCGGATCTCGATCCGGTCGTCGGCCGCACCTGTGTTTCTCTCCGCCAGATGCTTCTGGATGTCGGCGGCGCAGTTTACGGCATCAAATACACTGTCGAAATTGGCCAGATAGGCGTCGCCGACCGTTTTGATGACGTTGCCTTTGTAGGCTTTAATCTGCGCATTGAGTATATTATTGTGTTCGCTGAGAAGCCGGAGCGCCTGCGCTTCATTTTCATGCACCTTCTTGCTGTATCCGACGATGTCGGTAAACATGATGACGGATAATTTTCTGGTTTCCATTTTAGGGTCTCGCTATTCTTGCTTTGAGTCCAGCCTTTTGCGGGACTCTTTTATCAGGCTATCCAGCTTGGCGCGCGCGGCGCTGGCTTTGTCCGACATTTCATCGACAATGGGGTGCGGGGCTGTGGCCGTCGTCTCGGGTAGGAGCTGTTCGTAAAGATGAGCCGTGCGCGGGATAACGGCTCTTACCCCGTCTAAGAGGAGCAGGGCCGCGCGCTGGACCGGCCGGCCCAGGGCAGAGCCGTCGATGAATCCGGGGAGTTCGCTGTGGAGCGGGTGGGCGCGAAGCAAAATGGTCAACAGGCCCAGGATGAGCAGCGCATTGGCCAGGCCGATGACTCCCCCTCCAATCGCGTTGAAGATTCCAAAAGGGGAGACCCGGAGGGCTTTGTGGAGTATCCGGCCAGCAAGGTAGCAGGCAAACAGGGTAAGCAGGAAGACCGCCAGGAAGCCGATGAGGGCAGATCCGCTGCCGCTTTCTGCCGGATCACCCACAATGCGGCCGGCGACCTCTCCTCCATAGCTGAGCGCAAACCCGTAGGCCAGCACCAGGCCGATGAGGATGACCAGGCTCTGCAAAAGACCGATCCGCCAGCCTTTCATTGCGGCCCAGAGGAGGCCGATTGCCAGAATAAGGTCTACGAAGTTCATGGAGAGGAGGGGATAGGCCGGAATCGGCAGACAGGCAAGGGTGAGAGCGGTCTCAAAAAAGCAATAACCGCACCAATTCGGACATCAGTGCGGTTATCATTTGCCTGACTTCATAAAAAATTGATTCCAGCAAACTCGCTATTGATACCTGGACTCAAATTTCGACCGTTTTCGCTTGGCCGCAGCGATCTTCCGTTTGCGCCGTTCGCTCGGCTTTTCGAAATGCTGATTTTTTTTCATTTCCGTCATAATACCGGCCTTCTCGCAGGTTTTTTTGAACCGTTTTAAGGCCTTTTCAAACGGCTCATTTTCTCGAACCAAAACGCCAGACATAGGTAAGTTTCCCCCTCTTTAGAAAAACCAGATAAGATTTTATAAATATAGATCTTAGGCGTTGTTTTGTATTTTCTGTAGATTTGAGAGGTTTTTAATAAGTCTATAATAATCAACAAGATTAAGGAAATATTCAAAATACTGTGAATTAAGAAAACAGACGGGCCCGATATCGTTCTCACAAGACATCTAAATATATAGAAATAAACGATATTTCGCAAATGGTTTTTCAAAGTTGACGGATTTGCCCAAAAAGCCGTATAATCAGGGATAAAGCGAACAACGGACGATGGACAAAGGAAAGTCAGGAGCAAGCAAGTAGGCAGTAAGCAGAAAACCCCCAATCGCACCTACTTTTTAATGATCAACAGGCTAAAGCATAAGTTACTTTTATCTGTAGGGCTCGGCGCGCTGGTTTTTTTAGGGCTGAGCGTGTATTCCGATCTGGAGCGGCTTTCCACGGCCTTTGAACGGTTCGACAAGCGGTATATTCCGGTCGCGCTGGCGCTTGCGGTGGTGAACTATCTTGTCCGGTTTGTCAGATGGCATCTCTATTTGAAGATTCTGAGGGTGCCTCTGGCATGCTGGGACAGCTTTATCATTTTTCTGGCGGGGCTGGTTATGTCCGTGACGCCGGGGAAAGCCGGGGAACTGCTAAAAGCCTACTTTATTAAATACCGTCTGGGGACCCCCGTGAGCCGGACCGCACCGGTGGTCCTGGCAGAACGGGTAACGGATTTTATATCCTTGATTTTGCTGGCTTTTCTGGGTATTTTATCCTTCCGGTTCGGCGCCTTCCCTCTCATCGTAGGGGGCGCGGGAATCGGGCTTTTTATCCTGGTGTTGGGCCGGCCCACAGCGGTGGCCGCAGGTTTGCGCCTGGTTGAACGCCTGCCGGTTGTCCACCGGCTGGCAGCGCCGCTGGGACAGGCCTATGAAGGCATGCGGCTACTGGTGGCTCCGGTGAATCTCACCTGGTCGGTCCTTCTGGGCGCCGTGGCCTGGTTTGCCGAATGTCTCGGTTTCCACTTGGTGCTTCTGGGGTTCGATGCGAATGTGGGGCTGGTTCAGGCGACCTTTATCTACAGTTTTGCCACCCTGTTTGGCGCGGTTACCATGCTGCCGGGCGGACTTGGGCCCACCGAAGGGAGTATGTCGGGGCTTCTGGTCCTCAAGGGGATCCCGCTTCCCGATGCCGTGGCGGCTACGTTTGTGATCCGCGTCTGCACGCTCTGGTTTGCCGTGGCCCTGGGCGCAGGGGTGCTGCTGCACTATCGGAACCGGTTTGAGGGGGAAACGGAACCTCTGAAAGGGCGAGGCGTTCAGGAAGGGTAGCGAATTGAAGCGTGAAGATTGGGAGAAGACGGTCACATGAGCACTGTCGTGGATGAAAAGGCAGCTTCTCAGCCGGGGCGCCGGGGAGCTTCCACGCCGGCCCGGGGGCGACTGGAAAACTGGAAGGGTGTGCTTTCCAGCAGCCGCTGGTTCGGGGCCTATTTCTTTCTGGTGGGCATGGTGATTATTCTTGCCTTTATGGTCTATACACAGATCTTTGTGGTGGGGGCTTTGCGGCAGGATACCCGGCAGATGATCCAGCGGTACGCCTTTTTCTACAGTATTGCCACCCGGGATACCATCATTGTAACGCCCGGTCCGGATCTGGATATCATTTTTGATACGATCAGGAATACCAGTTTTCCGGTTGTGATTACCGACGAAAATAGTGTACCTCACATGTGGAAAGCGATCGGTGTACCTCCGGATGATAACAGCCCGAAGGCGCTTAAGAAGGTTCGGGAAATTGTGCGTCGTCTGGATCTGGAGAATCCTCCCTTTCCATTTGTTATTCCTAAAATCGGACCCAACAAGACAGTGGCCACACGGGTGCTCCATTATGGCGATTCGAGTCTGGTCAGGCGCCTCTCGTGGTTGCCCTGGGTTGCGCTGGGCGTGACGGCACTTTTTATCGGTGTGGGTTACGTGGGGTTCCGGCACATCAAAAACAGCGAGCAGCGCAATCTGTGGGTCGGCATGGCACGGGAGACCGCTCACCAGCTGGGCACGCCTCTTTCCTCTCTTTACGGGTGGATTGAGTTATTGAAGTCGGAGCTGCAAAATGCCCCGGACCAGGACCGTGAAGAGGCGTCGAGGCGTTTCGAGCAGCTTGTGACCGAGATGGGGAAGGATACCAGCCGCCTCAACAAGATCGCCTCTCGCTTCAGTCTGATCGGTTCGGCCCCCGAACTCCGGCTGGGCAATTTGCGGGAGGTGGTTGCAGAAACGGCCGGTTATTTGAGGAACCGCCTGTCGCGCGATATTCAGATTGTGCAGATGGAGAACGAGGTTGCCCCCGTGCCGATGAACCGGGAGCTTCTGGGGTGGGCGTTTGAGAATCTGTTCAAAAATGCGGCCGATGCGATGGAAGGAAGGGAGGGGCGCATCGAGGTATCCGCAGAGGCGCGTTCGGAAGGGGCGTGGGTCGATATCCGGGTGCGCGACCACGGCAGGGGGATCCCCCACCATCTCCTCAAGCAGGTCTTTTTGCCCGGCATCAGCACAAAGAAGCGGGGGTGGGGGCTGGGACTTACGTTTGTAAAGCGCATTGTGGAGGATTACCACCGGGGGAAGATTGCGGTTCAGGAGAGCGTTCCCGATGTGGGCACCACGTTCTTGATTTCGCTCCCAACGGCCCCCCCCGAAACCCAGGAGCCGGCTTAAACAGAGGAAGCGTGTGTGAACAAAGAAGAAGAAAAAAAACAGGTGTTGTGGGCAGACGATGAGATTGATCTGTTAAAGCCCCACATCATCTTTCTCAACGAACGGGGGTACGAGGTGGCCCCTGTGACCAACGGCGACGATGCGATCGCGCTGATTCAGAAACAGGGGTTCGATATTGTCCTGTTGGATGAGATGATGTCCGGGCGGGACGGGCTCTCCACGCTTTCGGTGATCAAGGATATCAACCCCGAGATTCCGGTGATTATGATTACCAAGAACGAAGAGGAACGCCTCATGGAAGAGGCCCTGGGGCAGCGGATCGACGATTATTTGACCAAGCCGGTGAATCCGAGCCAGATCCTTTCGGCCTGTAAAAAGCTGTTAGACGCCAGACAGATTTTAAAGGACCGGATGGGACTGGATTACGTGGCCGCGTCCAACCGGATACGGGATCTGATGTTTTCGACGGCGTCCTGGGAGAGCTGGATCGATATTCACGTGAAGCTTTCGGAGTGGGACCTGGACCTGGACCGATTTTTCGATCCCGGCCTTCGGAAGATGCACGAGGATCTCCGGAAGGCCTGCAACTTAGAGTTCGGGAAGTTTATCGAACGCAATTATCCGCGCTGGTTGAGGGACGAGGAGGATTCTCCCCTGCTTTCGGTCGATATTGCTTCCGAGTTTGTCGTCCCCGCGCTTCAGAAGGGTGAGCAGGTCTTTTTTGTGGTGGTCGATTGTCTGAGACTGGATCACTGGCTCGCGATTTTACCCCTTCTTTCCGATCTGTTTCAGATTGAACAGAAGTTTCACTACTCCATTCTGCCTACCGCCACGCCCTATTCCCGGAATGCGATCTTCAGCGGCCTCTTTCCCACCGATGTGGCGCAGCTTTACCCGGAAGAGTGGCAGAGCGCCAGGGACGACGATATGAGCCGCAACCGGCACGAGCACCAGCTCTTAGACCGGCAGCTTGAGGAGATTGATCCGACGCTGAAGTTAGAGACCCGGTATGTTAAGGTGCTGGATATTGCCGAGGGGAACAGCCTGGTCAAGAAGGTGCATACCTACCGGTCCTTTCCTTTGATGTCGGTGGTGTTCAACTTTTTAGATATTTTGACCCACGGCCGTTCAGAGTCGGAGATCCTGCAGGAGATGGCGCCCAACGAATCGGCCTTCCGGTCCCTTACCCGGTCCTGGTTCGCCCACTCGGCGTTGTTCGAGATGCTTCGAAAGCTGTCGGAGACCGATACCACGATCGTTCTGACCACGGACCACGGCTGTGTGATGAGCTCACGGGCGTCTGTGACCTACGGAAATCGGGACACGTCCACGAATCTCCGGTATAAGTACGGGAAGAATCTCCGGTGTGATACACGGCATGCCGTGCATATCAAAGATCCGGAGATCTACGGGCTGCCCAGCCTGGGTATTGGAACCAATTATATCTTCTGCAAAGAAGACTTCTACTTTGTCTACCCCACAAGATTTCACGAGTATCAGCGCCAGTACGCCAACAGCTTCCAGCATGGAGGAATTTCCCTCGAAGAGATGATTCTCCCCGTGGCTGTTTTGAAAGGAAAATAAAAGATAAGCGTTCACCGCAGAGACGCGGAGGACGCGGAGAAAAGCCAAAATCGGGGAGCGGATTGAAAAACCTCTATTTCAAAATCCGCAACCCGCAATCCGCAATTCATTCCCCTTTTCCCCCACACTTTTCCCTTTTCCCATACATCTCCTCTGAACGCGTCTCATCTGCTGTTCATCGTCTGTACGATTCTGCGGGTCCGTGTACTCTGAATGAGGGTCGGTATGGTGTCTGAGGCCGTCTCTACCCTGACTTCCTCTTCCCCGGAAGAAACCGGGGCCATCGGGCGGGATCTGGCCGGCCGGTTGCGCCGGGGGGATTGCGTGGCCCTTTTTGGCGATCTGGGCAGCGGAAAGACCTGCCTGATACAGGGCATCTGTAAAGGCCTGCAGGTGACCGATGCCGTGACCAGCCCCACGTTTATTCTGGTGAATGAGTACCGGGGGCTGGATAAGGACGGGGCGTCGTTGCCGGTCTACCATTTTGACCTGTACCGGCTGGGTGGTCCGGACGATCTGATCGATCTGGGGTGGGACGACTATCTGGACAGGAATGGGATCTGCCTGGTTGAGTGGGCCGATCGCGCCGGAGGTCTGCTTCCGCCTCAAACGATGTCCATCAGGATCGAAGCTCCCGAACGCCGGGTGCGTATCTTCACGTTGACTTATGGGGAATAAATCGCTATGGCCTTCTTTCTTCTTGTTTTCGTGCTTTGCTTCTGGCTCCCGCAACCCCTCCAGGCCCAGGAGGACCTCCAGCCCCGGTGGCTTATCGATAGCCCCACGGCGGGGCTTTTGCCCAGGGGGAGTTTTGCCGTGGACCTCCGGATGTACGGCGATAACGGCATTTTGACCCAGCTGGAGGTGGGGCTGTTCAGCCGGGCGGGCATAGGGGTTTCATTTGGGGGTGAGCAAATTGTGGGGAGCGGCGGGGTGCGGTGGAATCCGAGGGTTGAGTTTATGGGAAGGGTCCGGGTTTTTGAGGAAGGTGGTCGGGTGCCCGCTCTGGCGCTGGGCTTCCAGTCGCAGGGATACGGCGCGTACGACAACGGACGGGAGCGTTATAACACGAAGTCCAAGGGTTTTTACGGGGTCTTGAGCAAGAATTTCGGGTCTTCTCTTGGCGATGCGGGGTTCCACGGAGGGGTCAACCGGAGCCTGGAGGATGGGGATGGAGACCACGATATGTCGGGGTTTGTGGGGGTGGACAAGCAGTTCGGGAAGTCGCTTTCGGTGCTGCTGGAATACGATTTCGCGCTCAACGACAACGAGGACAATACACTGGGTTCCGGGCGGGGGCTTTTCAACGCCGGGGGCCGCTGGACGTTCACAAAACGGCTGACCTTAGAGTTCGACCTCAAAAATATCTTTCGGGACGGCCACCGGAATCCCAATCCGGACCGGGAGATCCGGCTGCTTTATTATGAGAATTTTTGAAGGACGGAAGCATCACCGCAGAGACGCGGAGATCGCGGAGAATACAAGGGTAAAGCGCGCCTATCCCTGAATTTATTCTCCGCGTCCTCCGCGCCTCTGCGGTTTATGCAGTTTCATCGGCTCGCTTGATTTGTTCGGGGGCGACGAAGAGGGTTTTCTCGTTGCGGATGGTGACCAGGCCCGGACGGGCGCCCCGGGGCTTGTTTACGTGCCGGACTTCGGTGTAGTTGACCGGTACGGTTTTTGACCCCCGGGCTTTGCTCCAGTAGGCGGCCAGACCAGCCGCCTCTTGAAGGGAAGTGCGGGGGGGCATGTCCGATTTTCCGTCGCGTTTGAGGATGACGTGGGAGCCGGGGCATCCCTGGGCGTGGAAGAAGAGGTCGTCTTTTGTCGCGCTTTTGGTCAGCTGGTCGTTTTCTGTGTTGTTTCGTCCCACCAGCACGATCCACCCGTCCGATGTCCGGTAGCGTCTGGGATGGATGCCCTCCGCTGTGGGCCGGCCTTTTTGCCGGGCCTGCCGGGATTTCTCAGGACGAATCAGTCCGGCGTTCTCCAGTTCTTCCCGAAAGACCAGGAGGTCCGCCTCCCCTTCCAGGGTGTTCAGGCGGCCCAGGTGGGCGCGGAGTTCCGCCCCTTCCCGGCCCGAGGCTTCCAGCCGCCGGGCGAGTATGGGAGCGCCCTTTTTCATCTTCCGGCTGCGCTTCAGGTAGTCCCTGGCATTTTCAAGGGGGGGCCGGTTGGGCGTAAGCGGAATACTGAGCGGGGGGGCTTCGGGATCGAAGAGGTCGTCTAAGGTGACCGATGTGGCTCCCGGCGCCACCTGGTGGAGGTTAGACAGAAGGAGGTTGCCGTATTTTTCATACCGATCGGCGGCTTCCACCTCTTTCAGGTCGGCCTCGATTCTGGCGATTCGGGTGTCCACAGACGCGAGGCGACGGTTCAGGCTTTTCTCTATCTCTTTCCGTTTTCCACCCAGCACCTGTCCCTGCTGTTCTTTCTGCATACCCGCCTCTATGGCGCCGCTTACCGAGGCGAAGGCGCGTTGATGCTGGCCGGCCGTGTGCTGTAAAGCCAGCACGCAGATTTCCGTTCCACGGCCACCGGGCGCAGGTAGTTCGACGGCGCCTTTCAGGAAGGGCGGGGTCTCAAAGAGGCTTTTCAGTTCCACCTCGAGGCGGTCGATTGTTTCGGGAGGCGCCGGGTGGCCTTCCTGAATGCCGGCGCGATGAAGGAGCTCCCGGGCTGTGAGCAAGTCGAGTCCGGCCACGGTGTGCACCAGGGCCTCCGCCAGGGGGCCGGCTGCCCGGTTGAGGGCCTCACTCAGGACCGCCGGGGTGGCGTCCTCGGGGCGCAGGCGGTTGAGCGGAGGGGGCGGGAGGTAGGGTCTGCCGGGCAGGATCTGGCGTTCTCGGTTCATGCGTCCCCCCACCCGGCGGAGGGCGCTCAGGATGCGGCCTTCCGGTTCGGCCACCAGGATGACGTTGCTGTAGCGTCCGATGGTTTCGACGATCAACCGGCATCGGGTTTCTCCGCCCAGGCGATCCTTTTTGACCAGGTTTAAGGTGACGACCCGTTCCAGGGGGATCTGGGCGACCGATTCGATCGTGCTCTTCAGAAGGTATCGCTCCACCCATTCGGGCTCGTCCCGTTCGCCCTGCTGCTGCTGCCCGGAAAGCAGGATCCGCCCCTGGCCGGGAGCGGCCGAGAGGAGCAGATGGATTCCACCGTCTGCGTTCAGGTAGAGGTCGTGCGGCGGGATGAGAACGGCGTCCCGTATCCGTTTTCCGGCCAGGGCGCTGTGCAGCTCCTCTGTAAGCCGCCGCAATGTGAAGTAGCTTAGGTTCATGCGCTTTATTCTTCTCCGGCGAGATCTTCCAGGATCAGGTACTGCTGCTCTAAGAGGATATTGCTGTCCCGGAGACGGTCGCAGAGGATGCGGGTCACGTTCCGATAGATTTTGAAGCCCATGTCTTTGTCTTCGTCAATCAGGCGTAACAGATCGGCCTGTCGGATGGAGAGCATATGGGAGGGCTGGGCGGCCATCACAGCCGCGGATCGGGGCTGAGCGGTCAGCGCGCCCATTTCGCCCACAAGTCCCATCTCCCAGATTGAGGCAAGTTCTGCGCCCGTTGAGGTGAGTATCTGAAGGTGGCCCGATAGAAGGATGAACATTTCGGTGCTGGAGTCCCCTTCTTTGAAGAGGTATTCACCCGCCTGAAAGTCCTTTTCCTCACAGACATCCAGCATTTTATCGATCTGTTCCGGGTCAAATCCCTGAAAGATGGGAATCCGCCTGACAATACTGCTTGTCTCCTTTGAGTCCATCGCTGCCTCCTTTCAGATGATAGCGTCTTGACAAGCGTCGGAAGACCTGGTATTCTTATACGTCGTAAGGTGAAGCGTGGGTTCTTGCCTATGGTGTGGGGCCGTTTGCCGTTTGGCTGTAATTCTTGATGGAGAGAGTTCAATGTCCGAGCAACGCCCGATTAACCCTGCCGAGATGCAGAAAGACCTCAAGGAATTTATCGAAAATAAGTACGGCGCGCAGGTGGTTTTCCCACAGGCCGAGGCCGAAGGCCTGGAGGAGGGCCCCCGCACAGAAGAATTGGAAGAGGATACGATTGACTTTGATCTGAAACCGGAAGAGCTGGAGGCCTTTCTCAACGAATATGTGATCAAGCAGACCGAGGCCAAGGAGGTGCTGGCGACCAAGATCTGCACGCATTTCAACCGGATGAAGCTGGACCGGGAAGATCCGGAACACGCCCGGCAGTTTGTGGGAAATATTAAGAATAACATTCTGCTTATCGGGCCCACGGGCGTTGGAAAAACCTACCTGATCAAGCTGATTGCAGAGCGGATTGGCGTTCCTTTTGTGAAGGGCGACGCGACCAAATTCAGCGAAACCGGATATGTGGGCGGCGATGTGGAGGATCTGGTCCGGGAACTGGTCCGAGAGGCAGGCGGGAGTATTGAAAAGGCCCAGTACGGGATTATCTATGTTGATGAAATCGATAAAATCGCTTCCACACCGAACCTTGTGGGCCCCGATGTTTCGCGAACCGGCGTCCAGCGCAATCTTCTCAAACTGATGGAGGAGACCGAGGTCGATTTAAAAGCTCCGCACGATCTTGCCTCCCAGATGGAGGCGGTGATGCAGTTTCAGCGGAGCGGGAAGATGGAGCATCAGAAGATCAACACACGGAATATCCTGTTTATTGTGAGCGGGGCGTTTAACGACTTAGAGGATATTATCAAACGCCGCTGCAACAAGCAGAACGTGGGCTTCAAGGCCGAGGCCGAGCGCGTCGAGGACCGGGAAGCCGATCGAACGGCCTATTTGAAGCAGGTGACCTCGGAAGACCTGATCGAGTACGGTTTTGAATCGGAGTTTATCGGACGGCTGCCGATTGTGGCCGTTCTGGAACCGCTCGCGGTAGATGATCTGTACGAAATTTTGAAAAATCCCAACTCTTCGGTGGTTCTGGGCAAGAAGCGAGATTTCCAGGCTTATGGGATTGCGCTGACGTTTGAGGAGGAGGCCCTGCGCCGGCTGGCCGAACTGGCTGCACAGGAGCAGACCGGCGCTCGTGCCTTAGTCAGCGTTTCTGAACGCGCCCTTCTCAAGTTTGAAAAGACGCTGCCTTCCAGCGATATTCGATCGTTTACGGTTACGGCGGCCGTGGTGGACAACCCGGCGGCCGAACTCCAGAAGCTGCTGATTCACGGCGAGATTACCACTTACACCGGCCGCTTTCAAAAGGCGTATGGTATCGAGCTGAGCTTTGAAAATGACGCCCTGGCCTTCCTTGCCGAAGAGGCTGCGCGGGAAGGACGCTCGGTGGGGGATCTGTGCGAGAGCAAGTTCAACGATTACGGCCACGGCCTGAAGCTGCTGGGGCAGTCCGAGTTCCGGATTGTCCGGGAGATTGCAGAGAAGCCCAAAGAATATCTGGACGGGCTTGTGAAGGCGTTTTACAGTCGGAAGGAGGTCCGGGGATGAGACACTATTGCGGATTTCGGAATGTGGATTTCGGATTGAAAAGCATTGCACTGCACTGACAATCCGCTCCGGCCTCCATTTCTACATTTCCTGTGCAAGCGCTTTTTTTATTTTGCCGTGATGGCGGGCGAGTAACTGGCGGGCCGTTTCTCTGGAAACGGCCCGTTTGACCATGGTGATGGCTGTTTTGAGGTCGTTTCCTGCGGCTTTCAGGGCCTGGTGGCTTTCTTCCGAGGACAGGCCGGTGGTTTCCCAGAGGATGCGTTCCGCTCTGTCCTGAAGTTTGGCGCAGGAAGGGGTCAGGTCCACCATCAGGTTGCCGTAGACTTTTCCCAGTTGTACCATGGCCGCGGTGGTGATCATGTTCAGGACCAGCTTGGTGGCCGTGCCGGCTTTCAGGCGGGTGGAACCGGTGATGACCTCGGGGCCGACTTTCAGGACGATTTTGACATCGGCGGCCACGCGTTCCGCCGAGGATGGATTGCAGGTGAGAAAGAGGGTGGCCGCGCCCGTACTGCGGGCCTCTGCGAGCGCGCCCAGGACGAAGGGGGTGAGGCCGCTGGCCGCGATGCCCACCACCACGTCGTTGGAACCCAGGCCGCGCGACCGGAGGGCGGCTGCGCCCTCATCCTGCCGGTCCTCCGCGCCTTCCTGTGATCGTGTCAGCGCCGGTTCGCCTCCCGCGATGATGCCCTGTACCATGTCGGGGTCGGTTCCGAAGGTGGGGGGACATTCCGAAGCGTCCAGGACGCCGAGCCTGCCGCTGGTTCCTGCGCCTACATAGAAGAGCCGTCCCTCTTTGCGAAATGCTTCGACGACCCGGTCGACGGCCCGAGCGATTTCTGCAAGCGCGCCGCCCACGGCTTCGGGTACCTTCTGGTCCTCCGCATTCATCACCTGGAGCAGTTTTAGGGTGGGCAGTTCGTCGATGTTTTCGCTGGCGGGGTTGCGCTGTTCCGTCAGCAGGTCCGCCCATTTAGACGTTTCCTGCCGCTTATCTCCCATCGGATTTCACCTGTTCGTTGAGCCGGACGAGTGCCTCCCGCAGTTTTTCAATGGATTCCCCGTATCCGGCAAAGTTCCCGGCGCGAAGGCGCTCCTGGGCGGTTTCAAGGTGTTCCAGGGCGGTTTTTGTTATTGCCACCATGTCTTCGGGTCGGGCCGGGGAATGGGGGGGCGCGTCAGGCGCTGCGGACAGGGCAGAGGGCGGCGCCTCGTTGCCGAAGACTTTGAGGAGGGCCTGGTTGAGGTTTTTGGCCATGGCCAGCTTTTCCCCGTGGACCACCAGTACCCGTTTCAGCTCGGGCATGCCGCTCTGCGTGGCCTGCAGGTAGAGGGGCTCGACGTAGATGAAGGATTTTTCGATGGGGATGACCAGCAGGTTGCCGCGAATAACGTCCGAGCCGCGCTGGCTCCACAGGGTGATTTCACGGGAGATGTCGGTGTCCTGGTCAATCCGGCGTTCGATGAGCATGGGGCCGTAGATCAGCTTTTCCTTGGGGAGCTTGTAGACCATCAACCGGCCGTAGTTGGGGCCGTCGCACCGGGCGGAGAGCCAGGCGATCATGTTGGCTTTTTTGATGGGGGTGGCCGGCAGCATCAGGACGAATTCCTCCCGCAGGGCATCGGGCAGTTTTACAATGACGTAGTAGGGGCTCATCACCTGGGGGCGTTCCGATACGCCGTAGATTTCGACGGCGGACTCCCAGACGTCTTCGCGGTTGTAGAAGACCTGCGGGGATGTCATGTGGTAGGTGTTGTAGAGCGAGGCCTGGATCTGGAAGAGGTCGGTGGGATAGCGCACGTGGGCGCGTACGGCTTCGGGCATCGCCTCTTTGGGCTGGAAGAGGCCGGGAAAGATCTCCATGTAGGATCGAATGAGGGGATCTTCGGTATCCCAGACATAAAAAGTGACGGTGCCGTCGTACGCATCCAGGGTAATTTTGACCGAGTTGCGGACGTAGTTTGTCTCCCGAATATACGGTCTGCCATAAGGCTCCGAATAGGGATACATGTCGGTGACGGTATAGGCGTCCTGAATCCAGACCAGGCGGCCTTCGGCAGCAACCAGGTAGGGGTCTCTGTCGAAGTGCAGGAAGGGGGCCAGCTTCTCGATGCGTTTGGGCCCTTCGTCTCTGAAGCGGCGGCCGATGTGGCGGTCGAAGAGGATGCGGCTTTCCGGCGTGAGGTTGTCGGTAACCAGGAGGTAGGGATCGCCAAAGCGGAGGGCGAACGCGAGCCGGCGGAAGAAGGAGTTGATGGGTACGCCTCCCCGGCCCTGGTAGGTGGTGTAGACGTTTTCGTCGCCCCGGGGATAGTCGAACTCTTGGGTTTTGGTTCGCACGATGACGTAGTCCCGCATGTTCTCCCCGTAATAGATTTCGGGACGGTCGATCTGGAGGTCCACATTGGAAACGGGGGGGATATCTTTGATGTAGAATTCGGGCAGGCCCTCACCCACGATTTCGTTGGCCGGGCTCATGCAGATGCCGTAGCCGTGGGTGTAGACGAGGTGGTGGTTGACCCAGGTTTTCCCCTGCAGGGCGAGCTGCTGGCGGGAAAATTCTCGGGCGGCCAGCATCACCTGCCGGACCTGTCCGTTGATCCGATAGCGGTCCACGTCCACGCTGCCAAACCGGTAGTAGGAGCGGATTTCCTGGAGCTGGCTGTAGGTGTCCATCAGAGGCCGCCGGTCCCAGAGGGGGATGCTCTGAATGGTGAGCCGGTTGTTCTGGATATCCAAAGCGTTGAGTTCGGATTCCGCCGGAAAGGGGACTTCCTCCACTTTATCCAGTCCGTAAGCTTTCCGGGTAAATGTAATGGAATGCTGGATGTAGGGGGGTTCCAGGTCCAGGTCGTTGGGTTTGACGATGAATTGCTCGAAGAGGATGGGAACCAGCCAGCTGAAGAGGAGGATGGCGCCCAGGTATCCGATTGCGCCGTAACGGGGCAGCCGCCACGTTCTGAAATGGAGGTTGTAGAGGAGGAGAATAGCCAGGCCGATGGACAGGACCAGCATGAGCCGGTAGGCAAAGATCTGGGCGTGGATGTCGGTATATCCGGCGCCGAAGAAGGCGGCTTTTCGGAAGGAGTAGAGGAGTTCGTATTCTTTTAACCAGTAGCCCCAGGCCATCAACAGGGCGAAGGCCGCGCCCAGCGCCGAGATGTGCGCCCGGACATAGGGTGTGGATACCCAGGCGCCGCTCTGGTTGCGGATGGAGCGGTCGTGGTGGTAGGAGATGAGAACAAGCAGGATGCTGACCAGAAGGGCCACCATCAGCCAGCCCTGAACGAAGGTGTAGAGGGGCAGGCTGAAGATGTAGAAGCTGAGTTCGCGTTTGAAGATGGGGTCCGAGACGCCGAATGCGATGGGATGGAGGTAGCGGAGGGCCGTAACCCAGACCGAGGTGCCGCCCGCGGCCAGGAAGAATCCGGCGCCAACGGCGATACCCCCCCAGATGAGGCGCTCCCGCTTTAACCGGTAGGGCACGGTGGGCAGGCTGTCGCCCGCAATCACTTCCAGGGGCATTTCCCGGGTGTGCCTTCCAAAGCGGCGCGCCACCCAGAGGTTGCCGCCAAACAGGGCGATGGCGGCGACCCAGAAGAGCGCAAAAGCGACGGCCCGGGCCATGGCCATAGTGATAAACGGCGATCCGTATCCGAGGTGGTCGAACCAGAGCCAGTCGGTATAGAAGTGCATGAGGAGCCGCAGCCCCGCATACCCCAGAATGGCGCCGAGGATGAGAATGATTCCCCAGAGGGTGCGTTTTGGCATGCGCATGCGCTCCTGTTGCCGGGCGTATGGAAGTCGTTACGTAAAGTAATGGAATATAAGCAGGATAAGCGGGATGAACAAGGAGATTCTCATTCTGCCGCCGCTGGCGGCTGAACCCTTGACTTTTTCTCAGAATCGGTTATTATACATCGGTTGTTGTTGCGGATTGCGGAGGTTTTCGCGGGAATGAATTCCCGCGTTACGACTAAAAAGTCCGGACAGGCCGGACTTCAACAAAAAGGGAAATTATGGAACTTGCAGAACCCCAAGTTGTGGATGACTGTAGGACGGTAGAGCCTGTCTCTGTGGATCTGGAACACAGAAATTTGCGCCGGGACGAGTTCTGGCGGGCGGTTCCGGCATACGCGCAGATCGATGCGGAGCTGTTTGGTTCCCACACGTTTCAGGCGCGGTCTTCGATTACGAGTGTGGAGAAGCTGGCGCAGGTCCTGGGAGATCGTGTGCCCGAAGCGTTCTATGAGGACGTGCGTGAGGGGCTCCATCGCGCGCCGATGAGCATTCGCATTTCGCCCTATATACTGAGTCTGATCGATTGGGATGATCCTTACGGCGATCCGCTGCGGACACAGTTCCTGCCCGTGGGCTCCCAGCAGTTGCCCGACCACCCCGAGCTGCAGCTCGACTCGCTGAACGAACAGGGGGATTCCCCGGTTCCGGGACTGACCCACCGGTATCCGGACCGGGCGCTGTTTCTGGCGCTGGATACCTGCCCCGTGTACTGCCGATTTTGCACGCGCAGCTATGCGGTGGGGCTGGATACGGAGGAGGTCGAGAAGGTCCACCTGGGCGCGAGTCGGAAGCGCTGGGAACAGGTGTTTGCGTATATCGCCTCCCGTCCGGAACTGGAAGATATCGTGGTGAGCGGGGGCGATGCGTACAATCTGAGGGCCGAGCAGATCCGGTTTATCGGTGAGACGCTGCTGAAGATCGATCAGATTCGCCGGTTCCGCATTGCAACCAAGGGGCCGGCGGTGGTTCCGCAGAAACTGCTGACGGACACGGCGTGGGTGGACGCCCTGACCGATGTGGTGGAGATGGGCCGCAGGATGCATAAGGAGGTGGCGCTACACACGCACTTCAACCATCCCGCCGAGATTACCGGGATGACGCAGGAGGCGATGGACCTCCTGATGGAGCGAGGGATTACGGTGCGCAATCAGGCGGTGCTGCAGCGGGGGGTGAACGACGATCCGGAGACGATGAACCTGTTGATCAAACGGCTCAGCTATATCAATGTGCAGCCCTATTACGTGTTCTTTCACGATCTGGTGCAGGGGGTAGAGGATTTGCGGACCACGCTGGGCGCCGGGCTGAAGATCGAGAAGCAGGTGCGGGGGACTACCGCGGGCTTCAACACGCCGACCTTTATTGTCGATACGCTGGGCGGAGGCGGCAAGCGGGACGCCCATTCGTATGAGTACTACAACCGGGAGACGGGGATCGCGGTGTTTACAAGCTCTGTGGTGCGCCCGGGGGAGTTTTTCATTTATTTTGATCCGATCGACTGCTTAGATGAGGAGGTCCAGGACCGCTGGGCCGATCCGGTTCAGCGTCGCCAGATGATGGACGAGGCCTTAGAGACGGCAAAGCAGAGCGTGAACTGAGATCCGGTAACTGGTAAGTTGAGAAAGGGCAGCCCCACAGGGAGCTGCCCTTCTTTTTTGAGTGAATGTAAAAAATTTAGCATATTAGCTTATTTTTATGATGATTACCGGCGCGACGCCGGGAGAGATGGATTACGCCCGGAAGGTGAACGCAGGGCTGGCAGAATGTTTCAGGACGGCGCCGATCCGGCCGCTGGATCGTGATGGCGTTTTAAGGGGGTTGTACGGGGTGCGGGACCGGTACGAGGCCCATCATGGTGTGAGCTATTCCGAAGGGGCGCTGGTGGCTGTTGTGGATGCGGCGGAGCAGGAAGATCGTGCGGGATTCTGGCAGCGTGCGCTCGATTTGCTCGACGAGGTCGGCTCACGCATGCGGCTGGAGGGACGAGAAACTGAGGTTACGGTAGAGGATGTGGATCGGGCGAACGCTGCGCTCACGCAAACAGATCGCTGACCGGCATTGTCCAGCCCGGCACAACATCTCCGCCGTCGAGCATTGCTTCCCCGGTGAGGATGGTGATATCGGTTCGCGATTTGTAAACCGTGACGGTAGATTTGCGCGAGTCGACCACGATGACCATACGCGTTCCGGCGTCGAGCCATTCAACCGCTTTCTCTTCGACCTCGGTATACGTGTCGCTGGGGGATATGACTTCAACGGCCAGGTCAGGCGCTCCCGGCCAGTAGCTTTCGACATCCCCGACGTCTTCCGCCCGTTTTCGACTTATGAATGCAGCGTCCGGAGCACGCACCGTGTCAGGATCGGATGATAGTAAAAAGCCGGTCTCAGCAGCATAGGTGACTCCGAGGCCATTCGCTTCTACATACTGAGCGAGCCGCCAGGCAAACCGGAGGGCGACCTTTCCGTGCCTGGAACCCGACGGTGACATTTTTTTCAGGTCTCCTCTCACAAGCTCATACCGGAAGCCGTCATCCGGCATCTGCAGCAGGTCTTCAGCTGTGAGCATTTGGATCTGAGTGGTCATGTCGGAGTCTCGCAATCGAATCTTAGTGTCCCAAGCACTTGAAGTCGATTTCCATCCTCTGGGTATCCGCAGTCGAGGCACTCCATAGCGGTCATCACGCCATATGGGATTGATATTTTGAGGCAACCCATATTCTTTTCACCAGGGAATTACCAGGAAGATGTTCGCTTAAAGCTCAAAGACTTCACCCGTTTCCTTGCTGCTTCTTTTATTTTCCGTTTCTTTTTTAAGGAAGGCTTTTCATAGTATCTTTTTCTCCTCATATCTTTTAAGAGGCCCTCCTTCGCAGCTTTACGTTTAAGAGCTTTGAGTGCTTTTTCGACATTGTTGTCGTGAACAGTTATGATCAAAGGCTGCACCCTCCTATCGCCTGCCGATGAACCCCATCTCTGGCAGTTGGGCCGGGCGCCGAATCTCACCAGGAGATCGGCGCCCGGCATGCGTTTCGAGAATTCGTTGAGGTTGTGGTTATGTCACTGCTTAGTCACGTTTGCGGCCTGGAGCCCCTTGGGGCCCTGGGTGATTTCGAACTCAACAGCATCGCCCTCGCCCAACGACTTGAATCCATCGCCCTGGATCGCGGAAAAATGGACAAACACATCTTCGCCCGACTCCTGCTCGATGAAACCAAAGCCTTTAGCGTCGTTAAACCACTTCACTGTGCCTTGTGCCAACTGTCTTCACCACCTTTCTACATTGGAATTTTATACCGGGTATAATTTCATACCGGGTATCTGAACTAAGAAAGACAAAGCAAAAAAGGCAAGAATCGAAAATTCTGATCCTTGCCATATCGATAAAATCTCATTCGACTGCCACAGGGGACAGAAACATCCTCTCAATCCAATGGAAACATAGTCGTTTCTTGCCTGAATGTCAATCTCTTTTTCGTGAACACCCCGAGGCCGATTTTAACGCCGATCGATGCTGCTGCTCCATTCCCGTGAATGAAGATGCCGCACGGCTCGGGTTCAGGCGCCACGAAATCGCTTGACAATAGGGCTGGGTTGTCGTTTCTTTTTAAAAGGGCAAAAGCATCAACCCTACAGATCCTCTCTTAAGTTTGGGATAGGGAGTAGCATCTGGTTGTCCCGCCATAGTCCTTATCTGAGGACATTGGCCGGGATTTTTTTATTTTACAAGGTGGGGCTGCAACACGCGGGCCGATAGGATAAACGAACCGTTTTCAAGGAGATGCCACCACCATGCAAGACATATCGTTGCTGGAGCGGTATTTCAAAGATCTCGTGGATTTAAAACCCCTGTCCAGGGAAGATGAGGTCGAACTGGCCCGGCAGATCCGTTCGGGTAGCCAGGAAGCCAGAGAGAAGCTTGTTCTGGCCAACCTCCGGTTTGTGATCCGCATCGCCCGGGAATACCAGAACCGGGGCCTGTCTCTGGTAGACCTGATCAGCGCCGGCAACCTGGGCTTGATGATGGCCGCCGAACGGTTCGATACATCCCGAGGCTTCAAGTTTATTTCCTACGCTGTCTGGTGGATTCGCCAGGCGATTCGCCAGAGCCTGGCCCAGGATGTCCGGATGATCCGGATGCCGGTGAACCGGGTTGCGCTGCTGGGAAAAATCAACAGGGCTTCCCGGGAGTTACAGCAAACCGGGGAGGCCTATTCCGATCCGGAAACCCTGGCGGAGATGCTGGGTGTATCGCTGGAGATGATTCAGGACACGCTGATGAAGGCCCAGAGGGTCCGATCTCTGGATGCCCCGTTCGATGAAGCAGGGGATAACGGGTTGCTCCAGCTTTTACCGGACGAGAATCAGAAGCGACAGGATGAGGAGGTATCCGAGGATTCGGTTCACAGACAGATTCAGAAGGTTTTGAATACGATTGACAAACGGGAAGCCGAAGTGCTTCGCCTTTATTTTGGCCTGGGTCGCGAAGCTCCCATGACGCTTGAGGAAATCGGGAAACGGTTCGATCTGACCCGGGAGAGAATACGCCAGATCAAAGAAAAGGGGCTCCACAAGCTGCGGCACCCCAGCCGCCGGTCCCAACTGGAGGATCTGGTTGAACCGGCTTGAACGCAATTTGGAAAGGACGATGGACGACGGTGTTGGTCTGTGGTCTGTAGTTTTCCTAATGAAGATTGATTAAATAATCCGGTTACCCGCCGACCATCGCACGGGAATAAATTCCCGCGCTACGTTTAGGAAGTCCGCCTGCGGCGGACTAACAGATTGTTTTTATTTGAGTCCGGCTTGTCCGGACTTTGTAATCGTAGCGAGGAAATTTATTTCCTCGCGATGGCCGGGTTACCCCATTATTTCGGAAAACATCATAAGGAAAAAAGGAACTCGCGTGCCAGATGAAGCGTTGATCGCCGTTTTTGTGGATTTCGAAAATCTTGCCCTTGGCGTTAATGAGATGAAGCCCAGGTCCCGGACGTTCCAGATCCAGTTGATTCTCAAGCGGCTGCTGGAGAAGGGGCGTATTGTGCACAAGCGGGCCTACTGTGACTGGAGTCGGTACCGCAGTGCGGTGCGGGAGTTTCACACCCACGGGATTGAACTGGTGGATATTCCCTTGACCGGGATGAGCGGGAAGAATAGCGCGGATATCCACATGGTGGTAGACGCGCTCGACCTGTGTTACTCCAAACCGCACATCACCATTTTCGCTCTGCTTTCGGGAGACAGCGATTTCTCGCCACTGGTCTCAAAGCTGAAGGAGAACGACAAACGCGTGATCGGGTGTGGTGTGAGGAGTTCCACTTCGGACTTGCTGATTGCCGGGTGCGACGAGTTTATCTATTACGACGATCTGGTGAGTGTGGCGCAAAAGATGCAATCCAGCAAGAAGCGAGGGAAGAAGGCGCGGGACAAGAAGCAGGACGCCATCGACCAGTTGCTGGGGATCGTACGTTCTCTGGAAGGGGATTACGACCCGCTGTGGGGATCTCTGGTGAAGCAGACCATGCGACGGGTCGATCCCGGGTTCAGTGAAACGCACAGCGGTTATAAGAGTTTTACCGGGCTGATCAAGGACGCTGAAGCCAGAGAATTGATCGGCCTTGAATACGATAGAAGCCGGGGGAACTACAAGATCCGGTTGAGAGAAGACTGAGAGATGGGGTTTCTCCGAAAGGATGGGCGTCGAGAAAAGGTTGCTGGAGACCGAAATCGGTCGAATGTCTCCCGCCAATACGTGTATTGATCGAATATATCATATATTGTTATTGTTTGATTTCGAACCATTTGTGATATATTTAGAATAAGGTTGTTCTGGACACCGGTGATTTGGAAACTTCTGGTTGACGACGGGAGGAGGCAGCGCAATGGATCTGAAGATCCATCGGGATATTACAGGGGAATTCGAGTCCCCGATTCTGCTGGCGGCGTGGCCGGGGATGGGGAGCGTGGGGGTTGGGGCGCTGGACTATCTGCGCAGGAAGTTAGAGGCCGTGCCTTTCGCAGAGATGGATATGAGCGAGTATTTTACACCGGAAGCGGTTGTGGTGGAAGATGGGATTGCCAGGTCGTTCACGGATCTGCCCTCCCATGTGTTCTACTACCTGCGCGAACACGGGCTGATCATCTTTGAGAGCGAGGCGCAGATCTGGGGGACGGGCGGGATTACCCTGATGAGCCAGATTCTGGACTTTGCCGAACAGCTGAAGGTTGAAACCATTTATACGGCTGCGGCTCAGGCGATGTCGATCAGCCACAGGGAACAGGTCCGGGTGCTGGGAGCGGCCAACCAGGAGGACTTAAGAGACACCCTCCTGCCCCACGGGGTTGAGATTCTGAAGGAGGGCCAGATCGCGGGTTTGAACGGGCTTCTTCTGGGGTTTGCGGGGGTCAGGAAGCTTCAGGCGGCGTGCTTGATGGCCACAATGCCCCTGTACGCCCAGATGATGCCCAATCCGAAGGCATCGCGCGAGATCATCCGGGTTTTCGAGCGCGTTCTCGGGGTCCAGGTGGATATGTCGGAAATCGACGAAGCGGTTGAACAGATGGAGGAGACAATGTCCGAGATTGAGGAGAAGATCCGGACGACGTTTTCGAGCATGGAAAGAGAGGGAGAGGAAGAAGAGCTGGAAAAGATGGATGAAGAGAAGGTGCCGCAGTATGTGATGGAAAAGATTGAACGGCTCTTCTTAGAGGTGCAGAACGAACGTTCCGGCGAACGGTCTAAAAAGAAGGCGGGTCAACTCAAATCGGAGCTGGACCGATGGAACCTGTATGGCCTGTATGAGGATCGATTCCTGGGCCTGTTTCGCCCGGATCAGGAGAGTGGGATATAGGGAATGCAGGCGGTTTTGGAGGGGCTTTCAGGGCATGTCTCCGGCGGGGGATGTGCCCTTTTGGTGTTTATAAAAGCAGGGGTCGGGGGTCAGGGGTCAGGGGTCGGACTCCACCGCGACACTCAGGGGCGGCGCAAGATGGGATGTTCCTGCGGGCGGGGTGTAAAATGCCTTGCCCTGTTCCGGTTTTGGGCCTAGTTTAGGGTTGATTCGTCAAGCAGAGAAAAATTCAATCTACACAAGGAGATTCGTTTCATGTCTGAGGTTCGAATCGATCTGTACAGCGATACGGCAACCAAGCCGACAGAGGAGATGCGGGCGTTTATGTGCGCGGCGGAGGTGGGGGACGAGCAGCGGGGAGAGGATCCCTCGGTGAACGAACTGCAGGAGATGGTGGCCGGGATGCTGGGAAAGGAGGCGGCGCTGTTTCTGCCTTCGGGGACAATGTGCAACCAGATTGCGCTTGCCGTGCACTGCGGTCCGGGAGACCTGGTTCTGCTGGATCGGACGGCGCACCCGCTGCATTCCGAGGCGGGGGGCGCGGCGGTGCTGGCGAGGGTCACGCTCTATCCGGTTGATGGGGAGAAGGGGCAGTTCACAGCGGAGCAGGTCGCGGAGGAGGTGACGTTGTCCACCCGGTACTTTCCGGGATTCCGGTTGATTTCCGTGGAGCAGACTACGAACAGGCCGGGCGGGTACATCTGGCCGCTGGAGCAGATGCGGGCCGTATGCGAAGTGGCCCACGAGCGGGGAGCGCTGGCCCATATGGATGGGGCCCGGCTTTATAACGCAGTGGTGGCCACCGGAATTTCCGCCGGCGAGTACGCCGAGACGTTCGATACGCTCTGGATCGATCTGAGCAAAGGACTGGGGGCGCCGGTGGGAGGGGTGCTGGCCGGGTCGGAGGCGTTTATCCAGGAGGCGTGGCAGTGGAAGCAGCGGATTGGGGGGGCGATGCGCCAGGCGGGGATTATCGCCGCTGCGGGCATCTATGCGTTGAAGCACCACGTGGACCGGCTGGCGGACGATCACCGGAATGCGACCCGGCTTGCCGAGCGGATCGCCGCAGCCCCGGGGATTATGATCAATCCGGAGGAGGTGGAGACAAATATGGTGCGGTTCGACGTGGCAGGGACGGGGGCGAGTTCCCGGCAGTTTGCGGATCGGCTGCTGGAGGAATCCGGGGTGCGGGTGAGTACCCCGACGCCCACGGCGATTCGGGCGATTCCGCATTTGGGAACTACGGAGGCCGATGTGGATGAGGCGGCGGATGCGATCTGCGCGCTGGCGGAACGGCTGGCATAAGCGCGTGGCAGCGGCAGGAATCTGACTGCCACTGCTACTGCCTGAAAAGGAGCGTTTTATGAAGACCTATCGCGTTGGCATCCTGGGGTGCCGGGGCCGTGGTACGGCCGCAGCGCGGGCGTACCACGCCCATCCCCGCACAGAGATTGTGGCCCTGTGCGATTTGAAGCCGGAGCTGCTGGAAAAGTTAGGAGACGAGCTGGGGGTTTCCGCCCGGTTTACGGATCTGGACGAGATGATCCGGCAGAGCGAACCGGATATTGTGGCGGTTCCGACCGGCACGGAGTTCCATTACGACCTGTGCATGCGGGTGCTGGAGCACGGAGTGCATATCGAGGTGGAGAAGCCGATGTGCGTGGACTTAGAGCAGGCCGATGCGGTGCTGGCGAAGGCTGTGGAAAAGGGGGTGCGCACGGCGGTGCACCACCAGGGGCGGACCGGGGCTTTTATGCGGGCTGTGGCCGGGGCCTTCCGCGAGGGGCGCATCGGCACAATCCGCCATGTTGTGGCCAGCGGCAAGGGTTACTACGGCGGTTACGGGCTGATGAATATCGGCACGCACCTGCTGAATGGAGTCCTGGGGCTGACCGGGCACTGCCGGCGGGTGACCGCAAGCGCGCTGACTGATGGGCATCCGATTACGCCTGAAGATGTGGTGCCCTCGCCCAGCGGGATGGGCACGATTGCGGGGGAGCATATCACGGCCATTTTAGAGTTTGAGGGAAATGTGACGGCGACGCTCCAGCAGCACCGGTTCCCGGTGGTGGATTCCACGGCGTATGGCATTCAGATTTACGGGACCGAGGGACGGCTGTTCTGGAAGAGCAGCGGGGCCTGGTGGCTGCCGGCGGCCCATTTTGTGCCGGGAGGAGAGGGCTGCCAGTGGGAGGCGCTGGACCGGGTCTATCCGGAGAACTACGATCCTGAAAAGGGAGCGAGCGAGGCGGACTACGGTTTTGCGGACGACTACGTCCTGGCGCTGGATGAAGGGCGGGAACATACGTGCAACGGCGTTGACGGCCGGCACGTGGTGGAGATGCTGATGGGGATTTTTGAATCGGCGGCGTACGGAAAGCCGGTGGACCTGCCGCAGCAGAGGCGGGACCATCCGCTGCTGCGCTGGCGCTCGGAGGCCGGGTTAGAACCGCCTGCGGAGATGCCCCGGCCCTACGGAGAGTGGCTGGAGGCGGAGGATAAGCGACTGGGGCGGGGGTAGGGGAATTGAGAATTGAGAATTAAAAAATATAAGGAGTAAATGTGACGATTATTGATCCTCATGTGCATGTGTGGATAAACGATCCGAAGTATCCCTGGGCGCCGGATAACAACAATCCACCGGAGGAGGATGCGACGGTGGAGCAGCTGCTGGAGGTGATGGCGGCCCACGGGACGGAGAAGACGGTTCTGGTGCAGGTGATTCACTACAAGTGGGACAACCGTTATGCGGCGGATTGTATGAAGCAGTATCCGGACCAATTTGAGGGGGTCTGCCGCGTGGACCCGCAGAGTCCGGGGGCGGCGGATGATTTGAGCCGCTGGGTGGAGGAACACGGTTTCCGGGGGGTGCGGCTGAGTCCGGCGGTGGACGAGGCGGGGGACTGGTTCGTCTCTCCGGACCTGGATCCGCTCTGGAAACGGACCCGGGATCTGAAGGTGCCGATGTGCATTCTAACACGGCTGGAACGCCTGCCGGATCTTGAGAATTGGATCCGAAAGTACGAGGAGGTGCAGGTCTGTATCGACCACATGGCCTGGCCGCCGGTGGACGCGCCCGAAGCGCTGGAGGCGTTGCTCCAACTGGCCCGGTATCCGAAGGTGTATGTGAAGATCTCGGGAACCTGGGCGGTTTCAGAGGAGGATTATCCCTATCGGGATACGCACGCGACGGTGAAGCGGATCTACGATACGTTCGGACCGGAGCGGTTGATGTGGGGGACGGACTGGCCCTTAGTTCAACGGGGGTGCGGGTATACCGGGGCGCTGGACATGGTCCGGAAGGAATTCGCGTTTTTGAACGATGAGGATCGGGCCTGGATCCTGGGGCAGACGGTGTTGAAGCTGTGGCCGTTTGGAAAGACGTGAAGCGTGAAGCGGCAGAGAGGGTCGTTTGCTGTTTGCCATTTATTGGAGGATCGACCGATGTTCAAGGTTTCGTACGATGGGAGCAACAAGAAGGTGCTGTGGCAGGAGATGTGGCGGCACGAGTTTGAAGAGGCGCTCAAGCACGATCCGGTGGTGATTCTGCCCACAGGCTCCGTGGAGCAGCACGGGCCTCACTGTCCGATGGACGTGGATGTGGTGGGGCCTTTTTATATGGCGGTGCGCACGGCGGAGCGGGTAGAGGATTTTCCGGTGATCGTGGCGCCGCCGATCTGGTCGGGGTTTACGCACTACAACAAGGGTTTTGCCGGCACCATCAGCCTGCGGATCGAGACCTATTTGAATCTGGTGGGAGATGTCTGCCGGAGCATTTACGACAACGGGTTCAAGCGGATTGTGGTGATCAACGGGCACGGGGGCAATAATGCGCCCAACCATGTGGTGAGGGATACGATTGCAGAGGAGAATATTTTTGCGGTGGTGTTCAGCTGGTGGCAGTCGGTGGCGGAAGAGATGCTGGAATGGAGCGATGCCGACAACGGCAGCGTGGGGCACGGGGGGGAGTGGGAGACGTCGGTGCAGCTTTATCTGCGGGAACATCTGATTGCAAAGGAGCTTATGAACGACGATGTGTTTCCGAACCCGTTCAGCCCGGAACTGCGGCATTTTTGTGGTTTTTCCGAACGACGGCGGGATACCCGGGACATCACGGGGACGATGGGCAATGCGCTGGTGGCGAGCAAGGAGAAGGGGGAGCGGGTCTTTAACCTGGTGGTGGACCGACTGGAGCACCTGATGCGGGAATACCATGCCCAGCCGGTGAGGGAGTACCGGGAGTTCGGGTCGCACTGTCTTTGAGGTGGAGGGATAAAAAAACCAGGATTCACCACAGAGACGCAGAGGACGCGGAGAAAGGCAAAAAGGGATCAGAATCTGATTTTTCTCTGTGGTCTCGGCGTCCTCTGTGGTTCAAAGGATTGAGGACCGGAGGGAGGCGATCTGGTGGGTTATTGCGTTGGAAGGATGAAGGGCTTTTTGCAGATTCTGTTCGCAATCGGGATCTGCGTGTTTTCAATTGTTCAGATTGAGGCCGAAGAGCGCACGTTGACGATTCTGCATTCGAACGATTTTGAAGGGCGGTTCGAGCAGATGCTGAAGGTGGCGCCGGTTTTCAAGCGGGTTCAGCAGGAGGTCGGGCGGGTTTTGCTTTTGGACGCGGGCAATGCGCTGGCGCCCTCGGAGGATGCGTTTGTCCATCCAAACAAGGGGGGAGCGCTGACTGTGGCGCTTCTTAACCGGGCGGGATACCATGCCTGGACGCTGGGGCAGCGGGCGTTTGACCGGCCGGTGGACCGTTTGACCGGATACCTGCGGAGGGCCGAGTTCTCGGTTCTGGGGGCCAACTTGCACCGGAGTGAGACAGGGCGGTACCTGTTCCAGGTTCAGCCGTACACGGTGGTGCGGACCGGCGGCCTGTGGGTGGGGGTGCTGGGGCTGGGCGCGGGGGGGCGCGGGGTGATGGTTGCGGATCCGGTGGCGGCGGCCCGGTATTTTGTTCCGCTGTTGAGGCGGTCATCGGATGTGGTGGTGCTGTTGACCCACTTAGGGTTTGAGGCCGATTCGACCCTGGCTGCTTCCGTGCCGGGGATCGACGTGATTGTGGGGCGGCGTTCTTCCGGGTCGCTGGAATCGCACCGGGAGGTCAACGGGGTTTTGATCGGGCAGGCAGACAGGGGGGGGGCCTCGCTGGGACGGATCGATGTGACGGTGTCTGAAAAGGGGGTGACCGGCGCCAGGAGCGGGTTGATCCCGTTAGAGGGTGTGGGCGATCCTGCGGCGGCGCTTGAAGGGTGGACGGCGGAGGTGGACGGGGAGGCGATGCCGGTGGCTGCGGTGCTGGGCACGGCTTCGGGGGGATTCGGTACCGCTTCCGGGATGGGGTCGGCCATGGGCCATCTGATCGCGGATCTGATGCGGTCTTCGGCGAAGGCGGATATGGCTTTTGTAGCGGGCACCCATGTGGATCCGGAACTGGCCGAGGGGTCGATTCGGGTGCTGGATCTCTATCGGGTGTACGCCTGGTCACACCGGCTGGTGGTCCTTTCTCTGGAGGGACGGCAGGTGCACGCGTTCCTGGGGGGCGGCCTGGAAACCCCGGGGGCCTTTTTCTATCCGTCGGGTCTGGAGGTGGTGTACGATCTCTCCCGTCCGGAGGGGGAGCGGTTGGCCTCGATCCGGGTGGGGGACGGGCCGCTGGACCCGGGGAAGGTCTACCGGGTTGCGGTGGAGGATCGGATTGCAGGCGATGGAAGGGCAGGTAAGGGTCTGGGTGATCTGCTCAGTCCAGAGGATCGGGTGGATACCGGTGTGCTGGTTCGGGATCTGCTGGGCCGCCATATCAAGACCGCCGGGGCGATCCGCGGGGTGGCGGAAGAGCGGGTGCGGCAGAGATGAACGGGGAGACAAGACGTGAGACCGGGGGGGGAGGATCGCAGAAGCGCATGGAGGAATCGGAGGCGTTTCACGGGGCGCTGTACCAGATCGAGGGCACAGCAGGCCCGCCCGAGGTGGAGAAGGTTTACGATTATTACGCGACGACCGCCGGCGGGCTGGAAGAGGTGGCGCTTAAAGATTTGAAGGCGCGTTTGAAGGGGTTAAAGCAGGTGCGGATGGAGCGGGACCGGCGGCACGGGCGGGTTTTTTTTCGGTACGAGCGGAGCCCCCGGCGTCTGCTGGAGCTGCGTTCGGTGGAGAATTTGTTCGCGCTGCTGTTGGAGATCCGGGGGGTAACGGTGGGGCAGCCCGGGCTGCTGCGCATTGCCGAGCAGGTTGCAAAGGTGGACTTAGCGCCTGCGATTGCGCTGCACGACGCGCTTTACGGGGAGAAGCCGGATTTCTGGTTCAGCCTGACGTGTACGGCCGGCAGGGGCCACCGGTTCTCTGCAAGCGAACTGCACCAGGTGGTGCAGACGGTGCTGTGTGTGAAGTACGGTCTGGAACCGGAGGGGGAAGGGCCGGCGTATCCCCTGCATCTGCAGGTGCGGGGAAAACGGGCGTTGTTTGGACTTCAGCTTTCCGAACGGCGGATGCGGGACCGGGACTACCGGCGGGCCAACCTGCCGGGCGGGCTGACCGGTTCGGTGGCTTATTGTATGGCCCTGCTGGGCCGTGTGGAGGGGCGGGACGTTTGCTTAGACCCGATGTGCGGGAGCGGGACGACGCTGATTGAGGCCGGACAGGCGTTTGGGCCAAGGGCGCTGGTGGGCGGAGATGTGACCCCGGAGGCCCTGGATGCGGCCCGGATCAATGCGGAGGCCGGCGATCAGAAGATTGGCTTTGTACGGTGGGATGCGGGTGGGCTTCCGCTGAAGGACGCGTCGGTAGACAAGCTGCTGTGCAACCTGCCCTACGGTAAGAAGACGGCGCACCTTCATCCGCAGCGGCAGGATCTTCTGCTGAGAGAGTTTGCGCGGGTGCTGCGCCCGGGCAGGAGGGCCGTGCTGCTGACAGAAGACAGGGAGACGATGCAGAAGGCGTTGCAGGCGCCGAGTGTTCCATTCCGGCTCCTCCAGCGCCTTCCGGTGCATTTGCGGGGGGTGAATCCGGCGATTTTTGTGTTGAAGAGAGAGTGAGAGGTGAGACGGCAAACGGCCCACCTCCACCCCGGCCAGGCCTTTTCGGTCTTGCAACGGATTTTTGAGATAGATTTACGAATTTTTCATGTGAAGGGAGGCGGAGATGTCGGATCTGCTCTATTTTGATTGCCACACCGTGGTTGGACAGCGGCCCATGAAGCCCCGCCGGGCGCGGTGGTCTACCGAACATTTGCTGGAGGATATGGATCTGGCGGAGATTGCGGGGGCGCTGGTGGTGCACGGGGTGGCGCGGAGCTACGATGTGAGGTACGGGAATGAACGGCTCAAGGTGGAGCTGCAGAAGGCGCCGGGCAGGCTGTTTGGGGCGTGGTGTATTGTGCCGATTGGAGAGCCGGGGTTTTTCCAGAGCGGGGATGAGATGGTGCGGGCGATGGAGGGTGAGAATATTCGGGCGGTGCGGATTGTGCCGGGCGGGTTTTCGCTGGCGCCGGAGGTGATGGGGGAGACGCTTGAGGTGCTGCAGGACCACGAGATTCTTAGTTTGCTGGAGGTGGGGTGGGGAGGCGCCGATATTTTTTCGACTTTCCACGATCTTCTTTCTCGGTACCCCAAACTGCCGGTGCTGATGACGAACCACACCTGGTCGCAGCAGCGGCACGTCCATCGGCTGATGGCGCTGCACGACAATCTTCACTTAGAGTTTTCGGCCTATCAGATCAACCGGGGGATTGAGCAGTACGTGGCCGATTTCGGGGACGAGCGGCTGTTGTTCGGAACGGAGATGACGGAGCGGTCGCCCGGCGCGGCCCGGACGTTTATTGATTATGCGCAGATTCCGGATGCATCGAAGCGAAAGGTGGCGGGGGAGAACTTGAGGCGGCTGTTAAAGGGCCAGGGGCCCGAGGAGGCGGCGCCTCGACAGCGGGAGGACGATCCGATTGTGGCCGACGCGCGGGAGGGGCGCCCGCAGTCCGTGCGGGTGCTGGACGGACACGCACACGTGCTCCACGAGGGGGGACAGAACGCTGGGGTGAATTACATCATGTACGACGGCGACGCCGAGGGGATGCTGGAGGTGAACCACTGGTGCGGGATCGACCGGATTGCGATGATGAGCTGGAACGGTCCGGTGTGTACCGACGCGGTAGACGGGAATGAGGTCGTGTGGCGGGCGATGCAGCGGTTTGGAGATGAGGTGATCGGGGTGGCGGTGATCGATCCAACGCATATGACGCGGGAAGAGATGGATGCGGAGATCCGGCTGCGGTATCTGGAGCAGGGGTTTGTGGGGATGAAGCCCTACGTGCGGATGAATATGAACTACGAGGACGAAGCATTTACGCCCTGGTGGGAATTTGGTAACGAACACCGGCTGTACGGGCTGATGCACGTGGCAGGGCACACGGGCGGTGTGGCGGGCGTGGGCCGGCTGGCAGAGCGCTTCCCGGAGGTGAGCTGGCTGATCCCGCACTCGGGGATGAGCTGGCCCTTTGCGGAGGAGGTGGCGGCGTGTATCCAGGACCATCCCAACGTGTATGCGGAGATTACCTATACGGCGGTGACAAACCGGTCGGTGGAGTTTCTGGTGGAAGCGACGGATGAGGATCACGTGATTTTCGGATCGGACGCGCCGATGCGGGACCCCCGGCAGCAGCTGGGCTGGGCGCTGTGGGCGGATTTGTCGGTTGAGACGCGGAAGAAGATCCTGGCGGAGAATTTTCAGCGGATTCTGGACCGGGTAGATGAAGAGATTTTGGAATGCGGAATGCGGAATGCGGATTGAAAAACATTCATTCTGCAATCCGTAACCCGCCATTGAAGGGGGGGTAGGTTGCTTTCCTACTTCGATTGTAACGCGACCGTTGGTCAGCGGCCGATGAAGCATCCGAGGGCGCGGTGGTCCACGGAGCACCTGTTGGAGGATATGGACCTGGCGGAAATCTCGGGGGCGCTGGTGGTGCACGGGGTGGCAGTGAGTTACGATGTGGTTTATGGGAACAAGCGGCTGGAGGGGGAGTTGAGTAAGGCCCCGGAGAGGATCTTCGGGGCCTGGTGCATTGTGCCTGTTGGCGAGCCGGGTTTTTTCAAGGCCGGGGATGAGATGATTGGGACAATGGAGGAAGCTGGCATTCGGGCGGTGCGCATTGAGCCGGGGGGATTTTCGCTGCATCCCGAGGTGATGGGGGAGACGTTTGAGGTGTTGGAGCGACACGAGATACTCACGCTGCTGCCCGCGGAATGGGGGGGCGCGACTCTTTTTTCGGTTTTTCACGGGCTGCTTTCCCGCTATCCCGGGCTGCCGGTGCTGCTGACGGGGTTGTCCTGGGCGCATCAGCGGCATGTGTACCGGCTGATGCAGCTTCATGAAAACCTCTACATCGAGTTTTCGGCCTATCAGATCAACCGGGGGGTGGAGCGGTATGTGGCGGATTTTGGAGACGAGCGGCTGCTGTTCGGGACGGGGATGACGGAGATGTCGCCGGGTGCGGCCCGGGCCTATATTGACTATGCGCAGATTTCGGAGGCGTCGAAGCGGAAGATCGCCGGGGAGAATCTGAAGCGGCTGCTGAAAGGGCAGGGGCCCGAAACGGCGGTGGTCCCGGAGCGGGAGGACGATCCGATTGTGGTTGAGGCGAGAGAGGGGCGGCCCCTGTCGGCGCCGGTGATCGATGCACACGCGCACGTGCTCCACGAGGGGGGGCAGTTTGCTGCGAGCAACAAAGACGCGCGGCTGATGTACGATGGGGATGCGGACGGGATGGTGGCGGTGAATCGCTGGTGCGGGATCGACCGGGTTGCGATGATGAGCTGGAACGGGCCGTGCTGTACGGATGCGCAGGACGGGAACGAGATCGTCCGGCGGGCAATGCAGCGGTTCGGGGATGAGATTCTCGGGCTGGCGACGATTGATCCGACGCATATGACGCGGGAAGAGATGGATGCGGAGATCCGGCTGCGCCACTTAGAGCAGGGATTTGTAGGGATGAAGCCCTACCATCAGATGGGAATGCACTACGATGACGACGCATTTACGCCGTGGTGGGAATTCGGGAACGAACACCGGCTCTACGCCCTGATCCACACGATGCCCTACACCGGCGGCGTGGCGTGCGTGGACCGGCTGGCGGAGCGGTTTCCGGAGGTGAGCTGGCTGGTTGCGCATTCGGGGAAGAGCTGGGCTTATGCCGAGGAGGTGGCGGCGTGTATTCAGGAGCATCCGAACGTGTACGCGGAGCTGACGTATACGGCCGTGACGAATCGGGTGGTGGAATATCTTGTGGAGGCCACGGATGAGGATCATGTGATTTTCGGAACGGATGCGCCGATGCGGGATCCCCGGCAGCAGTTGGGCTGGGTGCTCTGGGCCGACCTGCCGGTGGAGACGCGGAAGAAGATTCTTGCCGGAAATTTTCAACGGATTCTGGACCGGGTGGATCTACCCGGGAGATAAAAGGAGTAAATGACATGAGAGCATTTGGACTGACCCTGAATCTAAAAGACGATCCTCAGGTGATCGAGAGCTATAAAGAATATCACCGGAATGTGTGGCCCGAGGTTGAAGCGGCGCTGGGGGAGGTCGGGATTGCTACGATGAAGATCTTTCTCCTGGGAAGACAGCTTTTTATGTATATGGAAGCGGGCGACGATTTTGTTGCCGAACGGGATTTTCCGCGGTACCTGGAGCAGCATCTCAGGTGCAAGGAGTGGGACGAGCTGATGCGCACCTACCAGGAGAAGGTGCCGGAGGCGGGTGAGGACGAGTGGTGGGCGATGATGGAGCAGGTTTACAATTTGGAGGCCGGTTAATATGGAAAAGGTCAGAGCGGCTCTGTTCGGGGTCACGCACCCCCATTCCAGAGCGCATTTGAGGACGCTGCAGCTTTCGTCTATGGTTTCGGGAATTGTTCTCTATGATGAAGATGCAGAGGCACTGGAGCAAGTCCGTTCGGAGGCGGGTGAGAAGGTGGAGGGGGTCTACAGCGATCTGAACAGCCTCCTGGAAAAGGAAGAGATCCTCGTAAGTGTCGCCTGCTTCCGGAACGATCTGAATTCGGATCTCTGCCTCCGGCTGATTGAGGCGGGGGTACACGTAATCAGCGAGAAGCCGATTGCGGCCTGCGCGGACGATGTGGAACGGGTGGTTCGGGCTTCGGCAGAGGCGGGGATCAAGCTGGGAGTGATGTACCAGAACCGGTACCACCCGGTCTCCCGGGAAGCCCGCCGGCTGGTGCAGGAAGGGGCAATAGGGCGCGTGACGAGCTGTGAGGCGCGGATCGTGACGTCTCAGGTGAAGTTCAGGGATCCGGCGCACTGGCTGTTCAGCCGGGAGATGGCCGGAGGCGGGATTCTTTCCTGGCTGGGGTGCCATTATATCGATCTGTTGCCCTACGTGCTGGGCGACGAAGTGGCGGCGGTTTCGGCGATGGTGGATACGCTGAGCGGGGAGGCGATTGATGTGGAGGACGTGGCGTCGGTTTCGTTCAAATTTCGGAGCGGCGTGATCGGAGGTCTGCAGGCCGGGTACCAACTTGCACTGAGCGGAAGCGGGTATTCGGGGGCGAGCTACGATACCTATGTGGGGTTCCGGGGAACGGAGGGAAGGGTGTACTGGCGTCCGGTGGACAGTCCACCCCGGCTGTACGTGGAAAGTGCGCATCCGGCGTGGAAATCCGCACCGATGCGGACGTTTGAGTACACACTTCCGGCGCTGGCGGCCTACGGGGGCGTCTATGGCCTTTCATTTCTGGAGGACTTCATCGGGGCGGCGCAGGGCGAGGGGGAGCCTCCGGCGGCGGGGGAGGATGCGCTGAAGGTGGCGCGGATTGTGGAGGCGGCTTACGCGTCGAGTGAGACGGGACGGCGGGTGGAGTTATAGTTCCAGGTTCCAGATTCACCGCGGAGACGCGGAGGACGCGGAGAAAGGCAAAAAATCTCTGGAAAATTTAAATTCTCAATCTGAGGAGAATCTGAGATGTTCAATGCCAGACAGCCCGTGCTGGGCCAGACATGGATCGAAATCGATGGCGAGATTTGCGGCGCCAGACCGGATGAACAGGGTTCCATCGGCGGCGGGAAAGGCTATGCGAATTCGGTTGCACCAACTTCGGGGCCTGTATCCACCCTGAACGAATTGCTGGAGGCGCTGGAAGGCGCAGGGGTCGGAGATGTGGTTTATGTGGATGGGAGGGCGAAGATCGACTGTACCGAGCGGGTCTATATCGAACAGCTTGTGCTTGAGATTCCCGAGGGGGTTACCCTGGCCAGTAACCGGGGTCAGGGCGGCGCCAAAGGGGGGATGATCTTTAGCGATACCTTCAAGACAAGTCCGTTGATCCGTGCGATGGGCCCCAATGTGCGCATCAGTGGGCTGCGCATCGGCGGTCCGAACCCGAAGCCCTGTTTCGAACACCACCGCCGGTCGTTTGCCGAGGGGCGGGGGCATGAGTATTACTACAAATTTCCCACGTCCGCCGGGATCAGCACCGAACACCCGGGGCTGGAGGTGGACAACTGCGAATTGGGAGGATGGAGCGTCGCTGCGGTTCGGCTGGGTGCAGGCGAGGGGCATCACATCCACCACAATTTTATCCACCACAACCAGTACAACGGCCTGGGCTACGGGGTGAGTCACAGCACAGCCTTTTCGCTGATCGAGTACAATGTGTTCAATTACAACCGGCACTCGATCGCGGGCAGCGGGAGTCCGGGCAGCGGGTACGAAGCCAGGCATAATCTGGAGGTCGGACACTCGGTCAGCCACTGTTTTGATATGCACGGGGGGCGCGACCGGAAGGACGGGACAACGGTTGCCGGCACCTGGATGAAAGTGCATCACAATACGTTCCGGTGTCCCAAGGCCGCTGTTGTGATTCGGGGGGTGCCGGAAGAACGGGCCGATATTGCCAACAACTGGTTCTATCAGAGGCCCAACGGCAGGTCCGTCCAGTCCGACGGGAAGACGGATATTCGGAACAATGCCTACGGTCTGGAGGGGACGGAATTTCGGGGTCAGGCGGAGCCGTACCGCAGGTGAGGGGATTCAAGGTCCGTGTTCAGGAGATAGGGTTATGGGTCCTTTTGTTATCGTTTCGCTTGTGATCTTGTTGCTGGCTTTTGGCTGGTCCCTTGTTCTGCTGTGGCGTCTGATCACCAGCCGTAAGGATGCGGAGGAGGCGCTGGCGGAGAAGGACCGGCTGCTGCACGCGTTTCATCAGATTGGTCAGGTCACCCTATCCTCTCTGGATCTGGAGCAGGTCCTGGACAATCTGGCGAAGCGGGTCGTGGAGGTCGGGATCTTCCGCAGCCTGATGGTCGCCCTTGTGGACGAGTCTGCCCACAGCGTAAAGGTCGTACGAAGTCTGACCCGCCATACAAAAGAGGGCGACCTTCTCCCTTTCCCCAGACCCTCTGAACGCAAGGTTGTTGGCCTACAGTACGACCTGAACGACGACAACATCACGGCAGAGGTAGCTCGCACCGGGGAGATGCAGATTATTGAGGAATGGGATGATCGGTTTGATGCAAGGTTTGACCGCCCTGAGCGTCGCCGGGGGCAAGCGTCATATTTTATCCCGGTCAAGCAGGGAGATCGGATACTGGCGGTTCTGGCTACGGGCAGCAAGATCGAGGAGAAGGAGGAGGTGCTCCACCAGATCGAGGTGATGCAGCCGTTTTTGAATCAGGTAGCCATTGCCTTAGAGCACGCCCGGCTCCATAGCGAAGTTCGGAAAAGCGCTGCGCAACTCAAGACGGCTAACGAGCAACTTCAAAGAGAGATCGCTGAACGCAAGCAGGCAGAGGAGGCCCTGCAAAAAGCACTCGACGAGTTAGAACGGCGGGTTGGAGAGCGTACGACCGAGCTGCGCGTGTCCAATGAGTCTCTAAAACGCGAAATTGTCGAGCGCAAGAAGGTGGAGGTGACGCTCCAGGCGAACCAGCAACGGCTGCAGAGCCTCTCCCGGAGGCTGGTCGAGGTCCAGGAGGAGGAACGGCGCCGGCTCGCACGCGAACTTCACGACGAGGTCGGCCAGGTCCTTACCGCAGTGAAACTCAATTTGCAGGCCATGCAGCGGGTATCCGACGCGTCTGCGCCGGGGTCCGGCCTGGAAGAGAGCATCGGCATTGTAGACCGTGCGCTCCGGCAGGTACGCGACCTATCGCTCGACTTGCGGCCCTCGATGCTGGACGACCTCGGACTGGTCGCTGCGCTGCGGTGGTACGTGGACCAGCAGGCGCAGCGGGCAGGATTTAAGGCGGAACTGGCCATCGGTTCGATGGAGAGGCACCTGTCCCCGGCCTTAGACACCGTTTGTTTTCGCGTTGCTCAGGAGGCGCTGACGAATGTGATGCGGCACGCGCAAGCACAGCAGGTGCAGGTTGAATTACGACAACGAGATTCGGAACTGGATTTGGTTATCCGAGATGACGGGGTCGGGTTTGACGTGAATGCGGCGCTGGAGCGCGCTTCGGAAGGTGGGAGTTTGGGCCTGCTGGGGATGCAGGAGCGTGTGCAACTGGTTGGCGGCCAGCTGGAGATTGCGTCCGAGCCAATGCGAGGGACCGAGGTCCGCGCCCGTTTTCCCCTGACCCCGTTCCCATCTCCGGAAGCACCGGTTGAAAGGAGCGCCTGAGGATGGAGCCGATTCGTGTGATGCTTGTGGAAGACCACGCCCTGGTGCGCGCGGGGATCCGGGCGCTGCTGGAAGGCCTGGAAGGGGTCGAGGTGGTGGGGGAAGCGGGCGACGGCCGCGAGGGGCTGCGCCTGATTGAAACGCACCGGCCGGACGTGGTGTTGATGGATATTGCGATGAAGGGGTTGAACGGTCTGGAAGCCACGGTGCGGGTGAGGAAGGATTTCCCGGACGTGCGCGTGATGATTCTCTCGATGTATACAAACGAGGAATACGTTTTAAAAGCCCTACAAGCGGGTGCAGCGGGTTATCTTTTGAAGGACGCGGGCACGAATGAACTCGAAATTGCCATTCAAGCGGCTGCTCGGGGAGAGACGTACCTCAGCTCCGCAGTGTCCAAATACGTTGTGGCGGGTTACGTACGGCGTGTTGGCGGGGATGCGGAACTGGACCCGCTCGAGCGGTTGACGCCGCGCCAGCGTGAAGTTTTGCAGTTGGTGGCTGAAGGGCAGACGACGAAGGAGATCGCCCGGACGCTTCACATCAGTAAAAAGACGGTGCACACGCACCGCAAACAGTTGATGGAACAGTTAGACATTCACGACGTTGCAGGCCTGGTGCGGTACGCAATTCGGATGGGGCTGGTTGCGCCGGACGGATAAAAACGCCGCGGAATGACGCGGAATTACACAGAAGTGGGGCACGGTCTCACTTTACCTCCTTTCAAATTCTCTCCACATTTGGGCTTGCGCCCATATCTCAGACTTTTTCTCCGCATTTTTCAGACTTTTTTCCACCGTATTTCAGGTTTCCCCTCATTGCTTTTTCGGCCATTTTGGCGCAGGTTACTCATGTGTCGGGACTGCTACTCGGGGGTATCAGTAGGCTATGGGGTCATTCTATGCCAAGAGGAGAGCGCATGGCGCAGCCAAAATCGACGCGTGGGCAGGGGGAAAGGGTCCGGGTTCTGCTGGTGGACGACAGTCCGGAGTTTTTGGAGTCGGCCGCACGATTTCTGTCCACAGATCCGTGGATTGAGATCGTGGGCCGCGCGCTTTCGGGCTCCGACGCACTGGCGCAGGCCGCCCGGCTGCATCCCGATCTGGTGCTGATGGATCTGGCCATGCCCGGGATGAACGGGCTGGAGGCAGCGCGGCAGATCCGCACGCAGCCCGATCCGCCGCGCATTGTCATTGTGACGATGTACGATTCCCCGGAATATCGCGTTGCGGCCGAGGCCGAGGGGGCAGAGGGGTTTGTCACCAAACCGGAGTTTGGCACGCGGTTGTTGCCTTTGATTAGGACGTTGTTCGTGAAGCGTGAAGCGTGAAGCGTCGAGATACGAGAGGGGAGCCATGGGAGAGGGAAGAAAGAAGGAGTCCGATATACTCCTTGTTTTGACCGCCGAGGAGCGTAAGGCGGCACAGGATTTTGTCGAGAGACGGGTCCACACATTAGATGTACGTGAGCTCCCTCAGATCCAGGACCTGGTTACCGCTGTCAGGCAGCAGATCCAGCGTATCCAATCGAGTAAAGACCGCTACCAGGGAGCATCCGACCGCTACAGCGGGCTTATGGCTAAACTCTGCGATTCAGCGCTGTCGGGACTGGCCGGTCTGGTTGAGACGTGCAACCGGGCCACCGGGACCAAAGAGCGGGAACTGAAGGAGATGCGGCGGGCGCACGCGACCGGTCAGGCTAAAGGGGAATCCGCTGCCCAGGGAGAGACGGCCGGCGCGGCCGAGGAGGAGTTGGAGGCCTTCGTTCTCCCTCTTAGCGAGGAAGAAGAGCAGCACGCGTTGGACTACATCCAGGAAAGGGTAAAGGCCCTGAACCTCCCTGACCTGACGGGATTCCGGGGTGGCTGTCAGCAACTCATCAGATAGTGGGAAAGCCAGCGGGGTCAGGCCGAAGGCTTGATGATCGACCAATTCGGAAATGTGAACACCGCCAGGGGCCGGATAAAGATTAGACACAAACGCCAGGAGATCGAGAAAGAGGTGCTCAACCCTTTTAAAGGTTTTCTTCGAGAACTCAATCTCCACTATCAACGCCAACAGCGTTCATCCGAAAGACCGCAGCCTGATTCTGGTGAGTGAAGCGTCGTTCGTGAAGCGTGAAATCGAACCACGAGATACGAGATACGCTTCACGAGATACGAGATACGCTTCACGAGATACGAGATACGCTTCACGAGATACGAGATACGAGAGAGGAGACCGGAAACATGAGTGATCAAGCGGGCGACAAGAACCGGATTCTGCTGGTAGATGATGAATCTCAGGTGCTGGAGTCCCTGAAGGTATTTTTTCGAGACCAGGGCTACCAGGTGAATACGGCGCCGGACGGTGCGGCAGCGCTGGAGCAGCTGCAGCAGTCGCCACACGACCTGGTGGTTACGGACATCCGGATGCCGAACATGACCGGCATCGAGCTGCTGCGCTCCATCAAAGAGCAGTATCCACACGTGGAGGTTATCCTGATCACCGGGTACGGCTCGGAGGAAATAGCCGCTGAGGCGCGGCGGCTGGGCGCGTACGACTATATTGAAAAGCCGTTCGACGCGCTGGAACTGCTGAAAACGATTTTTAACTGTCTGGAGCGTGTCAAGCAGAAACGGAAGAACGAGGCCTGATCGAGGCGTTGAATGCATTTATTGTTCTGGACGGCCTTCTTGAAGTCTATCTGGTCCTATATCTGGGTAGATCGGACGTCACAAAGGGAGGATCTATGTCTCAGGAAACTGTACGCAACAATTCTGGAGTTGCCCCGTTTTGGTGGAGTGTTTAGGGCTTGGGCTTCAAGCCCGTGTTTGATGCTGTTTTTCATATGTCATCGGTGAGTGGTATGCGATTGATGAATGCCTACGATGGGGATTATACCAGCCCTCAATATACTCAAAAATAGCCAATCTGGCCTCCTTGTGGGTACGAAAACAACGGCGGTCGATCAATTCACATTCGAGGGTGGCGAAAAAGCTTTCACACAGTGCGTTGTCATAGCAGTCGCCTACAGAACCCATTGAGGGACGTATACCCGCCTCATCGCAGCGTTTACCGAAGGCAAATGAAGTATACTGAGATCCCTGGTCGGAGTGGTGGATCACCCCACAAGGATGACGCTGCCAAAGTGCCATATTCAAAGCAGACAAAACCAACTCACTCTGGAGCGTCGAAGCCATCGTCCAGCCCACGACTCGGCGGGAAAAGACATCGATAACCACAGCAAGATACAGGAAGCCCGCCCAGGTTGGTACGTAGGTAATATCGGCCACCCAGAGTTTATTTGGGGCTTCAACAGTGAAGTCTCTCTTGACCAGATCAGGGGCTTTTTGAGCCTTTTTTCCCTTACGGGTGGTTCTGATACCCTTTCGACGGCTCACCCCGAAGATACCAATCTCAACCATCAGACGGGCGACACGCTTTTTGCCTATACGGATGCCTAATGCTGCCAGATCTTCCCAGATTCTGGGGGCTCCGTAGGTAGAATCAGAACGGGCATGAAAAGCCTTAATCTGTTCCTTGAGATCCGCATCGACCTTTGCTCTTGGCGATGGGGGGCGTCCTCGCCACGCATAATACCCACTGAGGGAGACACCCAGGACTCGGCATTGCGTGGTAATTGGCCATTTTGCCTGGTGCGCCTTCACGAACTGGAAGGCTTTCTGGGGATCGTGTTGGTCTCCTGAGCGAACCAGGCTGCTGCTTTTGACAAGATCTCACGCTCGATGCGTAACTGCTTAATCTCGCGACGAAGACGGCGCAACTCCTCTCGCTCATCACTGGTCAGACCGTCTTCTCGAAGGCCCTCGTCTCGGTCGGCCTGTACCACCCAGTTCCGGATCGTCTGGTCTGAGGGCTCGAACTCTTTGGCCAGCTCTCCTGGCGTACGACCGGCTCGAACCAATTCGACCATTTGCTTTTTGAACTCAGGTGGATAAGGTGGACGTGTTGGCGGCATAGTGGATCTCCTTTCTCTCAAGAGATAAGGTACCCACCGAAACGGGTCAAGTCCATGGAAGACCTGGAAACAGAACGAACCTTCTTCTTTCGGAACAAACACCGGATGGCCTATGCTGACTTTCGTCGAAGGGGTCTGCCCATTGGCTCGGGACCCGTCGAAGCGGCCTGCAAGACCCTGGTCAAGACAAGGCTTTGTCGATCGGGTATGCAATGGTCCTGGCAGGGAGGACAACGCATCTTGCAGTTACGCACTTACGTCAAGTCAAAACGATGGGATGCTTTCTGGAATCAGTATAAACAGGTTCGATATGCCAATGATGAACTCCTTGACTATGCCGATGCAGCATAGACAGAAAACATCTACGTAAAACCGAGTCGGCACCCGATTCAAAGTACGATCTGAACGGCAACGGAGCTGTCGATTTTGCCGATTTTGTGGACTTTGCCCAGCAGTTTGGAAAGTCGGCCTGACGCTTTCCGCCCCTGTTCAAGGGAGGTGTTATGAAAGTACTGATTGTGGACGACGATGCGGACGTTCAGGAGTTTCTGGTCAGCTGTATTGAAACCATGGGCTGCGAGCAGATTGATACGGCGGAAAGCGGAGAAGAGGCGCTGGCCAGGGCCGTCCAGACGCGGTACGACCTGGTGACGCTGGATCTGAAGATGCCGGGGGTGAGCGGGCTGGATATTCTGTCGGTGATTCGGGGAATGATGCCCTGGTCGGTCATTGCGATTATTTCGGGATACACGGAAGATCTTCCGGAGATGGCGATGGATTATACCGATGTGGTGCTCTCCAAGCCGGTGCGGATGTCAACGCTCCAGGAACTGGTTCAGATTACGAGAGATCTCGTAGAGAAACGGGCGTCCATCCGGGCGCTGGCCCAATAGGGCAAACTTGCACACAGCGGGGAGATTGGGGGCATGGCACAGCCGGAGTCCGGTGTGGAAAAGAAAAAAGACCCGGAGCAGGAGCGGCAGGTTCACACGGTCGAGGAAGTGACCATGGAGGGGGGGGTGGTCGATTTCCGTGATCGAAACGGTGTGGTCTCCGGCAATATCTACCAGGGTGGAGTTATCCGGGGCGACGGAGACGTCCTGATTCAGGGGGCTGTCAAAGGGGAACCCCAGCACCCCTGTAAGATCGAGGTGGCCGGGGCGGCGGTGATGGAAAGTCCGGTGGTTGACGCCAATATTACCGCACGGCGTATTGTGGTTCACGGAGACGTGGCGCAGAGCAAGATGCAGGTGGACCTGGGCGCTGAGGTAAGCGGAGACCTGATGGAAACGGAGGTCTCTCTGGGAAACCGGACCCGTGATATTCATACGCTGAGGCACCTCCGGTTGGAGCAGAAGAACTCAGAGCGGAACCTGGATGAGTTGAAGGTCCGTATCGGTCTGACGGGCCGCCGGTTCGTGCGGGACTATCCTCAGGTCGAGCTTAAAATGGGGTATATTCTGGTGCCCACGGGCCGGGAACTCCGGGTCGATCTCAAGTCATTTTACAAGGCTGTTTCAGATCGGGACCCGGAGGCGGTGGACAGGGCGTTGGAGGAGTTCTACCTGCGTGTGATGGTGGGGTCCTTAACCCGAGTGAACCGGCACTACATCAGCCGCAACCCGAGCCGGCACAAGATATTTCTCAAGCTGATTGAAGATCTCCGGCTGCATATTATGGACATCCGGCAGGGCGATAAGCTCCAGGAGAGAATCACGCCGCTTGTTGAACAACGACAGGCGCTGCTTAAAGAATTGGAGCAGCCGGCGGGCTGCACGCTGCGCGTGGGCGGGGAGGTTGGCGATGCTGTGGTTGTACAGCTGCTTCAGCTGCACGGATTTCAGGAAACATCCACCGGCAGTATCGAGATGGAGAAAAGCTGGGTGGAGGCCAAGACGGTCACAACGGTGGAGGGGCGCACACTGGAGGTCAGGGATTTGAAGGGGAAGATGCAGGTCGTGCCGATTGAAGCGGAGGGGTTGCGAAACGGAACCTTCGCTCTGAAAAATGGGTCGTTGGTATGGCGCCCCGCCGATTAGCCGAGAAGACCGTTTGAACGTGGAAGCACAGACCGGGAGCAGGGAGAATGCTCCGGAGGAGGTGGGGGTTGCGTTTTTACCTTCGGTTTGTTATTTTTATGAGTAAGTATTTGGAAAGATGGAGGTTGCCCGGTCTGCTTATCTCTCCCCTCCGTTTTGGCCCTGCCTGACGATCTCCCCACGACGTCAGGCGGATTGAAGGCTACAACAGGCGATTGAGCAGGCCGGGCTGTTGTTTTTGTTCTGTCCCCATCAGCCGGCCGAATCGGCCTTTGTATTTTTTAAGGCCGTTTTTTTGTGAGCATTAGACCACAGACCCCATTATTCCGGCACGCCGGTGGTCAGCAGGCCGCCGTCTACGGGCAGGGCGACGCCGTTGATATTGGCGGCGTGGGGGGAACTGAGGAACACCACGGCGCGTCCAATATCTTCGGGGGTACCATACCTGCCGGTGGGGATGAAGGGGTGCAGGCGTTTGGGGGAGCTGCCCGGATCCGGAGGCGGTGCGCCAAAGCGGTGTTCGGTGTCCATGTAGCCGGGCAGGATCGCGTTGCAGCGAATGTTGTGTGCGGACAGATCGCGGGCCATGCTCTGCGTGAGACGGAGGATGCCCGCCTTGGCCGTGCCGTAGCAGGTGTCGTTGGGCCAGGCGCGGCCGGCGTGGACGGAAGAGATGCTGACGATTGCGCCGCCGCTGCCCTGATGGACCATGGCCCTGGCAGCCCGCTGGCTGCAGAGAAAGTACCCTTTCAGGCAGACATCGAGGGTGCGGTCCCAGAGTTTTTCAGAGATCTCCAGGAAGGGTTTGTGGTCTGCATAATAGGCGTTGTTCACCAGGATGTCGATCTGCCCGAAGCGGTCCACAAAGGCGTCGATCATGGCGTCCACCTGGGAGACGCTGGAGATGTCGGCGTTGAAGAATGCGGCCTCCCGCCCGGATTCCTGGACGCGTTGAAGGGTTTCTTCGGCATCCGCATCCTGTTCGATATCGTTGACGCCGACGTCGCACCCCGCCCCTGAGAGCGCCTGAGCAATCCCCCGGCCGATGCGCCGGCGCCCGCCGGTAATCAGGGCTTTTTTACCCGAGAGTGACATATCAAACCTCCCTGAGAGGTGAGAACGAATCGAAGCGGTCGGCTTTACAGAGAATTCGCGAGAAAGCCCACGGTTTCAATCGTGGGATGAATCGCGGGAAATCCGTTCAGAGACATCAAAAACTGGATCTGGGGTTGACGTATTTCCTGGTCACCTCCAGCGGCGAACAGATCGAAGCACCGCGGTATTTCCGCAAAGCAGAAGAGAAACTCGCCCGAGAGCAGCGCCGGCTCTCCCGCAAGCAAAAGGGCTCCCACCGTCGCAGCAAGCAGCGAGAGCGCCTGTCCAGGCTCCACGAAAAGGTGTCCAACGCACGCCGGGATTTCCTTCACAAGCTCAGCCATCGCCTTGTCCGCGAAAACCAAGCGGTCATCGTGGAGGATCTGCACGTGAAGGGTCTGGCGCGCAGCCGTCTTTCCAAGAGCATCTACGATGCGGCCTGGGGAGGGTTCCGCCGACAGCTTGAGTACAAAGCGCTCTGGCAAGGCAAAGTGTTCCACAGCGTGGACCGGTTCTTCCCTTCCACCAGGCTGCACTGGGACTGTCGCACGCTTAATGAGGTCTCGCTGTCAGACCGGGTCTTTGCCTGTGAGGGGTGTGGGAGGATCCTCCATCGGGATCACAATGCGGCGCACAATATCAAACAAAAGGGTCTGCTGGACTTGCTGGCCGCCGGGCAGGCGGACAGGGTAAATGCTCGTGGACCGGGTGTGAGACTTGCCAAGGCAAGCAGTCTGGGATGAAGCGAGAATCCCACGGAATTTATCCGTGGGAGTGTCAACATAACACATTTCCCGCCGCGCTGTCAAGCCGGAATTGAGCGGGGTGCCGACAGCTTCATTTTCCTTGACCAGATCGACCGTGTGGCCTATTATGAGGCTGTTGCCGGGGAATCCATCAACCCTTCTTTTGTTGAGAGGGAGGATTGTATGTACCATCGTGGCTGGTGGGGGAAAGGGGGGACGATGCGCTGGGTATGCGGGATAGTCGCGCTGTTCCTCACTGCGGGATCCGCCGGCGGAACCGGAGTCACAGGGCGGTTTAGTACGGCCGTATATACCTTCGAGCGATCGTATCCGGATACGGTGAGCCGCGGCGATCTCCGGGTCTATCAGACGGCGCGTTTTCGGGTGATGGGCCTGGGGCGTCCGGAGCTGTCGTTGCAGACCTACGGGCGCGTTTCTCTGGATTTGCTTCACAGGGCCGGGAACGATCCGCGGTATCGGTTTTATCACGGATATCTCCGGTGGGAAGACGCCGGGGACCGGTTTGTGCTGACCGGCGGACGGCAGCTGGTGCTGGCCGGCGTGGGGGTGGGGCGCATCGATGGAGTTCGCGCCGATGTGGACCTGGGGGGGCTGGCCCGGGTGGACGCCTATGCCGGCACGCTGGTGCCGGTGGACCGGGAGGGGATGAACGGGTGGGGCGAGGGACATATGTTCGGGGCGCACCTGACCTCGTCCCAGTTTCTGGAGACCCGGCTCGGGATCAGCTTCTACCGGCGCAGCCGGCAGGCAATGCCCTACACCAGCACCAGCCGGATCTCCGCCGGGCTGGGCGGCCTGGAGGTGCAGGCCGGGGAGGTGGAGCAGCAGATGGTGGGCTTTGACCTGCAGCGAAGGTTGGGGCGTCCGCTCACCCTTTATCTGCGATGGGACCTGAGCACCCCGGGCGAGTGGCAGACGCGCCGGGTGGAAGGGGTGATGCGCTACCACCATCGGGGGTTCACCCTTTCGGGGGAGATCCTCCACAGAAGGCCCTATGTGGATCAGAACAGCATTTTCAGCCTGTTTGCCCAGAGCAGCAACCGGGAGGTGTCGCTTCGAGGAAATTACCGGTTCAACCGTTTCTTCAGCCTGTTCGGGGAATTTTCCAGGGTGGGTTACGAGGGGGACGACGGCTACCGGGTCAACCTGGGCGCCAATGTATTGAACGGGTACGTGGGCTACATCCGCCGCCGGGGCTACGGCGGGGTTGCGGATGGGTTCACCGCAAGTTTGCGCTACCGGCTGAACCGGGAGATCTGGATGGACGGCGGGTTCCACTTCTCCAGGTTCCGGCTCTATGAGGGAGAGGGCGCGCGAAGCACGGTGGCGACCTCCACGCTGGGGATTACCTACCGGCCGGGCCGGCGCCTGTCGTTGAGCCTGCAGGGGCAGAATCTGATGCAGGATCTGAAGCTGGCGACCCGGGCAAATCCGTTCCCGGGGCTGGCGCACGATCTTCGGTTTTTCTTCCGGGCGACCACCTGGTTCTTCAAAGGGCCGGCGTCCGGGAGGAGGGCGCCATGAGGTCTCTGCCCTGGCTGGTGGGCGCGTCTGTTGTGTTTATTTCGGGGCCGGGATGGGCCGGGAATGAGGAGATTCCGATTACGATCCCGGAACAGAACCGGAGCGCGATTATCCGTTTTTCGCACCGAGATCATCTGCTGGATTTCGGGCTGTTCTGCACCGATTGCCACACGAAGGCGCCAAAAAGCCACGCGGCCTCGGACAATATTCTGCCCACGGAGGAGACCTGCGCCGGCTGCCACAAGGACGAAGTCGAGGATCCGGAGCAGTGCACGAAGTGCCATCAAGATCCGGAGCACGCGGTGGCGTTTGAAAATCCGGAACGGGTGATCGACTTTCCCCACCAGTTTCATTTAGAAAAGCTGGAGCTGGTCTGCCAGGACTGCCATCGGGGCATGACCAAGACCGATTATGCCAGCCGGGTGAACTGGCCGGTGATGGAGGAGTGTTTGACCTGCCACCAGGATGCAAAGGCGCCCTACGACTGCAACACCTGCCATCCCAAAGTGGAGGTGATCCGGCCCCAGAATCACCGGGTGGACTGGGTTCACGAGCACAAAGAACATTCCCGCGCAGGTGACATGCCCTGTGCCAAGTGCCACCAGGATACCTGGTGTGAAGACTGCCACGCCGGGGCTTTGACGGTGAGCCTGGAGAACCCTCCGGAGCGGAGCGCCTCGGGGGCGCCCCAGAATCGGGGGCGGATGGGGCAGGTCCTCCAGCGGCAGCACGAATTGAACTACCGGTTCACACACCCGCTGGACGCGGTTGGGAAGGAGCGGCAGTGCGCCACCTGCCATGCAAAGTCGTTTTGCGTGGACTGTCACCGGATCGAAGGGGACGAACGGCGGTTCAAGCCCATCTGGCACGGGCCGCTGCCGGGCGATCCCCGGCCCTGGGTGCTGGCCGGAGCGGGATCGGGCGGGGGACGGCACGGCGCATGGGCCCGCCGGGATATCGAACGGTGTGTGGCCTGCCACGACGTGGAGGGGGAAGATCCGAGCTGTATGCAGTGCCACGTGGATTTCGATGGGGTGAAGGGGACCGACCCCAGGACCCATTCGACACGATTTGCCGATCTGGCCGGACAGGGGGAGTTCCACGCGGATCCCCAGGCTCTCTGTTATGCCTGTCACATCAATACACAGACAAGTGGGGTGGGATTCTGTGGCTACTGTCACCAGTAAATTGTCCGTGTTTCGATCTCTGCTTTGCGCGTACTGTCTTCTCGTGCTGGGGTGCAGCTCTCCCCAGGACCCGGTATCGTTTACGGTTGCGCCCTTTGTGCAGGCGCCGGAGGGGGCAACGGCGTTTTACGACCGGGATGTTCAACGGATTTTTAACCGGTCCTGTACGGGTGGGTGCCACGAACCGGGAGGCACCGGAGAAGCGCAGTCGGACCTGGTGCTCACGGCGGAGGTTTCTTATGCCGAGCTTTTCGAACCGAGCGCGAGCAAGAACGGCCCCCATGTGATTCCCAGAGACCCCAATAACAGCCTGCTGATCTGGAAGCTGGAAGGGAAAGATCCGACCGGCCGGGCGGTGTTCGGCGATCCGATGCCCCTGGGCCGTCCGTCCCTTTCCCGGGCGGAGATCAACGCGATACGGGCCTGGATCCAGGAGGGGGCGGTTCGCTCGCTGGCGCCGCCGGTGCCGCCCTCTGTACTGGCTGCGGTTTCACTGGACAGCGTGAGTGTGGAGGTGAGCTTCAGCGAAGAGGTGGACCGGGCTTCGGCCGAGGCTGCGGGGAATTACACCTTCACCGGCGAGGGGGTCCCGCAGGTTGTAAGCGCCCGTCTGGAAGCGCCCGACCGGGTGCGGCTGACCACCTCGCCTCAGACGGCGGGGGTGCCCTATATTCTGGTGGTGCGCGGTGTGAGGGACCTGACGGGAGACACCATCGTGGAAGGCGAGGGAGACCAGGCGACCTTCCGGTTTACGCCCACGATCTCATTTGCCCGGCACCTCCAGCCCATGTTTAACGCCAGTTGTGCGTTTGTGGGCTGCCACTCGGCCAGCGAGCAGTTTCCCCCCGGCGCGGGCCTGGTGCTGGATGAGGGCCAGGCGCGGGCAAACCTGGTGGATAAGCCAAGCCAGCAGCAGGCGGCGCTGAACCGGGTGAAACCGAAAGAACCGGATGCCAGCTATCTGATTCGCAAGCTGGAAGGCGCCGGCGGGATTAGCGGGGATCGCATGCCTCAGGGTGGGCCCTTCTTCTCGCCGGCCGAGATCCAACGGTTCCGGCTCTGGGTCGAGCAGGGCGCAGAGGATAATTAGCCTTCATTTTTATGGTGCTTGACTCGGAGGGCCGATTTTTTGTATGATTTAACATTGAAGAGCCTGTTTTGATATGATCAAGATACTGGCAAGCGCATGTTTGATGGCACGGCTGGCGTGCCAGCGGCTGGATGTGGACTGGGAACTCTGTTTGAGGCTGTGGCGCAGCCGGCCCGTGATTGAGGTGATCCTGGAACATCCGGGAGAAAAGCCGCTGATGGAGCGGCTTGATGAGGTGCTCCTGTTTTAGTCCCGGAGGGCGGGTCCGTGTCCGATTCTCAGATGGCGACATCCATAGGTCAGGCGGTTTTTTCGGCGGCGTTTGCACCGCGTGTGCTGGAGATCCGGTTTGGAGAGTATGGAGACCGGCTGGAGGCGCACCTGATGCATTTCGATCGCCTGGAAGGGCGGTTCCGGGAAGCAACTGCCGGCGTGTGGCTGGATGGCGGACAGGTCGGCCGCATCGACCCTCCCCTGATGACCCCACGGGAGTTTCAACAGGCCCTGAAGCGGTTCTATGCCGAACGGTTTTCGGGGGTCGGATCCGCTGTGCCATCGGCGCCGGGCGAGGTGCCCAGGCAGGTGCTGGATGGCCTTTTAAAGGGGGTTGAGGGACATCTGGCCCAGCGCGAGGAGGATGGGCACGGTACAGAGAACCTGCTGGTAAGGGTCAGCGACCGAAGGGCGGAGCAGCAGGCGCTCCAGGAATCGGAGCGCCTGTACCACGATCTCGTGATTCTGGGACGGTACCACCGGCGCCGGGGCGATTTTGTAGGGGGGGTGATCGAGGAGGCGAGCGATGCGGCCTTCGGATTTACAACCGGCAGCCATGTGGGCGATATTTACGGCGATCCCAACGAGGATGCCCTGGGCTTTGACCGGGTGGGGGGGCTGGAGGTTTTTGTGGTGGCCGACGCGCACCACGGAGCGCGCAGCAGCGAACTGGCCGTGTGCAAGCTCCTTGAGCTGCTGCGTCTGGGTTTTGAGGATGAGGATGAGGTGGAGGACGAGGCGATTCAGAGATTCCTGATCCATGCGGTCGCCCGCTGTCATGCCACGATTGTGAGAGACCTGAAGTCAGACAAGAGCATGACCAGCCTGGTTGCTGCCATCCGGAAGGGGTCCAGTCTCTGCTGGGCCTCGGTGAGCGATTCGTTTCTCTTTCGGGTAAAAGCGGGACAGGTTGGCCGGATCAACCGGGATCGGGGATATGGTATCGCTGGAAGAAATTTGAGTGTCTGGTTGGGAGACAAGCTGTTTCACAAAAAATTCATCGACTTCGGTCTGGAAACGATGAGCGATCAAAGTTTTTTTCTGGCAACGGATGGGGTTTTGAAACATCCCCAGCACCGCGTCCGGTCCCTGATTGACCGGTTGGCGTCGGAAGCCGACCTGAATGCTGTGGCCCATGGCATTTCGCGGGACTATGCGGTTTCCGGGCAGGACAATGCCGCATTTATTATTCTCAGGGGGCCGCAGGAATCCAGGTGAGGCGCCGTGACGACACTCTGGAGGACGCTGCTGGGCGTATTGCTCTGTGTGGCGGCTGCAAGCGCACAGGAGGGGAGGGGATCGAGCCCTGAGGTGGAACGGCTCTACCAGGAAGCACAGAGGTACCAGCTGGGGGTCGACCGGCCGGTGGACGTGCGAAAGGCGATTGCGCTTTACCAGCGGGTGATCCAGCAGGATTCTCAGCACACCGATGCGTATTACAACCTGGCCGGGCTCTGTTTTCAGCAAATGCGCTACGATCTGGCGGGAAGGTTCTACCGGGAGGTGATCAAGCTGCGCCCGGGGGACGGTGACGCCTACAACAACCTGGGGGCTGTTTATGACAATATGGCGGACAGTTTTCTTTGACAAAAAAGTGCCGTTCACGCAGATTAGGTATCATAGACCACCACGTCAACGATACCCTTTATCTGGAGAGACGGCACAATGGAACTGGCAGAAAAGATACTCAAGAGTTTCAAGATTTCCAAGCCTCAAAAAAAGTTTCTGATGGCTGTGTTTACAGCGATCCTAACAGCTCACGGCAAGATCAATTTTCGTAACCTATCGCGTTACTCTCCTTTGTCACAGAAGACGTATTCACGCCAGTTTGCCAAACCCTTTGAATTTGTGGCCTTCAACCGAGCGGTGATCAATGAAAGCCTGGGCAGAGAAAGTGAACGGATCATCGTGTTAGATGCTTCTTTTGTGTCCAAGTCGGGCAAGCAGACCTATGGTCTGGATTATTTCTGGAACGGTTGTCATCGTCGGAGCGAAAAGGGGTTGGAAGTCTCCAGTGTGGCCATCGTGGATGTTTTGAGAAACACAGGCTTTACGCTGTCCGTTCGTCAAACCGATCCTGGAGATGAACGCCAAATGTCTGAGTCTAAGCCTAAACAGGATGTCGTCAAGGTCAATAAAAAGAAAAGGACCGTCAAGAAAAAGGGCACCAAAAAAAAGGGGAAAGCCAAGTCGAAAAAGCAAAGCTCCAAACAGGCAGAAGACGTCGAAACCCTAACAGATCAGTATTTACAGCACCTGAGTGATGTCAAACCCAGCTTGTTAGAGAATGAAAAATATACCGTTGTCGATGGCTATTTTAGCAAGAAGAAATTTGTTGATGGCGTCCGTGATTTGGATCTACACCAGATCGGCAAATTGCGCTGCGACGCCAATATGCGCTATCTCTACACCGGACCAAAACGGGAAAAGGGAAGCGGAAGGCACAAGACCTATGACGGCAAAGTCAACTGGCAGGACCTGTCTCGGTTTTCATATATCCAAACACAAGATGGCATCGCCATTTACAGTCTTGTCTTGAATCACGTCTCCTTAAAACGCAATTTGAAAGCCGTCGTCTTGCTGGATCACACGAACAAGGACAAGAAGAAATATGCGATCTTGTTTTCAACCGACAAAGACCTAAGTGCCAAGACGATTGTCAGATATTACAAAGCGCGTTTCCAAATTGAATTTATTTTCAGAGATGCCAAACAGTTCACCGGATTGTGCGACTGTCAAGCCAGAGATCAAAAACGGCTGGCTTTCCATTTTAATGCCTCTTTGACAACCCTCAATTTAGCCAAAACGGAACACTTACAAGCCCAATCAGATACGAGACCCATACCCTTTTCCATGGCCAGTGTAAAAGCCTGTTATTTCAACACGTATTTTCTCCAGAATATTTTTTTAATGTTAGACCTCGACCTAAATTTGATTAAAAAATCTCCCCAATACCAAAAACTGCGGGATTATGGCAAAATTGCTGCTTAAAAGTGGCCGAACTATTGTTATGAGAGACAGGGAAAAATAAAGCAGGCGGGACGGTATTACCAGAAGGCTGTTCAGGTCGATCCCGATGTGGCTACGGCTTACTACAACCTGTCGCGCCTCCTGTTTAAAGGTGGCAAACTGAAACAGGCGATGGCCGTCCTGGAAAAGGCGCTGCGCTTAGAGCCGGATAACCTGGTTTTTGTAAACCAGAAGGCGCGGATTGAGGCGGAACTGGGAAAGCTCTCCAACATGACGATTGTTCTGGTTGTGGGCGCGTTTGCGGGGGTGTTGATTGTGTACTCCGTTTTGATGCGCACACGAAAAAGGGGATAACAGGTGGAACTGAGGTCGGCGCTTGCCGTGGCAGGATTGTGGGCTGCGATCTGGACGGTTCCGGTAGCTGCCCAGGAGGTGGAGGCCCCCTTCCCCGGGCTGGAGGACGATTCGCTTGCTGTGGCGATTTCTCCGGAACTGGAGGGGGCGATCCAGGCGATGGAGACGGGCGATTATGCGGCTGCGGCTGCGGAGCTCCACGAGATCGTTGGGCGGGACTCTGCGCACGTCCAGGCGCAGCGCCTTCTGGCCAGCGCGTACACCCATCTGGGCGCCTATGTTCAGGCCATCCGGGTTTGCCGGCAGATTGCGGTCCTGGACTCGGCGGATGTGGGGGTGGTGGTGGGTCTGGGATACCTGCACCAGAGACAGGGGGATCTCGATCTGGCAGAGATGTACTACCGCCAGGCCCTGCAGCGGGATTCGAATATGATCCAGGCCTATCAGGGGGTGGGGTGGATCTATCTGCAGCGGCGACAGCTGGAGCAGGCCCTGGCGATGGTGGCCAGGACGACCGAGCGGGCGCCTGAGTATGCGCCCAATTACCTGCTGATGGGGCGGGTGCTGACGGCCCAGGGATTTTTTGAGAACGCCGCGGTGGCCTACCGCCGGGCTTTCGCGCTGCGGCCCGAACTGCGGGAGCAATACGGCATTTTGCTTCAGGAACTCGCGCTCCGACACCGTTTGGCCCGGTAAGTCCGATGTTTTCTCAGTTTAAGAGGGCGCATACCCATGCCCGGTTTTAATTTACAGGAACTCAGTCTGTCCCCCCTCCTGGTCGGGTTGAAGCAGGAGGAACTGGAGGCCCTGCTGGAGACGGCCGATGTGGGGTACTATCCCAAAGGTGACGTGATTGTAGAGGAGGATACGCCGGGGGATACGATGTTTATGCTTATGGACGGGAAAGTGGCGGTGGAAAAGACCTCACGCCAGGGGAAACGGGTGGAACTGGCCACCCTGGAGGAGCAGGGAGAATTTTTCGGCGAAATGGTATTTGTGGATGTGCTGCCCCGTTCGGCCACGGTCCGGACACACGCACCGTCCCGGCTGCTGCTGTTTCATTTAGACGATCTGTGCCAGTTCTTTGAAAAATATCGGGAAGCCCACCTGACGATTGTGCTCAATATTGCCCGGATGCTTTCCAAGCGGCTGCGGGGTATGGATGAGATGATGACCGAATTAAAGGGAGGAGATGCGATCAGTTGAGCTTAAACTCGATGTCTATGATGGCCCAGACTTTTCGTTTATGGCCCTGATGTTTTCCGGGGCGGTAGCGGTACTGGTTTGCTGCGGTCACAGCGGCTTTGCGAAAGATCTCGGGGCCTTTGAGGAACTCCACCTCTTCAACATTTCCAATTTTGTTGACCAGGATGCGAACACGTACCGTCCCCTCGCGCTTGGCTTTGAGGGCCGCTCTGGGATATTCGGGCGTGGCAATGCGGATGGGGATCGGTTTGGAGTCGATTTCGGAGATGTCCAGAGGTTCGTCAGACATCGGACCCAGTGCGATCGGACCCTGTAACATCAGATCCGGGAGCATGTCCAGGTCCAGCTCTGTAGACTCGATGGTGACGTCTTCGGGCACTTCCTCACCCTCTACGGCAAGGGGGACGCTGGGACGGGGCGGCGGGGGGGGGCGCATGCGCTGGGTGGTTTCGGGGATGTTCTGGACGCGGATGAAGGGTTTAGGAACAGAAACCAGAGAGACCGTGGGGTGGTGCTCGGGATAAAGGAAGAAGAAAGCCAGACAGAGCACCACAGACGCTGCGGATGACTGGGCAAACCGGCGGTTATAGCTTGCTTTGAGGTCCACTTCGGGGTTTTTGGCGCGGGTTTTGATTCGAATGCCGGTTGGCCGGTCTACCAGAAGGCGCTGAAAGCGCGCATGCTGCTCCCGAATGTGGGCCAGAGAAGCGAAAACGGTGTCTGGAAAGCGGACGTGGATAAGATCCATTGGGATTGCCGTGTGTTGGGTGTCTGTCCTAACCGGGGTCAACCATATGGACCCCTGATTCGCTAAAAAGTTCCGGGCCGATAGCTTTCTTCAGCCCGGCCCGGCGTTGGAGATCAAATAACGTGTGGGAATGCAAAACGGCATAGGGGACACCGGTTTTGACAGAAAAATATCATTGTCATTAATTTAGCTCACTGCGATAAAAAGTCAAGCTCAAAGTTGAGGCCCGCAGGGCCTCGCCACACCTAGAGTGGGGTGTTGTGAGATCGAAATCGAATGTGCCCTTGCGCATCGACGTCCGGCGAGAAGCAGGGGAGATGGAGATTGCATGGAAAGAGGGTGAAACGGGCCGGGTTGCGCTGTCTCACCTGCGGCGGCACTGTCCGTGCGCACCGTGCGTTGAAGGGCGGGAAAAGCAGGCAGAAGACAGCGGGCTGCACATGATCACCGCTGCCGAGATGGGGGCTACCGATGAGGTGCTGGCGGTACATCCGGTAGGCCGTTATGCCATCCAGATCAGATGGAACGACGGGCACGATACGGGTATTTATACCTATGACTACCTCCGGCAGCTCGTTCGTGAGCTGGGTGAGGGTGCGCCCTAAAAGGGGGAAAAGATGCTTACAGGGAAAGCGACTATCGCACGTAGGATTTTTCTGCCGATCCTGTGGGGGGTGTTCCTGTTCGCCCCGGTCGGATGCGGCACCGATACACCCCAGAGCACAGACCGGTTTATCAGCAATGAGTTCAATTTTGAAATTTCGGTGCCCCAGGAGTTTTCCCGGGTAGGATGGTTCATCATTCGCGAGCAAGATTCCGCGCTTCCCCACCAGTACCGGCCTCCGGGCAATTCGACTTTCGAACCGGTGGCCGTGGTGGTGCCCTCCACCGAAACCGCTCCGGCGCTTGCTCCTTTTTTTGTGGATATCTTTCGCTTCCAGAATCCTCCGGTAACGGCGAACGAACTGGGCGATATCCGGGTCGGACAGGTGGGAGAGAATCTGCGTTCCCGGACCTCCCTGCAGATTAACGGCGCACCGGCCGAAGAGCTGGTTCACGGGCAGGGGGACAACGTGACGTACGAGACCTTTCTGTCCCGGGAGGGAATAGGGTACGCAATCGTTACCCTGGGCGCGCCCGATACGTCGACGACGGCCACCAGCTTTTTTGTCGCTGCGGATGCCTATCGAGCGGTGGCTCGGACCTTTCGCTTCCGGGAGTAGGGCGCCCTGCCCACAAGAGGGCCGATTTGAAGGATCCTCCCGGCGCTGAGGGTTTTCAAATCGGCTTTTTCTTCTTCGATACCACAAGATAGAGAATCGCCCAGGATCTGTCAACGGCTTCAAGGAAGGGGTTATGCGCGAGATCCCCCGGGTGCTCTCGGCCGATCCAAAGGCGGGGTACCTGGCCCATCGGGAGGAGATTGACGGGGCTATACGCCGGGTGCTGGAGAGTGGATGGTACATCTTAGGCGAAGAGGCCGAGGCGTTTGAGTCGGAATTCGCCGCGTACATCGGCGTTGGGCGGGCGGTTGGGGTGGGCAGCGGGACCGATGCGCTGCACTTAGCGCTACGCGCGTGCGGGGTGGGTCCTGGAGATGAGGTGATTACGGTTTCGCACACGGCCTCGGCCACGGTGGCGGCGATTGACCTGTGTGGGGCAGCGCCGGTGCTGGTGGATATCGATCCGGCGACGTTTACGCTGGACCCGAATCTCCTGGAGGGGGCGATCACCTCCCGCACTCGCGCGATTGTGCCGGTACATCTGTACGGCCATCCCGCCGATATGGAGGCGATTATGGATATCGCGCGGCGCCACGGCCTGCGGGTGGTGGAAGACTGCGCCCAGTCGCACGGTGCGGCGCGGTTGGGGCGGAAGACCGGCGCGTGGGGCGATATGGCCGCGTTCAGTTTTTATCCGACCAAGAACCTGGGGGCGCTGGGCGATGGCGGGATGGTGGTGACCGATGACGTCGAGTTGGGCGAGATGGCCCGTCTTTTGCGAGAATACGGCTGGCGCGAACGTTATATCAGCGATTTCGCCGGGATGAACAGCCGCTTAGACGCGTGCCAGGCCGCGGTGCTGAGGGTCAAGCTCCGTCATCTGGACCGGGCAAACGCACGCCGTCGCCGGCTCGCCCGCCTCTACGGCGAGCTGCTTTCCGGGCTGGCGCTGCAATTGCCCTTTGAGGCGCCCGAAACGCAGCACGTTTACCACCAGTATGTGGTGCGTTCCGACCGGCGGGATGCGTTGCGGGCGTTTCTGGGCGCGCAGGGGATCGGTGCGGCTATTCTCTACCCGGCGCCCGTACACCGGCAGCCGGCCTATGCGGCGTGCAGGATGGGGCCGGGAGGGCTTGGGCAGAGCGAATGCGCCGCCCGCGAGATTTTGTGCCTGCCCATGTACCCCGAGCTGCCTGAAGACCACGTGGAGATGGTGGCTTCGGCCATCCACTCGTTTGAAGCCGGTGATGGATAGCCTGTCCGGAGGGGAGGCATGGATCAGGGAGTGTCGTTGACCGTCTTTTTCCCCTGTTACAACGATTTGGGCACCATTGGTACGCTTATCTCCCAGGCCGACCTGGTCGCGCGGGAGGTGACGGACGATTACGAGATCCTCGTGATTGACGATGGAAGCTCGGACGGCAGCCGGGAGCTGCTGCTCCGGTTTCAGGAAGTGTACCCCAGGTTGAGGCTTGTTTTTCACGAGGAAAACCGGGGTTACGGCGGGGCGCTTCAGTCGGGGTTTGAGAATGCGAGGAAGGAGCTGGTTTTTTATACCGATGGGGACGCCCAGTACGATGTGCGGGAGTTTCGCAACCTTTTGCCCGCGCTCTTAGAGGGCGTGGATGTGGTCAACGGATACAAAACAGAACGTTCCGATCCCTGGTACCGGGTTGTGACCGGAGCATTGTACCTCAGGCTGATGCGAATGCTATTTCGTTTTCAGGTTCGGGATGTGGACTGCGATTTTCGGCTCATCCGTCGGCGTGCGCTGGATCGAATCGCCCTGGAACATACCAGCGGCGTGATCTGCTTAGAGCTGGTGAAGAAGCTGGAGCTGGCCGGGTGCAGATTTGCCGAGGTGCCCGTACATCACCACCCCCGGACCTACGGCCGATCCCAGTTTTTCCGGTTTCGCCGTCTGTTCAGGACGGCTATAGATGCTTCCCGGTTGTGGTGGCAGGTGATGGTCAGGCGAAAGACACTGGTCGGGCTTGACCGTTCCGGGGGGCTTCTGCCTGAGGGGAGCGAACGGAGGTGAACCCAAGACGATCCCGGGCGCACGGCGCCGCGCCCCCGGCGTCCCGAGGGCGGATCGGCCGAAGGCTGGTGTTGATCTTTGTGGTGTTTGTGATGGTCGTGGTTGGGGGGATGGGCTGGGTGCTCTACGATTTGACGAGCAGCAGCCTGGAGCGCCAGATGAGCGAGCGGCTGGTGGCGGTGGCGCAACTGGTTACGGAGGGGGTGAACGGGGATGTGGTACGTCACTTTCGGCCCGGCGACGAAGGATTTCGGGAATACAAACGGTTGACGGACCGCCTGCGTGGGGCGCGGGACAGGGTGGGGGCGCGCCGGATCTACGTGTTCGACCGGCAGGGGCGGAGCCTTCTGGATACGGAACCGGATGTCTCGATCGGGCGGGAGTACGCCCGGCTCCAGATCGACCGGGCGGAGCTGGACTCGGTTTGGGTGGGAAAGCCGGCGCACTCCCTGCGCTTCCAGGGCGAAGATGGGGTGGATTATAAGTCGGGTTACGCTCCGATTTATGCCGGCGATGACGTTGTCGCCGGTGTGGGGGTGGATATCGGGGCGGGGTTTTTGGACACGATCCGGACATTCCGGCATTCGGTGCTGCTTCTGGGAGGCGTGAGCGCGGTGCTGACGGTGGCGATCGGGCTGGGGCTGGCGCGAACGCTTACGCGGCCGATCCACCGGCTGGTGAGGGCGGCGCAGGAGATTGGCAGCGGCAACTTAGAGCGTCCGGTGGCTTCCACTTCCCGAGATGAGCTGGGGTATCTCGGGGAAACCATGGAGGAGATGCGGCGCAAGATTCTGGCCCGGGATGAACAGCTCCGGCAGATGCTGGCCGGGGTGGCGCACGAGATTCGGAATCCGCTGGGCGGCATCGAGATCTATGCCGGGTTGATTGCGGACGATCTGCCGGACGGTGATCCGCGCAAGGTACATATCCAGAAGGTAATCGGTGAGGTCAAAACGCTCAATCGGGTGATCTCGGAATTTATGGACTTCGCCCGTCCGGCGCCCCCCAGTCCATTGCCGGTTGGGGTGGCGCCCCTGGTAGAAGAGGTGGTTTTTCTGCTGGCTCCAGAGATGGAACAGACGGCGGTCCGCTGCATCCGGGAGGTTCCAGAAGACCTCCAGGCGTACGTCGATCCGGATCAATTCAGACGGGTGCTGATCAACTTGATGAAGAACGGGGTGCAGGCCATGCCGGAAGGCGGAACCCTTACCCTGCAGGCAGGCCGGTCGGGAGCTGGAGTGGAAATCGCGGTTGCCGATACCGGATCGGGAATGTCTGCGGAGGTGGTGGGACGGCTGTTTGAGCCCTTTTTTACCACCCGGGAGAAGGGCGCCGGCCTGGGGCTGTCGGTGGTGCAGAAGGTGGTGGAGGAGAATGGGGGGTGGGTAGAGGTGGAGAGTGAGGTGGGGGTAGGGACGGTGTTTCGGGTGGTGGTGCCGGAGTATAAGGAGATTGAAGATTGAAGATTGAAAGGATCTGTTGTGAGTCGGATTCTGGTGGTTGAGGATAATGAGACGATGCGCAGCGGGGTGGTGCTGGTGATGGAGCGGATGGGGCACAAAGCATCGGCTGCGGCCAGTGGTCCGGAGGGGCTGGCGGTCTTTCGGGAGCAGGCGTTCGATCTGGTGATTACCGATTATAAGATGGAGGAGATGGACGGGCTTGAGGTGCTGGAGGCGGTGAAGCGCGAACAGCCGGATACGGACGTGATTTTGATTACAGCCTACGGGACGATTGAGATTGCAGTGGAGGCGATGAAGGTGGGCGCGGCCGATTTTATTAGCAAGCCCTTTCCGCCCGATGTCCTCCGGCTGAAGGTGGAGAAGGTACTGGAGCACCGGGAGACCCGGCAGGCGCGGGAGCGGCTGGACGAGGAGAACCGCTATTTGCGGGAGGAGATCGGCGGGCGTTATAATTTTGGCGAGATGGTGGGCGGGGGCAGCCAGATGCAGGAGATCTTCGAGACGGTGGAGAAGGTGGCGGCGAGCGATTCGGCGGTTCTGGTCTATGGAGAGAGCGGCACGGGGAAGGAGCTGGTGGCCAGGGCGATCCACCAGAAGAGCGCCCGCAGCGAGGGGCCTTTTGTGAAGGTGAACTGCGGGTCTTTGCCCAGAGAGCTGGTGGAGAGCGAGCTTTTCGGCCACGAAAAGGGGTCGTTTACCGGGGCGGTTCGACAGAAAAAAGGGAAGTTCGAGCTGGCAGAAAGGGGCACGGTCTTTCTGGACGAGATCGGCGATATCCCCTTAGAGGTCCAGGTTCACCTTCTGCGGGTGCTTCAGGAGAACGAGTTTGACCGGGTGGGGGGCGAGGAGACGCTTCAGGCGGATGTGCGGGTGGTTGCGGCCACCCACCGGCCCCTGAAGGAGATGGTGGCCGAGGGGACCTTCCGGGAGGATCTCTTTTACCGGCTGGAGGTGATTCCGGTCCACCTGCCGCCCCTGAGGGCGCGAAAAGGGGATATTCCCGAGCTGGTGGAACACTTTTTGCAGAAGAAATGTGGGGAAATGAATCGGCCGATCAAGCGACTGACCGGTCGGGCGCTGCAGGCCCTGGTGAATTACGGCTGGCCGGGAAATGTGCGCGAACTGGAAAATGTGATCGAGCGGACGATTGTGCTTGCCGACGGAGAGGACGTCGATATGCACGATCTGCCGCTGACGTTTGAGCGGGCCCAGGGGGAGGAGGAAATCGCCCCGGAGCTTCCAGAGGGAACGCTTCCACTAACCCGAAAATTAGAGGAGCTGGAACGGCAGCTTATTGAGCAGGCGCTGGCTCAAGCCAGGGGGGTCAAGACCCGGGCGGCCGAGACTCTGGGGATTAAGACGAGCGCGCTTTATTACAAGCTGGGTAAGTACGGGTTGGAGTGAACATATTTATGAAACTTAAGTTTCTCATAATCATTATCTTAATGCCCGTGTTCCGGGCGGGAGATGCAACGGCGGGTCCTGCAGAGATTCAGGCGCAGCAGGGTGAATGGGACCGGCTGCAGGCCGTGCAGGATTCGCTGCTTGCCCTCCGAAATCGGCTTGCGGATGAGCTGGAGAGGCTTTCGGTCCGGATCGACAGCCTCAAAGCAGAGACCACAGGGGCAAGAGCCGGTGGCGCCCTCCAGGAGGCGCTGCGCAGGTCCGTGGGACTGGTGGCGCGTCTGGAAGCGGCCGACCGGAGCCTGGAAGGGGTGCGGGCGGAGTTGAAAGCGCTTCGGGAGCGGCTCAGGGAGGCGTACGACCGGGAGATCGGGGCGCTGATCGGACGGCTGGGCAAGACTCCGGACCAGGCGTTAATCCGGCAGTTGACGGCCTATCAACAGGCGCGGGAGGCTCTGGCGCGGGCGGCGGCGGCCGAGCAGACAAGGCCCGGGGGCGAGCTGCTTGTGATTCGAGCGGAAGACGGGCCGGATGAGATCCGCCAGAAGGCCAACCTGATGGAGGATATGGCCGCCCGGTTGCGCGCCGAGGCGCAGACGACGGAACGCCGCCTGCACCGGCTGGAGGAAGAGCGACGTTTGCGCGCCCGGGTGACGACGTTTGCCCGCGAGCTGACGCTGTTTGACGAGAATCTGCCCGAGGGCAGGGCGATTGCCGCCGGAGAAAGGGCCGTGTCTTCCGGGGCCGATGATGCCGATGCCGGGGAGGCCGAAGGGGCGCTGGATGCGGCCCGGGAGGGCGCGTTTGTCGGCCTGGTGGCCGAACCGGAAGCGGTGCCTGCGCCGGAAGAATTCGCCGGAGGGGATGTGGTGGCCGCCAGAGAGGTTTCGCCCGGGGGCGAGCACGGTCTCACGGTTGATTTGAGCGCAGACGACCTGGTGCAGGAGATCGAGAGATTGAAGGCGCACCAGGCGGCGCTTCAGGCGCGGAATCGGGCGCTGAGAGAGCAGGTGGAGGTGTTTCGGAAGCGCATCCAGCAGATGGCGGAGGAATGGAAGTGAGGGGGGTGGGGAGGGTGCTGGGGGTGGTCTTCCTGGGGGCACTGGGGATGGCGGAAAACGGTAGGGCAGCGGAAGTACGCGCCGTTCTGGGGATGACACACGACAGCAATTTGTTTGAAGCGCCGGTTGATCCGCAGGGGGGATGGGTCAACCGGTTTTATGTGTACGCTTCGGGATACCTCCTGCGCCGGGCCGGGGGATATGTGGCCGTCCAGCACCAGGGAGGGATCAAGCGGTTCTGGCAGGCGGAGCGGGAGACGGCCGGGGGGGCCGGGGATGTGGTGGTCAACCAGCTCGAGGTAACGGCTCAGGTTCGGGTTGCGAAGCAGCTCGTGCTGTCGAACCGTAATATGCTCAAGGTGAAGCAGGTCACCCGGATTCCGGGGGAGGAGAGCTACCTGCGCGGGTCTGTGGAAGGCAGGTTGAGCGGGCGCCTGGGAAAGGGGGCGTCCGGCATTCTGTACTACCGCCGGGGAGGGGACGATTCGCGGGACGAGCTGCTGCCGGAGGTGACGCTGCACGAGGTGGGTGTTGAAGGGCATTACGGCAGATCCCGCCGGCTGCGGGGACAGGTGGGCCTCACGTGGCGGTGGCTGGACTACGACCGGCCTGCGCTGGAGAGGGACTCCGGAGGCGGGGTGATTCCCCTGAGATCGCGGCAGTCGGACCTGCTGCGGGGGCTTTCCGCTCGCGTTCAGATCTACCAGGGGATGCTGGTCCACCTGACCTATGGATTTCTGGACAACCGGTCCAACAGTTTCGGGTACGGCTTCAGCGCGCACCGGCTGCAGGTGCTGGTGATCCGGCACCTGGCCCACGGGGTGGACGGACAGGCGTTTTTCAACCTCCAGTTGCGCCGGTACGATGACCCCTTAATTCCCCTGCCCGGGGGCGGGTCGGAGGCCGACGAGTATGAACAGACCCTGGGGGTACTCAAGCTGTCACGCCAGGTGACCGACCGGGTGGGCGTTTCGCTCCAATACGGGTTTTTCCGCAACGGCGCCCGCCGAAGCGACGGCTTTTACCGGAAACACGTCTATACCCTTTCTGTTGATACCTCGCTTTAGATCCGCGCAAAAAATCCTCAGATTTCTGAGAAAATATCAGATTTCTGAGGGAAATTGCCGCCCAGCACTTCCCCCTGGCCCCTGACCCCTATATTCCTATCTGGCATACATCTTGCACGTTGGGACCTCCTGAACCCGATACCGGAGGATGGATTGATGAAACGGATGCTTCTGCTGATCTGTGTGCTGTTGCTGCCCGCGCCGGCCGGGGCCGATGGACTTATTCTCCCGGAGCCCTGGGTGGAGCTGGCAATCGTGCGCCATGTCGTCAATGTGACGATTGAGGACCAGGCGGCCGTGACGGAGATCGACCAGACCTTTTTGAACCTGGGGCGGTTTGGAGAGGTAGAGGGGACCTATATGTTCCCGATTCCCGAAGGGGCGGCGATTTCGGCGTTTTCGATGTTTGTGGACGGCGAACGGCTGACCGCAGAGCTGCTGCCCGCGGATGAGGCGCGCGAGATCTACACCGATATTGTGCGACAACGGATCGATCCGGCGCTCTTAGAGTACGCGGGGCGCGGGGCCTACCGGGCGCGGATTTTCCCGATTGTGGCCGGGCAGGAGAAGCGGGTGCAGCTTTCTTACGCCGAGGTGGTTCCCGAACGGAACGAGGTGCGAAAATACGTGTATCCGCTGAATACGGAGAAGTTTTCGGCGCGGCCCCTGGGCCTGGTGATGGTGCGGGTGGAGATCGAGTCGTCGGATCCGATCAAGAGCGTGTATTCACCCTCTCACAAGATCGAGGTCCAGCGGACCGATGACCACCGTGTGGTGGTGATTTATGCGGATGAGGAAATAACGCCGAAAACGGATTTTGTGCTCTATTACAGCGTATCGCGAGACGAGGTGGGCATCAATCTGCTGACGTACCGGGAAGCGGAGCAGGAGGGGTTCTACATGCTTTTGGCCGCGCCCAGGGTAGAGGCGCAGGAAGAGGAGGCTGCCCGGAAACGGATGGCGCTGGTGCTGGACCGGTCGGGGAGCATGTCGGGCGAAAAGATGGCCCAGGCTCGGGAGGCGCTTAAATTTGTGCTGCGCAACCTGAACCCCCAGGACGAGTTCAACATTTTCGACTACAGCACGCTGGTCTCTTCGTTTGCTTCAGAAATGGTTAAAGTTGCGCCCGAAACTATCTCTGACGCAATCGGTTACGTGGATAAGCTGGAGGCCACTGGCGGAACGAATATCCACGGGTCGCTCTTAGCTGCGCTGGGCCAGCTCCGGGACGACGGGTATGTGAATATGGTGCTGTTTATGACCGACGGGCTGGCGACGGTGGGGCTGACTCAGAACGGTGAGATCCTGAAGGACGTGCAGGATAATAACCCGCTTAATGCCCGAATTTTTGCATTTGGCGTGGGGTACGATGTGAATACCCACCTGCTGGACCGGCTGGGGGTGGAGAACCACGGGACCTCGTCCTATGTGAAACCGGGGGAGGATATTGAGGCGGAGGTTTCGGCGTTTTACACGCAGGTGAGCCATCCGGTGCTGTCGGATCTCACGCTGGATTTTGGCGCGGCTGCGGTGCAGGATCTCTATCCTTCTGCGCTGCCGGACCTGTTCAAAGGCTCTCAAATCGTGCAGCTTGGCCGGTACAGCGGGTCGGGTGAGACAATGCTTCGTTTGTCTGGAACGGCCGACGGGGAGCCGCTCTCTTTTGCCCGGCAGGTATCGTTCCCGGCGGAGAATCCGGAGCACGATTTCCTGCCCCGGCTCTGGGCCACCCGGAAGATCGGGTTCCTGCTGAACCAGATCCGGCTGAACGGGGAGGACCAGGAGCTGGTGGACGAAATTGTGTCCCTGAGCCGGACCTATGGCATTATTACACCCTACACATCGTTTTTGATCGTGGAAGACGAACCGACGACGCCCATTCCCTTTGGTGAGGGTTTTGACAAGGATTCGGGAGCGGATGCGGTGGCCGCTTCAGAGGCCACAAGGGGCCTGGCCGGAGCCACAGCCGCGCCCGAAGCGCCGGTGGTGAGTGCGCAGGGCGGGGTTCAGATCGTGGGCCGGAAGACCTTCTATCTGAGAGATGGGGTCTGGAAGGATGCGGCGTATGCGGAGGGGGAGCCGGTGGTGACCTATCGGTTTGGGAGCGAGCGTTATTTTGAGCTTGTATCCCGGCAGCCGGACCTGGGACCCTACCTGGCGGTAGGTAAGGAACTGGTTGTGCGGCATCAGGGGGTTGCCTACCGGATCGGGGCCGGCGTTGAGGAGACCGAGACGGACCGGAGCGATTTCAACGGAGACGGCCGGGTCGATTTTAGCGACTTCGCGGCCTTTGCCAGGCATTTTGGGAGTGTCGCAGGCCAGGCCGAGTACGAGGTGATTTACGATCTGGATGGGGACGGCCGGGTGGGATTCCAGGATTTCATGATGTTTGCCGCAAATTATGGAGGATAGAGAGAAGGCCTTTCCAAATTGCGCCAGAGTCAACGAAAACGAGATGCCGTTTCAACCGGCTGGCGGCATCTTCCCGGACCGGAGGTTGGAGCTTTGATATGAACCTCCGGTCTTTTTTTGTGTCCGGTCTGTACGTGTCCGAGCATGAATACGTTGACAAAACCCGCATCGTTGTGCGATATTATTGATGTCGGGAATCGTATTTCTGAAAACTACGGTTCAAAGGTTCTGCTGTCGGGGGGCGGCGCCAGAGCGCACGGTTTGAAAGAGCGATCTATGAGAGTCTACCAAGCGCTATGCACCCTGCTGGTTGCGGCAGCCTTCTGGGGCTTTTTGGGTGAAGACGCCCGGGCTGCCATCCCGAACAGGCCGACCGGACTGACGGTGACGGCGGTTTCCGCCAACCGGGTGGCCCTGAGCTGGCGGGATAATTCCGGCGATGAAGATGGATTCCGGATCAGGCGTATCCATCTGGATGGGCCCACAGATACCCTGGAGGTCGGTCGTGACCAGACCGCCTATAACGATACCGGGTTGGAACCCGATACGAAATACTTTTATTCGGTCTGGGCATTTAACAGCGATGGTGGATCTCAGCTTTCCAACCGGGTGGAGGTGACGACATCGTCAAAGCCACCCGGACCTGATGCGCCGGAGAAGCTAACGGCGAATGGGGTTTCGCCCGGTCAGATCGACCTGGAGTGGCAGGACAATTCGGCCAACGAGGACGGGTTTCGGATCTGGCGCAGTCTGGATGGGGTTTCATTTACGGACAGCGCTGATGTGGGTGGTAACCAGACGGCGTACAGCGACATCGGGTTGCAGCCCAACACGACGTATTACTATCAGGTGGCGGCATTCAACAGCAACGGACAATCCCTGTTTTCCAATCGGGTGGAGGTGACGACACCGGCAGAGTTGTCCAAACCCGATGCGCCGAGCGATTTGACGGCAAATGGGGTTTCGCCCAGCCAGATCGAGTTGCGCTGGCAGGACAATTCGGCCAACGAGGATGGGTTTCGGATCTGGCGGAGTGCAGACGGGATTTCGTTTTCGCATCTCGCTGATGTGGGTCGCAACCAGACCACCTACAGCGATACCGGGTTGCAGCCCGATACCAAATATTTCTACTCGGTCTGGGCATTTAACAGCGCGGGTGTATCCGCCCTTTCCAATCGGGTGGAGGTGACGACACCGGCAGCGCCGTCCAAACCCGATGCGCCGGGCAGTCTGACGGCGAATGGGGTTTCGTCCAGCCAGATCGAGTTGCGCTGGCAGGACAATTCGGCCAACGAGGATGGGTTTCGGATCTGGCGGAGTGTAGATGGGGTTTCGTTTGCCGACAGTGTAGATGTGGGTCGTGACCAGACCACCTACACCGATACCGGGTTGCAGCCCGGCACAAATTACCACTATCGGGTTGCCGCATTCAACGGTGAAGGGGTATCCGCCCTTTCCAATCGGGTGGAGGTGGCGACATCGGCAGCGCCGTCCAGCCCCGATGCGCCGGGCAATCTGACGGCAAGTGTGATTTCGCCCAGCCAGATCGAGTTGCGCTGGCAGGACAATTCGGCGAACGAGGATGGGTTCCGGATCTGGCGGAGTCTGGACGGGGTTTCGTTTGCCGACAGTGTGGATGTGGGTCGCGACCAGGCCATATACAGCGATACCGGGTTACAGCCCGGCGTGACATATTTCTATCAGGTTGCCGGATTCAATGGTGAAGGGGTATCCGCCCTTTCCAATCGGGTGGAGGCGACGACGTTCCAGGGGCTGGCCAGTCCGAGTGAGTTAACTGCGAGGGCTGTTTCTTTCAGCCGGGTCGACCTGAGCTGGCAGGATAATTCCAACAACGAGGATGGGTTTCGCATCCGGCGGATTCGCTTGGATGGGTCTTCTTTATTCACGGATACCCTTGGGGTTGCCCGGAATGAGACGGCGTACAGCGACACGAGCTTGCAGCCCGGCACAAAATATCTTTACTCGGTCTGGGCGTTCAACAGCGAAGGAGAATCTCCGCTTTCCAACCCGGCGGAGGTGACCACACCGCCGAAGCCCTCCAAACCTGGCGCGCCGGTTAACCTGGCCGCGACGGCTGTGTGTTCCGATCGGATCGAGTTGCGCTGGCGCGATAATTCCAACAATGAAGATGGGTTTTGGATCCTGCGCAGCCTGGATGGGGCATCGTTCACAGACAGTATTCAGGTTGGCTCCAACGAGACGGCATACGGCGATACAAGCCTGAAGCTGGATACGGAATACACCTATCAGGTTGTTGCGTTCAACGACGAAGGGGAATCTCCGTCTTCCAATCGGGCGGAGGCGACGACATCGCCGGTCCCGCCTTCGGATCTGGCCGCCTGGCCCGGAACCTATAATCCGATAGGTTCTGCCGACTATAAATTTCAGGACAATTCCGACTACAATACTGTGGACACTTTTTTGGGGGTTTTAGAAACAACGAATTTCGTAACTCGTTTAAAAACAACACCTATATGATTTTACAGCTTTTTAATCAAACTCAGGGAATCGGCTAACTTTGATTTAAAAAACAATGGGTCACGTAACTTATTGATTTACACAGACCTTTGAGGTCAAAAAATGTCCACAGTATTGTTACACAATACTTCGGACAGTTTTTGTAATTCTGGGGGTTCAAATTTCATAAGCCATTGAAAAATAACAGTTTATGGAATCTGATGCTAAATTTATAACCTGTTGAAAATCAACAACTTATAAAAAGTGTCCGAACCATTGGACTATGAAGATGGGTTATATCTCTATCGCAGCACGGATGGCGAGAATTTCGAGAGGGTTCGGACATTTACCGCAAACACCGGAGCGGGTTTTGATGTGGATCTGATGTCCGGCGAAACGTATTCCTGCTATGTGACGGCATTCAAAGACGGCTGCGAATCTGCGCCTACGAATACTGTGAGCGTAACGACCGAACTGGGCTATGTGGAGACTGCGGAGTGCAATGACACAGACCGCGCTGCCGGAAAAGCTGTTTCCGGTCCGGATGGGGGGTATGTTTATTTAACCTTCGAGGACAGAAGGGTCCAGTGGGCCAGGGAGGGGATCTCCTATTATATCGACTCGGAGATGTCACTCCCCAACCAGCAGATTGTCCAGGGGGTCCTGGGAGACTGGTCCAGGAAGTCAGACAATCTTGTATCGTTCGACTACCTGGGCAGGCTGCCGGTTTCCGATAAAGCGCCTCGTAAAGACGGGCGTAACGTTTTTTACATCCTGCACGAAACCGACTGGCAGAAGTTCAGGCTTGGAGAAGATGTATTGGGTGTTGCCTACTACTGGATCGAGGAAAATGGAGAGATCACCAATTCGGATATCTTCCTGAATGCGGTCAAGTTCTCAGAAGAAGGGTTCAATATCCGAACCACGCTGGCGCACGAGATCGGTCATTTGCTGGGTCTGATGCACGTTTGCGACAATGAGGACGCGTTGATGTATCCTGTTATACCTCCGGGCAAGCCTTACAATATAGATGAGGGAGCGCTTGCCGGAATTCAAACACTTTACAGCGCTTCTGAGACGGTCAGTTTGTCGTTTCTGAACCTGGACCTGGACCCTCTGGCCGGTGACCAGAGGGTACACTTCCTGGCGGGTACGCAGCCTGAATCGGTTGTGCCCGTTCAGGTCTTTGGGAATAACATCACGAATGCTGCAGGTTTCGACTTTCGGTTTGAGTATGACACGACTCAGGTGGCTTATGATGGATTCGAGGCGGGGAATATTCCACTGAATGCCGGATCGCTGGCCGTAGATGTGGGGCGTGGATATGTAGAGGTTGGTTTCGCAACCGCTGCAAACACCGTCACTTTTTTCCGTGCTTTGCTGGGCACTGTCCGATTTCGTGCAGATGTGTTGTTTTCAAGCACCACAATCCGCATGGTGAATGCAAAAATCCGGCAGCCCGGACGGATCGAGACGCTGGATACCAGGATCGCCGTGGACCTGACGAAGGATCCCTGCCCGGACTTTGATTGCGATGGAAAAGTTGGATTCTCGGATTTCATGCTGTTCGCGCAGAAGTTTGGGAGCAAGCAGGGCGACGGGAGGTACGAGAACCGTTACGACCTGGACTTCGATAGTGAGATCGGCTTCCTGGACTTCATAATCTTTACAAAGAGCTACAATACCCTCTATGGCCGGGAGATTACCTGCTGCAAGCCGGCCGGTGGTAGTGTGACAAAGCGGGCGAGCGGGCCGCCCTGCCAGGTGTGTCCCAAAGCGGGAGAGTGAGGATGTCGGCGCCGGGGATCGATCTGGATCTGGATTATCTGCCCCACTTTGGAATCAAACGGGACTACGGGATCGGCATAATCGGGGCCGGTTTTATTGTGGCCGACTGTCACATCCCGGCCTACCAGGCGGCGGGCTTCAACCCGGTGGCGATCGCTTCCCGCACCCCGGAGCGCGCCCGGGAGGTGGCGCAGGTGCGGAATATTCCCAGAGTTTACGACACGTACCGGGAACTGCTAACAGATCCAGTCGTCGAAGTGGTGGATATCGCCTATCCGCCCCAGTTTCAGCTTGAGGTGATCCGGGAGGTGGCGGCCCACGCCGGCCATATCAAGGGGGTGCTGGCCCAGAAGCCCCTGGCGATGAACTATGCCGATGCGGCCGAGATCGTGCGCCTGTGCGAGGAGGCCGGCATTGTCCTGGCCGTGAACCAGAATATGCGCTACGACCAGTCGATCCGGGCGCTGAAGACGGTGCTGGATCGGGGCTACCTGGGCGAGTCGGTGCTGGCGACGATTGAGATGCGGGCGATTCCCCACTGGATGCCCTGGGCCGAGGGGTTGAAGAGTGTTACGACGTATTTGATGAGCATCCACCACTTAGACGCCTTCCGGTTCCTCTTCGGCGATCCGGATCGGGTACTGGCCAGCACCCGGCCCGATCCGAGGCTGGACTTTTCCCACACGGACGGAATCAATCTCTACATCTTAGAGTACGAGAGCGGGCTACGGGCCTGCGCCTGGGACGATGTGTGGACCGGCCCCGCCCGGGAGGGCAGCGAGAGAGATATTTATATTCGGTGGCGGGTGGAGGGGACGGAGGGGCTGGCCCGGGGAACGATCGGCTGGCCCGATTACCCGAATCCGACGCCGAGTACGCTGGATTTTACCACAGCCAGACAGCCCGGATACTGGTTCCAGCCCCGCTGGACGGAGGTCTGGTTCCCGGATGCGTTCCAGGGGACGATGGCGCAACTGCTCCTGGCGATCGAACAGGGCGCCGAGCCGGAGATCTCGGGGCGGGATAATCTGAAGACAATTGCACTGGTTGAAGCGGTCTACCGGGCTGCTCAGGAGCACCGCGTGGTGACGCTGGAGGAGGTTGAGCGGGGATAGGGAGTTAAGGATGGGGCACTCACTGTCGAATAAGGCGCTTCAGCGTCTACTCGTATTATGAACAGGGACGATCTTCAGCGTCTTTCCCGGCTCAGAGTGAGAGAGGCGAGAACGCTATTGAACAGTGGTCACTTTTCGGGCGCATATTACCTGCTTGGCTATGCTGTCGAGTGTGCACTTAAAGCGTGCATAGCAAAACAGATCAAGCGCTACGACTTTCCGGATCGTAAGCTGATCACAGACAGTTATACCCATAATCTTGAAAAGTTACTCAGTATCGCGGGACTGGAAGATGAGTTCGAGAGGGAATCCAAGGAGAACCCAAGCTTAGGGGTGAACTGGGTGGTTGTTAAAGAGTGGTCAGAGCAAGCGCGTTATCAAGACACGGTATCTGAATCGAAGGCGCGAGAGTTCTATTCCGCCTGCACGGCCCGAAAACATGGAGTTTTGTCATGGCTGAAGAAGTGGTGGTAAAGGAAATGCTTACAAAAGAAATGATTGAAGCCGGGGCCGATCTTATGCATCGGCTCGATATAGCCCATCTCGATGTGGAGGCTTCTTTATGGCTATACTTGTCGGAGTCCAATATTTGGCGGCTTGTTGTTGCCGTGCCGGGGGTAAAGAGAGACGGATCAAAAAAGATATATAAGAAAATACAATCCGTACTGTCTAAGATACCTGAGGAACAGTCAAGCATTGCCTTGAGTAATATTAGCGTAGTTGATACTGACGATCCCTTAATTTCACGGCTCCGTCCCAAGATAAGAACCGGACCTGGAATATCTGGAGGAAGATTCTTGCGTGGCACTATAAATGGACATTTTATTGAAGATGCGTATATATATATCGATTGACGTAACTTTATATGTAACTGCTCAGGTCAAAAAGCCAGCAAAATGGGATCAAGCAGGATGTTGTGAGCTAGGGGTAGGGATGGACGAAGCGGTCGGGATGGGGATAAAAGGGATATTGTTGAAGGCATCTTGAATGGCATCAATCACCCGTTGAGAGTTTTTCTTTGCCGTCGAGATATAGGCACGAATGCGGCAGAAAATGGCCGCACCTGTTTCGGTTCGGAAGCACCCAGAGACTTTCTGTTTGACTTTCACCATTCGGATATCTCGTTCGGCCTGATTATTGTCAAAGGGCACGCGGAAGTCATACATAAAGGCCAGCACTTCCCCTTTGTATTGCCCTAATCGATCCAGCAGATTCTTCGGTGGGGATTGTTTGGGTCTTCCTCTTTTCTTTTGGATGCCATCATCCTGTTTTTGTGGTGGATTGGCCTTCAACCCCTGCTTTAAGATTTGGTCGTATCGTTTTTCAAAGGCGTTTATTTTTCGGGCAGACAGATGATCGGTGTGCGCTTTGTCCTGGTCGACGGCCTCTTTGATGTCCATCAACAAAGCCGCCATGCCCTCTGCCCACCCTTGCTGGTATTGCTCTTTCACAAACTTGAGTTCGCGTAAATGATGCGTGTTACAAAGGGCGTGTTGGCACGCGGTGTATCCAAAGTAGGGTTTCCAATGGTCATGCATGGCCCGGCCTTCAAAGTCGGGCAAAATCCCAATCGCATCGGTGGCCTTTTGGCCGCGCTTGGGATGGAGACCATAATGCGTCAACCGCTCTGTGCTGGCCACATGAACCCAATTTCGCCTGCCTGCCACAGATAAACTGGTTTCGTCCAGATGGAGCACATCGGAGTCGATCAGGCCTTGCTTGATGATCAAATCGACGGGGTGTAGGCGATCGGCCAAGACCGCATTGGCTTGCAAGACCGTCGCTTGTGAGAGCCGATGGTCAAACAGATCCTCGAAAATCTCACACGTGCGTTCTAAGGGAACGAAGTGATACTGGTTGAAGTAGGAAGCAAGCGCCTTGATCCGATTCCCATATTGTGCCTTTTGGGTGACATCTAAAGGAAACGCCCCCTTGGTGCACCCGCCACAATCGGGACAGATTTTGACCTGAGCCTGGTGTTGGGTCACTGTGATGTGTAAGGGCGGGATATCAAACACCTGGCGCTTTTCAACATCAACCACGGCCACCTCCTCGAGACGAACAGCGCAGTGGGCACACGCTTCAACCCGATGCAAAACCGTATGGTCTGGATGGTCTACCAAGGTGAGGGTGTGACCGGGATGACCTTTTTGGCCCCCATTCTTTTTGGCCCCTTTTTTTCGCAAGCTACTTGTGCGAGGTTTTTGCAGACCATCGCTGGAAGGCGGTTTGCTGCTGTTGCGGCTGTCTTTGGCCACTTGATCTCGAAGCGATTGAACCTCAGCTCTTAACGCTTCGATCTGGGCAACTAAGCCCTGGATCAATCCGACAACAGCTTCCTCGCCTTGATGGTAGATGGCGCGTATCTCTTGTTCTTGTAAGCCTGACATTGGGGTTTGTCTTCTCAATTGCTTACATCGGGAAATTTACGGTCGATTTGGCCCTGGTGCGCCTGGTGTAATTCTTATCGACTATTTTCACAAAAACCTGAATGGCTGGATACCTGGGTAGTTACCTTTATATTTTAGTGGAGAACGGGTTTTTGCACATAGGGGTTTGACAATGAAGTTAGGTCTGATCAATTCTGCGTGGGCGCAGACGGGGATGGATACGGGGGAAGGGATTCGGCGCACGAAGGAGATCGGGTTTGACGCGATCGATATTTTTACCGAGCCGATGGAGATTGGTGTGGTGGAGCGGAAGCGGATCAAAACGGCCTGTGCGGAGGCGGGATTGCCGATTGTTTCGGTGCCCTGCGTAGCGGTGGGGTTGATCGATTTCAACATGCCGGTGCAGCGGTTTCACATGGAGCGGTGCCGGGTGTTTCTGGATCTGACGTACGAGCTGGGTGCGGAGAATCTGCTTTTGGTGCTGGGGGAGTATATCTGGCAGCAGGAGGTGATTCCACCGGAGGAGCAGTGGCGGTGGGGGGTGGAGAACTGCCGGGAGCTGGGCGCGTATGCTTCGGAACTGGGGCTGGAGATTGCCCTGGAGCTGGAGCCGTTTGGCCAGTCTCTGGTGAATACGGTGGGCAACATGGCCAGGTTTTTGGACGAGGTGGACCACCCGGCGGTGAAGGCAAATATCGATATTTCCCACATGGAGCTTTCGGGCACGCCGGCATCCGCGCTCAAGGCGCTTGAGGGACGCACGGCGCATGTGCATATTTCAGATTGCGACGGGAAGGTGCACGGGGACCTGCCGCCGGGCCGCGGGGTGATGGATTTTATCCCTTACCTGAAGGCGATCCGGGAGATCGGGTTCGAGGGCACGATCAGTATCGAGCTGGAGTATTCCCCGGAGCCGGACAGGATCGTCGAATGGGTGACCGAGGCTTACGAAGCGACCGACCGGCTGATGCAGGAGGCGGGTATCAGTCGAGGATAAGAGAGGGGGGGAGCCGATGTCGATGGAATCTCAGAGTGCAGTGTTGGAGAGGCCGGCCACGGATGGGGGAGACCGGCCTGTTGAACTTCCCCGACGGACGCTGGGCAAGACGGGCGAGCGCGTGCCGATTCTGGGGTACGGTACGGCGCCTGGAGGTATGGGGTTGAGCGATGAGGAGGCGATTGCGCTGATTCACAGGGCGATTGATCTGGGGGTTACCTATGTGGACACTGCACCGGGGTACGGGCGAGCGCATGTGCAGCTGGGGAAGGTGATGGCAAAGCGGCGTGAAGAGGTCTTCCTGGTGACCAAGACGGGCGCCGATGATGCAGAAAAGGCGCTGGAGATCCTGGAGCAGAGCCTGAAGGATTTGCAGACCGAGCAGGTGGACCTGACGTACGTCCACTCTCTGGGGAACCGGGATGTGGACCGGGTGCTGGCTCCGGATGGGTCTCTGGCGGGCCTCCGCGAGGCGCAGCGGCGAGGGTGGACGCGCTATGTGGGATTTTCGGCGCACAATACGCCCTGGAAGGCGGCCCGGGCGCTTGAGGAGGCGGATGTAGACGTGGTGATGCTGGCGATGAATCTTGCGGATCGGCACACGTACAATTTTGAAGGTGAGGCCCTGCCGCTGGCCCGCGAGCGGGGGGTGGGGGTGGCGGCGATGAAGGTTTACGGCGGAGCGCCGGGGATGAAATACGATTTGCCGACCTCTTCGGCGCTGGCGGCCCACGGAGCGCACGACCACGAGGCTGCGCTGAACTATGCGCTGGGCCTGCCGGGGGTGGCAACGGCGGTTGTGGGGATGTATACCGAGGCGGAGTTAATCCAGAACCTGGAATGGGCACGGAACCACACCCCCCTGTCCGCCGAAGCGGAAGCCGGGCTGGAGACCCTGGGCAGGGAGATTGCCACCGACTGGGGTGCGCATTACGGTTCGGTGAAATAGGGAAAGGACGACAGACGATTGGCGACGGTTTTAGAAGTTTGACCGTGGTCTGTGGTCTGTGGCTCTAAGGACGGAGAGAGGATATGGTCTGTCGATTTGTGAATCTTTTCGCGGCTGTTGCAGCCCTGCTGGCGGTTGGAGGTTGTGGGACCGACTCACCCACATCAGGGTCGTCGGAGTCGTTTGCCACGACCGGCCAGATGGTTCAGCAGCGGTTTTGCCATTCGGCCACACGCCTGCAGGATGGCAAGGTGTTGATCGCAGGGGGCACCCGGGCTGTTTCGGGGCCGACTGCGGGTCGGCTGACAAGCGCGGAAGTCTACGATCCCACCACAGGCGAATTCCGTTCCACCGGGGACATGGTCCACGCGCGCGGGGAACATCAGACGACGCTGCTGCAGGATGGACGGGCGCTGATTGTTGGAGGGGGTGTGGATACTGCCGAGCCGTACGACCCCGCTTCGGGGCGTTTCACGGCTACCGGGGATCTGTCGGCGATTCAGACGGTGCGTACGACCACGCTGATGTCGGATGGCCGGGTTTTTGTGACCGGGGATAATATTCCCATTGGCGAGATCTACGATCCCGGGACCGGCCTGTTCATGCGTACACAACGAGTTGGACCCACGCGAATCGGCCATACGGTCACGCCTATGCCGGAAGGGCGTCTCCTGTTTGTGGGGGGCGGTGTCAGTGTCGCAGGGCTGTACGATCCGATAAGCGAGGTGTTTTCGGCCGTCGGCGAACTGACCCAGCTTCGGTTCGGCCATACGGCCACGCGACTGCCAAGTGGGAATATCTTGATTGCCGGAGGCAGTGGGCGGACGGGCGGTGGGGCTTTTGCGCCGACCCCGGGGGCGGAAATTCACGATCCGGCGCTTCGAACGTTCACCTTTACAGGTCCTATGGGGGCGGCGCGTTTTGGGCATACGGCAATCCTGCTGCCCAATGGAAAGGTGCTGCTTGTGGGAGGGGCGGATGCCGAGGCGGAAATGTACGACCCCGAGACGGGGGTATTCGAATTTGTAGGCGGCAGCCTGGGGCGGGTGCGCCGGGGCCATACGACATCGCTGCTTTCGGATGGTAGGGTCCTGATTGCCGGAGGAACAGACAAGGATTTTGCACTGCTGGATCGGGCGATCCTCTACAGGCCGTGAGATCGTCCCCGCAGCAAGAACCGACTCCGATTTCGATACCATAAGAACTCTCCCCGAGTTCAAGCTTTGAATTGATGATATGATTGATCTTCTCTGTAGGAAATCCCATGCGCTGCTGTACATTCGTCCTGACCTTCGCGCTGTTTGGCGCACCCTCAGCATGGTCCCAGTTCAGGGACAACACGCCGTCATTGGGTACTGTTCGGCCCCCGGGGTTGGTGCATATTCTGGACATCGAAACCCGTGGCTCAATCGCTTTCGCCGGAGGAACGGGAGGTCTTTGGATCATAGACATCGGCCGTTCCACAAGCCCGGTTATGCTGGGACAGTTCAGACCGGGACGGTCCTCCAGATCCAGAAATGAAGGGGGGCAGATCTACGGACTGGCAGTCAGCGGAAATCTCGTGTTCTGCTGCGAGAGAACCCGGGGTCTCGAGGTCGTCACCGTTGCGAACCCGGCGGCGCCGACCCTTGTCGGTCAGACCTATCGCTACAACGGGGATCGCTCCTACGAACACGCACTTGTGAACGGAATTTACCTTTATCTGGCCGCTCACGAGCACGGTGTTGAAGTCGTCGACATCAGGAATCCACAGCAGCTGCGGCATGTGGGCGAATCGAAAACCGCCAACGCCTTTGCGCTGGCCCTTTCGGGCGCCCATCTATACGTTGCAGACGGCGCAACAGGCCTGACCGTGGTGGATGTCTCGAAACCGGCCTCTCCCGAAACGATCACCACTGTGGGGACGAGCGGAATGGCCATCGATGTTGTGGTTAACGGCCAGTACGCGTATGTCGCTGTGGGCAGCAGCGGTATGGACGTGTTCGATATCAGCAACCCCACACAACCCACCTTCGCTGCAAATTATCACGTTGACGGATTCACGAACCATCTCAACATATCGGACGACCGGGCCTATCTCGCAAACTGGGAAACGATCGAGGTCGTGGACATCTCCACGCCGGCCCAGCCGAAGCTGATTGCGACTCAGCATGCCTTCCAGCGGGCTATGGCCATTGCGATCAAGGACAACACCTTCTATGTGGGTGACTGGGCCGCCCTCCGGATTTACGACTACGAGGATGTTTCCGCGCCGGACATCAACACCGATCCCCTGGAAATGAGTTTCGGTACTGTATCTCCCGGCGACTCGCAGGAACTGAGTATGCAGATAGAGAACCTCGGTCAGGAGCCTTTGTCCATAACGGGTCTTTCCGTATCCGGCAAGGGTTTTTCGGTCGATTCCGCGGCGTTTACGCTCACTCCTTTCGAATCGCGGGAAGTGGTGGTAACCTATCAGCCGTCCGGCCCCGAACGTGTATCCGGCTTCATCAACATCCGGTCCGATGATCCCGATGAACGTCAGAAAATCGTGCCCCTTGTTGGCGGGGAGCGCACCATTGGTATTGGCGACACACCGCCGAATTTCGAACTCAAGGACACAAACGGCAAGTCCCACAGGTTGCAGGATTTTATCGATCAGAAAAAAATCGTTGTCCTGGCCTTATTCGCCTCCTGGTGACCGGTGTGCGGTCCCCAGTTGGCGGACATGGAAACCCGGGTCTGGCAGGCCTACAAGGATCGGAATGTGGTGCTTCTGGGCGTCAACATAGACGAGCCTGCGGCGGTTGTGGAGGATTTCATCAATCAGTTCAAGCTCACCTATCCGGTGCTGCTGGGAAATTCACCGTTGAAAGCGAGTTACAACATCGCCGGAACCTACGTATCCCCTTTCCCTCGCGACTACATCATCGGCAGCAACGGCCGAATCATCTATGCCGGCGACGAATTCGATCCCGAAGAAATTGGCCGGGTTATTTCTGAAGACCTGAATTCCGGCCGTCCAGTTGCAGGATCCTCCGATTTCGATTCGAATGGTCGGGTGGACTTTCAGGACTTTGTCATGTTCGTTCAGGGCTTTGGCGGTACAGACCCCCTTCTGGATCTCAACGGCAACGGCCGTGTCGATTTTCCCGATTTCGTCATCTTCGCGAACGACTTCGGCGGTTCACCGCAGAGACGCGGAGGACGCGGAGAAAACCAATGAGCCAACCTGAGCGTTCTTTGCGTCCCCATATCGAGCAGCCGGCAGCCGAGGCCGGCGTGCGCAAGACAACCGTTTTGCTGGCGGCTGCGACCCTGATCTTTGCCTGTGTGGCGGCTACGTTTTTGGAGTTCAGGACGCGATCCGCGCATATGGCCATGGCCAACCTGCCGCTGGCGGTTCTGCTGCCGTTCGTGTTCTGGCTGCTGGGCAATACCCTCCTCAAGCGGTATGCGCCCCGGTTCTCGGTCACGTCGGCCGAGCTGCGGATGCTGCTGTGTATGCTGTGGGTGGGCGGGTCGTTTGCCGGGTACAACTGGATTACGCAGTGGGTAGGGGCGATGGCCGCGCCCCGCTATTACGCCTCGCCCGAGAACCGGTGGCAGGAGCTGATTTTTGACTACATTCCCTGGTGGATGTACCCGTCGAACTTTCCCGGCGTGGTTGAGGGGTTTTATCTGGGACTGGAGGAGGCCCGCTACTCACGGGCGGCTTGATCGTGCTTGCGGCACTGTTCGCTTTGCGGGTCTACAAGAGCCCCGTTCGATTCGGATGGATCTGTGAGGAGAAGTTACACCAAGATCGGCGCGAGATGTGCCCGAGTCCGGGAGGATCGCCGGTGTTGACTACGATAAGCCATAACATAATCCCAACGGTATGCTGTGTTTCAGGATGATCCGTATGGAATTTTTTTGTGTCCACAGGAGGAGCAAAATGAGGACGATGCTCAGCGCATTCCTGCTTTCTGTGTTTTTGTGCCCGACAGCATCTCTGGCGCAGGAGGTTGTGTCCGGAATCGTTACATTTTCAGAGGATGGGGCCCCCGCCGCTGGTGTGCGGGTGACCTTTTTCGATCTGGGCGGTCTGCACCGGGCGTTCAGCGCGATTACGGATTCCGACGGTCGTTTCGAGATGCCGCTCGGGTCCCAGGACCGTTCCGGGCAGGGTACGTTCCGGCTTTTGCAAAACTATCCCAATCCTTTCAATCCTTCCACGGTGATCCCGTACGAGCTCAGTGAATCCGCTTCGGTGCGTCTGGAGATCTTCAGTGTGCTGGGTCAGCGTGTACGGGGGCTTGTGGATGGCGTGCAGCCCGCCGGACACCACACGGCCACCTGGGATGCGCTGGACGACCAGGGCCGGGGTGTGGCCGCAGGGGTTTACCTCTATAGCCTGACGGTAGGCGGAATGACCGATACACGTCGGATGGTGCTGCTGGACGGGCGGCAGACGTCCGCAGGCGGCGGTTTTCCCCGCTCGGCGGGAGTGGTTTCGAATGCTGGTCAACAGGTTGGAGGCACGTACGGGGTGACCATTTACGGTCCGGGTGTTGTTACTTCCGTACAGCAGGCAGTTGTGGTCGATCCCGGTACAGGATCGCTGTCTTTTGCCGTGAGCCGGGTTGGGTCGCAGACGGCGCCCAAAGTGACACAGCAGCAGGCGGATGTTCTGGGGGATGTGAATAACGATGGGCGGGTGAATATCTCCGATGCATTGATTGTGGCGACCTATGGGCTGGATAGCTCGATTTCCATTCCGAACAACGGAGATATTTCCCTGGGGGATGTGAACGGCGATGGGCGGGTGAATATTTCCGATGCGCTGATTATTGCATCCTATGGCATTGATCCTTCAAATCCGGCCCTTCCAGCTGGCATCGGGCAGACTGTTGTAAGCGGGCAGGAGCGGGTTCAAATCCAGGTGGCGCTCCCGACCGGGACGTCTTTGAAGGTGGAGAAGTTGACCATTATTACCCCGGTCATCTCGCTGGCTCCGGATGTATCGGGAGATGCCACGGTGACGACCACGACACTCGACAAGCCGCAGGTTGTGCTTGTTGAGAATGCTCGCGGCAACCTGGTGCTTCTGGGTTATGTGATGCCGTCAGGTGTTGGCGCCAATCCCGCCGCAGGAAAACTTGCAAAGCTGGCGGCCGACGGCACGGTTGAAGTGAGCCCAACCACAACTGCGCTGGCGCTGGCTATGATGAACCCGCTTCTGGCGGGCAGTTCAGCCGATCAACGGGAACAGGTTGCATCCAGCGTGATGGATAACGCGGATTTTCCTGGTCTGGTTGCCCAAATTGAGTCCCGGCTCAGGTCAGATCCGGAGGGTGTGTTGAACGGAGATGGGAGCGAAGTGCTTTACGAGACGGCGGCTCGGATCCTGGTGGATGTGTTAACGGAGGGGCTACCGGCGCGGAAGGATGTGGCAACCGGCAATACCGAAGATCCCTGGATTGTGGACGCGAGCGGAAACAACCTGATCTTTGTGAATCCGAATTACGTCTATTATGGCGTGGGCGTGTCTGACCGAGGGAGCGATGCGTACCGGGAAACGGTGGTGCTGGAGGCGCGTGGGGCATTTTTTGAATTGCTTCGATGGCCCCCGGTCAAGTTTGACGATGAGCACAGGTCCGATCCGCTGTTCATACCGAACGGGACATATACCATGTTGATGACGAAGGGTTGCGCTTATCCGTTTTCCCGAATTACGGATCTGGGCGATCCGGTGGGACAGGCCACCCTGCTCAACTTCGCCCAGATGATCTTCAATACGCTGGATGTGGTTCTGTCTCTGCCGAAGGTTGGGATTGGAGACCTGGTGACGAATCTGAGCAAACTGGAACTGGATCTGAACGGCGCGGACATCACCACCATTGGCACCGCTATCAGCGAGGGCGATGTGCGTAAAGTGGTTACAGTGATTATCACCCTGACGGTAAGCAATGTGGACAACATCGGCACCTGGTTGTTTGAGTCTTCCGCCAAACCGAAGAACTTTGCAAAATACATAGGTAAGCTCCTTCCGTTGCTGAAGAATGTTGCAGTGCCGCTGAAGGTTCTGGGAGCGGTCAACAAAGTGCCGTTCTTCTACGACCTGGTCGCTGCGCCGAGAGAGGTGACCTACGAGGTTACTCACGTGGATGGCGAGCTTAATGTGTTTGCGCTGCAGACATACCGCATCTCGGGCGCAGTGACCGAGTCCGGTTCGAGGCTGAGCGGGGTGACCGTCACACTCAGTGGAGATGCAGATACTACAACGACTACCGGATCAGATGAGAGCTACACGTTCTCGGATCTGCTGGATGGCTCTTACACGGTTACACCCTCCAAAGCAGGTTACACGTTCTCTCCCGCAAGTCCTGCCGTGACGGTGGCGGGTAGGGATGTGGCGCAGGATTTTGTTGCCACGCCGACCCAGAACCAGCTTCCAACGGCCACAATTTCGGGCAAAGTGACGGAGGGTGGCACGGAGCTAAGTGGTGTGACGGTCACACTGGGCAGAGATTCAAGCGATACGAAGACAACCGGTTTGGATGGGAGCTATGCGTTTTCGGATCTGCCGGATGGGGATTATACGGTTACGCCCTCGAAGTCGGGCTATACATTTTCGCCCGCAAGTCCTGCCGTGACGGTGGCGGGTAGGGATGTGGCGCAGGATTTTGTTGCCACGCCGACCCAGAACCAGCTTCTAACGGCCACAATTACCTCTCCTGTGGACGGCAGTGAATTTACCGTGGGCGATACGATTACGTTCAGGGGAACGGGGAGTGACCCGGAGGACGGCACATTGATCGGGAGTTCGCTGGTCTGGTCGTCCAGCAGGGATGGGCGCATTGGAACCGGAACATCCGTTTCCACCTCCGGGTTATCGGAAGGGTCACACACGATTACGCTTAATATTACTTTGTCAATTGATGGATAGGTTGGTATCTTTCTGGCAAACAGGAGGATACCAATGGACATCAAAGCATCGACAGACCCTTTGCCCGAGTTAGAGGCGTTTCTTTCTCCCTTCATCCATCACTTTGTGCGTTCTGAAGGGCGAGAAAACCTGGAGCGGTATAGCACGGGCTTGCTCTCAGATCTGCCTCGGAAGAACGGCGAGACCCTCGCAGGAGCGATCCCCCAGACCAATGAGCAGAGGCTCCACAATCTCCTGACCGGGATTCAATGGGATGAAGCCGCCTTCAACGCCCAGAGGGTTGAGCAAATGCGGGATGAAGCGGTTTTGGGCGATGGGGCTTTCATCTTCGACGATACGGGCTTTGCCAAACAAGGCAAGAGCTCAGTGGGTGTTTCCAGGCAATACTCAGGCAGTCTGGGTAAAGTCGGCAATTGCCAGGTTGCTGTGACGGGTGTGTATGCCGATGCGGGGGTGAGTTGGCCATTAAATGCGAGGTTGTATCTACCCAAAGCGTGGACCAATGACCCGGATCGGTGTGCTAAGGCCGGTGTGCCGGAGGAGATCTCCTTTCAGACCAAGCCAGAGATTGCTCTGACCTTGTTGGATGAAGCACGTGGGTTGAAAGTCCCTCATAACGTGGTGGTCGCCGATGCCGACTATGGCAATGATCCTACCTTTTTAAAGGGGTTAGAGAGCCGAAAGGAACATTATGTCGTGGCTGTCCCATGTGATTTTCGGGTTGCCGTGAAAGGGCAACGCAAAAAGGGCAGCGGTCGTGTCGATGAGGTTTTAAAAGCGCTTCCCCGTTCCGCGTGGCGGACCATCCGTTGGCGAGAAGGCACCAAGGGATGGTTGCGTAAAAAATTCATTGCCCAAAGAGCCTATCGCACCCTTTCTGGTGAGTCGATCCAGTTGGGCTGGTTAATTGGCGAACGACCCGGAAGAGGCCAAGAAGGAGACTGGAAATATTACTTCTCCAACTTTCCTAAAGCCACACCCCTGGAACGGATGGTGGAATATGCGCATCGCCGCTGGCTGATTGAACAGTTCCACGAGGTGGCCAAATCGCTTCTGGGGTGGGATGAGTATCAAGGCCGACTCTGGAGGGGATTTCATCGCCATGCCACCATTGTGATGTTGACCTACAGCTTCCTGTGTTGGAAGGAGTGGAACCAGCGCCAAGAAATGCCGCGATCACGGGGAAAACCTCGTGATCCTTTTTCCCCCTCGAAGGGATCGAAGGCGACGTTCCTATGAGGCCATCCACCGCCAGGTGGTCAAAGCCTTATCGAATATGGTGATTGAACAACTGGTGCAGCGTAAACTGACTGAATTAATGCGACCGATGCGTATTTGACAAAGTAATATTAAGGTGACCGACAGTGACGGGGATAGCGGTTCGGCCACCCGAACCATCACGGTGAACCCCGAGCAGAGTTCAGAACCGGCGGATTCCACCATTGTCACGCTTCTTGGTGGCAACGTGGACATGGCCTTCGTCTACATCTCTCCGGGAACGTTTACAATGGGATCGCCGGACTCAGAGCCGGGCCGGTCCAGTTTTGAGGGTCCTCAGCACAAGGTAACGATCAGTGAAGGATTTTACCTGGGCAAGTATGAGGTGACACAGGGGCAGTGGGAGGCGGTGATGGGCACAAGTCCGTGGTCGGGTCGGAGCTACGTGCAGTCGAATCCGGGTCATCCTGCTGTGCATGTGTCGTGGGACGATGCGCAGGCGTTCGTTCAGAAACTGAATGCGGCAGCGGGTTCGGAGCTTTACAGGTTGCCTACGGAGGTGGAGTGGGAGTATTCGTGTCGGTCGGGAACGACGACGCGTTGGTCATTCGGGGATAATGAAAGTGATTTGGGAGATTACGCGTGGTATAGGAGTAATGCCTGGGATGCAGGCGAGCAGTATGCGCACGAAGTAGGGACGAAGAAGGCAAGTCCGTGGGGATTGCACGATATGCACGGGAACGTGTCGGAGTGGTGTGAGGACTGGTCTGGTTCGTATTCGGGCAGTGCGCAGACCGACCCCCCAGGGCCATCGGCGGGCTCGTTCCGGGTCCAGCGGGGCGGCGCCTTCCTCAGTTCCGCCCGCAACGTTCGGTCGGCGGATCGCTTCCTCAACTCGCCGGCCTTCCGCGACATCATCTTCGGTTTTCGTTTGCTGAGGCGGGCCAGGTAACACTTTGCGGTCTTACGCTTTTGCACTTTTCAGGTTTTGGTGGGGTCACGGCTGAAACAGAGCAGGGGCAGGCAGGCGGTGTTCAGCCTGCGGCCCCTGCGTAGTAAAAGCCGTGGGGCTGGTGTTTTTTGAGTCCCGCGAAGCGGGCGGGATTTTTTGAGGGCAGCAAATCAGAGAGATGGAGACCGGATCTGAGATGTTGGTACGGATTTTTACACTTCGCTTCTGTCCTCGGGGCTTTTGACGACGAGGATGTGAGAAATTTTCTGAGCGACAAAGAGGTGCTTTCAGTTCGGGATCATTTTTTCGTGAAGGACGAAACGCCTTTTCTGGCGGCGGTGATCACCTACAACCTGCTCAGGCCGGAACCGGAAGTCTCAAACGATCAGCACGCCGGCAAAAACAGGCAGAAAGAACGTGAGGCATGGCGGGCTGTTCTGGAAGAGGAAGACTGGCCGCTGTTCAATACCCTGCGCGACTGGCGCAACGGGCAGGCCAAAGAGGAAGGAATCCCGCCCTACGTGATTGCCACAAATCGACAGCTTGCCGATATCGCGCATCTCCGGCCGCAGCAGTTTGCACGGAATTACCGGTACTTCCTGAAACTGGATGTGGCGAAGTTTTTCGACTGTGTGGATCACGAGATTCGGTTTTGGGGTGAAGCCCAAACAAGCTCGAACCGGGTCAAACGGGGCGGCAACTTCAACAATAACGCCCGCAACGTTCGGTCGGCGAATCGCAACAACAACTCGCCGGACAACCGTAACAACAACCTCGGTTTTCGTTTGCTGAGCACAAGGCATCTGCGAGGGAATTTGAGGATGCGCACCTCATCTTCAGTACAGGAGCGGCTTCCATGTTCGCACATCGACTGATTTTTGGATTGCTTGCAGTGGTCCTGGTTTCAACCCTGACCGTAAACACGTTTGCCCAGGCGATTACGGCACGGGTGGATCTGTCCGATGGACAGCCACAGTCAGGGGACGAGGTGGAGGTGGAGGTTGTGGTGGACCTGTCGGACGTATCGGACAAACTGGGCGCGTATTCGGCAAAGCTGGTGTGGGATGCGGATGTGTTGCGCTTTATGGAAGTTGCGGATGGGGAGACGGCGGCATTTGCAGGTCCGCAGACCAACGCGAGCGCCGGGCAGTTGCTGTTCTCGAATTTCAGCACGGGAGGAGCGGGTGGATTGCTGAGTCTCATCAAGGTGAAATTTGAGGTGGTTGGCGAGGCAGGTGAGCGTACGGCGCTGACGTTATCTTTCACCGCGCTGGATGCGGCGAGCACGTTCAAGAATCTGCTGCCGCAGCTTCAGGTGCAGCTTCAGTCTGAGCCGAACACCTCGATCGTTATTCGGAGCAGCGGCGCTGTGGAACCCAGCCCGGATGTTGACGGCGACGGTAATGTCGGATTCCGGGATTTCGTATTGTTCGCCCAGGCGTTTGGCTTCAGCCAGGGCGAGGCTGGGTTCCAGGCGGTGGTGGACTTAGACGGCAGCGGCGACATCGGGTTCCGGGACTTCGTGATATTCGCGCAGTTTTTTGGCAAGGACCCGTCAACGTTCAGGTCGGATGCAGGCAGCGGAACATCGGGTGAGGAGCCGCCCTCCGGCGTGCCAGGAGAGCCAAAGCTGGAGGTAAGCCCTGAGAGGGTCGAAGTTGGCGGAGATCCTCAGAAGACCACCATCCAGTTGCGCAATGTGAGTAGCGGCACGCTCACCTGGACGATCAGCGAGGGTGAGATCTGGCTGGGTGTGACCTCTTCGCAGGGGGATACGGGTGGAGATGGCGTGTTTTCGGGTGAGGGTGATGTGGAGTTGACGGTGAATACGGGAGGTCTGGGACTTCAGGATGGATTATATGAAGCGGTGATCGAGATTCGGTCCAACGGGGGTGATGTCGATGTGCCGGTGAAGATGGCGGTTAGAGGTGCTACAACAGGAGACTCCACCGTTGTCACGCTGCCGGTGGGCAACGTGGACATGGCCTTCGTCTACATCTCTTCGGGAACGTTTACAATGGGATCGCCGGACTTAGAGCCGGGCCGGGAGAGTGATAAGGGTCCTCAGCACGAGGTGACGATCAGGGAAGGGTTTTACCTGGGGAAATATGAGGTGACGCAGGGGCAGTGGGAGGCGGTGATGGGGAGCAATCCGAGCTTGTATTCCGGGTCAAATAAGCCGGTTGAGCGGGTTTCGTGGCATGATGTGCAGGAGTTCGTTCAGCGGCTGAATGCCGCAGCAGGAGACTCTCTGTACCGGCTGCCGACGGAGGCGGAGTGGGAGTATGCGTGTCGTGCAGGGACGACGACGCGTTGGTCGTTTGGGGATGAAGAAAGCAAGCTGACGGATTACGCGTGGTACGAAGGCAACAACAGTCCGAGTGGACCAAAGGAAGTGGGGACGAAGCTGCGGAACCCGTGGGGGTTGTATGACATGCATGGGAACGTGTGGGAGTGGTGTCAGGACTGGTATGGTTCGTATTCGAGTGGTGATCAGGTGGATCCGCAGGGTCCTGCAACGGGCTTGGGCCGGGTCTCTCGGGGCGGCTTCTTCCTCAGGGGCGCCCGCGACGTTCGGTCGGCGGGTCGCGGCAGCGTCTCTCCGGGCGAACGCTTCTTATACCTCGGTTTTCGTTTGCTGAGGCGGGCCAGGTAACGCTTTGCGCTTTTACTCCTTTACGCTTTGTGTTTTTGGGTGCGTCACGGCGTGAGCGTAGCAGAAGCCGTGAGGGGTGTTGTTTGAGTTCCGCGAAGCGGTCCCATTTTTTGAAGAAGTGTCCCGTTGGCCTGAGTCAACAGATAGAGTCGTAGAATTAGCCCTTGAAGAAGCCGAAAATAACGGCCTTGCTGCTATGGACGCACTTCATGTTGCCGCAGCAATTATTCTGGACGCAGATGAGCTTATTACTATTGAGAAGAGAGCAAAACCGATCCATCGTGTTACTTCTGTTTCGGTTCAAACTATCCAACCTGAATGATCCAATGCTCTGAGACCCCTTGTTCGAGCCATCTACCGTTGTCTCCGTCACTGCTGTCCCAGCCGCTTCAATGCCCGCCTCACGCTGTCCCGCCTTCCTCCTTCTCCCTCACCTTCCGCCTCACCCTCTCCGGGTCCATTCCTGCTGCCTTTGCCCAAAACTCCAGCCCTGGCCCTTGCAGAAAGTGTTTCGCGTGGTCCTGTTCCACACGTGAGACCATTCGTGATCGGTTAAAGGGATTATCACGTAATCTACTTGTTCAGTATTTACAATTATTTATACCTTAACCAACCACATATGGATGGGCTATAATGGGTCACACTGAAACTGGACTTGACCCGTTTCGGTGGGTACCTTATCTCTTGGGAGAAAGGAGATCCACTATGCCGCCAACACGTCCACCTTATCCACCTGAGTTCAAAAAGCAAATGGTCGAATTGGTTCGAGCCGGTCGTACGCCAGGAGAGCTGGCCAAAGAGTTCGAGCCCTCAGACCAGACGATCCGGAACTGGGTGGTACAGGCCGACCGAGACGAGGGCCTTCGAGAAGACGGTCTGACCAGTGATGAGCGAGAGGAGTTGCGCCGTCTTCGTCGCGAGATTAAGCAGTTACGCATCGAGCGTGAGATCTTGTCAAAAGCAGCAGCCTGGTTCGCTCAGGAGACCAACACGATCCCCAGAAAGCCTTCCAGTTCGTGAAGGCGCACCAGGCAAAATGGCCAATTACCACGCAATGCCGAGTCCTGGGTGTCTCCCTCAGTGGGTATTATGCGTGGCGAGGACGCCCCCCATCGCCAAGAGCAAAGGTCGATGCGGATCTCAAGGAACAGATTAAGGCTTTTCATGCCCGTTCTGATTCTACCTACGGAGCCCCCAGAATCTGGGAAGATCTGGCAGCATTAGGCATCCGTATAGGCAAAAAGCGTGTCGCCCGTCTGATGGTTGAGATTGGTATCTTCGGGGTGAGCCGTCGAAAGGGTATCAGAACCACCCGTAAGGGAAAAAAGGCTCAAAAAGCCCCTGATCTGGTCAAGAGAGACTTCACTGTTGAAGCCCCAAATAAACTCTGGGTGGCCGATATTACCTACGTACCAACCTGGGCGGGCTTCCTGTATCTTGCTGTGGTTATCGATGTCTTTTCCCGCCGAGTCGTGGGCTGGACGATGGCTTCGACGCTCCAGAGTGAGTTGGTTTTGTCTGCTTTGAATATGGCACTTTGGCAGCGTCATCCTTGTGGGGTGATCCACCACTCCGACCAGGGATCTCAGTATACTTCACTTGCCTTCGGTAAACGCTGCGATGAGGCGGGTATACGTCCCTCAATGGGTTCTGTAGGCGACTGCTATGACAACGCACTGTGTGAAAGCTTTTTCGCCACCCTCGAATGTGAATTGATCGACCGCCGTTGTTTTCGTACCCACAAGGAGGCCAGATTGGCTATTTTTGAGTATATTGAGGGCTGGTATAATCCCCATCGTAGGCATTCATCAATCGCATACCACTCACCGATGACATATGAAAAACAGCATCAAACACGGGCTTGAAGCCCAAGCCCTAAACACTCCACCAAAACGGGGCAACTCCAAGAAGAAGCAGATCGTAGGCTTGAGCAGATGGAGTTGTTTGATGAGTAGCCACCTTTAGGTGGCCCACGGTTTTCAACCGCTTCGAGCGGTTCCCGGTTTTTCAAGCCTCCGGCTCTGCCGGAGGTATCTGACTATATTAATATATGGAGGTTTGGCATGTAAGTTGCTGTAGGTATGGGTTGAAAGGCTGTCCGCACGGTATCTTGTGTTCCGAATGCCGGAGCCTCCCGATGTGCAGACGGCTTCTATTTCCCCTGGAACCACCGACACACAGATCAAGAGATCGTCGGTTTTCCGAAAGGGGGGGATCAGAAATGGAATGGGTACTTGTTGCATTAATTATCGGCGTGATGGTCTATGCTGGGATCATCGTTGTGGAATATACCAACTGTTCGATTCATACTCAGCCGCGCATCGCCAGACTGGAGGAGGAGTCGGTTGAACTGGTGGAGACGCGGGGCGCCGAGGAAGCTCAACAGAGTGAGGCGAAGGATCGAATAGAGGAACTCAGGGCGACCGTTGCCCAGCTATCGGGACAAATTTCGGACCTGCACGGCCAGGTCCAGACCGAAAGACTGCTGAAGCAGCGGCTCGATATGGAGTATTTCAAACAGCGGCTCAAAGGCAGGCTGCGGCCTGCGCTGGTTTAAATCAGGTTCCGGGTTGGGTACGGGGAGGAGCAGGAAAGGAGGCGGGTGATGTTTCTGGAAATCTTGACCTTTCTGATGCTGGTTCTGGTGATTGGCCTGAAATACGGCGCGGTTACCCGGATCGTCAAACTCAGGCACCGCCTTCGGGATGCAGAGACCAGGTGTCGTCGCAACGAAGAGCGCCTGAAGCTGCAGCGCAGCGAGCGGCGGATTGCGGAGCGAGAGGAGTCCAATCTGATTCGACAGCAGATCGCCTTAGAGGGGGAGGCGAAGCGGGTCGAAGAGGATCTGAACAATGTGAAGGAAGCCAACATGGAGGTGCTGCAGCAGCTGTCTAAGACAAAGGGGGCGGGGGACCTGACGGAAGGGTAAGCGTAGTGGAGATTGCAGCATGGGGGAGCGCCTTATTTGGCGCTCCCCTTTTTTTGTGGCTGGTAGGGAGCCGGATCGGGAATGCCCGCGTTCTGGAAGGCGCGCAGGCGCAGGACGCAGCTGTCGCACCGGCCGCAGGGGGTGTCCTCCCGGCTGTAGCAGGACCAGGTGAGGTGCAGCGGAGCGCCCAGGTCGGCGCCAAGCCGTACGGTTTGCGCTTTGGTGTGGTGGATGACCGGCGTGCAGATCCGGATATCTGTGTCGGGACGGGTGCCGGCGGCCGCGGCTTTTGCAAAGGCCAGGCAGAATGCCTCCGTACAGTCAGGATAGCCGGAGCTGTCCTCTTCCACAACGCCGATGTACACGGCCCGGGCGCCGAGAACCTCGGCCCAGGAGACGCCCAGGCAGAGGAGGTGGGCGTTTCGGAAGGGGACGTAGGTGACCGGGATTTCCCGGCGCTGGAGGTCGGCGTCGGGAACGGGGATGTCCGGGTCGGTGAGCGCAGAGCCGCCGATTTGGGAGAGGTGATCGGTTTCGACGATCAGGCGTCTCTGGGGAGGGACGCCGTAGGAGTCGGCGATGTCGGAGAAGGCCCGGTGTTCCCGGGTTCGGGTGCGCTGGCCGTAGGTGAGGTGGAGCAGGGCCAGCGCGTGGGATTGGGCGGCCACAGCGGCGGTGACACAACTGTCGAGCCCGCCGCTGAGGAGGACAACGGCAAGTTCACTCACGCCGATCTTGCCGAAGCCATCACCCGCTTGGTATAACGCGACAGGTCGTCCATCAGGGAATAGATCGTGGGCATGATGATCAGGGTCAAGGGCGTGGAGACCATCAATCCGCAGATGACCACAAGGCCGATGGGGCCCCAGCGCCGGGCATTGCCCTCGGCCGTGCCGTAGATCATTGGAAGGACCAGGGGGGTGAGGCCCAGGATGGTGGTGGTGGCGGTCATCAGAATGGGACGGAGGCGGTCCTGTCCGCCCCGGACAATGGCCGTCCACCGGGAGAGACCCTGCTTGCGGTAGCGGTTGATGTGGTCGATGAGCACGATGCCGTTGTTGACCACGATGCCGAAAAGGATAAGCAGGCCGTAGGTAGCGTTGCTGTCCAGGGCCGTATTAAAAATATAAAGGCCGAGGGACACGCCGATGAAGGCGAAACAGATGGAGAACATAATGGTGAAGGGATGGACGTAGGACTCAAACAGGGAGGCCATAATCAGGTAGATGAGCAGGACCGCAAAGAGCATGGTGAAGCTGGTTTCGCCCTGCTCTTGGTTCATCCAGCGGAACCTGCGGTCCATCTGCCAGGAGTAGCCTTTGGGCAGGGGAATTTCACTCATCCGGGCCATCATCTCTCTGCCCACGCTGAAACGGGCCCACTGTTCGGTGTTTGCAAAAACGGTGACGGTGGACATCCGGTCTACCCGGTCGAGGGTATTGGGCCCTTTTTTGACCTGGAAATCGGCCAGACTGGCGAAGGAGACCAGATCGCCCCTGTCGCTTTCGAAGACGGCATTTTTGAGCTGTTCCAGCGTGGCCCGGTCTTCTTCTTTGAGCTGCACGCTGATGTCGATTTCCCTGTCATCGGTCTTAAACTTGCTGTTTCCCCGGGTTCCCAGGGCGGTCGCAATGGTGGTAGCGATTTGCTGGGGAGAGAGGCCGTAGCGCTGCGCCCGCTGCCGGTTGACGGTGACCTGGATTTCCTCCAGGCCGCTCTCTAAGCTGGTTTCCACCTCGTGTACCCTCCGCAGGCCCTCCATCCGGAGTTTGATGTCTTCGGCCAGCATGGCAAGCACCTGGGGATTGCGGCCCTTGATTTCAATGCCGACGCCTGTACTGGTGCTCCGGCGGGATCGCCCCGCCTTGATCCGGACGCCGGGGATGTCTTTGGGAATAAGGGCCTGGACCTTCTTCTGGACCTCGTCGGTGGTCAATTTGCCCTCATCGGCGGAGACCAGGTAGAGGGTAATGCTGTTGCTGCGCCGGTTGCTGAACCGGGTGCTGATGGCCTTGATATCCAGTTCGGCCTTTCGGGGCATCAACGAGTTTTCGACCTGCTGGAAAAGGGCGAGGGCGTCTTCGGTGTCGTAGTTCCTGGGGAGTTCTACAAGAAAACTCACCCTGCGCGTGGGCTGCCACCGGTAGGGCTGTTTTTCAATTTTGGTGAAGAAGTGGTAGCTGATAGCGAGCAGCACGCACGATACGGCCACCGTGGTCCAGCGATAGCGAAGGGTGGTGTTGACCACCCGCGCGTAGAGGGCTTTGATTCCGACGCTGCGAAAGCGGTAGTAGAGATAGACGTTGAAGGCAATCAGGAGGCCGAGGAAGACCCAGACGAAGACCGGCACCGTGGAGAGCCCGCCCAGGAGCCAGATCAGGTTCTCCCACCCCCAGCGGAAGATCTCCTGCGCGCCGACGGTGTAGAACTGGTAGCCGATAAGCCCCAGCAGGAGCGAGAGCAGGCCGATTTTGATCCAGCGATCGGCGCGGGCGGCGCCCTTCTGGAAGGCGCGCGAGCCGGCCAGGGGGATGAGGGTGAGGGCCACGCAGAGGGAAGCCACAACCGAGATCACGACGGTGAGGGAGAAGTCTCTCATCCAGAGTGCGGTGCGCGAATCGGTCATAAAGACCATCGGCACGAACACACAGACGGTGGTCAGGGCGGCGGCCAGGACCGGCATGCCGATCTCCCGGCTGCCCTCTAAGGCGGCCGTCCAGGCGTCCTGTCCTTCGTCGTAGCGTTTCCGATAAATGTTTTCCAGGGCAACCACCGCCGGATCGACGAGCATGCCGATGGCGACCATCAGCCCCATCATGGAGATCAGGTTGAGGGTGATGGTGGCGGCGAAGAACTGCCGCATCAGGTACATGATCATAAACACGCTGAGGACCGATATGGGGATGGCCGAGCCGATGATGAGGGTGCTGCGGAAGTTGCGCAGGAAAATAAAAATGATCGAAATGGCCAGGATACCGCCCATAATCGCCGACAGGGAGAGGCTCGCGATGCCGCTGGTGACGTCGACCGAACGGTCCCGGATGAGCTGCGCGCGGAGTTTGTCCCGACCGACATCGTCCACGATCTTTCCCATTTCCACTTTGACAAGGTTGGCAGTGGCGAGCAGGTTGGCGGTGGAGGACTTCCGGATTTCGACGGTGACCGCATTCCGACCGTCGAGCCGCTCAAACCATTTTTTCTCCGGATAGTCGTAGGTGACATCCGCCAGGTCGCCGATCCGAATGCCGTTGCGAACGGGCAGATCCCGGATCTGATTGACCTGTTCAAACTCTCCTATAGAGCGAACGGCAAAGCGCTTGTCCGCGTCCTGGACGTACCCGGCGGAGACGTTGACATTGTTGTTGCGAATGGCCCAGTTGAGGGACCGGATATCCAGGCCATGGGCGTTGAGGAGGTTCTGGTCCACTTCCACCAGGAGGGCTTTTTCGTCGATGCCCCGCATGTCCACACTGCCCACCCCCTCCAGCCGCTGCAGCCGGGGGAGAACGGTTTGCTCGTAAACGTCGGCGAGTTCAGCTTCATCTTCGCCCAGCCAGGTCAGCGTGTAGTAAAGGATCGCCAGGTCATCCGTGCTCCATCGGCGAATATCAACTCGCTCCACATCGGCCGGGAGGTCTCTGCGAGCCTGATCCAGACGGTCCCGAACCTGGACGGCCATCAGGTCCATGTCAACGCCGTAATCGAATTCGAGGCTGACCGAAGAGCGGCTGTCGTAGGAGTTGGAGCTGATCGATTTGACGCGGGCGAGAGTGCCCATAACCTCTTCGATGGGCCGGGTGATTTTCCGTTCGATCTCCTCGGGTGAGGAAGAGGGATAATTGACGCTGATATACATGTTCGCCGAGGAATAGTCGGGCAGGGCCTCTAAGGGGAGGCGGAAGAGGGAGATGGCCCCCAGCACCATGACACTGAGTGTGACCATGATGGTGGTGATCGGCTTGTGGATGGCGTATTCGGAGAGCTTCATGGCGCAACTCCTCGAAGAGAGTAGCATTTATAAAAAAAGCGATTGCTTACTTGATTTTTCCCAATATAAAGACCCGAGTGTTTCTTGTCAAGTTGAGGAGAAGCCTCCTTCAAAGGGGCCAGGGAGATTTCAGATCTGGGAGTCAACAATGGTCCGGCTGATCGGGTCGAGCCTGCGGTAGTCGGGGATTTTGTAGCAGTTGCCATCGGCGTCGCGGATGAGGATGCGGCCGGCGCCCAGCACCCGGACATCCCGGCGGCTGCTGCGGATCTCGAAGACTCTGGGGCCCCGGTCGGTCTCCACGTCCCACTTGGGGATGTGGAAGTTCTCTTCGATGGCATTGACTTGGACGATTTTGGGCGTGAAATAGTTCCGTTCCAGCTCACGGACAAGCACCCGGCGGCTGTCCGGATCCAGGTCGGCCGTATTTCGGATGGCACCCAGCTCGTTGTCGTCGCTGTCCTTGAGGATGACGAACTGGTCGGCGGCGGTCAAGGGGAAGGCCCGCAGCGCGGTTACCGGTCGGCTGACACCCTCCAGTTCCAGGGTCAGGTCCTCAAACTCATCCAGGGTGAGCCGGAGGCGTTTGGGGTCCAGGAGGTTTAGCTCCTGTTTCAGGTTGTAGGGCTGTCCCATTGTATTAAAGTCAAAACCTACCAGGCTCTGATTCTGGACATTTCCGTCTGCATCCGGCAGAGTTTGGCGTAGATGCCGTCCTGTGCGATCAGCTCATCGTGGGTTCCGATTTCGGCGAGTTCGCCTTTGTCGAGAATCAGGAGGCGATTTGAATTTTTCAGGGTGGAGAGGCGGTGCGCGATGGCGAAGGTTGTGCGCCCTTTGATCAGGCGTTCCAGGGCGTTCTGGATCTGGGCTTCGGTCTGGGTATCCACGCTGGCGGTGGCTTCGTCCAGGATGAGAATACGGGGGTCTCGAAGGATGGCCCGGGCAATGGAGAGGCGCTGGCGCTCGCCGCCGGATACGCGCGTGCCCCGCTCGCCAACGCGGGTGTCATATCCCTCGGGGAAGTCCAGAATGAAGTCGTGGGCGTTGGCGGCTTTGGCCGCGGCCACGATCTCGTCCATGGCGGCTTCGGGTTTGCCGTAGGCGATGTTGTCGGCCACAGTGCCGTTGAAGAGGAAGGACTCCTGGAGGACGACACCGATCTGTTCCCGGAGGGATTTGAGACCCACCTCCCGGATGTCGTGCCCATCGATCAGGATCGACCCTTCCTCTACTTCGTAGAACCTGCAGATGAGGTTGATCAGCGTGCTCTTACCCGCCCCGCTTTGTCCGGCCAGACCAATCATCTCCCCCGGCTCCACGGTGAAGCTCAGGTCCTTGAGTACCGGCTTTCCAGGCTCGTAAGAGAAGGTAACATTTGAAAATTCCACCCGGCCCTGGATCCGGGGCATGGAAATGGCGTTCGGTTTGTCGATGACGTCGGTCTGGGTGTCCAGTACCTCGAAGACACGCTCGGCGGAGGTGGCGGCGCGCTGGAAGCGGTGGTTGAGGCGGCAGAGGCTTTCCACGGGGCCGTAGAATTGCCACATATAGCCGGTGAAGGCGACAAATGCGCCCAGGGTGAGGTTTCCGCCCAGGACCTTGTTCCCGCCCACCCACCAGATGATGAGGGTGCCCAGGGAGGTGAGGAAGGTCATAATCGGGGTAAAGACGCTCCGGACGCGGGCCACCCGGATTTCGCCGGTGAGCAGCTCCCAGTTTCTTCTTTCAAATTTGCGCACCTCCCGCCTCTCCTGGGCAAAGGCTTTGACGACCCGAACGCCCGGGATGGTGTCGGCCAGGAGGGCGCTGATGCCCGCCCACCGGCGCCAGAGGCCGTGGTAGATGTCGTGGAGCCGCTCGCCGAAGTGAACCGTGCAGAAGATAAGGAGAGGCGTGGGCAGCAGTACGAGAATCGCCAGGCTCGCATTGATTGTGAAGAGGATGATGCAGATGATGAGCAGGGTCGCAACATTCCGGATCACTTCCTGGAGGCCGTCGCTGATGAAGTCCTGAAGCCGACTTACGTCCTGGGTGATGCTGGCCATAATACGCCCGGTTTCCCGCTCGTTGTAGAAACTGAGAGAGAGGTGGTGGAGGTGCCGATAGACCTCACGCCGGAGATTGAAGGTGATTCTCTGTCCCAGAATGGCCATCAGGTAGGATCGGACGGCGCTCAGGCCGTTCCGCGAGACGTTGATCAGCAGGAGGAGAACGACCAGTTTGGCGAGGAGGTCGCGCTTCCCGGTGCTGCTCCCCGGCTGGAGGGGGACCGTGCGTTCGCGTGCGGGCTGAGAGCGGATCTCCCCGCGCGGGACCGGGACGGTGGAGCCCGGTCCGGGTTGGCCTGCTTGCGGGGCGAGTATATCGTCGATGAGGATGCGCATGAGGAGGGGCGGCGTGAGGCCAATGAAGGTGGCGGTGAGCAGAAGCAGGAGGCTGACCGTAGCAAGCTTCCAGTAGGGGAGGGAATAGCTCAGAAGCCGGAAGAGCAGCTTGCCTTTGTCCAGGCAGACCGGACAGACGCCCATCCAGTGGGGGATCACCTGGCCGCACGTCTCGCAGCGCCGCCTTTTGACGTTCGCCCCGTCGAGATTTTTCTTGACGATCTCTTCCTGCTCGTCAACGGGCCTGGCCTCTTTGATGAGGGTTTCGATCTGCTGGGGGATTTTTGAGAATTTGGAGAGGAGGGACTTTGAGAAGAAGGCGACCGTGGCGCCTTTATGGGCGGTGCGAACCTTGAGGACGCCGCTTCCGAACAGGGCCCGAATTTCTATTTCGGCAATCTCCGAGAGGGGAATGCGCACGGTCTGGGGGACGCCCTCTCCGTTGGGGCTGATCGTGATCAGGTGGGCGTGGGTGGCCAGGAGCCAGGCGGCCCCATAAGCACCGTCGAACTGAATGTCGGTGCAGACCGAGAGACAAATCTCTTCATCGGGGCCGATCAGGCCGTTCAGGCCGGCCAGGACCTCCTCCGGAACCTCTTCCCGGAGGGCGGGCGCAGACGTCTGAGGTGTCTGGATTGCCACAGGATTTCCCTGCCAGGGTTGGGGGACTATCACAAAAAAGTTAGAAAGAAAGCAATTGCTTACTTATTATACAGGATTCTATCGCTCCCGTCAAGAACTGTTGCAGGATGGGGTGTCTTTTTGGGAGTTGACATCCTTTCTCTATATATTATTATCTTCACTACGGGTGTGGAAGCGCATTTTCAAGGGTGGGGCGAACGAAACGATTTTGAGGGACTCCCATGGCGGAAGAGGAACAGGACGCGCGCCGGTTGAGCGTTGCCGAGATCATCAAGAAACGCGCCGAGCTGAAGGCGATGCTGGATGAGGACTACTCGCAATCCGTGGCGGTGATGTTCACGGACATCAAGAGTTCCACGGGATTCTTCGAGCGCTATGGAGATATCGCCGGCCGGGAGATGATCGAGACGCACAACCGGATGCTGTTTCCGGTCATCGTGTCGCACGAGGGCCATGTGATCCGGACCATCGGCGACGCCATTATGGCCTATTTTGAGAGCCCGGAGCAGTCGGTTCGCGCGGCGGTGGCGATGCAGCTTGCGCTTTACCGGCACAATTCCGAAAAGCCGGAGGAGATCGACCAGATCCACATCCGGATCGGCATCCATTTCGGGGTGGCCCTGCTGGAATATTCGGAAGACGGTCGCGTCTCCGATGTCTACGGCGATGCGGTGAACACGGCGGCCCGGGTGGAGAGCGCTCTGGACAAGCAGACGGACCAGATTCTGATTTCGCAGCCCATCTACGAGGCGGTTCGGGACAGGGACGACATCCGGGTGGCGACGTGCGGCGCTGTGGAGCTCAAAAACAAGGCGGAGCCGCTGGAGATTTACCAGGTACTCTGGCACCCCGACGAGGTGGCCGAGGAAGAGGCGCAGCCGCCCGGGCAGGGGGCGGGTGTGGAGGCGCCGGCCGAAGAGGTGGGAATGCGCCATGCGGTTGTGGTGGGCATCAGCCGCTATGAGGATGAGTCGATTCCGGACCTGAAGTACGCGGCCAAAGATGCGCGGGAGTTTTCCGAGGTGCTCACCGCATTCGGGCGGTTTCCGGCCGATCAGGTTGTGCTGTTGACCGATGAAGACGGCAGTTTGAAGAATCTGAAGAAAGCGCTTTCCGACCTGCGAAAAGCGCAGCCGGAAGACCTTGTGCTGGTCTATTTTGCAGGGCACGGCTGTCCGGATGTGCATTTTTCGGATACGGGAGCGGCCGATCAACTGACCTGGAAATACTTAGTTCCCTACGATGCGGAGCGGGAGAATCTCTATGCGACCGGCCTGCCGATGGATGAGCTTCAGCGGCTCTTTGGCCACTTAGCGTCTCAGCGGGTGGTTGTTTTCTTAGATAGCTGCTACAGTGGGGCCGGGGAGCGGAGCTTCTCGACCGTGGGCGCCCGGGGCACGTTCAGCGACGCCCTCTTGGAGGAGCTGTCGGGCGAGGGCCGCGTGGTGCTGGCGGCCAGCGACGCCAACGAGCTTGCGTTTGAGGCGGACGACCTGGGCCACGGGGTTTTTACCCATTTCCTGATGAAGGGGCTGCAGGGCGAGGCGGACCCGGATGGCGCAGGCACCGTGACTCTTCCCCAGCTCTACACCTATCTCTCCGACCGGATTCCACGTGAGGCCAGCAAACTGGGGGGACGACAGCATCCTGTTCTCAAGGGGGATCCGGGCTCTGAATTTCCCCTCACGTTTACCCAGCAGCCTGTCCAGGCCGCCCCTTCCGATCCCGTCGCGGAAGCCGAAGCGCTTTACAAAAGCGGCTCGTATGCCGAGGCGCTCGAGGTGCTGGAGGCGTATCTGCCGGAGGCCGGGCCAAGGGCGCCGGAGGTGTATTGCTGGATTGGGAAAAATCGCCTGGCGAGCAACGCTCTACAGCAGGCGCTTGAGGCATACGAGGCAGCGGTCGCGCAGGCGCCCGCAAATCCGGAAGGGCACGCCGGCCGGGGACAGGCGCTCCTGCAAACCGGCGCGTTCGACACAGCCATTGAGGCGTTCCGGAATGCTTCGGAAATCGACCCGGAGTACCGGGCCCGTTTCTTCGAGGTGCAGTACCGGCTCGAACAGGAGCTCAACCAGCAGCCGGACAATGTGCAGATCTATCTGAACCTGGCCCGGATCAGCAGCCTCCAGGGCAAAGTCCGGATTGCCGTGGAATATGCGCTCAGAGCCGTTGAGTTGTGGCCCGCGGACCGTCTGGCCGATCTGGAGAACGAGCTGGAGGGCATCGCCTTTTTTGAACTCCGAAAAGATTTTCGATATAAAACGCTGATAGGGGCCATTGAGAAACGGCGGGCGGCGCTGGAGGACTACCGGCAGCAGTTCGACCGGGGCGAATCAGCGCTTTCGGAGGCCGATTTGAGCGTGGCCCAGGAGGCGTTCGAGCGGTGCGCCGAGATGGACCCGGATGCGGCTGCGCCCGGAGAGAAGCTGCAGGAGATCGCCCGGGGCCGGGAGGCGTGCCGGGAGCTTGTGGAGGAGGCGCGGGAAAAGCTGGCCTCGGGAGCGTCCGAATCCGCCCGGGAGATCCTGGACCGGGCGTTGAGTTTGGACCGGGGAGATGGGGATGCGATCTCGCTTCAAGAGGAGATCGCCGAGGCGATCCGGGCCGAAGAACAGGTTCAGGCCCTGCTCCAGGCGGCCGGGTCGCTGGAGGATAAAGGAGAGCTGGAAGGGGCCAGAACGGAACTGGAACGCGCACGCGATCTGGCGCCCGAGCGTGCGGATATACAGGAGGGAATTGAGCGCCTGCAGGCCCAGATTCAGCGGCAGGCCGCACGCCGGGAGCTGCTGGCCGAGGTGGATACGTATGCGTCTGAGGGGCAGCTGGAAGAGGCGCTGATGTGCCTGGCGCAGGCGGCCGAGCATTTTCCGGATGATCGGGAAATCGCCGAGCACAGAGCGGCCCTGGAGGTTCGCCTGCAGGGGGAAAACCTGGATCGATTCCGGCGCAGCGACCTGGCCGGCGACCTGGCGCGGCGGGGCCTGGATGCCGGGCGGATGGTGTCGCGGGAAGAGATTGAAACGGCGCTTGAAGAGGCCGATTACCTGCCGCTGGACGTGGCGGGGGCGGTCTCTATTGTGGACGAGATCTACCAGAAGGCGCAACAGGCCCGGGTCCACCAGGGTATCCGGCAGGCCCGGCAGTTGATTTCGGAGGGGAATTTCGCCGCTGCCAGAGGGCAGCTGGATGCGGTTGCCCGCATGGACCCTGACGCATCGGATCTCGCCGACCTGAGAACCGCACTGAATCAGGGGCAGACCCGGCAGAAGGCGCTGCGGGACCTTTTGAGCGCATCCCGGCAGCTGATGGAGCGCCAGGCGTATGCGGAGGTCAAAGACCGGATCCAATCGCAGGCCGATCTGGCTGCGGGCAATCTCGAAGCCGATCGTTTGCTGAGGCAGGCCATGCGTCGCCTGCAGGCCTTAGAGGCTCTGCAAAAAGTTCTGGATGCGGTCGAGGTGAAGATCAAGGAGGGGAAGCTGTCGGATGCGCTTTATCATATGCTGCGCATCCACGCCCGAGCGAGCGAGGAGATCCGTCTGAAAGATCGCGCCCGGTCGTACCTGGAAACGCTTTACAAGCGCATCAGAGCAGAAGAGGCAGAACTCAAAGAGGAACTTGCGGAGGACATAGTTCTGATTCCCACGGGGCATTTTGTGATGGGCAACCCGCAGGCCGGGAAGGATGCCTGGTGTCAGGTGTTCTTAGACCATTATGCGATTGACCGTTATCCGGTGACGAATCAGGCATACCGGGAATTCCTCGCGTTTATGGAAGCTGAGAACGACCACCGGCTCTGCCATCCGGAGGAGCCCAGAAATAAGGATCACCGCCCGGCCGGGTGGGATAAGCTGGACGCCCAGGACGACAACAAGCCTGTGGTCGGGATCGATTGGTACGATGCGTACGCATATGCTGCATGGGCGGGCAAGCGGCTTCCTACGGAGGCGGAATGGGAGAAGGCCGGTTTCTGGGACCCATCGGCCAAGCGGAAGCGGGTCTATCCCTGGGGGAATGAGTTTGCGTCCATACATTGCAATACCGCCGGGACGCAGCCGGGCGGCCCAACACCGGTGGGGCAGTTCGACACGGGCGCCAGTTCCTACGGCCTGTTTGACGTGCTGGGGAATGTGTGGGAGTGGTGCGCCGACTGGTATGTAACGCGCCCAACAAAGGATTCCTGGATTCGCAATCCTGAAGGGTCCAGGTTTGGCGCGGCGCGCGTGGTTCGGGGAGGATCGTGGACGGATATCCAGGAGGAGATGGCCTACGGCTGCCGGTCCCGCGCTTTCCCCGGGAACAAGTCCGATGCGCTGGGGTTCCGCTGTGCGCAATCGCTGAAAGAAAGATCCGGCAAACGTGAAACGTGAAACGTCCCCACACCTCACCTCCCGGAAGCCAGAGCCAGGGTTTTGGGGTAGGGTGGATGGGTTGGTTTTACGTTTGCCGTTTGCCGTTTCACAGGGTTTAAGCTATGAATATCTTCCGTGTTAATGAGCTCAAACCGGACACCGTGCTGGACTGCTCCCTCTACAGCAGCGCAGATGGCACGAAGTTCCTTCAGGCGGGCATTGAGTTCACCCAGGATCTTCACGACCTTCTGCGGAGACGGAAGGAGGAGGAGGTCTACGGACTCAATCGGGAGGAGGAACTCGCCGTTGACCTGGAGCACAAGGAGATGCCCACCGTTGTGGGACACAGGCTCAACCTGGATGCGCTGGAGGTGGACACGCGGCTGCCGAGGGGGATTTACGATTGCAAGGGCATTGTGCTGTGGGCAACGGAGGCCAAAGAGATTACCGGGGACGATCTCAAGCGCCTTCACTCCCTGGATGAGGCCGCCCCCGGTTCGATCTATCTCTGGGATGGAGACCGGCTGTTCCTGCGGGACGATCGAATTGTACGCGCCGTTGCCGCACACCTGTCCCGCATCCAGGCGCACGCCATTGAAAAGCGGACAAAAAAAAAGCCGACAAAAGAGCTGTCACAGATTTCTTCTTCAGAGCCGCTGCAAGAGTACATGCAGAAGTCCATGCCCAGGGAACGCACGGCCCAGGAAAAAGGACAGATGGTCAGCCACTATGACCAGTCGCTGAATCAACTGGATGACACGCTGCGCCCCATAAATACGAAAGGCACCCTCAGGATCAGGTCAACCTCGGTCCGACAGCAGCAGCAGATGGTTCAGGATACGGTCGAAATCATTCTCAGAGACAGCGAGATGGCGGCCAATCTGTTGAATCAGGCATCGGGCAAAGGGGGATATCTTAAGTCCCACGCGTTTAAGGTGAGCGTGCTTTCCATGGAGGTGGCAACCGCGATGGGCTTTTCAAAACAAGAGGTGATCAACCTGGGCCTGGCGTCTCTGCTCCAAGACCTGGGCATGGTCCGCCTTTCGGAGACCCTTTTGAACAAAACAACGCCTCTGGTCCCATCCGAATGGGAGGCGGTCCACCAGCATCCGGTCCACAGCGCCGAGGTTCTGGGGAAGACGAGGGGACTGCCCAAAGATGTGATAGGTATTGTGCTGCAGGCGCACGAGCGCTTAGACGGCAGCGGGTATCCAACAGGTCTGTCTGGAGACCAGATCTACCCTCTGGCAAAGGTGCTGGCTGTGGTCAACGTGTATATCGCGATTATCTCGCCCCGGCCCTATCGTCCGGCTCATGCGGCCTACGATGCGGTTTATACCCTGCTGCAAAGCGCCCACCATCGTTTGCTGGAACGAGAGGTTGTTAAGGCGCTGCTGGGGGTGCTCTCCCTTTTTCCCGTTGGAACGCTGGTGGAGTTGAATACAGGCGAGATTGCCAGAGTGGTGGGCACGAATGCAGGCGCATACACACGGCCTGCGATCAGCGTGATTACGAATACAGACCGCGAGGTTCAGCCTCCCCGAATGATAGACCTGCTCACGACCGACGACCTGGAGATCGTGCGGATCGTCGAGCCGGACGAACTGCCCGAGATCGATGTGATGTACGGGTTCTAGCAGGGCGTGGGAACGGCATACGGATGTACGTGGTGGCGCACAGGCGGGGTAAAGATACTGCGAAGCCATAAAGACTGTTAACCAAAGCGGGGGGGTATGACGAAACGTATTCTGGTTGTGGAAGACGATAAAGGCACAGCACAGACGTTTGGAGAATTTTTAACGGAGTCCGGATACGATGTGACGGTTGTGCTGGACGGCTATGACGCGCTGGAGAAGGTGGTGTCGGGAAGCTACGACCTTATTACAATGGACCTGAAGATGCCCAGGCTGGGCGGCATTCAGGCGACGGAGCTGATCCGGTTGAGGCGTGTGTCCACCCCCGTTATTGTCATTTCGGGGTTTGTGCCCGATTTCCAGGACAAGCTGGCACAGTTAGGCATCCGGCACGTGCTGCAAAAGCCGGTCGATTTGAAGGATCTGCTCGAAACGGTAAAGCTGGCGATTGAGGAGGGTTGAGGGGATTTTCTGAGAACTGCAATCACCGCGGAGACGCGGAGGGCGCGGAGAAAGGCAAGAAAGGGTTAAAATCTGATTCTTTCTGCGATCTCTGCGCGAAGGCGTGTCCAGAAGGGGGGGCGCGTTTTTTTTAGATAAGCCCGGAGGCGGTCGGCCAGATCCTCCGGTAGTGGGGGGAGCAGGGGGATCGCTTCCCGGATCTCCTGTTCCCGGGCGGGGATGTCAATGGACGGGGGCGAGGTGAAGCCGGTGAACAGCCGGCCGGTCGCGATGATCTGTTTTTTGTATCGGCCAACGCGCTCCTGCGCTTCCTGGAGGAGGTCGAGATAGCGCGAGATGAAGGCGCCGGCGCGCCGGTTGTACCGGGCCGTGAGACGGCGGAGGCGGTGGGCCTGTTGGAGGAGGCGCGAGAGATCGGTGGTGGAAGCAGCGGCCGGGTCGGGAAAGTCAAAAGGCCAGTCTGTGAGGCCCAGACCCTGCAGCAGGGTCTGCCGGTCTGGAAAGGCGGCCATCAGAGTCTGCGCAACCTGGCGGATTTCAGCGTGCAGCTGTCCAAAGCCCTCCTTCTCCCGGGCAAAAAGCTCGCGTGAGGCGCGTTCCAGATCTTCGGCGTCTTTGCGGTCCTGCAGGTGCTGGGGAAGGATGTTGTTGTCTTTGAGGAGCCGATGGGTTACTCGGTGTTCCTCTCCGGCCGCAAAGTAGGCGTTCAGGTCCAGGGGCCGGCCCTTGCCCGGCAGGTCCTTGAAGTTGTCGCTGGCGGCGGCATCACGCAAGAGATCGTCCACACTCTTCAACTCCGGGCGACCGTCCGGTTTTCTGAGGAGTTTGGATTTTCTTTTTCCCATGGCTCAGCCCTTTAAAAAGAGGAGGGTGTAGTGGGTTGGGCATATGATAAAGCGGGAACCACCGATGAACACGGATAGACACGGATTGTTTATAAGGTAAATATAAGAAATTTTACAAAAAGTGCAAGAATATAATAAGAAAAACTTTACTTATTATGGACGATTTTCCACGCTGTTTCGGACGGTTTAACCCACAGTTAGAGGTGTGCCGGGTCTGCTATGCCTCGGATGGCTGCAGGCGGGAGCAAACGCTCTCGCCGAGGGCCATTCCGAAGGTGACCAGGGCCGACCCGGTAGAGGGCGCGATCGCCGCCGCCGATTTCCACCTGGGCTATACGCTGGCTTCCGGACAGATGTTCCGGTGGGGACGGGATGTAGACGGCTGGTGGAAGGGTATTGCCTGCGGCACGGCGTTTCACCTGCGGCAGGAGGGGAACCGGCTCTGTTACCGGGCTTCGGCGGATCGGGTGGTGACCTATGCGGGCGAGATGCCGGCGGCTGAATTCCTGCGCTGGTATTTGCGGATTGACGAGGCGCCGAAGGTCCGGGTGTCCCGGAAAGACCCGTATTTGCGCAAAGCCAGAGACCTCCTGCGGGGGTTCCGGTTTGCGCGGCAGGAGCCGTTCGAGTGCGCGATCTCCTACGTTCTGTCGGTGCAGGCGCACATGACGCTGACTAAGAAGCGGATCAATTTCCTGGCGCGAATTCTGGGCAAGGGGATTGAGTTTATGGGAGAGAAATACTGGACGTTTCCAGACCCTGAAGCGCTGGCCGACCTGAACGGTCGCTATTTCAGGCGCCACCGGTTCGGCTGGCGGTCGGAGCGGGTGCCTGTGGCGGCCCGGTATGTGGCCGAGGCCCTGACGGAGGTAGCGGGACCGGCCGATCTGGCTGTGTGGCGGGAGGTTGTGGATGGACTCCGGGCGCGTTCGGGAACGGGGGTGGGACTGAAGGTGTCGAAATGCATCGCTCTCTTTTCCTTAGAACGGCTCGATGCCGTGCCGGTGGATACCTGGGTACGGAAGTTCGCGCAGGCGTGGTACGGTGTTGGGGGCAGCGATGCGGCGGTCTGTGCATGGGCCGAGGCGCGTGGGGGGAAGTGGGCGGGGTATATGAACGAGTACCTGTTTGCGTATTACCGGGAGCTGAACGGGCCGTCGATCTTTGACCGGGTGATTTCGTTCTGCGCATCGGACGAGCCGTCGGCGGAGCTGCCGTTCGAGCGGGTGTAAGGGCGATATGCGACTCGGCGATATACGACACGTATTCCAGAGCGCTTGACTTGCGAAACGATATGCCCGATCTTATATATCGGGAGGGTGACGGTTGTCATTGGCAAAAGGAAAACGGCTCATCTACACACGGCACGGGAATCGCAACCGAATTGCACGCGGTATTGATGAGGCTGAGATTGTTCGGACAATCGAAGATCCCAATCTTGAGACCCGGGCCAAATCGCCTGGATGCCGCCGGGCAGAACGGCGCTTTGGTCGGAAGAGAAAAGTTGGGGTGATCTATCGTGAGGACAGCGCTGAGATCCGGGTGATTACAACCTGGCGGAATTGAGCTTATGCATGTGACTCTAGAATTGGATGACGAAGCGAATGCTTTGTACCTGAAACTGCGACAGGGGAAGGTAGATCGAACAGAACCGTTCGAGGCATCACGAGAGGTTCTGATCGACCTGGGTAAGGAAGGTCAGGTACTTGGTATTGAGATCCTGGATCCAGGGGGACTGGAGCTTGTTCAGGTTATGAAACAGGTTTGCCGGAAATACGATCTGCCGGATTTGAGCAAGTTTGTTGCAGAGCCGCCGGGAACCGCTGTTCGGACTTCGGTGGCATAATCCTCAACTATCTGGATGTTTGACACTCCCACGGATAAATACGTGGGATTCTCGCTTCATCCCAGACTGCTTGCCTTTGCAAGTCTCACACCCGGTCCACGAGCATTTATCCTGTCCGCCTGCCCGGCGGCCAGCAAGTCCAGCAGACCCTTTTGTTTGATATTGTGCGCTGCATTGTGATCCCGATGGAGGACCCTCCCGCAGCCCTCACAGGCAAAGACCCGGTCTGACAGCGAGACCTCATTAAGCGTGCGACAGTCCCAGTGCAGCCGAGTAGAAGGGAAGAACCGGTCCACGCTGTGGAACACCTTGCCCTGCCAGAGCGCCTTATACTCAAGCTGTCGGCGGAACTCCCCCCAGGCCGCATCGTGGATGCTCTTGGAAAGACGGCTGCGCGCCAGACCCTTCACGTGCAGATCCTCCACGATGACCGCTTGGTTTTCGCGGACAAGGCGGTGGGACAGCTTGTGAAGGAAATCCCGGCGTGCGTTGGACACCTTTTCGTGGAGCCTGGACAGGCGCTCTCGCTGCTTGCTGCGCCGGTGGGAGCCCTTTTGCTTGCGGGAGAGCCGGCGCTGCGCTTGGGCGAGTTTCTCTTCTGCTTTGCGGAAATACCGTGGTGCTTCGACCTCTTCGCCGCTGGAGGTGACCAGGAAATACGTCAACCCCAGATCCAGACCCACACTGGTATCAGGATCAGGCACGACCCGTGGCGGATCGGGCACACACAGCTCCACTTGGAGGGACACGAACCACCCGCTGGCCGTCTTTTTGACCGTCGCACGCTTGATGATCCCTTCCACCTCCTGCGACTTCCAAAACCGCACCCACCCGATCTTGGGCAGGTAGACCCGATGCTCTTCCACCTTCACCCTCTGGGGATAGGAGAAAGAGGGCGTGGAGGTCTTTTTGGACTTGAATCTGGGATAGCCGGCTTTCTTCTGGAAAAAGCTGTCGAATGCCCGGTCCAGGTTCTTTATCGGGTCCTGGAGCACCTGCGAGTGGACCTGCGCCAGCCAGGCGGTTTCTTTCTGAGCCTTGAGCTTGGGCAGGAGAGCCATCTGCTCAACCCCGGAGGGGCTCTTGCCGGTCCTATGGTAGGCTTGCTGCCTCTGAGCCAGCATCTGGTTCCACACCCAGCGCACCGCCCCTGCAAACTGCCGGAAGGTTGATTCCTGGTCTCTCGTGGGCCTGAGCTTGAATCGGTAGCCCTTCCGGATCTTCATTTTCATCTCCAGCAGAAGGCACTTCTGTGGCAGAAGACTGCTCATTTGTTCACTGACAATATAGTCCATCTCCTACTCGAAGACAACCTTTTTTTTGATGTCTCTGAACGGATTTCCAGCGATTCATCCCACAGTTGAAACCGTGGGCTTTCTCGCGGATTCTCTGTAAAGGGGGCAGGCCCATAAGGGCTCGCCCCCTTTTATTTACCGGTTCCCCCTTTTTTACTCCCTCACGAACCTCGGATTCCCAAATCCATCGTTGATGACGTGACTGCGCGCCGGGATTTCGGCCTTGTCGGGGATGGCCAGGTCGAGTTCGGTGCTGTTTTCGATCACGGTCCCGTCGCCCACGCGCACGCCCTGTCCCAGACGGATATTGCCCGGCCTTCTGGCGCCGCTCAGCACGGTGCCGATGACGACCGACGAGGCGATGCGGCACTCCGGGCCGGTCTGCACATAGCCGTATATCTGGGTGTTGGGCCCCACGGTGGTGCGGTCTCCAATCTGCACCGGCCCCAGCAGTGTGGCGTCGGTGCCGATCTGGACGTACTCTCCGATTGTGGGATGGCGCTGCCGGGCTTTGCCGCTGAGACCGCCCAGGGTGCAGGGGTAGATGTAGCAGCCGGACCCGATGACGCCGGTCTGGCCGGTGGTGAGGCCCCGGTGGGGGTGGTCCAGGAAGTTGGCGTCGCCGATGACGGTCTCCGGGTGGAGGTCGGCCTGGTAGTAGCGGCCGCCGAGTTCGGAGATGGCCCTGGGCAGGAGCGGTACGGGGACGCGATGAACCTCCGGAATGCTTTCCACCGGCCCCGATTGCGAGAGCGCATAGGCGATGTCGTGGTAGAAGAGCACACGCCAGCCCGGGTAGGTGCTGATGACCAGCTGCATCAGATAAGCAAAGGCGAAATCGAGTTGGTGCGCTCCAAGGAATTCGCGGTAGTGGCCGAAATCCCGCTGGTCGATGGCTGCGTCTATGGCGGCCGTATAGTCAAGGTCGGCAAGTTTATCGGCGCAGGTTTCTTTTCTGCTGATAATATAAGCGTCCCAGACTGCGGGATCTTTGAGCGAAGCGAAGCGGTTCCAGAGGGCGCGTTCTTTCAGGCGGGGAAGCTCGGAGAGGAGCGCGAAAGTGGCTCCCAGGGCGTGGGTTTCAATGTCTGAGCCGTTACCTTCGGCCGCCAGGAGGGACTGGATGATCATGGCGTACAGCTGGTCCGCGATCTCTTCGATGTCTTCGGCCAGGTCTGAACTGCGGGGGGTCTCCAGCGCGTTGTGGGAGCCGGGGGCCACGCACTCGAGGAGGTTGCCCAGAACGGTTTCTAAGATGTCGCGGTTGACAAATCCCCGCCCGGAAGGCTGGGAGAGGATGCCGTGGCTGATGGAATCGATGCGGAGGACTTCGAGTTCCTCGTCGGTGTACATGGGGCGAAGTCGATCCAGTACTTGCTTCAATAAAGGACCTTTGCGGCTTTCGTAAGAGGTGTCAAAGAGGGTTGAGGTGTCCATTTTCAGGTGTTCGCTCCTTTCAGGGGGAAACGTGCAGCCGGGAGAAATCTTCTTTAAACCTGAGATAGCGCCCGGGGATCTCCCACAGCTGCGCCCAGGGGCTGCAAAAAAGGCGACTATAAAAATTATACTGAAAATTAAGCCGAGCCGCCAGAGGTTTGGCGAATTATAATTTCCTAATTTTCAATTCCTTATTCAACCCAGATCCGTCCCAGGGGCTGGTAATCGTACTGCCCCTTCCAGGGTTTGAGCGTCTGCAGGGGCGTCAGCGTATGGATCGGCTTGCCCTGGTATGTCCCCTGAACCCGGCCGGTGGTCCGGTTGACCCGCGCGGCAAGGGTATAGCGGCCTGCGGAGATAAAGCCCGGGATTTTGAAGATGAAGCGGTCCTTGCGATACCATCCCTGCGGCAGGTCTTCGGGGATAATTTCAAGGTGCTTGGAGGCTGAAAACCCGTGGACCGAGGGGATTTCCATACGGTCGTTCACAAAGGCGAATTCTGCGAAAAACTTGGCGTTTGTCCCTCCGGTACGCTGGACTACGAAGGCGAGTTCGAAAAGTTCCCCCCGTTTAACGATGCCGTCGATGGGGCCGGGACCAAAGGTGAGGGGCGCGCCGAAGGTTTTCGAGATGCCCCGGTCTAGCCCCTCGATTTCAAATCCGGCGAACCGGAGGTCTTTGAAATATGCCTCCTCCAGGTGGACGACCACGGGCAGGGGATCGGAAGATTGCTCGGCGGGGGGTTTGGGTTCGATCTTGAGGAGGTTCGGGTCCAGGGGTGAACGGACGGTCCGGAAGTGGTCGTATTCCGGCGGCATACGGTCGTCCAGGATCGCGTAGGTGGGCCGGTCTGGAGCCTGTTCGATCAGGCCGTTGAGGATTCGGAGACGGTCCGCGACGTTGAGGCTCAAGCGCACGTCTCCGGCATTGCGAACGGACCGGTCGAGCGCAATTTCGCCCATGAACCGGGGGGCCAGGCGTCCCAGGGTATGGATACTGACGTCCGGGCGGAGCCCGCGCACGATCTGGAAATACTTGTACCGGGTGGCGTGCCCATCGTCCTCTCCGATAATGGCGGCGTTCTCCGGAAGGTTTTCAAATCGCTCCAGCCGCGCCTGGTACAGGGCGCTGTTCCCGGTGATTTGGATGAGGGCCGAGAAGTGGTGGATGAACAGATAGAGCGGTATGGCAAGCGCAACCACCAGCCCACCCAGGAGGGACAGCCGGTGAGGAAGGCGCGCGGTGATCGATCTGTTGATCTGGTGCAGCCCCATTCCGACGAATACTGTCAGAAAGAAGAACGAGGGCATGAAAAAGACGTCCCGGTCCGGCACCTGGTAGGAGAGTACGGGAAAGAGCGTGCACAGGAAGGCAATCAGGAGGACCGTTTCGAAGAGGCGATTGTTGCGCGGTGATCTGGAAAAGAGACGGAGCCAGATGTTCGCCCGGGGCGCTTCGGATCGCTTGGCTTTTGTTTCGGCCTGTCTGCGTTCCTTCCGGGAACGCCGGTCCGGCCGCGCGGGTTTTTTTCGCAGAGCCTGGAGCCAGGCAAAGATCACCAGACCGAGACCTGCGACGGCCAGAATGGAGGATGCGGGCGAGAGGTTTTTACCATAAGACTGCATGTACGCGACGATCAGGGCGGGGTATCGGGCAAGCGGGGTGTCGAAGAGCTTGGTGGTTGTGAATTCCTCTGCGGAGAGGTACCACCAGTACCAGCGGGGGGACTGCACTTCGTAGCCGTTGAGGTAGACGAAGTCGGTGATAAACCCGCTCTCCTGCGCCAGCCGGATCGGGATGTAGAGAAACGGGGTGAGCCCCACGATTCCCCAGAGGAGTGTGGTGAGGATGCGCCTCTTCTGCCAGCGGCCCTCTTTCACGAACGCCCCGCTGCGAGCCGTCAGGTAGAACGCGGCGGGGGCCAGGAGGCTGATCAAGAGGATGTTGGTGGTTGCGCCGAGGCCCAGAGAAAAGATGAGGAGGACGAGGATGCGGTTCTCCCGGGTTCGGAGCCAGCGGGCCGAGAGGTAGAGGAAGAGTCCGAGAAAGGTAAGCTGGAGGGTATAGACCTCCGCGATGGTGGCATGGATCCAGAAGACGAAGCCGAAGGCGACGGTCCAGCCGGCGCCGAGGGCCGCTGCAAAACCACCGGTCCTTTCATACACAGCCAGGGTTAGGAAGCAGGCTGCCAGAGCTCCAAAGACGGCGGACGTGAAGATGACCCCGCCGTCCGGCAAGGCGAACGGGAGCAGGGAGAAAAGGTGCGCCAGGATGAGGTAGAGGGGGTGGCCGGGGGGGTGGTCGATGCCAAGCGTGTGCGCGGCGATGACCATTTCGGCGCTGTCGATGGCGTAGATCGTATCCAGGGCCCAGACGCCGGCCATGGTCCAGCAGTAGACCCCAAACGGAACGCCGAAGGCCAGGAGGGGAAGGAGGCGCTTCGAGGAGAGAATTCCGGTTTTGAATTTTTGGATCATTTGCTCTGGTTCAGGATGGTTAATTTAACAAGAGCCAAGTCATTCCCGCGCATGCTTCGCACCAGTGGGGTGGATTCCCGCTTTCGTATGAAAGATATAGGTTGACAAATGTACCAAAAATAGTACATTCATTCTATGAACAGTACACGATTTCTTCAAGTTAAATTCTACCAAACCCACTCGGGCAACGAGCCAGTACGGAAGTGGTTGAAATCTCTGTCGAGAAAAGATAAGAAGGCAATAGGTGAAGATATCAAAACGGTTCAATTTGGCTGGCCGGTTGGAATGCCTGTAGTCCGCAAATTGGACAGAAATCTGTGGGAAATTCGAACGAACCTCGATCGTCGAATCGCACGTATTATTTTTACCCTGCATGGTGACTTGATTATCTTGTTACATGGGTTCATTAAGAAATCACAAAAGATGCCGACGACAGATTTGGCGTTGGCCAAACGACGTTTAGCCGAATTGGAGAGATAGTTATGGATCAAAAACACATTGGTAGCGACTTTGACGATTTTCTGGAAGAAGAAGGATTGTTGACCGAAACAGAAGCCGTAGCCGCCAAGCGGGTGATCGCATTTCAAGTCGCTCAGTTCATGGAGCAAAATGAACTCTCGAAAGTAGAAATGGCAAGGCGAATGAATACGAGTCGCTCATCACTTGATCGCCTGTTAAACCCGTCGAACGTGTCGGTTACTTTACAAACGCTGGACCGCGCGGCAAGGGCACTGGGCAAAAGATTACGTATTGAATTGGCTTGAACATATACAGAACAGACTCAGGTCTCTCCCACACTTACAATCGCCCCCCAGAAAAACGGATGCGCCGCACCGTGTTGCTCCCGGCGTGCTCCCATCAACGCCAGCGACGCCTCTTGCAGCGCCTGCGCCTTACCTGCGCCCGCCTTCAACCGCCTGTAGAAATCCCGCATCAACACGGCCGTCTCCTCGTCCGGCACCGACCAGAGACTCATTACCACCGTCCTCACGCCCGCAAGCTGAAACGCCCGCCGCCGCCCGAATACCCCCTCGCCTCGACGCGTCTCTCCCAGCCCTGTCTCGCACTCACTCAGCACCACCAGGTCCGGTCCCCCACAGCGGCAGTCCCGACACCTCCAGCGCCGTCAGAATCCCGTCCTCCACCCCTCCCGCCACAGACCTCTCGCCCAGATGGTTCGCCCCGGCCAGCGCCAGGCCGGACCGCAACAGGGGGTTCTCGATCTTCACAGGTGGAGGCGCCGGCCGCTGTGGAAACTCGGTGATCAGAAGACCCCGCTCTGTTCTTCCGCTCTCCAGCCACGCAGACCTGTCCTGCGCTTCCAGGAAGAACCCGTGTGTGGCCAGATGGAGGATGCGGCCGAGAGGTTGTTGGCATAGGACTGCAAATACGCCACAATCAGAGCGGGGTACCGGGCGAGTGGGGTGTCGAAGAGTTTGGTGGTTGTAAATTCCTCAGCGGAGAGGTACGACCAGTACCATCGGGGGGACTGCACCTCGTAGCCGATGAAAAATGATATACACAATGAGCCAAAAGTCAACAGAAAAACCGCTTTCTGTGTATCGTGCAAGGTCACGCAATTATGTGCAAATATGCGCAGGCATCCAAGCTATGGCGCATAGAGAGAAATAATCCTTGATGATGGCGCTATATCACCTTATAAACACTCAGATTATCGGCAGAGCCATTGATGACGAAGCCCTTACCATAAAGAGGCGTGGCTTCGTTTATCGAAAGAAAAGGATAAAATATCTTGCCATCATCAGTCTATGGATAGAGCCTGTCCCGGAGGCAGCACAAGCAGTTGGCCCCGCAATTATTCCTAAGGCAGCTCGCATCGGTGGGGGCATAGGTATGCTTGGTGGTTTTGCAGTTTCGAGAATCTCAATATTTGACGAGAGGCCAAACGCCATAAAATGTGTCTTAATATTCGGGGCCATCGGTGCTTCCCTCGGTGCTCTCCTTGGAGCCGTTGCGGTCGTGTTTCATAATGGACGAGGGGAAGAAGTGCCAGTAGATCGTCTTCGTGTGGGCGTCTCGCCCCAGCGCCAGGGTGGGCTTGGGCTCTCGGCATCGTTCTCGTTCTGACGCAAGGAACCGGCGGGGCCAGAGTGTGAATCAAATTGAGATTGGGACACAGCTTTACTTTAGACCATTACTCCATCACGTTGACCTATCATTAAGCATCATTTCTCCAGCGCGCCCTCCAGGTACGCCCTGAAGGCTTCGGGCGTGTACATGAGCGGACGCTGAATCTCCATGGAGGGCAGGCGATACGGGGGTGTCTCACGCGTGATGTAACGCGCTGCCATCGGGGGACCGCCGTCCACTTCGTCCGCTCCCTCTACGCCTACGAGGTCGGCGTAACGGATCTGTTTGCCGTCGGCCTCGTAGGCGGAGCCCACGATCCACAGCCGGCCGAACCGGTAGCGCTGCATCACCAGTTTTTCAGCCACGCTGCTCCAGCTCGTGCCGGTAAACGCAAAGTCTCTGGGCTGGATGCCGAGGTGTTCGGTAAGCGTTTGGTCGCAGGTTTCAAGCTCCCAGGAGAGCTTCTCTCCGGTCGGGTCTTCGGTGAACAGGGTGGAGAGATTCGGGTGCGTCACGGTGTGTGCGCCAATGTGCCAGCCCAGGTCTACCAGTTTGCGGACCTCGTCCCAGCTCATCGCTTCGCCGCCGTAGGCTTCGCCGTCGGGCTCCATAGGTCCGGTGTTGATGAACAGATTGCCGGTATATCCGTAGCGGTTGAGCACGTCGTGTATCTCGTAGCGCATCGACTTTACCGGATGGTCAAAGTCGAACATGATCGACCGCTCGGGAAGCGTTCCCGTGTTGTCCCGCCAGGCGGCCAGGTCGTTGTAGTCGATGGACGCAAATCCCATCTCGTGCGCAATTCGGACCAGGGTGTCGAAATGGTCTTCGGTGAGGGGATAGTCGCCCTTTGGGTTGATGCCGTGGCACATGGTGATCGGAATTCGAAGCATGGGGATCTCCTGAGTAAGGATCAGTAGTCAGGGGTCAGTCCCCGCCGCCCGGCCTCCAGCTTTTGCTTAAAGCAGGCTTTCGACGTGTTCGCGGAGGCCCTGTTCGACGGGGGTTGATGGGACGTTGGCGCCGGTGGATTCTAACTTGTCCAGGCTGTAGATGCGGTGACAGACGAAGGAGACGGATTGGGGCTGTTCGGTCAGGTGCAGGTCCACCGGAATTTCCTCGACGGTCGGCTCCGGGGCGTCAAGCACCCGGGCGATGATGGCGTAGTATTCTTTCGATTCGATAATGTCCGGGCCGGCGGAGCAGAAAATTTCGCCATAGGTCTGTTCGTTGCCGTGGAAGCTGAGGATGAGGTCGGACAGGTCCCGGGCAAGAATCGGCTGTTGAAGAAAGTGGCCGCCGCCGACGAGTTGGAGAGGTTCTCCGGCCTTCAGTTTAGCGATCAATTGCTGGTCCCGGCTGTGCAGGGGGAGGCAGCCAAGCAGGGAACCGGGGCCGTAGATGTGGCAGGGGCGTACGACCGTCCAGGCCATATTGCCGGTATCGCCGTTGAGAATTTCCAATTCGCAGCGGCGTTTTTTTGCCCCGTAGGTGTCGTTGGTGAGGTAGTGGTCGCTCTCTTCGGGCTGGGGAAAGGTGCGGTGGGCCGGGTCGAAGACGAAGTCGGTGGAGACGAAGACGAAATGGGGCGTCAGGTCCCGGAAGACGGCGATATCCTGTTTTGCATCGGCTGGATCGTAGCCGATGCAGTCGACAACCAGGTCCCATTTCATCCCCACTCCGGTGACGGCCTGCTGAAAGGCGTCCCCTTCATGGCGGTCGGCCGTGATGCCGGTGACCCCATCGGGAAGGTCGCGCCGGCCCCGCGTGACGGCCCAGACATGGTGGCCCTGCGCGACAGCTCTGCGCGCCAAGGTGCCGCTGAGGAACCCGCTGCCGCCGACGAGGAGGATGTTGAGGGGCGCGTTTGACATGGGAACTCCTTTTTTTGAACCGCGGTGTATGGTTTTCTCAAGGAGCGGTTGTATGCATCGAGTTGACGATTCGGAAGTTCAGCCCGCCGGGGATCCCCCAGTTGGGAAAGTACTGGAGTTTGACGTAGCCGTCTTCGACCGTCATTCCGGGTATCCGGTCGATCTCAATCTGGTTGCCGTTGACGGATTTGATCAGGAATCCCCGCGTGCTGCCGTCGCCGTCGGTGGTCAGGAGCAGATTGCCGGTCAGGTTCGCGTCGGATACCGGAGTGTCCACGATGAAGGCGTTGAGGGCATCGCCTCGCGCTGTGCTGAGGGTTTTTGTAACGGCGCCGGCGTAGGCCGCCGGACCCTCAAGCATCTGCTGGTTTGTTTTGAGGAGGCCGGCATCGGCCATGTACAGCAGGCGATGGCGGCGCAGGGCTGGATAGGGACTGTTCGTGTCTGACAGGTAGGCGAAGCGACCCCGAAAGTCGAGGCCGTTCGCCTGGATCACGCCGTTTTCATCCAGGGTTGAGAGGATGGTGTCGGTGCGGTCCGGGAGGACGACCTGGACTGCGACCGCCATGTTTGAGACGTGTTCGGCGAGAATCAGGTTGACCGAGCGTATTCGCGGGCTGCCCGCATGCGGCTCGTGAACCGCCACGAAAATCGATTCAGGTCCCTTGCGCCGCACGTCCAGGAAGGTCTGCATGCCCTCGCGCCTTATGGCCGGTCCCTGGGCCAGGCTGACCTCAGTGCCCGGGGCGGGCAGGATGGTGGTGCGGACCGCCTCGCCGGTCGGGGTTTTGAACTCCGCCCACCAGGATGCGTCGGTTTGCGCAGAGCGGAGCTGTTCGAGCCATTCGTGGCGTGTCCCACCCGGCGGTTCGAGATTTAAAGAGGTGGTCACCGTGTAGTCATCCTGGAGCGGGCCGTGGAGCATCCAGTCGTGGGTGGCGCCGCCCCGGATGCGGAAGATGTCCACGAGATAGATATCCTCACCGTCAATTTTGACCATCACAAGCGTGCGGCGGTAGAGGTCGACCAGGTCCGACGGATACGCGCGGTGGCCGTCGGCCTCCGCGACCTGGATACCGGGGCCGTCTGTGGAGAAGAGGCGGAGCTGTCCATCGGTGAGGGTGGTGCCGTGTTTGAGGTGGGTGCGGGCGAACCAGAAGTCCTCCACGCCGGGCACCCGGTCGATGTCGGAAAACTGGCGCTGGGGCGCATTGCCCCGTCGGAACTGGTCCTGTTCATCCACCACAACGGTATTGTGCGCTGCTGTACTGGCGGCCCAGGCGCGGGTGTTGACCCCATAATAATCGGTTTCCGACAGCAGTTCTCTGTTTTTGGCCCAGAGGAAGAGGTTGAGGTTGTCTTGGTGTTCGTGACCCATTGTGCCGGAGAAGTGCAGGTGCGCCTGGACCTGCCCCGACCCCTGCCCTCGTCCGAGCGTGGCGTGGCCGACCCAGGTATGGAGGACCGGGCGGGATTCGGCGGGCTGGTACTCGTCCAGCACGCCGTAGCAGTCCCAGCGTTCGGCGGTGTTGTCCTTCCAGTGCGTGTCGTGGACGGCGGCATAGTGGCCGTTGGGCAGGACCCACTTCTGCATCTGGCTGGCGGCTCCGTCCAGCAGGGGCTGATAGCGGGCGTGAAAGTCGGCGTTGTCGAAGCGGGCGCCGTCCACGGGGTCTCTGTATCCGGGCGGGTCGGAGTAGGAAGCGAGACAGCCCTTGGGATAGTAGATGGCCCACCGGCCGGTGATCATCATGTGGTAGCTGGGCGAGCCCTCGTGCCAGAACATGCTGGGGTAGTACGAGATTTTGCGCAGGCCGTCGCCGAAGCGGATGGCCCGGTGGACGAGTTCCGGATCACCCAGCGCCTGGCCCCAGATGAGCATGCCGAAGAGCAGGTTGGCTTCGGTGTTTTGGTACATCAGGGGGTACCGGTCGGCGATCTTGAGGTTGGCGTAGAGGAGGTCGCGCTCGATCTTCAGGCGGACGTCCTGTCCCGTCTCTTTGCCCAGTTTTTCCATCTGGCCGCTGGCGACGATCTGGTCGTAGGCCAGGGCCAGCGGGTGGGAGGCCTGAAGGTCGTAGGGGTGCCAGGTGCTCCAGAAGGCGCCGTACATGGGGGGCATTTTAATGCCGTACTGGGGCAGCATGACGTCGTGGGGGTAGGTCTTCTTGCCGGCCTGATCAAAAAAGGGCCAGACGCCGATGACTTCGGCATAGCGGTCTAAGATGACCGCGGCCTTGTAGGCGTATTTGGCTTCGCCCGTCTGCGCATATTTGTGCGCCAGGCGCTGGAGTACCTCCAGCATCAGGGCGTTGTCCCCCCGGCGGGCGCCCTGCTCGTCGATGTGTGATCGCAGTTCCTCGTTGGATCTGGCCACCCAGTCGTCGGCCTGGACCTTGCCCCGCACCAGGGTCCAGATGGGGTGGTCTACGGGATAGACGGGGTGCGAGACGTTGTACTTGCGCAGGCGCGGCAGATCCGGGTCTGTCGCATTTCCGGAGCCGCTCGACTGCCCGAACGCCCGTGCGAATACAACAAAGTCGGCAAAGTTCACGGCGCCGCTGCCGTCGAAGTCAGCGTCCGGAGCCGGCTGTACCTGGAGGACCGCCAGAACCACAAGAGTCGAGAGGAAGAACGTGCGTGTTGACATATCTTTTCCCTGCTACAACCGTTTCTCATCAGACCTATCCTATCAAGGAAATTAATGAAAACAGAACCCTATTTCAACTTTATATTGGAATTGCTGCGGTGCAGCAGTCCTTCCCTTCAATTCAGCTCGTATATAATTTGTGTTTTGGGGGAGTAAAGAAGCTATTTTGTAGGATTGAGATGGACCTGCGGTCTTTTTTCAGTCACCTTTTTACCGGCGTCTGGCTCCTGGCTTGTAGAGCGGCCTCTCAAAAACAGTGATCACGGAGTGGGTATGGACGAGATTCATTCGCTGGTGATACAGGCGCGGGCGTTTGACGCCGATCTGAAGCAGCGGCACCGGGCCTTCGGGGCGCTGGTGGCCCGGTTTCAGGATATGGCCTGCGGGTTCGCCTATTCGGTGATGGGGGATTTTCACCTGGCCCAGGACGCGGCCCAGGAGGCGTTTTTGACCGCGTACCGGGAGCTGGGAAAGCTGCGCACGCCGGAGGCGTTTCCGGGATGGTTCCGGAAGATCGTGTTGACGCAGTGCAGCCGGATGACGCGGGGAGAACGCCTGCGGGTTGAGCGCTGTTCAGGCGGCGCGCCGCAACCAGATGCGCCGGCAGCACCGGCTGACTGCGGCTCTGGCGGCGATTTCGCCACTGGGAGCGGTCAGCTTCGCGTCGATGGATCTGGCCAGAACCGGTCCTGTGCAGCAGGAGCGGATTGAGGATGCGGTGAGTGTACACCAGGAGTATATGGCGGGATTTATCCGGGGGAAGGAAGCCCAGCCGGAGCAGGAGCGCACCCTAACGGATTTCTCTCTGTTTACTTATCGGGATCAGGAAACGCTGGGAGCGTGTCTGTCGCGCAATGCATTCCGTATTTTGAACCTGGCGGTGCTGGCGGTGCTGGGGTTCGCCGGGGCGTATGTGGCGATTCTACGATACGATGTAAGGTAAACATCGACCTAACCCCCCGGCCCCCTTCCCTAAAGGGAAGGGGGAGCAAATCATTATTTTATAAAATGTTATGGGATTCCATTTCTCCCCGTGTCGGGGAGGGGCCGGGGGAAGGGTCAACTCCCGGTAGAAGCGTAGTGGCGAACGCCGATTTTCCAGACCTGGAGCGTAAGGACGAAGAACAGGATGCCCACCAGCGGGGCGGTCCACTGGAACCAGACGGGGGAGCCGAGGGAGTCTGTGCGGTCCAGGATGGCCAGGGCCGGATAGTAGCTGGCGCAGGCTAAAGGCACGACGAAGGTGAAGAAGCGGCGGAACCAGGCGCGGTAGATGGTCAGGGGATAGCGGGCGGTTTCCTGACCGCCGTAGCTGACGGCGTTGATCAGGTCCAGGCTTTCCGTGGTCCAGAAGCAGAGGACGGCGCGCAGGATGAAGAGGCCGGCAAAGATAGCGGCGCCGCTGGCAATGGCCATCAGGATCAGGGCGATTTTGGGCGCTGACCAGGCCACGTCCAGCGCGAAGCCGGCCCAGAGGAGTACGGCCAGTCCCTGCAGGAAGTGGCCGATGCGCATCAGCTGCAGTTCCTGGCCGACCAGCTGCACGACGGTGCTGCGAGGCCGGAGGAGGACGCGGTCGAAGCCCCCGGTTTTGACCAGGTCGCCAAAGCGGTCGAAGCCCCGGATGCAGGCTTTGGCGATGGCCATGGCCATGTTGACGATGCCATAGAACAGCGCGATCTCGGCCAGCGCCCAGTCTTCCAGGCGCCCGAAGCGGTCGAAGAGGCTCCAGATAGCCAGAAATTCCATGCCTGTGCCCAGAAAGGTGCTGATGGCGAGCATGATGAAAGAGGCCCGGTACTGCATCTGCCCCCGGAGGGAGAGGGCGATGTAGTGCATGTAGAGCTTGAGTGTGTTGCGCATGGATTATCCTCCCTGAATGACCAGACGGCGCATGCTGCGTGCGAGGAGCCAGCGCCCGAACGCAGTCAGGATGGCGGTCCAGACCAGTTGGTGCAGAAACAGGGTGGGCAGTTCCCCGGGGGGGATGTGGCCGATGTAGAGGCGGAAGGGCACGTCGACCAGCCCTCGAAAGGGCAGGATGTTGAGCGCTGTTTGCGCCCAGTCCGGGTAGAGCGGCAGGGGCACGAGCATGCCGGAAAGGATGATGATGATGCCGGGCATGAGGCGGGCCATGCCTTCTCCGGAGAGGGTCCACAGCAGCGAAATAGCCCCCAGGTTGGCGAAGGCGCAGCTTAAGAGAACGGCGCCGAGTGTGGCCACTATCCAGCACAGTCCCGCCTGCCAGGAGGGCGGGGGCTCCAGGCCGAAAAAGAGGCCGGTGATGGCGAACAGGGGGACGGCGCGCAGGAGGGTGGGCGCAATGCGCTGGGCAATGCCCCGGCTGAACCAGAAGTTGTAGAGGTTCACGGGGCGCAGGAGTTCGTAGGCCAGGGTGCCGGACCGCACGAATTCTCTGATTTCCAGGTTGACACCCCAGGGCTGCAGGGCGATCATGGCCTGCGACAGCCAGACGTAGTTTACCACCTCGCGATAGGTCATGGGATGGGCGCCGGGGCTGGACTTGTAGAAGGCTTCGAAGACCATGATGTGGATGAAGCCGAAGACCAGTTGGGTACCGATATTGGCCAGGGCAGCGGCCCGGTATTGCAGAAGGATGCGCATCTGGGCGCTGAGAACGGCTACGTAGGCTTTCATAGCTGCTCCTGTCCGTACATCCGGGCGATGATTTCCTCGATGGGCGGGTTTTCTACAAAGAGGTCGCGGACGGGGTGTCGGGCGGTGATGCGGCCGATGAGGGTTGCGGCGGAGACCCGCTCCGGGTCAAAGCTGAGGTGAACGCGGTGCCCGTCCTGGCTGACCAGGGCCGCATCGGGGTCGGCGACGGTTTCGGTCTCATCGACCAGATCGACGATGAGGCGGCGCTCCCGGGTGACGCGGGCCCTCAGGTCTTCCAGGGTGCCGTCGGAGAGGATCCGGCCCTGGCCGATGACCATGATCCGGGTGCAGAGGGCTTCGATGTCGTCCATGTCGTGGGTGGTGAGGATGACTGTGACGCCCCGCTCCCGGTTGAGGCGTTTGACGAAGTCCCGGACGGCGAGCTTGGCGACGGCGTCCAGGCCGATGGTGGGCTCGTCTAAAAAGAGCAGCGGCGGGGCGTGGAGCAGGGCCGCGGCCAGGTCGCAGCGCATGCGCTGGCCCAGGGAGAGCTGGCGCACCGGAGTGTCTAAGAGCGGGGACAGATCCAGCAGGGGGATGAGTTCGTCGCGGGTGGAGAGGTACTGCTGCTGGGGGACGCGGTAGATGTCCCGGAGCAGGTCGAAGGATTCGATGACGGGAAGGTCCCACCAGAGCTGGGTGCGCTGGCCGAAGACGACGCCGATGTCCCGGACGTGGGCGATGCGCTCTTTCCAGGGGGTGCGGCCCAGGATCTCGCAGCGCCCGGAGTCGGGCACCAGGATGCCGGAGATGACCTTCACGGTGGTGGACTTGCCCGCGCCGTTGGGGCCGATGTAGCCGACGAGTTCGCCCGGTTCAATGGAAAACGAGATCCCGTCCAGCGCACTCACGGTGCGGTAGCGGCGGTGGACCACGCCCCGGAGCGCGCCCCACATGCCGGGCTGCCGCTCGGCGATGCCGAAGGTTTTAACGAGGTTCTCGACGATGATGTGGGACATTTATCAGTCTCCTTTGTGGGCGATGAGCAGGGCCTCGACGTGGGGGGTTAAAATGCCGTCAGGGGTGCCGTGGAGGCGTTTCATGTCGGCGGTGAGGGCTCTGGCTTTCTCCAGGTTCACCACCTCGTAGGGTCGGCGCGGGCCATCAATCAGGCCGGCCAGGTAGGCTTCTTCGGAGTGCGCCCGGGAGTACCGCCAGATATGATAGTCGGCGCTTTCAAAGCCAAGGTCGGTCGCCCACTGCGTGGGGGGGATGTCGAACCGCTCCCCGGCCGTGGTGCTGGCGTTAAAATAAGAGCCGCCCGGTCTGAGCAGGCTGAAGCAAGCGTCCGGTATGTCGTACGGCTTGAAGGGGGCCAGGCGTACCAGGATGATGTCGAATGTCTCTTTTTTGAAGGGCAATGTTCCCCGGGAATTGGCCCTGAAGAGGGTGATGTTCGGCGCGTTCTGGGTATTTGCCTTTGCTTTTTCGATCATGGGCCAGGAGAAGTCGAAGGCGTAGATTTCCGCGTCCGGGTGCGAAACTTCCGCGATCCAGCGCGTGAAATGACCGGCGCCCATCGCGACTTCCAGCACCCGGCAGCCGGAGAAGGTGCGCCGCCCGATCTCCTCCATGCAGAATGCCATGCCCTTCAGGCTGCGGGCGCCGAGGCGGAAGACCGTGTCTTTGGCTTCGGCCATTTCGGGCTGTATGTAGACCAGATTTCGGTCGTCGGGATATTCGGGGCTGGACGTGAAGAGATCGGGGATGCCATTCTTGATTTCATACCGACCCTCGCAGGATGTGCAGGAAAGACCGCCGGCGGTCTCGGATAAGGGTTCTTTGCAGGCGGGACAACAAAAGACATTTAGATGCATTTCTGGTCTCCTCTTGGTTTTCTGTGAATTCAGCAGACGTTTCCCTTTCTAAGAACAGGCGGGTCTCTGGCCTGTCGGTGATTACCCACCTTCACCAGAAACATAAGATCTCGCGGGCTTGTGTATGACAGGATTTGAGCCGTCCGGGTTTTGGCGGGTGGCTCTTTTTTCGGCGGGATCGGAAGGCAAACAAAAAGCCCGTCATCGAGATAACCTCGACAACGGGCGATAGTCTGCAATCGGACTGGAGTTGCCCCGTTTTGGTGGAGTGTTTAGGGCTTGGGCTTCAAGCCCGTGTTTGATGCTGTTTTTCATATGTCATCGGTGAGTGGTATGCGATTGATGAATGCCTACGATGGGGATTATACCAGCCCTCAATATACTCAAAAATAGCCAATCTGGCCTCCTTGTGGGTACGAAAACAACGGCGGTCGATCAATTCACATTCGAGGGTGGCGAAAAAGCTTTCACACAGTGCGTTGTCATAGCAGTCGCCTACAGAACCCATTGAGGGACGTATACCCGCCTCATCGCAGCGTTTACCGAAGGCAAGTGAAGTATACTGAGATCCCTGGTCGGAGTGGTGGATCACCCCACAAGGATGACGCTGCCAAAGTGCCATATTCAAAGCAGACAAAACCAACTCACTCTGGAGCGTCGAAGCCATCGTCCAGCCCACGACTCGGCGGGAAAAGACATCGATAACCACAGCAAGATACAGGAAGCCCGCCCAGGTTGGTACGTAGGTAATATCGGCCACCCAGAGTTTATTTGGGGCTTCAACAGTGAAGTCTCTCTTGACCAGATCAGGGGCTTTTTGAGCCTTTTTTCCCTTACGGGTGGTTCTGATACCCTTTCGACGGCTCACCCCGAAGATACCAATCTCAACCATCAGACGGGCGACACGCTTTTTGCCTATACGGATGCCTAATGCTGCCAGATCTTCCCAGATTCTGGGGGCTCCGTAGGTAGAATCAGAACGGGCATGAAAAGCCTTAATCTGTTCCTTGAGATCCGCATCGACCTTTGCTCTTGGCGATGGGGGGCGTCCTCGCCACGCATAATACCCACTGAGGGAGACACCCAGGACTCGGCATTGCGTGGTAATTGGCCATTTTGCCTGGTGCGCCTTCACGAACTGGAAGGCTTTCTGGGGATCGTGTTGGTCTCCTGAGCGAACCAGGCTGCTGCTTTTGACAAGATCTCACGCTCGATGCGTAACTGCTTAATCTCGCGACGAAGACGGCGCAACTCCTCGCGGAGGACGCGGCTCAGGAGGCGTTCGTACTGGCTTACCGGCATCTGAACGATTTGAAATCTCCGGAGAAGTTTTCTGCCTGGATCTATTCAATTGCTACCAACGTTGGGCGCAAGTGGCTGGGAAAACGCAGGTTGGAACGACAGCGATTTATCAGTCTTGAGAAGGTGGCGGAAATAGCTTTCAGGCCTGAGGAGGAACAGGAGAGCCTCCACCCAGGAGTTCTGAGGGAGGCATTTGGGTCCTTGTCTGTCGAGGATCGGGCAACGGCGACCCTGTTTTACTTAGTTGGCTTGGATCAGCGGCAGATTGCCGACATTCTGGGTATTCCTCTGGGTACGGTCAAAAGCCGTTTGTACCGATCCAGAAACCGAACTAAAAAGGAGGGTATTACAAATGGCGAAGGATGCATTTCAAGATCAGGCTTCAGGTGAGGATTACGGTCGTGCTGTGATTGAAGGGATGAAGGGGGTGATTCACTGGAAGCGGCTTCTTCAGGAGAAAGGGCTTGAAGGGTGGACACCGGGAAGTCCCGACAGGAGCGAAGAGAAAGCGCTCGAGGAGGTCTGGAAGCGCTCCGGCGAAGCGATTATCGGAGAAGATGTGGATCATGACGGGGAGCGCCTGTTGATTGGTGAGGCATCCTGGAAGGACTACGAACTCTCCCTGCTCATCACACCGATTTCTGGCGGGAATGCGCAGGTGCAGTTTCGAATTTCCGAAGACAAGCAGTGTTATTACATGCTGGATCTTTTGCTCGGCTGGCAGGCGATTGCCATCAGCAAAATTGATCAGCGAGGGCTGCAGAAGCTCAGCGTGGTCAATTTTCCAATCGAGCTCGGACGGGAATACGATGTGCAGATTGCAGTTAGAGAGGCGTCTCTGACCTCCTATGTCGACGGACAACTGATCAACCAGGTCACCGATTTTTCTTACCGGGCCGGCCCCATCGCTTTGACCGTCTGGTGGAGTAAGACCGCCTTCCGGGATCCTCGCATCCGGTTTCTACACTGATGCCGAGCACCGTCCGTTTTTTTAACCAAGTTCAGCCCCGCAGGAGGCGCCTGCGGGGCTGTTTCATTTGCCAGGGCGTTTTCCGATTTTTCACGGATGCGACTTATTCCGCATCCAGATAATCCCCCGATTCGATGAGCCTGAGGTTGTCCGTCGGGCAGATATAGATGTAGATCCAGGCCTGGACGATATCCCCGTTTTTCAGCGTAATCGGGTGTTTTTCCCGGCGGTATTCGCTGCTTTCATAGTCGTCTAAGATGGGGAAGGCTTTGTCGGGATCGTGCAGGAGGTAGACTTCGCCGGTTACGGGATGGGCCTCATCGGGTGAGGGCACCACGCCAGGGTAGGAGCCGAGGTCGTAGAGTTTTCCTCTGAAAGTTCCAACGCCGATGAAGTCGACCCTGTTATCCAGCATACGGTACATCGGGTCGCGTGCGGCCCGGCGCAGGGTGCCGTAGACGAAGATGAGGTCTTCGGAGGCGGTCATGGCGCGATCAGCTTCCCTCTGTTGGGATGGTCAGTCGCGGTAGGGGCAAGATCGGATGGAAGAAGGCTTGATGTGAACGGGCATAACGCTTATCTTGCGATTCCTTCGACATTCGATATTCAGCATTCGACATTACCCCTATCTGCGAGGTGAAAGATGACATCCTCTACCCCGGCTGTAAACATCGTTCCCGCTGAAGGAGGCTTCGCGGTTACGGAAGACGGAGAAGACGTGCTGTTCTATCAGCGCGAGACCAAAACCTTCGACAAAGCCCATTCGCGGTCCCATTACATCCATCCGCTCTACGGTCTGGATGGAGAGATTCTGACAGAAGAATCTCCCCCTGACCACCCGCATCAATGCGGGATATTCTGGGCCTGGCACCAGGTGTGGATCGGCGAGAGGAGGATCGGCGACGCCTGGAGTCTGAAAGATTTCGCCTGGGATGTGCAGGACGTGAAGGTCGTCGCTGCCGATTCCCACGCCTCCGCTCTGGAGGTCGAAGTTTTGTGGACGTCGCCTCTCTGGACCGATGACGAAGGCGTGCGCAAGCCGTTTGTTAGAGAGACGGCAGTTATCAGGATCCATCGGGCATCGGGAGATGTTCGCAAGATCGATTTCGATATCCGCCTGGTCGCCCTGGAAGATGGAATTCGCATCGGCGGGTCTGAAGATGACAAAGGCTACGGGGGGTTCTCGCCTCGAATCCGGCTGCCGGAGGATCTCCGGCTTACCGGCTCCAGGGGCGATGTGGAGCCGGCAAGACAGCCCGTTGAGGCCGGTCCCTGGCTGGATTTTTCGGGGTCTTTCGGCGAAGAGGGCCGGGTGAGCGGCCTGGCGGTTCTCTGCCATCCTTCTGTGCCGGGATTTCCCCAGCCCTGGATTTTAAGACGGAAGGGGAGTATGCAAAATCCGGTTTACCCCGGTCCCCGGCCCGTTGCGCTGCCCCGGGAAACCCCACTTGTGCTGCGGTACCGCCTGGTCCTGCACCGGGGAGACGCCGGAGAGGTGGACCTGGATCAATTGCAGGCCGAGTACAGTTCCGAAGGCGCTTAAGGGCGTTATTTCTTCGTTCTTTTCCTGAGTCCCTGCCGGACCTGGCGTTCAAAGGCGCGGATTTCCCGTTCGCCTTCCAGCACGCCCATCTCCAGGTGGAATTCCCGGATTTCACCGGGCTGGATGTGCTTCAGGTAGCCGTGTTTGCGGTTCCAGGCGCGGCCGAGCATGCTCACGTTGCCGGGCTCGATGCCGGTGACGTAGGTGCCCCGGTGGAAGTGCTGCCAGTGGGTGATGACGGGCATTTCCTTAAAGGGGAATTTCCAGTAGAGGCCCAACCCCAGGCGGTCGTTGATGAGGCCCACGTGTACGTTGCCCTGAGCGTCGGGGATGGGGCGGTGGATGTACACGTCGTCGTGCGCGTTTTTTCGGGGCGCCGGGGCCACGCGGTAGTCTTCGGGGCCAACCTCCCGGTCTTCCAGCCATTCCGTGGTTTTGCTGCTGTTGAGCACCACCCGGGCGCCGGCGTCTAAGAGGGGGAAGCCGGGGTTGGTGTGGTAGACGAACATCAGCGGTGAGGGGTCCACGCTGAGATTTTCGATCCGGTCGTAGATCCGCAGGGATTTTTCGCCCAGCACGGTGGAGATCTCCCGGGTGAGTTCCAGGTCGGTGCCGAAGACCACGGCCTCGCGCATTTTGCCGCGCACCCGCACCATGTAATCCTCACCCTCCCAGCTGGCTTCGGCCACAACGCGTTTGGCCGGGATGAAGGAGAGGCGGCCGTGCAGACCCAGTTCTTCGTTTTCCTCTTCGGGGTCCACTTCGGGGTGGCCGGTGAAGATGAGGCCGCAACTGGTGACCAGACCGGCGAAGCACCCGCGCATCCAGCCGTAGCCCTGGGGCTCGTAGAAGGCCGGGCCTACATCGCCGGTGTTGCCGCGGAAGCAAAGGGACATGCCCCGGTAGTGAGCCGAGGCGATGTCTAAGGACCGGCCCGGAAGGATGGAGAAGCACAGCCCGGAGGCGTTGAAGACTTCGATCAGATCCGCACCCCGTTCGTTTCCTTCCACCAGCTCTGCCCGCCGGGCGCCCGCCAGTTGGGTCATGTCGCCGACCATGTCCAGGAGGCGCTTTTTGCTGTACGTGCGTCCGAAAAGCTTCGGCATGGGATATTCTCCTTTTATCGGGGCTGGACCTTTGGAACGTCGATGATCGCATTTTCTTCGTGGGAGCGGATAGCAGCTTCGATGACTTCCTGGACGGCCAGGCCCTCTTCGCCCGAGCCTTCGATTGCACCCGGCGGGTCTCCGGCGTCGACCTGTTCGATCCAGCGGTTGATGCGCCCGGGGAAGGTGTCGCCGAAGACGAGGCCGCCCATGATGGAGTTGCGGACGACGGTGAGTTCATTCGAGCGTCTCGGATAGAGGGTGAGCTCCTCAAAGCAGTTGTCGAGTACGAAGCGGCCCTCGGTGCCCATGACTTCGCAGCGCTCCAAGTTGTGCGCGGGGTTGGTGTCGTAGCTGCCGGTGAGGTGGCCGACCACGTCGTTTTCGAAGTGCATGTTGATTTGAGCATTGGACCAGCAGACGGTGGGGCTGTTTTTGCTGCGGCCGGGCGCCTTGTTGAGGAATGCCTGCACTCTGGCGATGTCCCCGCAGAAGAAGCGCATGATGTCGATGGAGTGGGGGTGGAGCGCTCGCAGGTGAAACCAGGGAGAGGTTTCGTTGGGGTTTCCGATCCACATGGTCATGTTGATGATGAGCAGGTGACCGAGCCTGCCCGCTTCGATCCATTCCTTCGCTTTGGCCGCGGGGGGAACGAAGCGGTGGTTGAGGTTGATGCCGAACCGCACGCCCACTTCCCGGGCTTTCCGGACCATTTCCCGGGCGTGTTCGATGTTGTTGCTGATCGGTTTTTCACACAGGACGTCCCGGCCGGCTTCCAGGCACTGCATAACAGGCTCGTAGTGGTCGCCGCCATTTTCAAAGCCGCCCGTGGCGACGCTGATGGCGTCCAGGTCTCCGTCTTTGAGCACTTCCTCCACCGTGTAGCAGGCTCTGGCCCCGAACTGCTCGGCGGCCTGGTCAGCCCGTTCTTTGACGATGTCGCAGACGGCGACGAGTTCGGATTTGCTGTTGCCGGCGTAGACGCTGGCGTGGTTGCTGCCGATACCGCGCATACCGATGACGCCGACGCGGATCATGAGCATCTCCTTTGAAAGGATTTTCCCGCAGAGACTCTATCAGCTTTTTCTATTCGGCCCAATCTTCTCCTTTGCCAGCATGTCGAGGAAGGGCGAGTCGTCGATGGTGAGGGGCAGGTCGATGCGCTGGCGCTGGCGGCTGGATTCGTAGGTGGCGAAGATGACTTCGGTGGCCTGCAGGGCTTTGCGGGCGGAGAGTTCGGGCTCACGGTCCGATTTGAGGGCGTCGACCAGGTCGAAGATGCCGCTGGTGATGAAGTCGCCGCCATGCACACCGCCTTCCACTTCGGGGACGATCCAGTCGGTATCGCCCGACCCCATGTACCGGACGGCGGGGCCGTCCTGGACGTGGACTTCGACGACGCCGTGTGTGCCCAGGATGCGGTTGCCGCAACCGCTTCCGGGGGTGCCGGTTTCAAGCAGACCCCGAACGCCGTTTTGCCACATGAGGGAGCAGATGGCCTGGTTTTCGACCGGGGCGCCGAAGATGGTCTTTTCTTCCCGGCTGTCGATCTGGCCGATGACCCATTGGGCGGGTTCCTCGTTGTTGTAGAAGAACATCATGTCCAGCCAGTGCGTGCCCCAGTCCAGCATGTCTCCGCAGTAGCCCTCCAGCCGCCGGATCTGCCCGATGGCGCCGCTGTGGGCGATCTGTTTGGCCTTCCGGAAGGCGGGTCCGAAGCGCCGCTGGTGGTTGAAGGTGAGCTGCACGTTGTGGGCAGCGCAGGTTTCGACCATGGACCGGGCCTCGCCGAAGGTGGGGGCCATGGGCTTTTCGCAGTGGATCGCTTTGACGCCGGATTGGGCGGCGTGGTTGACCGCCGGGGCGTGGAGGGCGATCCAGAGGCAGATGCTGACGATGTCGAGATCCTCTTTTTCCAGCATCTCGGTGTAGTCACCGTAGACGGCGGGGACGCCGTGTTCTTCTGCAAAGGCGTCCCCGTTTTCGCGTTTGATGTCGGCAACGGCCACGATTTCGGTGTCGGGACAGGTCTTGTAACCGACGGCATGGGCGTGGGCCATGCCAAAGCCGGTGGCGCCCGTTTCCCGGCGGGGACGCCCGCAGCCGATGATCCCGACTTTGAATTGGGCCATCATGTACGCTCCGGTTTTCTATTAAGCAAAGAGGGGATTGAGGTAATCAAATGACTTTTGAATGACGGGATCGATCTCTTCCACCGCCATGTCTTTGGTACCCACAATCTCCAGCACGGTGTACTGCATGTTGGGCACTTTTTTGAACTGTTCGGCCAGCGCGGGGAGGTTGAGGTCACCGTTTCCGGCGATCTGGCCCTCCACCGGTCCGATGGCGAGCTGGCGGCCTTTCACGTCCCGAATGCGGGCGGTGAGGATGTAGTCGAGAATTTTGCCCACGGTTTCTTCGGGCGCCTCCTGCTGAGGAGTGCGCCAGATGTGGGTGGGATCGTAGTTGAGGCCGACCCGGTTGCGGTCCACTTCCTGCATAAAACGGTAAGCGGTGTCGGTGTTGTAGACGGCGTTGTTGACGTGGGGCTTGATGCTGAGTTTGACATTCCGACCGACGGCCTCTTCTGCGAGGCTGTTGATGGTTTCGACCACGGATTTGAAGGAGGCTTCGTCATCGGATTTACCGCCCGGGCCGGTGGTGACGGCCGGAGCGCCCAGGGCCGAGGCAGCGTCTAAGACCTGCAGGAAGCAGTTCCGGTCGCCCAGGTTACCGCTGGCGCCGATCGATTCGATTTCAAGGCCGTGGCCCTCTACCATCGCTTTGATTTCCCGATAGTAGGCGTCGCCTTCCCCGATGCTGAGGTGAGGGGCCATGCCGGGAATGGCGCAGAGTTCGACGGCCCTGTAGCCGGCCGCCCGGATTTTCTGAAGGGCGAGCCCCAGGTCGTGCCCGCCGTAGAGGATGGTGCTGCAGCCAAGCTCCATAACGTAGTGCCTCTCCTTGTTAAGTGGATCTGATTCTGAACCCTTTGGACAGCCGGTATGCGCTGTCAAATGCCCCATATATACTGGACGAGGTGGGCTTTGTCAAGGTCTAAACGGTTGGAGGAGAGATTCACCAGGGTGGGGATCACTGGATCGTCTTCCCACCCTGGTTCAAAAAGGGTCTGGGCGTCTGCAACAACAGGCAAGAGGCGACCACCTTGAACTCGAGCTTGCAGATTTTGTTTGACAACGGAGGGGAGACGGTTTATTATAAGTCAGTTATTCTCAGCCACATGTTGATAAGTTAGGGTATCTTGCGTCGGGGGAGAGTGCCTATGTGAGTGTTAGGTTTATCCAAGTAGGTCGTGCTCATCGAAAAACGCAAACCGGTCGTAAGGCCGGGGGATACGCGTGCGGATCTTCGTCCGACCGATTGTGGGGGGTGAAGACGCGGGGACGAAGGGGCCGATCTGGAAAAGATAGCCGCACTGCCCTCTGGTTGTGTGGTTTTTTTACAGTCTGCTGTTGATGCGAGGGGAGGGATGAAGATGCTGGATCGGATTGCTTTTCTGAAGACGACGGAGCTTCTAACAGGGGCGCCGGGCAATCTGCTGGGACAGGTCGGTGAGCATATGGAGGAGGTGGAGGCAGGGGCGGGGACGACCTTTTTCCGCGAAGGGGACCCCGGAGATGTGGTCTACCTTGTGGTGGAGGGCGCGCTGAGCATCGAAAGAGAGGGGATTCAACTGGTGACGCGCGGCAAAGGCGAGTGCGTTGGGGAGTTCGCGCTGATCGACGAGGGCCCGCGCAGCGCCTCGGCCATTGCGGCAACGGATGTGCGGGTGCTGAAGTGGGAACGGGAAGATTTTCAGGCGGCCCTGTTGCAAAGCCCGGAGGTGGCGTCCGGGATTTTCAAAATTCTGATCGGCAAGCTGCGCGAGGACGTGGCGATCCAGGTGGAGGCGGGACTGGAACAGGAACGCCTGCGGCAGGACTTCAAACGGGCGCACGAGATCCAGATGGGCATGCTGCCCGAAGGCGATTTGTCCACCGAACAGATCGAAATCTCGGGGTATTGCCAGCCCGCCGCGGACGTGGGGGGAGACTACTACGACTACCTGCTCCTGGAAGACGATAAGCTGGGTATTATCCTGGGCGACGTAACCGACCACGGCTTCTATTCCGGGCTTTTTGTGGCGATGGCAAAAAGTTGCCTGCATACACAGACGACCATCGATTACGCGCCGGAGAAGGTGATGGAGGCGATGAACCGCACGGTCTCCCTGTCGATGAAGAGCGGCATGCTGATGACCTGCTGCTACGCGTTAATCGACACCCGACGCCAGACGCTCTCCTATACCAATGCCGGTCATAACTATCCTTATCATTACAGCCAGAGCGCTGACAAACTGGAGCCGCTTGTTGCTACTGACCTGCTCCTGGGGGTGCCCGGGTTCGAGGCATCCAAGTATAACCAGCAGGAGCGGCCGTGGGAGACGGGAGATCTGCTGCTGCTCTATTCGGATGGTATAGTTGAGGCGGAAGATGCAGGTGGAGAGATGTTTGAGGAGGAGCGGCTGCAAGAGATTTTGCTGGAAAACAGGGATAGTGCTCCTGCCCAGATCAAGGAGGCTGTTCTCCAGGCGCTTTCACGCCATACCAGGGACATGGCGCAAAGCGATGACGTGACGCTGGTTGTGGCAAAAGCGGTGTGATTCGGATGTCTCGCAATTCAAACCGGAGCCCTGATCGCGGTGCGATCAGGGCTCTGAGTGCTTACGTGGCAGTGACTCGCTCACGGTGGAGACGGAGGGCGAAACTATAAAAGGGCCGGAAAGCGCACGTCGCAGTAGCGGTTCTGGGCGCATCCTACAGGAGCGTACTCGCCGGACTGCAAGATCCGCAGCAGCTTCACCTGAAGGATCCTGCTCATCTCACTGATTTCATCCAGAAAGACAGTTCCACCCTCGGCGGCTTCAAATTTGCCTATTTTTCGCGTGGTGGCCCCGGTAAACGCGCCTTTGACGTGGCCGAACAGTTCGGATTCCTGCAGGGTTTCTGCAATAGCGCCGGCATTGACGGCAATGAGGGGAAACTGTGCGCGGTCGCTTTTCTCGTGCAGAATGCGGGCGATGAGTTCTTTGCCCGTACCGCTCTCTCCGGTGATCAGGACCGTTGCGTCGGTATCGGCAACCTGCATCACCAGGTCCAGGATCTCCTGTATTCTGGGGTCCTTGCCCACAAAATGTACCGGCAACGTGCTGGAAGGGGCGCGGTCCTTTGACATTATAGAAACCTTGTCCTATATTTATCGATAGAAGGTCGCAACCCACCCCGCAGTTCCGGCACGGGACTGCGAACATAGGGCATGCGGTCTTGTAAGACCCGTCGGTTTTCAGCTCTGGCAGGCTCGGGAACCGGCGGTTTTTTGCATGTTACAACCGTTTTACCGGCCTTGTCAAGCCTTTTCTGCGAGGCCATTCTCTGCTTGCTTTTCCAGACCGGGCGCGTTATCTTGCCGTTTACTGACAGAACGTTGAAGGCATTGGGTGAGCAGGAGAAGCTATGGAAATTCCAGATCGGATCGCTTTTCTGAAGGCTACGGATCTGCTGGGGGGCGCCCCGGAGCACCTGTTGAGGCAGATTGGCGAGCGCATGGAGGCAGTAGACCTGGGGGCGGGGACGACCCTGTTTCGCGAGGGCGACGCCGGTGATGCGGTCTATCTGGTGGTGGAAGGCACTTTAAGGCTCGAAAACGAGGGCATCCCGCTGATGGCCCGCCGCAGGGGCGATTGCGTGGGCGAGTTCGCGCTCATCGACGATGCGCCCCGCAGCGCCTCGGCGATTGCGGAGACCGATGTGCGGCTGTTGAAATGGGAGCGGGACGCGTTTCAGGAGGCCGTTTCCGGGACTACGGAGGTGGCGTACGGGATTTTCAAGATTCTGATTGAGAAATTGCGTGAGGACATCGGGATTCAGGTCGAAGCGGCCCGGGAGCTCCGGCGGGCCAACCAGCGCCTGGAGCAGGAGAACCGGTCGCTGCGGGTACAGGTGGCCCCGGAACCGGAGGTGGTGTACCAGAGCCCCCGCATGCAGGAGGTTCTGGATCTGGCCTGGAAGGTGGCCGAATCGTCCAGTACGGTGCTGCTGCGGGGGGACAGCGGAACGGGCAAGGAAGTGGTCGCCCGGGGTATCCACGGGCGCAGTCTCTACCGGGAGGGGCCGTTTGTGCCGGTGCACTGTGCCTCGCTGCCCGCTTCGCTTCTGGAGAGCGAGCTGTTCGGTCACGAGAAGGGGGCGTTTACCGGAGCGACGGCGCAGCGGCCCGGACGGTTCGAGCTGGCCGACGGGGGGACGCTTTTCTTAGACGAGGTGGGGGAGATCGAGCCGGAGATCCAGATCAAGCTTCTGCGGGTGCTGCAGGAGCGGCGGTTCGAGCGGGTAGGGGGGAGCCGCACCCTTCAGGTGAACGTGCGGGTGATTGCGGCGACGAACCGGAATTTAGAGAAGGCGATGGGCGATGGGACATTTCGGGAGGACCTGTATTACCGGCTGAACGTCATTCCGATTGTGCTGCCACCCCTGCGGGAACGGCGGGAAGACATCCCCGTGCTGGTGACACATTTTCTGGACCACTACAGCCGAGAAATGGCCCAGCCGGAGCTGCGGGTGTCCGATGAGGCGATGGACCAGTTGCTGGTCTATGCCTGGCCGGGGAACGTGCGGGAACTGCAAAACCTGATCGAACGGATGATCGTGGTGGTAGACGGTGAAGCGGTCCTGCCCCGGCACCTGCCGCCGGAGGTGCGGGGAGAGGAGGCAGGGCGCGGAGTGACCGGGGCGGCGGAGCCGTCCGGGGGCCTGCCGACGCTGGCGGAGATGGAGCGGCGGCACGTGGAGGCGGCGCTGATCCGCTGCGGGTGGAACCAGAGCCAGGCGGCCCGGCTCCTGGACATCAGCCGGGACCAGCTGCGCCACCGGATCAAACGATACGGCATTCAGGGAGACTGGCACGTCGGAGCGCCCACCCGAAATTGAGTTAAAAATCGCAAATTGTCCGATTTGCCCTCAGTGTTCTAAATTTAAGAAACAATTAATTGAAAAATATGCCCTTATGAAACATGAGGGCATGTTTTTTGTGCCTAACTACGTATAAATACTCAATTGTGGATTACTGGCAGTTGTCTATTAAGGAATAAGTTTCAGATATAACTTATTATTTTTTAAATAAATTAACTAAAAAAATAGAAACTCTCAAGAATTCCGGCACACCAATTGCGATATGTGCCTGCATTCACATGATAGAACCTTTGCAGAAACCTGATAGGGACACCCTGCCCCATAATATTGTTTCACAAGGCTGAGGGCGACTCGTAAACGCTGCTGAAGCAGACACCGGAAGCTCTGGTCGCGAGCTACACCTTTCCATAAGGAGGGGGCCATGAGGATCCAAGAGGAAATTCGAGACGATGTTGCTGTGTTGACCCTGAGTGGATCGTTGATGTGTGGGCCGGATGTGAGGCCGCTCCACGACCACATCAGACGGTTGGCGCAGCAGGGCTTCACCCAGGTGGTCGTCGACTATTCCAAGGTTAAATGGTTTGGCAGCGCGATGCTGGGAATGCTCACAGCCAGCCTGTCCACACTGCGAAACGCTGGAGGCGATCTGCGGCTGGCCGGGCTTTCCGAGAAAAATCGGACCGTGATGGAAGTAACGCACCTGTCCCGTGTCTTCCGGATAATGGATACGGTAGACCGGGCCGTGGGCAGCTTCCAGACGCCGTCTTCGGAGAGCCCGATCCAGGCAGACGACGCCCTGGATGGCTCCCGGATTCGGCCGGGAGTCTCTCTGATACAGCCTGTATAGGCAGCCCACCCAACGCATGAAAGGAGACACGTTATGTTCAGCCGAATTCTTCATTCCGTTTCCAGCTTTTTCACGCTGATGACGCTCGCAAGCTTCGTCCTGCTCATCGGGTGCTCGGGCCAGTCGCCTCTGGCGCCTGCATCTGAAACCGGGGCCGACAAGCCGGCCGTGGAGAAGTCCGAGTCGACGATCAAGCCGGCCCTGGGGTCCAGCGTTTCCTATACAGGGGACGATGATGAGGTTCCCGGCGATGTTGGCGCATATAATTAATCACGGTAAACCCCCGGCTCTGCCGGGGGACTGTTAGAGTTTGACAATTCCCCAGAAATGTGAGAGCCTTCCCTTTGTGGACCGCTTGAAGCTTGCGGAAAGGAAGGCTCCCGATGGACGTACAAAGTTTAAGCCATACCCGGTGGGAATGCAAGTACCATATTGTGTGGATTCCCAAATGTCGGAAGAAGGCACTGTATGGGGAGTTGCGGAAGTATCTGGGTGAAGTGCTCAGGGATCTGGCTTTGCGTAAGGAGAGCGAGATCGTCGAAGGTCACCTGAGGTTGGATCATGTTCATGTGCTCCTGTCGATACCTCCGAAAAACGCCGTATCAGAGGTGGTGGGGTTCATCAAGGGGAAGAGCGCCATTCACATCGCTCGGACCTTCGCTGGGCGTCGGAGGAACTTTGTGGGTCAGAGCTTCTGGGCAAGAGGCTATTATGTCTCTACCGTTGGCAAGGATGAGGAGTCGGTTCGTAGGTACATCCAGGAGCAAGAAGAAGCAGATCGTAGGCTTGAGCAGATGGAGTTGTTTGATGAGTAGCCACCTTTAGGTGGCCCACGGTTTTCAACCGCTTCGAGCGGTTCCCGGTTTTTCAAGCCTCCGGCTCTGCCGGAGGTATCTGACTACGATGCCAATATTGCCGAAATCGATACCGGCGACGAGTAAGGACCGTGTAAAATTCTCGTTCGATTCAAAAAAGTGCGCCCCCAACATTGACCTGTTGGGGGCGCTTCCTGTTTTATCCGAGAGGGTTGGGGCGCTACTTCCGCTTCTGAAGCTCTTTTAACAGTTCGTCTTTGACCTGGTTGGTCATCGACTCCTGCGCCTTGGCTTTAATTTCTGTAAAATCGACCTCGGCCGCATACCACTGCATCAAGGCGAGAAAGCCGGAGATCACCAGAGCGACGATAAACATGGTCCCGTAGAGCAGAACATTTCGGCGCGTGAAGCCGGATGAACGCGACCTCCTGCGAGGGCGGTAATGATGCTCCTGGCCGCCTTGGGAACTTTCGCTTCGCGCAGGGGGCTGGGTGGTCGTGGGCACCGTCGCAAAGATCGGTTCCTGAAGCCGGTCTTCGTCGGTCCGGCGGCCCTGATGCGGCGCGGGCTTTGCATCGGCCGGCTCGGCGCCGGGGGCCGCCTCTGGAGGGGGCGGTGAGGCCGCAGGAGAATCCGGTAAAGCGGGGGGCTCGCCGGCAGCTGCTGGAGGGGAGGCCTCCGGTTTGTCGGTCGCCGGGGGCGGATCACCATCATCGGAGGTGAATTTCTCCAGCGCGCGGAGGACTTCCCCATCATTGCCGGTTGACGGAGATGGGGAGACGTCCGGTTTGTCGGTTGCGGGAGGGGAACCTGCGGCGTTGAGCTTTTCAAAAGCCTTGAGAACCTCGTCATCTTTGGTTGGCGCGGACGGCGCCTTTGTGGACGCCGGCTCTGGTTCTGGCTCTGGAGCGGGCTTAGAGGGCCGGTCGTAGAGGGCGTCTATGGATGCGGTGTGAGAGGCGGAAGCAGGTTGGGAGGACGGCGCCGGAGGGGGTGAAGCGGCTTCAGAGGGAAGCGCGGCCGACTTTTCCTGGCCGAGGACACGGTCGATCTCGCCGGTAAGCTGGGCCACCTGGAACGGCTTCCGGATGAATCCGCTGACCCCGAACTTCGAGAGTTCCTGGGAGACCTGATCGGTGATAAAGCCGGATACGATGATCACGGGAAGCTCAATGCCCTCATCCCGGATAAATTCCAGGATCGAGGCGCCATCGATGGTGGGCATTTTCAGGTCGAGCAGAATCAAGTCCGGGTGTTTGTGGCCAATGGCATCCAGGGCGTCGGTCCATTTGGTAGCTGCAATCGGTTCGTAATTGTACTTTGTGAGGATGTCGCTGATCAGTTCGACGATCGACGCTTCGTCGTCTATGATCAGGATTTTTTTGGAGGGAGAAGAGACGGCCATTGGAGGAGCCCTGGAAAAGGACGCAAAACGCGATCTTTTGATGCCTCAATGGAAGTTCTAACTTATTAATAGAAATATAGGATATAATTATGAGAAGACAAGTTTTTTCCCGCGCCACGCCACACGCCAAGTCCCCTTTTAGAGCCAGGCGTTTCATTTTTTACTTGATACGTGAACAAATGAATAGTATATTGTCTTTCCCTTGGCTCCGGCCTGTGTATGAGCTGTTTCTCCCCTCTGCCGGCAGATTGCAGGATCGGATTTGTGTCACCTTTTCGCCGGCGCCCGGCTCATGGTTTTAGAAGAGCCTCCCCCCACATCCTCACCAAAACTCAGGGCGTCGGGCGCAAGCGGTCGTCCCTTCCCCTCTCCCGGGGACCGGACGGTACTCCCGATTCCGATTTCACCTTCCCCGCTTTTCTCGGAGCATTGTCGGTCTTATGGAAACCCGAAATATCGTCATCAAAGGGGCCCGTGTCCACAATCTGAAAGATGTCGACTTAGAGCTTCCCCGGAACGACCTGATCTGTTTTACCGGTGTATCCGGGTCCGGAAAGTCCTCCCTGGCGTTTGATACGATTTATGCCGAAGGTCAGCGGCGCTACGTGGAGTCGCTGTCGGCCTACGCCCGGCAGTTTCTGGGGCAGATGGAAAAGCCGGACGTGGACCAGATTACCGGGCTGTCGCCCACCATTTCCATCGAGCAGAAGACGGCCGGGCGCAATCCCCGGTCTACGGTGGGCACGATCACAGAGATCTACGACTACCTGCGGGTGCTGTTTGCGCGGATCGGCACACCCCACTGCGTCTCCTGCGGCACCCCGATCGGGGCGCAAACGCGGGAGGGGATTGTGGATCGGATCGCGGCCCTGGAGGCGGGCGCTCGCATCCACGTGCTGGCGCCGCTGGTGAGAGGGCGCAAGGGGGAGTACCTGGATCTGTTCCAAGAGTTGCAGAAGGAGGGTTATATCCGGGCGCGGGTGGACGGGCGGATGGTGAACCTGACGGAGTCCCATCGCCTGGAACGGTATATCCGGCACGATATCGACGTGGTGGTGGACCGCCTGACGGTGCGGCCCGAGACGCGGGGGCGGGCCGGCGAGGCGGTGGATGCGGCCCTGGCGCTGGGAAAGGGGAGTTTGATTGTGAGTCCGGAGGGGGGCGAGGACCTGCTGCTGAGTTCCAACTTCGCCTGTACCCAATGCGGGTTGAGCGCCACGGAGCCGACGCCCCAGCTTTTTTCGTTCAACGGCCCGCAGGGGATGTGTCCCACCTGCCGGGGGTTGGGTACCCGGATTGCGATGGATCCGGCGCTGGTGGTTCCGGACGCGCGCCTGTCGGTGATGGAGGGGGCGATTGGGCCGATCGGGACGCCGCGCAATCGGTGGAAGATTCACTACTACGAGGGGGTGCTCAAACGGCACGGGGCAAGCGTGCAGACGCCCTGGAAGGAGATTCCAAAGGCGGGGCGGCGGGAACTGCTCTACGGGGTCTTGGGGAAAATCCAGTTTGAGTGGCGGCGGTGGAACGGGAAGATCCACCGGCACCGGGATACGTTCGGGGAGATTCTTCCGCCCTTAGAGCGCCGGTATGCCGAGGCCAGAACCGCGTTCTGGAAGCGGAAGGTGGGGCCGTATATGCATACGGGGCCCTGTCCGGGCTGTGAGGGCGCCCGGCTGCGGCCGGAGGCCCTGGCGGTGAAGATCGACGGGCGCTCGCTGCCGGAGGTGACAGCGCTGCCGGTGGAGGAGGCCCACGCTTTTTTTGAGGGGCTGGTCTTGACGCCGACCCAGCAGACGATTGCAGAGGACGCGCTGAAGGAAATTACGGGGCGGCTGCGGTTTTTGCTGGATGTGGGGCTGGACTATCTTACCCTGGATCGAACGGCGCCGACCTTATCGGGAGGAGAGGCGCAGCGTATCCGGCTGGCAGGGCAGATCGGCAGCGGGCTGGTGGGGGTGACCTACGTGTTGGACGAGCCGTCCATCGGGCTGCACCACCGGGACAACCGGCGGCTTTTAGACGCGCTGTGCCACCTGCGGGATGCGGGGAATACGGTGATTGTGGTGGAGCACGATGAAGAGACGATGCGGCGGGCGGACCGGGTGGTGGATTTCGGGCCGGGGCCGGGGCACCTGGGCGGCGAGGTGGTGGTCTCGGGAAGCTGGCGGAAGGTGGCCCGCGCCCGAAAGTCGGTTACCGGGGCCTATCTGTCGGGGAAGCGGTCGATTGCCGTCCCGCAACGGCGGGAACTGAACGGAAAGTGGCTGACGGTTCGGGGCGCAAGGCAGAACAATCTCAAGAATGTAGACGTGAAGGTGCCGCTGGGGGTTTTCGTCTGCGTGTCCGGCGTGTCGGGATCGGGCAAGAGTTCGCTGGTGGACCACATCCTCTACCGGGTGCTGGCCCGGGAGCTGAACCGGGCCGAGACCGAACCGGGAGCCTACCGGCGCATCGAGGGGATGGCGCACTTAGACAAGGTGATCGAGATCGACCAGCAGCCGATCGGCCGCACGCCCCGGAGCAATCCGGCGACGTACACCGGCGCGTTCGACCCGATCCGGGCGCTGTTTGCCGAACTGCCCGAGTCGAAGGCCCGGGGCTACAAACCGGGACGGTTCAGCTTTAACGTGAAGGGGGGACGCTGCGAGGCGTGCCAGGGCAACGGAGCCAACTTAGTGGAGATGGATTTCTTAGCGGATGTGTGGGTGACCTGTCCGGTTTGTGAGGGCCGGAGGTTCAACCGGGAGACGCTAAGTGTGAAGTACAGGGAAGCCTCGATTGCGGATGTGCTGGAGATGGAGGTGGAGGAGGCGTGCGATTTTTTTCAGCCCATTCCGCAGATCCATCGGGTGCTCAAAGTGCTGGTGGACGTGGGGATGGGCTACGTCCACCTGGGCCAGCCCGCGCCGACGTTGTCGGGAGGAGAGGCGCAGCGGGTAAAACTGGCTAAAGAACTGTGCCGCAAGAGTACAGGACGGACGCTTTATATTCTGGATGAGCCGACGACAGGTCTGCATTTTGCCGATATCCAGAACCTGCTGAACGTGCTTCACCGGCTGGTGGACCTGGGCAATACGGCGGTGGTGATCGAGCACAACTTAGATGTGATCAAGACGGCGGACTGGGTGATCGACCTGGGGCCGGAAGGCGGAGAGGCGGGCGGGGAGGTGGTGGCGGAGGGGGCGCCGGAGGACGTGGCGGTGGCGGAGGCGTCGCATACGGGGCAGGCGTTGGGGAGGGTGTTGAGGGATAGTTCCGAGTTGGAATGCAAGTCCAAAGCGGCGGTGGTGGGGGAGGGAACTCGGAACTCGGAACTCGAAACTGGGGCGGATGTGAGGCGGCGGCGGAACGGACGCATTCGGCAAATCGAGGTGCTGGGAGCGCGGGAGAACAATTTAAAGGATGTGGATGCAGTGATTCCCCGGGAGAAGCTGACGGTGATTTCGGGAGTGTCCGGGTCGGGGAAGTCGTCGCTGGCCTTAGATACGGTTTACGCCGAGGGGCAGCGGCGCTACGTGGAGTCGCTGTCGGCCTACGCCCGGCAGTTTCTGGGGCAGATGCCCAAGCCGAAGGTGGACCGGGTGCTGGGGCTGTCGCCGGCGATTGCGATCGAACAGAAGGCGGCCAGCAAGAACCCCCGGTCTACGGTGGGTACGGTGACGGAGGTGTACGATTATTTGCGGGCGCTGTTTGCGCTGTTGGGCGATCTGTACTGTCCCGATTGCAGTGTGGCGGCTGGGGCGCAGTCTGCGCAGGAGATTGTGGACCGGGTGGTGCAGATGCCGGAGGGACGGCGGCTTTACCTGCTGGCGCCCCGGGAACCGGGCAGGGGTGAGGACTACGGGACGCTGATCGAGCGGGCGCGTCGAGAAGGCTATTTGCGGGGGCGGCTGGACGGGAAGGTGTTCCAGTTAAAACGGCCGGTGGAGATCGATTACCGGCAGACGCACCGGCTGGAGATCCTGGTGGACCGGGTGACGTTAAAGCCCGGGGCGCGGAAGCGGATCGCCGATTCTGTGGAGAAAGCGCTGGACCTGTCGGGCGGGGTGGTGAGGGTGGCCTCTCCGGACGATGAGGAGGAGACGCGGTTTAGCCAGCACCTTTCCTGTCCTTCCTGCGGGCAGAGTTTCGAGGAGGTGACGCCGCAGCGTCTGTCTTTCAACAGCCACGAGGGCTGGTGCCCGGCCTGCGAGGGGCTGGGCACACAGCGGGGGATGGGGAAAAATACGCTGATTCCCGATCCGAAACGGTCGCTGCTGGAAGGGGCGGTTACCGCCTGGGGCCTGCTTTCCGGCCCGCTGCTGGATCTGCTGACGGCGGTGGGCAGAGAGGCCGGGTTCGATCTGCGCACGCCGGTGTGTGAGTTGTCCGATAAGGCGACCGAGGCGCTGCTTTACGGGCTGGGAGACCGGTGGATCAAAGGACCGGGCGGGCTGTGCTTCCAGTACCGGGGGCTGTTTCCCACGGTGGAGGAGCTGGTCAGGCTGTCGCCCCGGTTTCGCAAGGAGATGGGGGACCTGGTGCAGGACGTGCCCTGCCCGGCCTGCCGGGGGATGCGGCTGAAGCCGGTGAGCGCCTCGGTCCGGCTGCGGGAAAAGACGCTGCCGGAAACGGTGGACATGCCGATTTCGGAGGTCCGGACCTGGTTCGATGAGATGGCACTGGCGCCCCGGGAACAGGAGGCGGCCGGGGAGGTACTGCACGAGATCCGAAGCCGGCTGTCGTTTTTAGACGAGGTGGGGCTGGGGTACCTGACGCTGTCACGGCGGGCGCCCACGCTGTCGGGCGGGGAGGCGCAGCGCATCCGGCTGGCGAGCCAGATCGGGTCCGGGCTGACCGGCGTGCTCTACGTGCTGGATGAGCCCACAATCGGGCTGCACCAGCGGGACAACCGGCGGCTGCTTGCAGCGCTGAAACGGCTGCGGGACCTGGGCAATACCTTAGTGGTGGTGGAACACGACCGGGAGACGCTGGCGGCGGCGGACCACATCTTAGATTTCGGCCCGGGCGCCGGAACCCGGGGAGGACAGCTGGTGGCGGCCAATTCGCCGAAGCGGCTGAGCATGCGGAAGGGGTCTTTGACAGCGCAGTACCTCAAGGGGAAGCTGGAGATTTCGGTGCCGCCCGAGCGACGAGCGGGTCAGGATGCGCCGGAGGTGATGGGCGCCCGCCACAACAATCTGAAGGATCTGGATGTGCGGTTCCCCCTGGCCACGTTGACGTGCGTGACGGGCGTGTCGGGGTCTGGCAAAAGTTCGCTGGTGAACGATGTGCTCTACGGGGCGCTTGCCGCACGGGTCAACCGGGCGCGGCGGTCGTGGGGAGACCACGACGAGGTCCGGGGGCTGGATCTGATCGACAAGGTGATCAAGATCGACCAGACGCCGATCGGGTTCTCGCCCCGGAGCAATCCGGCCACGTACGTGAAACTGTTCGACGAGGTCCGGCGGCTCTACAGCCAGATCCCGGAGGCGCAGTTGCGGGGGTTCAAGGCGGGCACCTTCAGCTTCAACAGCCGCAAAGGACGGTGCGAGGCCTGCGAAGGGCTGGGCTCCCGGTGTATCGAGATGCACTTTCTGCCCGATGTGTGGGTAACCTGCGAGGTCTGCAATGGCAGGCGCTTCCACCGGGATGTGCTGGAGGTACACTTCCGCGACCGGTCCATCGCCGATGTGCTGGAGATGACGGTATCGGAGGCGCGTTTACACTTCGAGAATATACCCAAGGTGCGCCGGTCTCTGCAGACGCTGGAGGATGTGGGCCTGGGCTATATGGTGCTGGGCCAGGCGTCCACGACGCTGTCGGGCGGAGAAGCGCAGCGGGTCAAGCTGGCTAAGGAACTCTCCCGGCCCAACACGGGGCAGACGGTCTACCTCTTAGACGAGCCGACCACAGGGCTACATGTGGCGGATATCCAGAAACTGCTGGAGGTGCTCAACCGGCTGGTGAACGCCGGGAATACGGTGATCGTGATCGAGCACAATTTAGACGTGATCAAGACGGCGGACTGGGTGATCGATTTGGGGCCGGAAGGGGGCGAGGAAGGCGGCTATCTGGTGACGGCGGGCACCCCCGAGGCGGTGGCGCAGGTGGAGGCGTCGCATACGGGGCGGTTTTTGAGAGAGGTGCTTTAGAGTTCGCCCATCAGGCTTGAGTTAAGGAATACCTGATATTTTAGGCTTCGATTAGACTTCGATGTCGTATATTTTACTCATCAGTAGACCGCATGAACCGCTGTTGTATAATGAGGACTGGAGGTAAAGCTACAATGACAGAAAAACAATTGCTTGAACGAATTGCCATTAATCCCAAAGTGATGGTTGGGAAACCAGTTATTCAGGGAACCCGTTTAACTGTCGAATACATCCTTGGACGGCTTGGTAATGGCGAGACGCAAGAAGAAATTCTGAAAGAATATCAAGGACTGACCCGAGAGGACATCCAAGCGTGCCTGCTGTTTGCAGCGAAGTCTTTGGAAAACACCGATTTCATGCCTTTGGCTGTAGAGGCATCCTAAATGCGCTTTCTCGTGGATGAATGTACAGGTCCTGCCGCTGCAAGCTGGCTTCGAGCACAGGGCCACGATGTCTTTTCCGTGTATGAACAAGCCCGTGGTCTGGACGACGATGAGATCATCCGGAAAGCATTTGAAGATAATCGTATCCTGGTCACCAACGATAAAGAATTCGGGGAGAAAGTCTTTCGAGAGAAGCAGTCCCACCGGGGGGTCATTCTATTGCGTCTCGAAGATGAACGCAGCAAGAATAAGATTGCTGTTTTACAGGAACTGCTTGAAGGCTATGCTAACCGGCTTTCTGGCAGCTTTGTTGTAGCAACAGAGACGAAAGTCCGTATTTCTGACGGGTAACATTACAGACGAATAGATTGATTTAACGTAACTGCTCAGGTCAAAAAGCCAGCAAAATGGGATCAAGCAGGATGTTGTGAGCTAGGGGTAGGGATGGACGAAGCGGTCGGGATGGGGATAAAAGGGATATTGTTGAAGGCATCTTGAATGGCATCAATCACCCGTTGAGAGTTTTTCTTTGCCGTCGAGATATAGGCACGAATGCGGCAGAAAATGGCCGCACCTGTTTCGGTTCGGAAGCACCCAGAGACTTTCTGTTTGACTTTCACCATTCGGATATCTCGTTCGGCCTGATTATTGTCAAAGGGCACGCGGAAGTCATATATAAAGGCCAGCACTTCCCCTTTGTATTGCCCTAATCGATCCAGCAGATTCTTCGGTGGGGATTGTTTGGGTCTTCCTCTTTTCTTTTGGATGCCATCATCCTGTTTTTGTGGTGGATTGGCCTTCAACCCCTGCTTTAAGATTTGGTCGTATCGTTTTTCAAAGGCGTTTATTTTTCGGGCAGACAGATGATCGGTGTGCGCTTTGTCCTGGTCGACGGCCTCTTTGATGTCCATCAACAAAGCCGCCATGCCCTCTGCCCACCCTTGCTGGTATTGCTCTTTCACAAACTTGAGTTCGCGTAAATGATGCGTGTTACAAAGGGCGTGTTGGCACGCGGTGTATCCAAAGTAGGGTTTCCAATGGTCATGCATGGCCCGGCCTTCAAAGTCGGGCAAAATCCCAATCGCATCGGTGGCCTTTTGGCCGCGCTTGGGATGGAGACCATAATGCGTCAACCGCTCTGTGCTGGCCACATGAACCCAATTTCGCCTGCCTGCCACAGATAAACTGGTTTCGTCCAGATGGAGCACATCGGAGTCGATCAGGCCTTGCTTGATGATCAAATCGACGGGGTGTAGGCGATCGGCCAAGACCGCATTGGCTTGCAAGACCGTCGCTTGTGAGAGCCGATGGTCAAACAGATCCTCGAAAATCTCACACGTGCGTTCTAAGGGAACGAAGTGATACTGGTTGAAGTAGGAAGCAAGCGCCTTGATCCGATTCCCATATTGTGCCTTTTGGGTGACATCTAAAGGAAACGCCCCCTTGGTGCACCCGCCACAATCGGGACAGATTTTGACCTGAGCCTGGTGTTGGGTCACTGTGATGTGTAAGGGCGGGATATCAAACACCTGGCGCTTTTCAACATCAACCACGGCCACCTCCTCGAGAGGTATATTAGAAAGTTGTGGACGGGTATAAAAAATGAGCGTATCCTTGAATATCGAATAACCACAAATCCCTCAGCCGAGGGAGAAAGGATACGCTCCATGAAACAATATACAACCTCCCAAGTGGAGAAGATAGTCAGAAATGAAGTGACCCTGAGCCTGGAGGATCTGCTTCGAGCCGGCGCCCGCAAGATGCTGCAAGCCGCCCTGGAGTTTGAAGTGGAGACCTATATCGAAAGCTTTAAGGACGAGAAAGACGTAGGGGGTCGCCGAGAGGTGGTCAGAAATGGTTCCCATAAACCCCGAGAGCTTCTCACGGGTGTGGGCAAGATTCCCATTCGTCAGCCTCGGGTGCTGGATCGGCGTTTTGGACAGCAGTTTACCAGTGCCATTTTGCCCAAATATATGCGTCGGGCGCCTTCCATCGATGCCTTGATACCGGCCCTGTATCTCAAGGGGGTGTCCACGTCCTCTTTCCCCGAGGCACTTTCTGCCATCCTGGGCGAGAATGCCCCGGGGTTATCCCCTGGCAACATTGTGCGGCTCAAACAGATCTGGGATGAAGAGTATCAGGGGTGGAAACATCGGGATCTTTCAGAGAAGCACTATGTGTATATCTGGGCAGATGGCATCTACTTCAACGTCCGTCTGGAACCGGATCGGCCCTGTATGCTGGTCATTATAGGGGCAACCAAGGACGGTCGTAAGGAATTGCTGGCCATCGAAGATGGGCATCGAGAAAGCAAACTGTCCTGGCAGGGCGTGCTCAGAGATCTCAAAAAAAGAGGCCTGAAAGAGGCGCCTGCCCTTGCCATCGGCGATGGAAGCCTGGGGTTTTGGGCAGCGTTGGAAGAAGAGTTCTCCATCACCCGTCATCAGCGCTGCTGGGTGCATAAGACAGCCAACGTTTTGGACAACCTGCCCAAATCTGTCCAGGCCCAGGCCAAAACACGCATCCACGAGATGTATCTTTCACCCACCAAGGAGGACGCCCTCAAAGCCTATGATGACTTCATCGCCCTTTATCAAGCCAAGTATCCCAAGGCCTGTGAGTGCCTGGAAAAAGACAAGGATGTGCTCTTCACATTCTATGATTTTCCGGCCGCCCACTGGCGACACATCAGAACCACCAACCCCATTGAATCCACCTTTGGCACCGTCAGGCATCGCACCCGCCAGACCAAGGGATGCGGTTCTCGAAATGCCACGCTGATGATGGTCTATAAACTGGCCAGCGAGGCGGAGAAAAACTGGCAGCGGTTGCACAGCCACAAGCTGGTTGAACTGGTGGTCCAGGGCGTTGAATTTGAGGATGGAGAAATCAAAAAAGCAGCCTAACTCATCGGGATACGCTCAAATCTCATCCACAACTCTTGACAATATCTCCCTCCTCGAGACGAACAGCGCAGTGGGCACACGCTTCAACCCGATGCAAAACCGTATGGTCTGGATGGTCTACCAAGGTGAGGGTGTGACCGGGATGACCTTTTTGGCCCCCATTCTTTTTGGCCCCTTTTTTTCGCAAGCTACTTGTGCGAGGTTTTTGCAGACCATCGCTGGAAGGCGGTTTGCTGCTGTTGCGGCTGTCTTTGGCCACTTGATCTCGAAGCGATTGAACCTCAGCTCTTAACGCTTCGATCTGGGCAACTAAGCCCTGGATCAATCCGACAACAGCTTCCTCGCCTTGATGGTAGATGGCGCGTATCTCTTGTTCTTGTAAGCCTGACATTGGGGTTTGTCTTCTCAATTGCTTACATCGGGAAATTTACGGTCGATTTGGCCCTGGTGCGCCTGGTGTAATTCTTATCGACTATTTTCACAAAAACCTGAATGGCTGGATACCTGGGTAGTTACGATTTAACTTGGTCATCAACGACCAGCGTTACTGGGAGCCTGTCAGCTCATAACATGCTCTGAATCTCAAGAATTTCTTGCGAAAAGGCACGATTGAGGGAGAAAAGTTTGATTGCGCACGTTTTCATCGTCAATAAGAATACCTTCCCTGTCCATCTTGAATATCAGTTCGCAGGTACCTCTGCAGGGGGTAGAGAAAAGTGGTTTCCACTTTATGCAGATGTTGCACGTGTTCGTCCAGGCGATAGGGTCTATTTTTATCTTCTTAGGGAAGGATTTTATGGGCCTTTTCGAATAGATCCAGATGAGGGATATGTCTGGTGGGATAGGGGAGATCCTACATATCTTCAGGAACGATTGGGACTTCGCCTGATCTATAGAGTGAAAGTCATTTCAGATGACCCTTATCCTCTCCCAGTTAGTGAATGGGACGCTGGGTCGGGAATGAAGTTTTCTGTGGTTTGGGAATGCAGAAGATGGATATTTTCGCTATTAATGGGACGGGCGAAGAAAGACAATTTCGCATCATAGAATTGAAGAAAGATCCTCCCGATAAGAATACTGTTGAAGAGTTGTTTCGTTACATTGAGTGGACAAAGCAGTTCGTAAAAGGCGCAAATGAAAGAAATATCCAACCGGTGCTTCTATGCCGTAATCTTAAGAACATATCTCTATCACAGAACGTGATTGAAGGATTCCACAGCTTCAATCATAAGAGTGGGGTGCTGCCTCTCCAATACATCGAATGTATCCGTAATCCTGTGGATGATATTCGTTTTCATCGAGTAGAATATTGATGAATTTCAAGTGTTTGATAAGTAAGGATTTGTGGCAGTGAATTATATTGGAAGCAAGTATTCTCTGATTCACTTTCTTGAAAAGGGCATCCTGCGTAAGATAGACTCGAATTGCAGGATATTCTTCGATGTGTTCGCGGGCACCGGGACTGTGGGATGGCATTTCAAGCAAAAAGGGTTCCAGATTATCGCCAACGACATTCAGTACTACGCCTACTGCCTTAACCAAGCGCTTGTTGGGGTTAATAGGCCGCTTGAATTTTCTGGCATTCTCAAAGAATTAAAAGTCACTCAAACAGCACTATTTTACGATGCTGTTGACGTTGTGCTGGAATATCTCAACGGCCTCAAAGGCAAATCGGGCTTTATTTATCGAAACTACTGCCCGGCCGGGACGACGAATTCAGAGTTCAAACGCCAGTATTTCTCGAACGAAAACGGGAAGCGGTGCGATGCAGTCCGGATGCAGATTGAGTCGTGGCGGGAGGCTGGGAAGCTGACAGAGGACGAGTACTTTTACCTCTTGGCCAGCCTGATCGACGCGGCCGATAAGGTTGCCAATACGGCGTCGGTGTACGGGGCGTTTCTGAAGCATATTAAGAAGAGTGCGATGAAGCTCCTTCGCCTGGAGCGGTTGTCGGTCTTTGAAAGCGATGTGGAACACGAGGTCCACAATTGCGAAGGCAGTCTGCTGGTCGAGGAGACGCCGTGCGATATCCTATACATGGACCCGCCCTACAACCACCGGCAGTATTGCGCGAACTATCATGTGTTGGAGACGATAGCCCGATACGATAATCCAGAACTGAGAGGAGTGACCGGACTAAGGCCGTACGACGGCCAGAAGTCGTTTTTTTGCGTTAAGAAGCGTGTATTGCCGGCCTTTGAGGAGGTGGTCCGGAAGACACTGGCACGCTATGTTTTTCTGAGTTATAATAGTGAAGGGATTATGCAGAAAGATGAGATTCTTTCGACGATGGAAAAATACGGCGAAGTAGAGCTTCTGACTCAGGACTATTCCCGCTTCCGGGCCGATACCGACCGGGAGAACCGGGTCTACAAGGCGGACCGGGTGGAGGAGTATCTGTTCTGTCTGAAGAAGAGGTAGAGGAACGCGAGGTTAAGATCGGTTATGAATCCCGGAAAAACGGCTTGCGCGAAACGGTCCCAACGCGAGCATCCCGGATGGATAACGCTGGCAGTTTTGCTCGTGGCTCTTACTTCCATCCTCAGCCTTTCATCTTATGCACAGGGTAGAACGATGATTGTCGCAACGGAGAATTCATCGGAGAAGTCAAAGGCCGCCGCCGATTTTGTGGGGGACGGCGTTGGCGATCAGGAGGAGATTTACGCCGCAATCAGGGCTCTTCCGCCGGTGGGTGGTACCGTGACGCTCATGGAGGGTGTCTACGACATCCGCAAGGTGGAGGGAAAGCTCGGCGGCTTGATCATTGACCGCAGCGATGTCACCCTGGCCGGCCAGAGCTCGGCCACCAGGCTGATCCTTGCACCCGACCAGAACACGAACGTCATCCGCATCATCGGCAATGGCGTGGGCAATATCACGATTCGTGACCTCTGGGTGGACCAGAACCGAGACCAGAATCCCTACAACGGGGCCGAATTTCACAATATCTCGCACGGACGATTTGAGTACTGCGGCATCAAGGCATTTTGTGCCGAACCGGGGGGATCCTGTCCCGAGCCCAACCATGACATTACAATCGAGAATTGCACCGTGCTCAATGCCCAGCGCCTTGGCATCATGCTCCAGGGGCGCAACCTGCGTGTGATCAACAACCGCCTGGGCAATGCGATGTCCGATGCGGTCGAACTGCTGACCGGTCCCGGCTTCGTCACCGGCAACTACGTGGAGATCACCGGGCGCACGCACGTTGCGGTCGGGTCCGACGCCGGGAATTCGATCATTATGTCCAACAACGTCGTCCACGTGAGGGAAAATGGGGATCTCGATATCGCCTTCCGCTCCTGGGCCGATTCCGAACGGCATGTCATCGCCAACAACATCGTCACTGTGGACAACGGCGGCCGGCTGGGTCTGGCGATGGACGTGCGGGGCTTCGACACGTCCGTCACGGGCAATGTGATCCGGGGACATGACGGAGAAGAGCGCCTTCCATTATGGCTCACAGGCGCCGGTATGGCGGTCACCGGCAACCATTTCAAAAACGTTGAACTGATTGTAAACGATCAGACCGGCAGCAACCGGCCGATTCTGGTCCAGGGCAATGTGATGGAAAACTCAGAGATTACGCACCAGGCCGGCAATCTGGTCCGCGAAGATGAGGATCTGGGCGCGCATTCAACGACGAAATAGGACAATGAAACTGGCAATTCCAAAACGTGCATTTTTTAACTTCGCCTACGCCTGCCCCTTCCGTGCAGACGCTCCGGTGCTGGATGGAGACCTGAAAGATTGGGGCGAGGGATTTCAGGTACCGGACCTGACGGAGATCGACGGCCGAAAGCCGTATGCCGATTTTTATATGGCATGGAACGACGCGGGGCTGTATTTTGCAGTCCATGTCCGAAAGACCGCAGGCATGGAGGTGCAGACCAAGCGGCCACTGAGGGGCGACGGCCTGCAGATCTGGGTGGATACGCGGGACGTGCGAACCGCACACCGGGCCAGCCGGTACTGCCACCACTTCTATTTTCTGCCGAGCAAGGGCAGCCGCAAGCCGGTGGGAGGACAGGTGCGTATCCGCCGCGCAAGAGCACAGGGAAAACCGTGCGATCCGGACCGTCTCGGAGTGGCGTCCAAGGCGACCCGAACCGGCTACCGGATGGAGATCCACCTGCCGACAGAGGTGCTTCAGGGCTTCGATCCAGAAGAGAACAACCGGCTGGGATTTACCTACTTGCTGAGGGACCGCAAACTGGGCCGCCAGTTCTGGACCGCGGACGAACCACTACCGATTTCCTACGACCCCAGCCTGTGGGGAACGGTGGAACTTGCCAAGTAAGCGCCGCCCCCGGGGCAGGGTGACCCTGGGTGGCGGGGCAGGGCCGGGCTCCCGGGGTTCCGTGCCGGGGGGCAGGGGGATGCAGGGTTCTGTGTCGGGTGCCGTGCGGTGTGGCAGGGTTCCGTGATCCAGGGGAGAGAGACATGGAGCGAAGGATCCTGGGAAAGACCGGGCTGGAGGTCAGCCGTCTGGGGCTTGGACTGGCGCAGATCGGCGGCTTCCCTCCGGACGAGGCGGACAGAGTAGGCGTGCTGATCAATACCGCGCTGGATAACGGGATCAACTTTCTGGATACCGCGGCGAGTTATCGCAACAGCGAGGAACTGATCGGCCGGGCAGTGGCGCACCGTCGAAGCGAGTATGTGCTGGCGACCAAGTGCGGGCACTGGGCAGCGGAAGTGCCCTGGACTGCGGAGACGGTCAGAGAGCACATCGACCGGAGCCTGAAACGGCTTCGGACGGACCACTTAGACCTGGTGCAGATTCATTCGTGCGACGTGGACGTGCTGGAAAAGGGCGAGGTCTTCGGCGCGCTGATGGAGGCCCGGGATGCGGGTAAGACCCGTTTTGTCGGGTACAGTGGGGATAATGAAGCGGCCGGGTGGGCGATCGCGAGCGGATTGTTCGACACGCTTCAGACGAGCTTCAATGTGGTCGATCAGCGCGCCCGCACCAGGCTGTTTCCGTATGCGTCCGAGGCGAACGTGGGGGTGATCGTGAAGCGGACCATCGCCAACGGGACCTGGGGCGGCTCCACGGAAACGGTGGGCACGACGGTGCAGTTTTCGAAGATTTACGAGCGGGTTGAGAGGATGATGTCCGCCGGCCCGATTCCCGGTGCGCCCGAGGACCGGATCCTCACGGCGCTGGGTTTTACCCTGGCTCACCCGGAGATCGACGTTGCGCTAGTGGGAACGACAAATCCCGAGCATCTGGTGGACAATATCCGGCTCCTGGAGAACGAGTTGCCCATTTCAGACGAGGTCGTCGCGGAACTTTACCGACGGTTCGGCGAGGTGGGGGGCGACTGGGTGCAGTTGACCTGAGGAGGAGGTGGGCGTCCATCCCCATAGTTCCTCGATGGGACTCATATTTTCCTGTAGCTGCATCGTGGATATGTGACGCTGATTGTTGTATTTTTCTCAAGTGGTTTTTGTTTTCCTCTTGACCATCGACCTGCAATTTACTTACAACTGTCACCTGCTGCCACTTCCAAAGATAGATGATACCATCCTTGTCTGTCCGGAAAGTGGAGTTGCCCCGTTTTGGTGGAGTGTTTAGGGCTTGGGCTTCAAGCCCGTGTTTGATGCTGTTTTTCATATGTCATCGGTGAGTGGTATGCGATTGATGAATGCCTACGATGGGGATTATACCAGCCCTCAATATACTCAAAAATAGCCAATCTGGCCTCCTTGTGGGTACGAAAACAACGGCGGTCGATCAATTCACATTCGAGGGTGGCGAAAAAGCTTTCACACAGTGCGTTGTCATAGCAGTCGCCTACAGAACCCATTGAGGGACGTATACCCGCCTCATCGCAGCGTTTACCGAAGGCAAGTGAAGTATACTGAGATCCCTGGTCGGAGTGGTGGATCACCCCACAAGGATGACGCTGCCAAAGTGCCATATTCAAAGCAGACAAAACCAACTCACTCTGGAGCGTCGAAGCCATCGTCCAGCCCACGACTCGGCGGGAAAAGACATCGATAACCACAGCAAGATACAGGAAGCCCGCCCAGGTTGGTACGTAGGTAATATCGGCCACCCAGAGTTTATTTGGGGCTTCAACAGTGAAGTCTCTCTTGACCAGATCAGGGGCTTTTTGAGCCTTTTTTCCCTTACGGGTGGTTCTGATACCCTTTCGACGGCTCACCCCGAAGATACCAATCTCAACCATCAGACGGGCGACACGCTTTTTGCCTATACGGATGCCTAATGCTGCCAGATCTTCCCAGATTCTGGGGGCTCCGTAGGTAGAATCAGAACGGGCATGAAAAGCCTTAATCTGTTCCTTGAGATCCGCATCGACCTTTGCTCTTGGCGATGGGGGGCGTCCTCGCCACGCATAATACCCACTGAGGGAGACACCCAGGACTCGGCATTGCGTGGTAATTGGCCATTTTGCCTGGTGCGCCTTCACGAACTGGAAGGCTTTCTGGGGATCGTGTTGGTCTCCTGAGCGAACCAGGCTGCTGCTTTTGACAAGATCTCACGCTCGATGCGTAACTGCTTAATCTCGCGACGAAGACGGCGCAACTCCTCTCGCTCATCACTGGTCAGACCGTCTTCTCGAAGGCCCTCGTCTCGGTCGGCCTGTACCGCCCAGTTCCGGATCGTCTGGTCTGAGGGCTCGAACTCTTTGGCCAGCTCTCCTGGCGTACGACCGGCTCGAACCAATTCGACCATTTGCTTTTTGAACTCAGGTGGATAAGGTGGACGTGTTGGCGGCATAGTGGATCTCCTTTCTCCCAAGAGATAAGGTACCCACCGAAACGGGTCAAGTCCAAAGTGCGAATAACCACATTGTCTGAAATAGCCCAAACTTCGGTCTCGCTAAGCCTCGACCTATCGACTTTGGTACTCCCAGGGCCTTTTGAAACTCCATACATGCCGGCCAAGTAAAGGGTCCAGCATTTGCCTCAGGGAATTTGAACATCAAGCTCCCTCCTCATCTCAGTACGTATCAGGACACCATTATAATTGACATCTACTAAACTTAAATAGCGTAGATCTGAATAGGCCTCCGAGGGAATTTTGCCGTGCCTCTCAATTAGTTTTTTGAAGAATTTCGATAAATCACGGTCCCTTTCGACTCTCTTCGCACACTCTCTGTTCCACCACTGGTTTCTTTTGATGAGATCTTTAAGGGATTTCATGTTTAACGGATCTTCGCCTTCCGGAATTGAAAGCATAGAAGAGAAATTAATTTGAGGTGTGGAGGCCTCCAACCTCACTATGGACTGCAATAATACAGTCTTTTCCCTCATAAGCAGTAGAGCCTTAACATTCAGATGTTCTTCCAGCCCTTTTTCGATCAGAGAGTTAAGCGTAGCAAGTTCCCACAGAATAGGGAGTGATTCATCGGTATCTGCAAGGTCCTTTGGGTATGTTGGTTCAGTAAAGGGCAGATCGGTATCTGCAGGGGCCTTTGGGTATGGTGGTGCAGTAGAGTACAGATCGGTGTCTACAAGGTCCTTTGGGTATGTTGGCGCAGTAGAGTACAGATCTGTAAGTTTAGCTCTTAATATCTCCGTTGGACTTGACCCGTTTCGGTGGGTACCTTATCTCTTGGGAGAAAGGAGATCCACTATGCCGCCAACACGTCCACCTTATCCACCTGAGTTCAAAAAGCAAATGGTCGAATTGGTTCGAGCCGGTCGTACGCCAGGAGAGCTGGCCAAAGAGTTCGAGCCCTCAGACCAGACGATCCGGAACTGGGTGGTACAGGCCGACCGAGACGAGGGCCTTCGAGAAGACGGTCTGACCAGTGATGAGCGAGAGGAGTTGCGCCGTCTTCGTCGCGAGATTAAGCAGTTACGCATCGAGCGTGAGATCTTGTCAAAAGCAGCAGCCTGGTTCGCTCAGGAGACCAACACGATCCCCAGAAAGCCTTCCAGTTCGTGAAGGCGCACCAGGCAAAATGGCCAATTACCACGCAATGCCGAGTCCTGGGTGTCTCCCTCAGTGGGTATTATGCGTGGCGAGGACGCCCCCCATCGCCAAGAGCAAAGGTCGATGCGGATCTCAAGGAACAGATTAAGGCTTTTCATGCCCGTTCTGATTCTACCTACGGAGCCCCCAGAATCTGGGAAGATCTGGCAGCATTAGGCATCCGTATAGGCAAAAAGCGTGTCGCCCGTCTGATGGTTGAGATTGGTATCTTCGGGGTGAGCCGTCGAAAGGGTATCAGAACCACCCGTAAGGGAAAAAAGGCTCAAAAAGCCCCTGATCTGGTCAAGAGAGACTTCACTGTTGAAGCCCCAAATAAACTCTGGGTGGCCGATATTACCTACGTACCAACCTGGGCGGGCTTCCTGTATCTTGCTGTGGTTATCGATGTCTTTTCCCGCCGAGTCGTGGGCTGGACGATGGCTTCGACGCTCCAGAGTGAGTTGGTTTTGTCTGCTTTGAATATGGCACTTTGGCAGCGTCATCCTTGTGGGGTGATCCACCACTCCGACCAGGGATCTCAGTATACTTCACTTGCCTTCGGTAAACGCTGCGATGAGGCGGGTATACGTCCCTCAATGGGTTCTGTAGGCGACTGCTATGACAACGCACTGTGTGAAAGCTTTTTCGCCACCCTCGAATGTGAATTGATCGACCGCCGTTGTTTTCGTACCCACAAGGAGGCCAGATTGGCTATTTTTGAGTATATTGAGGGCTGGTATAATCCCCATCGTAGGCATTCATCAATCGCATACCACTCACCGATGACATATGAAAAACAGCATCAAACACGGGCTTGAAGCCCAAGCCCTAAACACTCCACCAAAACGGGGCAACTCCAATTTCCCCTTTCCACGCACCCTTTCATCGCAGTGGCCAACGGAGCCTACCTCCAGGGCGATTCATAAGAAGTTACCCATCCGACTCTTGCTTTTGCCTACCTATGCCTCTTGGTTAAATCCGATTGAAAAGCTGTGGCGATGGCTCAAGCAGAAGATTCTTCATCTCCATCGCCTGTCCGATCAATGGCAGAGACAAAGGCTGAGAATGGAACAGGAACTGGACACCTTTAAAAACGGATCTCCGCAACTACTCAGATATGTCGGACTCTTACCCGACTAATTTTTCAAAGACCATCAGCCTGCGTTTGAGGGGCTGGGCGCACCCTAAAGGGTGCGGCTACAGAAAATCAACAGGCCATAAGCTTCGTATTTTCACAGCATTAAATTTTGTCCGACCCTCTATTATCAGAAGGAGCAGCAGATGGACAGGTTGAAAGTGGGCGTTCTGGGTGCAACAGGTATGGTCGGGCAGCGGTTCGTTTCCCTCCTGGCCGATCACCCCTGGTTCGAACTCGTTTCCGTGGCCGCCAGCGAGCGTTCGGCCGGCAAACCCTACCGGGAGGCCGTTGAAGGCCGGTGGACGCTGGACACGGATATCCCGGCCGGCGTCGCTGATCGGGTTGTCAAAAACGTCAACGAGATCGAGACGATTGCAAGCGAAGTCGACTTTGTCTGTTCGGCCCTCGACATGGACAAAGGTGACATCCGTAACCTCGAAGACGCCTATGCCAAACGTGAAACCCCGGTGGTCTCCAACAACTCCGCCCACCGCTGGACCCCCGACGTGCCTATGGTCATCCCGGAAATCAATCCCGAACACTTAGATGTCATTCCCGCCCAGCGCAAGCGCCTGGGCACCCGGGCCGGCTTCGTGGCCGTCAAGCCCAACTGTTCCATCCAGCCCTATGTGCCGGCCTTCCACGCCCTGTCGGAATTCGGACCCGCCCGGGCATCGGTCTGTACCTACCAGGCCATCTCGGGCGCCAGCAAAACCTTCGACACCTGGCCGGAAATGGTCGACAACATCATCCCTTACATCGGCGGCGGCGAAGAGGAAAAAAGCGTCCGGGAACCCCTGAAAATCTGGGGCAAAGTCACAAAGGGGGAAATCGTAAACGCCAGAGGCCCGGTCATCTCCGCCCAGTGCATCAGAGTGCCCGTCACCGATGGCCACATGGCCGCCGTATCCGTCTCCTTCGAGCAAAAGCCCACGCGCGACGACATCCTGGAACGCTGGAAGGGCTTCAAAGGCAGCCCGCGTGCGGCGAACCTCCCCTCCTCGCCCGACCCTTTCCTCGCCTATTATGAGGAAGAGGACCGCCCGCAGACCCGGCTCGACCGCGATGCGGGCAACGGCATGGGCGTCACGATCGGTCGTTTGCGCGAAGACAACCTCTTCGACTACAAATTCGTCGCCCTCAGCCACAACACCGTCCGGGGCGCGGCCGGCGGCGCCATCCTGATGGCCGAACTGCTCAAAACCGAGGGATATATCCGGCCATGAACAGACTCACCCAGGAGCAACTCGAATTCTTCAACCGCGAAGGCTACCTGATGGTCCCGGACGTCTTCGACCCGGCGGGCCTGCGTCCCCTGAAGGACGAACTCCACGACATTGTCCTCCGGGAGGCCGCCCGACTGCACGCCGAAGGAAAGCTGAGCCGGACCTACGCCGAGGAACCTTTTGAAACCTGCCTGGCCAAAATCTATGCCGAAGAGGGAGACGTGGTCTCGGATATCATCCGGGTCGTCACCGGCCGGGGCGGCGGCGGGCACAGCGGAAAGGCTCTCTTTGAGCTCATCACGCACCCCGACCTGCTCGCCGGAGTCGAATCGATCATCGGTCCCGAAATCGTCGGCTCCTCCGCCTACCGCATCCGCCCCAAGGTGCCCGGCCTGCCCAGAGGCGTGGTCCCCTGGCACCAGGACTCGGGCTACTTCACCCCCCACTGCGACCGGGAAATGATCGTCGCCTGCTGGTTTCCCTTAGTAGACGCCACACCTGAAAACGGCTGTTTGCAGGTGCTGCCCGGCGTCCACCGCCGCGAAATCTTCCGGCACCACAGCAACGGCCCGGCAGGCTACCTGATCATCGCAGACGACGACCTTCCCCCATCAGAACCCGTCACCGTGCCGGTTCCCTTAGGCGGCGTCCTCTTCCTGACCAACCGCACCCCCCACTGCTCCATCCCCAACCGCACCGGAATCGTCCGGTGGAGCATTGACCTACGCTATCAATCCGCAGATGCCCCCAACAACGCCGGCGAAGATCCCGAAGACTTCGACCCGACCCTCCCCCCTCACGAAACCGCCTGCTATCCCCCGGAAGCCGACTTCGTCGTCCAGAGCCGCACCCACCCCGACACCGCCGTCAAAATCTGGCAGGAATTCAACACCATCCGCCAGCGCTACGAAGCCACACGCCCCCCCGGCCCCCAGCGCTGGACGCCGTTGGCTGGGGAATAAAACCCCAGAATAAACACCAAAAATGGGCATGGTTCAAAACAGGGTAACACCATAGTTTGTAGGGGCACCCCCCTGTGGGTGCCCGAATCCGGGCAGGCACGGGGGCCTGCCCCTACGGTTAGGGTTTTTTCGCAAGGTTTGAGGTGTGACCCATTCGCCTATCCATTTTGAACCATGCCCAAAAATGATACATCACTGTAGGGGCGCGGTCGCCGCGCCCGGTCATCGCGCCCGGCCCCCACAGTTGCTCCAAAAACAGAAGGGCCCTCAGCAAACAAACTGCCGAGGGCCCTTCTGTTGAGGAGACCAGAATCGTGGGGGAGTTAGACTATATTAGATATCCAGTGCTCTCTGAATCATATCTTTCGATGCATTCATCGCCGTCACATTCGCCTCATACGCGCGCGACGCCGCAATCATATCCACCATCTCCGTCACCACATTGATATCCGGATACACCACGTACCCGTCCTCCCGGGCATCCGGATGGGCCGGATCGTAGATCAGCCGGGGTTCCACCGCTTGGACTTGACCCGTTTCGGTGGGTACCTTATCTCTTGGGAGAAAGGAGATCCACTATGCCGCCAACACGTCCACCTTATCCACCTGAGTTCAAAAAGCAAATGGTCGAATTGGTTCGAGCCGGTCGTACGCCAGGAGAGCTGGCCAAAGAGTTCGAGCCCTCAGACCAGACGATCCGGAACTGGGTGGTACAGGCCGACCGAGACGAGGGCCTTCGAGAAGACGGTCTGACCAGTGATGAGCGAGAGGAGTTGCGCCGTCTTCGTCGCGAGATTAAGCAGTTACGCATCGAGCGTGAGATCTTGTCAAAAGCAGCAGCCTGGTTCGCTCAGGAGACCAACACGATCCCCAGAAAGCCTTCCAGTTCGTGAAGGCGCACCAGGCAAAATGGCCAATTACCACGCAATGCCGAGTCCTGGGTGTCTCCCTCAGTGGGTATTATGCGTGGCGAGGACGCCCCCCATCGCCAAGAGCAAAGGTCGATGCGGATCTCAAGGAACAGATTAAGGCTTTTCATGCCCGTTCTGATTCTACCTACGGAGCCCCCAGAATCTGGGAAGATCTGGCAGCATTAGGCATCCGTATAGGCAAAAAGCGTGTCGCCCGTCTGATGGTTGAGATTGGTATCTTCGGGGTGAGCCGTCGAAAGGGTATCAGAACCACCCGTAAGGGAAAAAAGGCTCAAAAAGCCCCTGATCTGGTCAAGAGAGACTTCACTGTTGAAGCCCCAAATAAACTCTGGGTGGCCGATATTACCTACGTACCAACCTGGGCGGGCTTCCTGTATCTTGCTGTGGTTATCGATGTCTTTTCCCGCCGAGTCGTGGGCTGGACGATGGCTTCGACGCTCCAGAGTGAGTTGGTTTTGTCTGCTTTGAATATGGCACTTTGGCAGCGTCATCCTTGTGGGGTGATCCACCACTCCGACCAGGGATCTCAGTATACTTCACTTGCCTTCGGTAAACGCTGCGATGAGGCGGGTATACGTCCCTCAATGGGTTCTGTAGGCGACTGCTATGACAACGCACTGTGTGAAAGCTTTTTCGCCACCCTCGAATGTGAATTGATCGACCGCCGTTGTTTTCGTACCCACAAGGAGGCCAGATTGGCTATTTTTGAGTATATTGAGGGCTGGTATAATCCCCATCGTAGGCATTCATCAATCGCATACCACTCACCGATGACATATGAAAAACAGCATCAAACACGGGCTTGAAGCCCAAGCCCTAAACACTCCACCAAAACGGGGCAACTCCAGTGCAGAACTCGGGGGCCGGGCAGAGCGCTTACCAGGTGCACGATGAGGACGTAACCGCCGCATCCGTGGACTATCTGAATCGGATCGGGGTCCGAAAACGGGCGGGGCAGCCGGCGGAGCCGTTCAGTCTGAGCGTGGGGTTTATGCTTCCGCACTCGCCCTATGTGGCCCGCCGGGCAGACTACGACCTGTACCGGGATGTGATGACGCTACCCAGACATTCCGTGCCTTACACCGACAATTTGCACCCGTTTTTCAAATGGTGGCGGGCCTTTTGCGGGACCGAGGCGGTGCCCGACGAGGAAGTTCTGAGGGCCCGGACGGCCTACTGGGCGCTGGTGGCGCGGATGGATGTGATGATCGGCGAGATCCTGGAGGCCCTTCGAAAGAACGACCTGGCGGAGAACACGGTGATTCTTTACTCTTCGGACCACGGGGAACAGGTGGGGAAAAAAGGGCTCTGGGGGAAGCGGACGTTCTACGAGGATTCGGTGAAGGTGCCGGCCATTCTCTCCTGGCCCGGGGTGCTGCCGAAGGGGAAGCGCTGCGACCGGGTGATCAGTTCCCTGGATCTGAATGCGACGATGCTGGATGCGCTGGAGGCTCCGGCGCTGCCCCATTCCCGCGGCCGGAGTCTGCTGGACCTGATCCGCGATGAGAATGCCGAATGGGAGGATGTGGCGATTTCCGAGTACTGTATGTACGAAGGCCACCTGCACCGCATGATCCGGAGCGGAGACTGGAAGCTGAATTATTACCACGGGCAGGAACCGCAGCTTTTTAACCTGGCCGAAGATCCCGACGAGTTGAATGATCGGGCGCAGGATCCGGACTGCCGGGAGGTCCGGGAGGCGCTGACCGCCCGGGTGCTGGCGGATTGGGATGCTGAGGCCGTGGCTGAAAAGATGGCGGAGAAACGGAAGGATCTGGAGATCATCAGAGGCTGGGTGCAAGAGACGGAGCCGGCAGAGCAGTTCCGGTGGGAATTGCGACCGGAAATGAACTATCTGGACTGTTGAACTCAGCCTATCTAAAGAGACATTCTTGTAGCCGCAGGCTTCAGCCTGCGCCCCATACCTGCAACGCACCCTGAAGGGTGCGGCTACATCAACTGTCTCATTAAAAACGCTGAGCTCAATAAAAGCTGCCGGACCGGCCGTTCTTAGAGATCGGAGCATACACTGATGCGAGAGAACAACCTGCTGCTGGGGAGTAAGGTCATGCTGCTGGGTGCTGGCGGGCAGGACGAGGACGCCGGGCAGCGGCTCTGCGACGGAGACCGCGAGACCTGTGTGGGCTGGGAGTCCGTTACGGGCGATTGTGCCCTCCTGGTTGAACTGATCGGGCCGGCGGATGTGGATATGGTGGTCTGCCGGTGGACGGCCATGCCGTGCGACTACAGGCTGGAGGCCCGGGTGGGAGAGACCTGGCAACCCTCCCAAAGGAGGTCCGGGGTGGATCTACGTGCCCTACATCCGCCTGCCCAAACGGATCGACGCGGGCGGAGGATCGGCGGAATATATGGCCGTTCTGTATCCGTTTACAGGGGATGCGCCGGATGTGACGGTGGAGCGGCTGTGCGACGATGCAGGTCGAGCGTCGGGCATCCGGGTGGCCTGCGAAGGGGTTGAGGATGTTTACCTGGGCGCTGCGCCCGGTTACGATCCCAGGAGAGAGGGTTCCTACACGTGCGGGGATCTCAGCGGGACTGCCAGGGCGGCTTTTGTCCGGCGCATGGATCGAGAGGTTCTGTTCAGGAAGGACTGTGAATAGTCGGGAGATCGGTACGTTTGAAGATGTTGAACTTTATGAAACGGGAGGTGACCATTGGAAGGGGCACATTTTTTTGAAGGATTGGATGGGAAAGATCGGCCGGGAAAGCCTCGAGATGAGGGGCTGACCATGGTCGTGGACTGGGGGCTTGGCCTGAACGCGCAGGAAGACCTGCTTGCGACCACCGCGCCCTATTTTGACTTCGCCAAGATTGCGGTGGGGATTTCCCGGTTGCTTTCCAACGATCTGCTCACCGCCAAGCTGGCACGGTATCGAGAGCAGGAGGTCGAGTCTTTTCCGGGCGGTCAGTACCTGGAATACGCCGAGGTGTACGGCAAATCGGACCTCTATTTTCCGGCCTGCATAGCGGCCGGATACCGGTGGGTTGAGGTTTCCGACAACCTGGCGGCGGTTTCGCTTGAATGGAAGGTGCGGATGATCCGCAGGGCCACGGAAGAACACGGTCTGTCGGTGATGGGGGAGGTGGGCCAGAAGGAAGGGCTGCAGGTCTCGGTTCCTATGGTTGATGATGCGCGGGCCTGTCTGGACGCGGGATCCCGGATCGTCCTCCTGGAGGCGGCCGAGCTGGTCAGCGCCGATGCGGAGACGGCGAGGCAGGTTGAAGAGGTGGTGAAGGCGGTTGGTCTGGAGCGGGTGATGTTCGAGCTGCCCGGCCCGTGGATTGCGGGGGTGAACCTGCACGATGTCCACCGGATGCGGCGCGAGATGATCGACCGCTACGGCCCCGGTGTCAATCTGGGCAATGTTGCGCCCGACGATCTGATGACCCTGGAGGCGTATCGCCGGGAGCTGGGCGTCAACGCCGGGGCGTTGAAAGAGGAGAAGTGAATTTAGAGGGGATCAACACTTCATGAGCGTACAATCCTTTAAAGCGATGGTTGTCAGAGAAACGGACGATCGGCAATTTGTACCTGAGATCGCGCAGAAAGGCGTGGATGATCTCCCGGATGGCGATGTGCTGATTCAGGTGGCGTATTCGTCTTTGAACTACAAAGACGCGCTTTCGGCAACAGGGCACAAAGGGATCACCAGACGCTATCCTCACACACCGGGAATTGACGCTGCCGGGGTGGTGGTTGAAAGCGCCGATCCAGCCTGGGCGCCGGGAGATGAAGTGATTGTTACCGGATTTGACCTGGGTATGAATACATCGGGCGGGTTCGGGCAATATATCCGTGTTCCGGCTTCCTGGGCGGTCAAGCTGCCCGAGAATCTCACGTTGAGAGAGAGCATGGTGTACGGTACGGCCGGATTTACCGCCGCGCTTTGTCTACGCAAGATCGAAAAATCCGGCGTCAAGCCGGCCGATGGAGATATTCTGGTTACCGGTGCAACGGGCGGCCTGGGGAGTCTGGCCGTGGGCATGTTTGCGAGGGTCGGCTATCGGGTGGTTGCGGCGACGGGGAAACCGGACAAAAGGGACTATCTCATCGCGCTTGGGGCAACAGAGGTTATTGCCAGGGAGGAAGTAGACGATGCGCCGGAAAGACCCCTCTCCAGAGTACGGTGGGCCGGTGTGGTCGATCCTGTTGGCGGCGATCTTCTGTCGGCGGCGATCAAGTCAACGGCCCGAGGGGGAGTGGTGACATGCTGCGGTCTGGTTGCCTCTGCCGAGCTGTCTACCAGTGTCTATCCCTTTATTTTAAGAGGCGTCAGCCTGCTGGGAATTGATTCGGCCGAATGCCCGATGGATGTCAGGCAGCAGACATGGCACAGGATCTCCGGGGAATGGAAGCTGGATCAGCTTGATGCTCTGGCCACGGAGTGTTCGCTGGAAGCGCTTGAGGCAAGCATAAACTTGATTCTTCAGGGGCAACTGAAAGGACGCGTGGTTGTCAATCCAAACGCGTGATCTCAGTAGGGTAATACGGCGGTTGGTGGCAAGTGGTCGGATCTTGTCAGGTTAGTCGTGGGCTCCTGCTTGTTTGAGTAGTCGTACAGTTTGAGAGAGTCCCTTTTCCAGGGCCAGAGTCAAAACTGTGCGGCCGTCTTTATCTTCCACATTGACATTGGCACCTTTGTCCACCAAGTGGCGCACCAATTTTTCATTGCCTTTATTCAGGGCTACTATGATAAGGGGATTGCTTTCTTTATCTTCTATGTTGGGATTAGCTCCCTTATCCAGTAAGTAGCGTACCAACTTTTCCTTATTCTTCTGCAACGCCAGTATGATGAGGGGATTGCCTCCTTTGTCTTCTACGTTGAGATTGGCACCTTTGTCGGTCAAATGGCGTACCAACTTTTCATTGCCTTTATTCAGGGCTACTATGACGAGGGGATTGCCTTCTTTGTCTTCTACGTTGAGATTGGCACCTTTGTCGGCCAAAAGACGTACCAATTTCTTCTGTTTCTCATTTAGTGCCAGTATGATGAGAGGATTGCTTTCTCTATCCTCCACATTGGGATTAGCTCCCTTATCCAGTAAGTAGCGTACCAACTCTTCCTTATTCTGCTTCAAGGCCAGTATGATAAGGGGATTGCCTTCTTTGTCTTCTACGTTGAGATTGGCACCTTTGTCGGCCAAAAGACGTACCAATTTCTTCTGTTTCTCATTCTCTTTGTATAGTGCCAGTATGATGAGAGGATTGCCTTCCTCATCTGTGATGTTTGCGTTTACCCCTTCGTCCAACAGACGTTGTGCGGTTTCAAAGTCTCCTTTTTCAATAGCCCGTACTAAGGAATCTGATTTTTCTAGAGTTGCTGCCTCGTGTGCAGATCCCGCACAGGACAACATCAGAACGGACATGCCAATTACGAAAACTACCTGCTGTGTGCGCAACATACTCTCCTCCTCTTCAAAGAAGGTTACAAGATGCCCAATTTAGACTACCCAATCAATAATCAAGCACAGGAATTACGTTATATTATAATGCATTGTGCACGTTATTGCAATGTTATGTCATGTATCTGATTTCAGGTTTCCGGGTGTAAGAAGTTGGTGCTATTGCAGCCGAAGTTTTTTATATTGTGCTGCAAAGTAAAGTGGACATTGTGAGGCTGGTGCGTTTCTGTGACAAAGGAGATCATGATGGCAATTCGTTTGATTCACGTTGGGGTAGGGGGACGCGGGCGGTGGCCGGTGAGGCAGGTGGTGGAGCGAGATGATTTTGAGAGCGTTGCCCTGGTCGATGTCAATGAAGACAATGTGTCTGGTGCGCTGGAGGTCTCCGGCCTTCCGGAATCGGCGTGTTACCACAGCCTGGAGCGGGCTCTGGAGAAGGTTGAGGCCGATGCGGTGGTGGTGATTACACCGCCGTGGCTTCATGCTTCGCAGTGCCTGGAGGCGGTGCGGGCGGGGAAGCATGTGCTGGTGGAGAAGCCGTTTACCAAGAGCCTGGAGGACGCGCGGCAGATTGTGGAGGAGGCGGATGCGCGGGGGGTAAGGGTGGCGGTCTGCCAGAACGCCCGGTATGCGGCCCCACATGTGACCATCAACCGCCTGGCAAGGGAAGGCACGTTGGGGAAGCCGATGTTCGGGCTGATGACGAAGTTCGGCTGGCGGCCCAGGACGCATCACTCGACGGAAGACCGGCACGCCTACCTCTGGGAGCGGGGCATTCACGATCTGGATACGATGCGCTTTCTGTTCGATGCGGCGCCATCCCGGATCTGGGCGCACAGCTTCAACCCCCCCTGGAGTCCTTATGAAGGTGGGGCAGGAGCCCACGCCTGGGTGGAGTTTGAGGGGGGGGCCACCTGTGGCTATCTCTGCACCTTTGCGGCCCACAAGGCGGGATCTTCGCTACGGATAGAGTTTGAAGGCGGGGCACTGGAGGTTGAGGGGAAGGAACTCCGGCTGAGGCGGCCGGGGGCGGAAGAGGACGAGACGGTGCCTCTGGACGAGGCGCCCCCTTCGGAGGCGGTTCTGCTGGACGGATTTTATCGCTATGTGGCCGAGGGAGTGGAGCCCGATTTTGGAGGACGCCAGAATCTGACAACGGTCGCCTTGGTGGAGGGGATGGGTGTGTCGTCGGACGAGGGGCGCGTGATCGATTTTCAGGCGTTCTTGAAGGGGGAAAAGTAGGTGAGTGTGCAACCCAATATGATCGGGGCCTACGGGCCCTGGGCCGCTTCGATTGTGGGAGAGGGTCCGGCGGCGCTGTCGTTTCGGAACAGGGCGTGGACCGATGTGGAGGCCTGGCGCCCGGTTGCGCGAAAGCGGCTGATGGACTGCCTGGCGCAGCCGGATACCGGGGACGCGCCGGAGGTGAAAGTGCAGCGGACGTTCGTCTACGACGGACTCCACGTGGAAGAACTCTCCTGGCAGTTGCCCTACGGGCCGCCGACCGGAGCGGTCTTCCTGAAGCCGGAAGGGGCCACGGGGGAGCTGCCAGGCATTCTTGCGCTGCACGATCACGCAGGCAAGAAGTATTTTGGGAAGCGCAAGGTTGCCCGGACGGCCGAGGACTGGCATCCGATGATGCTGGAGCACTACGATCACTACTACGGAGGCGTGGCCTGGGCAAACGAAGCAGCCAAACGGGGGTACGCGGTGCTTGTATCCGATGCCTTTCCCTTCGCGAGTCGCCGGGTGCTGCTGGCCGATGTGCCGGAGCGCATGCGGCAGGGGCTGTCTGACGATGATCCGGAGAATTCGGACCGTATTACCGCCTACAACCAGTGGGCGGCTACGCACGAGTCGATCATGGCCAAGTCGCTCTTCTGCGCAGGGACGACCTGGCCGGGCGTCTTTCTGGCGGAAGATCAGCGGGCGCTGGACGTGCTCTGCGCCAGGGAAGACGTGGACGCAGAGCGGATCGGGTGCGGGGGGCTGTCCGGAGGTGGAATGCGCACGGTGTTCGTGGGTGGGGCGGACCCAAGGGTGCGGTGTGCGATCTGCGTGGGCATGATGTCCACATGGCGGGACTGTCTGCTGAATAAGTGCTACACCCACACCTGGATGGTCTACGTGCCCCTGCTTCCTTTGAATCTGGATTATCCGGAGATCCTGGGCCTGCGGGTTCCGCTGCCCACAATGGTGTTGAACGACATCGAGGATCAGCTGTTCACCATGTCCGAGATGGAATGCGCCGCCGCGATCCTCCGAGAAGTCTACGAAAAAGCGGGCGCGGCGGACCATTACCGGTGCTCCTTCTATCCTGGCCCCCACAAGTTCGACCTGGAGATGCAGACGGAGGCATTCGACTGGTTCGACCGGTGGCTGAAGGACTAACAACCGACACAGATGCAGAGTGGCCGGGCGGGGTTCTGCGATCAAAGGGGGTGGAAGACATGAGCGTACAGACCGAATGGCCGCCGGAGTGGGAGACCTTTCAGGACGATGGGACCGGAGCGCAGGTAACCCGGCTGACCGGAGCAGCCTGCATGAATCATCCGCTCTATTACCTGGCGAATTCCTTTTCGCCCGACAACCGGTCTTTGGTCTTTGCTTCCGACCGTGGGGGTAAAGTGGACCTCTACCGGGTGGATCTCCAGGACGGGGTGATTCGGCGGCTAACCGACTTAGAGGGGGTGCAGCCCTTTTCCGGCAATGTGGTGGATCACGATGTCTACTTTACTGCCGAGAGCCGAATACATCGTCTCAGCCTGGAAGACGGCAGCGACCGGGTCATTGCCGAGCAGCCGGGGTGCGGGCTGGGAGAGGTGACGGTGAGCTGTGACCGGCAGTGGGCGGCGGCCCTGGTCACGAAAGGAGCTTCCGCCGGCCTTCTGATCGCCCGTGCGGATGGATCCGGGTCGTCTGTGATTCTCGATGGGGTGCGTGCGCTTTACCACCCGCAGTTTCACCCCACCGATCCGGACCGGCTGATCTACTCGGCCGATCCCCCCGATCCCAGGCTGTGGACGGTCCGGCGGGATGGGAGCGACGACCACTGTTTTTATGCCAATGCGCCCGACGAGTGGTTTGTGCATGAGATGTTCCTGGGCAAAACAGATGAGATGATTGTGGTGAGCTGGCACCAGGGGCTGTACAGGGTGGGGCTGTACACGGGGCAGATCAGCACGATCGCAACGTTCAGCACCTGGCATATCGCTTCAAATTCGGATGGCAGTCGCATTGTATGTGACACCCACCTTCCGGACATCGGCCTGTGCCTGATTGATCCACAAAGTGGCGTGCACCGCCCGCTGTGTTCTCCTGGAGCCTCCAGCAAAGGGACGCAGTGGCACGAGCCGCTGCCCCTGCAGGCGGACGGCGATGCGCCGGGCTGGGCGACCATGACCGAAAAGGTCTCTGCGGAGAGTGCATACGGACCCCAGTGGACCCACCCCCATCCCTCTTTCAGCCCGGACGATCGGCTGGTCTCCTATACATCGGATGCCACCGGCTGGCCGCAAGCGTATGTTGTGGAAATACCGGATGGCCTGGAACTTTAGCAAAGGATAGAACCGTGGCTCAATTGAATTATCCCGATCTGGATACGTACCGCCGCGAGGTATTTGCGCAGGAAGATGCGTTGTTGAAAGGGATTATGCCCGCAGCGGTAGAGCAGGGGCTGCCCCGAATTTCGGTGAGCCCCGAAGCGGGGAAGATGCTGTATCTGCTGGCGAAGATGATCGGGGCCAGGAAGATTCTGGAGTTCGGGTCTCTGGCCGGGTACTCGGGGATCTGGCTGGCCCGGGCGCTGCCGGAAACCGGGCGGTTTATTACCCTGGAGGTGGATCCGAAGCACGCCGAGGTGACGCGGGCAAATTATGAGGCCGCCGGGCTGGGCGACCGGGCAGAGGTGCGCCAGGGTTCCGCCCTGGACCTGCTGCCGGGGGTTGTGGATGATGCGCCGTTCGATCTGGTGTTTATCGACGCGGATAAGGAGCGCTACCCGGACTATCTGGCGTTTGCCCTGGAGCACACGCGCCCCGGCGGGCTGATTGTGGCCGATAACGCCAATGGGCACGGGCGGGTACACGAAAGGATGGAAGAAGGGGACGGCAGGCGGGGCGTTCAGGTTTACAACGAGCGGGTGGCCGGCCATCCGGGGCTGGTGTCCAATATTGTTCCGGTGGGGGGATGGCTGGCCGTGTCCCTGGTGCTGGGGCCGGACGAGCATGTCTGAATAAGGAGGTGGATGTTGGAGAAGGGGCGGGTTCTGGTCGTTGACGATGAGCCGACGATTCTGGACATCTGCCAGAGCACCCTCACCTACAGAGACTACGAGGTGCAGGTGTGCGACCGGGGGCAGAAGGGGATCGACACGGCCAGGCAGGAGACGTTTGATGTGGTGTTGATCGACCTGATGATGTACGACGTGGGCGGTCTGGACGTTCTGCGCGAAGTCAGATCGAGCGATGCGCATACGGTGGCGGTGATGATCACGGGGCAGCCGTCGATCGCCACGGCCGTAGAGGCGATCAAGGAGGGAGCGTACGATTATTTGCCCAAGCCGTTTTCTCCCGATCAACTGCTGATTGTGGTGGACCGCGCCCTGCAGCAAAAGCGGCTGGCCGAGGAAAACCTGCTGCTTCGAAAGGCGCTGGAGTTCCGACCGGGGTTTGAGGGGATTGTGGCAAAGAGCGCGGCGATGGCGCGGGTGATAGATGTGGTGGAGAAGGTGGCCGAGAGCGACAGCAGCGTGGTGATTGAAGGAGAGACCGGAACGGGCAAGGAGCTGGTTGCCAGGGGCCTGCACAGGAACAGCCCGAGACGGGATGGACCCTTTCTGCCGATCAACTGCGGGGCGCTGCCCGAACACCTGTTGGAAAGCGAGCTGTTCGGGCACGAGCGGGGAGCGTTTACCGGGGCGCACACCCGAAAGCCAGGACTTCTGGAAACGGTTGAAAGGGGGACGGTATTTTTAGACGAGATCTCGGTGTTGAGTTCGAATTTGCAGGTGAAGCTGCTGCGGGTGCTTCAGGAGCGGCAGGTGCGGCGGGTGGAGGGCCAGGAGCTGATCGACATTGATATGCGGGTGATTTCGGCCACGAACGAAGATCTGGAGGAAATGGTTGCGGACGGCCGCTTCCGGGACGACCTGTACTACCGGCTCAACGTTATCACCATCTCCCTGCCTCCGCTTCGGGAGCGGGTGGAGGACATTCCCCTGTTGACCGACCATTTTCTGGACCGGGTAAGGAGGGGCAACAAGAAACAGGTCGAACAGGTGTCGAAGGAGGCCCTGGACCTGCTGCAGAGCTACGCCTGGCCGGGGAACGTGCGGGAGCTGCAAAATGTGATCGAACGGGCGTTCTGGCTGACCGATTCTCGTGTGATCATGCCCGAGGACCTGCCTGCGGGGCTGTGCAAAGACGGGGCGTCGCCCCCGCAGATCAATACGAGCCTGCCCTTTGTAGAAGCCAAACGGGTCTACCTCGAACCGTTCGAGCGGAGGTATCTGACGCAGCTTCTAACAGACTGCACGGGAAATGTCTCCCTGGCGGCCGAACGGACGGGGATGCACCGGTCTTCTCTACAGCGTCTGTTGAGAAAGCACGGCATCCGGTCCGAGGAGTACCGGGATCGGCAATAAACCGTTTTTTGGGGCGGGTGATTCCGCTTGACAAATGGCGGGTGAGAGAATATATAGCAATGAAACGGACTGTCTGGCCTCACAGGCAGGGTAGAAGGGCGCCCTGCCTTTTGTATGAGCGCAGCGTGTATAGGGAGGGGGATCGTATGAAGCTCGAAGATCAGGTGGCGATTATCACAGGGGGCGGACGGGGCATCGGGCGGGCAACGGCGCTGGCTTTTGCGCGGGAAGGCGCAGATGTGCTGCTGGCGGCCCGGACCGAATCGGAGATCGAAGCGGTTGCCGCTGAAGTTCGGGAGATCGGGCGGCAGGGGGTGGCGGTTGCGACCGATGTGACGCAGAAGCCGCAGGTGGATGCGATGGTGGCGCAGGCGTACGACCGGTTTGGAAAGGTGGATATTCTGGTGAACAACGCAGGGGTTGCGATTCACAACCCGGTTTCCAAAATCCGGGAGGAAGACTGGGATCTGACGATGGCGGTGAACCTGAAGGCGGTCTTCCTGTGCACCCAGGCGGTATTCGACCGGATGTGCGAAGCCGGCCGGGGGTACATTGTCACGGTTTCTTCGATTTCGGGCAAGCGCGGGCACCTCAACGGAGGGGCGTACTGCGCGTCCAAGTTTGGAGCGGGTGGGTTTACGGAGGTGGTCGCAACCGAGGGGCGGCCCTACGGCGTCAAGGCCGCTGTGGTCTGTCCCGGTCCGGTGGACACGAAGATGCGGCGGGACAACCATGGCGACGACGACCTGGAGAAGCTGACGCTGCCGGAGGATGTTGCCGACCTGATCCTCTTTCTGGTGACCCAACCCTCTCGCGCCCACGTTTTTGAGACGGAGATCCGGACGCCGTTAATGTAAATCATTGCGGATTTCAGAATGCGGATTTCGGATGGCTGCTGTTCAATCCGCAATCCACAATCCACAATCCTCAATTGACTGACAGGAGAAGCCTGACGATGAAAATCCTGCTGAGTTCAGAGCTGGAAGATCGGCACGTGGCGCAGGTTCAGGAGGTGTCGGAGGGCGTGGAGGTGGTGCGGCCTGGCTCAAAGGAGGACGCGCTGGCGGCGATGCCGGGGGTGGAGGTGATTTTCGGGGGCATGAGCCGGGAGATGTTCCGGCGGGCGGAGCGGCTGCGGTGGGTGCAGACGTGGGGCGCGGGCGTGGATGGCATCCTTTTTCCGGAGTTTGTGGAGAGCGAGGTGATTCTCACAAGCGCCAAGGGAACGGTGGGCGTGCATTTAGCCGAGCACGCGATGGCGCTCCTGCTGGGGCTGACGCGGGGGATCGCGTGGGCGGTTCGGAAACCGAACTGGGACCAGCGGATGCCGATCCGGCTCGCGTCGTGGGAGCTGATTGACCGGACGATGGGGATCGTGGGACTGGGGGGCACCGGGCGGGAGCTGGCGGTTCGGGCGCACGGGTTCGGGATGCGGGTTCTGGCGGTGGACGCGGAGCAGATTGAAGCGCCCGACTGTGTAGAGGCCTGCTGGGGGATGGACCGGTTCCACGATCTGCTGGCCGAATCGGACGTGGTGGGGGTCTGTGCGCCCCTCACGCCGGAGACGGCCGGTATATTCAACCGGGAGGCGTTTGCCAGAATGCAGGCGCACGCGCTGTTGATCAACGTGACCCGGGGCAAGATTGTGGATGAGGACGCGCTGATGGAGGCGTTGGAGCAGCGGCAGATCGGCGGGGCCGGGCTGGATGTAACCCCGCAGGAGCCTCTGCCGGAGGACCACCCGCTCTGGCGGATGGAGAATGTGATTATCACCCCCCACGTCGCCGGCGGCTCGCCCAACCGGCAGGACCGGATTGTGAAGCTCTTCTGCGAGAATCTGAAACGCCTGATGGCGGGGGAGCCGATGTTGAGCGTGATTGATAAGCGGAAGGGGTATTGAAGTTCCAGGTTAGAGAAATGGGATAACCCAATTTGTGAAAAGGATACCACATGCGTGCATTTTTCTTCTGGGAGGCCAGGGCCGGCGGGCTGACGCTGTCGCATAAGTGCAATCCCTATGCGGGGCTGCTTGCCCGAGCGCTGGAAAAATGGGATATCGGCCTTGAGCTGGGGGATTATGCTTTCGAGCCGGACTGGCTGGAAACCCATCGGAAGGAGTATGACGTTCTTCATCTTAACTGGCTTCACTGGTTTTACCGGCGTGAAGACCTTGAAGCAACTGTGGAACAGTATGCCCGGTTTGCGGAGAACCTGACCTTTGCCCGCAGCCTGGGCTACCGGATCGTCTGGACGGTACACAACCTCTACCCCCACGAGCGGCCTTTTCCGGCGGTGGACCGGATGGGCCGGCTGCTGGTTTGCCGGCTGGCCCATGCGGTGATTGCCCACTGCAATTACGCGGCAGATCTGGCGCGAAAGCTTTTTTACCGGACCGACGAACTCCACGTGATCCCGCACGGGAATTTTATCGATGTGTTTGCCAACGAGATCTCCCGTCAGGACGCGCGTAAACAGCTAAGTATTCCCGAGAATGCGTTCGTCTACCTCTTTTTTGGGAATGCGAGGGTGTATAAGGGTCTCGAGGCGTTGATCGACGCTTTTTGCGCAGTTGCTGAAGCGGACGCCCGGCTGGTGCTGATGACGCGGCGTTCCTTTGGCGGGGAATATGCAGACGAGGTGATTGCACTGACCGAACGGGACGAACGCATCCTCGTGTTTACCTCCCCCTTCTTTGAAAACGATGAGTTTCAGATTTACCTGAATGCTGCGGATGTGGTCACGCTGCCGTTCTCCGAGGTGCTGACCTCGGGCACAGCGATTTCGGCGCTCTCGTTCGGGAAACCGGTGGTGCTGCCCGGGCGGGGATGCTTGCCGGAACTGATCGATGAGACGATGGGGGTGCTCTACGATCCGAAGGAGGCTCAGGGCCTTGAGCGTGCGCTTGTGGAGATTCGGGAACGGGACCTGGAGGCGGCCGGCAGGGCGGGGTTTGAACGGGCGCAATCACTGGACTGGGACGGGATTGCCGAGCGTGTGGCACAGGTTTACAGAGGCTGAGGAAGAAGGATGAAGATTACCCATATCGATCTGGTTGCGGTCCACGTCAACCACCGGGGAGACTGGATTTTCGTTCAGGTGAACACGGACGAGGGGGGCCGGGGCATCGGAGAACTGCGCGCCGGACAGAACTATGCGGAACGCATCCGGGCCGTGCGCGAAGTGGAGGCCGGACTGGTGGGACGGGACCCCTGCCGGATCGCGCAGATGGTTTGGGAGTTTACGCAGGGAGGGCCGGACCGGGATCGTATCTCCGCTGTAAGCGCCATCGAGCAGGCGTTGTGGGATATTCTGGGCAAGGCCCTCGGGACGCCGGTCCACACCCTGTTTGGGGGAGCGTGCCGGGATGAGATCCGGCTTTATGCGAATATCAACCGGGCCACCACGGACCGGACGCCGGAGGGGTTTGCCCGGAATGCGGCCGCAGCCGTGGCCGAGGGGTTCGATGCGGTGAAGCTGGCGCCGTTTGACGGGATGGGGAGACATGTGGACAGCGCGAAAGAAGCCGAGGCGGGTATCGCGTGTATGCAGGCGGTGCGGGAGGCCATCGGACCGGATGTGGACCTGCTGATCGACTGTCATAGCCATTTTACCGTCAAGGGAGCGCTGGAGGTGGCCGATGCGCTGAGGGACCTGGACCTGTTCTGGTTCGAACAGCCCACGCCCGAGACGGACTTAGACGCCGTGATCGAAGTCAAGCAGCGGTGCGGCATCCGTACTGCGGGGGGGGAACAGCGCATGCTCCGGCAGGGTTTCCGGGAGGTGCTGGAAAGGGGCGCGATGGATGTGGTGATGCCGGATGTGACGGTGATCGGTGGGATCGGTGAGTTGAAAAGGGTAGGTGAGATGGCGGAAGCGTGGGAGACGCCCACGGCGCCCCACGGTCCGTTCGGGCCGGTGGCGATCGCGGCCGGTGTGCAGGCGATGGCGGGCCACCCGGGCTTTCTGATCTTAGAATACGGTTGGGGCGAAGTGCCCTGGCGGAGTGAGTTGACCGACCCTCCGGAGCGAATCGAAAATGGGCGAATCGCTCTGACCGACAGGCCCGGCCTGGGGCTGGAGTTGAATCCCGATGTGGTGGAAGCCCATCGGGTTGAGCTGGACGGATAGAAGAATTGAGGAGGGTGTGTGGCCGATTATTCGAACCGGCGGACCGTGGGGAGGACGGATCGCATGAGCTGCGATTGAGCGTGGTACCCCGATGAGGGATTAACTGAGGAGGTGGTGATGTTCAAGAGTCTGTCGCCGGGCACAATCGGGGTCAAGGCAACGCTGACCGAGGGCCTGGCCTATGCGGCCGCCGGTGGCTTTCAGGGGCTGGATATTGGGATTCAGGGGGTGGCGGAACTGGTGGCGGAGAAAGGGGCCGATCATGTGGTGGGGCTCTTTGATGAGGCGGGGCTGAAGATCGGCGCCTGGGGGCTGCCGGTGGCCTGGAGCGGTCCCGTCGATGCGTATCAGGAGGGCCTGGAGGCCCTGCCGGCGCTGGCTGCGGCAGGCGCGGCGGTGGGGGCGGTTCGAGTGGCGCAGTGGGCGACGCCTGCGTCCGACGAGCGGGGGTTTCGGGAGAATTTCCGATGGCACGTGGGGCGGCTGCGTCCGATCTGTGAGATTTTGAAGGATCACGGGTGCAGGCTGGGGTTGGAGTTTATCGGGCCCCGGACCATCCGGGTGGATAAGCCCTACGGGTTTATTTATACGATGGACGGCATGCTGGGGCTGTGTGAGGCCATCGGGACGGGGAACGTGGGGCTGCTGCTGGACTGCTGGCACTGGTATACCGGGCTGGGCACGCTTTCGGACCTGCGGGCGCTGGTCCCGGAGGATGTGGTCCACGTGCATGTAAACGACGCGCCTTCGGGGGTGGATGTGACGGAGCAGATCGACAACCGGCGGGCGCTGCCCGGCGAGACGGGGGTGATCGACCTGGTGGGCTTTTTAAAGGTGTTAAAAGAGATCGGATACGAGGGGCCGGTGACGCCGGAGCCGTTTAGCCAGCGGGTGCGGGAGCTGCCCGCAGAGGAGGCGGTACGGGAGACGGGCGCGGCCTTAGACGGGGCCTGGCGGGCGGCCGGGCTGAACTAAAGGAGAGACTCACAATGAAGAAATTTGCCGCAGACTATATCGCCCGGAATCAGCGCCTGCTCGCATCGCTGGACCCGGCCGAGATTGCCGGGGTGATTGCGCTTGTCCGGCAGGCCCGAGAATCGGGCAACCGGATCTACGCGATTGGAAATGGAGGGAGCGCGAGTACGGCGTCTCACTTTGTGAACGATATGGGCAAGGGGGCTTCCCTGGGGCGGGAGAAGCGGTTCAAGGTGATTCCGCTGACGGACAATGTGGAATGGATGACGGCGTTGAGCAATGATATTTGCTACGAGGATGTTTTTGTGGAACAGCTCCGGAATTTCGCCGAGCCGGGCGACGTGCTGATTGCCATCAGCGGGAGCGGGAACTCCGAAAACGTGCTCAGAGCCGTGCGTTATGCCAACGAGGCGGGGTGCCATACGGTCGGGTTTACCGGGTTTGAGGGCGGGAAGCTGAAAGACCTGGTGGGGCACTCTATTGTGGTGGATTCGGATCATATGGGGCGGATTGAGGATATGCATATGATGCTGCAGCACATGATCTGCTACTACTTTATGGACCGGGAACCGGCGGCGTGAAACTCTGTCAGGCGCTGTGGGCGGTGTGCCTGCCGGCTATTTTCGGCCTGGACCTGGATGTGGGCTACTACTTCCACCTTGTCCGGGGGCAGCTCCGGCTGGTGTGGGACCGGCAGTCGATTGAGCGGCTGTTGAAGCAGTCCGATCTGGATCCCGAGGTGAGGGCGCGGCTCCGGTTTGTGCAGGATGTGCGTGCTTTTGCCGAGAGGGAGATCGGCCTTGCCCGGTCGAATAATTATACCACGTTTTGCGATATCGGCGATGGGCCGGTTTCCTGGAATCTGACCGCATCGCCCAAAGACCGGCTGGAGCCGGTGCAGTGGACCTACCCGGTGGTGGGACGCTTCCCCTACCGGGGTTATTTTGACCGGAAGCGGGCGGTGCGGGAGCAGGAGCGGCTGGAGGGGGAGGGCTACGATACGTATCTGCGTCCGGTAGGCGCCTACAGTACGCTGGGGTGGTTCAAGGACCCGATCTTGAGTTCGATGCTGCGCTACCGGGACGTAGACCTGGCGGACCTGATCATCCACGAGTTGACGCATGCGACGCTGTGGATTTCGGGAAATGTGACATTTAACGAGAGCCTGGCCACGTTTGTGGGAAAGGCCGGGGCGCTTCTCTTTACGGAAGCCCGCTACGGTTCCGGGTCAGCAGAGGTCAGGCAGGTGCTGGACCGGCGAGGAGACCAGCGGCTTTTTCAGGCGTTTATGTACGAGGTTGCCGGCGAACTGGAAACCCTGTATCAGTCCGATCTGTCTTATGAGGAGAAGCTGGTCCGGCGTGAAGCGGTTTTCAAGGGCGCCAGAACGCGGTTCGCCCACCTGCCCCTGAAAACCGACCTCTACAGCAGCTTCCCAAAATGGAAGCTGAACAACGCCTGGATGATGGCCTACAGGATCTACCACCAGGAGATCGATGTTTTCGATCGGGTTTACGAGGCCGCCGGCCGGGATCTGAAGCGGACGGTGGAGGTTCTTAAAGGGTGCGAAGGAGCGGCAGATCCGGGGACCTATCTGGAGGACTGGCTCTCAAGGGCAGAATCTGCCGATTCGCCGATTCGCTGATTTGTTGATTCTTTTGCATCTGTCCGAGACCTGCCTATGGCGACCACGCAGAGGCTGAAAAGGGTTTACCGGAAGATTTATCGAATCGTGGACCGCGTTCCGGAGGGGACCGTGGCGACTTATGGACAGATTGCCGAGATGGCGGATGTGGGGCCCCGGCAGGTCGGGCAGGCCCTGGCGGCGCTGCCTCCGGGGAACGGGTGCCCGTGGCACCGCGTGATCAACGCACGGGGGACGGTCTCGATCCGGAGCGGCAACTACAAAGCCCATCTGGACCAGGAGCAGCGTTTGGAAGCGGAGGGCGTGGAGTTTCGCAACGGAAAGGTGGATCTGGAGGTGTATCGCTGGCAGTCGGAGGCGTAAAGTCGAAAGGCAGTCGTTTGTCCCTGAATCCCTTCAAACCCTTCTGGCCGTATATGCGGCCCTATCGCAGGTACGTGATCCTGGGCCTGGGGTTGCTCGCGCTGTCGACGGGGGTGGTCACGGCGATTCCGCTTGCCCTGAAGCGGGCGGTGGATAGTATCAAAGCGGGGCTGGACTCGGCCGGGTTCGACGCGAGCGTCCAGGAGGATGTTGCTCTGTATGCGGGCCTTATCCTGGGCCTCGCCCTGGTCCAGATGGGGCTGCAAATGGGGATGCGCTGGTACCTGAACAGCCTGGCGCGATACGTGGAATACGATATTCGAAAGGATTACTTCCGGCATTTGCTGAAGCTCTCCCTGTCCTATTTTCACCGGACGCCCACGGGCGATCTGATGGCCCGGGCCAGCAACGACGTGGATGCGATCCGTATGTTTCTGGGGTTTGGCGTTCGTATGGTCTTCGGCGCCGTACTGGCCCTGGCCCTGACGATGGCGGTGATGTGTACGATCGACTGGAAACTGGCCGTTTATTCGCTCCTTCCCATGCCGGTGATGGCCGTGGTAATGAACCGGGTGGCGGCCAGAATCCACGTGGGGTTTCGAGCGGTGCAGGAGCAGTTTTCGAGGATCAGCGCCCGGGTGCAGGAGAACCTGTCGGGGGTGCGGGTGGTGAAAGCCTATGTGCAGCAAGAGGCGGAGGTGGAGGCGTTCGACGCCCTCAGTCGGGACTATCTGGAGAAGAACCGAAAGCTGATTCGCATCCAGAGCCTCTTCTTTCCCCTGATGTTTCTGATCAGCGGCGCCTCGCTGGGCGTCATTCTCTGGTTGGGCGGACATCGGGTGGTTCAAAACGAGCTGACGCTGGGGGATTTTGTGGCTTTTAACGCCTATTTAACCAGGTTGATGTTTCCAATGATCGCGCTGGGGTGGATGGTGGACCGGTATCAGCGGGGCCTGGCTTCGATGAGACGGATTCAGGAGATTCTGGCGATCCAACCGGAGATTCAGGATCGGGAGCAGGTCCGGTCGGTTCGGGATTTGAGCGGGGAGATCGAATTCCGGAAGATGTGTTTTGCTTACAACGGCGAACCGGTGCTGGATAATATCGACCTTCACATTCCCGCCGGCAGCACCCTGGCGGTGGTGGGACGGGTGGGGTCGGGCAAGACGACCCTGGGACGGCTGATTCCCAGGCTGATCCAGGCCGGAGACGGGCAGGTTCTGATCGACGGCGTGCCGGTGGAGGAACTGCCCCTTGAGACCCTCCGGTCGTCCATCGGTTATGTTCCTCAAGATACGTTTCTCTTCTCAGATACGGTCCGGGAGAATATTGCGCTGGGAGTGGAGGAGGCATCTGAGGACGCGCTCGTCCGGGCGATCGGGGTGTCCCAATTGTCCGAAGATCTAAGAGATATGCCGCAGGGACTGGATACGATGGTCGGGGAGCGGGGGGTGACCCTGTCGGGTGGGCAGAAGCAGCGGACGGCGCTGGCCCGGGCGGTGATCCGTCGGCCGAAGATTCTGATTTTAGACGACGCGATGGCAAGCGTGGACACGCATACCGAGGAGGAGATCCTGAAGCGGCTGCGGGAGGTGATGGCCCAGCGGACCACGATTCTGATCTCACACCGGATTTCCACCGTGCAGGGCGCCGACCAGATTGTGGTGTTAGATGAGGGCCGGATCGCAGAGCAGGGCGCCCACCAGGAGCTGATTGACCGGGACGGCATTTACGCCGAGATGTACAGGCGGCAGCAGTTGACGCAGGAACTGGATGAGATCTGATCCCACGGCCGGGAGTTTATATGGCTGAAGAGACTTACGATGTTCATGAAGAAGAGGTTTCGGAGAAGCCGTTTGATCCGAAGCTGATGGTGCGGCTTCTGGGCTATCTGAAACCGTATATGGGGTGGGTGGCGCTGGCCTTTGGGCTGATCCTGGTGACGTCCGGGGCGCGACAGGCCGGTCCCTATTTGACCAAGATCGCGGTGGACGACTACATTTTGCAGGGGGATCTGGAGGGGTTGAACCGGATTGTGATACTGTTTGTGGGGTTCCTGGCGCTCCAGTTTGTGGCTGACTTTTTTCAGGCTTTTGTGACCAAGATGACCGGGCAGTGGGTAATGTACGATGTGCGGCACCAGATTTTCGCCCACCTGCAGCGGCTGCCGCTGAGGTTTTTCGACCGTACGCCCATCGGGCGGCTGATGACCCGGAATACCAGCGATGTGGATGCGCTGAACGAGCTGTTTACCGACGGGGTGGTGACGGTTTTCAGCGACATCCTCACCATTGTGGCGATTCTGGGATTTATGTTTTACATGGATACGGAGCTGGCGCTGGTGGTCTGCCTGGCGGTGCCGGTGATGTTCGGGGTCGCTTTCGTGTTTCAGGGGTGGATGCTGAGGGCGTTCCGCCGGGCACGCAGCCGGCTGGCCCGGTTGAACGCCTACCTGCAGGAGAATATCTCCGGGATGGATGTGGTTCAGCTCTTCAACCGGGAGCGTTCCAACACCCGGCGGTTCGACGAGATCAACGGGCGGTATCTGGAAGCCCATTTGCAGACGACGCTCTACTTCTCCCTGTTTTTTCCGATTATGGAGCTGATCGGTTCGGCGGCCCTGGCCCTGATTATCTGGTACGGCGGTGGTGAGGTGCTCCGGTCCCGGATCGAGTGGGGGGTGCTGGTGGCCATGCTCCAGTATGTGCCCCGGTTTTTCTGGCCGGTCTTAGAGATTTCCGAGCGCTATGCGATTCTTCAGGCGGCCATGGCCTCTTCGGAGCGGATTTTTGAGCTGCTGGATACACAGCCGGAGCCGGAGGGGGGAACGGAGGCGCGGGAGCAGGTGCTGGGGGAGATCGAGTTCCAGAACGTCTGGTTTGCGTACACAGAGGATGATTGGGTGCTTCGGGATGTGTCCTTTCACGTTCGGCCCGGCGAGCGTGTGGCCATTGTGGGGGCGACCGGGTCGGGGAAGACGACGATTATCAGCCTGCTCTGCCGGTTCTACGATATCCAGAAGGGGACGATCCGGATCGATGGGGTGGATATTCGGGAGTGGGATATCCAGGCGCTCCGGGGGCGTATCGGGGTTGTTCAGCAGGACGTGTTTCTCTTTTCGGGGGATATTGAGACCAATATCCGGTTGGGCAACCGGGGGATTTCCCGGGAGCAGGTGGTCCGGGCCGCGCAGGATGTGAATGCGGACCGGTTTATCCAGCGGCTGCCGGACGCCTACCAGCACACGCTGACCGAACGGGGCAGTACGCTTTCGGGCGGGCAGCGGCAGCTCGTTGCGTTTGCCCGGGCCCTGGCGTTCGCGCCCGATATCCTGGTTCTGGACGAGGCCACATCGAGTGTGGACACCGAAACGGAGATGTGGATCCAGGATGCGGTGGAGCGGTTGATGCAGGCCTGCACGTCGATTGTGATCGCCCACCGGATCTCCACGATACGACACGTGGACCGGATTATGGTGCTGCACAAAGGGGAGATCCGGGAGATGGGCACACACGAGGAACTGATTGCGCAGAAGGGGATCTATCAGCGCCTGCACCAGCTTCAGTATATCGGGGGCGCCCAGCCGGGTGAATGACTTTCATCTTTGCTTCCTGCGTATTCAGTTTTCTTTGTAAACCACCGGCACCCGTACCGTAAACGTGGACCCTTTGCCTACCTCGCTCTGCACGCTGATCGACCCACCCAGCAGTTCAGCAAACCCCTTCGTAATCGGCAGCCCCAGCCCGGTACCCTTGTGCTGAGGGTCCGACCCCTTCACCTGCCGGAATTCCTCGAAGATACTCTCCAGCGCATCGGCGGGGATGCCGGTTCCCGTATCCGAGACTGCGATCACCAGGTGCTCGTTCGCCTTTGAAGTCCGGACGGCCACTTCTCCTGTATCTGTAAACTTGAGGGCGTTGGAAAGCAAATTGTCCACGATCTGACGCAACCGCCCCTGGTCTGTGTTGGCCTCACCGATATCGTCAGGCACCTCCTGCTTCAGCGCCACTCCTGACTTGACCAGCGGACCCACCGTGTCGCAGCAGGAGGCAATCAGGTCCTTCACCACGAACGGCTCTGCGTTCACCTCCATCCGTCCCGCCTCGATCTTGGACAGGTCCAGGATATCGTTGACTAGGTTCAGCAGGTGGTCCGAGTTCCGGGTGACCCTGGTCAGGTTGCGCTGCTGCTGTTCATTCAGTTCCCCACCGATGCCATCCAGCATATTGTCCACGTAGCCCTTGATGGACGTCATCGGGGTGCGCAGTTCGTGGGACATGCTGGCAAAGAAGGTGGCCTTCCGGTCTGCTGCCTCCTGGATCTGCCGGTTGGCCTCTTCCAGTGCCTGGAAGTCCAGATACCGCGCATACCCCAGCGCAATGGCGGACGCAAAATCCTGGAGCGTGCCAATCTCCTCCTCGGTGAATCTCTCCCGATCCGGCGCTGTGACCCGCAGACGCCCATAGCTTGAGGCCGGAACCTCCACGATACCCGTCTCTCCACTGCGACCCTGCCACGGCTCTCCTGCAATAAAACGCTCAATCGTCTCTCGGCTCACAGGGGGGAATGGTGCCGGGATGTGATACGATTCACGGGTTACAGCGCCATCCGGATCAATCGTGTAAGCCGTAGACTGAAACCCGTGTTCCTCAAAACACGCCATCGTCGGCTCGTCTACCGGCTCGTCCAGCACCTCAATCCCGCAGGTATCGAAGGACAGGCCCACGGTCTTGAGATCTCTGGCCAGAACGGATAAAACGTCGTCGAAGTCCGATGCCTTCTCCATCGTCTGGACCTCGGCCCGCATATGCTCCACGGCACGCTCTCGCTCAAGTTCCCGGTTCTGGGCCTCCAGCCTCTGGAAGTCGAGATACCGGGCATAGCCCAGCGCGATGACCCGTGCGAGTTCCTCGACCAGCGCCACGTCCTCCTCTGAGAAGCCCTCTGTCCTGGAGGTGCTCAGCGACAGTGTCCCGTAGGCAAACGGCGCATCCACAACCGCAGTGGGGGGCGTCATCTCGCCGGTCTGCGCTGCGCGACCCCGGATTTCCCGGTCCTGCTGAGCCAGCACCCCATCGACCGGTCGCACCACGGCCTTTCCCTCGCGGTAGATCGAGAGAAACTCCGCCGACATCCGCGAGAGGGGCATCTCCACCTGTTCCGACCAGCCTTCCTTCGCGGCGCTGTACTTCGTGCAGGTTCCGGCCTCTTCGTCCACGATGTTGATCGTACACAGCTCGAAGTCCACACCCGTGCCGGACAGCTCCTTCAGCATCTCCTGAATCACGTCCTGAAGGCCTTCTGCCGACTTCATCGCCGTGACTTCGGCGCGCAGCCGCTCCACGGCCCGGTCCCGCTGTAGTGCCTGGTTGAGACCGAACAGGTTCCTGTTCGCTGACGACAACGCTGTGTTCGACGTACGCAGCAGCCTGTCTGTCTGGAGTTGCCCCGTTTCGGTGGGTACCTTATCTCTTGGGAGAAAGGAGATCCACTATGCCGCCAACACGTCCACCTTATCCACCTGAGTTCAAAAAGCAAATGGTCGAATTGGTTCGAGCCGGTCGTACGCCAGGAGAGCTGGCCAAAGAGTTCGAGCCCTCAGACCAGACGATCCGGAACTGGGTGGTACAGGCCGACCGAGACGAGGGCCTTCGAGAAGACGGTCTGACCAGTGATGAGCGAGAGGAGTTGCGCCGTCTTCGTCGCGAGATTAAGCAGTTACGCATCGAGCGTGAGATCTTGTCAAAAGCAGCAGCCTGGTTCGCTCAGGAGACCAACACGATCCCCAGAAAGCCTTCCAGTTCGTGAAGGCGCACCAGGCAAAATGGCCAATTACCACGCAATGCCGAGTCCTGGGTGTCTCCCTCAGTGGGTATTATGCGTGGCGAGGACGCCCCCCATCGCCAAGAGCAAAGGTCGATGCGGATCTCAAGGAACAGATTAAGGCTTTTCATGCCCGTTCTGATTCTACCTACGGAGCCCCCAGAATCTGGGAAGATCTGGCAGCATTAGGCATCCGTATAGGCAAAAAGCGTGTCGCCCGTCTGATGGTTGAGATTGGTATCTTCGGGGTGAGCCGTCGAAAGGGTATCAGAACCACCCGTAAGGGAAAAAAGGCTCAAAAAGCCCCTGATCTGGTCAAGAGAGACTTCACTGTTGAAGCCCCAAATAAACTCTGGGTGGCCGATATTACCTACGTACCAACCTGGGCGGGCTTCCTGTATCTTGCTGTGGTTATCGATGTCTTTTCCCGCCGAGTCGTGGGCTGGACGATGGCTTCGACGCTCCAGAGTGAGTTGGTTTTGTCTGCTTTGAATATGGCACTTTGGCAGCGTCATCCTTGTGGGGTGATCCACCACTCCGACCAGGGATCTCAGTATACTTCACTTGCCTTCGGTAAACGCTGCGATGAGGCGGGTATACGTCCCTCAATGGGTTCTGTAGGCGACTGCTATGACAACGCACTGTGTGAAAGCTTTTTCGCCACCCTCGAATGTGAATTGATCGACCGCCGTTGTTTTCGTACCCACAAGGAGGCCAGATTGGCTATTTTTGAGTATATTGAGGGCTGGTATAATCCCCATCGTAGGCATTCATCAATCGCATACCACTCACCGATGACATATGAAAAACAGCATCAAACACGGGCTTGAAGCCCAAGCCCTAAACACTCCACCAAAACGGGGCAACTCCAGTCGGCCCAGTGCGGCAATTCAAACAGATCGCTCAGTCGGAGGGTCGTCCACTCCTTGCTGTCAAACCGGTTCACGCCCCTGCCGCCCTGGCTGACCGTCCAGACCGTCCCGTCTCGCGTCTGGAGGATGTGCGTCTGTATCCCGCACTCCAGCCCGTCCGCCTCGGTGTAGAGCTGCCACGCGGAAGCATCCCCCGGCTGTGCCCCAACGATGTCGTAGCGGATGATCTCACCCCAGTACGCCCCGAACCATATCGCGCCATCCCGGTCTTCATAGACGTCTCTGAGCCAGAAGTACGGGTAAGCGCCATCCACCACCTTCCGTGTGAGGGAGACCGCGAACGGTTCAGGAAGTCCCTTCCGCTCCACGGTCAGCCTCACCGAGGCGCCCGTGGGACCGGCTAAAATTGCTTGAGAAGCTGCCGTATAATCCCCACCGTCCAGCGGTTGAGATGAAAAAGGCTTCCCATCCATCTCCAGAACCCGGTCCCCCAGCTTCAAACCTGCACGCTCTCCCGGTCCACCCGGAGCAAGTTCAGTGATAAGCCCGCGAAATACCCCCACACCTGCTCCCTCATTCCAGGGTCGGACCGGAACCGCCTCCTCCGGCACGAGGGAGAACTGCACACCGGGTGCGAGCGCCTGGATTGCCGCCTTATAGTCCGCCGTCGTGTAGAGCGTCACGCCCCCCTGATGCAGACGGAGTGCTCCCCACCTTGTCGCTGCCCATACACTGCCGTCAGACGTCTCAGTCAGGGACCAGACGTTCCACGGTAGGTCAGTTTCAAGCGGGAAGACACGGCTCCAGGCCCCCTCGTGAAAGCGACTGATCCCTGCGTCGGTGCCCGCATACACGCTCCCATCGCGCGTTGCGCAGAGCGCTATCACCCCCTTGCCCAGCAGGCCGTCCTTCTCGGTGTAAGCCGTCCACTTCACGCCGTCGTAGACCCGCACGCCGTCGTTCACGCCGAACCACATCTTGCCGTCTTTGTCTTCGGCCATACGTCCGAGACCCAGGCCCTTCAGCTCCGGGAAGGAGCGCCAGCGCCAGGAGTCCAGGACCGGATCGGGATGTACCGGCTCGTAGGGCTGTGCGGCAAAGAGGGTTTGAATCACGAAGAGCACGAAAAGGCACGAAAGATACGAAACCGCACCACACCACACCCCAAGGCGAGATGGCGGAGGAGATGGGTTTCGTGCTCTTCGTGTTGGTGGGGTGAGGTGGGGGTTCGTGATTAGCATCGCCAGTCTCCAACGTAAACGAGGCACACCTCGAACGATCCGAGATACGCCCCGCAAAACCAGATCCTGAAAGGACGCCTCGTCCCGATTTCGGACCTTCACTATCAACTTCCTGTGGCGGTAAGGTACAGGCAGGCAGAGGGGAGATGCAATAGAAAACAGGCGAGAGGGCGAGTTTAGTGTATTGTGGGTACCGAGACTTGGCAGGTCCTGCTGTTCGGTGGCCGGAAGGCCGTGTGTGTTCGAGTCCACCTTCGGCGCCAGGATAAATTCTGCTGAATTGGCCATTCTTTGAGGATCGTGTAAGTGCCCTCTTTTTATTCGTGCTTGCAGGATCTCCATAAAGTCTCCATCGAAAAAGGGGACCATTGGTGTATATATATGGGGAGAGATGCTATGAGGAAAATCTCAATTCGACTGACTTGTCTGTTGTGCCGGGGAGATAAGAGCCGTATCTTATAAAAGAAGTGAGGCGTAGGGAAAAAACCGGACAACGCCATCAGGAGGATGCGACGATGGAGAGCCTTCTCGAACGGATTACCATGAACCCGGATATCTGCCACGGCAAGCCGGTTATCCGGGGTCTTCGTTACCCGGTGGAAACGATGCTGGAACTGATGAGTTCAGGCATGACCATCGAGCAGATCCTTGTCGACTACGAGGACCTGGAGCGTGACGATCTGCTTGCTGTCCTGGCCTATGCCACGCGGCTCAGCCAGATCAAGCGGGTGGAACCGGTAGGCATATGAACTTTCTGGTTGATGCACACCTGCCGCGCCGATTGGCATACCATTTACACGACGCTGACCACGATGCGCTTCATACACTTGACTTGCCTACAGGTAATCGTACCACCGATACCACAATCAACGAACTGTCGGCACGCGAGGGTCGCGTCGTGATCACAAAAGACACGGATTTTGTCGATTCCTTCCTCCTTTTTCGGAAACCATATAAGCTCCTGCTTATCTCTACCGGAAATATTACGAACGCTGACCTGGAGGCACTCTTTGTCCCGCAAATATCCGTAATAGCCACAGCGTTCGCAACCTATGATTACCTTGAGTTAACGCGTACGGAACTCATCTTCCATACCTGAACCTTACAGTGAGGAATCTGAGCAGGCGGAAGAGGCCCGGAGACCTCTGGAATCGGTACGATCCCAGCATAAGTTGACGGCAGCAGCCAGGCCCGATGGATTCCCCATCAGGGCTATTTTACCGGGAGTACCTGGAGAGGGCCTGTAAGACGGCCAAAAAATGAGAGAGGATAAATTTAACGGGGATGATCTTCGTTTTGGCCATGGGTCAATCAACTCTGGCTATAAACAAGGGGAACCCTCACCGTAAACGTGGACCCTTTCCCCACCTCGCTCTCCACGCCAATCGACCCGCCCAACAGTTCAGCAAACCCCTTCGTGATGGGCAGTCCCAGCCCCGTGCCCTTGTGCTGAGGGTCTGACCCTTTCACCTGCTGAAACTCCTCGAAGATGGAATCCAGCGCATCGGCGGGGATGCCCGTTCCGGTATCCGATACCGCGATCACCAGGTGCTCGTTCGCTTTTGAGGATAGGTCCCAACAGCAGGGTAGAATGGCGGGAACTGCGCCGAGGTGGGCAAGATTTGGGCGCCGGGACGAATGGCGCGATTCCGAGTGGGTTCTAAGGGCAGGTAATACCTAAGTTTATGAGCACCAAACCGTTTCAAGGTATTTTCTGTTGACAAATGTACCCTATTTTCATATCATTTACGTCGATCTGAACAGTTCATCTTCTGTCCGGAGGAGAGAACTCCTCACTGCTTTGAGAAAGGATTTTAGGTGACCAAAGCCGATATTGTGAACCAGATTGCAGAGGCGACCGGACTGACCAAGACGGATACGGCCACGGTGGTTGAAGGGTTTCTTTCCTCTGTGATTTCGGCCATGCAGCAGGGTGAACATATCGAGATTCGAGGCTTTGGGACCTTCAAGGTGGTCACCCGGGCTTCCCGGACCGGAAGGAATCCGAAAACGGGCGAGGTGGTCAAAATCCCTGAACGGCCCGTGCCGGTTTTCAAGCCCTCTCGGGAGCTTCGGTCCAGTGTGGAGGGAGGCCAGGGGGACGGTGGGGTCGGCTGACACGTATCAATAGAACGAAGAGGAGGTGTTACTTTGCCCTGTGGAAGAAAACGAAAACGGCGTAAGATTGCGACCCACAAGCGGAAGAAGCGCCGCAGGAGAGACCGGCATAAAAAACGGGAGCGGTAAACGGATTTGAACTGGGGCATTAGCTCAGTTGGATAGAGCGCTGGTCTCCGGAACCAGAGGTCACAGGTTCGAATCCTGTATGTCCCACCATAAAAAAGAAGGGGAGTCGAGAAAATCGGCCCCCCTTTTTCTTTGTGTAAGATTCTGTTATTATTCAGTAATTTCCGGCTGAGGGTCTACGAGGCCAAGGTTCCAGGCCCGTAGGCAGGATCCAAATCGAAGGAGGGTGTGCGATGGCAGATGTTAAGCTTGCAAAAATCGATCTTTCGGGCTGCCCGGAGGGGAAGGTGTTCGACTGGCCGGAACTGGATTGGACCATCGAGGACCGTCACTTCCCCAACTGGGAGTGTCCTCTGGCCAGAATACGGGAACGCGGCCCCGGCAGGCCCAGCGCTTTCCGGGTGCTTGAGGAGGATGGCAGGCCGGTCCTGGACCATATCGACATGACCGACCGGCCGCTGGTTGTGGGCGATTTTCTGTGGGGGGACTACACGGTGGAGGCGTATGTCCGCCAGATGGCCGCCACCAGCAAACCGAACTCGGACGATCCTTACTGCTTCGTCGGCCGGAGCGGGTTGATGTTCAGGTATCGGACATTGAGGCAGTACTATTTCTTCTGCATCGAGGCCTACGACAGGCTGGTGCTCTACCGGCGAGAGCACGCGCACTGGCACGTGTTGGGCGAGCAGACCGTGCCGGTGGACCGGTCGTGTTACCACCGCCTCAAGGCCGAGTGCCGGGGGGACCGGATCGTTTGCAGTTTCGACGGGCGGCAGTGCCTGGTGGCGAACGACACCGCCTACAAGACCGGTCGCGCGGGCGTCCGGACCTGCACGCGGGCGAGGTTTTACGATGTGAAGGTGACGGCCACGACGTCCCAGAACTCGGCGTTTATCGACACGCGGAGTCGCTACGAAAAAGAGGTGGCAGCCGAGCGGGAAAAGGTTCCGAAGCCCGTTCTGTGGAATGAAATCGATACCAGGGGCTATGGGGGAGGCGTTCCCATGTTCGGAGATATCCGGGGCAGCGGCGGGACGGAGCTGCTGTTGTTCCAGGACCCATCAAATGGGAAAGATGCGCCGCGTATCCGGGCGGTAAGCCTGGAAGGGGAGCAGGTGTGGGAGATGGAATACTCGAACCTGAAGACGGTCGCTCCGAAGCGCACGGTGATACAGGACATCGACGGGGACGGCGTGAACGAGTTGGTATCTGCCGGCGGGAACCGGCTGTCGATCGTGGACGCGATGACGGGGGAGTTGAAGGCGGAGGCGCCCCTGCCCGAACCCGGGCCGTTTCTGGTGCCCCGGGGAGCGCCGCTGACGGATGAATACCTCCACGTGCAGCGGGCCATCACCCCCTGTAACCTGCGGGGAAATTCCGGCCCTCGGGACTTCATCCTCAGGGATGGCGTCCCGGGGGGAAGCGGCTGGACGATTTGGGCCTTTGACGAGCAGCTCAACCTGCTGTGGCAGCAGCGCGCCGATGCGCCCTGGTACGGGCATTCCGTCTACTTTTACGATGTGGACGGCGACGGCCGGGACGAGGCGCTGTCCGGGTACCACCTCTACGACGACGACGGTAGCTTGATCTGGCGGATGGAGGGCGCCGAGTACTTCGAGATGAACGACCATGTCGACAACGTCGTTTTCGGGGAGATCGACGGCGACGAGGAGAACGGTCCTGAGATCGGCATCGCCGGAAGCAGCGAAGGGTTCTTCTTAGTTGACGCGCGCGACGGCCGGGTGCGTCGGCAGCACCGGATGGGCCACACCCAGGATGTCTACGCGGGGAATTTCAGGCCCGACCTGCCCGGGCTGGAAATGTGGGTGGGCGACCGTTGGGACTCCTATGGCCTGCTGGTGCAGTTCAGCGGGGCGGGGGAGCCGCTCCTCTCCCTCGAGCCCGACAACGACAGCCAGTCCGGTCCTGCGGTAAATTGGAGCGGAGATGGGCAGGAACTGTTGCTGTTGAGCACGTCGGTACGGGCGCTGGGCATGTACGATGGGTACGGGCGGAAAGTCGTGGAATTCCCGAGTGATAAGCCGGCAGTTCCTCCTGGAAAGCCGTTCTGGCGCTCCTGGATCAGCGCGCAGCAGATGGACCTGACCGGGGATGCGCGGGATGAGGTCGTGTTGACGCGCGACAACGTGCTGTATATCTACACGCAGGACACACCCTATCCCAAAGGTGAGAAGATCTACGCGCCGGTCAGGAGAGGGCACCTCTCCTCCCCGAACTGGGAGGTCCATCAGGGCTGACCATGCTGGGAATCGCGGAAGCGAGAGGTCCACGCCCTCCACGTCCAGAGGGGAGTCTGTTCTCTCGGCAGGTTTGATCACGAACTCCTGACCATCTCTTCTGCGGACACGGACTTCGTCGCCGGATTGTACCTGTTCGAGCAGGGCAGCGAGTTTCTGGCGGGACCACGCCAGAGAGATCGGACTGCAATGCGTAAAGCTCCACTTTTTTGTGCGGGACAGAGGAAACCTTCAGCCGATTTGGAACATCTAATAGGTGAAGATTATAGATTCCTGCTTTGGCCGTCGATAGATTAGGTATAAGAAACCCCGAATTCAGGCCATTGAGGCGTGGTGGCACGGATTATGCAGCTTTTCCGGCCCGAATGTACAACAGGGGCAACACCTGCCGAGCAGGCGGTGGGTTAGGGTGTAGGTTTTGGGACATATGAAAACTTATAACTTGTTTTAAAACAACATTTTGTTTCCTTATAGTTCAGAAAGTGAGATACACGCAGCATCCGATGGTTCAGAACGGATGCTGCCATTTTACACCTGTTGTATGCATGCTGGCATGGTATTGTGCCATAATGGCAGTTAATTCTGGAACTTGCATATTTGACAGGCTGCACCGTGGATGTGTCGGATTTGGAAGGGTGGAACTTTTCAACCTGAGATTCGTTTAAGAGATACCCTAACCTTCCAGGCTCTGATGCATCTGCCAGGGAGTGGAGACATGAAAGAGATTGGAGAGGAGTTGCTGGTTAATATGGATGTGAACGATACGATTCAGAAGCGCTCTGCCCACGATGCGTCGGTGCAGCGGTATCTGAAGGAACTGCGCAAATACCCTCCGATGAGCCGCAAGGAGGAGGAAAAGACCCTGCAGCGCGCCCGAAAAGGGGACACCAAAGCGATTGAGCGGTTGATTACGTCCAACCTTCGCTTTGTCGTCAGTGTCGCCTTAGAATATCAGGGCCGCGGCGTGCTCCTGTCGGATCTGATTGCAGAGGGGAACATGGGGCTGATGGAGGCGCTCAAGCGGTTCGACGAAAAGCGGGGGTATAAATTTATCAGCTATGCGGTCTGGTGGATCCGGCAGGCGATTCTGAACGCGCTGAAACGGACTTCCACGGTCTCGATGCCGGCCAACCGGCAGGAAGACATGGACCGGATGGCCCGGCGCTGGGGCCAGATGACGCAGGAACTGGGCCGGGTGCCCACGCTGGACGAAGTGGCTCTGGATATGAAGATCAGCCGGAAGCGGGCCGAACGCGCCCTCCGGTGTGTGCGGTCCGACCTCTCGCTGGAATCCCCGCTGGATCCGGCCGGAGAGCAGACCCTGCTTCAGGTGCTCAAAACAGAAGATCCGGATCCCGATCTGCGCGTTTTGGAACGGGACCGCTTAGAGCTGGTGAGCGAATCGCTGATGGGCAGCTTAGACAACCGGGAGGCCGAGGTGATTCGGGCCTATTTCGGGCTGGACGGCGAGGAGCGGCGCACCCTGGGAGAGATCGGGGGGAATCTGGGCGTGACGCGCGAGCGGGTGCGTCAGATCCGCAACCGGGCGCTGGGTAAGCTGCGCCGGTTTTTTAAACAGCGGGTGCACACCGAAGAGTCCTGGGAAGACCTGGTCTGAACATCGGGTGGGCAGAGCATAAGCGGGCAGGGCGAAGGGGTCCTGCCCGCTTTTTTTGCAGGCAGGATGCCCGGCGGATGGGGGCTGTCCGATTTTCCTGTTGCGCACAGACAGGGTTCTTGCGATCATGTGCGAACACGGCGTGTATTGCCCACCGGGAGCCTGTTTGCGATGAAAGACCCGTCTGCGAAAAAAGAAGCCTACGAGCAGCTTTTCGAGATCATCCGTCCCCGTCCCGAAACGTCGGGGTGGGTGCTCTGGGCGCTGGTCGGTTTTGTCCTGGGGTTTGTGGCGCTGCTCTGGGTGGGCACGGTTGTGCTGCGGCGGCGGGACGAACGGCACATCCGCCGTGCGTTTGAGAAGCTCTCCCAGGAACGGGGGTTAACCGATGCGGAAGGGGCGGTGCTGTTTCAGATGGCGCAGGCGGTGAAGCTGGAAAACCCCCTGATGGCGTTCAGTTCGGTTTCCGCTTTTGAGAACGGAATGGACCGGGTGCTGGAAACGGTCCCGGCGGGCGATGGTGACCGTCGGGCCGAACTGGTCGGCCTGTTTCAGTCGCTGAGGCAGAAGCTGCGCTTCGACGCCCTGCCCCCGCAATGGGCACTGCGCCACAGCCGGCAGATCCCGATCGGCACCCGCATGCTGGTGGGGTTCAAGCGAGGGGAGCAGGCACGTTTTTGCAGCTGCGTGGTGGTGGAGAACGACGCCCTGGCGATGTTGGTTGCGCCCCTGGTCAAGGCGGACGAAGCAGCCCTGAGGCAGGTGGCGGACGAGGAAACGCTCTATATTCGGTTCTGGATGCAGGGGGATACGGAGTATAAATTTCGGTCGCGCCTGCTGCCGGCGACCGACGCCGGGCGTGAGACCCTGTTATTGGACCACGCCAAAGACCTGGTGCGGCTGCAGAGGCGGGATTTTTTCCGCCTGCCGGTGAATATCCCCCTCAGGTTTTTCGATCTGCCTGACGAGGAGGCAGCGGAGCGGTCCCCGGCAGATATCGACATCGATGGTGAGGCGTCTCCCCGGATGGAAGGGGCGCTGGTGAACCTGAGCGCGGGGGGGGGCGCCTTACACGCCTCGGTGGGCCTGGCGTCGGACGATCTGCTGGTGATCGATCCGATGTTTCGGGGCGATTTCTCCTTAGGCGGCGTGGTCTGCAAAGTGATCCGGTCGAAGCAGGAGGAGGGTGACGCGTTTACACACTATCTGGAGTTCGTGAATGTGGGCGGGGCGTTGCAGGACCGGCTGGTGCAAAAGCTCTATCAACGCCAGCTCTCGCTGGCCCAGAGCTGAGCGCGGGAATGAAAAAAACATTGATTTAATCCTTGTAAAGGCTTAAATTGCGGCTATCTTGGAGACCGATCTTAGCCAGTGGATCGGGAAGCGGATGGGTGCTGAACGCAGGCGGTTACCGTGGAGGTGAAGATGGGGTCGGTGCTGTCTCCTCCCAGGCTTGATTTGCCCGGGAAGATCAATACGGAGCCTCCAAAGCGAGCGGGTTTTAGCAGGTTTGGGCAGTTCTGCCGGCGCGTTTTCCGTCGTGTGCTGGATCACGAGTGTACGGAGGTTGCCGGTGAGATGGCATTCGATTTTTCTCTCTCCATCTTCCCGGCGGCGCTGTTCACGGCGGCCCTGGCAGGGCTTTTGGGGATTACGCCGGAGTTCGTGTCCAAATCTCTGGACATCATGGGGATCTTCGTCCACGATCTGGTGAAGGATATGGTGGAGGAGAACGTGCACAATCTGGTCGCGGCCAGTTCTCAAAAGCTCCTGACGATCGGTTTTATCGGGGCGTTGTGGGCCGCGTCAAGCGCGATCTCGGCGACGATCAAGGCCCTCAACCGCGCCTGGGATGTTGAAGAGGACCGGTCCTTCTGGTACCGCCGGGCGCTTTCGCTTGGGTTGATGGTGGGGGCGGGGCTGGCCATGGCGGTTTCGTTTAACCTGCTGATTATGGGAACCTGGATTGAAGAACAGCTGCTGGTACGCCTGGGGCTGGAACTTGAACATGTGCTGCCCCGCCTGATCGGTTTGCTCAAATGGCCGATCGGATTTTCAAGTGCGGTGGTGATGGCCGGACTTCTGTATCGCCTTGCGCCCAATTGCAAGCCCAAACTCCTGCAGGTGCTGCCGGGCGCCGTGCTGTTTGCGGTGCTGTGGTTCTTCCTCTCCAAGGGCTTCGGATATTATGTGGGCAATTTCAGCTACTACAACAAGGTCTACGGCATCCTGGGCGGATTTATTATTCTCCAGATCTGGATTTATCTCACCGCCCTGTTCCTGCTTGTGGGCGGAGAGATGAATGCGGAGATTGCCCAGAGGAAGCGTGGAGAGGCTTGATTGGCTCCGGCGGCTGGTACCGGTTCACCATTCCCCGCTCTTTCTGTCGGCGCTGCAATGCCTGCGGCCAGCAGGGCCGAACCTGCCTTTTTTGATCTCTCTCCAGCTGGTGTAATCTTCATCTCACCTTTTTTGCCTTTTTTATCTTGCCGTTCAGAGGGATCGTATGGACCGCCTCTTCCACTCTCTTGGCGCTCGACTCGTTCGGTTTTGCACTCAGACATACCATATGTATCGCTATTTTGTCCACTGTCTGGGAGAGTTAAGACACCTCTATTTCTACCGGCGGCAGGTTGTTGGGCAGTGTTATGCCATCGGAGTCGGGTCCCTGCCTCTGGTCTGCCTGGTTTCCTGTTTCAGCGGGATGGCGGTCTCCATCCAGATGGCCTATCAGATGGAGGCGTACGTGCCGGACTATATGGTGGGCAGCGTGGTGCTGCGTTCAGTGGTACTGGAACTGGCGCCGGTGGTGATGGGGCTGGTGCTCTCCGGCCGCGTGGGAGCGGGCATTGCCTCGGAAGTGGGGACCATGAAGGTCTCCGAACAGGTGGATGCGCTGATCTCCCTGGCGGTAGACCCGGTGGGATACCTGATGATGCCCCGGGTGTTGGCCGGGCTGGTTATGATCCCGGTGCTGGTGGTCTTTTCCAGCTTTGTGTCTGTCTGCGCAGGGTTCGTGATCGCCATTATCAAAATGGATATCAGTGTCTTTAATTTTATTAAAGGTATGAAGCTGGATTTCCAGGTTTACGATGTGATTGTGGGGCTGGTTAAATCGACGTTCTACGGAGGGCTGATCACATTCATCGGATGTTATATGGGGCTGCAGACGGAGGGGGGGGCCCAGGGTGTGGGACGAGCAGCCACGGCCGCGGTTGTGGTCTCCTCGGCCCTGATCCTGATTCTGGATTATTTTCTGACGCATACGATGTTGTATTAGGACGGAACCATGGCGCAAAACGGTACGGCAATTTTGTTTGAAGACGTGTACAAGCAGTTCGATGAGAACCGGGTGCTGAAGGGGCTGGACCTGGAAGTCCGCCGGGGTGAGGTGACGACGATTCTGGGGCCCAGCGGCTGCGGGAAGAGTGTGGCCCTCAAACATATGATCGGCATCCTGCAGGCCGATCGGGGACAGGTGGTGGTGGCTGGACACGATATGAACACCATCGAGCAGCAGGATCTGCTTGAACTGCGCAAGCGCATCGGGGTGCTGTTTCAGTCGTCGGCGCTGTTTGATTCGATGAACGTGAAAGAAAATGTCGCGTTCGGGCTGCGGATGCATACGCGCATGTCGCAGGGCGAGATCGACGCGCGGGTGCGGGTCTGTCTGGAGGAGGCGGAACTGCCCGGCTCTGAAGGGGTGATGCCGGTTGACCTTTCGGGGGGGATGCGGAAGCGGGCGGCCCTGGCCCGGGCGATTGCGATGTCGCCCGATATTATTCTCTACGACGAACCGACCACCGGCCTGGACCCCCATACGGCCAACGTGGTGGGCGATCTGATCTTAAAGCTTCAGGGCGATCTGGAGATCACGTCGGTGGTGGTGACCCACGACATCCCGCTGACCCTTCGCGTTTCGGACAGAATTGTGCTGATCGGTAACGGCAAAGCCGCGGCGGCGGGGACGCCGGAGGAGTTACAGGAGAGCATGGACTTCAAACAGTTTGTTGCAGGGCAGGTGGGGGGCGAGCATGGCGGGCCGTGAACGTGAGATTGCTCTGGGGGCGATCGTTTTTGTGGCGATTGCGATTCTGGTGGTGGGCTCCGTCTGGTTGTCGGAAAATTACGCCGGGGCTGCGGGAGGGTACAAGCTGGTCGCCACGTTCGACTCCGTTCAGGGGCTTGATCCGGGTACCTGGGTGACCATTCGGGGCGTGTATGTGGGAAAGGTGCTGTATATCGACATCGAGGAAGGGCGTCCGATGGTGACGGTGGGGCTTGAAAAGGCGTGGGACCTGCCCCGGGATTCAAAGCTGGTTATGAAGAGCAAGGGGATGCTGGGTGAAAAGGAGATTGAGATCCAGGTGGGTTCGGACAGCCGGACCCTGGCCAATGGCGAGCACGTTGTTGGGATCTCAAGCCCGGGGCTTGAAGAGTTGACGGCCCAGACTGTGGATATTGCTCAGAACCTGAGGCGGGCGGTGGATAAGCTGGTTGCCGAAGACAATCTGGCCCATATCGAGAATATTCTGACACAGGTAGACAGCACAACGGCCGGTTTAAAGACGGCGCTGGAAGCGAATCGGGAGACGCTGTCACGGGCGCTGGACAGCCTGGCGCTGGCCTCTTCGGATGCGCGGGGCATGGTGGGTGAGAACCGGGCGGGGGTGCGGCAGGCCGTGGAAGACCTGCGCGCCACAACCGAGCGGATGGCCGCGATGTCGGAAAACTTAGAGGCTTCCTCCACATCGCTTCGGGAGACGCTGGGGAACCTGAACGAGGTCTCCCGGAAGATCCGGGACGGCGAGGGCACCCTGGGGCGTCTGGTCAACGACGAGCGTCTCTACGAGGATCTTCAGCGCACGCTGGTTTCGGTGGACAGCCTGCTGACGGATATTATGAGAGATCCCGGACGGTATTTTAAGTTCAGTATTTTCTAAGTTCACACTTTTTCGATGAGGTCCGCTATGCGAACCGCTGCCGGGGTATTCGTTGCTGTGGTTTTTGCCATGTCCTTGATGTTCCCGGCCCGGGCCGGGGAGCTGAAATGGCACCAATGGCAGGATCGCTCGGATATCCCGTTCGGCGGTTTCGTCGACGAGATGCACGCTATGCGGGTGATTGCACCTGAAGACACGACCGATCGTCGAATTATCTACGGAGATCGGGTGGGACAGGTTCACGCGGTGCGGTTTAAGGGGGGCCGGTTCCAGGAGGAGTGGGTCAGCGAAACGCTCAAGTCATCCGTTGCGGAGATCTTCGTGGCCGACATCGATGCCGATGGGAAACAGGAGATTGTGAGCTACTCGGAGTTCGGGGATATCGTGTTTTACAGCGCCGACGACTACAAGGTGATCTGGCGGAGCACCGATGACGAGTTCGCTACGATCTCGGCCATGGTGGTTACCAATGTGGATGACGATCCCCAACTCGAACTGGTCTTCTGCGGGGAACGGGTGGCCGACGTGACCGGCTATCAACCGAGGGTGCGGGGAGGCAGCGAGGAAGAGGTGGAGCGGCAGCGGGAGAACGAGATATCCCGTCTGTTTATCTACGATTGTTTGAACCTCTATCTGGAATGGGACAGCGAACCGGGGCTTGCGGCGCGCAGTATCGTCGTGGGAGACTTAGACGACGATGGCATCTTAGAGATCGTGTTAAACACCGGCTTTGTTGTGGATGCTACCTACCGGCACGTTGAATGGCGCTTCCCGGACGGTTTCGGTCAAAGACTCGGTTATGCCGATGTGGACGGAGACGGTATTCCCGAACTGATCGGGGAATACCAGAGCCCGACCCGGCCTAGGCGTTTTCTCCGGTTTTTTGACGTGGATCAGCGTACAGAAAGCTTCTTGAGCAAGAGGAGATAAACGTGGAAGCCGACCAGGATGCCCGTGGTGCGGGACGGGAACAGAGGGACGCCGGCGCGCAGACCGATCCGGGGATGCCTGCGCGTTCTCCGGAAAGGGAGGCCGTGGACGGTTACCCCCCCGACAGGCCCGATGTCCGGCCGGGAGATGAAACCGTCGCGGGCGACCGCCTCTTTTTTCGGGTGGTCATTCTTGTGTTTCTGGGGGTCTTGCTCTATGTTCTGCGAGACGGGCTGTCTCCACTGTTAATCGGCGCTGCGATTCTGAGCCTGCTCTTACTCACCCAAAAGGGCATCCGGTTCGAGGTGGGTATCGGCATTGTTTCCGGCCTGCTGCTTGCCGCCTGGTTTATGTCCGAAGTCGCCGGTTTGCTCTGGCCGTTTGTGATTTCGTTTATCCTGGCCTATCTGTTGGCCCCTCTGGTGGGGATTATGGAGCACCGGATCTCCCGAACACTGGCCATTGGGCTTATTGTGCTGTTTGTACTTGGCATCCTGTCGGGCATTGGGGTTGTGGTGATCCCCAGGGTGATCGATGAAGTTCGGGAACTTGCTCATCACCTGCCTGCTTATGGGAATGCGATCAAGGGGTATTACAGTCGCCTGCTGGACTGGGTTCAGTCTTACGGTTATATGATCCCTACCGGTGAAATCCAGCAGTGGTTGTTTGAACAACTGCCCAAGCTGGGGGGAGCCTTCGCCGATCAGACCACGGCCGCCCTCAAAGGGTTGACCTCGGGCCTGGCCGCTCTTTTAAACCTGCTGATGATCCCCTTTGTCACTTTTTATGTGTTAAAGGATTATGAACAGATCAAACAGGCGCTGCAGGATCTCCTGCCCCGCCGCCACGTTGATGTTACTGTGGGGATCGTGAAGGGGGTGGACATTGTTTTGGGCCAGTATGTGCGCGGGCAGATTCTGGTCTGCGGATTCATCGCGGTTTTGACGTCTCTGGGGCTGGGTCTTTCGGGTATTCGATATGCGGTTATTCTGGGGCTGATGGCCGGGATTTCCAACCTGGTTCCCTATGTCGGGCTGGCCATTTCTCTGGGGGTGGCTTCCCTGGTGGCGGTGCTGGACGCCGACCCTTTTCTCAACCTGGTGAAAGTGATCGGCGTTTTTGTGGTGGTGCAGTTTATCGAAGGGAATTTTCTCTCTCCCAAAGTGGTGGGGGAGCGGGTTGGGCTGCATCCGGCCTGGGTGATCTTTGGGCTGGTTGTGGCGGCCCACTTCTGGGGATTTGTGGGCATGCTGGTCGCCATTCCGGTCGCGGCCGTGATTAATATCCTGGTCAAGATTCTGGCGGGGATTTATTACAGTTCGCGGTATTATAGCGCCTCTGCGGATTGAGAGGGTGGGACGGGCGGATTGGGTATTGACTTTTGGGGCGTTTGGCGTTATTTTTATTCATTATACGATACGTTTCATTAGTATCTGATGCACTGAGCATATTCCGTTCTTTTTTCTTTCTTCACAGGGTCGGACTCCAGCATTCTCCCCACTTTTCTTCAGGAGGCCCGCTGTGGGCTACTGGGCTTTTGCTGTCCTCCTCATCGTCTTTGGCGTGAAGTATTATACGTCGCTCGAAATGCGCAAACTGGAGCGGCGGCTGGAAAAGGTAAAGGATGATCTCCAGCGGGCCAAAGAGAAGCTCCAGCAGGCTCAGGAAAGACAGACCAATGTGCAGCAAGAGGAGGAAGTGTTTGAGGAACGACAGAGGGCAATGAAGGAGACCATCGAAGATATCCAGATGCGTATGACCGCCAAGGATGACACCGATGCCGAAGATGTGGTTGTGGCCGACAGCGCACCGCCTCCTCGCACATTTTAGCCCGCTGCCGTAGGGGGGTTGCATCTGTGACGATTTCCCCCTTTTGTCGGCCCTCTTGTGTATGATATTCTCCCCCGCCGTTGTTCGTAGCTATCTGCCGTTCTGTTTTTCCATTGGATGTCTCTTTAGCCGGTGAAGGGTTTCGGGGATGATCTGGCTGTTATTTGCCCTTGCTGCGGGCGTGATTGGCGCCAAGTATTATACGACGCTTGGCCACCGAAAGCTGGAACGGCGGTTGAACCGGGTGAAGTCCGATCTGGAGAAAGCCCGCCGGAGGCTTAAGGAAGAACACGAAAGGGAGAAATCGATCGCTCAAGATGAAGAGATCGCGGAACTCCGGCTGCGCTATATGAAGGAATTGATCGAAGATCTTCACTTGCGCTTGAACACTTCCGACAACGATCGAAGAGCAGAAGAGAAGGAGGAGGTGGCGCCCTTACCCTCTTTTATGCGCATGTAAACGACCGCTCTGCCAGACGGCGCAGATGGGATGGGGAACTGCAAGCGTTCAGGCGTACATTTCGCTTGACGGTCCTGGGCAAAAAGGTTAGATTTATCGGGCTTTAAAAAGCATTTCGATGTCGGGGCGTGGCGCAGTCCGGTAGCGCACTATCTTGGGGTGATAGGGGTCGCTGGTTCAAATCCAGTCGCCCCGACCATCGAACTTCAACGGGCACAGGGAGTTAGGAGAACTCAGGTTCTCGCCCCTGTGCCCGTTTTTACTTCCTGCTAACGGCGTGCTAACAAGAATCTGAGTTCTGTCTATTTGGCAGGTGGATAGTTTGGCCGATTGTGGGTATATTCGGTTAGGTTCTGTCTGTTTCGGGCCTTCGGATCATGATTCAAAAAGGCTGGAGAAGGCCGGCGGGCTGGGGTGAGGGAGATAACGCTCGTTGTGGTATCCGCTGACCATTGGGGAGCAAGACGATGAGCATTGTTCTCATAAACAAAGCAGGAGTAGACCAGGGATTGATTACCTCTGCATTTGAGGCAGCTGAAATGCCTGAAAAGAGGGTTCTATTGGTCATGAATGATAGCCCTATCAGGAGAAGCCTTCTTGGCTATTGTATGCCACGTGAATTACAGAAGTATGCCACTGGAACGCGGGTAGATTTGGCTCGATACTGGAAGGAAAGTTGGGAATGCGCAGTGGTGATTTCAAAAAAGGGATGTGATTACAGTAGAATACACCCTGTGTATTTCACGGCGTTATTGGCACATGAATTCGGACATGCGAAGGCGAGAAGAAGCAGCATATAAGAACAAACCAGGCAGAGCAAAAGGCGTGGGACAGGATTGAAGATAGAGAGAAGACGGGAGACTGGACCGAAGCAGCCGAGCTTGCAGAATCGGTTGACTCAGAATATGCGGCAATTCTACGCGAACTTGACGAGGTAGAAAGGGCAAGGACCATTCCTCTAAAAATCCGCCAATTGATCCCTGGAGGGATAAATGCCGGCTGTCTGTTTCTGTTGACTGCAAAGGCGTTCTTAGCGGAAAACCGAAAGCCTGTATTGCGTGCTGGTCTCACAAAATAAGTGGAACAGGCCAAAGAGGACACCGATGACGTTGAGCGGGCCAAAAAGCTCTTGAAGGATATTCGGTGGTTTATGGGCCAGGACGATGACCGGAAAGCACGATAAGGAATGGCGTCTGTTTGCCTCTAATATGGGGTATTGGCTGAAGAGGACGCTTCCAGACGGATTTCCAGATCAGATGAAAACTCGACTTGAGGAGCTGTCGGGAACGTATGAGGGAACACATGGAAACATTTACGATTGGTATCAGGAGAATGTCTCACCGAAGGTCCCACGTAAGAGATCGTGCCCGAGTTCTAAAGCGCCTGATACCACAAGAGCCTTTGATGCGGCCGTTGAGATTTTAGAGAAGAAGGTAAACAGAAAAGAGGCTTCGAGGTTGGCCAGGAAACTCTTTGGCTGGTGGAACATTTATATCAATCAGTCGACTGCTCGGACAAGCCGAAAGAGGGAGAGAGACAGGACAGGTTAACGTAGAGATAAAGCGTCCCAGGTTCCGGTGAACTTTTTTGAACCTGGGACGCATAGAAGGAAAAAAAGCGACTATCTTTTAGACACGTTCTGAAAGGTGGCCGCTTTTTTTGTTTACTTCTCAATGGAGGTGCAAGATGCACGACGAAACTTCCCGTTACGTCACGCTGCCTGAGCTGGCCGAGGAAATCAAAGTGCCGCTGAGTTGGCTGTACGAAAGATCAAGGCGCAACGCCATCCCCGGACAGCGGCGGGCGGGTAGGCACATCAGGGTGAAACTCGACGAATTCCATGCCGGGCTGAAGGAAGCCAATCTTTTCTAACACAGAACGGGGGCCGGGAAACCGGCCCCACAACTACCGGGAGGATACCACAGTGAAAATGACCGACAAGGCACAAGAAGCCCTCGACCGCATCCTTGCCGCCTTTGAATCTGGCCAGGTGCCCGAAGCGATAGCAAAGGTGATGCTGCCCACCTTTGACGTTCCCTCGAAGCAGTGGAGCCTCAACAACCGTCTTCTCCAATTCCTGTCCGGCACCTCAGACGCCAGAGGCATCAGGCAATGGCGAGAGGTAGGACGCCATCCGAAGAAGGGGAGCAAAGCCTTTTGCATACTCATACCGCGCCATGTCAAAAAGCGGGCGCAGGACGACGACGAAGAGGACCGCCAGATCCTTGTAGGCTTTAAGTGTGCGCCCGTCTTTGCCGCCGAGGATACGGACGGCGAGCCGCTTGCAGAGCAGCCAGACCTTGAGCCGCCACAGGCGCCGCCGTTGGCAGAGGTGGCAGAGGCTTGGAACATCTGTGTGGACTACCTGCCGGGAAACGCCAAGCATTTTGGCTTTTACCAACCGGGCTGATATTGTGGACGTCTTGGACTTGACCCGTTTCGGTGGGTACCTTATCTCTTGGGAGAAAGGAGATCCACTATGCCGCCAACACGTCCACCTTATCCACCTGAGTTCAAAAAGCAAATGGTCGAATTGGTTCGAGCCGGTCGTACGCCAGGAGAGCTGGCCAAAGAGTTCGAGCCCTCAGACCAGACGATCCGGAACTGGGTGGTACAGGCCGACCGAGACGAGGGCCTTCGAGAAGACGGTCTGACCAGTGATGAGCGAGAGGAGTTGCGCCGTCTTCGTCGCGAGATTAAGCAGTTACGCATCGAGCGTGAGATCTTGTCAAAAGCAGCAGCCTGGTTCGCTCAGGAGACCAACACGATCCCCAGAAAGCCTTCCAGTTCGTGAAGGCGCACCAGGCAAAATGGCCAATTACCACGCAATGCCGAGTCCTGGGTGTCTCCCTCAGTGGGTATTATGCGTGGCGAGGACGCCCCCCATCGCCAAGAGCAAAGGTCGATGCGGATCTCAAGGAACAGATTAAGGCTTTTCATGCCCGTTCTGATTCTACCTACGGAGCCCCCAGAATCTGGGAAGATCTGGCAGCATTAGGCATCCGTATAGGCAAAAAGCGTGTCGCCCGTCTGATGGTTGAGATTGGTATCTTCGGGGTGAGCCGTCGAAAGGGTATCAGAACCACCCGTAAGGGAAAAAAGGCTCAAAAAGCCCCTGATCTGGTCAAGAGAGACTTCACTGTTGAAGCCCCAAATAAACTCTGGGTGGCCGATATTACCTACGTACCAACCTGGGCGGGCTTCCTGTATCTTGCTGTGGTTATCGATGTCTTTTCCCGCCGAGTCGTGGGCTGGACGATGGCTTCGACGCTCCAGAGTGAGTTGGTTTTGTCTGCTTTGAATATGGCACTTTGGCAGCGTCATCCTTGTGGGGTGATCCACCACTCCGACCAGGGATCTCAGTATACTTCACTTGCCTTCGGTAAACGCTGCGATGAGGCGGGTATACGTCCCTCAATGGGTTCTGTAGGCGACTGCTATGACAACGCACTGTGTGAAAGCTTTTTCGCCACCCTCGAATGTGAATTGATCGACCGCCGTTGTTTTCGTACCCACAAGGAGGCCAGATTGGCTATTTTTGAGTATATTGAGGGCTGGTATAATCCCCATCGTAGGCATTCATCAATCGCATACCACTCACCGATGACATATGAAAAACAGCATCAAACACGGGCTTGAAGCCCAAGCCCTAAACACTCCACCAAAACGGGGCAACTCCAGTCTTGACGGAGATCGCCGTTTCAACAGACACTGGAGACCTATTGCCCGTAGCCAGGATCTTGGCGGAGAAAACTGGCGCGTTCGTGAAATCCGCCTGACTCGCTGCATTTTAAATATTCGCTTGGAGGAATAGACATGGACCTGATGGATTACCATGAGGGTGTGGGCGCCGACCTTGCTGCTCTGCGGGCCGTGGGCCTGCTCCTGTGCCTGCCCGGGCGCGTTTTGGGCTGCTCTGATTCTATGGAGATCGGCCGGCAGGATCTTGCGGATGTGGGCACTCTGGTTCGATGCCTCACCGGTGGAATGGAAAAGCGCCTGAAGGATATCGAGCAGGAGCGTGAGAGTTTGCGGGAGGCTGGATAAAAGAGCAGGGGCCGGGCTTCGGCTCAGCTCCCGCACAGGAGAAGACATGAAAAAGGACACCGATACCGAAAGGCTGGACAACCCGAAGCGGCACCCGTTTGTGGAGAGTCACAGACGCCCGGGCCGTTGCTTCTGGTGCGACAGGCCAAAGAGCGAACACAAAGGCAGGAGTCGGAGACGTGAACCAGACACCCCCGAAGGTGCCCTACATACGCAAGTCCATGTGGACGCTCATGGCCAATGACTGGAAGCGCCACGTCCACCAGGTGCTGCAAAACAGAAAGCCGCAGCGGCCCGACTTCGTAGACCGGATTCTGTCTCAGGCATTCACGCAGTTCAAAGCGGAAGGCATCACAGGACGGGAAGAGATCGGCAAGGAGATCGAGGCGATGGGCAAGCGCATCAAAGGCCTCGGTACCCGTGTCCAGGAGGGCAAACCCATCCGGTTCGGGCATACCGAATATTGACCACACACAGGAGACCGCATATGACACACTCAGATCCAGTCGTCCAGCTTATCGCCGCCCTCAACCGCCAGGGCATCACAGACCCGCAGGACGTGGAGGACAGCCTGCTGGTTCTGCTCAAGCTCTCATACGCGCTGACCGCCCATGAGAAGGACGGCAGCCCAGCGATACAACTGCCGCCCGATGTGCCGCCGCAGATGCGCCAGGCGGCCGGTATTTTGGACATTAAAACCGCGTGAGGCACCCCGGGGGCTGGCCTGCGGGCTGGCCCCGTACACAGAAAGGGCGCTGACCAGGAGGCAGGTCAACGCCCAAACAACATCAGCAGCAGCTATTCCATTAGAAATGCAGGGCTTAATTTTTACAAGCCACCATACACCCCTGCCTCTCTGCTGCGCGACGTTCTCTGCTTGCCGTGTGCCTACTTCTCAGACACCTGCCCTCAGGCTGTCTGTGAAGACAATGCTTTCTCATGTGCCTCAGAAACAGTCTTTATTATTCTGGCTGCGATTCGATAAGGATCTGCATTAGAGGCCGGCCGCCTATCCTCCAGGTAGCCTTTCCACCCATTTTGAATGGTAGAAACCGGAATTCGAATAGAAGCGCCCCGGTCGCTAACTCCATAGCTGAATGTGTCAAAAGATGCGGTTTCGTGGGCGCCGGTGAGACGTTCGTAATTATAAGCCCCATATACTTCAAGATGATCAGCATGAAACAACCGAAATCCCTCCAACAAGGCTTCTATATATTCCTTCCCACCAACCTCACGAATATATTCATTCGAGAAGTTAGTATGCATGCCTGAACCATTCCAGTCGCCTTTGATCGGCTTTGGATATAAATTCACACTTATGCTATACTTCTCCGAAACTCTAAAAAGTAAATATCTGGAAACAATAAGGTCATCACAGGCTCTTTTAGCCCCTTTACCAAAACATTGGTATTCCCATTGCCCTAGCATAACCTCAGCATTTATTCCGGTAATATTCAAACCGGCATTAAGGCAAGTATCAAGATGTGACTCGACTATTTCTCGCCCGGCAATGAAACGAGATCCGACAGCACAGTAATAAGGCCCCTGGGGTTCGGGAAAACCGCCAGCGGGAAAGCCTATTGGTCGGCCATCGTTAGAGGTAAAAACGTACTCTTGTTCAAAGCCAAGCCAAAATTCTTCATTGTGTTCCTCATCGATTAACCTTCGCGTGTTGGTGGGATGAGGTGTTCCATCAGCAGCGTACACTTCGCAAATAACTAAATAGGCATTTTGGCGATCCAGATCCGGATAAACCCTTACTGGTTTTAACAGACAATCCGAATCATGTCCTTCTGCCTGCATGGTCGAACTTCCATCGAATGACCAGTCAGGCAGAAGTTCCAACTCGCCATCATATGATTCAAACTCCAGCACTTTTGTTTTACTTCTAATAAATGCTACGGGTTCAGATCCATCCAACCAGAGATATTCAAACTTATAATTCCCCATTACGAACTCCCTCCATTTCAATCAATGGCGACCGCTGAAAGTTTGTGGCCAAAGGCTATCGTAACATGCATGTATCGAGTTTTGGCGAATGTCAAGGCAAATCGAACCTACGGGCTGGCCCCGTACACGAAAAGGCGCTGGCCCGGAAGCAGGTCATCGGGGGCTTGGAGTTGCCCCGTTTTGGTGGAGTGTTTAGGGCTTGGGCTTCAAGCCCGTGTTTGATGCTGTTTTTCATATGTCATCGGTGAGTGGTATGCGATTGATGAATGCCTACGATGGGGATTATACCAGCCCTCAATATACTCAAAAATAGCCAATCTGGCCTCCTTGTGGGTACGAAAACAACGGCGGTCGATCAATTCACATTCGAGGGTGGCGAAAAAGCTTTCACACAGTGCGTTGTCATAGCAGTCGCCTACAGAACCCATTGAGGGACGTATACCCGCCTCATCGCAGCGTTTACCGAAGGCAAGTGAAGTATACTGAGATCCCTGGTCGGAGTGGTGGATCACCCCACAAGGATGACGCTGCCAAAGTGCCATATTCAAAGCAGACAAAACCAACTCACTCTGGAGCGTCGAAGCCATCGTCCAGCCCACGACTCGGCGGGAAAAGACATCGATAACCACAGCAAGATACAGGAAGCCCGCCCAGGTTGGTACGTAGGTAATATCGGCCACCCAGAGTTTATTTGGGGCTTCAACAGTGAAGTCTCTCTTGACCAGATCAGGGGCTTTTTGAGCCTTTTTTCCCTTACGGGTGGTTCTGATACCCTTTCGACGGCTCACCCCGAAGATACCAATCTCAACCATCAGACGGGCGACACGCTTTTTGCCTATACGGATGCCTAATGCTGCCAGATCTTCCCAGATTCTGGGGGCTCCGTAGGTAGAATCAGAACGGGCATGAAAAGCCTTAATCTGTTCCTTGAGATCCGCATCGACCTTTGCTCTTGGCGATGGGGGGCGTCCTCGCCACGCATAATACCCACTGAGGGAGACACCCAGGACTCGGCATTGCGTGGTAATTGGCCATTTTGCCTGGTGCGCCTTCACGAACTGGAAGGCTTTCTGGGGATCGTGTTGGTCTCCTGAGCGAACCAGGCTGCTGCTTTTGACAAGATCTCACGCTCGATGCGTAACTGCTTAATCTCGCGACGAAGACGGCGCAACTCCTCTCGCTCATCACTGGTCAGACCGTCTTCTCGAAGGCCCTCGTCTCGGTCGGCCTGTACCACCCAGTTCCGGATCGTCTGGTCTGAGGGCTCGAACTCTTTGGCCAGCTCTCCTGGCGTACGACCGGCTCGAACCAATTCGACCATTTGCTTTTTGAACTCAGGTGGATAAGGTGGACGTGTTGGCGGCATAGTGGATCTCCTTTCTCCCAAGAGATAAGGTACCCACCGAAACGGGTCAAGTCCACATGGAGTGGCGGCGGTCGCTCCACGAGAAGCCCAAGCTGTGGTTTGCCGACACGCAGATGAACGACTGGGCAGAGGTGGACTGGCAGTATCAGCGCATGGATGCGCCGCCCGAGGCAAGGGGCAGCGGCCACGGGGATGCGGACTATTACGTACACGCGCATTTCCGGGATGCCGTGCGTGAGGGCAAGCCGCTGGAGCTGGATGTTTACCGGGCGATGGAGACCATCGCGCCGGCCATCCGGGCGTACGATTCGATTGTGGAGGGGAGCAAGCTCATGAAGGTCCCTGACTTTCACCCGAGTGCGGATCGTCCCTCCGGTCAGATGCCGGCGGATCTGGGCGGGGTGGGAGCACGGTGACTCAGAGTGGTCGATAGACGGTAACTCATATCCTGCATTCTTTGTATAGAAATTCCTGCCAAACGGCTCATCTGGCAGGAATTTCTGTATCTGGTCGCAAAACAGTCGCGTTAGCCCGGGGTGGGAACCGGCAGGCCGGCGGTGACCGGTTCGTACTCACGCGAGACAACCCAGTCCGGCCGGGGGTTTTCGACCCCCCTGGGGGTGTTGTCGATGGCGCTGTAGGCATAAATCACCGTATTGCGCGGCGCGGGCGAGAAGTTGTGGTTGGAGCCGTGTACGATGTTGCAGTCAAAGAAACAGACGTCACCGGCCTTGCCCACGACCGGATAGATCAGGCTCTCTTCCGTGATGTGCTTCCGTAGCGCTTCGGGCTGGATGCACCACTGCTTGTAGCTTGTCGTCACTTCGTCGCTGTAGTGGTCCAGCACCCCCCACTTGTGCGATCCTCTGACGAGAAGCACGCAGCCGTTGTGAACCGTGTTTTCACCGAACATAACCAGGACCGACACCAGGCGGTCATCCACGCCGTCGTACTGCCAGTAGCCGTAATCCTGGTGCCACAGCCAGACCGTGCCCTCGAAGGATTCTTTCAGATTCAGCTTGCTGTGAAAAATGTAGGCGTCGCTGCCCAGGATCTGTTTGACCGGCCCCCCGATGGGCTCCGACCTGCAGATGCTGCGCCAGGGCTCAACACGACGGTGCATGCAGAATACCGTGCGCACCGGCCCGCTTTTTTCCCTGACGATGTGTACCTCCTCGGGATTGTTCTTTTCGTTCACCAGGTCGGCGGTGGAGGCCTGCAATTCATCGATTTGTTGCTGCGACAGGAGCCCCGGTTGAAAGAGAAAACCCTGTTCACGGTATATGTCGAGTTGTGCGTCGGTCCACATGGATCGTTCTCCTTTCTCTTGCAATGAGCGGCGCCTGTGCGGTTGCTCATCTGATGAGCATCTGCGACGGCAGCCACAGCGACAGTTGCGGAAACACCACCGTCAGCACAAGCGCGACCACGATGAGCAGCAGGAAGGGCCAGACGGACTTGTAGATGTCACCCAGCGTAATGTTGGGCGGGCTGACACTCTTCATATAGAAACAGGCCGGTCCAAAAGGCGGCGACAGGTAGGAGATCTGCATGTTCATGCAGAACACGACGCCGAACCACACAAGGTCAAACCCCTGCGCCTGAATGATGGGCACGAACAGGGGCATGGTCAGCAGCACGATGCCGATCCAGTCTAAGAACATGCCGAGAAAGATGAGTATCAGCTGCATCACCACAATGATGCCCCAGCGTCCGAAGGGAAGGCCGGTCACGGCATTCTGGACGAACCGGGCGCCGCCGGCAAGCGTGTAAACGCCGATGAGCGTCTGGGCGCCGAAGAACAGCCAAGCCAGCATGCACGTCACCTTGAGGGTGCCGTACAGAGACTGTTTTACGCTGTCTACCGAAAGCCTGCGGTGGAATGCGGATACCACCAGGGCGCCCACACACCCGATTCCGGCCGCTTCCGTGGGTGTGGCCACACCGGCATAGATGGACCCCAGGACCGCCGCGGCCAGGAAGAAGGGCAGAATGAGGCCGCGCAGCAGCAACAGTTTCTGCTTCAGCGCAACGTTTCTTTCCTCGGGCGGGGCAGCCGGCGCCAGGTCCGGGTTCAGGTACGATCGGACCATGATGTAGGCGACAAAGAGGCCGGCGAGGAGCAAACCGGGCACGATGCCGGCGATGAACAGCTCGCCGACCGACGCGCCCGACACCATAGCGTAGACGATAAATACAATGCTGGGCGGGATCAGGGTGGCCATGCCGCCTCCGGCGCAGATGCTGCCCAGAGCGATGCGCTTGTCGTAGTTTCTCTCAAGCATGGCCGGCAGCGCGACCAGGCCGAAGGTCACGATCTCCGCGCCGATGATTCCCACCATTGCGGCCATGATCGTGCTGGAGATGATCGTGCCGATGGCGAGGCCGCCCCTGAGAGGTCCGGACCAGACATGGACGGCGCGGAAGAGCTGTTCTGCGGCTCCGGACTGCTGGAGGATGGAGGCCATGAGTACGAACAGGGGAACGGCCACCAGCGTGTAATTCAGCATCATGCCGTAGACACGGGCGACCATCATCGGCATGACGGAAGGGCCGAAGAGGATCAGGGCGAAGATCACGGAGGTGGCGCCCATGACCCACGCCAGCGGCAGCCCCGACAGCAGCAAAATGATGAACGTGGCGATAATGAGCAGGGTGATCAGTTCGATGCTCAAGGGCGTTCGCCCCGGATAGCGAGATGCAGATCTCTGATGAGCTTCCCGACGCCCTGGAGCAGAAGAAGAAAGATGCCGGCGACCAGAGCAATTTTAAAGGGATAGACCGGCGGGTTCCACGGTGAGCCGGAGGTCTCGCTTATCTCAAGCGAATCCCAGGCGTATCGGGCGGATGCCCACAACATCATGCCCAGGTAGAGGGCAAAGAACACGAAAGAGACGACATCGGCGATGGCGCGGCCTCTGGCCGAGAGGCGACCGTAGATTAGCTCGATCTTGAGATGTCTTCCGTCGTGGGCGGTCCACGCGGCACCCATGACATAGACCAGGCCGCAGCCAAACACCATCGATTCGCTGGCCCACAGGGTCGGCGCATGGAAGACATATCGCATCACGATTTCGGTGACCACCACGAAGACCACGAGCAGCGTCAGGACGCTGAACAATTTTCCGGTCCCGATGACGAGACGGTCGATCAATCGCCGCTCCCTTCGCCATGATTGCTCAGCAGCCCCAGCTCTCTGAGCCAGGCTTTCTGGGCGTCGATGACCTTCTTGCACATGGGACTCTTTTCGGCCCATTCGTCCCACACCTCCCGCGCAACCATTCGAGCGCGGGAAAGCTCCTCCTCGCTCCAGATAATCGGCGTCACTCCCTTCGCTTTCATCTCGGCAACGGCTCGCAGGTCGTCCAGGGCGACCCTTTCAACCGTGTCCCAAGACCACTGGCGGACGGCTGTCCGGAGGATCTGCTTGATGTCGTCCGGCAGCTTGTCCCACTCCGCCTGGTTTACCGTGAAATCGCCCGCGGGCATGGCATGGAAGCCCGGAAAGTTGAAGTATTTGGCGACTTGAAAAAATCCCATCCGCTGGTTCATGGAGGGGGTTCCCCAGTCCGTGCCATCAATCACACCCTTGTCCAGTGCGGAGTAGACTTCGCTTCCGGGGAGGATCACGACGGAGGCTCCCAACCTGGCCAGCAACTGCGCCACCATGCCCTGGGGCGCCCGAAACTTCAAGCCCTTGAAGTCTTCGATTCGCCTGATGGGCGCCTTGGACGGCATGGACTCCATGCCCCAGAAGGTCACCCCCACACAATAGACGCCGAAAGGCTTGTAGATCTCATTGAGCAGGTCGAGGCCACCCCGGTAGTGATAGAAGGCGTCCACTTCCCAGGGATGGCGCCAGGCCCCGGTCAGGTCACTGATTGGGGCAAAGGCCGGGTTCTTGCCGGTCCAGTACCCCGGCCACTGGTGCATAGCTTGCAGAATGTTGTGCCGCACCGCATCGAGGCACTCGAACGTGGGCACGATCGCCCCGGCCGGATAGGGGGTGATCGTGAGCCGGCCGTTCGTGAGCGTCTCAACGCGCTGGCAGAAATCGACAAAGGTCTGGTAGGGCAGCTCCGATGCGCTCCAGAGCGCCTGAGCCTTCCACGCGATGGTGTCCGCCGCCTGCACGGGAAAACTGAACAAACCGGCGGCGACCAGTACAATAAACCCGGCTGAAACGCGCTTTCGTTTCATCCACTCAACTCCCTCCCAGTTCCGAGTTCCGAGTTAGAATCGGGTGAAACTCGGAACTCGGAACCAGAACTTCTGTAAACCAACTTTGGTGAAGCTCAATAAATTCAGCCCAACTTTTGGCCAATTTATGACACCGCCCGAATTTTGTCAAGCAAAGATCGGGTTTGCGGAGGACGCGGGGATGTCCGATTGGTATGATTAAGCTTGTTTTTAGGGTGTAAGTGAAGTATCATAAATGCAGGCGTCATCAAGAGATATACCACAGGCTAAAAAGGAGATGCGTAAGCTATGACCGATCAAAAAGGCCCCCTCTCCCGTTTTACGGTTCTGGATTTGACCCGGGCTCGAGCCGGACCGACGGCCGTGCGGCAGCTTGCCGATTGGGGTGCGAACGTTATCAAGATCGAGGCGCCTGAAAACGTCGACACGGAAAAGGGCATGGGGGGGCCGCGCCATGGGCCGGACTTTCAGAACATCCACCGAAACAAGCGCGGTCTCACCCTGAACCTCAAGGCCGACGGTGGCCGGGCTGCATTTATGCGCATGGTAGGGAGAGCGGACGTGGTGGTGGAGAATTTTCGTCCCGACGTGAAAAGCCGGCTCAAGATCGATTATGATGCGTGCAGATCGGAAAATCCGCGTATTGTCTACGCAAGTATTTCCGGTTTCGGGCAGGACGGTCCCTACGGGATGCGGCCGGGTTTCGATCAGATTGCCCAGGGGATGGGCGGTTTGATGTGGATCACCGGATTGCCGGGCCAGGGGCCCGTGCGAGTTGGGGTGCCCATCGCGGACCTTGCCACCGGTTTATACACTGCGCTTGGAATTCTGACCGCACTGCTTCAACGTGAGGAAACCGGTGAAGGCCAGTGGGTACACTCATCGCTGCTCGAAGCGCAGATCGCCATGCTCGATTTTCAAGCGGCGCGCTGGCTCATTGCAAACGAAGTGCCGCCGCAGGCAGGCAACAATCATCCCACAAGCATTCCGACAGGCGTGTTTCAGACCACCGACGGGTACATCAATATTGCGTGCAGCGGCGAGCAGATATGGCAGCGGCTCTGTGACGTACTGGCGGCCGATGATCTTCGCAGCGATCCCGACTTTGTCGACGGCGAGACAAGGCTGCAGAATCGAGACGCGTTGAACGCCAGGCTGCAGGACTATTTCTCAAAAAAAAGCAGCAGCGAGTGGATCGATGCGCTCAACAATGCCGGCGTGCCCTGCGGTCCGATCTACCATATGGACGAGATGTGGTCGGATCCGCAAGTGAAACATCTAAGGATGTCGCGGCCAGTGGATCACAGCGTGCTGGGTAAATACCACGTGGTGCGCCATGCGACGAACCTGAGCGGGACCCCCGGGATGGCGTATCGCGCCACTCCCGAGCGGGGGGAACACACGGACGAGGTCTTGAGAGAGTTCGGGTTCTCTGATGACGAGATCGAGACACTGAGAAAGAGGGATGTTTTATGAGCGACACGGCCGCAGGCGCGGAAAATCTGACAGAAAAACTGATCGTCAAAAAGAACAAGAGTGTCGGTTATATAGGCCTGAATCAGCCCGAAAAGCACAACGCCATCTCTGACGACATGTGGCAGGGCATCGCCCGGGTCATGGACGATTTCGAGTCCGACGATGAGGTTCGCGTGATTGTTGTTTCGGGGGAGGGCGGCAGGGCTTTTTCCGCCGGCGCGGATATCTCGCAATTCGAGCAAAAGCGGGGGTCGGCAGATGCCATCGAGGCCTATAACAGGACAATGAAATTGGCTTACCAGAAACTCACCGACGTTTCCAAGCCCACCATCGCAAGGATTGCGGGGTACTGCATCGGCGGCGGGCTGGCAACGGCGCTTTGTTGTGATCTGCGGATCGCATCCGAGGATTCCACATTCGGTATTCCCGCCGCAAAACTCGGCCTGGGCTATGGCTATGACGCGTTAGAACCGCTGGTAGGCCTCATCGGTCCGACCCGCGCCAAGGAAATCCTGTTCACTGCCAGGCAGTTTAACGCAGCCGAAGCCTACGACATGGGTCTCATAAACCGTGTGTTGACACGGGACGAACTGGATGGTTTTGTGAATGAATACACCGAGACCATCGCAGGCAACGCCCCGCTCACTATCAAAGCCTGCAAGCGGATCATCGCAGAGGTCGCCAAAGAGCTGGAGGATCGTGATCTGGATCTTTGCACACGCCTCGTAGACGACTGCTATGCCAGCAGGGACTATGAGGAGGGCCGCAGGGCGTTTATGGAAAAACGAAGACCGGAGTTTCAAGGGAAATAGCGACATGGCACCGACCTGTGCGACCGTGGTCGCGCAAACTCTAAAGTCGTCAGGTGTTCGCTACGCCTTCGGCCACCCCGGCGGCGAAATCGTGGATCTGATCGAGGCGCTGGAGGCAGAGGGCATCCGGTTTGTTCTGACCGGACACGAGTCGGCAGCTGCGTTTATGGCGAGCACGGTCGGGCGAATGACCGGGACGCCCGGCGTGTGCCTGGCAACGCTGGGGCCGGGCGCGTGTAACCTGGTGCTGGGGGTCGGCTGCGCGTATCTGGACCGGGATCCTGTGCTGGCGGTTTCCGCCCGAACGGTCGCATCGCGTATCTGGACCAGTGACAAGCAGAACCTGCGGCTCAACGAGGTTTTTGCGCCCATCAGCAAATGGTCGGTGGCCTTAGAGGGCGCGGACACGGCGGATACGATCCGGTCTGCGCTCTCGGTTGCTGCGACGCCTCCTTGCGGACCTGTATTCCTGACACTGCCCAATGACGTCGCCGTCGGGCATGACCGGCCGTCGGACGCCGGTCCCTCGCCGCCCGATCCGCCTGCTTCCGACGATGAGGCGTTCGAGGGGATCGCCGATGCGCTGAACAACGCCCGGCGGCCGATCGGTGTGGTCGGCATCGCGCTGGATCTGGCAGGGGATGTGAGCGCCGTCCGGCGCTTCTTTGACGAAACGGGGATTCCTTACGTCGTGCTCCCGCAGGCGAAAGGGATTGCCGATGAACACGGCGACGGCTATCTGGGCACGGTCGCGTCCGCTGTTGGGGATGCGGTTCTTGTCGAGGCGTTGGAGCAGAGCGACTGCCTCTTAGGCGTCGGGTTCGACCCGGTGGAATCGGCCCAGGACTGGCATTTTTACCGTCCGGTCTATTCGCTGGCCAATGCGTCCATCCGCTTTGGCGATTACCGGCCGGTGGCCGAGTGTGTGGGAGACGTGAGCGCGCTGGTGGAACGGCTGGGAGCGGAATACAGGGGTGGGTCGGATTGGACGCAGGCGGAGATACGGGATCTACACGCGCGTGCTGAAGCCGCGATGCGGCCGGCCGATGCATCGGGTCCTGCAGGGGTATCGCCTTACCACCTGATGCGGGCGCTTTATGAGACGCTTCCGGAGGAAACCATCGTGTCGACCGACGTGGGGGCGCACAAAATGCTGCTCTCACAGGTCTGGAAGGCGGGGCGCCCCCGCTCGTTTCTGATTTCCAACGGCCTTTCGGCAATGGGCTACGGCGTGCCTTCGGCAATTGCAGCAGCCCTGCTCAGGCCGGACCGACCCGTCGTGGGCGTCTTCGGCGACGCCGGCTTTGCAATGATGGTGCAGGAGCTGGAAACCGCCCGTCGAATAGGGGCCACGCCGCTCCTGGTCGTCCTGTGCGACCGCTCCCTGGCGATTATCAAGGTTGCGCAGGATATGCGGGGGATTCCCTATCGGGGCGTGGATTTCGGACCGGTGGACTGGGCGAAAGTGGCCGGTGGGTTTGGCGCGAACGGGGTGACTGCGATGACTCTGGGCGAGGTGAACAAGGCGGTGGGGGACTGGCTGGCCGGCCCTGAGCTTACGGTCCTGGCCGTGCAGGTGGATGAAAGCCTTTATGTGGGGCTGACGTACTGAATCTGAGGAAAGGACCAAATGGCGCATAAGGAAGCAATTGCGTTTATGTCGGCCTGGTACGACGAGCGGACGAACGCCTACCTGGAATGGTGTTATGGCGATGTGACCGACGTCGCTCAGGATCTGGGGAGGGCGGCCGACCTGAAGGCAGGGATGCGTGTTCTGGATATCGGGTGTAATACCGGCACAACTTCGAGTTACATCGCCCGGAAATTCGGATGCTACGTGGTCGGGGTAGACGCGTCCAGAGCTGCGATTGAGGTTGCGCAGGTCCGGGCGCAGGAAGACCCACCGTCGACACCGGCCGTGTTTCACGTGGCCGATGCGCGGGAGATGCCGTTTGAGGATGAGGAATTCGACGCTGTTGTGAGCAAAGATACGTTCGTTAATATCGTGGACAGGCCGCGGCTTATCGCGGAGATCCATCGGGTGCTCAAGCCGGGCGGCGGGCTGGCGTTTTGTGACTGGATGCAGGGCAATCCGGAGTCCACGCAGGCGTTTCTGACGTGGCGGGAGTTCAAAAAGGAAGAGCCGTTTGAGATGTATTCGATGGAGGGGTATGAAGCGCTTCTTAAGAAAACCGGTTTTTCGTCCATTGCCAGGGTAGACCGGCATGATGAGCTTCAGGAGCGGATTTCAGAGCGGTACCGAGCGTTTGTAGAAGCCGACCCCGAGGAGATGCAGCGCCGGTTCGGGATTGACAACCACGCCTATTTTGTCGAGCGGTTTGGCCTCACGCTGGAGGTATTGATGGCCCGAGACGTGATCTGGGGGCATATGGCGGCTCGAAAACGGGAAGTGAGTTGAGGGCGTGATGGGCAAACCGAAGGTACTTTTCTGGGTAGGCAACCGGAAACGGGATCTGCTGGCGACCGATGAAGATGTGAAGCGCCTTGAGGCGGAAGCCAGCCTGTCCATCGTTCAGGGGGCGCCGAATATGCCCGCCGGCGACGTGGTTGAACAGAGCCGGGGGGCGGTTGCGGTTATCAGTTCCTGGGGCGCGCCCGACTATACTGCCGATGTTCTCGGAGGGTGTCCCGACCTGCGGATGTTCGCCCGCATCGGCGGATCTGTGAAAAATGTGATCGATCTTTCGGCCTGGGACCGGGGAATCCGGGTTGTGTCCTCTGTGGACGCCCAGGGATTTCTGGTGGCCGACCTGACCCTGTCTCTGATGCTGGCCGGCCTGCACCGGCTGCCGTTTTACGTGCGGCAGCAGTGGGGAGGCGGTCCGCTGGACCGGGCGATCGATCCGGAACGGGTTCCGCAGCGCAGCCTGATTCGCAGACAGGTGGGCCTGCTCGGGTTCGGGGCCATCGCGCGGCACGTGGCGCGGCTGCTTCAGCCCTTTTTGTGCCGGGTGCGCGCCTGCGATCCCTACGTCCCGGACAAGACGTTCCAATTCTTTGGGGTAGAACGTGTTGGGAGCGTCCATGAACTCTGCGCTCAAAGCGAGGTACTCTCGATTCACGCGCCTTTTCTGCCGCAGACCGAGGGCATCCTCAGCCGCGAAGCCATCGACTGTCTACAGCCCGGCGTGCTGGTGGTGAATACGTCCTACGGAGAGTTAATCGACATGCCGGCGCTGGAGGAACGGCTGCGGGAGGGTACGCTGTTTGCGTGCCTGGACATGGTGGCGGGGGGCATGCCGGGGGGGCTGGACAGCCTGAGGTATTATCCCAACTGCTTCATCACGCCAACGGTTTCGGGCAACTCGGACGGTATTGCGCTGATGAGCCGGCAGGTGATCGACGAGGTGATTCGTTTTTTGCGCGGTCAGCCGCTGCAGTTTGAGCTGGTAAAGGGGGAGCTTGCCACCAGAGCTTGAAGGAGAGAAAGGGCTTGCGGTTATGGCGGGTGAAACGTTGAAACCGGATGTTTGTGAATTTGTGCGGGTGCATACCACGGACTGGGGGGATGTGGTGCGCGTCGATCTGAACCAGCTTGGTGCTCGCCTGCCTTCCGGGCTGGACGAGGAAGCGAGCGCGGCCTGGTCGGAGGCGCAGATCGAGGCGCTGTGCGACACGATGGAGGAGGCTGCAGGCCGGGTTGGAGGTGATTTCCGCTCGTTTGCAGAATGGACGGTGCTCCACAACAGGCTGTATGATGGGACGCGCATGCGGGATATGCGCAGGGAGCGTTTTGGCGAGGTCTACAGGGCTGCGATTACAACACTGGGCTGGGCGCATCCCGAAGCGAGGTTTTCAACGCGTATCCAGGCTGTCGCCTATGTTCCCAAGAATCCGGACGTTGATTTCGAACAGGCGCTCTGGAAGCCGGAGGTCCATTACGAGACCGAGTCTATGGCCCTGTCTCCCACAACGATCTCCAGGTTTGGGGGGGCGCGACAGATTTACATTTCGGGCGTTGTGGCCTGGGACGACGAGATCAATCCGGTGTTGACCGACGATCCCCGGGCACAGGTTCGGTATGTGCTCAGGAGGATTCAGGATATTTTTGAAGAGGCCGGAGGGTCCCTGGCCGATGTTGTGCGTTTGCGTCCCTTCGCGCACGATACCGAGATTGCGGCCATCATCCGCGAGGAGATCCGACAGGTGTGGAAGGGCTATCCACGGCCGGCGGTGATGATGTCGGACAGCCGCAGCTTTGGCAATCCTCCGAAATTGTACACGGAGATCCAGGTGATGGGCGTTTTGCCCGACGGGGACCGTATGGTGACGCAGGATGAGCCGGATTTGCCGGACCCTCTTGGGGATGGTGGCGCAACGGTGATTCGCAGCAGCCGGGTTCAAGACTGGGAATTGGTCCACATTGGCGAACTGCGCGCGCCCAAAGGCGCCGACCCTGAAGCCGAACCGGAACAGGTGGTGGACCGGATTGAGGGGGCGCTTTCCCACGCATCTCTATCCCGGGACGATGTCTGTCTGGCGTTTGCCTATGCCAGTTCACCAGACGCGGCCCGGGCGTTCGGAGCGGCCGCGGGCCGGGTTCTTCATCCGGATGCGGTCCACGTTTTGCCGTGCCCTCCAATGCCGGAGCTGGGCGGAAGGCAGCTCAAGGTTGAGTTGACCGCCCGGCGGCTTCTGAAAAGAGTCTGACCCGGCCGGAGATGGGGTGCATAATAAAACGGGATACTATATCATCGTTTTATTATACGGTCTGCAATCCGGAGCAGGGGAAGCCGGCCGTGAGCCTGGGGCGGTGTTCTTAAACAAGTGAACTTAAAACAGTAAGTTAATCGAAATACCTGAGATATTCCACAGTCTGGCATACGTTTTGCGAATTAAACCCTGAGCAGGTCGGTAATTCTGTTTCTGATTCCTGATCGCTCACACCCGGTTCCTGTGCTTTCTTGTCGGGGGAAAGTCGATGGTCGTCCACATTCATATTCGTTGGAGAAAAGCCGTATCGGTGGAGATACGGCTTTTTGTGTGTACACAGGCGGGCAGGGATTGTACGCGCCACAGCCCCCTTTCACACAGAGGTGCACAATGACTGCGCCCGTGCCGGATCAAAGAATCCAGAAAGAACTGGAAAGTCTCATTGCCCAACATGGAGATGTGTACCTGCGGGAGCTGACCAGGACATTTCAGCAGTTCGAAGAGCGGGTCCGGGATCTGTCGGCGATTTGCGGAATTGTAGATGCGCTCAAACACGGCCCGGACGTGCGCAGGGTGTTCGAAGGCATTGTCGAGGTGCTTATTGATGAGACGAACGCTGAAAATTGCGCCCTCATGCTCTTCAAACGGGACACGGGCGAACTCATCGTAAAGGCGGCCAGGGGGCAGACCGACCCGGTTGGCAGCTACTACCATATCTCCAACGGCTCCGGGCGCCGTTTCCACGCGGTGGAAAACGTCGCCGTGTGGGTGGCGCAACACGGGGAAGCCGTCTCTATCTCCGATATCTCAAAGGATCGCCGGTTTTTCCAGGGGCTTGGGTACCATAAGCTTGCCGGATCTCTTCTGTGTTTGCCCTTAGCAATTGACAATGAGATTGTGGGCGTTGTCAGCCTGAACCACCCCCGGGCGAACGCTTTCACCGCCGAAGACGAGCGCCTGATGACCCTTATCAAAGATCAGGTGGCCATTGCGTTCAACACGATCCAGATCTTCGACGACACGCAGCAGCTCAACGGCGTGCTGAAGAAGCGGATCGATGTGAACGTGGTAGCGTTGCGCAAGACCAACGCCGAACTCAGAGACCAGATCAGAGAACGCCAACGGGCCGAAGAGGCGCTGCGGGAGAGCGAAGCGCGGCTGGAAGGCCTGGTGGCGCACCTGCCGGACGGCGTCTGCTTACTGGATGAGGGGCGGCGCCTGGTGCTGGTCAATCCCTCTGCCCGGGAATACCTGCGGGTGCTGGAGGGCGGAGCGGTGGGCGAGGTGGTCCGCAGCATTGGGGGAAAGCCGCTGGAAGCGCTGTTAGAGCCCGGTGCGGACGAACGGCCCCACGAAGTGGTGGTGGGGGAGGTGGGACGCCGAGCCTTTGAAATTGTGGCCCGTCCGATTACGCAGGGCAGGGGTGAGGGGGGGTGGGCGCTGGTCATCCGGGAGGTCACGCTGGAGCGGGAATTGCAGGACCGGGTGCAGCAGCAGGAGCGCCTGGCGGCGGTGGGACAGCTGGCCGCAGGGATCTCGCACGATTTTAATAATATGCTCGTGAGCACGATCGGATATGCCGAGGTGCTGGGGCTGCGTGAAGATATCCCCGAGTCTGCAAAGGCAGACTTGGAGCGGATTGTTGAGGGGGGAGAGCGGGCCGCTCAGCTTGTGAGGCAGATCCTCGACTTCAGCCGCAGGACCGTTGCGCAGCGAGAGCCCGTTGAGCTGGTATCCTTCCTCAAAGAGGTGGTGAAGTTGCTCAAACGGACCCTGCCGGAGAACATCCATATCGTGGTTGAGTTCGACCGGGGGGACTTTAGCGTGGAGTTCAACCTGACGCAACTCCAGCAGGTGATCACCAACCTGGCCATCAACGCCCGGGACGCGATGCCGGGGGGAGGCGAGCTGCGCCTGGGGCTCTCGCACCGGCAGCCCGGACCGGGTGAGGCGCGGGACACGTGGGTGGCGCTGACCGTGTCGGACACGGGCGCCGGCATACCGCCAGAGGTGCTGGATCACCTGTTCGAGCCTTTTTTTACTACCAAACGGCCGGGCGAGGGCACAGGGCTTGGACTGGCGCAAGTCTACGGCATTGTGAAGCAGCACGGGGGGGCGATCCAGGTAGACAGCGAAGTTGGAAGGGGCACAACATTTTGCATTACCCTGCCCCGGGTGGCCGACGAGGCGGCCGCCGAGGAGGAAACGGAAGGTGCGATTCCAAGGGGCCGGGGCGAGACGGTTCTGGTGGTCGAAGATCGGGAAGACGTGCGCCTGGCGACCCAGAGCATGCTGGAGAGCCTGAACTACCGGGTGCTTACAGCGGCCGACGGGCAGGAGGCGGAGACCGTTTACGAGTTGCACCGGGACGAGATTGCGCTGGTGCTGACAGACCTGGTGATGCCGGAGATCGGCGGCGTTGAGCTGATTGAGGCCCTTAAGGAGAAGGATCCGGGAGTGCGTATGGTCGTGATGACGGGATATCCTCTGGGGCGGGAAAGGAAGGCGCCCCGGGATATTGCGGGGTGGCTTGAGAAGCCGCTGCGGCTGGATCGGTTGGGGCAGGTGGTACGGAAGGCCCTGGAGAAATAAGTGCAGGGAGAGGGCATGGCAACGATGGAAGGCCACAGGGTGCACGGATTTTCGGATGCCGGTCCCGCTCTGGATGCGATGGACTTTGACGGGGTTGACCTGGTGATTACGGATCTGAGCATGCCCACCCCCGGTGAAGAAGCCGTCCGCATCCTGAGAGGTCGCAATATCCGGACGCCCGTTCTTGTGATGACCGGCTACGTCACCGAAGACAAGGCGCGATATCTGAAGTCGATCGGTGTTCAGAAGGTCATCATGAAGCCGTTCAGGCTGGCGGAGTTCCTGGAAGTGGTGAGAACTTTGGTCTAATCTTTCCCTCCTTCATGTCGATATATCCTTATGCATAGTCGGGTTTATGCTACAGGATGTCGTATGAAGGAGGATTCAATGGAAGAATCCGTTTTCACCCCGGATGACCTGGTGGTGTACTATGATGCGGATCTGATTCCGTGGGGACCCTGGAAGGTGGTTGCAGGGTCCGGAGATACGATTATCGTGCTGGTGGATGGGCTGATGGAACAGGCCATCCCTTCGGATCGCCTTCGCAAGGTGGATGAAGGGGACGAAGGAGTAGACCGGTCGGGGGGTTATACCGATTTGATCAATTGATGGTGCATATACAGTAGCGGTTGGCAGTGGCAGTTGCTGCTATTGCTACTCTCTTATTACACCAAAACGGGAGAACGATCTGACCGAACGGGGGCAGATTGTTCTCCCGTTTTTTGTGCGTTTTCCGAGCGGTCCGGCAGGAAGAAAAAGATTGACTCCAGGCGCGGATGATGTTTCTTTAAAATTGACCCTTTCGGGAACGTCAAAGGAGCAAAAAGAGTCTAATAGGTCGGAAAGGGCGCTGTGATGAGAATCCAGATTACGGGATTGACGAAAGTTTACCAGAAAGGGGACCGGCCGGCGCTGGACGGCGTGGACCTGGAGATCCGGCATGGGACCTTCGGACTGCTGGGTCCAAACGGCGCCGGAAAGACAACACTGATCAAGATCTTGTCGACCCAGATGACGCCGACCGAAGGGCGTGTAACCATCGACGGTTGGGACCTCCAGCGCGACCGCCTCAAGGTTCGCAGCCGCCTGGGCTATCTGCCCCAGCACTTTGGCGCCTATCCCAAGCTCTCGGCCTGGGAGTTCTTAGATTACATGGGCCGCCTTGCGGGGCTGCACGAGGGTCGGAAGCGCCGGGAACGGGTCGCTGCTGCGCTTGGGGACGTGGGGCTGTATGATGACCGAAACCGCCGGGCGGGCACGTATTCCGGGGGGATGACACGCCGGCTGGGCATTGCCCAGGCCATTCTCTCCGAACCGGAGTTTCTAATTGTGGACGAACCGACCGTGGGCCTCGACCCCGAGGAGCGCATCCGCTTTCGGGGCATTCTGGGGCGTCTCAGCCGGGATCGGGTGGTCCTTATCTCCACGCATATTGTGGGCGATATTTCAAGTACTTGTGAAGAACTCGCCGTCCTGAGCCAGGGACGGATTGTGTTTCACGGCCTTCCGGAGGATCTGGTACAGCAGGCGGAGGGGAAGACCTGGCGCATCCGGGTGGACGACGCCGGGTTTGAAGAACTGACCCGACGGTTCTACGTGGTAACCATTGCCGTGGACGGAGACCGGATGGATCTGCGGATGGTAGGAGACGGCGATCCGCCGCCGGAGGCCGAACCGGCGCCGCCTAATTTAGAGGATGCGTATGTCTACTTTATGCGGATGGAGACGGCCGAGGCGGGATGAAATAAATATATGAACAATTATTCACATGAATGCCATTAAAAATATCTTAGGCGTTGCCAGATATGAACGCAAGATGCTTCTGCGAACCACCAAATTCCGCATCCTGGGGGGCATCGGCGTCGCCATTCCGGTTCTCCAGGGCATCGGTCTGGCCATTGCGGAGGCCAATGGGATCGATTTCGGCTCTGTTATCGGCCTGGGCGCGTACGTGCCGTTTTACGTGTACAGCTACCTCCAGGCGGTGGTGATTGCGTTTATTGTGGGGGATTTTCGAGCGGCCGACGAACGGGCGGAAATTTACGAGGTCGTGGCTGCCCGCCCGATTTCGACCGCCGAGCTGGTGGCGGGGAAGTACCTGGGCGTGGTGGGGGCGCTTTTGACATTGAGCCTGGGGGTGCTGGTGCTGGCGCTGGCCATTCAGGCCGCCAAGATCAGCATCACCAAAACCCCCTTTACCGTCAAGCCTTACCTGATCTACCTGCTGTTGATGAATGTGCCCGGGCTGATCTTTATGTCGGCGATGACGTTTTTCTTAGGCGCGCTGTTGAGGCGGCAGACGGCGGTTACGTTGGTCACCATCGCCTACGGCCTGGCCGTGCTCTTTTTCCTGGGGCGGCGCTACGGCGGCATCTACGATTTCGGGGCGTTTTTCGCCCCGCTCTTCTACTCGGACCTGATCGGTCTGGGGGATGTGGAGCGGGTGATCGACCAGCGCCTGTTCTACCTGGCGCTGGCACTGTGTTTCTTCGGGTTGTCTATTGATCGCTATCCCCGGCTTCCACAGTCGACCGGTTGGACCTGGTTCGGGCGTGGGAGCGCGATATTCGGGCTGGCTGCCGCTTCGGGGCTTTACTTTTATATGGAAGCGCAGGACACGGGGAGGGTGGCCTATCGGGCGGCTGTTTTTGAAGAGCAGGCTCGGTATGCGCAGGTCCCGAGTCCGGAGGTGTTACATTACGATCTCCAGGTGGATCTGATGGCCGATGGAATCCCGCTGCAGGGGCGGGCGAAGCTGCAGGTGAAAAACGGACAGGAGACGGCCCTGGATACACTGATTTTTAGTCTGAATCCGGGGCTGGTCCTGCGTTCGGTTCAGTCGGAGGCGGGAAAAGACGTGTCCTGGAAGCGGGAGGCCGCCGTTATCCGGGTTATTCCGGGTGAACCGCTGGCCCCGGGGGGGGAGCGCCGGCTGACGTTTATTTACGGAGGAGACATCGACCGCGATGGGTTCGACCTGCTGCGGGAGCGGTCCCAGAGGCGGCTTCGCAAGCGGCGGTGGGGGCCGTTCGATACCAAGGGCGATCTGTCCATGTGGATCCGGCCCAATTCGGTGTTCCTGCCGCCCCGGTGCCTGTGGTATCCGGCGCCGAGTGTGGATTACGGGCACACGCAGGACCGGCCGGTCTCTTTTGCCACGGCGGATATTTCGGTGTCAACCCCTGCCGGACTGAAGGTGATCACCCAGGGAAAACCAACCGGCCGGGAACAGCAGGGGAGCCGGGAGCGGGCGACCTGGAAGGTGGAGCGGCCGGTGCCGATCTTCTCGCTGAACGCCGGCGTCTATGAGGTATTCGAGGCGCGCATCCACGGGGTGGACTGCCTGCTTTACCTTCACCCGGCCCACCGGAAACAGGTCGCCTTTTTTGAAGATGCGAAAGAGGAGGCGCTCCAGGCTCTGGACCAGGTCCTGGACACGATGGAGCAGGAGACCGGGCTGGCCTATCCCTACCCGAGGCTCTCCGTGGTGGAGGTGCCCTTTCACGTCCAGTGGTATTATGAGGGCTGGCAGGAAAACGGGGGGCTGACCCAGCCGGGGGTTCTGATGGTGGAGGAGGATGTGTTGATGGGCCTGCGCCTGAGCCAGAGGCTGAAGTGGATGAGCAGGCGGCAGCGGCGCAACGACGATCCGGCGCAACTCAAGCGGGATCTGCTGGTAAGCGCGATTTTCCAGACCTTTTTCAGCCGGGAAACTTCCCGCGACGGGGTTTTCCGCAGCCCGGTGGCGCAGCTCTGGTCGTTTGACAAGGCATTCCGGGGAGAGAATTATTCCCTGCTGAAGCGGGGGCTGCCGCTTTATATGCAGGAGGATCTGAGTGCAGACCTCCAGCAGGCGTTCTACTCCTCCCGGAGGGGACGCGGGCGGGGGGGATTTTCAAGGAGGCGGCGCCCGCAAAGGACCGCCGGGACCTCATGGGATACGCTGGTAACCCAAATGCAGCAGCGGTCTTTTTCGGATGTGAATCCGGTAGAGGAGGCCGATCTGTACCGGGCGGTGCTGGACGCCAAGGGTCCGCCCCTCTTCCGGATGATCGAGGCGGTGGTGGGAGACGAGGAATTCCGGAATGTGCTGGAAGGGTTTGAAAAAGAACATCAATACGGTGAAGCCACGTTCGCTTCCTTCGAAAAGGCGGCCATGAGCGACACCTCTAAATCCAGCGGCCGGACCAACCTGGCGCGGCTGCTGCACGACTGGCTGTACGATACGCACGTCCCGGGGTATACCCTGACGCGCGTGAAGGCTTATAAAGTAGACGATGACTTCGGGATGGTGGTCTATCAGGTGATCGTACGGATTCGGAACGGGGAGCCGGGGCGCGGGTTTGTGCAGATCAGCGTGATGGGCCGGGAGGACGAAGCGGTGAAGGGGGTCGAAATTGAGGGGGGACAGGAGGTGGAGGTGGGCATGATCCTGTGGGACCGGCCGTTTCGGGTGAGCGTTGAGCCGTTTTTCGCCCGCAACCGGCGCCCGCTGGTCGCTCCGCTTCGCATCCCCGAACGGCCGATGGAGGGAAACGCCAAATCCTATGTGCGGGAGGTGACCGAGGAGGAGACCCCCTTCTCGGAGATTATTGTAGACAACGACGACGACGGCTTCTCGATGCCCATCCGCCGGGTGCAGCGATTCCTGCGGCCCGAGCTGAAGGGCGACAACTGGAAAGAGGACCAGATGCGCTTCGCGTTTGGCCGCTACGAGACGACTTACCGCTGGAAACGCGCGGGAGACGGGGCGCAGCCGGCGGTCTGGACGGCCCGGCTGCCCCATGCCGGCGACTACGACGTGGCCTTCTACACGATCCCTCCCAGGTTCTGGAAACGCCGCAGAGGGGCGAGCGCCTTTACGCTAATGGTCTCCCACGGGAGCGAGACGGACACCCTGAAGCTCGAATCGGAGCAGATTGAGGGGGGGTGGCACACCCTGGGCCGGTTTCGGTTCGAGGAGGGGGAGGAGGCCCGTGTGGAACTGTCGGACCTGGCGAACGGCAGGATCTACGCCGATGCCGTGCGGTGGCGTTATGTGGACCCGGAGAACCCGGACGAGGTGTACGAGGAGGACCTTCCGGCCTGGAATTGGGGCAGAGGGGGGCGTGGGAGGAGCAGAGGCGGAGGGGGCAGAGGGGGCGGCAGGGGGGGAGGATTCCGGAAATTTTGACATTACATATATAATGTAAGAGTTTTGGTTGTATTTGTAATATGTTCGGGGACAATAGGTTAACTGTTTTGTCCTTTCTCAAAGGAGCCGGGTGTGTGCATGCGACGTAACTTCGGAATTATTCTTCTGCTACTGGGCCTGCTTTCCGGCTGCGGCCGCCAGACGGAACAGCGGTCTGTGGACCTCACTGTTCCGGTAACGGTTCAAACGGTTGAACTGGGAGCGATGGAGTCCACCGTGACGGCAACCGGCACCCTGCGGCCGGTGCGGGAGGCTCAGCTGATCACCGAGATCAAGGGCATTTTTCACCTGGTGGCGGCCGATGGGATGGGGAAGCCGGCCGAGGGGATGCCGGTTTTGGAAGGGCAATTGATCGCCAGGCTGGAGAACGAGGAGCACGTGGTGGGCGCACGGCTGGAATCGAAGAAGCTGACGCGGGAGACCGCGAGCAGAACCTTGAAGGAGCAGGAGGTACTCTTCAAGCGGGGGCTGGTGACCGAAAAAGAGGTCGAAGACGCCCGCCGGGCACTTGCCGATGCGGAGTCGAATTACCAGGATGCGCTGATTCAGATCGAAAAGATCCGCATCCGGGCGCCGATTGCCGGGTTTTTGACCGGGGTGACGGACGCCACCGAGGGCACCCTGATCAATCAGGCAACGCTGATCGGCAAGGTGATGGACTACAGCCAGGTGGTGGTGGACCTGAAGATCCCGAATTCCCAGATTGTCGCGATCAGGCTGGGCCAGGTGGTCCGGGTGGAGAACTATGCGTTCCAGGACCGGGTGTTTATCGGCCGGATCACGGCCGTGGATCCGGCGCTGGATCCCACCACCCGCACTTTCCGGGCCCAGGGCACGGTTGAAAATCCAGACCGTCTCCTGCGGCCCGGGATGTTTGTCAAGGCTCAGGTGGTGACGGAATCCCACGAAGATGTGGTGGTGATTCCCCGCCAGTTTGTACTGAACAGACAGAACCAGAAGGTCGTGTTTGTCGAAGAAAGCGGCCGCGCCCAGATGCGGCAGGTCAAAATCGGGCTGGAAGACAAAAAGAACGTCGAAATCCTGGACGGTCTGGAAGATGGCGACCGTCTGGTTACGAGCAACTACGAAACCCTCCGCCGGCGCACACGGGTGCGCGTTACGGGAGAAGGCGTGCCGGGAGGGAATTGATTTCGGATTTGGGATTGCGGATTGCGGAATGAAAGATTTTAAATCCGCAATCCCAAATCCGCATTCCGCAATATCTTATGTCTCTACCTGAATTCTCTACCCGATATCCGGTTACCGTTGCCATGGCCACCCTGGCGGTTGTTCTGCTGGGGTGGATTTCTCTGGAGCGTCTGGGGGTGGACCTGCTGCCGGATTTGCAGACGCCGGTGGTGACGGTGGACCTGTGGTCGCCGGGCAAGTCTCCGCGTGAGATGGAGGAGCGCTATGCCCGCCGCTTGGAGGGGGATATCAGTACGGTGAGCAAGGTCCGGCGGGTGCATTCCGTGTCGCGGTCCGGGCAGGCGGTGGTGGTGGCGGAATTTTCGTGGGATGCGGATATGGATTTCGCCCTGTTAGACGTTCAGAAGAAGGTGGGGCGCTACGCTTCGGATACGGAAGTGACCACGCTGGATGTCACCCGCGAGGATCCCCAGGCGCTGCCGGTGCTGCGGGCGGCGGTTTCTTCGGTGGACGTTGTGGACCTGGACGCCCTGCTGGGCACCGTGGAAACGGTGATCAAACCGAAGCTGGAAGGGCTGGATGGGGTGGCTTCCGCGGAGATTGAGGGCGGGGCGGAGAAAGAGGTCCGGATTATCCTGGATGCCTACCTGCTGGAGGCATACGGGTTGACCCCCCAGACGATTGTCAGCCGGGTGCAGGCGGCAAATACCGATGTGTCCGGCGGCACGCTGAAAGACGGCCAGCGCGCCTACCTGGTGAAAGGCATGGGGCGGCTGGAGGATGTGGAAGGGGTGCGGACTCTGGTGGTGGGCGAACGGCGGGGGGTGGACGCGGGCGGGCAGCCGGACCCCACGGCGCCCAGGGTGCCGGTGACCGTGGGCGATGTGGCGCGGGTGGAGCTGCGGTTCCAGGAGCGGGAGACAATGGTCCGGCTGGACGGGCCCGAGTGCATCGGGCTGGCGATTTACCGGGAAGCGGGCGCGAATACGGTCTCGGTGGTCGGGTCGGTTTTCGAGATGCTAAGAGAACTGGAACGCGACCTGCCCGATATTCGGTTTGCCGTGGTAGAAAACCAGGCCCGGTTTGTGGAGCAGGCCGTGGAGGAGGTGGAGGAGTCCGCCATTTACGGCGCACTGCTGGCGGTTGGGGTGCTTCTGCTGGCCCTGCGCAACTGGACGGCGACCCTGGTCATCGGCCTGGCCATTCCGATATCGGTGCTGGCGACCTTTACGCTGATGTATTTCGAGGGGCTGACCCTTAATGTGATGACCCTGGGCGGGCTTGCGCTGGGCGCGGGCATGCTGGTGGACAACGCAATTGTGGTGATCGAAAACATCTACCGCCACCTGGAAACGGGCGTCGATGCGCGTACGGCGTCCGCCCGGGGCGCCGGGGAGGTGGGGGTGGCCATTCTGGCGTCCACGCTGACCACGGTGTCCGTTTTCCTGCCGATTGTTTACCTGCAAGGACTGGCCGGTGAGCTATTCAAGGAGCAGGCCTGGACCGTGGCTTTTTCCCTGGTCTCATCTCTGGGCGTGGCGATGGCCACAGTCCCGATGCTCGCCTCCCGGGTTCTGCGCCGCATCCCCGCCGGGGAATCGCGGGTCCGGTCCGAACGGTTCGGCCGGTTTCTGGAGGGGGCGCTGCGCCGGAAGGGCGTGGTTGCGCTGGTGACTCTGGGTACGCTGGGGGGAGCGGTTTACCTGAGCCGGGCCATCCAGACCGAGTTCATCCCCAGGGAGGACCAGGGGATGTTCCAGGTGGAGCTGGCGCTGCCGGAGGGCACCCGGCTGGAGGCCACCGACCGGGTTGCCCTGCGGGTGGCGGCGATCATCGAGGAGGTCTGCGATCCGGATGCGGAACATATCTACGTGCGGGTGGGCGTCGATCCGGCCCGGCTCTCCAGCGCCGGAGAACCCACCGGTCCCAACCGGGCGACGATTTCGACCCTTCTGGTCCAGGATCCGACCCGGCGCCGGGTTGGCGAACTGGTTGCCATGCTGGATGCGCCCCTGCGCGACATTCCGGATATGAAGGTGAACTATCTGCTTCATAAAACTGCACTGGAAGGGGTTATGGGGGACAGCGAGACGCCCGTACAGGTGGAGGTCAGCGGGGAAAATCTGGACCTGCTCCGGGAACTGACCGGGGATGTGAAGGCCCGGATCGAAGCCCTGCCGACGGTCTACAACGTGCGGACGAGCTTTCAGGACGGGCAGCCCGAGGTGGATCTGGTCCTGCGCGACGATGTGGCCGCGGCCTTCGGGCTGACGGCGCAGTCCATTGTTCGGGACTTAGAGCGCCGGCTTTCGGGAGAGGTGGCGGGCGAACTGTCCAAAGACCAGCGGGCGCGCACCATCCGGGTGGGATTTGAGGACGTGGACCTGTGGGAATTGAAGACCATCCGGATCGACGGCGCGGACGGGGCGCTGCTCACGCTGGCGGATGTGGCGGACCTGCAGATCGTGGAGGGACCCCGGGAGATTCTCCGGGATGGGCAGCGCCGGGTGGGGCACATCACCGGATACTTGGTGGAAGGCGCGGTGTTGAGCGAGGCGACCGACCAGATCAGCCGGGCCCTGCAGGATATGATTCTTCCCTACGGGTACCGCGTCACCATCGGGGGAGAGGAGCGGGAGCGGGCCGAGTCGTTCGGCAGTCTCAAATTCGCCCTGCTGCTCTCCGTGGTACTGGTCTATATGGTGATGGCTTCGCTGTTTGAGTCTCTGCTGCATCCCTTTACCGTGATGTTCACCGTGCCTCTGGCGGGTATCGGGGTGGTCCTGGCGTTCTGGGGACTGGGAGAGCCTTTCAGTGTGATGGCATTTATCGGGATGATTATGCTGGGCGGGATTGCGGTTAACGACGCCATTATTCTGGTGGACCGGATCAACCAGGTGCGGCAGGGCGCGAGCGATTTGCGTGCGGCGGTTCTGCAGGCGGCGCAGGACCGGCTGCGTCCGATCCTGATGACCAGCATTACCACGATTTTAGCCCTGCTGCCGATGGCTTTCGGGGCGGGAGAGGGCGCCCGGCTGCGGGCCCCGATGGCGATTGCGGTGATCGGGGGGCTGGTGACCTCTACCTTGATGACGCTGATCGTGATTCCGGTGGTTTACGAGACCATCGACCGGCTACGAGGGAGGGTGAAGAGATGAGCCTTTCCCATGCTGCTGTGCGCAGGCCGGTGACCACGGCCATGTTTTTCACCGCGATGGCCCTTCTGGGGGTGATCTCCTGGAGCCGGCTGCCCGTGCAGCTCTATCCCGAGATCATCTACCCGATGATTTACGTGACCCTGACCCTGCCGGGGGCGTCGCCTGAACAGGTCGAACGGGACTTGCTGATCCCCACCGAGGCGGAGATCGGCAAATTAGAGGGCGTCCAGGATATTGACTCTTTTGCCCTGACCAATAGCGGGGGCATCCAGGTGTCGTACGGCCCGGATGTGGATATGAAATTTGCAATCTTGCAGCTGGAGAGCCGGATCGCCCGGCTCCAGTCCGTGTACCCGGAGCGGACCCGGCCGCGGGTGCAGCGGTTCGATTCCTCGGATCTGAGCGCGTCGATTATGCAGCTTTACGTGCTGGGCGAGGGGGATTTGAACTGGCTGCGGGATTTTACAGAAGAGAAGATTCGGCCCGAACTGGAGGCCGTGGACGGGGTGGTCAACGCCCAGGTTGTGGGGGGGCGGCGGCGAGCCGTGGAGGTGATTGTGGACCCCCTGCTGTGCCAGGCTTTCCAGATCACAATGGGCCAGATCCGGTCCCGGATCAATGCGTTTAACCGGCGGCGGGAGTACGTGGGCCGGGTTTACGACGGTGCGCAGGCCTATGCGGTAAGCCTTCAGGGGCAGTTTACGGACCTGCAGCAGATTCGGAACCTGGTGCTTAAACCGGAGATTCCGCTGCGACTAAGGGATGTGGCGCAGGTGCGCTACGGGCTGCAGGAGCAGACCGACCGGCACCGCATCAATGGGAAGCCGTCGGTGGGCGTCCGCATGCAGAAGGACGATGAGGCCAATCTGATCGCTGTGTCCCGGGATGTGGAGGTCGCGATTGCGCGCATCAACCGGGAATTCGCCGACGAGGGAATCGAACTGGGCATCAGTTCCAGCCAGGCGGAATTGATGGAAGAGGCCCTGTTCACGCTCAAGCAGGCGGCTATCGCAGGCGGGATTCTGGGGCTGTTTGTGCTCTTTCTCTTTCTGCGCAACCTCCGCTTCGTGTCGGTGCTGCTGCTGGCGGTTCCGGTTTCACTGCTGGTCACCTTTAATCTGATGTACGCCTGGGACCTCTCCATCAACGTGCTGTCCCTCTGCGGCCTGGCCTTAGCGATTGGGATGCTGATGGACAACGGGATTGTAGTGATGGAGAATATCTTCAAGCACTACGAGCGGGGCAAGTCTCCAATCCAGGCGGCCCAGGATGGCACTGCAGAGGTCGCCCGGGCGGTGGTGGCGGCCACGGCGACCACGGTCACGGTCTTCCTGCCGGTGGTTTTTATCCAGAGCGACGCTCAGGATATCCTCCGGGACCTGGCCCTCTCCATGACTTTTCCCCTGCTGGTCTCCCTGCTTGTGGCCCTCACCTTAGTGCCCACCCTGGCCGCCCGCACCCTCTCTAAGCAGGCCCGACGCGCTCCTGCAACCGGGCGTTTGATGGAGCGATACACCCTTTTGTTAAAGGCCTGCCTGAGGCATCGGATACGGGTTGTGGTGGGCGTTTGCGCTGTTCTGACGGGTACGCTGATCGTTTCCTTCTTCTATGTGCTCCAGCAGGAGATCCGCGAGGAAGAGACCCGGTTTTCGGTCTATATCGACCTGGCCGAGGGGGCCACGCTGGATGCGACGGACGAGATGGTCAAAAAAGTGGAGACGACCGTCGCGGAGATCGAGGGATTGGACCGGTACACCACCAGCGTGCAGGAGTCGGAGGCCAGCATCAGCGTGATCCTGCACCACCGCTCGGAGCGCCCGGAGGAGATCTCGCTTGAGGAGATTAAGGAGAAGCTGGATGAAAAAACCCGGAATATCCAGGGGGGTGTGATCGGCTACGAGCCCAAGCCCAGGGCCAGGAGGGGCGGGGGCAGGGCAGGCATCAGGCGGCGCCGGCCGGGCGGGTTTAATTTAGCGGGGGGCGTGCCCTCGGAGCAGGCCGTGGTGCGGGGATACGATTTTGTCACTTTGCAGATGATTGCCGACGATCTGGTCTTCCGCTTAGAGGAACTGGAGGAGATCGACGCGAACAGCGTGCGGGCGGACGCCGAGCGGGGTGCGCCGGAGATCCAGGTGATTCCCGACGATGCGCGGATGTTCGACCAGCGCATCGAGGTGTCGACCGTTCTGGCGGGTGTGGGGGATGCCCGGCCGGACGGGTTTCAGACCTCGGTGCCTTTTTTGTGGCCGGATGCGACGGAGGTTCCGGTTGAGGTTCGGAATACGGAAGACCCGCAGAAGGCGTCCGTCACCCTGGCCGAATTCAGGCAAACGCCGATTCTCACGCCGGCGGGCGTATTTGTCCCGCTGGAGGAGGTGGCCCGGGTGCGCACGGACGAAGGCCGGGCCAGCGTGCTGCGCTCCAATCAGTCCCGGCGCGTGATGGTCTCCTACCGTTTTACGGGGGAGATCCTGGACTCACAACCGCTCTTGGATGAATCCAGGCGGATGGTCCAGGCGCTGGTTGCAGACCTGGTGCTGCCCGAGGGCTACACGGTTGAGGTCGAAGAGGCGGAGGAGGATACGATCTACTACTGGATGATGGGTGTGGCGGCGGTGCTGATCTACATGATCCTGGCCTCCCTTTTCGAGTCGTTTTCTTCTCCGCTGATTATTCTCTGCACGCTGCCTCCCGCTGTGATCGGCTCCTGCTGGGCGCTGGTTCTCTCCGAAACCGGCCTGAGCCAGCAGGAGGGACCGATGGCCCTGCTGGGGTTTATCGTCCTGATTGGCGTTGCCGTCAACAATGGAATTATCCTGATCGACGCCATCGGCACGCTGAGGACCCAGAGGGGGTACCGGCGGGAGCGGGCCGTGCTTGTAGCGGGGCGGTCCCGCGTGCGGCCAATTCTGATGACCTCGGCCACCACGCTCTTAGGCGTTCTGCCCCTGGCATTGAAGTTCGGCAGGGATTTTGAGATCTGGCCTCCCTTTGCCATCACTGTGCTGGGGGGGCTGTCGGTTTCTATGCTCTCAACGCTGATCTTTATTCCGGTGGTCTATATGGGCCTGGATCAGGTGAAGCGGTGGCTCGTGGAGATCGGAGCGCCCGGCGTGGTGGTGGGCACACTTGCCGCCGGGGCGGCGACCTACGGGATCTACACCCGCTACGACAGCCTGTTCTGGACGGGTCTGGCGGTACTGCCCTTCTGGTTCGGTTTTCTGGGGCTGGTCTGGGCAGGGCTTGGGGTACTCAGGGCGCGGGTGGAGGCTCGCAGGCTGGTGGGGCCGGTGCTTTCGGTTCAGCTGAGAAATCTGACCAAGACCTACGGGGCGCCGGGCCGTTTCAGACGGGAATGGGCGCGCTATATCCGGCGTTCCCAGCGGCTGCGGTCCGAAGGGTTGGATTCGGTCGATCGGAAGGCGATTAAAGAGAGCCTGGTGTGGAAACTGCCTCTGCTGGGCCTGATCGGGTACCTCCATACCTATTTTGAGGAAGGGACGTGGATCACCATCCATTCCCTTATAACCTGGGGGATGCTGGCCCATATGGGTCGTTGCGGGGCGCTTCTCTGGCCGCTCAAGGCCAGACTGCCCGGCTGGATCCGGTTTACCGGTCGGCTGTTTCTGCGCAATCTATTACCGGTCCTCTTTCTGGGCTATATCCACTGGCGCTTGCGCCTCCCGTCGGTGACCGTGGCGTCTGCGGCGGTGTGGCTGGCGGTCCGCCTGGCCCGTTTACTGGCCGGCCGGGTGCGGGACGGCCGCGTGGACGTGGAGAATATCGTCGGGCGGCTGGGTTTTTTGAAGCGCTGGGTTTACCAAGGAGCGGCCGCTGTGCCCTTTATCGGGGTGCCCAGACCGGAGTTCCGGGCGCTTTCGGGGGTCGATCTGGAGATCGGCCGGGGGATGTTTGGCCTTTTGGGCCCCAATGGCGCGGGGAAGACCACCCTGATGCGGATTGTCTGCCAAGTGCTGGAGCCGAGCTATGGATCGGTGAGCATTGATGGTCGCAACCTGCTCCGGGAGGGGCGCATCCAGGGGCTGATCGGGTACCTGCCCCAGCATTTTGGACATTATAACCACCTTTCGGCGTACGATTTCTTAGAATACAGGGCGCTCTTAGAGGGCTTTCGGGACGGGGCTGAACGCCGGGTTCGGGTAACAGAGTGCCTGGAGCAGGTCAATCTGCTGGACCGGAAGGACGACCCGATCGGGTCTTTCTCGGGAGGAATGAAGCAGCGGGTGGGGATTGCGCAGACCCTTCTGCACATGCCCCAGATCATTGTGGTGGATGAGCCGACCGCCGGGCTGGACCCTCTGGAGCGGATCCGGTTTCGCAACCTGCTGGCCCGCGTGAGCCAGGAGCGGATCGTAATTTTTTCCACCCATATTGTGGAGGATATTTCGGGCAGCTGCAACCGGCTGGCAGTGCTGAACGCCGGACGCCTGTTATATACCGGCTCGCCCGAGTCCATGCGCGACCTGGCCCGGGGACAGGTGTGGGAAGCCGTGATTTCGGAGGCGTCATTTTCACAGGTTGAACGGGAGCTGAATCTGATTTCGCACCTCCGCACGCCGTCCGGGGTACGGGCGCGATTCCTCTCAGACACTCCATTCGAAAGTCTGAACGCCCGGCAGACCGACCCGACGCTTGAAGACGCCTATCTCCATCTGCTCAGGCAGGGGAGGCAGCGCCCGTGCTGACCTGGAAAGAGCTGACGCTGAGCGCCTGGAGGCTCTACCGGCTCAGCTTCCGCCTGGTTTTCCACCGGAAGCTGCTCTTTATGGGGGCAGGCATCCTGGCCTACTACGGAATTCTCTACGCCCTGGCCGTGTTCCGCCCCGGTGAAGGGTTCAGCGCGATCCAGGCGCTGCACATCCTGGTGGAGGCCCCCGGGACCGTTCTGGGCATTTATCTGACCATGGATCTGGTAGCGGGAGAGCGGGATCGAAACACCCTGGAGGTGCTGTTCAGCACCTCCTCTTCGCACTATAAAATTTGGGTAGTTCGCATGCTTTCCATTTATGTAGTGCTTGCCGTCTCACTGATGGCGATGAGCGCCCTCTCCTATTTCTTCTTTGCCGAATTTCTCTTTGTCGAGGGTGCGCTGAATGCTTTTCTGCCCGCGTTTTTGGTCGCCAATCTGACGTTCTTCTTTTCGGTAAGCTTCCGTAGCGGCAATGCCGCCGGGATGCTCTCGCTGGGCTTTCTCATTTTTATCCTGCTGACGTCCGAATCCCTGGGGAATACCCCTTATTTCCTTTTTCTCAACCCGTTCGATCCTCCTATAGGCGTGGACGACGCGCTCTGGGGCGATCGGGTGCTGGTGAACCGCCTCTGTGTCGCCGCTCTGGGCTGCGTTCTCCTCTTTCTGGCCCTGCGCCGGATGGAGGGGCGGGAACGGTTGCTTTCGTAGTGTTTTCATTATTTAATATATGAACATATTTTCATACAAAAACAAAAAATAAGCGTCGATTCTGCCAGGAATCGACGCTCGGGGAAATAAAAACACCGACACACACTTGCCACTTATCCTATCGGCAGTTTACAGCAAACAGTTTAGGAAAAAGTTCTTGCCCTATGGGATCAGTTTCTGTACGGCGTCGGGGCCGTTGGGGTGGAGCGGCAGCCCCGTGGATTCGCCCGATACGGCATACACTGTTTCCTGGACCGTACACCTGTTGATGTCGATGACAAAATGCACCCGCGTTTTGTTCCAGTTGTTCAGTTCACACAGTTTGACAATCTGGGCGCGCAGCGCTTCTTCCGTGGTCCCGAATTTAACTTTGATGTGCTGAACCATTCCCGCATCCCTCCAGAATAATGGACTGTCGAATATACCTAAAGATAGGGAAGAGGAAGGCGCCGTGTCAAGGACTATGAAAAATATAGATTGTTGCAGGCACCATGCCCTTTTTGAACCCATGTTGAAAAATCTTCCATCTTTTTGATTTTCTCCGCGTCCTCCGCGTCTACACTACCCCTCCCCACCCTGGTGAGAGTCTTTAAATTCTACATAAAAAAAAGCCCCCTCCCTGGGGCTTTTCGGCTCTTGAAAAAGATGGCGGTGATTTCGTCCCTGATCCTACCATCTCCACCGATTCGGGAAAATTATAACAGGCTGAGGACAGACGCAGCTACGATATTGGCCTGGGCGAACATGGCCAGGCCGGACTGGGTGAGAATTTGCGCCCGGGAAAAGGCCGATACCTCTTCGGCAATATTGGCGTCCCGAATGGTTGAATCCGAGGATATGTCGTTTTCCATCATCACACCGGTGGCCTGCATGCCAAAGGTGAGGCGACTCTGGATGGAGCCCAGATCGCCACGGGCCTGCGTGACCTGCTCGATGGCAAGATCAATCGGTGAGATTGCGGCCTGAGCCGAGGCCAGGGATCCGACCGAGAGGCTGCCCAGGTTCAGGACAGAACCCGAGGCCCTCATGTCGGCGACATTCACCTCCAGCCTGTGGACTGCACCGTCGTCCGGCCCCACCTGGAAGGTCCCGCCCGTGCCCGACCCGATCTCCAGCGTGTCCCCGTTCAGAAGCCCATCGCGGTAGCCGTTGATTTGCGGATCGTTCCCCTCGGCCGCCTTAAACCCACTTAAGGTCAACTGGATGCCCAGCCGGTCGAAGTTGGCCAGAATCGAACTGCTCGTGGCCACCACACCGGCCAGGGTGCCGCCGTCGGCGTCCAGCGCCGGCCCGACGTTGAGCGTCTGTGTGGTCACCCCGTTGCCCAGGGTGATCTCTCGGTCATTGGTTGCAGGAGCGTCTGCAAAGACGTATGTTCCCGCAGCCGCGCCGGACACCTGCACGCCGATTACGCCGGTGGTGGCGGAATCCAGGGCGCTGGAGGCGGTGAGATCCTGGCTTACGACATTGCCAAAGCCGGTAAGTAACGTCGAGTTGTTATAGGAAGTGACCTGCGCGATCCGGTCGATTTCGCTGACTAACTGGGTAAATTCCGCGTTGACCGACACCCGGTTGTCATCGTTCACCGTTGCGGATGCGGACTGTACGGAAAGTTCGCGCATCCGCAGAAGCAGCCCATTGATTTCGTTGAGCGCTCCTTCGGCCGTCTGAACCAGGTTGATCGCCTGTTCGGAATTGCGTATTCCCTGCGCAAACCCGCTGATTTCTGCTCGCAATCCCTCCGAGACACTCAGTCCGGCAGCATCGTCCGCCGCCCGGTTGACCTTGAGGCCCGAAGAGAGCCGCTCAATACGCTTGTTGAGATCCCTGCCCGTGATATTCAGGATCCGCAGCGCATTGAGGCCCGGAATATTGTTGTTGATTCGGAATGGCATGGTGTCCTCTGATTGGCCAGTATAGAAGGTGTTTTTATTGCCCCATTGCGTTTGTCTTTTTCGGGTTCACGTCCTCCTTATCGCAGGTTTTCTGGCAGTGTGTATTCCCGGTCTACGTGTAATATCGGCACCACTTGATCGAATCTTGAATTCTTGCCATAAAAAAAGTGCGCCAGGATAAGAATCATGGAGCGTTCTGCTTGACAATCGTTTCTGTGAAGCGTATACTATTGTGTTTCAACACAAATCGGGGGATATTTAAGGTGTAAACGGACCTCTGTGAATGTCAATAAGAATACCTGCGGAAGGAGGACGATAATGGACTGGCAAATTGGCTGTTTCAGCCTGCCGTGGTCGGAGTTTAGCTTTGATCGTGCCTTAGAGGGGATCAAGGCGGCCGGTTATGCTTATCTCGGGCTTGGCTCAACACATCAGGGAGAGCAGGTGCCCTCCCTGGAGAACGGTCGGGCCGGGGCGCGTGAGGTGGGTATTAAACTGGAGGCCCTGGGGCTGACGCCTGTGATGATGTTTGCCAGCTGGGAGGGGGATACGGGCGTGGAGGATTTTAAGACCAGGATTGACCAGGCAAGCCTGTTGGGCATCCGGTTTATGTTAACCAGTGGAACGTCGACCGGAACAGAGGGAGAGGGTTCCGAAGAGGAGGCGGCAAGTGCGGAGGCGCAGTTTCTGGCCAGAATGTCCCAGATTGTGCCCTATGCCGAAGAGAACGGCATCACCATTCTGCTCAAACCCCGCATGGGAAACACAGCCTATGGGCCTGTGCTGCGGTCAACGCTCAACAAGATCGGTTCGCGGTGGGTGCGGGCGTGTTATGATCCCGGTAACGTTCGATTTTATGAAGGCTTAAGTCCCGAAGTCGATCTTCTTCACGTGCTGCCTTATCTCTCCGGGCTTTGTATCAAAGACCACAAAGGAACAAAGGGCGAACGGAATTTCCCGGTTCCCGGCAGCGGAGATATCGATTTCCGCCGGATTTTCCGGGTTCTAAAAAAGCATCGGTTTTCAGGACCCATGCTGGTTGAACAGGTTGACGAAACGGACGCCGCCATGAGCGCTGAGGATATTGATGAACGGGTTCAACTGGCCAACGAATTTTTGCAGCGCACGATACAGCAGATAGAAGAAGAAACCTAAGCGTTCACCGCAGAGACGCGGAGGACGCGGAGAAAAGCCTAAATCGGGGATCGGGTACTGATGCAGTATCCACCTGAACAGTTACGAAGAAACTTAGAAACCGGCGGTCTTGGAATAGGCAGCAAAAAGGGCCTGCGTGAATTGCAGGCCCCTATTTATGTACATTCATACGCTACGTCCCTATACCCTCAGCGGTCTGACATAGCCGTCGCCCTTCTGATGGACCGGCCCCCAGATCCCCGGAATCTTCTGGCCGCAGTCCGGACACGCGCCTTCCTCGCCAATTCGCACCTGGCGCACGTGAAATCCGAACCGCTCAACTAAGAGCGCGCCACAGGCGTGGCAGCAGGTGTTTTCAAAGGCGCCGACCTGGCCGGGCAGGTTACCGGCGTAAACGTATCGCAGGCCCGCACTTTTGCCGATTTCGGCGGCCCGGAGCAGGATTCTGGACGAGGCGTTGTCCGGTTCGGTCATTTTATAGTCTTTGTGGAATGCCGTCACGTGCCAGGGGATGTCCGGAGAGATGGCGGCGAGGAAGCGGGCCGCATCGCGCAATTCAGCGTCCGACGTATTCCAATCCGGGACCAGGAGGGTCACAATCTCCATCCAGAACCCCCGGTCGTACACCATCTGTACCGTGTCCAGCACATTTTGCAGCACACCGCCCAGCTTGCGGTAGTTACGATCGGACATGGTCTTCAGGTCGATTTTGTAGCAATCGGTCCAGGGCCTGAGGTAGTCCAAGACTTCCGGCGTGGCATTGCCGTTGGAAACAAAGGCCGTCTTGAGTCCTTCAGCCCTTCCCGCCCGGAAGACTTCCAGGGCCCATTCGGAGGTAATCAGGGGCTCGTTATAAGAACTGGCCACCATCATCGCCCCCAACTGCCTGCCCGTTGCGATGAGCTGCTCGGCGGAGATTTCACGCGGGCGAACATCCGCGGCGGGGTCTCGTAAGGCCTGGGAAGTCAACCAGTTCTGACAGTTCTTGACCAGGAAGAACCCGGCCAGGTAGTTGTGCTTCTGGTCGACCTCCATGTTGTACACGTATCCTGAGAAATCTGCGGAAGCTATCGAGCGAATCGGAACCAGGTAATAGGCTGCTGTCTCACGACAATGCGGGTTCTCCGAGATAACAGAATGGACATCTATATCCTTTTTTTCAAATGCCGAGGTGTCGAGTCGTTTCGGAATCACAAGATAATGCTCTGGACTTACTTTGCTTGCCTCTATCGGTTCGATTTTGCCACTGTCGGGATCGGTACACACATAGACTTTATGGTTCGGCGTACACCGGAGGGGAGGGAAATAGTAGGGCCGAATGACTGTCAGAGGCCCGGTGTAGCGGTGTCGAAAGACCTGGCGCACAGGGCGCAATTCACCATCGGATGCGACGGCCTGCAATCCCGGTGGGGCAGAGACATCGCCGTCCTGAAGGCATATTCGGCGGCTCCCCATTTCGAATGCCTGCTGGATTGGGATGACGCCGCGATCGGTAATAATCGGCGTTTCTGCAGGAAAACAGTACGAACAATGCAGGTCGCATCCTAACATCCCAAAAGTCAACGTGTTAGATCCGGGATAGACGTGAAAAAACGGTTTCTTCTCGGTGGGATCGCACTGGAGGCCACCCACATAGCCCCAGGGCACACGCAGCTTTCCGCCCTCATTGAACCGTACCTTGCAAATGCCCTGCCGGCCCTCCGGAATTCGGCAGCGGTGCCCGCAGGCGTAACAGCGTATCCGATTGTCTTCCAGCCGTTCACACAGGTCCCCTTCCACGACCTCTACGGTCAGCTCGTTCAGAATGTCGGCCAGCGTGGGTCGGGACACCAGGGGTAGATCGAACGGTTCCATCGCCTTTTCTCCATCAAGAATCCGACCAATATCCATTCAGAATCAAAACAGGATACTCTATTCATACTATATTAGCCAATATTGCGTGATCTGCAAAGCAAAAATGTTCTCAAGTTTAAAACACACTTTCCGATAATACAATATACGATTTAGTATCAAGTTGTAATTTGCAAAGAAGGCCTGTAGGGCACACAAGGAGGGATCGCATGTCGACTCTGATCGTAAACCACAATATCATGGCGATGAATACCCGGCGGCATCTGGGGAATAACAACCGGATGCTCTCCACGAACCTGGAGCGGCTCTCCTCGGGGCTGCGGATCAACAGGGGGGCGGACGATCCTTCGGGACTGTCTGTCTCGGAGGGCTTTCGGGCCGAAATCGGGGGCCTGGTTCAAGGCACCCGCAACGCCGAACAGGGGACGAATCTGATCCAGACCGCCGAAGGCGCCCTGAATGAGGTCAGCGCCATGCTGATCCGGATGCGGGAACTGGCTGTACAGGCGGCCTCATCCACGGTTAACGACAACAACCGGGATGCGATCAACGCGGAATCTGTTCAATTGGTTTCCGAGATCGACCGGATTGCCAACGCGACCAGCTACAACGATACCAGCATATTAAGCGGGTTTGGGAATACGGTAAGCCAGAGCGTGGCCGCCTCCACTGTCCTGGCTTCTCCTACCACCGGGGTTGTGGATGTTACCCTCAGCGGAGGGGCGTCTGGAACCTATACATTTATCGATTCCACCGGAGACAGCGAGATCACGCTGGGCAACGGCATTGCCACCCAGACCATCGACATCGGCACCGCCTTAGACAACGACGCAGCAGGGGCGGTGGTGGCGACCGGATCGAGCATTATCGCCAATTTTGATCGTCTGGGTATTACATTGACCCTTTCCGGCCAGCGCAACGCCTCTGGTGCGAACCCGGCCAGCGACGGATATCGGGACGGAGAACTCAACGGTCTCGAACTGGTCGTTAGCAGCGGCGCCGGAGGCAGCATTCAGGTGGGGCCGGACGCCCAGGCGACGGACCGGATCGAACTGACGATTGCCGACTTGAGCGCCAGCGGCGCCGCGCTGAACCTTTCCGGCGTGTCGATGAGCACGCTGCTCAGCGCCCGTTCGGCTATCTCCGCCATTGATCTCGCCATCGATACTGTTTCAAATACAAGAGGGGACCTGGGCGCGCAGCAGAACCGTCTGTCGCACACGATCGCGAACAACAACGTCGCCGTTGAAAATATGCAGGCCTCCGAATCTCTCATCCGGGACGCCGATGTGGCCGAAGAGGTCTCCACATTCACGCGCAACCAGATCCTGGTCCAGTCCAGCACCGCCCTGCTGGCCCAGGCCAACGCCGTGCCGCAGAATGCGCTGACACTGCTGCAGTAATTCCCAAAAATTTTCATTGAACCCCCCGGAGCCGCCGTCAGCACCGGGGGGTTTTTCTATGTCTACAATATTTATTATTTGAACAATTCTTCATACAATCCATAAAACCTTTCACCTTGCCATATTCCCAGAATCTTTCTATCTTATCGCCATCCAGGTTCAATCTATCCCTAATATACCACATAAGTGGTCTATGTCGACGACAAGGCCGAGATCGATGGAGTCGACCATCGATCTGAGAGGAGTAAGATGAGTGAAATGATTACAATGTTCATGGCCTTCGCATTTGTCCTGGCTGCCTGCACCAGGGCCTGGGCCCAGCAGGGCACCTACTGCGAGTCCTTCGAGGACGGGGTGCCGGACACCTTCACGGCGACCCGATCGGCGAGTTTGAGCATCAGCCCGTGGCACTACAAGCAGGGCAGTAACTCGTTGCAATGGGATTGGTCCAGGGGGGAGGAACTGGTCATCCGCCAAGGCATCGGAGATATCGCTCGCACCGGCGGCCATCGTTGCAGGGCCGGCTTCTCCGTGTGGCTGTATGTGGAAGAGCCGCTGTCAGATACGCTGGTCTTTGAGTTCCGCGAGGGAGAGAAAGTCACCGGCTTCTTCCGGTTTCCGATGGCGTTCACCGGCTGGCGGCAGGCGCGTCCTTACTATCACGATTTCCCACACGGCGAGCCGACGGCGGAGGTGGACAACATCCGCATCGCCGCGCCGAGCGCGGCGGCGAAAGGGACTGTGTTTCTCGATTTCATCAAGTATAACACGCTTACCTATGGCGGGAACTCGGTCATCCCTGAGAAGGAGGCCCAATGGCAGCCCCCTGTGCCGGACGAGGGGCGCTTTCCCAGGCCCGAGCGCGTGACCGAGGCCGAACGGGCGGGCATCCGCAAGTTGCTGGGCCCCGATAGGGGGCCAGGCATTGAGCAAGTACGGGTAAACGACCTTTGTGAGCGCGTGGAGGCGCTCGGCATTGTGCGCGACGAGCACGGCGTGCGTGGCCCCGGCATCGACGCGTATTATCAATTCTACCCGTCAGGTGAAGAGCAAGCGGAACTGGGTAGCGGGTACTGGTCGGACGAGCACGGCCCCGACTGGCTTGGCATGCAGACCCCCGCCTCCATGAGCTCCCTTGCCCATCAGGTCGCCGGCGCGTATCGAGCCAGCAATGAGGCGGAACAACGTCGCCGGCTGGCTGAAGCCTTTCTCCTCATTGCGGACCATCTCCATGACCAGGCGCTGCAGGCAGGATCCGGGTTCAAGTGGAACTGGTGGGTCGGAGGGGCGTGGGCCGACGCCGTCTTCCTGATGCGCGACATGCTTGCAGAGGCGGGTCGGTTGCAGCGCCATCTTGACTTCCTTCTTTACACCTATGGCGGCGGCGCGATTTTCGCCGAGGGCGATGCGCCCTCCCACATGGATTTCTACCACCTTACCGTTCCCTGCCTGTTTCGCCAGTGTCTCATGCAGGTCGAGGAGGCCGAGCAGGTCCGCTGGCTGAATGCGTTCAAGGCGATGCTCGAGCGATCCATGCTGCAACCCACAAGCGAGCTGAAAATCGACGGTTCCGCATACCATCACAGCGGTCACTATCATTCCTACGCCAGGAACGCCTTCGGAACCTTGCCTCCACTGCTCCAGGAGCTAAACGGCACGCTCTGGCGTCTGAGCGCTGAAGCGCACGAGCGGCTGCGGCGCGCCATGCTCGCACAGCGGATATACTGCAATCGGCTTGATCTGCCGCTTTCGCAGAGCGGACGCAGTCCATTCAGACCTGGTTACGGCTTCATCAATCCGCGAGCACTGGAAGGACTGGAGGCTCTGGCGCACTGTGGAACGCCCGATGGAAAGCAGGAGATCGATCCGGAAGTGGCGGCAGCGTATCTGCGCCTGGTACCTGAGGCAGTCAACAATGAACCGTATCGCAGTCTGGGGATCGAGCCGGAGCCGGAGCCGAATGGGACTTTCGTGCTGCCATACGCCGCTCTGCTTTCCCATCGCCGCGACACCTGGCTTGCCAGCGTCCATGGCCAGAGCACGTATGTTTGGGGGAGCGAGAGACAGGACCACCATAACCGCTTCGGGCTCTTCCAGGGCCTGGGGCATCTGGAGATCCTGGCCGGCGGGACTCCTGTGAGCGCAAAAGCAAGTGGCCGCGAGCATTTCGGTTGGGACTGGCGACGATTCGAGGGGACCAGCGTCCCTCAACTTCCGCTGGCCGTGATGGACGAGGGCTGGCGTTCCGGCGGCCGCGCCTATTCGGCCGAAACTTTCGCGGGTGGACTCTCACACAAAGGTCACCAGGGCATGTTCGCCATGATCCTGAACCAGCCCATGCCTGAGAACAAGACCCTCACAGGAAGAAAGAGCTGGTTCTTCAGCGACGAACAGGTTCTCTGCATGGGTTCCGACATCTCCTGCGACGAGGCGCAGCATCCTACCCAGACAACGCTTTGCCAGAAAGCCCTGCGAACAAACGAGGGTGGTGAGTTCCTCTCCACCCTCGTTGATGGGACGGACTTCACTGGTTTCCCGGAGGAGCGAACGCTTGACGAGATGAATCCCCACTGGTTCCTGGATGTTCAGCAGACGGGTTACTACCTGCCCGCGGGGCAGCGTGTAACTGTGGCACGCGAGCACCAGGCGAGCCGGGATTCCTGGGACGAGGAGGACACAGAAGGCGATTTCCTGACCGCGTGGATGGATCACGGCAAGGCCCCCAACAACGCCAGCTATGAATACATGCTGGTCATTCGGGCGACCCCTGAGGCGATGCAGAGGTTTGCTGCCGAACCGCCTTACCGGGTCATTCAACGCGACCGGGCCACTCACATCGTCTGGCACACCGCAGCCGGCCGGTGGAGCTGTGTGTTCTTTGTCCCGCAGGAGGTCACCCCGCACACGGCTGCCACCGAGACGCTGCCGATCAAAGCGGTTGACCGCCCGTGCCTCATCATGGCCGAAGCGTTGCGAGATGGGCAGTTGCACATTAGCGTGGCCGACCCCGATCTGAACCTGGAAGAAGGCGTGAACAAGCCGCAGCCTCTGCGTGTCACCCTTCGCGGGGCCTGGCGTCTGCTGGAGGCGACGGGGACCGTTTGCACCTGGCACCTGCCGGACGCGCGCGAGAACGTGCGCATCCTGTCCGCAGGTGCGGCGGAGACGGTCCTGGAGATTCTCTGCCGGCATGGGGCAAGCTACGATGTAAGCCTGGCCTGCTGATGACAAGAGGGCCACTCGGCACAGGCCCTTTTGCCTTGCCATATTCTTAGGTTCTTCCTATATTAGCGCCGTCCGAACACAATATGTCCCTGATATATTACACGTTATATCTCCATCAAGTTTAGGAGAAAACATCATTGTCCTGTCCGACTCTTGGGAATCAGGACAAAAGGAGGAGAGAGAAGATGCAGAGGGCTCACGGACGGCTGACCAAACAGGAGATCAAGGAAGACGAACTGATGGCCTGGGGGATGAAGACCTGGGGATACGTGGAGCAGAACTACCCAAAAATTCTGGCGGGATTGGGCGCTGTGGTTGTTCTCGCCCTGGTCGGTGTTTTTATCAAACACCAGTCGGACCGCCAGGCGCAGGCGGCCATCGACGCGCTGGGCGATGTCCGGATCGCCCTGTATCAGGGGCGGGCGGACGACGCCATCCTTCAGGCGGAGCGGGTTGTGGAGGACTACAGCGGCAAGCCGGCTGCCGGATATGCGCTTCTGCTGATGGGAAATATGTATTATGAACTGGGACGCCACACAGAGGCCCAGACCGCTTATCAGAGGTATCTGAGCGATTATGGAGACGAGGGACCTTCCGGGTACGGGGCCTGGACCGGGCTGGCAGCCTGCCTGGAAGAACAGCAAAGCTTCCTGGAAGCCGCCCAGAAATATGCGGCGTATGCAGACAAATACGCGTCATCGCCGTTTGCGCCCATTGTGCTGAAGGAGGCCTCGCGGTGCTACCTGCAGGCGCAGGAATTTGAAAAGGCACAGGAGGTGTTGGAGCGTATTGTGAACCACTATTCGGAAAGCAAGGTCGCACGCACGGCCAGGGCCGATCTGACGGAGATGGGGGTTGTAAACTGAGGATGCCGGAACTCGTCTTTGAGAAGTCGCGCCACTTTCCCGCTACCGACCTCTCCGCCGAAACCGTTCTGGTGGTCCCGGATGATATGGCCGACGCTCCGGCCGTCCTGAATCTTCAGCGTGCGATTGCCGCGCAGGGGAGATCGCCGGATATTGTCCTCCAGAAAGATTTTTCCCGGCGCTTCTTCCAGGAGGCGCAGGTGATTGCCTGCGGCCACATGGCCAACAACGCCGCACTTCGCCGGCTGTACACCGCACGCTGTTGTTTCGCCGATACCTTCTTTCCCGGCGGTGACGGCTATTTTATCAAGTCGGTCTTCGATCCGTTCGGGCACGGGATGAACTGCATCACCATCGGCGCCAGCACAGGGGAGGGCTTAGCTTCAGCCCTCCCCGTTTTTGAAGATATTGTCCGCAATAGCGACGGCAGGCTGGACAGGGTACACGCCGCACAATTTGCGCACGAACTCCCGCCTTTCCCCTCCGAATCCGACCTGGAGGGGATGATCCGGGACGACCTGGAGAGCTGGTACGGCGGCTGGGCGTCTTCCCCTTTCCGCGGGGGAGGGGTGCAGAACTATGCCTGGTATTATTATCTGACCGACCACCCGGTATGGGCCCGGGCAATCCCGCCTATTCTCACCGGATCGATCGACCCCTGGCGGGCGCAGCGGCGGGAGTTTCCCGAGAGCTATCACTGCTTCTTCAACCTCCACAGCTTCATTCACCTGTGGGATCTCATCGAAGGCACACCGCTGTACACCGAGGATGACCGGCGGGGGGCGGTGACCCTGCTTGGCGATCTGCTTCGCCACCTGACCGGCCTGTTCTACGTCAGGGAGGACGTCAATCCTCCCGGTGAGATCCGCCAGAACCACACCACCTTTATCGGCCTGAACCTCGCCGTGGGGCACGACTATATGGCCAAACGGTACGGTATCCGGGAATTCGAGCCTTCGGCCAGGGTGGCGGAACGCATTTTTGCAGGGCAGGCCGATTCGTATAAGCCCAATGACGACGCCGGGGTGGGGTATGCCTGGCATGTGCCCCAGGAGACGCTTTACTACCTGTTGTATAAAGATGATTATAGCTATATCAAAAATGGTCATGTCGCAGACCTGTGCAAACTGGCGGTTTTGACCGCAGATAATATGCGCAGCGAAGGCGGCTATGGAGATACATCGGGGTATTCCGCTTTCTCCGGCAGAGGGTGGGACGGACGCCTCTGGCCGCTGATGGTCTCCACCTGGTATACACAAAACCCAGAGCATCTGTGGGCCCTCAACTGGCTGGGCGAGGGTAAGATGCCGCCTCTAAGCCGCGTGCTGCCGGGGCTTTATGCCGGAATTGAATGGGACGACGGCCGCTTCTCCCTGAAGGGCTGCAAGCCCGAGGAGCCGGTTGACCTTCTGGGCATCTGCCCGATGGCGCTTCCCGAACCGGTGCTGGGATGGGTGCGTGCGCACCACCCCGCCTCGCACCATCCCGATCCGGAAAAGACCTACTTCGACAAGCTGTCCCTTCGCCGCAACTTCGATCCCCGGGGCGAGTACATGCTCCTTGAGGGCCTGGGCACCACCTGTCACGGCCACGAAGACAGCAATACCATCATCCGTCTGACCTGGAACAACAGGGCTTGGCTGGCGGATGGGGATTATATCCGGGCGGCCCCCAAGTTTCACAATTCCATCGTGGTCGAACGAGACGGGGTGGGCGTTCACCATCCACCCGGGGATGGGATCGTCATTCCCCCCTTAGCGTCGCTGGACTATACGAGCGAGACACCGACCTTTGGCCTGGTGCAGACCGAGGCTTCGGGGTATAACGGGGTGGACTGGCAGCGGAATATCTTCTGGCGCAAGGGTCGTTATTTTGTGGTGATCGACCGGCTCCTGTGTACGCAGCCGGGCGAGTACCGCTGCCGGTGCCTCTGGCGGCTGGTGGGGGAGGCGGCGCAAAACGGGGGGGATGTCACGCTGCACCAGCAGGGGGAGACCTTCACCATTCGCAACGCCGGCGAGGCAACGCAGGAGATTGTCCCGGACCTCCACGAAAAGAGCCGTTGGACGGCCTACCCCTATGCGGATGGCAATCTGAACGTTTTGCACCAGAAAGCCGGCGGTGCGCTGCAGGATGGGGAGGATCTGACCTTCGCGAACCTGCTGACCCCGCATGCAGAGATAAAAATAGAACGTCTGAACGGTCTGACGGTCAAGATCACCGACGGTGAGGCGCAGACGATTCTGAGGGTCGGCAATGCACGCCTGGGGGATATAGAGATCGAGGCGGCGATGTTTGCGCTCTCGCTGGATGGGGATAGATTGAGTTTCCAGGGGGTTGAGCGCTTAGATGGGGAAGCGGTCGAAGGCGAGGCCCGAACATACGATGTCGCGTCTGATGCCACCGCTCAGCGCGTCCGGGAAGCCATACTGGCTGCGGTCCCGGAATCGCCTTCCCATAGCGCCCCATCCCGGGAGCGAACGGATGGGGGCTTTCGGCAAAGATGGCGTCGGGAGATCGCCGCCGAAATTGGCGATCTGGACGCTTATGGTGATACCTTGCTCGTTGGCGCCGAGGATGGGCAGGTCATCCGGATGACCGTTGATGAGGGGGCAACCATCTGGACTGTTCAACTGGATGGGGATCGACACCCGACGAAGGTGCGCCTGGTCGATATCGACGCAGGTGGCGAACCGGAGGCCCTGGTGGGTACGGCCGATTCTCACCTCATTGTGCTGGACGAACGCACGGGAGCGGAACGCTGGCGGCGTGAATTGAAGAATATGGGGGGCAGGGGAGCGAAGGTGTCCGCCCTTGCGGTTGCCGACCTGGACGGGTCCGGCCATACAAGCGTTCTGGCCGGGACCGAGGGCTGGTTTGTAAACAGTTTTGCCGCCGATGGCACGCCTGGATGGGCCGACTGGATCCGTTATCACGCGATTACGGCGCTTGTTGTGGCGGACGCGGATGGAGACGGCAGGGCCGAGGTAATGGTGGGCACCGAGTATTCCACGCCGCTGAGTGTACACAATTACGACGGGTCTTTCCGATGGTCCACCTTTGAAGAGGTAGGCTCGGAAGGCAACGCGACTACCCCCAGGCGGGGGATCTGCCTGAGCTGCATGCAGCTGTGCGACGTGGATGGGGACGGCGTCCAGGAGATCGTCTACGGCACTGCGGACGGATGGATCTACGCAGTAAAACCGCAGGACGGCGCCGAATGCTGGCACACGAACACCGCCGGTGAGGTCAGGGGACTTCTCGTGCTGCCGGATAGTCTGATTGCAGCCAATGAATACGGCAGGCTTTACAGCTTCAGCCATCAGGGCGAACTGCGCTGGCAGGTACAGGTTTCAGAATGGATACGCGACATCGTTCTGAGCGGGAAACATATTGTCGCGGCCGCCGAAAACGGCAATATCCTGGCTTACGATGAGCACGGCACGCCTGTCGGGGCGACCTCCGTAGAGGCAGAGATTCGGGGGATGTGGGCCTGTGATGGGGGTATCGTATGCAGCCTAACCGGGGGGCTGCTGAGTTGTATTGAATTGCCTTGAATAACCGTTTGTTCGGGTGATAGCCCGGCTTTGGTGGGTAACTCCCTTGAGAGGATACGCCCATGCCAGAGGAAGAAACACCCCGCGAAATCCAGTTTGACGATATTGCCGGATTAGCCGACCGTGAGATCCAGAGGATCTTGCGGGAGGTGGATTCAAAGGACCTAAGGACACAGCGCCGGATTTTTTCGAACGTGTCCGAACGCGCGGGTGCGATGCTGAGGGAGGAGATGGCGATTTCCGGTCCGGTTCGCAGGGAGGAGGTGGAGGATATCAGATGGCAAATCGGACAGGTGATGCGAGGGCTTGTGGCATCAGAGGAGGTCGCCTGGCCCCCCTCGCAGGTCGGTTCCGATTTGGAACGCGCGGGTGGGACGGAGGTTTCCCATACCGCTCGTGAGCGTTCTCGCGCATCCACAAAGCCGCCTCGCAGGGCAAGGTATCTGATACAGGCGGCCGGAGGGGTGGGAGGCGTGGCGCTTGGGGTTCTGCTTCTGATGTGGCTCAGCGAGATGAATCCGGGTCCTTCACGTTCCGATAAAAAAAAAGAAAAACCCTCTCCCAGCGCCAGCAGCAGACGCCAGGAGGGCGCTACAAAGCGTCAGAATCGGGAGCAGGATGCTCAAAAACAGCCTCCGAAGGAGCGCGCCTCCGAGAAAGAGAAACCCGCAGCGTCGAGCATGGACGAGACCGAGGGCGAGGTCTATGTGATATCAGGCAATAAGAAGCGGCCTGCCGGGGAGGACAAGCTTCGACCTGGAGACGTTGTAGAGACGGGGGCGGACGGAAAGGCAGAGATCGATCTTTGGAAAAACAGCGGGCAGGTGGAGGTCGACGCGAATTCCAGGCTTGAAGTGGGAGACCAAACACGAAAAGAGGACCCGCTTAAGCTCAACCTGCGGATGGGAGATATTCGGGTTGAAGTCAAAGATCCGGCGCTGGAGGTGAAATCACCCCTGGCGAAAATCACTGGCGCCAAGGGTGCAGAGTACCGGTTGCAGGTTGCGCTGGATGCCACCACCACGGTTTCGGTAGAGCGGGGCACGGTGCGGGTAAAGGCGCTTGTTGGCGCTCAAGAGCAGACCCTGGTCTTGACGCCTGGAGATGAGGTCAAAATTGATCCGTCCGGTCGGGTGGTGGAGAAAAGACCCTGAAGTGACCGGAAGCTGTTGGTTTCTCACGTTCCTTTGCCGTGCCCTTTGTTTAAGACCGGACCAGATTTCCACGGAAAAAAGGAGTATAAGATACATTATGTAAACTTGGACTTCTAAAACTCACCGAAAACCCCTTTCTGGTTCTTCTTTCCTTCCTCCGGTTCCGTTTGTTTCATTATCCCAAAAAGCTGTCTCTTCGATACTTCGCTTTCAGGTCTCTTAGCTCTTTTTCCACGGTATTACTCTCTTCCTGCTTTGTTTTTAAATCCTCCGTGAATTCCCGGCCTTTCTCCTCAAGTGCCTGAATCGCTTTCACCTGCTCTTTTTGGATCTCCCGCAGCCGGTCCAGCTCTCGCCGAAGCCAATCGGCCTCCAGCAGAGCGGTTTTTTCCTGTTTTCGGGCCTCCTCAAGCTCATTTTTTAAATTCTCAAGATCTTCCTTGTATTTTCGAGCCTCTGTCCATCCAGACGCCGAGGAGCCTTCAAGCTGGGCCAACTTTTCATTCAGCATCTTCTGGTCTGATTTCATCTCTTTGACCAGGATTTCCGCCGCTTCAAGCCTTCCGGCGCTTTGCTGTAACCTGTCATATTCTTCACGTGAAATCTGTACAGACGGCTCTCTCTGGAGTTGCTCGACTTGAGATTGTTCTAATTTTTTTCCATATTTTTTATAATATATTTCTAAAATATTATCATAGTGAATTCGCCAGGATCCGTTCCATTTTTCCGCCTTCAAAAGACCTTTGTCGATGTAATTTCTAATCGTTTTATCTGTTACATTTAAACAAGTTGCGGCTTGATTGATATTCAGATTGGTATCGGACCCGTGCTCAGACGCCATTTTCATGTCCTCCAAAAAGATTCTATATTCTTGGCTATAAATTATATAAAAATTTACAATATTTTTCCACAAAAGTCAAGGGCTTCTGTGTCTGTTGTTTTTTTTGGTGTGTGTGAATATTTTGATGAATAACTGTTCACATATTAAGATAAACTGTAAAACATGAATATAAAATCGATTTTCTCACGAAAACCGGTAGCTTGTTGGGTATTTTTGCACAACGGAAGAAGAGAAAAAACAAGAGGATTAAACCCGTATTTCTGTTTCTTAGCCTACTTGCTAACACATTTTCCGACCTTTAGAGGATCTGATGTACGACGATTATCGTTGACATGTACGATAGACATCGTATATTAATGACGACTTAGTTGTTTCGGAGGCCCTTTCAAGGAGGTCTTATGGAACGTAACGATAGCCGAAAGCCGACAGATGCAGAACTGCAAGTGCTGAATGTCCTGTGGCATCGAGGACCCTGTACGGTGCGCGATGTCCACAACGCACTCACGGAGTTGTGTGATATTCGTTACACCACAACGCTGAAGACCCTGCAGGTGATGACCGGTAAGGGCCTTGTCAAGCGCGACGAATCACGGAAGGCTCATATCTACGAAGCGGCGGTCGATAGGGAGGAGACTCAGAGGGCACTCGTGGGTGATCTCGTCGACAAGGCCTTCAATGGCTCTGCAGTAGGGTTGATGGCAGGGGCGCTCTCAGCGAAGAAGGCTTCCCCGGAAGAGCTCGCAAAGATCCGGCAATTGTTGGACGAAGCAGAAGGGGGCCAAACATGAACGGTCTGACTATGCTGTCCGAAACCAGTGTCCAGGCACTTGGATGGATGCTCCTGCACTTTGTTTGGCAGGGAATCGCTGTGGCTGCAGTCCTCGCAGGCACGAGAATTGTCATCAAGAATCCCGGTTTGCGTTACGCGACTGCATGCGCTGCTCTCCTTGCTATGGTGGTGCTGCCGGTGTCTACCCTCTTGACCCAAGATATTGAGACGCCTTCAGGTCCTGCGCAATCGGGACTCTACTGGAGTGAAATACCGCACGTTGTGGAGCCGCCCCCGTCGGCAACAGTTCTTGCACCCGAGTCGGTCCATCGTCCCATAGCCGAGTTCGAAATACCCGATAGATGGGCAGGCCTAACTATGAATCTACGGGACAATATACCACAGATCGTGCTCTGGTGGCTGGTTGGCGTACTGCTCCTATCCCTGCGTCTGCTAGGCGGGTGTTGGTATACCTACCGCCTCAAGCACACTGGGACGAGTCCACTGCCGGATGCCTGGTAGGTGAGCGTGAATAATCTGGCAAAGCGACAAAACATCGGTCATAGAGTAAGAGTGGTCACTTCGTCAATCGCGGAAATTCCGATGGTCGTTGGGGTGTTTCGGCCGGTAATCCTGATGCCGATCGCAACGATGCTGGGGCTAACGCACAATCAGCTCGAAGCGATTCTGATCCACGAGCTGGCCCACGTCCGACGCTACGACAATCTAGCCAATCTCCTCCAAAGGCTCGTAGAGACGGTGTTTTTCTTTCACCCGGCGGTGTGGTGGGTGTCGAACTGCATTCGGACCGAACGGGAGCACTGCTGCGACGACACCGCAGCCGCTGGCAGCGATCCGAAACTGTATGCGGGCGCGCTGGCTGCACTGGAGGGACTCAGAAGTCCGTCTCTGGCTTCGGCGGCGACGGGAGGTCCGCTCCTGTCGCGCATCAGGCGCCTGCTTGCCTTGGATCGGGCCGGGGGCCGGGACGGGCTGTCGAGCTTCACCGTTTCTAAACTCACCGGCATCCTGGTTGTCCTGGCCCTCGCGGTCTTCACGCTCGAGAGGGCACAGTCGGAAGATCAGATAGAAAAGGGGATGATAATGGCATCAAACGAGATGCATTCGACTAAGGTCCTGGAGGGTGTCCAGGTCTCTTCTAAGAAGGACAGGGCCGGTCGCCTGTGGTTCGGGACGTCTGGCGGAAGTGCCTTCAGCACTATTGTGGACGCCTACGTAGCGGCGCTCGGGGCGGCCGGCGACGAGTGGTCCGTACCACGCGTGGCGGCCACCTTCGGATATCCGTTCCACTTCTGCCTCAAAAACGAAGCCGTCGGGCACGACCACAACTGCAACATCGAGACCTGGCTGTTTTTTAGTCGTGGAGTTGCCCCGTTTTGGTGGAGTGTTTAGGGCTTGGGCTTCAAGCCCGTGTTTGATGCTGTTTTTCATATGTCATCGGTGAGTGGTATGCGATTGATGAATGCCTACGATGGGGATTATACCAGCCCTCAATATACTCAAAAATAGCCAATCTGGCCTCCTTGTGGGTACGAAAACAACGGCGGTCGATCAATTCACATTCGAGGGTGGCGAAAAAGCTTTCACACAGTGCGTTGTCATAGCAGTCGCCTACAGAACCCATTGAGGGACGTATACCCGCCTCATCGCAGCGTTTACCGAAGGCAAGTGAAGTATACTGAGATCCCTGGTCGGAGTGGTGGATCACCCCACAAGGATGACGCTGCCAAAGTGCCATATTCAAAGCAGACAAAACCAACTCACTCTGGAGCGTCGAAGCCATCGTCCAGCCCACGACTCGGCGGGAAAAGACATCGATAACCACAGCAAGATACAGGAAGCCCGCCCAGGTTGGTACGTAGGTAATATCGGCCACCCAGAGTTTATTTGGGGCTTCAACAGTGAAGTCTCTCTTGACCAGATCAGGGGCTTTTTGAGCCTTTTTTCCCTTACGGGTGGTTCTGATACCCTTTCGACGGCTCACCCCGAAGATACCAATCTCAACCATCAGACGGGCGACACGCTTTTTGCCTATACGGATGCCTAATGCTGCCAGATCTTCCCAGATTCTGGGGGCTCCGTAGGTAGAATCAGAACGGGCATGAAAAGCCTTAATCTGTTCCTTGAGATCCGCATCGACCTTTGCTCTTGGCGATGGGGGGCGTCCTCGCCACGCATAATACCCACTGAGGGAGACACCCAGGACTCGGCATTGCGTGGTAATTGGCCATTTTGCCTGGTGCGCCTTCACGAACTGGAAGGCTTTCTGGGGATCGTGTTGGTCTCCTGAGCGAACCAGGCTGCTGCTTTTGACAAGATCTCACGCTCGATGCGTAACTGCTTAATCTCGCGACGAAGACGGCGCAACTCCTCTCGCTCATCACTGGTCAGACCGTCTTCTCGAAGGCCCTCGTCTCGGTCGGCCTGTACCACCCAGTTCCGGATCGTCTGGTCTGAGGGCTCGAACTCTTTGGCCAGCTCTCCTGGCGTACGACCGGCTCGAACCAATTCGACCATTTGCTTTTTGAACTCAGGTGGATAAGGTGGACGTGTTGGCGGCATAGTGGATCTCCTTTCTCCCAAGAGATAAGGTACCCACCGAAACGGGTCAAGTCCATACAAAGGATTTTCAGGAGTTTACCGGCAACGCAAAACAACCGGCCGACACCCTTGCGGTGTTGCGGGAGCAGGCGTGGGAGGCGGTCAGGCAGAGCATCGACAACGGCCTTCCCGCCATCGCATGGTCGCCATACACCGATCAGCACTTCGCCGATTGGGGGCTGTTGCTGGGTTACGATGATGCGACGGGGACTTATACCGCGAGCCATGTCGCGACGGATGAGGTCTACACGGTCCCCTTTGATGGCTTCGGCAAAGTGTGGTTCAACGTGTTTGTTTTTACCGAACGGACAGAATTTGATCCGAGGCTGCACGAGATCAAGACCCTGCGGAGGGCGGTCGAGTTCAGTCGCGGCACCCTGTATACGCCAAAGCAATCGAAAAACTGCTGCGCGGTGGATGCCATTGGCTTCGACGCCTACCAACTGTGGCTCAGGGCGTTGGCGTCAGGTGACTTCGACGCTGACGCCGCAGGATCGCACGCCTGGCAACTAGTACAAACGAGGGGTCTGGCAGCGGGGTACACGCAGGAAATCAGCGAGCGGTTCGGCGGTGAAGCCGGACGCAAACTCGCTCGCGCTTCGACGAATTACGGCGAGGAGCGGGACCTGTGCAAGGAGCTGTTGGAAATATGCCAGGGCTGGAAATACGGCGGCGCACCGCCGGAAGAGGTAAAGGCGGCGACCCGCTTGCTGACATCGGCGCTGGAGAAGGAGAAGGAAGCGGTGGGGTACCTGGAAGAGGCAATACTCCTTCTTGACCAGCAGTAGGAGTCAGCGGTTGCGGCCTTGCTCGCGGGCCACTTCCAGCCCGGCGCGGATGCGCTCTCGGATCATTTTAATCCGCGCCCAGTACAGCGGAAATCAGGTTTTCGTCGGCTGCAAGACAATATTGCATCGTTGTGAATTTCTCTCTAAACCTGGAAACAGTATCACCTGATTCCTTATTTTTCAAAATAATATCCGCCATGAATCCCGCAAGTTCTTCGAAATCGCCCTCTTTCATGCCGAACCTCGTCATTTCCTGGACGCCCAGGCGGATGCCGCTGGCGTCTGAGAAGGACGCATCGCCCGGAAGAGCCTGGTAATTCGTGATCACGTTATTCTTTTCAAGTCTCCTGGCTATCTCGGCGCCCTGGCTGCGTCCCACATTCAGAATCACCTGATGCGTTTCCGTATAATCCGCGGAAGGATCGCCTTCTACTCTCACCCCGTTCTTTGTAAGGGCCCTGGCAAAAGCCTTCGCATTGGCGATCACCGCAGCCTGATAGTCGTCCTTGAAGGCCATCATTTCATATGAAGCGCCCAGCAGCGCCAGCAGCGTGCCCAGGTGATGGTTGCTCACGTCCCCGGGAAACACCTCCGTCACAATCTGCTCCCACAGCGGTCTGTAAAAGGTGGATTCGGCCATATTGCTTGCAATAATGCCCCTCTGAGGGCCAAAAAAGGTCTTGTGCGTCGATCCGGTAACGATATCTGCGCCCTCTTCGAAGGGTCTCTGGAAGTGTGGCCCTACCAGACCCAGCACATGCGCCATATCGTACATGAGAATCGGCCGGTCCTCCCTGTTCCCCACGAATTCCGCGATTTCCCTCACAGGTTCAGGATGCAGCACCATGCTCTTGCCAAAGATTAGCAGCTGCGGACGATGTTCTTCAATAAGCGCCTTCGTCTTTTCCTCGTCAATTTTATACGGATTATCCGCTCTGCCAGGAAATTGAACGACCGCGGGCCGTTCCGTTCTGGGATCCCGACGCACAAAGTGTCGCAATGCCCCCATATACTGCGCACTTAAATGCCCTCCCCTGCCCAGATGGTGATTCATCACATAGGCCAGCCTTTTCGGCTCCCCCCGCCCAAATCGGTTCCCGTAGTCCACCAGTCCGGAAAAAACGGCCTTATTCGCCATCTGACCGGAAACCGGCCTGGCTTCGACTTCGGCACACCCCAGATACGCTTTGAGAACAGCCTGCAGGGCCTCTTCCGCCCACTCTATGAAGCCGGTCCCCTGATAATAAAAAACATCCTTTGCAGCTTTCCCGAACGCCTTGATGGTTTTGTGCTCGGCATACCGGCCAACCGGGTCCAGGATCGAAAGCAGCCGGACAAAAAGCGAGGGGGTCTGCTCCGAGGGGATCAGATTGACGGCTCTAAATTGCCTCAGTTCCGTATTCTCAACCGCCCGGGACGACAGTTCTTCCGCTTCGGGCAACTGCTGGATCCCATAGCCAAACCTTCTCGATTCAGGATGGATGATCACCCGGGAATACGGAGACGCGGCCTCCATATTGCTCTTCACCACGATTGCCGGAACCGAGCGGCTTCTCGATTTTCGGATATCCAGAAACTGCCCTGATTTCCCGGAAACAATCGCCGAGTCGATGTAGGCCAGAGCAATCGCCCGTCTGTCCTGTTCTTCTGTTGGGACGGAATACAGGCCCGCCCCTCTAAACTTGATATAGGGCACAATCGTACCGCTCGTCACCCACCCAACCGGCTGTTCATCCAGATAGACCTCATCGCCCTGTCTTGCCGAGCTGATCGCCGGGCCGTTCCTGTCCGCATTTAAGATCGCGATCTGCCGGATAAACCTCGGCACCACCCGCTCTTCGATCGGCCTGGCGAACTTCCCCCCCGCCCTCAGTCTCTCCACCACTTCCTCGTTCTGCTTCGCCAACGCCTCTCTTCCAATATAACCCCCCTTGTCCGCTGCAAAGCTCGTGCACTTCCTGCCAAGCGAAAACGCGCAGATCGGGATCGAGCCTCCGTTGGAATCCTCGCCCAGTTCATGCCCATACAGGGGCAATCCGGCTTCCAACCGCAGCGTATCCCTTCCGCCCAGACCAACGGGCACAGCGCCCGCTTTCCTGCCTGTTTCGAGGATTTGTTCCCACAAGGACAGGGCGTTCGACCTCTCGGTGAAAAGTTCAAACCCCACAGGCTCCCCGGTATACCCCGTTCTCGCAGCAATAACAGGGCATCCATTTATGCTGACCGTAGAAAGCAGGTTTTTAAACGGTTCCGGCAGCCTGCCCGAATTCCCGTCCCTGCGCAGGATCTCTTCCAGAATTGGCTCCGATTTTGGCCCCTGCAGCGCCATCATCGCAAGTTCCTCGCTCCGATCAGTGAAGCTCACGTTCGGGAACTTTGGGCGGAACTGTTCCAGCCACTGCCAGTCTTTCTCCCTGTTCGCCGCATTCACCACCATCATATATTCATCTTGACCGACACGGTACAAATACGCATCATCTATGGCGCCTCCCTGCTCATTGGGAATGAGCGTATACTGGGCCTTCCCCACGTCATCCAGGGCAAGCGCATTATTAGTTGTTGTATACTGCAAAAAAGGAATCGCATCAGCTCCGGACACAAAAAACCGTCCCATGTGGCTGATGTCGAACAATCCGGCATTTAATCTCGTGGCAAGATGCTCGGAGAAGATCGTCTCATACTGGATCGGCATGTCAAAACCGCCGAATTCGTGCGTCTTTGCCCCCGCGCTCACGTGCCAATCGTGCAGAACGGTTTTCTTCAATTCATCCCCATTTGAACTCATGCACCCCTCCTGATCGATCTCAGATCTGTTGGTAACCGTAGGCATCTTAGCAATTTTTGATTCTCAGGTCAACACCTTTTTCGATAAGGTTGATCCAATGCAAAAAGACATATTCGTGATGCTCACAATGGACTGCGAGCCCTGCAGGGGCGACGTGACAGAACATGCCGTCTCTATGTCGGGCAGCGGCCCTGCCGATTATCAAGAAAGCGAACGGTCGATCCGGGGATACGTGGAACGCGCAGAGGCGCGCGGGTTCCCGGTCACCCTCCTTGTACACCCCGAAGTGGCGGTCAACCAGCGGGATCTCCTCCTAGGGTTGCAGGACCGGGGGAACTGCCTGGGATTGCACCTCCACCCCTACAAATTTGGCGATGGGCGTTACAGGTATGACCTGGGCGCTTACACTGCTTCGCAGCAGCGCGATATCCTGCAGGAAGCAACGGACGTCTGGGAAGCGGCGTTGGGACAGAAACCGCGCTATTTTCGGGCGGGATATTTCTCTGCGAACGACAGCACGTTCGGCGTGCTCCAGGAGCTGGGTTTCAGGGGCGGCAGCCTTTCCAACCCGGGAAGGGTGCTCCCGGAGCATTGCAGTGTATGGGCCGGAGCAGAGCCGTACCCCCACCGGGCGCACCCGGGATTCCGGCTGATCCGGGGAGACAGCGATTTTGTCGAGGCGCCGGTGTCTGTGGCCTACGGCCGCCCCGTGCAGACGGGATACGCCGGCGAGAAAGGCCACGAGTGGCCCTACATCCCACATACTTACGATCACAGGGGTGTCATCAGAGACATTCTGGAGAGGTTCAGGTCCGATTCCCCCCGCTTCGGCACGGTTGTCACGGACACGCACAACGACCAGGACTACACCGATCCGGACCACCCGGCGAGCGTGAATCTGAAGATCGTGCTGGATTCGATCGAGGTTTTCAGCAAAGAAATGGAGATGTGGTCGGTAGGGGTTACGCTGGAGGGAGTGTGTGATCTGGTTTTGTCAGATAATGGGTGAAGGTAAGGTTTGGTTGAGACAATATGTATAAATAGTTGACCGGGAATTTTAATTGTCGCTCATCACTCTGCGGAGATTCTTTGGTCAAGCCCTATTTTTAGTTGAAATAGCTGAGGACTGTCAGTCAGTCAGCAGCAAAAGCGTCTTGATTGACGGGGACACGGTGTGGCTGGATATCGACTGCGGGTTCCGGGTGTGGACCAGGCAGAAGGTGCGGCTTCGGGGGATCGACGCGCCGGAGCTGCCCACGGCCGAGGGACAGCGGGCGAAGGACTTTGTGGTGCGGGCGCTTTCTGAGCTGCCGTTTGTGGGGGAAGCCGGACAAGTATGATCGGTACCTGGCGGACGTGTTCTACCTGGAAGGGGAGACAGACGCGGAGACAGTATTGCGCGAAGGGAGGTTTTTGAACCGGAAGCTACTGAGGGCAGGGCTGGCGAAGCGGTTCTGGAAGGTCGGGTGAGCCGGGCCGGGCTGCGCGGTTCGGGACGTCCCGGGCGGCCGGTTTGCCAGGGAGGCTTTCTCGACGGCTGCAGGCGTTTGGGACGGGCACGTTCTGTACCCGGGGCGCCTATGCCAGGGGCTGCCGCAGGGCCAAATTTCGGCTATACATAAAAAAGGCGGTGGTTGCGCTCTATGATCTGTCTTGCACTTGAGGAGCAGCGCAAACGGTTCTGGGAATTGATCCGTCAAATCAAATCATCAAGTGCTTCAACAGGTGAGAAATAACCTGTGTCGATGAACGCTTTAAGAATCCGATTTCCTTCTTCCAAAGAGATCACGGACTCTTTGACCAGAGACACAAGAACCCCGACAGTGCCTGAAACGCTCACGCCTTCCCGACGAGCGAGTTGACGTGCGTCCAGGTCATCTGTCAGCAGGTTATGATTACGATGAATCGCAAGGGAAAGGCAAGATGCTTCTCCTGCATCTACACTGCCACGAAACCTGCGGAACAGCACGTGCTCTGCACGGCTCCTGAGATCTGTTTTGCGTACCCAGGAAATATCTGTTTCTAAAAAGAGTCGTTGTTTGATGCCTTCCTGAAATTCTGCTTCGACAGCACGTGTGGTCAACCCCTGCCCCGCACAGTATGTACGAAGAAGCTGAAGTCTTCCTGTCAACGCAAAGTTTGAGAGAACCGTGTTGTCAATGAGAATCACCGCTTCTGTCTCATTTGCTCAGCGGCAGCGACTTCCGCCTGGAGTTCTTCAATAGATTCACAGCCGATGCGAACCGGGATGCCCTTTTTGAGGAACTGCCGGCGAAGTTCCACGGGGTGAACTCCGAGTAGCTCGGCTGCCTTACCCAAATTGATGTCTCTGTCCAGATAAGCGCCGATCACGAGTTTTTCATAGCGGTCTGGATCTGATTCTTGAAGATGAAGCAGCATATTATCTACTAAGCCTGGATCGATGTCACTTAATTTCTCAAGCTGCTTGATTTGCCATCGGCTCATTGTGTCCTCCTAATGTGTGGTCTGGCTCCTCGAATTCTTGACTTTGACTCGACGGGCCATCATGCCACCACATTCACCAGCCGGTTGGGCACCACAATCACCTTCCTGGGCTTTTTGCCCTGAAGATGCGCCTGAACGTTCGGCTGCTCCAGAGCCAGGCGTTCCACGTCTTCCCCGGGCGCGTCCACCTCTACCTCGAACCGGGCCCGTACCTTCCCGTTGACCTGCACCGGCATCTCAATCGTCGCCGGCCGGGCGATTTCCTCATCCCATTCCGGCCAGGCCTGCTCGTGTACGCTGAATTTGCCCCCAATCCGCTCCCAGAGTTCCTCGGCCAGGTGGGGCATCATCGGCGCGAGGAGCAGCACAAAGGTCCGAATCGCATCACACCAGACCTCCGTTTTGACCACAGGCGTGGATTTGGCCCGGCCCAACCCGTTGCTGAACGACATCAGCGCGGCAACGGCGGTGTTGAAAGAAAATGAATCCAGATCTTCGGATACTTTTCGAACCGCCTGGTGCGTCAGCCGCTTCAGGGCTTCCACCTCCGCCTCTGCTGCCTCGCCATCGACATCGGGAGGCGCGTCCACCACCTGCGACCAGACGCGGTTCAAAAACCTCGGAATCCCCTCCACACTCGATGAACTCCACGGCCCGCCCTGATCCCACCGGCTGAAGAACATCAGGTAGGCGCGCACGCTGTCGGCCCCATAGCGACCGACCCAGTCGTCGGGGTTGATCACATTCCCCCTGGACTTGCTCATCTTCTCGGAATCTTCGCCTAAGACGATCCCCTGGTTGTACAGCCGGACCATCGGCTCGTCGTCATTCACCAGCCCCATATCCCGCATCGCCTTGGTGAAAAACCGGGTGTAGAGCAGGTGCATGGTGGCATGTTCGATGCCGCCCGTATACTGGTCCACCGGCAGCCAGTAGTTCCCCTCCTCGGGATCGAACGGTCCGTCCTTGTAGTGGGGGCTTAAATAGCGGTATTGGTACCAGGACGAGCAGATGAAGGTATCCATCGTATCGGTTTCCCGCACCGCCTCTCCACCGCATTTCGGACAGGGCGTATGCAGAAAACCCTCGTGGTGTTTAAGGGGGGACTCTCCCGTGGGCACGAACTCGGCGTCTTCGGGCAGCAGCACCGGCAGGTCTTCCTCCGCAACAGGAACCGTTCCACACGAAGCGCAATAGACAATCGGGATGGGACACCCCCAGTAGCGTTGGCGAGAGATCAGCCAGTCGTGCAGCCGGTAATTGACCATGCGCTCCCCGATGCCCCGGCCCTCCAGATCGTCGGCCACCGCCTCTGCGCCCTCCCCGGAGGAAAGCCCGTCAAAGCGGCCGGAGTTGACCATCTTCCCGTGGCCGGTATAAGCCTCATCTAAAGGCTTCCCGTTCCAATCCGGCGGGGCGATCACCACCGGGATCGACAATTCGTAGCGTGTGGCAAAGTCAAAATCCCGCTCATCGTGGGCCGGCACCGCCATAATCGCCCCGGTGCCGTAGGTGGTCAGCACATAATCCGCGATGTAGATCGGCACCTCAGCGTCGTTCATCGGATGGATCGCATAGGCCCCGGTAAACACGCCGTCCCGTTCCTTGTCCATCGCCAGGCGCTCAATCTCCGACTGGCGGCTGGCCTGCTCTTTGTATGCCTCTACGGCAGACCGCTGTTCCGCTGTGGTGATCCCGTCAACCAGGGGATGCTCGGGCGCGAGCACGGCGAACGTGACGCCAAAAATCGTGTCGGCACGGGTGGTGAACACCCGAAAACCCTTGTCCGAGTCCTTGACACGCATCTCGAACTCAACGCCCTCGCTCCGGCCGATCCAGTTCTTCTGCATGGTCACCACGCGCTCCGGCCAGTCGATCTTGGAAAAGTCGAGCAGTTCCTCAACGTATTGGGTGGTGCGGAAAAACCACTGCTCCAGATCCTTCTTGATCACGGGCGTGCCGCACCGCTCGCAGTGCCGGTCGTCTCCCCACACCTGCTCCCGGGCAAGCGTCGTGTTGCACGTGGGACACCAGTCCACCGGGGCCTCCTGCCGGTAGGCCAGACCGTGTTTGTAGAACTGGAGAAACAACCACTGCGTCCAGCGATAGTACTCCGGCGTGCAGGTAACCGCCTCCCGGTCCCAGTCGAACATCGTGCCCATGGTTTTGAGCTGGTCCCGCATCCGTTCGACATTGTCCATCGTCCACTTGAACGGGTGAATGCCGCGCTGGATGGCCGCATTTTCCGCAGGCAGCCCGAACGCGTCGAAGCCGATGGGAAAGAGCACGTTGTAGCCTTTCATCCGCATGAACCGCGCCCGGACGTCCGAAGGCGCTATCGCATACCAGTGCCCGATATGGAGATCGCCCGAAGTATAGGGCAGCATGGTAAGCGCATAATGTTTGGGCCGGTTCGCGGCGATCAGGCTCCTGTACAGCCCCGCATCTTCCCAGCGTTTGCGCCATTTTGTCTCAATTGAAGAAAAATCGTAACCGGTTTCTGCCATTCGATCCTCGCTTGTCAAAAAGCGAATCAACAAATCAAGAATGTTTGTTATACCGATTCGCCGATTCGTTGATTCCTCAAGGATACAACCTCTGAAGCATCCGCGGAAACGGAATGGTCTCCCGAACGTGGGGCAGCCCGCAGATCCAGGCGACCGTGCGCTCAATGCCCAGCCCGAAGCCCGCGTGGGGCACACTGCCGTAGCGCCTCAGATCCAGATACCACTGGAAGGGGGCCTCGTCAAGTTCGTGCTCGGCAATCTTCCGCCGGAGTTCCTCTAAGCTGTCTTCCCGCTGTCCGCCGCCGATGATCTCTCCGTATCCTTCGGGGGCCAGCATGTCCATGCACAGGGCCAGCCGGGGGTCTTCGGGGTCCATTTTCATGTAAAAAGCCTTGCAGACCGCCGGGTACCGGTGCACGAGAACCGGCCGGTCGAACTGCTCCGCCAGCACGGTCTCCTCGTCTCCCCCGAAATCGTCTCCCCAGGTGTGCTCGACCCCCTCTTTCTTGAGGATTTCAACGGCTTCGGTATACGAAATCCTGGGGAAGGGCTTTATCGCCCGCTCCAGAGGTTCCAGGTCGCGCTCCAGGTACTCCAGTTCCTCCCGTCGCGTTTCCAGCACCCGTTGAACAATCGCAGACACGAAATCTTCGGCCAGGTCCATATCCCCGTTCAGGTCCAGGTAGGCCACCTCCGGTTCGATCATCCAGAACTCGGTCAGGTGACGCCGGGTCTTGGACTTTTCTGCGCGAAAGGTGGGACCGAAACAGTAGACCTTCCCAAAGGACATGGCCGCCGCTTCCATGTAGAGCTGCCCGCTCTGTGTCAGATAGGCTTTCTCGTCAAAATAGTCGGTCTCGAACAGAGTGGTGGTTCCTTCGCAGGACGACGGCGTGAAAATCGGCGCGTCCACCAGCACGTAGCCTTCCCCGTCAAAATAATCCCGGCAGGCCTTGATAATTTCACTTCGCACGCGCAAAATGGCGTGCTGCCTGGTGGACCGCAGCCACAGGTGCCGGTGGTCCATCAAATAGGCCGTCCCGTGCTCCTTGGGGGTGATCGGATAGGCGTCGGCAATCTGGAGCGTCTCTACGTCCGAGACCCCGATCTCGTAGCCGATGGGAGAGCGTTTGTCTTCCCGCACAACACCGGTGATCCGAACGGAAGACTCCTGAGTCAGCTCACCGGACTGCTGGAAGACCTCCGGAGAGACCTCTCCCTGAAACACCACGCACTGGATGGTGCCCGTGCCGTCCCGCACCTGGAGAAAGTGGAGCTTGCCGCTGGACCGCTTGTTATAAAGCCAGCCCTCTAAGAGAATCTCCTGCTCCTCGTGTGCTCCAACGTCAGAAACTGAAATACGAACCGCCATCTTATGCCTCCCACCATAATACACGACAAAACTTAATCTGACCTAAAATATGAAGGATCAATCAGTATCCAAAGACAGTGAAAGAACTCCTGGATGTGATCCTGTATATTGAGCAGAACATACTGCAAATGGTCCAATCCATATCGAAACAGGCTTTTCTCTTTGCATCCGTGTTTTTTGATCTTCAACGGTTTTGTCTTTGCGATCCATTCTCCTACCAGATGAGCCCAGGTGAGGGCAATGGCTAAAAGCGCGATGAGTTTTTCGATTCGTTCCAGATGGATCAGATGGGTCTGTTCCAGATCGAAGCCTCGGCTTTTCAACGCGGCGAACAGGACTTCAATTCCCCACCGTTTTTTGTAATCCTCCAGCGGTTTTCGACCTTTACACTTGCTGGCAACGATGAGAAATTCGTCAGGTAATCGGATGACAGACAAATACAGATGATGACCATAGATCAGACGGGGTTTACGCAGGATGCGCTCTTGGTGAATGTGCAGGTCGGCAAACAAGCATCGAAGCGCGATGTCCCCTTTGCCATTTAGGGTTTTGGCGTTTTCCTTGACGCGGATGGCAAAGCCTAAGGCTTGCGCATCTAACCACGCAAACCATTCTTGCCCAATGAATTCCCGGTCTGCAACGATGACCTGAATCAGGTTTTTATCCACCAACTTCAAGACCCGTTCCATCAACTGGATACGCTCATCGGTGTTGGAGTTGCCCTTTTTGGGCAGCAGTATCCAGCAGATGGGAAATGCAACGCCTTGATAGACACTCCCGGCGGTGAGAATATTGATGGTCAGTTTGCCGAAGCTCCAGGTCGTCCGATCTATCGAGATGGTAAAGTCCGACTTGATCGGCAAGAGATGCAGGATCAAGTCGGCCACCAGGTCATAGGACAGATTAAACTCACTGAAGAAACGTTGGATTCTGCGATAGTTGGACTTCTGCTTGGCTTTGCCGTTGAGGGCGTTGGCCAGTTTGGTGAAGTTGACGGTTGTGAGCTTGATGAGAGACACAATGAAGGCGGCGATGAATTTTACCCGGGCCTTATGACAGGGTAAATACCATTGCATCACGTCGTGTAATTCATTAACTTGAGGAGACATAGACCTGTGTTTGATGATGGATGAGTTGTTGGATCTTGACAACCCAAACTTAACTCATTTCACCACTCAGCGCAGGTCTTTTCCTTTTTTGTCGTGTACCATGGCCTCCCACAATACCACACCCGGGTTCAAAGTTCCAGAGACGCCAGCGGCGTCCCCCAGGCCTCCGCCACCCCCGCATGCGTCACCTTGCCATCCACAATATTAATCCCGGCGGCCAGTTCCGGGCAGGTTTGCGCCGCCTTTTTCCATCCCTTATTCGCAAGCTCAAGAATGTAGGAAAGCGTTGCATTTGTAAGCGCAAAGGTCGAAGTGCGGGGCACCGCCCCCGGAATATTGGCCACGCAGTAGTGGCTGACCCCGTCCACCACAAAGGTCGGATCGGTATGCGTGGTGGGCCGGCAGGTCTCCACGCAGCCGCCCTGATCCACGGACACGTCTACGATCACGGCCCCTTCCTTCATCTCCGAAATCATCTGCCGGGTGACTAAGTTGGGCGCCTTCGCTCCCGGTATAAGTACCGCGCCGATCACGAGGTCCGCCGACGTCACCAGCTTGTTCAGATTGTAGGTGTTGGACATCAGGGTCGTGACGTTTGGCGGCATCACATCTTCCAGGTATCTGAGGCGCTGCAGGTTTATGTCCAGCACAAAGACGTTCGCACCCAGCCCGGCGGAAATGCGAGCAGCGTTGGCCCCTACGATGCCGCCCCCTAAGATGACCACATCCGCCGGCGCCACCCCGGGAACGCCCGCCAGGAGAATGCCGCGCCCCCCCTGAGGACTTTCCAGGTATTTGGCTCCCTCCTGAATCGCCATCCGGCCGGCGACCTCGCTCATGGGGATCAGCAGAGGCAGCGCCCCATTGTCCAGTTGCACGGTTTCATACGCAACGGCAACAATGCCGGATTTTTGAACGGCAAGGGTCAGTTCCCGGCTGGCCGCAAAGTGGAAATAACAGAACAGCACCTGGCCCGGCCGCAGCAGCCCGTATTCCTCTTCCAGCGGCTCTTTGACTTTGACGACCATGTCCGCCGGGCCGTATATCTTTTCCGGCTTCTTGACGACCTCGGCGCCGGCGGCAACATAATCTTCGTCCAGCGCGCCGCTGGCCCCGCCGGCGCCCGTTTCCACCAGCACCCGATGGCCGGATTGCACCAGCGCTTCGGCCCCCACCGGCAACAGGGCCACCCGGTTCTCATCCGCTTTGATTTCCCGCGGTACCCCGATAACCATTCAAAACCTCCAGCCCTACGGCCCCACCGTAATCAGATGCATCCGGTCTTCATCCAGCAGGATCTCACAGACCTCCAGAACGCCTTCCTGCGTGACCCCGTTGATGGCGGCAAGCAGTTCTTCCTGCGAATGATACCGTCCGGTGTAGATCTCCTCTCTGGCGATCCGGCTCATCCGCCTGTCCATGCTTTCAAAGCCCAGAATAAGCTCCCCCTTTAACTGGGCCCTGGAACTATCCAGTTCCTCCTTTGAAATCCCTTCCCGCCTGAATCTCAAAAGCTCCGCACGGACGATCTCGATGGACCGGTCCGCACGCGTCCGGTCACAGGCCACGTAGGTCCCGAACAGGCCGGTGTCCTCCAGCGCCTCTAAGTAGGAATACACCGCATACGCCAGCCCCAGCCGCTCCCGGACCTGCTGGAACAGCCGGGAACTCATCCCCCCTCCCAGCGCTGTGTTGGCAACCAGCAGATCGTACTGCCGGGGGTGGGTGTAAGCATAGGCCGTTGTGCCCAGGCAAATGTGGGTCTGGCCGATATCGCGAGGGTAATGACGCTGGGTGCGCGTGGCGTCCCGGGGCCGCTCTCTCACCAGCCGGGATGCGGACCCTCCAGACCCTCTGAAGAGCCGGGCTACCTGGTCCACCAGCCGGTCGTGATCCAGGTTCCCGGCAGCCGAAATTACCATTTTGTCCGGACCATAATAGCGATTGAGGTACTCTCGAAGGGCTTCGTCGGTAAAGGAACCCACCGTTTCCGGCGTGCCCAGAATCGGCTCCCCCACCGGATGACGACCCCAGACCGATTTCGCAAACAGGTCGTACACGAGGTCTTCGGGGGTGTCCTCCACATTCTGAATCTCCTCTAAGACGACCCCCTTCTCTTTTGTGATCTCCTGCGGGTCCAGGCGCGGATATTGAAGCATATCCGAGAGCACATCTAAGGCCACGTCTAAGTGTTCGTCTAAGCATCGGGCATAAAAACAGGTGAGGTCCCGGTAGGTGAACCCGTCTAAGCTTCCTCCCAGGGATTCCAGGCTGTAGGCAATGTCGAAGGCGTCTCGTTTTTCGGTGCCCTTAAAGATCATGTGCTCCAGAAAGTGAGAGATTCCGCGCTCCCTCTCCTGTTCGTCCCGGGAGCCGGCCTGCACCCAGATGCCCAGAGAGATGGACCGGACAAAGGGGACGTGCTCGCTCAGCACGTGAATGCCGTTTTCCAGCCGGGTTTTCCGAAATGTTCCGCTTAAGCCCACCCTTGATAATCCCTCCTGACGTCCCTGTAGAACGCCAAAGCGAAAAAGACGACCGGGAATTCTCCGATCGCCTTCTCCTCATCCCGCCCATCCAGACCGTCTACCGCCGGGGGGGCCGCCGGCCTCCCCTCCCTCCTCCTCTGGGACGGCCATCATCGGGAGGAGGCACGTACCCTTCCGGGGGTTCAAACGTGGCCTTTCGGCTCAGCCGGATCTTGCCCTGGTCATCGATTCCGATCACCTTGACCTGCGTTTTATCCCCCTCTTCTAAGACGTCCTCGACCTTTCCAACGCGCTGGTAATCCAGCTCGGAGATGTGGCAGAGACCCTCTTTCCCGGGCAGGATCTCGATAAAGGCCCCGAAGTCCATGATCCGCTTGACCGTACCGTCGTAAATCTGGCCGACCTCCGGATCTTCCACCAGCGCCTGGATCATCTGCATGGCCTCTTCTCCCGCCCCCGCATCCACCGCGCTTACCGTAATAAGCCCGTCGTCTTCCACGGCCACGGTCGCGCCGGTCTCCTCGATGCGGCGGATGGTCTTCCCGCCCGGGCCGATCACGGTGCCGATCTTGGTGGGATCAATCCGAATCGAAAGAATGCGAGGCGCATATTCCGAGAGTTCTTCCCGGGGACCGGAAATCGCCTCGTTCATCACCCCCAGAACATGGTTCAACGCCTGCCGGGCACGCCCGAAAGCCTCCTGCATAATGTCAAAGCTGATCCCCTTGATCTTGATATCCATCTGGATGGCCGTCATCCCCTCGGCCGACCCGGTGATCTTCAGGTCCATATCTCCCAGGTGGTCTTCGGCGCCTAAGATATCGGTCAGCACCACCCATTTATCCCCCTCCATCACCAGGCCGACACCGGCCCCGGCAACAGGGGTCTTGATGGGCACTCCAGCATCCATCAACGCCAGTGACCCCCCGCAGACCGTGGCCATAGAGGAGGAACTGTTGGACTCTAAGATTTCCGAGACCACTCGGATCGTGTACGGGAAAGGCTCCTCGGCGGGGATCACCGGCTCCAGCGCTTTCTCGGCCAGTGCGCCATGACCGATCTCCCGGCGTCCGGGCGGACCAATACGGCGGGTTTCCCCAACGCTGTACGAAGGGAAATTGTAGTCCAGCATAAAGCTCTTGAACGACTTGCCCTCCAGGTCGTCCACCATCCGCGTATCCATCTTGCTGCCCAGCGTGGTCACACAGAGGGCCTGGGTCTGCCCGCGGGTGAAGATCGCCGACCCGTGGGCGCGGGGCAGCACGTCCAGTTCGATCGTAATCGGGCGCACTTCGTCTAAGGAGCGGCCGTCGATCCGGCGTCCCTCTTCCAGGATCATCTGGCGCATATCGGCTTTTTCAATCGCACCGATCTCCTCTGCAATTGCGCCTTCCAATTCGGGGAACTGCTCCGCCAGCCGTTCCTGCACCTCGGCGGTCAACTGACCAAGGACGCTGTTCCGATCCTCTTTAACCGGCAGCCGATTGGCATCTTTGACCCGCTGCTCCGCCAGTTCCCCAACCGCGGCGATCAATTCCTCGTTGGGCTCGGGCTCCACCACTTCCCGCTTCGGCTTACCGACCCGGGCGACAAGTTCATCCTGCATATCGATGATCCCGACAATCGCCTGGTGGGCAACCCGGAGCGCTTCTAAGACCTCGGCTTCCGGAACCTCGTGGCACTCTCCCTCAACGGAAATGATCGATTCCCGGTTGCCGGAGACCACGATACTGAGATCGCTCTCCTCAAGCTGGGAATAGGTCGGATTAATCGTATACTCTCCACCGATGCGGCCCACACGCACCGCCCCGATCGGCCCGTCGAAGGGGATGTCGGAAAGACACACCGCCGCCGACGCCCCCGTCATAGCCAGCACCGCGGGATCGTTCTCCTGATCGTAGGAAATGACCGAAACCAGCACCTGCGTGTCGTAGTTAAACGCCTTGTGGAAAAGCGGCCGGATCTGATGGTCGATCAGCCTGGCATTCAGCTTTTCGGTGGTGGAAGGCGCCCCTTCCCGTTTGAAGAAATTTCCGGGGATCCGGCCTCCCGCATAGAATTTCTCCCGGTAATCCACCATAAGGGGAAAAAAGTCGCCACTAAACTCCCTGTGGTCTGCAACGGTAGCCACCAGCACAACCGTGTCCCCATAGCGCATCCAGGCCGCGCCGTGCGCCTGTTTGGCTACGCGTCCGGTCTCTATAGACAGCGTACGCCCCTCTAACTCCAACTCTACCTTCTCAATCATCCAGACAGCCCTCCTGAAAATAGTCCTGCTATTTAGGCATGACGTAACGTCCGGATCTTCCGTACGTTAGAGGGGAATGTTTGTATGCCCTGCGTGTTTAAAAAAACCCTGACCACAGACAGTTTTTGCTTTTCTCCGCGTCCTCCGCGTCTCTGCGGTGAACTGATCTCACCCGCGAATGCCGAGTTTGCCGATCAGCTCCCGATAGCCGCTCAAATCTTTCCGCTGCAGATACCTCATCAGGCGCCGGCGGCGCCCGACCAGCTTGAGGAGACCGCGGCGGGAGTGATGGTCTTTCTTGTGGGTTTGAAAATGTTCGGTTAACATCCGGATGCGATCCGTCAGGAGGGCAATCTGCGCCTCCGTAGAACCGGCAGCCTTCGCATTTCCGCCGTAGGTCTCAATCAGTTCCGACTTCCTTTCCCTGGTTAAAGCCAACGTTCTACCTCCGCAAAAGGGTGACATCTACCTGTGACAACGCGTCCCGGGCCGTTTCCCGGTCGCGGTGAATCTGAGCGACCAGCGCCGCCGGATTTTCAAACCGCTGCTCGCCCCGGATCCGCTGCACCAGTTCCAGGCCGAGCGTTTGATTGTAAAGATCGCCTTCAAAATCGAGAATGTGGGCCTCTAAGGTGCGGGTTCGCCCGTTGAATGTGGGGCGATAGCCCAGGTTCAGCACCCCGCCGTATCGCTCCCCGGGCGCAGGGTAGACCCAGGCCGCATAAACCCCGTCCGGAGGCAGCAGCTTGCCCGGATCATCGGTCAGAAGATTGGCCGTGGGAAACCCCAGCTGCCGGCCCCGGCCGTCGCCGCGCACAACCCGCCCGACCACCGGATATCCGCTCCCCAGGAGGCGGCCGGCGCCTTCCAGATCCCCTTCTGCCACAAAACGGCGGATGCGTGTGCTGCTAACGGGGTCCCCGTCGACCAGCACCGGCGGAATGGAGCGGACCTCAAAACCGCACGCCTCGCCCAGAGCCTGCATGGTGTCCAGGCCTCCGCTGCGATCCTTTCCAAACCCGTGATCGTAACCAAGGACGACCACCCGGGCGCGCAGCCGCCTCACCAGGTACTCCCGGACAAACGCCTCCGGGCTTAAATCCCTCAACGCCGGCGTAAACGCCACAACCGCCAACAGGTCGATCCCCAGGGGTTCAATACGCCGCACCTTTTCCTCAAGCGACGTCAGAACGGCCGGAGGCTGCGCCGGGTCGATCACCGTTCGCGGATGGGGGTCGAAGGTGACGACCACCCCTGTGCCCGTGCGGGCTTCCGCCTCGGTCCGAACCGCTTCCAAAACCGAAGCATGGCCCAGATGCACCCCATCGCACTGCCCCACCGTAACCACGGGGGTGGGAAGCTCTAAAGACATATCAAGGGTGACAGTACGCATTAAACAGAGTGACTTTCCAGGACGCGGACCGGTTTTAGCACGGCCTCACCGGCCGTCCACCGGCCGATCCCCAAAAACGCCCCGTCCGGACCAAGCGCCCGGACCAGATCACCGGATTCGATTCCCTGCTCCTGGATATTAGCAACGGGGGTTCCGTGGACAAACCGCCGAACCTGCCCGGAATCTAAAAGGAGACCCGGCATGTGCTCGAGGGCATGGTTGGGATCCATCAGCCGTTCGCCAAGCCCGCCCGCCTCAAGCGCTTCTACCGTAACGCAGTGCGCCAGCCCAATCCTGCCCACGGCGGTCCGCCTCAACGCGGCAATATGTCCACCACACCCCAGTTCACGCCCAATATCATCTGCCAGAACGCGTATGTAGCACCCCTTGGAACAGCAGACCGCCAGATCGAGTATTGGCGGATCAAACCGCTCGATGTCGATCCGGTAGATACACACCCGACGGGGCTGCCGGGGCACCTCCTGTCCGGCTCTGGCCAGCCGGTACAGCCGTTTGCCCGAGACCTTTCGGGCCGAAAACATCGGCGGGATCTGTTCGATTTCTCCAACAAACGCCCCCACGGCCCGGTCTACCGCTTCCCGATTTGAGGGAAGACGGTCCGAACGGTCGGTAACCACGCCGTCGGCGTCTAAGGTATCGGTGCAAACGCCAAGCCGGACGCGCGCCCGGTACTGCTTATCCTGATCGGTTAAAAAGGAGCTGAGCCGGGTCGACTGCCCCAGGCAAAGGACCAGCACACCCGTCGCAATCGGGTCCAGCGTTCCCGTATGCCCCACCTTCCGGACCTGGAGCGTGCGCCGCACCCGGTCGACCACATCGTGAGACGTCCACCCACCCGGTTTGTCAACCGGCAAAAGCCCGTTCGGATCGATGGGAACCCCCCTGTTGAATTGCGGAATGCGGAATGCGGATTTCGGATTGAGAGACTTTAAATCCGCATTCCCCAATCCGCAATCCTCAATCCAATTACTCCAGGCCGTCGAGGAGCTGGTTAATCCGCGAGCCTCGTTCAATAGAATCGTCGTAGGCGAACAGGAGTTCCGGCACAAGGCGCAAACGGATGCGCCGTCCAAGCTCTCTGCGCAGGTAGGGGACTGCATGGGTGAGGGCTTGCAGGGTCTCTTCGCGGGCGGCCTCATCTCCCATTACACTTATGTAGACCCTGGCCGTCCGCAGATCCCGGGTCATGTCAACGCCGGTGAGAGTGACAAAACCCAGGCGGGGATCTTTGAGCTGTTTGTGAACCAGTTCACTCAGAATTTCCTGGACCTGTCGACCCACGCTTTCGGGACGCCACATCAGATCATTTCCACAGAATAATCCAGCAACTCTACTCTGACATCCGTCTGCACCAGGTCAACGACTTTAGAGAGAACCTGATTGGCATAACGGGCTTCGTTACATACGATGGCCACGCCCAGCACGGCTTTCTGCCACAGCTCGTTGTCGCCCAATTCCGAAACCGAGACGTTGAATTTGTTCCGGACGCGCGTTCGGAGGCTCTCCAGAACGCTGCGCTTGTTTTTGAGAGACCCGCTTTCGGGCAGATAAAGCACCAGGTGACAGAGTCCGATGGCCATAGGCTACAGGGTGCGTGCGGTCTCTACCAGCTCATAAGCCTCGATCACGTCACCGATCTTGATGTCGTTGAAGTTCTCAACCGCAAGGCCGCACTCAAACCCGGCCTGGACTTCCCGCACATCATCTTTAAAGCGTTTAAGGGAGTCGAGTTGCCCTTCGTAGATGACTACATTGTCCCGAAGCACCCGAACCAGAGCGTTCCGGTTGATTGAGCCTTCTGAGACATAGCACCCGGCGATGGTTCCGATGCGCGAGACCTGGAAGGTTTCCCGGACCTCGGCTGAGCCGGCTATCCGTTCGTTCACGTCGGGGGCCAGCATACCCGAGAGCGCCGCTTTCACGTCTTCAACCGCCTCGTAAATCACCCGATAGAGGCGGACATCCACCTGTTCCTGCGCAACAACCTCCCGCGCCCGGGCATCGGGCCTCACGTTAAATCCGATAATGATGGCATCCGAAGCCGATGCCAAAAGCACATCCGACTCCGAGATGGCGCCCACGCCCCGGTGGATCACGTTCAGGCGGACTTCCTCGCTCTCGATCTGGGACAGGGAATCGTCTAAGGCCTCGACCGATCCGTCCACATCCCCCTTGAGAATCAGGCGCAGTTCCTGAATCTTGCCCGCCTGGATCTGGTCGTGAATGTCCACAAGGCTCACCCGCTTGCCCCTGTGGACATCCCGTTCCCGCCGCAGCTGCTGGCGTTTCTGGCTGATGTCGCGCGCCTGGCGCTCGTTTGTCACCACCTGGAACGAATCTCCCGCCTGGGGAAGCCCGGCCAGCCCCAGCACCTGAACCGGTACGGAAGGGCCGGCCTCTTCAACGGGACGACCCCGTTCGTCCAGCATAGCCCGCACCTTGCCGCTGAAAAGGCCGGTGACGAACGGGTTGCCAACGCGGAGGGTGCCCTCCTGGATCAGAACGGTGGCCACATTGCCCCGCCCCCGATCCAGCTGGGCCTCCACAATGGTCCCTTTGGCGCGTTTGTCCGGGTTGGCTTTCAACTCCAGCAGATCGGTCTCCAGCGCCAGCAATTCCAGCAGCGTGTCGATATTCTGCCCGGTTTCGGCCGAGATTTCACAGCACTGGACCTGGCCGCCGTAGGCTTCCACCAGCACGTTCTGTTCGGACAGTTGCCGTTTGATCTTGTCCACATCCGCAGTCGGCAGATCGATCTTGTTGATGGCCAGGGCAATGGGCACATCCGCGGCCCGGGCATGGTCGATGGCCTCCACGGTCTGCGGCATCACATTGTCGTCTGCAGCCACCACCAGCACCACCACATCGGTCACCTGTGCCCCCCGTGCGCGCATGGCCGTGAAAGCCTCGTGTCCGGGAGTGTCTAAGAAGGTCACCCTTCGCCCGTCTTCCAGCCGAACGTGATAGGCGCCGATATGCTGTGTGATCCCCCCCGCTTCGCCGGCGACCACATTCGTGTTCCGGACGTAGTCCAGAAACGAGGTCTTGCCATGGTCGACATGCCCCATAATAGTTACCACTGGAGGCCGGGGCAGGGGGTCGCCTTCGACTTCCTCATCCAACTGCTCCAGCACCTCTTCGGTATATTCCTCTAACTCCTCCACTTCAAACCCGAACTCGTCCGCAACCAGGGTGATGGTATCCATGTCCAGCCTCTGGTTGATGGTCACCATCATCCCCATCTGAAGGCACTGCTTGATCACCTCGGTGGGGGGAATATCCATCAGGTGGGCAAGTTCGCCAACCGTGGTAAATTCGCTCACTTTCAGCTGGCGATTCTCTGTCTCTTCCTCTTCGGTCCCATCCTCGTGTCTCCGTCGCCGTCGGGTCCGGGTGGTCCCCGCCTCCATCTGGGCCATGGTCCGCCGGACGCTCTCTTCTACCTCACGCTGGTCCACAACCGGCCGCCCCCGCCGACGCTTGCGCTTGCGTCCGGTGCCTCGATCGGCCGAAGCAACGGAAGTCAATTTCGGCTTTTTGCTTGCGGGTGGGGCCGCCGCCGGCGTTTCCCGGGAGCTGTCTTCAATCACGGGCAGGATTTCTCGCTGCCCGGAGGGCCGTCTCCGCCGCCGCCTGCGCTTGTTCTCCTGACCGTCTGAGGGCGCTGTTTCCTTCCTGGCCTCGGGACGAGCCTTCTGGGCCTTCTTGGGCTTTTTGGCAGCTTTTTTTTGCTCCCGCGCTTCCCGCGCCTTCGTCTGGGTGGTCTTGCGCTTGATCTCTTGCCGGGAGGCTTGCCGCTCTTCTTCAAACTTTCGCTGGACGCTTTCAAACATCTCTGGCGTGCAAACGGCCATGTGGTTCTTTATGTCATACCCCAGCCCCTTGATCACCTCGACCATTGCAACACTGGACAGGTTGAATTCCCGGGCGACTTCATAAATTCGTTTTTTCCTGGCGGCGTCCGCCTTGTCTTCACTGTTCGGTTTGGCCGATTTTGTCGTGTTGGTCGCCAATATCCTGTTCACCTCCTTCAGGTTCAGACGCCTCTTCGGCAGGCTCACCGGCGGCGTCCTCTGCCTCTACTTGTGTCGAATCGTCTTCACTTTCACCTTCAGAATCGGAAACATCCGCCTCCTCATCCCCCTCCTCTTCAGCCTTTGCAGCCGTCTTCTCATCTCCCTCTTCTTCGGCCTCGGCAGCCGTCTCCTCTTCTTCACCTTCAGAATCGGAAACATCCGCCTCCTCTTCTCCCTCTTCTTCGGCCTCGGCAGCCGTCTCCTCTTCCGCCTCTGCTTCAGCCTTTGCAGCCTCTTCCGCCTCTGCTTCAGCCTTTGCAGCCTCTTCCGCCTCTGCTTCAGCTCGTGCAGCCTCTTCTATTTCCTTCTGCTTTCTCAACTCCTCCCGGTATGCGTCGACCTTGACGGAGACGACTTCGCTGGCAGCGGCCTGGACCTTCTCGGCGGTGGCTTCACCAACTCCGGGAACGTCGAGAAGCCTGGACAGCGCGGACTCCACCAGATCGTTGGCCGACACGATCCCCGCCGCTTCCAAACGCTCCCTCATCACCTTACCAACGCCTGCAACCTCGCTTAAGGCCACAAGAGTCGCTGCCTTTTCTTCCTGGATCTCCTGGAATTTCGTCTCTGTAATAATATCAACCTTCCACCCCGACAACTGGGAAGCCAACCTGGCATTCTGTCCCGATTTTCCAATGGCGAGTGAGAGCTGATCGTCCTCCACGATCGCCGTCATCCGCTTTTCCCTGCGGTCCACCACCACCCGCTTGACCACGGCCGGACTGAGCGCCCGGGAGAGGAAAATGGCCTCATCTTCGCTCCAGGGGACAATATCGATGCGCTCGTTGCTCAACTCCCGGACCACGGCCTGCACCCGGGACCCCTTCATGCCCACACATGCGCCCACCGGATCGATCCGGTCGTCGTTGGAATGCACGGCGATCTTCGCCCGCTCTCCGGGTTCGCGCGCAACAGCTTTGACCTCGATAATGCCTTCGTAGATTTCGGGAACCTCGAACTGAAAGAGCTTCACCAGAAAATTGGGGTGGGTCCGTGAAAGCACCACCTGCGGCCCCTTGGATGTGCGCAAGACATTGACCAGATAGGACCGAATCGGATCTCCCTGGCGGTACCGCTCTTTTCGGATCTGTTCCTTCAGTGGAATAACCGCCTCGGTCCGTCCCAGGTTGATCAGGATGTCCCCGTGGCTGATCTGCTGCACCGTCCCGCTGATGATCTCGCCGATGCGCCCCTGGTAATCTTCAAAGATGCGCTCCCGTTCGGCCTCCCGCACCCGCTGGATCAGGATCTGTTTGGCCGACTGAATCGCGTTCCGGCCAAAATCGGCAAAGTGCAGCTCTTCCCGGACCTCCTTGCCCACGTTGGTGTCGGAATCGATCTCCCGGGCGGCCGACAGGCCCATCTGCAGCCCGGGCTCTTCAACTGTCCCGTCTTCCACAACCTCTTTGGTTACAAAAATCTGAATCTCTCCCGATGAGCTGTCGATCAGAACCTCGACATTATCGGCCGTTCCAAACCGTTTTTTTGCCGCAGAAATCAGGCCGATTTCCAGGGTCTCGATCACCAACTCCCGGTTGACGTTTTTCTCCTGGGCAATCTGTCCCAGCGCTTCGAGAACCTCGTAGTTCAAACCGTGCTCTCCTTATCAAAATTCGAAGTGCAGATTGGCCTTGCTAATCTCACTGCGTGGAATACGATGCACCGCACCCTCGACCTGTAAGACCAGGCCGGCGCCGTCACAGTCCATCAGGGTGCCCGTAAGCACTTCCCCGCCATCCACGATCAGCCGTACATCCTGCCCCATCGCCCGCTGGTAATCCCGCTCCGATTTGAGCGCCCGGGTCAGGCCGGGCGAAGAGACTTCCAGTGTGTAACTCCCGTCAATCGGATCGTGTGTATCCAGAAGGTCCTCAAGATCCTTGCTTAAAGCCACGCACGCATCAATAGTAATGCCCCCCGTACGATCCACATAGAGGCGCAGCATTCTACGACGCGGGCTGCCGGACACCAGAAGCTCAACAAGCTCAACGCCCCGGGCTTCCAGAAAGGGCGCCACCAGTTGTTCGATTGATTGATAAAGTGCCAGATTATCCATAAAAAAGAGGCCGTCACCCCGGGTCCATATAGTCAAAAGAGTGGGCACCCGCCCACTCTCGCCTCAGATTTGTAAATATATAATAATCTACAAAATAAAGCAAGAAAGAAATCCGATTCTGAAGCGCTTTTTTCCTACCGATCAGGCGTCTCCCTCAATAAGGTTCTTCAAATCAACCAGCATCTCTCGAAGCTCGGATAAGAGGGCATCCGGATCCTGTGGTTTCTGCGTCTGGGCCGCTTCCGGTTCCAGCGAATGCCGCTCCCACAGAGAAGGGTCCTCTTTCAGCCGTTCCACCGCGCCTTTGATGGTATATTTCTCATTGTGGCGCAGTTCTTTGATGGCCAGGACGATCTTGATGTCCCGCTCCCTGTAGAACCGGTTTCCCGACCGGCCCCGTTTGGGCCGGAGCATGGGAAACTCTTTTTCCCAGAACCGGAGCACGTGGGGCTCAACGCCGGTTTGCTTGGAGACTTCTCGGATGGAATAATAGATTTTGTTCATGGTCTTTCTTTTAACATAACACGTTATTAATACTGACGGTTATTTCTGCCGAAACACAATACGGACAGGCGTACCCTCAAAATCAAAACGTTCCCGGAGGCGCCGTTCCAAAAAGCGCCGGTAGTGCTCGGGAACGTCCCGGGGCCTGGAGGTAAAAAAGAGCACGGTGGGCGGTTCCGTGCGCGGCTGCACGCAGTAATACATCCGGGAAATGCGCCCCTTTCGAGACGGGGGAGGCGATTCAACATTTAAATTTTCCAGGAACCGATTGAGTTCTCCCGTAGCGATCCTGGACCGGCGTCGGTCGTACACCTGGAGCGCAATGTCAATCGCCCGCCAGGTCCGCTGGCCCGTAAGGGCGGAGATAAACACAATCGGATAATCGGACACAGAAGGAAAACGCCGGATCACGTCCCGGGTGTAGCCCGCCGCGGTCTTGTCGTCTTTTTCAATCAGGTCCCACTTGTTCACGGCCAGAACAGCGCCCTTCCCCAGTTCCACGGCCTGCCCCAGAATTTTGACATCCTGCAGCGTACAGCCCTCCTCCGCTTCGATCAGCACAATCGCAACATCACACCGCTCCAGGCTCGATATGGTACGCACCGTGCTGTAAAACTCAACCGGTTCCCTAACCTTTGCGCGCCTCCGCAAACCGGCCGTGTCGATCAGCAGATAGTCCCGCCCATTGCGCCGCATAGGCAGGTCGATCGCGTCCCGGGTCGTGCCCGGGATGGGACTGACCACCACCCGGTCTTCCCCCAGCAGCCGGTTGACAAAGGTCGATTTGCCCACGTTCGGCCGTCCCACCACCGCAATCCGGGAAACGCCCGGCTCCTCCTCCACTTCCTCTTCGCCCTCCGGCAGCCGGGCGATCACCTCGTCCAAAAGATCGCCGGACAGGCGCCCGCTGAGGGCCGATACACCCACTGGATCGCCCAATCCGAGGCTGTAAAATGGAGCCGAATCCGGCTCGTCCCGCTCGGAGTCGATCTTGTTCACAACCAGCAGGTAGGGCGTCCCGCAGGTGCGGATCAACCGGACCATCTCCCCGTCGTAGTCGGTGGGGCCGGTCTTCGCATCCACCACCATCAGGATCAGATCGGCCTCGGTAAGTGCGATCTCCACCTGGCGCGTGACATCCTCTGCGAGCGGCTCGTCCGGACGCGGAATATATCCCCCCGTATCGATCAATGTGAAGACCCGCCGATTCCAGGCCACCTCCGCGTAGTTGCGATCCCTTGTCACCCCCGGAAGGTTGTCCACAACAGCCCGGCGCTCGCCCAAAAACCGGTTAAACAGGGTCGATTTGCCCACATTGGGCCGCCCCACAATCGCAACCACCGCTTTGCGCTGCCCCAAAACTGCTTACCTCCGTTTCCACGCCACCCGAGAACTGCCTCATACCTCCATCTGATGCGACGAAATATAGGGATGAACGGTCTCGCCTGCCTCCCCTCCAGATTCCGGACGGCGCCGACCCTCCGCTACGCCTTTGAGAGTCTCCGCCAGATCGTAGCTCCCCACAACAACCTCGCACCCCAGGTCTTCCGACAGGTCCGATGGGGTCAGATCGTCCAGAAAAACGCCGGCGTGGCTGATACAGTTGGGCGGCAGGATGACCGCGTCCGCAGGCGCCCATTCCGCCTTCAGCGCATCGCGCATATCCCCGCCGGTCAGCAGGCCCGAGACGGTAATCCCCTCGCCGAGAAACCGGTTGCGCACCTCCACCAGGCGGACGTTTAGCCAGGGCAGGCGGTTGAGGCGGTCCACCATCTCCCGCATAAAGCCCGCGCCCAGCACGCTGGAGACCAGGGTTGCGCTGAGCGGGTCCGGACGCATCGCGCAAAGCCGGGGCACTCCCTCCTCAAAGGCGTTGACAAACCGGCGCACCATGCCCACACCGTTTTCCACTAAGGGAAATCCGTCGTAGTGCGCCCCGTCCGGGATCTCCCGGTTTGCCAGAATGTAAAACTCGTCTCCGAGGTAGACGAAGTTGACCCCCAACCGTCCGTGCAATCGCCCCTGCCATTCGGTGACCTGATCGGCGCATTCGACTGCGACTCCGGGTGTTACCGGGTCGAGCACGGGCAGATTCTTTCGATACCGGGTCAACCCCAGAGGCACGATCCCTACCGACGCCACATCGGGATAACAGGCCGCCAGGTCGAATACCGTACGTTTGAGGTGCGGGCCGTCGTTGATCCCCGGGCAGAGGACCACCTGCGCATGCATCTGGATATTGTGCCTGGCCAGGAATTGGATCCGCTCCATCACATCCACCGGCTCCGAACGGCCCAGCAATTGCCCCCGCAGATCCGGGTCCGTGGCGTGAACCGAGATGTACATGGGGCTGAGCCGCTGGTCGAGGATGCGCTGGAACTCCTCCTCGGAGAGGTTGGTCAGGGTCACATAGGCCCCGTGCAGAAACGAGAGCCGGTAGTCGTCATCCTGATAGTAGAGGGTCTTCCGCATGCCTTTGGGCATCTGGTGCAAAAAACAGAAGACACACTTGTTGTTACACTTGAGAATGGGCATGTCGTCCAGCACAATGCCCAGATCCTCATCAGGCTCCTTTTCAATGTCAAAAACAAACGTCTCATCCCCTCTACGTAAATGGACCTCCACCGCGTCGTCCCCAATGTGAAACCGATAGTCAATCGGATCTCTGATGGGTTCCCCGTTGACGGCCTCGATCACATCCCCCGGCCGCATGCCCACACCTTCCCCGATCCCGCCGGGGACGACCTCCCCGATCCCGACCCCCACCCCGGCCTTCTCGACCATAGGGTGACCTTCGACCGCGATTCGCTTTTGATCCTGCACAGGATGCCTATATCTGTTTGTTACACAATGTAGTGGAAAAAAAACTTATACAATCACTTTGGAAGATAAACCAAATAAAAAGCGCGGTCAAGCAAAATGTGGTTGACCGCGCTTATTCCTCACTGTTTCTGGAGATTTTGTCTATACAGGAGCCCTAATTCCCCCTCCGCCGACCGCCTCCACGGTCTCCTGTCACAATCCCCTTCTCGCGCATCTCTCTCATAAAGGCCCGCCACTTCCGGGCGTCGGTGGCCAGTTCCGGATCGTCGTTCACTCGCCGATCGAACTCCGCCTTCAGATCCGGGAACCGCTCGAACATCCGCGCCTGCATCTGTTCCAGACGCTCGGGCGACATCCCCCGTCCTCCTCCCCAGGCGCCACCTCTTCCTCCTCCAGCCTGGATGTTCAGAGCAATTTTGACTTCATCCCCCAGGATATTGATCCCATCGGTCCAGTTATCAACGTCGAAATCCGAGCGTTTGAGGGGCAGGGCGGCTTCAAAACCGGCCAGGGGCGTCTGCCGCCTGGGGTGGGTGCCCACGCCCACGACGTTGACGGGCAGCGCCACAGACTTCGTGACGCCGTGCATGGTCAGGTCGCCCGTGACCAGAAGCCGGTCGTCCTGCTTTTCCACCTTTGTGCTCTTGAAGGTGATTTCGGGATAATTCTCCGCATCGAAGAAATCGGGCGTCCTGAGGTGACCGTCCCGCCTCTCGTTATTGGTGTTTATGCTGGCGACCCGGATGGTGACCTCGACCGAGGATTTGTCCACCTGCTCCGGATCGTACACGATGCTGCCCTGAAAATCTTCAAACCTTCCTGTCACCCGGCTGACCATATACCGAATGGAAAACTCCACCGAGGAGTGCCCTCTGTCGATCCGGTAGGTTTCGGCAAAACTGGTGCCTACCAACAGGAGTGTGATCAGAATTCCCGCCTTCAGCGGGCGCAATACGGATGCAGACATACGATCTCTCCCTCCAAAATGTGAACAGCGCCCCGGCGCCTGTCGGTTTATTGAACAGCCGTCTTATTTGTCTTAGACGGGTATACCGGTGAATTCGTTCCAGAGCGGATTACACTCCTCCCCTTGCCTCCCTCGGCGCATCCCCCCGCCTGACAGATTCATCTTGACATTTTCGTGAGATTTGTCTATCATTTTGGACATCTGTTTTGGGCATCATCCTAAACACCTTTAACACAGGAGGAGGACCAATGAAATATATGCTATTGAGGTTGAGTGTTCTGGCAGTGGCCTTATGCTTTTTTGTCGGGTGTTCTTCTGATAACGGTATGGGACCATCCGAGGAACCCGCAGCAATACGCTCCACACAAATAAGCTCTACGACTAAGCCTGGGGATCAGTCCACAGCGAAGCAGACCAGCACCGATCACGATAAAGACAACGGCTGTGGCGCTGGGAGTGCCGATAAATAGTATAGGGTAAGCTTTTTTCCAGGGCGTTGGCTTTGCCTCAAGGCGGCCAGCGCCCTTTTTTCTGTACCCCGGAACCAACCCGAAAGCATCCGGCGCAGAATCGATGTGCGGACGCCTGTACTATTCTTACAGGCCCAGGATCTTCACGGCATTGCGATAGCTGATGTCTTCCATCGTCTCGGTGTCAACCGAGAGGATCGCCCGCTTTACCAGGGCTGCTCCGGGGTAGGAAAAGGGCACGTGTGAGCCGAAGACAACGTGCTTCGCCCCGCTCTGTTCAATGAGATATTCCAGGTCATTACGCACTTCCGCTAAGGAAAAGTCCATGTACCACGACTGGTCCCGGACTTTCTCGTTCCGCCACAGGCGCAGGAATCCGGACCGGAGGTTGGGCACAACAACTGTTGTGCCGGGCACGGCTGCCATCAAATTGGCAATCCCCCCCACGTCCACCAGCTTCCCCGGATCCATCCAGTTGCGCTGGCGGGGGTCTTCGATTCTGCAAGGAATGAAAACCGGAAGGCCTCGTTCCTTACAGGCTTCCAGCGCCTCACGCGCCTCTGGCCCATCGACTTCGTAGTTGTGATACGACGGAAACAGGCGTACCCCCTTCATCCCAAGACTTTCGTGGCACGCCTTCAGATCATCTTCCCATCTGTCGTAGGTAGGGTTGATGGTGGCTATGGATATCAGCCGGTCTTTGAACGGCTCCACGTCCTTCACCAGCTTCTCGTTCGCCGGCTGCACGTTGCGGTGGAAAATCGCCTCGATCTGGGAGACCGCCGCCCGGTCAATCCCGGAGCGGTCCAGCCGGGCGATCAGAGTCTCAGGCGTGTTATCCCTCAAAGACCGGAAGGGAAAGCTCCCCAGCCACGCGTTCATATCAAAAATCATCGTACAGCTCCTCCCTTAATTCAGTCATTCCCGGACGTCAATGGCGCCTTCCCCTGTGCAGCTAAGATCCGTTCCGCATTCCCCCAGAAGATCAGTTCCTTCTCATCCTCCGCGAGCGTGGCGTCTACCACCTTGCCCACGCTGCCCGCCATCGTGCCGTCTGACCCGAAGAGTACCCGCTCGACCCCCAGCTCGGCAACGGCAAACTCAATCTGTCCGTCATCCAAATTGCTGCCGCTGGTATCGATATACACATTGGGCGACGCATCCCGCATGGCGCGCACCGTCCGCTCCCAGTCGCCTCCTCCGCTGATGTGTGCGTGAATCAGCATCGCCTCCGGGTGTTTCTGGCTGACATCCGAAAAATGGACGCCGTGGGAGATGAGCGGCTGTTTTTCCAGATGCTCGGGCGCCGAAATATAGCCGGCGTGCTCTAAGATGGGCACACGCCGCTCAACGGCCAGTTCGATAACGGGCCACACGATGGGATCGTTAATCCTGTACTGGTTGTACAGCTTGATCCCCATCATGCCGGCATCCAGACACCGCTCGACCTCCGCAACAGCCTCTTTGTAATAACCGGGAATGACAAAGCAAAGCCCCTGGATTCGCGTGGGGTGCCGCGCCATCGCCCTCAGCACCTGATCGTTTTGGCGGCGCACATCCTCCATCGGGGCGATGCGACCGCCCGAAATGGGCCGGGAACACCACATCTCCCTCACGCCCAGCAGATCTCCCTCGGCAACCAGCGAGTCGCCGGGCGCCTCTCCCCCACCCGCGTGGCAGTGGACGTCAATCTTCGGGTACCGAATCCATGCTTCAACATCGAGAGTCATCCGTTTGTTCTCCTTAATAGACAAAATTTGGATTTTGTTAGCACATAAAATTGGGCATCGGCCCAGAACCTCCGACACCCATAAAATGTTATTTTTACAAAGCTTAATGGAGCGGGAGACGGGGATCGAACCCGCGACATCAAGCTTGGGAAGCTTGCGTTCTACCGCTGAACTACTCCCGCTCCTTTTCTAAAAGTCCAAATCTACCAACTCTCACCGGGCCTGTCAAGTTTTTTCAGAATTTCCGCTGTAGCGTCCTGTGCTGTGGGATCAAACCAGGTCAGGCGGGATTCTCTGCGGAACCAGGTCAACTGCCGCTTGGCATAGTGTCGTGTGCCCACCTTGATCTGATCGACGGCCGCCTCTAAGTCCAGCTCCCCCTCCAGGACCGCGAATATCTCCCGGTATCCGAAGGTGTTCAGCGCATTGAGCCAGGGCCCGTATCCCCGTCCGCGAAGCGCCTCGACCTCGGCGACCAGCCCCGCTTCGAGCATCCGGTCTACCCGATCCTCGATCCGGCGGTAGAGGGCGGCCCTGTCCATGTTCAGACCAAACCAGCGGGCCTGCCACCGGCCACCACGTTCCCGGGGGCGTTTGTGGAGGGTCGAGAGCCGCTCTCCCGTGGCTTGGTAGACCTCTAAGGCGCGAACGATGCGCTGGGTGTCGTGCGGATGAAGCCTCTGTGCGCTCTCCGGATCGATTTCCGAAAGACGCTGATAGAGCTCCGCCAGATCGCGCCGGGCCTCCTCCTGCAGGCGGTCTCGAACCTCCAGGGGAATCTCCGGAATCGGGGCAAACCCGTCCAGCAGCGCCTTTAGATAGAATCCGGAACCGCCGACCAGAATGGGCAGCTTTCCCCGGCTATGTACATCCCGGATCACCGCTGCGGCCTCTCGGGCGTAGCGGCCGGCGCTGTAGGGCTCATCGGGATCGGCCACGCCGATCAGGTGGTGGGGCGCCGCCGCTCGTTCCTCGGGCGTCGGCTTGGCCGTTCCGATGTCCAGGTAGCGATAGATCTGCCGGGCGTCGGCCGAGACGATCTCTCCGCCCAGCGCCTGTGCGAGCGCGATCCCGATTTCGGTTTTGCCCGAGGCCGTGGGGCCGGCCAGAATCAGGAGCGCCGGCGCATCCGCGCTACCGCCGGAACCGCTGATCGATTTCATCCAGCGACATCTTGACCACAATGGGCCGGCCGTGGGGGCTCACAAACGGCTCCCGGGTTGCAAACAGCCGGTCGATGAGCACCTGCATCTCCCGGGTGGAAAGGGCGTCTCCGGACCGGACCGCGGTATGAGCGGCATAGGACGCGGCCAGGCGGTGCTCCAGCGGAGAGACCTCGCGGTCTCCGGTGGGGCCGGATTCCTCTGCGATCAGATCCTGGACGATCTCGCGAAGCAGCTTCCCCTCCTCCCAGGCCTTCAGGTCCACCGGAATCGCATCCACCACCACCGTATTTCCCCCGAAATCCCGGATGCCGAACCCCATCTTTTCCAAAAGCGGCATTACCTCCCGCACCGTCTGGACCTCCCCAAGCCCGAAATCGAGTGTGAGCGGAAACAGGAGGCGCTGCCCGATCCCGAGCGTATCGTGAAAATGGTCCAGCGCCTGTTCGTACAGAATACGCTCGTGCGCCATGCGCTGGTCGATAATAATCACACCGTTCTTGATGTGGGCCAGGATATATCTCTGGTGCAGTTGCCAGACCGAAATCCGGGCCGAATCCTCTTCGATCAGGTCTTCTTCGGCCAGGTCTTCGGCCGGCTGCACCTCCGCCTTTGCCGACTTGCGCACCGTCAGCGGCAGGGCCATCTGGGGCCCGCTGTCCAGTCCCAGGGCGTCCGCCAGATAGGGCTGGCGGCGTTCTCCTGCCGGGCGTTCCGCCACCAGTTCCGCAGGGCGCCCCGGCATCATCTCCGGCGGATGCGTAGACACGACAGAAGGCGCCCCGGCAGGGGTGGCAACCGGCTCAAGGCCCGGCGCTACATCGGGAATCAGATCCACCTCCCGGATCGACGTGCGCACTGCCTCGGCTAAGGTCCGGTAGACCGCCCGTTCATCGGCAAACCGGACCTCCCGTTTGGAAGGATGCACGTTTACATCTAAGCGGGCCGGATCCACCTCCAGAAAGATGGCGAACGTCGGATAAAGTCCCTTTGTCAACAGCCCGCCGTAGCCGTCGTAAACCGCGTATGTGATGGTCTTGTGCTGCACCCACCGGCCGTTTACGACCAGCGCCTGCTGCGCCCCCGACTTGCGTGCGGTTTCGGGGCGGCCTACAAAGCCCCAGACCTGGATGCCCTGGCCTCCACCCTCCACAAAAATTGCATCTTCCCCCAGGTGTACCCCGAACACCGCTTCAATCCGGCGCTTCCGGTCCGAACGATCCAGGTTCAGAACTTCGCGGCCGTTGTGTGAGAACACAAAGGCGATCTCGGGATAGGCCAGCGCCAATCCGGTCACCGCATTGGCCGTATGCCTTAGCTCGGTCTCGGTCCCTTTTAAAAACTTGCGCCTGGCCGGAACATTAAAAAAAAGACCGTGAACAGTCACGGTTGTTCCCTGTCCACGGCCCGCAGAGGTCACATCCCGCACCCGCCCGCCCTCCACCACGATTCGGGCGCCCTCCAGTTCCGCGTCCATTCGGGTCTCCAGAACCATTCGGGAGACCGCCGCGATGCTGGGCAGGGCCTCTCCCCGAAATCCCAGGGTGCGCAGGGAGCGCAGGTCGGTCAGATCGTAAATCTTACTGGTGGCATGGCGCTCCAGCGCCAGCAGGGCGTCGTCCCGGGACATGCCGGAGCCGTTGTCGCTGACCCTTAGGGTCTCCTTGCCCCCCGCAGCGACCTCGACCACAATCCGGTCGGCCCCCGCATCGATGGCGTTCTCAACCAGTTCCTTCACCACCGAAGCCGGACGCTCCACCACCTCCCCGGCGGCGATCCGGTTGGCGATTTCATCGGGGAGAATGCGGATCCGATTGGGCATACGCAGAACCTTTACCGGCTACCCTCCCAGGCCGGAGAGGAACGAATCGGCATTTTTGAGATCCTCTTCGGCCGCCTCCCGGAGGGTGCTCATCCCCCGATCGCCAAGGTTAAAACGATCCAGCACGCTCTCATCGACGGAGGGAACCAGATCGTCGCCTCCCGAGCCGAATTCCAGTTCCCGGCAGAGCACATCGGCCAGATGGACCACGCAGACCAGTCGCTGGTAACGGCGTGCGCTTCTGGGCTGGTGGTGATAGAGGATGCTGTTGAGAAAATTGTTCGAGAAATTCCACAACTTGGCCAGCTGCCCTCCCACTTCGGCGTGGCTCACCCCGATGATCTCCATCTCGGCCTGATGAATCGACATCTGATCCGACTGGACCAACTCGATAACAGACCCGTAATAATCGCCGAAGAAACGGTCGAAAACGACCTTTCCAAGATCGTGGAGCATACCGCCTAAGAAGGCCGCGTCCACCTCGGTCTGGAGCTTCTTGGCAACGGCGCGAGCGGCGAATGCCGTGCCAACGGAATGTTTCCAGAACGCCTTCATGTCCAGCCCTCCACCCCCCTCTTCAAAGCCGCCCAGTTTTTCAAACACCTGCGCCGACATCACCAGATTGGCGATCTCCTCCATGCCCAGCCGGGTAACGGCGGTTTGCAGAGAATCGGTCTTTTTTGCAAACCCGTAATACGAGGAATTCGCCAACTTGAGAATCGTTGCCAGGAAGCTGGGATCGAGCTGGATCTGTTCGGCAAGATCTTCGCTGGAAGACTCGTCGCTTTTGGCCAGCTTCATAATTTCGGCGTGGGTGGCCGGGAAGGGCGGGAGCCCATCGATCTGTTTGACCCGCGCTTCAATTTCGCTGGCCGCCTCATCGCCTTCTTCCTCCTCCTGGGATGCCGATTCGGGCTGGCCCTCCGCAGCCGATTCGGGCTGGCCCTCCGCAGCCGGTTCATCCTGAGAGGCGGATTCTGCAGGCGCGGCAACGGTGGCGGCTTCGGTGAGCGCGGTGTCGATCCGGATGATCAATTCGCTGGGCCGGAAGGGCTTGGCCAGATAGGAACTGGCGCCGGCGTTCCGGGCGCGGATAATCGTCTCCGGCGAAGGTTTGGACGAGGTCAGGATAATCGGGACCCCCCGGTATTTGGGATTCATGCCCACCAATTCGGCCAGGCGAATGCCGTTTCCCGGAATGTCCTGATCCACCACCATCACCTCGGGGGGAGACGTGCGCAGTTTCTTAATGGCCTGGAGCCCATCGGGCGCGGTGTCTGTCATAAACTTCGACGCCAGCATCTTGGAGATCAGGGCTGTAAATTGTTCGCGATCCACAATCAGTACCCGTTTTGGCTCGGACATAACCCCTTCTCTCCTATCCATCTGCCAAAAATACTAAACCTCTCACCCTCCCGGCTTGAAAACGCCACCGCCGAATATAACTATTTCTGCTGATAAATCAAAGAAATTACTGGCCTTAAAGAACACCGGCCGGAATGCGAGCCCCCTCCGTTTCCAACGGGCGCTTCTTCAATAAAAACCGTTGCGAACAGAGGCCGGACATGCTATCTTTTTATGGGAAGGAGATCCCACAGTGCCTATTTTAAGCGACGTTCCTCTCAGCAGCATGCGCGCCCATCAGCGCCGGCTGGCCGTTTCGGCGCACAACACAGCCAACCTCCAGACCGACGCTTTCGAACGCCAGCGGATCACGGCCCGGGAACGCCCCACGGGTGGGGTGCAGACCCATCTGGACACCGTTGAACTCTCTCCAGAGGCCCGCCAGCTTGCCCGAACTGTGGGCGGCGCACAGAACAATGTCGATCTGGCAGCCGAAACAGTCGAGCGGATCGCGTCCCGTGAAGGGTTTAAAAGCAACGCCCGAACGCTGCGAACACAGGACCGCCTGATGGTGTCGCTTCTGGATCTATTTGGATAACTCCCGGTGGGAACCCTCTGGGGTACTCATAGATACCGCATCTGATAAGATGCGGTTTTGTGTTTCCAGAGAGGAGGCTTCTAAAGTGAAAACGGTGAAGACACGCGGCACGATTCTGCCCCGAGCGCTTGCGCTTGTGAGCCTTGCCCTGACCCTAACTGTCGCCGAGTGCCGGGCCGCACACCCTTACCAGCCCGTGTATCCCGACCCGGTCTTAGAGCCCTGGCGCTGGCGGTCTTTCCCGGAACTGAAGGGTCTGGGGCTCCAGTGCATCGCCGAAGGCAAGGATGGAAAAATGTGGTTCGGCCTGGACGAAGGGGTACGGTGCTACGACGGGGTGAACTGGTCGACCTATACCTCGGAGGAAGGGCTGTATGGCGCGCTGGTGACCGTGCTGTGCGCCATGCGGGACGGAGGTGTGTATGCGGGCACCGAGATGGGGATCAGCCGGTTCAGCGAGGGAACCTGGAGCCGGGCATTCCCTCCGGGGGGGGACCTGCGCTGGGGCATCTACGACCTGATGGAGGCGTCGGATGGAAGCCTGTGGGCCGGGACGGTCTGGGGCGCATTGCGCCTGAACCGGAAGCAGGCAATGCTGTATACCACAGAGGAGGTGGCGGCGGCGCTGCGGATGCACGCCCCCTGGCTACAGCTTTCCATCGTGCCCGAAGAGGCCGTCCCCACTCGTTCCTGGGTGGAAGGAATTGGAGCAGAAGTGCTGCCCAGATGGTATTTTAGCTCGCAGAAGGGTCCGAAGACCGTCTATGTGCTGGCCCCCGGCGGACCCGCAGAAGCTGCGGGATTGAGGGTGGGAGACCGCATTACAGCCGTGGGCGGGCAGTCCACTGTCACGCAGGATCAGCTCAATGGTCCTGCAGGCACTTCGGTGAGATTGACCGTGCAGCGGGAGGGCCATGCGGAGCCGCTGGAGGTAACGGTCACACGAGGGCGGGTGGAGGGAACCTTCCGTCCCTTCTGGGTTTACGATGTGTATGAAGATCGGGATGGCAGGATGTGGTTCGGACTGTCCAGCGGTTTAGAGGGGGGCGAGATTATCCGCTACAACCCAGCAGCGGAGGGCCCGTCGGCGTGGCGGCTCTACACAGAGGACGACGGCCTGGACATCGGCTGGCTTCCACGCATCATCCAGACCCGGGATGGGAGCATCTGGACAGTTTCCGCCCACGGCCGCAAGGGCGTGAACCGGTTCGATGGAAAGGCCTGGACGAGCCTCTCTCTGAAAGCTCTGCGAGGAAGCGACTCGAATCCCTCCATTCTGGAGACAGAGGATGGGACGCTCTGGGTCGGCAGTAGTGGTAATCACCTGCACGCATATCAAAACGGGGCCTGGACGGTCTACAGGATACCTCAGAGGCTGTCCCCAAATGTCAGAATCTTCGACCTTTTAGAGGCGTCCGACGGGGCGCTGTGGGTGATCGGCAGAGGGCGAGAGGCGGTCCGGCTGGACTACAGCACGTCGCGGTGGATGACCTACGCGGGCTTGCACTTCCAGTGTGAGACACCCGACGGGGCGCAGTGGTTCCTCTCCCAGGACGGGGAAATTGTGTACTCCAATGGGAAAGCTTGGACACGCTACGGAGTCGAGGATGGGCTGATGGATACCCCTGCTGGGCTCATCGCGACCCGGGAGGGCACGCTCTGGGCTGGGGGGAGTCACAAAAGTACAGCGGCCACGGCGAAGTTTGATGGGAAAAGGTGGGTCCTCCAGACGCACCCTCAACTCTCCTGGGGCATCGATAGGAGAGCCGTCTATGAGTCCCGGGATGGAAGCCTCTGGTTCGGTGCGGCCGTAGATCCGATCCCTGAACGGGGTCAACTCGGTGGCGTGCTGCGGTTCGATCCTTCGCAAGGCTCAGCCCAGCAGGGAAAGAGCTGGACACACTACACGCCGCCCGAAGCGCCGTGGTACGTCTATGGCATCGGCCAGACCGCCGACGGCGCCCTCTGGGTTGGCAGCGCCGGATTCTGGGGCCTGCGCCGATTTGACGGCCAGACCTGGACGCGTATTACAGAACCGGAAGCGTTCACAAAACTGGTCTCCATCGACGCGATCCATGCCACCCCGAAGGGGGACCTCTGGGTTGGCACCCGAACCCGGGGCGCATTTCACTACGATGAAAAGGGGTGGACCCGGCACAATGTGCAGGACGGACTGGCGGATAACCGCGTCAACAACATCCAGCAAACGCACGATGGCAGCGTCTGGGTCACCACAGCAAAAGGCGTCAGTCGCTTTGACGGACAAACCTGGACGACGCGCGCCCTTCTTCCGGATCTGCGTGGAAAACTCTTGCAGTCTCAAGACGGGGCGCTCTGGATCAACCGTAGACCTGGACGCCCCAGCGGCGCCGGATCTGGCACCCCCACCACGATCCGCTACGAGCCCGATGCCGATCCCCCGGAAACGGAGATTACCCTGTCGCTGGATAAGGTGTCCCAGCCCGGCAACACCACCCTGGCCTGGGAAGGGATCGATTCCTGGCGCGCTACGCCGGATGAGGATCTGCAGTACGCCTGGCGTCTGGACGGTGGTCAGTGGTCGCCTTTCTCTTCAGAGAAGAACCGCATCTTTCAGTCCCTGTCCAGCGGCGATCACACCTTCAGGGTGAAGGCGCGGGACCTGGATTTCAACGAAGATCCAACGCCTGCCCTCACGCGTTTCACGGTAATCCCCCCGGTCTGGCAAGAACCGTGGTTCATCGGGCTGATGGTCGTGCTGCTGGGTGGAGCGGGCCTTCAGACGATCCGTGTGGTCCGGCGGGATCGGTCTCTTCTGGCCGAAATTGGCGAGCGCAAACAGGTGGAGGTGGCGCTGCAGGAACTGAATGAAAGTCTGGAAGAACGCGTCAACCAGCGCACCTCCGAACTGGAGGCGCTTTACGAACTGACCCAGCAGATCGGTTACACGCTCAACTACAACGAACTCTTTCGGCTGATCCTGACACACCTGCGCCAGGCCGCTGCCTGTGATGTAGCGGCCAGTTTGCTGGTAATGGACGACCTGTGTGAAATCTTCATCCAGCCCACCCGCTCCCTCTCTCCCGACGCTCAGGAGGTCGTGGAGACCCGTTTGATGGATGCGTTTGCGCAAATGGGCAGGCAAAAGGTAGACAGAGAGCAGCTGCACATCAAGACCGTAGAGGCGGAACCCTTCGACAAGACCGAGCCTCCCATCGGTGACGTGGCGTCCTCCCTTCTGGCGCCTATTGCCGATGTAAAGGGCGAGACGGTGGGATTTCTGTTTGTGGGCGCCCAGGAAGAAAAGGCGTTCGACGAGGACCAGATGCGACTGCTCTACATGGTGGCCAACCAGGCGGCCCAGTCCATCCAGCGGCTGCGCGCTCTGCTGGCTGCCGAGCGGCAGCGTCTGGAGGGCCTCGTAGAGCACCTGCCCGATGGCGTCTATCTGCTGGATGAACAGCGGTGCTTGCGATTGGCGAACCCCGCAGGGCAGGAGTACCTGCCGGTGCTGATGAATGCAGGGGTGGGCGAGGAAATCACCCGCATTGGAGAGTACAGGCTGGAGGACATTCTGACGACGCCCCGAGCGAATGGGTTGGCCCACCAGGTGGTCCTGGAAGGCTCGCCGCAGCGGGCCTTTGAAGTTGAGGGGCGTCCGATCACGGAGCGGGAGACCGAAGGCGGGTGGGTGCTGGTGGTCCGGGAGGTGACGCGGGAACGGGAGATGCAGGAGCGGGTACAGCGGCAGGACCGGCTGGCTGCGGTGGGCCAGCTCGCTGCGGGCATTGCCCACGACTTCAACAACATGCTCACAACAATGATCGGCTTTGCCCAGATTCTGGAGGGGCGGCCAGACGTCTTCGAGTCGGCAAAGGTTGAGTTGAGGCGCATCTCTTCACAGGGGGAAAGGGCTGCGCAGCTCATCCAGCAGATCCTGGACTTCAGCCGCAAGAGCGTTGTGCAGCGCAAACCGATGGACCTGGTGCCCTTTTTGAAGGAGGCGGTGAAGCTGTTGGATCGGACGCTGCCGGAGAACATTCAGATTGTCGCGGAATTCGGCAGAGGCGACTATATCGTGGAGGCGAACCTGACGCAACTGCAAGAGGTGATCACCAACCTGGCCGTGAATGCCCGGGATGCGATGCCGGAGGGTGGCGAGCTGCGCATTGGGCTTTCGCACCTGCGTCTGGAACCGGACGAGCGCCCCCTGTTTCCCGAGATGGCGCCCGGAGACTGGGTGGTCTGGACCGTATCGGACACCGGCGCGGGGATGCCTCCGGAGGTGGTGGAGCACATTTACGAGCCTTTCTTCACCACCAAGCCCCCGGGGCAGGGCACCGGGTTGGGTCTGGCCCAGGTCTACGGAATTGTAAAGCAACACAATGGGTTTATCGATGTGAAGAGCGAGTTGGGGGCAGGCACAACGTTCACTTCCTACCTGCCGCAGGTTGCCCTGGAAGAGTCCCCTGAGGAGGAGCCGGTAGAAGAGCTTATGAAAGGCCAGGGCGAGACGATCCTGGTGGTTGAAGACGAGGCGGAAGTTTTGCAGACGGCAAAGAGCATGTTAGAGCATCTGAACTACCGCGTGCTCACAGCCACCCACGGTCGAGAGGCCCTGGCGGTGTACGATTTACACCGTGATAAAATTTCACTGGTGTTGACGGACAGGGTGATGCCCGAAATGGGTGGCGTGGAACTGCTTGAAGCGTTAAAAGAGAAAAATCCCGAGGTCCGGCTGGTGTTAATGACGGGATATCCATTGGGAGATGAAGAAGAGGACCCGTTGTTCGAGGGCCTTGCGGGATTTTTGCAAAAGCCCCTGCGCCTGGAACAGGTGGGGCAGAAGATGCGGGAGGTACTCTCGCCTGAGGCGTAGTACCCTACCGGTATCGCTCTGCCTGAGCATTGAACATCTCTGCGTACTGCCCTCCACGGTCAATGAGCGCTTCGTGCGTTCCCTCTTCCACGTTCTTTCCATCGTTTAGAACAACGATCCGGTCCGCCATGCGAACGGTTGTAAAGCGGTGGGAGATCAGAAGCGTGGTCTTATCACGTGTGAGTTCGGCAGAGCGGCGGTAGATGTCATATTCCGTCTCCACGTCCAGCGCCGCCGACGGCTCGTCTAAGATCAGAATACGGGCGTCTCGCATAAACGCCCGGGACAGCGCGATCTTCTGCCACTCTCCTGCCGAGAGGTCCACGCCAGCTTCAAACTGCTTCCCCAGCACCGTCTCATACCCATCGGGCAGCCCTTCGATGAGGATGGCGGCCTGGCCCAGCGCAGCGGCCCTGCGAACCACAGGGAGGTCCGCTCTCCGCTCAATATCGCCAAAAGCGACATTGTCCCGGGCCGTCATATGGTACCGGCAGAAGTCCTGAAAAATAGCGGCAATATTCGCCCGGAGTTCGTCCAGGTCATAGCGCCGGATGTCCTTCCCGCCCAGCAGGATGTCGCCTTCCGTGGGATCATAGAGGCGGGTCAGCAGTTTGACCAGTGTGGTCTTTCCGGATCCGTTCTCCCCCACAAGTGCCACCGTCTCTCCGGCGGCGATGCGCAGGTTCAGATCGCGCAGCACGAACCGCTCCGTTCCGGGATACCGGAAGCAGAGCCCACGGATCTCGATGTCCATACGCAGATCCGCCGGTACCCGAAGCGCCCGATTGGGCGGCTCGAGGTGGATCGAAGGCTTCTGCTTCAGAAAATCGAAGAAGTGCCGGAGGTAGAGACCGTGTTCATAGCTGCGCGAGAACCCCGCCAGCACGCGGAAGAGATTGGCCTGAAGCTGCAAAATAGCGCCCGTATACATCGAAAGGTCCCCAATGGTGAGGGCTCCCCGGGCGGTTCTGTAGACGACAATGCCGTGCGCCACGCCCAAAAGCGCCGCCTCCAGCAGCGACCCCAGCGATCCGCTGATACAGTACCGCCGCATGTGGGGAAACGCCTGTCGGAACATCCGCTCCGCGATGGCCCGATACCGGTCCATAAAATGTCCAAAAAGGCCGTAAAGACGCATCTCTTTGGCGGCCTCACCGCCGGTCAGGAGCCGGTCCAGATAGGTGAGCCGGCGCGCGTCCGTGGCCTGCCCGCGGAACACCCCGGCCACGCGGCTGAAGAGCTGCATCTGCACGATCCAGGAGGGCAGGGCCGCCGCCAGGACCAGCAGCAGGACCAGCGGCTGCAGGTACCACAGGATAAACACCACGCCAACACAGGCCATACTGCTTTCCAGTAGACCCAGCGCCTGTTCCAGAACCTGGGCGGGGCGGGAGGAGATGCCGGAGCGAGCATTGCGCAGCGCGTCGTGAAACGCCGGAGCCTCAAAAGGCGCCAGGCCCGGAAGGGAGGTGACCTTCTCCATCAGCAGCGTGTTGACGCGCCCTAGAATCCGATCGCTCATGGTCTGCTGGCCCAGGCCGGAAAAGGCCGCCCCAACCTCCCCCGTCACGGTCAGCAAAAGGTATAATAGCAGCAGGGGCAGGAGGGCAGCCAGGGCGTCCTCAAAGCCCGTATTTGAACTGGAGTTGCCCCGTTTTGGTGGAGTGTTTAGGGCTTGGGCTTCAAGCCCGTGTTTGATGCTGTTTTTCATATGTCATCGGTGAGTGGTATGCGATTGATGAATGCCTACGATGGGGATTATACCAGCCCTCAATATACTCAAAAATAGCCAATCTGGCCTCCTTGTGGGTACGAAAACAACGGCGGTCGATCAATTCACATTCGAGGGTGGCGAAAAAGCTTTCACACAGTGCGTTGTCATAGCAGTCGCCTACAGAACCCATTGAGGGACGTATACCCGCCTCATCGCAGCGTTTACCGAAGGCAAGTGAAGTATACTGAGATCCCTGGTCGGAGTGGTGGATCACCCCACAAGGATGACGCTGCCAAAGTGCCATATTCAAAGCAGACAAAACCAACTCACTCTGGAGCGTCGAAGCCATCGTCCAGCCCACGACTCGGCGGGAAAAGACATCGATAACCACAGCAAGATACAGGAAGCCCGCCCAGGTTGGTACGTAGGTAATATCGGCCACCCAGAGTTTATTTGGGGCTTCAACAGTGAAGTCTCTCTTGACCAGATCAGGGGCTTTTTGAGCCTTTTTTCCCTTACGGGTGGTTCTGATACCCTTTCGACGGCTCACCCCGAAGATACCAATCTCAACCATCAGACGGGCGACACGCTTTTTGCCTATACGGATGCCTAATGCTGCCAGATCTTCCCAGATTCTGGGGGCTCCGTAGGTAGAATCAGAACGGGCATGAAAAGCCTTAATCTGTTCCTTGAGATCCGCATCGACCTTTGCTCTTGGCGATGGGGGGCGTCCTCGCCACGCATAATACCCACTGAGGGAGACACCCAGGACTCGGCATTGCGTGGTAATTGGCCATTTTGCCTGGTGCGCCTTCACGAACTGGAAGGCTTTCTGGGGATCGTGTTGGTCTCCTGAGCGAACCAGGCTGCTGCTTTTGACAAGATCTCACGCTCGATGCGTAACTGCTTAATCTCGCGACGAAGACGGCGCAACTCCTCTCGCTCATCACTGGTCAGACCGTCTTCTCGAAGGCCCTCGTCTCGGTCGGCCTGTACCACCCAGTTCCGGATCGTCTGGTCTGAGGGCTCGAACTCTTTGGCCAGCTCTCCTGGCGTACGACCGGCTCGAACCAATTCGACCATTTGCTTTTTGAACTCAGGTGGCATAATACACGACAAAACTTAATCTGACCTAAAATATGGAGGATCAATCAGTATCCAAAGACAGTGAAAGAACTCCTGGATGTGATCCTGTATATTGAGCAGAACATACTGCAAATGGTCCAATCCATATCGAAACAGGCTTTTCTCTTTGCATCCGTGTTTTTTGATCTTCAACGGTTTTGTCTTTGCGATCCATTCTCCTACCAGATGAGCCCAGGTGAGGGCAATGGCTAAAAGCGCGATGAGTTTTTCGATTCGTTCCAGATGGATCAGATGGGTCTGTTCCAGATCGAAGCCTCGGCTTTTCAACGCGGCGAACAGGACTTCAATTCCCCACCGTTTTTTGTAATCCTCCAGCGGTTTTCGACCTTTACACTTGCTGGCAACGATGAGAAATTCGTCAGGTAATCGGATGACAGACAAATACAGATGATGACCATAGATCAGACGGGGTTTACGCAGGATGCGCTCTTGGTGAATGTGCAGGTCGGCAAACAAGCATCGAAGCGCGATGTCCCCTTTGCCATTTAGGGTTTTGGCGTTTTCCTTGACGCGGATGGCAAAGCCTAAGGCTTGCGCATCTAACCACGCAAACCATTCTTGCCCAATGAATTCCCGGTCTGCAACGATGACCTGAATCAGGTTTTTATCCACCAACTTCAAGACCCGTTCCATCAACTGGATACGCTCATCGGTGTTGGAGTTGCCCTTTTTGGGCAGCAGTATCCAGCAGATGGGAAATGCAACGCCTTGATAGACACTCCCGGCGGTGAGAATATTGATGGTCAGTTTGCCGAAGCTCCAGGTCGTCCGATCTATCGAGATGGTAAAGTCCGACTTGATCGGCAAGAGATGCAGGATCAAGTCGGCCACCAGGTCATAGGACAGATTAAACTCACTGAAGAAACGTTGGATTCTGCGATAGTTGGACTTCTGCTTGGCTTTGCCGTTGAGGGCGTTGGCCAGTTTGGTGAAGTTGACGGTTGTGAGCTTGATGAGAGACACAATGAAGGCGGCGATGAATTTTACCCGGGCCTTATGACAGGGTAAATACCATTGCATCACGTCGTGTAATTCATTAACTTGAGGAGACATAGACCTGTGTTTGATGATGGATGAGTTGTTGGATCTTGACAACCCAAACTTAACTCATTTCACCACTCAGCGCAGGTCTTTTCCTTTTTTGTCGTGTACCATGGTTGCGGGTATAAAGCAGGTCATCATAGTAGGGTTCGGTGAAAAGGTTCGCACTCAGCGGGCCTATTTTTTTTGTTGCAATCTTCGAGACTTCGGGGTGGGCCCAGAAGACCAGGCCCCCGTGGTCCTCCACCACGTAGTCGATAAAGTCCTGGTAGGGGGCCAGACCCTGATCGCCGTGGTACTGGTCGTATTTCCCGAATTTGTAGGGGAAATTGTTGAGGAGGAAGAGGAGGCCAACGGCGGTGAAAAGTACCGTCGGCATGTAGTAGAATAGCGGCCAACGGGCGCTGCGAGCCCTCTGGCGGCATTTGTAGGCCAGGAAGAGGAGGGCGAGGGGCCAGAGGCTGAGGAGGGTTTCCACACCGTAGCGCTTGAAGAAGCCGTTTCCCATTGAAGGAAGATCGACGTAAGCGTCGGGGGACTCCATGCCGAAGGCCAGGAGGTGTTTGTAGCCGTTGACCATTGTGAGGGAGCCCTTGAGAAGGCTGCTCTCCCAGTCATAATACACGACAAAACTTAATCTGACCTAAAATATGGAGGATCAATCAGTATCCAAAGACAGTGAAAGAACTCCTGGATGTGATCCTGTATATTGAGCAGAACATACTGCAAATGGTCCAATCCATATCGAAACAGGCTTTTCTCTTTGCATCCGTGTTTTTTGATCTTCAACGGTTTTGTCTTTGCGATCCATTCTCCTACCAGATGAGCCCAGGTGAGGGCAATGGCTAAAAGCGCGATGAGTTTTTCGATTCGTTCCAGATGGATCAGATGGGTCTGTTCCAGATCGAAGCCTCGGCTTTTCAACGCGGCGAACAGGACTTCAATTCCCCACCGTTTTTTGTAATCCTCCAGCGGTTTTCGACCTTTACACTTGCTGGCAACGATGAGAAATTCGTCAGGTAATCGGATGACAGACAAATACAGATGATGACCATAGATCAGACGGGGTTTACGCAGGATGCGCTCTTGGTGAATGTGCAGGTCGGCAAACAAGCATCGAAGCGCGATGTCCCCTTTGCCATTTAGGGTTTTGGCGTTTTCCTTGACGCGGATGGCAAAGCCTAAGGCTTGCGCATCTAACCACGCAAACCATTCTTGCCCAATGAATTCCCGGTCTGCAACGATGACCTGAATCAGGTTTTTATCCACCAACTTCAAGACCCGTTCCATCAACTGGATACGCTCATCGGTGTTGGAGTTGCCCTTTTTGGGCAGCAGTATCCAGCAGATGGGAAATGCAACGCCTTGATAGACACTCCCGGCGGTGAGAATATTGATGGTCAGTTTGCCGAAGCTCCAGGTCGTCCGATCTATCGAGATGGTAAAGTCCGACTTGATCGGCAAGAGATGCAGGATCAAGTCGGCCACCAGGTCATAGGACAGATTAAACTCACTGAAGAAACGTTGGATTCTGCGATAGTTGGACTTCTGCTTGGCTTTGCCGTTGAGGGCGTTGGCCAGTTTGGTGAAGTTGACGGTTGTGAGCTTGATGAGAGACACAATGAAGGCGGCGATGAATTTTACCCGGGCCTTATGACAGGGTAAATACCATTGCATCACGTCGTGTAATTCATTAACTTGAGGAGACATAGACCTGTGTTTGATGATGGATGAGTTGTTGGATCTTGACAACCCAAACTTAACTCATTTCACCACTCAGCGCAGGTCTTTTCCTTTTTTGTCGTGTACCATGCTCAGGTGGATAAGGTGGACGTGTTGGCGGCATAGTGGATCTCCTTTCTCCCAAGAGATAAGGTACCCACCGAAACGGGTCAAGTCCACCCCCACCAACACTTTGGACCCGAGCATCAAGACGGTATACCCCGGGCTCTCGCGAAGCGCGATGAGGATGGCCCTCGGCAGCGTTTCTACGGCCACCCGAAGTTCCGCGATGCGATTCCGCCAGTCCATCATTCCTGATACCTCTCGGCCTGCATGGCGAACAGGCGCGCATACCTGCCCCCTTTCGCCACGAGCGCCTCGTGCGTCCCCTGCTCAATCATCCTGCCCCCTTCGATCACCACGATGCGATCCGCCATCCGCACGGTAGAGAGCCGGTGTGAAATAAACAACGCGGTCCTCCCCCGGACAAGCTCGGCAAATCTCCGGTACAGCGCCTGCTCCGCCTTCGCGTCCAGGGCCGCGGTCGGCTCGTCCAGAATAAGGATCTCAGCCTCACGCATGAACCCCCGGGAAATGGCGACCTTCTGCCACTCTCCGCCCGAAAGTTCCACGCCCTCCGGGAACTCCCGTCCCAGGACCGTTTCGAACTCCTGCGGCAGGCTTTCGATCAGCTCGCGCGCCTGACCTCGCTCCGCAGCCAGCGCCACCTGTGCCCTGTCTCCCATTTGATCGACCTGGCCCAGGCCGATATTTTCGCGCACGGTCAGATGGTAGTGCGTGAAATCTTGCAGAACAACGGCAAACGCCTGGCGCAGGTCGTCCAGATCGTACTCCCGCAGGTCCACCCCATCTAAGAGAATCCGTCCTCCAGCCGGATCGTAGAGCCTTGTCAAAAGCTTTACAACCGTGGTCTTGCCCGCGCCGTTGGCGCCCACCAGGGCAACGGTCTCTCCGGGGGCGATGCTAAAGGAGACCCCGTCCAGCGCAGGGCGTTCCGCTCCCGGATAGGCAAAGCGCACGTTTTGAAGCTCCAGTCCCTTAGACAGAGGCTTCTGCACCCGTCTCCCTCCGGCGGGCGTGGGCAGTGGAGGCTCCATGTCGAGAAAGTCGAAGAACATCGAGGAATCCAGCAAGTTGCGATACCCCCTGGTGATCATGCTACTTGCGCTGTCCAGGTTTCTGTGCAGATTGAAGAGCAGGCTGGTGTAGAGCACCAGATCGCCGACGGTGAAGGCGCCCGTGGCTGCCTGCACCGCTAAGAAGATGTAGACCGCGCCGGTGCCCGAGGCGGCGGCGAAGGCGGTCAACACGTCCCAGAAAGCCTGGCGCAGGCGTTGGCTGTGCAGACGTCCGTAAAGCAGAGAGAAGGCATTCCGGTAGGCGAGATAAACGTATTTCCCAGGCCGAACAATCGTACCTCTTTGGCATGGTCGTCTCCCGTGACCACATCGCTGAAGTAGGCCATTTTCCTGGCTTCGGACGCGCCGGACTTTCGGATGGACCAGACACTCGACTCATACCGGTGCTGGAGGATCGCCCGGGGTGTTGCGGCAACTAAGACGACCAGAGGGACCAGGACGTGATACCTGGCAAGCATGAGAACAATAGAAACGAAATAGACGCCGTCTGCGACGATCCAGCTGAGCATGCTGAGCAGGCTGGCCAGGTGAGCGCCCCTTCGAGCATTGTCCAGGGCATTGTGAAATCCGGGGTCTTCAAAAAGGGCGATGCCTCTGAACGATCTGACCTTCTCTTGCAGAATGGCGGCAGTATGAATGGGAAAGCGGCTGTCGAGGTAGATCGAAACGCTACGTCCAATTCTGGCGAAGACCCACCGCAGCCCAATGCACAGGGCGAACAGGCCGACCGGTACCAGCGCCGCTTCAACACGACCCTCGGTAACATGGTCCACAATCAACTTCGTCGCCCAGATTGCGGTGAGTTCCAGGAGGCGGTTCAAAATGTTGACGAGATAGTAGAAGAGGGCGGCCGGGGGGCTGACACTCCAGATTATTCGGAAGCCGCGAATCGCAACCTTGCAGAAATCTGACATCTTTCTGTTGTATTTAGACGCCATACCGGCTCCTTGTTTGTGGATGGATTGTCGCAGAAAATATACGAGGGGGCTGTATGGCATCAAAGGACTGTTTGTTTTTAGGTTAAGGCGATTTAACACTTGACATTCAAGAATTCGGTCAAGTAAACGGTCGGACCGTGTAGAGGCGCTTCTATCTATGTCATAATATTTTATTTTTTCGTTATTTATGAAAGATTCCTGATCGCAGATACGAATGCGCATCCAGCTTAACACCCTGTCCAGAAACCAGCGGGAAGCGAAAATTCGAGACCGTGCTACGCCGAGAATTTTTACGCTTGACATTTCGTGTTTAGCAGTACATTCAAATCCAAAAAACAACAGGCTGAGGATCGGGTATCCTCAGCCTGTTCTGTCTCCAAAAAGCAGGACGCGCGCCCCTGCAGGGTCATGCAAGCAGCGCTTTTGCCCGCCGGAAGAGCGCTTCCACCATCTCCTCGGTCAGCACCCCGGTATTCATATTGTATCTGCTGAAGTGATAACTGGCCAGAAGCACCTTCGGGTCTCCTTCAAACCGATAGGTCTGCCCGTGCGCAAACCGGTAAGTCCCCAGGGTCCGAATCGTTCCTTCTTCCTTTAGGAGTCGCAGATACGCATCAAAGGCGTCCTTTCCCATCGCCAGAACCACCCGCACCCGCTTGAACAGGGCCATCTCCCGGCTCAACCAGTCCAGACACGCCCGTTTCTCCTCCCCGGAGGGCCGGTTCTCCGGCGGTGCGCACTTGACCGCGTTGGTAATATACGCCTTCTCAAGCAGCAGGCCGTCGTCCTTGTCCGAAACCGTCGGCAGGCTGCCGAACCCGTGCCGGTGTAGCGCCCGGTAGAGCACCTCTCCAGCCGCATCCCCCGTAAACGGGCGCCCGGTCCGGTTGGCGCCGTGCGCCCCGGGGGCCAGCCCGATGATCAGCAACTCCGCATTGGGATCGCCAAACCCAGGAACCGGCTTTGCCCAGTAGTCTGACGCGCCGGCCTTCCACTTCTCCGGCGTCCTGAAGGAGGCGCAATAGGCAGCCAGCCGGGGACAGCGGCGGCAGGCTGCAATCTCGTCAAAGAGGAAGGAATCCCCCCTGCCTCCTTTTTTTCGGGAACGCTTGCCCAATATCCTGCCTTTTAAACCCAAAAAAAGAGGCGATCCCGTGGGGACCGCCTCTTGTCTCATTCCCTGTATAAACGCGAAGCTTATTGGCCGGTTTTTGGATTGAAAAACACAACCTGCTGGGCCTGCTCCCGGGCCATGGCCTCGTGCTCCTCATCTGTGCACGAACTGTCTGTGGGAACATTCGGATCCGGGCCCCCAGGCTGATACCCGTTCCCCGCCAGATAAGCCTCCAGCTCGTCCCCGCTGATGTCGGCCAGCATCTGGCCGTCGATCTCCACGCAGGGCTGCTGGGGCTGCCCGCTTTTGCGAACCATCTCTTCGTAGTTTTCGGGAACGTTGATAATATCTTTATCTTCGTATTCCAGCCCGTATTTTGCCAGAACTGCGCGTATCCCCCGGCTCCAGCCGCAGCTGGGCTTTAAATAGGCAATGATTTTGGAGTCTGCCATTCCCAATTTCCTCCTTCGTATGTCGTAAAAAAATATGGGGGTTGAACCTCAAACGATCATCAGGTTTAAAAGATAACCAAAATTTCAGGTTTCGCAAGCCCTTTAAAATCTCCTTTAATACATCAGGCCACCCTTACTTTGACGTATTTTACCAGTTCGGCCGCCATCTCGTACCTTTCTAACTGCGGCATAATATAGAATCCCGGCGCATGATCCGCGGCGACATCGATCAACTCCTTCGCCACCGCCAGACCCTCCCCCAGCGCCCGGTCCTCCGGAACCTCTTTCATCCGGTTCAGCGTCTCTTCCGGAATCTGGATGCCCGGCACCTCGTTGTGCAGAAAGGCGGCGTTCCGGTAGGTCGTGAGGGGCATCACGCCCAGGAAGACCGGGACGCTTAGGTGGGCGGTCCCCCCGTAGACCTCGGGCACCAGGGCCGGGTCGAACACCGGCTGGGTCATCACGAACCGGGCGCCCCGCTCCACCTTTTTCTCCAGCCGCCGGATCTCCGGCTCCAGCCGCCGGACATTCGGGTTGAAGGCCGCTCCAACCACAAAACCGGCCGACCCGCTGATGCGGTTGCCGGCCACGTTAATCTCCCGGTTCAGATTGTCGATCAGCCCGATCAGCCCCAGCGAACTCGTATCGTAGACCGAACTGGACTCCGAGGCATCCCCCATTGAGGCCGGGTCTCCGGTCAGCGCCAGAATGCTGCGAATGCCCAGCGCCGCGGCCCCGGTCAACTCCGACTGCTGTCCCATCAGATTGCGATCTCTGCACGTGCAGTGCACCACACACGCCACCCCGAACTCTTCCTGGAGGATGTGCGCCAGCGCAAACGGGCTCATCCGGACCTGCGCCAGGGAGTTTTCGACCAGGCTGTAAGCGTCCGTGCCGGCCTCTTTGATCAGCGCCGCGGCCCGGCGAACAGCGCCCAATGCGACGCCTCGGGGAGGTTTTACCTCCACGATGGTTACCCTGGCGCTTCCCACCCGGTCCACCGGGCTGTAGATGCGGGGCGGCAGCGCAGGGCGTTTCCGGCGCACGGGCCGCTTCGGCGGAGGCGGGCGCAAACGACGCGGCGCCGGAGGCCGTCCCTTCACCCGCTCGACCACCAGCCGGATATGCTCGGGTGTGGTGCCGCAGCAGCCCCCGATGAGATTGGCCCCCGCATCAACGAGCCGCTCGGCGCTCTCCGCGAAATAGTTGGGATCGGAAAGGAAGATGGACCGCCCGTCCACGTACTGCGGAAAACTGGAATTGGGCTGGGCGGAGAGCCTGGCCTTTGTAAGCTGCGCAATCTCTTCGATCATCCGAATAAGGCCCAGGGGCCCGGCGCCGCAATTGCCCCCAACGATGGATGCTCCCAGTTGCTGCAGGTCCAGGAGCGCGCGTACCGCATCGGACCCCCCGGTGGTGCGGAGGGCATCCGCAAAGGCCATCTGGCAGATCACGGGAATATCCGGATCGAGATCCTTCACAGCCTGGAGCGCCAGCTTGATTTCGTCCACAAGCGCAAACGTCTCCAGGAGAATCAGGTCCACCCCTTCCTCCAGCAGCACCTCAATCTGCTCCCGAAATGCGTCGTACCGCTCGCTGTCGGACAGATCGTGCTCCGAATCCGGGCGGCGCCGTAGGGTCCTACCGATCCCACCACGTAGATGTTTTCCGGCACCACGGACCGGGCCAGCCGGACGGCCGCCGCATTGACCTCCCGGACCCGATCCCCCTGGTCTGCCGCCGCGAGTTTGTTTCGATTGGCGCCGAAGGTATTCGTCTCCACCACCTCGCTGCCGGCCGCCACATATTCCAGGTGGAGCGCCTTCACCAGCTCCGGCCGGGTCAGGTTGACCGCCTCAAAACAGGCGTTCCAGGGCACCCCACGAGAACTCAGCATCGATCCCATGGCCCCGTCGCCCACCACCACCTCCTGTTCCAGCCGCTGCAAAAATTCCTGTCCGCGCATAAACGTCCTCTGAATGCGTGCAGTTTAGACTGAAATGTAGTCAAACTCACGCCAGAAGTCAAAGCACTGTAAATATTTCGGCCACATGCCCGAAATATTTTCCCACCCGGCGCCGTAACAGCGCGCCGGAAGGCGACCGATTTCTTGCAGTTCCTGTGCATCGCCATACCCAAAAAATAAGATCAAACATAATAAAATCAGATATTTATTATAAAATTACATCCAAACAACAGGAATGGAATGCCCGATAGCGCCTCTAAAAATCTCAACCTCGCTCATCCAGGCACAGCTTTTGCCCCTCATCTGCTCCAGAAAAGACCGTCCGTTTTTGTCTAAAGGTTTTCTGCCGGCTGTGCGATAATATCTTACAGGGAATAGAGAAACACCGATATCGCATCCTGCCGGCATCTAATCCGGACTTTGGACCTTCCTTTTTCAGAGGAGATTCGGATGCGGGCTCTGCGCAGCCTTATCGGTTCTGCCTGCCACTCGTCAAACGCCGTCCCCGGTCTGCTGGTCGTTCTGGCCGCCGGCCTGGTCTACCTCAACAGCCTCTCCAACGGCTTTGTCTACGACGATCACTTCGTTGTGGTCCAGAACGACCTGGTCCACCGGGTCGATCTGCCCCGGATCTTCGGAAACGAGTACTGGTCCGGTTTCAGTCAGGATGGAGGCGGCACCTATTACCGCCCCCTCACCACCCTCAGCTTCGCCCTGGATTACGCGGCCTGGGGAGAGGACCCCTTTGGCTTCCATCTCACCAATCTCATCCTCCATGCAATCAGCACCTTTCTGCTCTACTTAGTCTGCATCCGGCTGATACGCAACCGGCCTGCGGCCCTCTTTGCAGCGCTCCTTTTTGCCGTACACCCCGTGCACACGGAAGCCGTCTCCAACATCTCCGGGCGTTCCGACCTGCTCTTCGGCGTCTTCGGCCTCACCGCCCTGCTCCTCTACATCCGCAACAGCGCCCGGTTCGGCACAGCCGCCGTCGTTTTCCTGGCCCTGTGCGCCAAGGAAAGCGCGCTTGTTCTGCCGGCGCTTTTTCTCTTCTGCGACCTGATCTGGAAGCCCAACGCCGCTCCCAACCTGCGGGCGTACCTGTGGAAACGATTTTGCGCCCATCACGTGTGGACGCTGGCGTCTGTGGCGGCTTTTATCGTACTGAGGGTGATTGCCGTGGGCAACCTTCGCCCGGTCACACCCTCGCCGCTGGATAATCCGCTGGTCGGCGCAGACCTCGCCGCCCGGTTGTTCACGCTGCCGGCGCTGGTTTTGCACAATCTCCGGCTGTTGACCTTCCCGGCCAGGCTCTCCGCAGACTACAGCTTTAACCAGATCCCGGTATTCACCTCTCCGTTCCACCTGCAATTTGTGCTGGGAAGCCTGGTCCTGTTCCTGGCCGGCCTCGCAGTGGTCCGGTGCTGGGGCCGCTCCAGAATCGGCATCTTCGGGGTCGGACTGGTGTGGCTTCCCCTTGCCCTGAATTTGAACCCGGTGCTGCCCGCCGGAAGCATCCTGGCCGAGCGCTACCTCTACCTGCCCTCCGCCGGCTTCTGCCTGCTGGTGGGGCTGGCTGCTCTGCGCCTGCGCTCGGACTGGCTCGCCCGTCCGGCCCGGCGCCAGGTCTGTCTCGCCCTGGCCCTCCTCCTGCTGGCCGCAGGCGCGTACCGCACCATCGTGCGCAACCGGGACTGGCGCAACGACGAAGCCCTTTTCCGAAGCGCCGTGGCGGCGTGCCCCAACAGCATCCGCGCTCATCTCAATCTGGCGCTTCTCCTCCACAAGAAAGGCAGCTTCTCCGAAGCCGTTTCAGAATACCGTCAGATCCTGTCTATTCAGGGGGCGTTTCCGGCCGTCCACTACGACCTGGCCGAGGCGTACCGGCACCTGGGACAGCAGGGTAAGGCGCTCTACCACTACCGGCAGGCTGTGCGATTTAAACCGGATTTCGTGGAAGCCTGGACCGCCCTGGGCAACCTCTGCCTGAACCTGGGCAAAGTAGCAGATGCGGAACGGGCCTTTAAGACCGCACTGGATCTCTCACCCAAGCTGGCCGGCCTGTACAACCAGCTCGGCGTTATCTACCAGAGCCGGGGTGATCTAACTTCTGCACGCGACGCCTATGAGAAGGCGATTTCGGGCAACTACCATCACCCGGGCGTCTTCTGCAACCTGGGCGTGGTTTACGCCCAGCAAGGGCGTCTGGAACTGGCCCGAAAAGCCTACCATCTGGCGCTGAAACTCCAGCCCGATCTGGCCATCGCCCATTTCCACTTAGCCAACCTCTACAGAAACGAAGGCAATGCGGCGCCTGCCATCGAGCACTACCGCGCCTTCCTGCAATACCGGAAAGACGATCCACGTTATATCGACCAGGCCCGCAAGCACATCCGTAGCCTGGATCCCAGAGCCTGAGCGCCTCTCAGAGGCAAGGTGTAAAAAAGGCCCCCGAAACAACCGCTTCCGGGGGCCTTTCACCATGCATCCACGCCTTCACTATGCAGAATCATTCACGGTCTTCGCAAAATCCAGATCCGCCCGGGTCACCGCATTTGCACTGTGTGTGGTTACGGTTACGGTGAGGGTCTTGCTCCGGCTGTCCAGATGAATATCGGAATGATGGTTGTTGCTGTCCATCACCTCCGTGAGCGTCCGGACAAAGGCCATGGTTGGAACGAACTTCTCAAACTTCCAGACCCGGCGAAGCTCCTTCTTTTCCGCATCGTACTCCCACCCTTCCAGGCCTGCAAGCGCACTGCGGATTTCCTCTTCACTCACTAAGGCTTTATCCTTTACAGGCATACGCTCCTCCCTTCTGAGAATCGAACCAGACGTTTCCATTCCTAATATAGCAAAGTTTCATCGCTCATCAACCCCGGCGTTACGCGGTCTCGCCCCCGCCATCTCCAGGACCGCCCGGTAGTCCTCGGGGCTGTTCACGTTCCGCAGCGATCGGAGGTCCGGGTCCACCTTCCGCAGATCCTCTACCGGAACAGGCCGGACCCGGCACTGGTCCATCAGCAGGCTCAGCCGCAGATGCTCCTCGCGGAGCATACGCTCTATCCCGGACAAAACCGAAGTCCGATAGACCGCGGATAGAGGATGGTAAAAACCGCCCTCTCGGGGAACCACAGCTTCGTAATTCTCAAGAAGACCGATAAGATGGCATACGAACGCAGGTTGTAAAAGGGGCACGTCGCAGGAGGAGGCATAGGCCGCTTCAACCCTTCCGGACAGAACGCTCAGACCCGCTGCCAGGCCCTGCAAGGGGCCTCTGCCCGCGACCTTATCTCGCACCAGGGTGACCGCCGGAGGCAGGTGGGGCAGTTCCTGATCGGGAGCGGCAACCACAATTAGAGGGTCCAGCACGCCCATCAGCACTCGGACGATCCGCACAAGCATCGGCTCCCCGTGGAAAGGCAGCCAGGCCTTCGGGCGCCCCATCCGCCGGCTTTCGCCCCCGCAAAGCACAATGCCGCCGGTGGCAATTTCGGAGTTGAGGGCTTTCACACCGCTACCTCCATCAATCCGCCGTTCAGATATCCAGGATCACAAACGCCTCCCATCCCCGTTCCGTCTCCTCAACTCGGAACTGGTGGAGCGTCACCGCTTTCACATCCACCACCAGCTCGTGCCGATCCATATCCAGCACCTCGCCCGCCAGTTCGGCAGATGCCGAGAAACCGTCTCCGCCCGTTTCGATCCGGACCCTTTCCGCCCGAAGCAGCAGCTGTTCGGCGTCTTTATAAAAGATGATCTCCTGCAGAAAATTGAACAGCAGGAGATCGAGAGCCTCCGACTCGACCTGTGCGGTCCGGCGGGTCTGTTTCACAATCGTATCCAGATCATCCACCATCACATTCATGGTAGCCTCTGCAGCAGCGACAAACAGGGCTTCCGGCGTATCTTCCCAGGCTTCAAAGGCCACATCGGCAATGGCGACGTCTTCCAGAAACAGATAAGGCATCAGCTGCTTTCTCTTGTGCGACAATGCGTTACACTTCACACTCTTGAAGCTTACTCAGGAGCGACGCACGGGCCTCATCCGCTTCCCTGCCGATGAAGACCAGCTCGGTCTGGTCCGCCTCAAACGGCTCTAATTCCCAGCGTCCGGCCACAAAATTGAACAGACAATCCGCACCGATAAACCGCACGAACCCCTTGGCGCGATAAATGGCCGGGGGCAACCCATCGACCACCGATTCAAACCGGGGCCGGTCCAGACGTCTGTCCGAACGGTAAACAAAGGCGCCGACTTCCGACCCGTGATGATGACCTCCCCCCGGCGATGGCCGGCTGCGGCCTGCCCTATCCATCCCGAACAGGAGTGAGGCGTCCACCTCGCACCGCAGGGTTCTCAGATTCGCCGCCTCCGGATTGACCGCCCGGATGCGGCCTTCTACCGACTCGAGGTCGCCCTCCGGCACCAGGTCGATCTTGTTGACCAGGACCATATCCGCGGCCTCGAACTGCGCCCGGGTCACGTAGCCCAGATCGGGAAACCGGACCATCCCGTCGGCGTCTGCAATCACAATCACGCTGTCCAGCCGCACATCGGGCAGGCTGTCCTCCACATCAAAAATCACCGCATCCGGTTCGGCCACGCCGGTGGTTTCCACCACGATCAGCTCCGGCTCTACCGTCTCCACGATCTCCCGCACGGCCGCCTCGAACTCACCCATTAGCGAGCAGCAGACGCACCCCCCGGCCAGTTCGGTCATCTGGATGTGTTTGCCCCGGATGACCCGGCTGTCGATGGCGATCTCCCCGAATTCGTTCATCAAAATGGCGATCTTCCGATCCGCCTGCTCGACCAGGTGGCGCAAAAGCGTCGTCTTCCCGCTTCCCAGCGCCCCGGAGATGAGAATCATGGGTGTTTTCATACCGTCACCCCTTCACGTTCCCAATCGGAATAAACCGGGCCACCCGCCGGCTGATCCCCGCCTGCTGGGTGGCGTCAATCACCTCGTCGATATCTTTGTAGGCCCCCCCCGCCTCTTCGGCCAAGCCCCTGAAGGAGACGGTGCGCACGTAGATCCCCCGCTGTTCCATCTCCTGCTGCAGCCGCTTCCCGTGGAACTGCTTGCGCGCACGGGTGCGGCTCATCGTGCGACCGCTGCCGTGGGCCGTGGAAAAGAAGGTCTGCGCCCCACCCTCCACTCCCGCTAAGAGGTAAGAACCGGTCTCCATGCTCCCGCCGATAATCACCGGCTGGCCGATCTGTCGATAGCGCTCCGGCAGGTCTGTCATTCCCGGCCCGAAGGCCCGGGTCGCCCCCTTGCGGTGCACCAGCACCTCCCGTTCCGCGCCGTCTACAACGTGGCGCTCCAGCTTGGCGGTGTTGTGGGCCACGTCGTAGACCATGTGCATCTCCATCTCCTCCGGGCTGCGGCCCAGCACCTCGGAGAAGACCTCCCGGATGCGGTGCAGGATGACCTGCCGGTTGGCCAATGACATGTTAACGCCACATTTCATGGCGGCAAAATAGTCCTGCCCCTCGGGAGATCGAAACGGCGCACAGGCCAGTTCCCGATCTCTAACCTGAATACCGTACTTCGCCTGCATCGCCTTCAGAAATACCTGCAGGTAGTCCGTGGCCACCTGGTGCCCGAACCCCCGGCTGCCGCAGTGAAACATCACCACCACCTGATTGGGGATGGTAATTCCAAAGGCCTCGGCCAGTTCCTTGTCGTAGACGAACTCCGGTTTGGCCACCTGGATCTCCAGGTAGTGGTTGCCCGACCCCAAAGTGCCGATCTGGTTGACCCCCCGCTCTACGGCCTTCTGGCTGATTCTGGAGGCATGCGCCCCCGCAATGCACCCGTCCTCTTCGGTCCGTTCCAGGTCCTCCGCCCAGCCATAGCCGTTGCGCACACACCATTTAGCCCCCTCTTCAACCACCGTCCGGAACTCGTTGTGGGACAACTTGAGAAATCCGGAACTGCCCACTCCGGCCGGCACCCGTTCAAAGAGCCGGTCCACCAGCTTCTTCAGGTGAGGCTTCACCTCGTCGTGGGTCAGGTTTGTAGTGACCAGGCGCATGCCGCAGCAAATATCGAAACCGACGCCTCCGGGCGAGATAACCCCCTCCTCCGCGTCAATCGGCGCCACCCCCCCGATCGGGAACCCGTAGCCCCAGTGCCCATCCGGCATGCAGTAGGCGTATTTCAAAATTCCCGGCAGGGTCGCCACGTTTGTGACCTGGTCGATCACCCCCTCGTCCATCTCTCCCATCAGCTTCTCGGTCGCATAAATACGCGCCGGCACCCGCATCCCGTCCTTGTAGGAGGTCGGGATCTCCCAGATCGTATCCGAAACCTTTTCAACGGCAGTCGGGATGGCCATAGCCGCCTCCTTTTCCGTATCTCACCTGTGGTGATCGCTCTCTTCGTAATGCCTGCGCAGCAGATCGATCCCGAAGTCGTTTTCCAGATCCCGCATCACGGAGTGGATGTGGTTGGCGTTGTTCTGGGTATTATCGTATTCGATCAACACCGTCGGCCCGTGGATCCGATAATAATGTCTCTGGCCCCGCGCCGTGCCTCCTGCCCAGGCAAAGTGCAGATTTTCCACACCCGCCTTATGAATCCGCCCCAAATTGGCCTCGGCCAGGTCTTGCCGTACAGTGTGGGCGTATACGCCAACCAGACGCATCAGCAGCGCCCGCTGCGCCTCGGTCATCTCCGAACCGGGCAGACCCGCCGGTTCTTCGATGCTGGCCTCCCGGTCGGTACGTGTAACAATATCCCGCGGCGCCTCTTTTGCAATAACCGCCTGCGCCTGTTGAGACGCTTCGAGCATGTACAGAAGCTGACGCGCCAACTCCTCCTCATCCTTGAGAACCCGCCACCCCTTGCGCGGGCCGTGGGGAACCTCGGCGGGATTGGCTCCCAGAAACGCCGGGGTGGTCGCCACCAGTTCCCCTGTCACCGCTGTGAACGTGAGCGAGAGATGGTGCCCGTCAATGCGCCAGCCCCAGGGCGACCCTTCAGCCACCGTTCCAAAAAGCGTGAAAAAATACCCCTCGGGGTCCCGAACCGTGTCCTCCGGTCCCCGTCCCTCCAGCTCCCCCAAAATGCCCTCCAGCTCCATAATGCCGGCGGCCTTCTGGTACCCCTGCCTGCTGAGCGCGCTTTGAAGCAGCGCGTGCGCCGCCTCTCGCTGCGCGTCCGTCAGCTCCCTGAACGGTACGCCGTTTCGTGGGGCAGGCACATAGTTCCAGTTGAACCGTTCCTCGTCGTCAAGGGGATATAGCACTCGCTGCTGCAAGTCGGTATCCAGACCGTGTAAAAACTCTCGAGCAGCCGATAACATCACATTCGCTCCTTTGTGGGAGAGGAACTGATGCCGCCCCAATGGGCTGATAGTCTCCACGCATAAATATATCGTGTGCCCGACCCGTGGTCCAGAAGATTCGTCGATATCGACGAGAGTTGGCCCAGCTCGGCCTTGATTGACTCCTCAACCCTCGTTAATTTATAGAGGCTAATCACAACATTCTGGAATCGAGCGGGGATAAGGAGTCACAAACATGTCCAGAAGCGTACCTGCTTCTACAAAAATAAAGGCAGCGGTCCGGTTTCTCCTGAACGCTGTAATAACGTTGGCCTGTCTGCTCTGCGCATCAGGCTGCGGTGAGATCCCGGTAACCGGGCCGGCACCGGGCGAGACCCTCACCGTAACGCTCTCCGCCAATACCACAGTGGCCTTTGTCTGGATCCAGCCGGGGATATTCGTGATGGGGTCGTCCGATTTTGAGGAGGGCCGATTTGCAGACGAAGGCCCGCAGCACCAGGTGGAGATCAGCAGGGGGTTTTACCTGGGCAAGTACGAGGTGACACAGGCGCAGTGGGAGGCGGTGATGGGCAACCAACCGTGGGCCCGGACGGCCCCTGCGGAGGGGCCGAGGGACTATGTTGTGGAACACCCGGACCACCCCTGCGGGGTATATCTCGTGGCGCCTTGCACAGGCTTTTATTCAAAAGCTGAACGGCGTCGCCGGGGATTCACTCTACCGGCTGCCCACGGAGGCGGAGTGGGAATATGCGGCCAGAGCCGGGACGACAACGCCCTGGTCGTTTGGCGGCGATGAACGCAGGATCGGGGAATACGGGTGGTACTTTGACAATGCCTGGATCAGCGATGAGGAGGACAAGGGAGAGAAGTATGCACACCGGGTGGGAATCAAGCTGCCGAATCCGTGGGGGCTGCACGATATGTACGGGAATGTGTGTGAGTGGGTGCAGGACTGGTATTCGGACAGCTATTACGGCGCCTCTCCCCGTGTGGACCCTCCCGGTCCTCCGTCGGGCAGGTTCCGCATCTTTCGAGGCGGCGCCTTTACCAGCGATACCAGAAGAACGAGATCGGCGCGCAGGGGAGGTCTCCCACCGGAATTTACCGGCAACGGCGAGATCGGCTTTCGGGTGTTGAGGCGGGGCAATTAGACCGCGGAGACGCGGAGAATGCAGAGAAAAGTTAAAATTCTGTGCATCAGGCCGCCACTGCTTCCATCTCCTGAGAATACGTGCCATAGCGCGCAGCGCTGTTACACCTGGCCCGGTGGTGGAAGACCCGCTGGGCTTCCGCGACATTCTCCGCCTCTCCCTTCCAGGCGGCTCGCGCCGGATCCTGCAGCGCTCTTCCATAGGAGAAGCTCAGCTCCCAGGGATGATCGCCCAGAGCGTTCATCGCGTTGAGGTGCTCCGTGGACCGCTCGGGACTCTGCCCGCCGGAGAGGAACACGACGCCGGGAACGGCCGCCGGAACGGTCCGGCGCAAACAGCGCACGGTAGCCTCCGCCACTTCCTCCACACCCGCCTGCTCGGGACAGTTCGTGCCGGAAAGAACCATGCTGGCCTTAAGCAGCGTGCCCTCAAGCAGCACGCGGTGTTCCAGCAGCTCGGAATACACCCGGCTCAAGCTGGTTTCTGTCGCTGCTTCGCACTGTGCAATCGTGTGGTCTCCCTCCATCAACACCTCGGGCTCAACAATAGGCACCAGCCCCACCTCCTGGCAGAGGGCGGCATAGCGCGCAAGCGCATGCGCATTCGCGTCGATACAGGCGCGGGTCGGAATCCCCTCGCCGATTGCGGTCACCGCCCGCCACTTGGCAAACCGCGCCCCCAGATCCCGGTACCCGGAAAGACGATCTCGAAGCCCGTCCAACCCCTCCGTGACCTGCTCACCGGGAAAACCGGCCAGATCCACCAGCCCCGTATCCGCCTTGATGCCGGGGATGATCCCCTTTTGTGAAATCAGATCGGGAAAGGGCGTCCCGTCCCCGGCCGTCTGTCGGAGGGTCTCCTCGTACAGAATCAGGCCGCTGATGAATTCCTCAATCCCCGGTGTGGTAAACAGCATCTCGCGGTAGATGCAGCGGGTCTCCTCTGTCGACTCAAGGTTGATGCTCTCAAACCGGCGTTTGATGGTACGGCCGCTCTCGTCGGCCGCCAGAATGCCTTTCCCTTCCGGGACGAGGGCCTGTGCTGTGGATTCGAGTTCCCGCTTGTTCATAAAGATGCGACCTCATTTGGGTGTAAAGGTTATCGGATCTTCGGATTTCCCATTTCTTTCCTTAAGTCCATCTTCATCTCCCGCCGATATTTTTTTACTTTTGATAATTCTATTTTCCTGGTATATTAAAGGCCTCAGAGCCTTATCCCTGAAGCCTTTAACTCGTTATTATCATTAATCTTAAATGTTCCATTACCTCATCTACTTTCTCTTCAGCCAGCTTGCGGTAGGTGGGCTGCTGGCCATCCTGCTTGTGCCCCCCTCGGCAGGCAGAAGCTTCTTCAGACTCTGCGGCATCATCTGCCTGGCCCTGCTCGCCCTGGCCCTTTGGTCCGGACCCTATCCCCTGGAACTCATCGGTGACCTTGCCAGCGCGGAACACGCACTCGCCCTCACCCTCCTGATCCTCGCCGGGGTGCTGGCTCTCTGCTTTGTCATTGCCGTCATTACCGAGCGGCGCCTGCAAAAACCCCTCCTGGCCGCAGCCGGCCTCACCGGGGCCGCCGGGCTCCTCATCGATGGATTCCAGACCGTGCCCGCCGATATGCCCGGCTTCGCCCCCCTGCTTGCGGCGCTCTATTTTCTCGTTTCCGCGCTCTTTCTGGGCACCGTGATCTTTGCCATGATCCTGGGCCACTGGTACCTGGTGGTGCCCACCCTCCCCATCCGCCCTCTCCGGTCGCTGACCCTGGCGATGGGCATCGTTATTCTGGTTAAAATCTTGCTGGTCGGGCTTACGTGCTACCTTTTCTGGACGGCCGGAGGCCCCCACAGCCGTGAAATCCTGCGCTCTTTCCTGGGAATCGGTGGCATCTTCGTCTGGGCCCGGGCCCTCTTCGGCCTGCTGGGTTCTCTGGCCGTGGCCTACATGACGTGGGAAACGGTGAAGATCAATTCCACGCAGTCGGCCACCGGCCTGCTCTACGTGGCCACCATCTTCGCACTGATCGGCGAAACCTTTTCCAAATATATCTTCTACACCACATCGATCCCCATCTGACCCGATGGAACTCACCTGTCGCTGTCCACACTGCCAGAGTTCACAAAGCATCGATCCAACGAAGATCGAAAACGGGGTCGTCTGTGCTTCCTGCGAGGGTGACATCCCGCTGACCCCATCCGAATCCATCCGGAATCAGAACCTGGTGGACGCCTGCCCCTGGTGCGGCGAATCGGTATTCTACGTCCAGCGCGACTTCAACCAGAAGCTCGGGCTGGGCATTGTGGTTCTTTTCGCCCTCATCGGGCTGGTCTTTGTCTGGCTGGGCCGTCCCCTCTATTTTTACCTGAGCCTGGCCGCCGGCGCGCTCATCGACCTCCTGCTCTACCTGATGCTTCCCGAGGTCACCATCTGCTATGCCTGTAAAATCGCCTTTCGCAGCGTGGAGAAAAATCCGGATCACAAGCCCTTCGACCTGCATATCGCCGATATTTACGACAACCGGTCAAAAGGATAAGACCTCGCGTGCGCTTTATCCCTCACGCCGTCTGGACAGCAGGTCTAAGAATTCCTCGCGCGTGGCCCGGTCGTCTTTAAATTGGCCCCGAACGGCCGATGTGGTCGTCCACGTTCCGGGTTTTTCTACCCCCCGCATCTCCATGCACAGATGCCGGGCCTCCACAACCACCATGGTGCCCTTCGGGTTGAGTTCCCGTTTCATATATTCGGCGATCTGATGCGTCATCCGTTCCTGAATCTGGGGCCGCCGCGCGTAATATTCCACCATCCGGGCAAGTTTGCTCAGGCCCACAATCTGGTCGGTGGGGATATAGGCCACATGGGCGCGCCCCCAGAAGGGCATCAGGTGGTGGGCGCACATCGAATAAAAGGTGATGTCCGTCATCGCCACCATATTGTCGAACCGGTCTTCGTTGGGAAAAACAGTAATCTCGGGCTCGTTTTCTTCATCCAGTCCCTGGAAAATCTCTAAGTACATCCTGGAAAACCGTCTGGGCGTGTCCCGGAGGTTGGAGTCGTTCATATCCAGGTCCAGAACCTTCATAATCTCGGCGATATGGTAGCTGATTCGCTCGATCTTGTCTTCGGCCATAGTCCCCTCATTTCGGCGGTGAACCTGCTCGGACTCCCACCAGACTTGCTTTTCTTCGACGAGGTAAGTATATAGGGAAAGGGGGCAAACGTCAAGAGATTGCAGAACGGGTCAAAAATCTGTTGACGGACACCCCTTTTCAGAGTATCATACAACTGCTGGTCATAGTCAGATACCTCCGGCAGAGCCGGAGGCTTGAAAAACCGGGAACCGCTCGAAGCGGTTGAAAACCGTGGGCCACCTAAAGGTGGCTACTCATCAAACAACTCCATCTGCTCAAGCCTACGATCTGCTTCTTCTTGCTCCTGGATGTACCTACGAACCGACTCCTCATCCTTGCCAACGGTAGAGACATAATAGCCTCTTGCCCAGAAGCTCTGACCCACAAAGTTCCTCCGACGCCCAGCGAAGGTCCGAGCGATGTGAATGGCGCTCTTCCCCTTGATGAACCCCACCACCTCTGATACGGCGTTTTTCGGAGGTATCGACAGGAGCACATGAACATGATCCAACCTCAGGTGACCTTCGACGATCTCGCTCTCCTTACGCAAAGCCAGATCCCTGAGCACTTCACCCAGATACTTCCGCAACTCCCCATACAGTGCCTTCTTCCGACATTTGGGAATCCACACAATATGGTACTTGCATTCCCACCGGGTATGGCTTAAACTTTGTACGTCCATCGGGAGCCTTCCTTTCCGCAAGCTTCAAGCGGTCCACAAAGGGAAGGCTCTCACATTTCTGGGGAATTGTCAAACTCTAACAGTCCCCCGGCAGAGCCGGGGGTTTACCGTGATTAATTATGGACGTTGCCCGGTGCGCCGATTTGGCGAAAGAATGGAACTTCGGTGGCTGAAGATACGCTGACAGATATTCAACCCAGGAAGGTTCTTGCCGCTCAGCACGACGCTCAGGATCGGACTTTTGTCCGACACTTCCTGGAGATTGTCGGCGGATATGAGGTGCTTGAAACAGGCGACGGCATGGGCCTGATCAAACAGCTCAAAAAGCGGCCCGATCTGATTTTGATGGACACGGTCTCCCAGGGGCATTTTCTGCGGGCTTTGGAAATCATACGGCGTGTGCCCGCACTGCGCCAGGTTCCGATTGTCATCTACAGCCAGGATCAGACCAAACTCGCTCAATGCGTCAAGAAAGGGGCCGATGGCTTTATTATCAAGCCTTCGCCTCCGGCGGTGTTGCTGGGCAAAATATGGAAGCTCCTGGGCAACGATAGCCGGAAGGAAATCACGGCCGCCGGTTTTGCCAGCAAATACAAGAAAGATATTCAGAAGATCGACAATCTGCCGACCCTGCCTACGGTGTACGCCGAAGTGGACCGGCTCTGTAAGAATCCCGATGTGAGCGCAGAGGAACTGAGCAAGGTAATCGAAACCGACCCCTCGATCACCCTAAAACTCCTGAACCTGTCAAACTCCGCCTTTTTTGGATTTTCAAGGCGGATCAATTCCGTCCGCGACGCCATTTCGCTTTTGGGGAACAAAACCGTCCAGAATACCATCCTCAATATCGCGATATTCGAAGCCACCAAGGATATGGGCGCAACGGCTGGCCTGGACAAAAACCAATTCTGGCTCCATTCTGCCGGCGCCGGATCGGTCGCCAGATTTCTGTCCACCAAGTTGAAGTTAAATCGGGATGAGGGGTTTACCGCAGGGATTGTCCATGACATGGGAAAGATCATCCTGGATGCCCTCTACTCCGATTTCTATGGGGAAGTGTTGTCGCGTGTTCAGGAAACATCCATCTCTCTCTTTGCCGCCGAGGAAGAGGTGATTGGTCTCAACCACAGCCAGATCGGACAGGAACTGGCCGAATCCTGGAACCTGCCCGAAGAATTGATCGAGGCCGTTGCCTTTCACCACCGGCCCGCACGCGCAGAAAAAGATTCCGAGATCGCCTCGCTGGTCCACCTGGGAGATGTGATCTGTCGAAAACTCGGGGCTGGATCGGGCGGAGACGACGTGGTTCCCGATATGGCTCCCTTTGCCCTCGACCGCCTCAAGCTGACCTCCGAGCAGTTGTCCGAATGGGAAACCGAGGTACAGGAAGCGATCGACAGGGACAAAGCGATTCTTTCAATATTAAAGAGCTGAGGACTTTTCCGATGGCCGCAACAGAAAACGTGGGAACTCCCGGCAAGCCCAAGGGCATGATTATTGACCGGAAATTTAAACCCGAAGATTTGAAGATCCCCCGGAACCAGGTCTATGTGAGAGATCTTGGCCAGTGCTTCAAGATCTTTCAGAAGTGGGGCTACGAGATTGTCTGGGTCGAAAACGGCGTGGATGCGCTGAGGGCCATCAAGGTGCACGGAGACGACCTCAATTGCATTCTCATCGAAGCCTACATCCCGGGAGGCGGGTTTACCGTTGCCAGGCTGATCCGGTTTAAACACGACTGCAGGCATATCCCCGTCTTTCTGATGTCCAACCAGTTGACCGAACACGACCTGGAAGAGGGGAAGAAGATGGGGATCCTCGACTGCCTGATGCGGCCCTTCCAGAACCCGGACGAGCTTGAGGGCCGCCTGAAGAAAGGAACGGAGCGCTCTGCAACCGGCGTCCCCGGAGAGGAGGGCGGGGGCGAGGATGTGGACCCGCGCACGCATATCACGAAAGAACTGGATAAGATTACCGGACTGCCGGCGATGCCGACGGTCTACAACGAAATCGAAAAGCTCTCCAAAGACCCGAGCTCGACCACGGAACAGTACAGCGGTGTGATCGAGCTCGACCCGGGCATCACCACCCAGATGCTCAAGCTGTGCAACTCCTCGGCGTTTTCATTTTCCCGGCAGATTACCACGGTCAACGACGCGGTCAACCTGCTGGGGCTTCAGACTGTTATCGACTTTGTGCGCACCCTGTCGGTGGTGGGCGCGTTTAAAGGTACAGCCCCTGCCTTTGACACCCAGGAATTCTGGAAGCACTCAATCGCCTGTGGAATTGCCGCCAAGCTTCTGCTGGAGCGCGCCGAGATCAGCGGAAAGTTAAACCTGCATGAAGACGACCCGTTTATGGCCGGCATGGTTCACGACATCGGAAAACAGGTGATGGGCTACTTCTTCAACGAGATGTTCACTATGGTCGTTGATGAGATGCGGAGCAAAAGCAGCACCATGTACGAGATGGAACAGGACGTTCTGGGTATCACCCATGCCGACATCGGCGCGGCCTTAGCCGCCAAATGGCAGCTCCCCGATATCCTGTCGCAGGTGATCGGGAGCCACCACACACCGGGCGCCGAAGAGGATATCTCGGATACGGTCCATCTGATCCACCTGGCCGACACCTGCAGCAAACAGATCGGGTTCAGCTTTGTCGAAAAGCCGCCGGAGGTGGCGATAGACGAACAGACCCTGGAGAAAATCGGCATAGACAACGAAGGGGCCGCAGCGCTCTTTAAAGAGCTGGAATCGACGGTCCGGACTCAGGTCAACGATACGTTCGCAGCGATCTTCAGCTAATCCCCACCCGAACCTTTCATGCATAAACAAAAGGCACGGCCAGAGCCGTGCCTTCTCTTATTGCCCTTCTACTAAGCGGGATTACTTGCCGGCGCCCAGCGTCAGTCCCACGCTGAACCGGAAAGAGCTGTCCGCCTGATCGTCGGCAATCACAAGCTTGAGCTCGCCAAACCACAGCAGTCCCCTGCTCACCTTTCGCTGAAATCCGAGGGGAATGTTCACGCTGATCTTGGTATTGTTTTGAAAGTTGGGATCGGCATTCAGGATCATCTCGTCAAACCGATTGAGGTGAACCCCTATCCCGGCACCGGCGTACCCGATCGTTTTTTCGCTCTGGGCAAACAGGTATCGGGCGTCTCCATTTATAGAAAACGTCTTGAGATCGTTCTGGATAACCACATCCATCCCGGGGACTAAGTGGAGTTTGGGAATGATGAACGGCCCCATGTCCAGATGCCCGCCGAAGACCAGGCTGGCGGTGTCGAACGAGGTCCCTCCCAGAACCAATTCCTGCTGCGTCAGGTCAACACCCACCTTTAAACCCAGCCCCTTCAGGCCGAGTGCTTCCACACTGCTCACAGAGGCCAGGGTGGCCAGCAATACGGTTCCCACGCCCCATATCCGGAAGATGCGCCTTCCCATATCGGCTCCCTTCATGTTTTCAGGCGCCCGGCAATCGGCCTGATTTGTCTAAAAAATCCGTGCGAATTGGTGCAAATATACCCGAATCATCCCTTCGGGTCAAACCCTTAGACAACCGAGGCCGCAATCTGGCGGCTGGCCGCCGACTGGCCCTGCGTCAGCCGGGTGTTGTTATCCCTCAACTTCTGGCTGAGTGAATCGAGCATATTCTTGTAGACTTTCAGCGCCATATCGATATCGTTTTTAAGAAGCACTTCCAGGTGTATCTTTCCAATCGTCAGCAGGGTCGCGCTTTTCACAGCCTCGATTGTGGCGCACCTCGGTTCGTTCGTGATCAGACCCATCTCTCCCACGATATCCACCGGTCTGATTCTGGCCAGCTCCGTGTCCCCGTCTTTAATAGCCAGCTCTCCGGCCAGCAGAATATACATGGCCGTACTCTTATCCCCATCTTTACAGACCATCTGCCCCTCATCGTAAGTCGTCATCTGCCCTGCGTGCAGGACCTGCTTCACCTGATTGAGGGATAGCTTCCGAAAGAAGGGGATTTTCTCAACAATCTTCGGATTTGCGGATGGGGTCCCTTTCGCAGCCATTTCACACCTCTTTTCCAAACATACAAACAAGCGCTGCACCGGTTTGGATGCGGCCTGACCAAAAGGTGAAACCGCCACGAATAATTATGTAACAGAATGGATCGGATGTCAAGCAATTTTGGCAAGGGCCGGAAAAAACGGGATCAGAGTTGAAACAGAAACTGGATCAGATCCCCATCTCGAACCACATACTCCTTGCCTTCGGTCCGTATCTTCCCCGCCTCTCGAAGCCCTTCCATACCCCCGCCTGCGGCCAGATCGTCGTAGGCGACCACCTCCGCCCGGATGAACCCCTGCGCCATATCGGAGTGGATCTTCCCGGCCGCCTCCAGCGCGGGCGTGCCCCCCACCAGCTGCCAGGCCTGGAGCTTTTCGTTGGCCACCGTATAAAAGGTAATCAGGTCCAACAGACGGTAGCCCGCCAGGATCAACCGGCGAACGCCGGTTTCGGCCAGCCCCAGGTCGGCCAGGAAAGCCTCCCGATCCTCTGGAGGCAACTGGGCGATCTCCGACTCGATCTGGGCGGAAACCACCAGCACCCGATCCGGCCCGTACCGTTCCTGCAACCGGGCCACGGATTCCCCGCCTCCAGGGATATCCTCTTCACCCACATTGGCCAGAAAGAGGACCGGCTTGCCCGTGAGAAAGCTGTAGGACCGGACCGCTTTCCGCTCGTCTTCCGAGAAGTCCAGGGCGTGTACGGGCGTCTCTCGTTCCAGCCCATCCACGACCTTCATCACAGCTTCGTATTCTCTGCTTTCCGGAGCGCGGGGATCGGACCTCAGCACCTTCTCCAGCCGCCCTCGCGCCTGCTCGGCCGACGCAAGGTCGGCCAGCATCAACTCCGTCGCCACAGTCTCTATGTCCTGTGCCGGATCCACCGTTCCGTTCACATGGGCGACCCGGTCGTCTTCAAAGCAGCGGACCACATGCACCAGCGCGTCGGCCTCCCTCACGTGGGCCAGAAACCGGTTGCCCAGCCCCTCGCCCCGGCTGGCCCCCTGTACCAGTCCGGCAATATCGACAAACCGGATGTGGGTGGGCGTGCAGCTTTCCGGCTTCAAAACCTCGTTGAGACGCGCCAGCCGCGCATCCGGCACCTCAACCATGCCCACGTTTGGTTCTACGGTGCAGAAAGGGTAGTTGGACGCCTCGGCCGTCCCCTGGGTCAGGGCGTTAAAAAGCGTGGACTTGCCCACATTGGGCAGGCCGATAATCCCGACGAACAGGGACATATTGCCTCACACAGGACGCTGGAAACTGAAAAAAACGGCCAGCGGCTGAACGCGCAACCCCTGGCCGATCCCATCTTTGACGTCCGCCTGTTATTTCCCGCCGCTGATGGCTGTCACAAAGTGGATCTCGCTTTCGGGGTCTACCTTCTGTCTCATGCCCTCGTTGGTCACCACTCCGTCCACCGATACGGCCAGCCCGGGCCGAATCCGGTCCTCCTCGCACACCCGATCCTTAACGCCGGGATAGGCCTTCTCCAGGTTCGCCACCACCTCCCGCAGCGTCTCTCCCTCAACCCGGATCTGCTCCTGCCCGTCCGTCAGGCTCTGCATCAGCGATGGGATCCAGACCACAGGCATCGGTCTACACCTTCCCGTTTCCGTTTTCCGCCCACACGGCCTCCATAATCCTGCCCGGCGACATCGGCAGTTCATACATCCGCACACCGGTTGCCCGGTAGACCGCATGGGCAACCGCTGCCGGCGGGGGCACAATGGGCACCTCGCCCACGCCCCGCACGCCGTAGGGATGCCCCGGGTTGGGCACCTCTACAATCACCGTCTCGATCATCGGCAGATCCAGACAGGTCGGCATCCGGTAGTCTAAGAAGCTGGCGTTGGTCAGCACTCCGTCCGCGTTGTAAATATATTCCTCGCTCAGCGCCCAGCCCACCCCCTGCGCCACGCCGCCCTGCATCTGACCTTCCACATAGCTGGGATGGATCGCCTTGCCCGCATCCTGGACGAGGGTGCAGCGGAGAGTATCCACCTTGCCGGTCTCCGGGTCCACCTCCACGTCCACAATCATCAACGCAAACGCCCCGCCCGCTCCCCCGGGCGTTACGGTCGCGCGGCCCACCAGGGCGCGCCCACCCATCTGGCCGAGCTTTCCGGCCACTTCCTGGAATGTCATTGACTTCGACGCATCCGACTTCGACCGGACCGCGCCATCTTCGTAGACCACATCGTCTTCCGGGATTTCCCAGAACCGGGCCGCTCGCTCAATCACCTGCCGCCGAATATCCTGCGCCGCCTCGTAGGCCGCAAAGCCGGTGGCAAAGGTGGTGCGGCTGCCTCCTGTGCCGTCGGTATGGGCGATGGTATCGGTATCGGCCACCATCGGCTTGACGTCCTCTGCGGGAATGCCCAGCACCTCGGCAAGGTGCATCGCAATAGATGTCCGGGTGCCCCCGATATCCGGCGAGCCCTCCACTAAGGTCACCAAGCCGTCGGGATTGACGTTTGCAATTACGACCGAAGTACCCCCACCGTTGAACCAGAAGCCCAGGGCCACGCCGCGGCCCCGGTTGGAACCCTCCAGCGGGGTCTTGTAATGCGGGTGATCCATCGCGGCCCGGATGACCTCTTCACAGCCAATGCGGGGATAGACCGGGCCGTCTGCGCGACGGGTGCCCTCTTTCGACGCATTCTTAAGCCGAAATTCCAGGGGGTCCATGCCCAGTTCCTCGCAGATCTCGTCGATCACTCCCTCGGAGGCAAACGCCGCGTTGGTCGCTCCAGGCGCACGATAGGCGGACGTCTGGGGCTTGTTGACCACCACATCGTACCCATCGATCTGCGTATTCTCGATATTGTAAGGCGCAAAAATACAGCCTGCGCCCGCGCCGACCGGGGACCCCGGATAGGCGCCCGCCTCATAAGCCATATACGCCTGTGCGGCCACCAGTTTCCCGTCCTTTGTCGCCCCCATCTTCACCCGGAGGTACGACGCCGGCGTCGGGCCGGTGCCCTTCAGCACCTCCGTCCGGCTCATCACAAACTTAACAGGATGGCCGGTCTTCTTCGACAACAGCGCCGCGACAGGTTCGTGGTAAACCCGAAACTTTCCGCCAAATCCCCCCCCGATCTCGGCCGGAATCACCCGGACTCTGGCAATGGGGAGGCCCAGCACATCCGCCACCTGGCCGCGCACGTCGAACGACCCCTGCGTGCTGCACCAGACGGTAACCTGTCCGTCTGCGTTCCAGAGGGCCGTGGCATTGTGGGGTTCGATGTACCCCTGGTGCACGGTACCCGTGGTGTATTCCCGCTCGATCACCACATCCGCCTCTTCAAACGCCTTTTCAACGTCTCCGAACTTGTGTTGGAAGTGGTTGGCGATATTGCTCTTCTTGTCGGTCTTTTCCCCCAGCGATCTCATGGTCAGGTCGTCGTGCAGCAGCGGCGCGTCCTCTTTCATCGCCTCCTGCACATCCATCACCGGCGGCAGAACCTCGTAGTCCACCTCAATCAGTTCCACTGCCTCTTCCGCAATGTGGACAGAGGTCGCAACCACAGCCGCGACCGCATGCCCTTCGTAGAGCACCTTGTCATAGGCCAGCACGTTCTTCATCAGGTTGCTCAGTGTAACGACCCCTTCGCCCACCTCCCTGACCTTGTCTTCCACAACCCGCACAAGGTCCTGGCCCGTCACCACGGCCTTCACACCCGGGTGCGCCTCTGCCTTGCTGGTGTCGATGGATTTGATCCGAGCGTGCGCGTGGGGGCTTCTCAGCGACTTCCCGTACAGCAGCCCCGCCATCTGCACATCGGCCCCGTAAATCGCCCGTCCCGTCACCTTGTCCGCCCCATCGTGCCGGATGGGCCGCGTGCCGACAACTTTATAGTCTTTGATCCCCAGATATTCTTCGGTCTTGGTCGCCATGATCTCCTCTCTGCGAGTGGGGGAATCAGCGAATCAGCCTATTCGCCTTCTCCATCTTTGGCCCACAGCGCCTCCAGAACACGCCCCGGAGACATCGGCAGCACCTCCATCCGCACGCCGATTGCGCGGTAAATCGCATTGGCCACCGCCGCCGGCGGTGGCACGATGGGCACCTCGCCCACGCCGCGTACCCCGTAGGGATGCCCGGGGTTGGGCACCTCTACAATCACCGTCTCGATCATCGGCAGGTCCAGACAGGTCGGCATCCGGTAGTCCAGCAGGCTGGCGTTGGTCAGCTCCCCCTTTTCATTGTAGAAATACTCCTCGTTCAGCCCCCACCCGATGCCCTGCGCCATCCCCCCCTGCATCTGTCCTTCCACGTAGCTTGGATGGATGGCCTTGCCCGCGTCCTGGACCATGGTCGCACGCAGAATATCGACCTTGCCCGTCTCCGGGTCCACCTCCACATCCACAATCGCCTGGGCAAAAGCCCCGCCCACACCCTGCGGATCCACGGTTGCACGGCCGACCAGTGGCCCGCCCGTTTCATTAAGTTTCCCTGCTAATTCTTTGAATGACAACGTTTTCAATGGATCAGACTTGGACTTGAATGTGCCGTCTTCAAATGCCACGTCCTCCCCGGAAATCTCCCAGAGCTTGGCGGCCCGTTCCAGCATCTGCCCGATGATATCCTGCGCCACCTCGTAGGCCGCCCAGCCGGTGGCAAAGGTTACGCGGCTGCCGCCGGTGACGTCGGTCTCCCCCACCCCGTCGGTATCCGCCACGGTGGGCTTCACATCTTCCACCGGAATGCCCAGCGGCTCGGCAAGCTGCATCGCCACCGACGTGCGTGTGCCGCCGATGTCGGTCGAACCCTCCACCAGGCTCACCGTACCGTCCGTGTTCACACTGGCGCTGGCGCTGGACTTCAGTCCCACGTTGAACCAGAAGCCGGACGCCACCCCGCGTCCCCGGTTGGGCCCCTCTAAGGGCGCCTGGTAGTGGTCGGATTCCATCGCCGCCTTCAGCACCTCTTCGTGCCCCACACGGGGAAACGTCGGCCCGTCCGCCCGGCGCGTGCCCTCCTTCGCCGAATTTTTCATCCGGAACTCCAGCGGTTCCATTCCCAGCTGCTCGCAGATCTCGTCCACCACTGTCTCCGACGCAAAGGCCGCATTGGTCGCGCCCGGCGCCCGGTAGGCCATTGTCTGCGGTTTGTTGACCACCACGTTGTACCCGTCGATCAACACGTTCTCGATATTGTACGGCGTAAAAATACACATCCCCCCCGGCTCTGCCCAGCCACCCGGAAACCCGCCCGACTCGTAGGCCAGATAAGCTTCTGCGGCTACCAGCCTGCCCTCCTTTGTCGCCCCCATCTTCACCCGGATATAAGACGCCGGGGTCGGCCCGGTGGCTTTCAACACCTCGTCCCGACTCATCACCATCTTCACCGGCTGTCCGGTCTTACCCGACAGCAGCGCCGCCACCGGCTCTAAATAGACCCGGATCTTCCCACCGAACCCCCCGCCGATCTCCGCAGGAATCACCTTCACATTCACCACCGAAGTCTGGAGCAGCCCCGCCATCTGCTGCCGGACCGTAAACGCCCCCTGGGTGCTGCACCACACGGTCAGCCGCCCGTCCGGGTTCCACAGCGCCGTGGCGTTCTGAGGCTCAATATACCCCTGGTGCACGGTACCGGTGTGAAACTCCCGTTCCACCACCACGTCCGCACCGGCAAACCCCTTTTCAGCATCCCCCAGCTTGAACTGGAAATGGGTAGCGGTATTGCTGTTTTTGCCGGTATCTTCGCCTAACGACTGGGTGGTCAAATCATCCAGCAGAATCGGCGCGTCCTCCGCCATCGCCTCCCGTACGTCCAGCACGGGGGGCAGAACCTCGTAGTCCACCTCAATCAGCTCCAGCGCCTCTTCCGCAATGTGGACAGAGGTCGCAGCCACACCCGCCACAGCGTGTCCTTCGTAGAGTGCCTTGCCGTCGGCCAGCACATTGGCGCGCAGGTATTTTATGTTGGTGGGGCCCTCACCCAGTTCCACAATCGCGGACTCCGGAACGGGGATATCCGCAACCGTTACCACGGCCTTCACCCCCGGGTGCGCCTCGGCCTTGCTGGTATCAATCGATTTGATCCGCGCATGCGCGTGCGGACTTCTCAGCACCTTGCCGTGCAGCAGCCCGGCCATGTGCACATCGGCGCCGTAAATCGCCCGGCCGGTCACCTTGTCCACACCGTCGTGCCGGATCGGCCGGGTGCCCAGGACTTTATATTCCTGTATCCCCAGATAATCTTCGGTCTTGGTCGCCATCGGTTCTATCCCTCCATTGTCCCGGCCACGTCCTGCACGGCCCTCACAATCTTATCGTAGCCGGTGCAGCGGCACAGATTGCCTGCCAGCCAGAGGCGGATCCGGTGTTCGGACGGGTTCGGCTCCCGGTCCAGCAGCGCCTTTGCCGCCACGATAAACCCCGGCGTGCAGATGCCGCACTGAAGCGCTGCGTGTTCCAGGAACTTCTGCTGCAGCGGATGGAGCCCCTCGGGAGAGGCGATTCCTTCAATCGTCGTGATTTCTGCCCCATCCGCTTCCACCCCCAGCACCAGGCAGGAATCCACCGCACGGCCGTCCATAATCACGCTGCAAGCGCCGCAGTTGCCGTTGCTGCATCCCTCTTTCGTGCCGGTCAGCCCCAGGGTATCCCTCAAGACCCCTAAGAGCGTCTCCCGGGGTTCGCACAAAAGTTCGACATCCTCGCCGTTAATTTTGGTCTGTACGTGTACTTTACCAGGCATTGGTCCAGACTCCTTTGTCGTTTTTTAAGACGCCTGTGCGCGCTCAACCGCGCCTCTGATCGCTCGCTTGGTCAGCACGGCGGTCAGGTGCTTCCGCTGTTCTACGGTTCCACGCATATCACTGATGGGCCGGGCAGCCTCCTTTGCAATCTCCGCTGCCCTCTCAACAACCTCATCGGAAATCCCGTTTCCGGCCAGGGCTTCTGCGGCCTCCGGCAGGAAAAGGGGTATTGGCGCCACAGCGCCTACGGCAATCCGAGCGGATTCAACCGAGTTCTTGTCCCCATTCAGGACCACCGACGCGGCCGCGTTTACCACCGCGATATCCATCTCGTTTCGCGGAATAAACCGGAGGAAGAACGCCCCGGAATTCGGTTGTGGCGCAGGGATATGCAGGGAAACCAGAAATTCTCCATCTTCCAGAACGCTCTGTCCGGGCGCCGTGCAGAAATCTTCCACCGGCACCTCCCGCCTGCCGTTGGGGCCTGCAATCTGCGCAACCGCCCCCAGCACGATAATCGACGGAATCGTATCCGCAGCCGGAGAGGCATTGCAGAGATTGCCGCCCACGGTTGCGCGGCCCTGGATCTGGATGGAACCGATCAGCGAGGTCGAATCGACCAGCGCCGGATAATTCGCCTGAACCGCCTCATCTTCATAGATCCGGCAACAGGGAACGCCCGCTCCAAGCTGAAGCCCGTTCTCGGAATCGTAGGACAGCTCGTTGGCGTCGGGAATCTTCTTCACGTCCACCAGGAGCTTCACCCGTCGCCGTCCCTCCTGCAGTTGCGCGATGATGTCGGAGCCTCCGGCCAGAATACGGGCTTGATCTCCGTGTTCTGAAAGCAGAGAAACCGCCTCATCGACCGATTGGGGAGCAGCATAATCGAACGCGTGCAAAGCATGACCTCCTATCAGTTTGGGGATAGATTAGCCAAGACCAGATTGGGCCTTCGGAGCTAAGAATAAAACTTCTCAAGACCGTTGTCAAGGGTTTTCCCAGCCCGCTTTGCAGGACGTCCCGCTCCCCTGGCACAGAGGATGGTGTATCCCTCCCGACGCCCCACATCTTCCACCTTTTCAAATGCCTGTTTCATCTGTCTGCGATATAAATTGGGCCGCATCACCACCACCATCAACCGGCCGCCGGGCCTCAGATGCGCTGCGGCTCCCTCCACAAACGGACGCGCTGTTGCAATTCCTTCATGCGTGGGCGGGTTGGAAAGGATCAGGTCGAACGACGCACCTGACACGGCCCCGAACGCATCGCTCACCTCGGCCCTGGCGTTTGCAATCCCGTTTTTGTCCAGATTCACCCGAGCGCATCGAATCGCCAGCAGGTCCGAATCCACCAGCACCGTCTCCCCCTTCGAGGCCAGCCGGGCCGCCACAATTCCGATCGCCCCGTACCCGCACCCCAGATCCATCACCCGGTCGTCAGGCAGAATCTTCATGGTCTCAATCAGAAACCGGGACCCCGGGTCCAGCCCGTCCCGGGAGAAGATCCCCGCCCGGGCTTCAAAGCAACAGGGACCTCCGGGCAGATCCGATACCCCAAAAGCATAAGATGTATCCACCGGCTCGACGCCCGGCGCCTCTCCGTCTTTGCAGGCCCGGTAGACCCGAACCCCGCCTTTTTTGGCGACCTCTTCCACCTTTCCGAAAACCGCCTCCAGCCGTTTCCTGTAGCTTTCCACCCCCCGATCTCTGCGCCCGGCCAGACAGAGCCTGCCCCCCATACACAGCCGCAGAAAAGCCTGGTCGATCTGTTCAAACACCCGTTCCTTGGCCGCCCACCCCACGGGCCGGTAGAGCACAACGTCAAAGGAACCGCCGGATATCTCCTCCAGGGACTCTGCCAGAACCGCCCGAACATTGGCGAATTCACCAGATTCTATTATATTCTGGCAGAGTCGGATGCGCCGAACATCTGAACTGACAAAACAGATCTCATCCGCCCCTTCCGCAACACCGAATCCAACTGCCTCGCCCTCGCATCCCAGGTCCAGCACCCGCTCTCCCGGGCGAACGCCAGCACTCTCTAAGAGCAGCATCTTTCCTTTCCGTCACCCACTTCGCTTGAGTCGCCCCGTCCGCTTCGCATACACCTCCGCAACGTGGAACACCCAAAGCCCCAGCGGAATCCAGATGGCCCCGGTAATCACCAGAATCACCAGGTCTCCCTGCACCTCTCCCAGCGAGGCATTCCGGAGAAGGGCCGCCCGGATGGATCGCAGCGCATAGGTCCCCGGCGAAAACGTAGAGAGGGGCCGCAGCCAGTCGGGCAGCACCGACACTTCGTAATAGACCCCCGAGACCAGCAGCACCAGCGTGCCGAAAATATCGGTTGCGCGGGCGCCCTTTTCCGGGGACAACAGCGGAAACACCGCCGCCATCAAGCCCATACCCAGAAAGGAGAGGCTGGCGGCGGCCAGCACGACCCCGGCGGTTGTCAGATTGGCGTCCTCCAGGCTCAGATCGAAAAAGAACACCACGGCTATCAGCACGATCCCCGCCCGGAGAAAACCGTAGAGAATCGCGTAAAGACACTGCCCCACCAGGTGCGTCAACCGGTAGACCGGGGCCATAAACGTGTACTCGATTGTCCCCTCCCAGCGCTCCCAGGCCACCGAGTCGGCCACCTCAAAAAAGAGCAGCCGGAGGAAATTCCAGAGCACAGCGCCCACAACCAAAAAAAGCACGCTCTGGCGGACCACCACCGGGTCGTCGCCTCCCATGTAGACCCCGATCAGCCCGATGGTGAGCACGTGGACCACATTCCAGACAACGAAGATGACCTCCCAGCTCGCGTAGCGACGGGCCAGGTTGAAATTTCGCTCGATAAACGCGGCAGATGCCTTCACCTCCCCCATCAGTGAATTCATTCTCCCCCCCCCGCTTCGGCTTCGTTTTCCAGGTCTGCGTGGGCCAGGCCCTTGCCGGTCATCTCGAAAAACACGTCCTCCAGCGATCCGCCCTCGCAGCCAGCCTGGATCTTGAGCTCCTCCACGGTGCCCATGGCGATGAACTTCCCGTGATGAATGATGGCCACCCGGTCGCAGACCCGCTCGGCCTCGTCCATATCGTGGGTCGTGAGCAATACCGTGGTATCGTGTCGTTCCCGCACGCGCAGAATATAGTCCTGCACCTGCCGTTTGGACACCGGATCCAGCCCCGTGGTCGGTTCGTCCATCAGCAGCAGAACCGGTGAGGTGAACAGCGCCCGGGCAACGGCCACCTTCTGCTGCATCCCCCGCGAGAGGTCTTCCATGGGATGATTCATCCGGTCTGCTGCAAACCCCATCTCCTGCAGAATATCCTCGGCGCGCCGCCTGGCCTCTTCGATCGGCACCCCGTAGAGGCGGGCGGCATAGCTCATATTTTCCCAGGCGGAGAGCTTCTTGAAAAAGGCCGCATCCACCGACACCCGGTTGATGTGCCGCCGCACCCGCATGGCTTCCTTCACCACATCCATCCCGAAAATCCGGGCCTCCCCCGTATCGTGAAACACCAGCGTCGAGAGGATCCGGACCAGGGTGGATTTGCCCGACCCGTTGGGCCCCAGCACGCTGAAAATCTCGCCTCTGGGCACTTCAAAACTCACCTCGTCCACGGCATGCACGGGCTTGCGCACCCCGCGAATCCTGGCCCAGAAACCGTTGCGCCCCTCCCGCTTCACCCGCACCGTAAACCGCTTGCTGACCCCCTCGCAGAGAATGGCAGGGGCGCTTAAGTCGATGTCCAACCCGTCACTCCTCCCTATCGTGAAAAAGGGGATGCGCCCCTTCGGCGCAACCCCTTCCAACGCCTGTTCCGCCGGCCCGGATCAGCCATTCTGTTCCACCAGGGCCTTCAGCGGTACGTCCTCATCTTTGGGGAGATAATAGCTGAGCGGATCGCTCACCACCCCTAAGAGCTGTTTCTGAACCGGATTGCACCTCTCAAGCAGGTCCTCCGGCATGGTGATATAGTCCATCGGCTTCACCCACCGGTACGCATATCCGTAAAAGAGGGTCTTTCTGGGAAATCCGGACCAGTTCTGCCCGATGCCGTGCCAGGTCCGCTGCTCAAATACAAACGCGGTCCCGGGCCTGACAGCCATCGGAATCGCCCCCCTCACCGCTCCGGTCTCCGGGTCCACCGGTGGCGGGCCCGTCAGCCGGTTGCTCCCCGGCGCCAGAACCGTTGCTCCGGACGCCGGATCGCTCTGGTCGCTGATTGCATAGGCGATCTTCAGGAGAATCCGGGGGTGAGGCTCGGTCATTTCCGTGAACGAGGTGCCCCCGTCCCGGTGCAGCCCCACCTTCTGCCGACGTTCGGGTGGGGGTTCCGGCTGGGGGGCGAGCACGATCAGTTGGGAGGTGATCATCTGGATATTCCAGTTTAAAATCTGCCAGGCCAGCGGAACCGTGGCCGGCCAATCCACCAGCTGCAGGAAGGTATCGTGCTGCACGAGACAGTTGCGCATATTCAGCTTGCCTCCCGCCTCCAGCCGCCCCGCTGCGTCTTCTCGCTCATACAGTTCCTCAATCGCCGCATCCAGCTCCCCAACCACGTTGGGCGGAAGCGCGTCTTCCACGACCAGATATCCGTTGGTATCGAAAAATTCGCGCTGTTCGGACGAAAGCACGGCCGGCTCAATCGAACGCTCCTGCACCGCCATGAACCTCGACTCCTGGCCGGTCAGACACCGGCTCTCTTTTTCAGCCCCTCGTAAGAATTCTCCTCCGTCACCCCGGTCGATACCGGCAGCCCCGAATCCCGCCAGCCGGGCGTAATCAACATCCCGCTCTGATCCACCCTGCCCCCGAAACCACCCTGCACATTCACCAGCTTCGTATATCCTGCGCCTTCCAGAATCTCGGCCGCCATCTGAGACCGGATGCCCGCCTGGCAGCCGCAGTAAATCGACGCCTCGCGGGGCAGGACCTTCTCAGCCACCGCCAGAAAATCGGGATTGGGCGCCAGCCCTCCGCCGGGATTGGGAAAGGCCACAGGCACATTGATGGCGCCTTCCGGGTGGCCCTGCATAAACTCCATTTCGGTCCGCACATCAAGATAGACCGCCTCCGGGTCGGCATCCAGCGCCGCCTTCGCATCGGGGGGTGTAACCTGGTCGATTGCCATAAGCATCCTCTCTGTCAATGAATTCGTTTACGGTAAACTCACATGGCTTAATATATCGAAAAGCGCAGATCTGTCCAGAGAATTTATCCTCTGGATGGTATAACTGTGATGAAATATCCAGTTTATATGAGAAATTGTTCAAATAATAAATCGATCATCGCCCTGCAACAAAACAGAAGGGGATACGGCGTCATTCCGTACCCCCTTTAACACCATCGTTCCAAAACCCCGCTCACCCCTCCGCTTCCCCACCGGCCTGCTCGATATACGGCGCAAACAGGTAGCGGATCTCGTCCAGCTGATCTTCGACCACATAGGAGAAATTCAGGGCAAAATAATCCAGGATCACAATCGCATTTACCGCCGCATCCTGGCTGATCGCCGCCCGGATACGATTGGCCATGGCAGAATTCAGGGTCTGAAGATTTTCGTAAAGCGCCGTCAGCCCATCCAGTTCCAGCTCCGCCGGCTGTCCCGCTCTTCGCAAAAAAAACTGGGCAAGCAGATACATGGCCGACGCGCGGTAGAGGGTTTCTTCCCCGGTGGCCAGGGGCAGGTGAAAACGGGCCATCGGCTTGAAAAACGCCGTGTGGGGGCATCCGCTGGTGGCCATAATCAACCCCATCAAAGAGCTCACCCCGTGCTGCGCGGTGGTCTCCTTGGCCACGGTGCGCTCTTCGGTCACCGCTACAATGCGAAGCTCTTCGTAAGAGAGCACGTTCTCAAAGCGGCTCACAAGCTTGACCAGACGAGCGGCGAGCGGACAGTGGGGATGCGTCTCAACCGTGAGGGGGCAGTGCGAGCACTGGTGAAAATCGAGACGGGTCCACTCGGGCAGATCCCCGGATTCCTCCTCAACCGGTTCCAGCGTCTTCGCGTCCAGCCCAACCTCGAACGTCTCCTGGAGATCGTCCGAAAGCACAAACGTATACCGATAATTCAATTTATCCATATCCATCGCCTCAGATCCCGCACCCGAATTACGCCCTGCCGTTGCCGCCCTTGCTGTTCCTGGCCCAGAGGGCCTCCAGAATCCGTCCCGGAGACATCGGCAACTCGGTCATCCGCACGCCTATTGCGCGGTAGATCGCATTGGCAACCGCCGCCAGCGGCGGAATGATGGAGGCCTCACCCACGCCGCGCACCCCGTAGGGATGCCCGGGGTTGGGCACCTCCACGATCACCGTCTCGATCATCGGCAGGTCCAGGCAGGTGGGCATCCGGTAATCCAGCAGACTGGCGTTGGCCAGCTCTCCCTTCTCATTGTAGATATATTCCTCGTTCAGCGCCCAGCCAATGCCCTGCGCCATCCCCCCCTGCATCTGCCCTTCCACGTAGCTGGGATAGATTGCCTTGCCCGCGTCCTGGACCAGGGTCGCGCGAAGAATATCAACCTTGCCGGTCTCGGGGTCCACTTCTACATCCACAATCGCCTGGGTGAAAGAACCGCCCGCGCCGGACGGTTTTACACTCGCGCGTCCCATCACCGGCCCGCCGGTCTGATCCAGCTTCCCGGCCATCTCTTTAAACGTCATCCGCTTGGACGGATCGGACCGGGACCGGAAGACGCCGTCCTCAAACACCACGTCCTCCTCCGAGATCTCCCAGAAGATCGCCGCCCGCTGTATCATCTGCTGCTTGATATCCTGCGCCGCCTCGTAGGACGCCCAGCCCGTGGCGAAAGCGGTGCGGCTGCCCCCCGTGTTACCGGTATAGGCGATCGCGTCGGTATCGGCCACGGTCGGTTTAACGTCCTCCGCCAGCAGGCCCAGTACCTCGGCAAGCTGGATGGCGCAGGCCGTCCGGGTGCCGCCGATGTCCACCGACCCCTCCACCAGGCTCACCGTCCCGTCGGCGTTCACGCTCGCACAGGCGCTGGAAATGCCCCCGCCGTTCCCCCAGAAGCCCGAAGCCACCCCCCGGCCCCGGTTCGGGCCTTCCAGCGGGCTCTGGTAGTGATCGCTCTCCATCGTCGCCTTCAAAACCTCCTCGTGTCCGATCCTGGGGTAGATCGGCCCGTCGGCCCGCCGTGTGCCTTCCTTCGCCGAATTTTTGAGACGGAATTCCAGCGGGTTCATCCCTAATTCCTCGCAGATCTCGTCGATCACCGTCTCGGAGGCAAACGCGGCATTGCTCACCCCGGGCGCCCGGTAGGCCGACGTGGACGGCTTGTTGACCACTGCCTCATAGGCGTCGATAAACACATTCTTGATCGTGTAGGGGGCAAACATACAGCGGGCCCCGGCGCCCACCGGGCACCCGGGAAAAGCCCCCGACTCGTAGGCCAGGTAGGCGTAGGCCGCAATGAGCTTCCCCTCTTTTGTCGCTCCCATCTTCACCCGGATGTGCGACCCCGACGTGGGCCCGGTCGCCTGGAGAACCTCGGTCCGAGACATCACCATCTTCACCGGATGCCCGGTCTTCTTAGACAGCAGCGCGGCCACCGGCTCCAGATACGCCTTGATCTTTCCGCCAAACCCCCCGCCGATCTCGGCGGGAACCACGCGGACCTTCGAGACCGATATGTCGAACAGCTTGGCCACCTGGTCCCGCACGCCGAATGCCCCCTGGTTGCTGCACCAGATGGTGAGACGGCCGTCCGAATCCCACAGCGCCGTGGCGTTCTGGGGCTCAATATACCCCTGGTGGACCATCCGGGTCTTAAACTCCCGCTCGACCACCACATCGGCCGCTTCATACCCTTTCTCCACATCGCCCAGCTTTTGCTGAAAATGCTGGGAAATATTGCTCGCCTTGTCGGTCTTTTCGCCCAGAGACCGGGTGGTCTGGTCTTCGTGCAGAAGCGGCGCATCCTCCGCCATCGCTTCCTCCACGTCCAGCACCGGGGGCAACACCTCGTAATCGACCTCGATCAGCTCCAGGGCCTCTTCGGCCGCGTGGGAATTCACGGCCGCCACCGCGGCCACCGGGAAGCCCTGAAAGAGCACCTTGTCGGTGGCCATCACCGCCGCAAAGAGGTGCTTGAGCCGGACGACCTCTTCGCCTAAGTCCTGCACCTTGTCTTCGTAACTGCGAATGAAGTCCTGTCCGGTAATCACCGCCCTCACCCCGGGGTGAGCTTCCGCCCGGCTTGTGTCGATCGACCGGATCCGCGCATGCGCATGGGGGCTTCTCAGCATCTTCCCGTGCAGCAGGCCCGCCATCTGCACGTCCGCCCCGTAAACCGCCCGCCCCGTCACCTTGTCCGTGCCGTCGTGCCGGATCGGCCGGGTGCCCACCACTTTGTAGTCTTCAATCCCCAGATACGCTTCGGCTTTTGTCGCCATAATACGCTTTCCTCCGTTGTCTCGACTATGCCTGCTTTGAAATGCGATTAATCGGCGTTAAAATATAGGGTGTAAACCCCACATCCGCAAGCGAAGCGTAACCAAACGGGTGCGCAAGTCTTTTGTTGCTATCCGTCCTGTTCTGTACATAATTTATGGCAACCAACAGGACGCCGGCAAGCCATCTCGACACACAGAAAGAGGGGAAATATGACCCCCAGACCGCGTGTGGCTGTACTCATCGCTCCGGAACGACGCTATGAGAACATCAACGAACGCTTTTTCGACCTGGTCGGCGACCACTTCGACCTGGTGATGCAGGAAACGCCGGATCCTTCAGGTGGGGAGATCGTGCGGCTGCTTCAGGACGCAGAGGCGATTGTCACCGGCTGGGGGACGCCTTCTATCGCACCGGAACAGATCGTAGACGCAAAACGGCTGCAGCTTGTTGTCCACGCGCAGGGAAGTGTAAAAGTCTTACCCTACGAAACAATCCTGAACCGGGGAATCACCTTGACCAATTCGGCGTATGCCTATGCGCGAACCATGGCCGAAGCCACCATTGGCATGATGCTGGCCCTGGGATACCATATGCGCTACGCCCACGAACTGTACACCTATCAACAGAGCACCTCCTTCGACCGGAGCGAAATTCTTGGCATCGGCCTGGACGGAAAAACCGTGGGCATTTTGGGCCTTGGCCCCATCGGCGCCCTCACCGCAGAGATGCTCGCCCCCTTCAACGTCGGGCTGATGGCCTACGATCCCTACGCGGACCCCACCATCGCCGCCGGGCGCAACATCACCCTCGTCGACAGCATCGATGCTCTGGCCCGGCATTGCCAGATCCTTACGGTCCACTGCGGCTGGACCGAAGAGACCACCGGCCTGGTCACCCGCAGTGCGCTCGAACAACTGGGCCCCCGGGGCATGCTCATCTGCAACGCCCGCATGCCAATCGTGGATGAAGATGCGCTCTATGAACGGGTGGCGGCCGGGAAAATCTACGCGGCGCTCAACCTCATCCCAATGCGGGACGACCTGTGGTTGGACCCTGCGCTTCGGGGTCTGCCCAACCTCCTGCTTACCCACGGGTCCGCCAATGTATCCGACACCTGGTACAATCAGGTGTCCCACAACGTAGCCGTACAGCTCCTCAGCTTCTTCAACGGGAAACCGGTCTCACCCCAACTTACACTGGAGCAGATTGCAAGAAGCACCTGAGCCCTGTTGCATCGAGACGGACGGGCGCTCACCCTGCCAATCAATTTCGGAATGCGGATTGGAGATTGTGCAAAAATGTAAAAAACTTTTCTCGCCGGATCAATTTTCTCCCAGTACCTCCTTCACAGTCTCCAGCATGCCCTTCATCGAGATCGGTTTTAAAAAGGTGCGGGCCGCCCCCAGTTCCTCGGCCTTTCGGATGGACTCTTCCGCATAGGCTGTTATGGCGATAATCTTTGTGTCCGGGTAATCGCTCAGGAGTTCCTCGATGACCTCCAGCCCATCTTTTTTCGGCATTCGGATGTCGGTAATCACCAGGTCGGCCGGCTTGTTTCGATAATGCTCGACTCCGGCCTCGCCGTCGGAGGCCTCGTCAACTTCGTACCCGGCCATCTGAAGCGTCTTGTGAATCGCGGACCTTATGGTCGCTTCGTCGTCGATAACAAGAATCCGTGCCAAATGAACTCTCCATAATTGTTCGTATTAGGAATCTCCTGTCCACACCCGACACATGACCAAATATAATCACCTTTGGGCGATGTTACAAGTAGAACTCCGCGGGGGCGAAAACGCACCTGATCCGGCCCAATCGCGTCGGTAGTCTTTTTCCTTGCCTGACATCCAAGTTGAGTCTATTATGTATCCTCCTACCCCATAATACACGACAAAACTTAATCTGACCTAAAATATGGAGGATCAATCAGTATCCAAAGACAGTGAAAGAACTCCTGGATGTGATCCTGTATATTGAGCAGAACATACTGCAAATGGTCCAATCCATATCGAAACAGGCTTTTCTCTTTGCATCCGTGTTTTTTGATCTTCAACGGTTTTGTCTTTGCGATCCATTCTCCTACCAGATGAGCCCAGGTGAGGGCAATGGCTAAAAGCGCGATGAGTTTTTCGATTCGTTCCAGATGGATCAGATGGGTCTGTTCCAGATCGAAGCCTCGGCTTTTCAACGCGGCGAACAGGACTTCAATTCCCCACCGTTTTTTGTAATCCTCCAGCGGTTTTCGACCTTTACACTTGCTGGCAACGATGAGAAATTCGTCAGGTAATCGGATGACAGACAAATACAGATGATGACCATAGATCAGACGGGGTTTACGCAGGATGCGCTCTTGGTGAATGTGCAGGTCGGCAAACAAGCATCGAAGCGCGATGTCCCCTTTGCCATTTAGGGTTTTGGCGTTTTCCTTGACGCGGATGGCAAAGCCTAAGGCTTGCGCATCTAACCACGCAAACCATTCTTGCCCAATGAATTTCCGGTCTGCAACGATGACCTGAATCAGGTTTTTATCCACCAACTTCAAGACCCGTTCCATCAACTGGATACGCTCATCGGTGTTGGAGTTGCCCTTTTTGGGCAGCAGTATCCAGCAGATGGGAAATGCAACGCCTTGATAGACACTCCCGGCGGTGAGAATATTGATGGTCAGTTTGCCGAAGCTCCAGGTCGTCCGATCTATCGAGATGGTAAAGTCCGACTTGATCGGCAAGAGATGCAGGATCAAGTCGGCCACCAGGTCATAGGACAGATTAAACTCACTGAAGAAACGTTGGATTCTGCGATAGTTGGACTTCTGCTTGGCTTTGCCGTTGAGGGCGTTGGCCAGTTTGGTGAAGTTGACGGTTGTGAGCTTGATGAGAGACACAATGAAGGCGGCGATGAATTTTACCCGGGCCTTATGACAGGGTAAATACCATTGCATCACGTCGTGTAATTCATTAACTTGAGGAGACATAGACCTGTGTTTGATGATGGATGAGTTGTTGGATCTTGACAACCCAAACTTAACTCATTTCACCACTCAGCGCAGGTCTTTTCCTTTTTTGTCGTGTACCATGCTCCTACCCTCCAATTTGGGTTGACATCCACCCGTTCATAGGACATATTTACTTATGCGCTCTTTCAGGTTTTCTTGTGCCAATCGGCATAGAGGCGGACCCTTTCGGGAGAATCTATGATGGAAGAAAATACTTCCCAGGATGTCACGATTGAGCAGCTCCAGGACCGAATCGAGAGGCTCGCAAGTGAAAACCGAAGGTGGATGCATCTGGCCGGCACAAACCGGCTGACAGACCTTCCCAACAGCCTGATGCTCTACCAGGTTGTCCTCCCGGCAGAGTTGAAGAAATGCGATGAGGAGGGGATCTCTATCGCCTGCGTCCTCATTTCTCCAGATCGACTCGGGGAGATCAACGAGGAGTACGGCCGTGCCGTGGGCGACCAGTTAATTGTAGAGATCAGCGCCTTCTTGAAACAGGGGATCGAGTCAGATGAGCGGCTCTTCCATCCCGATGGGGCCAATTTTGCGATACTGATATCGGACGCTGCGGAGGGTCGGGCCAGGCGGAAGGCCACCGAAATCAGGACGGACTTCAGGGAAGCCACCTTCGCCGTTGGGGACAGGGAGTTTGCAGACCTGACCTGCAGTGCGGGCGTGGCCACACTGGAAGGGGTCATCCAGGAAAAGGACATCACCCAATCTGTGGAAGGTCTCTACCAGAAACTCTCCGACCGTCTCTACAAAGCAAAACAACGCGGTGGAAATACCATCATCGGTTCAGCGAAAAAACTGTGAATGTCGTCACTGTCACAGTTAAGAAAATGGGGTTGCGGCAAAAATACCGCAACCCCTTCCTTTTACTGGTCGGGGCGAGAGGATTTGAACCTCCGGCCTCCTGCTCCCGAATTACATTACATTCAGCCCCTTTGGCGGGTTTTAATGGGATTTTGTGGGTGTTTTCGCACACTGTGGTCACACTGACTGATCCCCACACCTGCCGCAAAATTTGGGTGGGTGACATTGCATCTGGATACTTCTGGCGTGATCGCGGCGCCAACATCGGCTGGTAAGACCCTCGTTGCGGAGCTGAGAATGCTTGCCAGGTGGTCCAGGAAGGGCAACGAGGAAAAGAAAACCGTCATGCTCATCCCCACGTTGTATGAGGCCGGGTGGAGGATTACGTTTTCTTCACTGGGTTTGTAAATCATCCTGCTGGGAATTAACCAGGACTTTTAAGGCTTTTGGTGTGTTGCAGAGGGCTTCAAGTAAAACTTGCGTATTGGAAGAATTTCATGTTAATTTTCCATGATGTCCCACCCATATTCACCTTTTAATAAGGAGACCAAGAAGCAGTGATGGGGGGAGGGGAACAGCCAGGTAGTTTAACATTCTGGACAAGGAACAGAGTAATTGCAACAGGCACAGTGAAGTGGTTCAACGATTCCAAGGGGTTTGGCTTTACCGAGCAGGCAGATGGGGATGATGTCTTTGTGCATCACTCAACCATCACAGGGGAAGGATTCAAGTCCTTGGATGAGGGACAGAAGGTTGAGTTTGATATTGTTCAGGGTCCAAAGGGTTTCCAAGCATCGAATGTTGTGAAGGTCTGATTGTGGTAATACTCGCACACTCAAGCGACGAGGCTAAGAGCGACGGGTCGTATGTCCCTCTCACACGGCGTTTGGGTATCTTTCAGCTCCGTTTTTTTTCTAACCCAGGAGGACGACCGTGGCACTGAGAATCAACGACGAAGCCCCGAACTTCACCGCTGAGACGACTGAAGGCACAATCCACTTTCACGAGTGGATTGGCGACGGCTGGGCGATCCTGTTTTCGCACCCAAAGGACTTCACCCCGGTGTGCACGACTGAGCTCGGCGCCATGGCCGGCCTCCAATCGGAGTTCGCAAAGCGCAACTGCAAGACCCTAGGGATCAGTGTTGACGGTGTTAGCAGCCACGAGGAGTGGTCGAAGGACATCGAGGCCTCGCAGGGCCACGCGGTCAACTATCCGCTGATTGGTGATCCGGACCTGAAGGTCGTCAAGGCCTACGACATGCTGCCAGCGGATGCGGGTGATACGTCGGAAGGCAGGACGCCGGCCGACAACGCGACCGCAAGGTCGGTGTTCGTTATAGGACCTGATAAGAAGATCAAGGCGACGTTGACCTATCCGATGAGCACCGGCCGCAACTTCGACGAGATCGTGCGCCTGCTCGATTCCTGCCAGCTCACTGCGATGAAGAAAGTGGCCACCCCCGTCAACTGGAAGCAGGGTGAGGACGTGATCATCCTTCCGTCGGTGTCGGACGAGGAGGCCGAAAAGACGTATGCGGACGGCTGGCGGTCACCGCTGCCTTATATCCGGATCGTGCCCCAGCCAAAATAACCAATTTGCCGATGCGGACCTGATCAGATTACGATTGCTTCCTTCAATATCCACATCTACTCCACCGGTAGCCGGGACGACAATGAGCTGGGGCTGATCGCCGACCGCCTGCAGCAGTTTGATCTCATCGCCATACAGGAACTCCGAGACTCCATCGTGGTGGAGCGTACCCTGGGCATTCTGGCCGAGAGGGGCCATACCTACAAGGCAGAGGTCAGCGATCCGGTCGGGGGAGATACAAACAAGGAACGGTATGCCTTCCTCTGGCGAGACGGCGCTGTGGAGCTGATAGGTTCTGGGCAGATATGGGACGATCAGGGCGACCAGTTTATACGCGAGCCGTTCATTGCCTCCTTCCGTGCCGGCAGCTTCGATTTCACGCTCATCACGATTCACGTCATTTTCGGCAGCTCTAAGAGTCAGCGCAGAGCCGAGGCAATGGTTCTGGATGAGGTATAGGCCACCCAGGATGCTGATGCAGGCGAGCAGGATGTGATCGTATTGGGGGATTTCAACCTGGAGCCTGAAGACTCGGGCTTTGAGGAATTGGCAGCGCTGCTCACCGCGCTCTTTGTGGGGGATATTCGGACCACAATCAGCGAAGCATCGCTCTATGATAATATCTGGATTCACGCGGAACACACCGGGGAATATGCTGGACAGTGGGGCGTTGATCGGTTCGACCAGACGGTATTTGGGAACGATGACGATGACGCATCCCTGGCCGTTTCGGATCATCGGCCCACGTGGGCGAAGTTCGATACGGGTGGAGAGGATGATGATTGAGAAGATGCCAACAATAGGGAGGACCCGAAGATGAAACGGCTACTGGTAGTTGCGTCCATTCCACTCATTCTGCTTTCGTGCGGCTCTGATAATCCTTCAAATTCCTCAGTTGCGGGAACGTATGCTATGCAAAGCATGACGTTAGTATCTGGCGGCGTAACCATCTCTTTGTTGCCACCAGACGTAACCGGCAGTTTAACGCTCACAGATTCCAGGTACACAGTCACTTTCTCAGCACCGCAAGAAGGTGTAAGTGACTCCAATTCTGGCACCTATACATTATCAGGCAATACACTTACGTTAATTTCAGATGCAGACGGCTCGCGCGTAACTGGGCAAATCAGTGGACGTCAAATTACTATAGCGGAAAGCGACGACCAAGATGGTCTAATCCTTTCACTAACTTGGACTTGACCCGTTTCGGTGGGTACCTTATCTCTTGGGAGAAAGGAGATCCACTATGCCGCCAATACGTCCACCTTATCCACCTGAGTTCAAAAAGCAAATGGTCGAATTGGTTCGAGCCGGTCGTACGCCAGGAGAGCTGGCCAAAGAGTTCGAGCCCTCAGACCAGACGATCCGGAACTGGGTGGTACAGGCCGACCGAGACGAGGGCCTTCGAGAAGACGGTCTGACCAGTGATGAGCGAGAGGAGTTGCGCCGTCTTCGTCGCGAGATTAAGCAGTTACGCATCGAGCGTGAGATCTTGTCAAAAGCAGCAGCCTGGTTCGCTCAGGAGACCAACACGATCCCCAGAAAGCCTTCCAGTTCGTGAAGGCGCACCAGGCAAAATGGCCAATTACCACGCAATGCCGAGTCCTGGGTGTCTCCCTCAGTGGGTATTATGCGTGGCGAGGACGCCCCCCATCGCCAAGAGCAAAGGTCGATGCGGATCTCAAGGAACAGATTAAGGCTTTTCATGCCCGTTCTGATTCTACCTACGGAGCCCCCAGAATCTGGGAAGATCTGGCAGCATTAGGCATCCGTATAGGCAAAAAGCGTGTCGCCCGTCTGATGGTTGAGATTGGTATCTTCGGGGTGAGCCGTCGAAAGGGTATCAGAACCACCCGTAAGGGAAAAAAGGCTCAAAAAGCCCCTGATCTGGTCAAGAGAGACTTCACTGTTGAAGCCCCAAATAAACTCTGGGTGGCCGATATTACCTACGTACCAACCTGGGCGGGCTTCCTGTATCTTGCTGTGGTTATCGATGTCTTTTCCCGCCGAGTCGTGGGCTGGACGATGGCTTCGACGCTCCAGAGTGAGTTGGTTTTGTCTGCTTTGAATATGGCACTTTGGCAGCGTCATCCTTGTGGGGTGATCCACCACTCCGACCAGGGATCTCAGTATACTTCGCTTGCCTTCGGTAAACGCTGCGATGAGGCGGGTATACGTCCCTCAATGGGTTCTGTAGGCGACTGCTATGACAACGCACTGTGTGAAAGCTTTTTCGCCACCCTCGAATGTGAATTGATCGACCGCCGTTGTTTTCGTACCCACAAGGAGGCCAGATTGGCTATTTTTGAGTATATTGAGGGCTGGTATAATCCCCATCGTAGGCATTCATCAATCGCATACCACTCACCGATGACATATGAAAAACAGCATCAAACACGGGCTTGAAGCCCAAGCCCTAAACACTCCACCAAAACGGGGCAACTCCAGGGGACGAGATGGGGAGTATTTTCATCGAATAAACGATGTACCCCAATTGTATCAAGTTCAGAGTTGGGACTATTGGACCGATAGGAGGTCTCTCCCATGAATGCACTTTTTTTGGCTATTGAAAGCCATCGCTTTGGGGCTCTCGCTGGATTAGCAAGTGGTGTGAGAACTTTCTTGTCTATCATCCGCCAACAATCCGAGGTCCAAGAATTAGACCGTAAGATTCGGAAAGAAAAACCATATCGGAAAGTCTTGCAGAGGGTTCGTCATCTTTGCACAATGTCAGTTGATCCACGGTTTGAGAATCCCTGGGATACGGCTCTTGCTGTCTACTTGCTTGCTATTCATAGAAAAAATAACGCTGATGCCCTCGCCGCGGCGGAGACATTGAGGTCAATAAATAATATCTTCTGGGCGGGATATATTGCCGAGGCAATCCTTAAAGAAGATAACTCTCAAGAGACCTCCACGATTCAACAGGTGGACTTTGAGCATATCTCAGCAGATTTTATCCAAATCAAGATTAAAGGACCATGGGAAACTTCGATTCGATTTGCCGATAGTTGGCCGAATATCGTTTCCACAGAGAACACGATCGGGCTTGAGAATCGAGTTCCCATAACGGTAGCCCATTTAGATGCGATCGTATTGACTGGCGGAGAGCCAATGGGCATGAATGCTTCAGGATCGGTCTGGTTGGTCCATCCTGCTCACCTGTCAGAATCCCACAATCAGGAGTTTGCAATTGGCTAAGCTTATCTGGACAGTGCTTTGCTCAAAAGCTCTGATTGATCAGGCCACGAACAATGTGAGCTTAATAAATATTGGCTCCTCGCTATTTGGTGTGGGTAACCTTCCCCCAGGAACGACCAGTTGTGGTAGACAAGACGCCCAAGCTGCAGGTTTTGTGGACCAGCCTTCGAGTATTCTTTGTCAACGGTGTTGCCCGACCCGTTGTCTGTTGCTCAGGATTCTATCTTAAAAACAGTTGTTTAAGTTGTTAGATAATAAATTGTTACGATGGACTAAACGGCAAACTGGATCTCCGGATCATTCAATACCCGCCGTGTGTTTAGGAGAGATCTCATGTGCGGATACCGGAGCAAACGGTTAGGAACCACCTCGCACTCGGCAAGAAGACTGGTTCGGGTTTTTATGATTACCCACGTGAAACAGCGAAGAGCCTAAATATTATTGAACAGCTCCATGTTCCTTTTTCGGGAGCCGAAGATAAACCTGTGATGTTTCCAATCGAGTGGACATTCGTTTCTCTTTGGAGAAGAGATGTGCTCGAAGAACCCGAAAAAGCAGTAGGAAGATTTCGAATTTTAGGTCCCAGTGGACTACAGTTAGCTGTAGCGCAATTTGAAATTGACCTTAGTAAGCATCAAAGAAGCAGGAACCTATCTCAGCAAAACGGACTGCTGGTAGAGAAAATAGGCACTCATAGATTCGTCGTGGAGATACAAAATGAAGACGATTCTTGGGATTTTCTCGCTGATGTGCCTCTGGAAATAAGCAGAATAGTTGACAGCGACTGACACATTCTGGTCGCACCAACAAACAAAGGGTTATGGAAAAAATACCATAACCCTTTGTTATTTATGGTCGGGGCGAGAGGATTTGAACCTCCGGCCTCCTGCTCCCGAAGCAGGCGCTCTACCGGGCTGAGCCACGCCCCGATATTTTCCAATCTGACCATTTAAAATACAAGAAACCCGGATAGACGCAAGGAAATTATACTCTTGGCAACTGCGGTAGATGGTCAAAGTGGCTGTCCCGGGAAAAAAGCAAGTGCCACCGGATCGTTGTCGCAAAAGTCGCGATAACGCTTTGTGTCGATGGCGAGGTTCACTTCCAGAGCTCCGGATCGATCTGGTCCATTTCACCAACCGCCCGGTCGAATTCCGGATCGTGTACCCAGGTACCGGCCAGATCGTCTAGTGGTCGATTTCGCAAATACGCATGAGGTTGCATAGGTGGCAAAAAAGGGGTATGTTATACGCCTCATTCCAATCGGTAAAGGAGGTGTATAATGTCAGGTCCCCTTCCCCAATACCAACCTCGCTTCACAAAAGCCCAACTGGCAAAAGCCCAGAAAATCATTCGTCAGCGCAACGCGCCTCAATCCCAGGTGCAGCGGGCAAGGATGGTGGTGGCCTTAGCCGAGAATAAAGCCATTGGCAACCAGAGGTTAGCCGACAGGGCAGGTGTCAGTTCACCTACGGCGCAGAAGTGGCGAAAAAGGTGGACTGAAGAAGGCTTCACTTTAGAGGATCTACCGCGCAGTGGGCGACCGCCCACTTTTTCCCCCTGTGCAAGTCAGTGAAGTCAAAGCCATTGCCTGTCAACTGCCCGCACAACGGGGGTTGCCCCTGTCTCGGTTCAGCTTATTTGAGATTCAACAGGAAGTGTTAAGGTGTGCGTTGATCACTTCAATCTCACCCACAACGATTTGGCGCATTCTCAAAGAGGATGCCCTTCGTCCCTGGTATCACCGATCCTGGCTTCATATCAAAGCCCCCAACTTTTTAGAGAAAGCCAGTCGCATTCTGGACCTGTATCAAGGCATATGGGAGGGGATACCGCTTGGCAAGAAAGACTTCGTTATCTGTGCCGATGAAAAATCCCAACTTCAAATCTTAGCCCGAGAGTTTGCCACATTGCCACCTGATTGTGGCAAACCCATTCGTATGGAAAATGACTACAAACGGATGGGCACAGTGGCCTATCTGTCTGCACTGGATGTGTTCTCAGGGCACATCTTTGGGCGTGTGGATGAGAAAACCGGCATCGTGCCCTTTCAAAAGCTGGTGGACCTGGTGATGGGACGGGAGCCTTATGCTTCGGCTGATCGGGTCTTCTGGATTGTGGACAACGGATCTTCTCATTACACCACCACGTTCCCTAAACGGCTCCAGGATGCCTATGAAAATGCCATTGCCGTCCATCTCCCTATCCACGCCAGTTGGCTCAATCAGATTGAGATCTATTTCTCGATCTTGCAAAGAAAGGCGCTCACGCCCAATGACCTGGCAGATCGACAGGCGATGGAAGCCAGGATCTTGGGCTTTGAGGAATACTATAATCTCACTGCCGAACCTTTCAACTGGCGCTTTACAAGGCAGGAATTGGAAGAACGAATGCAGCGAATCCGGCTGGCTGCATAAACTCATGCGAACTTCTGAAATCGACCACTAGATCGTGATGGCGAACCGGTTTACCGGTGAGCCCCAGTCCTCGCTCAAGCGCGTCAAGCGCCACGTCGTTCAGACTGCGCCGTTCTTCGCGGGCACGCTGCCTGAGCGTCCGATCGACCTGCGGCGGTACCTTTCTAAGCGTATATTGTATATGCTTCTCTTTCATGCCTACGATGTAGGCAAAATATGCAGGCATGTCAATGGTAAAACCCACGTTACCACCCGTGCGTCCAGTGCCCCTCCGAGGGGAACCAGACATAATCCACGATTGAGGAGATTCCCACACCCGCCACGTATCCCACCACCAGGCCGAAGAAGAAGGGCTGCCAGCGCCGGTACAGGCGGATGCCCCCAAAGCGCAGGATCAGCAACTTGGCCGCCCAGACCAGAAACATGCTAAACGCGTAGACCCTGGACCCGGTCGTGGTCTGAAACGCCAGCCCCAGCGGGTGCAGCGGCCACCAGGGCACCCGGTTGCGCAGCAGCGTCAGCAGCCCGGCCAGCGCTCCTCCAAGCACCCATACCGTCACCTTGGCCGGATCGAACACCGTCTTGTTGGACCCGACGATAGAAGAGACGATCCGGTCGTAGGTCCTCACATTGGCCCCCCCGAAACCGGACAGGCCCAGGTTCTGGCCGGCATGGCTATAGCCGAGGTAGATAATAAAAAGGCAGGAGCTCAATCTGGAGTTGCCCCGTTTTGGTGGAGTGTTTAGGGCTTGGGCTTCAAGCCCGTGTTTGATGCTGTTTTTCATATGTCATCGGTGAGTGGTATGCGATTGATGAATGCCTACGATGGGGATTATACCAGCCCTCAATATACTCAAAAATAGCCAATCTGGCCTCCTTGTGGGTACGAAAACAACGGCGGTCGATCAATTCACATTCGAGGGTGGCGAAAAAGCTTTCACACAGTGCGTTGTCATAGCAGTCGCCTACAGAACCCATTGAGGGACGTATACCCGCCTCATCGCAGCGTTTACCGAAGGCAAGTGAAGTATACTGAGATCCCTGGTCGGAGTGGTGGATCACCCCACAAGGATGACGCTGCCAAAGTGCCATATTCAAAGCAGACAAAACCAACTCACTCTGGAGCGTCGAAGCCATCGTCCAGCCCACGACTCGGCGGGAAAAGACATCGATAACCACAGCAAGATACAGGAAGCCCGCCCAGGTTGGTACGTAGGTAATATCGGCCACCCAGAGTTTATTTGGGGCTTCAACAGTGAAGTCTCTCTTGACCAGATCAGGGGCTTTTTGAGCCTTTTTTCCCTTACGGGTGGTTCTGATACCCTTTCGACGGCTCACCCCGAAGATACCAATCTCAACCATCAGACGGGCGACACGCTTTTTGCCTATACGGATGCCTAATGCTGCCAGATCTTCCCAGATTCTGGGGGCTCCGTAGGTAGAATCAGAACGGGCATGAAAAGCCTTAATCTGTTCCTTGAGATCCGCATCGACCTTTGCTCTTGGCGATGGGGGGCGTCCTCGCCACGCATAATACCCACTGAGGGAGACACCCAGGACTCGGCATTGCGTGGTAATTGGCCATTTTGCCTGGTGCGCCTTCACGAACTGGAAGGCTTTCTGGGGATCGTGTTGGTCTCCTGAGCGAACCAGGCTGCTGCTTTTGACAAGATCTCACGCTCGATGCGTAACTGCTTAATCTCGCGACGAAGACGGCGCAACTCCTCTCGCTCATCACTGGTCAGACCGTCTTCTCGAAGGCCCTCGTCTCGGTCGGCCTGTACCACCCAGTTCCGGATCGTCTGGTCTGAGGGCTCGAACTCTTTGGCCAGCTCTCCTGGCGTACGACCGGCTCGAACCAATTCGACCATTTGCTTTTTGAACTCAGGTGGATAAGGTGGACGTGTTGGCGGCATAGTGGATCTCCTTTCTCCCAAGAGATAAGGTACCCACCGAAACGGGTCAAGTCCAAATTGGCCATTTTGCCTGGTGCGCCTTCACGAACTGGAAGGCTTTCTGGGGATCGTGTTGGTCTCCTGAGCGAACCAGGCTGCTGCTTTTGACAAGATCTCACGCTCGATGCGTAACTGCTTAATCTCGCGACGAAGACGGCGCAACTCCTCTCGCTCATCACTGGTCAGACCGTCTTCTCGAAGGCCCTCGTCTCGGTCGGCCTGTACCACCCAGTTCCGGATCGTCTGGTCTGAGGGCTCGAACTCTTTGGCCAGCTCTCCTGGCGTACGACCGGCTCGAACCAATTCGACCATTTGCTTTTTGAACTCAGGTGGATAAGGTGGACGTGTTGGCGGCATAGTGGATCTCCTTTCTCCCAAGAGATAAGGTACCCACCGAAACGGGGCAAGTCCATCCTCCAACGGCGAATCCAACGCGGGCCATCAACCCCTCTTTGAGAACCGCCAGCAGCCGGAAAGCCCAGAAACTGAGAAGGATATCTAAGTTGCACAGGTAGGTCAGCCCCACCACCGGCGGGAGAATGCGCAGGTAGAGAGAGGGAAAACTCCGGGCGAGTTTGACCTCCTTGGTCAGGTACCCGTCAAAGATGCCGATCCGGGGCACGCCGATCGCAAAGTATCCCACCATGTTCCAGGCGAACACGATGAATACGACCAGGAACCCGGTCCAGAAGATCCAGTTCCGAAAGATGGCGGGAATGCGCTCCGGCCCGTCGAACCCCTCGGTCAGGGCCACGGGAAAGACGGCCAGAGGAAACGTCAACCGCTCGGCCTCCTCCCACTGTTTCTGAAAGAGAACCGACAGGCACAGGCCGGCCACAACTAAGGCCATCGAAACGGTGAACCACCAGTAGAGAGACGCCATCCATCCGTGCCAGGGAATTCCCTTCCCCGGGGGCAGCCCTTCGTAGAAGGTCCGAATCACCTCATCCGAAGTCTGGGGCAGGCTCCACCAGGGCATCACATCGAAGAGAAGCTCCTCCCAGCGCTTCTCGGGCGTGGCATAGTAGGCGGGCGCGCTGACGATGCCGCCCTAGTACGTGGTCCACCCGCTGGCGGAAAGGGTGCCCACCACCCAGGACATGCTGTAAATAACGAGAAGTTCGGTGCTGGACAGGGCAATGCGGGGCCAGATCAGTTTGAGGAGGAGGTTAAACCCGAGCCACCCCACAAAGGGCAGCAGGACCGCGATGGGAAGCTGAGACTTGACCAGGGAGGCGGAGCCGAGGATCATCCCGGCATAATCGCTGTAAATATTGAGAAGCGCGGCCGTGGCCACGCCCAGAAGGATTGAACGGGGGGTAATCGAAAGTCTGGCGGGAATGTCGTCGGGATGAGGGGTGGGGTGAGCGGGAGTAGAAGCCATAAAATAAAAAAAGGTTCGAAGTCAACGATTCAGGACCAGCTTGACAACCACGAATCCCAGCACGAGGAGCACCACAAAAACCACCGATAGAATGTTCAAATAGCGGTCGATAAACGCCTTAATCGTAGGCCCGAACACGCGGATCAATCCCCCCACCAGGAAGAACCGCCCCGACCGCCCCAGTAGCGAAGCCGACACCAGGGTGGCAAAGGAAATCTGGAAGACCCCCGCAGCGATCGTAAACACCTTGTAAGGAATCGGAGTAAACCCGGCGATGGTGATGGCCGCGAAGGCGTTCTCCTGGTACTGCCTCCCTACATATTCGAACTGCTCGGTAACCCCGTAAAAATCGATGATCCGGCGTCCCACCATCTCGTAGAACTCCAGACCGATCAGATAGCCGATCATACCGCCCACCACCGATCCTCCCAAACAGACCGCCGCGTAGAAAAACGCGCGTTTGGGCGCCGAGATCGCCAGGGCCATCAGCAGCACATCGGGCGGAATGGGGAAGAAAGACGACTCGGCCAGTGCAATCAGAAAAAGCGCGGGCGTCCCATAAGGGCTCTCGGCCCAGCCCATCACCCAGTCGTACAATCGCTTCAGCATCCCCTACCCTATCCGGTTTTGCCCGCGTTGTATGTATTCAAAAAATGCTGGAGCCTCCGGCCGGCATTGCCTTCAAAATGTCCAAAATGCCACCCGCTCACCGTACCGCCGCCGGAGGTGTTATACGCCCAGACCAGACGCGCCTGCGCCTGTATCGAAAGCGCCTCCCCCTCCAGAGAAATTTCCAGAGGCACTTCCTCGCGATGCCCCACAAAAGCTGCGAGACTCTGCTCATTGAACCGGAGCCGGATGCCGCTGATGCTGATGTCTTCGGAGGTCACTTCACAGGGCCGTCCCTCCGCATCGGCGGTGCGTACCGCCACATTGATGGCGATTCGTTTCCGATTTTTCCGTCGATTCCAGAACCTCCCCAGCAGATTCCACACCATGCGTGTCTCCCCCTGGTCGTTCCTCATATGCGGCGTGATAATGGTCGCCCGAACCCATCGCTCAGATCCAATTGTCCGGGCTGTGTGAACACCGCAATTTAGCTTAAGAACTTTCAACCTGTCAAGCACTAAAAATACCCCCGACGCCTGTACGGTTCCCCGGCGTTGTTGCGCCACCCGCTGGTCCGCCCTCCTGAAACTGGCGGATTTCAGCCAATTCGCCGGCAGCTCCCACCAGGCGCACCGGAGCGCTGCGGTGTCGGGGCCGTATTAAACCAGAACAAACAAACGCAAGGCAAAAATAAACAAATACTTAATATAACTACTCTGCATTTCAAATCGTACGTCGGATCGATGGCACAAAAAGTGCTCTTTCTGTACGGGTGAACCCCCTGATAGAAAGCGATATTTTGCGAAACACCGTTGGATATTTCACCACACTATGCCGTCCAGAGGATAAATTCTTTGGACAGATCTGCGCTTTTCGATATATTAAGCACTGTGCGTTTACCACAAAAGAGGTAGGCCATGGACGCTTCCTGCAAATCAAAAAAAGTTCTCGTGATTGACGACGACGAGTCCATCGTCGAGCTGATCCAGAACATCCTCAAGCAGCACAACTACCAGCCGATTACCGCCACCCACTATACCAGCGCCCTGGATGCGCTCGAACATGAGAACCCCGACCTGCTCCTGCTCGACCTGGCCATGCCGACCGTGGACGGGGCCTCGCTGCTGGAATTCATCCGGGAACAGGGCAATCAGGTTCCCGTCATCGTCGTATCCGCCCACCTCACCGGCGAGAACGCGGTGGAACTCGCCCGGTATGGCGTAGACACCTTTCTCTGGAAGCCCTTCAAAATCTCCGACCTCATGCACGACATCGAGCGTGCCATCGGCCCCCCCCCCGGCAGCCGAGCCGGATGCCTCGGAGATGCTCCAGGCCTTTCAGAAGATGCAGCCCCCGGAAGTTTCAGAATCCCCTCCGGCAGAGGAACCGCCTCCTGAGGATGCCTCCCCCCCTGTCTCCGGTCAAGACACGGAACCGGAGCCGATGGCCACCATCCTCCAATCTTCTGCCGATGAGCCGGATATCTCGGCGCCCGACAGCGAGCCGAACACCTCCGACACCCCGGCGCCTGTCAACGCAGAAAGCGAGGATGCTCCAGACCGGGATCTCCATACCAGGCCCCAGCCCCCACCCGAAACCGCGCCGCCGGAATCGGACGGGCAGGCGCATCCTCTCCGCCGCCGCCGGTCAAGACACCGGCGACAGTCCTCCCAGAAGGCCCGCCGTCGCCGGACCCTGGTCCAGCTGGGTGTTCTCACGCTGACCTGTATCCTCATTGCCGGCGCTATGTTTATCATACAGAAGCGCTCCCCCAGCGTTGACAGGCGTGAGATGAACGCCAAATTGGAGGAATCTCTGAACAAACAGCTTATAAAAGAAATCATGCGCAACCAGGCCCTGGAAGAGGCCATCAAAACCAAGTAACACGGCCTGACGCAACAGACAAGAAAAACGGGTTACGGTACATAGTACCGTAACCCGTTTCTTTAATGGTCGGGGCGACTGGATTTGAACCAGCGCCCCCTATCACCCCAAAACCTTATCCCCGTCGTTGTTGTAGTCGGTGCCCACCACCCCCAACCCTCTCGCGCCCGGCTGGTAGACGCCGGCCTCTTGGGTCACATCCATAAACGTCCCATTCCCCTCGTTCCGATAAAGCACGTTGGGTCCCCAGTATCCCGCGGCATTGAAAATCCGCATATCCGCTACCTCGACGAACGGGCCAGAGGAACTCCGGTCTGGCTCAAGCCTGACTGAAGATCGTGCGGCCCTTCTCGGGCCTGTATCGTTCCACGCGAACCGGCTTGCCCGTCCGGATGGACTCGGTGATCGCCCCATCGATTTCCACGTGCCGCAGACCCGCCCACCCGTCCGCAACAAACGGTTTGCCCTCTTTGATGCAGGAGACGAACTCCTCGATCAGGCCCTCGAACAGCCCTGCGTACATGCCGCCCTGCAAGCTGAGCCCGTCGTCCCAGGTGGTTACCTCAATCGAGTTCCTGGGACGCAGCGAGGTGGCGCCGGCGATGTTGTCGGCCCAGGCGTCTCCACCGTCGCCGATCCACTTGATCTGGAACTGGAGGCCCAGATGGCGCGACACCGCCAGGGTTCCAACGGCCCCGTTCTCGAACTTCAGGCAGGCGGCCTTGTTCCCCATCTCCTCCTTGTGGTCCGAATAGCCGAAGACCTCCTCCACCTCACCGCCCAGGAAACGAACCATGTCGATGATGTGGTTCCAGGAGCCCTGGGCCGTCCGGGCCTGAATCTGTTTCAGGTTGCCCAGCGTGCCGTTTTGGATGAGCTCCTTCAACTTGATGAGATTGGGCGAGTAGTGCAGTCCGAAACAGATGCCGAAGTAAACATCGTGCTTCTGCCACTCGTCGACCATCTCGCGCGCCGGCGTCACATCGGACATCTGGATCCGGTATTGACCGTCGGCCCCGGCCAGGGGCTTTTCGGTAAACACGTGCTTATCCAGGCTGAGGGCCTTCATCACAAGCTCATAACGGAACTTCTCGCCCGTGGGGATATTGACGATGTCGATCTCCTCCCGCTCCAGCATCTCGTCGGCATCGGTATAGGCCGGCACACCGTAGCGTTCGGCCCCCTCCGTGGCCCGTTCTTCGACGATGTCGCAGACCGCCACGATCTCGCAGTCCGGCAGCCTGGCAAATGACGGCGCGTGGTGGCGGTTCGCCTGATTGCGGTAACCCAGAATGGCAACCTTGAACATGGAACAGTCCTTTCTCGTTTACAGAATTCGACGGCAGACTCAGAACGGTACCAGAGAACGCGCGCTTTCAGTTTGCGTGGCGTCGGCTCAGGCGAGGGCAGAGATGACGTCCTCGCCTTTTGACCTTCGACTCTGCCTACCGAGAAACAAGCCTCTCCGCATTCTCTCGCCCGATCTTCCGCCACACATCCTCCGGGAGATCCAGGCTGCCCAGAAACGCGAGCAGCTCGCCGCCGTAGTAGTCTCGGCCGAACAGAAACCGGTCGGCGTAGGCGATCAGCATCTCTCGGGAAAATTCCGGATCGGCCTCGAGCGCTCTCAATCCGCTACCCGCTGAAAGGTCGGCGTACAGATTCGCATACCGATCGAACATGTCCGGCAGCCTGCCGCCGGGCACCAGCGGGTCGCGACAGCCCCGGTGGGGATACTCGTCGGCGTCACCGCTCAACTCCCGCCAGAACCCCGGTGCGTGCCCGATGAATATCGTCTCGGGACAGGCGACCAGCGCCCGCTCGAGGTTGTGGATCGTCCCACCCAGCCACCCCGGATCGTAGTTTCCTCCCCTGGGTGGAACGTATGGAACGTCCAGATGGAGAACCACGGGAAGGCCCTTGCTGCCTCCGAACCGAAACATCTCGATACAGCGGGGGTCGTCGAACAAGGTCTGGAACTTCCATTCGCCCAGCACCCGAACACCGAAGATGTCGATGGCCGACGACAGCTTCTGAATCGCCCGCGGGTCCTGCGGGTTCGGACAGTATCCCGGAATCAACCGTTCCGGATACCGACGGCAAGCCTCGATCACGCCGTCCAGCGGCAGCGCGGGAGCGTCGTTATCACCGCCTTTCCAGCGGGGGTCATACGGCGCCAGGCTCTTCGCGATGGAAGCCGGCCGCTCCGAAGTCAACACCCAGGCCTTTTCGATCTGGTACTGGTCCATGTCGGCGATCAGCCCGGCGTCATCGCGCCCGTGCCAGAATACGTGCTGGTGGCTATCGATCAGTTTCAAAGCGGCGTCCCCAATCTGTTGGATACGGGAGAGATCCCTGGGATTGCCACCGTCTGAAGGGATACGGATCTGGATATTGGACATGGTCAGCTCTGATGGACCTCCCAGTTCGGGGAGGAGAGGTGCCCTCTCCTGACCGGCGCGTAGATCTTCTCACCTTTGGGATAGGGCGTATCCTGCGTGTAGATATACAGCACTCCATTGCGGGTCAACACGACCTCATCCCGGGCATCCCCCGTCAAGTCCATCTGCTGCGCGCCGATCCAGGAGCGCCAGAACGGCTTGCCAGGAGGAACCGCCGGCTTATCACCCGGGAATTCCACGACTTTCCGCCCGTACCCATCGTACATGCCCAGCGCTCGCACCGACGTGCTCAACAGCAACAGTTCCTGCCCATCTCCGCTCCAATTTACCGCAGGACCGGACTGGCTGTCGTTGTCGGGCTCGAGGGAGAGGAGCGGCTCCCCCGCCCCGCTGAACTGCACCAGCAGGCCGTAGGAGTCCCAACGGTCGCCCACCCACATTTCCAGCCCGGGCAGGTCGGGCCTGAAATTCCCCGCGTAGACATCCTGGGTGTGGCCCATCCGGTGCTGCCGACGCACCCGGCCGTCGCGCGCGTCCACTAAGAAGAACCCTTCGCTGCTTCCCGCGATGCCGATCTCAGGACCGTTCTCCTCGTCGCCGTCGATCTCCCCGAAAACGACGTTGTCGACATGGTCGTTCATCTCGAAGTACTCGGCGCCCTCCATCCGCCAGATCAAGCTACCGTCGTCGTCGTAGAGGTGGTACCCCGACAGCGCCTCGTCCCGGCCGTCGCCGTCCACATCGTAAAAGTAGACGGAATGCCCGTACCAGGGCGCATCGGCGCGCTGCTGCCACAGCAAGTTGAGCCGCTCGTCAAAGGCCCAAATCGTCCAGCCGCTTCCCCCCGGGACGCCATCCCTGAGGATGAAGTCCCGAGGGCCGGAGTTGCCCCTCAGATTGCAGGGTTTGATCGCGCCTAAAGGGTGCAGGTATTCATTGGTCAGGGGTAGGCCGCGGGGCACCAGGAACGGCCCGGGTTCGGGCAGGGGCGCCTCCGCCTTCAACTCCCCCGTCATCGCATTCACGATCGACAGCCGGTTCCCGCCGGCAGATACCAGCTCGTTCACGCCGTCCCCGTCGATGTCCTGTATCACCGTCCGCTTCGGAGCGACCGTCTTCAGGTTCGAGTATTCCATCTCCCACACCTGCTCCCCCTCCAGGCTTACCGCCCGGATCCGCGGCGCATCTTTCCCATTTGATGGGTCCTGGAACAACAGCAACTCCGTCCCGCCGCTGCCCCGGATATCTCCGAACATGGGTACGCCTCCGCCAAAGCCCCTGGTATCGATTTCACTCCACAGAACGGGCTTCGGGTACTTCTCCCGCTCGGCCGATACCTCCTTTTCGTAGCGGCTCCGCGTATCGATAAACGCCGTATTCTGGGAGGCCGTGGCCGCCACCCTCACATCGTAAAACCTCGCCCGCGTGCAGGTCCGGATGCCCGCGCGACCGGTCTGGTAGGCGGTGTCGTTCGCCACCAGGCACTGCCGCCCATCGAAACTACAAACGATCCGGTCCCCCAGGCACTCGGCCTTGAGGTGGTGGTAACATGACCGGTCAACGGGCACGGTCTGCTCGCCCAGCACGTGCCAGTGCGCGTGCTCCCGCCGGTAGAGCACCAGCCTGTCGTAGGCCTCGATGCAGAAGAAATAGTACTGCCTCAATGTCCGATACCGGAACATCAACCCGCTCCGGCCGACGAAGCAGTAAGGATCGTCCGAGTTCGGTTTGCTGGTGGCGGCCATCTGGCGGACATACGCCTCCACCGTGTAGTCCCCCCACAGAAAATCGCCCACAACCAGCGGCCGGTCGGTCATGTCGACATGGTCCAGGACCGGCCTGCCGTCCTCCTCAAGCACCCGGAAAGCGCTGGGCTTGCCGGGGCCGCGTTCCTTTCTCCGTATTCTGGCCAGAGGACACTCCCAGTCGGGGAAGTGACGGTCCTCGATGGTCCAATCCAGTTCCGGCCAGTCGAACACCTTCCCCTCCGGGCATCCCGAAAGATCGATTTTCGCAAGCTCAACATCTGCCATCGCACACCCTCCTCAAGTTTGAATACTGCTCGTTTGCCACTCTCCTTGCCGGCCCTTATCATACATTCAGAGGAGCCCCAGCGCTTCATTAGCTCCTGATCACTCCCGGCGGTACCCGTCTCTGTCCTATACGGTGGGACGGCGCCTGCTCAATCGCAGGGGGTGGCTCTCCGGCCTCTGTCATCCGCCGGATGAGCCGTTCCCGCATCACCGCTGCCACCTCCTGGTGGGATTCCGCGCCGATCAGGTTGGTCAGCTCGTACGGATCGGCTTCCAGATCGTAGAGATATTGCTCGACGTATCGCTCGGAGCCCGAATCGCGCCCCCCGTGTTTATCCGGAGCATCCACCCCGTACTTCCAGCGGTGGGTCCGCACCGCCCGCCCCACCTGCGTCTCGCTGATCTGGACGAAAACCTCTTCAGGCCACCCATCGGTCTGCCCCTTGGTCAGTGGCAGGATCGACCGTCCCTCCATCTCCGCCGGCACCGGTATTCCCGCCGCATCCAGCAGCGTTGCCGGCAGATCGACCAGGCTCACGAGCTGACGGATCTGTCCTCCGCCGTCGAAGCCCGGTCCCTGAAGCGCCGTAGGCACCCGAATCGAACTCTCGTGGCAGGAACGTTTGTATTCTGCATTCCGCGTCTTGAAATGGCATCCGTGGTCCGAGGTAAACAGGACCACCGTCTTCTCGGTCAACCCCAGGCTCTTCAAAGCGTCCAGAATCCGTCCCAGGCCCTCATCCAGACGCTTCACCATCCCGTAGTATCCACCCAGATGCTGGTGGGCCGAGCCGCCCAGCCCCGCCAGGTCAGGCGGCATCCATCCCCCGGTATAGCGTTCCCGGTACCCATCCGGCGGGGGGTAATCGTCCCAACGGTTCTGGTGGTGCGGCTCCAGGTACGAGACAAAGAGAAAAAACGGCTCCGATTGATGGGTGTCGATATAGCGGATGGCCCCGTCCGTCAGCGCGTCCACCCGGTAACCGGGCAGCTTCACCGCCCGGTTCTCATTGTCGTACATAACCGTATCGTAGGCATCGGACGTGCCCTCCAGGATGTTCGATGCCAGCCAGTACTCGTATCCTCCCCGCTTCGCCTCGGGCACCGGCTCCTCATCCGCCAGATGCCACTTGCCGATATAGCCGGTCGTATACTCGGCATCCCGGAAATGGTGGGCCAGGGTCCGCGCATCCTGTGGCAGCGGAACCCCGTTTTTGAAGCAGCCGGTGGTCGTAGCGTAAAGCCCGGTCTGTAAACAGGACCGGGCCGGCCCGCAGACCGGCTGGCAGGTAAACGCGTGCGCAACGTGTGTCCCGCGCCGGGCCATCGCATCGAAATTGGGGGTCAGTCCCATCGGATTGCCGTGCACCCCCGCGGTGTCCCACCGCTGCTGATCCGTGAAGAATACCAGAATGTTCGGACGTTCAGAAGCGTCGTTAGCCATTCTCGGACTCCTCCCTGCTTAGGGAACTCGCCGCAACGGTTACAGCACCTTGATCCGGATATTCCGAAATTCGATCGGGCTGTTGTGGTTCTGAAGCCCGATAAATCCGGACTTCAGCCTATCTTTCAACTATCCGTCCGACGCTTCCTCCTCCAACGGGCGTGCGGGATAATCGGGAATGGCGATCTCACCCTTTTCGAGCATGCTCAGCAGCGGCGAATCCTCGATCTCCAGCGGCAATTCAACCCGTGCCCGCCGCCTCGCCGACTCGTAGGTCGCAAAAATCAGCTCCGTGGCTTGCAGAGCCTTCCGGCTCGACGTCCGCGACTCCTTCCCCGTCTCCAGCCATTCGATCGCATCTAAGATGTATAGTGCGGTCTCCCGTCCCGGCAAATCCACAGGGTTGATCTCCGGAACCGCCCAATCTGACTGTCCCCTGCGCAGCATCCGCACCCTACCCCGGGGGCCGTTTTCAATGATGCCCTCCGACCCGATCAACCGGTCCTGAACCGGGTTGGCGTGCCCCGTCACCAGCAGGCCCGTCACCCCGTTCTCCCATCCAACGAACGAGACCCCGTGCGTCTCCACCGGCACGTCGAACACCCTCTTGTCCTCCGCGCAGTTCACCTGGCCCATCACCCATTCGACCGGCTGATCGTCGTTGTAAAAGAACATCCGGTCGAACCGGTGCGTCCCCAGATCGAACAGATTGGAGCCGCAGCCCTCGATGCGGATCAGGTCCCCGATTGCGCCTTCCTGTACCAACTCACGCACTTTCTCGAACGACGGCCCATAGCGCGTCTGGTGGCTGAACGTCATCAGCACGCCCACCTTTGCACAGGTCTCATGCATCCGGCGGGACTCGCCCCACGTGGGCGCCATCGGCTTCTCGCAGTTGATCAGCTTCACGCCCGCCTCCACACACGCCATCACCGCGTCGTAATGCAGCTTCGTCCACAGACAGACGCTCACCACCTCCGGCTTTTCCCGATCCAGCATCTCGCGGTAGTCACCGTACACGCCCGAAGCCCCGAATTCCTCCGCCCGCAGCTCCGCCGTGGGCCGGTGCACATCGGCACAGGCCACCAGATCGACGCCTTCCGACGCCCCATAGCCCAGCCCGTGCGCCCGTCCGCGCCCGCCACATCCGATCAGTGCCGCTTTCAGTTTTGCCATTGTACACTCCTGTTTCGCAGATCAAGTGGTCTTCAACGCGTGGGGAGGCCGCCTTCCGGCTGGTCCAGCGCGCGTAGAAGCGCCCACAGTGCCTTTCGACCTGTATCGCGCACGTCGTCAGGAGTCCTCCGATTAAACCTTCAACGGAGGCAGGGTATCCTCGCTGTCAATCGTCCACTGGAGCAGCCTTTCCTTATGGTTCAGCACGATCTCCTGGTGATCGGGGGAAAGGTAGAGATTATTGAGTTCCCACGGATCGTTCTCCATATCGTAAAGCTCACCCTCCCCCCTGCTGTAATACACCAGCTTCCATCTGTGTGTGCGGACCATCTTGAGCCGGCCGTTCCAGTAATCGGCGCCCGTTGCGCCGAGCACCCACTCCGAGTAGGGGCTCTCGGGCAGATCGACCTCCTTGAGATCCTCGAGAGTAGACGCCCTGCCCTCAACTCCACATTCGGCGAAACACGCCTCTCGGGCGTAAAAAGGCTCGTTGCCCAGCAGCGCCCGGGCGTGGCTGACACCCTGCACGCCCGGCGGTATCTCCAGACCGCACAGATCAAGCACAGTGGGCAGAAAATCGATCCCTTCCACCAGCTCGCTGCAACGCTCCCCCGAACGAATATGTCCCGGCCACCGCCACACAAAAGGAATCCGCGTCAGCGCATCGTAAGCCGCCGGCGATTTGTGCATCAGGCCGTGTTCGCCCAGATAGTCTCCATGATCGCTCACAAAGACCACAAGGGTGTCCTCCTCCAGGCCCAGTGCTGCAAGCTTCTCGAGAAAACGCCCGATCTGATCGTCGATGTATCGACAGTTCCCATAATAGAGGGATATGATCTTCCTGAAGTCATCCTCGCTCGCTTTATTCAGGCCCAGCAGCCGCCGCGCCACTTCCTGATTCTCCGGCTTGGTAGACAGGTCGTCTTCGGGAGGCATATCGACCTTCTCGGGCGGGCAGAAGGATTCATAGGCTTCCGGACAGGTAAAAGGCCAATGGGGACCGGGGTAGGAAAGCCAGAGGAAAAAGGGAGAGCGACCTGCTCGCTCCACAAACCGAATGGCGGCCTCGGTAATCAGGCCCGCGTCGCACACCTCCGGGGGAAAGGGAATGACACCGTGCCCAAAAGGGGAGTACGCCTTGGGCCGTAGATCCCGGTAGTACTGGTTGGCCTCCCGCGCCCCCTCCGGAAAATCCTCGGGAATCTCGTCTAAGATTCCGAAATGCATGGCCGTGAGGGCGTAATCAAAGACGGACGATCGTGTCTTCGGCGGAAAGCAGTGGTCCTTACCGCACAGGGCGGTGGTATAACCTGCCGACTTGAACAACTGCGGCAAGTTGATCTCCCGCTCGGGCAATGAGATCCCATTGGACCTGACCCCGTTCACGTGGGGGTAGCGTCCTGTCATAAACGCCGCCCTTGAAGGCATGCAAACCGGGTACGAACAGTAGGCCCTTTCAAACAGAACGCCCTGTGCCGCCAAACGGTCAACGGACGGTGTTTGGCAGACCGTCCCCCGGTAACAGGAAAGGCCCCTCAAGTTCTGCTCATCAGTCATCACGAAAACGACATTCGGCTTTTTCTGACTCACGTCTGTGCTCCTTCACAGAAACCGTACTGTGGCTGTTGAAACAGCCGGGCCCCATACCCAGCCGTCCGCCGATTATTTCCGATTTTACGAGACGCCGGATCATGCCCGGCGTGTGACACCTGGTAGCGCAGCCCGGACAAAAGCCGTGAACAGCTCCTGCATGCGCGAATCTTGATCTGAAATCCACTCCGGGTGGAACTGGACCCCCCCGACCCACCGGTGGCGCTCCCTTTCGATCCCCTCTATCACCCCGTCCGGTGCCCGGGCTGTAACCCGGAATCCCGGGGCGAGCGCCTTAATCGCCTGGTGGTGCCCGCTGTTGACCCCCACCTCGCGGGCTCCGAAAACCTCGGCCAGCCGGCTGTCCGCCTCGCATTCAATCGCATGGGCAATACGGTCCCCCGGCTTCTCCGGCTCGACCCCCCGGTGGGCGATGTCCGAGGGCGCCTGCCGGGGAAGGTCCTGGTAGAGCGTCCCTCCCGCCGCAACATTCAGGACCTGCATGCCCCGGCACACGGAGAAAATGGGAAGATCGTCCTCCAGTGCCCAGCGGGTTATCCGCAGCTCAATCCGGTCCCGGAGGGGATCGATCCGGGTAACCCCCGGAAGTGGGTCTTCCCCGTACTCCCGGGGATGCACGTCCGGACCGCCCATCAACAGCAGCCCGTCCAGTTGATCGTACAGCACACGCAGCGCGCCGTCGTCATCGATCAGGGGGATGTAAAGACACACGCTTCCCGCGCGGCTGATGGCGTTTAAGCAGCTCTCGTACACGCACTGGTTCGGCAGAAACTTTCCCTGCTCCGGCTCCACGTGGGCGCAGGGAATTCCGATTCTCGGCCGCTCATTGGCCTCGGCGCCGTACGTGTCTGCAGCCTCGGCGCCGGACCCCACAAGCACCAGCACCAGCACCACCGCAACCAGGCACAACACAATCGCAATCATGCCTATCTCCTCGACGTCACAGTTCAATGGGGCGGCCTTCTTTGCAGGATGCTTCCGACCCAAGGCACACTTCGAGCGCCCTCCTGGCCTCCTCGGGCTTCACCTGAAGCTCCTCCGCGCCCTCCCGGATGCAATGCGCAAAGTGCGCGACCTGCTGCCGCATCGCCAGAGAAAAAGAATTCTCCGCAGGCTCGTAAAGCGAGACTGCCTCCTGATCCCAGGTATATTCCATAAGAGAAGGCGCAGGCTCCTCGGCCTCTTTGCCCTTCATCCCGTGCAGCCTGAACCCAATGGGCGTGTAGATGAACTCCACGGATTTTTCCTCGCTGAGCATCCTGAAATCGATCGCGATCGGATTGCCCTTGAACATGAAGCTCCCCTCGAAGAACCCTTTGGCCCCGTTTTCGTAGTCCACGGCCGTCCAAACGTGGCTGATGGCCCCGTCCGGGCTCCGTATCCCTTGCGAGGAAACGCGCACCGGATTCCCCAGAAGCCAGTTGAAAAAATCCATGTCGTGGACCTGAAGGTCGATTACGGCGCCCCCGGTTTTTGCCGGATCGTGCCGCCAGCCCTCGGCGCCGGTGGTGGCCGCAAGCACGGAGACCAGCCGGCGGGCGGTGACCAAGAGCACCTTTCCCCCGGCTTCGGACTGCACCCACTTTTTCGCCAGCCCGTACTCCGGCCAGAAGCGAAGCACGTGAGCGATGAACAAAACCTTCCCGGCTCGGTCAGCGGCGGCCATCATGGCGTCCGCGTCCTCCAGCGTCAGCGCAATCGGCTTTTCGCACATCACGTGCTTGCCCGCCGCAAAAGCCCGCTCTGCGAACTCGGCGTGCAGGGGGTTGGGGACACAGATGTCGACGCCCTGAACCGACCCATCGGCCAGCATTGCATCCACACTCTCGTAAAGGGGGGCCCCCATCTCAGAGCAAAGTGCCCTGGCGCGATCGGGATTGCGGCCCGCTGCCACGCAGAACGCCACGTCGTCAAGTTTCACCCACGCCTCAGCGTGCACGGCGCCGATGTCCCCGGCGCCGATCAGTCCGATCTTGACCTTTTCGCTCACGGTCAAACCCTCCCGAGAATGGCGTCCATGCTCGCCGACGTATGGCTGAGCACCACATCTCCGTGATGTTTATAGGGAAACATCTCTGCCGTCACGAAGCCGTCGAATCCCACCTCCTTCAGGGCAGCCATCACCTCCGGCCAGTTCACATCCCCCTCTAAGAGCTGCACAAACCCGTCGATGGTTCCGACGTTTGTCCTGAAATCCTTAAAGTGCACCTCCTTCACCCGTTCGCCGAGCAGGCGAATCCACTGCTCAGGGTACCCGAACAGCACCACATTGCCCGTATCGAAGAGCACATTGACATACTCGCTGCCCACCTCGTCGATCAAACTGCGCATCTCGAGGGGGGTCATCAGCATTCTGTTCCAGACATTCTCAACCAGCACGTGCGTCTTCAAGCGCTCGGCATCGGATGCGACAGCAGCCAGACCGGCCCTCGTTCGATCGTACGCGTCTTCGTACGGAACCAGCTCCACAGAAGGGTCCCAGGGCAGTCCCACGTAGCCCGGGATGACCAGCACACCCGGCATACCCATGGCCGATGCGATTTCCAGCGCACGGCGGACGGTCCGCTCTGCTTCTTTTCGGACTTCCGGCTTGGGATCCGTGAAGAGGTAGGAAAATGGCGCGATTTCCAGGCTGGCGAGCGCCACGCCGGCTTTTTCCGCCCGCTTCGTGATCTCCTCGGCGACCTTCAAATCGGAGGCCAGCGAAAAATAGCCCTCGTGATCGGCATAGAGCTGCACGGCCTCGAAACCCACCTCCAGAGCTCTGTCGAAACAGCGAGAGAAGTCGTCCGCACCACTCAGAAAGCCGACGTCTCCCAGAAAGTCCGGATTGCCGGAAAATGCACGAATGACGATGCCCTTTTTCATAACGCCTCCCATATAATGAAGTCCACGCTGGAATGTGGAAAGGGCTCCGTCCGCTCCACTCAGAGCCGGTGGACCATGTGTCCCAGTTCCGGAAACCAGATCAGATCGATCAGGAGCGAAAGCACAACCCCCATGATATAGCCGACAAGCAATCCCAGGAACAGCGGCCGGGATTTCTGGTAAGCCGATGCCCCACCAACCTTTACGGTCACCAATTTGATCAGCCAGGCCACAAGAATCGTGAGACTCGTTCGCCGGGCAAGAAAAGACCCCGAAATGGCCAGTCCAGCCGGATGAAGGGGCCACCACGGAAACCGGTGCCGAAGATAGATCAGGGCCGCCATCACCAGAGCGCCGATCCCAAAAAAGGCGAACTCATCCGGATTCTCGACAAAGATCGACGCTTTGGTCTCCTGCGTGAGATACCTTCTGACGGAGTTCGCCGTGCGCCCGTAGTGAGGATGACCCGATCGGATCGCCACCCAGCCCGTGAAGTTCAGAGCCCCGTGCTGATAACCCAGGTAGAGCGTCAGCAGCACACAGGTGACAACACTTGTCGCGAAGGCCAGAAAAATGGCCCCCATCACCTGTCGCCGGTTCCCCGTCACCCCCCCCGCCACCCGTCCCGCCTGGGTAAGGGCCGGCAGGAACGATCCCTTGACATTGGACAACAGAACCCCGGAAGTTCGTGCGGCCACCCGGGTACTCGCGTCGATGGACGCCCCGTCAAGAAAGGGGCGTACCAGGCCCCATCCCCCCCACACAGGGGCATTGAGGTAGGGCAGCCCCGTGTCCGAAAGGATCCTGGCCAACCCCAGATAGGTAAAGATCGCCCCCGTCGGCAAAAGCGCCGCCTGCAGGGGATCGAAGCCGATCCGGACAAGCCATGCCCAGATGTAAATCAGGCCGATCACCAGTCCCACAACCGCGGTGCGATAAGAAAGCATCTCGTCCCGATCGTCGATGGATGTCTTCCGGTTGAGCGCCTTCCGGAACACTTCCCGGAGGTGGGGCCGCGCCACCCAGACCGTCGAAACGACCAGCAGGAAGAAGGCCCCCATCGTCTGCCAGCGGCAGACCCCTGCGTAATAATAGCGCGAAGTCGCGTTGAACCCGATCCGGTTCAGAATGCCCCCCTCGAGGATGAAGAGCAGGTCGAAAAACCAGATGCTGAGCAGCACGTCGACGGTCGCAAAATAGGAGAAGCAAATCGTGAAAATATCCAAGATGCCGTAGATAGGAGGGAAATCCCGGCCGATCCAGATCCAGCGCCCCCCCTGCCACGCCCTGCTGCCTTGCGCGTAGATGGGGAACTGGGGGAAGGTGGGGTAGAAGTAGCTGACACAATTCCAGGCGATCATTCCGAAGACGACTCCAAAGCCGATCCGGAAGAGGGTGTCCCGGGAGAACGCCGGGAGGAGCCCGCTACCATCCCCTGGGTTGGAGGCCATTTCGACCAGCGGCGCCATGGCCGGATAGGCCATCCGCTCGTTGTGTACCCACTGCTTGCGGAAGATCACGGTCACGCAGACATACACAAAAAAAGCCGCAGCGGTCAATCCGCCCCACCACAGCAGCGGCAGGATCCATTGCCCCCAGGGTACACCTGCGCCCTTCGGCAGTCCCTCCCAGAACCAGGTCACCGCTTTCTCTTCATTTCCGGGAAACAGCCACTCGGCGATGTAGGGATGCAGGTACTTGACCCATTCGTTCTCACCGGTGGCATAGTAATACGGAGCACCCATGTACGTAATCAGGTAGCCGGAGTACCCGTAAAACAGAGCAGCCGCTCCCACAATTCCCATCGCCAAAACGGTATGCCACTCCGGGGACGATAAGGCGGTCCCCGACCCCCGTGCAGCAATCGCCCCTGCAAAGAGCATCAGGACAAAACCGATCAGCATAACCATCGGGACGTGGCTGTAGGCCATCATCGGGCCGCGAGGAAGCATATACTTCACGTGAATCGCCAAAACATCCATCCCGATGACCATCCCGAGGCCCAGGAGCACGGATCGCACCGTAACTCCCCGCGTCACCGGTGAGGGAGTAGGAACTGACGCCGGGGCCTGAAGAGGCGTGGAGTCGGCTACCACATCTGTTCTCCTCTCCGTCGGACGCTACCGAAATCCCACGTGTCCTTGAGAAGCTGCTGAATATTGCCCCCCAGGATTGCAGCGGTTTCATCCTCTCGAAGTCCGTAGGAACGAATGCGTTCGATCAGCGGCGGCACGGGAATCCAGTCCCACGAGCCATCGGACCCGAACGCGCAGATGGAGAGGATGACAGACCAATCTATCCCCGCTTCGTCCATCTGCGAGACTACGCGTTCCGCAGGCACCTCCGTACGATCCTTGTCGCCGTGTTTGACGTGGGTGTGCCCATCGATGATGAGGGGCCTATTTGCCGTTCCGGGGGCGTACCGGTCCTTCCCTGCGCCTTCCATCACAACCCTCCTTGTGGATGCACAGCCTCACCCACGCCGTACGCCGGCCGGCCCGAGCGTCCAGACCTGGGCCGATCTGCTTGACTCCTTTTCCTCCGCATATCGAGCTCCGGCCGGTACCGGTACCCAAAACCCCGCGGATCCGCTCCGCATCTGATTTGCCTCTGTCATTGCGATCTCTCTTTCGCGATCTCCGCCATCCGTTCGCCGCTGGCTGCCACCTTCCGAAACGCCTCGGCGGTCTGCTCTACCCACTCGGCGCTGGGATCGACCGGCGTGCTGAGCCAGAAGCAGGTATCGTGCACCCGCTCGCTCACCGGCAGGGACCCGCGCGAATTGGGCCGCCTTGCTTCCGCCGCAAGGTCCGTCCAGGGGCCGCCCAGGTCGTCGAACGGGAAATCGTTGAACAGCGGCTCCAGGTGCATCGCGCCGTACCCATAGGGGGTGATCTCCGGCGTCGTCTGCACCCCTTCCGCAACCAGCGCCTCTAAGATAACAGAAACAGGGGCCCCGATCACCTCGGGGTCGACGAGGCCGGTGTAGAGCAGCATGCCGCCCCGCCTGGCCTTGGGATACACCTTCTGGGGCGACACGCCCGGAATCGGATCGAGCAGGCTGTCCAGCCGGTTGAACCACCCCGTCCGCTTTTCGTTTAGCCCCGGCAGGCGCTCCAGCCGGGCCCGGGCCATAGCAATGCCGAAGGGATTCGCCCGGTACTTGACCCCCAGGCCCATGTTGCGAAGGAGCTTGAACCGATCGGTCTTCCACCGTGCACCGCACCGGCCGTACTGCCCCAGCGCCAACATGCGGTCGTAGAGCTCGTCGTCGTCCGTCGTTGCCACTCCCGCCTCGAGGCCGGTCACGGCCTTGCCTCCCTGCAGGCTAAAACAGCCGATATGCCCGATAGAACCGACAACCTTGCCGTCCCACATCGCCCCGTGCGCATGGGAGGCGTCCTCGATCAACTTGATATCGGTCCCGTCCACGATGTCCAGAAACGCGTCCATGTTCCCGGGGTTTCCGTACACGTGCGTGACCACAATCGCACACGTCCGGTCCGTAATCCGTTGTTTGACATCCTCCGGATCGGCGCAGAAAGTCTCCGGGTCCACCTCGCAAAACACCGGTGTTGCGTTGCAATGCAGGATCGGGGTGATACTCGCGTGCCACGTCACCGACGGCACGATCACCTCCGTGCCGGCACGCGCTCCCGCCGCAAAGATTGCCGAGTGCAGGGTCGCCGTACCGTTACACATGCAAAGCGCGTGTTTGGTCCCCACAAACGACCGGTACTCCTCCTCAAACTTATCGAGCTGCGCGTAGGCGTCACCGACGTTATCCAGAACCTGGTTCACGAATTTCTTTTCGAGGTCGCCCACCCTTTTCCACGAATCATCCATTGAAGCGGTGACGGCCTTGGGGCCGCCATCGACTGCCAGATTAGGCATCTCGCATACCTCCATGTGAAAATATACAGTCCTTCCCCTTTGACTCTAAGGCAGATTCTCTATTCAGGCTTCTCCCACGCGAGGGAGTAGGCATCCACTGCGAAATCCGTCGCCTTCCCACCCTCCTCCAACTGCACGTCGTCGATCCAGAGATCGCCTCCCAGGACCTGGTGCTCCCGCTTCACCATCACATATCCCCAAAATTCCGGTAGCACAGATCATACCGATGGGGCCCGCTCTCGGCGTGCGCACCCGACAAGTCCACCACGTACCCATCCGTGAGAAACAGCGTCCGGTCGAGTGTGATACCCCGTCCAGGTCGAGTCCCCGTATCTCAGATCAGACAGGTGCCGGGTCGGACGATTTCGGTGATGGGAGTCTCATGTCTGTGACCCTTGAACGCGGTTGCTGTCTTCGATCACCTCAACCAGCTTCACATCATCGAACCATACGTCTCCGCCAAAGGTCTGGACGGTTCGAGCGAGAACGACGTGGACTCCCTCGATAGAAGGCCCAAAATTGTTTGTGTGAGAGACCTCCTGCCACTCCGTTCCCACCTGGAACGCTTCTGAGGCTGCACCGTTGAAATCATCCCCCCATTCGGGATCGTACCCGTAGAGGTACAGCCGTACAAGCGTTGGCTCCGAGGCCCTTGCGCAGGCCGACAGCGAGAACGTCCTGCCACCTCCGTTCTCAACCACACCCCTCTGCGCCCACGATCCCACCCCGGTGACATCGCCATAGATAGACCCTCGAGTCACTGTGGCGGAGCACCTTCCGGTTCGCGCCACCTCTTCATCGCGGAAATACTCGACCGTCCTCCTGTCGCCTCTCAACTCGAACGGTTGCCACCCATCGGGAATGCCGTCATCGTTCGAGTCCATCTCGAAACTCGGGTTCTTAATCAGATTCTCCAACGCCTTCCCCTTCCTTTCATTCATTTCTCACCCCTCAACGTCTATCGGCCCGTAATCTCATACCAGGTCTTCGGATTTGCCGTGAAAATCAGCCGATTGGCCTCTATCGTACTTGGCGTCTCCTTCTCCTTCTTGAGAGAAGCATCCAGCGTGTAAACGCCTGGGTTCTCCAACAGCAGCCCGCCAAGGCTCACCTCGACGGACGCCTCGCCCTGGTTCTCCAGCACATACCCTCCCGATTCGCGCTGCTCCAGATACACCGTCGCCGGTGACGCCATCCCCACGGTGAATTCACCTACCTTTGCTGCTGTGGCTTTCACGGCATATAGATACTGCGGCGCCCCTTCACCATCTATGGAAACAGCCAGAATCTCTCCGTCAGATTCGATGTCCCCAAAGGAATTTTGCCGGCCGTTGTACCCCATGAGGAAGAAATCTTTACCTGAATCCCTCTCAACCTGCAGGCCTGTGGCCTCGGTGGGGTCTACGGCCATTCCGTTGTGGGAAGCCTCGATTCTGCTCACCTCACGAATCCTGGGCTGGCCGTGATACGGTTCAAGGGTTGTGGCGTAGACGGTGGCATCGCAAAACCGTCGGGCCAGCAAAACAGGCATCGGCTCTTCCGGCCTGGATCTGAAGACGCCAGGCCCGGACCCGATGATCACCTCCGTGGGTTCCCCACCCGGCATCTGGACGAGAACGGCCTCTTCCGGTCTCTGTTCATCGGCAGTACAGGTCACTCGCCAGGGGCCATCTGTTTTCGCCTTTGAGACATCTACAACGTGATTGTAGCCGTTCGCCATCCCCAGACTGCCTCTGTGGGGATGAAGCGAAAGCTCCGTGGACATGCCCCCGAGGTTGTGGTAGACCCAATCATACCGGTGCGGCCGGTCGCCTGCCGCCCTGAAAAAGTCCACCAGGTATGATTCGGTGAGGATCACGGTCCTGCGAAGATGAACGCCTGTGTACGCTTCTGAATCAACGGCATCTGCGATCTGCACGCATCCCGTCACGCCGAGAAAGGTGAGAGACTGTGCGTCGCTGGGGTGTTGTGCGAGTTCGTCCACGACAACAGTATTGTGTCCCACGGGCTGGCCGTTATAGGTGAAAGCCTCGGGGACGGTGTAGAGCAGGATGCCATCGGGTGCCTGCACCTGTCCGTTCGCATACAGGGCGATGTTCAGTTTGTCCGGATGGGCATGGCCCCCTGTATATCCATAGTCGAACAGGACGTTGATGGCTTCCTTGCCCTCCCCCGTCCGCAGCATCACCTGTCCCCTGTTCTGGAAGTGCACCGTAGAGAAAGTGGGAGCGAAATCCACCTGTTTGGGAACATCAACAGCCCCCCCCCCCCCACAGGTTGAGGGAACTCTCCGATCGATCCCTCCCCCTGACCTCGTAGGCCTCGCGCAGGACCCACCCGTACCCTCGGGTCCCCTGTTCGGAGGTACGGCCGAACATAGGCGAACACCCGATCGACAATGGAGTCTCCAGCTCCCGCGTGACCATGGCCCGAGAGTGTCATGTCGGGAAAGGCATAGGTTATGGGAGTCAACAGCAGCTTCTGCAGGTTTGGATCTTCGTAGAGATTGATACCCGCGTGATACGCACATTCGGCCACACCCATGTAGCCTGCGCAATGGGACATGTTGCCAAACGTCATATAGGCGTAGCTCGGGCCCTCCTCCCAGAGCCCGTCCTCCGGCACGGACGCCATATGGCGGTGGAAACCGTAGGCCCCGGCGAGCACCCAGTCGATCATCTCCATATCCTGCAGACAGAATGCAATGGCTGCCATCCCTCCCAAGCACACCGCGGCCCGGTTGTGAAACTTCATATTGCCCGAAGACAGCTTCATCCCCTGGAAGCCGGCCCGCATCGTGTTCTCGATCTTCTCCCGGTCTTCCCCGGAGAACACACCGCTCTCGTAAACCAGGTCGTAGATCAGAGAGAACCCTGCCATGGCATAGCCGCACGTATAGCCGTAGTCGCCGGTTCTCCTTCCCATTCCCCCTTCGGGCCGGAGGTCACTCAGGTAGAGGAGGGCTTCCCTGGCCTTCTGCGCGTAGCGGAGATCTCCCGTAAGCGCATAGGCCATTGCCAGTGGCTTCGGCAGGTGGTGCGACACAGCACGCACCCTCCCCACCGTAGGACGTACCTCTTCAGGGACTTCGTAGCTGCCCCTGTTAACCCAGTCGTCGGCTTGAGTTACAATGGACTCGGAGTTCTGTTTCGCCCACCCTTGTGTCTCGATCATCCCCTTTAGTGCCTGTAGCTCTTCTTCCGTAAAGTAGAGGAAAGGCCGTCTGGACGGCAGGCGCAATTTCGACAACGGAGTCTTCTCGCACATCCCATACCAGGGGTTTCCGCTCAGCTCTGCAACCTGCACGTCTTCGAGATAGAAGCGTTGCATCCCCCTTGGGCGAGGTATATTAGAAAGTTGTGGACGGGTATAAAAAATGAGCGTATCCTTGAATATCGAATAACCACAAATCCCTCAGCCGAGGGAGAAAGGATACGCTCCATGAAACAATATACAACCTCCCAAGTGGAGAAGATAGTCAGAAATGAAGTGACCCTGAGCCTGGAGGATCTGCTTCGAGCCGGCGCCCGCAAGATGCTGCAAGCCGCCCTGGAGTTTGAAGTGGAGACCTATATCGAAAGCTTTAAGGACGAGAAAGACGTAGGGGGTCGCCGAGAGGTGGTCAGAAATGGTTCCCATAAACCCCGAGAGCTTCTCACGGGTGTGGGCAAGATTCCCATTCGTCAGCCTCGGGTGCTGGATCGGCGTTTTGGACAGCAGTTTACCAGTGCCATTTTGCCCAAATATATGCGTCGGGCGCCTTCCATCGATGCCTTGATACCGGCCCTGTATCTCAAGGGGGTGTCCACGTCCTCTTTCCCCGAGGCACTTTCTGCCATCCTGGGCGAGAATGCCCCGGGGTTATCCCCTGGCAACATTGTGCGGCTCAAACAGATCTGGGATGAAGAGTATCAGGGGTGGAAACATCGGGATCTTTCAGAGAAGCACTATGTGTATATCTGGGCAGATGGCATCTACTTCAACGTCCGTCTGGAACCGGATCGGCCCTGTATGCTGGTCATTATAGGGGCAACCAAGGACGGTCGTAAGGAATTGCTGGCCATCGAAGATGGGCATCGAGAAAGCAAACTGTCCTGGCAGGGCGTGCTCAGAGATCTCAAAAAAAGAGGCCTGAAAGAGGCGCCTGCCCTTGCCATAGGCGATGGAAGCCTGGGGTTTTGGGCAGCGTTGGAAGAAGAGTTCTCCATCACCCGTCATCAGCGCTGCTGGGTGCATAAGACAGCCAACGTTTTGGACAACCTGCCCAAATCTGTCCAGGCCCAGGCCAAAACACGCATCCACGAGATGTATCTTTCACCCACCAAGGAGGACGCCCTCAAAGCCTATGATGACTTCATCGCCCTTTATCAAGCCAAGTATCCCAAGGCCTGTGAGTGCCTGGAAAAAGACAAGGATGTGCTCTTCACATTCTATGATTTTCCGGCCGCCCACTGGCGACACATCAGAACCACCAACCCCATTGAATCCACCTTTGGCACCGTCAGGCATCGCACCCGCCAGACCAAGGGATGCGGTTCTCGAAATGCCACGCTGATGATGGTCTATAAACTGGCCAGCGAGGCGGAGAAAAACTGGCAGCGGTTGCACAGCCACAAGCTGGTTGAACTGGTGGTCCAGGGCGTTGAATTTGAGGATGGAGAAATCAAAAAAGCAGCCTAACTCATCGGGATACGCTCAAATCTCATCCACAACTCTTGACAATATCTCCCCTTGGGCGGAAGCGAACCTGGCAGGTCGTGCTCTCTGCAAGGCTGGGAAAGACGCCACTGACCTGCCTCCACTCGGTCGCGGCTTTCGGGCTGGCATCGTAGTGATATAACCCCGCTGAGTGGGAATCGAAAACGAGGTCTACGCCGAAAGTGGCCGGCTCGTTGCCTCTTGCCCAGAAGGAAAGGGTGTAGGACGTTTTCGGTTTCACCTTGAACTCGGGGGAAAGCACCGTACTGTCCCCCCGTTTCGGAGACCCAACCACAAGAGCACGTCCCCCGCTGTGGGTGTCAGTGGTCGAACCCCACTCAATCGTCTCGTCCTCCCCTCTGTCCAGCACCCAACCCAGGGGCGATTTTCCATCTTCTGCGATTTCCTCAAAGCCGCCGTTCGGAACCATGTTTTTGCCGTTCATGGTCTGATCCTTTTCCGCGAGTTTAATCTCTCATCCAGCGCGCTCCATTTCGTGCACAAGGTCCACCAGGGACGCTACCATCTCGTCGTAGAACACTTTCCCAAGCTCAGCGCTTGCCTCCATTGGGCTGGGTCCGCCCACGCCGTATCTGTAGGGCGCCTCGCGCACAGGCAGTCCCTTTGGGCGCGGCTTCAGGACGAATTCCTCGACAAGAAAGGCGGGCTTCCTGGGCTTCCGCGTCTGGTCCGTATCCTGCGGACGCTCATCTCTCACCAGATCCGGCCACAAATGAAGCATCAGACTGGTCTCTCCTTTACCGGCGTGCTCCCCACCGCCGCCAAGCATATCGATCCATGACTTCGAAAGCGAAAGAATGGGCGTGAACGCCACCTTGGTCTCAGGCGCAGCCTCCATAATCCGGTAACCGGCCTCCTTGAGAGCGTTGAGATGCTCCGTCCCGCAGTGACCGGCAAACAGGATCACGTTCCGCACCCCCTGCTCGGCAATCGACAGCCCGATCTCGGTCACAATCTGTGCCGTCGTCTCCGGCGAAATATCCGTCGTACCCGGCAGCTTACCACCCGAGAAACTGTAGCACAACGGGGGGAGCACGAGGCAGTTCGTCCTCCGGGACACCTCCTTTGAAATCTCGTACGCCGTGGCGTAATCCGTGGAAAGCGGCAGGTGGTATCCGTGCTGCTCGGTGCCTCCGCAGGCCAGAATAGCCGTGCGTGTCTGCTCCAGGGCCGCCATCATGTCCTTGACCGTCATCTCTTCCATAATATTGCCGGTGCGCTGGTGAGCTGCCATAGCTTTCTCCTTGTTACAGGTCCTCGCCTAACGACCCTGCCCTCCATCCGGCAGACGCTTACTTCGAATCTGTATCAAAGTACCGGACGGTGAGCGGCTTACCTGTCTCCCTCACGCCTCCACGACCACTCCTTCCGGAAACCGATCAAAAAGGGCCGGGTCATACGCCGGGAGGATTATGGATGCTTCCTTCGTGATCCGCTCGACCGCCAGATAATACTCATCGGTGTTCCTGCACCACTCGATCGGTGCGTCTTTCTCTAAGTTGGAATAGGAGAAAATCGTATCGGTATAGATAACCGTGCCCTGCGACGTATCGATGGCAATCGCCATACTTCCCCGGTGGTGGCCGCCGGTCCGAAACACGCGGATGCCGGGGCACACCCTGTCTTCATTCTCTAACAGGCGGATCCGGTGCCGATCTTCCACAACCAGCCGCCTCAGGATATCCGGAGGAAAGACCAGCTCGTACGGGTTGCTCGGCGGGATATGGTCCGGCGGAGCGTGAAAATCCACTCACTCGGTTCGGCTGATACAGAGGGTTGCATTCGTAAAAAGATCGATGCGTCCGGTCGAGTAAGGGCCCAGGGGATTAATCACCAGGTACTCGACCCCACCCGGGTCCACGCCGGCGCGCTCGAGCTGTCGCTCCACACGCTCGTGGTCATCCCGTTGCAGGTTGCAGCGCGGGTGAAAAGCCTGAAAGTGTTTCACCATAGCCGAAATATCCTGTGGATAGCCTGCGTTCACCACAACCGTGCGCTGTGGGGATCGGGCAACGAGCATCGTGTAGCAGAACGGCTCCCACTCGCCGATATCCTGCAAAGCCCGAATCCCGCAGGACGGCACCTCGGGCATGTGGCCGATCTGAAAGACCTGTATCCCATATTGCTCAGAGGTACTCGTCATCGGCCTATCCTTTCCTCTTCTAGCCTCCCTCGACTTTATTCCAGAGCGCTATCATATACTCGCGGCTCCTTTGCAGTACGGCAACGCGCTCTTCGTCCGGAACATTCTCGCAGTTGACCAGATGGACGCGCTCCGCCGGATGCCGTTTGAACGCCTTGATGTAAAGCTCGAACGGGCTGTGGCCGGTGCCCAGCTCGATGGACCACATCGGGCGGGGGCGGTCCCTGGCCAGGCTGTGGTCCTTCCACCCGACCACCGGTATCCGGTTCGGGTATTCTTCAACCAGCAGCCAGCCGTAGCTTTCGGCGGTTGTTATGTGGCCGATATTCAGGATAATCCCGGCATTCTCACACGGCATGGAATCCAGCAACAGGCGGCAATCCTCCAGCCCTTCCACCCACGCCCTGTAATGAATATCTCCGGCAACCCGAAGGCGCTGCGCTTCGAACGCCTCGGCCACCGCGTTCACACACATTGCAAGCCGCTTGATTTCCGCCTCTTTTTCCTCTGTGGGCACTCTGGTCCGGCCGCAGGTTGGGACGGGATGCGTCAAATATCTGCACTCCAGCGCCAGCGCGTAGACCGCGTACTCCTTCAGCGCAGCAACCGTCGGCTCAATCCCTGCATCGCTTTCAATATCGATCTTACCGGAAAAATGAAGCGCGCCGATCTCAAGCCCGGCGTTGCGCAGGGCCTTGCGGACGTGCTCGGGATCGGAATCGAGTACATTTGGAAAGGCGTTCTTGCACGTACCCCGGGCGCTGACCGTATCCGCATCGCGTCTTGTCAGCAGCAGCACCGAATCGAAACCGATCTGCTTGATCGTCTCCAGCGTCTTTTCAAAAGACAAGTGATGCCCCACCGCGTGGGTCACAGCGCCGAATCTCATCGTATCCCCCTTGCCTGTGTCATCCTCGTATGAATGTCGCACCGGACGATCTGCTGTCTTCTACCTGATGGACCGAATTACGAAGGCCGAACCCTTCTTTGTCACACGGGATTGACGCTGCGCCCGCTTACGGGGCGGCTCTCAAGCCTGTCTCCCTGCTCCTGTTGAAAGGACAAAAGCTCATCGACACACGATGTGACCTTATGGTAAGCATCGATGTACTGGTCGATCAAGTCCCGACACTCGGTCTCGAACCTGGGGGCGATCGAAAAATTGTGCTCCCGCAGGTACTCCGTCACCGGGAGCGGCCCGGTTGCAAATTCCGGGGGCGTCTCCACAAATGGACACCGCCCCAGACAACCTTCCTGGTAGGGGCTCCCCTCCACAAACCACGGCGCCTCGTGCAGCCGGCCGTACCCCATCCGGCCGCAGCCGACGCCTTCGGCCCGAAGCGCCCGCATGAACACCTCGAGCGACACACCGCCAAACTTCTCTTCATCGTACCTCGCATAGTGGTAGGAATAGACCCGACGGCAATCCGGAAGCACCTTCTGAATATGGATGGCATCGATGTCGGCAATACCTGCCTCCAGATAAGCGCCGTTCTCATTCCGCACACTGTTCCTTTCGTCCAGGTCCCGAAGCTGCTCCCGCGCGATGGCAATCCCCAGCGGGTGAGGCCTGTGCTTGAAACCCATCCCCACCAGCCCGGACTGCTTGTATGGCGAATCCTCCGGGAAGTTCCGAATCTTCTCCGAACGGCCGTACGTGGCCGCCCGCTCATAACACGCAGAATCGTCCGTCGTGAGCACACCCCCTTCGCCCGCTTTCACAAGCTTGCCTCCCTGCAGGCTAAAGCCCCCCACATCGCCTACCGAACCGACCTTCTTGCCGTGCCATTCGGCGCCGTGGGCGTGGGAGCAGTCCTCCACCACGGCGAGGTCGTGTTCACGGGCCAGTTCAAGAATCGGCCCCATGTCGCACGGATTCCCCCACACGTGAACGACCAGGATGGCGCAGGTCCTCGGCGAGATCTTCCGGGCCACATCTTCGGGATCGATGCAATAGGTATCGCGGTCTACGTCACAAAAAACCGGAACCCCGTGGGCGGCCAGGATCACCGCGGCCCCGGGGCCAAACGTATACGATGGGACGATCACTTCCTTGCCCGGCGATACCCCCGCGCCCACGAGCGCCTCGTGCAAAGCCGACGTACCGCTATTCGACGCCAGTCCGTACGTTGTCCCGATATACTCTGCGAACTCCTCTTCAAACGCATCCACCACGGGAGACACGGAAATCTCCCCTTTCTTCATCAGTTCCACCACCGCCTCAATCTCCCGCTCGCCTGCGGCCGGCAGCCGTGCCGTCGAGCCGGGAATCGTCACCCCCTGCTCTCCACCGGTAAGTGCAAGTTTGCCCATCGCGTTCGGGCGCAAACGCCCTTCTCCTTTCCAAAATCGGTTATCTACCCAGTTTATATGAAGTTCTCTTAGGCTCCCGGGTCGCGAACGACAGCGTCGGCAAACAGGTTCTCAAGCCCCGACATCAACGGCCCGGACCACAAACTGGGCAGATAGCTGCCGGTCTCGTAGCCGCCGCGCTTCATCTCCTGCGTATCGGGCGTATAGCCGATGCAGCCGTTCGTATACCCCAGAAGGACCGCCTGCGCCGGCGCAACGGCCTTCTCAACCGTCTTCGCCAGACCGCAGAGCGGTTCCACATCCAGGCCGATCAGGGCCAGGTCCCGGTTCACCCACAGCGTCTGGACGTGAAACGCCACCTGGTCGGGGATCTCTTCTCCCTTATCCAGACGCTCCAGGCCCGCTTCCGCATACCGCTGCTGAAGTTCGCCTTCGCCCTTCAGGGACTCGAGCTGTTCGCGGGTCGTATACCGCTTCTCACAGGGAGCCTGCACAACGTTGATCTTTCCATGCAGCGTCAGGTTGTCCACCGGACGGAGATTCGTCCCTGTAAGTATCGCCAGGCTCTCCGCCATCAGCTCGTCGCCAATCGTGGCAAGCTCGGCGTGCTTCATCGCCCGCCAGTGGTCCCCCTCGATCACGTGGCGGGGGCGCGCATCCGCGCCCGCCCCTTGCAGGAAGAACGGCGTCACGTCCGGGCCAAACGCACTGGAGAAGGCATCGCGCCATGCCCCCGGCCAATCTGCCGTGATCAGGTGTTGCGCACCCGTGGCAACGGGGTGACACGATACCTTGATCCCCACCGCCGCCACTTCCCCTGTGGGCTTTCTGAAGGCCAGAAGCTGCATCCTATCGTCCACCGGCCCTTCCGGATTGGGTGCGTTCACAACCTGGCCGTCCCGCTCCGGACGCCGATTCATTGGCAGTCGCGTCTTCCCCTCTCCATACCAGAGGGCGCCTTCCACCATATTGTCCGCAGCCTCGGAAGCGGCCTCAAGCGCCTGTTCGTAGAACTGATCTCTGTACTGCTCTGTCGTTCGCGCAGGAAAGTCCCTCCAGTACAGAGAGGGGCTCGGCATCCGCGGCCCCCCGTGTGTGTGCGAGGCGTTGAGCATCACACTGTCCGGCGGACATCCAATCGCCTTGCCGACCTGCTCCAGAAAGCCGGGCACGGTTCCATCGTTCGGAAACGTGCAGATGTCCGCAGCACCCAGCAGTGCGCGCCGATCTTCCTCTTCTATCACAATCGCTGTGAACGTCAAGGGATCGTTCACCCCATCGTTCGTATCCCGTCTCCCTGCGTACCCATGCATGTGGGTGTAAAGGGGAGGTGTGATCTCCCGGCGACCGATACCAAAACGCATGGCATTTTCTCCTTGTGATCGATGGACGGTTCATCCGGCCTCGCGCTCAACAGCCTCAGCCAAGATCTTCTCAAGGCCCGGCTCAGGCGGCCCTGACCATCCCCTGGCAAGATAGGTGCCGATCTCTGTGCCGCCGCCCCGTTCCGTCTCCTTCCCATCCATCGCGTAGCCGACGCAGCCGTTCGTATATCCCAGGAACAACGCCTGCTTTGGTGCAACGGACGCCTCGATCGCCCGGCCCAGGGCGTGAAGCGGCTCGGCGTCGAGGCCGATCAGGGCAAATTCCCGGTTCAACCAGAGGGTCTGAACGTGAAACTCCGCACGGTCGGGAACATCCTCTCCCGCCTCGAGACGCCGCAGGCATTCCTCGGCATAGGAACGCAGCCTTCCGCCCCGGTCCCTCAGCGGCTCGAGTTGCTCGCGCGTGGTACAAAGCCTCTGGCAGGGGGCCTCAACCCGGTTGATCTTGCCCGTAAGCGTCAGATTGTCGATCTGTTTGAAGTCTGCCTTCAGAAGGATCTTCAGCGTCTCCCTCAAAAGTTCCTGGCCCATGCCGGGAAGTTCGGCGTGCCTCATCCCCCGCCAGCGATCCCCTTCGACCACGTGCCGGGGCCGTATGTCTCCGCCCGCCCCCTGCAGGAAAAAGGGCGTCACCTCGGGGCCAAACGCTTTGGAGAAGGCCGCGCGCCAGGCTCCGGGAAACTCCGCGGTTAGCTGGTGCCGCGCCCCCGTGGCAACCGGATGACACGCCACGGACATCCCGAGCACGGCGATCTCCCCCGTCGGTTTTCTGAAAACCAGCAGCCGCATGCGATCGTCCACCGGCCCTCCCGGATTGGGCGCGTTCACAACCTGGCCCTCCCGCTCCAGGCGGCGGTTCATCGGCAAGCTCGTCTTGCCTTCGCCGTACCACAACGTCCCTTCATTCGTGTTCTCCGAAGCTTCCTGGGCAGCCTCGATGACCTTTTCGTACAACCACTCCCTGTATCGCTCGTCCGACGCCGTCGCGGTCCCGTGAGAGTGCGAGCCGTTCAGCATGATATGGTCTCGCGGGCACCCGACGATCTCCCCCAGCCGGTCCAGGAAGCCTGACAGCGTATCGAGCCTGGGAAAGGTACCCAGGTCCGCAGCGCCCAGCAACGCGCGGCGGTTCCCCTCTTGCAGCACGATGGCCGTGAACGTCAACGGGTCGTTGACACCCTCGTAGAGGTCCACTCGCCCACCATACCCGTACATCCTTGTGCGAAACGGAGGGACGATGTCCCGACAGGCAACTCCAAAACGCATTCCGTTCTCCTCCTTCTTTTCTGTATGGATGCTGCAAGCTCACGCCTCGTTGATCTTCCAGTTTGGGGAGGAGAGGTGCCCTCTTCTGACCGGCGCGTAGATCTCCTCGCCTCCGGGATAGGGCGTGTCCTGTGTGTAGATGTACAGCACCCCGTCGTGGATCAACACGACCTCATCGCGCGCATCCCCCGTCAGATCCATCCGCTGGGAGCTGATCCAGGAGCGCCAGAAAGGCTTCCCCGGAGGAACGGCCGGCTTGTCCTCTGGAAACACGACGACCTTCCGGCCGAACGCATCGTACATGCCCAGCGCCCGCACCGACGTGCTCAAAAGCATCAGCTCCCGCCCGTCTCCGCCCCAGTTCACCGCTGGCCCGGCCTGGTTGATATTGTCCGGCTCGAACGAAAAAAGCGGGTCGCCCCTCCCGCTGAACAGGACCAGCAGGCCGTAGGAGTCCCACCGGTCGCCCATCCAGATCTCCAGCCCGGGCAGGTCGGGCCTGAAATTCCCCGCATACACATCCTGCGAATGCCCCACCCGGTGGCGCCGCAGCACCCGCCCGTCCCGTGCGTCCACCAGAAACAACCCTGCGCTGCTGCCGGCAATGACGATCTCCGGCCCGTTCTCTTCGTCCCCGTCGATCTCCCCGAAGACCACGTTGTCCACGTGGTCGGTCGTTTCAATGTACTCCGCGCCCTCCATCCGCCAGATCAGGCTGCCGTCGTCGTCGTAGAGATGATATCCGGACAGCGCCTCGTCCCGGCCGTCCCCGTCCACATCGTAAAAGTAGATGGAATGCCCATAAAAGGGCGTATCCGCGCGCTGCTGCCACAGCAGGTTGAGCCGGTCGTCGTAGGCCCAGATCGTCCAGCCCATTCCACCCGGGACGCCATCCCTGAGAATGAAGTCCCGGGGGCCGGAATTCCCCCGCAGGTTGCAGGGGATGATGGCCCGCTGCACATGGAGGTATTCATCGGTCAGGGGCAGGCCGCGGGGCACCAAAAACGGCCCGGGGTCGGGCAGGGGCGCCTCCGCCTTCAACTCCCCCGTCATCGCGTCCACGATCGACAGCCGGTTCCCGCCGGCCGACACCAGCTCCTGCACCCCGTCCCCATCGATATCCTGCATCACCGTCCGCTTCGAAGAGACCGTCTTCAACTTCGAATATTCCATCTCCCACACCTGCTCTCCCTCTAAGCTCACCGCCCGGATCCGCGGTGCATCTTCCCCATTTGAGGGATCCTGCAACAGCAGCAGCTCCGTCTGGCCGCTGCCCCGGATATCCCCGAACACGGGCACCCCTCCGCCGAACGCCTTCGTATCGATCTCTCTCCACAGCACCGCCTTCGGAACCTTCTCCCGCTCGGCTGCCACCTCCTTCTCATACCTGCTCCGCGTGTCGACAAACGCGGCATTCTGGGAGGCCGTAGCCGTTACCTTCACATCGTAAAACCTCGCCCGCGTGCAGGTCCGGATGCCCGCGCGACCGGTCTTATAGACACTGTCGTTCGCCATCAGGCACTGCCGCCCGTCAAAACTGCAAACGATCCGGTCCCCCAGGCACTCGGCCTTGAGGTGGTGGTAACATGACCGGTCAACGGGCACGGTCTGCTCGCCCAGCACGTGCCAGTGCGCGTGCTCCCGCCGGTAGAGCACCAGCCTGTCGTAGGCCTCGATGCAGAAGAAATAGTACTGCCTCAATGTCCGATACCGGAACATCAACCCGCTCCGGCCGACGAAGCAGTAAGGATCGTCCGAGTTCGGTTTGCTGGTGGCGGCCATCTGGCGGACATAGGCCTCCACCGTGTAGTCCCCCCACAGGAAATCGCCCACAACCAGCGGCCGGTCGGTCATGTCTATATGGTCCAGCACCCGCCTGCCGTCCTCCTCCAGCACCCGCAGCGCGCTGCGCCGCCTCCGGTACACGTCGGCTAAGGGGCACTCCCAGTCCGGAAAGTAGCTCTCCTCGATGCTCCAGTCCAGGTCCGGCCTGTCGAACACCGTCCCCTCCGGACAGTCCGAGAGGTCGATCTTTGCAAGCACAACGTCTGCCATTGCACGCCCTCCTTTTCACGACATTTTCTTAGCACCCCAAATCGTCCAACACCGACTTCAGATACTGGATATCCTGCTGCGCGAACCACTCCCGGTCCCCCTGCCGGGGCGCCTCGATGCAGAGCGGGCCTTCGAACCCATCCTCCCGCAGCAGCCGCAGGAACTCCCGGTTGTTAATCATCCCCTCGCCCAGCGGGCACTTGATCTTCTCCACGTGATCGCCCACGTTCACCGCGTGGGAATTCTTCAGATGCACCATATACATCCGTCCGCTCAGCGTGGAAATCGCTTCGCTCAGAGATGGCGCCTTGGCGAAATAGACCATATTGCCATAATCCAGATTCGCGCCCACCGCGGGTGAATCGATCATATCCAGCAGCTTTGCCGTCGGCTCCGGAAGGTCCGTCAGGCATCCCATATGCGTCTCGAACGCCATCTTGAACCCGAACTCCTCGGCCACGGCACCCAGCTCGCGGTAGCCTTCGGCCGCCCATTCGTAGTGATCCTCCGCAGCCGCCCCCGACCCGCTCGCGTGGTAGTCCCAGGATGGAGCGCTCCGGTCTCTCCTCGGAATACTTCCTGCGCCCACGTTGCAGACGGTCAGCTTGACGCGTTCGGCTGCCATCCGGTAGAAGTGGACCCCTTCCTCAATCTGCGCCTTCCGCTCGTCTGCGTCCTCCGCCGCTAAGTTGATCCCCGGCCCCCCGAACAGCACATGCTTGAGGCCCGCGTCCACCGCCGCTCTGGCCACCTCGTCCACATACGCTTCCGGCGTCTCGTCAACCCCCCGGCGCGTTCGCCGGAACTCGATCCCGTCGAACCCCCAGCCGACCGCCTTCCGGCACATCTCCGGAATCGTCTGCCCCTGTTCGCAGTAGTTCACGTGCATGATAATGGGAAGCGACATACTGTCTCTCCTTTCTATGGAAGGATTCCGGCTCCCGGCGACATCCCCCCCTCCTAAGACGTTCCTTTCTCTTTCATCCTCGTACAGGGGTCTTCCGTATTCCGAGGCGTGGACCTCTTGCTGTCTGCCGGTGAGATCGTGGACATCGTGCGGGAGGTCCGAAAACGGTCGTTGAGCCTGTGAGACGATGGAACGAAGAAGAAACGACGGCTGCAAAAAGCCGTCGATGCCCTGCAAGACAGATTCTGAATATTGTTTATTTGACGCAAATTCGATCAGTAGAGATGGATCCAGTGTCCCTGTCCGCGGAACCAGACCGCGTCCACCACAAAACCCAGACCCACTCCCAGCGAATACCCCGACAGCAGTCCCACAAAAAGCGGCTGGAACCGCCGGTAGAGCGTCACCCCGCCCACACGCAGCGTTAGAAACTTGAACGCCCAGGCGATAAAAACCGAAATCGCTGATTTGGTTGCCCGACCGTTTCCTGCAATCGCAATTCCGATCGGATGGATTGGCCACCGGGGCAACCGGTACCTTAGAAACGTCAGCACAGACATCACCCCAACACCGATGCCAAAAAACACGAATCGCCTGGAGGCCACCCCCTCGGGATTCAGAATCTGGGCGGCTGCTTGCTGAAACGCACTGCGGCCGGCCCGAAACGGAGTACCGCCGAAGTTATACGCCCCGTATTCGTAGCCCCACCCCAGGCTCAGGTAGAGGCAAAGCAGGATGCCCACCGCCAGGGCCAGGCCCATCCCTACCGCCACACGCCTGCGGTTGCCCCCGGCCAGGCCGGCCAGCTTGGCCCCTTGCGCAAACCCCGACATGAATATCCCCTTCCAATGGGAGCACAGGCCAACCGTAAAGGCCATCGAGGTAATGATGCTGCCCGGCGCCATCGCCGTAGATCCCAACGCCCCCGTCACCAGGGCCTCAGGCCCAACCGTCCAGCTCAGGTACAGCAGTCCGCTCTCCGACACCACCTTTGCCAGCCCCACGTAGATCACATACGTCACCCCCAACAGCAGCAGCGCCACTCCTATATCCACGCCGGCAGCGTACAGCCACAACACCGAAAAAGCCGTTCCAAGCAGAAACCCGAACAAAGCTGTCCGGTAGGAGAGCATTTCTCCACTGTCGTCTACCGGGCACGCAGGGTCCAATGCCTTGCGCACCACCTCCCGGAGATGTCCGCGTGCCGCCCACATTCCCCACGCCACCAGCGCAAACAGCCCGCCGGTGCTCTCCCAGGCCGCCGCCGTCCCCGTCCCGGGTCCCAAATCGTAGCCCATCCGGTTGAAAACGCCCGTCTGCGTCCAGTAGAGAAGGTAAAAGAACAAGAGGCTGAACAGCACATCTACATTGGCAAAATATCCGAATCCAATGATATACATGTTGATCCGGCTCGTCATCCGGGGGAAGCCGTGGAGAAAGTCCCACCACCTTCCATGGTAATAGATCCGGGGCCAGCTCGGAAGGAAATATGCCCCAATATTCCAGGCCAGGATGCCGAACCCGAGTCCGAATCCGATCCAGAACAGCCGGTTATACGCAACCTGCGGCAGCAACCGCGGCGATTCAGACCCCGCGCTCAACTCCGACACCGGCGAAATCAAAGGATAAACCAGCCGCTCGTTCTGTACCCACTGCTTGCGCAGCATCACCGCCATACACAGCAGCGCAAACGTCATGGCTCCAATCAAGCACAGCCACCAGAAAAGGGGCGCGGCCCATACGCTCCAGGGGATCGCCTGGCTTCCCGGCGCGCCCTCGAAAAACGCTTGCAGGGCACCCCCTTCGTCGGTGGGCGCAAGCCACGGTGGGATGTTCGGGTGCAGCAACTCCCCCCACCGGTTCTCCGTCGAGGCGAAATAATAGGGCGCCGCCAACATCCCCAGAAAGAATCCCACCAGGCCGCTGTTCGGCGCGTGCGCCCCCATCAGTCCCATTGCGACAATTGCAAACAGCTCCGAAGAGGACAGGGCATACCGTACACCGACTCGCTTCAGCAGAGGATTCAAAAACAACACCACCGCCACAAACCACATGAAAAACCCCACGGGGAAGTGGCTGATGTTCATCTGCGACGACCGGACGACCGGCTCTGAGAAGGTGATCACCGCAACCTCAGCGCAGACCACCAGCAGCCCCAGCAGGACCGACCGCCTCGTCACTCCCAGACGGCTCTGCGGCGCCGACACCTCTTCAACGGCGATCTCCGGTGCTTTCCGACTCATTCCAACATCCCCGCTCTTCATACACTGCCATATACCACGCCAACCGATGTTGTCGCTTTCCCGGCCGGTCTGTCCCAGGATTCGATCGTTCAGGAGCGCTCCTTCTCAAGCGTGCGCACCGCCGTCTCTCCCGGCCTCATCCCCATCTCCTGCCACGCGCTCCCCTCCGGCCGCCAGGAAAAACGGGCCTCCGTTTCACCGCCGTTGAAAAACCGTACTTCGCTCGATGGAATCACCAGCGAGAGCACCTCCTCCGGCAACCCCGGACCGCCTCCCTCCCACTTCACTTCAACCGCCGGTCGCACCGCACCCTGCACCTCCCGCGTCCCCAGCAGAAGGGGACCGTAACACCCCGTCACCGCGCCCCAGCCCCAGTTGCGCCCGTGTCCCGCCGCCACCGAACAGACCGCCCCACCCATATCGGCGTGCTCCCGCCCCCCACGCAGCACGCGCCGCGCCATCTGCAACCGCCTCACCGCCTGCTTCAACGCGCGCCCGGCGTACCCTGCATCCCCGGTCATCCGGTAGGCCAGCGTCAGCGCCGCCGTGGACGGCTCCCGGACCGGTGCCACGCTGCCCGCCGCATCGTCCCAGATCCCCCAGAACACCATATCCGCCCGCTTCCCAACCCCCGGCGGCGTCCGCCGCCAGACCTCCGGAAACACCATCGCCAGCTCCCCCTCCTGCTCGGGCGGCATCCGGTCCAGATTCTCCCGAACCCGCTCATCTAAGGAATCGTCCCCGAACGTCTCGCGGTAGTATAAAACCGCAGCCGCGCCCGGATCGGCATAGGGATCGTGCAGCTCGTCCACCAGCGGTTGGGCAATCCGGAAGGCCGCGTCTCTGAACACCGCCTCGCCCGATGCCCGGAACAGGTCTCCCAGCGCATAAATCGCCCCCGATGCCAGCAGCATCTCCACGCCCATAAGGGGGTCTCCCGGCACGTGGTGACTCATGGTGCTCATTCGGGCCTGCGCCTCCGTCAGGTCCGCCTCCCACACCGGCTCGCCCTCCGGCCCCCACAGCACCGGCAGCGGCCCCTCCTGGATCTCTGCGATCATCTCCGCCCGCCGCCGCCCGTAGCGCAGCGCCCAGTCCAGGTAGCGCTCCTCTCCCAGCACACGGTGCGCCGCCAGGGCGATGTGGACAAACCGGAAATGCTCGGCCAGCTCCTGGGCGGATTCCCGGTCCTGCTTGACCGTCCGCGTCCCGATATAATACCCGTAAAACCGGTTGCGTTCCCAATCGAACCAGGCCGGAACCTCCTCCACCCAGTTTCCAATGTGGTGCGCCGCGTCTCTTAGCAGCCCCTTCGCTTTCTCATCCTCCGGAAAAAGCCCCAGGTACCGGGGCAGAAACAGCAGGAACGGCTCCGTCCCGTGGTGCGCCTCCGCCTCCGGCTCGTACCCGTGCAGGCACTCCCGTCCCACCCACCCGGCCAGCAGATCCCGCAAAGTCTCAAAATGCGCCGCTGTCTCCCCGCTCCCCGTCACCAGATAGTGCGGGAACCAGGCCAGGGCATAGTTCGCCTCATCTTCCCCTCCCCCGTGGCGGCTGGGCGGATCCATCCGCCGGCTATGCGCCAGCCAGTCCTCCATCTCCCGCCGCAGCGTTCGGTAGTAATTAAAACAGGCCTCCATAAACCCCTCCTTACAAGCGCCTCAATAGTCGTGTACCGGATGCCCGTTTCCCCAGAAGAGAAAATGATCCATTACGGTGGAAAGGAAAACGGCGGCCGCATAGCCCAGCACGAGCCCGATGAAGAAGGGCTGTCCCCTCCTGTAGAGCCCGACGCCCCCGATTTTCAGGATCAGCGTCTTGTAGGCCCAGGTCGCAAACACGGCGAAAACGATCCGGCGCGCCATAGACATCCCCTGGACCGCAAGGCCGACCGGGAGCAGCGGCCACCAGATGAACCGGTGGTTGAGATACGTCAGAACTGCGGCGATCGCGGCGCCCGATACGGTGAAGGTCAGATGACCCAGATTCGGCCCTTCCGGGTTCAGGATCCACGAGACACCGTTCCGGTAGGCGAACTGCGGGCCGTAGATGATGTTCCACGCGCCCAGATTGTAGCCGCCGTGGGCATACCCCAGATACACCGTGTGCAGAACGGAGATGGCGAACCCCAAAACAAGGGCCAGAAGGATGCCGGCCACAAGCCTCTTTCTGGAGTACGGAATATCCGTGACGAGCTTGAGGGTCTGCGCAAAGGGCGGCCCCAGGAAGCCCTGGGTTACGCTGTAGAACCCATACAGAATCCCGTTGGAGGCCAGCGTGGAGGGCACGATGTACCGGGAACCGAAGAGGTAGTTGCCCGTCCAGTAGATGCCCGAGTCTCCTGTATTGACGTACGGCAACCCCATCTCGGCGACGATGCGCGACAGGCCGACGCACGTGATGCCCACAAGCGTGAAGTTCAGCAGCAGGACCTTCAGCTCGATGCCGGCCGCGTGGAACCAGCCCAGGGTGTACAGGGCCCCCACGACCAATCCGACAAAAGCCGTCCGGTAGGACAGAAGCTCCCTGGAATCGTCGGGCTGCCGTTCCGGGCGTATAGCCTTGCGGACCGCTCCGGCGACGTGCCCCCGCGCCATCCACAGAGCGGAGAGCGTGAAAACCAGCAGCGCGCCAAAAGTCTGCGCCCTCACGGCCTCGGGCCCACCCGCGCCCACCGTCGCCCCGACGCCCAGCCGCTTGAAGATGGAGATCTCGACCCCGGTAATGAGAAAGAACACCCAGTAGCTGAACAGGGCTTCCACGCGCGCGAAGTAGGCCAGACCGATCACGAAGACGCTGACCTGCACCCAGATGGCCGGCGCGCGTTCCTGGAGTTGCCCCGTTTTGGTGGAGTGTTTAGGGCTTGGGCTTCAAGCCCGTGTTTGATGCTGTTTTTCATATGTCATCGGTGAGTGGTATGCGATTGATGAATGCCTACGATGGGGATTATACCAGCCCTCAATATACTCAAAAATAGCCAATCTGGCCTCCTTGTGGGTACGAAAACAACGGCGGTCGATCAATTCACATTCGAGGGTGGCGAAAAAGCTTTCACACAGTGCGTTGTCATAGCAGTCGCCTACAGAACCCATTGAGGGACGTATACCCGCCTCATCGCAGCGTTTACCGAAGGCAAGTGAAGTATACTGAGATCCCTGGTCGGAGTGGTGGATCACCCCACAAGGATGACGCTGCCAAAGTGCCATATTCAAAGCAGACAAAACCAACTCACTCTGGAGCGTCGAAGCCATCGTCCAGCCCACGACTCGGCGGGAAAAGACATCGATAACCACAGCAAGATACAGGAAGCCCGCCCAGGTTGGTACGTAGGTAATATCGGCCACCCAGAGTTTATTTGGGGCTTCAACAGTGAAGTCTCTCTTGACCAGATCAGGGGCTTTTTGAGCCTTTTTTCCCTTACGGGTGGTTCTGATACCCTTTCGACGGCTCACCCCGAAGATACCAATCTCAACCATCAGACGGGCGACACGCTTTTTGCCTATACGGATGCCTAATGCTGCCAGATCTTCCCAGATTCTGGGGGCTCCGTAGGTAGAATCAGAACGGGCATGAAAAGCCTTAATCTGTTCCTTGAGATCCGCATCGACCTTTGCTCTTGGCGATGGGGGGCGTCCTCGCCACGCATAATACCCACTGAGGGAGACACCCAGGACTCGGCATTGCGTGGTAATTGGCCATTTTGCCTGGTGCGCCTTCACGAACTGGAAGGCTTTCTGGGGATCGTGTTGGTCTCCTGAGCGAACCAGGCTGCTGCTTTTGACAAGATCTTACGCTCGATGCGTAACTGCTTAATCTCGCGACGAAGACGGCGCAACTCCTCTCGCTCATCACTGGTCAGACCGTCTTCTCGAAGGCCCTCGTCTCGGTCGGCCTGTACCACCCAGTTCCGGATCGTCTGGTCTGAGGGCTCGAACTCTTTGGCCAGCTCTCCTGGCGTACGACCGGCTCGAACCAATTCGACCATTTGCTTTTTGAACTCAGGTGGATAAGGTGGACGTGTTGGCGGCATAGTGGATCTCCTTTCTCCCAAGAGATAAGGTACCCACCGAAACGGGTCAAGTCCACCCCGATGAGATTGACGCCCATTCCCTTTGCCTCACGAGCGTAATCCGCCATTGTAAACCGCGTCTCCTCACGCAGAGAAATCCCGCTCCGAATGGCGTCTCCTCCAAACTTCTCGTTCCAGTACTGTCCCGGCTCCAGCTGGTACGCGTTGGGCTGAGAACAGACAAAGGCCGATACGGCGTTTCGCATCCCCTCCACCATCGGTTTCATGCTCTCCCAGGGCCGGGCGCAGTTGGCGCCCACCACATCCGCGCCCAGGTCGACCAGCCTTTTTGCCGCTTCGGCGGGCGTCAGGCCGTCCTGCGTCTTCTCATTTGCCCGAAAGGTCAGGGTCACCACAGCCGGCACCCCCGCCTCCTTGATGAACGGCAGGGCCAGGCTCACCTCGTCCACCGAATAAAACGTCTCCAGAATAAAAAGATCCACAGCCTGGTCGAGCTGCTGCCCGACCCGCCCGTCGAAAAACAGCTGCGCCTCCAGCCGCTCGGGCTCTGTCATCGGACGATCCCACGTAGACGTATTGCCGCCATACCGGTAAAAATTCAGGTCACCCGCAACGAAACGGTCCGTCCCCACCGCTTCCCGGGCCAGCTTGATCGCGGTCCGGTGAAGGTCCTCCGACCGATCCGCCGGAATGTCGTTTCCCGTGGCAAAAGCCATTGCCGTGACGATCTCGGCGCCGGCCCGCACGTACTCCCGGTGGAGCTCCAGTACGCTTTCGGGATAGGTCAGAACGGCCATCGGCACGCTGAGATCCACCCCCGCAGAACACCGGCGTTCAAGCTCCAGGTAATACGCCCCGTCGCACAGTAGCGGACCTTCAGACAGGCGTTCGAGAAAATTCTCGGGCATTTTCCCTCCTTTGCCGTGCCAAACCCGGCGCTTCATAAAATAAGCCCGGATTCCGGTATTGCAAAACCGAAATCTCAGCACTTGTGAAATATTGTCGAAAAGGAACAAAAAAGCCTTGGGAATCCCCAAGGCCTCTTACAGGTCCGGTGCAAAAAACCATCTTCAATCCACCAGCATCTCTCGAATCACACGTTTGATTTCACGGATCGTTTTTGATCTCACTCTTCCCATTCGCTTGACAAGTCTTCGTTTATCAACTGCACGAATTTGATCCAGAACGATCCACCCGTCCTTATCCTGAAATCTGGCAGCAACCCTGGTTGGATAGTCTCTGGACCTGGAAGTAAGCGGTGCGATCATAACTGTGGAAATATAACTGTTCATTTCGTCGGGAGAGATCACGACGCAGGGACGGGTCTTCTTGATCTCATGGCCAATGGTTGGATCCAATGAAATGAGAAACACATCGTACTGCCTTACAACCACTCCCAATCCTCCACGTTCAGATCGATTGCGTCGGAAACGACAAGCACATCATCTTTCGCATCGTGCATCTGCTTGAACGCCCGCTCCCACCCCTTTCGCGGCTCACTGGCCACAGGCGCAATGATGATTTTGTCACCCTTCACTTCCAATTCGACTTCCTTCTCAATCTGACACTGCTCCAGGATCGCTTTGGGAATTCTGATCCCTTTGGAATTTCCAATCGGAACAATCGAAGCTTTCATATAAACCACCTCCAAAAGTAATTATAATGTAATTATATCCAATTGTCAAACAGAGTGCTTAATCCAGTGCTGCGACGGCATCGATCTCCACCAGCCAGTTTTCGTCGGCCAGGGAACAGATCTGGACCATTGTGGCCGCCGGAAAGGGCGGTTTGAGCAGTTCGTTGCGGACCTGCGTAACTGCCGGACGGAATCGCATATCTGTCAGATAAATATTGACAAACACCAGGTTCTCCAGCGATCCTCCGGCAGCCTCGCACTGGGCCTGGATATTTGCAAAAACCTTTCGCGTCTGCGCCTCGGGGTCGCCCTTGCCAACCAGATTCCCATTTTCATCCACCGGCACCTGCCCGGCAATATAGAGCATTCGCTTTGCCTCGACCAGCAGCCCCTGGGAATAGGGGGCGCCCGGAACCGACACCCCTTTGCCGATAATCGATTCTTTTTTCATCTCGTCTCCCTCTCGGTGTTTGGTGATTTTCTCAGGTCTCACATCCCATCTTCCGGCTCCAGTACAAAACGAGGCTGTCCCGGATGGATGCGCGAGACAACCTCGTAATTGATGGTACCGATCCAGGAAGCCAGCATATCCGCACTCACCTCCTCCTCCCCATCCCGGCCCAGCAACGTGGCCACGGTCCCGACCTGCACGGCGGGGATCTGGCTCACGTCCACCACGGTCATATTCATGCTCACCCGGCCGCACACCCGCGCCCGCGCCCCATTGATCAGCACATGCGCCCGGTTGGACAGCCGACGGTCGTACCCCTCGTAATAGCCCAGCGGCAGCACGGCGACCCGCATAGGATGCGCCGCCTGGAAAGTCCTCCCGTACCCAATATAGGCGCCTGCGGAAACCTCCTTGACCTGGGCCACCCGGGCGCGCCACGACAGCGCCGGCTCAAGCTGCCAGCCGTCTTCGCCGTCGGCATACCTCTGCAGCGCCGTTGTACGGGTCGCCTCCGAGGGCCACAGCCCGTAGGCCGCGATACCTGTTCGCACCAGAGAAGCGTGGGTCTGCGGCCAGAGGATGGTGGCCGCGGAATTGGCCGAGTGGACAATTGGAATGTTGATGCCGCTTTGCCGCAGGCGGCAGTGGGCTTTGTGCAATAGATCAAGCTGCTGCATGGCAAAGGTATGATCTGTGGGCACGTCCATGTCAGCGTAGTGGGTACTCAGTCCCTCCAGCACAAGCCCTTTCAGATTCTGCACACGACGCGCAAGCCCAACCGCTTCCTCCAGCGCCAACCCCTGCCTGTGCATCCCGGTTTCTACTTTCAGGTGCACCCCCACCGGTTTGCCCGCCTCCCGCCCGGCCGCTGCAAAAGCCCGGGCAGACGCCAGGTCGTAGAGCACAACCCGCGCCCGGCTCCGGATGATGAGGGGCGCTTGCGCCGGGAACACCCTGCCGCAGACGTAGACCGGCGCCTCGATGCCGGCTTCCCTCAGCGTCACGGCCTCCTGGATTGTGTTCACCACCAACCAGTCCGCTCCGGCCCTTAGAAACGCCCGGGCGCAGGAGAGCATGCCGTGCCCGTATGCCTCGCTCTTGACCACCACCCCCAGAAGGGTGCCCGTCTGGAGCCTCTGCCTCAGGGCGGCGGCATTGGATTTTAGCGCGGCGGCGTTGACCTCGCACCAGGAGGTGATTTCAGGACCGGGATCGAAGACGGATGACGTATTTGTTGACTTCATTTGAATAATTGTTCAAATATAGAATCAAGCTGCCTATAAAAATGCCCGGCCTCAGGGACGGTGTTCGCGTCTCGAGAAGACGGGCAGAACAGACCGCTGCATCACCCCTTCAGGTAGTTGAAGAACTCCTCAATCCGCTCCTTCTCGCCCCGGAGTTCCTCGGTGATACGCGCGATCTGGTCCGAGCTAAGACCCAGCGCGCTCTCCACCAGGTCGCTGGGCTCTGATATGAGGTTCTCGTAGCAGGCGCCAATGCCCGCCCGCTTGACCAGCACATTGGCCAGGTGGGCGATCACCGCCTCCTTGAGGTATTGCTCATCAACGCTCAGCGGATTGTGGTGGCCCTCAATCGGCGCAATAAGCACATCGGGAAATTTCCACCAGAAAGCCAACCACCCCCCCACCTCGGCATGGTCGATATTCAGGTGGTCTGCTTCCACATCGTAAGAGGAACGCCCCTCTTCTACCATTTCCTTCACGATCTCCTCGTACTCCGCGTGAAAATAAGTATCTAAGATCACCTTGCCCAGATCGTGAAGCAGGCCCACCACGAAAAAGGTCCCGGTATCCCGGTACCCCAGCTCCTTGGCAATTAACCTGGAAGCGGTCCCGCAGCCGATCGAGTGGATCCAGAAGACCTCCCGGTCAAGGCCGGTCTCTTCGGAAGATTGGCTCAGGGTATCAAAAACCGAAACCCCCAGCGCCAGGCTTCTGACCGTGTCGAACCCGAGCACCACCACCGCCTGCGGAATGGTGGTAATCATCCTGGCAAACCCGTAAAACGCAGAGTTCGCCAGGTTGAGCACTGTCGCCGTCGTTGGTCACCTCCAGCACCCGTCCGGCAACACCGGGCAGCGTCGGCAGGTCCTTAATATTCCGGATTTTTAGTCTGATCTCGTCTCGATTCATCGGTTCCTCTCCCCGACTGAAGTATGCGCTGACGCATACACTCCGGCTAATTCATCGCGCATGAACCCGGCCCCCTCGGATCGCCGCATGTGCCGCAGGGTCCCACCGGCTCACGGGCCGCCAGGCTTGCCGTATTTCCCGCTACCGCAAAGGCCGAGAACTGTTTTTCAAGCTCGCCGCTGCCGCAGGCAGGGCAGGCCGTCTTTTGAGAACCTCGAACAAGCGCCTCGAAAGGCTGCTCGCATTCTTGACAGACATATTCAAAAATCGGCATAGCGTTCCTCCAATCAGACAATACGCTCCGGACATGAATAAATATTAAACCCGCTCCCCCGCACAAACCCGGCCAGCGTCATCCGTGTCGAGCGGGCCAGATCGACGGCCAGCGAACTGGCGGCCGAAACGCTCGCCACAATCGGAATCCCGGCCACAGCCGCCTTCTGCACAATTTCAAAACTCGTCCGGCCGCTCACCGTAAGAATCGCCGGCGCCCGGCCTGCTTTTCCGTTCCCGCCGATGAGCCGCTCGTACAGCAGATCGCCCACCGCCTTGTCCACCGCATTGTGCCGTCCCACATCCTCATAACAGGCCAGCAGCTCACCTTCGCCTGAAAATACCGCAGCCGCATGCACCCCACCTGTTTGGGCAAACGTGGGCTGGACCTCCCCAAGCCGCCTGAACACCTCAAACAGCAGCCCCAATTTCACCTCCGGCCCCGGCGGCAGAACCGTACAGCGCGCCATCAAGTCCTCAATACTCTGCCGCCCGCACACCCCGCAGGCCGACGTGGTCAGCGTGCCCCGCCGCGTGGCAAGCACCCGCTCCACATCCAGAGAGATCCCGGGACCGGGCAGTACATCAATCACATTCCCGTACTCTTCCGTACCGGGCCGGCCGCAGTGGAAGGCCCGACCCACATCGTCGATTGACGCCACAATCCCTTCGGCAAAAAGAAAACCGACCGCCAGCCGCTCGTCGTCTCCCGGCGTGCGCATGGTAATCGCCATCGGATCGCCGGCAACACGGATCTCCAGCGGCTCTTCAACCGCAACCGCATCTTCCGCTTCCCGGACCCTTTTCCCATCCTGGACCCTGGAAACGACCCGCTGTGCAACCTTCTCATTTTGCATTTTTTACTTTTTCAATCCGCCGGCGCTGTTTCCGGCTCCTCTGCCGGTTCCACGCACACCGGACAGACCTTGAGTTCGGCGGTCTCCGTGATGGGGTCGTAGCCCGACCCGGTCAGGACGTTCACCGGCACGTCGCCGAAGCTGAAGCTTGCGAACACCGTGCCCCGGGGCGACCGCTCCGTGGCTTTGACCTTAATCTTTATCGAGCCGCGTGCGCTCGACAATTGGCACCAGCCCCCGTCCACCAGCCCCCACTCCGCCACATTGTCCGGATGCACCTCCAGGGTCTCCTCGGACAGCAGGTAGTCGATCCCCGCCGAACGTCCCGTCTGGGTGCGCGTGTGATAAGATTGCAGCCGCCGGCCGGTTGTGAGCCAGACCGGGTACTCCGCGCTGACGGTCTCGGCCGGAGTGCGGTACCGGTGACGGGTGAAAATGCCCCGGCCGTTCCGGAACTCTCCCTGGTGCAAAACCGGTGTTCCCGGATGGTCTTTGTCCGGCACCGGCCACTGGTATTCGCCCCTGTCGATCCGGTCCCAGTCCAGCCCGGCGTAAATCGGCGACAGACTGCACAGCTCGTTGAACACCTCTTTGGGAGATTCCCAGTCGAGGCCTTTGAACCCTGCGCGTTTCGCAATCTGGGAGACGATCCACCAGTCCGGCTTCGCCTGCCCCGGCGGTGGGACGGCTGCCCGGAGGCGCTGCACACGCCGTTCCGTGTTCACACACACACCCTCGGTCTCGCCCCATGCCGTGGCGGGGAACACAATATCGGCGAGCTGCGCCGTCTCAGTCAGAAAGATGTCGATCACCACTAAGTGGTCCAGGCTCTTCAACGCGTGTTCGCAATGCGCCCGGTCCGGATCGGAAAGCAGGGTATTCTCCCCGTCGATCAGCATCGCCCGGATCCGGTCGCCGCACAGATCCAATGCCGTGACCTTCGTTATCCCCTTCTCGGCATCCATCTCACGCCCGTACAGGCCGGAGAATTTCTTTGCGTTTTCGGGATCGTCCGCCGGCTGAAATCCGGGATAACTTGATGGAACCGCCCCGGAATCCCCCGCTCCCTGGATGTTGTTCTGCCCGCGCATTGGGTTGATGCCGGTGCCCTCGCGGCCCACGTTGCCGGTCATAAGCGCCAGGTTGCACAGGCTCTGCACATTGTCCACACCGCAGATGTGCTCGGTAATGCCTAAGGTGTAGTAGATCGCCCCCTTATCGGCCTTCCCGTACCAGATGGCAGCCGCCTCAATATCTTTTGCGGGCACCTCCGTAATCTGCTCCGCCCACTCGGGCGGATACTCTTTCACGTGCTCTAAGAAAGCCTCGCCTTCCACCGTACGTTCGTCGATGAATTTTTCATCAGCAAGCCCTTCCCGCTCAATCACGTGCGCCATTGCCAGCAGCAGGGGCACATCCGAACCGACCCGGATCGGCAGGTACAGGTCCGCCATTTCCGCCAGCGGGATGCGCCTGGGATCGGCGACAATCAGCTTCGCCCCCCGGGCAAGCGCCCTTTTCAACCGGGTCGCTGCCACCGGGTGGCACTCGGTCATATTGGTCCCGATGCAGAAGATGACATCCGGCTTTTCCATGTCTTCCAGCGGGTTGGACATCGCGCCCCGTCCGATGGTGGCTGCCAGACCGGCAACCGTTGGCGCGTGTCACGCACGGCTACAGTTGTCTATGTAATGGGTGCCGAACCCCGCCCGGATGAACTTCTGCATCGCGTAGGCCGCCTCGCTGGGCGCCCGTCCGGAGGCCACGCCGTAAACGCTGTGCCTGCCGTGTTCTTCAAGCGCCCGCCGGAAGCCCGCGGCCGCCCGGTCCAGCGCCTCGTCCCAGTCCGTCTCGTGGAATTCCCCATCCTCCCCGCGCACCAGCGGCATTGTCAAACGGTCCGTGTGCTGCACGAAGTCGAACGCAAACTGCCCCTTCACGCACAGCGCGCCCAGGTTCGCCGGCCCGTCCATCGCCGGCTGGACGCCCACGATCTTCTCCTCCTTCGTCATAATATCCACCGAACAGCCCACGCCGCAGTAGGGACAGATGGACCGGGTCTTCTCGATCTCGCCCGGCATATCGGCCGCACGCATCGCCTTCTTATCGCCCAGCGCGCCCGTCGGACAGGTCTGCACGCACTGCCCGCAAAAAGTACACGCCGAGTCTTTGAGGATGCCGTCAAACTCGGTTGTAATCTGTGTGTGGAACCCGCGATTCATCACATTGATTGCGTGATCCCCCTCCTGCTCGGCGCACACCCGCACACATCGGTAACAGGAGATACACAGGTCGTAATCCCGCAGCAGGAAGGGATTGTCGTCCTCCTTGCTCACCCCCGACTGCGCCCCGGCAAAACGCCCGGTGCGCGCCCCGTACCGGTCCACCAGCGCCGTAAGCTCCTGGGACGCGTACCCCCGCAGCGGGTCCACCTCGATCTCCCGGTTCTCGGACGCAACCATCTCCAGCAGCGTCTTCCGGTGTTTCTCAATCGTCTCCGTCGCCGTGCGCACCACCATCCCCGGCGTCGCCACAGTCGTACACGAGGCCACCGGCGTTCGCGCCCCCTCCACCTCCACCACACACAACCGGCACCCGCCAAAAGGCTCTAACCGGGGGTCGTAACACAGCGTCGGAATCTCCTTCAGGCGCCGCTCGGCCACCTCATAGACCGTCTCACCCTCGGTAAAGCTCACCTCTTCCCCGTCCAGCGTCATCGTGGCGACCTGAACATCTATTTCCGCTGCACTCATTGCACCCTTCCTTACTGTTTATGACGAATTCAGGACTGCACGTGCTGTGCGACCTGCTCCGGGAAATACTTCATCAAACTGTCCGTGACCATGGGCGCGGCCACCCCCAGCCCGCAGGCGCTGATCGCCTTCATCGTCTCGCCGATATCGCTCACCTCCTGCCGCCAGGCCCCCACGTCCTTCGGGCCCGAGTCGCCCGCGAGGCGTTCGGTAAGCCGGTGCGTGCCGATCCGGCAGGGGAAGCACTTGCCGCAGGACTCCTCGGCGAAAAAGGCCATTGCGCCGTGGGCCGCCTGGACCATATCCCGGCTGTCGTCGAACACCATAATCCCGGCCGCACCTAACATGGACCCCTTGCTGCGGATGCTCGGCTCATCTAAGGTCACCTCCAGCGCATCTCCCGCGAGAAAGCCGCCCGACAGCCCGGCCATGGTCACCGCCTGGATCGACCTCCCCTCCGGCGGACCGCCCGCCCAGTCGTACAGCAATGTCTCAAGCGGCAGCCCCAGCGGCGCCTCGTAATTCCCCGGCTTCTGGATATCGCCCGACAGGCTGATCACCTTGGTCCCCGCCTGCCCGTTCCGCCCCAGCCCCTGATACCATTCGGCGCCGTGGCGCAGGATCGGCGGCGTGGAAACCAGCGTCTCTACATTGTTCACCACCGTCGGCAGGTCCTCGTACCCGTGCGTGACCGGAAAAGGCGGCCGGTTACGCGGAAAAGGATGCTTGCCCTCTAAGCTGTTCAGCAGCGAGCCTTCCTCACCGCAAATGTACGCGCCCGCTCCCCGCCTCAGATAGATCCGAAAGTTAAAATCCGCACCCAGAATCTTCTCACCTAAGAACCCCGCCTCCTCCGCCTCCACCATTGCGCGTTCAAGAATTTCAAACGTCTCCGGATACTCGTACCGCAGATAAATAAACCCGCGCGTCGCCCCCGTCGCGTAGGCGGCCAGCACCATGCTCTCGACCACCGCATGGGGATCGTAATCCATCACCGCACGATCTTTAAAACACCCCGGCTCCCCCTCGTCCGCATTGCACACAATCGACTTCGGCCCGCGAGACTCGTCGGCCACCGCCTTCCACTTCACCCCCGTCGGAAACCCCGCCCCCCCACGCCCCGCCAGCTTGCTCTCGGTAATCAGCTCGATCACCCCGGCCGGACTCATCTCCCGCACCGCCCGCGTTAGCGCCTCGTACCCGCCCGTCTTCTGGTACCCCTCGATCCCGGCTCTTCCCGGCTCACGAATCCCCCCAAACACGCACTCCTCGCAGCCGCCCGGATTCGGCGGGGGCAGGGGCGTGGGTTGAGCCGTGAGACCCTCCGCGCGCGTGCCCACCAGCACCCGGCGCCCTTCAATCACGGGAATCGGATCGTCGCAGCGGCCGGCGCACGGCATTTCGGTCGCCCCACCTTCCCCGAACGCCTCCAGCATCCCCCTGGCGCCCCTCAGACAGCAGATAGGTCCCGTGCAGACCCGGGGGACGCTCTGCCCGGGCGGGGTGCGCGAAAAGTGGTGGTAAAAGGTCACCGTTCCGAAAAGCTCGGCCTGCGGTATTTTGAGTGCCCCGGACACCTCCCGGACCGCCTCGTCCGAAACAAAGCCGTCCCGATCATGAAAGGCGTGCAGCAGCGGAAGCAGCGGCGCGGGCTCATCACGCCAGCGCGCAACAAGCTCACCGTTTGTTGGAACGGCCATCAGGCACTCCAGCAAGCGTTCACCGCAGAGGCGCGGAGGACGCGGAGAAAAACAAAATCGAGGATCGGTTACAGACAGGTGATCACCCGCCGCAGCGAGCTATACCTGGAGCGAAAACCTCGAGTGGTACAACTGAAATAATATATTCCATAAACCGCGGACATGCTACCTCTTTTTTCTCACAGGCCTACACGAAAAACCGACAATATTTTTGCCAGCCGGTGTCAAATTTATTGCCGGACGGTAATATACTATTTTCAATACACTTATGCACATATTTGGTGATGGTCGACCTATTTTTTGGCACCTGAACCGATTCCGGCATCTCACGATACAATTCGGTTTTGTATTTTTTATTCTTTGTTTTTTCAATATGGCGGACAGTTTTCTTTGACAAAAAAGTGCCGTTCACGCAGATTAGGTATCATAGACCACCACGTCAACGATACCCTTTATCTGGAGAGACGGCACAATGGAACTGGCAGAAAAGATACTCAAGAGTTTCAAGATTTCCAAGCCTCAAAAAAAGTTTCTGATGGCTGTGTTTACAGCGATCCTAACAGCTCACGGCAAGATCAATTTTCGTAACCTATCGCGTTACTCTCCTTTGTCACAGAAGACGTATTCACGCCGTTTGTTTGGAGTTGCCCCGTTTTGGTGGAGTGTTTAGGGCTTGGGCTTCAAGCCCGTGTTTGATGCTGTTTTTCATATGTCATCGGTGAGTGGTATGCGATTGATGAATGCCTACGATGGGGATTATACCAGCCCTCAATATACTCAAAAATAGCCAATCTGGCCTCCTTGTGGGTACGAAAACAACGGCGGTCGATCAATTCACATTCGAGGGTGGCGAAAAAGCTTTCACACAGTGCGTTGTCATAGCAGTCGCCTACAGAACCCATTGAGGGACGTATACCCGCCTCATCGCAGCGTTTACCGAAGGCAAGTGAAGTATACTGAGATCCCTGGTCGGAGTGGTGGATCACCCCACAAGGATGACGCTGCCAAAGTGCCATATTCAAAGCAGACAAAACCAACTCACTCTGGAGCGTCGAAGCCATCGTCCAGCCCACGACTTGGACTTGACCCGTTTCGGTGGGTACCTTATCTCTTGGGAGAAAGGAGATCCACTATGCCGCCAACACGTCCACCTTATCCACCTGAGTTCAAAAAGCAAATGGTCGAATTGGTTCGAGCCGGTCGTACGCCAGGAGAGCTGGCCAAAGAGTTCGAGCCCTCAGACCAGACGATCCGGAACTGGGTGGTACAGGCCGACCGAGACGAGGGCCTTCGAGAAGACGGTCTGACCAGTGATGAGCGAGAGGAGTTGCGCCGTCTTCGTCGCGAGATTAAGCAGTTACGCATCGAGCGTGAGATCTTGTCAAAAGCAGCAGCCTGGTTCGCTCAGGAGACCAACACGATCCCCAGAAAGCCTTCCAGTTCGTGAAGGCGCACCAGGCAAAATGGCCAATTACCACGCAATGCCGAGTCCTGGGTGTCTCCCTCAGTGGGTATTATGCGTGGCGAGGACGCCCCCCATCGCCAAGAGCAAAGGTCGATGCGGATCTCAAGGAACAGATTAAGGCTTTTCATGCCCGTTCTGATTCTACCTACGGAGCCCCCAGAATCTGGGAAGATCTGGCAGCATTAGGCATCCGTATAGGCAAAAAGCGTGTCGCCCGTCTGATGGTTGAGATTGGTATCTTCGGGGTGAGCCGTCGAAAGGGTATCAGAACCACCCGTAAGGGAAAAAAGGCTCAAAAAGCCCCTGATCTGGTCAAGAGAGACTTCACTGTTGAAGCCCCAAATAAACTCTGGGTGGCCGATATTACCTACGTACCAACCTGGGCGGGCTTCCTGTATCTTGCTGTGGTTATCGATGTCTTTTCCCGCCGAGTCGTGGGCTGGACGATGGCTTCGACGCTCCAGAGTGAGTTGGTTTTGTCTGCTTTGAATATGGCACTTTGGCAGCGTCATCCTTGTGGGGTGATCCACCACTCCGACCAGGGATCTCAGTATACTTCACTTGCCTTCGGTAAACGCTGCGATGAGGCGGGTATACGTCCCTCAATGGGTTCTGTAGGCGACTGCTATGACAACGCACTGTGTGAAAGCTTTTTCGCCACCCTCGAATGTGAATTGATCGACCGCCGTTGTTTTCGTACCCACAAGGAGGCCAGATTGGCTATTTTTGAGTATATTGAGGGCTGGTATAATCCCCATCGTAGGCATTCATCAATCGCATACCACTCACCGATGACATATGAAAAACAGCATCAAACACGGGCTTGAAGCCCAAGCCCTAAACACTCCACCAAAACGGGGCAACTCCACTTTGACAACCCTCAATTTAGCCAAAACGGAACACTTACAAGCCCAATCAGATACGAGACCCATACCCTTTTCCATGGCCAGTGTAAAAGCCTGTTATTTCAACACGTATTTTCTCCAGAATATTTTTTTAATGTTAGACCTCGACCTAAATTTGATTAAAAAATCTCCCCAATACCAAAAACTGCGGGATTATGGCAAAATTGCTGCTTAAAAGTGGCCGAACTATTGTTTTTTAGAACGTTATGCCAAAACATCACGCCCTCTCGCTTCATTTGGCACGCCGCATGCAATACCTGAGTGTTGAATGAACGAACCACAAAGAAACAGTCACCCAACGCAGCAGCAGCCATAAAGTTCAACAAGGAGGGAGTAAGCCATGACAAAGATCACGACAGTGCGAAACAGCGTTGTTCGTCTCTGCACCAGCCTGGCCGCTTACCTCAAAAAGTGCCTGATGATAGACACCGCTTTCATGCAGAACCCGTATTCTGAAATCTATTTCGCAGGCTGGATGGACGTCGGGGAACTGTACGACCCCGATTGGTACTGCCTCTGGCTCGAAGAGAAAGAACAACTCAACTCAGAAGTTCACAAAATTGAGCAAGAGGACCGTGACAGAACGGTCTCACACCGTCCGGCCGAGATCTCCCTAACGGCCGATACCGTCCCGGTCGGCATATACGGCTAACGATCAATCCGGCAGGAGCCGACTCCTCCTGACGAGCGCCTTCCCCCCAGCTCGCAGCCAGGGGACGGCTCCTGCCGCACAACCCTTGAATCACGAAACCCCGCACCACCTCCCACATCCTCCACGAAACCCTTCCGCACCACACCACACCCACGAAACCCACGAAACCCTTCCCTTCCACCACTCCACAACGCCACCTCCCCAGGGGGTGGTGCGGGGTGGTTTCGTGTCCTTCGTGCCCTTCGTCCCTTCGTGATTCAAACTTCCCCCCCCCCCCTTCTCCCTACCCCATCCGCACCGGCAGCACCACCGTAAACGTCGTCCCTTCCCCCACCTTGCTCTCCACCTCGATCTTCCCCCCGTGCTTCTCCACGATCCCGTAGCTGATCGACAGCCCCAGGCCGGTGCCTTTGCCTACATCCTTGGTCGTGAAAAACGGGCCGAAGATCTGCTTCAGGTTCTCCGGATCAATGCCCGCCCCCGAGTCCCGGATCGAGACCCGCACGACCCCGTCTTCCACCGCCGTCGTAATCCAGATACCCCCTTCTCCCTCAATTGCATCCGCCGCATTCGTCAACAGGTTCATGAACACCTGGTTGAGCTGTCCGGCATAGCACTCCACCTGAGGGATATAGCCGTAGTCCTGGCGCACCTGGATCCGGTCCTTCAGGTGGTGCTCCAGCAGCGCCAGGGTGCTGTCGATCCCCTCGTGGATATCCACCGCCTTGCGCTCGGCCTCGTCTAAGCGGGAAAAGGTCCGCAGCCCCTGCACGATCTTTTTGATCCGGTCCGCCCCGTTGGAACAGCTCTCGATCAGCCGCCCGAGTACCTCGAATGCCCGGCCCGCCCGCTCGGCCGGCTCCGCAGGCAGCGATCCCCCGTCGAAGACCGTCTTCAACTCACCCACGTAACGCCGGAAGTGGTCCATGTTCGCGTAGATAAACCCGATCGGGTTGTTCAACTCGTGCGCCACGCCCGCCACCAGCTTGCCCAGCCCGGCCATCTTCTCCGAGTGTACAAGCTGCGCCTCCGCCGCCCGCAGTTCTTCCAGGGTCTGCTTCAGCTCGTTGCGCTCCCGGGCCAGCTGCTTCTGAAGCTGTCCGATCCGCAGCGCGCTGCGGATGCGCGCATGCAGATCCTCCGGCTCCCACGGCTTGGTAATATAGTCGTCCGCCCCCGCATCCAGCCCCTCCACCTGCGCGTCCAAGCCGGACTGCGCCGTGAGCATAATCACCGGCGTGGTCACGTGCTGTTCCGACTCCCGCAGCCGCCTCACCACCTCCAGCCCGCTCATCCCCGGCATCCGCACATCCAGCAGGATCAGGTCCGGATCGCACACCCCCGCCTGCTCAAGCGCCCCTTCGCCGTCCTCCGCCTGCGCCACCTCGTAGTCGTCAATCAGCTCCTGCTCCAGCAGGTCTAAGTTGAACGGCTCGTCGTCGACAATCAGAATAGTCCTTCTGTCCTCCGTCATTGTATTGCTCCTCAAGCCTCTGTCGTCCGTCATCCACCTTTCTCACTTCCCAATCAACGCTTCGATCTTCTCTAACAGCTCATCTTCGTCAATCGGCTTGGCCACGTAGGCTTTGCAGCCCACCTCCAGAGACCGCTTCTCGTCCCCGGCCATCGCGTGGGCCGTCACCGCAATAATTGGCACCTCTCGAAGCCCTTCACTCTGCAGGATCATCGGCGCCAGCTCCCACCCGTTGATCTCCGGCAGCGAAATATCCATCAAAATCAGATCCGGCTGCTCCGCCAGCGCCACCTCCAGCCCCTGCCTCCCGTCCTCCGCCTCCACCACCTCGTAGTCCTCCTCCAGGATCTGCGCGACCAGATCCCGGTTCCACTCGATATCCTCGATAATCAGAATTTTCTTCATGGCCGACCTCCAGTGAAAACAGAAAGGGGTGAAATTTGCCTCTGTGGAAGTCCTCAACGACGGTGCTCCGGGTACAACCGGCGCCGAGCCCTCACGCCTGGCGCCTCTGAGATTGTGTCGTGGTTGATCGATGTGCAGTGGCCTCGGTTGAGGGTGGTGGAACGCGGCGGGGGCATCCTGCCAATTTGCAATTTGCAATGGTCAATTTGCAATTTGCAATTTGCAATTGCCTGTCGTCCGGGTTGATTTCGTGAAGTACTGATGTTAGAAACTAATGCGGCATTTGCCTGAGACCGTTGCCGGATTAGTTCATTCCCTCGCGGCGCCTCATCCCTCCCCACCCCCGTAAACCACCGGCACCTTCACCGTAAACGTAGATCCTTTTCCGATTTCGCTCTCCACCGAAATCGTGCCCCCCAGAAGCTCCGCCAGCCGCTTCGTAATCGACAGCCCCAGTCCCGTCCCCTGGTGCTTTCGGGTGTGCGACCCATCCACCTGCCGGAACTCGTCGAAAATCGTCTCCAGCGAATCCTCCGGAATCCCGATCCCCGTATCCACCACCGAAATCACTATCGATCCCTTCCCATCCGCCCCTCCGTCCAGACTCACCCGAACCTGGATCTCGCCTTCATCCGTAAATTTGGCCGCATTGGACAGCAGGTTGATCAGAATCTGCCGCAGTCGCACCTCGTCCGTATTCGCTTCCGCGACCCCGTCGGAGACCTCGCAGTTAAGCGCCACGCCCTCCTTGACCAGCGGGCCAACCGTCGCACAGCAGGCGTTCACCAGTCCCTTCACGTCGAAGGACCCGGCGTGGACGTCCAGCCGCCCCGCCTCGATCTTAGACAGGTCTAAGATACCGTTGATCAGCCCCAGCAGGTGGTCTGCGCTCAGCTTCACCTTCTCCAGGTTCTCCCGGCTTCGGTCCGACAACTCCTTCGCCCCCCGCCGCATCACCAGCCGGGTAAACCCGATGATCGCGTTCATAGGCGTGCGCAGCTCGTGCGACATGTTCGCCAGAAACTCCGACTTGAGCCGGTTCGCCTCCTGGATCTGCACGTTGGCCTCGAACAGCTCCTTATTCGCCCCCGACAATGCCGTATTCGACTCCCGCAGCCGCCGATCCCGCCGGACCACCCGCCCCGTCTGAAACCCGATCGCTCCGAGCAGCCCGACCATCAGAACGATGAACCAGGGCTGCTGCCAGACCGGTGGAATCACGGTAAACTGCACTACGGCGGGCGTGGGGTCTTCGTTGAAGTCCCGGTCCCTGGCCTTAACCTCAAAGGTATGACCTCCGCTTGGCAGGGCTTCGAAGATCCGGTTCACCTCCAAAGAGAAGGCAGACCACACGCCCCCGTCCAGGCGCCAGGAAAACTGGAGATCCTCGTCCGATGTCGAGCGCCAGGGATCGGCGCCCCTCCATGCTAAGGTCGTATTGCCCGGCTGGGAGACTTCGCTTAGAGACAGCGTGATCGCCGTCTCCGGAGGATCGGCATCCGGCTCGTAGCGAATCGTCATCGTTCTTCTCTGCCCTCGAAGAGGACCGTTGATCCAGAGTGCCCCGTCCCGGGACTGGCGGAGCGGACCGCTTATTAAATCCGTGGGGAGGGCATAGGTTGTCCAGGCCCGTCCATCGAACCGGCTGGCCCCCTTGTCTGTCACGGCCCAGATGCTGCCGTCCGCCGTCTGGAGGATCTGGCTGACCGTATTATTCGCCAGTCCGTCTCGCACATCGTACCGGGTCCATGTGGTCCCGTCGAACCGAAGCACGCCATAGAAACGAGTGCTGACCCAGAGACTCCCATCGTCCGCAACCGCAATGCCGTGCACCCACGAGGTCAGCTCTTCCGGCTCCGTCACCTCCGTCCAGGCCTGGCCGTCGAAACGGCGCAGGCGACCGCCTCCGAACCAGAGGACGCCATCGCCTGTCTGGCCGATGCCGTAGGCCGCGCGGGGCGCTTCCGGAGGTGTATAATGGTCCCAGGTCTTTCCATTGAACCTGAGCAAACCCCCGAGTTGCCCGCGTTCCTGAAAAATGCCTACCCACGCGCTGAACCAGACCCCGCCATCCGCAGACTCGTAGATCCCCCACGGATGGATGCTCGAGGAGAGTTGGGGATGTGTCTGAAGGGACCACTTCGTCCCGCCTTGTCCTGAGCTTGCCGAAGGGTCAAACCGGGCCGTAGCCGCCGTGCTGTCGTGACGCCCCGCAGCCCAGAGATCGCCCTCACGGGTCGCGATAAGTATCCAGGGATCATCCATCACCCCGTCCTCAACACCGTAGCGCGTCCACGCCTGCCCCGGACTTTGAGTCATCCCACCCTGTCCCTTCGTTTCACTCAGGGCAGGCTCTGAGGCTGCCGAAGAGCCTGCCCCGGGCTTGAACCGGGGATCGTAGCGCACAATGCTGCTATCCCTCCAGGATATAAACCATTGTGCCCCGTCGGGTGTCTCATCCTCGAAATGCAGACCCTCGTAGGTCGTCCATCGATTTGTCCTGTAGTCCAGCCGGGCAGCCTCCTGCCCCACTCCGGCGACCCACAGCGCCCCATCCGACGCCTCTAAGAGTTGGGCGCGGTGGAGGGAGACCGACACCTCCGGAGAACGGTACACACGCCATGCCGCATCCCGGAAGGCATGCAGTTGTTCATACCCGCTGATCCAGACCGTCCCGTCCCCCGTCTCCAGGATGGAGGTGTTCAGGTTGTTCCCCCCCAAAGTGCGCAGCCGGAAGTGCGTCCAGGTCTTTCCATCGAACCGGTTCACGCCACGAAAGCCGTTGCTGGAGACCGTCCAGATCACGCCATCCCTGGTCTGGGCAATGCGCGGTCCGCCGCCGATCTCCAGGCCGTCCTCCTCCGTGTAGAGCCGCCATGCTGTTTCCGGGGCTGCAGAAGAGCTTGCCCCGGGCTTGAACCGGGGATCGTAGCGTACAATCTCGCCACCTTCAACACCCCTTGACAGCCCGAACCAGACCACGCCCCCCCGGTCTCCATAGACGTCGTAAACGCGGAAATCGTAATAGGTTCCCTCCACCTCCTGGCGTGTAACGGTCACCTCAAAGGGTTCGGGAAGGCCCTCTCGCCGCACGGTCAGCGTCAAAGAGGTACCCGCAGGACCGTTCAGCCGACGCCGAGTAACTTCAGACTGTCCGTCCACCGCCGTGATGCGATCCCCGACCTTCAGGCCCGCGGCCTCCCCGGGCCCCCCGGGGGCCAGCGCCCGGATAACCTGCAGAGTGGTTGTAGAGCTAAGAGAGGACGATGTCAGTACCTCTATCCCGACCCCTTCGCCCCAGGAGCGGGCCGGAGCCGCCCCGTCCGGCACAACCGAAAGCGACACGCCGGGCGCCAGCACCCGCAGCGCAGCCCCGATCTCCTCCGTGGTATAAATCACCGCCTCACCCCTGAACAGGCGCAAAGCGCCCCATTCGGTCCCCGCCCAGAGGCTCCCATCCGATGCCTCCATCAGGTCGGTAACCGGCCAGGGCAGGTCCCCCTCCGGAGGAAACACCCGGCGCCAGGCCCCATCGCGAAATCGACTGATCCCCAGGGCCGTGCCCGCATAGAGGCTCCCGTCCTTCGTTGCGCAAAGCGTACCAACCGGCGCTCCCAGAATGCCGTCCGCCTCCGTGTAGGGCGTCCAGGTCACCCCGTCGTAGCGCCGCACGCCGTCGTCCACCCCGAACCACATGCTGCCGTCCTTGTCCTCGGCCATGCACCGCAGTCCCAGACCCTTCAGTTCGGGGAAGGTGCGCCAGCGCCAGGGCTCTAAGACGGGGTCGGGGTGCGTGGGCTGGTAAGGTTGTACGGCGTGGAGGGTTTGGATCACGAAGGGCACGAAAAGGCACGAAAAGCACGAAACCACCCACCGCCACACCCCAGGGCGGGATCGGATTGGATCGGAGGTTGTCATAGAAAGTCTCCAAGGAAACCCACTGCTTGACATCAGACGCCTATTACGTCATTTTTATGGCGGATCCGCAAAGGAGCGGCAGCCATGAACAAAACAACCATTCGACTGAGTGAATTTACCCGGCAGCGGCTCAAAGAAATCGCCAGACGAAAAAGTCTCTCACTGGGCCAGCTGATCAATGAGATCGCGCTGCGATACATCGGCGCCGAAGAAGGTGCCCGCATGATGCAGGAACGGGCCGTTAGAGGGTCAAAAACCAAAGCACTTGAAGCGCTTGAGGCCGTTCGAGAAGCGGACAGGCCCCCACTACCGGAAGATGATCCTCTGTAACGCTTGACTGGCGTTGCCCCCGTTTTCCTGGCCGCCGTGTTTCGTATTCCTCTGCCATACCCAGCCATTATTGTGCCTTTCTCCGCGTCCTCCGCGTCTCTGCGGTGGATTTTCTCTTAAACCGCCCCTTCCAGCACCTCCTTCAACCGCCCCGCCACAACCACCTCTTCATCCGCCTCCATCATATACGGCATCACGGAAAGCCCATCCTTATTCGTGGGAACCTCAATCCGCGGATCGCCTTCGGAGAGCTGTGTCTGAGCTTCCTCCGGGCTGAGCCGGACCGTTTCCGGGTTCCACCGGATCGCCAGCACCGGCGCCACGTTGGACCGTCCGGGCTGCTCGACCTCCGTCGTGACCGATGGGATGCCTGATGTCGCATCCGAAATCACCTCCAGGCGCCGCTCCCACTCCTTCCACTCCGCCTCGTGGTCCCGTATCACCCACTGCTCCACCGCCGCCAGCAGGCCCATAATCTCCTCCTTGCCCGCCTTCATCGGCCGGGCCAACGCGTGGTGGGGCGCACCGTTCAGGAACGCTGCCTGCAGCAGGTCCTTCCGGCCCAGCACCAGCCCTGCGGCCTGGGGCCCGCGCAGGCATTTCCCCCCGCTGTAGGCCACCGCATCCGCCCCTTCGGCAATGTACCGGTTGGGCACATCCGGGCGCTCCGCCGCTGCGTCCACCAGGGTCGGAACCCCGTGTTCGTGCCCGATCCGGGCCATCTCCTCTACCGAAATCGTGCCCCGGTCCCCCGCATCTCCAAACACTCCAATCATCGCCGTCTGCTCGCCGATCGCCGCCTCCAGCTCTTCCGCAGTTTCCACCTCCACCATCCGCACGCCCACCATCCGGATCGCGTGATCGTATATGTGCCGGTGAGACGGCTGCACGATCACCTCATTTTTCATCCCCGCCGTATCCGGCAGGCGCCGCATCTTCTTCAGGTCCGTGCCCGCCACGCACGCGGCCGTAATCTGGCACAGCGCCGCAGCGCACCCATTGGTCACAATCCCCCACTCCACCTGCATCAACTCCGCGATCCGCTCTCCGACCCTGTCCATCAACTCATCTAAATGCACGTAAACCTTCGACGCCTCGCACATCGCCTGCACCGCCTCCGGCAGCATCAACGACCCGCTGATAATCGTAAACGTCCCCCTGCAATTAATCAACGGCCGCACCCCGATCGACTCATAAGTCGGAAAACTCAACGACGACGTATCCATGTTGCCCTCCGTGTAACGGTTTAATATCGAACCAACGACTGATGAATAGCGAACTCCTCCACTCCATGACCCTACCCCCAACGGGGGGTTGCGGGGCGTGGTTTCGTGTTTTTCGTGTGGAAGTGGATGGTGACGGGTGGTTTCGTGCCTTTCGTGTTCACATCTCCAGCGAATAATCCGGAAAGCTCCGCCCGTTCAAATCCCACACAACCTCACCCGCCCGCAGGGTCAGGTGGCACGCCAGCCTCTGCGTCCCCTGCTTGCGGTTCAGCCCGGAGTCCACAAACCCGAAGTCACCCTCCACCACGTCCAGCACGGCCACGTCCGCTTCGGCGCCCACGCTCAAATGGCCCAGCTCCGGCCGGCGGACAACCTCGGCGGGCGCCTGCGTGGACCGGTAGACCACTTCCTGCAGGGGCATGTCCAGGGTCAGAAATTTCGCCATGGTCGTCAGCATCGTCGCATTGGGAAGCAGCCGGCTGCTTTTGTGCAGGTCCGTGCTGATCGTATCGGGCGGAAAGCCCTGCTGCATGGCCGGCTCGGCGATTCGAAACCAGAAACTGCCGCTCCCGTGCCCGGTGTCGAAAATAATCCCCCGCTCCCGCGCCTTCCGCACATAATCGTTGACCTTCTTCCCCTCATCCAGCAGCGGGATATGCCTGGCATACAAATGCGTGTGAATATCTCCGGGACTCATCCGCGCCAAAAGTTCCTCGTAGGAGCGCGTCGGCTTCGGTGCAAAGTCCATCATCGCAAGCGTCTCGCTCAGCCGCGCAGCCTCAATTGCCCCCCCGGCTGCCTCCCAGCCCGGCCCCTGAAAATGTGCGGTCTTGGACCCCACCACGCAGTCCGGATACCGCCGGATCATCTCCGCGCACGGCTCCGGCTCCATCTCGCTGGTATCCTGTTCCGGAGACCCGATCATCCCCGCCCCGACGATATTGATAAAGGCCAGCACACGGGTGGCCGAGGGATCGATAATCGTCTCCTTGAAATCCTCAAAATCCTTCCACCCGGCCCCCCCGGTATCCACCACCGTAGTCACCCCGTTGGGAAAAGCATGCTGGTCCGGAAACAACCAGCCCCGATACCCGCCGTACACGTGTACGTGAATATCGATCAGCCCCGGCGTCACATAAAGCCCCGAAACATCCAGAACCTTCTCCGCATCTCCCGACAGATCTTTCCCGACCGCAGCGACCTTGCCGTCGTGGACCACCAGATCCGCCGGACCGTCCACATTGTTTTTGGGATCAATCACATGGCCGCCTTTGAGCAGAAGATCGTATCGTGTGCTCATCGTTGCTGCCTTTCAAGTTGAAATTTGAAATGGAAAATTTGAAATTTGGGCATGGTTCAAAGCCGGGTAACATATCGCCGGCCCCGCGCGGGAATGAATTCCCGCGCTACGATTAAAAAGCCCGGACAAGCCGGGCTCCCCCGGCCACCCCACCGGATCCGGCCTTCTCCTGATGTGTGACCCTGGTATCCAGGCAATTGAACCATGCCGAAATTTGCAATTTCCTACACCGTCACCTTTTCTCTTCATTTCCCCCATTCCTTACCTGCTTCCCCAGCGCCTCCGCCATCGCCCGCACGTGTTCCGGCCCGGACCCGCAGCACGACCCGATGTACTGAATTCCCATCTCCCCGGCTCGGCGGGCGTAGTCGGCCATTGCTTCCGGAGGCAGCACGCGCCCGGTCCAAAACCCGTCCGCCCGGTTCCAGTAGTCCGACGGCGCGCACCGAATCGCGATCGGCTGCATTGCGATCGGTATATCCACGGCCCGCTGCATCGGCTCGATCACCGGGTACATATTCTCAGGATCCCGCTCGCAGTGAATCCCGATGATGTCCGCCCCCTCATCCCGGATCACCCTGGCGCATTCATCCGGATCGTGTCCGTCCTGAGTTTTTCGGGAACGAAAGGGCACTGTCACCATCACCGCCACGTCTTTTGACGCCGCAGCCTCCACCGCAGCCTTCAGCGCAGCCCTCGCCTCGTCTACGTACCAGAACCCTTCCAAGATGAGAAAATCCACGCCCAGATCAATCAGCAAATCGCTCTCTTCCCGGCAGTCCGCATACGATTCCTCAAGCGATGCCAGCGACCGGTCGAACCCGATTGCCGACGTCACCGCCCCGGCCACCAGAGCCTTGTCTCCCGCTACCTCCCGCGCCATTTCTACTGCCACACGGTGGATCTCCTCAAACTTATCCTCGTTCCCCGTCTGCCGGAGCCGGGCGCGCGACCAGAAAAAGGTCTGCGCCGTAATCACCTCCGCCCCGGCATCTAAGAACCCCTGGTACAGCGCTCGAACCAGGCGCCCGTGGGTCAAAATCCCGTGCGGCGTGTACTTCTCCATCGGCACGCCCTGCTCCTTCAGAATCACTACGTATCCCCCATCCCCCAGGACCGGGCCTTTCGACAACTGTTCTAAGATCGGTTCGGGCATCACATTATCCTTTCGCTCAACCAGTTTGCCCTTGAACTCTCGACACAGGATGGCTATACTTAATAGACGATGAGCAAATGAACACCTGTTCTCAACTATTGAGCTCAGCCTATCTAAAGAGACATTCTTGTAGCCGCAGGCTTCAGCCTGCGCCCCACGCCTGCAACGCACCTACATCAACTGTCTCATTAAGAACGCTGAGTTCAATAAGGGAATGGCAATGGAAGAATCCATCTGGCTCTCGGAACACCGGGACGAGATAGAACAGTACAGCGGCAAATGGATCGCCGTGTGAAAAGACAGGGTGATTGCATCGGGCAACTCGGTTTCGGACGTGATGGAGAAAGCCGCCCTAAAGACCGAAGATCTGCCCCTTGTCATTAAAGTCCCCAGAAAAGACGAAGACCTTTATGTACTCTGATGCATTTCCCGTACCTTCATCGCAGCCAACATCTTATCCCTCCTCCACCCCTCTGTAAACCACCGGCACACTAACCGTAAACGTCGATCCTTTCCCCACCTCACTCTCCACCGAAATCGTCCCCCCCAGAAGCTCCGTCAACCGCTTTGTAATCGACAGCCCCAGCCCCGTCCCCTGGTGCTTCCGAGTATGCGACCCGTCCACCTGCCGGAACTCGTCGAAAATCGCCTCCAGCGAATCCTCTGGAATCCCGATCCCCGTATCCGACACCGCAATCATCAGAGACGTACTGCCACCGGTCTCACTGTTCAGCCCCACGCGGACGGACACCTCGCCCCCATCCGTAAACTTCACCGCATTGGACAGCAGGTTAGTCACGATCTGCCGCAGCCTGACCGCGTCCGTCTGCGCCTCGCCCACCCGGTCTGCAACCTCCTGTGTCAGCCGCACCCCCGGCTTTACCATCGGGCTTACCGTCACACAGCAGGCGCCGATCAACTTGCTCACATCGAATTGCTCCACGTGAACGTCCATCCGGCCTGCCTCCACCTTCGACAGATCCAGGATATCGTTGATCAGGTTCAGCAGGTGGTCCGCGCTCTGCCGGACCTTGCTCAGATTCTCCCGGTGCCTCTCCGACAGCTTCTCCGCGCCCCTCCGCTGCACCAGCCGGGTGAACCCGATGATCGCATTCATCGGCGTGCGAAGCTCGTGGGACATGCGCGCTAAGAACTCGGACTTGAGCCGGTTCGCCTCCTGGATCTGCACGTTCGCCTCCTCCAGCGCCCGGTTCTGCGCCTCCAGCCGCTGGAAGTCCACGTACCGGGCATAGGCCACGGAGAACGCCCCCGCCAGATCCTTCACCAGCACCACATCCTCCTCCGCCAGGTGCGACGCGCTCCCCGCATAGAGCATCCCCTGGGAGAACGGCACGCTGTGGAGCACCAGCCTCTCAAGCGGCGCATCCCCACCCTGGTACCGCTCCCGGTCCACCGGCTGCCCCTGATCTTCGAGGAACCCCATCCAGTCTACGAACCCCTGCCGGTCCCATTCGTCGATCTGAACAGCCTTCGACCGCCAGGAATCCACCAGCCTGCTCACGTGCGGATGACTGTCAAACGCCAGGCTCAGCGTGGCCAGGGACCCCCCCTGAGGGTCCGCCAGGTACGCGCGAACCTGCGCCTCACCCTCGTCCATAATAAACACACCGCACCGGTTAAACGGCACGCCCACACCTGTCATCTCCTTCCACAGCAGGGGTGTGACGCGCTCCAAATCCGCGCTCGTGCGCATCGTGGCGATCTCCGCCCGCACCCGGTCCACTGCCGCCCGCCGCTCCGCCTGCCGGGCCTGCCCCTCGGCCTTTTGAAGCTCCAGGAACCGAGCGTAGGCAAACTCGAACACCTCGGCGAACCGCCCGGCAACCGCAAGCTCATCTTCCGAAAGGCGATCCGTCTTTGCAAGATTGAGCCTACCGTAAGAGAAAAAGATGGTATGCGTCACCAGCCGGTCGGGGAGTATGCGCATAATCTCCTCATACTCCTCCTCAGGTATTTTGAAGACCTCCCGAATCACACGGTAGAACTGGATCAGCGCATCTCCGGCGGACTCACGGACGAAGTGCTTCTGCTGCTGTTTTCGGGCCTCCTCTACCTCGTAGGCCCAGGGAAACCGTTCGAGGAATTCCTTTCTTGAAACCTGGTAAACTTTACGCATACCATCGCTCCGGGTGACCCAGTGTTCGTGGATATCTCTCTCCTCGTCCACAATAATAATCGCGGAACGGAAAAGAGAAAATTCCAGCCCTTCAAATTCCCGGAACAGCGCTGCGCTCACCTCTGAAATATCCTCACTATTCCGCATCCCGAGCGCCTTTGCCCGGACCCGTTCCAGGGCCGCCTCAACAACCAGGTTCTCATTGGCCTCCTCCAGTTCCTGCGTCCGCTCCCGCACCCGCCGCTCCAGCTCGTCGATCTGCTCGTCCCGCGTGTCTCTCACCACGGTCAGGCGCACGGTCGCAGGCGATTCGGAATAGACCAGATCCCGGTCCACGGCCACAACCTCGAACGTATACTCGCCAAGTGGAAGACTCTCGTACTCCACTCGCTGCGCCCGCGTATTCTTCCACGCCTCATCATACCCCACCAGGCGGTACCGGTAGACCATCGCCTCGGGCCGCGTCTTGATGCTCATCCCGTGAAACTCAAACGCCGTAATCCCCATCGTGGCCGGAACCGTCAGTTCCGAAACCCCCTCGTAGCGCCGGTTGGCGGCCACCGCATCCACGAACACCGGAGGCGGAGACGGCGACGGCTGTCGAAACCGCGTCAGACCGTTCGCAGTGCCGATCCAGATGTCACCTTCGGCGTCCTGAAAGATCGACCACACAGCATTGCCCGACAACCCGTCCTCGCGGGTGAGGGTCTGGAAAGTCTGCCCATCGTACCGGCTCACACCGCCCTCGGTGCCGAACCAGAGGTGGCCGTCCCGCTCCTGGCAGATTGTGGTCACCACATTGTGCGACAGCCCGTCCTGCGTCGTGAACGTCGTCCAGGTCCGGCCGTCGTATCGACTCACCCCTGCGCCCCAGGTGCCAAACCAGAGACATCCCTCTCGATCCTCAAAAGCGGAGAACACCGTATCGCTCGCCAGCCCGTCTTCTGCGGTAAACGTGGTGAAGCTCTCCCCATCATAACAGCCCACACCGCCGTCGTAGGTCCCGAACCAGAGACGCCCCTCACGGTCCTGAACAATCGCCCGAATATCGTTGCCGGCCAGGCCATCTTCCGTAGTGAACGTCGTCCAGGCCCGGCCGTCGAATCGGCTCGCCCCCTGGCCATGCGTGCCGAGCCACAGATTCCCCTCACGGTCCTGAGCTATGGTGAATCCCTGGTTACTCGCCAAACCATCTTCTGCTGCGTAGGTGGTGAATGCCTGCCCATCATAGCGGCTCACACCGCCGCCCCTGGTCACAAACCAGAGGCATTCCTCACGGTCCAGTAAAACCTTCCGCACAAAATTGCCTGCCAGGCCCTCTTCTATTGTAAACGTGGTGAACGCCTCCCCATCGTAGCGACTCACACCACCCCCCTGAGTGGCAATCCAGAGGTGTCCTTCCCGGTCCTGAACAATCGAACGCACAAAATTGCCTGCCAGACCCTCTTCTGTTGTAAAGGTGGTAAACGTCCGGCCATCATACCGACTCACACCGCCACCCAAAGTTACGAACCAGAGGTGTCTTTCCCGGTCCTGGTGCATCACCATCACGGAATTACCCGCCAGGCCGTCTCCGGCCGTAAATGTGGTGAACGCTACTCCATCGTAGCGGCTCACACCGCCGTGTGTACCGAACCACAGATTCCCCTCCCAATCCTGTAAAACCGACGAGACAGCACCATCCGGCAGACCATCTTTGCTCGTAAACGTGGTAAACCGCTCCCCATCGTACCGGCTCACGCCACCACCTGTCAAGTCGCCACCCGTGGCGAACCACAGATTCTCCTCGCGGTCCAGAAGGATCGCGTTTACTCTGTTGTCCGCCAGACCATCATCGACAGTGAAAGCCCTGAAGGTCTGTCCATCGTACCGACTCACACCGCCGTGTGTACCGAACCACAGATTCCCTTCACGGTCCTGAACAATCGAGCGCACATAATCGGACGCCAGGCCATCTTCGGTGGTGAACGTGGTAAACCGCTCCCCGTCGTAACGGCTCACACCACCGCCTTTTTTGTCAGGGCGTGAACGGCCGCAGCCAAACCAGAGATTCCCCTCCCGATCTTGAGAAATGAACCTGATCGCATCGTCGGACAGACCATCTTCGGTGGTGAACGTAGTAAACGTCTCCCCATCGTACCGGCTCAGGCCGCTCGGGGTCCCAAACCAGAAATGCCCCTCCCGGTCCTGAAAGATCTCCCTCACTATATTGTGCGCCAGCCCGTCCCGAGTTGTGAGCGTGGTAAATCCCCGCCCGTCGTAGCGGCTTGCCCCGCTCTCGGTGCCGAACCACAGGTTCCCCTCCCGGTCCTCGAAGACCGCCCACGCCCAGGTGTTCGGCAGGCCGTCCACCCCGTCAAAAGTGCGCCAGTGCCCCCGCCCCCGCCCGGCAGGCGTCCTCACGCCCGGTCCTGCCGGCGCCGCATAAATCCCGAACGCGGGACCCCCCTGCATCCCCAGATCCGGCAGCGCCTCCTGCCACGCCGGATCTCCCTGGAGCGCGTCCCACTTCTCGTTCACCTCGGGCGGCGCCTTTACCTCGAACAGCCGGCAGAAGACGTCTTCAACAGTCGCCCGCCCAGGATCGGTGGACGCCACCAGGCCGTGCCGCTTCAGGATGGGCGCGAGTTTGTCTTTGTAGGCAGCCTCGAACTCGGCCATCCGTTCCGGCGAAACCCGGAAGGACAGGCGGGCGAGGGTTGGGGTGTTGCTCGGTCTTGTCATAGCAGGATACCTTGGGGGTTGAATCACGAAGCCCCGCACCACCTCCCAACCACCCACGAAGCCCATCCCCACCACCCCAAAGGCGGGGGGCGGTGCCGGGCGATGTTGGGCGGTAGGGGGTGGTTTCGTGTCCTTCGTGCCCTTCGTACTTTCGTGATCCTAATTCACCAGCCGGCGGACGTCTACCTTCTCCATGCCGAAATTGACGAGCAGGCCGAGGCGAAATCCGGATGCCTTGAGATAGGATAGCGTCTGGATGTAATCCTCTTCATCGAACATGCTCTTGGCCTTGATCTCCACCATACAATCCTCGACAACGAAATCCACGCGCCGCTTGCCAATCTCTTTGCCCTTGTAGTACACCGGAATATTGACCTCCCGGCTGAACTCCAAATCACAGGTCTGCAATTCCAGAACCAGCGCACGCTGATAGATCACCTCCTGAAACCCCGGCCCCAGATTCTTGTGCACCTCGATACATGCCCCGATGATCCGAGAGGTCACATCATCAAAATCATACCCTTCGCGCGAACCGTGAGCAGCCAAGCGCTTCCCCCTTATATCACGAAACCTGATCACGAAGCCCCGCATCACCTCCCACAACCTCCACGAAACCTGATCACGAAACCCCGCACCACCTCCCACATCCCCCACGAAACCCTTCCACACCACCACATCCCACGAAAATCACGAAGCCCATCCCCACCACTCCCAAAGGCGGGGGGCGGTGCCGGGCGATGTTGGGCGGTAGGGGGTGGTTTCGTGCCCTTCGTGCCCTTCGTGCCCTTCGTACTTTCGTGATTCAAACCCCGCACCACCTCCCACATCCCCCACGAAACCCTTCCACACCACCACATCCCACGAAAATCACGAAGCCCATCCCCACCACTCCCAAAGGCGGGGGGCGGTGCCGGGCGATGTTGGGCGGTAGGGGGTGGTTTCGTGCCCTTCGTGCCCTTCGTGCCCTTCGTGCCCTTCGTACCTTCGTGATTCAAAGCCCCCCCCCGCCCCCCACCCCCATCATCCCCCCATCCGCTCCTTGATCAACGCCTTCAAACTGTCCTCCTCAATCGGCTTGAGGATGAACTCGTTGCACCCCGCCTCCCGCGCCCGCTCCTCATCGTCAGGCATCCCCGCAGCCGTGATGGCCAGAATGGGGATATCTCTGCCCGCTTCCGACTGCCGAACCTCGGAGATCAAATCATAGCCTTCGATCAGCGGGAGCGTAGGCTCAATCAGCATCATGTCCGGCTGTTCAGACCGCACGATCTCCATACACTGCCCACCGTTCGTCGCCGAGAAAACCGTATACTCCTCCTCCAAGAGCTGCGTAAGCAACTCCCGCCCCAACTCATCATCCACAATCAAGATCTTCAATTGACCGTCACTCATCCTCCTCCTCCTTTCCAATGATCGCCGCCACCATCAACACGAAGCACCCCCAAAGGCGGAGGCGGTGTTGGGCGGTTTCGTGTCCTTCGTGCCCTTCGTACTTTCGTGATTCAAACGCCCCCCCCCGAATACCCGTCCAACGTCTCCCGCAACTCTTCCATCAACCTGTCCGGATCCAACCGCCCCTTCTCCACCACCCCGCTCACGCGCTCCTGCAGAAACTTCTGCTCCTCCCCCGTCAGATCCTTCGCCGTTACCACCACCACCGAAATCTTCCGCAACTCCGGATCCGCCTGCAGCCGGTCAATCACCTCGAACCCGTCCATCACCGGCATCATCAGATCCAGGAAGATCGCATCCGGCCGCCCCCGCTCGATCTCAGACAGCGCCTCGGCCCCGTTGGACGCGCTCCGGGACGCGAACCCGCCCTCCTCTAACATCTGAGAGATCAGACTCACCGTCGTGGGATCATCGTCCACCACCAGAATATCCCGCACCCCGTCCGACTCCAAGCGCTTGAGCACCCCCAGCAGCGCGTCGCTGTCCGCCGGCTTCATCAAATAATCGTACACCCCCAGCCGGAACCCCAGCTCCTTGTTGTCCGACACCGAAATCACCACAATCGGAACCTCCCGCGTCTCGGGATTTTCCTTCAGCATCCGAATCGTCTCCTACCCATCCTTCCCCGGCATAATAATGTCCACCGTCACCGCCACCGGCCGCAGCCGCCGCACCAGCCCCACCCCCTCCTCCGCATTCCCCGCACTCACCACCCGATACCCCTCCTCCCCCAGCTCCTCCCGCAACAACACCGCCACATTCGGATCATCATCAATCACCACCACCGTCCGCTCCCCCTCCCGCTTCCGGGGCGGAGCGGAGACGGGAAACTCGGAACTCGGAACCCGGGACTCGGAACCCCCAAATTCCACCGGAATCCGCACCGTAAACGTACTCCCCACCCCCTCCTCACTCTCCACCTCCACCGTCCCGCCAAGCAGCTCCGCCAGCGACTTCGTAATCGCCAGCCCCAGCCCCGTGCCCCCGTGCCGCCGCGTACTCGACCCGTCCACCTGCTGGAACTCCTGGAAGATCATCTCGATCTTGTCCGCCGGAATCCCCGTGCCCGTATCCGACACCGAGAGTACCAGCGTCCCATTTTCCCGCCCGGCCCGCACCCACACGTCCCCCTCATCCGTGAACTTGAGCGCATTGGACAGCAGGTTGATCACGATCTGCCGCACTCTGGCCTGGTCCGTGTGCGCCTCACCCACCTCGTCGGGTACCTCGGTGTGGAGCGCCACCTCCGGTTTGCCCAGCGTGGGCCCCACCGTGGCGCAGCAGCTTTCGATCAGCGCCTTCACGTCAAACTGCCCCGGTTCCACGTCCAGGCGCCCGGCCTCGATCTTGGACAGATCCAGGATCTCATTGATCAGGCTCAGCAGGTGGTCCGCGCTCAGCTTCACCTTCGTCAAGTTCTCCTGGTTCCGCTCGGACAGCTCCTTCGCTCCCCGACGCAGCACCAGCCGCGTGAACCCGATGATCGCGTTCATTGGCGTGCGCAGCTCATGGGACATGTTCGCGAGGAATTGGGATTTGAGGCGATTCGCTTCCTGGATTTCCTCGTTCGCCTGCTCCAGCGCCCGGTTCTGCGCCTCCAGCCGCTGGAAGTCCAGGTACCGGGCATACCCCAGCGCAATCACCCGGGCGCATTCCTCCACCAGCGCCACGTCCTCCTCGCTGAACCCCTCCGCCCGGGTCGTGTTCAACGACAGGGTCCCGTACTCAAACGGCGCCTCCACAATCGCCGTGGGCCGCTCCGCATCGGTCTCGATCCCCAGCAATCGTCGGGTCTCCATAACCCGCTCCACCAGCGCATCGTCCACCTCCCGCACCACCGTCTTCCCTGCTTTCCAGAGTGCCCTGAATGCCTCCGACACCTCCGACACCGGCTCCTCCGCCTGCCCCGACCACCCCTGCCTGGTTGCGCCGTACTGCCGCCGCACGCCGGCCTCTTCATCGATGATATTGATCACGCACAGGTCGAAATCCACCCCCGCCGTCGCCAGCTCCTTCAGCATCCCTTCCGTCACATCCCGCAGGTCTTCCGCCTCAGACATCCCGGTCACCTCGGCCCGCACCCGCTCCAGCGCCCGGTCCTGCTTCAGCACCACGTTCGCCTGGAACAGATCCTTGTTCGCCACCGACATCGCCAGATTGGCCTCCTGGAGCTTCCGGTTGCTCGCCACGATCCGAGCGGCCTGGATTCCGATGATGCCGAGTCCAACAACCATCAATGCGATAAACCAGGGCTCCTGCCACACCGGCGGTACCACCGTGAACGCCACCTGGGCAGGCGTGGGATCTTCGTTCAGGTCCCGGTCCCTCGTCTTCACCTCAAAGGTGTGATTCCCGGGTGGAACCAGCTCAAAGATGCGGCTCACCGCCGGAGAAAAGGCGGACCACTCGTCCCCGTCCAGGCGCCAGGAAAACTGGAGCTCCTCGTCCGGCGTCGAACGCCAGGGATCGGACCCTTTCCAGGCCAGCGTGGTATTGCCCGGCTGGGAAACCTCCTCCACGGACAGGGTGATCTCGGTTTCGGGCGGAACGGCATCCGGTTCGTAGCGAACCGTCAGGAAGCTGAATTCCCCTGCAGGCTGTCCGGGCTTAGCCTGGTTGCTCCACCTCCCCGAGATACGGTTGATCCAGAGCGCCCCGTCCCGGGACTTCCTCAACCCTTCCCGGGAAACGGACGACAGCCCGGTGGGAAGGGCTTGCGTCGTCCACGCCCGCCCGTCAAATCGGCTGGTCCCTCTGGATGTGGCCACCCAGACGCTGCCGTCGTCGGCCTGGAGGATCGACCAGATACCGTTGTCGGCCAGTCCGTCCCGAACGTCGTAGTCGGTCCACGTCTTTCCGTCGTAGTGAAATACGCCATAGGTCCGGCTGCCGACCCAGAGGTCTCCCGCAGAGGTTGTATACACCACGTCGTTGTAGCCTGTGGCCAGTTCCTCCGGCTCTGTAAAGATCGGCCAGGACGCCCCATCGAAACGGGCCAGTCCGTGCGTACCCCCGAACCAGAGCATGCCATCGGAGGTCTGACCTATGCCATAGGGAGAAGAAAATGGCACCTCCCCGGGCGGGTAATGCGTCCATGTCTCACCATCAAACTTCAGCACCCCGCCCTGAAAGCCCCGCTCATCTGCAAACACAGGCCATTCAACGGCCGCCCCGAACCAGAGGCTTCCATCCGCGGACTCGTAAACCGCCCTTCGGTCGATGCTGTAGGAGAGCTTCGGATGCACCTGCCGGTGCCAGTGCGTCCCGTCGAACCGGGCCGTGGCCGCCGTGTTGTCGTGGCTGCCGCTTGCCCAGATGGTCCCCTCCCGGGTAGCGTAAAGCCTGTACGGATGTTCCATCAGCCCGTCCTCGACTCCGTAGCGGGTCCACGCCTTCCCATCGTATCGCACAGCCCCCTCATCATCGGAAAGAAACCACTGCGCCCCGTCCGGGGTCTCGCACTCGAAAATCAGGCCCTCGTAGGACGTCCACCGGCTCGTCCCGTAGTCCAGCCGGGCCGCCTCCTGTCCCAGGCCTGCGAACCACACTGCTCCATCGGACGTTTCCAAAAGGCGGTTGCGATGGAAGGGGAGATCTTGCAGGAGAAGCAGCTTTATCACTTTCTTTTCCTCTTCCGGGGTCCGGGTCAGGCGCCATTTCCCATCCTGGAAGCGTGTATAGCCGACCCAGACCGTTCCATCCCGCGTCTCAAGGATAGAGGGGCTGAGGTCGCTGTTGGCTCCCAGGTCACGCAGGCGGAAGGACGTCCAGGACTTACCGTCGAACCGGTTCATCCCGGCTCCGGAGTACTCAGAGGTCGTCCACACAGTGCCATCCTGGGTCTGGAGGATGCGCGGCCACCGCCCGATGTCCAGGCCGTCCGCCTCCGCGTAGAGCCGCCATGCATCAGGCGACTCGGCTTTGCGGATGTCGCAGCGCACAATCTCGCCGGATCTTAGCCCGAACCACATTGCGCCGTCCCGGTCTTCGTACACGTCAAAAACCTGGAAGTGTTGGCGGATCCCCTCCACCCGCTCGCGAACAACAGCCACCTCGAACGATTCGTCCCCGCCCTGCCGCTGCACCGTCAACGTTGCCGGTGTGCCCTCAGGACCAAGCCACCCCCTGAGCCTTGGTACCCCGTCGATTGCGAGAATCCGGTCCCCCACCCTCAACCCCACTTTCTCTCCCGCCCCACCGGGGGCGAGGTCAAGGACGGTTGCCCTGCTGCCTCCTCTGCTCCATACAAGCGCCACACCCAACCCTATCTCGTCCGGCCCGGCCTCGGGATCGGTCCAGGGAAGGGCCAGGGACCCGCTGTCCGGCACGATGGAAACCCGCAGGCCGGGCATCAGCGCCTTCAGCGAAGCCCCAACCGACTCCGTCGCATAGAGCACCGGCCCCTCCGGCCCCAGCCGCACCGCACCCCACCCCGTCCCGGCCCAGATGCTCCCGTCCGACGCCTCCATCAAATCGTTGACGTACCACAGCAACTCGCCCTCTGCCGGAAACACCCTCTCCCACCCCCCCTCACGGAACCGGCTGATGCCCTGGATTGTGCCCGCGTACACACTCCCGTCCCGCGCCCCCAGAAGCACGTCCACAGGCTCTCCATCCAGCCCCTCATCAACCCCATAGCCCGTCCACGTCACCCCATCATAACGCCGCACCCCGTCATTTACCCTAAACCACATCTCTCCCCCCGCATCTTCGGCCATACACCGCAGCCCCAGCCCCTTCAGCTCCGGAAACGAGCGCCACCGCCAGGGCTCAAACAGAGGATCGGGATGCCGTGGCATATACGGCGCAGCGGACCAGCTTGCGCCCACCCACAGCAGGAGGAAAAGAACTGCCAGCGGGATACATCGAACAAATGGTGTCTTAACGTCTCTCATGGCTCAACCCTCTTTCAGAACTCAGAAGTTTAAACAGAACAACGATCTGCCCCTCAACACTTCATTATACTCAAATGCCCCAAACACCCTCCGCCTCCCTGGGCCGGGCGCGGCCGGGCTCCGTGGCCCTCCGTCCCCTTCCGTGCCCCTCCGTGATCCAGGCCCTCACCCCCCAATCCCGTACTTCTCAATCTTCTGCACCAGCCCCCACCGGCTGATCCCCAGCGCCCGTGCCGCGTGCGTCCGGTTGCCTCCCGTCCGCTCCAGCGCCCCCGCAATCATCGCCCGCTCCACCTGCTCCCGGGCGCCCTTCAGCGTACCTTCTGCTGACCCCTCGCCCGGCGCAACCTTTCCCCGCACCGACTCCGGCAGGGACTCCGGCCCGATCCGGTCCACATCTCCGGCCAGCAGCAGGGCGCGCTGGACCTCGTTCTCCAGTTCCCGCACATTGCCGCGCCAGGAATACCGGCACAGGAGATCCATCGCCTCGGGAGCAACACGCACCTGCCGGTCCGGCGCGTATACCCCTAAGAAATGGGCGACTAAGAGGGGCACATCTTCCAGCCGGTCCCGAAGGGGCGGGACCTCAATGGGGAACACGTTCAGCCGGAAGTAGAGATCCTCCCGAAACCGGCCTGCGTCTACTTCGGCCCGGAGATCCCGGTTGGTTGCCGCAACCACCCGCACGTCCACCTTCCGATCCGTGGACTCTCCCACCCGCCGGATCTCGCCCTCCTGAAGCACCCGAAGCATCCGCACCTGCATCGCCGGGGAGGTCTCACTGATCTCGTCTAAGAACACGGTTCCGGCGTCTGCGGTCTCAAACAGGCCCGGCCGGTCCGCCACGGCCCCGGTAAACGAACCCTTCTTGTGCCCGAACAGCTCGCTTTCCAAAAGTTCCGGGGGCAGAGCCCCGCAGTTCTGAGTCACAAAGGGGCCCTCTTTGCGCGCGCCGTTGAAATGGATACACCGCGCCAGCATCTCCTTACCCGTGCCCGTCTCCCCGGTGAGCATCACGGATGTGTCGGCATTGAGCACCTTCTCCACCAGGTCGTAGACCCGCTCCATCGCCGGACTCTGGCCGATCATCCCGTCGAACTGGTAGCGCTCCTGTGCGGCGTGTCGAAGCTGCACGTTCTCCTGCTCCAGCTTCTTCCGGGCCTCCTCCAGCGCCTCGTTCAGCCGCAGAATCTCCTCATATCGCCGGTCCAGTTCCGCCGCCATCTCGTACCGCTCCACAGCCCGGCGCACATCCATCTTCAACTCCTCGGCCTCCCAGGGCTTGGCAACGTACCGGTAAAGCTCGCCCGAATTGACCGCCGAAACCAGGGCGTCCATATCCGTATACCCCGTCAGCATAATCCGCATCGCCCGGGGCGCCAGCGCCACCGCCTGCTCTAAAAACGCCGCCCCGCTCATCTCCGGCATCCGCTGGTCCACCACCATCACCGCCACCTGCTCCCGGCGCAGCGTCTCCAGCCCCTCCCGGCCGCTGGACGCCGTCAGCACCTCGTAGTCGTCCTCAAACGTCAACCGCAGGGACTCTAAGATATCCGGTTCATCATCTACAATTAGAACTCGATACTTTTTCACGGGCCTTTCCTTTCTTACAGGGAGGAATTGCATGGATCCGGTTTTCAATTTGAAATTTGCAATGGAAAATTTGCAATTTGCAATTCCCTATCCCCCCTTTGCCCCAATCACCACCAGCGTCACATCATCATCCGCCGGCGCATCCCCCACAAATTCATCCACCGCCCGGCAGATCGCCTCCTGCACCGCTTCTGCGCCCTTCTCCCGATATTCCGCCACCACCGCCTCCAGCCGCTCCTCTCCGAACATATCCTCCCCCGACGCCCCCGCCTCGCTCACCCCGTCGCTGTAGATAACCAGCACATCGCCCGGTTCCAGTGTCACCCGATGCTCTTTATAACTCAACCCGACGGTAGCGGCAAAGTTCGGATCCATCCCCACCGGCAGGCCCCCACCGCCCACCGGGGTGGAACCGCCGGTGGCCCGCACCAGCAGGGGAAAGGGATGCCCGGCGTTAACATAAGTGAGCGTCTTCGTCTCCGGGTCCAGCAGGCCAAAGCAGAAAGTGGCGAATACCTCGGGCGCTGTGCTGAGCCAGAGCCCCTCGGCAATCCGGCGCATCATCTCCGAAAGCGACTGCTCCCGCTCCAACTCCGTCCGGAACAGCGTGCGCAGCGTGGCCATGGTCAGCCCGGCCTGCATCCCCTTGCCGGACACGTCGCTCAGCGCCACCCACACCCGGCCCGCCCCGTCTTCCAGCACATCGTAATAATCCCCGCTCACCCCCCGGCTGGGCCGGCTCAATCCGGTTACCTCCATCCCCCGGATCCGGGGAAGATCCTTCGGCAGCAGGAGCTGCTGAATCCGGGCGGCGGCCGCCACCTCCTCCTCCAAGCGCCGCTTCTCTAAAGCCTCACCGTAGAGCCGGGCGTTCTCAATCGCAATCGCCGCCTGATCGGCGAACCCCAAAAGCAGCCGCCGGTCGTGTTCTCCCACCCGTTCCCCGGCCCCGCTCCGGTCGGCCACCAGCGCCCCAATCTGGCGGTCTGCGAACCGCAGAGGCGCGGTCACAAAAGACCGGATGCCGATCCGGCGCACCGCCTCCCGGTCCACGCCCACGGGCGGGTCCTCCACATCTTCCACTAAGATCGACCGGTTCTCCTGCACCGTCAGCACCACTGCCACATCATCCCGGTCCAGATCGTACTCCAGTTGCGAAACGTACTCCAGCGCCTCTCCACTCACCCCGGCGCTGCCCTGGCAGCGCAACGTCCCGGCATCCTCGTCCACCAGCATCAGGAAGGACTGGTCGAATCCCAGCGTGTCCACCACCGCATCCAGCACCTTCTGGACCACCTGCTCCGAGTCCAGCACCGACGTCACAATAGCGCCAATCTCGCACAGCGTGTTCAGCTCCTTCACGCGCCGGTCCAGCGAGACCCGCATCTCGTAGGCCTCCACCGCCCGGCGCACGTCCATCTCTAAATCCCGAGGCTCCCACGGCTTGGAAATGTACCGATAGATCTGGCCCTTGTTGATCGCCTCCACAATCGCATCGAAGTCCGCAAACCCCGTCAGCATCAACCGGACACTGTTCGGCGATATCTCCTGGGCCTTTTCTAAGAATTCCACCCCCGTCATCTTCGGCATCCGCTGGTCCGAAATAATCACCGCCACCTCCTGCTTTTCCAGCAGCGCCAGCCCCGCTTCCCCCCCCTCTGCCGTCAGCACATCGTAGTCCAGCTCCAGCGAGAGCCTCAGGGAGTCCAGAATATCCGGCTCGTCGTCCACGATCAGAATCCGCTGTTTTTTTTCAGCCATAGCACACACCTTTTTTGGCTCCTCGCTATTTGGTGTGGGTAACCTTCCCCCAGGAACGACCAGTTGTGGTAGACAAGACGCCCAAGCTGCAGGTTTTGTGGACCAGCCTTCGAGTATTCTTTGTCAACGGTGTTGCCCGACCCGTTGTCTGTTGCTCAGGATTCTATCTTAAAAACAGTTGTTTAAGTTGTTAGATAATAAATTGTTACGATGGACTAAACGGCAAACTGGATCTCCGGATCATTCAATACCCGCCGTGTGTTTAGGAGAGATCTCATGTGCGGATACCGGAGCAAACGGTTAGGAACCACCTCGCACTCGGCAAGAAGACTGGTTCGGGTTTTTATGATTACCCACGTGAAACAGCGAAGAGCCCCTTTTTTGAACCAGGGTGGAGAGACGATCCAGTGAATCGTCCGGGGTGATGTAGACGCAGAGAGAATCAGATTTTGACCCCTTTTCGCTTTTCTCCGCGTCCTCTGCGTCTCCGCGGTAAATCGTTTCACCCTTCCCCCCTGTAAACCACCGGCACCCGCACCGTAAACGTGCTTCCCACCCCCACCTCGCTCTCCACCTCCACCTCTCCCCCCAGCAGCGCCGTCAGCTTCCGCGTAATCGCCAGTCCCAGCCCGGTGCCCTGATGCTTCCGAGTAATCGATCCGTCCACCTGGCGGAACTCTTCAAAGATCATCTCAAGCTTATCCGCCGGGATCCCGGTTCCCGTGTCGGACACCGAGATCACCAGCGACGCATCCTCCTCTGTTGCCCCGTCCCTGGATGCGCGCACCGTCACCTTCCCCGCATCCGTAAACTTGGCGGCATTGCTCAACAGGTTGATCAGGACCTGTCGCAGCCGCGACTCGTCCGTATGCGCCTCTCCGATATCGTCCGGGACCTCGTAGTCCAGCGTTACGCCCTCCTTGATCAACGGGCTGATTGTCGCACAGGAGCTGGCGACCGTGCGCTTCACATTGAACCGTTCCGACTTCACCTCCAGCCGGCCCGCCTCGATCTTGGACAGGTCTAAGATGTCGTTGATCAGCCCCAGCAGATGGTCCGCGCTCGCCCTCACCTTCTCCAAGTTCTCCCGGCTGCGCTCCGACAGCTCGTCCTTTCCCCGCCTCAGCACCAGCCGCGTGAAACCGATAATCGCGTTCATCGGCGTGCGCACCTCGTGGGACATGTTTGCTAAGAACTGCGACTTCAGCCGGGTTGCCTCCTGGATCTGGATGTTTGCCTGGAACAGCCCCTTGTTCGCCTTGGACAGCGCCGCATTCGCCTCCTTGAACTTCTGATTGCTCGCCACAAGCCGGGACGCCTGGAAGCCGATCACCCCCACAAAGAGCGCCGCCAGCCCGATGACCCAGGGGTGCTTCCACCAGGGCGATTCCACCACAAACGCGTGCGCCGCCGGCGTGGGGTCCACGTTCAGGTCCCGGTCCATCGCCCGCACCTCAAAGCGGTGCTCGCCGGAGGAGAGCGCGGTAAAGGTAAAATCCGTCCGGTCCGTCACCTCAGACCAGTCCCCGCCGTCCATCCGCCACTGGTAGCGCAGCGCGTCCGGCGGCGTGCCCTCCCACCGGTCTCGCCCGGACCACCTCAGAAGGATATTTCCCCCCGAAGAGACCTCCTGCAGCGTCGAGCCGATCGCTGTCTCCGGTCCCACGCCGTCGCGAGCGAACGTCCCGGCCTTTCCGTGGGACGTGAGGAACCACACGCTGCCGTCCGGGGCTTCCCAGAGGGATGCGATCGAGGCGTCCGGCAGCCCGTCCGCTTCCGTATAACTCGTCCAGCTCGCTCCGGCGAACCGGCTCACGCCCCCTTCCGTGGCAAACCAGAGCGCCCCGTCCGCCCCGGCGTAGATGTCCTGCACCCCGTTGTCCACCAGACCGTCCCGCGTGGTATACGTCACCCAGGTGGTCCCGTCGGTGCGCGTAACGCCTGCACTGACCCCCATGTAGTGAAACCAGAGGTCCCCGTAGCCCATCGTAAACCCACCGGGTTTCTCACCGGGAAGACCGCTCTCGTACGTGTAGCTGTGCGGCCCGCCCGGTTCATCAGAAGGGTCGAACCAGCTCAGCCCGGCCCGGGTGCCTGCCCAGAACCTGCCATCCGGCGTTTGAAACAGGCCGTAGATCTGGTTGTGGGCAAGGCCGTCTTCCACGGTAAAAACGGTCCAGCTTTCCCCATCGAACCGGAGCACGCCATTCCCTTCCGGCCCCCGCTTCCCCGGCCCGGGTCTCTGACGCCTTGGACCGGTACCAAACCAGAGATCCCCGTTCGCCGTCTGATAGACGTGGCTCAAACGCCTGCCCGCAAGCCCATCTTCCCGGGCGTAAACCCGCCACGCCCGGCCATCGTACCGGCTGGCCGCACTGCCCCCATCCCGGCTCCCGATCACCCAGAACGAACCGTCCGCCGCCCGGAACACCCCCTCCGCGCTGTCCAAGCCAATCACCTCTGCCGGGTATCGCTGCCAGGCGCCCTTGTCGTAACGGCTCACCCCTCGAAACCTCCCGAACGCCGAGGCGGTGAACCACAGGGAGCCGTCGTCCGTCTTCTGCATATGGGTGATGCCCGCATCCAGCAGGCCGTCGGCCGGAGTATACCGCAGCCAGTGCGCCCCGTCGTAACGCACGGCGCCGCCCCAGGTCCCGAACCAGACGGAGCCGTCAGACGTCGAGGCGCCGCCAAACAGGGCGTCCTCAAGGGCAAAGACCTTCCACTTTGGATTCGCATAGTCCACCCGGAACACGCTGTCCTGCCGCCGCCCCCAGACCCAGAACACCCCCCCGCGCGACGATTGCCCGTGCAGCCCCGCGCCCAGCCGGGGCAGATCTCTCGCGCTGTACGTGCCCCACCGCTCGCTGTCGAACCGGCTGATCTGGCCGTCTCTGCTGCCCGACCAGACCGTTCCGTCCTCCGTCGCCCACAGCCCGCCAATGCCGGCCCCCTCCGGCAGCCCATCGCGGTAGGTCTTCCACCGCATCTCCTTGAACCGGCTGATCCCGTCCCTGCCGCAGGCAAACCACAGCGCCCCGTCGGGCGCCTCCAGCATCTGCAGCACCACATTCCCGGCCAGCCCCTCTCCAATCGTAAACCGGGTCCACTCGGTCCCATTAAATCGCAGCGCCCCCTGTCCCCAGGTCGTAAACCAGAGCGCCCCATCGGACGCCTGGAACAGGCTGTTCATATCCGGTGGAAAAGAGCCCTTCGGCATCGAAACCTTCGTCCAGGCCGCTCCGTCGAACCGGCTGACCCTACCCTCCTCTCCCCCACGTGCGCCCGGCGGCCTGTCTCCCCCCGCCCAGATCGATCCGTCCTGGGCCTGCGCCAGCCCCCGCCACCAGATATAATCGCTCGCCAGCCCGTCCGCCGTCGTATAGGTCGTCCAGGACTGCCCGTCGAACCGGCTCACGCCCCCTCCGTAGGTCCCAAGCCACAGCGCGCCGTCCCGATCCTGGATGATCGTACTCACGTCATTGTGGGCCAGTCCCTCTTCTTTCGTGTAGGTCACCCACCCGATCCCATCGTAGCGCTGCGCCCCCCGATCCGTAGCAAACCAGACGTTCCCGTCCCGGTCCTCAAAAACGTCCTGCACCCGCCCCGCAAGCCCGCTACCGCGGTCGAACACTGTCCAGCGCCACCGTTCCAGCACCGGATCGGGCGACGTGACGTGGAGTGTGTCCACGGCCAGAACGGGAGAAACGGAGAGCAGGAGGAGAATGAACAGAAGGGAACATTGAACATTGAACATTGGGAAAGGACGCCGGTGGACCCGATGGTTGGTATCTAATCTATGTGCTAAGATTTTCATTGAGGGTCCTCTTGGACGTGGAAGGGGAGGGTAAGATGGATATGCAGGGGCCTGTTCAACACGAAAGAGCCAGAAGTCAGAAGAAACCAGAAACGACACGGTTTCCCTTCCCGATCCTGACTCCTGGCTCCCTCAGGGTGATGCTGTACGTACAACGGATAAAAGCGGCGTTTTCCGTGGTCTGTCGTTCGCGGTCCGCCGTCTCTATCACTCAGCTCCCGGCGGCTGGGTCTCGAAACTCGCCACGGCCCGGTCCACCGTATCGATCGTGCGAAAAATTCCGGCAAGCTGGGTCACCATCAATATACTGTTGATCTTCTTGGTAATCCCGGTCAGCCTCAAATCGCCCCCCTCATTCCGCGCCGTGGACAGGCTGGCCGTGAGCACCCCCAGCATCGCGCTGCCGAACCACTTCACCTTGGAAAAATCGATCACGATCTTATTGATGCTATCCTTCGTCAGCCGTTTGATATGGTCGTGGAACGGCGCCACCTCCGGCCCGCTCATCAGCGCGCCTCTTACTTCCAGCACAGCCACATCGCCTCGAATCTCCTCTTTGATCGTCATGACGCCCTCCTTACAAACGTGTGATACGGTGCCCTGCCCCATCCTCAGGCAGAATTTGCAATCGGTGTGCCGAACCGCCAACAAGGTGCAATATAATGCCAAAAAAGTTCATAATCTAAGTAAAATGAAGAACTAATAAATAATGGACCTCTGAGATTTACCGATATTCGCCCGCAACCCAACCGCCAACAAAGTTGTCATCTGTCGCCCAGATTAATGTATAATATAAGAAATTACAACCTAATTATATCAAGCGACAAATTCATTGCCATAATTGGCAAAAAAGTTTACACTTATGTCTCTTACCAGGCGCCGTCTGAAGCCTCACAACCGACAAAAGCGTTGTCAGTTGTGAGGCGTATACCTGAAAAATTGTTCAACTATTAACATATCCTTCCAAGATCACAGCAGCTCCTCCAACCGCTCAAGCACGTAATCCGGGCGGATGTCGGATCGTTCCAGAACCGCCCGGTCGGTCACGCCCGTCAGCACCAGTGCGGTGGCCATCCCCGCGGCCTTGCCCATCGCAATATCCGTCTCCAGCCGGTCTCCAACCATCACACAGGCCTTCGGGGGTATGCCTAAGAGATCGGTGACCGTGCGGATCATAATCGGCGACGGCTTTCCGATCACCCCGTCAATCGGCCGGCGCAGCAGGGCCTCCATCGCCCCAATCACGGCCCCGGCGTCGACAATCTCATCCCCCGGCATCGGGCAGACCAGGTCCGGATTGGTGGCCATCACCCGGGCCCCGGCCCTGGCCGCGTGATAGGCAAAATGGATCTTGTCGTAGGTCAGCCCCCGGTCGAGCGAAATCAGCACCAGGTCCGTCTGCTCGGGTCGTTGTGCCACGCGGAGCCCCGCCGCTTCCAATTCCCGGACCAGAGGCGGCTCCCCGATCACGTAAACCCGGGCGCCCGGCATCTCCGCAGAGAGGTACCGGGCCGCGGCCAGCGAGGAATTGATCACATCCTCCTCAGGCGTCGGAATGCCCAGCCCGGTCAGCTTCTTTGCATAAACCGCCCTCGGTTCGATCGGCTTATTCGTAAGAAAGACCACCCGTGCGCCCCCTTCCCGGAGCCGGCCCACCACCTCCTGCGCCCCCGGAATCAGCGCCTCCCCCAGGTAAATCGTCCCATCCAGATCGAACACATACCCCTGAAACTTCACCCCGTCCCCCTCTCTGTCACAAAAACAACTTGAATCTCTCCCCCTCTCCCCCTACCTTTACCCCCTGATCCCGTCCAATTTTCAATTCCCGGAGGCCCCTGTGTCCCAACCTCCCATATCCCCCAACTGGCCCACCACCCCCGCCGAAGAACGCGACTGGCAAACGGTCCGCGAGCAGTACATGCTCGACCCCGATGAAATCTACCTGAACACCGGCTCCTTCGGATCGCTGCCCCGCCCGGTCTTCGACTGCCTGGTGGAAGGTCTTCGCAAAACAGAACAGAACCCAACAGTCAATCGCGGGCTCCTGTACAGTGAGAAAAACAGCGCCCGCAGCCGGCTCGGAGAATTTCTCAACGTACCTTCCGCAATACTTCGGACAGTTTTTGAAATCTGGGCTCTCCAGGTCTCATAAGTCATTGAAAAATAATATCTTATGAAATTCTATCCCTGATTTATAATCCGTTGAAAATAAACGGTTTATAAAAAGTGTCCGAACCATTGTTCCGAAGACCTGGCCTTTGCCACCAACGTCACCATGGCCATCAACATGGTCGTCCACGGCCTGGACTGGCAGCCTGGAGACGAAATCCTCGCCTCGGACCAGGAATACGGGGCCATCAACAACTGCCTCCACCACGCCGAGCGCCGCCGGGGCGTGGTGGTCCGCCGCGCGACCCTCCCCATCCCGCCCGCCGGCCCCGAAGACATCCTCAACGCCTTTGGCGCAGCCTTCACCCAACGCACCCGCCTGGTCGTTTGCAGCCACATCGCCACCCGCACCGGATGCATCGCCCCCATCCAGGCCCTTGCCGACCTGGCCCACACCCGGGGCGCGCTCATCGCCGTTGACGGCGCCCACGCGCCGGGCATGATACCCCTCGACCTGGCCTCCTGCGGCTGCGACTTCTATGGAGGCAACTGCCACAAGTGGCTCTGTGCGCCCAAAGGAACGGGATTCCTCTATGCTGTGCCCGAAGTACAGGACCGGCTCCACCACGTCGTGGTCAGCTGGGGGTACAGCCAGAAGGGAAAAACCAGGGACGAAAATGGACGGCTGCAAATCAACAACCGTCCCTTCATGTGGGGCTTGGAAAACTGGGGAACGCGCGATCTGGCATGTTTCGCGGCGGTGGCCGCAGCGGTGAATTTCCAGGAGGAGATCGGCCGGCAGCGCATTGCCCATCGCGGACGGCAGCTTGCCGGATACCTTCGGGAGCGGATGGCCCAAACCGAATGGGCCGAACTCCTCACGCCCACGGCGCCTGACATGTCCGGCTCCATCTCCGCATTTCACCTCTCCGGCTTTGGCGACCTGAACCTCTACGACCGCTACCGGATCACCGCCCCCGCTGCCCGAGACGGGGACGGCCACTGGCTGAGGGTCTCCACCCACATCTGCAACGGCTTCGACCAGATCGACTGCCTCCTAAAAGCCCTGACCGAACTTCGAGCCGAAGCGCAATAACAGAATGCCGAAATTCTTCAGTCCATCCAGATCCCGCCGTTCACATCCAGGATCTCTCCCGTAATATAGTCAGAATCGGACGAGGCCAGAAAAAGGGCGGCCCTGGCCACATCTTCGGGATCTCCCCGCTGGCCTCTCAGGGCGATCGACGCATTGAGCGACGCCGGGTGTCCCCGAGTCATATCGGTGTTGATAATCCCGGGCGCCAGCGCATTCACGCAGATGCGGTGCGGGCCCAACTCTCTCGCCAAGGAAATGGTATAGGTGGAAACAGCCGCCTTCGATGCGGCGTACGGAGGGCTGGCGCTGAGCCCCCCGCTCTTGGCGGCCAGAGAGGACAGGTTGATGATCTTTCCCGATCCCCGCTCGATCAGATGGTCCATCACGGCCCGGCAGCAGAGAAAAACCCCCTTGACGTTGACCGCGAAAATTCGATCCCACTCGGCTTCGGGGCAGTCGGCGGTGCGGTAAATGCTGTAGACCCCGGCGTTATTCACCAGAATATCGATGCGCCCGAAGCGCTCCAGCGTTGCCCGGACCATCTCCCGAACGCTCTCGTCTCGGGACACATCCACGCCCAGGCCTGCGGCCCGGCCGCCGGCTGCCTGAATTCCCGCCGCCACCTCTCTCGCATTCTCCGCATTCAAATCGGCCGGCGTCACTGCCGCGCCTTCTCCGGCGAAAAGCTCACAGATCGCCCGCCCGATCCCCTGCCCACCGCCGGTTACAACCGCAACTTTTCCCTCCAGACGCCCCATGCGCACCCCCTCAGAACAAGACCGACAGCCCCCTTTCTGCCTCCCGAATGCCAGTAAACTAATTCTGCTAAAAAAAAATGTCAAGGCAATTGGGAAGATTAAGCTAACTCTATAAGAATCAACACTATCGAAAAAAATGGGATAAGAAAAGCAAAATCAACAAGTTAAACCCAAAGACGGCTCTAACAAGACCGTTTTAACCCCCTCCCAAATACGTGTAGGCCCTAGTAAATTTTTATCTTGCGTCACCCCGTGCTTTGATTCTATATTATACTCCGACGTATGTCAGACAGAAAATACAACGGGGGGGCGCAATGACCACAACCAAAAAGGATCTGGCAATCGAGATCTCCGACAAACTCGGCGTCAGAAAACAACTGGCCTACGAAGTTGTCGACACCCTGTTCAAAGCGATGCGCGAAAGTCTCATCGCAGGGGATCGGATCGAGATCCGGGGATTTGGCGTGCTGGGGGTTAAGGATACCAAACCCAAACCTGCCGCCCGCAATCCCAGAACCGGAGAAATCGTTTATGTTCCGGCTCGCAAAAAGAGCTACTTTAAAGCCGGCGTATTAATTAAAAAAGCCCTTCACGAACCCCTGGCACAGCAGGAAGCGGATCCCCCGGCAGCGCCCTCACCCACAGAAACACAGGACCCTCAACAACCGGGCGGGTCGTCTAACGAATCATAATACACGACAAAACTTAATCTGACCTAAAATATGGAGGATCAATCAGTATCCAAAGACAGTGAAAGAACTCCTGGATGTGATCCTGTATATTGAGCAGAACATACTGCAAATGGTCCAATCCATATCGAAACAGGCTTTTCTCTTTGCATCCGTGTTTTTTGATCTTCAACGGTTTTGTCTTTGCGATCCATTCTCCTACCAGATGAGCCCAGGTGAGGGCAATGGCTAAAAGCGCGATGAGTTTTTCGATTCGTTCCAGATGGATCAGATGGGTCTGTTCCAGATCGAAGCCTCGGCTTTTCAACGCGGCGAACAGGACTTCAACTCCCCACCGTTTTTTGTAATCCTCCAGCGGTTTTCGACCTTTACACTTGCTGGCAACGATGAGAAATTCGTCAGGTAATCGGATGACAGACAAATACAGATGATGACCATAGATCAGACGGGGTTTACGCAGGATGCGCTCTTGGTGAATGTGCAGGTCGGCAAACAAGCATCGAAGCGCGATGTCCCCTTTGCCATTTAGGGTTTTGGCGTTTTCCTTGACGCGGATGGCAAAGCCTAAGGCTTGCGCATCTAACCACGCAAACCATTCTTGCCCAATGAATTCCCGGTCTGCAACGATGACCTGAATCAGGTTTTTATCCACCAACTTCAAGACCCGTTCCATCAACTGGATACGCTCATCGGTGTTGGAGTTGCCCTTTTTGGGCAGCAGTATCCAGCAGATGGGAAATGCAACGCCTTGATAGACACTCCCGGCGGTGAGAATATTGATGGTCAGTTTGCCGAAGCTCCAGGTCGTCCGATCTATCGAGATGGTAAAGTCCGACTTGATCGGCAAGAGATGCAGGATCAAGTCGGCCACCAGGTCATAGGACAGATTAAACTCACTGAAGAAACGTTGGATTCTGCGATAGTTGGACTTCTGCTTGGCTTTGCCGTTGAGGGCGTTGGCCAGTTTGGTGAAGTTGACGGTTGTGAGCTTGATGAGAGACACAATGAAGGCGGCGATGAATTTTACCCGGGCCTTATGACAGGGTAAATACCATTGCATCACGTCGTGTAATTCATTAACTTGAGGAGACATAGACCTGTGTTTGATGATGGATGAGTTGTTGGATCTTGACAACCCAAACTTAACTCATTTCACCACTCAGCGCAGGTCTTTTCCTTTTTTGTCGTGTACCATGCTAACGAATAGCAAATACAAACACCACCAGAAAGAACGGGGCACAGCTTTCAAGCTTGTGCCCCATTCTCTTTTCCTCTCAGAAACCTCAATACTTCGGACAGTTTTTGTAATTCTGGGGGTTCAAATTTCATAAGCCATTGAAAAATAACAGTTTATGGAATCTGGTGCTAAATTTATAACCTGTTGAAAATCAACAACTTATAAAAAGTGTCCGAACCATTGAAACCTGGAACTTTGGAACTTTGAACTTTGAATCATAATACACGACAAAACTTAATCTGACCTAAAATATGGAGGATCAATCAGTATCCAAAGACAGTGAAAGAACTCCTGGATGTGATCCTGTATATTGAGCAGAACATACTGCAAATGGTCCAATCCATATCGAAACAGGCTTTTCTCTTTGCATCCGTGTTTTTTGATCTTCAACGGTTTTGTCTTTGCGATCCATTCTCCTACCAGATGAGCCCAGGTGAGGGCAATGGCTAAAAGCGCGATGAGTTTTTCGATTCGTTCCAGATGGATCAGATGGGTCTGTTCCAGATCGAAGCCTCGGCTTTTCAACGCGGCGAACAGGACTTCAATTCCCCACCGTTTTTTGTAATCCTCCAGCGGTTTTCGACCTTTACACTTGCTGGCAACGATGAGAAATTCGTCAGGTAATCGGATGACAGACAAATACAGATGATGACCATAGATCAGACGGGGTTTACGCAGGATGCGCTCTTGGTGAATGTGCAGGTCGGCAAACAAGCATCGAAGCGCGATGTCCCCTTTGCCATTTAGGGTTTTGGCGTTTTCCTTGACGCGGATGGCAAAGCCTAAGGCTTGCGCATCTAACCACGCAAACCATTCTTGCCCAATGAATTCCCGGTCTGCAACGATGACCTGAATCAGGTTTTTATCCACCAACTTCAAGACCCGTTCCATCAACTGGATACGCTCATCGGTGTTGGAGTTGCCCTTTTTGGGCAGCAGTATCCAGCAGATGGGAAATGCAACGCCTTGATAGACACTCCCGGCGGTGAGAATATTGATGGTCAGTTTGCCGAAGCTCCAGGTCGTCCGATCTATCGAGATGGTAAAGTCCGACTTGATCGGCAAGAGATGCAGGATCAAGTCGGCCACCAGGTCATAGGACAGATTAAACTCACTGAAGAAACGTTGGATTCTGCGATAGTTGGACTTCTGCTTGGCTTTGCCGTTGAGGGCGTTGGCCAGTTTGGTGAAGTTGACGGTTGTGAGCTTGATGAGAGACACAATGAAGGCGGCGATGAATTTTACCCGGGCCTTATGACAGGGTAAATACCATTGCATCACGTCGTGTAATTCATTAACTTGAGGAGACATAGACCTGTGTTTGATGATGGATGAGTTGTTGGATCTTGACAACCCAAACTTAACTCATTTCACCACTCAGCGCAGGTCTTTTCCTTTTTTGTCGTGTACCATGCTTTGAATTCTTAATGAAACACCACCATCTTCAACTCCGTCATCTCCTCCACGGCATACACGGGCCCCTCTTTCCCCATCCCGCTCTCCTTCAATCCCCCGTAGGGCATCAGATCGGCCCGCCACTGGGGTCCCCAGTTAATCATAAGGTTGCCCGAGTGGACCTTCCGCACAAACTGCATCGCCCAGTCCAGCTTCTCAGTAAAGAGCGCAGCGCTCAGCCCGTAGTTCGAGTCGTTGGCCATAGCAATCGCCTCTTCGATCGTCTCAAACCGGGTGAGCCCAACCGCCGGGCCGAACAGTTCATCGCGGGAAATCCGCATCTTGGGATCCACATCCGCAACAATAGTGGGTGCGTGCAGGGTCCCCTCGCGCGAGCCTCCCACCACCACCCGGGCGCCCTCGTTTTTTGCCTCCTGGATCCACTCGTTCACACGAACCGCGTCCACCTCTCGAATCATCGGCCCCATCGTCACCGACTCATCCAGCGGGTTGCCCGGCTTCATGGCCTTTACTTTCTCCGTAAGCGCATCCACAAAATCCCCGTAAACAGCCTCATTAACCAACACCCGCTGCGCCGAAATACAGACCTGGCCGGCGTTGGCAAACCCGGTCGTCGCCGTAGCCGCAGCCACCTTCTCCAGGTCCGCGTCCGGCATCACAATCAGGGGCGAATTGGACCCCAGTTCCATTGTCACCTTCTTCAGGCCCGCCACATGGCAGATGTGCTCTCCCACATCCCGGCTGCCGGTAAAAGAGATCTTCCGCACCCGCGCATCGCCGCAGAGCGCGTCCCCGATCACCGCGCCAGACCCGGTGACACACTGAATCGCTTCGGGTGGGACCCCGGCTTCCAGGAGGACCTCGGTCAGTTTCAGAGCCGACAGCGGCGTGTCCGTGGCCGGTTTGACAATCACCGCATTGCCCGCAGCCAGCGCCGGCCCCACCTTGTGACAGACCAGGTTGAGCGGAAAGTTAAAGGGCGTAATCGCCGCCACCACGCCGCAGGGCACCCGAAGGGTAAATCCGAACTTCCCCTCCGCCCCCGTCGATCCGTCCAGCGGAATGGTCTCCCCGTAAAGCCGCTTGCCCTCCTCCGCCGACAGGGTCATCGTCTCAACCGCCCGGGCCGCCTCTCCCCGCCCCTCACCAATCACCTTCCCCTCTTCCAGAGTAATCGTACGCCCGAACTCCTCCACCCGCTCCTCCATCAACTCCGCTGCTTTGTGGAGAATCCTGTACCGCTCGTGGGCCGGCATCGCCCCCATAATCTCCGCGCCCCGCACCGCAGCAGCCAGCGCCGCCTGAACATCCGCTTCATCGGCGCTGGGCACCGTATCCACAACCTCCCCATCAAAAGGATTCCGAACCTCAATCTTCTCCCCCTTATCCACCCACTTCCCATCAAGGTGCATCTTCATGGCAATCCCCCTTGTGTAAACGCGCCCTATCTGTAATCAACCGTGGTCATCTATGCGTTCTCTGTCTCACAACAGCCCTTTTACGAATCCGCCGTCCACCGCCAGCGACGTCCCAGTGATATAGCTTGCTCTTTCGGATGCCAGAAACACCACATAATCCGCAAGCTCCCGAACCGTGCCCAGCCGGCCCAGAGGAATATCCTGTGCGAAGTCCTCCACAGCCTCCTGTGTGGAAACGCCCCGTTCACGGGCCGCCTCCTCGAACTCCTCCCTCAGAAGCTCCGTATCGATGAACCCCGTGCAGACGTTATTGACGAGAACACGATCCCCGGCGTATTCGTTGGCAAGGGTTTTCGCCAGCCCCACGACGGCGGTTCGCAACACGTTCGACACGGTGTTTCCCAGAGGCTGTTTCACCGCAAAAGCGGTCAGATTGACGATCCGCCCTCCGCCTCGTTCCGCCATCAACGGCACACCGCGCCGACACATCCTCATCACGTACATCAAAATCAAGTCAATGTACATTCTCCACGTATCTTCGGCAATTTCCGAAAAGGGCATAGCAGGGGGGCCTCCGGCATTGTTCACCAGGATATCGACCCCGCCGAACTCCTCCACCGTCCTGTCCACAAGCCTGTCTACCGTCTCTTCCCGGGCCAGATCTCCCGCAACGGCAAGCACAGGCGAACCGGATGCCTCCCTGATCTCCTGCGCGGCCGCTTCCAGCCTCTCCGCCTGCCGGGCGCATATCACAACCCTGGCCCCCTCTAAGGCCAGACCCATGGCGCAGCCCTTCCCCAGCCCCCGGCTGGCCCCTCCCACAATCGCCACCTTGTCCTGTAGTCCCAAATCCATCCTGAACCCTCTGCGCATTCCGCAATTTCTTTACACTCTTTTGATCACCACGTAGCTGATATCGTCCGACGGGCGGTTGAATGCCAGCACGTCTTCCTTGATTGCCTCAAAAATCTCTCTGGCCGACCGGTCATTCACCTCCCGAAGTTTTGCCTCAAGATATCCGGGGAAATAGTCCTCATCCTCATTTGCGTGCTCCAGCAGACCGTCTGTATACAACAACAGAATGTCGCCCGATCCCATCAGCGTCCACTCATTGACCTCGTACTTCTCCTTAAAACCCAGCACACTCTGTACCGCCCTCCGGTCGATATCCTCCTGAGAAGGCAGCGTGCCGATGGGAGGAAAGGTCGTGCACAGATCCCTGCTGATATCCGCAATCCGATCGTGTGCTTTGGAAAACACTATAGGCGGGGGGTGGGCCGCAGAGACAAACCTGAACGTACCATCTTCCGAAATCTCGCCGTAAACCATCGTCAAAAATTTGCTCACACTGGACGAGTTGTAAAACCGGGTGTTCAGATTCTCAAAGAGCCGTTCTGTGATCTGGCCGTAATGGTCCAGCTCGTAAATCGCACCCAGCAAGAACGCCTGGTGCAGCATGGCAGCCAGCAGCGCATCCGTAATCTGGTGTCCCGAAACGTCCACCACCGCAATCCCGGCCTTCCTCTGGCAGCGTACCAGGTCCTCCACCACCTCCCTGCGGCCTTCTTCCCGCGCCTGCCGGATCCGAGCCTCCAAGTCGTAGCGTTTCTTAAAGTCCACATAAATAATATGGTCCCCACCGATAATCCCATTCAATGGCAGAGACTCCCCATACAGATCGATGCCATTCAGCTCTGGAATCTCTCCCGGAGGGGGTTTAATGTATCGCGCAATATCCTGAAAATTGTCCATTTCAGATTTCAGCCGGTTCACCGACGCCCTGATTTCCTGAATGACATCATCTATCATAAAGATCTCTCCGACTCGTTTTTATTAAACCGCTCGGCAAGGTAAAGATGAACCTGGAGGGCTGAAAAAGCGCCTCGCCTCCAGCGCGTCGTAAAAGATAAGGATAAATCGTTTGAAGCACAATAGCTTGAATCATCCTCTCCCATAAGAATCCATCTGCGACAAAAAAACAGGAGAGGACGCCGCCGTTTGGGCGACCTCCCCTCCTGTGCAATCGGCCTTTGTTTATCCAGGCTACGCCTTGGCCTCGACCTCGGCTTCGGCGCGTCCGTTGGACGTCAGGTACTCATACGCCTTGTTCAGCACCTATAAAATATCCTCTCGTATTTTATTGCGCTGCAAATAGATATATTTTTATTTCCAGAAAAAGTTTCCAAATGGGATATAGAAAAATGCCCCGCGACCTGGATGGTGCGGAGCATTACATTTTCAGAACTGGTGGGCGCTTAAGTCAGGGGTTGCTCAGGTTTCCGCTCATCCGCTCCCATTTGTCGATAGCTTCCCTAATCTGTGCCTTATCTGGTCCACTGCAATAAAGAGTCAGATCTTCAATCCACGTACCTACTTGCTTGATAATTGCCCTTGCTGTTTTTTGGTTCTGTGGTTTGTCAAGCCTATAGTCTGCATCATTGCGCATTCCCCTGAGGTCGCCCAAATTCTGGCCAATATAGATAACGTTGGTGTGCCCGCAATTACTTAGGCGATGCGCAACATCGGTATGTCCTTCCGCTGTCCTTTTGATTCTAAAGCCCATCCCGCGGAGTATGTTAGCGCTGACATGAAATATTGCATAATACGCCCGGCTTATGGCAGATCGGACTTCAGCCGGCGTTCCGCCATCAACCAAGGAGAGTGCCAGTTGATGAAACTCTATTGGATCCATAAGTCAAGCAATACTATAGGAAACTCTGATCTTGTTTCGCTCGGGCCAAGGAACTCGACAAACTAATTCTCTTGTGTATCTTTCGTAATCTCCCAGAAAGCTCTCGGCACTACCGGGAATCTCTAGGCCTATCTGAACCCATTGTTCATCAATTTCCGGATCCGCTACCACCTCAAGGCTCACTTCGCGCACATAGGGAAAACACTCTTCAATCAGGTGCAAAGCCATTTCTAAGTGGTGGGTTATTGTGTGTTCTGCGCAAAAGCTTTGAACCTCATTATCAAGGCCCCACTTGGCTGACGCTGTAGCTGATTGAGGACTCATGGGATATCTCCCTGTTTGGTGATCTCCGGGCCAAGGTTCACCATCTCACGAAGAATCACCGGCAGTTTTTCTTTCGGCAAATCACCTTGAAGCTCTGGAGAGGTGTTGATGTCCAGCTCCAACCGACAGGCAAAAGCAGGTTCTTCGTCCCTTGAGTAACGAACATGCTGGGCTGATAGTTCTACCTGCGCACTAACGTGACCTGCGACAGACCATTTTGTAAGGCGGTTGATTTTAAGATCAGCAATGCCGGATGAGGAGTCACGGCCGGCAAAGGCAGTAAGCCGCAGTGTTTCAATCTGCCATTCCAAAGGGTTCGATATCTCTGTCTGTGCCATATAAATGCCCACCAGTAATAAACATCGGCAAAAGTGAAGCTATCTCCCCCCCAAAAAAGAAAGATAGCTCTACACTGGGAGAGGAGATGTGCAACAAGATGGCAAGCTCAAAAACCTTCGCCAGCGGGAATGCACGCAAGAAACACAGGCAATTCTCGTGCCAATGCTATATGATGGGATTGATGGACTAACAGGATCTGGCAGCCGCGGGGGTGGTTTCAATCTGGGGTTGCACATTCAGGTCAAGATTTTGTGCGATTGGGAGGGAAAAAACTTCACCACCTACGGTACATTCGTACTTTCAGTGGTTCATTGACAATATATCAAGATATTTGGACATGTCAATACAAATATTGACCTTAGTCGCCGCATCAAGCATCTATCCCTCCCTGGAATAGACCACGGAACTGCCCTTCTGGTTTCAATCGTTCAGCGAATGATGTACAGAAAAAAGCCGATGCCAAGCAGTTTTCGACTTTTCATCCTCCACGTACTCGAGCAGATCAGCGGCCGGGCTGGCCACGGGGTGACACTATTCCCACCTCAAAAAAGCAGGAGAGGATGCCGCCGTTTGGGCGACCTCCCCTCCTGTGCAATCGGCCTTTGTTTATCCAGGCTACGCCTTGGCCTCGACCTCGGCTTCGGCGCGTCCGTTGGACGTCAGGTACTCATACGCCTTGTTCAGCACCAGCACGGCCTTCGGAATATCGTTGACCCCCAGACTGTTGCTGGTCTGCCAGTCTCCGTTCTTATCCCGATAACGCCGCTGGAACGAGACATCCCGTACCGAAAACGACTCCTCGCCCCGCTGATAGTCATTCTGGAAAACCGAGGCGCTACACGGACCGTGCCGGAACGTGATTTCGGGCTGTGCCATTTCTCTCACCTCCTTTCACTGGTGGAATTTCTGCTGCTACTGAAGAAGCAGCACGCGCATCGTATGGATGTCTTGACCGGTCTCAATACAAATCAGGTAGACCCCCGATCCCACCGCCCGCCCCCTGTCGTTCCTGCCATCCCAGACCACACGGTGGCGCCCGGGCGGGAAATTCCCCCGCATGAGCCGCCGCACAGGTTGGCCGAGCACGCTAAAAACGGTCAGCCGCACCTCCCCGCCGTCGGTGTGGAACCCCACCGTCGTGCTCCGGTTGAAGGGATTCGGGGTCGGGCCGTTGTGCTCGGAGAAGCTGCCTGCCTCCAAAAGCTCGCCGGGGGCCTCGGCCGGCTGTTCTTCCAATCCTGCCACCTCCATCGGTGGTACGGCCTCTGGCGTACCGGGAGAAAAGAGGCGGTCGGACACGGTGGAGTGGGCGATCCACCGGCCTTTCCGGTTGGGGTCCGGTACCAGCGACGCCCCCACCTTCCCGCCGCTGTACCGGATGTCGATCAGGGTATCCGGCCCGGAAGGGGCAATCAGCAGGATGCGGTCGGACGCCGCCAGCCCGTTGCCGATACGCCCTCCCGCGGAAAACCGCCCGGCGCCCACGTCCGTTTGCCCGCCCCCAAACAGTGTGAACAGGCCCCGCGGGGGAATCGTCGCTCCTTCCGGAAACTGGAAGACCATGCCGTCGTCGTCTCCAAAGGTCCAGCCCGACACGTCTACCGGATAGCCGCCGGCGTTGCGCAGTTCGATAAATTGATCTTTCATCGCGTCCACCACACCGTCCCCATCCACATCCTCGGGGGGATCCACCAGAATCTCCGTCACCTCCAGGTGCGGACCGGGCAGCACGCGCACCCGATAGAGCTTAACCAGTTCCTCTAAACCGTGTCCGCTAACCGACACGGCCACAATCCGTTCCCCCTCATCCTCAACGCCGGGGCGCCAGACCAGCGCCCGTGGAGAACGCGCCAGCGCCGGCCCCCCCTCCACCTGAATTTCGAACTCCCCCTGCAAAACGAGGGGCCAGCGCCAGGTCAGCCCCACATAGGCCACACTGTCCGGCGCTCCCCCCAGCAGATCCTCCGATGACAGCACCCGGATGTGGAAGCGCTGCTCTGACCGATCCTGCCCATCATCCGCCTCTACCACAACCTCGGCGTATCCTGCATCCTCCGGCAGGGGCACCCCCTCAAGTGTCCCCCCCTCCAGCGCCAGCCAGTCCGGCCGCACCGGCGAGCGCAGCAGAGCCGAATCGCCGTCAGGATCTTCGGCCTTCACCTGATATCGGTATCTCAGGCCGACCAGAGCAACCGTATCGGGTGACGAGAAGATCGTCGGCGGCAGGTTCAGACCGGGCCCACCCTCCGCCCCACCATTGCCGGTGATCGGCCCGTGCGAAACCGGAACAGAAACACCTGTGGAATCCTCAACCGCAAGCGTGTCCATCCCGCCCGGACCAAAGGGGGCATGTTGATCGACCTCCGTCGAATCGGCCCCTTCCCCGGCAGACGGACCGACTTCTATCCACCCCGGGTCTGAGGTGAATCCGTCCCATCGCACTGTCAGCGCCGTACGTCCCTCGGCCAGGCCCAGGACCTGGCCTGCGGAATCCACCCGCGCCACCGTGGAATCGCCCAGAGTCCATCGCACCCGTGCGCTCAAATCCGCTTCGGTCCCATCGCTGAAGTCACCCAGGGCGCGAAAGGCCGCCTCCGCGCCGAGCGCCAGGCGGAGCGTATCCGGCAGCGTTCGCAGGGCCACGAGCACCGCCCGGGCATATCCCGGGGAGAGCGGCCCCTTGCCGGGCAGCCGGTCGTGTTCGATCAGCGCGTCCTCTTCGCCCCGACTCCACGAGATCCCCGACCGGCCCTTCTCGTAGTCCGCAAGTCCGAGCGTATCCGCACCATCGGCGGAGACCAGCAGCACCCGGTCTCCCGCATTGGAAAGCCCGTCGCCGATCCGTCCATCGTCCACAAACACAAGCCCCGGAACTCCCTGTGGGCGTCCGCCGCCGAACAGGGTGAGATATTCTCCGGCCGGCAGAATAGTCGCTGCTGGAAACTGGAAGAGCCGCTCCGGACCCACATCGTCATCTCCCAGCCGCCACCCGCTCAGATCCGCCGACTGCCCCCCTGAGTTCCAGAGTTCCACAAACTCATCCTCAAACCCATCGCGCACCCCGTCCCTGTTCGCATCCCCTGCCGGTCCGAAAGCCGGATCGGCCAGGATCTCGTTGATCACCACCCCCTCCGGCCGGCGCACGGTGGAGGGCTGTTCGTACTGCGCCTCCTCCAGGTCGATTCGGTCGCGGGGTCGGCCGGGTGAAAAAAAGCCCTGGCCGGGAGGCGCCCCGTGCGCCACCCAGTCTGCGTTTTCCCGCACCAGCGACTGGTTCAGGTCACCGTCAACCTCAAATGCGGCCTGCGCCAGGGTATCCCCCAGGACCGGGTCAATCAGCAGCACCACATCCCCGGAATTCGTCAGTCCGTTGCCGATGCTCCCATCGTCGGTAAACACAAGCCCCGGAATCCCTGCCGGCTCGCCGCCTCCGAACAGCACCGCCCGCTCCCCGGGCCCCAGCGCCGTGTTCTGCGGGAAGCGGAACCGCCCGGATTCTGAGACATCGTCGTCGCTTAGCGTCCACCCCCCGATATCCACCGGTTCCGCTCCCAAGTTCAAAAGTTCCACAAACTCGTCCGTTTTGCTGTCGCGCACCCCGTCCCCGTTGGCGTCACCCTCCGGTCCGGGTGGAGGATCGGCCAGAATCTCGTCGATGATCACTTCCGGCCGCGCCTGTACCCGCACCACGAAGGACTGTACGGCTTCGGCCCCGTGGGGGTCGGCTGCGACCAGAGTCAACGCAACCTCCCCCGCCCCGGTCGGCCTCCACGTGATCTCCCCGTTTAAAGCGTTCATCGCAACCCTTTCCGCCTCAGTCTCTAACCGAACCTGGCCTCCATCCAGATTGTGGATCTCCGGTGAATAGCGATAAGTCGCCCCCACCCGCGTCCGGAGGGACGGCGTGCCTGCAATCTCGGGCGGGCGGTTGATCACTTCGACCTCAAAGCGCACCTTCAATCGCGCCCGTCCATCGTATACCGCCACCACCACCTGAACCCGCCCCACATCCGGATCCCCCGGTCGACCGCTCAGCCGCCCGATTTCGTCTATCGCCAACCAGGCTGGGCCGGAGACCAGATCGAAGCTCAACACGTCCCCATCCGGGTCTGAAGCGACCAGATCGACCTGAAAGGTTGAATCCTCCAAGGCCGTCTGCATGGGCACCGGCGCCACAACAGGCACCCGGTTCAGGCCTTCTACAACTGTGATCTCCAACCGTGCCACGGTCATATGCCACACGCCGGAAATCCTTGCGCGACCTGGAGATATCCCCGTCACCTCTCCGTTTTCATCCAGCTTCAAATGCGTTTCATCCGGGTGCCAGGTCACCTCTTCGGTTACCTCGCGATGCGCCCCGTCGCTGTAGAATGCAAACGCCCTCAATACGCCCCTTGCGCCCATCCTCAGAGAATCCGGGCCTATCACCTCCCAGCGCTCCAGAACCGGACGGGGACGTCCCGGTGAAAAGCGCCCGTTTCCCGGAAAAGCATCGTGAGGCGTATAGTCCCCTCCCTCCTGCCGGGCAAGCGCCGCGTTCAGATCGCCTTCCGTCCGGTAGCCAACAAGGGCAACTGTATCGGAAAACGCCGGATCGATCAGCAGCACCACATCTCCCGAATTGGTCAGCCCGTTGCCGATGCTCCCGTCGTCGGTAAACACAGGCCCCGGAATCCCCACCGGCTCTTCACCGCCGAATACCACTGCCCGCTCACCCGGTTCCAGTATCGTACCCTCTGGAAAGCGGAATCGTTTTTCTTCCGAGACATCGTCATCGCTCAGCATCCACCCCCCGATATCCACCGGTTCTGGCCCCAGGTTCAGGAGCTCCACAAACTCGTCCGCCTTGCTGTCGCGCACCCCATCCCCGTTGGCGTCGCCTTCAGGCCCGGAGGCGGGATCGGCCAGGATCTCATCGATCACCACCTCTGGCCGTGTCTCCACCCGCACCACGAAGGTCTGTACCGCCTCCGCTCCGTGCGGGTCCACGGCGATCAAAGAGAATGCGACCTCCCCCGCCCCGGCCGGCCGCCACTGGAACGCCCCGGTCGAATCATCCAGTGTAACCCCTTCCGCCTCCGTCTCCAGCCGGATGCTGCCTCCGTCCAGATTCCCGACTTCTGGGGTATACTGGTACCGCACGCCTACCCGTGTTTGGAGGAGCGGCGCTCCCACGATCTCGGGCGGACGGTTAAGCACCTCGATCTCAAAGCGTACCTCCACTCGCGCCCGCCCGTCGGATACCCCCACAACCACCCCGGCCTGTCCCACATCCGGATCTGCCGGTCGACCGCTCAGCCCCCCGATTTCGTCTATCGCCAACCAGGCTGGGCCGGAGACCAGATCGAAGCTCAACACGTCCCCATCCGGGTCTGAAGCGACCAGATCTACCTGAAAGGTTGAATCCTCCGGAACCGTCTGCAGAGACACCGGCGCCACGACAGGGAACTGATTTGGACGCTCTACAACCACGATCTCCCGCCCTGCCACAGCCGCATGCCACACTGCAGAAATCTCTGTACGACCTGCGGATATCCCGATCAATTCCCTGTTTTCTTCCACCTCCAGATAGGCCGGATCCACGTCCCACGCCACCGCTTCCGTCACCTCTCGATGGATCCCGTCGCTGTAGTGGGCAACCGCCCTCAGCTCGCCCCTTGCGCCCACCCGAAGGGAATCCGGCGCTTTCACCTCCAGCCACTCCAGCACCGGACGGGGGCGTCCCGGGGAGAAGCGCCCATTTCCTGGAAAGCTATCGTGAGGCGCATAGTCTCCGTCTTCCTGCCGGACGAGTGAGGCATTCAGATCGCCTTCTATCTGGTAGTCGAGGCGGGCCATAGTATCGGCAAAGGCCGGGTCGATCAGCAGCACCACATCTCCCGAATTGGTCAGTCCGTTGCCGATACTTCCGTCATCGGTAAACACAGACCCTGCAATCCCTGCTGGCTGTCCGCCCCCAAACAGCACTGCACGCTCCCCCGACGCCAGCACCACACCCTCCGGGAAGCGAAACCGGTTCGCTTCCGAGACATCGTCGTCGCTCAGTGTCCATCCCCCGAGATCCACCGGTTCCGGCCCCAGGTTCAGGAGCTCCACAAACTCGTCCGCCTTGCTGTCGCGCACCCCATCCCCGTTGGCGTCGCCCTCAAGCCCGGAAGGAGGATCGGCCAGGATCTCATCGATCACCACCTCTGGCCGTGTCTCCACCCGCACCACGAAGGTCTGTACCGCCTCCGCTCCGTGCGGGTCCACGGCGATCAAAGAGAATGCGACCTCCCCCGCCCCGGCCGGCCGCCACTGGAACGCCCCGGTCGAATCATCCAGCGCAACCCCTTCCGCCTCCGTCTCCAGCCGGATACTGCCTCCGTCCAGATTGCCGACTTCCGGGGTATACTGGTACCACGCTCCCACCCGCGCATTGAGGGGCGGCGCTCCCACGATCTCGGGCGCCCTGTTCAGGACCTCAATCCAGAGGGTTCCTTCCGCCTCGGCCTCACCGTCCGAGATGCGGATCTGAACCTCGTGTATCCCTACATCGGCATCCCCGGGCATGCCGTCCAAGAGGCCCGTCTGTGCGTCCACTGCCAGCCATCCGGGCGCCGACGCAAGGGTGTAACTCAGTACATCCCCATCGGGATCGGAAGCCGGAATCGGCCAGGCAAAATCCGAATCTTCAACGGCGAAAACAAACTCTGGTAGAACGAGTTCCGGAGATCTGTTCGGACGAAACATCACCTCAATCGTTCCTGACCGCATCACCACGGGCAGGGAAATCCCGTCCGGATCCGGCAGCAGCGCCTGAACGATTTCCAGCGGAACCGCTCCGACCGCTGCATCCTCGCCGATTCGCACCCGCACCCAGAGCACAACACCTTCACCCGCCGGCAGGGGGGAGACGCCCGACAGGTCGGCCAGCAAAAGCGTGGCCCCACCTGCGTTCCGGGAGGCCCCGTAGGCGCTCAAATGATCGGCCCGGCCTCCGGACGCAGCGTCAACGAACGTGAGAACCTCCCCCGCCCACGCCAGCTCCGCCTGAAGCCCGGCGGCCGGTTCCGGATTCTGAAGCATCAGCGCAACAGCCACCGTATCGCCCGGGAACCCCTCGGCCTGTCCTGTGCGCACCACAAAGCCGGTCACCGTGACCTCCCCGTCAACCCGGACCGGCTCCAGCCGTTCGGGTGGCCGGGCGTCATCCCCCAGGTCGGCCTGGATCAGCCGCAAAGGATAGTCCCCTGCTTCGGCCGCACTATCTAACCGGAACCGCATCCGAGCGATGGTCCCGGCTCCGGGGGGCACGGCGTGATCCAGCTCAGGATCGAGCATCAACACGCGCAGGGAATCGCCGGCTGTATGGAAATAGATCTCCATCGTCTCCGTCCGTTCCGCCTTTTCCACTTCAAGGGGCGTCATCGCCGTGGGCTCAAAGCCCACGGTCCACGATATCCCCGAAATTGGGGTCAGATTCTTCAACACGACCTCCGCCACTATCGTATCTCCTGCGGCCGCCACTGCGCCTCGTACCTCCAGAGTATCGGTTTGCGCGGCGTTCTCACCTGCGCCCAGCGCCAACCCTATCGCGATCAGACCGAGTTCCCGTCTCATCTTACCGCAGCAGGACCATCTTCACCACGGCCCGGTACGCGCCCGTCTCCAGGCAGGCGAGGTACACGCCGCTGGCAACCGTGCGCCCGCTCCGGTCCCGGCCGTCCCAGGATGCCCGGTGGAAGCCTGCGGGCATCGGTCCGTCCACCAGGTGCGTGACCTCCTGGCCGAGGCAGGAAAAGATTCGAAGCACGACCGGGCCTCCCTTCGGCAGGGCATACGAGAGAACGGTGGCGCTGTTGAAGGGATTGGGATAACTCTGGTCCAGGGCATAGACCTCCGGGAGGGGTGGTCCTTCCCGAAATATCACCGGCCCGCCTCCGGGATCGGCGCCCCGGATACTGATCACCACATCACTCCGCACACCCTCGATCTGCCCCTCGGCCGACAGGGACAGGCCGACCCGGAGCGTCCCGTCCCGCCCCCCCAGACCCTGCTCGGACAGGGAATAGATCACCGCCTTCAGTGTCCCGCGAGAGGTACGCTGCGTATCCACAAGGGCCACCCCTCCTTCTGCCAGGCGTACCCCCTCCACCGATCCTTCCACCTCCAAAAAGATCGCCCGCAGCGCCACCCGGGCCTCCACATTGAGGATCGTGCCATCTGCTATCCACCACGTGGCGATCCCCGGCGACACTGCCTTTGCGGCCCCGATCGGCCGTCCCAGAATCCGTCCGATGAGCACGGCCAGATCGAGGATATCGATCTCACCATCCCCGTTCAGGTCTGCGGCCCTCCGTTCAAACGCGGTCGCCGTCGCTTCTAAAATCAAGTCCACCGTGTGCAGAGCGTCCAGGAGGTCGTGCGCCCCATCTGCGTTCAGGTCCCCGACCTCCGCAACCTGAAGCCATGAGGCCCCCAGCAGTTCCTCCATCCCTGCCCACACCGTCGCCGCACCGGGCCCCGAGGTCAGGATCCGGTTTCCACCCGTCGGGCGGGCCACCGAGGAATCCGATGTCGTCCACACAAGTCCTTCCTCAATCCGCTCCCGGCTGCTGTCGGGATAGACGCCATCCACAGAATAAGTGATCGAATCTTCTACCAGCACAAGCGTCTCCGCAGGCGCAAGCACCAGGCCGGTAATACCCGGCGCGATCACCTCCACCCGGGCCTCCCCTGGCAGGCCGCCGGCCAGCGCGGTGACAGTCACCTCTCCCAGCCCTATGGCCTCTCCCTGTCCGCCGGCCAGCGCCAGAACCGTCGTGTCGGATACCCCCCAGGTCACCTCATCGTCCGGTGTCCAGACATCCCCATCCGTAAAGATTCCCCTTGCAGAAAAAAGAACCGTTTCTCCCAGCGCAACCGACGTATCAGGAGGCAGGATCTCGATGCTGGAAAGAACGACCCGGGGCGCACCTGGAGAAAAAAGCCCTCCTTTCCCCGGAAAGAAGCTGTGACGGACGAATCCGCCCCGACCCTCCGGGTGCCGCACCAGCGACTGGTCCTTGCCCCCTTCCGACCCATATTCCGCCCGGGCCAGCGTATCGGGCCCCGCAGGATCGATCAGATAGACCGCATCCCCCGAATTGCTCAACCCGCCGCCGATCTTGCCGTCATCCGTAAACACCTGCCCTTCGATCCCGACCGGCGTTCCCCCGCCGAACAGGACCACCCGTTCCTCCGCTCCCATCCAGGTTCCCTCCGGAAAGGTGAACCGCTTATCTGGGGACGTACCCCTATCGCTGAGCTGCCAGCCGCTTAAATCCACGGGCCGCAGACCGATGTTTAACAGCTCCACAAACTCGTCGTGGCTGCTGCTTCGCGTGCTATCCCCGTTGGCGTCCCCGGCATCACCCGAAGGGGGATCTGCCAGAATCTCATTGATCACCACCACCTCGAATACCCCTTCGCCGTCCAGGTCCACCCCCAGGGGGCCGCCGTTCGTCCCCACCTCCAGACGCCCCGAAAACCGTCCGGTATCGGGCGGCGCAAACCGGACCAGGAGGTCCAGTGCCTCATCCGGTTCCAGCAGCATCGGCGCCCCCGAAAAGGGCGACCCGGGCAGCGTGTACACCGGTTGGGGCAGCGTGGCAGACTCGACCAGGAGGCCAATAGCCCCTGTATTGCTTATGCGCACCGTATCCACCGCCTCGCTTCCCACACGCACCGGCCCAAAAACAAGCGTGTTCGGCTCGGCGGTCCCGTCCGCCCATGCCCCTGCCTGCAGAACCTGTAGCACTGCCCAGACGCCCATTGTGGCAACCTTTCCCTTCACGTGGTCTCTCCGCTCGGATCGGGTGGATTCTGGCGGAGACATCTCGCAAGCCCCGTGCCATCGCCGCTAAATTCATCGTAACTATAAATTTCTGAAATCGTTACGAATATTCTTGAAAAGCTCACGTGGGCCGAAATACTGAAAAGGGTTTGCAAATTGGCCCTGTGGACCTGAACAACTATTTCAGGTTTAAAAGGTCTCCAGACGCCCGATGCCGGAAATAAAAAAAGGCCCTGACCACTTTCTGGTCAGAGCCTTTCTATCACTGCTATCCAAACCTCTCTCTCGCGCCGATTTTGATCGGAGCTTTGACCTACCAACTGGAGACCCAGCGGTCTCGGTTCGGAATGGGTGGATGGACCGCTACCCCGCCTCGCAGATGGGACTCGTAGAGGCCGAATCCGATCTCCTGGCTGATCATGGTGACCCTAAGGTTGCTTCGCCCGGGCTTGCCGGCCTTTATGGCCTCTACCAGGTCCCGTATCTTATGCACGGTGCCGCTCCGAGGCGCTGCCTGCTCAACCGGCATCGGATCCAGTGCATCCGACGCCCTATCCCGGCGCCGCACCTGTACGGCTTCGCCATCGTTGACGATGCGGATGACCCCGTCGGTGCAGACCAGTTCGCACTGTGGCGATCTGTTCGTCTTCGATGGTGTTGGCCATGCGACCGCACCCGATGATACCAACCCGAAAGACCGATTTTTTTGTCTCCCCGGTGAAATCGGGGAATGCAACCTCTGATGGGGCAACGGGTCTTTTCATAGAATACCTCTTCCTCGCCCGATTGGGCGGGGAATGATGAATCCGTGCTGCGAAACAGCCTCAACGAGGTCCTTCCTCCCGCATACGAATCCCGCTGACTGGGGTGCATCGATGTACTTCCTGCCGAAACAGACCAGATCGCCCGACCGAGCCATCTCCCTGAAATGGTCGAGCGGGTAGATTCTCGACAATGTCTTGACCATTGGGGTCACAGTGTCACAGCACGGTGACGCCGACCACCTCGACCTCCACGCCGGCGCTCCGCAGACCTTCCCTATTCTTCTCTACTGGCCGTATCAGGCCACTCGTTCAACCCCCGAACGGACTCACGTTTCTCCGCCAGCTCTTTGGAAAGTTGGGCAAGGTCACTGATCTTATCTACGCTGAACGGTTTTGAAATCACCAAGTCGGCGGCGCCTCCCAGATCTTGGTCCGAAATCGCCTGTGTGTGTCCCGATATGATGGCAATAACCGACCACGGCAAAAGGGTCCGGAGCATCGAGAGGATGTCGAGTCCGCTGACGCCCGACATATGGATGTCGAGCGTCACCAGGTCGTAAGAAGCCTGGACGGCCAACCCCAGGGCATCCTCGCCTGTCTCGGCTGTATCCATCTGCTTGCAACCTACGGTCTTTATGATGGCGACCAGGGCGGTGCGTATCTCCCGGTCGTCATCGACGATCAGAGCTTTCATGTTCCCTCCTGCACTAAATAGGTTTTCATGATTCTTGTGCATCCGCTTTAATTTATTGTGTCAGAGTAAATTACAGAGACACACCTAATGAACGGACAGTTCTACTACGCCTCATCAGCGGTTTGCGCCCTATAAATTACGGGCTTAGCGAATTTGCCGGGTTGTCGCCTCATTCTCTGGGTGAACGCAATGTGCTGTGAAGCGGAAGTGGCTCCGAACCCTTGTTTTCCTTACTATTTTGGAATCAATAGGTTAGGGCCATGCACAAGAATCGTGAAAAGGTATATAGGGATGGACTCGCACCCCACACCGGCGGCTCTCAGCACCTCCCGGACTCACCCAGGCAGGCTCTGGACCGCTTCTGCGAAGAAGTTGGGGGCGCCCATCGGACCAGATGTTCCCATCCAACCGGCACAACATCCAAATGGCCAGTCAGCCAACGACCTGCGCTGATCAGTTCGTCTTGTCCACTTCTGTCAGCGCGGTCCAAACGATCCCTTTGGACTGGCCTGACCTGTCAAGGTGAAATCTGACAGCCTTCAACGCTTCCCCCAGGACCATTTCTACGTCCCCGATTCGGATCGTGACACGGACGTGGGCGGCGCTCGTCACATCCAGGTGTGCAGCCTGAGCGCTCTGCCTCATCTTCGTGCCCAGCGTGCTCAGATCTTTCAGGCACTCCGCCTCCGTCTTGGCAAGCTCATTGGCTCTCTGAACATATCGGAAGATCTGATCCTTTTTCCGGGGATTCTTAAGGATAGATTGTTTTATCAGATCCGGTTTGAGCCCCTTGATACCGATGGCCTTGAGGATCGCTTGCTTCGAATCCTTGGCCTTCTCCGCCTCAGCCTGTCTCTCGGTGTATTGATCGAAAAGCTCGGGCAGCGTCCCAACAGACAGGAGCGTAGTCGCGTTGGCTTCGGTACCCACGTTCTTGGCGACGATCGACTTCAGCGCCCACGTCTCCCCGCCGATGATCCCGCCGGCGCTTCCCCTGCCTTCCACGATCACGCTGCTTGCCGTCTGAATATTGGCGGTGCGAATATAGACCTCCGCGAAGACGTCTCCGCTTGCCACGATCGTGGCGTCCTGGATGAACCGTGCCTTGACGCCTCCCTCGGCCTCCACTTTTGTCTTTGTGCCGACGATACCTTGTTTGACGGTCAGGCCGCCCTCGGCCTTGATCTCCGCCCCGTCCTCGATACCCTCGCCCACAATGACGTCACCCGTCGCGTGCACCTTGAAGCCGCTGACGACCCTTCCCTTGATCTCCACATTGCCATTAAAGTCGATGTTGCCGGTCTCATAGTCGACGCTTCCAGAAACCTGCGCGACCTGTCTCACCGATACGGTGTACTGTGTGATCTTACCCGTCTGGGTGACGACTTCCGCGGTCTGTACACAGGCACCGCCTTCTATCTCCGCGAAGAGTTGGTCCACGTCCTCATCCCTGGATGACCGCACATTATCTCCTGCAACCAACTCGACCGCCAGAGGCTCGCGGACCTCGATCTCTTCGCCCTTCACTGTAACACCCGGGGTTCCGGGTACCGGCGGCGCACACTGCACCAGCAGCTCATCCTTGACGACCGACGGAAAGCTCTGCCGTTCTCTGAGATCGATCGAGCCGTCTTTGCGAGTGACGCCGGCCTGTGTTTCGGAGGCAAATAAGAACTTCGGATCTGCGTCCACAGGTTCTATAGGAGGTGTGCCGGACGCCAGCAGGATCAGAAGCTTGACAGTGGCCCTTTCGGACAGGCTCTTGCTCAGCGCCTCAACCTTTGCCTCGTCGACTCCAACAGTCACACCGGCCGCCAATAGGATGTTGGAAATGTCTTCCGCGGAGAATTGCGCGGACTCCGGCGATAGGGGAAGGTTCAGGTACGCGGCTGACATCGCGTCGGCGGAAATCCAGATCGGTGGCAGCACCGAGACCTTTCCGTCAAGGATACCTGCAAAACCGGAATACTTCGCAAGGTACTGAGTGCCCTCGGACGAAAGCGCTACGCCGGCCCCCGGCTGGAACTGAAGGCCCAACTGATCCGCACTGATCTCTTCGATGATCTGTCCTGTTACGGTCCGGCCTGGTTCCATTTCTCCAACGACACTCACCGCAAGCAGGTCGCCTTTCTTAACAGCCAGGGCCGCGACATCATCTGCCGCCTCTCGGACCTCCCCAGCCTGCTGCAAACCCAGAAGCTTGCTGACAGGCCCCAAAGCTGGCAGTTTGCCCTCTTTTCCCATCGGACAGTGCTCAAGCCGAGGGGGTAGCTGGACTTGACCCGTTTCGGTGGGTACCTTATCTCTTGGGAGAAAGGAGATCCACTATGCCGCCAACACGTCCACCTTATCCACCTGAGTTCAAAAAGTGGACTTGACCCGTTTCGGTGGGTACCTTATCTCTTGGGAGAAAGGAGATCCACTATGCCGCCAACACGTCCACCTTATCCACCTGAGTTCAAAAAGCAAATGGTCGAATTGGTTCGAGCCGGTCGTACGCCAGGAGAGCTGGCCAAAGAGTTCGAGCCCTCAGACCAGACGATCCGGAACTGGGTGGTACAGGCCGACCGAGACGAGGGCCTTCGAGAAGACGGTCTGACCAGTGATGAGCGAGAGGAGTTGCGCCGTCTTCGTCGCGAGATTAAGCAGTTACGCATCGAGCGTGAGATCTTGTCAAAAGCAGCAGCCTGGTTCGCTCAGGAGACCAACACGATCCCCAGAAAGCCTTCCAGTTCGTGAAGGCGCACCAGGCAAAATGGCCAATTACCACGCAATGCCGAGTCCTGGGTGTCTCCCTCAGTGGGTATTATGCGTGGCGAGGACGCCCCCCATCGCCAAGAGCAAAGGTCGATGCGGATCTCAAGGAACAGATTAAGGCTTTTCATGCCCGTTCTGATTCTACCTACGGAGCCCCCAGAATCTGGGAAGATCTGGCAGCATTAGGCATCCGTATAGGCAAAAAGCGTGTCGCCCGTCTGATGGTTGAGATTGGTATCTTCGGGGTGAGCCGTCGAAAGGGTATCAGAACCACCCGTAAGGGAAAAAAGGCTCAAAAAGCCCCTGATCTGGTCAAGAGAGACTTCACTGTTGAAGCCCCAAATAAACTCTGGGTGGCCGATATTACCTACGTACCAACCTGGGCGGGCTTCCTGTATCTTGCTGTGGTTATCGATGTCTTTTCCCGCCGAGTCGTGGGCTGGACGATGGCTTCGACGCTCCAGAGTGAGTTGGTTTTGTCTGCTTTGAATATGGCACTTTGGCAGCGTCATCCTTGTGGGGTGATCCACCACTCCGACCAGGGATCTCAGTATACTTCACTTGCCTTCGGTAAACGCTGCGATGAGGCGGGTATACGTCCCTCAATGGGTTCTGTAGGCGACTGCTATGACAACGCACTGTGTGAAAGCTTTTTCGCCACCCTCGAATGTGAATTGATCGACCGCCGTTGTTTTCGTACCCACAAGGAGGCCAGATTGGCTATTTTTGAGTATATTGAGGGCTGGTATAATCCCCATCGTAGGCATTCATCAATCGCATACCACTCACCGATGACATATGAAAAACAGCATCAAACACGGGCTTGAAGCCCAAGCCCTAAACACTCCACCAAAACGGGGCAACTCCATGACGTTGACCTTATTATAATCATAGTAAGGAGAATCGAGCAAATGTCAAGCAAAAACCCCGCAGCCTCCCGAATACCTCCCACCCCCTGCCGATTCCACTTGACACCCCGTTTGAAATGTACATTCCTGATGCTATACTTTGACTGCCCGAAAGCTGGCGAACACACCACAAATATAAACAGGGAGAAACCGATGGGACAGCCGTTTATTTTGCCGGACGATTTTCAAGCACGCCTCAATATTCCCAACGCGCCGCAGCGGCTTAAAGAAGCCCTAAAAGTCGCGGAAAAAATCACGGCTGCAGGCGTTCAACTGCTGCCTAACCCCGACCACGCTGCAATTTTTGTCGACCCTCCCCACCTGATGGCCGGCCCCCTGAAAAAGCTCGGCTACATCGCCGGCTGGGACACCCGATGCTATCCCTCGCCTGTAGACGGCCACGACTACATCAACGTCCCCTCGGGGTTGCCGCCCGACAGTCCATCCCGAAGCCAGGGCTGGTTCGACTACGTCGCCGTTGTCCATCCCGTGGATGAGGAAGCGCGGGAACACATGCTCGGCCAGGGGCATGGAAACCCCTTTATTCACCATATGACCTGGGGAATTGTCCCTCCGGACCGGGCGGGCGCCGATGATTTCGAGTATGCAGGCCGCCTCATCTCGCATATGAACCACACGCGAAAACAGATTGGAGAGGCTGTTGGAGACGAGCCGGGCACGCTGATTATGGCACTGCCCCAGGACGTGATTGACCACCCCGAATTTTCAGATCGGCTCAGCGTCTGGATCGGCGATCTGGAGCAAGACGCGTATCAGGTTGAAGCGATGCAGGGCGGCGGCGTTCTCATCCAGTTCTTCGTCTTAACCGGCGGCCGGATCGAGGTGGCCCTGAGGGTGGGAACCCAGCAGACCTTTAATCCCAAAAGCGTCCACAAGATCTCCAAAGACGAAATCAGCGCCGTACAGTCCGAATGAGACACATCGCGAGGGAATTTGTTCCGCACAATGAAAAAGCCCGGACAGGCCGGACTCCAATAAAAACAATTCGTTAGTCCGCCGCAGGCGGACTTCTTAGAGGTCGCGCGGGACTTCAGTCCCGGGCTGAAATCCCTTCTTCCACAATCATCAACATACGTTGGTTTTTCACCCCAAGGTCCTGCCGGGTATGCCCCCGCAGTTCCAGCGGCAGCAGCCAGGCCTGGGGAAGCGGGTCGGGTGCATAAAGATGATAACGCCCTGCCGGAAGCCGCCCGAAGAGGTAGCGGCGGGTTGAGTCGACCGCTGTCCGGTAGGACACACGCGCCTGCAATTCCGTTAGAATCTCCCGGTTAAAGCGCTCTCTCAACGAAACGCGCCGCTTTTCATAGTCGGCCTCCACCGCCTTCAGAGCCGTCGTATTGCCCGCGCTCGACTTTCGCAGCCTGGCCACCGCAGACCGGGCGCGGTTCACCTCTCGCTCCAGCTTCACGAGCCGATTCCGGATAAACTGCCGGATCTCCCCCTCTGTCTCCAGCGAAAAGGCTTTCCCCCGGTAAAACCGGTCTGCAGTATCTTCTAATAGCGTTGCGGTACTCACCTTCAGGTCTGCATCCGAAAAAATCGGATTGCCCCCAAAAGATTTAAACCGCTTGATCCCCTCAAAAGCCGTCCGGTAACGGCCGCGGGCGGTTTGGTACCGGCGGCTTGCCCTGGCAAGGGATTCGTCAACCGACGCGCTCCCCGCACTGAGAGAATCGCGAACAGCCTCTGTGGCCTTCCGCAGGTCTTTCAGCGCCTGTGCATAGGCCTCCCGGAGGGAATCCACAACCCTCACAGCGGTGCTGTCCAGCAGGCTCACTTCGCCGACCTCGCTCGCAACCCGTCCATCCAGCCGGTAGGCGGGATCTGCGCAGCCAGCAGCAAAGAGGAGCAGCCAGCATCCGAGCCAATTTGGAAATATTCGGACTTTCAAAGCACTGGAGAAAACGTGTCGGAATGGGGGAATGAAAAGAAATGTATTGGAAGGAGAAATATCGGGCAGAAAAGCGGTCCAAACAGGTCTAAGACTCGGGATTCTGGCGGTTCATAATAATCCTGCCCTTGCGGGCCATTTCCTTCTTGGTCTTCTCAATCTCGGCCTTGAACTCGTCGCGCATCTTTTCCAGGGTCTTGATCTCTTCGCCGATTGTTTTGGCCTCTGTGGCCGCGCCTTCTTTGGCCTGGACAAGCCCCTGTACCTGGGACTCGTACTGATCGCGTTCGGATTCGGCCTGTCTTACCTTGCCGCTCCACTGAGGCACTTCACGCATGTAGTCCAGGACAATCTTGCTAAGAAATGCCACACAGCCCACGGTCAGTGCAATAAAAAGCCAATCCATTCTCACCGCCTTGATTTAGAGAGAAAAAATACCCCCCTTGCGCCTCTTTCCCATAAACCTTACTGCATTTTCTATTTAGCCCAATTCAAGATTTAATATTAATATAGATAACAAACCGATAATCTGCAAAAACTATCTCACGGGGTTCAAATCGCCTTGCGGTAGCGCGCCGGATTGATCTTCATCTGGTCCCGGTACTTGGCCACCGTTCTTCGGGCGATTTCGATGCCTTCTTTCTTAAGAATATTGGCAATTCGCTGGTCGCTTAAAGGCGTTTGTGGATTTTCTTCCTGGATGAGCTTGGCGATCTTCTCTTTCACGCTTTTCGCCGAAATATCCTCACCATCTTCCCGGCTCAACCCCCCGTCAAAAAAGTACTTCAACTCGAATACCCCGTGAGGCGTCTGCACATATTTCCCATTGCTCACCCGGCTGATCGTCGAAACGTGCATCTCCACCTTGTCGGCGACCTCCTGCAGGACCATCGGCTTGAGATGGCCGAGGCCGTGGTCAAAGAACGCCTGCTGGTTCTCCACAATACACCGCATCACCTTGAGCATGGTCGCGCGGCGCTGGTGGATGGCGCTGATAAACCACCGGGCGGAATTGAGACGGTCCACCACAAATTTCTTGGCCTCCCGGCCGGCCTTTTCGGACTGGCTGAGCAAACTGCGATAAATCGGGCTGACCCGCAGGGAAGGGACGTTCCGATCCGTAAGAGAAACCACGTACTCGTTCCCCACCTTCTGCACCTCCAGGTCGGGCACCACCAGATTGTGATTAATCCTCGCTTCCCCGTACACCATCGGCTTGGGATTTAACCCCGAAATAATCTCCTCCGCCTGGGCAATCTCCTCTCGTTCCACCCCAAGCGCCCGGCAGATCTTGCTGTACCGCCGGTTGACCAGATCGTCCAGATGGTCTCGAACGATCTCCATGACCAGAGAGTTCTCCAGGCCCTGCTCCCTGAGTTGGATCATCAGGCATTCGCGCAGTTCCCGGGCGCCGACTCCGGGCGGATCGAAGGTCTGAATCACCTGCAACACCCGTTCCACATCCTCCAGATCAACCCCTAAGACATTGGCAATATCCTCGACCTGACTGCGGAGAAACCCGTCTTCGTCGATATTGCCGATAATATACTCCCCGATCATCCGGTCTTCTCCGGAAAGATCGGTCAACAACAACTGCTCCTGCAGGTCATCCTCCAGGGATCTCTGGCTTGCGCCGTCGTTCTCCCACTCCTCAATATTGGGGTCGTATTCTTCGGGAGGGCTGCTGTATCCCGAATCGTTGAGATAATTGTTCCAGTCATCCTCGTCGAACTGGCCGTTGTCCAGGTCCGCATCATCAAACTCCATTTCTTCCAGGTCCAGTTCTTCCTGTTCCTCGGCTTCAACCTCGTCCTCCTCGTCGGCTTCGACTTCCTCATCCACCTCCCGCTCCTCCTCATCCTGATCGATCTCTTCGTCGATCTCTAAGAGGGGATTGATCTCCAACTCCTGCTGGATGACCTGCTCCAGTTCCAACGTGGGCATCTGAAGCAGCCGCAGAGAGTGAATCAGCTGCGGCGCCATCTTTTGTTGGAGGGACGTGGTCTGAGTCAGACGGATCATAAGCACCTGAACAGGATAAAAGGGCCAGACGGAAGAATAACAAAATTCGTACCAACGGATATACCTTCATAAAAATAATAAAAAAAGTCTGCTGATGACAACCTTTTTTTTACCCCGGGTCAATCGAGGCGAAACCGGTCTCCCAGATAGATCCGCCGCACCTCCGGATCTTCCGCCAGGGCCTGGGGGGTGCCCGAGGTGAGAATGCGGCCGTCGGAGAGGATGTGGGAGCAATGGGTAATCGCCAGGGTCTCGCGAACATTGTGGTCGGTAATCAGCAGGCCGATCTGCCGCCGCTGCAGGCCCGATATGATGCCCTGGATATCCTCCACCGCCCGGGGATCGATGCCGGCGAACGGTTCGTCCAAAAGCATAAACCGGGGCTCTCGGGCCAGCGCCCGGGTAATTTCCAAACGACGGGCCTCTCCCCCGGAGAGCCGGTCCGCACGCTGATCGGCCAGATCGGTCAGCCCCAACTCACCCAGCAGTTCCCAGACCCGGGCTTCTCGCAGCGCGCGGGGCAGGTTCAGGGTTTCCAGGACGGCAAGCACATTCTGCCAGACCGTCAGCTTCCGGAAAACCGAAGACTCCTGCGCCAAATACCCAATGCCCTCACGCGCCCGGATGTACATCGGCAAATGGGTTATCTCCTTGTCGCCCATAAAGATGCGCCCCTCCTGAGGGGCGATCAACCCGACAATCATATAAAATGTCGTAGTCTTGCCCGCTCCGTTGGGACCCAGCAGGCCCACCACCTCCCCTGGCTTGACCTCTAAGCTGACGTCGTTGACCACCCGTCTGCGGTTGTACTGTTTGACCAGACCCTCAGCCCGGAGAATCACGGCTTCGCCTCCCCCTTTGCAGGCAGATAACTGCCCCTCACCCCGCCTGCCGATTGCGCCCTTTGAAGGGCGCCGTCTTCAAAGTCCAGCTCCACCCGGTCGCCCGTCAACTCAATCTTCTCCTCCCCATCCTCCAGCGACGTATGTTCACACACCGCCTCCTGGTCGGCCAGGAGGTGCCGGATCTGCCCATCCTCGAACCGAATCGCGATCCGTCTCCCCGAAAGCCGGCTCACCGCCTGCCCGTCTGCGGGAATATAGGTGGCTGTGTTCTCTCCCTCCAGCACCAAACTGTCCACTTCCCCACCCCCAAAAGCCATCCGAATATGATCCCCCCGCATGTCGGTCTGCGCGCCGTCTCCAGACCGGAGGCTGGCTTCCACCCCCCCCGTGGCCTCCACCCCTCCCAGCCGGTCGCCCTCCAGCGTCACCAAAGCGGTATCGGCCCGAATCGAGCGGACGTCCACCACACTGTCACGGGGCGCCTCCATACGGATCTGCGCGCCCCTGTAGAGCCAGATCTTCCCCAGGCGCCCACCCGCCATCCCGAACAGGATACGATCCGCGCTGATCGCAACCGAATCCCGGCCCGATTCCCCCTCCTGACTGAAGGTCGTCTCCGGGGCCCCCTCCAGTTCCAGCCGCCCTTCCTGCTTCAGATAATGTGCTGTTTGGGCCACACCGCGCATGCCCGCCTGCGCAATTTGTACCCCTCCCGAAAACCGCATACGCCCCCCCTGCTCGTAAAACCGGAGGGTATCTGCCCGAACGTACAGCGTATCGCCGCCCGGATCGGGTAGGCGGACCACCTCTGCATCGCCTGCGGCCCGGCCCGAATCCCCCGCAGCATCGTAGCGCAGCGCCTCTGCCCGCACCCGCACCCCCTGCGCCGGATAGACCAGCCCGACCGCGCCATCGGCGTCTAGAATCTCTTGCTTCCATCTATAGACGACCCTGCGAGCGGTGAGCACACGGCCGGCGCCACGCACGTCTACGCTGCCCCGAAAAGTTGCCGCCTCCTCTATGGGGTCGTACTCCAGACGTTCAGAACGGATCTGCCGAACCGAATCTTTTAGAGAAACGTGCCCAAAAAGCAGGTACTTATCCACCCGGTCGGTGTCCGCGGAAATCCACATTCGGAGGGAGTCGGCCGAAATGGCGATCCCCCGCTCCGGGTCATCCATGGATATCCCGCCCACAGAGACCCGGAGGACGCCATCCGGCATCCGGGTGGTCTCAGTCCGGTCGGCGCGGATCTCTTCGGCCGCATAGAGGGGTGCGTACAGGATGCTCAGGGCAAGCGCCGCAATGGCCAAAAAGGAAATCATAGGCGGAAAAAAAGGAAGGAAAGTTTCGAGGGAAACTCAGAGCCCGAGAGAATCGGCCCCTCCCAGACGGGTGATCACCTGGTGCATGGTCCAGCGTTTCAGATCGGATGAGGCTTCAAATCCCACCCCCGTTTCCACACCGTCGGGACGGCGAATGGTGACCCTGCCTTCGCCGGTGATCTTCTCGCTTTCCCGGTGCCAGCTCAGGCTGTCGGTTTCCAGACGGGTGCTGTCCTGGGCGATCAGCACCACCCGATCGAACACCATCATATCGTTGGTTTTATCGTCGATCTCGGCCCGCTGAGCCGTCAACCGCGATACCTGCTTTTGTCCATACGAACCGTAAAAAAGAACGGTGACGCCCTCGTCTAACTCCGTCTTTGGAGACCGATCGTACTTTTGAAAATGCCCCGCCTTCACCACCGCCCGCTTTCGCCCTCCCTGCGTCAGTTCCGCGGTCCACCCCCAGATCTCCTGGTCCGGACGCGCTTTGGAAGGCTCGGGGCGGACCGGAGGCTGTTCGACCTGGGTGCAGCCCCATCCACAAAGGCCCAGAATTAGCAGACGAATCCAGAAAGCAAAGGGAGGGCGAGGCCTGCCCTGCCTTCCGGCCCTGTTCATGCCTCTACCTCAACGCCCAACGCCTCGCCGGGCAGCCGATCGTGGACCTTCTTTGCGCGGGTAACCACCGCTTCGATAAAGCCGTAAAAGAGGGGCGCGGGCTGCTCTAAGCGCGATTTGAACTCCGGGTGCGCCTGGGTGGCCAGGAAGAAGGGGTGGTCCGACAGTTCGATAAACTCCATCAATTTGGTGCCGTCCTCCCGCCTGTGAAACCCGGAAAAGACCAGTTCGTGTTCCTCTAACAGATCCACGTATTTGGGCGAAACCTCATAGCGGTGCCGGTGCCGTTCGATCACGGCCCGTTCGCTGTCTAAAATAACCCCCAGGCGAAACCCCTGGTCCGGCTGCTGCTTGAGCTGCTGGATACGCCAGGCGTCTTCTTCGAGGCGGCCGGTGCGCTCGTACAGTTCCAGGACCAGACTGTCCCGTCTAAGCGCGGCAACATACCCACCCAGACGCATCGTTCCCCCGTACCGGCTCTCTTCGATGATCTCCCGCTGGCTGTACTGAATATCAATCACCGCATTGGGCGCATCCGGATCGTTTTCGGCCGAGTTGGCATCGGGCAAACCGGCCACATGCCGGGCGTACTCCACAACGGCCATCTGCAACCCATAGCAGAGCCCTAAGAAGGGTACCCCGGTCTCCCGGGCATAGCGGATGGCCTGGATCACGCCTTCGGCTCCCCCCTCGCCAAATGCCCCCGGCACAATCACCCCGTCGAATTCGGACAGCACGTCCTCCACCCTGGACTGCTCCAGGCGCCGGGAATCGATCCAGGAAATCTCGACCTCCGCGTCTAAAGAGGCCCCGGCATGCTCGAGCGCCTGGTTGACGGAAATATAAGAATCGGTCAGCTCGTAATCGCCGATTTCGACGTATTTTCCAACCATCGCCACCCGCACCTGGTGGGTTGGCCGCCGGACCGTTTCCACCAGACGGCTCCAGTTGCTCCAGTCGGGCTCCTCCTTGGGCTCCAGGCCGAGCTTGCTGAGCAACTTATCGCCCAGATTCTCCTTCTCGAAGTCTAAGGGCACCTGATACAGCGTATCCACATCGGGCGAAGAGATGATGCAGTCCGAGGAAATATTGGCCGAAACCTCAATCTTTGTCTTCCGGACCTCGTCTAAGGGCCGGATCGCCCGGCAGATGAGAAAATCGGGAAAAATACCGTGCTCTGTCAACAGCCGGACGGCGTGCTGGGTCGGCTTTGTCTTCATCTCCTTAATATGCCCCGGCACCGGCAAATAGGTGACCAGAACATAGGCTATGTTTTCCTCTCCGACCTCCCGTTCCAGGCCCTTCATCGCAAACAGGTAGGGCATATTTTCATAATCGCCAATCGTGCCGCCAATCTCCACTAAGGCAATGTCGAATCCGGCCGCAGCTTCGGTGATACGCCGCTTGATCTCATCGGTAATGTGGGGAATGGGCTCCACGGTTTTGCCCAGATACTTGCCCCCCCGCTCCCGTTCGATCACCGCATGATAGATCTGGCCCGTGGTCAGATTGTTCTGGCGGGGCAGCTCGATGCCCAAGAACCGCTCGTAATTGCCCAGATCCTGGTCGATCTCCCCCCCATCGTCCGTCACCCACACCTCGCCGTGCTCGGTGGGGCGCAGCGTTCCGGCGTCGTAATTGAGATAGGGATCGATCTTGATCGCTGTGGCCTTGTATCCGTACTGCTGTAAGATCTTTCCAATAGAGGCCGTAGACAGGCCCTTCCCTACCCCGCTGATCACACCTCCAGCAACCACGATGTACTTGGGACCCCGATAATCCTTGTTCACAATACCTCCTCTAATCGATCCGCAAAAAGGCGAGTCGGTTGTCAAACAAATTGTGAAAAACCCAAGCAGACAGAAAAACAAAAGAAAATCGGCGGTGATCCTGGAGTGACCACCGCCGACACCGATCCTATTCGATCACTTTGGGGACTCGAAAGTGACCATGCCCCGAACTGGGCGCATTCCCCAGCGCCTCCGCCTGAGAGAGAGAGGGCCTTGATATATCCTCCCGGAACACGTTTGAAAGGGGAAGGACGTGGGCCGTAGGAGCGACGCCGGTCGTGTCGAGTTCGTCCAACGAAGCCACATAACCCAGCATCTGATTCAGCTCTGAAACCAGGCGCTGCTCCTCGTTGGAATCGAACGTCAGCCTCGCCAGTTGAGCCACCTTCCGAACATCGTCCACCGAAACCGGCATAAGCCTTTGTTACCTCGTGGGAAACCTCATTTGTCGCTCAATAAGTGGTGTACGGGACAGCATTTGCCACATAATATGGGACAAATTCTCTCCGAAATCAAGAGGATTCTGGAGCTGTGCCGCTAAGGTCTTCTGCGCTCGGCGCTTGGACACTATCCCGGCTCCAGGCCGGCGTATTTCACCACCACTTTTTTGGTCGTCCCGCCCTGAAACCGAACCGTCAATTTGGCCTCCAGCCCCTGCCCGGAACACGCCTGGATCTGCCCGCGGCCCCAGGAAGGATGCACCACCCACGCGCCAACCTCCAGAGAAAAGGGCGCGTGTGGGTCGCTTTGGATCGGGACAGACTCGGACTCCCGGGGAGACTCGACCTCGGAAATCCGAAACCCGTCGTCGACCAGCTCTTCCGGAATCTCTTTCAGAAAGCGGGACTCGGCGCTGCTCACGGCGCCCCCGTAGCGCCTCCGCTGCAGGGCGTGGGAAAGAAAAAGCCGCTCCTTGGCGCGGGTGATGCCCACGTAGCACAGCCGCCGCTCCTCTTCCAGCGCCTCCTCCGCATCCTCACCATCGTCCCATCCCTCCAGAATCGGGAACAGCCCTTCCTCCATACCGCCGATAAAAACCACCGGAAACTCCAGCCCTTTCGCGCTGTGCAGCGTCATCAGCGTCACGCACTGGACCTTCTCATCCCACTGGTCTACATCGGCCACCAGCGAGACCTCCCGCAGGAACGCCTCCAGCGATGTATCTTCCGCCCGTTCGGTAAAGTCCTGGATCGCGGCCAGAAGCTCCTTCACATTTTCAATCCGGGACTCCGCTTCCACCGGCGCCAGTTCCCCCAGCGCCGCCAGGGCGCCCGTGCGGTTGACCACCTCCACCGCCAGCTGGTCCGCCGGCAGTACCTTCATACTGTCCCGAAACCCCTCAATCATCTCGTAAAAAGCCGCCATCGCCTTTCCCGTTCGGCCCGGAATCTCCTCAATTTCATCCAGCCGCCCCAGCGCCTCATACGGAGCAATACCCTCCCGCATGGCAAAGTCGTTCAGCCTGGCCACCGACGTCTCTCCGATGCCCCGCCTGGGCGTATTGATAATCCGGCTCAGACTGACCGAGTCCCTGGGGTTGACCACCAGCCTGAGGTAGGCCAGCACATCCTTTACCTCTTTTCGCTCGTAAAAACGCACCCCGCCCACCACCACATAGGGGATCGCCGCCCGGCGCAGCCCCTCCTCAAGCGCCCGGGACTGGGCGTTGGTCCTGTAAAGAACGGCCATATCTCGAAAGGCATAAGACCCACTCCGCTGAAGGTCCTGCATCACCCCAGCGATCCACCGGGCCTCTTCGACCTCGTCCATACACCGCTTCTGCCGGATCTTCTCGCCTCCGGTCCGGTCAGTCCAGAGCTCCTTCCCCTTTCTTCCCAGGTTGTTCCGGATCACCCCGTTCCCCGCATCTAAAATCACCTGTGTGGACCGGTAGTTTCTCTCCAGGCGGATCACGCGGGCGTCGGGATAGTCTTTCTCAAAATCCAGGATATTGCGCAGGTCCGCGCCCCGCCAGGCGTAGATGCTCTGATCGTCGTCTCCAACCACGCAGATATTTCCGTACTGCTGAGCCAGCATGTGGGCAAACAGGTACTGCGGCCGGTTCGTATCCTGGTACTCATCAATCAGCACATACCGGAACCGGTCCTGGTACCTGTCCAAGATATCGGCGTTCTCCCGGAAAAGGCGGACCGACAGCATCAGGAGGTCGTCGAAGTCCACGGCATTGTTTCGGCGCAGCCCTTCCTGGTACTGCCGGTAGATTCGGGCGATCTGCTGCTCGTAGAAGGTGCCTGCCCGCTGGGCGAACATCGCCGGGTCTACCATCCGGTTCTTCTCCCGGCTGATTCGCGCCCGTACCTGTTTGGGAGGAAACTGTTTGTCGGAAATTTCCTGATCCCGGATCATCCGGCGCAGCAACGTCAGCTGATCGTCCGAATCGTAAATGGCGAAGTTGGACTGCAGGCCCACCGCCCCGGCCTCCATACGAAGGATACGGGCGCAGAGCGAGTGGAAGGTTCCGATCCACATCCCCCGGCTCGAACGGTTCAGCAGGGCCTCCACTCGTTCGCGCATCTCCGCTGCTGCCTTATTGGTAAACGTCATCGCCAGAACCTGGCCCGGACGCACGCCCAGATCACCGATCAGGTGGGCGATCCGGCAGGTGAGCACCCGCGTTTTGCCGGACCCGGCGCCCGCCAAAATAAGAAGCGGCCCGTCTACGGTGAGGACCGCTTCCTGCTGCTCTTCGTTCAACCCTTCCAGCACAGACATCCCGCCCCCTTTCAATCAACCGACGAACGCCGCCAGGTTTTTCGGCGCGTCCACCGCGTCTTTCGCTTGGCTGCTTCGTGTTCTTTGGCTGTTCTGCTGAAGAGATGGGAACCATCCCCCCGGGCCACAAAATAGAGATAATCCACATCCGCGGGATAAAGCGCCGCCTTCAGTGAGGTCTCGCCCGGGCTTAAAATCGGTCCGGGAGGCAGCCCCCGGTGGCGGTAGGTATTGTAGGGGGAATCGATCTTATAGTCCCGATTGAACAGCCTTCGTGGGCCATCGGCAATCGCATACTGCACCGTGGGGTCGGCCTGCAGGCGCATCCGCCGCTTCAGGCGGTTGTGATACACCGCCGAAATCACCGGTCGCTCGGCATCTAAGCGGGCCTCGCCTTCAACAATAGAGGCCAGGGTCACCGCCTCGTGGACCGACATGCCCCGTTCCCGGGCCCGGGCCTTCAGCCTTGCGTCAAAAATGCCAAAAAAGTGCTTCACCAGGAGCCGGACCACCTGCGCCTCATCCATCATCAGAGAAAGCTTGTAGGTCTCGGGAAAAAGATACCCCTCTAAGTTGTCCGCCTCCACACCCAGTTCCCGGCAGAATTCAGGATCTGAGGTGAGCCGCAAAAGAACCGCCTCGTCCAGCTCCAGCCTCTCCGCCAGCAGGCGGGCCGTCTGCTCCCGTCTGAGCCCCTCGGGAAGGGTCACATCCCGGGTGACATCCCGGGGCACCTCCAGTTCGAGAAGCACCCGCCACGCCGTCATGCCCCCGTGAAAGGGATGCACCCCTGCTGTGAGCCGCCGGCTGGTGCCGTTGAGTATGGAAAAGACCTGCAGCAGCCTCGGGCTTCGGATAATCCCCTCCCGGTGGAGCAACCGGGCGATCTGGGGCACCGACATGCCCTTCTGGACCGTTACCTGGCGCAGCGAGACACCGGTGGGCCGGTTCAGCATGTACACGGCGCCCAGGATTCCAAACACCGCACCCAGAATTCCTACACACAGCAGAACCCCGGCAGCGAACCGGCGCGAGGACCGGCCGCCGGCTGCCCCCTCTTCACGCAGAGATGAAGCCGTTTCTTCAAAGGGGTCTTTTTCAGCCATTTTGTTCCTTCGCCGGTGTGTGTGCGCGCAAATAGGTATCCAGCAAGAGTGTCGCTGCCATTCGGTCCACCCTGCCCTTGCGTCCCCGGCTGCGCTCCCCCATCTCCTGCAGCGCCCTGTGAGCCGAACGGCTGGTCAGCCGCTCGTCCCAGCAGCTTACCGGCAGTCCGGTCGCTTCCCGCAGGCCCTGCGCGAAGGTCTCGGCCGCATCGGCCATCTCCCCCCGGGTGCCGTCCATATTCAACGGCAGCCCCACCACAACCTCTCCCACCCCCCACCCGGCGGCCACCTCGGCAACGGCCGCTACCGCCTTTGCCCTGCCGGCCGCCCGAATTGTGGGTATCCCCTGGGCCGTTATCCCCAGTTCATCGCTCACCGCCAGACCGATCCGGCGCCGTCCGTAGTCTACAGCCAGAACGCGATTCATAAACACCACCATCCGGGTATAAAAAAAGCGGGATGTACAGCACAGCGCCTGTCGGATGCGATCCGGCATCTGTCCTCTGCACGCCGCTTCCTGTGTCCAGCGTCCGCAACACGACCTGACTTGCTCACCCGCTCTTTCCGTGCAGACCTTTCAGCCGCTGCCGTTTTTCCATAACCTCCCTGTGGAGGTGAACCACCAGATCTCTGGCCCAGGAACTGCCCGAACGGGCATCCACCAGAAGATTTTCGACCAGTTCCTCCAATTCCACAATATGGGCCTGTAGCGCCTGTCGTTTTGCCACCCTTACGTCCTCCCGTTTTGACTGTCCGATTTTGGCGGCGTGGGAGCGTAAAGCGAATGGATAAGGGCGGCTTCGGGGTTCTCCGCCGGGCGTTCCCAGAGGCTTTTAAAAATAGACGCCATCAGGGCGCGCAGCGACCGTTTCCGGTCCTTGAGACACAGCTTGCGGATGGCCTTCCGTGACGTCCGCTTGGGCTCCTCACGGACAAAATCCGCCGCACTTATACCCTGCTGGTGGGCGTGGTCCATCAGATTGAAAAACGCCTCCACGTCTATGGGATCGCTCAGGCTGGCCAGAATACGCTTGTCCTCGCTGTAATCGGGCATCTTCCGGGACATCTCAGTCCCTCCTTCCAAACAACGGCCGGTTGTTTAGGGGCCAAAAAGCAGGCCGCCGGATCTTTTGGGCCGTTTTATTATACTCACAACCTTGTGGAAAGACAAGGCCAAAGATATCGGGGGCACGGTTCCTGCCCCGTGCCCCCGATATCTTTCTGCCCACCAGCACCTTCATTCCGCTTCATCCTCTGCTTCATCCTCTGCTTCATCCTCTGCTTTCGGCTTCTTCTCCATGTCTCGAAAGCTCTCCTCTTTTGCCCGATCAAACCCGAAGAGGAGCTGTAAAGATTTGTGGATTTCAATAAAGTGGGTGTTTTCCGTATATGGCGTTATCTGCTCCCACTGATCGTACTCGTACAGATCTCTGGAAAAACTGTCCGGCATCGGATTGTAGATAAACTCAACCCCCAAAGAAGTAATACTGAGATCCTCATCCTCTTTATTCCGGCTGGCACTGAACCGGGCCACCCGGCCGATAACCGGCATCTTAAAGGGGAGATAAGGTTCGAAATCTGAAATATCACTCCGTACAAAATTCAGAACCGGATAGAAATGAAGCATCACCGCCTGGCGCTGGAGCGCCTCCACGCGCTCCGGAAGATTCATATCGTCGTAGTCCTCACCCACCAGGTACTTTAGAAAGGCCTCATTCTGCTCCGGGGCATCGCCCCCACGAATCTGCACGCCTCCCACGCTGAAGTTGAGCAGTTCCAGTTGAAACCCGTCCTCCTGCCGGACAAACTCGCGAAAATCCAGATCGCGGGCACGGGCGTCCTCAAAGTACATCGGTTTCAGCGTAATATTCTCAACGCCAACATCGGTCACTTCACTGGGCATCAGCATCTGCCGCATCGAATAGGTTTCTCCAGCGGAGACACCATAGGCCGATGAGAAACCGATGAGCGCCCGATCGTTCTCCCAGTTCCCCACCACCGACTTCCCGCGCTTCCTCTGGGCCCAGATCTTCCCCTCCCGGGTCAGCAGCTCGTAGCGATCGTGGATATCCTCGATCACGCGCAGCCTGCGCGAGTCCCTCACCCTCCCCCTTTTTTGTCCATCTGCTGTTCAAGAACGCTCCTGCCTTTGGGCTGTTTCTTCACAAATAGCTTGGGGAGAATGGTGGCCTGCTGGGCGCCCACCACGCTGTAGCGCCCCAGCCCCTCCAGACTGGACCTGTTCAGGCGGTCCAGAAAGGGCTTGCTGAGGTATAGAGAGCGTTTTTCCGTCGGGTTGTTGATCATACAGGCCATAAAAAACGGGTGCCGACTCGGTTTTACGTAGATGTTTTCTGTCTATGCTGCATCGGCATAGTCAAGGAGTTCATCATTGGCATATCGAACCTGTTTATACTGATTCCAGAAAGCATCCCATCGTTTTGACTTGACGTAAGTGCGTAACTGCAAGATGCGTTGTCCTCCCTGCCAGGACCATTGCATACCCGATCGACAAAGCCTTGTCTTGACCAGGGTCTTGCAGGCCGCTTCGACGGGTCCCGAGCCAATGGGCAGACCCCTTCGACGAAAGTCAGCATAGGCCATCCGGTGTTTGTTCCGAAAGAAGAAGGTTCGTTCTGTTTCCAGGTCTTCCAATCGTTTTTGACCCAGCCTTCGGCGGCTTTTGTAATAGTCGATGGAGCGAATAAGGGTTTCTGCTGCGCCATCTTGGGTCAGCAGTTTGTGGTGGTAGGTTTCATACCAGCTTTGCGCTTTTGCTGATTTTTTGCCAAACAGGAGTTCGGCAGCTTCAGACAGATGTTCTGTGGTGTGATAAAAATCCACCAGTTTTTCATACCCGATGAACCGAGGAGTGGTATCAGCATATTTCCACAACCCTCGTGCCCCATCACACAGGAACACTTTTCCGACCTCATCTTTCAGTTGTCCTTCGATATGATCGAGTTCTTCCTCAAAGCGTATCTTCAACGTTTGACCACCCTCTTCGGGCATTTGTGCCACATACCGAGAGACCAAACGCTTTGGTGGGGTGCCGTCCTTTGGAGGTGCCCCATAAAAGGACAGGCTGCCCACCAGGGCCTGTTTGAAACTGGTCGGACTTTCTTCGGACGGTTTTTCCCCCGGCCTCTCTTGTGGACGCCCGCGTTTTTTCCCCGGCTCATCCAGCCTGAGGTGGGTCCCATCCAGGCTGGCCACCATCACTTTTGTCCCTTTGGGGTTCTCCTCCTCCTGACGGATCGACCGGTTGAGTGTTTCATCCATCTCGACCAGCCACGCTCCCGTCTCTTCTGTGATGTGTTTGACCGCTGTGGCAGAAGGCTGAAACAGAGCCGTCTTTTCCAGCACAGAAACGGTTTCCTCCGGCGTGATCAAGCTCACCGTGAACAACACCGCTTCACGAACTTCCACGGTGGCAAACTCACCGACCATTCCCCACATCACATCCAACGGCACATAAGAAGGCCCCCCTTCATCGGCCTGAAACAGATTTCGAGAAAGCTTCATCTTCCCAAAGGGGGTCAAAAACGTCTTCTCACTTTGTTGCTTAAACCGATACAGCACATTCTCGACCTGTTTTGGGGCCTCATCCACTTCGTAGGCTTCCAAAAATGTGCGAAGCGCTGCGATCCCACAAGCCTTGAGGGCTTCACCAAGCCCACTTGTGACCTGTTCTGCCAATTGAGGCGTCAAACTCTCCAGGTCCAAATTTTCGCAATGGGCGCTCAATTTTTGCTTAAATTCCCAGGTGGCGGCTTCGATCATCTCTGCGAGGTCCATCTTGGGCTCCTTTCCCGTATCTATACAACCTTATTGTTTTCAGTCTGTTGTATGATCGGGATTTGGAGCCTTTTTTGCAACTCATTTACGTAAATTCAGAGCAGCACCCTAAAAAACTCAACGATATTCTCAAGTTGTTCGGCCCCCTTCACTTCAGGCACCTCCTTATCCCCGTAGGGAGTAACCTGAAGATCCTGAGACGACAGGGTCTGACTGAGCACACCCTGTTCCGGAATTTCGAGATCGGTTTTATGGGCGTAAACATAAAACTGAATCTCATTGCGTATCCGCTGATGCCCAAATCCGATCTTATGCGTATAGCGGATATACCGGCGCTGGTCTCGCTTGCGCGCATCGCTCAGAGGCCGGACGTGGTAGCCCACTCCAAAACGCGGGGTCAGTTCCTTGCTCTTAAAGCGGGTCGGATTAAACCGGTCCAGAATCTGACAATCGATCTCCCAGGGAATACGCGAATAAAAAAACCGAAGGCGAATCACCTGCCCAACACCAAGAGCGGTATCCGAGCTATCGTCGTGGGGAGCGTTCGGCTCCACTTTCGCTTCACTAAACGCATCTTTCCCGGCGGTTTTTTGAGGCCCACGGGCCCCGACTTCATCCGGATCCACCTCTTCCTCTTCCTCTACGACCTCATCCCCTTCCTCTTCCTCTACGGCCTCATCCCCTTCCTCTTCCTCTACGGCCTCATCCCCTTCCTCCTCCTCTGCCTCATCCCCTTCACCGTCGATGTCATCTTCTTCTTCCTGAAAGGCTTCCTCAGCTTCATCGTGAAATGCCGCATCTTCGGAAATAATATCCGCCAGGTGGTCGTGCCCTCCCGTGCTCTTGATTTTCATGCCGGTTGGGGTGGTAATGCAAATCCCGGTCTCGAACATAAAAACCTTCTCATCCCGCACCCGGAAAACATCAACCTGTCCGTAGTCTTCCACCTTCTCATTTCCTACGTGGTCCCGGATCAGAGTACAGTTGGCCGTCGTCAGCTCCAACTTATCGAGATTATTCACCACATCGCGAATCGTGAGTTTGCGCTTCCGTCCCCTCCCGACGGCGATCTGCTTTTCATTCTTGAATAGGGAACTGAACAGCATAGCGGAATCCTCCTCCGAGATTTCGGGCAGTTAAAGGGGAAACGCCATCAACGGCCCGAATCGGAGAGTTCAAAAAATCGTTAAAAAATAAACTGTTGGTACCAAATATTAGCGAATCTGACGACCGATGTCAACCATAAATCCCGACCTTTGTGGGACATCCCCGACGGGATTGCCACCCCGGGGTAAACGAACTGATATAGAATATAAAAAATAGGTCCACACAGGCACAAGCAGTTTCTCGGTCGCCCCTCGGGGTTGTGGCCTCACCTCCGCACCAGGAAAGCGCTTGACCGTCCAACACTGTCTGCGTACATTAAGCAGACCCCATTCAGCCTTTTCAGGAAGCGTATTCAGCAGTCGGAGATAGGAGGGTTCATGGCCCGGGCCATTTTAATTGTCGATGACGATCCCGGAATCCGGAAAGCCCTCCAGGCAATCTTTCACCATGCAGGCTACCAGACAGAGGAAGCCGGCAACGGCGCAGAGGCCCTGCAGAAAGTCCACCAGCACCAATACGACCTGATCACAATGGATATGTCCATGTCCGACATGGACGGCGTGGATACCGTCGCGATCCTCCGAAACGAAACCAGCATCCCCATCGTGGCCATCTCGGCGCACCTGACAGAAAGCGTCCGCACAGACCTGCACAACCGGGAGGTCCACCATTTTCTGGAAAAGCCCTTTACCCTGCAGGAGGTGCTGTCGGTTGTGCGCCGGGCTTTGGGAGAAGCCTGAAGAATCGGACAGGTAGCAGTAACGGCTCCCCACCGGGAGCCGTTACAACCTGCTGTGTCACAGTCGTTTATCTGGTACCCCTGGGGTGACTCGAACACCCGACCAACGGATTAGGAATCCGCTGCTCTATCCTCTGAGCTACAGGGGCAATATTTCAAAGGCTTGAATATAACCCTGTCAATCTGAACAGTCAAGAATTTTGGTCCCGGGAATCGGTCTCCTATCTGCCATGCCTCAGAAAATACTGGTCGTAGAGGATGAAGAGGAGATGCGGCTCTTAATTGCCGATATCCTCAAACAGAACGGCTACGAGGTTGCCGTTCCTGTGGACAGCTACGTGGCCCTTGAACTGGCTCAGAACACTGCCTACGACCTGGTTACCCTGGACGAGTGCATGCCTCTCCTGGACGGGGAAGCCTTTGCTCGGGCCTTAAAAGAGAGCGACACTCACATTCCCATCCTCCTCCTCTGCGACATCCTCAACGATCTCCCCCCTACGCACCTTCAGGAACTCGGTATTCGAGCGTTTATCCACAAACCGTTTCAGGTAGACCAGTTGCTGGAATGCATCAAAAAAATCCTGCCCGCATCGCCACCTTGAGCGGTCAGTACTGGAGAACCGAAAAGACCTCCCGGTCGCCCAGCTTTTTCCGGCCCTCCAGAAAAGTCAGCTCAACCAGAAAAGCAATCCCCACAATCTTTCCCTCCAGCCCGTCCACAAGCTTGCAGGAGGCCTCCATCGTCCCTCCCGTGGCCAGCAGGTCGTCCACCATCAGCACCCGCTGGCCGGGGGTGATCGCATCCCGGTGAATCTCCACGCTGTCCGTGCCGTATTCCAGCTCGTAGGAGGCCGAGGCCGTCTCTGCGGGCAGCTTGCCCGGTTTGCGGATGGGCACGAACCCGGCCTTGAGTTCCCGCGCCAGTCCCGTCCCGAAAATAAACCCCCGCGATTCCACGCCCACCACAACCTCGATCTCCTGATCCCGGTACGGCTCCACAAGCTGCTGAATGGACGCCTCAAGCGCCGTGGCATCCTTCAAAAGGGTCGTAATATCTTTGAAGAGAATCCCCGGCTTTGGAAAATCGGGAACATCTCGAATATAAGCCGCCAGATTGACCAAAACGCGCCCTCCCCGGTATTAAAAACGGATGTCAAATTCCGACCCGGCCCCTTCAACCGGCCGTTCTCCCGTGCGGACCTCGAAAACGTGGGCCCCCGGCGGTCCCCGCCGCACCGCATCCACAAGCGCAGCAACCCGGTCGGGGAGCCCCTCCGCTTCCATCTCCACGTCGCCGTCGGCCCGGTTCCGAACGTATCCGGACAGGCCCAGCTCCCGGGCCTTTCGCTCGGTAAAGTAGCGGAACCCCACTCCCTGCACATTCCCGGCAACCCGAATATAAACCCTCGTCAAACCCCCCATCACAGAATCTCATCGGATGCGACCGCATCCCAGAGCACCTCGGCCGGGTGGCGGGCCTGCCGCCCTGTGGCGTGCGCAATCTGCTCGCGGCAGGAAAGCCCCGCAGCCGCAATCTCCACATCCGGCCCCGCCTCTCGCACCGGCTGCAGGAGCCGGTCCTCTCCCACCTTCAACGAAACCTCGTAGTGTTCGGCCTCATATCCAAACGCCCCCGCCATGCCGCAGCAGGCCGAATCGATCGCCCGGGCCGTGTATCCGGGCGGCAGATTCAACGCGGCCAGCGAAGGGTCCATCCCCCATAGCGCCTTCTGGTGGCAGTGCCCGTGCACCAGAATTTCCTTTTTGAGGTCCGAAAAGGGAACCTCCAGTTCGCCCCTCTCGCTCAGCATCTGCACATACGCCTCGAAAGAATAGCTCTTCTCCGCCACAGCGCGTGCGTTTGGGTTGTCTGTCAGATCCAGGTAATCGTCGGTGAGCATGGACACGCAGCTCGGCTCGAACCCCACAATATCGTAGCCCTTTTTCACGCAGGCGTAAAGGCTTTCCACATTGAACGCCGCGTTCGCCTTTGCCGCGTCCGCCATGCCACTGGAAAGCATCGGACGCCCGCAGCAGCGTTTCTCCACCAGGACCACCTCGATTCCTGCGGCCTCGAAAAGCCCCGTAGCCGCAATCCCAATATTCGGGTAGTTGTAGGTGAGATAGGTGTCGTGGAAAAGGACCACCTTCCGGTCGCTCTTCAATCCCTTTCGCCCGGAAAACCACTCGGTGAAGGTCTGGCGGGCAAAGGGCGGCAGCGACCGCTGGGGGGCGATCCCGAGCGCCGCCATCGCCAGGCGGCTCGGCACGCTCTGGGCCACCCGGTTCGAGACCGGGGCCAGCGCGCACCCCACCCGGTTGAGCGTCTCGATATTCCCGAAAAGCCAGGCCCGCAGGGGTCTGCCGTGCGCCTTGTAGTAGTGCGCGAGAAACTCGTACTTGATCTTGGCCATATCCACATTGGACGGACATTCCGCCTTGCAGGCCTTGCACTCCAGACACAGGTCGAGGACCTCGTAGAGCCGCTCGTCCGTCAGCCCTCCCTCCCATTGCCCGGAGATCGCCGCCCGCAGCGCATTGGCCCGGCCCCGCGTGGAGTGTTCCTCCTCCAAGGTGGCCATATAAGACGGGCACATCGTCCCTTCCAGTTTCTTCCGGCAGGCCCCCACCCCGTTGCACATCTCCACAGCGCGGTGGAAGCCTCCGTCTGCAGAGAAATCCAAGTGCGTCCTGATCTCTTCGGCCCGGTAGTTAGACCCGAACCGGAGATTTTCGGTCATCATAGGGGCATCTACAATCTTTCCGGGGTTCATCACCCCCCGGGGATCGAACGCCCGTTTCACCTCGCGAAAGGCGCTGTAGAGCCGGGGACCGAACATCTGTTCGTTCCAGCAGCTTCGGACCAGCCCGTCCCCGTGTTCGCCGCTCATCGCCCCGCCGTATTTCAGGACCAGATCCCGGACCTGCTCGGCAATCTCCCGCATCTTCGCCACCCCGTCCGCTGTTTTCAGATTGACCAGCGGGCGGACGTGGAGCAGGCCCACACTGGCGTGGGCATAATACCCGGCCGTGGTACCGTGGGACCGCACAATCGCGTCGAACTCTCGGATATAATCGGGCAGCTTCTCCGGAGAAACCGCCGCGTCTTCCACAAAAGCCACCGGCTTGGTATCCCCCTTAATCCCCATCAACAGCCCCAGCCCGGCCTTGCGGACGTTCCACACGTTGGCCTGCGCTTCCGCCGATACCGCCCGGCCGAAAGCATAGCCCAGCCCCTTTGCCTTGAGCGCCCCCTCCAGTTCGTCTAATTTGGGCAACAGGTCTTCCGTTCTATCGCCGTAGTATTCCACGGCCAGCACCGCCTCGGGATCGCCCTCGACCCACGCCCGCTGTTTGGAAAGCGCCAGCGACCCCACCGTCTGGTCCAGGATCATCTTATCCATCAGTTCCACTGCCGCCGGCCCTGTCTCCAGAATAGGCGCAACAGCCTCCATGGCCTCAATCAGCCCCTGGAACTGGACCACACCCAGAACTTTGGCCCTCGGCAGGGGAATCACGTTGAGTTTGGCCTCTAAAATCGTGGCCAGGGTACCTTCGGACCCCACCAACATCCGGCACATGTTGAAGGGTTGATCTCCGACAAACGCATCCAGATTATACCCCCCTACCCGGCGCAGGATCTTGGGATAACGACGCTCGATCTCCTCCCGATGCACCTTTGCAAGCCGTACCACCTCGCGGTAAATCTGACCCTCTAAATCCTTCTGCTCCACCTTCTGCTGGACCTCCGTCTTCCCCATCTCCCGGAAAACCGCCTCCGTGCCATCCGCCAGGACCAGGTTGAGCTCAAGCACGTGGTCGATCGTCTTGCCGTAAACCACCGAATGCGCCCCGGCCGAGTTGTTTGCGATCATCCCCCCGATATTGGCCCGGCTGCTGGTGGCCACATCGGGGGCAAACTGGAGCTTGTGGGGCTTTAAATAGGCGTTCAGCTCGTCCAGCACCACACCCGGCTGCACCTGCACCCATCCCTCCTCCACATTGAGTTTCAGGATGGTGTTCATATACTTGGACATATCCATAATCACCGCGCGGCCCACAGACTGCCCCGCCAGCCCGGTGCCTCCCCCCCGGGGAATCAGGGGCGCGCCGAATTCGTTCGCAATCCGATGCACGGCCAGAACGTCCTGCCGGTGTTTTGGAAGGACCACCCCCAGCGGTTCGATCTGGTACAGGCTGGCATCGGTGCTGTAGAGCACACGCGATGTCCGGTCGAACCGCACCTCTCCCTCAAGGTTCTCTTCCAGAGCCCGAACCAGCGCCTCCATCGAATCGTTCCCCCTCCTGTGTGTGAAACGTGAGCATACCCATTCGTTGTTTTTCGTTTGCCGTTTGTCGTCTTTTCACTTCCTGCCCGGCCTGTTTTTCACCCGCCTGGGATCGGCAGAGGGCCATCTCACCCCCTGAAAATCCGATGTCTCCTCACGGTCCGCGTTCTTCGCCTCGTCCGGAGGTTCAACCGCTTCAAACATGTTCGCACGAAAACCCGTTTTCTCCGCAGTCTGCCCGGCATCCGAACCCGTGTGCGGTTGGGAAGCCGGGGGCGGCGGCGGTTCGGCCGAACGCGCCCGGGAAGGCGCCGCTGGGGGGCGGGGCTTGCTTTGGGCGGCAACCGCCTGCCAGTCCACCGGCCGAACCTCCGGCGTTTGAGAATCTCGATCCGCCGCCTGCGGCCACTTGACTGCCTGAGCCTCCCTGGGCTTCTGCGCTTCGCCCTTCTTAAGCGCCTCCTCGATCTCGTGGGTCAGCTCGCCGGCGCCCACCGGCATCTCGACGATCCCCGCAACCCCGCGGACCTCAATCCGCCGCTGCGACAGCTCTCCCAGCGCGCCCGACGTATGTACCACAATCGGAATCGCGCCGGTCTGGTCGTTTTGTTGCAGCGCCCGGGAGAAGGCAAAACTACTCGCCATAAACATCAGCGCATTGATCATAACCAGGTCGGGGCGTTCGGCCACAACCGCCCGGGCGCCCTCAACGCAGGTCTCGGTCGTCACAACAGAGTAGGGCGTCCGGTATCGGATGAGCCCGCTTAACGCCTTCTGCTGCTCCGGATTGCTGTCGATGAGAAGAATTTTGGCCATCTTACACTCCTTCCCGGAACCTATCGTTCCATATCCTCTTCAATCTGTTTCTTCAAAATTCGCGCAAGTTTCACCCGTGCATCCGCACGGACCTGCCGGTCTTTGTCGAATGAAAGGCGCTTGAGCGCTTCGCCGGGCGTATTGGGATTGCTTACCACACCCTGACGGACGGCCAGCAGGGGGTCCTCGGCAAGGCGGATCAACCCCGGCGCAGGCATATCCTTGTGCGCGGCAATCATCTCCCGCACCTGATCGCTGGGATCGAACAGCAATCCCAGAAGAATCGCCGGCGAAGTACCGATGTTTCCTGCGGTTGCAATCCGGAAGGAATCGTCGCTGCTCACCGAAAACGCCTCCATCACCCGCAGGGGGGTGTGCGGGTTATTCGCCACAGCCAGCTGTACGCTTCGTTCTCTGTCCCGTGAGAGAATCTCAAGGATCTGGGGATCGGTATTGAGATTTGCCGCCACCTTTCGTCTCGCCGAGATGGAGACATCACCGGCCAGATTGCGAAGGACTCTGGCAGGGAGATTCGGATTGCTCGCCAGCCCCACCCGTACAATTTTCACATAGTCGATGCCCAGTTTGCCCATCGTGGCATCGGGAATACGCTCGTTGTAAACGTGGAGTTTGTTCCCCTCGTTCTTAACCGTATACGTACGGCCCTCAGTGTCCACCTGCCACTGGCCGTCTTGCTTTTCAACGGTGGTATTGGGTGAAAGCGGTATGCCGTTCGTACCAAACGTCTGGGCCAGCTCCAGCGGGATACCACCGCTGTCCAGGTACTCCTGGAACTTCACATCAACGGCAAACATCAACCGGCTGTTTCGCGCCACCGCCCAGCGCACCGTCTGGTTCGGATCTTCGGCAAGGTTCACCAGGGCGTCTACCGGGGTATAAGCGTTAAATGCAACATAGAACCGGACCCCCGGATCTTCATCTTCAGACAGCTTTTGCAAGAGCCGGGAATTAATCGTCCTTTTGGCACGTTCCTTCTGCTCCGTATTCAACTCCTCGGCCTGGCGGAGCAACTGCAGAAACGTCCGATCGTCCACCTTCGTGGTATCCTTCTCCTGAGCAGAGACACTTCCCCGGCCGATGGACAGGAGAAGGAGCAGGATCAGAAAATGTGCCTGGATAAGCCGCAAGACCACCCTCACCGTTTCAATGGTTCGGACACTTTTTATAAGTTGTTGATTTTCAACAGGTTATAAATTTAGCATCAAATTCCATAAACTGTTATTTTTCAATGGCTTATGAAATTTGAACCCCCAGAATTACAAAAACTGTCCGAAGTATTGCGTTTGGCATGTGAAATAAAAGACGACGCCTGCTGTTCAGCCGCTGCTTCTGAAGCCTCAAACGTGACCGGTTCGTAGGCCACCTCACACGGATGCCCCGGAGCAATCTGCAGGCCGGGCAGATCGGGCCGGCAGACCGACGACCAGAGCGTGCCCCAGTCCTCATCCCGGTGGGGCGAGGCGGACTGCGCTCCATGCACCCCGCAGCAGATGGTGCAGTTATGGTCCGACAGGATCTCCTTTGCCACGGCCTCGTCCACGTGCCCGGACCGGGCCCGAAGCACCTCCTCTACCCGCGTGTACCGCAGCCGGGAATACCTGGACCGGGCGGAAGCATCCTCCTCTCCCAGCATGTGGTTCGTCGCAATCAGGGCGCCGTTTTCCGGCCGCCTGATCCGCACGTGCCCCGGCCCCGCCTCCGCCACAATCGCCCCACCTTCGGCATCCACGATGAGGTAGGCAATGGAGCGAAGATGGTACACGGACCTCAAGATCCGTTCGGCCTCATCCACCCTGCAACATGTCGCAGTTAGCGTGTCCACCAGCAGGTTCCACTGCACCCCCGGCGCCTGAGGTTCCTGCCCGGGCAGAGAAGAGATGACGATATAGAGGCCTTCGGTGTTCAGACAGTCCGGATGTCCCGCCCAGTGATGGGTGTAGGAGAGAACGGGCAGCGCCCCCTCCACGTGCAGGTAGCGGAGTTCGCACCACTTGAGATCCGAATAGACCCAGTCGTAATTCCGGCCCACAATAACCGCCCCGTCCCGGGTGATCGACGGCAGGGCGGCAAAATTCGTACACCCGCGCAGCACGCCCTGTTTTCGGGCAAAAAAGTAAACCGTAAACCGGTCCCGGTCGAATCCGCCGCCGGCCAGCATACCCTCAAACATCTCCAGGATGGGCGGATAAAGCGCCTCAACACATCCCCGACAGGCCAGGGCAAAGGCCACCTCCGGGGGGCTCACCCCGGGCATGGGCAGATCGCCCAGCTCCCGGCCCCTCTGAAAACCGATCTCGTAAGCCCCGCCGGTGAACGCCTTGATTCTCAACGGACAGGTGTCCCAAAAAAGGATGCGAAACGCTCCGGAAACCACGCAAAAACCCTGAATATAATGTAAATCATACCACCGGATAGGTCAAGGTACCGGATGCTGGATTGGGCCTCGGAAATTGAAAAAAACTTGACAGGATCTCCGATTACGCCGATTATTTGTTGTATAGTCAGTACTTCACAAGATCAGTCTGGACGAGAGGCAATTGAAAATTGCAAATTGCAAATTGCAAATCGACCCTTTCCCTTCCCAAAAAGCAGTCTAGAAGCCGATTTCGGGGTTGGGGGAGGTCAATTTGAAATTTCCTGATGGTTCTTGGGTTTCGTGATGTACTGATAGTGCTATCGTCCTTTTCAAATCGACCGTTCATGGCAAACTGGAGCACACACACAATGTCGGATGCGTCCCCTCTACAAGTTGGATTCGGCATCCAGGACTTCACACCGGAAGAACCGCCGGACGGCGCGTTTAAAGTCTTTGACCCGATCTCCTTCCGCGCCCTCATCCTGCGTGAAGGCGAAACGAACGTGACCTTTCTTGCGGGAGATTTTTTTAGCATCGAAGCCGATCTCGTCGAACGCGCCGGAAAACGCCTGTCGGACATCACGTGGCTCAACCCCAACCACATCCTGCCCTGCGCGGCCCATATCGGAACCGCGCCGATTCTGTTCCAGTCTTACGTCAGCACGCCCTGCGAAGCCCTCAAATATTACGGAAAGGAAGACTATTTTGCCAATCAGATAGCGGCCGCCATCCGCAAAGCGGCCGGGGCCATCGCGCCTGCCCGCATCGGCGTGGGCGCCAGCTCGGCTCCGGACGTCCTCTTCAACAGAAGGTCCTACGACGCGGAAGGGAAGCTGGTGATGAGCAACTTCAAGTTTCCCTATCCCCGGTCGGAGCTAACCTATGCGAATATCGACGACAATGTCTACGTCATCCGGGTGGACAACGACGCGGGCGCGCCCACCCACTGCGCCTTTATCTTCGGCTGTCACGCGCTCTGCAACACGGACAAGGCCGGAAACATTTCTGCAGACTATCCGGGCATTGTGCGGAAGGTGTTGAAATCTGCGGGCATCGATTCCCTTTTCCTGCCGGGCAGCATCGGCAACGTCGTTCCCGTGAGCCGCGGCGGGCGCACCTACGAGCGCGTGGGCCACAGCGTTGCCGGCGCCGCCCTTTACGCTCTGGAACAAACCGAGACCTCCCCGGATGAGGGCATCACCGTGCGGCAGAAGACCATCCAGGTGCCCGCCTTCTCCTATCCCGACCCCGAAGCGGTCCAGACCGAACTTGCCGCTACCCCGAAGCGGTCCGACGGACTTCAACGATTTCAGGCCTACGCCAACAGGCTGTACACGGCCGGGCGAACAAGCCTGGACTATACCCTCACCCGGGTCTCCATCAACGGGGCCGACATCGTCCACCTTCCCGGCGAGATCTTCGTCGAGACCGCAAAAGCCATCAAAGAGGCGGCGGGCGATCGGCTGACGGCTGTGGTGTCCGGCCCATCGGCCGACATCGGTTACCTGAGCACCCCGCAGGCGCACGAAGAGGGCGGCATGGAACCCAAATATGCCGGCCTGGCCGTAAAAGGAGAGACCATGATCCGGGCGGCGGCCTGTGAACTGGTCGGAAGAGTGAAGAATGAAGCGTGAAAAAGGAGCGCTGCATGGCAACCGTTTCAGCATCTGAAAAACTCGCCGTCGAGGGGGGCGCCCCTGTCCGCGACCTCACAAAAAACCCCTGGCCCGCCTGGCCCCAGAACACCGAGGAGGAGTGGGAGCAGGAGATCGAACCCGCGATGCGGGAGGTCTACCTCCAGAAAGTGGAAGGGCTGCCCGCCACCCAGGCCGAGGCCTTCGGGCAAGCATTTGCGGCCTACTGCGATGCGCGCTACGGCATTATGATGCCCCACGGCACAGACGCCATTTCGGCCGCCGTAGCCGGCGCGCTGGACTTGGACGGCCTGGGCGACGGCGGCGAGATCATGATCCCCAACTACACCTTTATCGCCACGGCCAGCGCGCCCCTGTCCACCCGCTGTTCGCTGGCCTTAGTCGACATCGACCCGGTCTGTTTCACAATGGACCCCGAAGCGGTGGAAGCCGCCGTCACCGACCGGACCGTCGGCATCCTCCCCGTCCACGTGGGCGGGCACCCTGCGGATATGGATGCGCTCAACGCCGTTGCCAAAAAGCACAACCTCGTTGTCGTGGAAGACTGCGCCCAGGCCCACGGGGCGGAACACAGGGGTCACAAGGTGGGGCCCCTCGGCCACGTGGGCGCCTACAGCTTCCAGTCCAGCAAGAACCTCACCTCTGGAGAGGGCGGCTGCATTGTCACCAACGACCAGGACATCCGGGATCAAGCCCATGCCTTTAAGGACGTGGGAAGGCGTCCGGGCGGCGAGCGCTGGGAGTACCCCCGTCACGGCTGGAATTACCGGACCTCGGAATACCTGGCCGCGATCCTCTTGAGACGGCTCTCCAAAGTGGAGTCCCAGACCGGCCTGCGAAATGAAAACGCCGCTTACCTCTCCGGCGAGCTGGAGAAAATCGGGGGCATCACCCCTCCCCGAGCGCTCCCCTGGGTCACCCAGCACGGCTACCATCTCTACATGATGCTCTACGAGCCGGAGGCCTTTGGCGGGCGCAGCCGGGACGCATTCGTCAAAGCCCTTCAGGCCGAGGGCATCTCCAGCACCCCCGGTTATGAGAGACCCCTCACCGACGAGGGCGCCCTCAAAACCGTTTCGGAACAGTATCCCCATCTCGTCCGAAGGCTTCCCTGCCCCAACGTCGAATACACCTGCAAGCACAGCGTCTGGCTCTACCAGTCCATGCTGCTGGGCGCGCAGAAGGACATGGACGACATCGTGGAAGCCGTGGCCAAAATCAAGCGGGCCTTTGCGGGCTGATCCCCAGTGATGAACGGAAAATCGCTCCCCTTTATAACATCAGTACATCACGAAACCCAGAACCATCAGGAAATTTCAAATTTCAAATTTGAGTCCACTCCGAAAAGTCAGGTTTACTCATTCGGGAAAAAGTACTAAATTCCAGGTGTGAACAGGTTGCAATGTCGCAGATGTATAACTGGCTCAGAAAGCGAGGGACAGATGTTTAGAAGGAGTGCCCCTTCAAGTCAACCGGATCTGTTTTCCAGCTTCGAGTCCCATTTCAAAGGCTCTAAGCAGGACCAGTTGAATGATCCGGCCGCCTGGCATAATCTGTTCTACCAGCATATCACCTCAAAGGTAGATGAGGATGTCTTTTCCGTGTTGTTTGACCCCAACATAGGCCGTCCCAATGCCTCCATCCGGCACCTGGTGTCGATGATGATTTTGAAGGAGGGCTTTGGGTGGAGCGATGCCCAACTTTTCGAGCAATGTCGGTTCAACATCTTGGTGATGCGGGCTTTTGGGTTGATGAACCTTTCTGATGAAGTGCCTGTAGAGTCCACGTATTATCTGTTCAAGCAGTCTTTGTATGCGTATCAACTGAAAACCGGTCGAGATCTGGTTGGAGAGACTTTTTTCACCTTAACAATACTTCGGACAGTTTTTGTAATTCTGGGGGTTCAAATTTCATAAGCCATTGAAAAATAACAGTTTATGGAATCTGGTGCTAAATTTATAACCTGTTGAAAATCAACAACTTATAAAAAGTGTCCGAACCATTGCTTAACTCAGACTCAGGCTAACGTCTTTGGCGTGGTGGGTCAGCAGATCCGAATGGACAGCAAGTTGATCGGTTCCAACATTGCCACCTGTTGCCGGTTGCAGTTGGTGGTTTGTTGCTTACAAGGGTTCTGGACGTCGTTGGACAAGGGCCAGAAGGGACGGTTATCGGCAAAAGATCAGCAGGTTTTGGACGATCTGCTCAAGGTGAAGCCCCATCAGGTTGTCTACCGTCTTTCCAGCGTTGAAAAAGGTGAGAAGTTACAGGAGTTGGGGCTGCTATTGAGCAGGCTCCAGGAGACCTATACCGAGAAAGACAGCGATCAATATGGTCTGATCGTGCGTGTCTTTGGGGACCAATATACCGTTTTATCTTCCCCCCAAGAGGTGCTTCCTAAGCCTCCTAAAGAGATTTCCTCATCTTCTTTGCAGTCTGCCCATGATGAAGATGCGGCCTTTCGCAGGAAAGGGGAGGATAAGGTCAAGGGGTATAGTGTCAACCTCACCGAGACCTGTAACGAGGATGGTCTCAATTTGATCACCGACGTTGAAGTTAAACCAGCGACTGCCCCCGACAACGAGTTTGTCCAACCTGCCATTGAGCGGACACAGCAGGTGGTGGGTGAGGTTTTGGAAGTGTCGATGGATGGGGCTTACAATGATGCAGCAAACACCGAGTATGCCCAAGCAGAAGGAAAGCAGTTTCACTACAGTGGCCTTCAGGGCATCAAGGGACTCTTCGTTTATGAACGGACACCAGAAGGGGTTGAAGTCATTGATCGACACACAGGGGAAGTGCAACTTGCCCAAGAATACAAACCGGGGAAATACAAAATCATCATCGATGGCAAGTCCCGATACTTTAAAGAACAGGACATCGACAATTACATCAAACGGAAACAGATTGAAGAACTCCCTGCTCACATCCGAAACCGACGCAATAATGTCGAAGCCAGCATCTTCCAGTTGAGCTATTACACCCAAGATGGCAAGACGCGCTATCGCGGACTGATCCCACACCAACTGTGGGCGTGGTGTCGGGGCTTATGGCTCAATCTGGTTCGGATCAAGAAGTACCTCACACAACCCCTGATGATCTCCGCATAAGGGGGGGTTTTTTATGCAAAACCTTGCTTTGCAACCCGGTGAGCAACCTTGTAAACAGGCTCTGAGTCGATGTGCCGCCGGTAGACGCAAAATTCTGGCTCAACTCTGCATCCCAATACACAAAGCTGGCAACTGACACAAAATCTTCATGCCCCCCCCTTTTCGGAGGGGACTCAAATTTCAAATTATAAATTTCAAATTGGCCTCCCCCAACCCCGAAATCGGCTTCCAGACTGCTTTTTGGGGAGGGGAAGGGTCGATTTGCAATTTGCAATGGTCAATTTGCAATTTGCAATGGTCAATTTGCAATTTGCAATGGTCAATTTGCAATTTGCAATTGCCTCTCGTCCAGACTGATCTCGTGAAGTACTGAACATGCATAAACAGAGGTGGACGGTACCGATGACAACCCAGGTGAGTTCTCCAAAGATAACGTATCAGATCCTGGTGGTGGAAGACGACCCGCAGATGAGTGCACTGCTGCAATTGATGGTCACACGTATGGGCCACAAGCCGGTAGAAGCCACCAAAGCCACCGAGGCGCTCGACCACATCCAGAAGGGACACGCCGATCTGATGCTGCTGGACCTCCAGATGCCCGGAGCCAGCGGAGTGGACCTGCTGCGGACCTTGCGCAGGCGGAATCTTCGGGTGCCGACCATTGTGGTTTCCGGGTTCATATCAGCCGACGCGGCGAAACTGCTGTCGGAACTGGGTGTGCTAAGCCTGGTCGCCAAACCCTTCGAACAGGAACGAATCATCGGCGAGATCCAGAAGGTCCTCCAGAAGTACGATTCGACACCCTAGTGGTCGATTTCGCAAATACGCATGAGGTTGCATAGGTGGCAAAAAAGGGGTATGTTATACGCCTCATTCCAATCGGTAAAGGAGGTGTATAATGTCAGGTCCCCTTCCCCAATACCAACCTCGCTTCACAAAAGCCCAACTGGCAAAAGCCCAGAAAATCATTCGTCAGCGCAACGCGCCTCAATCCCAGGTGCAGCGGGCAAAGATGGTGGTGGCCTTAGCCGAGAATAAAGCCATTGGCAACCAGAGGTTAGCCGACAGGGCAGGTGTCAGTTCACCTACGGCGCAGAAGTGGCGAAAAAGGTGGACTGAAGAAGGCTTCACTTTAGAGGATCTACCGCGCAGTGGGCGACCGCCCACTTTTTCCCCCTGTGCAAGTCAGTGAAGTCAAAGCCATTGCCTGTCAACTGCCCGCACAACGGGGGTTGCCCCTGTCTCGGTTCAGCTTATTTGAGATTCAACAGGAAGTGTTAAGGTGTGCGTTGATCACTTCAATCTCACCCACAACGATTTGGCGCATTCTCAAAGAGGATGCCCTTCGTCCCTGGTATCACCGAATCTGGAGTTGCCCCGTTTTGGTGGAGTGTTTAGGGCTTGGGCTTCAAGCCCGTGTTTGATGCTGTTTTTCATATGTCATCGGTGAGTGGTATGCGATTGATGAATGCCTACGATGGGGATTATACCAGCCCTCAATATACTCAAAAATAGCCAATCTGGCCTCCTTGTGGGTACGAAAACAACGGCGGTCGATCAATTCACATTCGAGGGTGGCGAAAAAGCTTTCACACAGTGCGTTGTCATAGCAGTCGCCTACAGAACCCATTGAGGGACGTATACCCGCCTCATCGCAGCGTTTACCGAAGGCAAGTGAAGTATACTGAGATCCCTGGTCGGAGTGGTGGATCACCCCACAAGGATGACGCTGCCAAAGTGCCATATTCAAAGCAGACAAAACCAACTCACTCTGGAGCGTCGAAGCCATCGTCCAGCCCACGACTCGGCGGGAAAAGACATCGATAACCACAGCAAGATACAGGAAGCCCGCCCAGGTTGGTACGTAGGTAATATCGGCCACCCAGAGTTTATTTGGGGCTTCAACAGTGAAGTCTCTCTTGACCAGATCAGGGGCTTTTTGAGCCTTTTTTCCCTTACGGGTGGTTCTGATACCCTTTCGACGGCTCACCCCGAAGATACCAATCTCAACCATCAGACGGGCGACACGCTTTTTGCCTATACGGATGCCTAATGCTGCCAGATCTTCCCAGATTCTGGGGGCTCCGTAGGTAGAATCAGAACGGGCATGAAAAGCCTTAATCTGTTCCTTGAGATCCGCATCGACCTTTGCTCTTGGCGATGGGGGGCGTCCTCGCCACGCATAATACCCACTGAGGGAGACACCCAGGACTCGGCATTGCGTGGTAATTGGCCATTTTGCCTGGTGCGCCTTCACGAACTGGAAGGCTTTCTGGGGATCGTGTTGGTCTCCTGAGCGAACCAGGCTGCTGCTTTTGACAAGATCTCACGCTCGATGCGTAACTGCTTAATCTCGCGACGAAGACGGCGCAACTCCTCTCGCTCATCACTGGTCAGACCGTCTTCTCGAAGGCCCTCGTCTCGGTCGGCCTGTACCACCCAGTTCCGGATCGTCTGGTCTGAGGGCTCGAACTCTTTGGCCAGCTCTCCTGGCGTACGACCGGCTCGAACCAATTCGACCATTTGCTTTTTGAACTCAGGTGGATAAGGTGGACGTGTTGGCGGCATAGTGGATCTCCTTTCTCCCAAGAGATAAGGTACCCACCGAAACGGGTCAAGTCCAGAGGAATACTATAATCTCACTGCCGAACCTTTCAACTGGCGCTTTACAAGGCAGGAATTGGAAGAACGAATGCAGCGAATCCGGCTGGCTGCATAAACTCATGCGAACTTCTGAAATCGACCACTAGCAGCGCGGCCGTCCCCTTCTCTCTGCAAACAAGAGGCCCGACCCTTCAGGCGTTCGGGCCTTTCTTTAAGGAGGTACCCGGGTGGGGCAAACCCCGACGTCAAATAGACCGGTCTCCAAACAGCGGAAAACCTGGCTCCTGATCCTTGCGGGCATCGGCCTGCTCCTTGCGGTGGGGGGGGCGGGCTACTGGATGGGGATGTCGAAAGAGGAGGTGGAGCAGGCCCCTCTTTCAATCGAACCGTCCAATTCCTCAGACGATGTCCACCCCCACGCCGAGAAGCTTAAAAACCCCGACGGCTCCTGGAAATACACCAACCACCTGATCCACGAAACCAGTCCGTACCTGCTCCTGCACGCGCACAATCCAGTAGACTGGTACCCCTGGGGGCCAGAAGCGCTGGAACTGTCCAGGGCCGAAGACAGGCCGATCTTTCTTTCCGTGGGCTATTCCACCTGCTACTGGTGTCATGTGATGGAGCGGCTGGTCTTCTCTGATCCGGAAATCGCCGCCCTGATGAACCGGTGGTTCGTCAACATCAAGGTCGACCGAGAGGAACGGCCCGACCTGGACGAAATCTACATGACCGCCACGCGCATCATCTCCGGTCACGGCGGCTGGCCCAATTCGGTCTTCCTGACCCCCGACCTGGAGCCCTTCTTCGCCGGCACCTACTTTCCCCCCTACGACGATCAGCGGTTTGGCCGGCCGGGGTTCCCCAGGGTCTTGAGAGTTCTACACGACGCCTGGACGAATCAGCGCCCGGAGGTCAACGCGCGTACCCAACCCATCGTCGCAGCCATCCGGCGAATGGAGACGGGTTTGGCCACAGCGGCCGGGACAGCGGCCCTGAACCGGGGTCTTCTGGACCGTGCGATCCAGCGGCTCAAAGAGCGTTACGACGACGCCTACGGGGGCTTTGGGGGCGCGCCGAAATTTCCTCCCGACCAGGCCCTGGAACTCCTGCTGGCCGAATACGAGCGCAAGAAAACCCCCCGCCTGCTCGAAATCGCCGCCCACACCCTGAAAATGATGGCCCAGGGCGGTATGCACGACCACCTCGGGGGTGGATTCCACCGCTACTCAACCGACGCGCGCTGGTGGGTTCCCCACTTTGAGAAAATGCTCTACAACCAGGCGCTGCTTGCAAAGGTCTACCTCCATGCCTACCGCACCACGGGCGAAGAGGCGTTCCGGCGCACCGCAGAGGGCATCTTCCATTTTGTGGACCGGGTGATGACCTCCCCGGAAGGCGGGTTCTACTCGGCCCTTGACTCGGAAACCCACGGCAAAGAAGGGGAGTATTACCTCTGGACAGAGGAGGAAGTCCGGCGCATCCTGAGAGCGGATGCCGACCTCTTTTTGAAGGTCTACAACCTGGCCCCGATGCCCGAGGGAGAGGGCAAGGTCCTCTTTATGCCCCGGACCCTGAAGGCCGCCGCTGCAACCGTCGACCTCTCTCCGGAGGCGCTCCAGATCAAGCTGCGCCCCCTCAGGCAGGCCCTCCTTCAGGTCAGACAGCAGCGGGAGCGTCCCCTCTTAGACACCAAAATCGTCACCGCCTGGAACGGCATGCTCATCGATGCCTACGCCTATGGATATGAGGTTTTAAAAGAAGATGCCTACCTGCAAAAAGCCCGCCGGGCGGCTGATTTTATCCTCAGCCGCCTGCGGAATAGGGAAGGCAACCTGATGCGGACCTACCGGGAGGGAAGGGTCAAATACGAGGGCTACCAGGAAGACTATGCGTTTCTCATCCAGGGCCTGCTCGGAATCTACCGCGCCTCCGGGGAAGACCCATACCTCCGGCATGCAGCGGACCTGACAGCCCGAATGGAACGCCTCTTCTGGGACACGGATCAGGGGGGATTTTACTTTACCACCGGAACAGAGTCCCTCCTCGTCCGCACCAAGAACCCCTACGAAGCCGCCATCCCCTCGGGCAACGCCGAAGCGGTCCACGCCCTTCTGACGCTAAGCGAAATAACGGGCGTACAGGACCACGCGCAGCGGGCGCACCGCACCATGCGCGCCTTTGCCGGATTGATGAACCAGAACCCCGGCGCCTTCAACCGGATGCTCCTGGGGGTGCTGCGTTACCTGGAGACCGCCCCCGCCTCTCCCGAACCGCCTTCCACGCCAGCGCCTTCTCCAGGCTCCGAGACCGTCCTGGCGCCTCCCCTCCCCAAAGGGGAAGACCTGGTCCAGGCCCGGGCCGTCCTCACAGAAGACCACCCGGCTCCCGGCAAACCCTTCCAAATCGCCCTCACCCTCCAGGTAGTGGACGGCTGGCACATCAACGCCAACCCCGCCTCGCTCGATTTCCTGGTACCCACCGAACTCAAGATCACTTCCGATCTGCCGGTGGAAGTCCTCTCCATCGAGTATCCCCCCGCCCGGGAACTCGCCCTCGGCTTTGCCGACCAACCCCTGGCCGTGTACGAGGGCGAGGTCACCGTCCGGGCAACCCTCAAACTGGGACCGGAGGCAAAGCCGGAGATAAAGGGCCTGCTCCACCTCCAGCTCGACTTCCAGGCCTGCGACGACAGTCGATGCCTCCCCCCTGCCTCACTCACCCTTCCACTTGAAATCGTCCCTGCCCGACTGCAGCAGACCTCCGGAGCGCGGGATACCGGCCAGTGAACGACGCAAACAGGCATCCTGCAAATCCGGATCCAGATTTTGAGACCCCTGAGCCGCTGGCAACAAAGGATGTCAGTTTGGATGAAACGGGGTCATAATCTATTGCAATGGCAAATAAGCTTTACGTTGAACTTTGGCAAAGTCCCGTTCCTCATTTCGGAGCCGCTCTTGTGACGACTTCCGCTCATATTGGTTACAAAACTTACCGCAGCTACCTCGACCTCCTGCTCACCCGGATGCGGGAGTACCTCGCATCGGAAGGGGTCCTCGCCTGCGCCCTCTTCGGCTCCGTGGCCCGCGCCCAGGCCCGCCCGGACAGCGACATCGACCTGCTTGTGGTCGTCTCCCGCATCCATGCGGACACCACGCGCCGCTTCGTCCGGCTCCTCCGAAAACTCGAGTCCGAGCCTGCCACCGTCGAACTCAAAGCCAGGGGGTTAAAGACGGACCCCTATCCCATCTTCATGGCCCCGCAGGATCTGGAAGACCGTCCCCTGATCCTCTTAGACATTCTGGACCACGGCGTCCTGCTCTACGGTACAGGCATCTTGCGCGACCGGCTGGACCGCCTGAAGGACCGTCTTGACGCGTTAGGCGCTCAAAAAATCTCCCATCCGGACGGCTCCTGGCACTGGGACCTGAAACCGGACTGGAAGCCGGGCGAGGTGATCGAACTCTGAACAACCACGAACTGGCGGAACGCTCCAAGCAGGGCACGAAACGCGTCCTTTTCCTCTGCACCGGGAACTCCTGCAGGAGCCAGATGGCCGAGGGGTTTCTCAGACACCTGGGCGCAGGCCGATTTGAAGCCTTCAGCGCCGGCACCGCTCCATCGGCCTTGAACTCTCTGGCGGTGAGGGCAATGGCCGAAGTGGATATCGACATCTCGGCTCAGACCTCCAAGGGCCTGGAGGCTGTTGAAGGCCAGCCTTTCGACTGTGTCATCACCGTATGCGACCGGGCCAGGGAGACCTGTCCGGTCTATCCCGAAGGCACCCGTCAACTCCACTGGAGCTTCGAAGACCCCGCAGAGGCCGAAGGCGCAGAAGAGGAGCAGATGGTGATATTCCGCAGGGTAAGAGACGAGATCAGGGGGCGGATTGAGGGCTTCTTAAACAGCTTTCCCGATTAAACCGTAAAACCAGATCGGGTGAACAAGAACAGCCTGCTGGATACTTCCCAGCAGGCTGTTCTTAAGGATACAATCAGATGGAGAAAATTCTATTCATATTTCACTACCGGACACTTTTTAAGGATGCAACCAGATGAAAGAAAACCTATCCGTATAGAAAAAGCCCCAGAGTGATCCTCCAGGGCCTTTCTCTACGGGTCTATAGGAAAGCAGCTACCTGCTGTCCTTACCCGTCTCGATGAACCGGACACACTGGCCCTGGTTCTTGAAGCCGAACTGCTCCCACCCGCCCTTCTTGCAGTCGTCCTTCGTCTGGGGGTCCGCATCCACAGTTAGGTCGTCAAAGAAAGCTACACCCCCGTTCCAATTGACGAACCCAATAGCACCTGTCGGATCAAATCCGGCGTCGGGTGTCCAGATGAAAACATAAGGGCTAGCGATTCCGGCGCCATCCGTAACGGTTATCTTCACCTTGTTGGGCGCAGAGAGAGAGTTCCACTCGATCTTCATAGGATGGAGCAGGGTAGTAGACGGAATGAAGCCCATGTTTTGATTTCCGACTATTACCGCGCCGCCTGGGAAAGATGTGAAAACTGCTGAATTCGCGTCCTCGACGCGGAAAGCGCCGTTTCCCACAAACCCAGGGTGAAACATGAACCGGCGATTCCCAAACTCAATCCCAACGGGGTAGGCGCCAAAGCTAGTGGTCGATTTCGCAAATACGCATGAGGTTGCATAGGTGGCAAAAAAGGGGTATGTTATACGCCTCATTCCAATCGGTAAAGGAGGTGTATAATGTCAGGTCCCCTTCCCCAATACCAACCTCGCTTCACAAAAGCCCAACTGGCAAAAGCCCAGAAAATCATTCGTCAGCGCAACGCGCCTCAATCCCAGGTGCAGCGGGCAAAGATGGTGGTGGCCTTAGCCGAGAATAAAGCCATTGGCAACCAGAGGTTAGCCGACAGGGCAGGTGTCAGTTCACCTACGGCGCAGAAGTGGCGAAAAAGGTGGACTGAAGAAGGCTTCACTTTAGAGGATCTACCGCGCAGTGGGCGACCGCCCACTTTTTCCCCCTGTGCAAGTCAGTGAAGTCAAAGCCATTGCCTGTCAACTGCCCGCACAACGGGGGTTGCCCCTGTCTCGGTTCAGCTTATTTGAGATTCAACAGGAAGTGTTAAGGTGTGCGTTGATCACTTCAATCTCACCCACAACGATTTGGCGCATTCTCAAAGAGGATGCCCTTCGTCCCTGGTATCACCGATCCTGGCTTCATATCAAAGCCCCCAACTTTTTAGAGAAAGCCAGTCGCATTCTGGACCTGTATCAAGGCATATGGGAGGGGATACCGCTTGGCAAGAAAGACTTCGTTATCTGTGCCGATGAAAAATCCCAACTCCAAATCTTAGCCCGAGAGTTTGCCACATTGCCACCTGATTGTGGCAAACCCATTCGTATGGAAAATGACTACAAACGGATGGGCACAGTGGCCTATCTGTCTGCACTGGATGTGTTCTCAGGGCACATCTTTGGGCGTGTGGATGAGAAAACCGGCATCGTGCCCTTTCAAAAGCTGGTGGACCTGGTGATGGGACGGGAGCCTTATGCTTCGGCTGATCGGGTCTTCTGGATTGTGGACAACGGATCTTCTCATTACACCACCACGTTCCCTAAACGGCTCCAGGATGCCTATGAAAATGCCATTGCCGTCCATCTCCCTATCCACGCCAGTTGGCTCAATCAGATTGAGATCTATTTCTCGATCTTGCAAAGAAAGGCGCTCACGCCCAATGACCTGGCAGATCGACAGGCGATGGAAGCCAGGATCTTGGGCTTTGAGGAATACTATAATCTCACTGCCGAACCTTTCAACTGGCGCTTTACAAGGCAGGAATTGGAAGAACGAATGCAGCGAATCCGGCTGGCTGCATAAACTCATGCGAACTTCTGAAATCGACCACTAGGAGCCGTCACGCTACCCGTGATTGTCAAGCGGGGGGCGCTGAATCCGGGGGTGGTAAACCTCTGCAGAAACAGGGGGATGGCATTGTTTCCATCTAGTTTAAGTACACCGCTGGTGACACTGCCCGTTCCACTATTCAAAGTGAACGTGGGGGCATAAGGGCCCGGGAGAGTAGGTGTATCTGTGTTAAACGGCTCCGTAAGCAAGGAGGCGGCGGCACCCAGTGCCGGTTTGCCTGCATACATTGGGGTTTCTTCTGGTGCTAGTGGACCTTGTGTACAGCCAGTAATTAGAATGAGCACAGAATATTGGACAATTTCTTTACCAAAACAACCGACCTTTCGAGGATCAGTCAACCAAATTTCAACATATCGTTAAACTTACCAAGGTAGTTTTGAAGAGTCAAGCATTTCTCATCCAATAAGCTCAGAAACATTTCACTCCTGGGCAAGTACCTCCACTTCGCCGACCTGGTAATCGAAGTCCTTCCATGTCTCGGACGATGTGATCGCCCAACGCTGAGACGTAGACCGTGTCGCAGTCTGGAGCGTCGCAGAAGTAATAGGGCTGAGGCGTCAGGGCAGCAGGATCAGGCGAGAGACGCCTTTGTCCTGATTGAACCCGGCCTGAAGCTCCTCGATACGGCCGATCGACCGAAGGGCAGCCTCAGAGCCCTGGGGAGGCGCATCAGGGGGCGAGTCTCCGCATGAAGTAAGGACACCTGCACTCAGGATCAGGATGAATATCCACAGGAGCCTCATCATTTTCAGTACTTCACGAAACGCCCCTTCGCACGGGAATAAATTCCCGCGCTACGAACGCATAAAGTCCTCCTTCGTCGGACTACGTATTTATTTTTTATAGTCCGGCTTGTCCGGACTTCCTGCTTTTGTAGCGAGGAAATTTATGATACTGTTGGTAATTTCTCGTCAGAGCTATATTATGGTTACCCAAAGCACTCTAAGGTGGTGATCACATTGTAATTTTGGAGGCAAGTCCGTCATGTCACTGAATCCAGAAGCCAAAGGTCGAACGATTCCAGAATGGACTTGACCCGTTTCGGTGGGTACCTTATCTCTTGGGAGAAAGGAGATCCACTATGCCGCCAACACGTCCACCTTATCCACCTGAGTTCAAAAAGCAAATGGTCGAATTGGTTCGAGCCGGTCGTACGCCAGGAGAGCTGGCCAAAGAGTTCGAGCCCTCAGACCAGACGATCCGGAACTGGGTGGTACAGGCCGACCGAGACGAGGGCCTTCGAGAAGACGGTCTGACCAGTGATGAGCGAGAGGAGTTGCGCCGTCTTCGTCGCGAGATTAAGCAGTTACGCATCGAGCGTGAGATCTTGTCAAAAGCAGCAGCCTGGTTCGCTCAGGAGACCAACACGATCCCCAGAAAGCCTTCCAGTTCGTGAAGGCGCACCAGGCAAAATGGCCAATTACCACGCAATGCCGAGTCCTGGGTGTCTCCCTCAGTGGGTATTATGCGTGGCGAGGACGCCCCCCATCGCCAAGAGCAAAGGTCGATGCGGATCTCAAGGAACAGATTAAGGCTTTTCATGCCCGTTCTGATTCTACCTACGGAGCCCCCAGAATCTGGGAAAATCTGGCAGCATTAGGCATCCGTATAGGCAAAAAGCGTGTCGCCCGTCTGATGGTTGAGATTGGTATCTTCGGGGTGAGCCGTCGAAAGGGTATCAGAACCACCCGTAAGGGAAAAAAGGCTCAAAAAGCCCCTGATCTGGTCAAGAGAGACTTCACTGTTGAAGCCCCAAATAAACTCTGGGTGGCCGATATTACCTACGTACCAACCTGGGCGGGCTTCCTGTATCTTGCTGTGGTTATCGATGTCTTTTCCCGCCGAGTCGTGGGCTGGACGATGGCTTCGACGCTCCAGAGTGAGTTGGTTTTGTCTGCTTTGAATATGGCACTTTGGCAGCGTCATCCTTGTGGGGTGATCCACCACTCCGACCAGGGATCTCAGTATACTTCACTTGCCTTCGGTAAACGCTGCGATGAGGCAGGTATACGTCCCTCAATGGGTTCTGTAGGCGACTGCTATGACAACGCACTGTGTGAAAGCTTTTTCGCCACCCTCGAATGTGAATTGATCGACCGCCGTTGTTTTCGTACCCACAAGGAGGCCAGATTGGCTATTTTTGAGTATATTGAGGGCTGGTATAATCCCCATCGTAGGCATTCATCAATCGCATACCACTCACCGATGACATATGAAAAACAGCATCAAACACGGGCTTGAAGCCCAAGCCCTAAACACTCCACCAAAACGGGGCAACTCCAGCCACGACCAGATCTCCATCGACAAGAAGGGCGATGTCGGTGGGATAGTTGAAACGGCCCGTCCCTCTCCCGCTTTTACCTGTTTCGCCGTACTGGCGGATAAACGTCCCATCCGGCCTCAGGACCTGCACACGGTGGTTGTAGAAATCCGTCACGTAGAGGCGGCCATCCCCATCCGCCGCCACGCCGCCCGGGGCGTCGAACTGGCCGGGGCCCGACCCGGAGGAACCGACAATCCCTGTAGATTCCCCTTCAAACGTAAATACCTGGATGCGATCGTTGAGATACTCGGCCACATAGAGCCGTCCGTTCTGAATGTCTAAGTGCATCGGCCGGCTCAGTTCGCCCGGGCCGCTTCCCTCCTGTCCGAATTGCCGGAGAAATCGCTCGTTCCTGTTAAACACCTGAATCCGGTTATTTCCTGCATCGCTCACGAAGATATCGTCCCCGGCAACGGCAATCCCGATTGGCTCCTGGAACTCACCAGGCGCGGTTCCAGATGCGCCCCAGGCCGTCACGAACCGGTACCCGGCCTCCTGCGGCGCCGGAAACCAGGATATCCAGGCGATCAAGGCGATGACACCGGCCACAATCACGGCGCCTATCAGGTATCGGTGTTTGACATTCATCGTTTGGTCTCCGACGTTCAGAGGACATTTTTGTTGTGCCAGACCGCTGCGCTTACTCTTTTACCACCGATGCCTGGAACGTCCCTTTGGCCATTCCCTCCATCGTGATCCCGCTGACAGCCTGGACGAGCTGATCGGCGGTGACGTCGCCTGCTGCGACCGTGATCTTAGCCAGACCCTTTTCCAGGTCGACCTCGGCCCGCTGCACCCCGCTGATCCCTTCCAGGGCGGCCTTGATCGCGCTCGCGCACCCGCTGCAGACCATCCCCGAGATCTTCAAACGGTGGCGCTCGGTCGCCACAGCGACTCTTTCACCGATCCGTTCGACGGCCAGCGTGAGCGCCGCCCCTTCCGTCTGCAGGGCGCCGGTCAGCCTTACGGGTCCCTTCGAGGCCGCCTGTCGCAGCTCGGCCTCCTTTCCGCTGCTTTTGAGCGTGAGGACCTCTCCGGTCTCGGGCATGCGCAGGCGCCACGCGCCATTCTGCGCCACCACCTGTCCCTCTACCGTCGCGGCAAGTTCTCGCGGCGTGAAACCGCCTTCTCTAACGGCCTTTCTTACCCGGGCCACCAGGCCTTCAGGGGCCTTCTCCTCTTTGCCCGAAGCGGCTGTAAGCCGGATGCCCGCCTTCACTTCCAGGGCCACCTTCCCTGCCTCGATATCGATCTCAAGCTTCTCGACCCCTTCAACCTTCTTAAGCTTCTTCTCCAGGCCGTAGGCGCAGAAGGGACAGGCGAGGCCGTCCACTTTCAGGATCAGGGACTTCACCCCCGCCTGCGCCGGCACACTCAGCCCGGCCGACAGGGCGATTATCATCAGGAAAAACCGCATAACGCTTCTTCCTCATCAAAAAAGCAAAACCCGCAGACCTGCGCTGGCCGTCCAGTCGGGTTCCATCTGGGTACCGTTGAGGTCCTTTACTAGGGGAACCTGCACCGAGGCTCCTACGAGCAGGCGGCTCAGGGGAATATACTGGATTCCAGGTGATAAAAAAAGCACATGGCCGCCCGAGTCGGAAACGTTCTGTCCCTTGACCCTGTCCTTTGCCTTCCAGGACCCGTTGAGTTCCAGATAGGCATTCACCTGCCGCGCCGGGTAGGTCTTATAGACGGCCGGTGAAAGCCGGTAGGCCAATGCGAGGTTGTAAACAAGCCCATTTCCGATCTGCCTATCGCTCGCCCTGCCGCTGACCTGGTAGAGCATATCGGCGTACCCTCCAAACCGCCCCCGAATCCAGGCGCCCACCCCCCCAAAAGAAACATCGGTTGAACCGCTGCCAAGGGTCGGCGCTGCCTGCTCATCCCCGGTGGAGAGCTTCAAAACGACCTTGGGCGCCAGCCGGAAGGTCTCCCCGGGGCGGTCGACCTGGAGTACCACGTATTTGGCAAAGAGTGAGAGATCCCCCAGCCCCGAAGACGATGACTTCACTCTGTCCCTCCGCACCTCCTTAAAGACCATCGGAATGACGATGCCTACCACCCCGTTCGTGGTGATGTTGTAAGGAATCGCTACAGGCCACGCGGTCGTGGTTACACGCTGGCCCAGACGGTCGCTGGACATACGGACGACCCTGGCAAAGGTCCGTACCCCCCGCCCCGCCAGTCCCAGAGTAATCGGCGTATCGGTGTTGATCGGCGGCCCCTGCGCGCTGGGGGTACCCACCGCAACCCCAAGGAGAACCGCGCTAAGGATGAGTGTCTTCCCGTTCATTCAGTCGCTTTCTTCCTTTCACCCTGATTCTAAAAAAGAACCTTCACCTCCCCGATCCTGTAGTTGAAGTCCTCCCAGGTCTCGATGGTCCGCTTCAGGTCTTCCAGATCCAGCGGTATCCCATCCTCTCCTTCCACCAGAAATTCCGCCTTTTTCAAATTCAGCCTCACGTCTTTCACACCCGACCGGTGCTTGAGGGCGTTCGTCAGTCCCTCCGCGCAGGCCGTTCAGAAATAACTGCTGAACGCCAGCCGAACTTTCATCGGTTTTCCTCTCACAGAATCTGTTCCGGTTCGACCAACTCTACCCGCTTGCTCCACGCGTTACGCCTGCCTTTTTCATCTCTTTAGCCCTCCTGTTAAAACTCAGACAAACAGCGACAGCAAATAGGGAACGGTCGCAAAGACCAGCGCCACGGTAGTCGCGATCCAAAGAAGCGTCCTTTGCCATCGGCTTCCCCGTTCGGTCTGGCACGCTTCTTCACCCTCACAATCCCTCCGTCTGCCGTAGGTGAAATAGAACGCCGTTCCCAGACAAACGAACGTCAGCCCCAGGAAATAGGGACGGTATACTTCCAGGCTCGCGGCTGCGCCCAGTCCTCCAACCCCTAACACAACGCCCAGCAGCGGGCCGATGCAGCAGGCAGAAGCGATAAAGGCCGATACCACCGATCCGGTCTGCGGAATCCATTCTTTCATACGGACCGATCACCTCCTTCTGAAGCGTATTCCAGAGCTTCCAGAATCGGGCATTCGCCGGTTGGACCACGTCCACTGCAGGCGGCTACCAACTTTGTAAGCGCCTTTTTCATCTCCTGAAGGTCTCGGATCTTCTCCTCAATTTCCGTGATCTTGACCTCCGCCCGATCCCTGACATCATCGCAGGTCGTGTCCGAATCCACCCGGAGAGTCAGGAGCTCCGAGATCTCTTTCAGGGAAAATCCCAATTCCTGGGCACGCTTGATAAAGTAAATACGCTCAACGGCGTCCCAGGAGTACTGACGGTAACCGGACACCCGGCGGGGCGGCTGAGCAATAAGCCCTCGCCGTTCGTAATACCGGACGGTTTCAACGTTCACCCGTGCCTTTTCGGCCAACTGGCCTATGGTTAAAGTTTCCATTCTGCTCCTCGATCTGGAAGGTTCTTTCAGCCGGATCGATGGGCATACTTTCCCCATACCCATTCCGGCAAATAGGTCAGGATAACCCCGCCGACCAGCATGGTGAAGCCGATCCAGCTCCAGCGAAGCGGCAGAATACCCAGGCCATGCAACAGCGAAGCTGCGCCTCCAAGCAGGAAGAACGGACCCGTAAGATAGCAATGCAGCCGGCCGCAGCGTCTGGCGTTTATCAGACAGACGATCCCCATCTCCGTCCACGACGCCGTCCATACGACTGTCCTGAGCATCGGAGAACCGGCGATTGAGGTCGCTATGATCGCCGCAATGGGCAATCCCCAAAGCAGCAGAAAAGTCAGCTTGCTGTCGGCCCAATCCTTTCGATTTGTTGCGCAGATTTCGGTCATCGTGTGGCTCTCCTCATCTCGCGTTGGCAGGCAGACCTCTTCCATCAACAAAAATATAACGCCGTACCTTGGTACGGAGTCAAGCCCTATTTTTCTCAAAAAAAGACCGGCTGTGTGAAAAACACAGCCGGTCTTTCTCCTCCTTCAATCCGTCAACCGGGCAGATGGGATTCTACCTCTTTATGGCACAAATGGTGTTTTACTTACTCATCAAAGGGAACGTGAACCCGCCGTGAAACGTGACCCCATTGAGCAGGTCGTCCGCGGCCCAGGCGTACTTCCCCTGAACGAACAGGCCGAACCGGTGCGACAGGTTGAACTTGTACCCGCCCACACCGTTGATGTGGAACTTTGTCTGCCCACCGGCGTTGGCAATGCCGAAACCGGGACCGAAGTAGAACGATCCGTGGGTGTAGTGAAACTCCCCGCCGACCAGCGTGCTGGTAATGCTGTTCCGCCGGGAGTACTCGTAGAACGGCGTGAAGGCAAACGAGCGGGCCAGCCCGAAATCGAACGACACATGGATTCCGCCGCCTGTGGCGTTCAGCGGTGCGGCCACCTTGTCGTTCCACAAAACGCCGCCCCCTATCTTGACGGTCTGAAACATCCCGAAACCGGCGTGGGACGTTGAAACAGCCCCCAGCACCAGCAGCAGACCGGCACAAACAATAACCAATCGTTTCATATCTGCAACCTCCTTAATCCCTCCCCTTGAATGTTACCCCTCTGCCACCCCGGCTATCCGGATCGAAGGAGGTGAATAACCCTTCCGGAAAAGAAAAACCGGACCCAATCGGCAGGCGCCGAATTGTCCCGGCTTAAAAGACTGATAAAATTTACCCAGATTGCGCTGCCTTGACAACCCCTTAAAATACATTACAGAACATCCATCTCAAGCGCTCATTAATGGTCAATTGGTACGCTCGCCTCGAGTTCCGCCAGCGGCCACCGCCGCACAAAAAGCCGGTAGGGCGACCGTCGGGCGTTCGCTTCCGCCGAATCGATCATTGCCCGCGCCCCCGGGCTGAGGCTCTCCCGGTTATACGCTTCAAAAAACCCCAGATAGAAATGGTCGGGATGGACCTCCGCGCTTACCTCCAGTACCTTTGCCCCGGGGCGCTTCTCCGCCTCATATCGCCAGACCCACCGCCCTCCGGCCGGAATGCGGGAGTCAAACAGCTCTTGATCCACAGACAGCGTGATCCGCCGCCCGATCGCTCGCTCTTCTCCTGAACCCGCCAGCGGGCTGAGGTCTTCCTTCAACAGCCGGGCACGCACCAGAATCAACGGGGTCACATAGGTGGGCAGGTGGTGCGCGGCTCCCACGTTGGCCAGTCCCACCTCGACTGCAACCGAATCCGACCCGTTTTGCAGCAGTTCAACCTCCACTTTCACAGCCTCCCGAACCATCTCCGGGTCGTGAATCCCCCGCCACAGGTGACGCCGGTCCGGCATATGGCAGTTCTGGCACGTCTGTCCCTCCGCCGCCTGCGGGCTCTCCAGCCACTCGGCGTACGTATCCTGCAGCAGCTTTCCGTTCAGGCGCATTGCATCCGGCCCAAACTGGTGGCATTCCCTGCAGAACTCGGAAGTCTCGAAAACCGGGGCCACCACAGCGCCGCCATGTCCCGGCCCCCGCCAGACCTGCGCAGCGGCACGGGGCCCCGGTGGCGGTCCGTACCGGACGTGCGCCCGGACATGGCACACCACACAGCTCAACCCCGTCTTCTGCAGCGTCGAATCGTAGAGATAATTGTGCTCGTATTCTCCCCTTTCGCCCGTCACCATCGCGTGCTGCTCCGACGCCGGCGCATGGCAGGCCTGGCATCCCCCTGCGAACCCCGGATTTTGCCACAGCCCGTCCAGCAGTTGCCCCACAACACCGGGCCCCATACTCTGGCTGTGTACCGTAGTCTGCCAGTCGGCAAACTGCATGGGATGACACGTCCCGCACGCTTCTGGATGAAGGCCGGTTGCGGCCGAATCGTAGGCCGCAGGCGCCGTCCCCTGGAGGGCGATGGGTGTTTCCCAGAACGCGCTCAGAAAGGCTTCCGCATCGACCGCTTCGCCTTCGCCATTCCCGACGAGGGCTGCGGCCATGGCCTCCGTCTGGGCCTCCCTTAGCGCCACCTTTGGGCTTCCGGTCCCCGCCGTCGCGTGGTGGCTGAGAAATTGGGCCGCCTTTTCTGTCGATGGGAGCGCCAACCGTACAGTATAGGCCCCGATCCGGTGACATCCGGCGCACCCCCCCTGCGCGAATGCGGATAACCCCTCCTGATCATCGGCGCTTGCGAAGGACGCTTCGTCCGGTGGCCCGCCTGCTCCCAGCAGGTATGCCGCCAGATCTTCGGCCTGCGCCTGTGAAAATCCAAAAAACGGCATCGTCGTATTGGGCACCATCGAACTTGGATCCATCAAATAGGCCACCAGCCAGGGCCTCCGGATCTTCTCTCCCGCCCGGTCCAGGGCCGGGGCCCTGTCGTCGCCCTCACCCGCCAGCCGGTGACAGCGCCCGCACTCGGAGGCACCATAGAGCGCCTTCCCCCGAATCGCATCTCCCCGGCCGGCCTCAGGCAGCGCCTGCCTCCCCCTCTGCGCCATCAAGAATGCCACCAGAGCGTCCAGATCCTCACCGGTCAGTGGCACACGCGGCATTTTCGCATCCGGCGCCAGGGCTGCCGGATCCGGCAGCCAGCGTTTCAGCCAGGCGCCCGTCGTCTTCTCACCAACCCGGTCCAGGTCCGGCCCCCGGCGGGGTGCAAACGGTTTTACGGGCAGATCGTGACAGGTCACGCATCCGTAAAACCGGAGCAGCCCCCGGCCGACGGGATTTTGATGCGTTCCTGGCAGGACATGGGGCGCAGCACCCGCACCGGACACCTCAATCCCCCTTCCCGGCGCCGGAGGCACAATCCTCACCCCCTGTATGAGGGGATGGATACCGGTTCCTCCCGTCTCCCCCTGCCCGCTTCCCGGCGCTCCGCCCAGGAGAGAGACGGCGACCGCGAGAAAAAAAAAGGGGCGACCGCTTCGCCGCCCCTTTCCATGTTGACCGGGAACCGTCCACAAACACCCTAACAGCATCCTCCGCCCCCGTAATGATAGGTCGAGGGAGTCACAATCATATCCTCTCGTCCCAACCTCTCGAACCACCCCGCCGTCTTATCGCACACCCCCAGCGGCACATCCGGCATCACCACATGCCCCTTCCCATCGTCAAAGCACTCCTCATCTCCGGTATAGAAAACCATTCGACCGGTAAACACGCACGGGCCGTCGGGAGGCACCGGATCGTTGAACGCCGCCAGTTCCACGGTCTCCAGCAGAATATCCCTCTCGATTCCGTACCGCCTCCGGTCCAGCACCCGGTACGGACGGCGTCCCCGAATCTCCACCGTTCCGTATCCCGCACCGGTGATATAATCCACATATTCCTTCAGGGCCACCGCACCGGAGAGACACATTGCCCGGAGGCGTTCGTCCGCCCTCAGACGCTCCGGGACCGGCCCCTCGGAAATCGGATCGGAGATCAGCAGCTGCCCGCTCCGGCACAACACACGGCGGATTTCTCTTAGCGCCGTTTTCAGGTCGTCCTCAACGAAAATATTGAACAGACAGTTCTGTGCAGCCAGGTCCACGCTTCCATCCGGAACCGGCAGGTCCAGCGCATCCCCTTCCAGCAGCGTCACAAAAGACGGGTCGAACCAGGGATTCACCTCCGCGGCAATCTCGAAATTCTCCCGCGCCTTTTCCAGCATCTCGGGAACGCTGTCCACTGCAATTATCGACCCCGGCTGCCGGGTAAAGTAGGCAAACTGCAGCGCCTCCAACCCACCTCCCACCCCCACATACAGGACCGTCATATCCGATTTTAAATCCCGTATGTGCACCGTAGACCCGCACCCGTAGTTCATCTCCGACATCTCCCGAGGAATCACCAGCCCGGGGAAATCGTACGGCCTGGACGACGTGCAACAGAGCGCGGCCTGAGGCTCCAGCGCCGCCTCCCGGTAAAGCGACCGGGTTGTCTCCATATACGTACTCATCATACCTCCACGCTAATACATGCAACCATGTTAAGCCGTTCAGCCATCGTCGTCGGCATTCAGCCCCGGGGTGATGGCGGCTGAAAACCTCTGATGGCTGAACGACACGCCTGAGATTTCTCAAGCTATTGAACTCAGCGTTTTAATGAGACAGTTTATGTAGCCGCACCCTTCAGGGTGCGTTGCAGGCATGGGGCGCAGGCTGAAGCCTGCGGCTACAAGGATGTCTCTAAGATAAGATATCATCTGACAACCAGAAGCACAACCCCCGCAAGCCCCGCCGCAAGCGGCAGCGTAACCACCCAGGCCAGAAGGACCCCACTCACAATCTGCCAGCGCGCCTGCCCCGTCACAAGCCCCATCCCGAACAGCGACCCGCACGACACGTGAGTGGTGGATACCGGCACGCCGATTCGGGATGCCCCCAGCACCATCAGGGCCGTCACCAGGTTGGCGGTAAACCCCTGGCCGTGGTTCATCTCCGTAATCCGATAGCTCATCGTTTCGGCCACGCGCCGAGCGCTCAACAGCCCTCCCGCGGCCATCCCCAGCCCAACTGCCAGCGCCCCCCAGGCCAGGTCCAGCATCTGAGCGCCCACCAGCAGCGCGACGATCTTCGGCGTATCGTTCAAACCGCGGGCAAAACCGACCGCACCCGCCGTGACAAAGTGCAACCAGTCCAGCGTTTTCTGGGCGCTCATCCCCAGCATCCGCCCGGTATAACGCTCGGCGCAGACCGCCTGCTGATCCACCCGAACCGCGATCCCGGACGCCTGCATGGCAAGCGTGCCCACCTGTGTGACCGGAACCCATTCCTGGGAAGGTTCAAGGCAAACACAGGTCTCTTTCTCGACCCTCAGGCGCAGCCTCAGCCACCGGAGCAGGGGATACAGCCCGCAGGTAACGGTCACCGCCAGCAGGGGGCTGGCCAGCAGGGGCAGGAAAAACATCCGCCCGAGCGTAACGAACCGGACATCGGTCCACACCGCCGCCAGACCGGCGCCCAACAGGGCTCCGGTGAGGCTGTGCGTCGTAGAAATTGGAATCCCCGCCAGTGTTGCAATCAAAACCGTGGCCGCTGCTCCTACCCCCACCGCAACCAGAAAGGTCGGGTCCAGCACACCCTCCGGCACCAGCCCTTTACCCGTAAACGTCCGGACCAGCGCCCCTGAAAACAGAACGGCCGTCAGCGAGCCGGCCAGCGTCGTGCCGATGGCCCATCCCAGCGCCCGGCGATAATCCACGGTCCGGCTGCCCAGCAGCGTTGCCACGCCTTTGAAGATATCGTTGGCGCCGTTCACATAGGCCAGGAAAACGACGGAGAGAAACAGCAGGATTGCCATGTCAACAGTATCCGGTTTGAAAATCGCCCACCAGTTGCTCTCCGCCAATACATCACGCGCTCAGTCCTCCGCCCGGGAGCAGGACCCGCCGCCCAGAACGCAGAACTTCGCACAATGCGGGTGGTTCAGCTTCACATCTCTGGAGGCCTCTACCAGTGTTTCGCCCATCTCGAACGCCGGGTCATAGGGCAGGAGTGTACAGGCCAGGACGGCCGGGCGTTCGGCTCCTTTGCGCTTGACGACCATGCGGGAAGACGCGCACATAATATCATCCGGCGAGAGGCCCAGGATATCCCAGCAGTGGATGGTGATTTCAGGCACGTCAACCGCTTCATCCATTTCCGGAAAAAGCACAAGCTGGATGGGGTCTTCCGTATCGATATCGACGTTCAACTCCGTAAAAAGACCAGCGTAGCCATTCCGCAGGCTCTCTTCGCTTTCATCCCAGTAGGTGCGGCCCGCAACAGAAATGTTGAACCCGTTTTCGGACAGCCACAGCAGGCCCTCGATCGTCGGTCCCCAGGACCGCGGCCCCCGCTCCTTTTCGTGCAGTTCCCGGCTATAGTGATCGATGGAAACGCGAAGGGTAAACTGGTTCCCATAACGCTGCCCCAGTTCCCTGAGCCGATCGGCCAGCTTCATCATCGGCCGCATCGCATTGGTCAGCACCAGCGCCCTGAACCCGCGGGACAGGCACGCTTCCAGCATCTCGACAATCTCCGGATTCATAAACGGCTCGCCGCCTGTAAAACCGATCTCCAGGGTGCCCAGACCCTCGCGCTGAATCTCATCCAGATAGGCTGTGACCTCTTCGGTCGTGATATACGCCAGCCGGTCGTTAAGCGGGCTGGACTCGATGTAGCAGTTCACACAGGTCAAATTGCACAGCGTACCCGTATTGAACCACAAGGTCTCCAGCCTGTTCAGCGAAACCCACGCGCGTGTTTCCCCTTTTGCCGTAATATCCGGATCCTGAAACTTCGTCGGATCGAGCGGTGTGACAGCCGGCTGGGCCATAGCTTCTCCTCTGTCTATCTGTCCTGCTTTCCATCAATGTTCAATGTTTTCAATCCTCTCGTCACCGAACGGTCGTTTCTCGTTTCTCCCAGACGATAGTTTCATCCTCAACCTGAAACTGGATATCCTCCAGCTCTCCGGGAGAAAAAACCTCAACCACATCCTCTCCTCCTGCATCAATCCGCACAACCTCCCGCTGATCCGCCCCTGCTCCTTTTCGAAGGATCAGCTCCGTCGTTCGGTGTGCAATTGAAATCTCCCCATCATCCCCATAGGTAACCTCCGGCAAAACAAATCGCAGTTCGGCATCGGACAGGACAGCGCCCCGGACAGAAACAGTACTGCGCCGGCCGGACAACGCCTCGACCATCCGTTTCAGTTCGGCCTCATCCCTCCTGATCTTCCCCATCTGTTTATCGAGCTTTCGGGTCAAAAAAGTAAGATCGTGCAGTTTTCGAACCACGGTCGTGAAGATCTTTCGATTGTTCGAGCCGCCCATAATAAAATTCCGGTTGACCCGGGTCATCAGCCCCACCACCGCCCTGGCAAAAAACTCCAGCAGAGCGCGGTCGATCTCCTCCTCCGACTTTTCACCCACAACCTTGTAGAACGGGTGAAGATCCACCTCCAGCCGATTGGAACTGCGCTTGATGATCTGCCCGATATTAAAGTCAAAAGAAACCCGGGTCGCCTGAAACAATTTATCCATGCGCTTCTGATCCAGTTTGACCTGCTGTTCAATAAACCCCTGCTCCTTCCCGGCCTGCGTTAGCTTGTGCCTGAGCCGTTGAATCTCTTCAACCTTACGTCCCATCTCACCGGAAACAATCCGGGCGTCCACCAGATCGCCGTCAACTTCCAGTTCGACCTCTGTGGTGAACAGACACTTGCTGGCCCACTTTCCAATCCGGATCCGCTGGGCCCGGATATCTGCCTGCCGCACGCTGCCCAGAATCACCACCTCTCCTCCCATATCAATCTGGCAGGTCCGGTTCGATCCTCCCATCACCGATCCCTCCACAACCAGAGATCCCGCACCCCGCAGGATCGCTCCGGCCGTCAGATCCCCTTTCACCAGCACAGCCGCCTCGCCTCCGTCCAGAACCCCCTCATCCGGTCCTACGGCATCGACCTCAAGCACCCGACCCGTCCGAAGAATATCCCGGACCTCAGCCTGGATATCGGAGCCTTTTCGCTGATTTTCGCCGCGCATAGTCTCAAACCTGTCCATAGGAAACAGGACAGCCCTCCCTGAACCGGAACGCCAATTCAGCAGTTGGCAAGAGAACCGTCGCCCAGTTGACGGATCTCGTCCATGGTTTCAGATATCCGGGATGCGCCGTCCAGAAGGCGGTTGAAGGTCTCCAGGTCTACGGGTTTGTGGAGTACCAGATCGGCGCACCCGGCCAGATCAAGAGAAGACTCCTCAGCAATATGTCCCGATATAACCGCGACAACAGCATGGGGACACATATTACGCAGGGGCGACAGAATTTCCAGGCCGCTGGCGCCCGGCATTCGTATATCCAGCGTAATCAGATCGTAGGTATTCTGGATGACCCGGCCCAACGCCTCCTCTCCTGAGGAGGCCATGTCGAGCTCGGTATATCCCTCGGCCTGCGCCGCCTGAGAAAAAAAGTCCAGCACCTTTTCGTCGTCGTCTACAATCAGTATTCTCATCTCTTCTCTCCCTTGAATGCGCTACCCCTCGCACCCTACGGTCCGTTCCACACCCAACAACAGCCGCTCCAGACCCGCTTCCACATCTGCGGGCAGATGCACCCGCACCGTGCGCCGACGCCCCTGGTTCAAAGCCTGATAATCGCCCAGGGCCTGTGAGGCTTTGAGAATCCCGAAAGAGAAATGCCGTCCCGGAATCGGCAGGTCTTCCGCATCATCCGAAGTAATCTGCAGCATCAGGCCGCTGTCGGGTCCCCCCTTGTGCAGCTGCCCGGTCGAGTGAAGGAAGCGGGGACCGTACCCAAGCGTTGTTGCCGCCCCGCTTCCATCCCGGATTCGCAGGCGAATCGCCTGCAGATACGCATGGTTTCGTTCGTTCATATCCAGATACGCGCACAAGGCAGCATAATCACCCCGTTTGAGACGCTTCAGGTGTGCGGCAAGGCAGGCCTCCAGAGAGTCTGCGCCGGCAAGGGCGGCGGCATTCTCACCCTGGGCGAACACCTGCACCCCACCCTCGGCAAAAACGGGCGCCCCGGTCGGCAGACGGCCTTCAACCTCGTACCCGTCCGTCAACCGCGCAGTGAAATCCTTGCTCTCCTGCACGTTTGGCTGGTCGAACGGATGGATGCCCAGAACGGATCCGGCCACGGCCGTGGCCATCTCCCAGAGGAAGAACGCCCCTCCCAGGTCCATCACATCCTCCAGCTCGATCCTGACCACCGGCTGTCCGGCCCCTTCAAGGGCCTTCAGCGCCGCATCCAGAGCCGGATCGGAGCCGGATGCCAGGCGCGTGTAAACGAAGAGACGGTCGTCCCCGTAAACCTCCGGCGATCCCAGGGATTCGCCGTCCACCGGCACCAGCCCCTTTCCCTCCTTGCCCGTGCTTTCGGCCAAAAGCTGTTCCAGCCAGGCCCCCAGCCCCCCAATATCGGGCGCGGTCACAAGCGTCACCTTGTCCCGTCCGGCCTCCGCCAGAACGCCTAGAATCACCCCCAGAATCACCCCCGGATTTTCCTCCGGGGACACATCGGCGCCACAGCGCGCCACCATCTGCGCCGCCCGCCGGAGAAACCCCTCCACGTCTATGCCCGCCATCGCGGCCGGCGCCATGCCAAAGTGAGACAGCGCCGAGTACCGGCCGCCGATCTCCGGCGCCCCTTCAAAAATCCGTCTGAATCCCGCCGCCCGGGCGCGGCTCTCCAGCGAGGAACCGGGATCGGTTATGGCCACAAAGTGCCCGCCCGCCCGGGCGCCCACCACCTTTTTTATCTCCTCGAAAAAATAGTCGCAAAATGTATTCGGCTCCGTGGTTGTGCCCGACTTGCTCGCCACCACGCACAGCGTCCGCCTCAGGTCCACCCGATCCGCAAAACGCCGGACCTGCGCGGGCACCGTGGAATCCAGGACGTGCAGCCGGGGATACCCCTCCAGCCTGCCGAACGCCGTTCTCAACACCTCAACGCAGAGGCTGCTGCCCCCCACCCCGAGCAGGAGGATGTCTTCAAACCCGTCCGCCCGGACCTCCTCCGCAGCTCGCTTGAGATCGCCGCAAAGACGAAGCTGCCGGTCCACGATATGCAGCCACCCCACCCAGCGGCCCTCGTCCCTGCCGGACCAGAGGCCGGCGTCTCCCCGCCAGAGCTTTTCAACCCGGCCCTCCCGCCGCCACAGCGCCAGGGTCTCCTGAACGCGTCTTTCATACGCGCCGATCGAATAGGCGATATCCGGATTCCCGGCCATTTCTCACGTCTCACCCCATAATACACGACAAAACTTAATCTGACCTAAAATATGGAGGATCAATCAGTATCCAAAGACAGTGAAAGAACTCCTGGATGTGATCCTGTATATTGAGCAGAACATACTGCAAATGGTCCAATCCATATCGAAACAGGCTTTTCTCTTTGCATCCGTGTTTTTTGATCTTCAACGGTTTTGTCTTTGCGATCCATTCTCCTACCAGATGAGCCCAGGTGAGGGCAATGGCTAAAAGCGCGATGAGTTTTTCGATTCGTTCCAGATGGATCAGATGGGTCTGTTCCAGATCGAAGCCTCGGCTTTTCAACGCGGCGAACAGGACTTCAATTCCCCACCGTTTTTTGTAACCCTCCAGCGGTTTTCGACCTTTACACTTGCTGGCAACGATGAGAAATTCGTCAGGTAATCGGATGACAGACAAATACAGATGATGACCATAGATCAGACGGGGTTTACGCAGGATGCGCTCTTGGTGAATGTGCAGGTCGGCAAACAAGCATCGAAGCGCGATGTCCCCTTTGCCATTTAGGGTTTTGGCGTTTTCCTTGACGCGGATGGCAAAGCCTAAGGCTTGCGCATCTAACCACGCAAACCATTCTTGCCCAATGAATTTCCGGTCTGCAACGATGACCTGAATCAGGTTTTTATCCACCAACTTCAAGACCCGTTCCATCAACTGGATACGCTCATCGGTGTTGGAGTTGCCCTTTTTGGGCAGCAGTATCCAGCAGATGGGAAATGCAACGCCTTGATAGACACTCCCGGCGGTGAGAATATTGATGGTCAGTTTGCCGAAGCTCCAGGTCGTCCGATCTATCGAGATGGTAAAGTCCGACTTGATCGGCAAGAGATGCAGGATCAAGTCGGCCACCAGGTCATAGGACAGATTAAACTCACTGAAGAAACGTTGGATTCTGCGATAGTTGGACTTCTGCTTGGCTTTGCCGTTGAGGGCGTTGGCCAGTTTGGTGAAGTTGACGGTTGTGAGCTTGATGAGAGACACAATGAAGGCGGCGATGAATTTTACCCGGGCCTTATGACAGGGTAAATACCATTGCATCACGTCGTGTAATTCATTAACTTGAGGAGACATAGACCTGTGTTTGATGATGGATGAGTTGTTGGATCTTGACAACCCAAACTTAACTCATTTCACCACTCAGCGCAGGTCTTTTCCTTTTTTGTCGTGTACCATGGTCTCACCCATAAAGATGGCCTACATAGTCCCCGTACCCGTTATATGCCTGCGTCGGCACTCGTTCTCCCGTATCGATCAGCCGTTCGGACGCCTGCGACCAGCGGGGGTGGGGTACCTCGGGATTGACATTGGACAGGAAGCCATACTCACGCGGCGCCACGTCGTTCCAGAACGTGGGCGGCCGGCGCTTTGTAAACTCGATCGACACGATCGATTTGATACTCTTGTACCCGTACTTCCAGGGCACAATCAGCCGGATGGGCGCGCCGTGCTGTTTGGGCAGCGCGTGCCCGTAAATGCCGGTTGTCAGGAGGACCAGTTCGTTCGTCGCCTCCTCTAAGGTCAGCCCCTCGTAATAGGGCCAGGGATACCAGTGCTGTCGTTTCTGTCCGGGGGCCTGATCGGGCCGCAGGAAGGTCACCATCCGCACGTACTTCGCCGATGCCTTCGGCTGCACCTCGTCAATCAGAGCCTTGAAGGGAAAACCGGTCCAGGGCACGGCCATCGCCCAGGCCTCCACGCAGCGGAACCGGTAGAGGCGCTCCTCCAGGGGCATGCGCCGGAGCAGGTCGTCCACATCGTAGACCTTCGGCTTCTCCACCAGCCCCGTCACCTCCACCTCCCAGGGGCGGGTCTTAAAGCGGTCCACCAGGCGCCACACCCTGTCCTTGACCTCGGTAAACTCGTAGAAATTGTTATACCGGCCCGCCACCTTTTCGTCCGTCAGCGGTCGGTCGAGCGTGTAGGCCGGATTTCTCTCGACCGGATAAATACCGGCCGGACCTTCGGGAATCTGGGCAGCGGCCTCCTCGCCGGCCTCCTTCCCAACAGCCCGCGGGTCTCCCGCGCATCCCAGCACCAGCCCGGCCCCGGCAAATCCCATCGCCTTCAGAAACTTCCGGCGGTTGATATAGACCGCTTCGGGCGTGGCGAGACGCTCGGGAATCTCCCACCCCTTTGGAATCCGGATATATGGCATAGAATCTCTTCTCCCGTTCTATTTGTTGAGAGCCTGGTCGTTCAACGTCCAGTCGTAGTCCACGTGATGGACGTCCGCCTCCCGGTTCTGCTTTAAATACACCCCGTCCGCCTCTGGAAGGTAAAGCGCCAGGTAATCGGTAATTTTCGCATCTTCAACCCCGTAGGTCCGCTCGTACCAACCGGTAAAATCCCCTTCAAACCAGTCGAGAATCTTCGACAGGGCGACCGCATTCGCTTCCCGGTCGATCCGGACATTTCGGGACTCCCGGACAAAAAAACGCATCGCCGCCTCCAGCCGGTCGTCTAAGTCCCCAGGCAAAAAGGCCTTCCGCTCCAGCCTGGGACAGCTCGCAGAGGCGCAGTTGATCGCGGCGTGAATGCGAGGATCCTTAAATTCCTCTCTCAGAATGTTGTGCTCGATATTGTTCAGCGTATAACTCTTGCCGCCGGCCGTAAAATAGGTCCGGTTGAAAAACCCGGACAGCAGTTTGATATCTTTGACGCTCTCCACCGGATAAGCGTCAATCACCCCTTTCACCGCAAAGGCATTGTACGCATTGATCCAGTAAGCCATACTGTCTGGCCGGCCGTGAAACCGCTCCGGATGGCTTGCCGGGCTCACACGTCCCAGCAGGGCCACATAGGCCTCCAGGTCCGCTGCGTTCGCCTTTAAGCCGGCGTAGTCCACCATGCCCCGGTCGTCCACATACGCGCCCAGCACGCGGTCCAGCGCCGAATGGTCGAACGCTGCCACCTCTTCCGCCGTGCCCCTGGCGGTCGCAAAAAGAACCAGGATTCCCACCACCCAGTACACAATCCGCTTCATCTCTCAGCCTTTCTCTGAATCGCTGCCTTCCCCATCTGTCTGGCGTTCCGCCTCCCGCAACGCCTTTTGGGCCGTGCGGGTAATCAGGACCGTAACCACAATCGTCGCCAGCAGCCCCACACCCAGGAGCGCGTACTCCAGCGGGCTCCGGCCCTGCCCGCCTTCGGCCGCAGCCTGCAGGCCCGCCCTGCCGATGGCCCCGAAATAGACATACATCACCGTCCCGGGCAGCATGCCCAGCCAGCTTGCCAGCACGTAGGGCCAGAACCGCACCCCCGTCAGCCCGTAGAGGTAATTGCTCAGATTAAACGGAATCGCCGGGCTCAACCGCAGCAGGCCCACAATCTTCCACCCCTGCCGGCCAATCGCGGTATCCACCGCTTTGAACCGCTCGTTTTTCTCCGCCTTCGCCACCACCCAGCCCCGGGCAAGATAGCGTGAAATCAGAAACGCCAGCGAGGCGCCGATCGTCGAACCGACCGACACCACGGCCGTTCCCCAGACAACCCCGAAAAGAAAGCCCGACCCGATCGTGAGGACCGATCCGGGCAGGAACAGCACGGTCGCCACCACGTAGACGGCCGCATACGCCGCCATACCCGTCCGGCCCATCTGCCCCACCCAGGCGTTGAACATGGTGACCCATTCGCCGATGGGCAGCAGGCTCCTGGCAAGCAGCAGGCCGGCGATCACGGCCCCCAACACGATCCATTTCCAGGGAAATTTTCTTCGCACATCCTCTTGTGGTACAACATTTTCCATTCTATACTTCCTTTAACACTTAAGCCCCTCGCCGCGTTCTGTAGAGCCAGTTGAAGATCGACTTCGCCCTCGGCGTCAGGCGCGTCCGGTTGTACTGGTCGCCCACCTTGCGGGCCAGCTCGGCAAAAGTCGGGTATGCATGAACAGTGGAGGCGATACCGCCCAGCCCGATCCCCTGCTTCATCGCCAGCACAAACTCGTGCAGCAGATCGCCGGCGTGTTCGGACACCAGCGTCACCCCCAGAATATTATCGCTGCCCTTTTTCACCAGCACCTTCGCAAAACCCGTCTCCTCGCTCTCCACAATCGCGCGGTCCACGTCGTCTAAGGGCTGAGTGAACAGATCGTACGCTATCTGCTGCTCCACCGCTTCCGTCTCGCTCAACCCCACGCGGGCCACCTCCGGCGATGTGTACGTGCACCAGGGCACCACCGAATAGTCGACCTTCTGCCGCAGCGTCTGAAACGGCATCAGGATATTCCGGATAACCACCCGGGCCTGCGCATCGGCCATATGGGTAAATTGATACGGACCCACAATATCCCCCGCCGCGTAAATGTGGGGCTGCGAGGTCTGCAAATAAGCGTTCGCCTCAATCCCCTGCTTGCTGTAGGCCACACCGGCCGCTTCTAAGTTGAGCGATTCCACGTTCGGAATACGCCCTGCGGCGATCAACAGCGCCCGGGCCTGGAGCTGCACCGTCTCGCCCTCGCCGTTCTCCCCCATCTTTTGCTGCACCTCTAAGTGGACCTGCCCATCGCGCGCCTCCGCTCGTTGGGCCGCGGCGCTGGTGAGCACCCGGATCCCTTCCTCCTCCAGCCGGGCCCGCACAACTGCGGCCACATCCGGATCCTCCTTCACCATAATCTGGGGCAAAAACTCAACCACGGTCACGCGAACCCCCAGGCGGTTGAGCGCCTGGCTCAGCTCGCATCCGATCGGCCCGCCCCCGATTACGATCATGTCCTCCGGCTTTTCGTTCAATTCATCAAAAACCGTCTCATTCGTAAAATAGGGCACCTCATCGATCCCCTCGATCGGCGGGATCCCCGCCCGGCGGCCTGTGGCAATCACAAAATGTTTCGCCTCCAGGCTCGTCCCATCGTCGATCACCACCTCGTTCGGCGAGACAAACTGCGCTTCCCCCGAAAACACATCCACCCCCAGTCCCTCGAAACGCTCCCGCGAATCGTTCGGCTCGATCTTTGCACGCCGCTCCCGCATCCGCTCGAACACCCGGGTAAACTCAAACGCGGGTTCCTGTGGCGACAGGCCCCACTTCTTGGCCTGCCGGATGTTCTGGATCATCCGCGCCGAAGAAATCAGCGCCTTGCTGGGCACACAGCCATAATTCAAACAATCGCCCCCCATCTTGTGGCGTTCGATAAGCGCCACGCGTCCACCCAGTCCGGCCGTACCTGCTGCGGTCACCAGCCCGGCCGTACCCGCGCCAATCACCACAACATTGTACATCCCCTTCCCCTTTTCTTCCGCCATCGCCCATCACCTTTCGCTCAAGAAATAGCAGCTACCGTCTCTCAATCGCCTCCAAATCCTGATGGCAATCGGTGTGCCAGCGACCCCAACGACTCGACCCCAAAAACAAAAACATCCATTAAGCTACAAATTAAACAGTATTTTATTCTGAATCCCACAACCCACATCCACCGTCTCCCTCCCCTTCGTCGCTCTCATGCAATCGAAAGAGTTCACCCGCCCTTTTTCCTTTTTCCTTGCCTTTCTAAACCCTCCCCCAATCGAACACCGCCCCCAGATATTCCTCCTTCTTCCCCGTGACCCCCTCATAGATCGCCTGGCAATCGGCCGGTGAGGCCAGGTGGGTCAACAGCGGCTCCACCACCAGCCGCCCTTCGGCGATCCAGCCTGCAATCTGCCGGTAGTTCGCCGTAATATCCCGCACCCGCTCTGTCTCGTGCTGGGGCCATCGCCACTCCAGCGCTCCCACCATGCGGATCGCCTCTAAGTGGATGCGCAGCAGCATCGGCGTCACATCGAACGTCGCCGGCGCCCGGGGGCTGCCCAGCAGGATCACCTCCCCGTGCCGCCCCGCCAGCGCCACCGCCTGGTTGACCACCTCGCTGACCCCGATCGCCTCCACCACAACCCGCGCGCCCTCCCCGTCCGTCCAGTCCATCACAGCCGCCTCTAAGTTTTCAGAGGCAGGATTCACCATCTGCTCGATTCCGCACGCCCTGGCCTTCTCCAGCCGTAAATCCGAAAGATCCGCAACCATCACCTCGGCCCCGGCCATCTGAAACAACTGTGCAGCAAAATTCCCCACCAGCCCCATCCCGATGACCACCACCGTATCCCCCGGCTGCACGCTTGAGGAGCGCAGCGCGCTGATGCTCACCCCCGCCATCCGGGTAAACACCAGATATTTGCCCTCAACCCCCTTTGGAACCGGCAGCGCCATCCGCCCTGCGTCTGCCTTTACCACCGAAGCGTGCCTGGAAAAGCTGAGCACGCGGTCACCCGGTTTGCACGCGATCACCTCCTCCCCCACCTCCAGCACCTCCCCCAGATGCCCGTAGCCCGTCCCCCGGGGATACTGCCCCCGATCGCCGAAAGGCATCTCCTTCACCAGCCCGGTAAACCCGGCCCCCTCCGTTCCCCCGCTGACCACCGAATACTCCGCCTTCACCAGCGCCTCATGCGGCTTCAGCGTCTCCCCCAATTCCTGCTTCTGGAGCTCGATCCGTCCCGGCTCCACCACGATCAACTGTTTGGATGTCATCACACCACCTCAGCTTTGATCGAAAAACGTCAGGTACGGCTTCCCTTCCATCTCCCGCTTCAAAAGCAGCGCCAGTTCCAGCGCGTGGTAGTCCCCCCACATCGAGGATTCTCCGTTGGGCACCTTCTGCCCCTCTTGCACGTGGTCCCAGCCGTTGGGCCGGTGATAGACCGAATGCAGAATCAGTCCCTGGTGCCCATCACCCTCCGAGACGTAGGGCGGCGCAAAAAGCGTATCGGCAACCGTCAACGCCGCCTGCCGGTACCGGGCCCCGTCCTCATCTCCCAGGTACTTGCCCAGCCGGTAGAGGCCCTGCGCCGTAATCGCCGCCGCCGAACTGTCCGCCGGCTCGAAATCGTTATAAGGGTCCGCAGGCCGGGACCGCCAGTCGCCCATGTTCGCCAGGCCCGGCGCTCCCGTGTCCCAGTAGGGGATGCCGTCCGCCGCAGCCGCCTGCTCGATGTAGAAATCCGCCGTCGCCCGGGCCGCCTTCAGCATAAACGCCCGGACCCCCGCCCGTCCTCCGTACACATCCAGATCCGCATCGGGCAGCGCCTCTGTGAACTCCAGCAGCTCGGCGTAGCCCGACACAATCCAGGCCAGCCCCCGCGTCCAGGTCGAAAAGGGCGAATAACCCTGCTGCGCGCTGGCGCACCGGTAGTTGCCGTCGTTCAGGTTGAAAATCGACTCGTGCGCCACCCGCCCGCGCACATCGTACGCATCCCGTCCCTCCCCGTAATAAATGTTAAACCGCGCCGTCGTATCCGCGTGATAAATCAGGCGCTCCAGCAGCGAGATCACACGGTCATTCTCTCCCATCAGCACGTGCCCAAGCTGGTACGCCACCCCCAGCGCCCGGCAGGACCGGATGGTATCTGCAAACAGCGAGTGCGGCCCGTTGAACGACGGGATATACCCCTTTCCGTTCTGGATCACGGTCCACCGCGCGGCCTGCACCGCCCCCGACGCCTTCAGGGCCAGTTCGTAAAAGTGCCGCTCCCAGTCCGCTTCCGGAATGGCGCCTTCCCGCATCAGCCGCCTCAAATTGCCATAGGTCGACACATTGTTGAACCCGTGGTCGTGCACGCCCACATGGGTCACGTGCGTGGCCATCCGTTCCAGCGTCGCCTTCCGGCCGATCTCTAAGAACCGCTTGTCCCCCGACGCCTCAAACTGCAGAATCGCGCACCCGAACTGGAACCCCTGCGTCCACTCGGTCCACCCCCGGGTCGTATACGCCCCCCCAACCGTAAACACCGGCGTTCCCCGGCCCGGATCCCACGAATCCTCAATCGAAAGAATCTTCTTCCCGGCCAGTTCAAAAAGGTGGTCCAGCTTCCCGTCCAGATCGCCGACCCGAATCGCCTCATTCACCTGCATCACAAGCCTCCCCCAAAACAGTTCCAGGTTCCAGGTTCCAGGTTCCAAGTTATCTGTGTATTTGATTCTAATATTACTTTGTCAATTGATGGATAGGTTGGTATCTTTCTGGCAAACAGGAGGATACCAATGGACATCAAAGCATCGACAGACCCTTTGCCCGAGTTAGAGGCGTTTCTTTCTCCCTTCATCCATCACTTTGTGCGTTCTGAAGGGCGAGAAAACCTGGAGCGGTATAGCACGGGCTTGCTCTCAGATCTGCCTCGGAAGAACGGCGAGACCCTCGCAGGAGCGATCCCCCAGACCAATGAGCAGAGGCTCCACAATCTCCTGACCGGGATTCAATGGGATGAAGCCGCCTTCAACGCCCAGAGGGTTGAGCAAATGCGGGATGAAGCGGTTTTGGGCGATGGGGCTTCCATCTTCGACGATACGGGCTTTGCCAAACAAGGCAAGAGCTCAGTGGGTGTTTCCAGGCAATACTCAGGCAGTCTGGGTAAAGTCGGCAATTGCCAGGTTGCTGTGACGGGTGTGTATGCCGATGCGGGGGTGAGTTGGCCATTAAATGCGAGGTTGTATCTACCCAAAGCGTGGACCAATGACCCGGATCGGTGTGCTAAGGCCGGTGTGCCGGAGGAGATCTCCTTTCAGACCAAGCCAGAGATTGCTCTGACCTTGTTGGATGAAGCACGTGGGTTGAAAGTCCCTCATAACGTGGTGGTCGCCGATGCCGACTATGGCAATGATCCTACCTTTTTAAAGGGGTTAGAGAGCCGAAAGGAACATTATGTCGTGGCTGTCCCATGTGATTTTCGGGTTGCCGTGAAAGGGCAACGCAAAAAGGGCAGCGGTCGTGTCGATGAGGTTTTAAAAGCGCTTCCCCGTTCCGCGTGGCGGACCATCCGTTGGCGAGAAGGCACCAAGGGATGGTTGCGTAAAAAATTCATTGCCCAAAGAGCCTATCGCACCCTTTCTGGTGAGTCGATCCAGTTGGGCTGGTTAATTGGCGAACGACCCGGAAGAGGCCAAGAAGGAGACTGGAAATATTACTTCTCCAACTTTCCTAAAGCCACACCCCTGGAACGGATGGTGGAATATGCGCATCGCCGCTGGCTGATTGAACAGTTCCACGAGGTGGCCAAATCGCTTCTGGGGTGGGATGAGTATCAAGGCCGACTCTGGAGGGGATTTCATCGCCATGCCACCATTGTGATGTTGACCTACAGCTTCCTGTGTTGGAAGGAGTGGAACCAGCGCCAAGAAATGCCGCGATCACGGGGAAAACCTCGTGATCCTTTTTCCCCCTCGAAGGGATCGAAGGCGACGTTCCTATGAGGCCATCCACCGCCAGGTGGTCAAAGCCTTATCGAATATGGTGATTGAACAACTGGTGCAGCGTAAACTGACTGAATTAATGCGACCGATGCGTATTTGACAAAGTAATACTAACCTGGAACCTGGAACTTGGAACTTTAAACTTCAATCACCTGCCCGTCATACGCCAGTCCAACGTTGTCGGGCAGATCGACCCCCTGCTCCGCACACTGATCGGGAAAGGTGCGGTGGTCCAGACGGTGCATAATGTGCGTGAAGTAAGTCTGCTCCGGTCCGAGACACTCCGATATCTCTACGGCCTCTCCCACAGAAAGGTGCGTGGGATGCCGGGGGTTGAAGCTGAGCGCGTCGATAATCAGCACGTCCACCCCCTGCAACAACCCCAGGGAGGCATCCGGCATGAGCTTCACATCGGGCACATATCCCAGCGGGCCGACGCGGTACCCATAGGTGGCCACTGCCCCGTGCGTTACCGGAACGGGCAGGAATTCAACGCCGCAGGCCTCGAAACGGTCCGACACCGCCTGCGGGATCAGATGGGCCACGCCGCCGCCCTGGTAGGTCTGTTTGGAAAACATGTAATCATAATTCTTCTGAAGCACGCGCATTGTCTCTTCCGGACCGTAGATTGGCATGTCCATCTCCTGCTTCCGGCAGGGCATCACCAGGTCGTTCGTTCCGCTGATGTGGTCCGCGTGGCAGTGGGTGTAAATCACCGCATCGATCCGGTCCACCCCGTTCCGGTCGATCTGGTCCAGGAAGTTGGGTCCCGTATCCACCTGCAGGCGCGCCCCGTCTTCCTCAATATGAATCGACGGTCGGGTGCGGTTATTTTTAGATCCCGGCCGCCGGGCATCCAGACAGGTCTCGCAGACACACCGGTACTCCGGCACGCCGGTGGACGTCCCGGAGCCCAGAACGGTGACCTTCATGCGTCGATCTCTCCCTTCATCCCCTCTGCGATCGCCTCGGACAGCTTCATCGTCACCACCAGGTCTTTTAGATTGCTCCAGGGCGTTTTGTCCTCGCGGATGCAGGTTACAAAATGCCGTGTTTCGTTAAACTCCGGACCACCGACCGCATCTAAGTCCAGCGGCTCATCGCACGGCGCTCCATCGGCATAAAGTTCGCATTCCGGCTCGCCCGTCAGATCCAGGTACGCGGAAAAATTCTCCGCGTGCGCCTCCGCCCGCTGAATCCGGAACCCCACGCCGTAGTGGCTCATCATGATCCCTTTACAGCCGTTCCCAAACACGATCGAAGCATTGTACCGAAAGCTGCCCGGACGTTCTCCCTGCCACGACTCCGCATACACCTGCGCGGGGTCGGCAGCCGTTTCCAGGGTGGACCCCGCCAGCCACCTCAACAGGTCCACGTGATGGATGGCGTCGCAGATGATCGGAACCGGCGCAATCCCCGCCATCTCCGGCGTACCCAGGCTTGTGAGCGGCTTGTTGTACGTGGCGGCCACATGGAGCGCGCCCCCCCGCTCCAGGACCAGCCGCTTCGTCGCCAGCACCTCGGGCTTGTACCGGCGGTTCACCGAGACCATCGCCTTGCCCCGGCTGCGCACAGACGCCTCCAGCATCCGCTCGGCATCCTGCGAGGACATCCCCACCGGCTTCTCAATCGAGGTGTGCAGTCCCCGCTCCAGGCAGTCCAGCACAATGGGGGTCAGGTGCCCCGGCATCGTGATGGCGTAGACCACATCCAGTTCGCAGCGGTCCAGCATCTCCCGGTAATCCTCAAACCCGGCCTCCGGGCCATACGTCTCCTTCGCCACCGCCAGGCGGTCGGGGTCGATCTCCGCCACCGCCACCAGCGCCATGTCCGGCTCGGCCGCAATCATAGCAAAATGGCCCTGCGCGTGCCCCCCCGCGCCAATCACACCTACACGCAACGGCTCCATAACTCCCTCCCGGTGCACGGCACCATGTCCTATTCCCCTCGGGTCTTCTTGGCGTAGTTTTCGATCTGCACGTTGGCGCCCGAGAGGCGTTCGCAGAACATCTCCACCATATTTTCGTATACCTTCAAGCGGATATCCTCATCCCTCAGCAGGGTATCCAGATCCGGTTTGGTGATCACAAACCCCGCCGATTTTTCCATCGCCACAATGGTGGCCGATCGAGGCTGTCCGGTTAGCACCCCCATCTCTCCCGTGGTCGTGCCCGGCAGGATCTCTCCCAGAACCGTCCCCGACTCGTTGATGGCCTGTAGCTTGCCCTGAATCAGGACCAGCATCTCCCTGCTCGGTTCCCCCATCCGATAGATCACTTCGCTGGCTGCGAACGACTTGTACTGGCACAATTTCAGCAGCCGCTGCGCCTCCGTCATGGTAAACCGCTTGAATACCCTCACTTTCTCAATAACCGACTTCATCCGCTGGAGCTGTTCTCTGTCCACTGTTGACCCTCCCTCACCAGTGAAGTTGGCCTGCGCAAGAATTGACTTATTTCAGCCTGATGATTTCCTGCTGAGCCCCCGATAGTGTATCCTTGATGTGATCGCTGAACCGCAGTCCCTGCCCTCCCCAGTCTGGCATATACCCGATACTGTAGCAGTAATATAAGGTGCGCCTCGGACGGTTCGACGTGTTCACCCTGGAGCCGTGAGTCAGGGCCTCGGTAAAAATAATCGCATCCCCTGCCCGGGCCGGCACCGGCGTCAGAGACGGATTTTCGTCCGGGTGGCCCCCCCAGGGCCTGGGAAAATTGCTCTTGTGCGCCCCCGGGATAACCGCGAAACACCCATCCTCCACATCGCAATCCAGCATGGGAAAAACCACTTTGGTCAAAGTAGAAACCATCTGCCCGTTGCGGCAGTGGTACTGGCACTTGGGGATGATGGGTGTGCCGTGCATGTGCAGACCCGTATACCCACCGCCCCACCGATAAATGGTGTAGGTATGGTTGAGCCGGTACGGCCCCCCGGTCACCTCTGCGATCACATCCAGCACCGGCGGCAGGTCGACCAGCGGGACAAAGGCCGAATCCCCTTCCAGAATATTGGAGATATAGAGATTCTCCCCGGTCTTTTCCTGCCCCAGCACCAGCGGCGGCGGGTAATCTCCCGGATCCATCCGCTCGAAGCGGTCCAGGGCCGCATTGCAGGCATCCAGCATATCCCGGGGCACCACATTCTGCAGGACCAGATAGCCCTGCAGGTCAAACAGGTATTTCTGCTCTTCGGTCATACCGCTCTCCGTGCCGGTCTATCGATCCGGTTTCAGAGCCTCGGCTGAGTTTTGTAGAAAGAGTACGAAATCCGCAAACCCGACCGTGCCATCCCCGTCCAGATCCAGCCTGAGATCGTAATCAGACTCTCCCTCACGCGTTCCAAAAGCCGCCTTAAAATCGGCAAGGGTCGCCGTTCCCGCACCCCTGGATTCCAGCGTGCTGGCCCCCACCGACACCGACCCGCGCTTAGAGCCGATTTTCAGACTCTGTCTGCTGCCCAACCTGCCGTATGTCCCCGACACCAGCGCCACCCTGGCTTCCCCCCGGATCCCCTCCAGCGCCCTGAAGGTTGCGTGGCCCACACTCCCGCCGTCCTTGCCGGTTGTCCCGCCGCCCAGAATCGCCACATTGATCTCTACCTCTCCCTCATTGGGAAAAGACAGAATCGTCATACCCGAAGCCATCAGGTCCGTCACCCCGAAAGCGACGAATCCGAGCTGGTTCGGGTCGTAGGTCAGCTTCGCATGCAGGCCCACGATGCCGCGAGCCCCGGAAAGAGCCACAAGGTCCACCTCAACCGCATCGCCGACCGCCGGAATCACCGCCGTCTCCCGCTGCATCTGGTCACCCGGATTCAGATCCAGGTCCAGCGCCAGCGCCGGAGTCGCCCCCACGGTCACCACCACTTCCTCCTGAACATCCGCCACACTGGCCTCCACCGTCACCCTGCCCGGCGAACGGCTCGTCAGTCTCGTCGTGGCCGTACCACCTGCTACGGTTACCTCCTCGGGCGACAACAAACCGTCTCCTTCGGTCACCTCAAAAACCACACGGCTCGAATCGTCTCCGGCAAGCAGGCGTCCTTCAGAATCCAGGATCTGCACCTGCACCAGAGATGCATCGGACCCATCGGCCGCAATCACAGCCTGATCGGCCGACATGGAAAGCACTGCGTCCCGCACGGAAAAAATGGAGATCTCGTAGCGCCCCCTTCGGTCAGCTTCCCCGCTCAGTGCCAGAAAAACGGTTGCCCCCTGCGCCTCCCAAAATTTGAACTCGGCCCGATTCTTATACCGCCCCAGCGCCTCGCCGTTCACATAAGCGTCGATGTAGACGTCCAGCTCTCCCGATGTCAAAACAGAGTACCCGTACCCCGGCCTCGCCTCAAACGAGACCCAGTCCACTTCGTCCCGCGTATGCATCGTACGGGCCTGAACCGCTCCGTCGATTGAGATCGCCTTTGCGCCAGCCATCCCGTTGTCCGGCTCGTACTCATCCGGTATCTGCCCGGGCGTTGGCCTCAGCACCCTCACCGGGGCGTTCACAGCCCACGCCCCGTCTGCAAACGCCTGCACGATCACCGTGCCCGGACGCCGGCTCGTCAGATCCGCTGACGCCCTGCCCTCCACGGCGGCAGTTTCCGCAACCGACAGCTCGCCCGCTCCCTTCACAATCCGAAAGCGGACCTGTGTGCTGTCGTCTCCCCTCTGCAGGGCGCCGTCTAAGTCTCTGAGCGCAACCTGCACAACAGCCATATCGAACCCGTTGGCCGAAATCGTATCCAGATCCGTCGAAACCCCCAGCTCCAGAACGGGCGTCACCTCCACCGACGCAGTCACCCCCCATGCCCCGTCTGCAAGCGCCTGCACGATCACCGTGCCCGGACGCCGGCTCGTCAGATCCGTTGACGCCTTCCCGCCGGCCGCCACAACGCCCGTCTTCGACAGCGTGCCGTCGCCTTCCAGAACACGAAATCCGACCCCGGGATCGCCGCCCGCGTCCCCCCCCTCAAGATCCAGAACCTCGACCTGAATCGTCGATCCGCTGGCGCCGTCGGCCGCAATCGAACCGGTATCCGTCCAGATCCGAATCGACCGCCGGGGAGGCCGGACCTGCCGGACCCTCTGGTTCTCCGTATCCGCAATATAAAGCGCCCCGGCGCCGTCTATGAAAAGGCCGAACGGACTGTCCAGACCGGAGCGAACCGCCGCTTCCCCATCGCCGGCGAACCCCCGGTTTCCGTCCCCCACCACCGTTGTGATCGTGCCCAACGCATCCACCCGCCGAATCCGGCTGTTGCCCCGGTCCGCAATATAGAGGTCCCCCACAAGGTCGACAAACACGCCGGAAGGCACCCGCAAACGGGCCTGGGTCGCCACACCGCCATCGCCCGAATATCCGCCGCTGCCTTCTCCTGCGACCGTGGAAATCGTGCCCGACGGGTCCACCTTCCGAATCCGGTAGTTGCTCCGGTCTGCAATATAAAGATTCCCCGCACCGTCTACAAAGAGGCCGAAGGGATCGGCCAGATGCGCGGCCGTCGCCGCACCCCCATCCCCGGAAAACCCCTTCACCCCATCCCCCGCCACCGTCGTGATCGACCCCGACGCATCCACTCGACGGACCCGATGATTGGACTTGTCGGCGATGTAGAGCGCCCCTGCAGCGTCCACAAAAATCCCGGTGGGATCGGCCAGGCGAGCAGCCGTCGCCGCACCCCCATCCCCGGAAAACCCCTTCATCCCATCCCCCACCACCGTCGTGATCACCCCCGATGCATCTACCCGACGGATCCGCTGATTGAACGTATCCGCAACATAGACGTTCCCGGCGCCATCCACACAGACCCCGATCGGATCGGCCAGACGCGCATCGATCGCCCATCCCCCGTCGCCCGAAAACCCGTACTGCCCGTTCCCGGCGACCGTCGTCACCGTGCCGAACGGGTCCACCTTACGAATCCGCTGGTTGGATGTATCGGCGATGTAAAGATTCCCCGACCCATCGGCAAAAACGCCGAACGGATTCGACAGCAGGGCCCCTGTCGCCGGCCCCCCATCCCCCACTCCGCCGCCGGCCACCGTCTCGATCAGCCCCGACGCATTCACTCGGCGGACCCGGACATTTCCCAGGTCCGCAATGTAGAGGTTCCCCGAACCGTCCACAAAGACATCCGAGGGATAGGCCAGGTAAGCCCCCGTCGCCGGGCCGCCGTCGCCTCCAAAAGCCCGAATGCCCCCGCCCACCAGCGTCGTCGCCCTGCCCTCCGAATCGATCCTCAGCACCCGGTGATTGCCCCGGTCCGCAACATAAAGCGACCCGCCAGCACCCACAAACAGCCCCGCCGGGCCGCTCAACACCTCACCTCCAAAAAAGGTCGTCATCATCCCCGAATCATCCACGCGCCAGATCCGCCGGTTGCCCTCGTCCGAAATGTAGAGATGGCCGGCGCTGTTCACCGCAACATCTCCAGGAAAAGCGAGCACCGCCGCCGTTGCAGGCCCCCCATCGGCCGACAGCGCCACTTCTCCCCCTCCCGCCACTGTCGTGATCACGCCAAACACATCCACCCGGCGAACCCGGTGGTTGCCCCGGTCGGCGATGTAAAGATTTCCCGCACCGTCCCCGGACAGCCCCGTGGGACCGTTCAGGCTCGCCTCATTCGCAGCCCCTCCGTCACCCCAAAACCCGCCCTCTCCATTGCCCGCCACCGTCGTGATCACCCCAAACGCATCCACCCGACGCACCCGGTGGTTGCCCGTATCGACAATATAGAGGTCTCCATCCCCGCCCATCCAGATGTCCGAAGGGCCGTTCAGGCTCGCATCCACAGCCGCGCCACCATCGCCCGCGAAACCGGGCAGACCGTTCCCCGCCACCGTCGTGATCGCCCCAAACGCATCCACCCGGCGAACCCGGTGATGCCGCCTGTCCACAACATAAAATGTCCCCGACCCGTCCGCACAGACCGCCGAAGGGCCGTTCAATGCAGCGTGGATCGCCAGCAGCCCGTCCCCGACACCCCCGCCGGCCACGGTCGAAATCACCTGTGCAAAACCCGGCTGCCCGAACGCCACACAGGCCAGGCCGCACAGCGCCCACATAATGCTCCATTTACACCTCATAACCAACTCACCTCAGCCCCGGCTTACCGATGAAAATAAACGGCCACCCGCAGCGCTTCCCAACGCTGCGCGGCCCGAAACGCATCGTCCGCCGCATCCAGCGGGAACCGTCTCGACACGATAGTCTCTCATACCATCTCCCTGAATTCGTGCACACTTGCCTAAAGATATCTATGCCTGCCCGGCATGTCCAGCAGATTTGTAAGCAGAATCCAGCGAACCGATGTCTAAGCGCAGGATCACCCTTGATATTTCTGCGATTTTACTCTAAGTTAAGGTCTTCAGGTACTATTTTGAAAACCTTTGAACCAGGGCGGGGAGACGATCCAGTGAATCGTCCGGGGTGGTGTAGACGCGGTGAATCGTGGTTTTCCTCCTATGATCAACGTCAATTCCGTCACCAAACGCTACGGCAACTTCACCGCCGTCCGGGACATCACCTTCGCGCTCCGGCCGGATGAAATCGTCGGTTTTGTGGGCCCCAACGGCGCGGGCAAAAGCACCGTGCTCAAGATGCTCTCCACATTTATCTATCCCACGGAGGGGACCCTCACCGTCGACGGCCTGAATGTGGTAGACCATTCCCTCGCCGTGCGCCGGAAAATCGGCTACCTCTCCGGCGACACCCCGCTCTATCAGGGCATGCGCGTGGACAAATTCCTTCGCTTTATCGGCCGGGCCCGCAGCCTCGGCGGTGAGGACTTGAGAAGACAGTTTGAGTGGGTTGTTGATGTCTGCGGCATACAGGACGTCCTCTTCAAACGCGTGAACCAGTGCTCCACCGGCTTCCGCCAGCGCATCGGCCTGGCCACCGCGCTCATCCACGACCCATCCATCCTCCTGCTGGACGAGCCCACCCACGGCTTCGACCCCCTCCAGGTGCTCGTCTTCCGCGACATGCTCCGCGAGCTCAGCCGGAACCGGGTGATCCTCTTCAGCACCCACATCATCCAGGAAGTGGCCGCCCTGAGCGACCGGGTGCTGATCATCCACAACTGCCGCCTCCTTGCCGACGACCGCCCGGAGGGCCTCTCGGAAAAAACCGGACGGCCCGCGAACGACCTGGAAGGCATCTTCGCCCATCTGGTCCGGGAATCCGAAAAATCGGAGGCGGCCCATGCCTGACCTGGACCGCCTGTCCCCCGGGGAATTCGCATCCGGCGTCCGGACCGTCACCGCCCGTGAGCTGGAGGCCTACTTCGATGCCCCCATCGCCTACATCTACGCCTCCGTCTTCCTGGTCCTCTCCTGCTCCACCTTCATGAACGCCTTTTTCCTCAACGGCCTGGTGGACATGGCCCCCTACTTTGAAATCCTCCCCTTCCTCCTCATCCCCTTCATCCCCGCCGTCACCATGCGCACCTGGGCCGAAGAACGGGCGCACAACACCTTCGAATTGTTGATGACTCTCCCTCTGCAGCCCCTCCAGATCGTTTTGGGCAAATACCTGGCCGCCCTCTGCTTCTACCTCCTCGTACTCTCAGGCAGCCTGCCCATCGTCGCCATGCTCCTCTACCTGGGCGACCCCGATCCGGGCCTGATCCTCGCCAGCTACACAGGCGCCGTCCTCTTAGGCGCCACCTTCTTAGCCTCCGGCCTTTTCGTCTCCGGCCTCACCCACGACCAGATCGTCGCCTTTGTTCTGGGCGCTTTAATCTGTTTCCTCTTTGTCTTTACCGGCCACGAAAAAGTGGTCGAAGTCTTAGATGGCCTCGCACCACCCTGGCAGATCGGCACGGCCCTCTACAAATCCGTCTCAATCGCGCCCCACTACGAGGCTTTCTGTCAAGGTATCATTGGGCTGACACACACCCTCTATTTCCTGTTGATGAGCGCCTTTTTTATCTGGATGAACGAGGTGACGTTGAAACGAAGTAAGTATTGAAAATTGGGAGACCCTGTGAACCTCAGACCAGACCACCGCTTCCTGCTCAAAGCGGCCCTGCTCTTCGTCCTGCTCTTGTTCATCGTCGTTACTACCTCCCGTATCCTCACCCGTCTCGGTGGGGGTGAACTGGACCTGGGGGGCCGGGCGATCACCTCTCTCTCGCCGCAGACCGAAGCCTTCCTTTCACAGATTCGAACGCCGCTTTCGATTACCTACTTCGTCTCGGCTAAGGTGCCGTCCCACCTCAAAGGCGTGGAAGGGTCGGTCCGGGCGCTGCTAAGAGCGCTCAGGGCGAGGGCGCCCGAACAGGTGGATATCCGAGTGATCGACCCGGAAGCGAGCGGGCAGCAGGGCATCGCCTACGCATCGCGCAAAAAGGTCTCGCCGTTCAGCGTGCGCAAGGTCCATCTGGACGAACGGAGCGAGCAGAAGGTCTGGTCCTCGCTGGTTCTCTCCTACGCGCAGCATCCGGAAGTCCTGGTCCAGGGGGTCACCCGGGCCGATCTACCTCATCTCGAGGATCTCATCGTCCAGAACCTGAACGCGCTGGAAAACCCGATCCGGCCCACCATCGCCATCTCGGCGCCCCCTCCCTTCCGGCTCCTGGCAGCCCACCTTAAAGAATACGGACGGGTCATCAAAATCGACCTCGATCGCTTGCCCCGCATCCCTCCGGAGGCGGACCTGTTGTTCTGGATCCAGCCCGGACGGATCACGCCCGAACACCTGAGGGAATTTCAGCGGTTCGTGAACACCGGCCGCACCGCCGTTCTGGCCGGCAGCGCGTACACGGTGGACTATGAACAGGAAGACACCGGCGGAATCAGGTACCGGACTTATCCTCTCCCCCCCGCCTGGGCAGCCCTGCTCTCTCCTCTTGGCCTGCGCCCCCAGCCGGACCTCCTGATGGACAACAGCAGCGGCCCTGTCTTCTGGCAGGATAGCGGCGGAACCGTTCACCAGGTCGATGCCCCCTTTCACCTTCGCTGTATGCCGGGATTTTACAACCTGAAAAACTTCCTCCTTCCCGCCAGAGGGGCGCTCAACTTCGTGGCGGCCAGTCCCCTCCAGATGGACCCCAAACGCATCGCCGCTGCCGGTTTTCGGGCCGAAACCATAGCCACCACCACCGCCGAGGCCCGGGTAAGCGCTCTCCCCCAGGCCCCCTTTACCACCGAGTCGCTGTCGCTGAAGGTGGGCAAGCAGAACCTCATGGTCCACCTCAAACCCGAAGACGCCTGGAAAGGCCGCATCCTTGTCCTGGCCAGCGCCAGCCCCTTCCTGGATGGCATCCTCAACCAGCCCGGATATGCCCATCGGATCTTCCTCCAGACCCTCATGCTAACCTTCACCCATCCTCAGCGCCTGGTGCGGGGGCGCATCGAGCGCGCTTCCCCCCCGGTGATCCCCCCTCTCGGCGCTTTCGCACGGCTCAGTTGGCGGGCCGTCACCATCTTTCTGATCCCCCTCGCCCTGCTTATCCCGGGCATCCGGCGCTACATTGTGGGAGGCGGAAGCTGGTCCGTGTTCCGGGGCGCCGGACGGATGCCCCTGCAAGCCGCCGCAATCCTGACGGCCATCTTCCTGGGGGCTTGGTTCTGGGGAGGCAGCACCGGGATCGCCCTGGACCTCACCCGAAACGGGGCCAACACCCCCCTGCCCCAAACGCGCCGGCTCCTGTCCCGGCACAACGGGAGTCTTCACGCCGACCTCATCCTGACTCCCAGGGCCTCCCTGCCGGCGCCCATGAAGTCCCTCGAAGCCACCCTCAACGCCCGGCTCAGCGACCTGGGCATCGCATCCCGTACCGTCCGTCCGGATGCGCTCTCCCGCGCCGACCGGGCATTCCTGGACGCAAGGGGCCTCCGCCCCTTCGAAGTACGCGCTGTACGCAACGACTCCGTGGTCTCGCAGCAAGTCTGGAGCGGTCTCCGGCTCTACCGGGAGCAGCAGGTGGAGGTCATCCCCCGGCTGGCCCCCCGCACCCTGGACCACCTCGATTTCCTGCTGGCCGCCGCCGCACGCCGCCTCGAAAGCAAAAGAGCGCCGCACGTGGCCGTTATTGCGGAAACACCCCGATTATCTCCTGCCGAAGCCTTTACCGACTACTATCAGAAAGGGCTCATCCCACCCAAAGGAGCGGACGTTTACAGCGAGGTCAAACAGCTCCTGGGCACGTACGGATACCGGGTCTCCGTCATCAATCCGCAGGCGCCCCACCTCCCAAAAGGCGCCGACGTACTCGTCTGGATGCAGCCCCGCAGGGACGCCACCCGTGCGATCCACATGCTGGGCCGGCATCTATCGGAAGGTGGCAAGGCGATTGTCGCCCTGCAGCACTTCAACATCCAGCAGCGCCAGTACCGCGGCACCGGATTTCAAACCGTGTACTGGCCTCAGCCCCAGTTCCAGGATCTGGACCGCTACCTGCGGCTCTTCGGCGTAGAGCAGGTCCGGGAAGTCCTGATGGACCGCACCCGGTCCCGCCTGAACTTAGAGACCCAGATCAACCGCCGGGCGGTCCGCGAGTACGAGGACCAGGAGGTTGCCCTGCCCTTCCTGATCCGGGCCGTCGGCGCCAACTACACCAGCGAATCCCCCATCACCCGCACCCTCGGAGACCTGCTCTTCATCTGGGGCAACCGGTTCGCGATCGACGCCTCCCACCTGGCCGAACGCGGCCTGTCTGCCCGAACCCTGATCACCACCTCCGACCAGGCCTGGTCCTACCTCTGGAAAGGCGGATGGCTGCCCGAAGCCGTGTTCGAGCCCCAGGCCAACCTGTCGGGCCCTCAACCCCTCTGCATCCTGCTGCAGGGCAAATTCCCCCCGGTCGAACTTCAGGAAAGCGCAGAGGGCAGAACGATACTGGCGCTCCAGGCCGCCTCGCCCAATCAGGCACAGGGCGCCCTGCTGCTGATCGGCTGCTCCGAAATGTTCAAAAATGACTACCTCTACACTCCCGGCTTCCAGCACGACCAGCTCCTCCTCAACGCCCTTGCCCACACAGCCTACGGTCCCGAAATGGCCGAACTCCAGACCCACCGTAAAGCAGTACAAGGCTTCGTATTTCAGCCCCCCCGGAGCAAGATCTTATGGCGGCTCATCGTCGTAAGCGCCGGCCCCCTGGCGATTCTCCTGTACGGCCTGCAGCGTTATATGAGATATCATAAAAGAACTGACCCCAATTGAATTGCGGATTGCGGATTGGGGATTGGGGAATGATGCTTTTCAATCCGCAATCCGCATTCCGAAATCCGAAATGCCTCTCATGAATCGTCTCCTCACCATCGCATTCATCGTCCTGGGCGTCCTCATCGCCGCAGACCGGCTGTTCCAGATGCGCCAGAATGACCGGCGTGTGCACGCCAGCCACCTCCGCCCGCTCGCCGCGTCCCCGGCATGGTCCGCCGAAAAGATCAAGCAGGTCCAGATCGCCCGGGGAGTCGCCGCGACACCCTGGACCTATCGCCGCCGCGATGGAACCTGGCGTTATCCGGCCAACTTCGACGCGTATGCCCAGGCCGACCGCATCGAACAACTGCTCGGCGGCATTCTTCAGAGCCTGGGCACAATCGTCAGCACCGACCCCGCCGCAGCCGCCCATTACGGTCTCGCGCCCGAACAGGCCCTGATCGTGCGCCTGGCAGATGCCCCGGGCGCCGACGTGTTCGAGGTATGGGTCGGCCGCGCTGTGCCGGGGCGAGATACCGGTGAATCCTATATGAAAACGGCCGGCTCGGACACCATCTACCACATGCACGCCAACCCGCGCCTGGCCCTGCAGCCGATCATTCCCGGAAAACCGCCGATGGTCGATCCCTACGTCCTGCCCCGTGCCCTCGCCAGAAAACCGATCGTCCGGATCACCTACGGGCAGTTGCCCCGAACCTTGCGTCGTGTGGAAACCGCTCCCCCCAGGCCCCTCCGTTCGGGGCAACTGCCCGAAGGCCCGATCCATGAATGGTATGGCACATTTGGAGGCAGAGAACAGACCTGCAACAACGCCAGTGTCTATGCGTTCACAGGCTTCCTTTCTCGCCTGCGCTATGAAAAACTCCACGATCACCACGCAGCCGGCATTGACTACGGCTTTGCATCCCCGGGCGGAAAGCTTTACCTGAAAGACGAAGCAGGGATGGTAGACACCCTGGAAACCGGAAACCGGGATGGCAGCGGAAACGTCTACCTCCGCCACCGGACCACCAGCCAGGTTTTCACCATCACCCCCCGGAAAGCCGAGCTGCTCTTCCCAACGGCCCGGACTCTTCTCGACACGCTACAGAAACCGTCCCCCTACCAGATGGTCGAACCGCCTGCCTCGTTTTCGTTTCGATAGCCCTTCTGTGTCACCACGATCTCATCATAGGACACCCCAAAACATGTCACTCCTTTGTTCTATGCCCTGCCAGCCAACCGCCACCCCACCAGGTTTAGAACGTGCATCAACAATAAAACCTGCCGACCCACTGCTTCCACCAGAATCAATTTAATATACTGTTTATAAAATACATACACAAAAATATCTCTTTCTCTACACAACCCACCGAAACCGCTGAAAACCACATCTCTCTCGTGCCATCTGATCGGTCGGCATATAAGTTGCTCTTTTAGAACCTGTAGGTACTGGCTCCAGCATGCTCGAACATACGACGGATGTCTCTAAAGGAGGCCAACAATGCAAGACCGTCTTCACAGCCTGCTTCGTCGCCTTCGATGGACCCTTCCTTTCGCGCTGGTTCTGTTTCTCCCTCTCCCCGGAGAAGAGGCCGCAGAAGCGGAAAACTATGCTGCCCTGGGAATCCACACCGTCCTGCCGTTCGATGCCATACCCGCGATTTTCGACCCCGAATTCGTATCTGCCGAGAACGCGGACGTCCACTCCAACTCGCCCATGATCGGGGTCTCCATCAACGGCGAGCAGCACGCCTACTCGATGATTCTGCTCAACGGCCACGAAATCGTCAACGATGTGGTCGGCGGCAAGCCCATCGCCACCACCTGGTGACCGCTCTGCGCCAGCGCTATCGTGTATAGCCGCGAACACAACGGCCAAACGCTCACCTTCGGCGTGACCGGCAAACTCTGGAAAAACGCCCTGGTGATGTACGACCGGGAAACCCGCACCCTCTGGTCGCACCTGACTGGAGAGGCCCTGGTGGGACCGCTGGCCGGGGAGGAACTGACCATCCTTTCCTCCGTGCCGAAGGTGAAGTGGAAGGAGTGGAAGGCCCAGTATCCCGAAACCAAGGTCTTAAGCGTGGAAGGTCGGGAAGACCAGCGACACGACACCTACAGGGATTACCACGGCTCGTTCAAAACCGGACTCTTTCCCCCCGAGCGCCACGACAAGCGCCTGCGCGACAAGGATAGGGTCATCGGCGTCATCGTCGGATCGCAGCAGACAGCCTACCCGCTGAAGAAGAAATTCTGGAAGACGAAAAAGAAGGGAGAATGGAGGCTCGTCCAGGACCAGATCGGAGACACTCCCGTCCTGGTCTTTCACGATCCCGAGAACTACGCTTCGGCGGTCTACGACCGGCGCCTCGAAGACGGAATCGTGCTGGAATTCGCAGAGAACGCTCAGGGATACCGGGCGGCGGATACAACGGGCGGACAGTGGAACCTGCTGACGGGTGAAGGGTCTGAGGACAAAATGCTCACGCCGTTGCCCCATGTAGGCGTCTACTGGTTCGCCTGGACCGATTTCTATCCGGAGGCCCTGTTATACGAGAAAAAGTAGATAAAGATGTGCTAAAATGCAGCCTGATATAGCAATCAAGGCGTTGGCTTCCCCCAGCCGACGCCTTTTTTTATTGCTGCGATGGATTGCCGTGCCTTGAGCCCGGAGACAATCTACCCTTGAATTATGCGGGAAGAGTGGCTATACTTCCAATGAAGAGCAGCGGACGGGAGAACCCGATTATGTCCAACTATCGATTTGCCGTGATCGTGCCGGTGTCGTCATTGACACACGACGAGATTCTGGACGCCACGGACGCACTCGGAAACGCTGGATGCACCGACGCATCCATTCGCGGCCATGCAGACGGTATGGAGTTGTTGTTCGAGCGAGCTGCCGATTCATTGCAGGCTGCCATTTTGTCGGCGATCTCCGATGTTGAACGTGCTGGGTACCGCGTTTCAAAGGTTGAATTGGAACGCGAAGCTATTCCGGGGTAGCTTTGAGGGCCTAATAGCAACAAAGCACAAAGGGGGTGAGGACAATTCTCACTCCCTTTGTGCTTGACTGGTTCTAAACGCCCCATCTGGCGGAACTCAGAAGGTATGCAGCAGCCGTTTTCCGATATCTCTCGGGTCTTCTCCGTCCCGCATGGCCGCCATCCCTGCGATCAGCATCCGGTGCTTCCGGGCGGTCTCCTCGAGTTCATGCTCGGCCGCCTCCTCCAGCCTCTGAACCAGCTCCTCTCGCTCAACTCCCGCTTCAATCATCCCGAGTCCGAGTTCAAACACAGGATCCCGCACCCCTTCAACCGCTTTTTCGACCGCTCCGATCCCCTCCTCACGGTTCACCAATGCCAGGTACGGGATCAGTTCCCGGTACTGGCCTTGTCCCGGCGTCCACTGCCCCGAGTGCTGGCCGCGTTCGATCGCATCTTGAGCCGCCTGTCGAACCGCTTGCTCGTACTGCCGGCGGGTCGGCCTGCGGGTGGGAGGGCGAATGCGTCCCAGAATCTGCAATCTCCGCATCGTCTTCAGAATCTTCCGCTGGCTGGCCTCGGTGTCCGCCCGGGAGAACGGCGTGGCATCCATCGCCTTCCGGACAAGCCTTCCCACGCGCGTCGACACGTTTTGCATCACCCGCTTCTCAACCTTCCGTATCCCCGGTCCCTTCCCTTTCAACGCCCTTTCCAGGTCCACCGTATCCGTCTGCCGGAGTGTATACTGGATCTCCCGGTCGTTCAGCCTGGCCCAGTCCTCAAAGGAACGGATATCGATCCGGTCTGTCAGCACCTGCCCTTTCACCGGCGGGCGGATCGCACCCGCTCGCTGTAGTCGATGTACGATCATCAGGATGTGATCCTGGCAATTCGCTACATGCGCGTCGGATGCCTCCTCGTGGACGCGGCTAAACTCCAAAAAGCGTCTCACACGCTCGGAGACGTTCTCGTAACTCCGCATTTTGACCCGCCTCACGCCCGGCGTTTCCGGCTTGAGCGCCTTGGCGAGATCAATGGTATCGATCTCCCGGAACGCGCACTGGAGTTCCTCATCGGTCAACCGGGCGATGTCTGCAAACCGCTTGATCTCCACCGGCCCCTTCGGCCGCTTTCTCTCTCTACTCGGACGGATCACGCCCGCGTTCTGAAGCTGGCGGACCGTGCTGAGTATGCGTTCCTGGCGGGCGATCACCTCGTACTCAGAGGCCTCTATATCTGCTCGTCCCTCCTCTAACATCCCCTTCACCCGCTCGGACACATTCTCGTAGCACCGCGCCTTCACGCGCCTGACATCCGGCGTTTCCGGTTTAAGAGCAACGGCCAGGTCCTTCGTGTCGATCTCCCTCAGCGCCCACTGGAGTTCCTCATCAGTCAACCGGGCGATGTCCGCAAACCGTTTGATCTCTACCTGCCCTTTCGGCCGTGTTTTCTTCCGTCCCTCAGGGGCGGGTTCCCCATCGGGTGCGGGCCGAATCGCCCCTGCTCTCTGGAGCTTCCGGGCCGCACCTACAACCTCAACCCGGTACCTCTGGACCGGATTGAAGTCGTCTAATTTTACTTCCAGGAACTCGCGCTCCACCTCAGGCAAGGTCTCCAAAATCCGTTTCCTCAGCCTGTTGGTCTCCCAATCGTCCGGTGTCAGGCTGTAAGCCAGGTTGGACAGGCCGGACCAGCCCGATCCGGCGAGTGTTCTCAGTTCCTCATCTGTGAGCCTGGCCAGATCCCAAAATTCCCGGATCGCAACCCGATCAGCGAACTCGGGCTCCAACTGTTTTTTTGTCAGCGTCTTCTTGGCCATATCCACCATCTCCTTTCGGAGTTTCTGCCGGGCCCGGTGCAGCCGCCCTTTCACCGCTTGTGGCGAGATCCCCAGGAACCGTCCCACCGCCTCCACCCGCTGTCCGTCCAGATAGTAGAGCGTTACCGCCTCCCGATCCTTCCGGGAAAGTCCCTCCAGCGCGCCCAGCACCCGCCGCTGCTCCTCGTCCTGCTCATAAGCTTCATCGGGCGTGGGCGTCGGCCCTACCATCTCGTCCAAATCGTATTCTGTCGTCTCTATGGGAATCGTGCGGCGGCGCCGGAGTTCCATCCGGCAGAAGTTGGCCGCAATCGTCCGCAGCCAGCCCCCGAACCGGCCCCCGTCCTCCAGGGTATGCAGCCGGTAGTACCCCCGAATAAACGCCTCCTGGGCCAGGTCCTCCGCCTGGTCGAAGTCTCCGACGTAGCTAATCACCAGCCCATAGACCGCATTCCGGTACCGTTCGATCAACCGCCGGTAAGCCGTCCGATCCCCCCTGAGCGTCTGCTGCACCAGGTCCCGATCGTTCACGGTTGCATCTCCTGTCTGAGAAGCCTCTCACATCTCTGATGCAGAAATCGGGCAAACGGTTATCACGAAAATACGAAACCACCCATTACCACCCATCCCCACGAAACACACGAAACCCCTCTTCGTCCAATCCCGTCCGACCCCCGGTCTCCCGAAAACAAAAAACCACGGACACCTCTTAGTGCCGTGGTACGAACTCAAACGGTTAAAGTCAAGGGAAAAAGAACCCTTTCTGACTTCTGTATTCTGCCTTTTACAATACCAGCTCAATCAATCCGGCGCTCTTCTTATCCAAGGCGTCCAGGTCGGCCACCTCAAACCGGTTGCCGTCCACATCCACAATCATCAGCCGGCGCTCGCCCAGCCACTGGACGTTCTCCGCCACATCTTTCGCCACAAACTCCCGCTGCCCCCGGTCGGTCTCCACATCCCAGTACGACACCCCGAACTCGGTCCGCATGGAGGTCACCTTTTTCACCAGCGCGGTCAGATACCTCTGCTCCAGCTCCTCCTGAATCAAAGGCCGGTATTTCTCCCTGATATCCCGGACATCGTCCACCATACAAATCACCTCGTCCTTTGCATCCAGAAAACAGACGTACCGATCCGGCTGCGACAGCGGAGCGGCCCGAACGATCTTAACTCTCAGATACGACCGGTCCCCCTCAATCGTCATCCGAAGCCGCCAGGCCGGCTCTCGGAAAAACCGAATATCCTTCGGATCAACCGCCTCGGGATGCGTCACCTCAATCGGCGTGGGCTCCCACTTCCCATCTTTCTCGGTAGGTGGCGCCTCGTTCAGTCCCCTTTCAACAGCCTTCTCTTCTGCATTCATTTTTTTTACTCCTTCACCGGATCATCTTTGCCCCCGCCCACCTCCATAACCGCCGACGTCTCCTGCTGCGTCTTCACCAGCCGGTAGAAGATCCCCTGCCGCTCCATCAGTTCCTCGTGCGTCCCCATTTCGGCAATCTTGCCATCGTCGACCACCACCAATCGGTCTGCGCTTCGCAGGGTCGAAAGCCGATGGGCAATGGCAAAGGTCGTCCGTCCCTCCACCAGCCGGGAGATGGCTACCTGGATATTCCGCTCCGTCTGTGTGTCCAGAGAGGAGGTGGCCTCATCTAAGATCAGAATCCTGGGATCGTGCAGAATCGCCCGGGCAATCGAAATCCGCTGCTTCTCGCCCCCCGACAGCTTGCCTCCCCGCTCGCCCACCTTCGTATCGTACCCATCCGGCTTGCGCACGATAAACTCGTGGGCCTCGGCCGCCACGGAGGCGCGGATCACATCGGCGAAGGTTGCGTTCGGCTTGCCGTAGGCGATATTCTCCGCAACCGTCCCGTCGAACAGGAACGGCTCCTGCTGCACCATGCCGATCTGGGAGCGCAGGTCTTTCAGGCGGATCTTGCGCATATCTATCCCATCGACCTCAACACAACCCCGGTCCGGGTCGTAAAACCGGCAGATCAGATTGATCAGCGTCGACTTCCCCACGCCCGACCTGCCGACCAGGCCGATCATCTCCCCGGGCGCCACGTCCAGGTCTATTCCCTTGAGCACCGGCTTGCCCGGGTCGTATCCGAACACCGTGTTCCGAAAGGTGACTCGCCCTTCAATCCGGGGCATCGGCGTCGCATCGGGCACATCGAACGGCTCGGCCTTTGTGTCGATCACCTCAAAGATTCGTTCGGCGCCGGCGAAGGCGCGGAGCATAAAATTGTAGAACTCCCCGAACCATCGTAGCGGCTGGTAGAGCATCCAGAGATAGCTGATGAAGGCCATCAGCGCGCCCAGAGTCATCTCATCCCGCAGGATCTGCTTGCCGCCGAAGTACCAGACAAAAAAGGCCCCGCAGCTCATCAGGAAATTCGTGACCGTAAAAAAAACGAACCACTGCCGCTCGCCGGTCACGCTGACCTCTCTCAGCTCCTCGTTGTGCTGATCGAACCGCCGTCCCTCTCGCGCCTCCTGCGAAAACGCTTTCACCACCCGGATGCCGGTAATCGACTCGTTGAGCTGCGCGTAGAGCCGGGACCACTTGGCCCCCCAGCGGCTCCAGTGACGCATCATCCGGCTCCAGATCCGGCTGCCGGCCAGCACGATGGGCGGAATGGGGAGCAGTACAAAAAGGGTCAGCGTCCAGTTGGTGATCAGCAGGAAAATCAGAATCCCGACAAACATGAGCGTATTGGCCAGAATAAACGGCATATCAACGGTCATGTACTCTTCCAGCCGGTCCGAATCGTTGGTCATCCTGGAAATCAGCGCGCCTACCTTCCGCTTGTCGTAAAACCGGATGGGCAGGAACTGGAACTGCCGGTAGAGCTCGGCCCGAAGGTCCTGGATGGCCCGGTGTCCCAGCCACCAGCTCAGCCAGCGGGTGGCGATCCCGGTCGCCCACATCAGAATCCGGATGCCCAGCAGTCCCAGAATAAGCCAGAACAGGAGGTCCACGTTCGCCCGGGGCGTCAGCACATCGTCGATAATATACTGCGTCACCTTGGGCGGCAGCAGCCCCAGCACCGTGCTCACAACCGTGAGCGCCATCATCAGCGCCAGCCGGCCTTTGTAGGCCGTCATATAGCCCACGATGCGCTTGAACGTATGCCACTTCTTGATGCAGACCGCGCAGATCCCGTTCTTCTCGGGCAGCAGCCGGCCGCACTGCGGGCAGCGAACCTGTTCGACCTCCGTCGGCAGGCTCAGCGGCTCTCCCTGTGAAAGCTGCCGAATGCCCTCGGCCACCTCGGCGAACTTCGGCGTTAGCGACCGCGAATAAGGCACATAGACCGGCGCCCCCCCTTTGCGCTCCAACTCCAGATGACCGGCCCCGACCAGCTCTTCGAGCTTCACCTCTTTCACCTCTCGAAGCGGAACCTCTACGGTGCCGTCCTCTCCCTCCAGAGGAATCACCAGCAGCCGCCGATCCGTCACCACCACCCACTGCTCCCCAAACGACCGGTCCTCTACCAGATCGGTCGCCACCTGGATAAGCACCTCCTCCTCCAGAGGCTTGACCCGCCGCAGCTTCGTATCCACCTTCGGCGGCAATGATTCTTTAAACCGATCCATTGAACGCTCCGCTTGACCTAACCGCTTCAGAGAGGTCGGGAGAGGGGTCACTCCCTCACCGCAATAATCTCCGCGACCTCCTGCTGCAACTGCACCAGATTGTAAAACACCCCCTGCTTCTCCATCAGTTCCTCGTGCGTGCCCACCTCCATAATCCGCCCCCCCTCCAGCACCACCAGCCGGTCGGCATTCCGCAGTGTGGACAGCCGGTGCGCAATCGCGAATGTTGTCCGGCCCACCACCAGCTGTACGATCGCCTCCTGGATCTGCTTTTCCGTCTGTACGTCCACCGACGACGTCGCCTCGTCTAAGATCAGAATCTTTGGGTTATGCAGAATCGCACGGGCGAGCGACACCCGCTGCTTCTCCCCTCCCGACAGGTTTTTGCCCCGCTCGCCCACCTGGGTGTCGTACCCATCCGGTTTGGCCACGATAAAATCGTGCGCCAGGGCCGCCAGGGCCGCCGCCATAATCTCCTCAAAATCGGCCCCCGGCCTGCCGTAGCCGATGTTCTCTGCAATCGTGCCGCTGAACAGGAACGGCTCTTGAAGCACGATCCCGATCTGGGAGCGCAGATCCTCCAGCCGGATTTTCCGTACATCCACCCCGTCGATCTCGATGCCGCCCCGGTCCACGTCGTAAAACCGGCAGATCAGGTTCACCGTTGTGGTCTTGCCCACGCCCGATTTGCCCACCAGCCCGATCATCTCCCCCGGGGCCACGTCCAAATCGATCTCGTGGAGCACCGGCTTGCTCTTGTCGTATCCAAACGTGACTTCCCGGAACCTCACCCGTCCTTCGATATCGGGCATCCGCTCCGCATCCGGGTCCCCGTAGGCCTCGGACGGGGCGTCCAGGACCTCGAATATCCGCTCCGCGCCCGAAAAAGCCCGGGTCATCCAGCTGCTGACCATTCCGAACCACTCTAAGGGGCCGTACAGGAGGAACATGTAGCTGTAGAAAGCCAGCAGCGTGCCCAGCGTCATCGTTTCATCGATCACTTCCAGCCCGCCGAAGAACCAGACGATCACCACGCCCAGGGCGGTGAGGAAGCTCATGGTCGTAAAAAAGACCGCCCGGTTGATTTCGGAGCGCACCGCCGCACGGGTCAGGCCGGAATTCCGCTTCTCGAACACCTCGATCTCCCGGCTCTCCTGCGCGAACGCCTTCACCACCCGAATGCCGGTGAGGGCTTCGTTGACCCGGGCCATCAGGTCTGACCAGGCCTGCATCCACTTGGTGAAAAAGAGCCGCATCCGTTTCCAGAAGATAAAGCCCCAGACCATAATCAGGGGAATCGGCACCAGCACGTAAAGCGTCAACTGCCAGCTCATGGACAACAGCATCACCAGGATGCCCAGCAGCATCAGCCCGTTGATCACCAGGTAGGGCACGCCGTCCACCAGAAACCCCTGCAGGCGGTCGCTGTCCCTCGTCACCCGCGACATCAGCGCCCCCACCTTCCGCTTGTCGTAGAACTGAAGCGAAAGCAGTTCCAGCCGCTTATAAAGCTGGCTCCGGATGTCGGTTGTCACCCGCGCGCCCAGCCAGGAAATCGTCCAGCCGCACCCCCACCAGCACCAGCACCAGCATCCCCAGCAGCCACACCCGATCCGCGCCTCCCTGGGCCGCTCCTTCGGGCGGGACCAGCACATCGTCCACAATCCGTTTGATAATCAGGGGCGGAATCAGTTCCGCCACGGTCGTCAATATCGAGGCAAAGGCCAACAGCGCCGCACGTCCTTTGTAAGGACTCAGATACCGGGCGATCCGGCCCAGTGTGGCCAGGCGGTGGATGCAGGCCGGGCAGAGCCCGTTCTTCTCGGGCAGCAGCCGGCCGCACTCTGGAGTTGCCCCGTTTTGGTGGAGTGTTTAGGGCTTGGGCTTCAAGCCCGTGTTTGATGCTGTTTTTCATATGTCATCGGTGAGTGGTATGCGATTGATGAATGCCTACGATGGGGATTATACCAGCCCTCAATATACTCAAAAATAGCCAATCTGGCCTCCTTGTGGGTACGAAAACAACGGCGGTCGATCAATTCACATTCGAGGGTGGCGAAAAAGCTTTCACACAGTGCGTTGTCATAGCAGTCGCCTACAGAACCCATTGAGGGACGTATACCCGCCTCATCGCAGCGTTTACCGAAGGCAAGTGAAGTATACTGAGATCCCTGGTCGGAGTGGTGGATCACCCCACAAGGATGACGCTGCCAAAGTGCCATATTCAAAGCAGACAAAACCAACTCACTCTGGAGCGTCGAAGCCATCGTCCAGCCCACGACTCGGCGGGAAAAGACATCGATAACCACAGCAAGATACAGGAAGCCCGCCCAGGTTGGTACGTAGGTAATATCGGCCACCCAGAGTTTATTTGGGGCTTCAACAGTGAAGTCTCTCTTGACCAGATCAGGGGCTTTTTGAGCCTTTTTTCCCTTACGGGTGGTTCTGATACCCTTTCGACGGCTCACCCCGAAGATACCAATCTCAACCATCAGACGGGCGACACGCTTTTTGCCTATACGGATGCCTAATGCTGCCAGATCTTCCCAGATTCTGGGGGCTCCGTAGGTAGAATCAGAACGGGCATGAAAAGCCTTAATCTGTTCCTTGAGATCCGCATCGACCTTTGCTCTTGGCGATGGGGGGCGTCCTCGCCACGCATAATACCCACTGAGGGAGACACCCAGGACTCGGCATTGCGTGGTAATTGGCCATTTTGCCTGGTGCGCCTTCACGAACTGGAAGGCTTTCTGGGGATCGTGTTGGTCTCCTGAGCGAACCAGGCTGCTGCTTTTGACAAGATCTCACGCTCGATGCGTAACTGCTTAATCTCGCGACGAAGACGGCGCAACTCCTCTCGCTCATCACTGGTCAGACCGTCTTCTCGAAGGCCCTCGTCTCGGTCGGCCTGTACCACCCAGTTCCGGATCGTCTGGTCTGAGGGCTCGAACTCTTTGGCCAGCTCTCCTGGCGTACGACCGGCTCGAACCAATTCGACCATTTGCTTTTTGAACTCAGGTGGATAAGGTGGACGTGTTGGCGGCATAGTGGATCTCCTTTCTCCCAAGAGATAAGGTACCCACCGAAACGGGTCAAGTCCACGGCGCAGATTTTTGGGCGCATCCCCATTTCCCGGAAAATTGGAACTGTGGTCCCCGATAGGCCGCTCCGCGTACCCATGCAACTGGTCGGTGCCAAGCGCGTGCATACGACCAGTCAGAGACCTCCGGCAAAGCCGGAGGCTTGAAAACCGTGAACCGCTCAAAGCGGTTGAAAACTTGGCGCCACCTGAAGGTGGCAATCAATCAAACAGGTTCAGTTGATCCAGCCGACGGTCTGCTTCTTCTTGCTCTCGGATGTATCTGCGAACGGTCTCCTCATCTTTCCCGGCCGTCGAGACATAATAACCTCTTGCCCAAAAACGTTCACCTGTCACGTTCCCTCTACGTCCACCAAAGGTCCGAGCAACATAAATCGCACTTTTCCCTTTGATGTAACCCACCACCTGAGAAACCGCATACTTCGGGGGGATCGACACAAATATATGCACGTGATCTCCCATCAGGTGGCCTTCCAACACCTGGCTCTCCCTCTGACGAGCCAATTCACGCAAAACTTCGCCCAGATACTTGCGCAACTGACCATACAACACTTTCTTCCGACATTTCGGAATCCACACCAAATGATACTTGCAATCCCAACGGGTATGTCTTAGACTCTGTATGTTGTTCATCGAGAACCTCCCTTTCTGTGAGCTTTGCGCGGTTCACAATGGGGAGGTTCTCAAATATTCCCGGAACTGTCAAACTCTTTGAGTCCCCCGGCAAAGCCGGGGGTTTACTCCGATTAATCAACACCGGGCGGTACCCGGCCGCGCCCATCGCGTGTGCAAATGTGGGAATGCCGGAGTCCAGGACGTGGTTGTTCGCCCACACCTCATTCTCGTAAGGATACCGCCCCGTCAGCATGGACATCCGCGAGGGCACACAGACGGGCGAGGGACAGTAAGCGTTTGTAAACACCGTCCCCTTTGCCGCCAACCCATCCAGGTTCGGCGTCTGCACCAGCGGATCGCCGTAGCACCCGGTCACCGATGGACCGTGCTGATCCGAATGAATATAAAGCAGGTTGGGGCGGCTGGCTTCTGTTTCGCCGGAATTCATTTGAATACTATCTCCCTCTAAAAGCCCGTTCCAGCAACTTGATAATGGAAGACAAGATACACCGCGCAGAAACAGGAATCAATTCATTTCTACTTTACCCGATTTAAGGACGCCTCCCGGCCGTGGGTCGCAGACAAAAACCCCCACCGGCACACCACCGATGGGGGTCTCTCAGCTAAAATACAGAACCTCATCCCGAAGAACACCAGGCAACGAAGGTCAGCGCCGGCACACACTCTACAACCTCACACGTTGCTCCCAGTGTATCTCCCGTGGCCCCGCCGATCTTGCGATACACGTACAAAGCCAGCAGCAGCGTGAGAACCACCGATCCCCCGGCAGCGATCAGACCGCGCATCTCTCCCAACGCCCATCCCATCAGCCCCAGCACAAGCAGAGCCCAGATCGCAGCAATCCGGGGTCTCCTCTGAAAAAAAAGGGTACCCAGCCCCCCTTCGGGCCGCGCATAGGGCAGAATCGCCATCGAAATCACCAGCGCGCACCGCCCGGCCACCGGCATCAGGAAAGCGGTCCGCCATCGGACCTCCTGCGACAGCCCGGCCAGCGCGGCGGCCTTCAACGCGAACACCGAGACAATCGCCATCACCCCCATCGCTCCAATGTGGCTGTCCTTCATAATCTCCAGCATTCGCTCTCTGGGCCTCGAACTGAAAAAAGCGTCTGCCGTATCGGACAGCCCGTCCATGTGCAATCCTCCCGACGCGGCCATCAGCAGAATGACGACCAGCACGCCCGCCACCGGATCGGGAAACAGAACACCCGTCCCCCACGCCCAGCCTGCCGCTACGGCCCCGACCAGAATTCCGACGATCGGAAAAGCCGACGTGCTCCGGCCCAGATCCGCCGGATCTTCTCCCCACCCGGCCGGCAGGGGCAGAATTGTCAGAAACCGGATCGCTGTCCAGAGTCGGCTCATGGCGCTTTTCCCGAAACCGAAGCTTCCTCAAACGTCCGCACCTCCGTCAGAATCCGCACCGCAGCCTCCACCAGGGGCATCGCCAGCGCGCCCCCGGTGCCCTCCCCCAGCCGCAGGTCCAGATCGAGCAGGGGGCGCTTGCCCAGGTGCGCCAGCATCAGCGCGTGTCCGGGCTCCGCGCTCTGGTGCGCGGCAATCATATAGTCCGCTGCATCGGGGGCCAGGGTTTGGGCAATAAGCGCGCCCGCCGTGGAAATGAACCCATCGATCAGCACCGGCTTTTTCAAGGATGCCGCGCCCAGAATCAGCCCTGCAATTCCCCCGATCTCGAACCCGCCCACCCCGGCCAGCACATCCACCCCGTCTGCCGGGTCGGGACGGTTTAGCTCCAGCGCCTTCTGAATCACCTCGATCTTGTGCGCCAGGCCCTCATCATCAATCCCGGTCCCCCTCCCGGTGACCTGCCCCACGGGCTGCCCGGTCACCGCCGCCGCGATCGCCGCGCTCGGCGTGGTATTGCCGATCCCCATGTCGCCCGTGCCGAAGAGATCCGTTGTATCTCCCAGCTCTCCTGCAATCTCGATCCCCGCTTCCAGGCACCGAACCGCCTCTTCCCGGCTCATCGCAGGTCCGCGAGCCATATTCTGCGTCCCATTCCCCACCCTTCGAGAAACCACCCTCCCTTCCTCTACAAGCGCTCCCAGATCGCCCGCGATGCCCATATCCACCACTACCAGACGGGCGCCGCTTACCTGCGCCAGGGCGTTGATCCCCGCTCCCCCTGCCACAAAATTGTGCACCATCTGCGGGGTCACCTCCCGGGGATAGGCGCTTATACCTTCTTCTGTCACCCCGTGGTCGCCCGCCATCACCACAATCGTTTTCCCCGCCACCGGAGACGCCATCGAACGTGTCATCCCCGCCAGATCCTCCGCCAGGTCCATCAGGCGGCCCAGCGCCCAGTGCGGCATGGTCAACTGTTCCAGGCGTTCTCTGGCCCGCCCCCGCCACGCGGCATCCTGAGGCGCAATCCGTTCAACCGTCGATTCAAGCAGTCCCACCCCCCGTGCCTCCCTTCAGGTCCATCGGGATACCAGCCACCATCAGCACCACCCGGTCCGCTCCCCCTGCCATCACCTGGTTGCACCGCCCCACCAGGTCGCGGTACCTTCGGACGGCCGGGCCCTCAGGCACAATTCCCATCCCCAACTCGTTGGTCACAAATACAACCGTCCCGGACCGTCCCGACGCAGCCTCTAAGAGCTCGCGGCACCGTGCTTCAACTTCATCTTCATTGATCTCCTGCCCCTCCTGTTCTGCGTACATCAGATTGTTGATCCAGAGCGTCAGACAGTCCACCAGAAGCACCTCGTATTCCGGCGCCTTTCGGAGCACGCCCTCCAGATCAACCGTCTCCTCCACCGTCTCCCATCCCCTCCCCCGTCGCGCCTCCCGATGCCTGCGAATCCGCTCTCTCATCTCGTCGTCTATCGGCGGGCAGGTCGCCAGAAACAGACGGCGCCCCGGGTGGTCTTCGGCCAGTTGCTGCGCGTAAGCGCTCTTCCCGCTCCGACTGCCGCCCGTCACCAGCACAATCCAGGCCATAAGGACCCCTCCCTCGCCGCGTGTCTTTCGTGTTAAAACTCTATACCCAATCGAGCGGGTGTCCCCTTCGCATAATAATGCTTCACCTTCCGCATCTCGGTCACCAGGCCCGCCCGTTCCACCAGCGTCTTCCACACCTTATGGCCCGACAGCACCAGCTCACACCGCCGGTCCGCATCGTACAGATCCAGCAGCCGCATCACATCGCCTTGCTCCAGCAGGTCGTAGGCCACGGCCGCCAGAACTTCATCTAAGATCAGCAGGTCCTGCTCTCCCTCCCGGATCAACCGTTCGGCAATCTCCAGACCGCGCCTGGCCTCTTTCACATCCTGCTCCTCGGCTCCAAACCGAAACGATCCATCGGGCATCATCCGCTCACACCCGGTGGGATAGAGGTCGATACCCTCCAGTTTCCGAAGAATATGCCTTTCGGAATAGTGCTCATGTTCCCCGTCGTAGCCCTTATCAAACTGCACCAGCGCCACGCCTTGGCCCGCCCCCAGCGCGCGCACGGCCAGGCCCACACAGCAGGTCGTCTTCCCCTTCCCAAAACCGTAGTACACGTGGACCTGATGGTGCTTTTCCTCCCCCGCTGCAGGCGGAATCACACGGGGGCCGGTTGCTGCTTTTGCCTGGTCCTTTGCCATAAGAAACCACCTCGTCGCTGTGGGACTTCAGCTTCGGCTTCCAAAAAGCCGCGCAAACGTGACGAAATCTTTGAAATTTACCTCTCCATCGGCTTCCAGATCGAACTTCGCATCCCAGTTGGCCGCCTCCGGCCTGGCGCCGAAGGCCCGGGCGAACAGCACAAAGTCGTCGAAATCGACGGCCCCGTCCCCGTTGAAATCGGCCACTGTAACATCCTCCAGAAAGGCGATGAAATTCGGAGGCAGCCCCGTTGAAATCGGCCCCGCCAGCAGCGTATCGGCCGTGGTGTCGTAGATCCGAAGGCCTGCGGTTACCGGATCGGTGAAGCTGCCCTGGTCCAATACATAGAGCCGTCCTTTCAGCGCAGCGATCGCCGGTATGAACCCGCCCGAGGCCCCCGACAATGATGCTGACACGTGGGGAGATATCCCCTCGGCAGCCAGGTTGAACCCTTTGAGGTGGTTTACAAACGAAGTATCGGACACCACCATGTAGCCCCGATCTTCGGAGAGCATCGCAAACGCACCGGCATTCCCGCCCAGATCGGCCTCACCCAGCAGGATCCCCTCGGTCCGGTTGTTTTGCAGGTCCAGCACTTCAATGCCCCCATCGGCCGGATCGTCAAATGTCCCGATGCAGGACACGAAGAGCTTTGCGCCGATCCTTACCTGTCCGCCAAAAGGATTTTTGGCCTGAAGCACAATCCCCTGAACCCCATCCTGCGCTGCATCTAAGTCGAGCGGGGTATCTGTATCCACATCCACGACCACCACCTCGCTCCGATCGGTCGGCGCAGACTCGTTGTTCCGATCCAGCCGCTGGCAGGTCACATAGAGGCGCCCGTCAAAAATCGTCATGAATTTCGCCTCGGGCAGCCCGTCCGCATCAGCCACAAAAGAGAGATCAATGCTCCCCAGCGAATCCCCCGTCGCAGGATTCACCACCAGCACCCGTTCCGATGCCCGCCGCGCCACATAGGCTTTGGTCTCGCTGACAAATGCGATATCCTGAGGATTGGTCCCGTTGCCCACGGAAAACTGGAGCAGCGGCGTGCTCAAATCGTCCGGATCGAGCACCAGAATATTGTCCTGATTCAAACGATTGATCACATAAACTTTACCCCGGTACGTCAGCACCGAAGCATCGCTGTGGATATTGAGCACATTGACCGTCGCCTCGTTCGTCTCCAGATCCAACACAGCCAGGCTTCCACTGCTAAAATCGGTCGTCGTTAAAATGGCGCGATCCGCCGCGCCTGCATCCACAAAAATCGATACCGCTATAAAACCGACAAACCAGCCCCGGAATTTCATAGTCTACCTCCCTCTTATAGACAATAATCGCCTCCGTTCATCCTCAAAAATGCTCCTTTACCGTCACAAAAAAAGACCGCCCCGGAAGGGGATACCCCCACAGGTCGGCCACCTGATTGTCCAGCAGGTTCTTCGCCTCCAGCACAACCTCCACCTGTCGGTAAAAGGTGCGCCCCAGTCCAATATTGTGAATATGGCGCGCCGGTACCGGCCGCAAATTGGCCCGATCCAGAAAGTTGCCGTCTTCAAAGGTATAATCGTAAAACCCTCTCCAGCGTCCCAGGCTCAGACCCGTATACGTGTGGACTTGGTGCTGGGGGCGGTTGGGCAGTACCCTGCCCCGCCGGTGGGGCGCCCGCGAGGCGTCAACGGCCCGCTGGTAGGTATAATTCGCAGACACGGTCCAGCGGCCGAACAGCCGCCCGCTCAGCGTGGCCTCCACGCCCCGCACCCGCGCCTTGCCGATATTCTGGGCCCGGGCCACCCCCTGGGAAAACTGCACAAACTGGATCAGATCGGTGTAGTGGTGGTCGAAATAGGCCCCCTCCAGAACGGCGGCCTCCCCTTCCAACCGGGCGCGAAAGCCCGCATCCCAGATCAATCCCCGCTCCGGCTTCAGCCCCGTATTCCCGATCACCCCGCCCCGATCTCCAAAAAGCTCGTAAAAACTCGGCGTCCGGTGGCTCCGGCCCACGTTCGCCTTCAGCCAGACGGTCGGGCTCAGATCGAAGCGCACACCTGCCCGGAGACCCGCCAACGCCCGCCCTGTTGTGGAATCGGGAGCCAGGGGGGAGAATCGGTAGGGGTTTTCTTCAAACACGCGGCTGTGCTGGTAGTCCACGGTTGCAGACGCCGAGACGACCCCCCGGTCCTTCGGGAGCATCCAGTCGGCGCCAAGCTGTCCGGAAGCCGTCCACCGGCTGCTCTCAAAAAGCCGTTCGGCCCGGGCGAGCCGATCCTCCGGCAGGAAGGTCTCCCGCCGGATCGAGACCCCGAATGTTGCCGCGTGCCCCTTTCCCAAAACCGTTTGCAGCCTGCTGCGCCAGCCGTAACTCCGGGTGCGGTACCGGCTGTCCTGCCGGCCCACACCCACCTCGCCGAAGGGATCGGCAAACGCCTCGCGCTGATGGCTGAAAAAAAGCGTCTGCCGCACCGAAAAACGCGCCAGCCAGTCCGGAATCAGCACGCCGACCTCCGTCAGGCTCCGGAAGGTGTTCATCCGCGTGCGTTCCGACTGGTTATTGCTGATACCGGGAATACCCTGGCGCTTCCAGTACAGATTCTCCTGGATGTAAAACCTCCGGTTATGCTCCGATCGGCGGCTCCACTTGCCCAGCAAACTCGCCGAAAAAAAATCGCCGTTCCGGCGATTCGCCGGCACGTCGTCCTGCAGATTATATTCCGTCCCGTTATCGTCCAGAAAACGAAAATCGCTGTCGCTCGCCGAATAATCGGCCACCAGCAGGTAGTCCGTATTCCCCCGCCCCTCCGACACCATCGCGTTCAGCCCCCGGGTATCAAACGACCCCCAGGACCCGCTCCCTCCCTGTTTCCACCCCTTCTGGGCCGTCCGGGTCCTGATGTGCACCGTCCCCCCCATTCCCCCCTCTCCCACAGCCGCTCCCCGGTAAACCTCAATCTGCGCCACATGGGCAAGGGGCAGGTTGCTCAGATTCACTCCACCCCCCAGCGCCGAATTGAGCAGAATGCCATCTAAATAAACCTCCACCTGTTCTGCAGAAGCCCCCCGGACGGAAACCGTGCTGAAGCTCCCCAGCCCCCCCAACCGCTTCACCTGCACCCCCGTCGAAGTCGCCAGCAGCTCCGGCACCGATGTCGCCTGTCCCTCAAAACGCTCCCGCTTCAGCACCGTCACAAACGCCGGCATCCGGTGGAGATCCGCCGCGCCAAACGCCACCACCTCGATCTCCTCCAGTGGAATCGCCCTGGCCACCAGAACCAGCCTCACCTCAACGCGCCCCCTCTCCGCCAAACGCACCTCCCGCTTCACCGCATCGTCAAAGCCCACATGCGATGCCCGCACCGTATAAACCCCCGGCGGCACCTGACGAACCTCAAACCACCCCCGAACGTCGGTCTCACCCCCCCGCCCGATCTCCTCCAGCACCACAGACACCCCCTCCAGAGGCGCCCCCGTGCCCGCATCCGCAACGCGCCCCACAAGCGTTCCCGCTTCAACAGCAAGCACCCCTGCGGCGCACACACAAACAAATAGAAAAAAGCAAACCAGCCGTTTCATCTTACAATCCCCACAACACAAAAATCCCCGGCCTCGTAATCAAAGCCGGGGATACAGGAATAATACAAGCTTCAGCCAAACACCAACCTTGGCTTCCCGGTCCACGAGGAAGATCGTCTAAGGCACTTAAGTTCAGGCAGGTCTTCTGGCTTCCGGATCATCTGCCTTCCCACACCTTCCCAGCCGGTCGTTTCGGCCAGTGGTCTGTTGTGGGAGGCATCACCCGGTCACAGCGGCGGGCCCACGACGGAATCTCACCGTCTTCCCTGTTCGGTCCCCAAAGGGACAACCTGAACCTCAAAATGGCAATATCAAAGATCGAACGTGTCCAAATATACGGCACCCGGGATCAATCGTCAAGAGCGAAGTTGAGAAACCAGCGACCGGCGGTCAGCCGCCTTTATTTTCCTTCGAAAAGGGTTGGCATCCTGAAACATATTGTTGTATTTTCTCAACCGTAATAAAACACATCTGTTTCCCAACGCGAACTATGACCCAAACACCCACATTGCCTGTCCCCGTCTCCCTCCAGGACGCCTTTGCCTACTGCGAGACCCTCACCAGGGCCCACTACGAAAACTTCCCGGTCGGCTCTCGCCTCCTCCCCAAAGCCCTCCGGCCCCACGTCTGCAGCATCTACGCCTTTGCCCGAACGGCCGACGATTTTGCCGATGAGCCCGGCATGGAAGCGCCGGAACGCCTCCAGCGGCTTGACGAGTGGGGAGACCGCCTCCGCACCTGTCTTACCGAGCCCGAAGGCCCGATCTTCACCGCCCTGGCCGAAACCATCCGCAGCCGCCAGATCCCGCAGGAGCTTCTGCACGACCTGCTGCGGGCCTTCCGGATGGACGTCACCACCCCACGCCACCGCACCTTTGACGACCTTTTGGCCTACTGCCGCTATTCGGCCATGCCGGTCGGCCGTCTCGTCCTTCAGCTCTTCGGTTACCACGATGCAGAGCGACACTGCCTTTCCGACGCCATCTGCACCGCCCTGCAGCTGGCCAACTTCTGGCAGGACGTCGCTATCGATTTTTCCCGCGGCCGGATCTACCTGCCCCAGGAGGATATGGAACGGTTCGGCGTCACCGAAGACGACCTGGCAAACCAGCGGGTCACCCAATCCTTTCGTGCCCTGCTGGACTGCGAAATCGACCGCACCGGGGCCATCTTTCGCCGGGGGCGTTCTCTCCCCGACCGGGTGAGCGGCCGTCTGAAACTCGAACTGAGACTCACCTATCTGGGCGGCATGGAAATTCTGCACAAAATAAGGCGCAACGGCTACGACATCTTCCAAAAACGTCCGCAAGTCACCGCCTGGAACGGCGTGCGATTGCTATTCCACACGTTCTTTTTTTGGAAAAACACCGGGCGACCGGCCGGTCGCCCCTACACCGATCCCTGATCGCCAATTGCGGAATGCGGATTGCGGATTGCGGATTGCGGAATCAATGCTTTTAAATCCGAAATCCGAAATCCGAAATCCGAAATTCGATATGAACCTGAATTCCCACATCGCCTCCCTCGTCCGAAAGGCCCGGACCAATTTCTATTACGCCTTCCTCTTCCTGCCCAGGCCCAAACGGGAAGCCATCTTTGCCGCCTATGCCTTCAGCCGGCATACGGACGACCTGGTGGACGACGCCGACTCCCCGGAGCTTGCCGCTGAAAACCTCGCGGCCTGGCGGGACCAGCTTTACGCCTGTTACAACGGGGGTCCCACCCATCCCATCGCTCGCAACCTGCAGCAGACCCTTCAACACTTCCCCATCCCCAAAGAACACTTCCTGCTCCTCATCGACGGTGTTGAAATGGACCTCCGGAAGCGCCGGTACGCCACCTTCGAGGACCTCTATGCCTACTGCTACCGGGTCGCGTCGATCGTCGGATTGATCTGCATCGAAATCTTCGGCTACCGCAATCCCGCCACCCGGGATTATGCGGTTAACCTGGGCGTCGCCCTTCAGCTTACCAATATTCTCCGGGACATCAAAACAGACGCCCGGCAGGACCGCATCTACCTGCCCACCGAAGACCTCCACCGCTTCGACTACTCCGAAAAGGATCTGCTCTCACACACGTACAACCCGGCCTTTGTCCACCTGATGGCCTTTCAGTGCGAACGCGCCTGGGACTACTATGCGCAGGCCCGAAACCACCTCACCGAAGAAGACCGGCCGGGTCTCTTCTCCGCCGAAATCATGGGCCATATCTACGCCCTGCTCCTCCGGAGAATCGAATCCGTCCGGTACAACGTGTTCGATCACCCCATTCGTCTGAGCAACCTGCGCAAACTGGGGATCGCCCTCAACTTCTGGCTTCAAAGCCGGCTGAAACCGCGCCCCGGTCCCTGACATGAAACACGTGGTCATCATCGGAGGCGGTTTTGCCGGACTCTCCGCCGCTGTCGCCCTTTCCCGGCAGGGCGTCCGGCTCACTCTGCTTGAGCGCCGCAGACACCTGGGGGGCCGAGCCTATTCCTTTACAGACCGCACCACGGGCGATACCGTAGACAACGGCCAGCATCTGGTGATGAAGTGCTACCGCCACACCCGCGATTTTCTCACCCACATCGGCACCATCGACCGGCTTCGCTTTCAGGACCGGTTTCACATCGACTTTCACCACCCCCACAAAGGGCACACCCCCCTCACCTTTCCCCGCACGCTTCCGCCTCCCCTCCACCTGCTCGTCGGCTTCCTCAGATTCGGCCCCGTCAATACGAAAGACGCCCTGGGCCTCCGCCGGCTGGCCGGACCGCTGAAATCGCCGCCCCCGGCCGGTCTCACCGTGGACGACCTGCTCAACCGGTGCGGCCAGTCCAAAAGGATTCGGCAGGCCTTCTGGGACCCCCTCTGCATCTCGGCGCTCAACCAGTCACCCGCGTCTGCTCCTGCCGGCCACCTGATCGCCGTCTTGAGGGAAGCCTTCTTCGGCGAACGGGACGCGGCTTATCTGGGCTACCCCGGTGTGGGCCTCAGTGCGCTGTATACCGATGCCGCAGAAAGCTTCATCAAAACCCGGGGGGGACGCGTCCGGATCGGCGCCGCCGCAACCGGCCTGGACATCACGCCCGGCGGTCCGATTCAGATCCGGCTGAAGTCCGAAGATCCGCTCACCGCCAGCGCCGTGATCTGCGCCGCCACGCCCCCTGCCCAGGCCCGCCTGCTGCCGGACACCCTTGCCGGCCTCAAACAGCGCCTCCTGGCCTTTCGTCCCTCGCCCATCCTCTCGGTCAACCTCTGGTTCGACCGCCCCATCATCGCATCCAAATTCATCGGCCTGCTGGGCGCGCAAATGGACTGGATCTTCAACAAAGCGGCTCTCTATGAGAACCGCGACAAAGCCTCCCTGGGGCATATCACCCTCGTTGCCAGCGCCGCAGACCGGCTGGTGGACAAGTCCGACGATGAACTCGTAACCATCGCCCTGAAAGACCTCAGGTCCCGCGTTCCGGCCGCCGCAGGCGCAGCCCTGCGCCATCACCGCGTCGTCCGGGAGCGGCAGGCCACCTTCGCCCTTCCCCCCGACCAGACCCATCCCACCAACCGCACTTCCGTGCCCAACCTCTTCCTGGCCGGCGACTGGACCGATACCGGCCTGCCCGCCACCATCGAAAGCGCCGTGATCAGCGGCTACCGCGCAGCCGAAGGCGTGCTCCAATTTCTGAGGGGCACAGGTTGAACAAAAAAAGGGCTCTTCGCTGTTTCACGTGGGTAATCATAAAAACCCGAACCAGTCTTCTTGCCGAGTGCGAGGTGGTTCCTAACCGTTTGCTCCGGTATCCGCACATGAGATCTCTCCTAAACACACGGCGGGTATTGAATGATCCGGAGATCCAGTTTGCCGTTTAGTCCATCGTAACAATTTATTATCTAACAACTTAAACAACTGTTTTTAAGATAGAATCCTGAGCAACAGACAACGGGTCGGGCAACACCGTTGACAAAGAATACTCGAAGGCTGGTCCACAAAACCTGCAGCTTGGGCGTCTTGTCTACCACAACTGGTCGTTCCTGGGGGAAGGTTACCCACACCAAATAGCGAGGAGCCAAAAAAAGGGACACAGCCACCGGCCGCGCCCCTTGCCAGAATATCCCGTCCTCTTCTACCCCACCCGAAACTTCGCTACCCCCTCATCAATAAACGTCCGTGTCTCCAGGTCCAGCGCCGTAATCCGGGCAATGGTAGGCTTTCCCGCTTCATCCTCCCCCACCACCGGCAGCCCGTCGATCTGGTAGACGTTCTCTCCGTCCGTGGCCTGAGCCCGAAGCTCCGGCTCCCCCCCTTGCTGGCCGCTCAACAGATCGAAAAATATATCCGGATCCATCGCGTACAGACCGGCGCCTGTGCCCACCCATTCTCGGGTCTCTGCATGCGCCTCAAACCCCAGCCCCTCCAGAAATTCTCGGTGCTTCGCCGCCTCTCCCATCACCACCACCATATCGTCCCGCTCCAGGATAAAACTCTGGTATTTTCCAATCTCCTGTTTAATCATACGGCATCTCCTTCACCCTTGGAAAGGTCTGAGGCCAGAGATACAGGCTCCCTGCCCCTCCCCAAAATAACGTCTCGGAAGCATCCTGTCCAGCGAAATGGAACAACAAAAACAGGGGACATTTTATAGTCCCCTGTACAACAATCGGTTACAATAAACACTTACAGTATTTTAGAGCGATAAAACGCCTTCCCTACCGTTCGATATACCAGACCTCGGTCTGGGACTGCCCGACCCGGTTGATCTTCGTAATCACAATCCGCCCCCCGTTTCCGGTCACCGTGCCCGTATAGGTAGAGAACGAAACAAACGAATAGAAATAGATCCGGTCCCCGACGGCCTGGAAAATCCCGTAATCGGACTTGGGCGCAGCCGCCCGCTGGGGGATGTAAGTCACGGCCTCCCACACATTTCCCCGTGGGTATCCCCCCACAAGTTTGAGGCTGCCCGAAACCAGCAGCAGGCGCTCCGGCCTGGCGTTTGGATCGAAAATTCGTTCTATCTTCACCGACTCCAGGCCGTAGACCTGCTCCGAGGCCCCCTCGAGATTCTCTGCCGGCAGCAGGGCCAGCAGGCCCAAAATCACAGATGTCGCACGAAGTTTCATGGCAGATTAGCCTATAACCTTTCGATAAGAAGCCGTATCATTCCGTTACACACCTGAAAAATACCCTGCAAGCCTCCCTCCCAACCATCGGCAAACGCGCCCCAATCTTGAAACCCCTCTCAGAAAATGCCCAGCCACTCCGATTCTGGCGCCTCGGTTTCGGATACCACCCGACCCGAAGGGTAGATCCGGACCCCTTCTTCGGGCCCCAGCACCAGGAATTCCGGCGCCTCATCCACCAGCGGCTTGACCCAGACCGTGCCCCGCTGTACCGAGACCGTAGTGGTGGCGTCCAGCACAACGCGCAGCCGGTAAAGCGCCCCTTCGGAGGCGGTCACCTCCGCCAGAGGCGATCTCACCTCCAAAGCGGGATGTTTCACATAAACCCAGACATTTCCCAGCCGGATGCTCAGCTGCGGCGGCCTATCCCGCTCCTGTCCCTCCTCCCCCACCTGCACCGCAGAGGACGCCTCCACCTGCACCTGTCCGGCGTCTCCTCCCAGACGGAGCACCGCCTGTCCGCCGGCGTCCGTCTCCACCCAATCGCCCGGTCGGAGCGTCTCTCCGCTTGCGGGCCGCTTCGAATCGCCCGAGTTCAGCCGCACATTCCCCACAACCAGCACAAGGTCCGAGGATCCGCCTCCGCCCCTCCGACCGCCCTGCCCCCTTCCCTTTTTAAAACCGCCAAAACCCTCTCGCTGCACGTCGGAATCGCCCATCAGCGCCCCGCGCGCGGATGCTCCCCCCGAAGATCGAGACCCGGACCGCGTACCACCAAGCCACACCAGCAGGAGCACCGCCAGAACCGCGCCTGCCAGGCCGGCGGCCACGCCCCGCAGGTCTCGGCGTTTCTCAAGCGGCTTTGCCGATGCCCCGGACCGTTTGCCAAGCGCCCCGGACGTCTCCTCATCATCTTCCTCGACTTCCTCCGCTTCCTCGACTCCCACCGACCCGAAATAGGTAAGAATTTTGCCCTCTTCGTAAAATCGCCGGACCCGCGCCACAATTCGGCGCCGGACCGCCTCAACTTCCTCTTCCTCCACCTCGTCCAGCATCCCTTCGTCTTCGGCCAGATACGATGCCCGTCGCTCGGAAATATTGGTCAGCAAACGCTGTCTGAGCCCAGCAGGCGCAGATCGAAACGCCAGCGCCAGGTCCCAGGGATCGACCCCGAAGAACGCCATCTGGAACTCCAGATCGTTGAGCCGGACCAGATCCTCAAACCTGTAAACCAGGTCCTGCACCTGCCCGGTCGGCTCCGGGTCCAGCCGGTACATCTCGGTCAGCAGCCGGCGCACCGCGCCGGGGGCCTGAATCCGCCGCAAAAGGTCGGCCGCAAACGCAGGATCGGCCTTCTGTGGGGGCGCATCAAAGACCTCTTCAACCGCCCTGAGAAAGACCACTTCCGCCCGGCCCAACCGCCTTTCCAGCGCATCCCAGTGCTGAACCACGAGCTTGTAAAGGGTCTCCCCCTGCAGGGCCGGCGGCAACTGCAGCAGCACGCCGGCAGCCTCCTGAGGTGGCGCGTGCAGCAGCACAAGCGCCATCAGATCCGAGACCTGAAGCGGCCAGACCTCCGCCAGCAGCCGCTCACCGGCCTCCTCCTCTTCTGCAAAAATTGTCTCCAGATCGGTATGCAGAACCTGCTCCACAAAGCACATATCGGCCGGGGCAAGGCCCTCGGCATTTTCGAGCATGTCCACAACCCGGTCCCGAAGCGATTCCGGCAGAATCTGCATCAGGCGGCCCCTGGCCTGGGCGGAAAACCGCACAAGCACTAAAGCCAGGGCGCGTCCCAACTCCTCGTGGGTCACAATACCTCCTGCCGTTTTTCACGAACCCATCACGTCGATGTACTTCAGGCCCGACCCCGTATTAAACAGCACCACTCGCTCGTCCTCAGACACCAGCCCCTGTTTCACAAGCTTCCTGAGCCCGGCCAGGTTGGCGGCCCCTTCCGGCGCCGGGAAAATACCCGTGGCCGAGGCCATCTCCGGCACGCAGGCCATTAGCTCCTCGTCGGACACCGCAACTGCGCATCCGCCGCTCTCCCGGATCGCCCGCAGCATCAAAAAATCTCCCACCGCCCGGGGCACCCGCAGCCCGGCCGCCACCGTTTCCGCACCTTCCCAGGGCGCGGCAGCCTCTTCTCCCGCCTCGAATGCGCGCACAATCGGCGCGCATCCCGCCGCCTGAACCGAAACCATCTTCGGCCGCACCGGCCCGATCCAGCCCATCTGCTCCATCTCGTCAAACGCCTTCCACATCCCGATCAACCCGGTGCCGCCCCCCGTGGGGTAGATCACAACTTCCGGCAGCTCCCAGCCGAACTGCTCGGCCAGCTCGTAGCCCATCGTCTTCTTCCCCTCCACCCGGTAGGGCTCCTTCAGTGTGGAAACGTCGAACCAGCCCTCCCGGTCCTTCCGCTCCGCCACCATCCGTCCGCAATCCGTAATCAGCCCGTCCACCAGCTCTAAGTGCGCCCCCAGAGCCTCGCACTCCACCCGGTTGGCCTGAGGTACGTCCCGGGGCATAAAAATAAAAGCCGGTATCCCCGCACGTGCCGCATAGGCCGCCGTGGCCCCCCCCGCGTTCCCGGCCGAGGGAATGGCCACCGCACGGGCGCCCAGTTCCAGCGCCCGTGAGATCGCGACCGACAGTCCCCGCGCCTTAAACGAGCCGGTCGGATTGTTCCCTTCGTCCTTCACAAAAAGCTTTGGCGTCCCCAGCTTCTGTCCCAGCGATGCGGCCTGCAAAAGCGGGGTAAACCCCTCTCCCAAACTCACCCGACAGTCTTCCCGTTCAACCGGCAGCACCTCAGCGTAGCGCCACATCGTGGGCATCCGCTCCGCCAGATGCTCCCGTTTCAACGCCCCTGCGGCCCCTTTCAGGTCGTAACGGGCAAACAGCGGCGCCTCACAGCACGGGCTCAGATTCCACAACCGGTCCTTTGAATAGCCCTTCTCGCACCGGGTGCAGACCAGATCGACAAGAAACCCCATCTCCGCCTCCTCTAAAACGCGCATTGTATCCACACAAACCTTTTTGCTGCTTCTCTAATTATGCATCAGACCACACCACAAGTCAAGGCGGAACAGCACAATGGGAAGTTTCTATTGCAGGGTATGGAAGACGTAGATGTTTACAATTGAACCTCTCCCTCCTCTACCAGCCCGAAATAGCGTATCTTGCGCCTCAGGGTAGGCCGTGTAATGCCCAGCAGCGTGCATGCTCGGCCCCGGTTCCATCCCGTAATATGCAGCACCCGTGTAATATGGTCCCGCTCCATCTCCACCAGCGTGGGGATCTGACCCTCGCCTTCCGGCCCCGCTTCCGACTTGAATCCGCATAAATGCGCCGGCAGAATCGTCTCTCCCCGGCACTGCATCGCCGCGCGGGTGATCACATTCTGAAGTTCCCTCACATTCCCGGGCCAGCGGTAGGTCATCAGCCGCTCTAAGGCATCTTCGGATACCCCCGACACTTTCCGGTGCAACTTCCGATTGATCCCGGTCAGCATCCGCCGGACCAGGTGCGGGATATCCGATCGACGCTCCCGCAAGGGCGGCAGGTGGATCGTGACCTCACAGAGCCGGTAGAACAGATCTCCCCGAAAGCGTCCCGACCCCACCAGGGCTTCCAGGTCGCAATTGGTGGCGGTCACCACCCGCACGTCCGGGCAGATCGGCGCCTGCCCGCCCACCCGGTAGAACTCCCCCCGGTCCAGCACCCGCAGGAGCTTGGCCTGGAATGCGGGAGGCGCGTCACCGATCTCATCCAGAAACAGCGTTCCCCCGTCTGCCTGCTCAAAACAGCCCGGACGCCGTTCTGAGGCTCCGGTAAAGGCGCCCCGCTCGTGCCCGAACAGTTCGCTTTCCGTGAGTGTTTCCACCACCGCCGCGCAGTTGACCGCCACAAAGGCGCCCGGCCGTCCCGAAGCCCGGTGGATCGCCCGCGCCAGTAGCTCTTTGCCCGTGCCGCTCTCTCCCTGCACCAGCACCGTGGCATCGGCCTGAGCCACCGCGCCGGCTGTCTTGAGGGCCTGGATCATCGCTCGGCAGCGCCCCACCACCATCTCATCGCGGGCGTCCGGGGGCGCTGCCTCGCCGTCGGTCCTGCAGCGGAGGGAGGGACGGCCCTCGCCCTGCAGGCGGCTGAGCAGGTCGTCCAGCGTCGGGTCGTCCACCGGCTTGGGCAGGCAATCGTAGGCCCCGCGTGAGATGGCCGAAAAAACCAGTTCGGGCGAGAACGCCTCGCTCACCACCACCACCAGGGGCCGAATCCCCGAACCCTGAGCCGCCTCCAGCATCGGAAACCCCTCGCCATCGGGCAACAACGCCTCGGTCAGCACAAGCTTCGGCGCCCCGTCGCGGACCATCCGAAGCCCTTCCTGCGCCGTTCCGGCATGGGCAACCTGCAACCCGCGCCTTGCCAGACGCCCCGCCATATCCCTGCAGAATCGCTCGTCGCTGTCCACCAGAAGTACCTGATCCATACACACCTCCCCTTGGAAAAACACCACGGAAACACACAGAACACAGCACAGGAACAACCCTTAGCAGTCTGCGTGCCAGCCGTGAGAAGAAAAGAGTGTACGGACAGGTAAGTCTGTTTGTTCCAGAGAGATAAAGAAAAAAGAGAGCGGCCGTCAACCGCTCGTCTACCGGCCCGATTGCCATGCCCTGCAAGACAGATCCCGGGGCGGCTGTCGCGGGTCGCATGGCAGTGGTGAAAACAGATCGGCGCACCTCTCTAAGAGAAGTGCGCCAAGTTGAAATATTGCTGCTCTGGCGCGGGCGCCGTGACCCGCTTCAAAGCTACATCATTCCTGTCTGCGTCTTTTCAATCTCGGTCATATGGATCGGTTCATCCGCCTTCACAATCGGGCCCGTAAGCTGGAGCGCACGCCGCTTCCCCGACAGACCCGGACGACCCAGAAACTTCGGCCGGGTGCCGATGTAGAGCACCGCATCCTGGGTAGCCAGCGTGTCCAGCTTCAACACATCGCCCTCCTGCAGGCTCAACACCTCCCCCAGGTTCACCCGACCCCTGCCCAGAACCGCACGGATCGGCGCAAAGACCCGATCCAACTGCTCCAAACGCTCGTCCTTCGTATTCTCCCGCCTGCTACGAGCGTGACCAGCACCCGCCTGCACGTTCAAAAATTCCATCACCGGCTCTAAAGTAAAATAGGGATAACACAGATTGACCAGACCCGAAGCATGCTGCGAATTCACCTCAAACGCGATCAGCACCACCGTATCCGACGGCGCTGCCACCTGCATAAACTCCGGGTTCGTCTCTAACTCCGCATCCGACACCTGGATCTTGATCAAAGGCTCCCACGTCGTCTCCAAATCCGCCAGAGCCTGGGTCACCACCTTGCCCATCACTGCCCGCTCGATGCTGGTCAGAGGGCGGGCTTCCTGGGGCGGATTGCCCCCTGTGCCCCCAAACTGACGGTCGATAAACGAATAGGCCACCGGGATGGCAAAATCGATAATCGCCACTCCACCTAAAGGCTCGATGGAATAGGTATAAGAGCAGGAAGGGTTGGACAGGGACATGATGAACTCGGCATAGGTCGTCTGGTCCACAAACGCAATGTCGCAGTCCACCACCGAGCGCTGGATGCCTGAGAAGGAAGAAGCCAGCATCCGGGCAAAGTTGGAGTGGATATTCTCCAGCATGCGCTGCTGTTCTTTGGAGACCTGGGTGGGGTGCTTGAAATCGTAGGTAATAATGGGCCTGGACGCCGAAGGCTTCAGCTCCGCGGACGAAGCCGCCCCCCCATCGCCGTTCTCCTCCTCGGTTCCCGTGGCTGTCAACAGCGCATCTATCTCGTCCTGTGACAGGATATCGGGCATAGTTACCTCCTATTCTCACAGTTTTGAATAAGCCGGCGCTATTCTATTGCGGGCACGGAGACCCCCACGGCCTCCGAAGGTTCGCTGAGCACACCCTTCAAATTGGTCAGCACCCGATAGAGATAGGACCTCCCGCTCTCCACATTCGTATCGTCGAAGGTCGATTCCGTCTGCGACAGCTCGACGGTGGAAAAGGCGCTTCCCGAGGACGTGCCCACGGTCTGGCGTTCCACCCGAAAACTGGTGAACTCCGCCGGCTCCGTCCAGGTTACCCGAACCAGCGTATCGGTCACGGTCGTAATCACAGCCGCCTGGACGTTGGTCGGAGGCGAAGCGGTACTGGTTGTCAGGGAAATGGAGCTGGAAAGGGCGCTTTCGTTCCCGTGCCCGTCTATCGCGCTGATCCGGTAGCTGTAGGTCGTTGCCAGCTCCAGGCCCTGGTCATCGTACACCCGCCGCGTCGAATCCGCCTGGGTAAGCAGCCCGAACCCCGGCCCTCCGGTGCCCTCAGACCGGTAGATCCGGAACCCGGTGAACCCGGTCAATTCACTCCCTCCAGCGTCGGTCTTGGGCGCGCTCCAGGTCAACTCGATTGCATCGCTGGCCGACAGGCTCCCCGAAAACACCCCCGGCGTCGCCGGCGCCCGGTTATCCAGAGGAACCTCCGCCGAGACAAACTGAGACAACTCGCTCTCCAGCCCCCCGGTGCCAACAGCCTGCACGCGGTAGACAAAGGTCTGACCCGCTGCCAGCGGCGAGTCCACATAGGTCGTCTGCACAGTGCTGAACACCGCCTGGGCTTGTGCCTGAGGATCGGTATAGCGCAGCACCCGGTAGCCCGTCAGCTCCGACTCCGTATTAGCCGCCCAGCTCAGGACAACCTGGTTGATATCTTCCGTGGCCGTAACATTCCTGGGCGCAGCCATCCCCCGAGTGGTAATCGACACCACCGCAGACCGGGGGCCAACGTTGTCTGACGCGTCCACGCCGCTGATCTGGTAGAAATACTGTGTGGCGGCGGCCACTGCCGTGTCCTGATAGGCCGACTGGGAGCCGGGCACTTCAACAAGCTGGACAAAAGAGCTGGCCGATCCTTCCGAGCGGAAGATCCGGAAAGTGGCAAGGCCGGTCAGGTCCCCGCCGTTGCTGTCGGTCGTGGGAGGCGTCCAGCTCAGATTGACCTGTAGCAGATTCGTCTCATCCACGGCTGCCACAACGTCCAACGGCGCCCCAGGCGGCTGTTCGTCCCGCAACACGGTCGCCGTCACAAACGTGGACGTATCGCTCTCGACGTCATTTCTGCCCACCGCAATCAGACGGTAGAAAAAGGTCTCATCCGCCACCAGCGGAGAATCCACATAAGCGGTCTGGGCGGTGGTAAACGCCTCACTTTCATCGCCCGTAAGGAAGGCGAAAGGCCCGATGGACCGGTCCGACCGGAGCACCTTGTAGCCGATCAGATCCGTCTCGGTATTGGCCGTCCAGGCCAGGCCCACCTGTCCGATCCCCGCCGTGGCGCTCAGGCCCTGGGGAACCGCCAGCCCCCCGGTGGTGACCGGCACGGAATTCGACCGGGGGCTGACATTGTCGTCTGCGTCCACCGCGCTTACGGCGTAGAAATACTGGGTCAACAGCTTCGTATCCCGGTCCTGATAACTTGTTTGTGTTGACGGGACGTCGGCCAGCGGAGCAAAAGAGACGTTGTTCCCTTCCGAGCGGAAAATTCGGTAGATTTCCAGACCGGTCAAATCCCCGCTGTTGCTGTCTTTCAGCGGAGCCGACCAGTTGAGCTGCACCGCCCTGACATCGCTCTCATCTAAGCTCACAATCAGGTCCGAAGGCGCCGCCGGAGGGCTCTGGTCGATGCTGGCCTTCCCGTCTACAAAAACCGATTCTACGCTCCGAACAGTGCCCCGTTCCGGGTCCTGAATCACGGACTGCACCCGGTAAAAATAGACCCTGTCCGGCTCTATGTCGGTATCGGTATACTCCGTTTGCGCAGTTGTAAAAAGGGTATCCGATGTCACCGCCTGGAATGCCTCTTGCGTGTCGGTAGACCGGAGCACCAGGTAACCGATCAGGTTGGGCTCAGTGACGGGATCCCACCTGACCTCGATCTGCCCGATCGTTCCGGTCGCCTGCAGCCCAACCGGCACGGCCACCCCCGACCCGGTTGTGGTAATTGAAGCCGGTACCGAACGCCCGCTTTCGTTCCCCTCGCCGTCCAGGGCGCTCACCCGGTAGAAGTACTGGGCGTCAATCTCCAGATCGGTAGAATCAACAAATGCGTTCTGCCCGGCAGGCGCCGAGCCAACCAGTACAAAGGCGTCCTGGCTGTCTTTTGACCGGAAAACCTGGTACGCATTCAGCCCCGTCAGCTCCTGGTTATTTGCGTCGGTCTGCGGCACCGTCCACGTCAGGGTCACGTGCCCGGTCTCCACATCGGTCACCGCAGAGAGATCCGAAGGGGCGCTGGGAGGACGGGTGTCCTCTAAGGCCTCGGCGCTGACAAAGACCGAAAACTCGCTGGCTCGTTTCTGAGTATCGATGGTCGTGACCTTGTAAAAATAGATCTTCGTGGTCTTCAAATCCAGCGTCGTATCCACAAAGGTGATCTGCCCCGTGGTAGTCGACGGATCGTCCGCTTCTCCCCTCAACTGTTCATAAGTGCCGGTGGAAGAGGTGGACCGCCACACGCCGTAACCGGCCAGCTGGGTGCTGTTCACCGCATTCCAGGCAAGAATAATCCGTCCGATACCTCCCTCAGCCCTCACATTGGTGGGCGGGCTCAATGCCTCATTTCCCGGAAAACTTGGATCAATCGGATTGATCCGTTCTCGACCACACCCCCATACGCTAAGGTGGGCGACGGCCAACAACCCCCAAAACCCGACGTGCAATCGGGTCGATCTCCAACTCCTCATAACCCTCTCCTTCGTCCGTACGCCATCTGTGGTCATCTGTGGTTGCCGGTGTCTAAAAGCTTCGCTTGAGTTCAACCCGCACGGTCTGTGACCGAACATCCCCTTTCAGGTCTACCTTCAGCCTGCGGTCCACCTTGGGGATGTTATCGTCCACACCGCTGGCCAGCAGCAGTCGCAGGCCGCTGACCAGCAGCACCACCGACAGGCCGATGCTCATCTGACTCTTCGTATCCCGGTCGCTGGTGCGCTCGAACAGCCGGTCGGCCTCCTGGGGTATTTGAGTCTGTTTGTATGCATCGTAGAGCCGGTTGGCATCCCGCCGAAAGTCGATGGCCTTCTTGGCCAGAAACAGGCTTCCCCCCAGGAAGAGAACACCAAATGTGCGGCGCGGCGTAAAAAAAGACTTGGCCTCTGCCACAGGAGCCAGCCCGCCGACAAACACCGCCAGCGCCAGCAGGCAGCAGAAAAATTGAACGGTTCGCCTGCCCATAAAAACCCTCCTTGCCTGGTCAATCTCCGGTAAGGTTAGACGGTATAGGGCTCGTAAAGGTTTCGTTCCGAAGTACAAATGGAGAAGTGGGGAAAGTGGAAAAAACCGGTAGGGAGAATATCGTAGGAAAAACAGAAACAACGGAAGGGGTCCGATAGTATAACAAATGGAGCGCCAAAAAGCAACTGCAAAACGGCCTCCGCCAAATCAGTCATACATCCGGACGTCCAACGGTTTCTCCCAGGAACGAAATGCGCGGGATACACGGGTCCCGGCCAGCTTATCGTGAAGAGCCTGCTTCTGCCGGTCCCAGAGTATCCACAGGCCGCTCACGCCCACCGTAAGCACAAAAAGAAGATACTGCCCCCAGAATCTGATCAGCGCCTGTTTGAAAGAGAGACGGCCCCCATCTCTCGATTCCAGCCTGATCCCCGCTTCCCGCATCCCCGGCGTTGCACCCGACCGGATCCAGGAGGGAAGCATCAACAGCCCCTTATAAAGCAGAACCCCCAGCAGAAGCAGCCCGGTCGCTTTCCAGTGCGTACCGACCAGTACGGCCAGAAAATACAGCGCCGCCCAAACTCCCTCGTCGCTCAGCGCCTTCATAACCTGATCCACCGGGGAGGCCTGGAATTGTCTGCCCGGGGGACCGGATCGGGCGACCTCCTCGGCCCCAAAACTCTGTACCAGGACGGTTCCCGATGTCCAGACCAGGAAAAGCACACCCAGAATCAACGCCTGAATAAACAGGTCCACCAGGCTCGCCCAGAGACGGCGAAAAAACCCCGCTCCGCTCACCCCCTCATCCCCCTGCGCCTCCCGCCCGGCATCCAGCGCCTGGATCCGGGTCTCCAGTTCCTGACGCACCATCTCAAACCGCTGCGGGTAGGCGATACGGTTTAAGTGGGCGTAGATATTTTCCAGTTCGGACAGAGTATTGCTCCTGATCTGCTCCCGATACGCCTCGTCCGCCGTTTGCTGCGGCTCCGCCTGATTCATTCGCGCTACTCCTTGCGATCGGTCAGCGAATAGATCGTGGGGATCAGAACCAGGGTAACCAGCGTGGAAAAAACGAGTCCGCCGATCACGGTAATTGCCATTGGCGCCCGAATTTCCGCGCCCTGTCCCACCGGGAAGACAAGGTTGAGCCCCCCCATCACAACGCCCATCGGGCCCGAAGGCAGAAAGCTGCTCAAAACCGAGTCCACCGCCCCCACCAGGGGACGAAAATTAAAAATCCCCAACGCCATTGGCAGCAGTCCCAGCACCGTGGTGGACGTGGTCATCAGAATCGGTCGCAGCCGCACCCTCCCGGCCTGCTCGATGGCCTCAAATTTGGGCATGCCCTGCTCGCGCCGGAGCATGTTGATATAGTCGATAAGCACAATCGCGTTGTTCACCACGATCCCGGCCAGCATAATCAACCCGATCAGCACCACCACGCTCACTGTCTGTCCGGTTAATATCAGCATCAGAATCACCCCCACCAGCCCGAACGGAATGGAGAACATGATCACAAAGGGGTGGACCAGCGATTCAAACTGAGAGGCCATCACCAAGTAGACCAGGAAAATGGCCAGTGCGATGGCCATCTGCATGCTCTTAAAGGAGCGCTTCCGCTCCTCGTTTTGTCCGCCGATCTTGATGCTGAAATCGGGCGGATACTGCATCTCCTCAATCTCCCACTCGATATCCGTCACCACATCGCTTAAACTGCGGCCCTCTAAGTTGGCCGAGACCAGCGCAACCCGTTCCTGGGCCACCCGGCGGATCTCCGCGGGCCCCATCTCCACATCCAGATCGGCGACCACCTCAAGCGAAATGGGCGCCACCGCGTTTGGCGGACTTACAACCAGGCGTTTCAAGTCCTCCACCGTGCTGCGGTACTCCTCGCTCGCCCGCACCCGAATATCCACCTTCCGGTCTCCCTGCGTAAACTCGGTCGCCACCTCTCCCTGGACCTGGTTCCGGATAATCTCCCCGATGGCGCTGATGGTAGTGCCCATCTGCGAGACCCACTTCCGGTTGAAGCGAATCTGCACTTCGGGATTTCCCCCCTCCGCGCTCGTCTTCACGTCCGTAAGCCCCTCGATCCGTTCCATCCGGTCCATCATCTCGTTTGCCAGCAGCCGCAGGGTGCTCAAATTATATCCCGAAATCTCCACCTCCACCGGCGTCCTGGAGGTAAAAAGCGCCGGGCGGGCAAACTTGTAGTCCACGGCCGGCACATTTCGCAGGGCGCCGCGCAACCGGTCCATCACCGCCTCCTCCCGATCCCGAATAATGCCCTCCTTCAACGCCACCTGAATCTGCCCCACATTCTCGCGCTCTTCCCCTGCCGAGCCGCCCGATGCCCCGCTCGACCCGACGATGCTGTAAACCAGTTCCACCTCCGGCTGTTCCCGAACAATCGCTTCCATAACCCGAATCGTCCGCTCCGTCGTAATCAGAGGCGTCCCCACCGGCATCTCCACATTGATACTGAACTCTCCCTGGCTCATCTCGGGAATCAGTTCGCTGCCCAGAAACCGCCCCAGAGACAGCGTTCCGCCCAGAATTCCCAGCGCCGCCAGAATCACCGGCCCCCGGTGGTGCAGCGCCCAGCGGATCACCTTCGGATAGACCGCATACGCCCTGCCGGTGACCTGCTCGAAGACCCAGAACAGGGGCGACAGCAGGCGCAGAATGCCCGATCCAATGCTCTGGGCCGCGCCCCCGAAGAGCTTCAGCAGACTGGACAGACCTTCCGCGGAACCGCGGCCCAACCTGCGGCGCCGGCGCTCCACCTCGGCCAACTCTCCCATCCATTCGAACTCCAGAGAGGACAGCATCGGGATCAGCGTTAAGGCCACAAACAGCGAGGCCGCCAGAGAATAGGTAACCGTAAGCGCCTGATCCCTGAAGAGCTGCCCGGCAATCCCCTCCACAAACACAATGGGCACAAACACGCAGATCGTCGTCATCGTAGACGCCACCACCGCCTTGCCCACCTCCCCGGCCCCCCTGTTGGTGGACTCCAGCGCGGACATCCCCTCATCGCGGTAGCGCTGGACGCTCTCCAAGACCACAATCGAGTTGTCCACCAGCATCCCGATGCCCAGGGCCAGCCCGCCCAGAGACATAATGTTCAGGCTCACATCCGAGATATACATAAAAAAGAAGGTGGCCACCACCGAGATCGGAATCGAAAGGCTGATAATGCCGGTGCTTTTCGGACTGTTCAAAAAGAGGTAGAGGACGATAATCGCCAGGATGCCACCTATAATCGCAGTGTTGAGCACCTCCGACACCGATTCCCGGATGAACGTGGACTGGTCGAACACCACGTCCATTCGCGATTCTCCCAGCAGTTCCCCCGCCTCTTTTTCAAACTCAGCGAGCGCCTCCTGCACCCGCCGGGCAACCGTCACGGTATTCGCGTCCCCTTCTTTATAAATCGCCAGTTCCACACTCTCCTGCCCGTTGATCCGGGTAATCACCTTCCGCTCTTTGTGTCCCCGGCTCACCCTTCCCACATCGGCTAAGGTGATCGTGGCGTCCCGACGCTCTCCCACCACAATATCCTGGATCTCATCCACGGTTCGGAACTCGTTCAGCGTGCGAACGAGGTACTCCGCTTCGCCGTCCTTCAACTGGCCGCCGGTCAGATTGACGTTCTCCTGGGCCAGGCGGTTCATCACCTGGGAAAGCGAAAACCGCAGCGCCGCCATTTTCGGCTCGTCGATCTCAACGTGGATCTCCTCTTCCAGCCCCCCGTTGACCCGCACGGCCGCAACTCCCTCTAAGCTCTCCAGCTCCGGTTTGATCTGCTCCTCGGCCAGAAGCCGCACGGCAATCAGGCTCTCCCTTCCGTAGAGCCCGATGCGCATAATCGGGTCCAGCGAAGGATCGAACCGCAGCAGCACCGGTTTTTCCACGCCCTGGGGCAGCTGGAGCCGGTCTAATTTTTCCCGGACATCTAAAGACGCGAAATCCATGTCCGTGCCCCAGCCGAACTCCACCATCACTTCCGACACCCCGGGCCGGGAGGTCGAGCTTACCCGGAGCACATTCGTCACAACCCCAACCGCCCCCTCAATCGGCTCCGTAATCAGCCGCTCCATCTCCGAGGGCGCCGTGCCTTCGTAGTCCGTACGAACGGTCAGCGTCGGGTAGGTAATATCGGGCAGCAGGTTGATGGCCAGGCGCTGAAACGCCACCATACCAAAAATCACCGCCGCTGCCATCAACATCGTCACCGTCACCCGCCGCCGGGTAGAAAACTCAATCAGCTTCATAGATCACTCGCATAAGTCGTTCGTCGTCAATCTTCAATTCCCACCCCTCCTGCCCCCTCCCCCTCCCCGACCTCCAAACGACAGGATCCCCTTCTCCCTCATCTCCCCCATAAACGCCATCCACTTCTCCCCATTCGTAGCCAGCTCCGGATCCTTCTTCACCCGCTTCTCAAATTCCGTCTTCAAATCCGGAAACCGCTCGAACAGACGCTCCTGCATCTGGTTCAACCGCTCGGGGGTCATCTCTCCTCCCCCGCCAAACCCGCCCCGTCCTCCCCCGCCTCGGCCACCTCCTCCTCCCCCGCGCCTGGCCACCTCACCCCCTGGCTTGCCGCCCGGCGCCCCCTCCCCCGAGGCCGAAGCCACCACCGCCTCCCCCACCAGCCGCACGCCCGTTCCCGGGCGCAGCCCTTCCTGGCCCACGGTGATCACGTGCTCCCCCTCCGAGAGCCCGGACAGCACCTCTAAGCGTTCGTTGTCTGTAAACCCGATCTTAATTTTCTTGCGCGAGGCCCTTCCCATCCCCGTTTCTTCGTCCTTTTCGTACACAAAAACCTGGTTGCCTTCCCCTTCCAGCACCTGTGCTTTTTTGGGAATCACAAGCGCACTCTTATGCGTCTCTGTAATAATATAGACCGATGCGAACATGCCCGGCCTAAGGATCCCGGTTTCCTGCTCCGGGATCTCGATCGTCACCTTGATCGTGCCGCTCTCCGGATCGACCACCGGGCTGATCATCTTCACCCGACCGCGGAAGGTCTTGTCCGGCGCGGATTCCACGGTAATTCTGGCGCCCTGTCCCACGGCGATTTTGCCAATATTCTTTTCCGGAACACGAATACGCGCCAGGAGGGGGTCAAAATCGGCCACGGAACAGATCACCTGGTTGTTGGTCACCATATTCCCCACCTCGATGTTCCGGATCGTGACCACCCCTTGAATCGGCGATTCGATTGTCGTATAGCTCAAATTGAGTTTTGCCTGCTCAAGCTGGGCAAAGGTCCGGGCGACCTGCGTCTTGGAGTTTTCGTACCGCTCGTCACTCACCAGCTTCCGCTGGTACATCTTCTCATCGCGCTCGAAGGCCCGGCGCGCATCCTGGTAGGCTACCTCCATTTGGGTCACCTGCAGCCGGGCCGCCTCTGCGTCTAAGCGCGCAAGCACGCTGCCCGCCCTCACCCGGTCCCCCTCCTCTTTTAAGATTGCCACCACCTGTCCCGACGTTCTGGAGCGCACATCCACCCACTGGAACGCCTCTAAGGTGGTATTTGCCAGGATGTACTCCGAGATATCCTGCCGGGCAACCGCTTCCACCTTAACCGGCACCGCCGCAGCGCTGCGCCCTCCCCCGAAACGCCCGCGTCCCCCTCCCCTGCCCCTGGACTGCGCTCCCCCGCCGCCGTCCTCCGAGTCACACGCAGCCAGCGCCAGCAGCGCAACCGAGCCGAGAAGCAGACTGCTTTGTCGCAACAGAACCATCGTCCCTCCCTCCGGACATTCTTCTCAAATGCAGGAAAACAAGTAAATGATCACTTACAGATAACAATATAAAAAAAATCCCCTTTCACATGAGAATTTTTTCCCGCTCCAAACAGCCGGTCCCCTGTGTGTCCATCCGGCTCAACCGCTCTGCTCCCGCCCTCTCCTGGAGCCGCGGCCCTGCCGGTGCTCGGACTTCTTGCGTCTCTGGTCGTCCCGTTCCTGCATCATCTTGTTGAACCGTTCCACCTGCTCCGGCGACAGAATCCCCCGAATCTGCTCCCGGGTTTCCAGCTTGATCTGCCGGTATTTCGGCTTCATCGAACGGCTCAGCGCCATCATCTGCTGCCGGCTCTCTTCCAGAATCCGCTCTAAGCGCTCCTTCTGTTCCGGCGCCAATTCCAGCTCCCGGGAAAGCTTGACCACCATCCCGCGGGAGGACCGCCCCCTCTTTTTGCCAGTATGTGAATCTAGGGCAATGCTATCGTAAACCGCCGTGCCAACAGCTCCAAGCAGAAAACTCACCATAAGCAGACCGATAAGACGCACACGACTGATCAACATGGCAGATCTCCCTCCTCAACGGCTGCCGGCAATCACCAGGTCCAGCACCCGGTCTCTGGACAGGTCGGACTCGGTAAACGTTGCGATCTCCTGAACTTCCCGATCCAGTGAACGATTCAGATAGCCATCCACGGTCATCGGCTCCTGCCCCACGCTCAGGCGGTTGACCAAAAACAACAGCGCGCCGATCGAAACCACCGCCAGGGTCGCGGGCACAAGCCTCCGAGCGGCCCATTCCCGCCACGGCCAAAGGCGGGATTCCCCCGCACCGTCCAACCGCCGGTTCAAACGCGCCTCAAAGAACGGCCTGGGAGGAGGAGGCGCCCATGCCTCGAATAGGCCCTGAACCCGCCGCAGCGACGCCAGTTCCTCCCGGCAGCGGTCGCAGGTGTCCACATGGCGCTCTAAGGCCACTCTTTCCCGGACTCGCAGCGCCCCGTCCAGATAGGCGGAAAGGGCTTCTGAATTGCACCGATATCGCATCTCAGCCACACCTCTTCTTATTGGGTCCCGTGCCACTCGCTGTACTCATGCTCCAACATCTCCCGGAGCTGCGCCCTCGCCCGGAACAGCCGCGACTTCACCGTTCCAACCGAACAGCCCAGGGCATAGGCGATCTCATCGTAGGAAAACCCGTCGATTTCCCGCAAAGCCAGGGTCGCCCGGCACTGGATCGACAAAGCCTCCAGCGCCCGGTGCAGAATATCCTGAAGCTCCCTGCGCATCACCCCTGCATCCGACGCCTGCGGAAGCTGAAACGCTCCGTCTACAGCATCGCGCCCCCACGGCTCCCGTTCCAGCGAGACATCTTTCCGCCGGTTCCGGGACTTCATCCAGTCCAGGCAGCGGTTGACGCCGATCCGGTAGAGCCAGGTATAAAACTGAGATCGGCCCCGAAAATTGGACAACGAGCGGTACGCTTTCAAAAAGACTTCCTGGGCCAGATCATCCGCATCATCCCGATCGCCCACCAGGGAATAAATCGTATGGTAGATACGTTCGTAATACCGCCGAACCAGCTCTGAAAACGCCTCCCGATCCCCTTCCCGGGCACGCGCCACAAGCTCAATATCTTCCCTATCCGAAGGCTTTGACGATTCTTGGACCGACATTGTTCCTTATCCACCTTTACCTCGGTTCAAAGTTCAACGTTCAAAGTTTCCCTCCCACCCCCGGTTTAACTTTGAACTCGCCTTTTACTCCCCCTTCTCCGCCGTGGCAATCACAAACCGCTGGATCCCGGCCCCCTTGATCAGGTCCAGGATACCCATCACCTCCCCGTATGGCAGCACCCGGTCTGCGCGCAGGATGAGCCCTCCGGCGGCATTGATGTCCTTTGCGGACCCTTTCAATCTGGCCTGCAGCACCTCGCGGTCCACCCCTTCCCCATTGTAATTCATCTGCCCGTCCGCCGTCACATTCAGGATAAATACCCGCTCCCGGCGGACCTGTTCTGTATGCTGCATGGAGGGCAGCTCCACCTTGAGCGCGGACTGCTCGATAAAGGTCGTCGTAACCAGAAAAAAGGTCAACAACAAAAAAAGCACATCGATCAGGGAGGTAATATTGATCGACGGCCGCCGCCGGGAGGTGTGTACAAGCCGCATCAATCCGCCCTTTCTGCGGTTTGAGCCTCAGCCGCGCCGTCCTGGAACCCCCGGAGCTTTTTCAGGAGGGCATTGGAATACTTCTCGATCTCCAGAATCAGGCTCTCCGCCTTACTGCTGAAATAATTGTAAAACACCAGCGCCGGAATGGCAATAAAAAGCCCGGCGGCCGTAGTCAGAATCGCCTCTGCGATCCCCCCGGCCAGCAGGCTGCCCTGCCCCACCCCCACCTCGGAAATCTCCTCGAAAACCTTGATCATGCCCAACACCGTTCCCAGCAATCCCAGCAGCGGCGAAACACTCGCCACCGTTTCCAGAACCACCAGCCCTTTCTGCAAAGCGCCCATCTCCTGGCGCCCCTGGTCCAGAATGCTCTCCCGGATCTCATCTAAGGGGAGGTGGCGGTTGTCCAGCCCGGCGCGTATCACACGGGAAAACGGGCCTTCATACTGGTGGCAGACCGAAAGCGCCAGCCCCACATCCTCCGCCCCCTGGATATTCTCGATCACGCCCACAATCTCCGGCCGGATGATCCGTTTGCGCCGCAGGCTCAGCGCCCGCTCCAGGGTAAAGGCAAGCGCAAGCACCGAACAGACCGTGAGGGGGTACATGATAAGCCCCCCCTGCTGGAAAAGCTCCCACCCCATATTCTTACTCCTGTCTTATGTTTCGGATAATCGAATAGTTAAAAAGACCCGTAATTTCCAGATATTCATCGGGAAAATGGTCCGGCAGGACCCGAAACGGCGCGGACAGAACAACCGCCCGGTGGCTTGTATCGCGCAACATGCCGCTTCCCTGATACTTCAACACCTCCAGATCCCGCATGGTTCCATCCCGCAGAATCTTAAATCGGAGCAGCGTCTTGCCTTCGATCAGCCCGTACTTGGTAAAGGCTTCCGGCGGGAACACGTGGCTGCCAATATGGCGCTTGAGATAGGCAAGATACGGCGCAAAGTCCCAGTCGTAGGTGCTCAGCTGCAGGCCCCCGTCCTGCAGGGCGCTGGACTCCTGGTTGTCCAGCTGCAGCAGGGAGGGAGGGATGGCCGGCGTGCCGTAAACCGCTTCCTGGCGCTCCTGGGGAGTCAGCTCCGGGCCTTCTTTTAAAACAGAAGAGAAATCGACGGCCCGATCCCACTCCCGAAAAAGCGCAGACTGCTGCTCGGAGGCCTCCGCTGCTTCCTCGCCCTCCGTCCCTTCCCCTCCGGCGCCGTTTTCCGCGTCTCTGCCCACAACCGTACGCAGGTGGTCCCTGGAGTCCACCAGCCCCTCGGAGTAGGGCAGATGCGAGGGATCCAGCGGCGCATTCTGCCGATCCTGCGCGATCGACTGCCGGTCGGACAGCAGGGGCGTCACCTTGGGAGGGCGCTCGCTGGGACGCTGTTCGGGCGCCTCCACGAACTCGAAGGCGACAGGCGGCGCTTCCGGCCTTGGAGAAAGGGTTGCGCGGGGAGGGACCAGAATCCCCTTCAGGGGCACATACAGCAGGAAAAGGAGCAGGTGCAGCAGTACGGCCGCTGTGTAGGAAAGGGTATACCGGTTGGCGAAAAAAACCTTTGCTCGATCCGTTTTCATCAGAAACCCCTGAAAGTGATCACCGACAGTAAAAATAAAGATATCGAAAACAAAACGAAAGAACAAAGTGCGCCCGACGGCTTGGGTCCCAGAATCGCCGCATTCCTCGCTCAGCCCCATCTGTCGATTCCCACATAGTAGACATACATACCGGACGGTTCGTTCCAGAAATCCGGTCCGGCCCGTACACAAAAAGGCCCGGCGGTGCGTTCCGCCGGGCCCTCAACATCTTCTGTGCAAAACTTATTTGGCAAAGATCATCTTCCGGAGGGCCACATGCAGCCCCGCCTGCAGGCGGTAGATATACACCCCGGTCGCCACCCCCCGCCCAAACGCATCCCGTCCGTCCCACACCACACCGTGAGCGCCCACCCCCTGGAGCTCGTGGACCAGCCTCCGGACCTCCTGCCCCAGCACATTGTAGATCACCAGCCGCACCTCCGAAGCTTCGGCCAGCGTGTAGCGGATCGTCGTGGACGGGTTGAACGGGTTGGGATAATTCTGGTCCATCCCGAACTCCTGGTCTTCGGCGATCTCTTCCGTCTGCGCTTCCTCTTCTTCATCGAACAAGACCGGCTTGGTCAACGCCAGCTTGGTCAACGCCGGCGGGTCGTTCGTCACGCCCGTGTCCCAGCCGCTCTGCAGGCTCAAACGGGCCTGCGACCCCACACTCACGTCCCGGCCGATAAACGAGCCGGTGGCCTGCGCTTTCGAGCGGATCAGGAGCGTTCCGTTGGGCACGTAGAGGTTGGCCTTAAACTTGCCGTTCGTCCCCACCTGCGCCGCCTTCGGGCTCGCATTGAGCGTGCCTACTTTGTCCTTATGCTTATCATCATCGTCATCATCATCATCGTCATCGTCCTTCTTGTGCCTGATCTTTCCGTTGACCCCGTTCACATAGACCAGAATATCTGAGGCGTCGATGGACGTATCCCTTCCCGGCCCGAAGTAGGCTTTCGAACCGGTACCTTGGAGTTGCCCCGTTTTGGTGGAGTGTTTAGGGCTTGGGCTTCAAGCCCGTGTTTGATGCTGTTTTTCATATGTCATCGGTGAGTGGTATGCGATTGATGAATGCCTACGATGGGGATTATACCAGCCCTCAATATACTCAAAAATAGCCAATCTGGCCTCCTTGTGGGTACGAAAACAACGGCGGTCGATCAATTCACATTCGAGGGTGGCGAAAAAGCTTTCACACAGTGCGTTGTCATAGCAGTCGCCTACAGAACCCATTGAGGGACGTATACCCGCCTCATCGCAGCGTTTACCGAAGGCAAGTGAAGTATACTGAGATCCCTGGTCGGAGTGGTGGATCACCCCACAAGGATGACGCTGCCAAAGTGCCATATTCAAAGCAGACAAAACCAACTCACTCTGGAGCGTCGAAGCCATCGTCCAGCCCACGACTCGGCGGGAAAAGACATCGATAACCACAGCAAGATACAGGAAGCCCGCCCAGGTTGGTACGTAGGTAATATCGGCCACCCAGAGTTTATTTGGGGCTTCAACAGTGAAGTCTCTCTTGACCAGATCAGGGGCTTTTTGAGCCTTTTTTCCCTTACGGGTGGTTCTGATACCCTTTCGACGGCTCACCCCGAAGATACCAATCTCAACCATCAGACGGGCGACACGCTTTTTGCCTATACGGATGCCTAATGCTGCCAGATCTTCCCAGATTCTGGGGGCTCCGTAGGTAGAATCAGAACGGGCATGAAAAGCCTTAATCTGTTCCTTGAGATCCGCATCGACCTTTGCTCTTGGCGATGGGGGGCGTCCTCGCCACGCATAATACCCACTGAGGGAGACACCCAGGACTCGGCATTGCGTGGTAATTGGCCATTTTGCCTGGTGCGCCTTCACGAACTGGAAGGCTTTCTGGGGATCGTGTTGGTCTCCTGAGCGAACCAGGCTGCTGCTTTTGACAAGATCTCACGCTCGATGCGTAACTGCTTAATCTCGCGACGAAGACGGCGCAACTCCTCTCGCTCATCACTGGTCAGACCGTCTTCTCGAAGGCCCTCGTCTCGGTCGGCCTGTACCACCCAGTTCCGGATCGTCTGGTCTGAGGGCTCGAACTCTTTGGCCAGCTCTCCTGGCGTACGACCGGCTCGAACCAATTCGACCATTTGCTTTTTGAACTCAGGTGGATAAGGTGGACGTGTTGGCGGCATAGTGGATCTCCTTTCTCCCAAGAGATAAGGTACCCACCGAAACGGGTCAAGTCCAACGGAACTTATCGGCCACCAGGAGCGTTGTGGCCGCCAGGAAGGTGATCTGGCTGGACGACCCGGCGCTGAAGGACCGGAGGGAGTAGGTGCCGCCCGTGAAGACCAGCTTGCCTTTACTCTTGACAACCACGTCTCCGTAGTCGCCCGGATCCAGTTCTCTGGTTTTCTTCGATTTCACCTTCACATCCTCGACGCCCGGCTCCCCGGTCAGGAACTCGGGGAGCGGATCGACCACCGGCCAGAAATCGGGGCCCACCTGCACCTCTTCGGCGATACGCGCCTTCTTGTTTTTCGGCTCTTCGCTGTTTCACGTGGGTAATCATAAAAACCCGAACCAGTCTTCTTGCCGAGTGCGAGGTGGTTCCTAACCGTTTGCTCCGGTATCCGCACATGAGATCTCTCCTAAACACACGGCGGGTATTGAATGATCCGGAGATCCAGTTTGCCGTTTAGTCCATCGTAACAATTTATTATCTAACAACTTAAACAACTGTTTTTAAGATAGAATCCTGAGCAACAGACAACGGGTCGGGCAACACCGTTGACAAAGAATACTCGAAGGCTGGTCCACAAAACCTGCAGCTTGGGCGTCTTGTCTACCACAACTGGTCGTTCCTGGGGGAAGGTTACCCACACCAAATAGCGAAGAGCCTGTTTTTCTTCAGGGTCTCATAATACAGCGTCCCTGCAATAATGGCCTTCGAGTCCACCCGCACGCCCTGCCCGCTCAACTGGCTTTCCGCTGCCGTCCGGACCTTTGAGCCCACGGCCAGTTCGTACTTGGAGTGGAGGAACGGCTTCTCCCCGGGGCCGTTCACGGCCACATGCCCGCTGCGGACCTGCGACTTGCTTTTAAGCCGGGCGCTGTTGGTGGCCAGCACCACGTAGCTGTTCGCCGTAACAAGCACGTTCACCGTCCGGATCTCGGTCGCCGGATTCCCCGCCGCATCGCTTGCCGTGTAGATCACATCATAGGCGCCCGCCACTGTCACGTCAACGCTGCTTGCATCGATCTGCACGGCCACCTCGCCGTCGCACGCATCCAGCGCCGTGGCCCCCGGCTCTTCGTACGATGTGCCCAGTTCGAGGTTCATCGGATTTGGACCTTCCAGCGTGACGACCGGCGGCGTGGTATCCACAACCGTGACATCGACCGAGTCGGCATCGCTTTCTCCACTCGGGTCTGTAACCGTCAACGTGACGGTGGTCGTCCCCAGGGGAAACGTACCCGTAGGTGTGGGGATCGTCGGATCGTCGAAGGTGATGCCCGAGGCGGACCAAGAGAAAGTAAGAGGGTCTCCGTCCGGATCGCTCGAGCCCGTCCCGTCCAGCGTCACCGCCGTTCCCGATGAACTGGCGCATTCCACCGTGGTATCCGGACCGGCGTCGGCCACAGGTGGTTCGTTGACGTCGTAGGCGATCAGGAACGTCGTCCCAAGCGCAGGCGGATTCTGAATCGTATTCCCATTCTCCGCCTCAAACGCCTTCGTCACCCCAGACGCAACGGGTATCCCACCCTGATGGTTCTGGAAGAACCCCGTCAGCTCATCACCGTCGAAGTAGACCTTCAGCGTCACAGACTGCCCATCAAACAACGACAGGCTTGGGCCCGTCTGATTGTAGGGCTGAGGAGCGCCGCCGTTGATGCTCACCTCCATAAGGTTCAATACATTCGGATCGGTAATCAGATTAAGCCCTGTATCCGTCGCAAAAATATTCAGCGCAAGCACCTCGTAGGCGATCAGGAACGTCGTGCCAAAATTCGGCGGATTCGGAACGATATTTCCAGTGTCCGCCTCAAAGGCCTTGGTGAGGCCATTTTCAGCAGGGATGCCGCCCTGGTGGTTGAGGAAGAACCCCGTCAGCTCCTGACCGTTGAAGTAGATCCTCAACACCACAGACTGACCGTCCACCACATCCAGGCTCGGACCCGTCTGATTGAAGGGCTGAGGAGCGCTACCGTAGATACCCACCGCCAATTGGTTCAAAATGTTCGGATCTGTAATCACACCGTTAATATTGGTCGCAAAAATGTTCAACGGAATCACTTCATAGGCAATCAGGAACGTCGTGCCAAAATTCGGCGGATTCGGGACGATATTTCCAGTGCTCGCCTCAAACGCCTTGGTCACGCCAGACGCAACGGGAATCCCACCCTGGTGGTTCTGGAAGAACTCCGTCAACTCCTGACCGTTGGCATAGACCTTCAACGTCACAGACTGTCCGTCCAAAACCGTCAGGCTCGGACCCGTCTGATTGTAGGGCTGTGGGGCGCCACCGTCGATACTCACCTCTAAAATGTTCAGGATATTCGGATCGGTAATCACATTGAGGCTGGAATCCGTCGCAATGATGCTCAGCGCAAGCACCTCATAGGCGATCAGGAACATTGTGCCAAGCGCAGGCGGGTTCTGAATCACATTCCCGTTGTCTGCCTCAAACGCCTTCGTCACCCCAGACGCAACGGGAATCCCGCCCTGGTGGCTCTGGAAAAACCCCGTCAACTCCTGACCGTTGAAATAGACCTTCAGCGTCACAGACTGCCCGTCCAAAACCGTCAGGGTCGGACCCGTCTGATTGTAAGGCTGAGGGACGCCACCGTTGATACTCACTTCCAAAACGTTCAAGATATTTGGATCGGTAATCAGATTAAGACCTGTATCTGTCGCAAAAATATTCAGCGCAACCACATTGTAGGCAATCAGGAACGTCGTGCCAAGCGGGGGCGGGTTCTGGATCGTATTCCCGTTGTCTGCCTCAAACGCCTTCGTCACCCCAGACGCAACGGGAATCCCGCCCTGGTGGCTCTGGAAAAAACCCGTCAACTCCTGACCGTTGAAGTAGACCTTCAACGTCACAGACTGCTCGTCCAGCACCGTCAGGCTCGGACTCGTCTGATTGTAAGGCTGAGGGACGCCACCGTTGATACTCACTTCCAAAACGTTCAAGATATTTGGATCGGTAATCAGATTAAGACCTGTATCTGTCGCAAAAATATTCAGCGCAACCACATTGTAGGCAATCAGGAACGTCGTGCCAAGCGGGGGCGGGTTCTGGATCGTATTCCCGTTGTCTGCCTCAAACGCCTTCGTCACCCCAGACGCAACGGGAATCCCGCCCTGGTGGCTCTGGAAAAAACCCGTCAACTCCTGACCGTTGAAGTAGACCTTCAACGTCACAGACTGCTCGTCCAGCACCGCCAGGCTCGGACTCGTCTGATTGTATGCCTGGGGAGCGCCCCCGTTGATACTCACCTCCAACAGGCTGAAGATGGGGTCATTCACGTCGATCAGATTGAGGCCTGTATCCGTTGCAAAGATGTTCAACGCAACCACATTGTAGGAAACCAGAAGGGCCATGCCCCCCTGCACGGCCCCGGGCGGAACGGGTGAGATCGCATTTCCGCCATCCGCCGTATAGGCCTCCGTCTTGCCGTTCTCATCCCAGACGATCGGGACGTTGCGGGACCCTTTGATCACCCCATCAAAATAGAAGTCCAGAGCGACAGTCGTATTGTTAAATACCACCAGCGTCGGATTCACCTGATCGTAGGCCTGGGATCCTCCCCCATCGACCCCCAGCCCCATCCGGGCAAGAACGGGATCGTTCGGGTCGATCACATTGAGGCCGGTATCCGTCGCAAAGACCTTCACACGCACATAGTGGTAAAGATAAACCGTCGGGGGCCCTAACTCCAATACCACCTGGTTCCCATTGCTCACATCGTAGGCCCGGGTCACGGCTCCGTTGACCTGGGAAACGATTGAATTAATAATGGTTGTACCCTGCTTGACGTAGATCACGGTAACGGCATTGTTCTCTACCGAAATAGTCGCAGGATAAGGCGCAAATCCCTCCGGGTCCGCACCGGGCAATCCTGCCGTGAGGGTATCCGTCTCTACACCGCCCTCAACCAGCATCACCCGCACACTCAGGTCGGCCAGCTCTGCCGGGGTGAGGGGATTCCCGTCGAAATCGGTCGCATCGTGTGTGATGTTAACCGTTGCAGCCCATGCTGCACTGCCCATCCCACCCACCAGAAGCAGGGCAAACAGAATCGCACCGAATTTTCTCATCTTCCTCTCCCGCCTTTTATCTCGAACCTTCATCCCGGGATCTCTCCCATAGTGATTAAATCCATCGGTCTGTTGCGGTCAAAGTTAACCAATCTTTAATGTTTCCGCATGTTTCCGCAAGAATCGTGCCGCAGCAAAGCGCCTCTGGATCGCAGAAACCGTTCTTGCAAATAAGAAGATTAAAAACAACAAATTAAAGTTGAAAAAAACAATGTGACCTCGGTTGTTCTCGAATTTTAACGGGAAGATCAAACAGCCCAAGTGTTAGAATAGCGCCAAAACTTTGTTACATCTGCGCCACTTCCGATGCGAAACACCACCTGCTGAAAAAAAAAGCTCGAGATCACATGCAGGCTGCATGGATCGCCGAGCCCCGACCTCGACCAGATTTGTAGAATTCTATCTACCCCTCGGCAGCGTCTGAACGGTATCCGGCAAACGCCGGCTCAGAGGGGTTGTATATTGTGTAAAAGTATGCAAAAACTATGCCCGGGGCAAGCAGAATAAAAACCAGAGCGAAAACTAAGCTATTTAAAAACAATTTATTATGTCAAGATCTTCGATTCAAACGACGGAAGAATTTTAACATAAGCTATGGTACAAAATAGTATATTTTCGGCATTTTCTATCACAATCTGTACCACCCTCCGTTCTTGAACTGTATTAACGCAATGGAGCAAAACTAACCCTGTAGGCCTAAGATGCTTCAGCACGGTCGGTGGAGGCGCGTCAATGTAACCCACATGAAATCAGTTGGTTATGGATTGTCCTGGGCGACCTACAGTCTGGGTAGTCCAAAACCAACAGGGTGACTTTTGCGCTATTGCGTATTAACAATCGTAACTTTCCCTCTCTACCGCTGTGAGCCCTATCACACGGGGGCGGTTTTTTTTAATCGGCCGCGGCGGTTTCCACCTCTGAAGCCCCCACACGCAGCCGTCCCAGGCGTCCCTGGAACAGGGACATCCAGCCCACGTAGAAAAAGCCGAAACAGAACAGGATTAAGAACGGAATGGGAAAATAGATCTTGAGGTGAGCCGAAACCCCGATCACCCAGCAGAAATAAAGCCCCACGCCCACTTCCAGAAAGGAGAGCAGATTCTTGCGGACCGCGTAGCGCTTGCCCCTCCAGGTATCCTTCCGGCTTACGACCTGGTACTTGGGCGTGCGCCGGAACTCCGTCTGATGGCCCACCAGGGCTTCCAGAACGGCCCGGGCGTTGTTCAGAGAAATGCCCATCCCGAACGCCAGCACGCAGGGCATGTATTTCAGCCTCGTTTTCCAGTCGGTGTAGATCTCTCTCTGAGAGTGGATGTAAAACCGGGAGACCACGCCCGTAGCCGCCATAAACAGGGGCAGATCCACCACAAAAATCCGGTACCATCCAAAATCCTGCCGCGAAAGCACCGCCGGGAAGATCAGAAGGGCCACCACGGCCATCAACAGATAGGAGAAATTGGCCGTCAGGTGGATGATCCCCTCTAATTTGACCCGGAACGGAATCCGGCTTTTCAACAGGCGGGGCAGCAGCTTTCTGGCCGTCTGGATGGACCCTTTCGCCCACCGGAATTGCTGAGATTTCCAGGCATTGATCTCTACGGGGATCTCCGCCGGAGCGACCACATCGTCCAGAAAAACAAACCGCCATCCGGCCAACTGCGCCCGATAGCTCAGGTCCAGATCCTCCGTGAGGGTATCATGTTGCCAGCCCCCGGCCTCTTCAATCGCACGCCGGCGCCAGATTCCCGCCGTCCCGTTGAAGTTGAAAAACATCCCCGAACGGCTCCGGGCGCCGTGTTCCATCACAAAATGCCCGTCCAGAAAAATGGCCTGCACCCGGGTCACCAGAGAATAATCCCGATTGAGGTGCCCCCAGCGGACCTGAACCATCCCCACATCATCTTCAAAAAAGGGGATCGTCTTTTTCAGAAAATCGGGCGATGGCACAAAATCGGCGTCAAAAACCGCCACATACTCCCCCCCGGCAACCGCCAGCCCCGCCGCCAGCGCCCCGGCCTTGAACCCGGTTCGCTCGTCGCGGTGCAAACAGACAATATTGCAGCCCTCGTTTTGCAGTTCGGCAACACACCGGCGAGCAATCTCCGTGGTCTCATCGGTCGAATCGTCTAAGACCTGGATCTCTAAGAGCTCGCGGGGATAATCGATCTTCGCCACCGCGCGGATCAGCCGCTCCACAACGTAGAACTCGTTGAACACCGGAAGCTGAACCGTCACCCGGGGCAACGTCTCAAAAGGCCCGGCGGGAATCGGCCGTACGTTCCGGTTCCTGTAATAGAGCCGCACCATCAGATGCCGGTGGAAGCTGTAAAGCATCAGCAGCCCCAGCGCAATACTGTAAATTATCAACAGGACACCCTGAAACCAGGACATAAGCATCTCCTGACGTAACCTCGGTCCCTCTCCCAAACGGCCTGCCATGACCCGGCTGAAACGCTGGAAATATAGGTCACGGCGTGGTTTTGTCAAGGCAATTTCAGTGAAAGGTAAAACAAAACGCGCCGTGCCCGAGGGGCAGCGGCGCGTTGGCGCAAAATGGGCGCGTGGCGCACGCCTCACATCTGGTAGACAAAGGCTACCACATTGATCAGCTCTCTGTTGGAAAGCCGATCTCTGGCAAAGGGAGGCATCACCAGGCCGTTTAGCCCCTTGTTCTGAATGCCCCTCACCTTTTTGGCAATTTGATAACGGGTATAACCGTTGCGCACCAGCGACGGCGCCGGCCCACTGCCGTCGGAAGCATGGCAGGGCATGCACGCGCGGCGAAAGATGGCAGCCCCCAGGCCGGGATCCCCCACCTTCAGCAGCCGGTCGCCGGGGAGCTCATCGGTCAGCATCTGTTTAATCGGCTTCGACTTCCTCTCGGGTGAGAGCGCCTCCGACTGGAGGTAAACCAGAATCTTCCGGACGTGGTGTTTGGCCGCGGGCTTTCCGCTTCCCGTGCTGTCCCGCGCCGTCATCCACCGCTCCATGCAAAGGGTGACCACCCCCTGCAAAGAGGCGAGTTCCCTCCCGTCCCAGGCGTGAAACGTCGATCGATGTCCGGAATTGTAGAGCATATGGCCGGTCCGCATATGATCGTCCCGCCTCTTATTCATATCCTTTTCATTGAAGTCTGCGTGACAGTGGTTGCAGGTCAATCCGGTCGCCGTCCACTCCTTATCCTTTTCGTTGTGAAAAAGCGCTTTGCCTTCTGCACTGTCCCGCATCTGGGAAGAGGCCGTCTGGGCAAGGCCGGTCCATACCTGCCCCAGCAAGAGCCCCGCGCCGATCAACACCAGCACAAAGGGCCGAATGCGACCCATTTCACGACCCCCTCTCCTCGGACGGGCCCACGTCACGGGCGCACCGAAACCCCACATCTCGCCGGCGCCGCTCGGCGCGCTCGTACGCCCGGTTGGTGGTGCGCATCCCCTCCCGGGGGCTCGCCCAGCTTCCGCCCCGGATCACCTTGGCCTCTTCATTGTCGAACACGTTGGTATCCGTCCACTCCCACACATTTCCCGACATGTCGTAACAGCCGTACTGGCTTGCTCCATTGGAAAACTGATTGACCGCCATGCTGCCCTGCAATCCCAGTTCCCGGTTGTTACAGTTGTCCCGGTTAAAGGTATTGCCCCACGGATAGATCCGTCCATTGGGACCCCGCGCCGCTTTCTCCCAGTCCTGCTCGGTGGGCAGCCGCTTGCCCACCCATTTCGCATAAGCCATTGCATCGTGCCAGTTCACATTCACCACCGGATGATCCGCCTTTTCGGGGGGATAGGCCCCGTCCCGCCAGTGTTCGGGTACCTGGGGGTAGCCCGCCGCGTCTAAGAACCGCATGTACTGCCGGTTGGTGACCGGATACATATCGATCTCAAACGCCTCTAAGAACATCGCCCGGTTCACATCCCCCATCAGGAATTTGCCCCGTTCCACCCGAATCATCCCATCGGTCCCTTCCGCATCGTAGCCGTCCGGGCCCAGGGAGGATGCGCGGCGGGGCTGGGTGGACGCGCTCAGGTGGGTGTAAACCGATATCTCGTCTTCATCTGTGGGAAAAGCTTTCCCCCGTTTGAGCAGGTTCACCAACCGCTGGTCCTCTAAGAACTCCCGCAGGTGGGGGGGGAACAGCATCCCGTCGCCCGCCGGATCCGGTTTTTCCTCCCGTTCCCGGATGGCCTCCTGAAGCTCTGCAATCAGAAGCGGGCGCTGAATCGCGACTTCTGCAAACTTCTCAAAAGCAAACGAGATAATAATCCATTTGGCCAGCAGGTCTTCATCCATCACCCCGTCGCTGAGGAACCCCCGCGTTTCCGCCAGGCTCCGCTGAATGGCAAAGGTATTTAAGAATCGCTTCACCGTTCGGGGGTTGGACTCCACGGTTTCCGACACATCCTCCAGATAGCGCAGGATGGGGCTCTCCTCAGGATGCCCGCCGATCAGCTCCTCCTGGATGAACGCCTGGATGTGCTCCGGCCGGATGGGCGGCAGATTGAACTGAAGCTGGATGATCTTGTCCATGTAAGCATGCTCGTCAAACCCCTCAATCGTTTGGTACTGGGCTTTCACGGCCTTCTCAACAATCTCGTTGTCCATCCCCAGCACGAACACGCACCCGGCCCGGTCCATAAAAAGCTTCACCGTTTCCAGCACCCGGACCACACGGTTGGGCTGGCACCTGTCCAGATCGTCAATAAAAAAGACCAGCACCCCATCCGAGTCGTCGAACCGCTCCCTCGAGCCGGCCCCCTGCCCCGTTACCGACCACCCGATCAACCGGTCTAAAAAGCGCTCGAACTCCCGCAGCAGCGGCAGATTTCGAAGCAGCGTCGCATCGCTTTTAAGCAGGCTCCTCAAATCGGGACTCCCGCTCTCCTGGACCAGGCTGTCCGCAGCCTGGGCCACCCGCGCCCAATCCAAACCGCCCTCGGCCCGGCGCATCTGATCCAACTGCTGCCGGGGAAACCCCTCGGCCATCATCTGGGCCACAATCTCCTCTACCAGCGCCACCAGGATAGCGTCCCGGCTTGAATACTTCCAGGCATTGAACCAGACCGTACGGCACCGCCGGAAAACATCGTCTCCGCCCACCCGGTCCACCTCCCGGGTAATCTCGACCAGCGTTTCCCGGATGCTCCGCATTAAAGAGGTCTTCCCGCTTCCCCAGGCGCCGTTGATCGCAATGGTCAGCGGCGTCTGATTGGCGCTATCGGCAACAATCTTGGCAAAGGTCTCCGCATACACCGAAAAGCCGAAATGGTGCGCGCGTTCGGCGGGAGAATCGTTGTGAATCCGAATCCGTTTGGTCTGTTTCAGCGCCTCGATCACCGGTATTACCCTTTATGAAGATAGGTAAGGGTTGCGTCAATATCTTTTACTTGCCCCTCCGAATCCGTAAACACAGGATTCACCAGCTCTAAGCAGTAGGGCGGGCCCCCCAGCAAAAAGAGGGTCTGCTCCACACGCCCTCCGGAAGGCACATGCGCGGGCAGCCGCGACGAAAACCGTCTCGCGGGCCCCCCATTTTCAAACATCACCCGCAAATCGAACCGGACCTCCACAACCGCAACCTGCCCCCTGTTCTCCACCACCAGCGAGAGAAACTCCTCCCGCTTCTGAAACACCCGGTCCACCGCTCGGGCCCCGGTCAGCATCCCCTCTTCTTCCAGGCTGTGCAGCCAGTCGAACGGTTCGCCCAAAAACCGCTCCTCTAAAAAGGGACGGCCCGGCGCCAGGCGCAGTTCCACCTCCCGGGGCCGGTCCGGGGGCCGCTCTTGCCCCCGCTCGACAAAAAGTACGCCGCCATCCTCTAAGACCTCAAGCTCCCGGTTACACCCCCGGGCGATCGCCCGTCGAGTCGCCGGACGAATCCGCTCTTCCTCCGTCTTGCCGTTGAGGATATTATAAATCGCCCCTTTGGAAAGCCCGCTGTTGCGGGTGACCTCGGTAACCGAAAGCCCCTGAGCGGCAATCTCGCGTTCAAGCGCTTCTCTGAATGTCGTTCCCAAACCGGTTCATCCCCCGAAAAGTGCGATATTTTCAACATGAAGACGGGTAAATCTTCTTAATAATAAACAAATGTGAACAAAAAAATCAAGTAAAAAGTTTATTTTTGTCTATTTTTCTTGACATACTCAACCCTTCTGCCGTATATTTACGGTATTGTCACAAAACCAGGACCGCCTTCAAGGGAGATAAACACGGTGTACAAAGACTACTGGGGGCTGAAAGAACTCCCCTTTGAGAATGTTCCCGATCCTCGGTTCTTTTATCCCTCCGCCGAGCACCAGGAGGCGCTGCTGCGCCTCTTTTATGCGGTCAACAGCCGGAAGGGCGCAGCCATGCTTACAGGTGAGGTAGGATGCGGCAAAACCATCCTCAGCCGCACCCTCATCCAGGACCTCCCGCCCGACCGCTACGAAGTGGGCGTTGTGGCCAACCCCAGTCTCCCTCCCATCGATTTTCTCCGGGAAATTCTGTACCAACTCGGCGTGGACGAACCCGCAGACTCCAAGCTCGACCTCCTCCACACCCTCAACGACCTGGTGGTCAAAAACCTCAATGCGAACAAAGACACGGTGATCATCGTGGACGAGGCCCAGGCCATGGAAGACCCGGAGACCCTGGAGGAACTCCGCCTCCTCCTCAATTTCCAGCTTAACGAACGCTTTCTGATGACCATGCTCCTGATCGGTCAGCCCGAACTTCGGGAGCGCATCGCGCGCATCAAACAGCTTGAACAGCGCATCTCCATCAAATTTCACCTGGGACCCCTCAAACTGGAAGAGACCCACTCCTACATCCAATCCCGCCTGGAAAAAGCCGGACTCAAACGAAAGATTTTCAAGGAAGATGCCATAAACGCCGTCTACCGCGCCACCGGGGGCATCCCCCGGGAGATCAACAACACTTGCGACGTCTGTCTGCTCCTGGGCTTCGGCTCTCAGACTGAGGAAATAGACGCCGACATCGTCCAGAAAGCGTCCCAGGCGGTTAAACAACTCTAAGAACAGGGGTCAGGGATCCCCCTGACTTTTTATGCCTCGACTCTCCGACATGATCCGCCGCGGCCAATCGGTCTTCGAGCGGGAAAAAGAAAAGGCGGCAGAGGAGCCAGAGCAGGAAGCTGCTCCGCAGCAAAGCGCCCAGAGCGAGACAACGGAGGAAACCGGCGCAGAGTTCCGGTCGCTGCCCGGGCCGCAGCAGCCTCCCCCGGCTCAGATGCAGGACTTCCCCATCCTCAGCCAGATCCACAATGAAGTCGGCACCGTTGCCACCGTTGTCGAGCAGATCAGCCGGATCAGCGACTTCATCCAGGCCTTTGCAACCGGCGAAGAAGTCCCCGTGCAACGCCCTCCTGCCCAGGCGCCTCCCGCAGCGGCGCCTGCCGGTCCCCCTGCGGAAGCGCCCCCTGCAGCCCCGGGTGCGCCGCCTCCCTCCCCCGCTGCCCCCCCACAGCCCCCGGCCGAGGCCCCGCCCGAACCCGAGGCGGCCTCCGAGGAAGAGGCCGAAGCCCTCTACGACCAGCTCTACGCCTTCGTAGAGGGAGTGATGACGGCCGCGCAGGCAGGGAATCCTTTTACTATAGACCAGAGCTTCATCCTCATCGCCCGCGCCCTGGACCTCCCCCAGGCCACGGATGTCCTCTACCGCCAGGCCATCTACACCCGGGAGACCGACGACGACCACGGATTTGGATCGGCGGTGGTCCTCCATTCCGTCAACGTGGCCGTCTATACCCTCAAGGTCGGAGAAGGTCTCGGCTACAACCGGGACCGGCTCATCGACCTGGGGGTCGCCGCCCTGCTCCACGATGTGGGCATGGTCACCCTCCCGCCCGACATCTTTTCCAAAGGGCAATTGACCCAGCAGGACATCGAGGTACTCCACCAGCACCCCATCAAGGGCCACGATATCCTCGCCCGGCTGGAGGGCAACTATCAGTGGCTGGCCGATGTGGCCAGGCAGGAGCACGAACGGGAAGACGGCACGGGCTACCCGCAGGCGCTGAAGGCTAACGATATTCACGAGTATGCGAAAATCGTCGGTGTGGCCGATACCTACGCCGGCCTCACCCGTTCCCGCCCGGAGCGGCGCGGCCTGCTCCCCTTTGAAGCGGTCAAGGAGATCCTCCAGAACCACAAGCCCAAGTTCGACACCCGGGTGGTGCGCGTGCTGCTTAGAAAGCTGTCGGCCTTTCCTATCGGCAGCCTGGTCAAACTCAACTCCGGGGCCATCGGCACGGTCATCGAAACCGATGAAGCCAACCAGCTCCGGCCCGTCATCCGTATCTTCTACGACGCCCAGGGCCGCAGGGTGGACGAAGACCGCATCATCCACCTGCGGGAGTATCCCATCCTCCACATCACCGATGTCATCTACGAAGAAGATCTCGAACAGTAGGGGCGAGGTCCCCTCGCCCCTCGCCCGACCCCTTTCCTTCCAGGCCGCACCCCCATGCGCCCGAATGAATACAGACAGCTCTTTGTCCTGGAAGAGACCCACTGGTGGTATGTGGGCCTGCGGGAACTCCTCTTCGCCTTTCTGGACCGCGCTTTTGCCAACCGGCCCATCCGCCTGCTCGACGCCGGCTGCGGGGCCGGCCTCGTTCTCAAACTGCTGGCCCGTCCGGGAACGAGCTTCGGCCTCGACCTCTCCCCGACTGCCCTCAGCTTCTGCCGCCGCCGCAATCTGCGCAACCTCCTGCGCGCCTCGGCCGACCGCCTCCCTGTCTGCAATGCGCAGTTCGACTGCATCCTCTCCTTAGACGTGCTCTACCACCGATGGATCCAAAACGACGCGGCGGCCCTGATCGAATATGCCCGCGCCCTCAAGCCGGGCGGGCGGCTCATCCTCCACCTGCCCGCCTACCCCTTCCTCAAAAGCAGCCACGACCGCGCAATCGGCACGGCGAGGCGCTACACCGCAGGTGAGGTCCACCGCAAACTCGTCCGCGCCGGGTTCCGGGTGGAACGGCTCACCTACCGCAACACCCTCCTTTTCCCGCCGCTGCTGGTGATGCGGCTGATTCGAAAGGCGCATCCCCTGGAGACATCGGACCTCCGCCGGCTCCCTCCGGCCCTCAACGCCCTCTGCCTGAACCTGCTGCGCCTGGAAAACCGCCTGCTCATCCGAAACATCCGCCTGCCCTTCGGCAGTTCGATCTTCTGCCTGGCCGTCAGGCCGGAGCATTCGCCCGACCCTGGCGGCCAGCGGACGGTTTGAAGTTGACAGACTCCGCCGGATGGCCTATATTTTTTCGAGGGTTATGAGCTTTAGAATCGAACCGAGGAGATGTGAACGTGGACCGACCGACCGAAACTGGTACAGACCACCCAGAACTTTTGGTAGCCACGAATCCGGATATACCTGTTGAAGATTCAGACGACTCCCGCCGGGCGTTTCTGAAAACGGGCTTGAAAGGGGTTGCGCTCCTGCCTTACGTCGCGCCCCTGATCGAAACGATCACACTCTCGGAGGCGCAGGCGCAGGGGAGCCCGACCGGCAACGATCCCCCTCCCCCTCCTCTACCTGCACCAGTGGTATCCGGCTGCAACCCATCGGAAGGCTTTACCGATGAGGCTCTGTTGGTCACAGTCGTCGGCTCAGAGTTCCAGAACGGGGCAACGGTTAACTTCGGGAGTGGAATCATCGTTCAGAATGTCACCTATATCAGCTCGACCACCCTGAACGTTAACATCCAGATCCAAAGCTCTGCGTCCCCCGGAACGAGGAATGTCACCGTCACCAACCCGGATACCCAATCGGGTACAAAGCTTAGCGCCTTCGAGGTGAAGGTGGCACCTCCACTAATGGTGTTCGGCTGCAACCCATCGGTGGGCTTTACCAGTGAGAATCTGTGGGTCACAGTCAATGGCCAATCCTTCAAGATCGGTGCAACGGCTGACTTCGGTAGTGGAATCACAATTCTGAATGTCACCTATATTAGCTCGACCAACTTGAGCGTTAACATCCAGATCCTTGGCTCTGCGTCCCCCTACAAGCGGGATGTCACCATTACCAACCCGGATCTCGAATCGGCTACAGCGCAGGAAGCCTTCGAGGTGAAGCAGGCAGAACCACTTGAGGTGGGCGGCTGCAGCCCAGGGGATGGCTTTCCCAATACTACAGTGTGCGTCACAGTCAATGGCAAATCCTTCCAGAACGGGGCAACGGTTGACTTCGGGAGTGGAATCATAGTTCAGAATGTCACCTATATCAGCTCGACCGACCTGAACGTTAACATCCATATCCAAAGCTCTGCGTCCCTCGGCAAGCGGGATGTCACCGTTACCAACCCGGATCTCGAATCGGCTACAAAGCAGGAAGCCTTCGAGGTGAAGTCCCCCTGAGCTAACTTTTCCTGGTACACAATACAGCGTTGTCATAAACTATGCCTACTATCCGGAAAGGGACCGTCCTGAGCCACGAACTCGACGGTGAACTCGTCCTGTACGATCCGGACAGTGAGGTCGTCCACACCCTCAATACCACCGCCCGCTTCATCTGGGAGCACTGCGACGGGGCGCACGGGATTGAGGGCATCGTCCGGGAGCTGACGGCCCGTTTTGACATTTCCCCTGATGTCGCTCAAAAGGATGTGGAGCAGGTGCTTGCGCAGCTGCAGGACCTGGCGTTGATCCACCGGAGTGGATCGGCATAACCCATGTGCCCGATCGACCGCTACCGCATCCTGAGTTACGAGATTGGCCTGCGGTACCCCTCCCAGGCCGTCGCCGACGTATTCCGCCATTTCCTCGGCGGATTCAGCATTCCCAACCCCTCCCCGGTTCATTCCCCTGCGTTTTACGACATCCTTGAAGATTCTGAAGGCGGAGCCTACCGCGCAATCAGAGACGGCGCGCCCCTGGGCACGTACCGGTCCCTCTCCCACCTGGTCTCGCAGGTGGAATCGGCGATCTTGAGCGCCGCCTTTGAGGCCATGCCCTATCTGGGCCTGCACGCCGGCGTTGCGGCGCATGGAGAAAAGACGCTGCTCCTCCCCGGCTTTTCCGGCGCCGGCAAAACCTCTCTGGTCCTGGGCCTTCTGCTCAAAGGATGGACGCTCCTCTCCGACGAAGCTGCGCCGGTCCGGCCCGACACGTCGGAAATCATCCCCTTTCTCCGCGTCCTCTGTGTCAAAAACCGTTCGCTCGATCTGTTCCGCGGCCTGGACCGGGACGGCCTTCTGGACCGCCCGGATACGGTCCTAAGAGTCAGTGGGACCCTCTGCATCGCCGCCCGGCGATTCACCGGCGCGCCTCCAGACCGTTCCTTCGCCGTGGATACCATCGTCTTCCCAACCTACGTTGAGGGAAGCGAACCCGTACTGAACGAAATCTCACGCGCCCGGGGCCTGAGCCTTCTGATGCAACACGCCTTTAACCGCAACGCGTTCTCCGGCCAGAGCCTCCACATCCTGGGCAGGCTGGTAGAACGCGCCGCCTGCTTTGAACTGCGCTCGAGCGCGCTGAACGACGCGCTGAATCTCGTGCTGGGCGCCTGCAACCGGACACCCCCATGAAAGACGCAACCCCGATCACCATCGCCGAAAGCCCCTGGAGACGCCGGGAGATCCTCACCGTGGTCTCCCTGGCCCTTATCCTGCTGGCGACCTTCTCCTTTATTCACGCCGCATCCCCTTCCCTTTTCGGGGTGGACGCCTACTTTCACATCAAATACAGCCAGCTCCTGCGAACCGGGGGGCTCATCTACGATCTACCCTGGCTCGCCTTTACCCTATACAACGAAAACTTTGCGGACGATCACTTCCTGTTTCACATCCTTCAAATCCCTTTCACCTTTGGAGACCTGCGCACCGGCGCCAAAGTCTACGCCACGCTCGTGGCTACGGCGGTCTTCCTCCTCTTTTACGGCATCCTGCAGCGGAGACACATCCGGTTTCCCCTGCTCTGGACGGCGGGCCTGCTCGTCTCGGCCGAACCGTTCCTCCTGCGCATGTGCATGGCCCGCGCGCCCGGGGTCTCGCTCCTCTTTCTGCTCATCGGAACCGACCTGATCCTCCGCCGAAAGGACCGCTGGATCGCCCCCCTCGCCTTCCTCTACGTCTGGCTTTACGGAGGCTTCCCGCTGCTGGTCGTTCTGGTGGGCATCGCCTTTTGCGTCTCCCTGACCGTGGAAAAACAGGCCCGCTACCCCCTCCTGATCGCCTGCGGAATCGGGATCGCCGCCGGGCTGGTCGTCCACCCCTATTTCCCCAACAACATCCGCTTTCTCTACACCTCCTATACCCAGATCGAACTGGGCAGGTTTCCGGATATTGTGATGGCCGGCAGTGAAGACTACCCCTACGCCGCCTCCTCGGCCGTGCGAAACGCCATGCTTGTCTGGGGGCTGCTCTTCGGCGTTTTTTTCTTCTACCTGGTCCGCCCCTGTACGCTGGGCGCAGATGCGCTCACGCTCTTTCTCTTCTCCACCGTCCTGCTCTGTCTGTACCTGAACGTCCGCCGCTTCATCGAATACTGGCCTCCCTTTGCTTTTCTCTTCGCCGCCTTTGCCCTGAACCCCTGGTTAAAGCGGATCTCGATCCGCAGCCTGGAGCGCTCCCGCCGCCTGCTTTTCACGGCCGGCCTCGCGCTCATCCTGGGAACGGCCGGTTACGACACCTTTCAAGAGCTGTTCGCCGACCAGGCCTGGTCCGTGGACTACCGGCACTATCGGGGGGCGGCCGGCTATCTGCGTGAGAACACGCCCGAAAACGCTCTGGTCTTCACCGCAAACTGGGCCGACTTTCCGCTCCTCTTCCACTTCAACACCCACAACCGCTACATCGTCGGTCTCGGCCTCCACTACCTCTACCTGTTCGACCCCCAGCTCTATACGCGCTGGCGCAGCATTGTCGCAGGAAAGGACCCGCAGCCCGCAGACTCGATCCTGAGACATTTTCAGGCCCAATACGTATTTAGTCTGAAAAAGGAGAAAGACTTTCTGACGGCCCTGGACGCCGACGCGGATGCCCGGGTTGTTTTTGAGGACGACAATGCCCGCGTCTACCGCATTGGAGGAGGATGACAATTGCGGAATGCGGATTGCGGATTGGGGAATGAAAGATTTTAAATCCGCATTCCGCATTCCGCATTCCGCAATTCATCCACGACCGGTAGGTTCCGAACAAGCACCAGATATCCCCAGGCGCCCAGCATGGCCACATTGGCCAGGGCGTTCACCATAGAGATGCGGACCGGACCCAGCAGTATCGGCTCGCCTGTGTTCAGCAGCCAGAGGGTCAGGCTCATATCCAGAGCGAAGGTGACCGTCAACCCCCCGTAGAGCCACCGGAGGGGCGCCGATGCCGTGAAGAAAACCGCTAAGAAGGGAAACATCGCGTAGAGGTGGTTCTCGTGAATCTCCGTGACCACCATAAAAAAGACAAAGGCCAGGAAAGCGGAGAGGTGGACCAGCGCCGGACCGGTGGGACGCCGGATCAGCCGGAACAGTGCACCCGCCGAGAACAGGCCGAAAAGCAGCAGCCCGATGGTCAGCCCGTTTAACCCGAACAGCAGGGGCGTCCGATCGCTGTAAAAAGGAGGCACCGGCCGGAGCACCCACCAGATATTGTGGGCGCACCCGGTCAGCCACTGGTGAATCCGGGGAACGTTCAGATACATCCGGATGACCCCGGCCATCTCGCCGTAAACGATAAAGGGCAGCAGCACAACCCCGGCTGTGATTGCGCCGGCGCCCACCCCCAGGGCAATTCCCCGGATGCCCTTCCGCAGGTACAGAAACGTCCCGATGGGCAGCAAAAAAAGGGCGGCCTGGGGCTTGGTCAGAAAAGCCAGCGCGGCCCATACCGGCGCCTGATTCTCTCGCTCCGTGCAAAGGCAGAAGACCGCCAGGAACACCAGCGCCGTATGCAGCGCATCCTGGTACCCGAACACATCCGTGGCCAGGCCGATGGCCGGATTAAACAGATACGCCGCCGCTGCCCAGAAAGGCTGGCCGTTTGCACCGTAAAGCCGGTCCACAAGCCGGTAAATCAGCCAGCCAATCAGCAGGTTCAGCAGCACCATCGGAACCTTCAGCAGCAGCGTGAGCACGCGGCTGTAAGGGCCGAAATAATCCGACAGTCCCGAATACCGGAAAACAAGGCCCACCAGCTTGTTCAGGTAGAGGTAGAAAGGCAGCCAGTCGTACCCAAACGCATACGCCCGGTGGATGCCCTGATCCACGGCCTGATTTGCCCAGACCTTATAGGAGGGTTCATCGGCCATTTCAGGCAGCCAGGCGGCGGCCAGCGCCGCGCACAGGTGAACGGCCAGGGCGGCAACTAACAGGCGCGCCAGCGGTTGCCGGAACATCTCGAAGTTCGCCATGCTTAAATTTGCCATTCGTCGCCAGATTTTTTACCCGTTTTCAGCGAGGGGGTTATGGGTTCAGAGATCACGGTAAAAAGGAACACTTACGCCGGTCTGTTTTTGGTTGCACTTTCCACGCTGATGTACGAAATCCTTCTCACGCGTATTTTCAGCGTGACAATGTGGTACCACTTCGCCTTTATGGCCCTCTCTGTCGCCATGTTCGGGATGACCGTAGGGGCGATACTGGTCTATCTATTCCCGAACTATTTCACGCAAAAACGGGCGAAGTATCACCTTGCCCTCAGCTCTCTGTGGTTTGCGATATCCATTGTGGTCAGCTTCTTAACCCACCTGAGCATCCCCTTTGCCGTACACAAGTCGATTGTTGGCCTGTATGCCATTGCGTTGACCTATGTGGTCATATCGGTGCCCTTCGTATTCAGCGGCATCTGCGTCTGCCTGGCGCTCACCAGATTTCCCGCACGGGTAAGCAAACTCTATGCGGCCGACCTTGCGGGCGCAGCGCTCGGATGCCTGCTGTTGATCTACACGCTCAGAATAACGGACGGTCCCACGGCGGTGATTGTCGTCGCCTTTCTCGCCAGCCTCGGCGCCGTCTGTTTCCTTGCCGAGGGAGACGCCCACCGGCTGAGGCGAATAGCGATCGTATCCAGCCTTTCGCTGGCCGCTCTTGCGATTGTCCATACAGCTCTGGTCCGAAACCAGGTCCCTCTGTTGCGGTTGATGTGGGTAAAAGACCAGCTTGAACGCCGTCCCCTTTACGAGAAGTGGAATTCATTTTCACGCATCCGGGTCACCGGTGATCCGGACAGGCCGGAGATTCCCTTCGGCTGGGGATTCAGTTCGCATTATCCTTCCGAGCGATTGGTCAGACAACTCGGGATGAAAATAGATGCGTCGGCTGGCACCATCATCACCGCCTTCGACGGAGATTTGAGCAAGCTGGACTATCTCAAATACGATGTCACAAACATCGCCCATTATATCAGGCCGGACTCAAAAGTGCTGGTCGTTGGCGCAGGGGGCGGCAGGGATATCCTCTCCGCACTGGTATTTGAGCAAAAATCGGTAACAGGCGTAGAGATCAACGGCGATATCATCGACACCGTCAACGAACGATTCGGCGACTTCACGGGCCACCTGGACAGAAACCCGAGGGTCACTTTTGTCAACGACGAAGCGCGAAGCTACATTGCCAGGCAGACGGATCGATACGACATCCTTCAGGTCTCGCTCATCGATACATGGGCGGCAACCGCAGCAGGCGCATTCGTTCTCACAGAGGCCTCGCTTTACACAGTCGAGGCATGGAAGATCTTCTTGGAACATCTCACGCCCAACGGTGTGTTGACCTTCTCTCGATGGTACTATCGGAACAGACCGGGCGAAGTCTACCGGCTCACCTCCCTGGCCAGCGCCGCCTTAATGCAGATGGGTGTAAAAAACCCCCAAGACCACATCGTTATTGTGAAGCAGGTGCGGGGAAAACGCCCGGATACGCCCAATGGAATTGGGACGATTATCGTTGGTAGAAAACCGTTTTCAGTTCAGGATCTGGATACCATTGAAGGCGTAGCGGACAGGATGGGATTCGACCCGGTCCTCAGTCCCAGATTCGCGCTCGACGCCACCTTTGAAAGACTTGCATCGGGAAAGGATCTTTCTGAGTTCACGGCGGGGTTCCCCATCAACATCACACCGCCTACCGACGACAGGCCGTTCTTCTTTCACATGCTCTGGCTTCAAGATGTATTCAACCAGGAACGGTGGCGGCAGGGGGCCATGAGCTTCAACATGAAAGCCGTCTTTACCTTGGTAGCGCTGCTCGTCATTGTAATCGGACTGACCATCCTCTGCATTATTGTACCGCTCATCCTGACAACCGAAAAAAAGACCCTCCGAGGGGCCTGGCCCCTGTTTGCCTTCTTCGCGAGTATCGGGTTTGGCTTTATGCTGGTTGAGATTTCACAAATGCAGCGGATGGTTATCTTTCTGGGCCATCCGACCTACGGCCTGTCGGTGGTGCTTTTTGCATTGCTTCTGGCCAGCGGCCTGGGGAGTTATACAACACAGAAGATCAACAACCCCGGAATGGTACGTTCCGCCGTTGTACGTCTGGCGCTGCTTCTGTGTGCGCTCCTCATTCTGGGAATCTTAACCCCGCATATCACAGGCCGGTTTCAGAGCCTGGAAACGCCCTTCCGTGTCCTGATCGCCATCGGTATTCTTTTCGTAATGGGACTGTTTATGGGAATGGCCTTTCCCCTTGGCATGAAGATCGCATCCACCAGGTCGGCTTCCCTGACCCCCTGGCTGTGGGGGATAAACGGGGCAACATCCGTCTGTGCCTCCGTCCTTGCGGTTGCAATCGCATTGAGTTCAAGCATTTCCACATCATTCTGGACCGGATTTTCATGTTATATCGTCGCGCTCGTTTCGTTTGTCCGGGCAAGCCGGGGGAAAACGGAGAGCGTGACCTGAACGGTTCTATACGGATACACCAGATCCCATGCCGGCCGAGTACTCCGACATCAACATCCTCACCGGTCTCCTTGCCCGGGTCACAGCGCCTGGAGAACCGCGCCCCCATCTGGCAGCGGTGCTTTGCGGGACTCCCTCCCTCTCCCGCTTCCTGGACCACTGCCCCCAGCACGGCCTGGCCCCGCTGGTCTACCGCAACCTCAAGGCGCTCGGTCTGCACAATTCGCTCGACGCGCAAACCCTCGAAGGCCTGAAGGGCGCCTACTACCGTGTGCTTGCAGACAACCTCCGGCTCCTTGGAGACCTCCGCGAAACCGCTCGAGAAAGCGCCGAAGCGGGAATCCCGCCCCTTGTCTTGAAAGGACCCGCTCTGATCCATCTGGTGTATAGAGATCCGGCCCTCAGGCCCATGACCGACATCGATCTCCTCGTGCGTCCATCCGACCGCCCCCGGCTGCAGGCGGTGCTTAAAAAACTCGGATACACGCCCGTACCCCTTTATCCCGACCTGTTTCAGCGCGGGAAAACCGTGCTGGATCTTCACACAGAACCGGTCAACCGGTCCAGGATCGAGGGCAGGGCCAGCGCCCTCCGGCTGGATATCCACGCCCTCTGGCGGGGCGCCCTTCCCCTGCCGGATTTTCCGCCCCTGCGCATGCTCGGCCTTGAGGACCAGATCCTCACCCTGTGCATACACGCGCTCAAACATGGTTTTCAGCGGAAAATCTGGCTGGTCGACATTGCGGGCTGTTTGGACCTTCTGCAGACGGAGGAGGAATGGAAAAAACTGTTCCAACGGCATCGAAAATGTGGGACAACGGGCATCCTCGCGCTTACCCTGTACATGGTCCAGGACCGGTTACAGAGGGAGCTACCGCCACCCGCTGGAAGATTTCTGGCTGCTACGCGCCTCCCCCCCCTCAGCCGGCGCCTCCTCCAGGCGTCGTCGCAACCGGGCATGCCCCAGATCCTGGAACCGCTTGTCCTCATGCAGGCCATCCGGGGAATACGGGGCAAAATCAGCTACCTCCTCGAAGCGGCCTTTCCCCGTCCCGAAATCCTGGCCCAAGTCTCTGGCCTGAACAGTCCCTGGACCTTCTGGCTTTCTTATCCCTACCGTCTGGTCCAGCTCTTCGGGATGGCATGTCAGAGCATCTTCCGGCTCGGCCGGCAGATCTTAAAGCGCGCCGGACCCGCGGCCCTGATCGTCCAAACCCGCAGAAGATAGATGTTGTTAATGTAAAACAACAACTTACACAACGGAGGCCCTACCATGAACACCTTCCGGAACCCCGAACCAAGCGCTCTCTCCAGAGGGCTTGCCCTCTTCCTCTGCCTCGCCATCACCCTCGCCGGCTGTGGACACTCGGTGATTCAGGTCCGTCCCCCGTACCACCAGAAGCTGCGCATCGGCGATGGGGTGAAAATCACGGTGGGAGACGGTACCCTCCACGCCGGCCGGGTCGTTTATGTAGACAAGTCCATCATCGTTATCCGGACCCCCCGGCAGACGATCACCAACCACCCGGTCAAATCGGCCCGGTGGTTGGAGTTGGAGTTGCCCCGTTTTGGTGGAGTGTTTAGGGCTTGGGCTTCAAGCCCGTGTTTGATGCTGTTTTTCATATGTCATCGGTGAGTGGTATGCGATTGATGAATGCCTACGATGGGGATTATACCAGCCCTCAATATACTCAAAAATAGCCAATCTGGCCTCCTTGTGGGTACGAAAACAACGGCGGTCGATCAATTCACATTCGAGGGTGGCGAAAAAGCTTTCACACAGTGCGTTGTCATAGCAGTCGCCTACAGAACCCATTGAGGGACGTATACCCGCCTCATCGCAGCGTTTACCGAAGGCAAGTGAAGTATACTGAGATCCCTGGTCGGAGTGGTGGATCACCCCACAAGGATGACGCTGCCAAAGTGCCATATTCAAAGCAGACAAAACCAACTCACTCTGGAGCGTCGAAGCCATCGTCCAGCCCACGACTCGGCGGGAAAAGACATCGATAACCACAGCAAGATACAGGAAGCCCGCCCAGGTTGGTACGTAGGTAATATCGGCCACCCAGAGTTTATTTGGGGCTTCAACAGTGAAGTCTCTCTTGACCAGATCAGGGGCTTTTTGAGCCTTTTTTCCCTTACGGGTGGTTCTGATACCCTTTCGACGGCTCACCCCGAAGATACCAATCTCAACCATCAGACGGGCGACACGCTTTTTGCCTATACGGATGCCTAATGCTGCCAGATCTTCCCAGATTCTGGGGGCTCCGTAGGTAGAATCAGAACGGGCATGAAAAGCCTTAATCTGTTCCTTGAGATCCGCATCGACCTTTGCTCTTGGCGATGGGGGGCGTCCTCGCCACGCATAATACCCACTGAGGGAGACACCCAGGACTCGGCATTGCGTGGTAATTGGCCATTTTGCCTGGTGCGCCTTCACGAACTGGAAGGCTTTCTGGGGATCGTGTTGGTCTCCTGAGCGAACCAGGCTGCTGCTTTTGACAAGATCTCACGCTCGATGCGTAACTGCTTAATCTCGCGACGAAGACGGCGCAACTCCTCTCGCTCATCACTGGTCAGACCGTCTTCTCGAAGGCCCTCGTCTCGGTCGGCCTGTACCACCCAGTTCCGGATCGTCTGGTCTGAGGGCTCGAACTCTTTGGCCAGCTCTCCTGGCGTACGACCGGCTCGAACCAATTCGACCATTTGCTTTTTGAACTCAGGTGGATAAGGTGGACGTGTTGGCGGCATAGTGGATCTCCTTTCTCCCAAGAGATAAGGTACCCACCGAAACGGGTCAAGTCCACAGTGCAGACAGATAGGCCACTGTGCCCATCCGTTTGTAGTCATTTTCCATACGAATGGGTTTGCCACAATCAGGTGGCAATGTGGCAAACTCTCGGGCTAAGATTTGGAGTTGGGATTTTTCATCGGCACAGATAACGAAGTCTTTCTTGCCAAGCGGTATCCCCTCCCATATGCCTTGATACAGGTCCAGAATGCGACTGGCTTTCTCTAAAAAGTTGGGGGCTTTGATATGAAGCCAGGATCGGTGATACCAGGGACGAAGGGCATCCTCTTTGAGAATGCGCCAAATCGTTGTGGGTGAGATTGAAGTGATCAACGCACACCTTAACACTTCCTGTTGAATCTCAAATAAGCTGAACCGAGACAGGGGCAACCCCCGTTGTGCGGGCAGTTGACAGGCAATGGCTTTGACTTCACTGACTTGCACAGGGGGAAAAAGTGGGCGGTCGCCCACTGCGCGGTAGATCCTCTAAAGTGAAGCCTTCTTCAGTCCACCTTTTTCGCCACTTCTGCGCCGTAGGTGAACTGACACCTGCCCTGTCGGCTAACCTCTGGTTGCCAATGGCTTTATTCTCGGCTAAGGCCACCACCATCTTTGCCCGCTGCACCTGGGATTGAGGCGCGTTGCGCTGACGAATGATTTTCTGGGCTTTTGCCAGTTGGGCTTTTGTGAAGCGAGGTTGGTATTGGGGAAGGGGACCTGACATTATACACCTCCTTTACCGATTGGAATGAGGCGTATAACATACCCCTTTTTTGCCACCTATGCAACCTCATGCGTATTTGCGAAATCGACCACTAGCCAACACCAACACGCCAATGCCAGATCCCGATACCCCGGACTCAAAAAGACGAAACTCACGGGAGGGGGGTTTTGGTTTTGTGAAATCAACTAAGAAAAGGGTAGGAATCGCTCCGATGAGCAGTCCCACAGCAGCGCCGATTCCTGCCTGCGATTTTCCGCCTGGATTCACTTCAAGTTTTGTCACCGAGGCCATTGACACCACCAACGTGCGAAAGTCTTTTCTCGTCAGCACCAGGGAATCGACTCCCGTCTTCGTCAGAGTTCCCACAAAACGATGTTCGGCAATGGAAGGTGCTGTGATACGTACTTTTGCACCAGGGACAACTGTAAAATGGAGGATATCTTGTTCCGTACTTCCCATCACCAAGGTGATGATGTCTTTGTATTGTATTGTCTTTCCCCTTTTACGCTTTTTCGATTTGTTCACGATGAGAGCATCATCATCAACAGCCTTTATGTATCCCATTGATATCTCTTTAGCCTTTTTATTCGGATGGTAAGTCACATAAACATACGCCCCGACCTTGAGCCTGGTCCGATCAATTTCTTCACCCTTCATCACCACAGCCTCCTGAGCCGAACAGGGCAGATACACGACCTGAACCAGCAAGGCGGTAACCAAAGTGATGCTTATCCATTTCATGTTGTCATCCTCCTTTTCCGGGTAGTGTCTGGCGCCCGGTCAACCTACCTACGCTTGCAAGGTGTGTGCCACCTGCCCCCAAGCAATTGGTCTGTGCTTATTGAAAGCCGATAACGTGAGTGTTTATAAGGGGATATAGTGACACATTAATGAATATTACTCCTGGGTCACATCGTTGGGGCATTTTTGTCGTTGCGCAAAATTGCGCATCGTTACATGATTGTTGCGCAAGATTTCCTGAACGCTTGTGCCTGGGGAGACAGATGGCCAAACCGACCGCTTCTACTCAGCACGTTGCCGAACCCGGTGTTCTGCAACGGCTTCGCAGGGCCGTGCGAGCCAGTGGTCTGACCACCGATATTTTCGCCAAAGGTACGCCCACACAGTCTGTTTTGGTGACCGGCCGATTAAGGCGGACAAGCTGGAAGCTGGATATAAAAACGCCCCAGAAACCAATCCCTAGGGGCGTTTACCAATTTCTCTCTCTGATTCTCCTATTGTTCGTCTTCACCTGCCAGCGCCAGAATCCGCTGCCGAATCGAGTCTGAAATCCACATCCCTGCATCTTTCAGCCGATCCACAAGTGGCTTGATGCGCTCTGTCAAGCCTTGAGATTTTGCCTCAAGCAGAACTCTGAGCGTTCCCCAGACGGTAAGGCCGGCAGACTGAGCGATACGCCGTGCCAGCCGCTCATCCACCAGAACCACCCGGTCCGGATTTTCCAGCCCAAGCGCCAGCGCAGCAAGCTCCCCTGCACCCAGGTCCAGCGCCAGCCATTCGGAAGGTACGGAATGGGGTTCAACGACCTACAGCCAGCCATAGTCCCCTGAATCGGGAACATCATACCCTTTCTGCCAGCCTTGCTGAAGCTCGTGTACGACCGCGTTCGGGACCCAGACCTTGACGTGTTTTGGAATTGTGGACACACCAAGAAGCAGTTATCTTGTAGAATAAGGAGGTGTGTCGATGAAAGTGCAAAGATCATCCCATTCGAAGAAGCGATATGATGCTGAATTCAAGAGGGAGTCCGTTCGTTTGGCTGAGACCAGTGGTAAGACGGACCGGCAGATAGAGCGGGACCTGGGGTTGTACCAGGGAGCGATCGCGCGCTGGCGTAAGGAGCTGGAGGGAGACCCGATGGACGCGTTTCCGGGCACAGGGCACCAGAAGCCTTTAGAGGAGGAGAACCGTCGGTTACAGCGAGAGCTTGCAATCGCTCGGGAAGAACGGGACATCCTAAAAAAAGTGGTCGCCATCTTCTCAGAGGGACCGAAGACAGATTCAGGTTCATGAAGGCGCATCGCAAGTCGTTTTCGGTGGAGAGGATGGCGAAGGTGCTCGAGGTGTCGAAAAGCGGTTATTATGCCTGGCTTTCCCGTCCTGAGAGCAGGCGAAAAAAGGAACGGCGTTATTTGGATGTCCTGGTGAAAGCGGCCTTTGAGGCCAGCCACGGCCGGTATGGAAGCCTGAAGATCAGCCGCGAACTGGCGGCACAAGGCAATCCCTACAGTCGCAGCCGGGTGGCCGATTCGATGGGTCGCCAGGGCCTGCGGTCGAAAGTGCGACGGAAGTTCGTGGTGACCACCGATACGAAGCACAACCTGAAGGCGTCCCCGAACCTGCTGAACCGGGAGTTCAAAGTCGATCGTCCAAACAAGGTGTGGACCAGCGATATCACCTATTTGCGCTCTGGTGCGGGATGGTTGTTCCTGGTGGTCTTTCTCGACCTGTATTCCCGTCGCATAGTTGGCTGGTGTGTCTCTACCTCGTTGGGACACGAAACACTGCTCACGGCCCTGTCTCGTGCAGTTTGGCAACGCAGACCGGAACCGGCCCTGATGATCCACTCCGATCGGGGAATCCAGTATTGCTGCGATGGCTTCCGACAGGCTATTGACAGACATCAGTTTGTTCAAAGCATGAGCAGAAAAGGAAATTGTTGGGACAATGCCGTGACCGAATCTTTCTTCCGGTCGTTGAAAACCGAATGGTTGTATCATGTCAATCTGAAAGATCTCGATCACGCACAACGCGAACTCTTCGAGTATATCGAGCTGTTCTACAACAACCAGCGGCTGCACGCGACTCTGGACTATGTGTCGCCCGCTAATTTCGAAGCGCCGCTGCAGCACCAGAAAGAGGCTTAATCAACTGTCCATTTTTTCCGGACCACATCACCTCGCCGAACAGGCTGGAGAGCCAGTCCAGTGCTTCGATACGGTACAGATAGAGCAAGGGAGATGTATTGCTAATCGCTTCAGGCATGCTAACTTTCCAGATCGTTTAACTCAGCCTCTAAGGGAAACACCTTGTACCGTTCGAGGTCCAGCAGGAATTCCACCCGTGACATGCCTGCAAGCTCGGCGGCCCGGCCTGACGACAGGCGACCCAGTTCATACAGCTTGACCGCAGCTAACGTGCGCAATTCACGGGCGAAATCGGCTTCATCCGTCTTTGCAGCCAGCAACACCTTTTCCGGCACTTCGATAACAACCTGTCGCGTTGACATCGGCCGCTCCACTTCTCTGAAACACCCGGGAACCGGGAGAATTTTTACCTGCTAAGATCCCATTGAATACTTTTAAGATAGGGAATTCCGACACATCAGGCAACGGGTATCCGTCTTTCGATCCCGCCCAAAATAACACCTCAAAGCGCCTGTGTCCACCCCCATTTTTGACGAACAGGGTGCGGTACACAGAAAAACCCCGGAACGCAATATCCGGGGCATTGGCAGGCTGCCTGTCCTGAGCGATCTCTTCCACCGCATCAATCCACCTTAAATTTCTGCACCTCCCGATAGATGGCATGCGCCTCTTCAATGCGCCCCTCAGTATAATAGGTGCGCCCGATCTCGAAGTGTTCCGTCCGATACGCCGCCACGGTAGGTTGCAAGCCGAGGGCCTGGAGGATCGATTGGTACGCCCCGTGGAGATCGCCCGTGAGCCGCTGCGCCTGCGCCAGTTTGTACCAGCCGTGGGCCTGGGCCCCGTCAATTCGGATGGCCTGCGTCAGAACGGAAACGGCCTCCTCATATTGGCCCTGCGTGATATTGGCCCTGCGTGAGATAAAGCGTCCCCAGGCCGATGGGAGCAGGGGCGAAATCAGGCGTCAGTTCCATCGCCCGCAGGTACTCTGCCCCGGCCTCTTCATACCGATCCTGGCGATGGTATTCCACCCCCAGCTCGAACCGCGTGTAAGCGGCCTCCCGCGCGATCCAGTCCGCATCGCTTCTTCCCCCAAGTCCGGCAAGTGTCCGCTCCAGGTGGTCCAGCCCTTCCACCCGCATCCCCGCCCGGATCAGGCCCACCCCCGCTTCAACCGGAATCCACCCGTGATGTATCATCGCCCGATTCCACGCCTGCCTGGCATCAGCCTGCCTGTCCTGCCTGAGATACACATTCATCAGCATCAGGTGGCCCAGCACAAAGTTCGGCCTCGTCGAAATAGCACGTTGAAAGGCCCGGGCGGCACGCGGCCACTCCTGCTGGTGGTAGGCCTCCACGCCTTCCCGGAGGTACCGATCGGGCAGCCCTGCATCCTGCACCACCTCCTCCATCCATTGCGCCAGCAGGCCCTCCACATCACCCGTCCGGCGGTAGATCGATACCCGTGGGTGATCGAACGCCGTAATTGTGGGCTCGGCATCGTCCTCAGAAATCGACCAGCCCGGGATGCCGGGAGACACCTTGAAACCGGCCACCTGCTCGAACCCCAAATCCCCGGACGCCAGCCGGCTGTAGAGCCCATAAGCGATGGGATATCGATCCGGAACTTGCAAATACTGCTGCATCCGGTTCTCCTCCACCAGCACAATCCAGTCCACGCCGGTCAGCTTCTCCTCCATAAACTGTATCTGCACCCGGTAGGGCAGGCACCCCTCCGTCCGAATATAAAAGTTCGCATCGTCGATCCTGCGCCGGTACCGATCTTCCGGCGCCATCCAGACGGTTGGAAACCCTCCCCGCTCCGACAGCACGGCGCTCCCCGTCGGGATATGGTCCCGGATCCAGCGTGCAGCCGCAATCCGGCTGTCCTCTTCTCCATATATCCGGCTGAAGCTCACACCGTAGCCGAGGGTCGGAAGCCCCACCAGCACAACCGGCAGCGCGTAAACCGGCATACGATCCCAGCGCCGGCGCAGCCAGCAGGCGCCTTCCAGACAGGCCAGCGCGCCCAGAACCGCCATCAGGGGCAGCATGGGTGTGGTATACCGCAGCGGCTTGGCGTGCAAGCCGCCCACTAAGAGGAAATAAGGAATCAGCCATCCCAGCATCACCCACCCTGTTTTCTCCCGCCGCCAGAAGACCATCAGGACGCCGCTCAGAGCGGCCACCTCCAGTGGGATCCCCATCGCGTAGCGGAACAGGTGGGTCAGGTAAAACAGGTAGGGTATGGTGGTAAAATCGTAGAGCGTCCAGATCTTGACGAGTTCCCCTTTGGCCACCTGGATACTCGTTTTTAGTTGGAAAATATCGCTCGAGCCGAAAAAATAGTCCGGATTGAGCAGAAGCAGCGGTTCACACGCCAGGGTGACAGCTGCGGCGGCCGCCAGATAGGCCCCGGTCTGAGGCGTTGCCAGAGCGCGCCACCACCCTCGACCGATCTCACGATTCAGCCAGAGGTGCGCCACCAAAAAAGGCACGCCCAGCCACATGCCCACCAGCCGTGTGCCGGCCGCCAGTCCACATACGGTCCCGCACGCCAGATAAAGCCCGGTTCGCTTCGACGGCATCTGGAGCATCAGGTAAAGCCCCAGCGTCGCCCAGAAAGCAAGCGACACGTCCACCGTATAATAATGGCACTGCTGGATATGCCCCGCGCCAAATCCCAGCCACGCGGCACTCACCACCCCGGTCCACATCCCGCCCAGCCGGCGCCCGATGCAGAACACCACCCACACCGTCAGCATCCCCAGCGTAGCGGAGATCCCGCGCCCCAGCAGGGTGGTAAACCGCACCGCTCCGTTGTCCTGCGCATCAAACGGCTCGATGCCCACCACACCCCCGGCCACCCGTGCAGCGGCCCACAGCAGGTACATGGGGGCCTTCCCGTACGGGGCCTTCACCTGGCGGAGATCCTCTCCCACCCACCTCGCGCTCTCCACCACCGTCTTCTCATCGGGATGAAACCGGTGGAAAGTGCCGGTCCGGGGGTCTGTGCCCCAACCCAACCCGTAAAATCGGAAACTCCCGACAGGGCCAGGACAACGGCCAGGACCAGATATGCCGTGCGATTTTCAGCCATTTCTGCCTGATTTTGAATATGGAGTCAACAATTTGCAACCGGGAGACCATCGTCGGCTGCGCCTCTTTAACAGTATCGGAACCTGTCAAACCACTATTCAGCAATATATATTCCGCCCCGTTATCACATAGCGTAATATTATGTTTATCAGTGGGTTATTTCAAATTATGAACAACCAGAAAATGGACGATCCCGGAAAGTTTTTCTCAGTCCTGCACGCATCGTCACCTTCACAATGGTACGGTCTTCTTGAGATTTAAATTTTTAATCTACTATATCAAAATAATAAATTTGAAATATGATTGCTGACAGAGTAAATTAAAAAGGTGCTTGCTATCGCAGGAATTGAATCAGGCCTGAAAAGGGAACCATGCCATGTCTATGCCCCTCCCCGGAGCCATGCTCATCGACCTGGACGACACCATTATCTCCCACTCAACCCATGCGGAAGCCTGCTGGAAAGAGACCTGTAAACGATTTTCCGCACACCTGGACGGCCTCGCCCCCCAAACCCTCTACACAACCATCCAGGAAGCCCGGACCTGGTTCTGGAGCGATCCCGAGCGACATCGCATCAATCGCCTCAACATGCCCCGGGCGCAGCGGCGGGTCGTCTCAGACGCCCTCCGGCGACTGGGGATCCAGAACCCGAACCTGGCGCATCAGATTGCGGACACCTTCGAAGAAACCCGCCAGAAAGCGATCGTACCTTTTCCCGGGGCCATCGAAACGCTGGAGCGCCTCAAAACACGTGGGGTTCGCCTGGCCCTTATCACCAATGGCGCTTCCGAACCTCAGCGTCATAAAATTGATCGCTTCAATCTGGCCCCCTATTTCGACGCCATCCTGGTCGAAGGCGAGTGCGGCTACGGCAAACCGGACGAACGCATCTACCGCCGGGCGCTCGACCTGCTCGACGCCACCCCCGCCGAGGCCTGGATCGTGGGCGACAACCTGGAGTGGGAAATTGCAGCTCCGCAGAGGTTGGGCATCTACAGCATCTGGCACGACCCCACCGGCAAAGGCCTGCCCGAATCCAGCCCCATCCGCCCCGACCGCATCATTCGGGCGCTCTCGGAGCTTCTCTAAGGAGCCGAAAAATGTCCCTCAAAGCGCTCTCTCCCTTAGACGGCCGATACCTTTCCCAGGTGGACGACCTGGCAGATTATCTGTCCGAATATGCCCTGGCTCGCTACCGGGTGCAGGTAGAGGTCGAGTGGCTCATCCTGATGGCCGAACGCTCTGAGATCGCCCACGTCAGGCCATTCACAGAGGCCGAGCAGCAGCTCCTCCGCTCCTGGATCGCCGAATTCGATGAACAGCAGGCCCGCCGCATCTTACAGATCGAACAGACCACCCGGCACGACGTCAAAGCCGTGGAATATTATCTCAAAGAGCGCCTGCGGGACACCTCGCTGGCCGACATCCGGGAATCCGTCCACTTCTGCTGCACCTCGGAAGACATCAGCAACCTGGCCTACGCCCTGATGTTAAAACACGGGATTCAACAGTCCTGGCTGCCTCCGGCCCGGCGCCTCGTCGATGAAGTCGCCGCCCTGGCAGAGGCCACCCGCAGCACGCCGCTCCTCTCCCGGACCCATGGCCAGCCAGCAACGCCCTCCACACTCGGCAAAGAACTGGCGGTCACCGTCTACCGGTGGCAGCGCCAGCTCAAACAGCTCGACCGGGCCGAATACCTGGGCAAATTCAACGGCGCCGTCGGCAGCTACAGCGCCCACACCGCCGCCTATCCCAACGCGCCCTGGGAGAAGATCTCCCGCGTCCTGGTGGAAAGGCTCGGCCTCGGCTTCAACCCCCTCACCACCCAGATCGACCCCCACGACTACATGGCGGAACTGTTCCACCTCCTGATCCGCTTCAACACCATCACCCTCGACTTCGTCCGGGACATGTGGACCTACATCTCCCTCGGCTGCTTCCGCCAGCAGGTCGTCGGCCACCAGGTCGGCTCTTCCACCATGCCCCACAAAGTCAACCCCATCAACTTTGAAAACGCTGAAGCCAACCTGGGCGTCAGCAGCGCCCTCTTGTGCCACCTGGCCGTCAAACTCCCCGTCTCCAGGCTCCAGCGGGACCTCTCGGACACATCCGCCCTCCGCAACATCGGAACCGCCCTCGGGCACTCTGCCGTCGCCATTCAGTCCGCACGCAACGGTCTGGCCAATGTCGAGGTTGACGCCCGCGCGCTTCAAAGCGACCTGGAGGAGTCCTGGGAGATCCTGGGCGAAGCCGTACAGACCGTGATGCGCAAAGCCGGACACGAAAATCCGTATGAGCAGATGAAAGAACTGACGAGGGGAACCGCCGTCACCCGTGAGGACATGCAGACCTTTATCCGACATCTCGACCTGCCTGAAGCCGACAGAAACCGCCTTCTCACCCTTACCCCCCATACCTATACGGGCCTCGCCGGTCACCTGGTCGATCACATAAATTCAAACCAGGGTGGGGAGACGATCCAGTGAATCGTCCGGGGTGATGTAGACGCGGAGGACGCAGAGAAAATTTGAAAAATTAGAATCTCTCCGCGTCCTCCGCGTCTCTGCGGTGAAAGATTTTTAAATGTCATTACGAAAGAGGTACCCCATGAGCCTGCTGCACCTCTACCGCGCCCCCGGGCTCTCCCCCGCCCAGCAGAACAGCCTCCTCCAGGAGGCGCAGGAACGCGTCTCCCCCACAATCCGCGACATCGAAACCGAATCCTGCTTCAACATCCAGACCGAAAGCGCCCTGACCTCCGAAGCGCAGCAGATCCTCACCTGGCTACTGAGCGAAACCTTTGAACCCGACCGGTTCGGACCGGAATCCTTCTTCAAAACAGAGGGCACGCTTTTCGAAGTGGGACCCCGCATGAACTTCACCACTGCCTGGTCCACCAACGCCGTCTCCGTCTGCCACGCCTGCGGCCTCACGCAAATCCTCCGCATCGAGCGCTCCAGGCGCTACCTGATCCTGGCCCCTTCTCTGGACCGGGCGCAGCAGACCGCATTCTTAGATCGGGTCCACGACCGCATGACCGAATGCCCTTACCCGGAGCCCCTCACCAGTTTTGAAACCGGACTCGAACCGGAGCCGGTCTTCGAAGTCCCCCTCATCCAGGGAGGCCGGGCGGCCCTCGAGCGGATCAACCGGGAGATGGGGCTCGCCTTCGACGACTGGGACCTGGACTACTACACAGACCTCTTCTTAGACACCATCCTGCGCAACCCCACCAACGTCGAGTGCTTCGACATCGCCCAGTCCAACAGCGAACACTCCCGGCACTGGTTCTTCAAAGGCCGCCTCGTCATCGACGGACAGGAGATGCCCAAACACCTCATGGCCATGATCCAGGAGCCCCTTGTGGCCAATCCGAACAACAGCGCCATCGCCTTTAAAGACAACTCCAGCGCCATCCGGGGCTATCCCATCAAAACCATCGTCCCGCAACGCCCCGGCAAGCCCTGTCCCTTTGTAGAATCGAACCCGGACTACGACATCATCTTCACCGCCGAAACCCACAACTTCCCCTCCGGTGTAGCCCCCTTCCCCGGCGCAGAGACCGGAACCGGAGGCCGCATCCGCGACGTACACGCCGCCGGCCGGGGCTCCCTCGTTGTGGCCGGAACCGCCGCCTACTGCGTGGGCAACCTCCGTATCCCCGGCTACGACCTGCCCTGGGAAAATCCCGATTTCCTCTACCCGGACAACCTGGCCTCGCCCCTCCGGATCGAAATCGAAGCCAGCAACGGCGCTTCCGACTACGGCAACAAATTCGGAGAACCGGTCATCCAGGGCTACACCCGCGCCTTTGGCATGCGGCTCCCCAACGGCGAGCGCAGGGAATGGCTCAAACCGATCATGTTCAGCGGCGGCATCGGCCAGATCGACGCCGGACATACGGAAAAGGGCAGCCCCGAAAAAGAGATGTGGGTGGTCAAAATCGGCGGCCCGGCCTACCGCATCGGCATGGGCGGGGGCGCCGCCTCCAGCATGGTCCAGGGCGAAAACGTGGCCGAACTCGACTTCAACGCGGTCCAGCGGGGAGACGCGGAAATGGAACAGAAGGTCAACCGCGTCATCCGGGCCTGCGTGGAACTGGGAGACGCCAACCCCATCGTCAGCATCCACGACCAGGGCGCCGGCGGCAACTGCAACGTGCTCAAAGAGATCGTTGAACCCAAAGGCGCCCGCATCAATGTTCGGTCCATCCCCTTAGGCGACAACACCCTCTCCGTCCTCGAAATCTGGGGCGCCGAGTTCCAGGAGAACGACGCGCTTCTGCTCCGCCCCGAACACGCCGACCTCTTTCGCGCCCTGTGCGAACGGGAAAAGATCCAGGCCGCCTTCGTCGGCCGCGTCACCGGAGACGGGAAAGTCGTCCTCTACGACGAACGCGACAAATCCACTCCGGTAAACCTGGACCTGGACAAAGTCCTGGGCGACATGCCGCAAAAAACCTTTGAACTCGACCGCATCCCCTCGGTGCTGGCCCCCCTCACCTTCCCGGAGGGCCTTAGCGTCAAAGCCGCCTTAGAGCGGGTCCTCCGCCTCGTCTCCGTCGGCTCCAAACGCTTCCTCACAAACAAAGTGGACCGCAGCGTCACCGGCCTCATCGCACAGCAGCAGTGCGCAGGCCCCCTCCAGCTCACCGTCGCCGACGTCGCTGTGATAGCCCAGAGCCACTTCGGCCTCACCGGCGCCGCCACCGCTATCGGCGAACAGCCCGTCGTGGGCCTGGTCAATCCCTCGGCCATGGGCCGGATGAGCGTCGGCGAAGCGCTCACCAACCTCGTCTGGGCGCAGGTAAGCGCCTTAAGAGACGTTAAATGCTCCGGCAACTGGATGTGGGCCGCCAAGCTCCCCGGCGAAGGCGCCGCCCTCTACGACGCGGCCGTGGCCCTGTGCGACATCTTGCTCCAGCTCGGCATCGCCATCGACGGCGGCAAAGACAGCCTCTCCATGGCCGCCCTCGCTCCCAACGGCGCGGGAGAAGATGAAACCGTCAAAGCCCCCGGCGCCCTCGTCATCTCCGCCTACGTCACCTGCCCCGACATCACCCGGACCGTCACCCCCGATCTCAAACTCCCCGGCAGCGGCCGCATTCTCTACATCGACCTGGGCGGCGGTAAATACCGCCTGGGCGGCTCCGCTCTTGCCCAGGTCTTCGAACAGGTCGGAAACGAATCGCCCGACGTAGACGACCCGGACCTCCTCAAGCGGGCCTTTAACGCCATCCAGGAATGCATCGCAGCAGGAACCCTCACCGCCGGCCACGACCGGAGCGACGGCGGCCTCATCACCACCCTCCTCGAAATGGCCGCTGCCGGAAACTGCGGCCTGGACATCGACCTGGACGCAGACGGCGCAGCCGATCCCACCTCCATCCTCTTCGCCGAAGAACTCGGCCTCGTCCTGGAGGTCAGCCCGGAAAACGAGCCTCAGGTCCAGACCGCTTTCGAGCGTGCGGCCGTCCCCTGCCGGGCCATCGGCCATACAACAACGGACAAAAACGTCCGGCTCCGCCTGAACGGACGGCCCGTCCTCGAAGAGGATATCAGGAACCTCAGAGACCTCTGGGAAGAGACCAGCTACCGGCTCGAACGTCTCCAGGCCAATCCCGACTGCGTGGAACAGGAGCGATCCGGCCTCCGGGAACGAACCGGCCCCGGGTTTACGGTCCCCTTCACCCCCGAACCGACCGCGCCGGCCCTCCTGCAGGCCAAAAACAAACCCCGCATCGCCATTGTCCGGGAAGAGGGCAGCAACGGTGATCGGGAGATGACCTCGGCCTTCTACGCGGCCGGGTTTGAACCCTGGGATGTCGCCATGTCCGACCTCCTCACCGGAAAGATCGGCCTGGACACCTTCCGGGGCCTCACCTTCGTGGGCGGGTTCAGCTATGCCGACGTCCTGGACTCGGCCAAGGGCTGGGCCGGAGCCATCCGCTTCAGCCCGGCCCTCTGGGAGCAATTTCAGACCTTCTACAACCGTCCCGACACCTTCAGCCTGGGCGCCTGCAACGGCTGCCAGCTCATGGCCCTCCTCGGCTGGGTGCCCTGGCAGGGCATCGCCGACGACATCCAGCCCCGCTTCATCCAGAACGCCTCCGGCCGCTTCGAATCCCGCTTCACCACCGTCCAGATCCAGAAAAGCCCGGCGGTCATGCTCCAGGGCATGGAAGGCGCCGTCCTGGGCATCTGGGTCGCCCACGGCGAAGGACGGTCCTTTTTCCCCGACAACCAAATCTTCACCAGAGTCACAACAGAGAACCTGGCCCCCATCCGCTATGTGGACGACACCTGCCAGATCACCCAGGCCTACCCCTTCAACCCCAACGGATCCCCCGACGGCATCGCAGCCCTCTGCTCGCCCGACGGCCGCCACCTGGCCATGATGCCCCACCCCGAGCGGGCTTTCCTCAAATGGCAGTGGGGCTTTATGCCCCCGGGCTGGAAGCACGACCTCAAAGCCTCCCCCTGGCTCAAAATGTTCCAGAACGCCAGAGAGTGGTGCCGGCAAACGCGTTCTGCTTAACCTGGTGAATACCCCTGACAGTTTTCTCCCAGAGCGTTCGTGCACGGCCGATTACATTTTTGATCGAAGGGATTTACGAGAGGCTTATTACAGGATCGACTAAGGAAGTTTGCGTACAGCGTATAATCAGAGCTGTGCGCCATGCCAGCCTACCCCAAATAATCCTGCCAAGTGCTGGAGAGTGGGCTAATGGATGAGATTGCTGAAGCCAATGAGCAGCTTTGGGAAGAACTGGTGAAAGAGGGCTGCGGCTATACGGTTCCGTGGTTAGACTTGAAGTCCGAGGACGTGCAGAAGTACGCCAAGGGTCAACTACAATCCGTTCCACGCCAATTGGTCAAAATCTATCCCCCGAATGTGCTATCCGGTGTTGACGGCGAACTGGAGTTGCCCCGTTTTGGTGGAGTGTTTAGGGCTTGGGCTTCAAGCCCGTGTTTGATGCTGTTTTTCATATGTCATCGGTGAGTGGTATGCGATTGATGAATGCCTACGATGGGGATTATACCAGCCCTCAATATACTCAAAAATAGCCAATCTGGCCTCCTTGTGGGTACGAAAACAACGGCGGTCGATCAATTCACATTCGAGGGTGGCGAAAAAGCTTTCACACAGTGCGTTGTCATAGCAGTCGCCTACAGAACCCATTGAGGGACGTATACCCGCCTCATCGCAGCGTTTACCGAAGGCAAGTGAAGTATACTGAGATCCCTGGTCGGAGTGGTGGATCACCCCACAAGGATGACGCTGCCAAAGTGCCATATTCAAAGCAGACAAAACCAACTCACTCTGGAGCGTCGAAGCCATCGTCCAGCCCACGACTCGGCGGGAAAAGACATCGATAACCACAGCAAGATACAGGAAGCCCGCCCAGGTTGGTACGTAGGTAATATCGGCCACCCAGAGTTTATTTGGGGCTTCAACAGTGAAGTCTCTCTTGACCAGATCAGGGGCTTTTTGAGCCTTTTTTCCCTTACGGGTGGTTCTGATACCCTTTCGACGGCTCACCCCGAAGATACCAATCTCAACCATCAGACGGGCGACACGCTTTTTGCCTATACGGATGCCTAATGCTGCCAGATCTTCCCAGATTCTGGGGGCTCCGTAGGTAGAATCAGAACGGGCATGAAAAGCCTTAATCTGTTCCTTGAGATCCGCATCGACCTTTGCTCTTGGCGATGGGGGGCGTCCTCGCCACGCATAATACCCACTGAGGGAGACACCCAGGACTCGGCATTGCGTGGTAATTGGCCATTTTGCCTGGTGCGCCTTCACGAACTGGAAGGCTTTCTGGGGATCGTGTTGGTCTCCTGAGCGAACCAGGCTGCTGCTTTTGACAAGATCTCACGCTCGATGCGTAACTGCTTAATCTCGCGACGAAGACGGCGCAACTCCTCTCGCTCATCACTGGTCAGACCGTCTTCTCGAAGGCCCTCGTCTCGGTCGGCCTGTACCACCCAGTTCCGGATCGTCTGGTCTGAGGGCTCGAACTCTTTGGCCAGCTCTCCTGGCGTACGACCGGCTCGAACCAATTCGACCATTTGCTTTTTGAACTCAGGTGGATAAGGTGGACGTGTTGGCGGCATAGTGGATCTCCTTTCTCCCAAGAGATAAGGTACCCACCGAAACGGGGCAAGTCCACTCAAAAGGTCGTCCGAAGCGGTGTGTGGGTAGGCGCCTCCTTCGGGGTGGGGAAGCTGTTCTCCACCGCGCAGCAGATCGTTCTTGCAAGGCTGCTTCTGCCCGAGGATTTCGGACTGCTGGGCATTGCGCTGCTGGCCATTGGCACCCTGGACGTTTTCACACAGACCGGTCTGGAAGCTGCGCTTGTACAGCGCCGTAACATCGACAACCAGGCCCTGAACACCGGCTGGACGCTCACCCTCTGCCGGGCGGTTCTTCTCACGGCGCTCCTCTATGGGCTGGGGCCTTCTATTGCCCTGTTTTTTCAGATGCCCCGGGCCGGCCTGCTGCTCCAGGTGCTGGCCCTTACCGTCCTGCTGGATGGAATGGCCAACATCGGTGTGCTCCAGTTCAAGCGCGAGCTGAACTTTCGTCCGCAGGTCCTTCTGGGGCAGTCCTATCTCATCACCAACCTCGTGCTTTCGGTCGGGCTCACCCTGCTCTATCGGTCGGTCTGGGCGATGGTGATCGCCAGGGTCGTCAGCAGCGCCGTTCGAACCACCGCATCTTACGCCATCTGTCCCTATCAGCCGCGGTTGGGCTTCAACCGGCGCTATGCCCGCGACCTGTTCCATTTTGGCAAGTTCGTCTTTCTGGGCAACATCTTCCTGTTTCTGGCCATGCGCGGAGACGACGCGCTCGTCGGCAAGATCCTGGGGGCCACGACCCTGGGCTTTTATACCTTCGCTTATGCCCTGTCGAACACGCCCACGTCCAGCGTCACATACGTCATCTCCCGTGTGGCGTTCCCGACCTATGCAAAACTCCAGGACGATCTGCCGGCGCTGAGAAGCGGTTACCACAAGGCACTCAGGTTCACCGCCCTGCTCGCACTGCCCGTAGCCATCGGGCTCCTGGCTCTCGCGCCGGATGCCGTCCGGGTGATCTACGGAGAAAAATGGATGCCCATGGTGCCCGCCGTTCAGATCCTCTGTATCTTCGGCGCCATTCGGGCTTTGGGAGCCACCACCGGCCCTGTATTTCACGGGGTGGGCCGACCCGAAATCCTAACCCGTGTGGGCGCGCTGCAGCTTGTGCTGACCGCCCTGCTGATCTACCCTCCCACCCGGGACTACGGCATCCTGGGCACATCGATAGCCGTCACCCTGGCCTCATTTCTCACAAACCTGGTGACGGCGTCTCGGGTTGCAAACATCATCGGGGATAGGGTTCTAAATCTGATCTCTCTCCTCTTCCCCTCCCTTGCGGCATCAGGGATCATGGCCGTCGTTCTGCTCGTGGTTCGATCAACCCTGAGAAGTCAGATTTCGCTGACAGGACTCGTGCTCCTCACCGCCCTCGGCGCCGGGATCTATGCCCTGGTTATGCTGATACTCGATAGAAATCTGTGGAATGAACTGAAGGCCACCTTGCGCCTGGCCGCCGCCGATACTTGATGCGTGAAAGGCGCACGAAGCACACGAAAGGAAATATCGCTGTGAGCACATCCCCCAGCCCAACCGGGCAGCCTGCTCCGCCTGTGGATATCAGCATTATTGTGGCCACCTACAACCGCAAAAACCTGCTTCTCCTCTGTCTCAAAGGGCTGGACGAACAGCAATACGACAAAACCCGCTATGAGGTGATTGTGGTAGATGACGCCAGCACCGATGGGACCACCGAAGGCGTTCAGGCGCTCGCCAAAACAACATCAATGAGGCTGCGCTACATCAGAAATCCCGACAACATTGGTCCAGGCGCTTCGCGCAACAGGGGGCTGAACGAAGCCAGGGGAGAAATCATCGCCTTCTCAGACGACGATTTTGTTCCATCGAACTCCTGGCTCTCCGAAATCTCTCGATCGATGCAGAACCGGCAGATAGGGGGCGTGAGCGGCCGCGCAAGATCTGTGGGCGGCCATACCCTTATCTCCAGATACTGCCACTTTCACAAGCTCCATGAGACCCCTGGAATGGAAAACGGGGAAGTCCTTTACCTCCTGGGGGCCAATATGGCCACGCGCAGAGACGTGCTGGACCGTATTGGCGGCTTCGACGAGGACTTTGTACCCGCCTTCAAAGGCATCACCTCGGGCGGTGAAGATACGGAACTGTCCGTCCGAATCCGTCGGGCCGGTTACACGCTGGTCTTCAACGAACAGGCAGCAGGGGATCATCATCAGAAAAACAGCCTGAAGTCGTTTTTCAAAGAAACGTTCAACTCCGGATGCAGCCGGGTGTTGTGGTATCAACTCGAAGGCCGGACCATATCGTCCAAAGCCACCTGCTGGCGGCTGCTGCGCCGGCTCCTCTCTGTTGTCACTTGGCCGCGGCATGTCTTGAAGCTCCGTCGGGAAGGTGTGGGATGGGGAGACAGCCTGGTATTTCCAATCGTTGAAAAAGCCTCTCGCGTCTGGTACGAAATCGGCGTGATTGCAGGCATCTTAAGGCAGCGCCAGAGCGCAGCCCGACAGTAGCCGGAAACGCCTGCATAGCCATTCTTCCCCGCCTGAAACAGGAGCAAAGCCAACGTGCCCAAAATCGCTGCTGTTTTGCACACCTACAATGAAGAGGCGCAGATTGCAAGGTGCCTCGAATCGCTGAAATGGGTCGACCACATCCTGCTGGTGGACACCCACAGTACGGACCGCACCGTGGAGATTGCCCGGTCTTATACCGACCACATCCTGCAGCGCTGCTACGTCAATGCTGCAACCACAAAAAACTGGGCCTTAGATCGTGTACCTGAATGTGACTGGCTCCTTTTTGTAGATGCCGACGAAGTGGTCCCCGCCCCCCTTGCGGAGGAGATCCGACAGGTGATTCGGGATTCCACTTACACTGGCTATGCCATCAATATTCTGACCCACTTCGGCAACAGGCCCTCCCGGTCTATCTTCTGGAACCCCAACTACCAGATCCGACTCTTCCGGAAAGGCTGCGGACGCTGGGATGACCGGGAAGTCCATGCCCGCCTTCACCTGCAGGGATCGTCCACGCAGCTTCAGCACCCCATTCTGCATTTCCCCTATCCCAGCATCGAGTCGTATTTCACCAAGTTCAACCGCTATACCAGCTTCGAGGCCCGGCAGATGCAGCGCGAAGGCGCGCCACTCAACTTTTGGATCTTTCCGGTCAAATTCCTGCTCCGATCCTTCCTGCGCTTCATCCGGCTCTATGTCAAGAACAGAGGCTACCGGGACGGGCTGTGGGGCCTGATCATCAGCCTGATATCGGGACTCTACCCCTTCTTCTCCGACGCCAAATACTGGGAGGCGTCTGCCTCAAAACCTTCGGATCACGGCCCATGCTAAGAGCACGCCACAAGGCCTGGGAGGTGACAGGCCGATGAGCGTCCCTCCCCTGGTTTCGGTCGTGGTGCTCACCTGGAACGGACGCCACCTGATGGGCGCCTGCCTGGATGCCCTGCTGGACCAGACCTATCCCCGACTGGAAATTATCGTGGTCGACAATGCGTCCGGCGATGGGACGCCCGCGTTCGTCCAGAAACGCTACGGAAGGCGTGTGCGGCTCATCGTACTTTCGGAAAATCAGGGCTATGCCCAGGGCAACAACGCCGGGCTCTCCGCCGCCCGGGGCGATTTTATCGCCACCCTGAACAACGACACCCGCGTGCGTCCGGACTGGGTTCAGGCCCTGGTGGACGCAGCGGGCCGCGGTGGGCGAATCGGCATTTGCGCCTCCCGGCAGATCCGTATGCACAACCCGGACACCATCGACTCCGTGGGCATTGGCATTCACCGCAATGCCGATTCCTGGAACGTGGGCGGCGGAGAACGGGACCGGGGCCAGTACGACCGCCCGATGGAGGTCTTCGGCGCCTCGGGGGCATCGGCCTTTTACCGCCGCAGCGCCCTCCGGGAAGCCGGGTTTTTTGACGAAGATTTCTTCGCTTACGAAGAAGAATTCGACCTCTGCTGGCGCATCCGCCTCCTGGGCTGGCGCTGCCTCTACGTGCCCGGCGCGGTTCTGGAACACGAAGGGGGGGCTACCGTCCGCCGGCGTCCCGGCCTTCGGGACTACCTTCGGGCGCGCAACCGGCTCTTCTGCATTCTGAAAAACTACCCCTCCGGCGTGCTGCCCGAAGCCCTGCCCGACCTGGTGAAAAACGAACTCTGGAACCTTTTCCTGGTCCTCTCCCGGTCGGAAACCTTCAGGCTGCGCGCCCGGCTGCACACGCTTCCGATGGTCGGGAAAATGCTGACCAAACGGCGGGACATTCAGTCTCGCCGCCGCATGACCGACGCCGAATTCCGGTCCTGGCTGGGAGTTGCCAACACGCCCCTGGGAGGAGAAATAGGCGGTGGAAATCGACCGTTACCACGCTCGGGGCAGATTCAGGGCATTCGACCGTTACCATTCTCAGGGCCGGATTGTGGAACACGTACAGAAAAACCTGTGCGTCCTGGATGTGGAATGCGCCTCCGGACACATCTCAGAGGCCCTTGCTGCAAAAGGGTGTACGGTGGTAGGCATCGAGGTCGATCCCGCAGCCGCCGAACGGGCCAGAGCGTTCTGCAGGGAAGTCCACGTGATCGATCTGGACGACCTTGAGAGGCTGCCCTATCCGAACGGGCATTTTGACGTCCTGGTCTTTGGAGATGTGCTGGAACACACGGCCGATCCCTGGAACGCGCTGGTGCGGCTGCGTCCCTATCTCAAGGATGATGGGTACATCGTGGTCTCCCTCCCCAACGTGGCCAACTGGGCGGTGCGCCTCCGCCTCCTGTTCGGGAAATTCGACTACGACGACCACACCGGCATCCTCTACGTCGGACACCTCAGGTTCTTCACCCTCAAAACGGCCCGCGCCCTGGTTCAGCACGCCGGATTCCGCATTGTCGAAACCGACGCCACACCCGGCTTACACGTCTCCCGAACGTATAAACTGCTGTTCGGTCGCACCTTCTCCCGGCTGCCGGGATACGGGTATGTCGTCTACCGGATCTGCCGGGCCTTCAAAACGCTCCTGGCCCAGCAGTTTGTATTCATCGCCAGGCCGCGCGTTCGGAGGTGAGCCTGTGTCGGCCTTCGGCATCGATACCCGTCCCCTCTTTTTCAGCCGCGCAGGCATCGCATCCTATATCCGGAATCTGGTTTCGGGGCTTTATCGGGTCGCGCCGGACAACCGCTATGTCCTGCTCTGCCCCACCCGCGGCACAAGCCTGGCCCCCCGTGTGGAGGTTCCCGAGACCGCCTGGCGGGCGCTGCGCCTCCCCCTGCGAAACCGGCTGTTCAAGGGCGTCTGGGAAAACCTGCTGGTTCCCCTAACCGTGTGTGCAGACCGCCTCGACCTGGTCCACTTCCCCAGGTTCGCCGTGCCCAGAATACGCGCCTCACGTACCCTGGTCACCATACACGACCTGGCGTTCTACCGCTGCCCGGATACCCTCACCCCCAGAGGGCAGCGTTATTTTGCACAGGCCACCGCGCAGGCTGTCCGGCGGGCGGACGCCGTTATCGCCGTATCGAACCAGACCCGGCAGGACCTCCTGGATATCTACCCGATTTCCCCGGACCGGGTCCATGTGGTCTACAACGGCGTCGAATCCCGTTTCTGCCCCGGCGATCCGGCGTCGGCCCGGGAACGGATCCGCAGGACCTACGGTGTGGAAGGGGGGTATATCCTCTTTCTGGGTACCCTCGAGCCCAGGAAAAACGTCGTTGGCCTTTTAAACGCTTATGCCCTCCTGCGCGAGACCGGCGCCGGTGACCTGCCCCTGGTCCTGGCCGGAAGGAAAGGCTGGCTCTATGAACGCATCTTCCAGGCCGTGGAAGACCTGAACCTGGCCTCGCACGTCCACTTCTTGAACCACGTACCGCACGCCGACCTGCCCGACCTGTACCGGGCGGCGCAGGTTTTCGCCTACCCCTCTTTCTACGAAGGCTTCGGCATTCCCGTCGTAGACGCCCTGGCCTGCGGCGTGCCCGTGGTTACGTCCAACACCTCGTCTCTGCCCGAAGTGACCGGAGACGCGGCCCTGCTTGTGGATCCGAACGACCCGGAAGCCATTGCCGACGCCCTGCGCCGCCTCATCGAGGATCGGGCGCTTGCGGATGCCCTCCGGCAGCGGGGCCCCCGGCAGGCCGCCCGGTTTTCGTGGGACCGCGCAGCCGGGGAAACCCTCGACATCTATCGGCGCACAATAGACTGAACGTAGTTTATGGATCTCAATAACCACACCCTTGTGATGCTTGAACCCGGCGGCTGGGGCGGCATCTGCCATTATGCGTACAACCTCTGCCAGGCCCTCCAGAAAAAGGGGACCGATGTGGTTCTGCTCACCACAACATCCTATGAACTCGACGGCCTGCCCAGGGAATTTCGGCTGGAAGCCTGTCTGGCTCCCGGCATGCCTTACCTCCAGAATCTCCGCAAAATCAGCGAGACAATCCGCGCCTGCCGCCCCTGCCTGCTTCACGTGCAGTCAACGCTCTCGGCGCGTCGAGACTGGCTCCCCCTGCTCTGCGCCCGCCTGTTTGGCCCCCCCTGTGTGCTCACCGTCCACAACGTCTTTCCACACGATCGGGCCGAGCGGGAAGCCGCCGGGATGCGCCCGGCCCTGGAGCTGGTCTACAGGTCTGCCCGGGCCCTGATTGTGCACGGCCAGGCCGTGCGGCAGGAACTCCTGACGGCCTTTCCCCTGGACCCGGAACGCGCGTTCGACATCCCCCACGGGGACTATCAATTCGTCCGGGGCGCCCGGACCGTGTCTAAGTCGGAGGCCCGCGCCCGGCTGGGTCTGCCCGAAGATGCGCCCGTGGCCCTCTGCTTTGGGGCCATTCGGGAATACAAAGGCATCCATCTGCTCATCCCGGCCTTTGCCAGAATGCGGCGGCACGTGCCCCACGCCCGGTTGGTGGTGGTGGGCAAGCCTCTTGGCGTAGACCCCGCAACCTACCGGCAGATGATCCGAAGCCACGGGCTGGAGGAGGCCGTCATCTTCCGCCCGGAATACATCCCCCTCGAAGACATCGGCCTCTACTTCGCCGCGACAGACCTAGTGGTCGATTTCAGAAGTTCGCATGAGTTTATGCAGCCAGCCGGATTCGCTGCATTCGTTCTTCCAATTCCTGCCTTGTAAAGCGCCAGTTGAAAGGTTCGGCAGTGAGATTATAGTATTCCTCAAAGCCCAAGATCCTGGCTTCCATCGCCTGTCGATCTGCCAGGTCATTGGGCGTGAGCGCCTTTCTTTGCAAGATCGAGAAATAGATCTCAATCTGATTGAGCCAACTGGCGTGGATAGGGAGATGGACGGCAATGGCATTTTCATAGGCATCCTGGAGCCGTTTAGGGAACGTGGTGGTGTAATGAGAAGATCCGTTGTCCACAATCCAGAAGACCCGATCAGCCGAAGCATAAGGCTCCCGTCCCATCACCAGGTCCACCAGCTTTTGAAAGGGCACGATGCCGGTTTTCTCATCCACACGCCCAAAGATGTGCCCTGAGAACACATCCAGTGCAGACAGATAGGCCACTGTGCCCATCCGTTTGTAGTCATTTTCCATACGAATGGGTTTGCCACAATCAGGTGGCAATGTGGCAAACTCTCGGGCTAAGATTTGGAGTTGGGATTTTTCATCGGCACAGATAACGAAGTCTTTCTTGCCAAGCGGTATCCCCTCCCATATGCCTTGATACAGGTCCAGAATGCGACTGGCTTTCTCTAAAAAGTTGGGGGCTTTGATATGAAGCCAGGATCGGTGATACCAGGGACGAAGGGCATCCTCTTTGAGAATGCGCCAAATCGTTGTGGGTGAGATTGAAGTGATCAACGCACACCTTAACACTTCCTGTTGAATCTCAAATAAGCTGAACCGAGACAGGGGCAACCCCCGTTGTGCGGGCAGTTGACAGGCAATGGCTTTGACTTCACTGACTTGCACAGGGGGAAAAAGTGGGCGGTCGCCCACTGCGCGGTAGATCCTCTAAAGTGAAGCCTTCTTCAGTCCACCTTTTTCGCCACTTCTGCGCCGTAGGTGAACTGACACCTGCCCTGTCGGCTAACCTCTGGTTGCCAATGGCTTTATTCTCGGCTAAGGCCACCACCATCTTTGCCCGCTGCACCTGGGATTGAGGCGCGTTGCGCTGACGAATGATTTTCTGGGCTTTTGCCAGTTGGGCTTTTGTGAAGCGAGGTTGGTATTGGGGAAGGGGACCTGACATTATACACCTCCTTTACCGATTGGAATGAGGCGTATAACATACCCCTTTTTTGCCACCTATGCAACCTCATGCGTATTTGCGAAATCGACCACTAGCGGTATACCCCTACCTCAATATCTACCAGAGCGGCGCCTTACAGCTCGCCTACGCCTTTGGCAAACCGGTTCTGGTCACCAATGTGGGCGCCCTGGCCGAGATCGTAGAAGACGGAACCAACGGGCGGGTCGTCCCCCCCGGTTCCATCGATGCCCTGGCCGACGGGCTTTGCGAACTCCTCTCAGCGCCTTCTGAAACCCTCTGCCGGATGGGACGACATTCTGCCCAGCTGGCCGATTCCCGTTACGGCTGGGACGAGATTGCCGACTCGACCCTGGAGGTCTACAACCGGGTTGTGCGTGAGGTACGCTGACCGCGGCCATTGCCGGTCAAGCAGGCCAGGGGAGCCGACATTCGAGCAGGCTTGCCAGCGCCTGTTTATGCGGAGAGTAAAGGCGTGAGAGTTCCCCGACCTCTTCATCACTCACCTCGATTTTTGGAAAGTCGATCCAGTTCAACACGGGGACGACCTTTGCCAGCCTGTACGTCACGCGCGGAAAATAATAGTGCAGGTACATATACAGATGGCTGTCTCGGGGATTGTGACGCGCGTGTATGTTTTCCGGCACAATCCCTTCGTCCACACCCAAAAACCGATAAACGCCCCTGAGCGTCTGCTCCTTGTTTTGAACAATGTCGGTTTCGTAAAAGAAAATCAGGAATTGGTCGCGTGGAAAAACCTGCAGCCAGTTGTGCAGATGAACATCGTAAAAACCTATAGAGATAATGCCGTAACGGTGGCCCACATTCAAGATCCGGCTCTGCGGGTGAATCCGGCGCTCCCGGATATGGTGGTAAAATGCGGAAACGGCGCGAGAGACAGGGTCTCTGAGCGTGACGATCAGCTTTATTTCCGGATAATGCTGATAAACCAGTTCCGGTATATTCCGGGTTCGTCGGCTCTCCTCGATTTCTCGCTCGTCCAAGCTGGTCCACATGTAATTGGGGGTGAATTCGCCGATCGCCTTCTCTCCCTTGTGGTCTGAAAACAGGCTCCGATACCATTCGAGCCCCTTCTGGTAATTGTCCTCCTTGTTGAAAAAGTGGAGTTCTTTCAACGGCGGCGCGAATACATCCGGATGCTGCCTGATCATTTCCGAAAGCCACGACGTGCCGCATTTTTGAGCGCCGATAAGCAGGAACGTGGGATCTGGCATGGGAGAGGCTCCTTCTGTGCAGGCAGATTCGACCCGTTGGTTCACGCTTCGCAAGTCGTGCAAAAGAATATCCCAAATATAGCCCCAAATCCGCCAAAGACAATACCAAATCTGATCGGGAGGGACCATTTCCTCCGATTGCGCTTGACTTTCGAGGGACTCGAAGATAGCTTTTGGGTCGCGGTCTCCTGTGCCGGAATACGAATCCCAGGGAGGCTCTGCATCCAGCTTGATCCTGGAACCCTTTCGATTTCAACGGGTTGGACACATTCCTCGGCAAGGATGGGGCCATGCGCATACTCGACCTGGGCTGCGGGCAGAAGAAATATCCCGGGGCCATCGGCGCCGACCTCAACAGGAGCAGCCACGCCGATGCCATCTGCAATCTGGCCTGGTACCCCTATCCGTTTCGGCCGGACAGCTTCGACTTCATCGTGTGCGACAACGTCTTAGAGCACCTCGAAGACATCGTCTCGGCGCTAAGGGAAATTCATCGTATTTCAAAGGCCGGGGGCGAGGTCCTCATTATTTCCCCCCACTTCTCCAGCGACGACAGCTACGCCGACGTCACGCACCGGCACAGCTTCTCCCTGCGCGCCTTTGACGAATTTATGCCCCGCCGGTCCGCCTTCGACTACTATGTAGACTTCAAGTTCGACCCGATCGAACGCAGAATCTGCTTCGGCCGGCTCAAGCGCCTCTTAGGCATCCAGTGGCTGGCCAACCGGTTCTCCGGATGCTACGAAACGCACCTGGCCTTTATCTTTCAGGCGCATCACATCCAGCTCAGACTCCGCACGGTCAAATAGCTCGCAATGCGTTCCGCCATTCCCATCGCCTACGTGGAGAACCTCGCCGACGTGATTGGCGGAGGCCCCTTAAGCCTGCTTACCCTCGTCCGGAACCTGGACCGGCGCCGCTATGTCCTGATCGTCATCTGTTATGGATCGGGCACACTCACCGACCGGCTCTCTGCGTCCGGCGTGGAGACCCACATCCTGAAACGCGGAGGCGCCCTCTCCACCTTCAAGACCATCTTCAACCTCACAAACCTCATCAAGCGCCGGCGCATTCGCCTCGTTCACGTCAACAGCCTCGACATCCGGGGAGGCATCGCGGCCCGCCTGAGCGGTGTCCCCCTGGTGGGGCACCTCCGCGTGATCTTTCCCTTCACCTGGGTGGACCGGCTCTTCGCGAGGCTGGCCACGCGCGTCATCTCCGTCTCGGACGCCGTCCGGGACTATTTTTGCGATGGGCATCAGGGGCTGACCCGCAAATTCATAACCATCCCCAACTCCGTCTCTCTAAAAGGCATCCCCCGGAAGACCGACATCCGGGCCGAGCTGGGCCTGCCGGCGTCAACGCGGCTGGTCGCCGCCGTATCGCGCATCGACCCCTGGAAGGGCCTCCACAGCTTCGTGGAGATGGCCGCCGAACTCAAGCGTCAAACGCCCGGCGTGAAATTCCTGCTCCTGGGCAGTGCGGACCCCAACGATCCCGACACGCTCGCTTACGAAAAGCGACTCCGCCGGATGGTGGCCGACCTGGCGCTGACCGACGATTTTACCTTCCTCGGCTTCCGGAACGATGCCCTTGCAATCATCGAACAGCTCGATGTCCTGGTTGTCTCTTCCCTCGTTCTCAAAACAGAAACCGGCCTGAAAACCGAAGGCTTCGGCCGCGTCATCGTAGAAGCAATGGCCCTTGGCGCCCCTGTGGTCGCCACCCGCGTGGGGGGCATTCCCGAAATCATCGTGGACGGAGAATCGGGCCTCCTGGTACCCCCGGAATCTCCATCCGAACTCGCCCGGGCCGCGATCTCCCTGCTGGAAAACCCGTCATTCTCAAAAAAGATCGTCGAAGGGGGCAGGCGGCGCTTCGCCGAGAAGTATCACATCCAGAGCCACATCGCACAGATTCAGGGTCTGTATGCAAGAATTCTCAAAACCGATGGCTGAGGGGCGAACAGAACTGCGTATTGGCGTTGACGGCCGGGAGCTCCTTGGAGACCAGGTGACCGGTATCGGCCGTTACCTCCACAATTTCCTCGGTTCCCGCGCCCGGGAACGTTGCGAGCACCAATTCGTGGTCTACGGCAACCAGCATACCCGGTACGACTTCTCTACAGGCAATATCACGTTCCAGATGATAAAAGAACGCATCACCGCCTGGTGGGATCAGGCCGTTCTCGCCCGGGCAATCCATCAGGACCGGCTCGACCTCTTCTTTTCGCCCTACGACAAAGGCCCCTTTTTGGCCTCCTGCCCACTCGTCGTCACCTTTCACGACCTCCTCTTCTTGAAGATCTCGGACCGGACCGGCATCAACCGGCTGCTCTACAACGGTTCTTATCTGGTGCAGCGGTCGTGCCTGGTTCGGCAGGCCGCCTGCATCCTCACCGTCTCCGAACACAGCCGGAACGATCTGGTCCAGACCTTCCGGATTCCTGCCGAAAAAATTCAAATCACCTACAACGGCGTATCCGACCGGTATTTCTCAACCGAGTCTGAACCGCAGATCGACGCCGTCAGGTCCAGATACGACATCCCGCCCAATTATCTCCTCTACGTGGGAAACTTCAAACCCCACAAAAATGTCGGCCGTTTGATCCAGGCCTACAGCGGGCTGTCCCCGGACCTGCGCGGTTCGCACCCCCTCGTCCTGGCAGGCGACCCCGGAAACTTCGGAGAGGGCCTCCAGGCCCTTGCCGAGCAGCTCGGCATCCGCTCACAGGTCCATTTTGCGGGCCTCGTGGCCGACGCGGACCTTCCCGCCCTCTATCGGGGGGCATCCCTCTTTGTCTACCCCTCCCTCTCCGAAGGCTTTGGACTCCCCCCGCTGGAGGCCATGGCCGCCGGAACACCGGTGGTCGCCTCCCGGGCCACCTCCCTGCCGGAGGTCGGCGGCGACGCGGGCGTCCTGGTCAACGGGGAATCCCCCGAAGAGATCCGGCAGGCGATGGAGGCCCTGCTGCTGCAGGAAGACCTCAGGCGGTCCTGCATCCAGGCCGGACGCCGCCGCGCAAAACAATTCACCGTCGAAAAAACGGCCGAAAAGATCCTGTCTGCCCTGGAAACAGTCGCAGGTGAGTCCCGATGAGTCCCTTTAAAGAACTCGTTCAACTGGCCCGGCGCACGGACTGGGAATCGGCCGCACGGCAGCTCTACGGCCCCGGCGAAGCCTACCGCTGGACCGTAGACGACCACTGTGCGGCCGCCGCTCTGACAGCCCTGCCCGCGCTCCAGGGCCGGGTTCTGGACACCGCCTGCGGCCGGGGAACCCACGCCTTCGCCCTGTCCGGCCTCTGCCGGGCGGTCTACGCCACCGATCCGGACCCGGACGCCGTCCGCTTCCTCGGCATCCGGGCCCGCCAGAGCGGTGTTTCCAACATCCTCCCCTTTTTCGGACCCCCCGAAGGCGCCATTCGCCCGAACAGCCTCGACCTCGTCCTTGCCCGGGAGCTGCCCGAGCGCGGGCGCCTCACCGCCCTGATCCGCCTCCTGAAACCCGGCGGAAGGCTCTGCCTGGGTCTGCCTAACCCGCGTTCCCCCCTGTGCAAATCCAGCGCGGATACGGGCGCCGCATACGGCGCCCTGGTATCGGCCCTTCGCCGGACCGAACTGCACGTAGACCGGGTCTACACGGCCCTCCCCGATTACCGGGACGTTCGCGTGCTTCTGGATGCGGATGACCCCCGGGGTCTGGTCCTCTTCCTCAAAGACCGTTACCGGAGAATCCCTCTGCCCGGCTTCCTCTCGGGCACCCTCCGTCGGGCCTTCCGCAGCCTGGCGGCCCCCGGATACTGGGCCATCGTGCAGAAGCGCCCTCCGTCTGTGACCGTCATCGAACGAACCGTTCGGGAAGCCCTGGAAGATCGCCTCTCCCCGGCGCAGCCGATCCGCTTTCCTCTCATTTTTGCCAACCGGGGCACCTTCACCCTCCCGGTCTTTACCGCCACCGACCCCACGCCTGTAGCCGTCTTCCGGATGGACGCCGCCCGGTCTCTGGTCCACCACGAAGCAAAAGCCCTCAGACTCGTTGCCGACCGGGGCGAACCTGAACTTGCCCGGAGCATTCCCCAAATCCTCTGGGAAGGGCGGGTGGGCGCCCGGCATGCCGCCCTGCAAACTGCGATGCCCGGCCGTTTGCTCCCGTTCCCCCGGACCGCCCGTGACCTGGAAGCGCAGGCAAACGCCTTGGCGGATTGGCTTGCCGCCCTCTACCGCATCCCGGTTGCACCGGATGAGCTCCCCCACCCCCGTCCCGCCCAGCAGAGGGCCCTTTACCGGGACGAGGCGCGCCTCCGCGCCCACATCGCCAGCGGTGAGCTCGCCGACCGCTTCTGGGACGCCCTGAAACAGCTCCGGGCCGCCGGCCTCCGGCCCGCCCTCATTCACGGCGACCTTCACCCAGAAAATATTCTCAAACAGCGGAACGATCTGGCCGTCCTGGACTGGGAATACGCAACCGTCTCCTGGCCCCCTTTTGACTGGCTCCATTACATCTGTTCTGTTATTTTAGATGGGAAGAAAAAGGGGACGGCAACCCCCGAGACTGCGCGGGACCTCCTGCAGCGCGCCTTCAGCCTGCGCGATGCCCGGTCCGGCGTCATCCAGAGGGCCTCTCACCGTCTCCTCCGGAACCTCGAGCTCAACCCGGAACTCTACCCGCACTATTGTACCCTCGGCCTCTTCGACTTCATTCGCAGGCGGTTTGAGATTCAGAGCCTGCCGTCGTTTCTCCCCCTCTTCCGTCAGATTGAGAGAAAAAACGGATGAACGAACCAGCAACCCGGACCGGCAGCGCAATCGTTGTCCGTGTGCGCGATCTTCTCAACACACTGCACGGGGCGGATATCCCTTACTGCCTCCTCCGCAACCACGAGCCCCTCACCGAGGATGCTCCCTGCGACAACACCGACTTCGACATCCTGGTCCGCTCCGGCGACCTCTCCCGAATCGGACCGATCCTGCGGGACGCCGGCTTTGTGCGCACTCGGGAGAGCACGGTCCGCCGCCATATCGGCTACATGGCCTGCATCGGCCCTCCGGGCCAGATCCTGGCCCTGGACCTCCACCTGGACCATCCTTCCTGGAACGACATCCCCTATTTTCCCGGCGACCGACTCCTGTCGGAAAACGTGGCCAAATCCAGCACCTCCATCCCCTGCGATTCACACACCGCAGCCCTCCTGGTCCTCCACAGCATCCTTGATAAAAAGGCCTTCAAAGAGAAATACATCCAGATTCTGGACCACCTGCTCGAAGGCGGCCTCGACCCCGACACCGTGGAGAGCCTCTTCGCACAAACAGTGGGCGAACGTCTTGCCGGAGACCTCACCGCCGCCCTCACCCGCCGCGACTACCCGGGCCTCCTGGCTCTCCGGCACCGGGTCATCCAGGCCCTGCTTGACCTTCGACCCGTAGCCTGGGCGAACCTCCTCCTCTGCCTCTGGAGGAGCCGCTGGAAACGGCTCCACAGGCGCCTCTTCCCCTGCGCCCTTTTGGTAGCCCTCATCGGCCCCGACGGCGCCGGGAAATCGACCGTGGGAGACCATCTGAAAAATCGACTGGCGGTCTGCGGCATCCCGGTACACCGCTTCTACATGGGCCGCTGGCACAGCCATATCCTCCCGTTAGCCGGAATCGCCCGCACCCAGGGCGCATCGGCCAAAGCCGATCCATCTCCACAACCCGCCGACCCACGCGCCCCTGCCGATCCCGTCCACCTCTCGGGCCGCCCCCTCTACCGCCTGGTCCGCGATGCCGTCTACCTGGCCGAAATGGCCCTTCGCTACGCCCTGAGGCTCTGGCCCGCCCTGCGCCGGGGCGGCGTGGTCCTCACCGACCGCTACGCCTTCGACCTCCTGCTGGACCCGAATGCAACGGTCCTGGCCCACCTCGCCCTCACCCGGATCTTTCCCCGCCCCCACCTCTGCTTCTATCTCCACCAGGATGCGGAGACCCTTCAGAAGCGAAAGCAGGAACAAAGCCTGTTCGAACTTCAGCGCCAGCTCGATGTCTTCGCCCGGTACCAGGCGAGATTGGGCTTTATCCCGATCCTTTCAGAGAATCTCGACAAAAACGTTCACGAAATCTTTCAACCGACTGTCCTGAAATATATTACCCGGTCCTGATATGCGGCACAGCCTCCTCATCGCCAACGACTTCCCCCCGGTCACCAGCGGCATCGCCACCGTCTTCTACCAGATCTGGCGGCTGCTTCCTCCCAACCGCACCCGCATCCTCGCCCCCCGTATGCCGGGCGCGGCGCAGATCGATGCCGGCTATCCGGTCCCGGTCCGCCGCATCCCCCTGCCCCTCGGGGAAGACGCCGCATCCAAAACCGCTAAAACCCTGCTCACCACCGCCTGGACCACCTTCACCGCCCTGGCCGATCGGCCCGCTCACATTCACTGTGGTCAGGTCTTTTCCTCCGGGCTGGCCGGATGGCTCTGCAAGCGCTGCTTCCGCATCCCCTACACCGTCTGGGTCTACGGCTCCGAAACCGCCCGTCTGGCGCAGGGGGGCCGTCAAGTACGCCTGATGCGGCGCATCCTGGCCGACAGCGAATGGGTCGTCACCAACAGCGACATGACCTCGGACGAATTCCGCAGCTTCGGCGTGCCGGACCGCAAAATCAGGCGGGTCTACCCCGGGGTGGACCCCCGCGTCTTCCGCTCCATGCCCGCAGATCCGGCCTGGACCGAACGCCTCGGCCTGACCGGCCGCAAAGTCCTGCTCACCCAGGCGCGGCTGGACCAGCGCAAGGGCCACGACATGGTCCTCAGGGCGCTCGCCCGCTTGAAAAGGCCGGAGATCGTCTACCTCATCGGCGGCACGGGCCGGGAAGAGGGCCGCCTGCGCGCCCTCACCGCCCAACTCGGCCTCCAGGACTGTGTGCAGTTCCTCGGATTTGTACCCGACGAGGACCTCCCCAAAATCTACAACCTCTGCGACGTGTTTGTCATGCCCAACCGTGTCACCGAAGGCACTGCGCTTGCCGGCGACATCGAAGGGTTCGGCATCACCTTTATCGAAGCGGGCGCCTGCGGCAAGCCGGTCATCGCCGGTCGCTCGGGCGGCGCCGTGGAAGCGGTCTCAGACGGCCGGACCGGCCTCCTGGTCGATCCCCGCTCGGAGGAGGAAATCGCCGGCGCCATCCAGCGGCTTCTGGACGATCCCCGGTTGGCCCAGACCCTCGGAAAACAGGCCCGGCAGCGGATCGAACGCGAGTTCGACTGGCGCATCCTGGCCCGGCAGGTGGAAGATATTCTTTAAAAACGGGAGCGCATATATGCCCCAATCCCCCCTCGACACCACCAGCGTCAAGCGTCCCGGCGCCTTCTTCGGCCGGATCACACAGGCGGTGAGAGCGCTGGCCGCCGGCTGCTTCGATCCCGCCGGAGGCGGCCTCACCTTAGATGTGGGCTGCGGCAATGGCCTCTTTTTTGCTTCCCTAAATGCCGGGAACGCCCGGCTTGTGGGCGCCGACCGCAACCTGGACTTGCTGCGCGAGGCCAAACAGGTCTTCGCGGACAACCGGATCGGGAACGCTCGCCTGGTTCAGGGGGATGCCGGGGCGCTTCCATTTTCGAACGAAATATTTGATAACATATTTTTTCTCAACACCTTAATAAATATTCCGAACGACGAAATCGTCCGCCGCCTGCTAAAAGAACTGACGCGGCTCTGCCGTCCCGGCGGCCGGATCTTCATCGACATCCGGAACCGGTCCAACCCCTATCTCAGGCTGAAATACTGGTGGCACAACCGGCGGGAGGATTTCCCCACCCGGGCGTACCATTTACGCCAGATCGGTGGCGCATTTGCATCAGCCGGGTTCCAGGTTGTTGCCCGCCACCCCGTTGGCCCCCGGTTTCCTTTCGGGGCCTTCGCCTACCTGCTGGAGGTCCGGTGCCCCCCGGCAGACGGAGTCTCCGATTGACCTGAGCCGAAATTGGACTATATTTAAGACACTCGTACAGATGCATTTATCAACCGGGAGACCCGCAAACGGCTCCTGTGGATAGATCCTATGAAGATACCATCCGCCGGCACGCCCATCTCAGCGCTTGACCTGCTCAGGGGCTTTCTCGGATCCGGACAACCTGCCGATCTGGAAGCCGACCTGCGGCGTCTCACCGGCGCTGCCTGGTGCGGCCTGGCCGGGTCGGGCACATCGGCCCTCTACGCCATCTTGCAGGCCCTCCGGAAACGCTCGGACCGTACCGAGGTGCTGCTTCCGGCCTACACCGCGCCCTCCCTGGTCCTGCCCATCCGTAAGGCCGGCCTGTGCCCGGTGTTGTGCGACATCTCACCGGAGACTTTCAACGCCGGATCGAAGGAAATGCTGGACCGTGTAAACGCTGATACCCTGGCCGTGATGCCCGTACACATGTTCGGGCTGCCCACGGATATGCCTGCAATTATAGAGCAGCTTCAGGGCAGCGGATGCTTTGTCATTGAAGACGCCTGCTCGGCGATGGGCACGCAGATCGGGGACCGGCACGCCGGCGTCTTCGGCGACGTCGGATTTTACAGCTTCAACCGGGGGAAAAATCTCTCCACCCTCTCCGGAGGCGCGGTGGTCACCCACCGGGAAGACCTGGCGCCGGACCTGAAAGCGGCCCTGGCGGCCTTCCCCGCCCCCGGCCTGTCCCGGCGGCTCCGGATTGCCCTTTTCAGCGCCGCGCTCGCCCTGGCCGTCCGCCCCCTCGGGTACACCCTGCTTCATCCGGCCGTGTCGAAATTCAAATACACGGAACTCCACACCGACTTCGACATTGCCGCCTACACCCGATTCCAGGCTCGGATCGGCCGCTCGCTCCTCCCAAAACTGGAGAAGATCGCGGCCTTGCGCGCCGAAAACGGCCGATTTTTCTACCAGGCCCTCGCCGACGTGGATGGGGTCCGCCTGCCCCGGGTGCCGGCCGGATGCATACCGGCTTACAACCAGTTTCCGATCCTGCTGCCCGACGAGCGCACCCGAGCCGCCGTCCACCAGGCCATTCTGAAAACCGGCCTGGAGGCCACTCTGCTCTACCCGGAGCCGATCCACCGGATCTATTCCGACATCTGGGACGGATCGGGCGCCGACCCTTTTCCGCACGCCACGACGGTTGCCAGACGCCTGCTCCTCCTGCCGGCGCACCCGCTGGCGCCCCGTGCTGCCCTGGAACGCGCCCTGGAGGCCCTGAAGGATACGGTGAAGTAAAAAACGGGGCGAACAACCCCCGAAACTATAGATAAAGGGATACATGCCGTGATTGCTCGAAAAAATCTCCTCCGCAACCTCCGGAAGGCCCTGACCCAGCCCGGATATGCCTGGCGCACCGGCTTCAAGCGCCTCAAGTCTTTCTCCACCTATCACCTCTGCGACGGGTTCAGTGCGCCGCCGGAGACCATCTCGCTCTTCCTCACCTTCAAATGCAACCTCACCTGCCCCATGTGCGGGCAGTGGGGAGACCAGGGCGCATTCAAAGACTTCGGGCACGAAACGCTCCGCCAGCAGCTCTCCTTAGACGAAATCGATCGCCTGATTGACGACGTTGTCGACTTCAGGCCCAACATCACCCTCTTCGGCGGCGAACCGATGCTCTACAAAGGCTGGACCGACGTCGTCGCCCGCATCAAAGCCCGGGGCATGCGCTGCAACATGGTCACCAACGGCACCCTCATGTCGATCTATGCCGACCGCATTCTCGACTCGGGCCTGGACGAAATCATCCTCTCTTTAGACGGCACCGAGGATGTCCACGACGTGACCCGAGGCGCCACAGGGACCTTCCGGAAGCTCACCCAGGGGGTGGCCGACGGTCGCCCGCATCCGTGCCCAGCGGGGCGCCACATACCCCCAACTCAACATCAACTGCACCATCTTTGAAACCAATTACCGCAACTTAGACGAAATCGTCACCATTGCCGAAGAGATGGGGGCCGACAACATCAACTTTCACCACCTCCTCTTCATCAACCAGCAGGCCTACGACCGGCACAGCGACATCTTCCAGGAGAATTTCGGACAGATCACCCCCGACTGGGCGGGATTTATCTGGAAAGAACTCCCGGAAATCGATCCGGAAGTCCTCCTCAACTCAATCGACACCATCGAGTCGCGCAACTCCCGGATCAACATCTCGGTCTACCCCAACTATACTCCGGACGAGGTCCGGGACTACTACACCGGCTTCGAATTTGAATCCACCAGCTACAAGAACCGCTGTGTCAGCCTCTGGATGACCGCCTATATCATGCCCGACGGCGCGATTCGCCCGTACCACACCATGAACTTCTCCCCGGGCAACATCCGGGAGAACAGCTTCAGGGAAATCTGGAACAACAAAATCTACCGGAACTACCGCCGCCTGGTCAAACGCCGGAAGCGATTCCCCGTTTGCGCCAAAGGCTGCACCGAGCTTTACCGCTACTGACCATGCGGATCCTTCTCACCCTCCTCATCCTCACAGCCGGCATCGGCTCTTCCGCCGCCGCTCCGCCCTTTCAGCAGGTACGGGGCGTCATCCACCTGGACTCCACCGTCAGCGGCGGCGAATACGACCCCGAAGAGCTGGTCGTTTTTTTAAGAGAAAACGACCTTGAGATCGCCATCTTTACCGACCAGGCCACCACCAGCGTGGAATATGGGATTTTCCCCGCCCGCTGGATCATGGGCTGGTTCACGGGGTGGATGGCTGCAAAAGCCCTCGGACGGACGGGCTCCCTCCAGACCTATGGCGCCCGGAGATACCTGAACGAAATCGACGAAATCGACGCTAAGTACCCCGACATCATCGTCATCCCCGGCGTGGAATCCTTCCCCTTTTTTTACTGGGAGCATGGTACACGACAAAAAAGGAAAAGACCTGCGCTGAGTGGTGAAATGAGTTAAGTTTGGGTTGTCAAGATCCAACAACTCATCCATCATCAAACACAGGTCTATGTCTCCTCAAGTTAATGAATTACACGACGTGATGCAATGGTATTTACCCTGTCATAAGGCCCGGGTAAAATTCATCGCCGCCTTCATTGTGTCTCTCATCAAGCTCACAACCGTCAACTTCACCAAACTGGCCAACGCCCTCAACGGCAAAGCCAAGCAGAAGTCCAACTATCGCAGAATCCAACGTTTCTTCAGTGAGTTTAATCTGTCCTATGACCTGGTGGCCGACTTGATCCTGCATCTCTTGCCGATCAAGTCGGACTTTACCATCTCGATAGATCGGACGACCTGGAGCTTCGGCAAACTGACCATCAATATTCTCACCGCCGGGAGTGTCTATCAAGGCGTTGCATTTCCCATCTGCTGGATACTGCTGCCCAAAAAGGGCAACTCCAACACCGATGAGCGTATCCAGTTGATGGAACGGGTCTTGAAGTTGGTGGATAAAAACCTGATTCAGGTCATCGTTGCAGACCGGAAATTCATTGGGCAAGAATGGTTTGCGTGGTTAGATGCGCAAGCCTTAGGCTTTGCCATCCGCGTCAAGGAAAACGCCAAAACCCTAAATGGCAAAGGGGACATCGCGCTTCGATGCTTGTTTGCCGACCTGCACATTCACCAAGAGCGCATCCTGCGTAAACCCCGTCTGATCTATGGTCATCATCTGTATTTGTCTGTCATCCGATTACCTGACGAATTTCTCATCGTTGCCAGCAAGTGTAAAGGTCGAAAACCGCTGGAGGATTACAAAAAACGGTGGGGAATTGAAGTCCTGTTCGCCGCGTTGAAAAGCCGAGGCTTCGATCTGGAACAGACCCATCTGATCCATCTGGAACGAATCGAAAAACTCATCGCGCTTTTAGCCATTGCCCTCACCTGGGCTCATCTGGTAGGAGAATGGATCGCAAAGACAAAACCGTTGAAGATCAAAAAACACGGATGCAAAGAGAAAAGCCTGTTTCGATATGGATTGGACCATTTGCAGTATGTTCTGCTCAATATACAGGATCACATCCAGGAGTTCTTTCACTGTCTTTGGATACTGATTGATCCTCCATATTTTAGGTCAGATTAAGTTTTGTCGTGTATTATGACTGGGAGAGCAGCCTTCTCAAGGGCTCCCTCACAATGGTCAACGGCTACAAACACCTCCTGGCCTTCGGCATGGAGTCCCCCGACGCTTACGTCGATCTTCCTTCAATGGGAAACGGCTTCTTCAAGCGCTACGGTGTGGAAACCCTCCTCAGCCTCTGGCCCCTCGCCCTCCTCTTCCTGGCCTACAAATGCCGCCAGAGGGCTCGCAGCGCCCGTTGGCCGCTATTCTACTACATGCCGACGGTACTTTTCACCGCCGTTGGCCTCCTCTTCCTCCTCAACAATTTCCCCTACAAATTCGGGAAATACGACCAGTACCACGGCGATCAGGGTCTGGCCCCCTACCAGGACTTTATCGACTACGTGGTGGAGGACCACGGGGGCCTGGTCTTCTGGGCCCACCCCGAAGTCTCGAAGATTGCAACAAAAAAAATAGGCCCGCTGAGTGCGAACCTTTTCACCGAACCCTACTATGATGACCTGCTTTATACCCGCAACCATGGTACACGACAAAAAAGGAAAAGACCTGCGCTGAGTGGTGAAATGAGTTAAGTTTGGGTTGTCAAGATCCAACAACTCATCCATCATCAAACACAGGTCTATGTCTCCTCAAGTTAATGAATTACACGACGTGATGCAATGGTATTTACCCTGTCATAAGGCCCGGGTAAAATTCATCGCCGCCTTCATTGTGTCTCTCATCAAGCTCACAACCGTCAACTTCACCAAACTGGCCAACGCCCTCAACGGCAAAGCCAAGCAGAAGTCCAACTATCGCAGAATCCAACGTTTCTTCAGTGAGTTTAATCTGTCCTATGACCTGGTGGCCGACTTGATCCTGCATCTCTTGCCGATCAAGTCGGACTTTACCATCTCGATAGATCGGACGACCTGGAGCTTCGGCAAACTGACCATCAATATTCTCACCGCCGGGAGTGTCTATCAAGGCGTTGCATTTCCCATCTGCTGGATACTGCTGCCCAAAAAGGGCAACTCCAACACCGATGAGCGTATCCAGTTGATGGAACGGGTCTTGAAGTTGGTGGATAAAAACCTGATTCAGGTCATCGTTGCAGACCGGAAATTCATTGGGCAAGAATGGTTTGCGTGGTTAGATGCGCAAGCCTTAGGCTTTGCCATCCGCGTCAAGGAAAACGCCAAAACCCTAAATGGCAAAGGGGACATCGCGCTTCGATGCTTGTTTGCCGACCTGCACATTCACCAAGAGCGCATCCTGCGTAAACCCCGTCTGATCTATGGTCATCATCTGTATTTGTCTGTCATCCGATTACCTGACGAATTTCTCATCGTTGCCAGCAAGTGTAAAGGTCGAAAACCGCTGGAGGATTACAAAAAACGGTGGGGAATTGAAGTCCTGTTCGCCGCGTTGAAAAGCCGAGGCTTCGATCTGGAACAGACCCATCTGATCCATCTGGAACGAATCGAAAAACTCATCGCGCTTTTAGCCATTGCCCTCACCTGGGCTCATCTGGTAGGAGAATGGATCGCAAAGACAAAACCGTTGAAGATCAAAAAACACGGATGCAAAGAGAAAAGCCTGTTTCGATATGGATTGGACCATTTGCAGTATGTTCTGCTCAATATACAGGATCACATCCAGGAGTTCTTTCACTGTCTTTGGATACTGATTGATCCTCCATATTTTAGGTCAGATTAAGTTTTGTCGTGTATTATGCCCGCAACTATACCGGCTTCGCCGCCTTTTTCGAAGGCATGAAATACGTTATCCCCCCGGGGGGCATCTGGGACCAGGTGCTCGCTCAGTATTGCCTGGGCAAGAGAGCGAGACCGATCTGGGCCATCGCCGAAGGCGACGTGGAAGGGGCCCATTTCTCGCCCAAGCTGAGTCAGACCGTCTTCCTCCTTCGGGAACGGACCCGCACGGACGTCCTGCAGGCCCTCAGAGAAGGCCGCATCTATGCCCTTGCAGGCCCCCTTGCAGACAACCTGGCCCTCACCGAGTTCACGCTCTCCAGCAACGGCAAAGAGGCCGTCATGGGAGAAAGCCTGGCATCCGACGGGTCCGAACTGCGCCTCACCGCAACCCTGAGATGCAAGCCCTCCCCCAGGGGCAACAGCATCAAGGCCGACCTCATCCGAGACGGCGAGGTCGTCCGGACCTTTCGAGGAGAAGGCGTGCTGAAGATCGCCTATACCGATGCCGTCCCGACCGACGGCCGGACGCACTTCTACCGCTTAGACGTGCGGGCGCCCAAACAGACCCGGCTGCTCTCCAACCCGATCTTTATCCGGTCGAACGGTTCCTCGTGACATGGGCAGGATTCGTGTCCTGAATATCATCACCCGCCTCGAACACGGCGGCGCCCCTCTGGCCCTGCTGGAAACCCTGCGCCGGTTTCCCGGGGCGCAGTACGAGGTGGACCTGGCCGCGGGGCAGGCCGACGATCCCGCACTGGACCTGACGGAATCGGTGCGGAGCCGGGGGTTTCACCCGATCCTGATCCCGGCGATGCGCCGCAATATCCACCCGATCCGGGACCTGTGGGCCCTCTATCAACTCATCCGGATCATCCGGGCCGGCCGCTACCACCTCATTCACACCCACACCTCCAAGGCGGGCCTGCTGGGCCGCCTGGCCGCCCGGTTCTGCGGCGCCTCGGCAGTGGTCCATTCGCCCCACGGCACCGTCTTAGAAGGCTACTTCGGCCCGCTGGCCACCCACATCTTCGCACTCTTAGAGCGCATCGCCGCGCTAATCAGCGACCGAATCATCTGCCTCACGGCAATGGAGATCGACCAGTACCTAACCGTGCGCATCGGCCGCAGAAAGCAGTACACCTACATCTACAACGGAATCGACATCGCGGCCTTCGAGGCCCGCACCGGGCGCCCGGACGCCCTTCGCAAAACACTGGGCCTGGCCGCCCACCACACCGTCTGCATTACCGTAGGACGCCTGGCCCCGGTAAAAGGGCACACCGACCTGCTCCACGCCTTCCAGAAAGCCGCCGCAGCACACCCCGACCTGCGCCTGCTCGTTGCCGGTGAAGGCGCCCTGCGCAACGATCTGGAGGACCTGGCGGACCGCCTGGGCATCTCCGGCCGGGTGCAGTTCCTCGGCTGGCGGGACGACACTGCCGAACTGCTTGAAGTGGCGGACCTCTTTCTCCTCGCCTCCCACAACGAAGGCCTCGGCCTGGTCCTGGTAGAAGCCATGGCCAAACGCCTGCCGGTGGTGGCCACTGCCGTGGGCGGCGTGCCCGAAGTCGTGGACGACGGGCAAACCGGCCTGCTGGTGCCCCCCCGTTCGCCCGATGCCCTGGCCCGGGCCCTTGGAGAGCTGGCCGCCGATCCCGACCGCCGGCGCCGGATGGGAGAAGCCGGGTACCGTCGGGCCGTTGGTCGCTTTTCCATCAACGCCACCGTTCAACAAACCGAACTGCTCTACCGCGAACTCCTGGGAACCCCGCAATGACCGTTGCCATCCATCAGCCCCAGTACCTCCCCTGGCCGGGCTATTTTGACAAAATCGACCGGGCAGACCTGTTTGTCATCTTAGACACCGTTCAGTACAAAAAAAACGAATTCCAGAACCGCAACCGGCTCAAAACCGCCCAGGGGTGGCAGTGGCTCACCGTTCCGGTGCGCTATCGCTTCCCCCAGCGCATCCACGAGGTGCCCATCAACAGCGATGTAAACTGGCGCCACAAACACCGCCAGGCCCTCACCGCCAACTATGCCAGGGCCCCCCATTTTAAAACCCATCTGCCTTTTTTCGACAACCTCTACGAACAGACGTGGGACCGCCTGGTCGACCTCAACATCCGTACCATCCTCGGCCTGATGGAAACCTTCGGCGTCACCACACCCACACGCAGAGCCGCCGACTGGGAACTCTCGGACGATCCCACCGGCCGGCTCGTGGACATCTGCCGGCACGCTGGCGCCGATACCTACCTCTCCGGCGCGGGCGGGCAGGACTACCTGGACCTGGCGCAGTTCGAGGCCGCCGGCATCCGGGTTGTCTTCCAGGACTACCGCCACCCGGAATATCCCCAACAGTTTGGGGCATTCGAGCCTTACATGTCGGCCGTAGACATTCTGTTTAACTGCGGTCCGGACAGCCTTAAGACGCTTCGGTCCGGGCGTTCATAACGCATTTGCAAGACAGCTTCAACTTTCTTATTTTACACGCCGGATTGGAGTGGACCGCGCCCCCGGGGAGGGATTATGAATACATCAGATAGAGAATCGATGAACATCCTGGCCATTGGCGCACATCCCGACGACATCGAATACGGCTGCGCCGGTACACTCATCAAATACCGCCAGCAGGGGCACCGCATCTACCTCTTGGTGGTCACCAACGGAGCCTGCAAAGGAGACCCGGAGGTCCGAAAGGCCGAACAGCGCGAATCGGCCCGGATCATGGACGCCGAAGAGGTTTTCTTTGGCGACTATCCCGACACGGAACTCACCTGCAGCCGGGACCTGATCATGTTCATCGAACGCATCGCCCGCCAGGTAAAGGCCGACTTCGGCTTTGTCCCCTACCCCGACGACACCCACCAGGACCACCGTGCCTTAGCGCAGGCCGTCATTCCGGCCAGCCGCTCCATCATCCGAAACGTGCTCTACTACGACGGCCTTTCCACCCAGAACTTCATCCCCAGCATCTTTGTCGATATCGAAGACGTGCTCGGCCCCAAGCTGGCCTGCTTAGAGGCCCACAAATCCCAGGTGATGAACACCTACATCCAGGACATGTCCATCGTAGACGTGGCCCGGTCGGCCGCCCACTTCAGAGGCATCCAGGGCAGGGTAAAACACGCCGAAGCCTTCTCCCCCGTGCGCCTCTTCATCAACATCTAATCATGATCCCGCATTCCCGTCCATGTCTCGGCGTCGAAGAGGAAGAGGCCGCCTGCCGGGTCATCCGGTCGGGCCACCTGGCCCAGGGGCCGGAAGTGGCAGCGCTTGAGCGCGAACTGGCCGCGCGGCTCGGCGTAGACCACGTGGTGGCGGTCAGCTCCGGCAGCGCGGCGCTCCACCTCGCCCTGCTCGCCCTGGGCATCGGTCCGGGAGACGCGGTGGCCATGCCCACCTACGTGTGCGCGGCGCTCCTCCACGCGGTCCAACACGTTGGCGCAGATCCCCTCTTGGTGGACATCGATCCCGAGACCCTCAACATTGCGCCGGGCGACCTGGCCGAACGCCTCACCCCGCGCACCTGCGCGGTCCTGGTCCCCCACATGTTCGGGCGAGCGGCCGATCTGCATGCCCTCCTCGCCCTCGGCGTTCCCATCGTTGAAGACTGCGCCATGTCGCTCGGAGCGCAGATTGGGGGAAAAACACTCGGCAGCCTGGGCCGCCTCGCCATCTTCTCCTTCTACGCTACCAAAGTCCTCGGCGCCGGGGAGGGAGGCGCCGTGGCCGCCGCGACCCCGGAGCTGGCGGAACGCGTCCGGGATTTGCGCGACTATGACGGACGCACCGACGCGACCCCCCGGTTCAACTACAAGCTGACCGACCTGCAGGCGGCTATCGCCCGCGCCCAGCTGCGCAAACTCGACCCGTTCATCGCCCGGCGCCGCCAGCTCGGCGCTCGCTACACACAGGAATTGGCCGGCACCGGCGCCCTCCTGCCGTGCTTTGCCCCCGGAGACTATCCGTTCCGTTATGTCATCCGCCATCCGGCCGGGGCCCCAGACCTGATCCCTCGCTTTGAGGCGAACGGCGTGGCGGCTCGGCGCCCGGTCTTCTCGCCCATCCACCGCTGTCTGGACCAACCCGACCGCGGCTATCCCAACGCCACGGCCGCCTTTCACCAGGCCCTCTCCCTGCCCCTCTATCCGGCCCTCTCAGAGACCGAAGTCAACCGCATCCTTCAAACAGCCCGGGAGGTTTTGTGAAACGGTTCTTCAACATCGCCCAGGTCTTCTCCCTGATCTTCATGCTCCTAATGCTGCTGCACCCGGTGAAAGCGGCATTCCGCGAATGGCATCTCACCTGGGTCTATATCCTCTTTCTCGCCTTCTGCATCTCCTATACGCTCATCCCCATCGTGCAGGGCATCGCGCTCAAACTCGGGGCCGTGGACCGTCCGGGAGGACGAAAGACACACACCGAGGTCACCCCCCTGATGGGCGGCGCGGCCATCTATTTCGGATTTGCCCTGGTGATGGTCTTCGGCCGGGACATCCTCCACTTCTCCCTGGAACTCAAGGGCGTGGCCTTAGGCGCCACCCTCATCTTTGCCATCGGCGTGCTGGACGACATCTGGGGCCTGTCGGCCAGAATCCGGCTGCTCGCCCAGCTCCTCGCCGTTGCCATCCTGATCGAATACGATGTCGTTCTCTCCTTCCTTCCCCCCACCTGGTGGGGCAATACCGCAGAGATCCTGATCACCATCCTCTGGGTGATTGGAATCACCAATGCGGTCAATTTCTTAGACGGCCTCGACGGCCTCGCCGCCGGCTCCTCTGCCGTCAACGCCGCCTTTTTCAGCCTGGTGGCCATGCAAACCGACCAGCCCTTTATGATGCTCCTTTCCATCGCCCTGGTCGGGAGCTGTCTCGGGTTTCTCCCTTATAATTTCCGGCGGACCAAACCCGCAGGCGTCTTCCTGGGCGACAGCGGCAGCAACTTCCTCGGATTCACCCTGGCCGGCATCGGCATCTTAGGCAACTGGGGCACGGACAACCTGGTCGGCCTTACCGTGCCCATCCTCATCTTAGGCGTGCCCATCTTCGACACCACCCTCACCACACTGGTCCGCGTCAAAACGGGCCAGGTGCGCAGCTTTGGCCAGTGGATTCATTTTACCGGCCGCGATCACTTCCACCACCGCCTCTCCGACCTGGGCATCGGCAACAAGAAGGCGGTCTGGATCATCTACCTGGTCAGCGTCTGGCTGGGCCTGGAAGCCCTGGTCCTGAAACACGCCCGGGGCATCGACGCTGTCTTTTCCCTCCCGCAGGTGGCCATCGTTTTCATTCTGATCGGGTCCTTCATGGTCTTTGTCCAGAACCGCTACGTCAAACTGGTGGAGGCCAGGCGGGCAGCGGGTAAAAACCGTGAAGCGTGAAACCGGGTAGGGAAACGTCCCCCACCCCACGCCATAAGCGAGACCCCATGCTTCACGCTTCACATTTTTCCCTTTACAGCCCCTCCTTTTTCTCCTATCTTATCTTTTAAAAAGGGGTTATTCACATTCCTCCAAACCCAAGGAGAGACCAGAAATATGCCCGATGGAAAAAAGGATTTCTTCGCCGAGTATAACCTTGAGAATACCGAAGATACCCATTCTGCTACAACCTTCATCGACTCTGACAGGGAATATCCCGTAGAGACCCGGTGCTGCATTACAGGAGAAGTGGTCAAACACGGCTTCTGTCGATACCCGGATCCTTCGCAGGGCACCATGATGGTGATGTCCCGAGAGTCCATGATCAGATTTTCCCGGCAAGGGAAAAGCCTCTCCGAAGAGTTCGACCGGGTGCTCGGCCTGCGCCGAAAGCAGGAAAAGCGCAAAAAATCGTCCTGAATCCCTGCCGGGCAAAAAACAGCAGAGAGATGCGTCTTGCAGATGCATCCCTCTGCACTTCAGGCGCCGCTCGTACAATTCACAGAACCGGTCACCTGAAAGGTCGGGGGGTAGCGTGAACTGGATCTTCATGGGCGTCATCATAGGCGCCATTGCCTACCTGGCGCAGATTCTTCTGAGCTTCCTGGAAAAATACCGCGACAGGAAAGGCAAACTCGAGCAGAGCCTGATCGACCTCAGTCGGGTCGAAGAGCTGCTCGAAGAGTCCGAGCACGCCCGCACCGAAGCAGAAAGCCGCGCCAACAAGCTCGAAGAAGAATCCCTCCTTTACGAACAGCAGATCTCGGAAATCCAGCAGCAGATCAACAGCAGGCTTCCCAAGCCGGAAACGGCCGAGCCTGCCGAATCCTGATTTTCCTCTTCGCCCTTTCTTACCCTTCCTCTCGCCGCCGGCAACGCCACCCGAAACACCGTCCCTTTCACTGTACCAGGCTACGTCCCCAAACTTCCGCGTCCGGTGTCTCAACGACTGAACAACAGGGAACCCTATGTCCGACGCTTATGACATTTCCCCTGCCCATCTCTACCGCAGGGTCAAACTCCCCACCCCTTTTCTCACATCCGCCCGTATAGAAGATCAGGCACTCACCTACGGCGGCGATATCCGGCTGGGAGATCTCACCGGAGACGGCCGGGCAGACCTCCTCGTCTACCGGTGCGACACGGAAAGCGAACTCAAGCCCTGCTTCCTGGGCGCCTTCACCTTAGACGGCGAGGTCCTCTGGCAAGGTGGCTCCGGCGGCGCCCAGCCCCTTCGTCCGGGAGCGGTTGCGATCCACGACATCGACGCGGACGGCCGCAGCGAAGTCCTCTGCTTCTTCCACCGTCCCGACGGCCGGACCTCCAGGGAATCCCTCGCAGACGTCGTCTTCCAGATCCGCGACGGCCGCACCGGGGAAATCAAACGCGAAGCCGCACCGGAAGCCATTCGGGTGCGAGAGGGATGGGGCGCCAACTGGTGCCACCAGCGCCTCCTCATCGCCAACCTCCGGGGGCGGCCCACCCCGCAGGATATCGTCGTCAAACTGGGCGACACCGTCCTGGCCTTCGACGACACCCTCGGCCTCCTCTGGACCTACACCATCCAGTGGAACGAATACAGCCGCTGCTCCGCCTACATCCCCTCGGTGGGCGACTTAGACGGCGACGGGCGCGATGAAATCAACGGCGGCTATTACATCCTCAACCCCGACGGTACCCCCCGCTGGGAAGCGCAGCTCGCTCCCAACATGGACTCCGTGGCCATCCTCCCCTGGGACAGCGGCCGCATGCGCGCCATCTGCTCCGGAGGCGGCCACGTTCTGGACCTCGACGGCAATGTCGTCCTGGCCTTAGGCGAAGAGGTCGTTCCCCACGGCCAGGAAGTCCGTGTCGCCACCTTCCTCGCCAACGAACCCGCCCCCCAGATGGCCATCCGCTACCTGGGGCACAACCCCGACGTCCTCATCGTGGACAACAACGGCCGCATCCTCAACCGGTTTCAGCTCAATTCCTCCCCCAACGAGACCGGCATGGAAACCGTCTACTGGAACGGCCCCGATGCCCCCGCTCTCCTCTACAACGGCGGCGTCCTCTTCGACGGTCAGGGCCGTCAGGCCGTCAGCTTGCCCGACCTGCCCGAACCCGTCGGTCCCTGGAAGATGGGATGGTACCACTGCATCCCGGGGGACATCTGTGGGGATGAGCGGGAGGAAATCGTCGTGTACAATCCCTGGGCGGATGAGGTCTTTGTCTATACTCCGGAGCCGTTGAACGAGGGGGCCTATAGGGGGTATGGGGGGAAGGAGCGGCAGTATAATGCCCGGTTGATGGACTGAGGGGGGTGGCTGGATCACGGAAGGACACGGAAGGGGACGGAGGGCCACGGAAGCACCGCACACACATCCCCGGGGGAGGTGATACGGGGGGAGGAGATGGTATGGACTATCGGAGGTTTGGGGACACGGAGCTGGAGGTGTCGGAGGTGTGTTTTGGGCCTATGCGGTTTGCGGGCAAAGAGCCGGGGGATGACGACAGATCCAGAACAGGACGGCAGGCGCTGGAAAGGGCGATTGAGCGGGGGGTTAACTTCGTTCATCAATATGGCGGACAGTTTTCTTTGACAAAAAAGTGCCGTTCACGCAGATTAGGTATCATAGACCACCACGTCAACGATACCCTTTATCTGGAGAGACGGCACAATGGAACTGGCAGAAAAGATACTCAAGAGTTTCAAGATTTCCAAGCCTCAAAAAAAGTTTCTGATGGCTGTGTTTACAGCGATCCTAACAGCTCACGGCAAGATCAATTTTCGTAACCTATCGCGTTACTCTCCTTTGTCACAGAAGACGTATTCACGCCAGTTTGCCAAACCCTTTGAATTTGTGGCCTTCAACCGAGCGGTGATCAATGAAAGCCTGGGCAGAGAAAGTGAACGGATCATCGTGTTAGATGCTTCTTTTGTGTCCAAGTCGGGCAAGCAGACCTATGGTCTGGATTATTTCTGGAACGGTTGTCATCGTCGGAGCGAAAAGGGGTTGGAAGTCTCCAGTGTGGCCATCGTGGATGTTTTTGGAGTTGCCCCGTTTTGGTGGAGTGTTTAGGGCTTGGGCTTCAAGCCCGTGTTTGATGCTGTTTTTCATATGTCATCGGTGAGTGGTATGCGATTGATGAATGCCTACGATGGGGATTATACCAGCCCTCAATATACTCAAAAATAGCCAATCTGGCCTCCTTGTGGGTACGAAAACAACGGCGGTCGATCAATTCACATTCGAGGGTGGCGAAAAAGCTTTCACACAGTGCGTTGTCATAGCAGTCGCCTACAGAACCCATTGAGGGACGTATACCCGCCTCATCGCAGCGTTTACCGAAGGCAAGTGAAGTATACTGAGATCCCTGGTCGGAGTGGTGGATCACCCCACAAGGATGACGCTGCCAAAGTGCCATATTCAAAGCAGACAAAACCAACTCACTCTGGAGCGTCGAAGCCATCGTCCAGCCCACGACTCGGCGGGAAAAGACATCGATAACCACAGCAAGATACAGGAAGCCCGCCCAGGTTGGTACGTAGGTAATATCGGCCACCCAGAGTTTATTTGGGGCTTCAACAGTGAAGTCTCTCTTGACCAGATCAGGGGCTTTTTGAGCCTTTTTTCCCTTACGGGTGGTTCTGATACCCTTTCGACGGCTCACCCCGAAGATACCAATCTCAACCATCAGACGGGCGACACGCTTTTTGCCTATACGGATGCCTAATGCTGCCAGATCTTCCCAGATTCTGGGGGCTCCGTAGGTAGAATCAGAACGGGCATGAAAAGCCTTAATCTGTTCCTTGAGATCCGCATCGACCTTTGCTCTTGGCGATGGGGGGCGTCCTCGCCACGCATAATACCCACTGAGGGAGACACCCAGGACTCGGCATTGCGTGGTAATTGGCCATTTTGCCTGGTGCGCCTTCACGAACTGGAAGGCTTTCTGGGGATCGTGTTGGTCTCCTGAGCGAACCAGGCTGCTGCTTTTGACAAGATCTCACGCTCGATGCGTAACTGCTTAATCTCGCGACGAAGACGGCGCAACTCCTCTCGCTCATCACTGGTCAGACCGTCTTCTCGAAGGCCCTCGTCTCGGTCGGCCTGTACCACCCAGTTCCGGATCGTCTGGTCTGAGGGCTCGAACTCTTTGGCCAGCTCTCCTGGCGTACGACCGGCTCGAACCAATTCGACCATTTGCTTTTTGAACTCAGGTGGATAAGGTGGACGTGTTGGCGGCATAGTGGATCTCCTTTCTCCCAAGAGATAAGGTACCCACCGAAACGGGTCAAGTCCAGATCCTGGACGATTGACCTTACATCATTGTGCGCCAGCCCACCTTTTGTCGTAAAGGTGGTAAAGGTCTGTCCATCATACCGGCTCACGCCCCCCGGGCGGCGAACCAGAGGTACCCCTCTCGATCCTGGAAAACCGACTGCACGATGACTTCTGTAAGTCCCTCTGCTGCGCCGTAATCACGCCAGGAACCTGTCCCGCTTCCGGCAGGCACGACCTTGCCGGGTCCGGCAGGCACCACCTTTCCAGGACCCGCAGGGGCGGAATAGGGCAAGAAAGCGTATGGTATCAGACTGTCCGGACCGGCTGCTCTGAAGGTCGTCCCCAATCCCCGCAATACCTCCTTCCACGCCGGATCTGCCTGTAGCGCCTGCTGCTTGTCTTCTACCTCAGATGGTGTCTTGAGTTCGAACAGCCGATTGAAGAGACTGTCCCGGCCGACCCGTGCTTGCTCCGGCGATTCCGCCAGGCCGTACGTCTTCAGGACCGGAACAGCCTTCTCCTTGTAGGCGGCCTCGAATTCGGCCATCCGTTCCGGTGGAACCAGGAACGACAGGCGTGCCAGGGTCGGCTCTACGGCCCAGCTCTTGAGGCTACAAAGAAACAGAACAAGCCCTGCGAAGGCGAAGGTTCGGATCGGAGTTATGTTGGATGTTGGCATCGTGAATACCTCAGTCCGGGAAGGCAGAGAATTGTGAAGTGGAAAATCAGTAGATGACGAAATCAGCAGACCCTATCACGAGGAAATGAATTTCCTCGCTACGGTTAAAAAGTCCGGACAGGCCGGACTGCAATAAAAACAATCTGTTAGTCCGCCGAAGGCGGACTTCTTAATCGTAGCGCGGGGCTTCAGCCCCGTGCGATAGCCGGATTAATTTCTCAAACGTCATTATTCCCGTGCGATGGTGACTCAATTTTCATGATTCCCGCGCAAAGGGGCTCAATACCCATCCAGCGGACACCGCGCCGGAAACGTCTCCGGAAACAGAACCCGAAGATCCGCCTCGGTCCCCTCTTGAATTTCAACCGCCCCCTCTTCAAGCAGCGCCTCCAAACGCTCCCCGTTGTACACAAGCGCACACAGATCGTGCAGAGAAACCCCGATCTCCGCGGATCGGCCTCCCTCCCCTAACCGGACCGGCGGTTCCCCTTCCCCGAAATGCGCCTCACAGGACAGATTCGCAGCGGTCGCCCTCGACCCCACCAGGGCTTCTACCTGTTGCAGAAACGCCGCCCGGTCCTGCGCCCGGACCATAACATACCCGTGGCCGGTGCGTTCCTCCGGCAGAAAACCGCGAAGGTCGGTCCACAGGGGGTCCCGTGAACCGATCGAAATCTCCACCTCGGGCGCGTTCATCTCTCGCATCATGTGTCCCAGCAGTCCCCGGAGGGCGCCTTCCTCGCCCGGAAGCGCGGCCAGCTCGACGATCCTGGGCGTCTCATCCCGAACAACGGCCAGGTACGCGAGCAGCGCCTCCGCCTCTGCAATCCAAAACTCCAGACAGCCGGCAAACCAGAGCTTCGGTTTGCCCGCAAGGCGCCGAACCCAGAACGCCTCCGTCCTGGACCAGGCGCCGCTCAGCCGTCCGTAATACAACTCGTACAGCGTGTTGCACGCCTCAGCATCCTCCGCCGCCGCACGCCGAATCCTGACCCGATCAGTCGTCTCCACACCACCCGGAATATGCTCGGTTCTCAACACCGCCTTGGGCTGATAATACGGGCTTAACCGGTATCCCTCCCGGCCATAGAACGCATAGCGCGCTTCAGAGGTGTGGAGATAAGACAATGCGATGCCCCGCCGGTCCATCCATTCGAACGAGGCCTGGACCAGCTTCGCGCCGATCCCACGGCCCCGGTATTCGGGAACCGTGCATACCGTTCCCAGCAGCCCCGCCGGAAAAGGGCGCCCGTCTATCCAGAGGCTGCCGTCCCGCACCCCCATCTGGCTCACCAGTTGCCCGTCCACCTCCGCAACCAGCAGATGCTCCGGATCGTACCACGGCTCGTGGGGATACTCCTCCAGCGCCCCCGGATTCCGGCTGATATGTTCCTCGAACGACCGCCCCACGACCTCCTGCACCGCCGGGTATTCCTCGGGCCGCATTGCACGAATCCGTACTCTATCCAGGACTGATTCTCTAGACGGCATGCGTCTCCCATCTCCTTCACGGGTGGACATACTGCCCTATGTTTCGCGAACCTGACCGAAGATACGGCCTTTCAGTCCCAATCGCAACAATACGTTACACCTCTCGGACTCCCTGTTCTCAGACTTGACAAGACCGACCTGATGTGCATATAATATCGAGAGAGGGTCGGACAAAATTCAATGCTGTGAAAATACGAAGCTTATGGCCTGTTGATTTTCTGTAGACGCACCCTTTAGGGTGCGCCCAGCCCCTCAAACGCAGGCTAAAGCCTGCGACTACAGGAAAGGCGTCGTGGCTGGATGGGGCGAAATCAGATGATCTATCTGCATTATTTTATAGGACTTTTAATTTTGTCCGACCCTCATATCGAGAGGAAATATGGATCTGATGACCTTGATGGAGAAAAAAAAGTGAAAAAAACGGATCTCAAAGCGCGTCAGAATCACAGAAAGTATATTCAGACACTGAGAAAAATGTCGCCTGAACAAAGGCTGCTCAAGGCATTTGAGTTGTCCGAATTTGCCAAGCAACTTTTTATCTACGGACTGCGCAAAAGATTCCCGGATCTATCACCAAATGCGTTCAAGAGGCTACTGATGGACCGTCTTGAAAAATGTCACAACAGGAACTATTAAAGAAGGTCGTGCGAACGCTTCAAGACGCCGGAATCGAGTGAATCAAACAAAAAAGACGGCCGTCTTGGCCGCCCCGGATTTGTCTGCTCCGTCAGTTCAAACATACAACACAACCATACTTTCCTCTACCTCAACCGGATAGGTCTCCACCGATGGAGACTCAACGCCCACCTCGTAGGTTCTGACCCGCAGCGGATCGGGCACAAAAATCATCTCCCCCGTCGTAATATCGAATTCCCAGCAGTGCCAGGGACAGCGCAGCACGCGGTTTTCCATCCCGTAGACGTACTCGCCCGGTTCGGACGGCAGCATGGTCCCGGTCAGCGTCCCCTGACAGAGCGGCCCCCCCCTGGTGGGGGCAACTGTTCCTCAGCGCGTAATACGCTCCCTCGACGTTGAACACCCCGATCGACCGCCCCTTTACCTCCACAATCTTTCGGGTTCCCGGGAGCAACTCACTCGCCTTGCCCACCACATGCCGGTGCTTTCCCGTCACGCGCGCCTCCCATTATATCTCACAGTCCATACAGCTTTCGGGCGTTCTCCACAAGAATCCCCTGCCGCATGTGCTCCGGAATTCTGCGGATGATATGTTTGGGATCATCGAAATCCCAGTGTGGATAGTCGGTTGCAAAAAGCATCGTCTCTCCGGCGGACATCATCTCCAGGGTCTGGTGGAGATATTCGGGATGGGGGGGCTCCTCCAGCGGCTGTGAGCCGACTCGAACGTGTTCCAGAATGTATTCGCTGGGCGGTCGCTTTACCCAGGGCACTTCGGCCCGCAGGGACTTCCACTCCCGGTCCAGGCGCCACATTAAACCCGGAATCCAGGTGAAACCGAACTCCAGAAAAATCGTCTTAAGATCGGGGAACTTCTCGAACACCCCTTCGCACACCAGGCTGATCACATTGTTGATCCCAATGGACACCACACCCGTTTGCACTTCGATATAGTGTGTGGGCGCTCCCACGGCCACCTGCGGCCCGTTCACCCCCGCCGACTCGGGACCGACGTGGAAGGCAACGGGAAGCCCGTGCTTCTGCGCCGCTTCGTAAATGGGCCAGTAATGCCGTTTGCCCAGCAAAATATCCATCTGCGGCACGGCCACCTGGACCACATCGGGATGACCGCCCAGGCGCTCGATCTCCTGGGCCGCCAGTGCAGGGTCCTGGGGCGCCACCCAGATTGACAGCTTGAAGCGTGGATCTGCCCGCAGCCACACGTCGATAGACCAGTCATTGTACGCGCGTGTAATCCCCGCCGCCAGTTCCGGATCCGGCATACCGGACAGCGTCGTCAGATCGTTCCCCATGAGAATCACATAATCGATTCCATAGCGGTCCAGCAGATCTTCCTTGATCCGGACCGGGTCCGCCGCGTGGCTCGTGCCGTCTTCCTCCATCGTATCCCCGCGATGGGAACTGTACGGGTGAAAATATGCCTGGCGGGGAAGCTGGAAACTGGTGCGCTCCGCGGCCTCCGGACTGATGGCCGGCCCAAGACGGTGGCGGCACCGGTCACTTAGGTACGGAACCAGATCCTGAAAACTTTTCATGATATGGTGCACGTCACAGTCGATGAGTCTCAGCGCCTTCTCCTGAGCCGCCGGCGCCGCATCCTCCACCTCAGGTTCGATTGTCGTTTCCATTGCCATCGGCATACCCTCCTGGGGCCTCAAACCAGCAACCTCAAAACCTTTGCTTTACGAAGATAGCAAAAAAGCGTATCATGTCAAGAAGCCTGCACCCCGAATTCCTACGAAGAGAGTGTCTCACATGACCCAACCAAAGCGAGCGCTGGTCATTATTCCCACCTATAACGAACGGGATAATATTGAGAAGATCGTTCCCGCTGTCCTCAAGGAAGATCCCCGTCTCGAGGTTCTTATCGTCGACGACAGTTCCCCCGACGGGACGGGTGAAGTTGCCGATCAAATGTCCGCTCAGGATGAAAAGGTCCACGTGCTGCATCGCCAAAAAAAAGAAGGTCTGGGCAGGGCCTACATCGCGGGATTCAAGTGGGCCATAGAGAGAGAATATGACTGGATCTTTGAAATGGACGCCGACTTCTCGCATCGCCCGGAATACTTAAAGGACTTCCTCAGGGAGATTGAACATCACGACCTGGTCCTCGGATCGCGTTACATCTCCGGCGTCAATGTCATCAACTGGCCGATGTCACGCCTCCTGTTATCCTATTGTGCCAATATGTACGCCAGGCTGGTCACCGGAATGTCGATTCGGGACGCTACCGGCGGGTTCAAATGCTTCCGGCGGGAAGTCCTGGAAACCATAGACCTGGACAGGATCCACGCCTCCGGGTACGCCTTTCAAATCGAAGGCACCATGCGGGCCCGGAAAAAAGGCTTCAAAATCAAAGAAATTCCTATTATTTTTTACGATCGCACGGCCGGCGTCTCCAAGATGTCCAAAAAAATCATGGGCGAAGCGATCTGGACGGTCTGGTTATTGCGATTGAAATCGATATTCGGCGGATTGAGTTGATCGCAGAATACACACGAAAATCCCTGGCTCGGCCTGGTAAGATCAATGGAGAGCCCATGCATCTGCTTGTTCGACTCATTGTCCTGATCTTCCTGTTCGGAGATGCTGCAACAGCACAGCGTCTCGGCGGCCTGTCCCCTCCATTTGGCCGCGTAGTCGTGCTGGTAGACACCCGGAGTGAAGACCCCCCGGTCTACAGCGGCGTTACAACTGCATCTCCTCCAGGCCAGGGCGAAACCCTCGAAGTTCAGGTATTTGTGCCACAGGCTGCCGGCAAGATGGCATTTGGGTATATCTTCCAGTTTGACGACACCCACAAGGTTTTTACGGACAATTTCAAAATCTCAGCAGCCAAAGCCTGGGCAACGATACCCGTCCTCGACGCCTCTGGACAGACCGTGGAGTACATCCTGTCTCAGATGGACATGCCCACCCTCAAAGACAGCAGCAATCCGGGGCGCTCCATCTCATTTGTGAACCCGCCTGCCGTACCCGACAACGGGGTGGTCGCCACGTTCGTCCTGGAGGCCAGGCAGGATGTGCCCCGCGATGTGCCCCTCAAGTTCACGGTTTCGGTCACCGTCTATTCGACAACGCCACCAACCCGACTGTGGAATATGAAGGCGCAGCAGGCCATCTACTGGTTGTAAGAACCACGGCCCCATCCTTCCGGGATATCTCAGGAGCTCTCCAAACGGTGCATGACCCCATAATACACGACAAAACTTAATCTGACCTAAAATATGGAGGATCAATCAGTATCCAAAGACAGTGAAAGAACTCCTGGATGTGATCCTGTATATTGAGCAGAACATACTGCAAATGGTCCAATCCATATCGAAACAGGCTTTTCTCTTTGCATCCGTGTTTTTTGATCTTCAACGGTTTTGTCTTTGCGATCCATTCTCCTACCAGATGAGCCCAGGTGAGGGCAATGGCTAAAAGCGCGATGAGTTTTTCGATTCGTTCCAGATGGATCAGATGGGTCTGTTCCAGATCGAAGCCTCGGCTTTTCAACGCGGCGAACAGGACTTCAATTCCCCACCGTTTTTTGTAATCCTCCAGCGGTTTTCGACCTTTACACTTGCTGGCAACGATGAGAAATTCGTCAGGTAATCGGATGACAGACAAATACAGATGATGACCATAATACACGACAAAACTTAATCTGACCTAAAATATGGAGGATCAATCAGTATCCAAAGACAGTGAAAGAACTCCTGGATGTGATCCTGTATATTGAGCAGAACATACTGCAAATGGTCCAATCCATATCGAAACAGGCTTTTCTCTTTGCATCCGTGTTTTTTGATCTTCAACGGTTTTGTCTTTGCGATCCATTCTCCTACCAGATGAGCCCAGGTGAGGGCAATGGCTAAAAGCGCGATGAGTTTTTCGATTCGTTCCAGATGGATCAGATGGGTCTGTTCCAGATCGAAGCCTCGGCTTTTCAACGCGGCGAACAGGACTTCAATTCCCCACCGTTTTTTGTAATCCTCCAGCGGTTTTCGACCTTTACACTTGCTGGCAACGATGAGAAATTCGTCAGGTAATCGGATGACAGACAAATACAGATGATGACCATAGATCAGACGGGGTTTACGCAGGATGCGCTCTTGGTGAATGTGCAGGTCGGCAAACAAGCATCGAAGCGCGATGTCCCCTTTGCCATTTAGGGTTTTGGCGTTTTCCTTGACGCGGATGGCAAAGCCTAAGGCTTGCGCATCTAACCACGCAAACCATTCTTGCCCAATGAATTCCCGGTCTGCAACGATGACCTGAATCAGGTTTTTATCCACCAACTTCAAGACCCGTTCCATCAACTGGATACGCTCATCGGTGTTGGAGTTGCCCTTTTTGGGCAGCAGTATCCAGCAGATGGGAAATGCAACGCCTTGATAGACACTCCCGGCGGTGAGAATATTGATGGTCAGTTTGCCGAAGCTCCAGGTCGTCCGATCTATCGAGATGGTAAAGTCCGACTTGATCGGCAAGAGATGCAGGATCAAGTCGGCCACCAGGTCATAGGACAGATTAAACTCACTGAAGAAACGTTGGATTCTGCGATAGTTGGACTTCTGCTTGGCTTTGCCGTTGAGGGCGTTGGCCAGTTTGGTGAAGTTGACGGTTGTGAGCTTGATGAGAGACACAATGAAGGCGGCGATGAATTTTACCCGGGCCTTATGACAGGGTAAATACCATTGCATCACGTCGTGTAATTCATTAACTTGAGGAGACATAGACCTGTGTTTGATGATGGATGAGTTGTTGGATCTTGACAACCCAAACTTAACTCATTTCACCACTCAGCGCAGGTCTTTTCCTTTTTTGTCGTGTACCATGGATGATGACCATAGATCAGACGGGGTTTACGCAGGATGCGCTCTTGGTGAATGTGCAGGTCGGCAAACAAGCATCGAAGCGCGATGTCCCCTTTGCCATTTAGGGTTTTGGCGTTTTCCTTGACGCGGATGGCAAAGCCTAAGGCTTGCGCATCTAACCACGCAAACCATTCTTGCCCAATGAATTCCCGGTCTGCAACGATGACCTGAATCAGGTTTTTATCCACCAACTTCAAGACCCGTTCCATCAACTGGATACGCTCATCGGTGTTGGAGTTGCCCTTTTTGGGCAGCAGTATCCAGCAGATGGGAAATGCAACGCCTTGATAGACACTCCCGGCGGTGAGAATATTGATGGTCAGTTTGCCGAAGCTCCAGGTCGTCCGATCTATCGAGATGGTAAAGTCCGACTTGATCGGCAAGAGATGCAGGATCAAGTCGGCCACCAGGTCATAGGACAGATTAAACTCACTGAAGAAACGTTGGATTCTGCGATAGTTGGACTTCTGCTTGGCTTTGCCGTTGAGGGCGTTGGCCAGTTTGGTGAAGTTGACGGTTGTGAGCTTGATGAGAGACACAATGAAGGCGGCGATGAATTTTACCCGGGCCTTATGACAGGGTAAATACCATTGCATCACGTCGTGTAATTCATTAACTTGAGGAGACATAGACCTGTGTTTGATGATGGATGAGTTGTTGGATCTTGACAACCCAAACTTAACTCATTTCACCACTCAGCGCAGGTCTTTTCCTTTTTTGTCGTGTACCATGGCATGACCCATTAAAGCTGGCTGTTGTCGGCGTAGGCCGCATCGGCGTCTTCCACGCCAGACACGTCCAGGAACTGGCCAAAACAGGGGGACCCTGTGAACTGGTCGTGGTCGTGGATCGCTACGGCGGCACCGCACAGGACGTGGCCCGAAAGCTCCAGAAGAACCAGGCATCCGAAATCCAACCCTTCAAAAGCACGGCCGACCTGGCGGACGCCCGCCTGATCGACGCGGCCGTGGTGGCCTCCAGGACCGAGGACCACGAAGCCGACGCCCGGACGCTGATCGATGCCGGGTATCGGGTGATGCTGGAGAAACCCCTCACCCATTCGGTCGAGACCGCCGCGAACCTGGTGAGGGACCTTTCGGGAGATCAAAAGAAAAAGCAGGCCCTCATGCAGGCCTTTATGAGGCGCTTTGACGACCCTCTTACGCATACGAAAACCTTACTGGACCAGAACAGCATCGGCGTCCCGTTCAAAATCGTATCCGTCCTCGAAGACCCGCTCCCTCCCCCGGTGGGCTACAACAGCCCGGGCATCCTGCCGGACATGGCCGTCCACAACATCGATGAGGTGATCTGGCTTCTGGGAGCAAGGCCCGAGCGGGTCAGCGCCGTGGGCGCGAACCTGTATAACTTCAGGATCACGACGGTAGAAGAAGACTTCGACGATGCGTTCCTCCAAATGGGGTTCCCCAACAGCGTCATCGCCCAGGTACAGGTGAGCAGAAACCACGTAGCGGGGTACCGCAACGAAACGTGGATCTACGGCGACGGCGGCCTCATCCACGTGGGCCGTTTCCAGGAAAATCCTCTTCAGGTGACGGTGGAAGCGTATAACCGGGAGGGCGTGATCGAAAAGAAAGCCTTTCAACTGAGAGATTACGGCGAGGAGGTCCCCGTATTCATCGAACGCTTCGGCCCGGCCTACAAACGGGAACTGGCCTACTTTGTGGACCGGTGCCTGAAAAATGAGCCCTTCAGCGTCACCCAGGAGGATGGCCTCACGGCCATGCGGGTTGCTGAGGCAGGGGTCCGGTCACTGCGCGCAGAAGAGAATGTGGTAACAATATAGATTCACCGCGGAGACGCGGAGGACGCGGAGAAAGGCAAAGAGGGGTCAAAGATCAGGGGCAATACGATGACACAGAATCAGGAGTTCATTCCCTGTCCCCGTGCTCGGGATCTCGGGATTGTCGTGGGGTCGGGCGAACCGGGCTCCCACAACGCGATCACCGACGTTCCCGGTGTGCGGGTCGGACACGTCACACTGATCCAGGGAGAAGGGCCTCTCCGGATCGGTGAGGGGCCCGTTCGCACCGGAGTTACGGCGATCCTTCCCCCGGGTGAAAACTGGCACGATGAACCGGTCGAGGCCGGGTGCTTCGTCTTCAACGGGGCGGGCACCACGGCCGGGCTCTCGCTGATTGATGAATTCGGGCTGATTGAGACTCCCGTGCTGCTCACCAACACCCTCAGTGTGGGCACCGCGTACGAAGGGGTTGTCCGATATATGGTCGAACACATCTTCCGCCCCCGGGGCCGGGTGCCCTGGTTTAACCCGGTAGTCGGCGAGACCTCGGACGCGTCCATGAACGACATCGGGGGGCTGCATGTTCGTCCCGAACACGCGGTCGAAGCCATCGAAACGGCCACCGACGGGCCTGTTGAGGAAGGGAATGTCGGAGGGGGAACCGGCATGCGGGCGCTCGGATTCAAAGCGGGCATTGGCACAGCCTCCCGGATCGTGGAAATCGCCGGTGAAAAAGCGACGCTGGGCGTGCTCGTCCAGTCCAATTTCGGCGGGAAATTGAGCATCAACGGCGTGTCAATGGCGGAGCTTCAGACCGATCCCCGGCCGCCGGCTCAAACCGGCAGCTCGATCATGATTATCCTTGCCACGGACCTGCCCCTCTCCAACCGGCTGCTGAACCGGGTGGCCAAACGCGCCAGCTTCGGCATGGCCCGCACCGGGTCCAGCGGCGGCCACGGCAGCGGCGACTACATCATCGCCTTCTCCACCACCCATCGCCGGCCCGACGCTATGCAGGCGATCCGGAATGCCCTCGCACAAAACGAAAGCGCTATCGACGCTGCGTTCCGGGCTGCGGCAGACGCCACCGAGGAGGCTATCCTCAACTCCCTGTTCCGGGCGGAATCCATGGCCGGCCCGGACGGCCGCGTCTGGGAAGCCCTGCCCATCAACGGGGCGCTGGACATCCTGAAACGGCACGGCTTCACTCCTGCTACGGAGGCTTGACCCACCGTGAAAATCACCGAGATCGAAATCTTTATCGTAAGCGGCGGATGGCGGCCCTGGCTGTTTGTGGCCATACGCACCGATGCGGGCATCACCGGCTACGGAGAATGCTCCGACATGCGCAACCCGTACGGCATCGCCGGCGCTGTAAGAGATCTTCGGGACCTCCTCATCGGCAAAGACCCACGCCCGATTGAAATGCTCTACTGGGACATGTATCGCCGCACCCGGCAAAGCCCCGGCGGCCTTGCGGCAAAAGCGATTGCGGGGCTCGACTGCGCCCTGTGGGACATCAAAGCCAAAGCTCTCGGCGTGCCCGTGTACGAACTCTTTGGCGGTCCCGTGCGCGAACGCCAGCACCTCTACTGGTCCCACTGCGGCACCTTCCGCGCCCAGCATCACGAGCTGATGGGCCTCCCGCCCCTGCGCAGCATGGACGACATTGTGCGCCTGGGCGAGGAAGTCGTCAGCCGGGGCTTCACCGCCCTGAAAACCAACATCGTCTTCCCCGGCGACCAGGGCCGGGTACACTTCGGTGGTTTCGGCGGAGGCCCCGGGACCACCGATCAGAATGCATCCCCGACCTTAATCACCCACATCCGGGAACTGATCGGCGCCTTCCGGAGCGGCGTGGGCCCCGATGTCGGCATCGCGCTCGACCTCAACTTCAACTTCAAACCCGAAGGCGCCGTCCGCATCTGCCGCGCCTTAGAAGAATTCGACATGATGTGGGTCGAAGTAGACATGTACGAGCCCGAAGCCCTGCGACAGCTCAAAGACGCCGTCCGAACCCCCATCTGCTCCGGCGAAAACCTCATCGGCCTCCGGGAATACCGGCGCTACTTAGACGCCCGCGCCCAGGACGTGCTGATGGTCGACGTCCCCTGGAACGGCTTCACCCTGTCCAAGAAAGTCGCCGACCTGGCCGAAAGCTACGAAATCAACATCGCCCCCCACAACTACTACAGCCACCTCTCCACCCTGATGAGCGCCCACCTGTGCGCCTGCGTGCCCAACGTGCGCATCCAGGAAATCGACATCGATGACATCCCCTGGAAAGACGACCTCATCGACGGGGAACTGGTGATTGAAAACGGCCACCTCTGCATCCCGGACGGCCCCGGCTGGGGCGCAAACCTGAACGAAGAGGCTGCGCGCCAGCACCGCTAGGATGGATAGATCCAAAAAACGTAAGGGCGGGGTCTCTCCGCCCCCGTTGAACGTGCCTGTCAACGCCTGGGGCGAGGAGACCTCGCCCCTACGGTCTATCTCATAGACAGGCGATCCTCCGGCCTTTCATTATCAGTACATCACGAAACCCAGAACCATCAGGAAATTTCAAATTTCAAATTATAAATTTCAAATTGGCCTCCCCCAACCCCGAAATCGGCTTCCAGACTGCTTTTTGGGGAGGGGGAGGGTCGATTTGCAATCTGCAATGGTCAATTTGCAATTTGCAATTGCCTCTCGTCCAGACTGATCTCGTGAAGTACTGATTATCGCAACAAGGTGATCTACCCCTCCCGAATGTAAATCGGATTCGCAAATGCCTTGCGGTTGTCCTTTGCAAAGCACTCGACCCGCACATACGATTTTCCGCCTCTAAACCTCACCTTGCAGGACCCCTTCACAACCTGTTCGTGCCTGGGCCACAGGTCTCGCACCACCTTCCCATCGGCGATAACGCGCACCCGCTGCAGCCCCAGGCTGTCCACGCACTCATAGCGCACCTGCACGCTGCTCCCCTTCTTCCGCTTCACCGTATCGCCCATCATTGCTCGCCCGCAGGTCAGGTTGACGAACGGCGCGTCCGAGGCGAAAAAATGGCCGGCCCACAGAGACGCCAGCACGTTGTTTTTGGTCAGCCGGTCCACAAAAACCCCGTTCCACACATCCCCGATCGCCTGGGGCAGGTGGGCGTCGGTATTGCCCATGCCGCGCACGACCTTGCCCTGGCAGAGGTGTTTGTCCCACAGGGCAACGGACCATTCATCCGTGATATCATAGCAGTCGAAGATATTGTTGGCGCCGTTGATCAGCTCCATCGAAAAATTGTCCCCCAGCAGGTTCAGGGCATCCACCTGCTCCGGAGTGTACCGCCGGTTGGGAAACCAGCCGTTGGGGTGCGGAATAAACGGAAATCCGCCCCGGGCGATCACGGCGTTGTAGTCTTTGACCAGGTCGTGCTTAACGCTGTATTTCCTGTCCAGCCCCAGAATGCCCAGATGGTGATGCTGGGTGCCCGGCTCCTGTCCCCACCACATATTCTTGTAGTTGACGCACTCGACCTTCTGCCGCACGGTCTGATGGTCGGTCAAAAAGAAGAAATCCAGCCCGGCCTTCTCCACCCATCCGGCAATCTCGGGCACCGTGCCGATGCCGTCGCTGTACGTAGAGTGGCTGTGACAGTCTCCCCGGCGCACCTTGAACCGGGCCAGTTTTCGCGTCTGTTCGATACGCTCGCGCATGGCGTCCTTCCAGTAGCCAATAACCGTATCCGGATATCGGATGCGTTTCTCGGCCAGCGCTTTCAGCTTGTACTGCCGCGCCCGTTCGCGAGCGGTTCGACGAGCCATAAGAGATCCTTTCGTGAAAAGAAGTGAAAGGGCAAAGGTGAAACGGCAAACGGCCCAACCCTTTCGCCCCAAACCGGTTTTCCCGGCCTTGCAACGCTTTTTCGAGACCGAGCTCCGCTACGGCTGTGCCCGTCGAGGACAGGGGCATCGCCGTTATCTCGAAGTCCCCTGGAGTACCGGGGCTCCCATGTGTCGGTCTACCACAGAGCCGAATTTTACGAATTTTTTAAAAATGCAACTCTCACGACAGGGGAAAATCGACCCGGCAATTCCCACCATGATGCGACTTTAAAATCCCCAGCATCATCTCCACCGTCTTCCGTGCCTCGCGGGCCGGCGAGACCAGGTCGCCGCCCTCCTCCAGTACCTGGACCAGTTCCGCCACCGCTGCCGTCTGATTTTCCATAGCATACTTTCCAGGCAACATCGTAGATGTACTTGACTCGAAATGCGACGTGCCCCGGATCAGGTATGCGCCCTGATCGGAAATCTCGATCCGCCCGTCCTCACACGTTAGCGCAAACTTGGAGCCGGGAAAATCTACCTTGTACGAATTGTAGAATGCCCGGACGCCGTTGTCGAACCGGATGTAGGCCGACGCGTACGGATCGGCAGCCGGATCTTTCCCCCCATCCCCTTTATACTCGGTGAAATGCTCGAACCCTTCCTCCATCTCGGCCACCAGCCACTGGGGGTTGGCCTCGGCATAGAAGCAAACCAGGTCCAGCAGATGGGTTCCGTTCCGGAAGAGCATCGCCCGCCGGCTGAACTGTTCGCACACAATCGTGCGCAGCGGGCCGATCTCTCCACCGCGAATAATCTCACGCGCCTTCAGATAGCTTGGATTCCAGCGCCTCGTGTGTTCAATCGAAAGCAGCACCCCGTTCGCCTCGGCTGCGGCAATCATCCGGTCCGCGTCTTCCAGCGAGGTGGCAATCGGCTTTTCGCACAAAATCGCACGGGCCCCTCCTTCGGCGGCGGCCACCGTCATATCGGCGTGAACGTGGTCCGAAGTCGCCACACTCACCAGATCCGGCTTCTCCGCCCTTAGCATCTCCCGGTAGTCGGTGTAGAGCCGCACATCAGGCCACACATCTCCCCACTGCGCCTTAAAATCCGCCAGCGCTTCCTCCTGAAGGTCACACACCCCCACCACCTCGGTCCGGGGATGCCGATCATAGGCCGCGGCATGGGAGCCGGGCATTGGCCCGTACACCGGAAGATGCTCATCTTCCTCAGGCCGCCGCGCCCCGATGCCTCTCAGTCCGATAATTACTGCGCGATATTCAGGTTTTGCCATTGTTACCTCCAGGGGGCAGGGATCAGGGGAAAACCTGTTTGCTTTCATTCTGGATTCTGACTCCTGACTCCTGTATTCTGCCTTTTTAATATCCCTTGCTCTTATCCACGACATTGACCAGCGCTTCGCCTTTCACATAGCGATGCAAATTGTCGATAAACAACTGCATCGCCCGTTTGCGAATATGCTGTGACGCCCCTGCGCTGTGCGAGGTCAGAATCACGTTCGGCTCGGTCCACAGCGGGCTGTCTTCCGGGCACGGCTCGGTGTAGGTCACATCCAGCCCGGCGCCTGCCAGCTTGCCGCTGCGCAGGGCGGCAAGCAACGCCTCTTCGTCAACGATCTTACCCCGGCTGACATTGACCAGGTAGCTGCCTTTGGGCAATCGATCGAACTGCTCGTGCGAGAGGAGCTTGTGAGTTTCAGGTGTGCTCGGACAGCAGACCATCACCACGTTCGACCGGCCCATAAACTCCGGCAGCCAGTCCAGCTTGCCGAGATGGTCGACCGTATCGGGCTTCTCAATCGGCTCCGGATCGACCGCGATCACATTGAACTCGAATGCCTTCGCCCGCAGTGCGATCGCCCTGCCGATTCCCCCCAGCCCCAGAATGCCCATCGTCATCCCGGCCAGTTCAATGCACGGCACCCGCTCCCAGTGCTTTTGCACCATAAATTCCAGCTGTGCCGGAATCCGGCGGGTGAGCGCCAGCAAAAGCGCGAACGCGTGTTCCGAAATCTGAGGCCCGTACAACCCCCGGCAATTTGTCAGAACCACATCGCTCGCTTTGAAGGCGGGGTACATAAACCCTTCAACGCCGGCATGGGGCAGGTGTACCCAGCGTAGCGAGCCGGCGCGTGCCAGATCGGCTTCGCGGATCCGCCCGAAAAGCACCTCAACATCCGGGATATGGTCGCCGAGTTTCTCCCCCTCCGGCAAACGCGCGATCTCGGCCTCCGAAGGCGCGTTTTCAAGCAATGCTTCAACATCCGGCGTCAGGTGGTCGCCAATTAGAACCCTGGGTCCGGGCATATCAACCTCCTCAATCGAGCAGGATATCAACCACCTGCTCCTCCGGATCGATCATCGGGTGGTTCTCGTCCTGAAGGGGCAGACTCACAAATTCTCCGGACGCAGCCGACTGGTAGCCGGCGGTCGTCATCTCCAGCACGGCCAGGCCGTTCACCACTCCAGTCTCCGGCTCCGCGTCATTCTGGATACAGTCGATCAGGTGCTGCACGCTGGCTTCGGCCGGCGGCAGAGGCGCAGGCGGGACCTCCACCGGCTCTCCGTTGATCGTGTACTGAGGCCCCTGCACATCCACGCGCACCCAGCGTCCCTCGCAGGTCACATCTACCGTATTGACCGCGGGCGTCTCTTCTTTCACTTTGTTCCGGCCGGTCACGATGGTTGCCGTGAACCCCTCGTACTCGCACAACAGAGTGGCCATATCCTCGGTGCCGAAATCCCGGTAGTACTCCTCCCAGAAGGCCGTCTCCATATGACCGTAGATCCGCTTTGGCATGCCGAAAACGCTGTAAAGATAGTCCACCGCGTGGCTGCCCAGATTCATCAATTCGCCGCCGCCGTTGACCTGTACCGGCGTGGGATAGCTCACATAGGCCATCAGATCGCTGTCCGGAAACTGGCGGACGAAGTGATGGGTAAACGAAACCACACGCCCGTACTCCCCGTTCCGCAGCGCCCGGGAGAGCATGGCCAGGCTGGGCTGGAAGCGGTGCGCATAGCTCAACACGATCTTCACACCGCCGCCTTCCGCCGCCTCAGCGATCTCCCTGGCCTCCCGCACGGTGCGGGCGATCGGTTTGTCCACCAGCACGTGTTTCCCACAGGCCACGGCCTTCTTGATGAGGTTCCGCTTCAGATAAAAATCGGTCGCGATGGACACCAGGTCCACCTCCGGGTTCTCCATCACCGCATCGTAGTCGGCCGTGCAGGCCACGCCGAAACGTTCTTCAAGCGGCTTCGCCTTCTCTGCAAGGTGCTCGGCCGCCGCCACAATCCGGCAGTCGTCCCGCTCCTGATAAATCGGGCCGTAGCTCATCTGGTGAGCCCGGTTACCGATAAGTCCAACACGAAAAGCCATAGCGGATCTCCTGAATATCAAGATGGAAGAAGCCTCTGATTCGCTGATTCGCCGACTCATATCTCCTGCGGCTGATGCGTCCGAATAGACTCTATCGCCTTAATGCCGAGCATGGTCGCCCGAACCCCGTCCCTCACCCTGGCCGCGCCAATCGGGTCAGCGTCTTTGAGAATCCAATCGATCAACGCGCGCATCTGCTGTGTATACCCGTGGGCGGCATCCCTGTCCTCGCAGCCCGGCAAGTCTGCGGCTGTCAACCGCTCCGGCTCTGCGCCCCACAGGATAATCTCCGGCTCCCAGTAATAATTGAACAGCGTCGCGGTAACATCGCCCGCAAAAACCTGGTACGCCGCCTTGCCCATCAACCCGGGCTTTCCGACATCGCCGATTGTCGCGGTGGCAACGGCCCCTCCGGAAAAACGCAGCGTACATGCAGCCGTATCCGTAATCGGCAGCGACGGATGGTGAAAATTCCCTCCTTCCGCATAGATGGATTCCACATCTCCACCGTTGAGAAAACAGGTCGCATCGAAGCAGTGGCAGCCCTGGCTGAGTACATTGCCGCCGCCTTCGACCGGATCGTTCGCCCAGCTCTGCTCGCCCCACTTCGGATCAATCAACTGTGCAATCGTCACCCACGGTTCCGGCACAACCTCCTTCAGCTTGAGGATAAACGGCGAAAAACGCGCCTGAAACCCGACCATAAACTTGATCTCTGCCGCCTCAACCTCTCTCGCAATCTCCTCACAGTCCGCCGCTGTGATCGCCAGTGGTTTTTCGCAGAACACGTGCTTTCCTGCCTGCGCTGCCGATACGCACATGGACGCGTGCAGATTGTGGTGTGTGCAGATGAGCACAACATCCACGTCAGGATCTTCCAGCACGCGCTGGAAATCCGATGCAACAGACGCCGCGCCGACTTCCTTTTGCAGCGCAAGCGCCGCCTCCTCGTTCAGATCCACCAGCGTGCGCAAATGCACATCGTCGAAGGTCGCCAGCAGCCGCGCGTGGGTCTTCCCCATATTGCCGCAGCCCACAATTGCAACACCCACTTTCTCAGCCATTCTGATCTAACCCCCCGGCCCCCTTCCCTGAGCGGAAAGGGAGAGCAACTCTTTCTCCTGGTGAGTATTACAGGAATTTATTCTTCCATCACTTTTTCACACCACGGCTCCTCTTTCGCGGTTCCTTCAAGCGCTTTGTCCCCGCTTTTGGCGGGTCGTACGCCGCCTGCCTCGACGGGTGCGCTTCATCGGCCAGAATCCCGTAAAGCTCGGGCCGCCGGTTCGCCAGGTGGTTCTCTTCGGTCACCTCCGAAAGATCCACCTCGTGTACCAGCACATCGGGGCGGTTCGACTCCAGCTTCGCATCGATGCCGCCTCTCGGGTTCGTAATCAGCGCCACATTGGGATGGGTGAAACAGACGAACATCTGGTTCTCATACGACCGGGTTCGCATCCACCACTCATTGTCCAGGTGCCACATTCCGTACGTCGGCATCAGACAGATCTCCGCCCCCTTCAGCCTCAGCGTGCGGATTGACTCCGGCCAGCGCCGGTCTGCACAAATCACGGTTCCCACTCGCCCGAAATCCAGATCGAACACCGGCAGATCCTCTCCACGGGCAAACCGGTGGTCGTGATTCTGCAGGTGCGTCTTATAGTATTTGCCCACGATCTTTCCGTCTGAACCCACCAGCAGGGCCGCGTTGTAAAAATAGCCGTCCAACAGCTCTGTAAACCCGAACATGATGTGTGTCTTCGCCCGCCGGGCAAGACCTCTCACCCGCCGGATATAAGGGCTTACCGCCACCTCCTGGGCCGCCTTCGCAAACCGCCGAACCGTCCAGTTCTTCTCCGTCACCGCGTACCCGTCTAAGAAACACTCCGGCGTGATAAACACATCCAGTCCATCTCCCCGATGGCGTTTGAACTGCTCCTCAAAAATCGCCCAGTTCCCCTCCACGTCCCACTTTCCCGGCATCGCCTTCAACATCCCGATCGTCACCTTCCGCTTTTTCGACGGCACAGTCCTCTCCCCTTTTTCGGGTATTTTCGCGGCGTTTTTATACCCTCCCCAGCGCCTGTTCAAAATCCGCACACAGATCCTCCACAGACTCGATCCCCACGGCCACCCGGATCAGCCGGTCGCTGATTCCGACCGCGGCCCGTTCCTCCGGCGATAGCCCCGAATGCGACGTTGTGGCCGGGCGGGTGATCAACGTCTCCACGCCCCCCAGGCTGGGCGCGGAAATCGGCAGCACCAGCCGCTCGAGCAGGGCGTCCGCCGCACCCACGTCCCCCTGCATCTCGAAACTCAGCACTCCCCCGCAGCCCTGAAACAGCCCCCTGGCCCGCCTGTGCTGGGGATGGCTCTCCAGCCCCGGATAATTCACCTGCTCCACCACCGGATGCCCCTCTAAGAACTGCGCCAGCCTCAGCCCATTCTCGTTCTGCTTCCGCACCCGCAGCGCCAGAGTCTTCATCCCCCGGTGCAGCAGAAAACAGGCGTGCGGGTCCAGGCATCCGCCCAGGTGGTTCATCCGCTGCAAGATCCGGTCGATTTGCGCCTCTCCTCCAATCGCACAGCCCGCCACGATATCCGAGTGACCGTTCAGATATTTCGTTCCGCTGTGAAGCTCCAGATCGAACCCCATCTCCAGCGGCTTGAAATTGACCGGAGAGGCAAATGTACTGTCGATCATCGACACCAGTCCGTGCGCCTTTGCAAAGCGCACCACCACCTCCAGGTCCGGAACCTCCAGCAGGGGATTCGTCATCGTCTCCACGTAAATCACCTTCGTCTCGGGCCGGAGCAGGCCACCCCAGGACGCCGGATCGTTTCCTCCGATAAAATCGAACGAAACGCCGAACGACGGCAGGTCGTGAGCCACAAAACTGTGGGTGCCTCCGTAAAGGCAGTCCTGGGCCAGCAGGTGGTCTCCGGCGCTCAGGAACGTCATCAGTGTCCCCGTAATCGCCGCCATTCCAGACGCGGTGACAATCGCCGCCTCGCCCCCCGCAATCGCCGCCAGTTTCGCCTGTAGCACCCGGTGGTTCGGCGTATTGTTCAGGCGGATATATTTCAGATCGTGGTAGCTGCTCTGTCCCGTATAAGCGAACGTCGCGCTCTGGAACACGGGCAAACTGACCGCTCCCTCCACCCGCGTTTCAGGTTCGCCTGCGTGAATCAACTGCGTCTGGATATCCTGAGGCCTCCCCGCCATTTCGTCTTCTCCATCGGTATCCGGTCGGATAAGATCGTCTGCTGTTGAACTCCCAATATAACCCCGTCGGAAAAAGCGGGCAACGGATTTGACATCGGCCGCTGCAACAAAGAGGGCCTATCCCGCGTCCGGATAGGCCCCGCGCAACCGGCTGGTTTCCGGCATTACCGCATCTGCCATCGCATGCCGGCCACATCGCCGTTCTTGAACGTGAACCACTTGGTCCAATCGGACTGCGATCCCCCCACACTCACCCGGCAGTCCACGTGCAGCACCCCGTTTCCCTCCTCTACATCGTTGCTCCGGATCTCCATCGACACCGTATCTTCCCCGTACTGGGACTTCAGATACCGGATCGCCTTATCCTTGAGTTCCACTTCCGTCAAAATCGCAGCCATTGTATCCTCCTTCACTTTCAGGTGTTCTATACAGCCGTCTTCAGGCTTCCCACCGCTTCCTCCTGCGCGCCTGCTCCCAGATCCTCGACTTCGGTCTCGAGATGGTCGAACAGGTTTCCTTCCAGCTTTGTCCCACTCGCCTTTTCACCAATCCGAACGCCGACCTTCTGCCGCCCCTCTCCTGAATCTTCAATCCGGCTGCTCCGGATCTCCACATCGCACGTCTCGCCCCGAATGTCCACCCCCACCCCTTCGGCCTCAAATCCGTTGTCCCGAATCACCGTCTCCTGTATCACATTCCGGTGCGGATCCCGGAACCCCGACTTGCCCTCCCGGAACAGAATCCCCACCTTGTGGTTTCGCTCAACCGAACACCCCGCAATCCGGTTGTCCGTATCCCGGTGCCCGATTGAAATCCCGTAATCCAGATTCTCCGAACAGACGCAGTTCTCGGCCAGCCCGTCCGACACCCCCCAGCAAAAGAAAATCCCCTGGCTATTGCCGATCGACTGGCAATTCTTGAAGACCGGACGCTGCGAACCGCTCCCCGGATGGAATCCTAAGTTGGCATTGTTTCGCGACACACAATTCTCAAAATGGAAATCGTCACAAACCTGAAAACTGTATCCGTCCCCGTTGTAATTCTGCGCCGTCACATTCCGGAACGAGTACCGGTGGCACTGCTGGAGAAAAACCGCACCGGAATAATTCCCGTTGATCTCTTCGTTCTCATCCCGGTTGCCGTCCAGCACAAGATCCTCAATCCAAACGTCGTTCACCAGTTCCTCGGCCGTCAGAATCGGAAAAATCGTGGCAAGGGTCGCCTTTTCGTCCAGCCACATGTTTTTGATCATCCGCCGGCTCAACGAAATCACATTTCCCTCAATCGCCGTCACCGTATCCTTCACCACCTCCAGCTTGCCCTTCCCGTCCCTGTACGACCGCAGCATCACCCCGTATCCAACCTCAAACCCGCTCGGGTCTTCCACCTCCACCCGCGCCTCGTACCAGTCTGAATCCCGGACCAGTTGCGTCACCACCCCCGCCGCCTTCTTCAGCACCGTCTCCGGGCCCGACCCTCGGATTGTCAAGTGGGGATGGAGGTAAAGCGCATTCCGCATTGTATACACTCCCGGCAGGATGTGGAGCACGCCCCCGCCCAACCGGTGGAGGTAGTCGGCCCCCGCCTGGAGCACCTTATCGTCGTCCCCCTGCAAATCGCCCTCACCCTGCCCCACCGTAAGTACCATCTCCCGGCGGTCCGTCATGGGCCTGTTATCTCTGAAATCAGTCTTCATAATCTTTGCCCTCCACAACGTTATTGGCCGGCATTCTTCTGAGAAAAACTGCGGAAGATCGTACCAATCCACCGATCGGCAGATGTGTTCTCCAAACACTCACCTCATAAGATGAGGCAAAGATAGGTCAGAGAATCGCCGGTGTCAACTCTCACAAGGAGCGGGCGTGTACTAAAAAGCCCCCTCTCCCGGGTTTGAGAAAGGGGGCCGGTCTCCGGATGGCGGCGTGTTAATTCGCAGCAGGCGTTTCCTCCGCCTGCTCGCCTCCTTCTGCGCCGTACATATAGTCGATATACAGCTTCTCTAAGTCCTCGTCCTCCAACTCCTGACGGGACCGCTCCATAATCAACCGACCCGACTTCATAATCCCCACCCGATCCGCCAACGTACGCGCCCGGAAAATATCGTGCGTGGACATAAACACCGCCTTGCCCTCCCCCCGAAGATCCTCCAAGAGACGCAGAAACTCCGCTCCCGCCTGAGGGTCCAGCCCCGACGTCGGCTCGTCCAAAATCACCGCCGGCGCATCCCGGATAATCACTATCGCTATCCCCACCTTCTGGCGCATCCCTTTCGAATACTCCTTGAGCCGCTGCTCAAACGCATTCTCCGGCAGCCCCACCCTCCGAAGCACCTGGTAATACCCCTCCTTATCCGTCTGCTTGCCCGCTAAGCCAGCGAAGAAATCCAGGTTCTGCCTCCCGGTGAAGTTGCCATACAACATCACATTCTCCGACAGATAGGCCACATACTTCTTGGCCTCTAAGGGATCTCGCGTCACATCGATATCGTTGATCCTGGCCGTGCCTTCGGTCGGCTCGATAAAGTTGAGCATCAAATTAATCGCCGTGGATTTTCCTGCCCCGTTGGCCCCCAGCAGGCAGAAAATCTCCCCCGGTTCCACCTTCAAATTGAGGTGGTTCAGAGCCAGCACGCCGTCTTCATATCGCTTCGTCAGGTCAATCGCCTCAATCATCCCGGTCTCCTTATGTTAATTGCGGATTGCGGATTGCGGATTGCAGAATGCGGATAGTTCGTTCATCGCTTGTTGCTCCTCGCTGTTTTGATCGAAGAAACCGTTATGGCAACAAGCTGGTTGGCTTCATCTAAGAGATCGGCCATATCGTCCTTTTCGATCAAATCGGACTCGATAAGGAGTTCCATCCAATAAATGCTTTCGTCAGCCTCTTCTTCAACAATGCCCATCTTGGCAATAAAAATCAGCTTGTGACTTCGCCCGACACGCTGCTCTGTAGTTAGCCCCTACAGATGTTCCACACCTTAGCAACTGCCTGCCGATAACATCAATTGTTCTGCCCCTTGGCAACCCGTCGACAAGCCGTAGGATCCGAAGGGCAAAAGCTTTCGTCCTTTTTTGCATTTCATGCCGATTCATAACAAGCTCAGGTTAAGGCTTCTCAATCCGCAATCCGCATTCCGCAATCGCCTTACCTCCTCGTCAACTTCACCCCATACCACACAATCCCAATCACCATCCCGATTACGCTCAGCACCAGAATCGCGCTCAACAGCAGATTTGTTCTCGCGCTCACGTGAACCCGAACCGTCTTGTCCTGCGTCTCCACCGGACGGTTGTCCGCAAGCGCCTGGCTCTGAATCTGCATCTCGTAGTCCCCAACCCCCACATTCTCCGGCGGCACAAACTGCAGCTTCACCGAAGCCTCCTTCGCCGGCATCAACGACGCGAGCACATCCGGTTCGATCACCGACTGCCAGCTGGGAGGCACGTTCGTTCGGATTCGAATATTGTCCAGCCGCCGTGTCCCGTCGTTAAGCACCGTGATCTCCATGTCCACCTGTTCGTCCGTCTTGATCTCGTGGTACAGATTCAATGCCCGCACCTCGATGCGTCCCACTCCCCTGGGGATCAGCTCCAGCTTCACCTTCCCCGCATTGAGCCCATCGATCTCCTCCTGAGAAAACCGCTTGTCCTCTAAAGGCTGAAGCTCCTGCCACACCTGATGGGGCAGCACCAGCGCGTAGAACTCAATCGTCTTATCGATCGCCACCTGCTCGTCGGAGCGCTCCGGCAAATAGGTCGTCAATGCCAATTGCTTGCTGGTCACCCCCTGCGTGAAATTGACCTGCGAGAGCCGCTGGGTCCGCACCGAGGTCGGATCGACATCCACAAAGCTGTAAGAAATCTGGCGGGGCAGGTTCACCACCGTCAGCCGGAACACGTCGTTATTATTGGAAAACCGCTCCAGTTCCAGTGTATACGTCGCGTTCTCCCCCAGGTTCGCCTCCTGGGAGAAATTTAGCGAATTGACAATCACCTGGTTCGCGCTGGCGTCCTTCTGCAAATAGATGTGCTTCTGATCCATCGACCCCGCATAGGTCATACTCACCACCACCTCTTCCACATCCTTCAACAGCAAAAAATCGATCTCTGCCGTCTCCCCAAACCGGATCGTCGCGATCTTGCCCTCATAGGGCTGGCTGATGATCGGACCCACACCCCCGCCCATTGCCGGACTCTCGTGCAGGGAGATGAATACATTGTTGATCTTGTCCGGCTGCAGCGAGAGATCGAACACGCTCTCATCCGTCTCCAACAGCTTCTCATAGTCGGCCACCCCTCCAGTCGTATTCCGCAAGCTCAGCCGCACCCGCTTTCTCCCATCCTCTGCCTGGTATTTCACCGCCTTCTCAATCAGAATGTGAGGCTGGTCGAAGATCACCCTCAGCATCGCCTGCTGGTAGTTGATCTCCTCGTTGATGAACCCCGCCTTCTTTCGCGCGAACTCCTCGTTCGAGATCAGATTCCTCTCCATCAAGGCCAGCGCAGCCGTATATTCTGCCTTGGCCGCGTTGTACCTGGCCTTCTGCTTCTTCAGAGCCAAAATCAGGTAAGACTCGTCGTTCCGCTCCGTAAAATACTGGCCATAACAGGGCGCTCCCCAAACTGCAACCACCACACAAAAGAGCCATATCACCCCGATCTTTCGCACAGACATTCCCCTTACCTCTCCCATAATTTTAACAATAAACACACATAAAATAAAAGTTTATTTAGACCACTCAGATCCCGACACCGGCAGAACGAGGAAATGCCGGTATCTGCTCCAAATATTAGAGCAATCATCCGTCTACAATGTTTCAACCGCTCCGGATCGTCGAGCACAGGGATCTTTTTTATGCGACACCTCCGGAACCGGAGGCCGCTTTTCACGGCGCCACCGGCAAAATCACCCGGGAGGGCCGCCCGGCATCGTGGTAAACCTTCTGGCGGGCAACCTTGAGCGTGGCCTCGCCGTAGTCGTCTCCCCCGGTATTGTGGTTCCGGTCGAAATTCGGGAAATCGGAACTCGACAGGTCGATCCGGATGCGGTGGCCCTCCTGAAACAGGTTTGCGGTGGGCAGCATCTGGATGCTGTATTCATAGACCCTTCCCGGGCGCAGAAGTTTCGGCCGGTCGAACGACTCTCGAAACCGCGCCCGCACGATCCCGTAACAGACCTGGTGGGCGAACCCGTCCGGGGAGACGTCGATCAGCTTCACGATAAAATCGGTATCCCGTGCGCTGGATGCGGCAAACAGCCGCACCTCCGGCCGCACCGCCAGCTGCTGCTGGTTGTAGGGCGCGTCCTGCCCGCTGGGGTAAAAGAGGCTCATCACCGGGTCCCGGGGATCGTAATGGTAACCATCCGGCGCCTCCTCCCCCGGCGCCCTGCGCGAGAGCCGCCCGTTCCCCGCAGGCGTGTTCGCGTCTCCCCCGGAGTGAAAATAATAAGCCCTCGGCTGCGCCTCCGGCAGGGGCCAGGTCTTTGCCTCACGCCAGCGGTTCTCCCCCATCAAAAAGTAGCGCACCGGCGCCGTGCGCATCATCCCATTCTGAATCCCCTTCAGCCAGTAATCGAACCAGCGGATCATCAGCGCGGTAAAACCCACCCCGGCGGCCTTTCCAAAGTCCATCTCCCCCACCTGCCGGGGGCCGTTCGAGCCGTGGGACCAGGGGCCCACCACCAGCCGCTGGGCCTGCCTGGCCGCCTCGGTGCGCCCGTTTTTCTGCATCCCCGTAAAGTGGTCCACCGTCAGCACCAGCCGGTCGTGCCAGCCGGTGATGTGGAGCACCGGCACATCCACCCGGGGGTGCCGCTCGGAAAACTTGAAAATATCCTCGTGGTGGTGGTCCAGCCAGTACGTGTAAATATCCTGCACGCCCCCCACAAACTCGTCCGGCAGCCCCTTCTGCGGCAAAAACCACAGCGGCTTCTGCCGGTCCTTCTCAAACAGCGCCCGGGCCTCCTCCGGCGTGTGCGGCGGGCCCAGCCCCGTTCGCCGTCGAAGGTCTGGAGCCAGCGTGCCGAACAGCCACTGCTGCACCCGTCCGATGCGCAGCACTCCGCCCAGTTCCCAGTCGGTCAGGCGCGTCGCGTACCCCCCGTTGAACATCGCCGCCAGGTGGGGCGGCCTCGTCCACGCCAGTTCCCAGGACGCCCACGATGGATAGGAGATCCCGAACACCCCCACCTTCTCGGTCGAATACGGCAGCCGGGCGGCCCATTCCACCGTATCGTAGCCGTCCTCCGCATCCCGATACCCCGGCATAAACTTCGGCGTGTACGTGCCCTCGGATGCGTAGCGGCCTCGCATATCCTGCGCAATCACCACGTACCCGGCCGCCGCCAGCTGCGCATTCACACTCTTCCCGTAAGGTGTTCGCAGCAGCAGCACCGGAAACTTCCCCCGCGCCTTCGGACGCGCGATATCCGCTCTCAGCACCACCCCATCCCGCATCTTCGCCTCCACGTTCCGCTCCACCCGCACCTCATACACCGGCCTCTTCTTTGCCATAGCCCCTCCCCCAGATCAGGTTAACCACATCCAAAAATATAGCCCGCACCCTCCGGAAAGTCCAGAGAATACGGGCTATGTCAGCTCGAATATACACTAACCCATCCCCAATCCCCAATCAAAAATCCCCTACCCGCCTCCTCCCACCGCCTGAAGCTGTGTCGCCTGCCGCTGGTAGGTCTCCCGCAGCACCGCAATCACCTGGATGCGCACCCGCACACTTTTATCCTTCATTGCCTTCCTCAGGTAGGGGCCGGTGATCTCCGGAGCAATATTGCCCAGCGCCTTCACCGCTTCCAGGCGGATATCCTCCTCTTTGTCCTTCAGCGCCCTGCCCAGCGCCGTTGCGCTGCGCCGCTGTTCTCGAGGGGTCGAAATCATCTTACCCAAAAGCCTCACCGCATCCCTCCGCACCAGCGGATTCTTGTCTTTAAGCGCCTCGCTCAGGATCCCTCCCATAGACGCATCCGGCCTTGAGCCCAATAAGGGAATATACCGCAGCGGTGGGACACGCCGTATGGCGCACCCATTTCCCACCATAAGCAGACAGGCAACCATCGCCAGGAGCCTCAAAAAAAAGATATCCAACCGGAAAGACACCGGCAATCCCCCTTATAAATCTTCGCGTTAGAGCTTAAAACAGGGACAATACACCTCATACTTCTATTTTCGGCAGATTTTCAGCTTCCTTAAGGATCAATCCGGCGTCGGATTCAGGTTTCACCGTACCGAACATACTCTTCCAGAAACATCAGAGACTTCAAATCCTCCATTCGATCCGGAAAGAGGATGCCGTCCAGATGGTCCACCTCGTGTTGAACAATCCGGGCCGCCCGCCCGCGCACCTCGAACCCAAGGGCCTCGCCATCGGCCGAAAGCGCCTCAACCGCAATCGCCTTGGGGCGCGGCACCTGTCCTCGAACATCGGGAATGCTCAAACAGCCTTCCCAATCCGTAACCATCGCCTCCGAAAGCGGCCGGGTTTCCGGATTGATTAACACCAGAGCTCCGGCGTGCCCCCCCTCCGGCTCCTCTTCCGAGGTGCGAATCACCACAATCCGCCTGGAAACATGCACCTGCGGAGCCGCCAGCCCAACCCCGTCGCACTCCTCCATCGTCTCCACCATATCTTCCACCAGCGCCCGAATTTCCGGACTTCCAAGCGCGTCCTCCCCAACCGGGCGGGCCACCTGTCGCAGCACCGGGTGTCCCATCCGGGCAACTTTCAAAATCGCCATCTACCCTCCCCGATCTCCTTCAAAAAAACCGACCCTCACCCGCCTTGAATGGTATATTTATAGAAATATAACCTGATGCCGTCCGAAATCAACAGTTAAAAGGGAGAAAACAATGTCTTCCGTCGCGCTCGTCACGGGCTCCAGCCGGGGCATCGGCAGGGGCATCGCTTTTTGCCTGGCTGAGGCCGGCTACGATATCCTCATCAACTACACCCGCAACCGGGAAGCCGCCCGGGAAGCCGCTGATGGGGTCCGCCAGCGGGGGCGCCGAGCCGAAATCTGCCGGGCCGATATTGCCTCCGCAGACGAGGGCAAGCGCCTGGTGGATGATACGCTGGAAACCTTCGGCCGCCTCGACCTGCTGGTCAACAATGCCGGCATTGCCCCCCGCGTGCGTGCAGACATTCTGGAGGCGGGCGCGGAAAGCTACGACGATGTTCTGGCCACCAACCTGAAAGGCCCGTATTTTCTCACGCAGTATGCGGCCAACCGGATGATCGAACTCCAGAAAAAGGGCGCCGTTGAAACGCCCCGGATCGTCATCATCTCCTCCATCTCCGCCTTCACATCCTCACCCTCTCGGGGAGAATACTGTGTATCCAAAGCCGGGCTAAGCATGATGACCCGGCTGTTCGCGGACCGGCTGGCCCAATACGGCATCCCGGTCAACGAAATCCAGCCCGGCATTATTCAAACCGACATGACCGGCCCGGTGCGGGAAAAATACGACCGCCTCATCGCGGAGGGCCTCACCCCCATCCGGCGGTGGGGCCAGCCTGAAGACATCGGCAGGGCCGTGGCGGCCATTGCCCTGGGCTACTTCGACTTTACCACTGGAGCGGCCATACCCGTAGACGGCGGATTTCACCTGCACCGGCTATAGGATTTTCCAGGTAAGATTTTGAAAACAATTAACTTAAAAGGACGAAAAAAATGGGGCCGGTCCCCCACTTTACAGTCGTAGCCCCTAAAAAAAACAGGAACAGGCGTTGACTGAGATTGCTAAAATGACTATATTTATTGAAGTTATCGTATGTTTCTGCATTTTTAAACCTTGATTTTGAATCTAAACATTGAGTCCCCTCCGAAAAGGGGGGGCATGAAGATTTTGTGTCAGTTGCCAGCTTTGTGTATTGGGATGCAGAGTTGAGCCAGAATTTTGCGTCTACCGGCGGCACATCGACTCAGAGCCTGTTTACAAGGTTGCTCACCGGGTTGCAAAGCAAGGTTTTGCATAAAAAACCCCCCCCTTATGCGGAGATCATCAGGGGTTGTGTGAGGTACTTCTTGATCCGAACCAGATTGAGCCATAAGCCCCGACACCACGCCCACAGTTGGTGTGGGATCAGTCCGCGATAGCGCGTCTTGCCATCTTGGGTGTAATAGCTCAACTGGAAGATGCTGGCTTCGACATTATTGCGTCGGTTTCGGATGTGAGCAGGGAGTTCTTCAATCTGTTTCCGTTTGATGTAATTGTCGATGTCCTGTTCTTTAAAGTATCGGGACTTGCCATCGATGATGATTTTGTATTTCCCCGGTTTGTATTCTTGGGCAAGTTGCACTTCCCCTGTGTGTCGATCAATGACTTCAACCCCTTCTGGTGTCCGTTCATAAACGAAGAGTCCCTTGATGCCCTGAAGGCCACTGTAGTGAAACTGCTTTCCTTCTGCTTGGGCATACTCGGTGTTTGCTGCATCATTGTAAGCCCCATCCATCGACACTTCCAAAACCTCACCCACCACCTGCTGTGTCCGCTCAATGGCAGGTTGGACAAACTCGTTGTCGGGGGCAGTCGCTGGTTTAACTTCAACGTCGGTGATCAAATTGAGACCATCCTCGTTACAGGTCTCGGTGAGGTTGACACTATACCCCTTGACCTTATCCTCCCCTTTCCTGCGAAAGGCCGCATCTTCATCATGGGCAGACTGCAAAGAAGATGAGGAAATCTCTTTAGGAGGCTTAGGAAGCACCTCTTGGGGGGAAGATAAAACGGTATATTGGTCCCCAAAGACACGCACGATCAGACCATATTGATCGCTGTCTTTCTCGGTATAGGTCTCCTGGAGCCTGCTCAATAGCAGCCCCAACTCCTGTAACTTCTCACCTTTTTCAACGCTGGAAAGACGGTAGACAACCTGATGGGGCTTCACCTTGAGCAGATCGTCCAAAACCTGCTGATCTTTTGCCGATAACCGTCCCTTCTGGCCCTTGTCCAACGACGTCCAGAACCCTTGTAAGCAACAAACCACCAACTGCAACCGGCAACAGGTGGCAATGTTGGAACCGATCAACTTGCTGTCCATTCGGATCTGCTGACCCACCACGCCAAAGACGTTAGCCTGAGTCTGAGTTAAGGTGAAAAAAGTCTCTCCAACCAGATCTCGACCGGTTTTCAGTTGATACGCATACAAAGACTGCTTGAACAGATAATACGTGGACTCTACAGGCACTTCATCAGAAAGGTTCATCAACCCAAAAGCCCGCATCACCAAGATGTTGAACCGACATTGCTCGAAAAGTTGGGCATCGCTCCACCCAAAGCCCTCCTTCAAAATCATCATCGACACCAGGTGCCGGATGGAGGCATTGGGACGGCCTATGTTGGGGTCAAACAACACGGAAAAGACATCCTCATCTACCTTTGAGGTGATATGCTGGTAGAACAGATTATGCCAGGCGGCCGGATCATTCAACTGGTCCTGCTTAGAGCCTTTGAAATGGGACTCGAAGCTGGAAAACAGATCCGGTTGACTTGAAGGGGCACTCCTTCTAAACATCTGTCCCTCGCTTTCTGAGCCAGTTATACATCTGCGACATTGCAACCTGTTCACACCTGGAATTTAGTACTTTTTCCCGAATGAGTAAACCTGACTTTTCGGAGTGGACTCAACATTTAAAAAACAAATTCTTATCTTTAATGTTCGTTCGGGGGGACGACATATGTTGAAAGGATTCTTCAAACGGGAAGAGGATTCAAACGCCGCAAGCGCCCGTGAAAAACAGATCGTCATCGAAGGCCAGGAAGAAGAGGCCGAAGAGGCCATGTCTCTCCTCGCTGAAGAAGGCCAGGACAACCTGGATCAAACGATGGAGGAGATCGACACGGCCGTCAAAGAGGCGGCCAGGGCCTCTCTTCGAGACATCAGACTGATGGAGGAAGGACGCTGTCCCGCCTGCGGGCATAAGACCCAGCAGTTCCTCTTCACCAGCGTCTGCGCCAATTGCGGATGGTTCTCCTTTATATCTCCCGAAGAGGGCACATCGACCATCCACCTCAAAAACGGCACCACAATCGAGTGCGGCAGCACATTTGACACCAAAGGCGACTACATTCTGGGGATTACCGATGGTGTTGTGCGGGCGAAAGTCTCCAAAGAAAATGTCGCCCACATCGAGTTCGTCTGGACCGAAGAGGAGATCGCCAAAAAGCGGACAGCGCGTGCCCGGGAGCAGGCAGGCATCTGCAGCTGGTGCGAAAAATTCCTCACGGAAACTGAAGATGAAAATACGCCCATCATCGTTTACGCCGCCTTTGGGACCTACCAGGACCGCTACGTCTTCTGTTCGGAAAAGTGCGAACAGGCATTCCAAAAGCAGTATCCTGTTCGCGTACACAAAAACTGCTACAACCGCTCCTGCATAGACTGTGATCTGTGTGTCAAAAAGCACACCGGTGAAGACGAAACGCTCCTCGAACGCCTCGAAGAAACCCTGGCCTGACCGAAAAGAAGCGGCCCCGGAATGCATTCCGGGGCCACTTTTCTTTTCAACCCTTCTTCCTGCCCATCAAGCCGTTTCCACGGCTTCTCCATCTACCTCTGCCGCAAATTCATCCTCTCCCTGCGCCTGCTGCTCGTAGAGCCGGCGGTAGACCCCCTCCTCTCGGACCAGATCCTCGTGCCTGCCCCACCCCGCCATCCGGCCCTGGTCCAGCACCAGAATCTGTTCCGCACGCATCGCCGTCGAAATCCTGTGGGTAATCACAAACGTCGTCCGTCCCTTCATAATCCGGTCCAGCGTCTGCTGGATGCGCGCCTCGGTCCTGGCGTCTAAGGCCGAGGTCGTATCGTCTAAGATCAGAATATTTGGATTGGACAGCAGGGCCATGGCAAAAGCCAGGCGTTGTTTCTGCCCTCCCGACAGGTTCGTCCCCCGCTCCCCCACGCGGGCCTCATATTTCTCCGGCGTACTCATAATATACTCGTGAAGCTCGGCCGCCTTCGCCGCTTCCATAATCTGCTCGGGCGTGGCATTGCCCCGTCCGTACACAATATTCTCCGCAAGCGTTCCGGAAAAGAGAATCGGCTCCTGGGGCACCATCCCGATATGTTTCCTCAGGGAAGAAAGCCGGATGTCCCGGATGTCGTAATCGTCAATCAGAATCGATCCGTCCGTAGGCTCATAAAGCCGCAGCAGCAGGCTCAACAGGGTACTCTTTCCCGCCCCGGAAGGCCCCACCACCGCCACGGACGTGCCCGGTTTCACCTCAAAATGCAGGTCCCTCAGCACATAGTCCCCCCCTTCGCTGTACCGGAACCAGACGTGCTGAAAAGCCACCCGCCCCCGGACCCGGTCTAAGCGAACAGCGCCGGGGCGGTCCTGAATCAGGATCTCCTCGTCCATCACCTCAAACACACGGGAGATCACCACCATCATCTCCAGAATCGTAGCGTTCACATTGGTCAGCGCCACCAGGGGCATAAACAGGGCGCCCAGCGACATGTTAAAATAGACCAGATCGCCCACCGTCATCTCGCCCGATTTCACGGTCAGCGCGGCCCAGTAGAACACCAGCGCCGTGGCCACCGCGCTCACCGTCGAGCAGGTCGCCCCCAGTCCGGTATTCAGCATCCACCGCTTAATCGACAGCCGGAAGGTCTCCGCCACCCTGTGGAAAAACGCCCGCCGTTCGCCCCGCTCCCGCGCAAACGACAGCACCACCCGGATCCCCCGCACCCGCTCTTCCATAATCCCGTACGTCTCCGCATACGCCTCCCGCATCTTCAAAGAGGTCACCGAAATCGAATTTTCAAACATCTTGTAGGCCGCCACGTAAAGCGGCAGCGCCAGAAGCGCCAGAAGCCCCAGCTTCACATTGATCGTGAGCAGGATTACCATGCCGATCAGAATTCGGGCCACATGGCGCACCGTCTGCACAAAGGTGGTGGTCACCTCGTTTTGAAGCATCCCCACATCGTCCAAGATACGGGACATGATCTTGCCCGTCTGCTGCCGGTCGAAAAAGGTCATCTGCAGCTTCTGAACCTTCTCGTGCAGATCCAGCCGAACGCGGTAGACAATACGCTGCCCCACAAAGGAGATATTGTACATATAAAACCAGTTGATGGCGGCAAAGGTCATCCGCACCGTCAAATAGGCAAAAAAGATGACCCAGAGCCACCAGAGCTTCTCGGTCTTCGTCTTTTCCGGCCCGCTAGCGCTCTGCCCGCCCGGGGTCGGCAGCACAGCCTGGGGATCCCTGTGTCGGCGCCTGCTCTCCTTGACCCTGGCTGCGCCGTCCCGAAGCCCGGTCGTTTGGCCGTCCCTTCCCCAAACCTCCATCCCCTGCCCCTGTACCGCTACGGCGCCGGGCCTGAGCTGGAGCACGTGATCCACGGTCATCTTGGAGAAAAATCCAAGCACAAAAAAGTAGGATGACGTGATTCCGGCCAGAACCATCACCACCGTCATCCGGCCCCAGAACGGCCGAACATAATCGCGCACAAAACGTCGAAAATTATCGCTCATATCTTCAATCCGCCGCCACATCTTCTATTTCAAGACCGGCAAACTGCTGCTCGTAGAGCTGCCGGTACATCCCCTCCGGTTTCTCCATCAGCGCTTCATGGCTGCCGGCCTCGATGATTTTCCCGTGGTCCATCACCACAATCAGGTCTGCTTTCACAATGGTCGAAAGCCGGTGGGCGATAATAAACGACGTCCGCCCCTTCAGCACATTCGCCATCGCCTTTTGAATCAGCGCTTCCGATAGGGAATCCAAGGACGACGTGGCCTCATCTAAGATCAGAATGGCCGGATCGGTCAGCACCGCCCGAGCAATCGCAAACCGCTGTTTTTCCCCTACCGAAAGCCTGACCCCCTCCTCCCCGAGCATCGTATCGTACCCCTCCGGTGTGCGCATAATCAGCTCGTGAACCTCTGCCACCCGCGCCGCCGCGATAATCTCCTCCTCGGTAGCGTCCAGACGGCCGTAGCGCAGGTTGTCCCGGATGCTCATGTTAAACATCACCGAATCCTGAAGCACCTGGCCGATCTGTGTTCGGAGGGATCTGAGTTTCACATCCCGAATATCGTGCCCATCGATGGCAATCGACCCCTGCGTCACATCGTAAAACCGCATCAACAGGCTCGTCATCGTCGTCTTGCCGCACCCGGTGTGGCCCACCAGCGCCACCATAGTACCTCGGGGGACCTCCAAACAGATATCTTTGAGCACCGGCTCGCCCGGATTATATTCAAACCAGACATGGTCGAACCTGACCTGTCCCCGGGACCGGGGCAGATCCTTTGCCCCCGGCCGGTCCGCAATATCCACCGGCCAGTCCAGCACCTCAAAAATCCGGTCCATCGAAACCATCATCTGTTCAAGCTGGGTGGCCATACTCGTCAGATTCAGCACCGGCTGGAACATGCGCATCGCATAGGCCTGGAATGCCATTACCGCGCCGTAGGTCATCTCCCCCTGGACCACAAAATAGCAGCCCAGGCAGAAAACCAGCGTATTGCGCAGTCCGGTCACCGCCCACATCCCGGTCTCCTGGGAGGCCCTGTAAAACACGCCCCGCATCGCATAGTCCAGGCCCTCCCGGGTCTCTTCCGCAAACGCCCTGTTTTCACGCCGCTCCCGTCCATAGGCCTTTACCAGTTGCACGCCGCTCAACCGCTCCTGCAGCCCGATGGACACCTCATCCATCTTTTCCCGCCACGAACGCCAGGAGGACCGGAGGCCGCCGATAAATATTTTGTAATTAAGGAGATAAAACGGAAGCATGACCACCAGCCCCAGTCCCAGTTTCCAGTTCAGGCTAAAACAGAGCGCAAACGCGGTCCAGAAGGTGACAAAATCGGTCACCAAATCCAGCGCCCGACGGGTCACCATACTCCGCACCGTCATCACATCGCCCATAATCCGGGACATCACCTTCCCCGTGCCCATCTCCTCGTGAAACTTCATCGATAGGGTCAGAATATGCTCGTACATCTTCAGACGAAGGTCCAGAATCAGTTTGAACGAGATATAGGAGATTATATAGGTGGTGGCCACCCGAAGACCGGCCGAAAGCACCGGAATCAGAATAGAGATCAACAGCAGCACCTCCAGCATCTCCCAGTTGCCCGCAAGAATAACCGAATCGACGATATACATCGCGATCAGGGGCGGCGTCATGCCCACCACGGTCAGCGCCACCGTCAACATCAGCGCAACAACCAAGCCCCGGATGTAGGGCCGGACGAAAGCCAGGAGCTTTCGGAAGTGTTGGGATTTTTTCTGTTCTTCCATAACCAAAGCCGTTCCAAACAGCGTGAACAAGCATTAAAGTCTTTGCCAAGAAAATATATAAACATCCCCCACAGAAATCAAATTCATGTAAGTAAGCGTTTAGTTTCCTCCCCGCCGTTTCCTCATCCCCAATCTCAAAACCCTTGACACCTCCCCCTGCCCCAGCCTACATTAACAGGCGATCCTCCCCTGTTTCCCCGGCAACGTCCTTTTCCGCTTTCTGCCTTTTCACTTTTCACTCTACCCCAATGCCTCTCTCCGACCTCTCCAAGCTCACCGTCGTCAAAATCCGGGACCTCATCGGCGCCCTGGACGCCATCGATGACGACCTGTTGAACGCGCTTGAGGCCGATTCCAGACGCGGAGTGCAAAGCCTGGCTCTCCGGGAACGCCGGCGTCGCAGGGCCGAAGCCGCCGAACACGCTCGGCTGGAAAAGATGCTCGCCCTGGAGCGGAAACTGCACGCAAAGGGCGTCCGGCTCATTGCCGGGGTAGACGAGGCCGGGCGGGGTCCCCTGGCCGGTCCGGTTGTGGCAGCCGCGGTCATCCTTCCCCGGGACGCGCTCATTCCCGGCCTGAACGACTCCAAGCTCCTCTCCCGAGAACGCAGGGAAGCCCTCTTCGACCAGATCCAGCAGGTCGCCCTGGCCGTCTCGGTCGGCCGCGCGGACACCGATGAAATTGACCGGTTGAACATCCTTCAGGCCACCTACCTGGCCATGCGCCGGGCCCTGGAGGGCCTCTCCTCTTCTCCCGACCGGGTGCTGGTAGACGGAAACGGCCTCCCCGAAGGCCCCTACCCCGAAATCGCCGTGGTAGACGGCGACGCCACTTCTCTCTCCATCGCCGCGGCCTCGGTGATTGCCAAGGTCACCCGGGACCGGCAGATGGTCGAATACGACACGCAGTACCCAGGCTACGGATTTGCCCGGCACAAGGGCTACGGTAGTCCCGACCACCTCCGTGCCCTCCAGAAGCGCGGCCCCTGCCCCATTCACAGGCGCTCCTTCGCCGGCGTGGCCGACCTCTCCCCCGACCGTTCCGAAGACTTCCGCCTCTTCGCCGAAGGCATCGGCCAGGCCGAGGACCTGTCCCAGCTAAAAGCCATCGGCCGCAGCATCGCCGGGGCCCGTGAGCTTCTCCCCCGGGATGAGATCAAGGCGCTCCGGGCGCTTTACGCACAGCGTCAAAATGCCCTCTCTCGCACCGGAAACCAGGGAGAAGCCGAGGCAGCCGCCGATCTCACCCGGAAAGGCTATCGCATCCTCGCCCGCGGCTATCGGGCGGCCGGAGGCGAAATCGACATCGTCGCCCGAAAAGGGGATATTCTGGCCTTCGTCGAAGTCAAGACCGCCACCTCCTCCAGTTTCGGCCCCCCCGAAACCTGGGTCACTCCCCAGAAACAGCGCCAGATCGCCCGCGTGGCCCGGGCCTACCTGCGCCAGCATGCCTCCCCGGCCTGGACCCCCCGGTTTGACGTGGTCGTCGTACATCTTTCCGACGACGGCCAGAGCATCCGGCATCTGGAGGGCGCCTTTCGGTGCGAAAGTGGATAACTCTTGACAATATGGGTACTTCTGTTTAATTTTGACGATTTATCCGGCTTAATCCTGTCTAATACCAGAAGCCGTTTTATTGCAGAAGCGTTTTAGTAATAAGGCAGACACTCCATGGCCCGGCAGCTCATCCAGCGCGTAAAAGGCACACGAGATTTTGATCCCAAAGACTGGGAGTACCAGAAATGGCTTGAGGCGCAATTTATCTCACTCGGGGCCACGTTTGGGTACCAGGCATACGAAGGCAGCATCATCGAACACATGGACCTCTATCTGGGGAAGAGCAGCGAGGAAATCGTCAACCAGCAGACCTTTTCACTCACCGACAGAGACGGCAAGCTGCTCGTCCTCCGGCCGGAGCTGACTCCCACCCTTGCGCGCATGGTGGCCGAGCGGGAAGGCCGGGCGGTTTTCCCCATCCGCTGGCAATCATACGGCAGGTTTTTTCGGTACGAAAGGCCCCAGAGAGGACGGGGCCGATCCTTTTTCCAGTGGAACATCGACCTGCTGGGGTGCGAGACCTGCCACGCCGATGCGGAAATCGTCACCATTGCATGCCTGATGTTCAGAAATCTGGGCCTCACACCGGATCACGTCACGATCAAAATAAACGACCGCCTCGGGCTGGAACAGACGCTGCAAAACAGCCTGGAAATTCCGCAGGAATCGGTTCGTCCGCTGTTCTCCCTCATCGACAGAATCGACAAAACCGACCCCGCCAAATTTCACACCGAGCTGGAAAAAACGGGGCTGTCCGGAACACAGATCGACAAGCTGCATCTCATCTTGGAAGCAAAAGACCTGGCGTTTTCACCCTGGCTTCAGGAGATCATGGCGCTGCTGGACCTCAACGGCGTTGCCGACTACGTTGAGCCGGATTTGAAGATCGTCCGCGGGTTCGATTATTATACCCGCACCGTCTTTGAAGCCTGGGCGAAAACCTCACTCCGGCGGGCCATCTTCGGCGGGGGCCGCTACGATAACCTCACCGTCCAGGTCGGCGGCAGACAGGAGGTGCCCGGCGTCGGCTTTGCCGTGGGTGACATGGCAATGACCGAACTGTTGAAAGAGGTCGATCTTTATCCTGAAATTCGCGCAAAATGCGCCGATATACTGGTTACGGTCTTTTCCGAGGATCTCGTGGAACGGTCGGCCTCTTTTGCTCGGAGCGTCAGAGAGCACGGTATTCCCGTCGAACTCTATTTAAACCCTAAACACCGGCTCGACAAACAGCTCAAATACGCCGACCGCAAGGGCATCCCCTTTGTCGCCATCATCGGCCCGGACGAGGTCCAGTCGAACGCCGTGGTCTTAAAAAACCTGTCCAATCGGACCCAGGAAGTCCTGCCGGGAGACAAAATGGATGCCCTTCTGTCTCACCTGAAAAACAAACAGACCAAATAATACCTTAAATATCCGGGAGAGGTGAATCATGGCGGACTCGCTGGGCGACTGGAAGCGCACACATACCTGCGGAGACCTGCGTCTGGAGCACGTGGGTGAAGAGGTCACGCTTATGGGCTGGGTCGCCAAGCGACGGGACCACGGCGGGGTCATCTTTGTGGACCTGAGAGACCGCCGTGGCATCACCCAGGCCGTCTTCCGGCCCGACGTCAACCCCGAGATTCACCAGAAAGCGGAGGCCATCCGGAATGAATATGTCCTCGCCGTCAAAGGCCGGGTCGAACCCCGTCCCGAGGGAATGGCCAACCCGAATCTGCCCACCGGCGCCATTGATGTGGAATGCGCCGAACTCCGCATCCTCAACGCGGCCGAAACGCCCCCCTTCGCCATTGAGCCCGATATCGACATCAACGAAGAACTCCGGCTGCGCTACCGCTACTTAGACCTCCGGCGCCCGGATATGCAGCAGGTGCTGATGCTGCGTCACCAAATATCCCAGGCCACGCGCCGCTTTCTGTCTTTCAGCGACTTTTTGGAAATCGAAACCCCCTTTCTCATGAAAAGCACGCCCGAAGGCGCCCGGGATTATCTCGTTCCCAGCCGGGTCAACCAGGGCATGTTCTACGCCCTCCCCCAGTCTCCCCAGACCTACAAGCAGCTCCTGATGGTGGCCGGGTTCGACCGCTACTTCCAAATCGTGCGCTGCTTTCGCGACGAGGACCTCCGGGGCGACCGCCAGCCCGAGTTCACCCAGATTGACATCGAAATGTCATTTGTGGACGAAAACGATGTCATGGACCTGGCGGAACGCCTCACGGCGCACCTCTTCAAAGAGATCCTGGATATCGACATCCCCCGCCCCTTCCCCAGGCTGACCTATCAGGAGGCCATAGACCGCTACGGCATCGACAAGCCGGACACCCGCTTCGACCTTGAAATCGTCGACCTAAAAGCGCCGGCGCGCCTGTCCGAGTTCCAGGTCTTCCAGAACGTGTTGAGTGAGGGGGGACAGGTTCGGGGCATCAACGCCACCGGCTGCGCGAGCTTTTCCCGCAAGCAAATCGACGACCTGGGCGCTTTTGCAGGCCAGTTCGGGGCCAAAGGCCTCGCCTGGATCAAGGTAACAGACAGCGGTCTGGAATCCTCTATCGTCAAATTCTTCCCCCAACCCGCGCAGGACGCCATCCGGGAAGCCATGGACGCCCGGCCCGGAGACCTCCTCCTCTTTGTAGCCGACGCGCCCGAGACCGTCGCCCGCGTCCTGGGCAATCTCCGTCTGGAACTTGCCCGCCAGCTCAACCTGACCCGCAACGACGCGTACAGCCTGCTGTGGGTCACCCGGTTTCCCCTGGTGGAATGGGACGAGGAGGAAAAACGCTTCATGGCCGTCCATCACCCCTTTACCTCGCCCCTGGAAAGCGATCTGGACCGTTTGGAAACAGACCCGGCCTCGGTCCGGGCGCGTGCCTATGACCTGGTGCTCAACGGCAACGAAATCGCCGGGGGCAGCGTCCGTATCCACCAGCGGGAGGTCCAGGAGCGCCTCTTTCGGCTGCTGGGCATCTCGCCCGGTGAGGCTGCTGAAAAATTCGGCTTTCTGCTCAACGCTTTCCGCTACGGCGCCCCCCCCCACGGCGGCATCGCCTTTGGCTACGATCGCCTCGTTGCGCTGATGGCCGGCAGGGAATTTATCCGGGATGTCATCGCCTTCCCCAAAACCAACACCGCGGCCTCCCTAATGGATGGGGCCCCCTCCGAAGTCGATCAGGCCCAGCTTCGCGAATTGGGCTTGAGGCTACTTTAACCGGCATGCCTGCCCTGAAACTCCACGCCCCCTATAATGCGCTAATATCAATTTTTTTCTTGACTTTAGCGCCTTTATATAGTAATTTTTTGGCGGAAAAATGAGGCAGGGATTCCCTGTTTCTGTGGTTTCTTCTCCGTCGGGACATGTTTAAAGGTAACCACCTGTTCCTATTAAGGTTACACAATTTTTCAAGGAGATGCTCACACCATGAGAGGACGCAGACGGCTGAAACGGCTGACCGGGATCGCGCTGGTATTGATGTCGCTTCCCCTGCTGTCGGGCTGTACGGTAATGGCAAACCAGGAGCAGCTTGGGGCGCTGGAGGAAGCGCGAAAAGCGGCGGACTCGGCCGAAGCCGAACTGAATGCCTGCAAGCAGAAGCGGGCGGAGCTGGAACGGGAAGTGGCCCAGCAGAAGCAGATACTGGCCAAGTTTCAGAACGATCGAGATACGGTGCAGAGAGCCCTGAATCAGTAGATCACGAAAACCAAGGAGCTTCTGAATGACAGCTTTCAAGCGTTTCGGATTTCTTCTCGTCTGCACCGCCCTTCTCCTACCGCAAACGGGCTTTTCGCAGACACAGGGGATGACCTACGAAGAGTACGAGGCAAAACTTGCCCAGCATCAGAAACGCCAGGCCGATACCAATAAGCTGGTGGCGGAATGCCAGGCGGCGGGAGAGCAGCTCAGCCAGCAGATCTCGGACCTCAACGCCCAGACTGCCGCCGTACAGCAAGAGATCTACAATCTGGTTGACTCGGACGAGCAGGGGCTGAACGACTATTTCAGCCAGTCGGACGGGATTGAGCAGCAGTTGATGGGGCTGTCGAGCCTCTCCGATGAAGCCCTCTTCGACAAGCGGGATGAGTTCGACAACATCTCGGAACTGGTCAAGGCATTGAAAGAGAAAAAAATCGCCCTGCTGCCGGACGCCCAGGCAAAGCTCAAAAATATCGGCCAGCTTCTGGAACGGATCGACGCCAGGATGCCCAGAAAGCGCATCAAGAAGTACACCGTCATCCGGGGCGACAGCCTCTGGAAAATCGCCAAGTTGCCCGTCCATTACAGCGATCCTTACATGTGGCCCCGAATCTACGTTGAGAACCGCACCCAGATCAAAGATCCGGATCTGATCTATCCCAACTGGATCCTCAATGTACCCATCGGCGTAGACCGGAGTCAACATCTCGTCCTCGGCGGGCAGCACCTCTCCAGCATTGCCGGGATCGTCTATCAAGATATCACCAAGTGGCACAGAATCTATCAGGCCAACAAATCTCAGATTCTGGATCCCAGCCTGGTCTTCCCGGCCCAGGTACTCGAAATTCCTGCAAACTGACAGCCAGCCCCTCGGGCTGTTTCGCCGAGAATTGGCTCTTTTTCGATATGGAAAGCTCACGTCTGGATTGATCTAACTCCAAAGCTCTCGTTCTCGTAGTCCGGGTGGGAACGGGGGCTTTTTTTTATTTGGCTTATCCTCGGGAGGTGCACAGACTGAAGGAACCGACCCTTTCTCACCGGATCTCCATCCAGGGCGTTGATCCCCTCACGCTGTACGGGCATAACGATGCGAATCTGATCGCTCTGGAAGGACGCTACGACGTCCGGCTGACGGCCCGGGGCGATACCCTCACGATCAATGGGCCCACACACAAAGTGCAGCACGTCTCGGCCCTGATTGAAGAGATGATCTCCTGCCTCCGCCGGGGCGAAACTCTCGATCCATTCGATCCTCTCCCCATTCCCGACCTGCGGCCGGCCGGGGGAGACCGCCCGGATCTGTCCAGAATCGTCCTGGTAACCAAAAAAAACCTGGTGCGGCCCCGGTCCGAAGGGCAGCTCGTCTATGTATCGGCCATCGAAGAATCCGACATTGTTTTCGGGATCGGCCCGGCGGGCACCGGCAAGACCTACCTGTCTGTTGCCTGCGCAGTCGCGGCGCTCAAGCGCAAGGAAGTGGCCCACATTGTGCTGACCCGTCCGGCGGTTGAGGCCGGTGAAAATCTGGGCTTTTTGCCGGGCGACATCCAGGATAAGGTCGATCCTTACCTGCGGCCGCTCTACGATGCGCTTAGAGATATGATTCCGGCGGACCACCTCCGCCACCTGATCGACCTGCGCACGCTGGAGATCGCCCCCCTGGCCTTTATGCGGGGCCGGACGCTCAACAATGCCTTCGTGATCTTAGACGAGGCTCAGAACACCACCATCAGCCAGATGAAAATGTTTCTCACCCGCCTGGGCGCCAACTCCAAGGCCGTCATCACCGGCGACATCACCCAGATCGATCTCCTCCCGGACACGATGTCGGGGCTGGTTCACATCCAGCATATTCTTTCGCATATCGAAGCCATCCGCTTTATCTATTTCACGGAACGGGACGTGGTGCGGCATTCCCTGGTCCAGGAAATCATCAACGCCTACGACCAGTATGAAAAACGGCTCCAGGACGCCGAAGATGCCGATCCTCCAGAGTCTGACATTAGATAATCCGAAGAATAAAAAGTTATACAGTCTTTGCCTGAGATTCAGTTTTTCTTATCGTTTATCCGAGAATTCGGCCCAGTTGCACCAGGCCGACAACGGCTCCTGCAATCATCGGAAATAGCCCCACCCCCAGGCGATAATCTTCTCGAAGGATTCGCCACCCCTTGATGCGACGGATGCCGTGTTCCACATAGATGCGTTGCTGGGCGATCTGCCGGTTCTCTTGACGTTGCTCGCTTGTGAGTTCACCCCCCTTTGGTTTTTTGTGAGGTGAGATGATCTCGGGGTGTGCTTGACTCTGATAGCCCTTATCTCCCAGTTTATCGGCATTGGGGAACTGCTGGTGCACCCCACTTTCTTCATAAAGCCGGATGTCCGCCTTTGGCCCACGATGGCCTGCATCGATGCTGAGAATCTCTCCCTTTTTATCTGTGGCCACCTGGGTCTTGATCGTGTGGCGTTTGCGTTTACCCGAGTAGACCTGCCTTTGCCTCTCGTCGATAGAAGGCCGTCGGATGGGCGTTTCAAAGCTATCGACCAGCACTCGATCCACCTCATCAGGATGCCAGGAAGGTTCGCCCTTCTTCCATGTCTTCTCTGCATCAAAACGCTGGGAGGGACAGACCTCCCTCAAAACCGGAATCACCTCATGAAACGTGTTTTCCGAAGTATCCGCACTCACCCCAAACATCTCCCCCACCACGGCGTGGGCAACGTTGTGACGCAAATAAAGCAAGCTCATCAACACCTCTTGATACGGTTTTAACCGCCGCTTGCGCCCACCCCCCACGACCCGTCTGCGATTGGGCCGAAAAACCTGGGCCTGACGACGACGGTCCACCAACACCGGCAGCACAGCCTCCAAAAGCTCTGCCAAAGCAGCTGGAGAAAGGCCAAACAAGGCGCGAATCTTTCCCGGATGGGCTGTGTCAAGGCTGCGTAGATCGATCATGGCAGGGCTCCTCGCGGAAGCAGTTAAAGGAGAGCGAACGACCTCCTTTCGGAGTCTGGATGCGATATTACGCAAATGGCTTGCCAAAGTCCAGAATTATTCCTCGGACCATCTAATGAACAATAAAAGAGTTCTGCCATGATGCGCGGCGCGCGAAAAAAGCCGGCCTACAGCGGCCTCACAGGAAGAGAGCTTGGCAGCCGTAAAGCAGCGTGGAAACGGTGGGACCATCTGATCCCTCAAATCCATGCAGAGCAGGTTCTCCGGGCGGGCATTGTGGTGGTCCTGGTGGGGCTGCTCACCCTGCTTTATCCCACCAGGCGAAGCGATGAGTACATGGGCTTTGAGGAAGGCAGAATCGCCCACGAGGAAGTGATTGCCCCGGAAGCCTTTAACGTTCGCAAAAACGAGGCCGAATTTAAGCAGGAGGTCATCGCTGCCCGAAGGCAGATCCTGCCTGTGCTGATCTTCAACGCGGCCTTGCACACAGAACAGGAAAAAGCGCTCGACGCCTTTTTTGCGGACCTGATCAACCTGAGCGGTTCGGCGCTTCCCGACTCGGCAATGCACCACCTCAAGCAGTCGCATCCCGAAATCAGGCCGATTTCCGAACCTACCCTCCGTTTTCTTTTGAACCAGGCAGCCGCCAATCCCGAACATCTAAGGGCACTCAGGGCAACGGCTCAGGATCTCCTCTCTACCATCTACACCTCCGGTGTGATGGTAGACAAGACCGCGATTCTCCGGGAAGGCCACGCCACCCTCATCAGAAACGACAAGGAGCAAAGGGTGTCGATGGAGGATATCCGCGACCTTGGGGAAGTCACCCTGACGCTCCAGGAAAATATCGAACAACGGCTTCCTCAGGGCACCACGACCGAGATCAAAACCGTGTACGAGCTTGTGGTTGTGGCCTACCTCACCTCCAACCTGATGTACGATGCCGCCGAAACCGAACGCCGCCGGGACGACGCTGAGGCCAAGGTCCCCGAAATCAAAGGCATGGTGCTGAAAGGCGAACGGATTATCGACAAACACGAACGGGTGACTGCCGAACATATCGATCAGCTGAGATCTCTGGTCGACCACATGAAAAAGTACCGGCAGGAAGACCCCTCCACGCTCAGCATTCAGTTCGGCGCCCGATTCATCCTCAGCGGGCTCATTGTTGCGATCTTCTTCGGGTTTCTCAAAGGCTTCAGAGCCTCTATCTACAACCAGACCTCCAATTTCGTCCTGTTCGGGATCATCATCCTGATGCCCGTGGTGGTCGCCTTTTATGCCGCCACCAACACGGCCATTACCCCCTATCTGGTCCCCGTCGCCCTTTCGGCCATGCTTTGCACCGTACTCTTCGACGACGGCATCGGCCTGGTCGTCTCCCTCGTCGGCGCAACCCTGTGTGGGAGCATTCTGGGCAGCCTGCAGCACAGCCTGGTCTTTTTAATCACGGGCGTGATGGGGGCCTATTCGGTGCGCCAGGTGCTTCACCGCAGCGACTTCTACCGTTCCATGGCCTATCTGATCGCCGCCTATACCCTGACCATAACCGCCACAGGGGTGCTCCTCTTCAGCTACTCCAATATTGCCGAATTCCTCCAGAAGGTGCAGTGGGATCTCGTCTTCGGCATCTTCACCGCCTGCGGCTCTTCCGTGCTCACCATCGGACTGCTGCCGATCTTCGAAAGCGTATTCCGGGTCGTCACCCCCATCACCCTGCTCGAACTTTCAGACCTCAACCGCCCCCTCCTGCGCAACCTGGCCGTCCGGGCGCCTGGCACCTACAGCCACAGCATCATTATGGCCAGCCTCTCCGAAGCCGCCGCCGATGCCATCGGCGCAAACCGGCTTCTCGTGAGGGTGGGATGCTACTATCACGATATCGGCAAGATGATTCGTCCCCACTACTTTATTGAAAACCAGAAGGGGATCAATCCCCACGACGAACTCCAGCCCAGGATGAGCGCCCTGATCCTGATTTCCCACGTCAAAGAAGGCATCGAACTGGCCGAGGAAGAGGGCCTGCCCCACGACATCATCGATCTGATTCCTCAACACCACGGCACCAGCGAAATCGCCAGCTTTAAACACCGCGCCCTGGAACGAGGAGACAAGCAGGCTGTACGCGACGAAGACTTCCGGTACCCCGGCCCCAAGCCGCAAACCAAAGAGGCCGGCATCATCAACCTGGCGGACGCCGTAGAGTCCGCCACCCGCACCCTCTCCAACAACTCTCCCGACCAGATCAAAGGCATGGTCCAGACCATTGTTAAGGGGCGGTTCACCGCCGAGGAGCTGGACGAATGCGACCTGACCCTGAAGGACCTCACCAAAATCCAGGCGGCCTTCCTCCCGATTCTGGAAGCCACACGACACAGCCGCGTGGCCTATCCCTGGCAGCAGCAGGAGCAGAAGCGAGAGGTGCGGGACCGTAGAAAAGAAGGAAGATGACCGAAACAGGGATCGCCATCCACTGCATCGTCCCCCTCACAGACCCCCTGGATCTGGACATCCTGAAGACAACCCTTCAAGCCGTCCTCGCCGATCAGGGAGTTGAAGGTGCGATCACCCTTATCCTGACCGACAACACCACCTTATGCCGGCTCAACCGGGAGTTCCGGGGGATTGATTCCCCCACCGACGTCATCTCCTTCGACCTGAAGGACCCGGTGCATCCCTCAGAAACAGAGATCGGCGAAATCTATATCTCCCTGGACCGCGCCAGGGTCCAGGCTCAGGATGCTCACAGATCGTTTCAGGAGGAGGTCGCCCACCTCGCAATCCACGGCGTTCTCCACCTGCTGGGCTACACGCACGACACGGACGCCGCATACAGGTGTATGCTTTGCCGGGAAACGCGCTATCTGGCCCGAATAAAACCGGTCTAAACGATGAAAGGAGTGTGACTTCCCTTTGGATGACTCTGGATGGCCAGAAGGGCTGATCCTGATCGCTTCACTTCTGTTAACAGTACTTCTGGCTCGCCTCGGTTCTATCGGCAGTGCTCTCTCCCGATCCACCCTGGAACGCCTCTGCGAGGAAGGCGTTGCCCGCGCCCGCCTCCTCCTGTCCATGTACAGGCCGCGCTATGTACTGGGCCAGATGGTCACCTTTGGCCAGACCGTCTCAATCACCATCGGCGGCGTGGCTTTCATCAACCTCACAGCGCCTTTTGTGCAGTCGGTTCCCCTGCCTATCCTGCGGTCTGTCCTCGTGGCCGCCCTCTTTGTACTGATCTCGCTCTTCATCAACAACGCCGTTCCGTCCTACCGGCGTGAAGAAGGGTCCGATTCTCCCCTGCCCCGCCTCCTGTTGGTCTGCTACCCATTCTACCTTCTCCTCCTCCTGCCCACCCTGCTCCTCCAGCGCACCCAGAACCTCTTTGTCAGTGAAACCGACACCAGGGCCATCAAAGAAGAGGAACTTCGCCAGATCGTCGAAACGGAAACCGAAGAGGGCACCATCGAAGTGGAGGAGCGGGAAATGATCGAAGGCATCTTCGATTTTGGAGATACCACCGTCAAAGAAGTGATGGTGCCCCGAATCGACACGGTCTGCGCCGAGATCTCCATGCCGCCCCAGGACCTCCTGGCACTCATCCAGAAGTCCCGCCACTCCCGCATCCCCATCTACAAGGAACGGGTCGATCACATTGAAGGCGTGGTCTACGCGAAAGATCTCCTTCACGTCCTCAGCACCGGTCAGACCTGGGAGATCGCCCGGATCATGCGCCCCCCCTACTTCGTCCCGGAAAACAAAAACATCGACGAACTCCTGCGGGAATTCAAAACCGCCAAGGTCCACATGGCCATCGTCGTAGATGAATACGGCGGCACCTCCGGCCTGGTCACCATGGAAGACCTCATCGAAGAAATCGTGGGTGAAATCCAGGACGAATACGACGAGGAGACGCCGCTCTTCCAATGGCGTGAGGAGGGCCAGGTACTCACCGCCGATGCCCGCATCGCCATCGAAGACCTCAACCTCCTCCTCAATGTAGACCTGCCCCAGGACGGGTACGAGACCCTGGGCGGCTTCATCTACAACCACCTGGGACACGTCCCCGACCCCCACGAGTCCTTTGCGTTCGAAAACCTGGTCCTCTCCATCGAGGACGTGATCGGCCAGCGCATTACCACTGTGCACATCGAAAAACGGGAAACTGATTCCGACATGGAGGACAAAACCGAAGAAATCGCTTGACAAAATTCGCCGAACCTGCTAATTTTTGGCTGTCTGGACACAATAGGTCGCGGGGTGGAGCAGTCTGGTAGCTCGTTGGGCTCATAACCCAAAGGTCGAAGGTTCGAATCCTTCCCCCGCTACCAATGAAAAAGATAGGGAGTCGAGAAATCGACTCCCTTTTTTACATATTTTGAGGGGGGGACCTTGTGTTTGGATCACTCAAGCGCCATATTTATAGAAAATTCCAGCGCTCATTGTCCTGGAAAGCGGTGCCTTTGTCCAGACGGATGCCGGACTGAGTTTCGCACTTCTACCGGAAGGAGATAGCTATGAGCCATACGATTCCGCACCTGATCGAGCAATTGGGCTCGGACGACTGGCCCACACGCTATGCAGCACAGGTCGCCCTCAAAGAGAAAGGCACAGAGACTGTGGACGCGCTGATCGATGGTTTGCGCCATAGCAACCGTCGGGTGCGAAAGGGATGCGCTTTTCTGATGGACCATTATGCGGATGAGCGGTGCGTCGAACCGCTGGCCGGTGGACTTGACCCGTTTCGGTGGGTACCTTATCTCTTGGGAGAAAGGAGATCCACTATGCCGCCAACACGTCCACCTTATCCACCTGAGTTCAAAAAGCAAATGGTCGAATTGGTTCGAGCCGGTCGTACGCCAGGAGAGCTGGCCAAAGAGTTCGAGCCCTCAGACCAGACGATCCGGAACTGGGTGGTACAGGCCGACCGAGACGAGGGCCTTCGAGAAGACGGTCTGACCAGTGATGAGCGAGAGGAGTTGCGCCGTCTTCGTCGCGAGATTAAGCAGTTACGCATCGAGCGTGAGATCTTGTCAAAAGCAGCAGCCTGGTTCGCTCAGGAGACCAACACGATCCCCAGAAAGCCTTCCAGTTCGTGAAGGCGCACCAGGCAAAATGGCCAATTACCACGCAATGCCGAGTCCTGGGTGTCTCCCTCAGTGGGTATTATGCGTGGCGAGGACGCCCCCCATCGCCAAGAGCAAAGGTCGATGCGGATCTCAAGGAACAGATTAAGGCTTTTCATGCCCGTTCTGATTCTACCTACGGAGCCCCCAGAATCTGGGAAGATCTGGCAGCATTAGGCATCCGTATAGGCAAAAAGCGTGTCGCCCGTCTGATGGTTGAGATTGGTATCTTCGGGGTGAGCCGTCGAAAGGGTATCAGAACCACCCGTAAGGGAAAAAAGGCTCAAAAAGCCCCTGATCTGGTCAAGAGAGACTTCACTGTTGAAGCCCCAAATAAACTCTGGGTGGCCGATATTACCTACGTACCAACCTGGGCGGGCTTCCTGTATCTTGCTGTGGTTATCGATGTCTTTTCCCGCCGAGTCGTGGGCTGGACGATGGCTTCGACGCTCCAGAGTGAGTTGGTTTTGTCTGCTTTGAATATGGCACTTTGGCAGCGTCATCCTTGTGGGGTGATCCACCACTCCGACCAGGGATCTCAGTATACTTCACTTGCCTTCGGTAAACGCTGCGATGAGGCGGGTATACGTCCCTCAATGGGTTCTGTAGGCGACTGCTATGACAACGCACTGTGTGAAAGCTTTTTCGCCACCCTCGAATGTGAATTGATCGACCGCCGTTGTTTTCGTACCCACAAGGAGGCCAGATTGGCTATTTTTGAGTATATTGAGGGCTGGTATAATCCCCATCGTAGGCATTCATCAATCGCATACCACTCACCGATGACATATGAAAAACAGCATCAAACACGGGCTTGAAGCCCAAGCCCTAAACACTCCACCAAAACGGGGCAACTCCAACTCCATCAACGAACTGGCCGATCTGCGCCGCCGGATTGCTCAGCTGGAAGCATCCGCAGCCGAGCATAAGCAAATGAAGGAAGCGCTTCGCAAAAGCGAAAAGCGCACCACCGAGCTTTTAACGGCCAACGCAATCCTCACAGAGCAGATCGCCGAGCGGAAACAGATGGAGCGCGAACTGGTTCGCACGGAACGCCTGCGCGCACTGGGGGAAATGGCGCGGGGCGTCGCCCATAACTTCAACAGCCTCCTGGTTGGGGTGCTCGGCTACGCACAGCTCATCGAAATAAAGACCTCCGATCCCGAGAGCGCCAGAGAAGCGGCCAACATCACCGAAAGCGCCCTGCGGGCCAGGGAGCTGGTAGAGCGGCTCAACAGGTCCGTGCAAAGTGAAGAGGAAGGCACGCCGCACCCCGTACCGGTGAATGAGGTGGTGCAGGAGGCGGTGCAGGTAGCGCAGCCCCGGTGGAGGGACGAACCGGAGGCCAGGGGAGTCTCGGTCCAGGTCCTGACCGAACTGGAAGAGGTCCCCCCTGTCGCGGGCACCCAGTCCTGGCTGCACGATATCCTCATCAACCTCTTGCTCAACGCAGTTGACGCCCTTCCCGAAGGCGGGACAGTCACCATTGGCACAGAGGCGGTTGACCGTGACGTCCGGTTGACTGTGAAGGATACCGGTATTGGAATGGATGAGGAGACCCGCACGCGGGTGTTTGAGCCTTTCTTTACCACCAAGGCGGACGTCGGCACCGGCCTGGGGCTCTCTACGGTCCACGGCATCGTGACCCGCTGGGGGGGCAATGTTGAGGTGGAAAGCACTCTGGGCAGGGGCACCACAGTAACCCTCCGAATCCCTGCCTGGAGGGACCCGGACGTAGAAGCAAAAGAGGAGGTGGACCTGGAAATCTGCCCGGTGCGCCGGGCAAAGGTCCTGATTGTTGAAGACGACCAGGACGTCGGTTCTCTGTTCACCAGCGTGCTTTCGGCAAATCACGACGTGCAACTGGTTCTGAGCGGGCAGGAGGCCCTGGCCGGGTTTACGCCGGGGCGGTACGATGTGGCTCTGATCGATCTGGGTATGCCCGGGATGTCGGGGGATCAGGTCGCGCGGGAGATGAGGCAGTCCGATCCGCTGGTATCCACGGTACTGGTCACGGGATGGAGGCTTGGAGAAAACGACCCGAGGCTGTCAGCCTTTGACTTCCTGCTGCTGAAGCCCGCCAGCCCGCATGAGGTTCGGCACGTGGCGGCCAGGGCGGTGGAACTCCACGATACTCGCGCCGCGAAGAGAGGCTGAAATAGAAAAAGGAGGCCGATCTCTCAGCCTCCTTTTGTTGTTCCGCTCGATCCGACGACGACTGTGACTAACGACTCTTCCCAAGCGCCTTGCTATAGGCATCTGCAAAGCTCAGAAAATCGAAAAATCCGATACGCCCGTCGCCGTCGATATCAAACCGCTTATAGGGGGTTTGTGGAAACGGCAGTTCGGGCAGTTCAACATCCCACCCCGGGCTGGTGGAATCGTGCTTGAAGGCCTTCAAGAAGATCAGGAAGTCCACAAAGTCGACAATGCCGTTCTCATCCAGATCGGGCCATGAACCCCCACGTTTAAACACAATCGTCGCTTCGGACAACACCTGCAGGATGTCCACCCGCCCGTCCATCTGGAGGTACCGCACCCCCACGGCGCGTACAACCGTCTCCACCACATCGTCATTCCCCACATACGCACTGGTCGTCCTCAGCTTCAGGTTGCCCAGATGCCCGGACGCTGTGCCTCCACCGCCTGCCCAGACCCCCACGCGGAACTCGATAAGGCCCGGTGCAAGCATCTCTTCTTCCAGGATAACAAACGCATCCGAAAAAAACGAACCCGCCTCCCAGCTGCTGTCCACATAGGCGACATGGTCCGGATCGAACTGAAGCGTCAGGCTCACCCCTCGAACGGCCGGCAGATCTTTTACATACACCTCCACAGGAATCTCCTGACTGGCGCCCGCCTCTATAAGCGTCTGGCTCTGATTCTCCGGCTCCAGATTGAAATCCAGAAACACCCGCTCCGGAAGCGCAACCATCCCGTGTACATCCACCAGCACATCGCCTTTAGGATCGCTGCTTGAGATCTGCAACGTGCTCACGAAAGGTCCAGGCTGCCTGGGCGTGACAAGTATCGTAATCACCCGGCCTTCACCCGGCAGTACCTGCGCTACCGAATCCGGCGCGGCAACGATCTGATTGTCCAGAGGGACAACCTCAAAAGAAAGCGGCGCCAATCCGTGGTTGAAAACCTCAAACGTCAACCCTTTCGACTGGTTCAGCAAAACCGACCCGATTTGAAGTGAATCTTTCGGGACCACAATGATGGGAAAAACAACAACATTCCCCGAACGGATATTGTTGTTCTCCTCCGTCTCCTCCAGAACCTGGCCCGCATCCACCTTGGCCACCCACTGATACGCGTCTGCCAGGGAAGCAAAAGAAAAGGAAGGCAATAAGAAGGAAATCGTGACGCTCCGGCTGGAATCGGGCGCCAGCGGCTCTGTGATGATCTCTTCCGCCACCTTAATACTGTCGGTCCCGCCAACCAGATAAACCTCCACTCCAAAAGCGCCGGCCGTCGGTCCGATCCCCCGGTTCTCGATATCAAATGCGACGGTATAGGTCTCCGCCCTGAACACCTCGGGCGGACCGACCGGATCGGTGGACACAACAAGGTCCGCTGGTAAAAACCCCACCGTAAGCGTGCCCGCAGCCTCCACCAGTCCCTCAGATGTCGCATTCAAAAGCAAGATCCCCGGCGTCGAAGCCGCTGTTACAACAAACGACTTCTCCCCTCCCGATACGGTCTCGCTGCCCCCCCCCCGAACCCGGCCCCGTAACCGCCAGAGTCACCCGGGTCGTGTCATCGTGCGTTCTCAGGTGCCCATTGATATCCAGCACCTGAACGGTAACCGACCTGGTAGAAAGTCCGTCGGACGGCAGGGACGTCGAATCGTAAATCAGAGCCAATTGATGCGCTTCTCCGGCAAAGGTTGTAAAACTGCTGGTCACTTCGGCCAGATCCGTTGAGGCGACGTTCAGCGTTACCACTCCAGGAACGGTGGTGGACGTCACAGAAAAATTGGCTCTCCCTCCCTTAACAGAAGCCGTACCACCCCCCACTCCGGCCCCGTCAACAGTGAGCGTAACAACGGTGCTGTTATCCTGAAACTGAATGTTCTGGCTGGTGTCCAATACCATGATACTTATCGTCTTGAAGGACGCTCCGTCTGCCGGAATCGGATCCGAGTTGAAAACAAGAACCAGTTGATAGGGCGCCGGGGCTTCGGCGGTTACCGAAACCGATTGGACGGGCGGCAAATCGGTTTCGGCCCCCCCGGCCTCGTCATCTGCCCTGAGTACGAACATCTCCGGACCTGAAGTGGTCATGTAGGTCACATTTGTAAATGTCGCTATACCCGACACGGCTGTTGCCGTGGGATTCGTCAAACTTCCGGGTGCGTCGGTTGCTAACGTAACCTTGTCCATAAAATTCACGTCCGTTATCCCCCCACCATCCTGTGCCACCACCACCGGCTGTGTCGCCAGCGCCTGACCGCTCACCGACCCGGCCGGCTGAACCGAAAACACCAGCTGCGTGGCCACCACATCGCTGGACACCCCAACAGACGTCACCGCCGGAAGATCGCCCTCCGCACCGCCGGCCTGATCGTCCGCCGTCAGCGTAAAGGTCTCCCCGTCCGTCACCGCACGATAGGTCAAATTCGTAAACGTCGCCACGCCCAACACGGCCAACACCGACTGACCGGTCAGACTCCCGGGCGCGCCCGTCGTCAGCGTCACCGTCTCTGCAAAATTCACATCCACCTGTCCGCTCCCGTTCTGCGCCACCACCACCGGCTGCGTGGTCAACACCTGTCCGCTCACCGACCCAGCTGGCTGAACCGCAAACACCAGCTGCGTGGCCACCACATCGCTGGACACCTCCGCAGAGGTCACCGCCGGAAGATCGCCCTCCACACCACCTGCCTGATCGTCCGCCGTCAAACTAAACGTCTCTCCATCCGCAGCCTCCGTATACGCTACACTCGTAAATGTCGCCACACCCAACACGGCCGACACCGACCGACCGGTCAAGCTGCCGGACGCACCTGTTGTCAGCGTCACCGTCTCTGCAAAATTCACATCCACCTGCCCGCTCCCGTTCTGCGCCACCACCACCGGCTGCGTGGTCAACGCCTGACCGCTCACCGACCCTCCGGGCTGGACCGCAAATACCAGCTGCGTGGCCACCACATCGCTGGACACCCCAACAGACGTCACCGCCGGAAGATCGCCCTCCGCACCGCCGGCCTGATCGTCCGCCGTCAGCGTAAAGGTCTCCCCGTCCGTCACCGCACGATAGGTCAAATTCGTAAACGTCGCTACGCCCAACACGGCCAACACCGACTGACCGGTCAGACTCCCGGGCGCGCCCGTCGTCAGCGTCACCGTCTCTGCAAAATTCACATCCACCTGTCCGCTCCCGTTCTGCGCCACCACCACCGGCTGCGTGGTCAACACCTGTCCGCTCACCGACCCAGCTGGCTGAACCGCAAACACCAGCTGCGTGGCCACCACATCGCTGGACACCTCCGCAGAGGTCACCGCCGGAAGATCGCCCTCCACACCACCTGCCTGATCGTCCGCCGTCAAACTAAACGTCTCTCCATCCGCAGCCTCCGTATACGCTACACTCGTAAATGTCGCCACACCCAACACGGCCGACACCGACCGACCGGTCAAGCTGCCGGACGCACCTGTTGTCAGCGTCACCGTCTCTGCAAAATTCACATCCACCTGCCCGCTCCCGTTCTGCGCCACCACCACCGGCTGCGTGGTCAACGCCTGACCGCTCACCGACCCTCCGGGCTGGACCGCAAATACCAGCTGCGTGGCCACCACATCGCTGGACACCCCAACAGACGTCACCGCCGGAAGATCGCCCTCCGCACCGCCGGCCTGATCGTCCGCCGTCAGCGTAAAGGTCTCCCCGTCCGTCACCGCACGATAGGTCAAATTCGTAAACGTCGCTACGCCCAACACGGCCAACACCGACTGACCGGTCAGGCTGCCGGGCGCGCCCGTCGTCAGCGTCACCGTCTCTGCAAAATTCACATCCACCTGTCCGCTCCCGTTCTGCGCCACCACCACCGGCTGCGTGGTCAACACCTGTCCGCTCACCGACCCAGCTGGCTGAACCGCAAACACCAGCTGCGTGGCCACCACATCGCTGGACACCCCAACAGACGTCACCGCCGGAAGATCGCCCTCCACACCACCTGCCTGATCGTCCGCCGTCAAACTAAACGTCTCTCCATCCGCAGCCTCCGTATACGCTACACTCGTAAATGTCGCCACACCCAACACGGCCGACACCGACCGACCGGTCAAGCTGCCGGACGCACCTGTTGTCAGCGTCACCGTCTCTGCAAAATTCACATCCACCTGCCCGCTCCCGTTCTGCGCCACCACCACCGGCTGCGTGGTCAACGCCTGACCGCTCACCGACCCTCCGGGCTGGACCGCAAATACCAGCTGCGTGGCCACCACATCGCTGGACACCCCAACAGACGTCACCGCCGGAAGATCGCCCTCCGCACCGCCGGCCTGATCGTCCGCCGTCAGCGTAAAGGTCTCCCCGTCCGTCACCGCACGATAGGTCAAATTCGTAAACGTCGCTACGCCCAACACGGCCAACACCGACTGACCGGTCAGGCTGCCGGGCGCGCCCGTCGTCAGCGTCACCGTCTCTGCAAAATTCACATCCACCTGTCCGCTCCCGTTCTGCGCCACCACCACCGGCTGCGTGGTCAACACCTGTCCGCTCACCGACCCAGCTGGCTGAACCGCAAACACCAGCTGCGTGGCCACCACATCGCTGGACACCCCAACAGACGTCACCGCCGGAAGATCGCCCTCCGTACCGCCCGCCACATCGTCCGCCGTCAAACTAAACGTCTCTCCATCCGCAGCCTCCGTATACGCTACACTCGTAAATGTCGCCACACCCAACACGGCCGACACCGACCGACCGGTCAAGCTGCCGGACGCACCTGTTGTCAGCGTCACCGTCTCTGCAAAATTCACATCCACCTGCCCGCTCCCGTTCTGCGCCACCACCACCGGCTGCGTGGTCAACGCCTGACCGCTCACCGACCCTCCGGGCTGGACCGCAAATACCAGCTGCGTGGCCACCACATCGCTGGACACCCCAACAGACGTCACCGCCGGAAGATCGCCCTCCGCACCGCCGGCCTGATCATCCGCCGTCAGCGTAAAGGTCTCCCCGTCCGTCACCGCACGATAGGTCAAATTCGTAAACGTCGCCACGCCCAACACGGCCAACACCGACTGACCGGTCAGACTCCCGGGCGCGCCCGTCGTCAGCGTCACCATCTCTGCAAAATTCACATCCACCTGCCCGCTCCCGTTCTGCGCCACCACCACCGGCTGCGTGGTCAACACCTGACCGCTCACCGACCCAGCTGGCTGAACCGCAAACACCAGCTGCGTGGCCACCACATCGCTGGACACCCCAACAGACGTCACCGCCGGAAGATCGCCCTCCGTACCGCCCGCCACATCGTCCGCCGTCAAACTAAACGTCTCTCCATCCGCAGCCTCCGTATACGCTACACTCGTAAATGTCGCCACACCCAACACGGCCGACACCGACCGACCGGTCAAGCTGCCGGACGCACCTGTTGTCAGCGTCACCGTCTCTGCAAAATTCACATCCACCTGCCCGCTCCCGTTCTGCGCCACCACCACCGGCTGCGTGGTCAACGCCTGACCGCTCACCGACCCTCCGGGCTGGACCGCAAATACCAGCTGCGTGGCCACCACATCGCTGGACACCCCAACAGACGTCACCGCCGGAAGATCGCCCTCCGCACCGCCGGCCTGATCATCCGCCGTCAGCGTAAAGGTCTCCCCGTCCGTCACCGCACGATAGGTCAAATTCGTAAACGTCGCCACGCCCAACACGGCCAACACCGACTGACCGGTCAGACTCCCGGGCGCGCCCGTCGTCAGCGTCACCATCTCTGCAAAATTCACATCCACCTGCCCGCTCCCGTTCTGCGCCACCACCACCGGCTGCGTGGTCAACACCTGACCGCTCACCGACCCGGCCGGCTGGACTGCAAACACCAGCTGCGTGGCCACCACATCGCTGGACACCCCAACAGACGTCACCGCCGGAAGATCGCCCTCCGTACCGCCCGCCACATCGTCCGCCGTCAAACTAAACGTCTCTCCATCCGCAGCCTCTGTATACGCTACACTCGTAAAAGTCGCCACACCCAACACGGCCGACACAGACTGGCTGGTCAAGCTGCCGGATGCACCCGTCGTCAGTGTCACCGTCTCTGCAAAATTCACATCCACCACCCCATCCCCATCCTGCGCCGCCACCACCGGCTGCGTGGTCAACGCCTGACCGCTCACCGACCCTCCGGGCTGGACCGCAAACACCAGCTGCGTGGCCACCACGTCGCTGGACACCCCAACAGACGTCATCCCCGGAAGGTCGCCCTCCACACCGCCTGCCGCATCGTCCGCCGTCAGCGTAAACGTCTCCCCGTCCGCCACCACACGATAGGTCAGATTCGCAAATGCCGCCACGCCCGACATAGCCGACACCGAATGGCCGGTCAGGCTGCCGGGCGCGCCCGTCGTCAGTGTCACCGTCTCTGTAAAATCCAGGTCCACCTGCCCGCTCCCGTTCTGCGCCACTACCACCGGCTGTGTGGTCAACACCTGACCGCTCACCGACCCGGCCGGCTGAACCGCAAACACCAGCTGGGTGGCCACCACATCGCTGGACACCTCCGCAGAGGTCACCGCCGGCAGATCGCCCTCCACACCGCCTGCCGCATCGTCCGCCGTCAAGTTAAACGTCTCCCCGTCTGCCGTCGCCGTATATGTTAAATCTGTAAACGTTGCCACGCCCGACACAGCCGCTTTTATAAAGTTCAGGAGCACACCCGCCCCCCCCGTCGTCAGCGCCACCGTCTCTGCAAAATTCACATCCACCACCCCATCCCCGTCCTGCGCCACCACCACCGGCTGTGTGGTCAACACCTGACCGCTCATCGAACCTGCCGGCTGGACCGCAAACACCAGCTGCGTGGCCACCACGTCGCTGGGCACCCCAACAGACGTCACCGCCGGCAGATCGCCCTCCACCCCACCTGCTACATCGTCCGCCGTCAAGCTAAGCGTCTCCCCGTCCGCCACCGCACGGTAGGTCAAATTCACAAACGCCGCCACGCCCGACATAGCCGATACCGACTGACCGGTCAGACTGCCGGGCGCGCCCGTCGTCAGTGTCACCGTCTCTACAAAATCCAGGTCCACCAGCCCACCCCCGTCCAGCGCCACCACCACCGGCTGCGTGGTCAACGCCTGACCGCTCACCGACCCGGCCGGCTGGACCGCAAACAGCAGTTGGGTGGCCACCACGTCGCTGGATAGCCCCACAGACGTCACCCCCGGGAGGTCGCCCTCCACCCCACCTGCCTGATCGTCCGCCGTTAAACCAAACGTCTCCCCGTCTGCCGTCGCCGTATACGTCAAGTTTGTAAACGTTGCCACGCCCGACGCGGCAACCTGTGTATGGTTGGTCAGACTCCCCGAAGATCCGTGCGTCAGGGTAACAATTTCGTTGAATCCCGTATCGACCTGCCCGCTGGCGTCTTGCGCCACTACCACCGGCTGTGTGCCCAGCGCCTGGCCGCTCACCGACACGGCCGGCTCAACCGTAAACACCAGCTGTGTGGCCACCACATCACACACAATGGAGGACGATGTCACCGGAGGCAGATCCCCTTCAGGGCCGCCGAACTCATCGTCGGCGGTGAGGGCAAACACCTCCTGATCGACCGTGGCCGTGTAGATCAGCGTTGTAAACGCCGCCACGCCCGACACGGCCGACATAGACGAGTTGACCAGGCTACCCGGAGAACTCTCCGTCAGCGTAACCACTTCCGAAAAACCGAGGTCCATGTTGCCGTTCGCATCCAGCGCCGTCACAACCGGCTGTAGTGTAAGCGGCAAACCATTGGCCGACCCTCCGGGCTGAACCGTAAACACCAGCTGTGTCGCCACCGCATCCAGCGTCGCCCGGTCGTTATCGCTGGCTGCCACGGCCGATCCAACATCCCCCCAGGAGGTCGTCACCCCTCCCGGCGCGAACCCGACCTTGAAAGCGTGTCCATCGGTCAAAATCGTGTTCATCTCCGCAGACACAATGTAGAACCACTCTGTCCCGATGGGTGGAATACTGGATGCGCCGATTAAAAGCGTCACCGGAAAACCGATCTGAATTGAGCTCTGAGACAGCGTTCCGATCTGGGAATCGCCGCCGTCCAGCACGGCATCGTCGCTTTGATAAATCTGGAGCTGCAAAAAATCGCTCTGAGCCAGACCGGTGCCGGAAGAGAGATCGGACAGGGTCAAACTGACAGCGTCCACGCTGGATGTGCCGTCTCCGGTAATCCCGATGCTGAAGATCGGGGATTCCTCTCCGGGCGCAACCGCCATCGCTCCGGACAACCCCGATGCCGGCGTTGTCTCACGAATCGGAGCGGCCACCTTCCGGATGCGCCGGTTGTTCGTATCGGCAACATAGAAACCCCCGGCGCTGTCTCCATAAACCCCCGAAGGCCGGTTCAGGCTCGCATCCACCGCCGTCCCGCCGTCACCGGCGAAACTGGGCACGCCATCGCCCGCAACCGTCGTAATGGTGCCCGAACTGTCTACCCGCCGGATCCGGTGGTTGTCCCGGTCTGCGATAAACAGATTGTCCGAACCATCCACATACACACCCGAAGGAAAGGCCAGACTCGCCGCCGTTGCCGCACCCCCGTCACCGGCAAAACCGAACGTTCCGTTTCCGGCCACCGTGGTGATAATCCCCGACCCGTCCACGCGCCGGATGCGGAAATTAAACCGGTCTGCCATGGTACACGACAAAAAAGGAAAAGACCTGCGCTGAGTGGTGAAATGAGTTAAGTTTGGGTTGTCAAGATCCAACAACTCATCCATCATCAAACACAGGTCTATGTCTCCTCAAGTTAATGAATTACACGACGTGATGCAATGGTATTTACCCTGTCATAAGGCCCGGGTAAAATTCATCGCCGCCTTCATTGTGTCTCTCATCAAGCTCACAACCGTCAACTTCACCAAACTGGCCAACGCCCTCAACGGCAAAGCCAAGCAGAAGTCCAACTATCGCAGAATCCAACGTTTCTTCAGTGAGTTTAATCTGTCCTATGACCTGGTGGCCGACTTGATCCTGCATCTCTTGCCGATCAAGTCGGACTTTACCATCTCGATAGATCGGACGACCTGGAGCTTCGGCAAACTGACCATCAATATTCTCACCGCCGGGAGTGTCTATCAAGGCGTTGCATTTCCCATCTGCTGGATACTGCTGCCCAAAAAGGGCAACTCCAACACCGATGAGCGTATCCAGTTGATGGAACGGGTCTTGAAGTTGGTGGATAAAAACCTGATTCAGGTCATCGTTGCAGACCGGGAATTCATTGGGCAAGAATGGTTTGCGTGGTTAGATGCGCAAGCCTTAGGCTTTGCCATCCGCGTCAAGGAAAACGCCAAAACCCTAAATGGCAAAGGGGACATCGCGCTTCGATGCTTGTTTGCCGACCTGCACATTCACCAAGAGCGCATCCTGCGTAAACCCCGTCTGATCTATGGTCATCATCTGTATTTGTCTGTCATCCGATTACCTGACGAATTTCTCATCGTTGCCAGCAAGTGTAAAGGTCGAAAACCGCTGGAGGATTACAAAAAACGGTGGGGAATTGAAGTCCTGTTCGCCGCGTTGAAAAGCCGAGGCTTCGATCTGGAACAGACCCATCTGATCCATCTGGAACGAATCGAAAAACTCATCGCGCTTTTAGCCATTGCCCTCACCTGGGCTCATCTGGTAGGAGAATGGATCGCAAAGACAAAACCGTTGAAGATCAAAAAACACGGATGCAAAGAGAAAAGCCTGTTTCGATATGGATTGGACCATTTGCAGTATGTTCTGCTCAATATACAGGATCACATCCAGGAGTTCTTTCACTGTCTTTGGATACTGATTGATCCTCCATATTTTAGGTCAGATTAAGTTTTGTCGTGTATTATGCCGGTCTGCAATAAACAGATTGCCCGAACCATCCACATACACACCCGAAGGAAAGGCCAGGCTCGCCGCCGTTGCCGCGCCCCCGTCGCCCGAAGACCCGAATCCGCCGTTTCCGGCAACGGTCGTAATCGTTCCAAGCGCATCGACCTTCCGGATGCGATGGTTCTCCCGATCGGCGATGTAGAGATTCCCCGAACCGTCCACGTACACAGCGGAGGGGAAATTCAGACGGGCATCCGTGGCGGGCCCACCATCTCCTGAAAACCCGGAATTCCCGTCTCCGGCAACGGTCGTAATCGTTCCAGACGGATCAACCTTTCGGATGCGCTGGTTGTTCGTATCGGCGATGTAGAGATTCCCCGAACCGTCCACATGCACCCCCGACGGATCGGCCAGGCTTGCATCCGTACCCGGACCCCCATCACCCGAATACCCGGAATTCCCGTTTCCGGCAACGGTGGTGATCGTTCCGGACGGATCAACCTTCCGGATGCGCCGGTTGTTCGTATCCACAATGTAGAGGTTCCCCGAACCGTCTACATGCACCCCCGACGGATCGGCCAGGCTTGCATCCGTACCCGGACCCCCATCACCCGAATACCCGAATGTGCCATTCCCGGCCACGGTCACAATGCTTTGACCATAGGCCGCGCCCCCCACGAACAGCCAGACGAACAGACCGGATACCCCCGGCTTCCCAAAAATACCCGGCAGGCCGCTTCTGAAAACCCGGAACATGCCTTTCACACCCTTCTGCATACAGGGGCCGAGAGCCGATGGCTTAAAACCATCGCCTGTACCAGAGCATAGGTTCGGCCCTGAAGGCATCAAGTCTCTTTTTTACAAAAACTTGAAACCCGCTGTTGCGGAAAATGGATAGGGAGAACAGAAGAATAAGGCGTGGGGAAACCGAACGGCCCGCGTTTCAACCGGGCAGGAGAGTTGCGCGCCCGGGAGATGAGAGGTAGGGGAACCTCCTGCCGAAGCCGTCGATTTGTGTGCTGCTTCTTTTAAAGATAAGCCTTTGTTTTTTTTGTGTCAAGAGAAGAGTTCGCTCCCCTGCCGACACGGTTGACTTTGCATAGTTGATACGCTATATTAACTCCGCCGATTCTTCACTTGCCGGGCGGCCCTACCCAACTCCAATTCGACACCACCTTTTATGGGCTTACGCACATCCTTTTCCAGCCTCGCGCCCCCCGAACGCACCCGCTTTATCTATACCTCCGTCGGGTTTATGTGCGTTGCCTCCGCAGCCCTTGTCGCCCGCACGGTGGGAGACGCGCTCTTTCTCAGCCGCTACAGCCCGAACCTCCTGTCCTACATGTACATTGGTACGGCCGTGGTCGTCGCCGCAGCCGCCTATACCTACGGCGTCTGCGCCGGTCGGATTTCGATAGGCCGGTTAATTGTGCGCACCTGCGCCGTGCTGATCCTCTGCATCCTTGGCCTCCGCCTTGCCCTGATAAGCCCCTGGGGCGGATTTCGAATTGCGGCCTACCTGCTCAGCGACCTGCTCGTCAACGTCCCGATGATGCTCTTCTGGAGCTTCGCGGCCCTGGTGTTTAACCCCCGCGAGGCCAAGCGCCTCTTCGGTTTTGTAGGCGCCGCCGGCACCTTCGCCTGTATTCTGGCCGGGTTCCTGGTCCGGCCCTTTGCAGCCCGCTTCGGAACCGACAACCTCCTCCTGCTTGTAGGGCTTCTCATCGGCGGGTTTCTCATCGTGATTGTCCGCCTTTCCAGCCTGGAAACCGCCCGCCTCCAGCCGTCCGCTGCCGGAGGCGGGCAGGGCCGGGGTCCCTCGCACATCGGGTACTATGCCGGGCTTCTCAAAACCGTGCAGATCCGCAGCCTGGTCCTGCTGGTGCTCGCTGCAACCGTCACGCTTACCCTGGTGGACTACCAGTTTAAAGCGGGCGCTCGTCTCCAGTACCAGGGGGCCGAACTCGCCGGATTCTTCGGCAGCTTTTACGCCTATGCCAGTGTCGTCGCCCTCCTCATCCAGCTCTTCCTGGTCCACCGCATCCTCCAGAAAGGCGGGGTGCTGCTGGGCCTCTTGATACTCCCTGCCGGGCTTCTGCTCACCTCTTCGGGCACTGCTTTCACCGCCCTTTTCTCCTGGATGGTCGCCACCAAACTCGTCGTCCAGATCTTTGCCTTTACCATCGACAGTGCGGCCCTGCAAATGCTCTACCTGGGCGTCCAGAAGCAGTCCCGCAGCCAGGCCCGGGCCTTTGTGGAGGGCATCGGTAGGCCCCTCTCGATGGCCGCCACCGGCCTCGCCTTAGTCGGCGCTGTCAATCTCCTCCCCCTCCACACCCTCGCCGTTGGGGGCGCGGTCGCCTCGCTCCTCTGGCTGCTCCTGGTCAGAAGCAACAGCAGGGCCTACGTATCCGCCTTGGTCGATTCCCTCGGCGCTCGCCGGTTCGACCTCTCCCAGGAAACCGCCAACTTTCACGACAAAACCTTCGAATCCCGCATCCGGGAGGGCCTCACCTCGGCCCCGGATGATGAGATCCCCTACCTCCTCGATCTCCTGCCCGAAATGGAGCACATCGACTGGACTCCGGAATTTCGGGCCCTGCTCAAGCGGGAAGATCCCGACGTTAAAATCGCCGCCCTGCGCTATCTGCAGGAACGGGGGAACGAGGACGATCTGAATACCGTTTTAGCTCACACCAGACATCCGGACCCGGCCGTCCGCGCTGCCGCCATCTACGCCGCTGCGGCTCTGGGGGACGCCATTGAAGACATCGAGCGGGGCCTGGAAGATAATCACCCCACCGTCCGGGCAGCCTCCGTTGCCAGCCTGATCAACAGCGGAGACCTGGATCGCCTCCTCGCCGCCGGCATCGTTCTCAAAGACATGCTCGAGTCCGAAACAGCCGATGTGCGTATTGCGGCTGCCGACGCCCTGGCTCACATCCAGCACAAAGGCCTCACCCGTCCCATCATCGGGCTGCTTCAGGATGCCGATGATTCCGTACGCCTGGCCGCCTTAGACGCCTGTAAACGCAGCCCAGACCCCCTGCTGATTCCAGCGGTGATCCCCCTCCTGGCTGATCCGTCCGTGGCCCCGGCCGCCGCCGAAACCCTCTCTGAATTCGGGTCCGAGGCGCTGGACCACCTGGTTCCCTACCTGGAACTCTCCCGGATGGAGGGCGCTTTCGCCGGGGCCCACCGGGTGCCTGCGATCCTGGCGAAAATTGAAGATCTCAATGCGCTGCCCGCACTGCTGAAAGCCGCCGGTGCGCCCGACGTGCAGCTTCGCGGGGAGGCCATACGGGCCTATTGCCGCCTGCTGCGGTCGGTCTCTTCAATCAAGCCTTATCTCTCCGACCTCGAAAAGGCTGCAAAACGTGAAATTGTCGCCGCCACCCAACGGCAACAGCGCCTGGAGGAAGTGGGCGCGCTGGCCAATGCCGAGGTTCTCCGCGACGCCCTCCGGGGGGAATACAACAGCCACCTCCAGAATGCTTTTACCCTGCTGGATGCCTGTACTCAGGGCGTGGATATGAACGCCGTTTACCTCAGCCTGGGCGTCCACGAGAGCCGGGCCAACGCCCTGGAAATCCTGGATAACGTGCTTGAAGGAGATCTGAAATCGTCTCTGTTGAGCCTCCTGGAATCGGGGCCGGAAAAGACAGGCCCCGCCCAGGCCGCCGCTTCTCGAGTCCTGAGCCTGCTGCAAGCTGAGGGTTCCGAATGGGTAACCGTCGGCGCGCTGTACACAGCGGCCACAAACCACATACCGGGTGCGCGGGAGCCCATTCTCAACTGCCTGGCTCACCCCAGGCCCGCTGTGCGTGAAACCGCACTCTACGCGCTTAGTGAATTCGAGGAACCCGATGACCTCCTCGAAGCCTGCACCAAACTCGCTGAGGATCCCGATCCGGGCGTGCGCCGCCTGGCAAAAATCCTTTCCTCGGCCTAAGGAAGCTTTCTCAAGCCGTGATCACCGTCCAGAAAATCCTCTTTTTGCGCAACGTCCCGCTCTTCTCCGGCATGCCCCCCGGCGAACTCAGCCACCTGGCCGGCATTGCCGAAGAAGTCATCTATCCAGCCGGCGGTGCGATCATCCATCAGGGCGAACACGGCGACAGCATGTTCTTAATCGTCGAAGGCGACATTCGAATCCACCGGGACGGGGTCGAGCTGGCCGTGCTGGGGGGACAGAACCACTTTGGCGAAATGAGCATCTTAGACGGCGAACCCAGATCCGCCTCGGCCTCCGCCCTTACCGATTGCCTGCTTCTGCGCATCAACCAGACCGATTTCTACGACATCCTCTCGCGGCGCTTCGAAGTTGCCATAAGCATCATCCGGACCCTGACCCGGCGGCTCCGGCAAACGGACGCGCCCCAGGCTTCGGAACCGTACGCCAGAACACCCGAGGAGAAATTGCCCAATGACCAGAAGGCGTCATAACACGGCCCGCTTCCAAACAGCAGTGGGCGCAGCCTTCCTCTTCGTATACCTCCATGTCCTCCCCCACCCGGCCTGCGCCCAGACTGAGTTTTCGGGATCTGCACAGGCGGCTCCCGCCTTCTCCGTCCACTCTCCCTACCAATAGTTCGGCCATTTTTAAGCAGCAATTTTGCCATAATCCCGCAGTTTTTGGTATTGGGGAGATTTTTTAATCAAATTTAGGTCGAGGTCTAACATTAAAAAAATATTCTGGAGAAAATACGTGTTGAAATAACAGGCTTTTACACTGGCCATGGAAAAGGGTATGGGTCTCGTATCTGATTGGGCTTGTAAGTGTTCCGTTTTGGCTAAATTGAGGGTTGTCAAAGAGGCATTAAAATGGAAAGCCAGCCGTTTTTGATCTCTGGCTTGACAGTCGCACAATCCGGTGAACTGTTTGGCATCTCTGAAAATAAATTCAATTTGGAAACGCGCTTTGTAATATCTGACAATCGTCTTGGCACTTAGGTCTTTGTCGGTTGAAAACAAGATCGCATATTTCTTCTTGTCCTTGTTCGTGTGATCCAGCAAGACGACGGCTTTCAAATTGCGTTTTAAGGAGACGTGATTCAAGACAAGACTGTAAATGGCGATGCCATCTTGTGTTTGGATATATGAAAACCGAGACAGGTCCTGCCAGTTGACTGGAGTTGCCCCGTTTTGGTGGAGTGTTTAGGGCTTGGGCTTCAAGCCCGTGTTTGATGCTGTTTTTCATATGTCACCGGTGAGTGGTATGCGATTGATGAATGCCTACGATGGGGATTATACCAGCCCTCAATATACTCAAAAATAGCCAATCTGGCCTCCTTGTGGGTACGAAAACAACGGCGGTCGATCAATTCACATTCGAGGGTGGCGAAAAAGCTTTCACACAGTGCGTTGTCATAGCAGTCGCCTACAGAACCCATTGAGGGACGTATACCCGCCTCATCGCAGCGTTTACCGAAGGCAAGTGAAGTATACTGAGATCCCTGGTCGGAGTGGTGGATCACCCCACAAGGATGACGCTGCCAAAGTGCCATATTCAAAGCAGACAAAACCAACTCACTCTGGAGCGTCGAAGCCATCGTCCAGCCCACGACTCGGCGGGAAAAGACATCGATAACCACAGCAAGATACAGGAAGCCCGCCCAGGTTGGTACGTAGGTAATATCGGCCACCCAGAGTTTATTTGGGGCTTCAACAGTGAAGTCTCTCTTGACCAGATCAGGGGCTTTTTGAGCCTTTTTTCCCTTACGGGTGGTTCTGATACCCTTTCGACGGCTCACCCCGAAGATACCAATCTCAACCATCAGACGGGCGACACGCTTTTTGCCTATACGGATGCCTAATGCTGCCAGATCTTCCCAGATTCTGGGGGCTCCGTAGGTAGAATCAGAACGGGCATGAAAAGCCTTAATCTGTTCCTTGAGATCCGCATCGACCTTTGCTCTTGGCGATGGGGGGCGTCCTCGCCACGCATAATACCCACTGAGGGAGACACCCAGGACTCGGCATTGCGTGGTAATTGGCCATTTTGCCTGGTGCGCCTTCACGAACTGGAAGGCTTTCTGGGGATCGTGTTGGTCTCCTGAGCGAACCAGGCTGCTGCTTTTGACAAGATCTCACGCTCGATGCGTAACTGCTTAATCTCGCGACGAAGACGGCGCAACTCCTCTCGCTCATCACTGGTCAGACCGTCTTCTCGAAGGCCCTCGTCTCGGTCGGCCTGTACCACCCAGTTCCGGATCGTCTGGTCTGAGGGCTCGAACTCTTTGGCCAGCTCTCCTGGCGTACGACCGGCTCGAACCAATTCGACCATTTGCTTTTTGAACTCAGGTGGATAAGGTGGACGTGTTGGCGGCATAGTGGATCTCCTTTCTCCCAAGAGATAAGGTACCCACCGAAACGGGTCAAGTCCAAACCCGCTGGCAGATGGCCAGCCCCAGTCCCAGCCCCCCGGGGCGTCCATCGTCATTCCGAACCTGATAGAACTTGCCAAAAATCCGTTCCCGCTCCGCCTCCGGAATCCCGGCCCCCGAGTCCGTCACCGAAATCCAGACCTCACCCGCTTCCCGGCCCCCCGCAAGCGCCACCTCTCCACCCTGTGGTGTGAACTTGATCGCATTGTCCAGCAGGTTGCCTACCACCTGGTTCAAACGGCGCTCGTCTCCGTGAAACACCACATCCTCCTCCGGGGGGGCCATGCGCAGGCAAAGGCCGGCCTCCAGGGCCCGCGCCCGGTAGGCCAGATCGCTGCCCGCCAGCAAAAAACCCAGAGAGACCCCATCCTGCAAACGCACCGCCATCGGATCCCGTTCCAGCCTGGCCAGAGACAGCATGTCGTCCACCATCGCGCCCAGAAACGCCGCCGCCGTCCGGGCCTGGTCCAGCCCCTCCGCCACCGGCAGACTGCCCAGAAACCGTTCCACTGTAAGCAGGGGCTTTCTCAGCTCGTGCCGGATCATAGAAAAGAACTCCTCCCGCACATGCTCGGCCCTGGCTTCCATCTCCCGCCGGTAGGTAATATCCTGCACCGTAATCACAGCGCCCGCCTCGCTGCCGGCGGCCTGAAAGGGGCGGGAAATCACCGCTAAGGGGCGTTCCAGCTCCACCTCCGTATGCGCCTCCCGCTCCAGTACCTGCGCCAGATCCAAACCCAGCCGGCCGCAAACATCGGCCTCGGGCCCCTCCGAGACCAGTCCCACAAGATCTCGCGCCAAAGCGTTGCTCTTGAGCAGATGCCCGTACCGGTCCATCAGCAGCACCCCGGCGGGCACCATCTCTAAGATAGCCGACACCTCCTGTCGGGTAACGGCCAGCGTCTCCCGCAGCCGGACCAGCGTCTCCAGCTCCACCACCTGCTGCCGAACTGCCGCCTCTTCCCCCCCACGGGCTGCGGCCAGAGCTGCTGTCTCTTCGTAAATCCCGTTCTCCGGCTCAAACCGGTACTGCTCCGCCGCGCATGTGAGTACACCACAGCGGCACAGATCGGCCAGGGCAGCCGTAAGCGTTTCCTGATCCGCATCGCACCGCAGGGCAAGCGCGGGCGCATCTGCCTCTAAGAAAGGGTTCTCAAAAAAGGCGGAAACAATCCGCCTCTTCAGCTGGACCCCCTCCGGGTCCAGACGGTTCAGAAGATCGATCATCGGGAATAGAAAGAGAACAGGAAGGAAACCCTGCGCACAGAAAGAGACCCGGGGAATCGAGCCCTTTTCCGCATAAAGTAGGGGAATGCATAAATATACGGCTTTACCAGGAAAAGATCAATTACCCTTAACCGATTGTTCCTCAGTTTTTTATCCTGAAACCAGACCCAACACATGCCCCAAACCGGCCAAATTTTCCCTTGACAACCCCATATTTTGTATTATAATTGTCTTTGCCCCACAATATAAGGGTCCTTCGGTCAGGGCCCTTTATCTGTCGAATCGGGTCTCCCCGAGGGGTTTTTCCGGAGAATTCCTATGAGATGTCCCTACTGTGAAGGAATAGAGGACAAGGTCGTCGATTCCAGATCCAGTAAGGAAGGAACGGCCATTCGCAGGCGCCGGGAATGTCTCACGTGCGGCCGACGGTTTACCACGTACGAATATATCGAAGACACGCCCTTAACCATCATTAAGTCCGACGGCCGACGCGAGCCTTTCGACAAGAATAAGCTCTTTGCCAAAATCCAGCTCGCGTGCAACAAACGCCCGATATCCACGGCTCAGATCGAAGAGGTCGTGGATCGGATCGAAGCCCAGCTCATCGGTTTGGGCGAACGGGAAATTGAGGCCAACGGACAAATTGGCGAACTGGTGATGAAAGAATTGAAAAGTCTCGACGATGTGGCCTACGTTCGGTTCGCTTCGGTCTATCGGCAGTTTAAGGACCTCAGGGACTTCGAGAAGGAACTCCGCCAGCTCGGGTCGCCGGGTTAAACGCCCCTCTCCCCTTATCCCAAAAGCAGATCCGTATGAATCTGTCCCCTGTTTTTCAGGGGCTTCTCTTTCCCCTCTCCTCCCTTTAATCGGCACCACTTCAGGGCGTTTCCCCATCGCCCGTGACATCCGGAGCAAATCGGGCTCCCTCCCGAACAGCGCTGGCATGCTCTACGGTCGGTTTCCCTCACCAAACCGTCTGAGAGGGGCACTCTCCCTGAAGGTTGAATCCTACCGAAAAACCCGACCAAACCCTGGAGGAAGAGTCTTTATGAAGCTTGAACGCAAACATACAACGCCCGGCCAAAACCCCCTCGATCAGATCGCTTATGAAAAGCGCACCACCGTTATCACCAACCCGGACGGGTCCGAGGTCTTCCGGATGGAAGACCTGGAGGTTCCCGACTTCTGGTCCCAGCTGGCAACCGATATTGTGGCCTCCAAATATTTCCGCAAAAGAGGCGTTCCCAAAACCGGGCACGAAACCTCCGTGCGGCAGGTGGTCCACCGCCTGGCCCACACCATCCGTACCGCAGGTGAGGAGCAGGGAGGCTACTTCGATACCCGGGAAGACGCCGACACCTTTGAAGCCGAACTCGCCCATCACCTCGTCCACCAGATGGGCGCCTTCAACTCTCCAGTCTGGTTCAACTGCGGCCTCTACCACGAATACAAAATCAAAAAGGGCAACGGCGGTCACTGGTACTGGGACCGGAAGCGCGACCGGGTGATAGAGACCAAAGACTCCTATTCCCATCCCCAGTGCTCGGCCTGCTACATTCAATCGGTCGACGACGACCTGATGGATATTTTCGACCTGCTCAAAAACGAAGCCAGGCTCTTCAAATATGGTTCCGGAACCGGCACCAACTTCTCCAAGATCCGGGGCAGGATGGAAGAGCTCTCGGGAGGAGGCACCTCTTCCGGCCTGATGTCCTTCTTAGAGGTATTCGACAAGGGTGCGGGCGCCACCAAATCGGGCGGTATTACCCGCCGGGCGGCCAAAATGGTCTGCCTGGACATGGACCATCCCGAAATCGTCGATTTTATCAACTGGAAAGCGCGCGAGGAGAAAAAGGTGGCGGCCCTCATCGCGGCCGGTTACACCTCCGACTTCAACGGCGAGGCCTACAAAACGGTTTCAGGGCAAAACTCCAACAATTCCGTACGCGTCTCCGACGAGTTTATGGAGGCCTACCTCAACGAAGGCGAATGGACCACCCGCCTTCGCACCACCGGGGAAATCTACGAGACCTTTAAAGCCCGCGACCTGATGCACCAGATTGCAGAGGCCGCCTGGACCTGCGCCGATCCGGGCATGCAGTATGATTCTATCATTAACAATTGGCACACCTGCTCCAACACCGACCGGATCAACGCATCAAATCCTTGTTCGGAATTTATGTTTTTGGACGACACCGCCTGCAACCTCGCTTCCATCAACCTCATGAAGTTCTTCAAAAAAGACGGCGCCTTCGATATCGAGGGGTTCCGTTACGCCTGTAAAATCTTCTTCACCGCCCAGGAAATTCTCGTCGATTTTGCGTCCTATCCCAATCAGCAAATCGCACAGAACAGCCACGACTACCGGCCGCTGGGCCTGGGCTACGCCAACCTGGGAACCCTGCTGATGGTGATGGGCCTGCCCTACGACAGTCCCGAAGCCAGGGCCATCGGCGGCGCCATCACCGCTATTCTGTGCGGGCAGGCCTATGCGACTTCGGCCCAAATGGCGGCCGACAAAAGCCCATTCGCCGGCTTTGAACGCAACCGGGAGCCCATGCTGAAAGTGATGAACATGCACCGGGATGCTGTCCACGACATCGACCCGGCAGCCTGTCCACCCGACCTCCTCAGCGCCGCCCGGGAAGACTGGGACCGGGCTGTAGAACTGGGTGAAATGCACGGCTACCGGAATGCTCAGGCCACCGTACTGGCCCCTACGGGCACCATCGGCCTTCTCATGGAATGTGACACCACCGGCGTTGAGCCCGACTTTGCGCTGGTCAAGTTCAAAAAACTCGCCGGGGGCGGCTACTTCAAAATTGTGAACGCCTCCGTGCCCGAAGCCCTCAAGCAGCTGGGGTATGCAAACGACCAGATACAGGACATCCTCGCCTACATCTGCGGCACCCTCTCGCTGAAAGAGGCGCCCCACATCAACACCGAAACCCTTCGCGAAAAGGGCTTTACAGACGCAGACCTGCAAAAGGTGGAAAAGGCGCTGCCCGCCGCCTTTGAACTGTCCCATGCCTTTGGCCACTGGACGCTTGGGGAAGAGGCCATGCAGCGGCTTGGAATCGCTCCCGACCAGTATACCAATCCCGCGTTCAGCCTCCTGCTCCTGGCGGCCCTCGGCTTCAGCGATGCCGAAATCGAGGAAGCCAACGACGTGATCTGCGGTCGCATGACCATCGAAGGCGCTCCCCACCTGAAAGAGGAGCACCTGCCGGTCTTCGACTGCGCCAACAAGTGCGGCAAATACGGCAAGCGCTTTATTGCCCCCATGGCGCACCTGACCATGATGGCCGCGGCTCAGAAATTTATCTGCGGGGCCATCTCCAAAACCATTAACGTCCCCCAGGAAACCCTGCCTGAGGAGGTCGAAAGTCTCTACGCAGAGGGCTGGCAGCTGGGCCTCAAAGCAGTGGCCATCTACAGGGACGGCTCCAAACTCTCCCAGCCCCTCAGCACCTCCTCCGATAACAAGGACACCAAATCCGAAGCCGCCAAAGCCGAGGTCGCGGCGCCCGAGCCTGAGGCACAGGCCGATGAAAAACAGCCCGTTGCGGCCAACCGGGCCGTCCGAAGCCGTCTGCCGCTCAAACGACAGGGCTTTACCCAGGAGGCGCACGTGGCCGGGCAAAAGGTCTTCCTCCGCACTGGGGAATACGAGGACGGCAGCCTGGGCGAAATCTTTATCGACATGCACAAAGAAGGAGCGCCTTTCCGGAGCATCCTCAACTGCTTTGCCATTGCCATCTCCAAAGGCCTTCAGTACGGGGTCCCCCTGGAGGAATTCGTGGACACCTTCACCTTCACGCGGTTCGAACCCTGGGGATCGGTGAACCATCCCAACATCAAGTTTGCCACTTCGGTAATCGACTACGTCTTCCGAGTAGTCGGTTACGAATACCTGGGACGCACCGACTTCCTGCAGGTCAAACCCGAAGATATCGCCTCCGACATCGACGAAGAGGCTGCCCACGAGGCCGAGAAGCAGGTGGGAGCAAATATGGTCCCCAAACCCTCTCCCGAACCCAAAGCGTCTTCAGGCCCCTCTGCATCGGCCCCGCAGGCCGGCGCCAACGGATCAAAACCCGAGGCGGATGTGAAACCGTCCCCATCTCAAACACTCTCCCTGTCCGCCTCCGCCGAACCTTCTGCGAACGGCAACGGCCTGGGATCCAAAATCCAGCCCACCAACGGCACAACCCAACACGAACAGGAACACGAGCAGGAACATCAGCAACCACAGACCCAGACCGTCGTCTTAGATGAGCAGCTTTCCCACATGATGGGAGATGCGCCCTTCTGCGACACCTGCGGGCACATAACTGTCCGAAACGGCTCCTGCTACCGGTGTCTGAACTGTGGAAACTCGGTGGGATGCTCCTAATCCCTCCGGCAAATAGTAAAAACGGGGCGGACAGCAGAAGCTGTTCGCCCCGTTTCGTTATACGCCCCTGCCTTCAGTCTTTCCTATTCCTCCCCCTGCTCTGAACGCGGCAGGAACTCCGCCTGCCCGTGGTGGCAGGTCTGACAGGTCGCAGGCTCTCCGTCCAGCGTCACCAGTTTACCCGCAAAATTATCCATCATATATTTGGCCATCAGCTTGTGTTTGGTCGGCTGTTCAGGCGTCAGCCTGCCGTCCTCGCTCCTTAAATGACAGAAGTCACACTTCACACCCAGTTGTTTCGCCTGGCTCCTCATAATCCGGATAATCTCTCTCCGGTCCATGTGCTCGGCGAGGTTGGAAGGCTTGGCATCCTTCATATCCCGGGGCAGAAAATGCGCCGCGCCGTTGTGACAGGAAACGCATGTAAGCGCCTTCCCATCGGCCGTCTTCAAACTGTCCACAAAATGCACCTTCATGTGGATCGCGGTCTCTTTAAGCGGAGAAGGCGCTTCGTGGTCGATCTCCCCGTCCGGATTTTTGGCAATATGACAGTGTGTACACTCCACGCCCAGCGATTTGGCGATCCGTTTCATATTCTCTTCGCTCGTATCCAGGACATGGGATTTTTCTCCATGTCCTTCGGCCTGCGCCGGTATCCCTCCTATCGCCACCATCAAAAGCGACAGTAGCAAACTCATCCACCGGTATCTCATAGCTCCTCCTTTCTGTTATCACAGCTGTTCGCGCAGCACCTCAACGATCCGCTCGGCCGTATGTCCATCCCAGAGGTCCGGAACCCTACCCTGCTTATATTTTCCTTCCAAAACCGTCTGCGTTGTTTCCACAATAGTTTTTGGATCCATCCCAACCAGCGTATTCGTGCCCACCTCAACTGTCACCGGGCGCTCTGTGTTCTCTCGAAGCGTCAGACAGGGCACTCCCAGAACCGTTGTCTCCTCCTGTATGCCTCCCGAATCGGTCAACACCAGCCGGGCCGCCTTCTGGAGCTTGAGGATGTCGAAATAGCCAACCGGCTCGATTACCTTCAGGTTCTTCATTCCCGCAACCATCGTCTCCAGCCCGAACTCGGCGATGCGCTTCCGGGTCCGAGGATGAAGAGGGAGCACAACGGGCAGTTCCCTCTGGACCTGCTCCACAGCGCTCAGAATCCCCTTTAACACGTCCTGTTGGTCCACATTGGACACCCGATGCATTGTCAGCAGCGCATACCCTTTCTCCTCCAGCCCCAGCCGTTCAACCACGTCCGACCGGTCTGCTAAAGGTTCCAGCCGGCGCAGGGAATCAATCATCACATTCCCCACACAGAAGATCCGTTCGGGTGCAACCCCTTCCCGCAACAGATTGGCATCCCCATCCGGTGACGGCGTGAAGAAAAAGGTGGAAAGAGCATCCGTCACAATCCGGTTGATCTCCTCCGGCATTCGCCTGTCTCCGCTGCGCAGCCCCGCCTCCACGTGAGCAACCGGAACCCACAGTTTTGCCGCGTCGATACTACAGGGCACCGTGGGCGTCACATCGCCTAACACCACCACAAGGTCCGGCCGCTCCTTCAACAGGATCTCCTCAAAAGCAACCATCACCTCGGCCGTCTGCTCGGCCTGGGTACCCGATCCAACGCCCAGGTGGTAATCCGGTTCCTGAAGTCCCAGCTCCTGAAAGAACACATCCGACATCTGGATGTCATAATGCTGGCCGGTATGTACCAGCAGTGGCTGAAACACCTCTGGCGTTGCCTTCAGACGGCTCAAAATAGGAGCGACCTTCATAAAGTTCGGCCGTGCGCTCACAACCAGAATAATGTTAAAAGGTCGAGAAATAGGTCCCTCCCGCGCCTATCGGCCTTCGTCCAAAACCAGCGAACGCCCGTCCATCCCCTCCGGCCCCTCCACCCTAACCGACCCCAGAAGCGTCGGCATCGCATCGACAACCGACAGATCGTTGTCCGCCTCGTACGGACGGTTCAGGTAGAACATCGCGTCGTCAAACGTGTGGGTGCCACTCACCGGCCCTCGTTCCATCAGGATATCCTTCTCAAATCCCCCCTTGAGATCGTACCCCTGGGTGGGCATCGCCACGAAATCGGGAGCGACTTCAAAAGCGGAACCGCTGTAAAGCTCCTCCCGCATCAGCACCTTCTGAACCACCGGTTCTCCCGTCTCCGGATCGCGGATCTCCAGCAGACCCGAGGCGATATCTCGCCGCACCGTCTCGTATTCGCTCCCGGGCGCCACGCAGCCGTTGTGCTCCCGCCCGCTCACACAAACGTAAAAACGTCCCGGCAAAAGCGAATAACACCGTGTGGAAGGCGACAGGTCCCGAAGCTGCTTTGGCGCTTTGGACGCAAACGTCAGGTACCCGGCCTGCCTCAGCCAGTAGTTGAGGTGCACCTCCTGTTTGAGCCTGCAAAATCCGTGATCGGACAGAATCATCAGCACAACATCCTCGTCCAGCCGGTCCACCAGTTCGCCGATCACCTCGTCGATCCGCTCATAAAAGCGGTTGAACCAGGGCAGGTACCGCTCGTTCTCATCTTCCACGTCCCCCCAGAGAAAATGGTGCAGGCGGTCCGTGTCCATAATGTGAGCCACAAACAGATCCCAGGGTTCCCGGCTCAAAAAATGGAACATCGCCTCACACCGCCGCTCCAGCGTGTGAAACACTTCGTCTAAGAATTTTTCCCGGTCCTCGCGCGCCTGCCAGGCATCAATATCGATCACATAGCCCATGCCCTCCAGCTCCTTCGCAATCTGGAGCGGATAGGTCGCCTTCTGTAAACTCGGGGCCAGGAAGCCGGAGATCAGCACGCCGTTCACCGCCCTGGGTGGATATGTGGTTGGCACGCCCATTGAGAAGGCCCGTTTTCCCATCCCGCTGTAAAGCTCAACCCAGGTTCTGGCCGTTAGATTCCGGGCATTGGGAATAAACATCTCGTGCGTGTGCGGCACTCGGTCGATAAATCCGAAAATATTGTGCTGTCCCGGATTGCACCCCGTCACAATCGACGCCCATGCCACCGACGACACCGTGGGCAGCACCGACCGCATCGGCGCAAGCTGCCCCCCGTCCAGAAGCCGGGAAAAATTCGGCATCCGCCCTTCGTCCATCAGCCGTCGAACCAGGCTGTAGGGCACCCCGTCCAGCCCGATCACCACAGCGCGGAGGGGATGTTTTCGAAAGCGCTTGAGCAGATTCATCTCGAGTCCAGATCCAGGGTCGTGAATTGAGAAGACGGGCTACAATCAAACCGACTTAAAAAAAGCCTTTAGCCCTCAATGCGAATCGCCAAGAGCCAAAGGCCGCAAATCGTACCAGATATAAGTATTGTGGGGTGAGTGAGGGGACTTGAACCCCCGACCTCCTGGGCCACAACCAGGCGCTCTAACCACCTGAGCTACACCCACCACACTGTCCGTCTCTACTCCCGCCAGGACTCGAACCTGGGACCTACTGCTTAGAAGGCAGTTGCTCTATCCGCCTGAGCTACGGGAGCTTAAAGTCCAACTCGGGAAACAGCTTGCATCAAAATTAGCTATTAAAGTATAGAATATTGCCCTCCTACTGTCAAGCAAAATAACCGCGAGAAACTACGAGAGATGTAGATCTATAATGAGACGCAACAGGGCACCTCATTTTAGACTTGAATCGGCCTCCAAAATGTCTATTTTATCTGTTTCACCAATCCAAATCCCATAAATCCAACTATGGCTGATAAAAATAGGAGGAAGCGCAAGACCACTCAAGGAGCCCGCCCTTCGAAGGGAACTCGTTGGCGGCCTGCCCTGCTACATTTCCGGATGCGTCCATTAAATGCCTTAATCTGAGGAGAAATTTCGCTCCATGACCACCACCACTACCGCGCAATGCCGGCTCATGCCGGACTGGATCTTTGATGCCGATGTGCCTCGACCCGGCATCTTTTTCAACTCGCTGATCTCGGTGCTCAACCAGGGTTTACCTGAGTCCACGGATGTGCGGTTGAGATGTAGTCAAACGCTTTCCGCGAATGTCAACGGTCGGCCGGTTGAGATTGGCCCTGACAGCAACGAAACCTACACCACCAATTTTGCAGGCCAGCTGCTCGTGTCGGTCGATGCCATTGCCACCCCATTGCCTCCTGCGCTGCTGGTTCACGTTGAAAGCAGCATGAAGTCGAACGAGCAGTTGGTGGTTGAACAGGTATGCCCGCTCGTGGGTTTTCTTAAAAAACTGGGCACGTGCTCCACTAACGGGTTGCAGGAGTTGATTGCGAAGGCACCCGGAGCCTCCAACGCGCCTCTGGCGCCGGCCGTAACGGCTGCCCTGCAGGCGCTCGGTCAGCACGGAGCTGCGGCCATGCAGCCAAATTTATTCCCCGGCTCGTGGAAAGCCTGGAACCCTGACACCGGCATCATGCGTGTTCAAGAGACAACGGAGGCAACCGTTACCGATGCTAAGGATACACTCAGTAGCGCCACTCCGACTGAGGTGCTGCAAGCGTGTGACGTGTTTTGGAATTGTGGACACACCAAGAAGCAGTTATCTTGTAGAATAAGGAGGTGTGTCGATGAAAGTGCAAAGATCATCCCATTCGAAGAAGCGATATGATGCTGAATTCAAGAGGGAGTCCGTTCGTTTGGCTGAGACCAGTGGTAAGACGGACCGGCAGATAGAGCGGGACCTGGGGTTGTACCAGGGAGCGATCGCGCGCTGGCGTAAGGAGCTGGAGGGAGACCCGATGGACGCGTTTCCGGGCACAGGGCACCAGAAGCCTTTAGAGGAGGAGAACCGTCGGTTACAGCGAGAGCTTGCAATCGCTCGGGAAGAACGGGACATCCTAAAAAAAGTGGTCGCCATCTTCTCAGAGGGACCGAAGACAGATTCAGGTTCATGAAGGCGCATCGCAAGTCGTTTTCGGTGGAGAGGATGGCGAAGGTGCTCGAGGTGTCGAAAAGCGGTTATTATGCCTGGCTTTCCCGTCCTGAGAGCAGGCGAAAAAAGGAACGGCGTTATTTGGATGTCCTGGTGAAAGCGGCCTTTGAGGCCAGCCACGGCCGGTATGGAAGCCTGAAGATCAGCCGCGAACTGGCGGCACAAGGCAATCCCTACAGTCGCAGCCGGGTGGCCGATTCGATGGGTCGCCAGGGCCTGCGGTCGAAAGTGCGACGGAAGTTCGTGGTGACCACCGATACGAAGCACAACCTGAAGGCGTCCCCGAACCTGCTGAACCGGGAGTTCAAAGTCGATCGTCCAAACAAGGTGTGGACCAGCGATATCACCTATTTGCGCTCTGGTGCGGGATGGTTGTTCCTGGTGGTCTTTCTCGACCTGTATTCCCGTCGCATAGTTGGCTGGTGTGTCTCTACCTCGTTGGGACACGAAACACTGCTCACGGCCCTGTCTCGTGCAGTTTGGCAACGCAGACCGGAACCGGCCCTGATGATCCACTCCGATCGGGGAATCCAGTATTGCTGCGATGGCTTCCGACAGGCTATTGACAGACATCAGTTTGTTCAAAGCATGAGCAGAAAAGGAAATTGTTGGGACAATGCCGTGACCGAATCTTTCTTCCGGTCGTTGAAAACCGAATGGTTGTATCATGTCAATCTGAAAGATCTCGATCACGCACAACGCGAACTCTTCGAGTATATCGAGCTGTTCTACAACAACCAGCGGCTGCACGCGACTCTGGACTATGTGTCGCCCGCTAATTTCGAAGCGCCGCTGCAGCACCAGAAAGAGGCTTAATCAACTGTCCATTTTTTCCGGACCACATCAGGGTCTTCTGGTTCAAGCATCGCAAAGAAATCGCCCACTAGCTGCTCGATATCCGGGTCAACCTCAGGAGCACCGGGATCGGGAGCAACCTGTGCAGGACTGCTGACTGGCTCGGATGCAAATTGCTCCAATTCCAGCTCGTACAGACGGAACAGCACCATCAGCGTAGCAAAGCTGGCCAATGGTTTAGACATGTTCTCAATGAAGTGCAGCATGAACAAAGGTCGCTTCACATGGTCATCATCCCACGGCCCATAATACGGGTCAAGCCGCGGAACGTTTGGCGGTGAAAAATCCAGCTCCTTTGCTTGTTTCAGTGCGTTGCCAAAGTCGGACGTGTAGTAGGCAATCTCGCTGTAAAGCATGTAAAACGGATACGGCAACTCTAACACTGAAAGGATGGCATCCCCAACCGACTTGACTGGGTCGGCAATCGTTTCGAGCACACGCAGCTCGTCCACGACCGAGGATTCTACCGCGTCTGTTTCCGGGGCTCCGGCTTCTGCATCTTCCACATTGGCGGCTAGCTCCACCACCTTGCCCCCAATGTTCATGTAGGCTGGAATGTACTTCATCACCGCGGCAGCCACTTCGTTGAAGAGGTACAGTGAGCGAAACGCCTTGTGGATCAGGCGAAGCAGAATAGAGATATTGTCAAGAGTTGTGGATGAGATTTGAGCGTATCCCGATGAGTTAGGCTGCTTTTTTGATTTCTCCATCCTCAAATTCAACGCCCTGGACCACCAGTTCAACCAGCTTGTGGCTGTGCAACCGCTGCCAGTTTTTCTCCGCCTCGCTGGCCAGTTTATAGACCATCATCAGCGTGGCATTTCGAGAACCGCATCCCTTGGTCTGGCGGGTGCGATGCCTGACGGTGCCAAAGGTGGATTCAATGGGGTTGGTGGTTCTGATGTGTCGCCAGTGGGCGGCCGGAAAATCATAGAATGTGAAGAGCACATCCTTGTCTTTTTCCAGGCACTCACAGGCCTTGGGATACTTGGCTTGATAAAGGGCGATGAAGTCATCATAGGCTTTGAGGGCGTCCTCCTTGGTGGGTGAAAGATACATCTCGTGGATGCGTGTTTTGGCCTGGGCCTGGACAGATTTGGGCAGGTTGTCCAAAACGTTGGCTGTCTTATGCACCCAGCAGCGCTGATGACGGGTGATGGAGAACTCTTCTTCCAACGCTGCCCAAAACCCCAGGCTTCCATCGCCTATGGCAAGGGCAGGCGCCTCTTTCAGGCCTCTTTTTTTGAGATCTCTGAGCACGCCCTGCCAGGACAGTTTGCTTTCTCGATGCCCATCTTCGATGGCCAGCAATTCCTTACGACCGTCCTTGGTTGCCCCTATAATGACCAGCATACAGGGCCGATCCGGTTCCAGACGGACGTTGAAGTAGATGCCATCTGCCCAGATATACACATAGTGCTTCTCTGAAAGATCCCGATGTTTCCACCCCTGATACTCTTCATCCCAGATCTGTTTGAGCCGCACAATGTTGCCAGGGGATAACCCCGGGGCATTCTCGCCCAGGATGGCAGAAAGTGCCTCGGGGAAAGAGGACGTGGACACCCCCTTGAGATACAGGGCCGGTATCAAGGCATCGATGGAAGGCGCCCGACGCATATATTTGGGCAAAATGGCACTGGTAAACTGCTGTCCAAAACGCCGATCCAGCACCCGAGGCTGACGAATGGGAATCTTGCCCACACCCGTGAGAAGCTCTCGGGGTTTATGGGAACCATTTCTGACCACCTCTCGGCGACCCCCTACGTCTTTCTCGTCCTTAAAGCTTTCGATATAGGTCTCCACTTCAAACTCCAGGGCGGCTTGCAGCATCTTGCGGGCGCCGGCTCGAAGCAGATCCTCCAGGCTCAGGGTCACTTCATTTCTGACTATCTTCTCCACTTGGGAGGTTGTATATTGTTTCATGGAGCGTATCCTTTCTCCCTCGGCTGAGGGATTTGTGGTTATTCGATATTCAAGGATACGCTCATTTTTTATACCCGTCCACAACTTTCTAATATACCTCAGCAGAATAGGGCTGAAGACGTAGGGGATCTGCTTGCCATCTGCATTGAAACAACGGGCAGGAGGAAGCTCGTCTTGCCTGCGCATCACATTGATGCGCACGATCAGCAGCACATCGATCACCATGCCAAAGAAAAAGCCAAGAGCAATGGCTATGATCCGAACGACATCGAATGTGCTCTCCACGATCGACAGCACATCACGCGTGGTCTGATAACCTGGCTTGAGCTTTTTCTTATAGCGCTTTTTCAATAGGATCTTGGGCACCTTCAGGATGGTGATCTTGAGCGCCATCATCAGCGTCTTGATCAGCAGCATCAGTAGCTTCAGCACATAGAAAATAATGATGGTGACGAACAGCACCTCCTTGGGGTCAGGCTTTTTAGGCAGAAGATTGACTCCTTTTTCCGCCAGGTCCGTGCCAGGTACGTTGTTGTAAAAGCCGGTGACCGCGTCCACTAGGAAGTGCGGCTCACATGGATTGAGCACCGACCAGCCGGGACCTGCTCCAGGACCGGGAGGACCGGCATCAGGAAGAGATGCAGGACTGTTCTGTGGTTCCGCAGAAGCAGCAGGTGGGGGCATCGGGTCAGCGGCAGACGCCTGGAAAGGCCCGAAAGGACCTTTGTTCAAGGTGGCGAGTAAGCCTTTGAAAAGCTCCCCGAAGCGAATGCCCGGCAAATTGATGGGATGGGCTGTGAGACTGTCGGCCAGTTCGTCAGTGACTTTAAAGGCAGGGTAAAGGTGACGTCCAATGGCCGGGAGCGGCACAGCAAGGCCAAACGACAGCAAGTCGAGCAACGAGAATTTGGTTTTGGCGGAAGGCAGGCCGGGTGGAGGTGGATATAGCTCCTGCACGGCCTCCAGAATAGGAATGTGTACTTCCTGCTCCATCACCGCCCGGATCAGAAGGACAATATCGGTGAGCAGTCCATTGACTTTCTCGGTGAATCCCTCCGCCTGGTCGGCCACGCGATCAAACCACTTGTGGATGACCTCCAGCAGGTTTTGATCACTCACCAATTTGAGGAAATCGGTCGGGCTTTTGCCGGCGGAAAATTGCAGAAAAAGTGGGCCAAGCTCTGTGAATAACTCTTTCAGCTGTGCCTGGAAACCCAGTGCCTGCAAGTCGCTCACCAGCGCCATCAGCCGCTTGGAAATGGACTCGAGCGGAAAGGAATCGAGCGCCTTTTGGATGGCGTTCTGAAACTCCTTGTTTTGCAGATCCATCCCATGCCCTATTCGGCACAGCAGCCATCCCAGCTCGAAGCACGTGAGGTCCGGCTTCTGGAAGTCGGGCGGGGAGTGCAAGCCCGGCAAGTCGCCCAATTCAGGTTTAAACGAGGTATATTAGAAAGTTGTGGACGGGTATAAAAAATGAGCGTATCCTTGAATATCGAATAACCACAAATCCCTCAGCCGAGGGAGAAAGGATACGCTCCATGAAACAATATACAACCTCCCAAGTGGAGAAGATAGTCAGAAATGAAGTGACCCTGAGCCTGGAGGATCTGCTTCGAGCCGGCGCCCGCAAGATGCTGCAAGCCGCCCTGGAGTTTGAAGTGGAGACCTATATCGAAAGCTTTAAGGACGAGAAAGACGTAGGGGGTCGCCGAGAGGTGGTCAGAAATGGTTCCCATAAACCCCGAGAGCTTCTCACGGGTGTGGGCAAGATTCCCATTCGTCAGCCTCGGGTGCTGGATCGGCGTTTTGGACAGCAGTTTACCAGTGCCATTTTGCCCAAATATATGCGTCGGGCGCCTTCCATCGATGCCTTGATACCGGCCCTGTATCTCAAGGGGGTGTCCACGTCCTCTTTCCCCGAGGCACTTTCTGCCATCCTGGGCGAGAATGCCCCGGGGTTATCCCCTGGCAACATTGTGCGGCTCAAACAGATCTGGGATGAAGAGTATCAGGGGTGGAAACATCGGGATCTTTCAGAGAAGCACTATGTGTATATCTGGGCAGATGGCATCTACTTCAACGTCCGTCTGGAACCGGATCGGCCCTGTATGCTGGTCATTATAGGGGCAACCAAGGACGGTCGTAAGGAATTGCTGGCCATCGAAGATGGGCATCGAGAAAGCAAACTGTCCTGGCAGGGCGTGCTCAGAGATCTCAAAAAAAGAGGCCTGAAAGAGGCGCCTGCCCTTGCCATAGGCGATGGAAGCCTGGGGTTTTGGGCAGCGTTGGAAGAAGAGTTCTCCATCACCCGTCATCAGCGCTGCTGGGTGCATAAGACAGCCAACGTTTTGGACAACCTGCCCAAATCTGTCCAGGCCCAGGCCAAAACACGCATCCACGAGATGTATCTTTCACCCACCAAGGAGGACGCCCTCAAAGCCTATGATGACTTCATCGCCCTTTATCAAGCCAAGTATCCCAAGGCCTGTGAGTGCCTGGAAAAAGACAAGGATGTGCTCTTCACATTCTATGATTTTCCGGCCGCCCACTGGCGACACATCAGAACCACCAACCCCATTGAATCCACCTTTGGCACCGTCAGGCATCGCACCCGCCAGACCAAGGGATGCGGTTCTCGAAATGCCACGCTGATGATGGTCTATAAACTGGCCAGCGAGGCGGAGAAAAACTGGCAGCGGTTGCACAGCCACAAGCTGGTTGAACTGGTGGTCCAGGGCGTTGAATTTGAGGATGGAGAAATCAAAAAAGCAGCCTAACTCATCGGGATACGCTCAAATCTCATCCACAACTCTTGACAATATCTCGTTTAAACTGTAGGGTGTGATCACGAAACAGGCTTGCTGCCTCATCAAAACGCTGGTCCATGAAGCTCTTGATGGTGCCAATCAAATCACGCACCACATCCTGGCTGAGGACACAGGTTTTTTCCAGGCCATCGAAAAAGCCGGTGAGGTAATGGTGCGCGATGCGCTGGGCATCGTACTGATGTGGTCCGGAAAAAATGGACAGTTGATTAAGCCTCTTTCTGGTGCTGCAGCGGCGCTTCGAAATTAGCGGGCGACACATAGTCCAGAGTCGCGTGCAGCCGCTGGTTGTTGTAGAACAGCTCGATATACTCGAAGAGTTCGCGTTGTGCGTGATCGAGATCTTTCAGATTGACATGATACAACCATTCGGTTTTCAACGACCGGAAGAAAGATTCGGTCACGGCATTGTCCCAACAATTTCCTTTTCTGCTCATGCTTTGAACAAACTGATGTCTGTCAATAGCCTGTCGGAAGCCATCGCAGCAATACTGGATTCCCCGATCGGAGTGGATCATCAGGGCCGGTTCCGGTCTGCGTTGCCAAACTGCACGAGACAGGGCCGTGAGCAGTGTTTCGTGTCCCAACGAGGTAGAGACACACCAGCCAACTATGCGACGGGAATACAGGTCGAGAAAGACCACCAGGAACAACCATCCCGCACCAGAGCGCAAATAGGTGATATCGCTGGTCCACACCTTGTTTGGACGATCGACTTTGAACTCCCGGTTCAGCAGGTTCGGGGACGCCTTCAGGTTGTGCTTCGTATCGGTGGTCACCACGAACTTCCGTCGCACTTTCGACCGCAGGCCCTGGCGACCCATCGAATCGGCCACCCGGCTGCGACTGTAGGGATTGCCTTGTGCCGCCAGTTCGCGGCTGATCTTCAGGCTTCCATACCGGCCGTGGCTGGCCTCAAAGGCCGCTTTCACCAGGACATCCAAATAACGCCGTTCCTTTTTTCGCCTGCTCTCAGGACGGGAAAGCCAGGCATAATAACCGCTTTTCGACACCTCGAGCACCTTCGCCATCCTCTCCACCGAAAACGACTTGCGATGCGCCTTCATGAACCTGAATCTGTCTTCGGTCCCTCTGAGAAGATGGCGACCACTTTTTTTAGGATGTCCCGTTCTTCCCGAGCGATTGCAAGCTCTCGCTGTAACCGACGGTTCTCCTCCTCTAAAGGCTTCTGGTGCCCTGTGCCCGGAAACGCGTCCATCGGGTCTCCCTCCAGCTCCTTACGCCAGCGCGCGATCGCTCCCTGGTACAACCCCAGGTCCCGCTCTATCTGCCGGTCCGTCTTACCACTGGTCTCAGCCAAACGAACGGACTCCCTCTTGAATTCAGCATCATATCGCTTCTTCGAATGGGATGATCTTTGCACTTTCATCGACACACCTCCTTATTCTACAAGATAACTGCTTCTTGGTGTGTCCACAATTCCAAAACACGTCACCCCGGCTTGTTTGAAGAGCGCGACACCGAACCCGAGGGTCCTGACGACCCCGAGCCTCCCGGGCCACCACCTGGTTCGAAGCCAACCGACAACATTCCGCAGAAATACAACCTGCTCGAGTATTTTGAATTCAGCAAGTTCCTTTTTGTGGGTGGTAATGTGCTCGCAACATCCATTGAGACTTACATCAACGCCAGATACATGCAGGCCAACAATGACATTCATGATTTCATCAGAGGATAAGCATTTCGACAGCCCTCAACACCGGAGTAGCACATGAGCACACTTCAGATTGACCAGGGAAACTTCACCGCTGACCGGGATCAGGGTAGCCTCAGCATTGCATGGAATCCTGAGAACTTCCAGTTCGGTGGGATCAAATTAACAGAAATGGATGTGTCGCTTAATGGCACAGCAGGTTTGGCTGTGTCCGGCAAGGGCAGCTACACGACCCTGGTGAAAGGCCTCACCGGACCCATCGGCACCGTGCCTGTCATTGGCACCAAGCTGGGTAACCTGCTGATTGATCTCGGCCTTTCCGGTGATTTCGCGATGAACGTTGTCGCCGGTAGCGCTACGCTGACGTTTTCAAACAACCGGTTTGAATTCGACAACGAACACCAGTCGCTGCCTGACATTCCGCTCACGCTGCCGATCGCGGAATTCGACAACCTGTGGGACCACTTCAAAGACGCGATCCAGTCGGATCATTTTTCGGCGGTGGCCAAACTGTATTACGATTACATCACCGTTTCCTTCAGCCGCTGGCGTGACCTGTATCGCAAAGGGGTGGTGGTTACGGGTTCCGACACAGGTTACTATAACTTCAGCGTGGATGAACCGTTTGAACTTGCGGTGAAAGACATCGGGCTGACATTGGGCACAGCGCACGTCAAAACGTCCTTTACAGGGGGATTTGCGCTTAGCACGACGCTGGAGTTCGATTGTCGAATGTCGGCACTGGGCGTCACCCATGTTACAGAGCACAATGCCATCATGCCGCCCAATCTGGCCATCACCAAGTTGACGTGTTTTGGAATTGTGGACACACCAAGAAGCAGTTATCTTGTAGAATAAGGAGGTGTGTCGATGAAAGTGCAAAGATCATCCCATTCGAAGAAGCGATATGATGCTGAATTCAAGAGGGAGTCCGTTCGTTTGGCTGAGACCAGTGGTAAGACGGACCGGCAGATAGAGCGGGACCTGGGGTTGTACCAGGGAGCGATCGCGCGCTGGCGTAAGGAGCTGGAGGGAGACCCGATGGACGCGTTTCCGGGCACAGGGCACCAGAAGCCTTTAGAGGAGGAGAACCGTCGGTTACAGCGAGAGCTTGCAATCGCTCGGGAAGAACGGGACATCCTAAAAAAAGTGGTCGCCATCTTCTCAGAGGGACCGAAGACAGATTCAGGTTCATGAAGGCGCATCGCAAGTCGTTTTCGGTGGAGAGGATGGCGAAGGTGCTCGAGGTGTCGAAAAGCGGTTATTATGCCTGGCTTTCCCGTCCTGAGAGCAGGCGAAAAAAGGAACGGCGTTATTTGGATGTCCTGGTGAAAGCGGCCTTTGAGGCCAGCCACGGCCGGTATGGAAGCCTGAAGATCAGCCGCGAACTGGCGGCACAAGGCAATCCCTACAGTCGCAGCCGGGTGGCCGATTCGATGGGTCGCCAGGGCCTGCGGTCGAAAGTGCGACGGAAGTTCGTGGTGACCACCGATACGAAGCACAACCTGAAGGCGTCCCCGAACCTGCTGAACCGGGAGTTCAAAGTCGATCGTCCAAACAAGGTGTGGACCAGCGATATCACCTATTTGCGCTCTGGTGCGGGATGGTTGTTCCTGGTGGTCTTTCTCGACCTGTATTCCCGTCGCATAGTTGGCTGGTGTGTCTCTACCTCGTTGGGACACGAAACACTGCTCACGGCCCTGTCTCGTGCAGTTTGGCAACGCAGACCGGAACCGGCCCTGATGATCCACTCCGATCGGGGAATCCAGTATTGCTGCGATGGCTTCCGACAGGCTATTGACAGACATCAGTTTGTTCAAAGCATGAGCAGAAAAGGAAATTGTTGGGACAATGCCGTGACCGAATCTTTCTTCCGGTCGTTGAAAACCGAATGGTTGTATCATGTCAATCTGAAAGATCTCGATCACGCACAACGCGAACTCTTCGAGTATATCGAGCTGTTCTACAACAACCAGCGGCTGCACGCGACTCTGGACTATGTGTCGCCCGCTAATTTCGAAGCGCCGCTGCAGCACCAGAAAGAGGCTTAATCAACTGTCCATTTTTTCCGGACCACATCAAGTTTCACGATTTTTTACGTAGCAAGGTTAAGGATGATGCGACCACGATGCTGCGCAAAGCCCTGACCACCGTTGGAGACTACGCAAGCCTGCTGGCCAACGGCGAGATCGATGGCGCCACTCCTCCGATCTCCTTCAATTTTCCATTCAACATCAAAAGCTGGGATCTCAAGATTCCAGAGGTGAACATCGACCTGGGGCACATCAACCTTTCGGATACGTTTAAGGGCAAGCTCACCGCAACCACCACTGTGCCGGACGATCCCGGGGTAGTGGCTGAGCGGGATGATTTCCGGATCGATCCGAGCACGGGCTTACTCGTGTTCCAGGTTCCGGCAATGGCGGACAAATACAAAGTCCTCATTAAACAGAAAGAGCAGGAGATTGCAGGGTATGAGGCCACCGTGGACCAGCTTCAGAAGGAGGTGGATGAACTGAACGGCCAGATTCCCGTGATGCGCTGGGTCGAGCGCGCGTACACGGTCGTACGCCGGCGCAGGGAAGGTCCTAGGACCATCGAGGAGGAAGATACAGTGATGACCACAGTTTCAGTGGTAGATGAGGCCGCAAATGCTGCGAAAAAGGCGGAGCGCGACCAATGTCAAAAGGCCTTGGATGATGCGACCGGGAAACTCCAGGCCGCAAGGGAGCGTGCAAACAGCGAGGAGGTTAAGGCGGTATTGGAGGATGTGAAGAAAGCGCTCTCGGGCCGCCTCCTGTACCTCGAAGGCGATGTAGATGTCTACGGAACCCCCTTCAAAATGCCGCGGCTCATCCTCAAGGCCGATCAGCGTCTTGACGAGCTTGTGACCGTGATCCAGGACCACCTCGGTTCAAGTGCGGACCAATATCTCACAGCCGGGTTCCTGGCGCAACTTTTTGCCCATGATCAGTTCGCGGGCAAATCTGAGCTTGCGTTTACCGTGCCCAACATCACATGGACCATCGACAAGTATGCCGTTTCGAGCACACTCATTAATCTGGTCGATATGGTGCTGCACGAAGTCAACATCACAGCAAATTTCAGCGGAGCGATCAAACGATCGGGAGACACAGTGGAAGCCACCGGCTCGTTCACCGTGATGGGCCAGAGCTTTGATATGACGACAATCGTCTTCAAGGAGACGGACTACCTCGATCATGTCCGGGAGCAGATCGCGAAGCAGATCCAGTCCGATTTCAGTACTGACTTTTTTGAAGACGATCACCGCTACTGGAAGCTGATTACAGACGGCTGGGCGAAGCCGGCCTCCATTTCGACCTCGCAGTTTAAAGTTGACCTCGATTTCCAGGCACCCCTGTCGAAGGTCTCTGCCAATTACGGCAGCGTCTCAGTCAAAGAAACCTTCATCGGCAATCTTTACATCAATGCCCTTGATTCGGACAAGCAGCACCTCGACTGCACCCTGAGCGGATCGGCAGGCGGAGATTCCCCATTCTCACTCCACTTTTCCATCGAGTTCGACTACAACACCACCTTGGCGCAGCTTATCGAAGATCAGGTCAAATCTAACGCTGCATCCGGCAGTGCATTTGCGTTTCTATATGGTTCGGCCGAAGCGTTTCTCAATGCGATTCACAACGGCCTGCTGGTGGGCCTGGATGACAGCAAAAAAAAGGCTGCACTGGAAAAGTCTTTCAACTACAGCTCTGATGATGCGTCAACCATCACCAACGACCTCAAGAATGGAAAGATTACCCTGCATCCGAAGCATCCCGGAAACGGCAACGGCAACGGCGACCCCGTGAAAAAGATTGTGCACCATAGTAGTCCTCCCCATCCATCCCACCATCCATAGCCCCAGGAAGCAGCACCTCACTACTTCCCTGCCGATTTCACCGCAGGGACTGTTTGCAGCGCAAACTGCACACGTTGAATTTCCTGTTCGATCCGCTCGAATATAGGCGGTGGGATACAGTAGCCGCTGTCCGGCACATAGTTAACAGGGCTTTTTTCTGGGAGCCTAGAATTATGCTCTTCCCTGTGCTATCTGATAATACCGGCACTCCCGTGCGATCGGGCAGGTCTCGCACGCCGGGTGCCGAGCAGTGCAGATCGACTTGCCAAAACCGATCAGATTCACATGAAAAGAGCGCGCCTTCCCCTCTGGAATCAGCGGGGCCAGTTCCAGGTGCGCCTTCTCCCGGCCACATTTCTCATCGATAATCCCCACACGCCTCAAAATCCGGTGTACGTGCGTATCCACCGCGCACAGATCCTTGTTGCAGGCAAAAGCCAGAACAATATAAGCCGTTTTGATGCCGACGCCTTTGTGGCGGGTCAGCATCTGGACCGCCTCGTCTGCCGGCAGGTCGCGGATAAAATCGAGGCAAAGCTCTCCCCGCTCCGACTGTAACCATCGCAGAAACGCCTGCATGGCCGGGCCCTTCTGGTTGGCCAGTCCCGCAACCCGGATGGCCTCTTTCACTGCCGCCGGCCTCGCCCGCATCACTGACTCCCAGGAGGGAAACTGCGCCCTCAGCCGGTCGTAGGCCCGATCCCGGTTCTCATCGGTGGTATTCTGAGACAGAATCGTCCGCATCAGACTGTCCAGAGGGTCCGGCGGCTTTCGCGTACGGTCCCATTCCTCACCCCCAAACACCCGATCCAGCGCGCGGACCATCTGCCTCACAACCCTTCGGCGGGGGTCCGCTGCCCGCTTCATGGTCCTGCGCTCGAGTGCAAACGAATAAAGTCCGCAAGCCGCTGACGGGCATCCCCTTCATACTGCCGGAACATCCAGCCGCTGGACTGCGTATCGTCCTCTATCCGTTTGGTCCAGATCGGTTCGGCGATCACATAAGCAGGGTCTCCATTTTGATCGAACACAAGCCCCAACCTCACATCCCGGCCCCCGCCTGTCAAATCCGACAGGGAGGTCGCCTCCGTGATGTTCATCCGCAGGCCGGTTTCGCTCAAATCCTCTGTCCGGAGCGTCTTCTCCTCCCCCCCGGTCGTCTTCATCAGCACAGACAACCGGACGTCCAGACGTTCCCCCCTGCGCCCTTTCCCGAACAACCATCTCATCAAACCCATAGGTGATCCCTCAACAGAATAAATGGCTGTCCCCATCCCCACCCGAACCACAACACAGAGTGAATATACGGCAAGACCGCCCGTAGTCAAGGCAGAATACGCCCCTTCCATCCCCAACTTACGGCCGAAATTCGCCCGGTCCCAAAGTCCACATTTCGCCCAGACTTAACCCTCAGTTTTCTTTCAACTTGACATCAACGGCATCCATCCCCATATTTTAGATATCGGGCGTTTTCCATTTCCAGGCTGAAGGTCTCTTCGATGTCCAAAAAACGGCTCTCACAGGAAGAACGGCGTACCCAGATCATCGAAGTGGCGATAGACCTTTTTGCCAGCAAAGGCTTTAAAGGGGCCACCACGCGGGCGATTGCCAGGGCCGCCGGCGTCTCCGAGGCCATCATATTCAGGCATTTTGCCACCAAAGAGGACCTCTACGACGCCATTATCACCCATACCGTGGAAAAACGCCAGCACCTCTGGGAAACGGAAGAGTCCTCTCTGAAAGAGACGGAAGACCTCGAAACGCTTCTGGGCGAATTTGCGCATGCCTACATCCGGCGTAACCGTCAGGACCCCACCTTTATCCGCCTGATGATGTACAGTGCACTCGAAGATCACAAGTTTCGCGAGAAATTCTTCGAAATCTATCAATCGCCCTACATGCAGGCCATCCACAGAGCCATTGAGAGGGGCATCGCCAGAGGGCATTTTCGACCGGTTGACCCTCGCCTCACCATCCGTTCCTTCTTCTGGGTTCTGCTTCAGTACTGTATCAGCCGGTTTATTGCCAGCACGCGGTCTGTCAGTCCCTCCAGCGACACCGACATGGTAAACAACCTGATAACCGTGTTTATGAAGGGCCTGGAAGCGTCGGCTTCTCACGAAGATTAGAGACGATTTTACAACAACTTATCACAAAAACCCTGTTTAAGATCTGCCCGACGTGAGGTGGATCACATTCACGTACCAGCGCGAGAGACGATATTTATAGGCGGCCTGCGGGCCTTTCTCGCCCCGGCGGTGAGTTAAGCCTTTTCCGGTCCTGCCGATTAAATATGAGGGGCCTCCCCGGCGGCCGGTGTGGCTTTTGCCCTTGCCTTTAGGGTCCGGATTGTCTTATTTATTGATGTATTTTACTTTTTCGATGAGTTCAATTACCCCAGAGATACCGCCAAATGCAAATCACAGACACCAATACTTCGGACAGTTTTTGTAATTCTGGGGGTTCAAATTTCATAAGCCATTGAAAAATAACAGTTTATGGAATCTGGTGCTAAATTTATAACCTGTTGAAAATCAACAACTTATAAAAAGTGTCCGAACCATTGAGACACTACACGCCGTTTTCTTCACATCCTCGACAAGATCCCCATGTTTCAAAGGCTTACGCCGGGGCAGGCGATGCAGATCTTGAAGGTCTGCAGACCGCGTGCGTTCAGCGACAGGGAAATCGTCTGCAGATACGGAACCAAGAGTACCGAAATGTACATTCTTCTGTCGGGCAAACTGATCATCACCGGTCCCGACGGTACGGCCCTGACCACACTCTCTCCCATCACCACCGTTGGAGAGATGGGCGTGATTACGGGCCAGCCCCGCTCGGCCACCGTGATTGCCGGCCAGCAGACCAGTGTTTTCGAGCTCTCCAAGATCAAGCTTGAGGTCATCCTGAAAAAATATCCCGACATCGGCTTCGTGATCTACCGCAACATTATCCAGGTCCTCTCCCACCGCCTCGACAGCACCAACAAACAGCTCGTCACCTGCCAGCAGGAGCTTTCGGAAATCCGTTCGCAGGGCGGCGTGCTGTCCCCTTAAGACAGAACCCTCCGCCTCTCTTTATGCGTATCGACCTCCAATTTCTGCAAACCGGAAAAGCGGTTCGGGACCCCATCTGGGGCTACATCCATATCCCCTGGGATATGGTTCCCCTTCTGGACACGGAGGAATTTCAGCGCCTGCGCGACATCTCGCAGCTTGGCCACGTCCTCCTGGTCTACCCGGGCGCCCGCCACTCTCGCTTTGAGCATTCCTTAGGCGTTTTCCACCTCACAGGCCAGTTTTTGCACCGGCTCCTCCAGGCGGACCCGCCCCTCCACATCAACCAGCAGGACGCCAGAGTGCTGCTGGCGGCAAGCCTCCTGCACGACATCGGCCACTACCCGTTTTCACACCTCCTGGAAGAGATGCAGATGTTCTTTGTAGACCACGAAACGCGCGGCCGGCAGATCATCCTGGACCCCACCACCGAAATCCACACCGCCCTCCAGAGCGCCGGGACCGATCCGGTTCGGGTCGCCAATGTCATCGACTACAAAAACGAAACAATAGACATTCCCAACCGGGACCTCCGGCTGGCCCACATCCTCAGCGGCACCCTCGATCCCGACAAGGTCGACTATCTCCTGCGAGATGCCCGCTACTGCGGCGTCCCCTTCGGGGAAAGCGTCAACCGGGATCGTTTGATCGGATCGATCACCTTTGACCCGGAAAGCCAGCGGCCTGCCATTACCTACAAGGGCGTCTCCGCTGTGGAGGCCCTCATCTTTACGAACTACCTGATGTACCGAAATGTCTACTGGCACCACGCCGTCCGTTCCGCCAACGCCATGTTCAAACGGGGCGTACAGGACCTGCTTGCCCACCCCCAATGCAGCCTTCAGGAAGCCGACTTCGACCGGTCCACGGAAGCCGATCTGGTCCACCGTCTGGAGATGGAAATCGACCGTTTGGGCATGGACCGGCGGGAGAGTATGGTCGGGCGTCTCAAACGCCGGAAGCTCTACAAAGTCGCCCGCCTCTTCTTCCCCCACGAGCGGGGGCAGGAACTGATGGAGGAGTTCGCCCGCCTCTACTACAACCCGGCCGACCGCCGGGAGATGGAAATCGACCTGTGCAGAACCTTTTCCCAAAAAACCGGCCTGGACCTGAAAGGCGACGAGATCCTCATCGACATCCCCCGCTTCGGCAAAAGCCCCGAGGTGGACCTGAAGGTCTACTTCGGGTCGCACATCCCCGTAGACAAGGCCGATCCCCTCACCTTCGACGATCCCGAAGTCTCGATGCTCAAGGAATCCCTCATCGGCAATTTTGAAGCCCAGGCCAAGGTCGTGAGGGTCTTCTGCATTGACAATCCCACGCTCCGTAAGGCGCTCAAAGCAGAGATCAAAACCTATTGGCTTGACAAATCCCGCTAAAGTGCTTAAATTGCGAAAGATTTGTACATTATGAAATACTATAATAATTATTGAAGTTTTGTATTAGATGGAATTGCGGGAGGGGCTCGTTAATGAGCAAAAAATATCTTACCCTCATGGTCATCCCCCACAACGAGGATCGCATCCGGGAACTCAACGTTTCCCGCCCGTTCCTCTGGGGGCTTTCTACCCTGTTGGTCCTTTCCCTCTGTGCGCTGGTCTTCTACACCATAGGCTACTACATCCAGCTCAACCGGGAGGTCCGGCTTGCGACCCTTCAAACGGAAAATGAAGAACTGAAAGTCCAGTTTGAGAGGGTGCAGAGAATGCTCAAAACGTTCCAGGGACAGGTTGATGAACTCACCCAGACCGACCGGATGATGCGTGCCTGGGCCAGCTTCTCCGAACCGGGCGAAGACATTCGGAAGGTGGGGGTTGGGGGGATCTCCGAAGAGACCTCTCTGTGGGAAAGCCGGCTCTCGTTTGAAACAGAAGCGCTGGTCTCGCAAACCTACGCCAGCCTGGACCAGCTTGTTCGGGAAGCGAGTTTTCTTAAGACCAGCTTCGACAGTGTCGCCAGCTTTCTGGAAAACGATGCAGAGGCCCGAAGCCATATGCCCACGATCTTACCGGTGTCTGCTGATTACGAATGCTGGTACTCTTCGGGCTTTGGGTACCGTCCCGATCCATTTACAGGACGGCGCCATTTCCACAACGGCCTGGATATTGCCGGACGCAGAGGAACGCCTATTCTCGCGGCGGCCGATGGGGTGATAGCAAACGTAGCCTTCGACAAACACCTCGGATACTATGTAGCAATCACTCACGGATCCGGCCTTCGCACTGTGTACGGCCACCTCCAGAGAAACTCTTCCCCTCTCAAAAAAGGCCAGAAAGTCAAACGGGGTGAAGTCATCGGCAAAATGGGCAAATCCGGCCGGGCAACCGCGCCTCATCTGCACTACTCGGTCAGTCGAAACAAGAAGGCGATTGATCCAAAGCTGTATATCTTCGATCAAAGGAAACTGAGTTCCATTTACTGATCCATCCTCTAAAAAAAAGTTCATGCAGGGGCCGCAACGGCCCCTTTTTATTTGTGCGCACGCATTAGCATTCCCCCTCCGATCCCCAGAAAGAGCAGATTGGCGCCCCAGGCGCTCCAGAAGGGGGGAAGCAGGCCGTTCCATCCAAGCGCCCGCCCGGCCTGGATGCACCCGTAGTAGACAAAAGAGACCAGCAGACAGATGCCGATTTGCAGGGGTCTGCCCGCGCCCCGGGTCCTGGACGAAAGCGGCACACCAAACAGGACGATCACAAAATTGGCGAACGGGAAGGACACCCTCAGGTGGAGCTCCACACGTTCCCTTGTGGCCTCTTCGCCGTTGCGGATCTTTCGCCGAATAAACGTGCTCAGATCGGCATAGCGCATCTGCTCCACCGGGCGGGACTCCCGGGCGAGGTCTTCAGGACGGAGCGTCATCTCCTCCGCGCGACGGGTCTCGAATTTGAAAATCCGCTCCCGACCTCCTTCCCCAAAATATCGCGTCTCCCCCCGGTAAAACGTCCACCCACCCTCCTCCCAAACCATCTCCTCCGCCCGGGTCTTGCGAGCCAGTCGCCGGCCGCTGTACTGGTCCAGCGTCACCTGCCGTCCTCGTCTTTTTTTCGGATGGTATTTGCTCACCGATAGAATTTGCCCGTCTTCATCCCGGAGCACCACCCGGGTCCGAATCCGGGGAGAATAGGCGGGGTTCTTGCCCTGTTCAACCGCCGCCCGGCGCCGATTGGCCTCGGGCATCACCCGGTCTGTTAAAAAAAAAGCCCCGATGCTGATCAGCAGGGCCAGCGCCTGGATCGGCAGCAGGATACGATAGAGGCTCACCCCGGCCGCCTTCATCGCCATCAATTCCCGGTGCCTCACCAGTTCGCCGATGCAGAACAGACTGGCCAGCAGCATGGCCATCGGCAGGACAAGCACCGAGATGTAGGGGATGTACCAGAGATAATAAAGCAGAATCGTTCCACCGCCCACATCCCGGTCCAGAAACGCGCTGAGCCGGTCCGCTAAGTCCACAACAACAAAAATCGCCAGGAAACTCACAAAGGAAAGCCCCAGCGGAGAGAGAAATTGCCGCAGCACATACCGGCTCAGGATGCGCATCGTCTCCTCCACCGGAACCTTCGCTCAAAAACCAGGCGCGCCAGCATCCAGGCTCCGGCCAGCCCGATGATGATATTGGGGCTCCACATCGCAAACCAGGGCGAGACGAATCCCCGGTCCGCCAATTTTTCGCCGCCAATGAGACACAACCAGTAGATCAAAAAGAAACCGATGCTGATGCCGGCGCCCACGGCCGGACTGCTTCCCCGCACCCGCACACCCAAGGGCGCGCCCACCAGGATAAAAGTGAGGCAGGCGGCGGGTATGGAGAATTTTTTGTGGACCTCCACCCGATACCGGTCCGCCGCGCGCCATTTGTGACTCACCAGACTGGCGTCGGCCTGCACCTGGGCCAGAATCCCCTGAAACTCCAGATCCACTGTATGAGCCGTCCCGGGAGGGTCTTCAAACAGATAGCGGCAGAGAAAATCCGCGATGCGGCCCCCCGACTCCGCCTGCAGGGACCGCGCCTCCTCCTCGTATTCGGACACCCGCTCCAGCATCATCCCCACACTCATCTCCCGGTCGGTCCGGTAGTGCGAAACCGTGCGGGAGAGCCTGCGCCCGGCCTCTCCAAGGCGCAGGGTCGTTTTCTCGAATATCGTCCGCACATAAATCTCCGGATCGGTCTCGTCCACACGGTGCGTTTCCCCCCGGTATAGCGTTAAAAGCGCCTCGTCGTCCGCCTCGGAGAAAATCACCTCTCCCCGCTCGGCTACAAACGTCACGGGGTACCCTCCGGGTTCGTACTTGTAAATAATCACGTCTTCTAAGGCCGATGTGCGCTCATCGATCGTCCCTACAAGCAGATTGTAGTTTTCAAAATCCTGGATGATGATGCCGGCCTCCAGGCTGACCGCGGGGCGTTTCCTCTGGATATCCGACATCAGAATCCGGGCCCGGTAATTGAACTCCGGCAGCACCCGGTCGTTAAATACAACAAGCAGCCCCCCAATGAGCGCCCCAACCAGAAAGACCGGCCAGGCCACCTGCTGCGGTCCAACCCCTAAGGCGCGCATCGCCGTTATCTCGTTGTCTCCGCTCAACCGCCCAAAAGCCATCAACGTGCCCACCAGCACCGCCATCGGAACCGCTAAGGCCACCATCCAGGCCGTATTCAGGAAAAAGAGCTCCAGGACCACCTCGATGGCGATCCCTTTTCCCAGAATCAAATCGATCATCTGGAGGACCAGATCGATCACCAAGAGGAACATAATCACGGCGAAGCTGAACAAAAACGGAACAAGATGCTCCTTCAGCACATACCACCGCAGCACCATGCCGGACCTCCGGAGGGAACCTTATGATTACAAAAGAGTTAAAATAAATATATGGCATCAAAGCTGAATATACACCTTTTCCTCCACAGAGGGAAGCCCTTTTCCAAAAGCCGGGCGGGAATCCCGTCGTATCCTACTTATCCCCTCGCAGCCTCCTGTTTTTCTATCTTTTACCTTTTTACTTGTGCGCTCCTTCCGCTGCATTTTCCCTTGATCTTTCACAGAGGGTATGGTATTATTATCGGCTATTAGCCTGTTCTCCAATCACCGCTTTATGCGCTGCAAAACGCGCGATGGCCTCAGGTCGGCGGCAGGGCCGGTGCATTGCCACGGGGTAGGGGTTTGACATTTAGACAGACAATATCGACGCTGTGTATGCTTCTCGTCCTCGCCGGAGTGAACATCCTAACAGTTCAAGCCGCTCCGCCCGGCATTCACAGAACCGCCGCGATTTCCCCTCTCGAGGCCTTCCTCGATACGCCATCCGACAGCAGGCAGCGTGCCCAGGACGATCCCGTGCAGACCCTCAGAAGCCGGCTGATCGAATCCGAGGTACACCTCCTTAACGCCGAAACGCGCACCCTGGTTGTCTATCACGTGGTCGCCGGAGAGATCTACGGCCTGCCTGCCATCGTCCAGCTCGACCAGTTGGCCGCCTACAAGTACGAAATGGACGGGAAGAGCCTCATCGCCTCACGCCTGGGAGAAAAAACAAAGGGCAGTACCCGAAGAGGCGGCGGGCTTGTCAATATCAAAATTCCGGTCAAAGTTCCCAAAGCCCTCAGCATCATCACCGGCGAAGGGGAGACCAACCTCAACATCACCACCACTCGCCGTATTGAGCTCTCCGGGGTCAAACGGTCCACCGAAGGCCAGGCCCAGTCGGCCAGGACCCGGCCCACCCCCTTTACCGTCAACTTCGAGCAGGAGTCTCAGCTCAATGTGCAGGGCACCATCGGCGACAGAATCTCCATCGAGCTTCAGGAAGACAGCCGAAGCCAGCGCGACATCGGGGAGACCCTCAGGCTTCGGTACGACGGCGACGAGGACGGCATTATTGACGAAATTGAGGCCGGCAGCACCTCTCTGACCCTCCCCGGCACCCGGCTGATCGGATTCAATGCCGGCAGCCGGGGCGGGCTCTTCGGCATCAAGGCCAAGGGCCGGCTGGGCGGGTTGAACCTCACCGTGGTCACCACCCAGGACAAGGGCGCGAGCAACCGCAAAACCTTCCAGGGCCAGGCCGAGGAGACCGCCAACGACATCCCCGATTATCAGTATCTGGAGGACGTCTACTTTTTTCTCGACAAAGACTATCGAAACGCCTTTCCGGACGATCCCGCTCCCGCCACCCTGATCGACATCAATACGGTGCGGGTCTTCATCAACGACTTCAACGACATCAACGACATCGAGCAGCGGGCGATTCCAGGCGTCGGCTTCGCCTTCTGGAACGATGACGCCACGCCCAACATCTCTCTCTCCCAGACGCGAAGCGCCAACGGCGGCCTGGAAGAAGGCTCCTTCCACGAACTGGAACGGGACCAGTTTTTCGTAGACGCCAGGGGCTACCTCATTATACGCCGGGGGCGGGTCAACCCCGGATGGGCCTTAGGCGTTGCCTATCGCACCCAAGACGGGCGGATCTTTGGCGACCTCTCCTTTATTCCCGACCCGCAGAATCCGAAGGCCAAAATCAACCTCAAGCTCATCAAAGCCAGACAGCAGCGCCCCGACTTCGAGACCTGGGACCTCTCCTGGCGCAACGTCTACAGCCTGAGGGGCCGCGATATCGAACCGGAAGGGTTCGAACTCCAGATCTTCAGGGACGTTCCGGGGCAGGAGCCGGTCGACAATCAGAAGGGCACACCCTACCTCCGGATCTTCGGCCTGGATACCCACACCAACGGGGCGTCCGAGTCCTCGCCTCCGGACAACATCATCGATATCGATGCGGGCAACAACCTGCCCGGTCTCAACCTGCGCGACGGGCACCTCGTCTTCTCCACTTTAGAGCCTTTCGGGTCTGCGGGGGTGGGCGCAGAGGGCCTGGACAACGACACTCGGGCACGGGAGATCTACAACACCACCAACCAGACCACGCGCAGCGAAAAGAGCAAATTTTTCATGCGCATCCGGTCCAAGAGCCGGGCCACCCAGTACAACTTAGGCCCCGGCATCATCGAGAACAGCGAAGAGGTCCTCCTCAACAACCGGCGGCTCACCAGAGGCCAGGACTACAACATCGAATACCAGTTCGGCACCATCAAGTTCATCGGTGACGCCGCCGACCAGGCTTCCGACCCCTCGGCCAACCTCATCATCAACTACGGCTCCAAAGATTTGTTCGGCGGTCTTGGAGGGCAGAAAAGCCTCCTGGGCATTCGGGCCGAGCACCCATTCAAAGACCGGTTCTCGCTTGTGGGAATGACCCTCCTCTACGGCAGCCAGAGCGCCACCTCACAGCGGGTGCGCGTGGGTGAGGAGCCTACCCGAACCATCATCTGGGACACCAACGCCCGCTTCCGGTTCAAACCCAGAGCCATCACCGATCTGGTCAACATGCTCCCCTTTGTGGCCACCGAAACGCCCTCCACGCTCAACCTCGATTTTGAAATTGCCCAGAGCCTGCCCAATCCCAACACCAGAGGGGTTGCCTACATCGACGATTTTGAAGGCGCCGAGAACAAGCTCTCCCCCCAGATCTTCAAACTGGGCTGGACAACCGCAAGCACGCCCGTCCTGGACGGCATCTCCATCTCCCTCCCCAAGGGCAGGCTGACATGGTACAATCCGGTGGAGCGCGACCGGTTCTCCGTCTTCCAGATCCAGCCCAACCGGGACGACATTCCCGTGGAACAGAGCATTGTCGAAACGCTGCACCTCCGGTTCGAGCCCCACCGGACCAACGGCTTTCCAGAAAGGACCCGGAACACAGAAGGGGGGTTCCCGGAGATGTCCTGGGGGGGGATCACGCAATACCTCAACGGATTCGACCTCTCCCGCTCCAAATTCCTCGAACTCTGGGTCCGGGGCAACGCCGGCCGGCTCCACGTTGACCTGGGCGAGATCTCCGAACGGATCAAACTGCCCCTTGACCACACGCTCCTCAACCCGCCTCCCAACGGGTTCCGCACCGAAGACGAACCGCTGCCCGGGCTCCCCCGAGGCGACGATGTGGCCACGCCGGAAGAGGATATCGGGCTGGACGGACTTTCCGACACGCAGGAGGACTCGGTCTTCCAGCTCATTTACCCCGGCGACCTCCCGCCTGGGGATCCCTCCGGCGACAACTTTGCCGATGTGGACTTAAGCCAGCAGGACATCCTCCTCCGTTACCCGACCCAGGTCAACGGCACACAGGGAAACAACCCCGAACGGGACTCCACCCCGGATACCGAAGACCTCAACAGAAACGGCATTTTAGACACCCGCAACAGCTTCTTCCGGTACAGCATCGACCTGGGCACCAACCAGGGCTTCAACACCGAAACAAACACCTTTGACGGGTCCTCTGTGCTGGTTGCGGGCAGCGTGTCCAACCTCACGGACCGCCCCTGGCGGCTCATCCGCATTCCCCTGCGAGGCAGGACGGCGCCCAGAACCACAGAGGGGGCGCCCGACACCACCTTTGCCAGCATCATCGACTTTGTCCGTCTCTGGATCGAACACGACGACACCACCTCCGTCCAGCTCTACACCTTCGACATCGTGGGCAGCGACTGGCTGGAAGACCAGGCCCCCGCCTACCAGCTGTCGGGAGATTTCAAAGTGGCCAGTATCGGCACGGACAACGCCATCTACGAGTCGCCCCCGGGCCTGGAGCGGGAACTCGACCCCACCACCGGCCTGCGGCTGCTGGAGCGCTCCCTGGCTCTCAAATTCGAAGACCTCTACCCCGACGAACAGGTCTCGGCCTCCCGAACCTTTTTCCAGGGCAGCAATTATACCCAGTACGGGATCATGACCATGTTCGTCCATGGGGGAAATCCCTCCAACCCGGCCTCCGGGCAGAATTTTCCGGCCTTCGAAGACAGCCTAGGGGGTGTCCTAAGCCTGAGCCCTGTAGAACTCTTCATCCGGTTCGCCCCCATCAGCGGAGATACGCTCAACGCGTACGAATACCGCCAGCGGATCTACCAGGGCTGGGCGCCGGAACTCAACACGGTCAAGATCGACCTGGAACTCATGTCGCAGCTTAAAGGCCAACTCTTCGACCTGCGCGCAGGCGGGCGGGCCTCCTCCGATACCCTCACCCTCTCGCTGCAAAGGGGAGACCTTCAGGCGCGTTACAACAACGAGAGAAACCGCATCGAAGTGGACCTGGACGGCAAAACCTACATTGTTCGGGGAAACCCGGCCCTGTCCAAAATCAAAGCGTTCACCATCGGCATTCGAAACCTGGGCGATCGGATCCTGGAAGGAGAAAACGAAATCTGGATCGACGAACTTCGCTTAGACAATATTCGCAAAAAACGAGCCCTGTCGGGGCTTTTAAACCTCCAGACCGTGCTGGCCGACCTGGGCAGCTTCTCCATCAGTCTTCAGCGCAAAAGCGGCGATTTCCAGGATCTGCAGGGGCGGGCCAGCGGCAACACGACCACCCAGGTCTCCTTTGACGGCCAGCTCAACCTCAACAAGCTCCTGCCCGAGGCCTGGCATATGTCCGTCCCAATCCGATTCAGCTACAACCGCAACAGTTCGGTGCCCCGTATCCGCCGGGGCTCCGATATTGTCCTCACGCCCGAACAGAAGGCCAACGAGAGCGACATCCGAACCCGGGCGCGTTTCAACATCTCCCTCCGAAAACGTGGGGCCCCCGAAGCCCCCCGGCTCCTGGCGCGCCTCTTTTTCGACAGGATGAGCGCCTCGCTGAACTTCACCACAAACACCAACGAGACGGGCGCCATTACCCGGCGGACGTCCAGCACCAACGACAATCTGAACGGCACCTTCAGCTACGACCTCAACTGGCCCCAGCGAAAATCGCTGAAGGTCTTTAGCTGGCTGCCTTTCTTCAAATCCCTCCAAGAGGCCGAGTTCTTCTACATCCCCTCAAGCGCGCGTTACAACGCCCGGTTCAACCGCAGCGTTCGAGACCTGCTCTCTTTCTCTGCGGTTGCCAACGATACGGCCGATGTGATCAGCTCGCTCAACGAAACCTTTACCCTCAACGAAACCTACAGCCTCAAGCTCACCCCCTTCAGGAGCCTCAGCGCCAACTACGACCTGACCGTCAACCGCGACCTGCGCAACGGCTTCGTTTTCTCCCAGCTCCAGTTTGGACGCGAGACCAACCGGGGCCAGAGCACCAGCTTCAGCTATTCTCCCCGAATTTCCCGGCTGTTCAACTTTAATACCCAGTACTCGGCGAACTACCGGGAAAACTTGGAAACCGGGGGACAGCGCACCGTTTATGGAAACACACGCCGGGGCCTGACAACCAACAGCACGAACAACGCCAGCGTCCGCGTCAGCCTGAACATCCCGACCCTCTTTCAGACCCTTGCCCGACCCAAAGGGAAGCAAAAAGACGGTTTCTCCTTCCTTCGGTTGATCGGACGGGCCGGATCGGCGCTTTCGCCCCTGCAGGCCACCGCGTCCCGAACCAGAACCTTCAACATCTTCGGCCTGCGCGGCCGCCCCTCCTTCAAATTCCAGCTCGGATTCACCGACACAACCCATGTCCAGCGCTTCAATACGGCCGGTGTAACCAGAATTAACACCCGCGTGATCTCGGACCGGGCCAGCCTCAGCAGCAGCGTCCGCCTCCCCACCGGAATCAACGTACAGGGCTCGGCGAACTACACCCACGGCCGAAATTTTGGCAATGCCAATACCGAAAACGAGAACATCGTCCTTCCCAACCTCAGCGCCAGCTGGAGGGGGCTGGAACGCATGCCGGTCTTCCGGTGGTTCCTAGCCAGTTCCAATTTCAATTTCAGCTACCAGAACATTCACGCCCGCGGTGGCGAGGGCGGATTGGGGCCCCTCTTTTTAACCAGCGACAGCCGCAAGACCGACTACAACCCCCTCTTTTCCTGGACGTCCAGGTGGAAAAACCAGATGAATATCAACATAAGGAGCAACCGCAGCCAGCAAAACGCCCTGCGATACCAGCGCAATGTGGTCACCGATACCACCGATGTGCCGCCTACCCTTCAGGAACGCCTGATTGGAACCACCATAGACGAGAGTTCCACGCTCCAGGGCAACCTCAAATACACCCTGAAATTCTTCAAAAAACTTCAGAGCAACATCGACCTGGACCTGGGCTATAGCACATCCACGAACCAGCAGAAGGAGATCCCCAGAAGCGCCGCTCCCGACGAGCCTGTCGAGCCGGTGATCCGCCGAAGCGAAAGCACCTGGCAGGCCAGCTTGTCGGCGCAATACCGGTTCAGCAGCCAGTTTACCGGCGGCGCCAGACTCAGACACGAAAGCCGAAAGGACCGCCTCCGGGACCTCACCAACAGAACCTGGGAGTTCCGGCTCTGGGGCGAGATCCGGTTCAACTAATTTCACCATGTTCTCTTTTAATCGCAACGAACAGATCGCCCTCATCCTCCTTTCGGGGGCGCTCCTCGTGGGCGCCGTGGTCAGCCTTCTTGCCCGTTATGCGCCCGACCGCACCCCGGACTTCGAGGTCCGAAAAGCGGCGGTTGCTCTGCCCCCGGCGCCCGCCCCGGACAGCGTGGCCGCACCGGCCCCCATCAACCTGAACCGGGCATCGGCCCAAGACCTCCAGCGCCTCCCCAGAATCGGCCCGCAAACGGCCCGCCGGATTGTTGAACACCGGAAGCAGCACGGGCCTTTCCGCCGCCTGGAAGACCTTACCGCCGTGCGGGGAATTGGACAGAAAACCGTTGAACGCCTCAGGCCACTTGCAACGGTAAAAAGCCCATGAGCAAAGCCACGGGGATCCATCTCACCGGCCGCAGTTTCCGGCTTGTCTGCCTCCAGAGCACGCCCTCGGGATGCCGCCTGTGCGCCGTTGCCGAAGCCTGTCTGCCGGTTCCCTTCCAGCCTGCGGACCTCCTCCAAAACGGCGCCCGAAAGCGCATTGCCCAAAGCCTGAAAGAAATCCTTTCGGACCTTGGCGCAGACCTGGGCAGCGTGGTCCCGGCCCTGGGCGGGGGCCTTTTCCAAATCCAGAAAATCCCCCTCGAAGTCGCCTCGGAGGAAGACCGCCGGGATCAGATCATCTGGGAGGTCTCCCAGGCTCTGATTTCGCCGCCCGGCGACTATCTCATCGACTTCTATCCGGCCGGCCGCGCCGCCTTCTGGGTGGCGGTGCGCAGGGACGTGCTGGACCTGTGCACCGACCTGTATACCGAGGCCGGCATCTCGCCCAAGAGCCTGGAAGTAGAGCCGATGGCGCTGTTCTACGCCTGCGAAATGGCCGGGCTGTGGAAGCCCGGGCGCAACGCGGCGATCCTGTTTGAATATCCCTGGCTCTCCTTTGTGGCGGCCGAGGACGGCCTGCTGGTGGCCGCAGAAATCGTCTGTGTAAACGGTCCCTCGTCCCCCGCGCCCGCCGCTTTGGAGGATGGGGACCTGTCCGATTTAGAAGATAGCATCGAAGTGGCCCGGCGCTGGATCTACGGCGACCGCACCCTGGACCGCCGCCGTACGGCCTACAACCGAGTCTTCTTCAGCGGCGATGGGGACCGGGCCCGCCATCTGATTCGGCAGCTACGCGCGCCCGCTTCCCCGCAGCTGGTCCCGTTCCAACCCTTTTCGGCCTGCGATACCCGGCACCTTCCCCAGGCCCAGCGCCCCCTCCTCTTCCGGCAGAGCGCTTTCGGCATCGCCGCAGGCCTGGCCTACCGGGGGCTAAAAGATGTGAAACGTGAAACGTAAAACGGCAAACGGACCCCACGCTTCACGCCTCACAGCTTAAACAAAGGACTCCCCATGAACGCAGCGATCTATCCCGGCACCTTCGACCCCATCACCTACGGGCACCTCGACCTGATCGAACGCGCGATTAAGATCTTCGGCCATCTCGTGGTCGCCGTAGGGGTCAACCCCCAGAAAGAGCCCCTGTTCTCAGGTGAAGAACGTGTTGAAATGATTCGAGAAATGACCCGTTCCTATCCGGAAGTGGAGATTACCCAATCCACAGGTCTTACAGTACACTACTGCCAGCAACGTGGGATCTACACCATCGTTCGCAGCCTCCGTTCCGTAACCGAATTTGAAGTCGAACTGGCCACCGCTGTTGCCAACCATCAGCAGGACCCCAGGATCGAAACGGTTTACCTGATGCCCAGCGTGGAATATACCTATCTCAGTTCCACAATCGTCCGGGAAATTGCCCAGTTTGGAGGAGACCTGACCCCCTTTGTGCCTCCTCCTGTTGCGGAAAAATTGCGATCCAGATTTCCCTTAAAAACATCCCAATAAACAGGAGAATCGGAGATAAAGATGAGCGACCATGTAAATAAGACACCTCAAGAGACCTCCTTAACACCCGATACACAAACGAAGGGAGACGCGCCGGCCGCAGAAAACGTCCAGGATCAACCCCGGGCTAGCGCTGCCCTCAACGCTTCGAAACCCCTGCCCGAAGAGGTCGGCGACCTTCGCCAGTCTCTAAGCCTCGTTATCCGGGAGATGGGACGCATTCAACAAAGCCTGGCGCGTATCGAGAGCCAGGTGGCGAGCACAGAGCCGTCGGCCGGAGAGGACGGGTTCAACAAAACCCTGGTGGAAATTAAAGAGCGGGTAACCCGTGAAGCCATCAGCAGCGCCCGGGAACGCCGGGAGATCCGCAAGATTGCTGGCGACCTCCAAAAACAGATCGAAACCCTCCAGCAGGGCAATCGGCTTGTCTCCAGGTCTGTCCACAATATTCCGGAAAAAGACCAGCGCGTGGGCATCTTCGTAGACGTTCAGAACATCTTTTACGCGGCCAAACAGTTCAACGCCCGGCTCGACTTTGAAAAGCTTCTCAACGTCTCTGTTGGACAGCGCCGGCTCATCCGGGCGATCTCCTATGTGGTCCAGTCCCCCGAGGTTGACCAGAGCGGATTCATCTCCATGCTCCAGCAGAAAGGGTATGAGGTCAGGCAAAAAGACCTGCGCCTCCGCAGCGACGGGTCTGCCAAAGGCGACTGGGACATGGGCATGGCCCTGGACATCGTGGGGCTGGTGGATACACTCGACGTGGTGGTACTGGTAACCGGCGACGGGGACTTCGTCTCCCTTCTCAACCTGGTCAAGACCATCGGCCCCCGGGTCGAACTTATCTCTTTTCTGCACAACACCGCCCGGGATCTGATCCAGAGCGCCGATTTCCACATCCCCATCGAAGAAGCCCTGTTGATGCGCCCCCCCAACAACGGCGCCAACGCTCAGAATACAATGAGCACAAAGACCGAACCGAACACGCCGGCGAAGGAAACGTCTGCAGAGGCACAGCAGGAATAAGAATGTTTATCGACCTGGTCAGAATCGTCGTCCAATCCGGAGACGGAGGAAATGGGTGTAAAAGCTTTCGGAGGGAAAAATACGTACCGCGCGGCGGGCCTGACGGTGGGGATGGCGGAGATGGCGGAAACGTCGTTTTTATCGTCGATCCCCACCTCAGCACCCTTCTCGACGTCCGGTATCGCCCGCAGGTCAGAGCCGATCGAGGAGACCATGGTACGGGCAAAAAATGGACCGGCAAACGAGGCCGCGACGCCGAAATCCGGGTGCCTCCCGGAACGGTTGTAAGGGATACCCTCACGAGTGAAGCCCTCGCAGACCTCACGGCCGATGATGAACGGGTTATCCTGTTGAAAGGCGGGCGGGGCGGGCGGGGCAATGCCCGCTTTGCTACCCCCACAAACCGCGCGCCCGAGCGGGCCGAACCGGGGGGGAAAGGGGAGGAACGGCAGCTGGAGCTGGAGCTGAAACTGATTGCAGACGTGGGCCTGGTCGGCCATCCCAACGCCGGCAAATCCACCCTCCTCTCCCGGATCTCCGCCGCCCATCCCAAAGTGGCCGACTACCCCTTCACCACCCTCCGCCCCAACCTGGGCATCGTCCGCCTGGAGGACTTCGACAGTTTTGTCGTGGCCGACATTCCCGGACTCATCGAAGGCGCACACGAGGGCAAAGGGCTCGGCTTCCAGTTCCTCCGCCACATCGAGCGCACCCGGGCGCTCCTCTTCCTCATCGACGTTTCCAGTCCTTCTCCGGAGGCAGACCTGCAGGTTCTCCAGAAAGAGCTGGCCTGCTTCAGCCCCGACCTCCTCAAAAAACCCGCCCTGATCGCCGCCTCTAAAATCGACCTCCTGCCCCCCGAAGCCCGGCGGAAGCCCCACCTGAAAGGCCGGGCCGATCTGGCCATCTCCTCAGCCACGGGCGAAGGCATCCAGGACCTGGTCCACCGGCTCGGGACACTCGTCAAAGAAAGCCGGAACGAGGAGCGCGAACCGGCAGAAGCATAACCGTTTATTCCCCGCAAACCCATCCTCTACCTGAACAACCTGTTCACCTCCTACCACCCGAATTGAAACCCTCTTTCAACCTCCGAAGATTTGCCCCCTCTAAATCCGGGGTTTTCCGTCCTGGCATTCCCTTTGCATTGAATTTGGGAATGCGGATTGCGGAATAAAAGCGTTTCAATCCCAAATCCGCAATCCGCATTCCCAAATCCGCAATCCCAAACAGAACCTCTCTATGGCTCAAAACCTGCTCAACTGGTTGACGCTCCTCTCGGTGCCCGGCCTGGGTCCGGCCGCCTTCTCCGGGCTGCTTCAGCATTTTCACAGCCCGGACGAGGTCCTGCGGGCCTCCCGCGCCCGGCTCTGCGGCGTTCCCAACATCGGTGCGGAAACAGCCCGCGCCATTGTGGAGGACCGGAACGCGGACTGGGCCGAAAAACAGATCGCCAGATCCGGGGACGCCGGTATCGGGATCCTCACCCTGGCCGACGCCGGCTATCCCCCCCTTCTCCGGCGGATCTATGCCCCGCCCCCCGTCCTCTTTGTGCGGGGCAACATCCACGTCTGCGCCGCTCCCACCGTCGCCCTGGTCGGCTCCCGTTCGTTCACCCCCTACGGGCGGGACACCGCCTGCGGCCTGGCCGGCGAACTGGTCCGGCGGGACATCACCGTTGTCAGCGGAATGGCCATAGGCATCGACACCCACGTCCACCGGGGCGCCCTCGGCCGGAACGGGCATACCGTCGCCGTGCTGGGAAGCGGACTGGACCTCCCCTATCCGCCCCAAAACATCCCCCTCTTTCACCGGATCTGCGAAACCGGAGCGGTCCTCTCCGAATTTCCCGTAGGCACAACCCCGGAATCCCACAACTTTCCCAGGCGCAACCGGATCATCAGCGGCCTCAGCCTCGGCGTGGTCGTCATCGAAGCCGGCGACCGCAGCGGCGCCCTCATCACCGCCCAGCACGCCTTAGAACAGAACCGGGAAGTCTTCGCCGTTCCCGGCCCCGTCTATTCGGGCAAAAGCGTCGGCGCCAACCGGTTAATCAAACAGGGCGCCGTACTGGTACAGACCGTGGACGACATCCTCCAGGAGCTTCCCGCCGCCCTCAAGCCGGCGCCCGTCCCCCCGTCTCCGGACAGCGCTGCCTCGGACGAGGACCTCTCCGGGGACGAGCGATCCGTCCTCGATTGCCTCTCTCCCGAGCTTCCCCAGTACATCGACACCATTGCCGCCCGCACCGGCCTTCCCCCCTCACAGACCCTCTCCACCCTCCTTGCCCTGGAACTGAACAACCGGGTAGAGCAGCTCCCGGGCAAGCAGTTTGTCCGAAGAATCGGATAAAAGATGAAATTTCACTACTAAACCACTTGCTTTATGGTAACGCATAGGTTACTATTATGAATACCCGTGTCTTGGAATACATCTGTGAGGATGGCGCAAACCCCTACAAAAGCTGGTTTGATGGGCTTGATCCTCAGGCGGCGGCCAAAGTGACAACTGCTATCCTGCGTCTTGAGATGGGAAATACTGCCAATATCAAGTGGCTGAAAGGCATCGGCGAGTTAAAGATTAATGGCTCTTCGCTGTTTCACGTGGGTAATCATAAAAACCCGAACCAGTCTTCTTGCCGAGTGCGAGGTGGTTCCTAACCGTTTGCTCCGGTATCCGCACATGAGATCTCTCCTAAACACACGGCGGGTATTGAATGATCCGGAGATCCAGTTTGCCGTTTAGTCCATCGTAACAATTTATTATCTAACAACTTAAACAACTGTTTTTAAGATAGAATCCTGAGCAACAGACAACGGGTCGGGCAACACCGTTGACAAAGAATACTCGAAGGCTGGTCCACAAAACCTGCAGCTTGGGCGTCTTGTCTACCACAACTGGTCGTTCCTGGGGGAAGGTTACCCACACCAAATAGCGAGGAGCCAGATTAATTGGGGGCCGGGATACCGCATCTATCTGGCCAGAGACGGAGAGACGCTGATTGTGCTCTTCGGTGGCGGCACCAAGCGGCGGCAACAGGCGGATATTAACCGAGCTAGTGGTCGATTTCGCAAATACGCATGAGGTTGCATAGGTGGCAAAAAAGGGGTATGTTATACGCCTCATTCCAATCGGTAAAGGAGGTGTATAATGTCAGGTCCCCTTCCCCAATACCAACCTCGCTTCACAAAAGCCCAACTGGCAAAAGCCCAGAAAATCATTCGTCAGCGCAACGCGCCTCAATCCCAGGTGCAGCGGGCAAAGATGGTGGTGGCCTTAGCCGAGAATAAAGCCATTGGCAACCAGAGGTTAGCCGACAGGGCAGGTGTCAGTTCACCTACGGCGCAGAAGTGGCGAAAAAGGTGGACTGAAGAAGGCTTCACTTTAGAGGATCTACCGCGCAGTGGGCGACCGCCCACTTTTTCCCCCTGTGCAAGTCAGTGAAGTCAAAGCCATTGCCTGTCAACTGCCCGCACAACGGGGGTTGCCCCTGTCTCGGTTCAGCTTATTTGAGATTCAACAGGAAGTGTTAAGGTGTGCGTTGATCACTTCAATCTCACCCACAACGATTTGGCGCATTCTCAAAGAGGATGCCCTTCGTCCCTGGTATCACCGATCCTGGCTTCATATCAAAGCCCCCAACTTTTTAGAGAAAGCCAGTCGCATTCTGGACCTGTATCAAGGCATATGGGAGGGGATACCGCTTGGCAAGAAAGACTTCGTTATCTGTGCCGATGAAAAATCCCAACTCCAAATCTTAGCCCGAGAGTTTGCCACATTGCCACCTGATTGTGGCAAACCCATTCGTATGGAAAATGACTACAAACGGATGGGCACAGTGGCCTATCTGTCTGCACTGGATGTGTTCTCAGGGCACATCTTTGGGCGTGTGGATGAGAAAACCGGCATCGTGCCCTTTCAAAAGCTGGTGGACCTGGTGATGGGACGGGAGCCTTATGCTTCGGCTGATCGGGTCTTCTGGATTGTGGACAACGGATCTTCTCATTACACCACCACGTTCCCTAAACGGCTCCAGGATGCCTATGAAAATGCCATTGCCGTCCATCTCCCTATCCACGCCAGTTGGCTCAATCAGATTGAGATCTATTTCTCGATCTTGCAAAGAAAGGCGCTCACGCCCAATGACCTGGCAGATCGACAGGCGATGGAAGCCAGGATCTTGGGCTTTGAGGAATACTATAATCTCACTGCCGAACCTTTCAACTGGCGCTTTACAAGGCAGGAATTGGAAGAACGAATGCAGCGAATCCGGCTGGCTGCATAAACTCATGCGAACTTCTGAAATCGACCACTAGAGAACTTTATGCTGAGTACAAAGCACGCAAGGCCACTCAGCAAAGGGCCTCATAAAAAAAGAGGTGATAACAGTGGCATTAACGAGAGATTTTAAACAAACTGTTGTAGAACGTGTCCAACGAGATCCGGCGTTTGCGAGGGCACTGCTGGATGAAGCGGCCACGCTCTTCCTCAACGGCGAACCTGAGATAGCTCGTCTCATCCTGCGTGATCTGGTGAATGCAACAGTAGGTTTTGAGGCACTGGCTGCCGCAACGGCCAAACCGAGCAAGAGTCTGCACCGGATGCTCTCACCCCGGGGAAATCCGAACATGGACAATTTGGCGGCAATCTTCGGAGCTGTGCGCCGAAAGCTACGCGTAGATATCAAAGTGCACACCGTAGAGATAGCACGGTGATCACATCCGAAGCTGATGGCAAGAACGCCCCACGTTAGGACTTCACCAATAGGTGTGCTACCAGGCGTGCTCGACATCCAGTCGGCTGTATAGCTGCACAATAAAAAGCCCCCCGCGCAAACACGGGAGGCTTATATTTTTAACCGCAGAACCACACGAATACTCACCCGCAACGCAAAAACCTCCGTGCAATTCTGTATAATACCGTGATATTAAAACCGGCGCATCAGTCCCACGATCTTGCCCGCGATCCGGAACGTGTCCTGCCGGGGGTCTACCAAGATCGGCTGGAAGGTCTCGTTCTCCGGCATCAGCCGCACCTTCCGGCCTTCTGGAAAGTAACGCTTGACCGTGGCCTCTTCCCCGATCACCGCCACCACAATATCCCCCGCGTTTGCCGTCTCCTGCTGCCTCGCCAGCACGTAGTCGCCGTCTAAGATGCCGGCGTTCCGCATGCTTTCTCCCCTCACCCGCAGCGCAAAAACCTCCGCCGAAGGCACGAACGAGCGGTCCACGGCCACCGTCCCTTCTACATTTTCCGTGGCCAGGACCGGCTCCCCGGCCGCCACCCGTCCGATCACCGGAACCTCTCGAAGATCGGCGGAAACGGGCAGATTCCGTTCCACATAATCGGTCAGCTCGATGCCCCGGGACAGCATCGGCCGCCGTTTGATATACCCCTTCTTCTCCAGCGCGGCGAGAGTGGTTCTCACCCCGTTGGTCGAGGCGATCTGAAAAGCCTCCATAACTTCCCGGATCGTGGGCGGAAACCCTTTACCGCGGATCGTCCGGGCGATAAATTCATAAATCTCCTGCTGTCTGTCCGTCATTTTTTTGCGCATAAGCCATACCTCCTGAATCACTTTCTTAGGTTTCAATCCCTCAAGAGCCCAAAGGCCATCAAAAACCGCCTGCCTGATTTGGTGTTTGGGAAAATATACTGCACATTAGAATATACTGCACATTAGTTCATTCGTCAAGCATAAATTTTAACATATTGAAAAATAAAGAGATCATCCAGGCCCCCGTCCCTTCATCCCGCCCCACTTCCACAGGCGCAGGCCAAACGGAAGTGTTTCTATGCAACTTCCTGCGTCTCTTGGGCTTATGCTCCCGACAAATCGCTTGACAGGTCCGATCCGATGCATATATTTAGACCGACCTGCAAACACCTTTAAAAATCTTCACTTAGGGACCATTTTCGCGTGAAAACCCTGCGTTATTCCAGCTGGTCGACCTTCGCCTGGCACGGCATTCGCCTCACCATTCCGGCCGAATGGAACCCCGGCAAAATCGTTGGAGACCGAAAATCGGGCAGCGTCCGGCTCGACGACGCAACAACCATCCGCCTGGAGCTTGAGTGGCGGGAGGCCCGCGGAGACGACCGGGTCCATCTCATTGTGGACCGCTTTGTGGAAGGGCTGGCCAAAAACGCCCAGAAAGAGCAGAAAAGCCTCAACGTTGAACGGGGCGCTGAATGCCCCGGGCTCAACCTGCCCGACATGCAGCCCGTGGAATTTTTCGTCTGGACGGCCGGCGCACGGGTCTACACCCTGGTCTGCTACAGCCCGGCCTCCGACCGCCTCCTCTTTCTCAGGATGATGGGACGGCCCGACGAAGCTCTGGACGACTTCCTGGCCCGGATGTTCAACTCCCTCCGGGACACCCCGCCCGATGGGCCTCAAACCTGGGCGCTCTTCGACCTGGTGTTCACCTCTCCCGCCGGTTATGCTCTGGACACGTACGACCTCAAGTCCGGCCATCTCCGGTTCCGTTTCGAGCAAGACAGGAACATCCTGCAATTCGACCGCCTCAGCCTGGCCGAAATGCTCCTGAAGGACCGCACCCATGCAGACTGGTATCAGGAATTCTTCCGGAAGGACCTCCGCCACGTCATCTTTGAGACCGAGGAGACCCCCACCGGCGGGCATCCCGGCATCCGTGTACAGGGCAGGCCCAAAAGCCGATGGCGCAGCGTACTGCAGCCTCTCCCCTTCTGGCACGTGAGATCCCGCCTGCACTTAGACGGCCGCATGTGGACCTGTCCGGAATCCAACAAAATCTACGTCGTCCAGTCCTCCTGGAAAAAGGCGGAGAACGCCCCGGACATCGAGGCCTGCTGCCGGGACGTTCTCTGTCACGCAGAAACGACCCACGAGGTCGAAACGCCTTAGAAAAACAACAAGATATCTGCATATCAGGCTCTGAGTTTATCTTCCAGCGCCTTCTGCCTACGCCACCACAAAATTCACCAGCCGGTCCGGTACCACCACCGTCCGCAGCGCCGTTCGTCCCCCCAGGTGCACCTGCACCCGCTCCCGGCCCGCGGCCGTCCGCCTCAGCTCTTCCTCCGGCGTGCCGGCAGGCGCCTCGAAACGATCCCGCACCTTCCCGTTGATCTGCACCACCACCGTGACCACCTCCTCCGCAGCCAGCGCCGGATCGTGGGACGGCCACGGCGCCCAGTGTACGCTTCCCGGCTTTCCCATCCGGCTCCACAGCTCCTCCGCAATATGGGGCGCAAACGGCGCCAGGAGCGACACCAGCGCCTCGCGAGCCCCCGGAACCCCGGCCCAACCCCCTCCTGCCTGAACCGCCTGCTGAATCGCCGTCGTCAGCTCCATCAGCCGGCTGATCGCCGTATTAAAATGCATCCGCTCCAGATCTTCCGTCACTGCCCGGATGGTGCGGTGGGTCACCCGCACGAGTCCCTCTTCCCGCTCCACGCCGGGCGTTCCTCCCTCACCCAATACCGCCCGCCACACCCGTGTCAAAAACCGAAAGATCCCTTCCACACCCGTATCGCTCCACGCCATATCCCGGTCCGGTGGCGTGGCAAACAGCACGAACACCCGCGTCGTATCCGCGCCATAGGTCTCTACCATCTCATCCACCCCCACCACGTTCCCCTTAGACTTGGACATCTTTGCCCCGTCCTTGTAGACCACCCCCTGGTTGAACAGGCGCACAAACGGCTCCTCGATGTCCACCCACCCGATATCCTTCAGAAACCGCGTCATAAAACGCGCGTACAGCAGGTGTCCCACCGCGTGTTCCTTCCCGCCGATATAATGCGCCACCGGCAGCCACCGACGCACCGCCTGCGGATCGAACGGCCGCTGCCCCTCCCCAGGCGAGACGAACCTCAGGAAGTACCAGGACGAACACACGAACCCCGTCATGGTATCGCACTCCCGCTCGGCTGTCCCACCGCATTGCGGACACGCCGTCTGCACAAACCCTGACGCCCGCGCCAGGGGCGACCGCCCGTCGGGCTGAAAATCGACCATGTGGGGCAGCCGCACCGGCAGGTCCGCCTCCGGCACGGGCAGCTCGCCGCAGCGGACGCAGCTCACAATCGGAATCGGCGTCCCCCAGTAGCGCTGCCGGGAGATGCACCAGTCCCGCAGCCGGTAGCTCACCGCCTTACCGCCGGCCCCTTCCGCTTCCAGCGCCTCCACAATCGCCGCTCCCCCGTCCCGGTTGCCCATCCCGTCAAACCGCCCCGCCCCCACCAGCATCCCCTCCCCTTCATAAGGCAGACCCTCTTCGAGACGCCCTCCTCCCCCATCGATCACCCGCACCACCGGCAGCCGGTACGCCTGCGCAAACGCAAAATCCCGGGCATCGTGCGCCGGCACCCCCATCACCGCTCCGGTGCCGTAGTCCATCAGCACATAGTCGGCGATCCAGACCGGCGCCCGCACCCCGGTCAGCGGGTGGATCACGTCGGCTCCTGTCGGCACGCCCTGCGGCTGTGCGCCGTCCCCATCCTGCTGTGCCCGGGCACGGCGGATCCGGTCCAGCGCCGCCGAATCGCGGCACAGCTCTGCGGCCAGCGGATGGTCGGGCGAGAGCGCGACAAAACTCACCCCGAACAGCGTATCGGGCCGCGTTGTAAACGAAACAATCTCACCTCCGCCGTCCGCCATCCGGAACCGCACCCGTGCGCCCTCGGTCCTCCCGATCCAGTGCCGCTGCATCGTGCGGATGCGCTCCGGCCAGCCCGACAATGCCTCCAGCCCTTCCAACAGCGCGTCGGCGTAGGCCGTCACCTTCACGAACCACTGCCGCATCGGCCGCATTTCCACCTCCGTCTCGCACCGCTCACAGGCCCCTCCGATCACCTCCTCATTGGCCAGCGCCGTGCCGCATTTCGGGCACCAGTTCACCGGCGCTTCCGCCCGGTAGGCCAGCCCGCGTTCGTAGAGCTTCAAAAACAGCCACTGGTTCCACCGGTAATACGCCGGATCGCACGAACAGACCTCGTACTCCCAGTCGTAGTGAATCCCCAGCTTCTCAAACTGCGCCCGCTCCGTTCGGATATTTGCCAGCGACCAGTCCCGGGGATGCGCCCCCGCCTTCAAAGCGGCATTCTCACCCGGCAGCCCGAACGCGTCCCAACCCATCGGATGGAACACATTCTCCCCCCGTCGGATGCGGTAGCGAGCCACCACGTCTCCGATCCCGTAGTTCTTGCAGTGTCCCATGTGCAGCGGTCCCGAGGGATTGGGGAACATATCCAACACGTAGGTATCCGGCGCATCCGACGGCGCCCGAACATTCAGCGTCCGCTCTCGCCGCCAGACCTCCTGCCACTTCTGTTCGATCTTCTGGAAATCGTATCCGGCAAACATAAGAAACCTCCAGGGATTTCGGAATAAAACAAATAAAAACCCGCTGCCGATCAGGCTCGGCAGCGGGCAAAGAAAACGTGTGTGCAGGACGGTTAAAATACGAACGGTCTAAGGCACGCCTCTCCCCCTGCAGAGCCCCCGGCGCAAAGACCGAGGAGCCCGCCTCTAAGGAGGAGAACCAGCCCGAACGGGACACACGGGACAGCCTGTGTATCCATCTGGACGGTTGTGCCTGTACGATCTGTTCTCATCATCTCATACCCCATAAAGTGATCTGTATAAAAAATACGATAGAAAGGCGCATACGTCAACCACGATTTTTTGCTGACCCCTTTGACTTGACAGATATTCACGACAACTGTAAATTCATACCGTGATGCCGGAAAGCCTGGCAGAGCGATAGATCAGATTTCTGTAAAACTTATATCAGGAGCGGCCTGTTTTGCTGTTCAAAAAAAAACAACCCAACATCGGCCGGGAGGCCATGCTCAACTCCAAGCCGTCCCGAAACGACACGCTGGAATGGGAGAAAAACGAAGAGGGTGAAGTGGCCGTTACCCTCAAACGGGGGGATAGCAAGAAGGTTCGGGTCCTCTCCAAAATCTTCTGGATCCCCGAAAAGCGAACGCTCGTCCTGGACGAACTCGGAACCCAGGTCTGGGAGATGTGCGACGGCCGGACCACGGTGGAAGCCATGATCCGGCGCCTCAGCGAAGCGCACAAGCTCAACTCCAAAGAAGCTGAAATCTCCCTCCTGGCCTACCTCAAAAAGCTGGGCCAGAAGCGCCTCGTCGGCTTTATCGTGGACAAACAGGATCTCCCAAAAAAGAAGAAAAAACAGAGCCCCAGCGGCAAAGCCTGGGGCAGGTGACGGTTTCTCTCCTGTTTTGTCCAAAAATAGAGGCTCTGCGGCATTCGCAGAGCCTCTGTGCTTGTACAGTTCGCCCCTGGCCTATTTCATCCCTGCCTGCACACCTTCCACACCGCCCATAAACAGTGTGGTCGACCGGTCGGCCAGATCCGCCAGCGGCGCCCAGTAAACCCCCAGCAGCAGCGTGCCCGCAAACAGCACGACCAGCATCACCGTGGCGAATGCCGGAATCGTCACCCGGTCCTCCACGACCGGGGCCTCCAGGTACATCGCCCGGAAAATCCTGGCATAGTAGTAAAGCGACACCGCACTGTTCAGCGCGCCCACCACTGCCAGCCAGTAGAGCCCCCCTTCGATCACCGCGGAAAACAGATAAACCTTCCCCACAAAACCCGCCGTGGGCGGAATGCCGGTCAATGACAGCAGAAACACCGTCATCGCCATCGCGATCCAGGGCGAGCGCCAGCCCAGGCCCTTGTAATCCTCAATATTCTCGCTCCCGATCCGCACCGCAAGCACCAGGACCACAAAGAACGCCCCCAGGTTCATAAACAGATAGGCCCCGGTGTAGAACATCACCGCCTTCAATCCTGAAGCCGACAGCATCACCACGCCCATCATAATATACCCCGCATGGGCGATACTCGAATAGGCCAGGAGCCGCTTCAGATTGTTCTGCCAGATCGCCGTCAAATTGCCCAGCGTCATCGTGAAGGCCGCGATCAGGGCCAGCAGGTGCTGCCAGTCCACGCCCAGCGCGTGCCCCGACGTCCCGTTGTAGGCCGACAGCCCCATATAAAAGAACCGGGACAGCATGGCAAAACCGGCCGCCTTTGGCGCCACAGATAGAAAGGCCGTAACCGGCGTGGGCGCTCCCTCGTACACATCGGGGCACCAGAAGTGGAACGGCACCGATGCCACCTTGTAGCCGAACCCCGCCATTGCAAACGTCGCCCCTAAGAAGAGCGTCAGGCTGTAGGGGGTCGTATTGCCCAGCTGCGCAGCGATCTGGTGGATATCCAGCGTGCCGGTCAGCCCGTAAACCAGGGAGAAACCGTAGAGCATAATCCCCGACGAGACCCCTCCGTAAACCACATACTTCAGAGCCGCCTCGTTGGACCGCCGGACCCGCTTTTGAAATCCGGTCAGGATAAACGAAGGCACACTCACCAGTTCCAGTGAAAGGTACATCATCAGCAGGTTCGTGGCAGACGCCATCAAAAACCCGCCCAGCACCACCGAAAGGAAAATCGCGTAGAACTCCCCGAGCCGGTCCTCATCGATATCCGGGGACTGCAGGCCGAACAGAGTGACGATGATTGTCGCCACCACAAACAGAATCTTGAAAAAGAGGGAGAAACCGTCTAAGGCCATCATCCCCATAAACAGCGCTCTGGGCTCCTCGTCGTACAGCCCCGCAATCGCAAAAAGGCAGATCACCAGAGCCCCCAGCATCAGCCCGGTCAGCAGCCCTTTTTTCTTCCCGGACACGATCAGGTCCACCACCACAATAACGAGGATCGCAAGTGTCAGGATCACCTCGGGCCAGAAATAATTCAGGCTCTCCAGGTTCACCGCCACCGCGCGTTCTATGGCCTCGGGCAACAAAACCACCCTCCTCTATTTCGGATTGCGGATTGCGGATTGCGGATTGCGGAATGAATGCTTTTAAATCCGAAATCCGCATTCCGCAATTAAAACCCCGACATAGACACCGTCGTTGATCCCAGCACCTGGGACAACTGCCCCAAAGAGGCGCTGATCAGGTCCAGCACCGGCGCAGGATAGATCCCCAGCAGCACCACGAAAGCCGCCAGCGGCGCCAGGGTAAACACTTCCCGGCTGTTGATATCGGGCAGATCCTTGTAGCGCTCGTTAAACGGTCCCATAAACAGCCTTTGAAAGGCCCACAGCATATACCCGGCGCCCAGCAGCACCCCCAGCGTGCCCAGTATCGTCAGCGTCATGTGCTTCTCAAACGCCCCCAGGAAGCAGAGCGCTTCGCTGATAAACCCCGAAAGCCCCGGCAGCCCCAGCGCCGCAAAATAGGCCACCATCGTAATACTGCCGTAAATCGGCATGTGCGACCACAGCCCGCCGAACCCGAGCTGGCCTCGAAGTTCCGGCTCTTCATAGTCCCTGGGAAACACGATGTAGCGGTGGTGCGCCCGGTCGTAAATCACGCCCACCAGCAAAAAGAGCATTGCCGTAATCATCCCGTGGTTGAACATCTGGAACACCGCTCCGTTGATCCCGTGTACTGTAAACGCCGACATCCCCAGCATCACAAAGCCCATGTGGCTGATGCTGGAATAGGCCACGAGCTTCTTCAAGTCGGTCTGCGCCATCGCGCACAGCGCCCCGTAGATAATGTTAATCACTCCGATGACGGCCAGAAACGTACTGAAGTATTGCGTTGCATCCGGCAGCATCGGGTAGTTAAACCGCAGAATGCCGTAGGTCCCCATCTTCAGCAGCACGCCTGCCAGAATCACGCTGACGGGCGTGGGCGCCTCCACGTGCGCATCGGGCAGCCAGGTGTGGAACGGGAACAGCGGCACTTTGATCGCAAACGCGATAAACATGGTCATCCAGACCGCCACCGGCACGGAGTATCCGAACACGGTGCCAAGACGCATCCACTCCGAGTGGTTCGCCTGGTCCATCATCACGAGCATATTAAAGGTATGCTCGCCCGTGGCTGGATCGGTGGTATTGAAATAGAACGCCAGCATCGCCAGCAAAAGCAGCAGGCTGCCGGCCAGGGTGTAGAGGAAGAACTTGATCGCTGCATACTCCTTCCGGGGCCCGCCCCAGATCCCGATCAGGAAATACATCGGCAGGAGCATAATCTCCCAGAAAACGTAAAACAGGAAAAAGTCCAGCGACACGAACACCCCCTGCATCCCCGTCTCCAACAGCAGGAACAGCGCAAAAAAGCCCTTCACTCCCCGGTCGATGCCCCAGGAAGCCGGAATGCACAGAAAACCGAGCAGGGCCGTCAGCAGCACCATCGACACGCTCAGCCCGTCGATCCCCATAAAGTACTCAATGTTGAAAGACTCGATCCAGGGCAGTTTCACCGTAAACTGCACCCCCGCCACCGACCGATCGAACGCCCGGAAGAGCCAGACCGCCAGCACCACGCAGATCCCCGTGGTCCCAAGCGCGACCCAGCGAATCGGGTTTATGGCCTTGCCGGGAAGCAGCAAAATCACCACCGCGCCCAGCAGGGGAATAAATGTCAAAAGCGTTAAAATCCACTGTTCCATCCGTCGGCTTCCTCCCTTTAAATCATTTGAAGAATCATCAGCACCAGAATTCCCGCCAGGACGAAAATCACGTAAGTCTGCAACCGCCCGGTCTGAATTCGCCTCAGTTTCGCCCCGGCCCAGGTAATGACCCAGGCGACGCCGTTGACGGCCCCATCCACCACCCAGTTGTCAAACAGCCCCTCCAGGTAGGAGATCCCCCGCGTGATGGCGGCCGACGCGTTCACCAGCCCGTCCACCACCCACATGTCGAACCAGTTCAGCGCCATGCGCACGGTCAGGGTCGCCCGGATCACCGTCGCATCGTAGAACTCGTCGAAGTACCACTTGTTGTTCAGCGTGCGGAACAACCTGCTCTGTTCCAGTTGCGTCGCTTCCTGGGAAATCATCTCTGCCCGCCGGTTGTAATACCTCCGGTAGGCCATATAAATCCCTGTCCCTGCAACAAGCAGAGACAGGATCATCGCCGGCCAATGCGCTCTACGGGCCGCGTCATCGTGCCCTCCGCCGGCCGCGTAAACATCGGCATCCACAGCAACTGGCAGAGCCTGCGCGTGGGCGCCGGCCTTAAGCAGCCCTTTTTCGGGCACCTTCACCAGATGGTGGAACCACCCTTCGCCGCCGAACGGATTCCAGGCGTAAAAAACCCACAGGCTCAACACCGCCAGCACCACCAGGGGCACCGTCATCACCCGGGGCGACTCGTGTGCCAGTTCGGCCACCTGCCGGTCCTTCGGTTCCCCGTAAAACGTCATAAAAATCAGCCGGAACATATAGTAGGCCGTCAGCCCTGCCGCGCCGAAGCCGAACAGGGGCAGCAGAAAATGCTTCGGATGCGCAAACCCGCCAAAGCCCAGCGCCCCGGCCAGAATCGCATCTTTGCTCAAAAAGCCGGACGTGAAGGGCACACCCGACAGGGCCACCGTCGCGAGCAGAAAGGTCCAGAAGGTCATCGGCATCTTCGCCTTTAACCCCCCCATATTCCGCATATCCTGGGGGTCCTCCTCGGAATGAGTGTGATGAAACACGTGCTGCACCGCGTGGATCACGCTCCCCGACCCCAGGAACAGGCACGCCTTGAAAGCCGCGTGCGTCATCAAATGGAAGAAGCCCGCCACGTAGGACCCCACGCCCAGGCCCATAATCATATATCCAAGCTGGCTGATCGTGGAGTAGGCCAGCACCCGCTTGATATCGTACTGCGCTACCGCAATGGTCGCGCCCAGAACCGCCGTGATCGCGCCGATATAGGCGATCACCACCAGCGCATCCGGCGTCAGGATCGGAAACATCCGGATCACCATATAAACCCCGGCCGCCACCATCGTAGCTGCGTGGATCAGCGCGCTCACCGGCGTGGGCCCTTCCATCGCATCGGGCAGCCACACGTGCAGGGGAAACTGCGCCGACTTCCCGATCGCCCCGCAGAAAAGGCAGAGCCCTGCAACCGTCAGAAGCGTTCCGCTCAGCTTCCCTTCGGCAACGCCCTGATACACGCTGTCGTAATCGAACACGCCCAGTTGCGAAAAGACAATCATAATCCCGACAAAAAAGCCCAGGTCGCCTACCCGATTGACCAGGAAAGCTTTTTTACAGGCCGACGCCGCAGAGGGCTTCTCGTACCAGAACCCAATAAGCAGATAAGAACTCAGCCCGACCAGTTCCCAGAACACATAGAGCAGCAAGAAATTATCGACGATCACCAGGCCGAGCATCGAAAAGGAGAAAATCGCCAGAAACCCGAAAAACCGGGAATGCCGGGGATCGCCGTGCATATACCCGACCGAATAGAGGTGTACCAGCCCGCTGACCACGGTCACCACCATCAGCATAATCACGGTGATATTATCGATCAGCAGACCGACCGCGATTTTAGCGGACTTCAGGTCCAGCCAGATCCAGCGTTCAAGTTCAATTCTGAAATTGGGATCGTAAGCGGAAAGGGCTTGGATGAACAGCCGGAGAGAAAGCAAAAAAGCGATGGCAATGGCGGCAAGCGGCACCCAGTCTCCCCCGCGCGGCAGGCGCCGCCCGAAGAAAGCCTGGATGGCATAGGCAAGCAGAGGAAGTACGGGAATCAGCAAAATGTCTACGGGCATATCCCCCCCAAAACAACACCGCCTCCAACAACAGCGTTGAAAGCGGATCCGGAAACGTCAGCCGCTCAGTGAATCCAGCCGGTCTACCGTAACCATCTGGTAGTTCCGGTAAATATTCAGCACAATCGCCAGGGCCACGGCCGCTTCGGCCGCCGCCAGGATAATCACGAAAATCGCAAAGACCTGTCCATCGATCCCCGCATCCGAAAAGCGAGAGAACGCGACCAGGTTGATATTCGCGGCATTGAGAATCAGCTCCACGCCCATCAGCACCGTGATAGCGTTGCGGCGGGTGACCACTGCTAAGATCCCCAGGCAGAAGAGCATAGCCCCTACAATCAGATAGTGTTCCAGCGTGATCATAACTCCCCTTCTTCTTCTTCTTCGTCTTCCCGGCCGGCAAGCATCGCCGCCCCGATCAATGCGGCCAGAAGCAGCACCGACGCCACCTCGAACGGCAACACGTAATCGGTCATCAACAGCTTCCCGATCTCGGTCGTTGTCGTATCCGGCGGCGCAACATCGGATACACGCCAGGTGGTCTTGATAATCACAAAAACCAGCAGCGCAAACCCAAACCCCACCACAATCACGCTTGGCACAAACTGCACCCGTTCGGCCAGGATTCTCAAATCGTAGATCCGGTTGGTCAGCATCACCCCGAAAAGCAGCAGAATCAGAATCCCGCCCACGTAGATCAGCACCTGTGCGCCGGCTAAGAAATCGGCCCCCAGAAAAATATAAAGCCCCGCCACCCCGAAAAACGTAAACAGCAGGGCAAACGCCGCGTGGATAAGCTGGTTGGCGAACACCACCATGGCGGCCGACCCGACCGTAACAAGGGCAAAAACGTAGAAGACAATTGTTGAGAGTTCCATAGATTATCCAGCGCTTTATCGTTCACCACCCGGGCGACCGGCCGGTCGCTCCTACGATGCCGCAGCCGCTGCCGTCTCTTCTGTTTCCGCCTTCCCGGCATCCTCCTGCGGCAGCTTCTCGAAGTCTTCCGGCCGGGCGTAGCGGTAGATCAGATCCGTCCGGTCGTAGACTGAAGACTCGTAATTGGGCGTCATAATCAGGCATTCCGTCGGGCAGGGATAGGTACACAGGCCGCAGTAGCAGCACAGCCCCATATCGATATCGAAGCGGAGGACCTTCAGGCGCTTCTTGGTACCCTTGGACGTCAGCCCCAGGTCTTCGCCGGGGCCCGCCTTTTCCGTTTCGATATAGATGCAGTCCACCGGGCAGGCCCGGGCGCACTGGTCACACCCGATGCAGTCGTCCATATCGTTGAACAACTGGTTGCGTGCCCGTTCGGGCATCTCCCACTTCTCTTCGGGGTACTGTAGCGTAATGGAGGGTGTAAAGAGATGCTTCAGGGTAACATTCATCCCGATCCAGATGGACGAGATGGACTGATAGATATTTCTAAAATACCTTCCCATGTCGATCACCCTTATATTTATGAAACGGTTAAGCCCCTACGACGCTGCCTGGGCACGCTGGTGCCGGCCCTCTATGAGACCCCGGCCGGCCGTGCGCACCAGCAGGACCAGAACAACGGCCAGCACCACCATCAAAACCGCCGATCCCAGCCGCTCGAGCCAGGCGGGCGCTGCAAAATCCCAGACCACCGACCCTACTAAGCAGACAAACGTGGCCGGGGTAAGCACCTTCCAGCCCACGTACATCAGCTGGTCCACCCGCAGGCGGGGCAGGGTCCACCGCAGCCACATCTGAACGAAAACTAAGAAAAGCGCCTTCCCCATGATCCAGAAGAACCCGCCGGGGAAAGAGCCGCCCCAGGGCGCCTGCCAGCCCCCAAGGAAAAGCGTTGCCGCCACAATGCTCACCGCCGTCATGGAGGCGTACTCGGCAATAAAGAAGAACGAAAACCGCATCCCGCTGTACTCGGTATGGTACCCGGCCACCAGTTCCGACTCTGCCTCGGGGATGTCAAACGGCGTCCGGTTCACCTCCGCCAGCGAAGCGATAAAAAAGAGAAAGAACCCGAGAAAGGTAAACGGATTCCGAAAAAGAAACCACCGGTAAAATCCCCCGTCCTGAGCCACAATAAGCTCCTGCATGCTCAACGAGCCAACCAGGGGAATCACACTCAGCAACGCCAGTGCAATCGGAATCTCGTAACTCACCACCTGTGCGGCCGACCGCATCGCCCCCAACAGCGCCCACTTGTTGTTGGACGCCCATCCGGCCATCAAAAGTCCGATGACGCTCAGGGAGGAAATCGCCAGAATATAGAACACGCCGATATTCAGGTCACTTACGATCAAATACTTCCCGAAGGGCACCGTGACGTACACGGCAAGCGCCCCGGCAAAAACCACCAGCGGGGCCAGCTTGAACAGGAGCCGATCCGCAGCCGCCGGAATAATATCCTCCTTTAGCAGCAGCTTGATCCCGTCGGCAAGCGTCTGCGACCAGCCGTGCCATCCCCCAACCCGCATCGGCCCCAGCCGGTCCTGCATATGGGCCGACACCTTTCGCTCCAGCCATATCAGAACCATCCCCAGCACGGCCACCAGGGTCAGAACAATCACCCCGGACACAATCCCCAGCACCACCTGCACCAGAACCACCGGCACGCCCTGTAAAAACGGCACCTCGGAAACCAGTTGCTGCGCTAACTGCTGCATCTCACCCCCGGAGAAATTCTTCACGCTTCACGCTTCAATGCCTTACCGATCGATCTCTCCCAACACAATATCCAGACTGCCGATAATGGCGACGATATCCGCAACAAAATGCCCCCGGCAGATCTCGTGAAAAACGCTCATCGCCGTAAAACAGGGCGACTTCACCCGCACCCGGTAGGGCACGTTCGACCCATCGCTGATCACGTACACCCCCAGCTCTCCCCGGGGGTTCTCGCTCCTGAAATAGCACTCCACATCCTTGGGCGGGCGCACGTTCCGGGGCACCGCCTTGTGCACATCCCCTTCCGGGAGTTGATCCAGGGCCTGCCGCACGATTTTGGCGCTCTCTTCCATCTCCCGGATACGAACCATGTACCGGTCCCAGCAGTCGCCCACCGTGCCCACCTCCCCCTGCCCGTAAGGAACATCGAACTCGAACCGGTCGTAAATCGAATAAGAATCGTCCCGCCGCAGGTCCCACTGAACCCCCGATCCCCGCAAATTGGGACCGGTAATATTGTAGCTGTAGGCCATATCGACCGGCAGCACCCCTACATTCGCGGTTCGCTCGATAAAAATCTTGTTGTACGACAGCAGATCGTTATACTCCTTGATCTTGCCGTCGAACGAATCCAGAAAGGCCCGGGTCCGCTCGATAAACCCCACCGGCAGATCGTGCGACACCCCGCCCACCCAGATATAATTGTAAAGCATCCGGGCCCCGCAGGTCATCTCAAACAGGTCGAAAACCTCCTCCCGCTCCCGGAAGGCGAACAGGAAGGGCGTAAACGCCCCGATATCCATGCCATAAGTCCCGAACGAGACCAGATGGCTGGCAATCCGGTTGAGCTCACACATAATCACCCGGATGTACTCCACCCGCTCCGGGATCTCCAGCTCCAGCAGTTTCTCAACCGCAAGCACATAGCCCAGGTTGTTGTTCATTGAGGCCAGATAGTCCATGCGGTCGGTAAACGGGATCACATGGGGATAGGGCATACTTTCTGCGTGCTTCTCAAAGCAGCGGTGCAGATACCCGATATGGGGCCGGGCGTCTTCGACGATCTCCCCGTCGGTCTTGATCTCTACGCGCAGCACGCCATGGGTGCTGGGGTGCTGCGGCCCCATGTTGATCGTCATCATATCGCTCTGGAGCGTGTCGTCCTCCAGATCGACTGCAGGCGGCTGTCCGGGCCGCTCAACGGTCGCCTGCGCTTCCGGTACACCCTGCTGTACATCGGCCATAATCTATACCTCAACCCTGATGCCGCGGTAATACTCCTGAACCTGGTAGTCCTTGCGCAACGGGAACCCCTCCCAGTCGTCCGGGCAGAGGATACGGCGGGGATCGCTGTGCCCGTCGAACACGATCCCGTACATATCGTAGGTCTCGCGCTCGTGCCAGTTGGCCACATGCCACACATTCTCCACCGTGGGCACGTGGGGGTCTTCCCGCTCCACCTCCACCTTCAACACAACCTTGTGCCGGTGGGGCGTGGAAAACAGATGGTAGACAACCGTCAGGTGTTCGGGATAATCCACGCCGCTGAGACACATCACGGACTCGAACCGCATCTCCTTGTCATCTCTGAGAAACGTCCCGATGTCGGCGATCGCCTCCGCCTTCACCCGGATAAACGGGTCCACATTCTCGGTCAGGTCAATCACCTGATCGCCGAATTCCTCCTTCAGCTTATCGAAAATTTCTTGTATTGTCATATCAGATGATCACCCCATTTTGGCGATCGACTGGTGCCGGATCTTTTCCTGCAGCTTCAGCACGCCCTCTAAGAGCGACTCGGGACGGGGCGGGCAGCCCGGTATATAAACGTCCACCGGCACAATTCGGTCCACGCCCTTGAGCACGTGGTACCCATGCTGCCAGTACGGCCCTCCGGAAGTGGCGCAGCAGCCCATCGAGATCACATACCTGGGCTCGGCCATCTGATCGAAAAGCTTTTTCACCCGGCTGGCCATCTTCAGCGTCACCGTGCCGGCCACAATCATCATGTCCGACTGCCTGGGCGTCGCCCTTGGAATAAGCCCCAGGCGGTCCCAGTCGTAACGGGAAGCGCCGGTGGCCATCATCTCGATGGCGCAGCATGCCAGCCCGAACGTCATGGGCCACAGAGAGGAAAGCCGGGCCCAGTTGACGAAATAATCCACCGACGTGATAATCACGTTATCGTTAAAACGACCGACAACAACACCCATAGGTGCAGGTCACCTCCTTGTATACAATCTGCGTTTTTTCATCAGGCAACCTTGCCGCTTGCGGCATCGGCCTGACGCTGGGGGACCCTGGGACGCACCCACTCAAGCGCGCCCTTCTTCCACGCATACGCCAGCCCCACCAGCAGAATCGCGACAAAAATCATCATCTCGACAAACGCAAACCAGCCCAGGTCTTTAAACGCCACCGCCCAGGGGTAGAGAAAAACGATCTCCACATCGAAGATAATAAAAACAAGGGCCACCACATAAAAGCGGATATTGAACTGAATCCAGGAGCCCCCGACCGGTTCTTCGCCGCACTCATAGGTACTCAATTTTTCCGGGGAAGGGTTCTTGGGACGAATCAGGCTGCCCAGGAACAGGTTAAACCCGATAAAAAATGCGCCGATACCCAAAAAAATCAAGACATTCGCATACTGGCCAAGCATATCGACAGGTGCCTCCTGAAAAATGGCGGCGGCGGAACCGGACGCAAAACCGGCGAAAAAGGCAGCCAACCCTACCTGAAATATCCCCTAATGATACCTAATAAGCCCACCGTCTGTCAAGAGAAAACAGAAATGATTTTGGCGAATAAAATCCGCCTTCTATTTCTTTTCCTTCGATTTTAATAATAACCCTATATCAATTTATAACAAACGGTTATTTTAAACATTAGCAGGTAGCAGTTTCGTTATTTTTAATCTTGACATTTTAGTACAGTTTGATTATGTTTGGGAGTGGTTCGGTCAGTAAGAGTTATACTCGTACCCTCTTTGAAACAAAAATTCTAATCTCCACCTGCTGGTTTCCGCCTGGAGAAAGGGCACTGCGATGAGCGCCGAAACAAAAGAGCTTGAAAAACTCGCAACACAGGAGTACAAGTACGGTTTTGTCACAGACATCGAACAGGACTCTGCGCCTCCGGGACTGGACGAAAGCATCATCCACTTCATCTCCGAAAAGAAAAACGAACCCGAATGGCTGCTGGAGTGGCGTCTGAAGGCCTACCGCAACTGGCTCAAAATGGAAGACCCTACCCGGTGTAAAAAGAGCGAACAGTGGGTGATGGCCTCCTATCCGGACATCGATTACCAGAACATCATCTACTACTCGGCGCCCAAACAGCAAGGGGACGGGCCCAAAAGCCTGGACGAGGTGGATCCGGAACTGCTGAAAACCTACGAAAAGCTGGGTATCCCCCTGGAGGAACAGAAAATGCTCGCTGGCGTTGCGGTAGACGCCGTCTTCGACAGCGTATCCGTCGCCACCACCTTCAAGGACAAGCTGGCCGAGCTGGGCGTCATCTTCTGCGCCTTCTCCGAAGCGGTTCAGGACCACCCGGACCTGGTGAAAAAATACCTCGGCTCGGTCGTTCCCTACAACGACAACTACTTTGCGGCCCTCAACTCCGCCGTGTTCAGCGACGGCTCCTTCTGCTACATCCCCAAAGGGGTGCGCTGCCCCATGGAGCTTTCCACCTACTTCCGCATCAACGCCGCCAATACCGGCCAGTTCGAACGCACGCTCATCGTGGCCGAAGAAGGGGCGTATGTATCGTATCTCGAGGGGTGTACGGCTCCTCAACGCGACGAAAACCAGCTTCACGCCGCCATCGTCGAACTGGTGGCCCTGGACAACGCGCAGATAAAATACTCCACGGTGCAAAACTGGTACCCCGGAGACAAAGACGGGGTGGGCGGCATCTACAACTTCGTTACCAAGCGCGGCGCCTGCCGGGGCGTCAACTCCAAGATCTCCTGGACGCAGGTCGAAACCGGTTCGGCCATCACCTGGAAATACCCCAGCTGCATTCTCCAGGGAGACAACTCCGTCGGCGAATTCTACTCGGTTGCCGCCACCAACAACTGCCAGCAGGCCGACACCGGCACCAAGATGATCCACATCGGCAAAAATACCAGCAGCATTATTATATCCAAGGGAATCTCCGCCGGACGCGGGCAGAACACCTACCGGGGGGGCGTGCAGGTCTTAAAAGGCGCGGCCAACGCCCGAAACTTCACCCAGTGCGACTCCATGCTCATCGGCGATCAATGCGGCGCGCACACCTTCCCCTACATCGACGTCCGGAACACCACATCGCAGGTGGAACACGAAGCCTCCACCTCCAAAATTGGCGAAGACCAGATCTTCTACTGCAACCAGCGGGGCATCTCCACCGAAGACGCCGTCTCCCTCATCGTCAACGGCTTCTGCAAAGAGGTTCTGGCGGAACTTCCGATGGAATTCGCAGTAGAAGCCCAGAAGCTGCTCGGCATCAGCCTTGAGGGCAGCGTGGGGTAATGCAAACCGCAGAGACGCGGAGGACGCGGAGAATATGACAAGGACGGGATCACTCAGTAATGTAGAAAGGACGGAGAATGCTGGAAGTTAAGAACCTGCACGCAAGAGTGGAAGATACGGAAATCCTTCACGGCATCGATCTCACCGTCAACGCCGGGGAAATCCACGCTATTATGGGCCCCAACGGCTCGGGCAAAAGTACCCTGGCCCAGGTCCTGGCCGGGAACGAGGCCTATAAAGTCACCGAAGGCGAGGTCCTCTACGAAGGCAAAGACCTGCTGGAGATGGCTCCCGAAGAGCGGGCCTGTGAGGGGGTCTTTATGGCCTTTCAGTACCCTGTGGAGATTCCGGGGGTCAACAGCGCCTACTTTTTGAGGACCGCCCTGAATGAAATTCGGAAACACCGGGGCGAGGAAGAGCTGGATGCGATAGACTATTTGAGCCTGTCCAGAGAGAAACTCAAACTGGTGGAAATGGACGAAAACTTCCTCAGCCGCCCGGTCAACGAAGGCTTTTCCGGAGGAGAAAAGAAGCGCCACGAAATCTTCCAGATGGCCGTCCTGGAACCGAAGCTGGCGATTATGGACGAAACCGACTCCGGGCTGGACATCGACGCCCTGCGTATCGTCGCCGACGGCGTCAACACCCTCCACAGCAAAGACAAAGCCGTCATTGTGGTCACTCACTACCAGCGGCTGCTCAACTACATTATTCCCGACCACGTTCACGTGATGCTGGACGGACGCATCGTGCAATCGGGCGGCAAAGAACTCGCTTCGAAGCTGGAAGCCGAAGGCTACGACTGGATCCGGGAAGCATCCGCAAGCGAAGCGGTGAACGCATAGGAGACCGGCAGGATGATGGCACAGACCGCAGACCACAAAGACTGGTACCTCTCCACATTCGAAGGCTTCGAAAAAAGCCTGAACGGAAATTCGGCCTCACCGGTTCACGGCCTCCGCAGGACGGCCATCGACCGGTTCGCCGCGCTCGGTTTTCCCACCTCCCGGGACGAAGCCTGGAAAAACGTCAGCCTGGCCGCCCTCACCAGAATCCCCTTCACCTCCCCGGCCCAATACGATCCGCAGGGGGTGACCTCAGGCCAGATCGACCCGTTTGTCTTCAACGGCCTGGCCTGTACGCAGCTCGTCTTTGTAGACGGATTCTATGCCCCGGAACTTTCCGTCCACCAGCCGCTGCCGGACGGGGTAGAAGCGGGCAGCCTGGCGGCCGTCCTGGAGTCCAACCCCGAGCGCATCTCCGAGCACCTGGCCCGGTACGCCGGCTATGAGGAACACGCCTTCACCGCTCTCAACACCGCCTTCCTCAAAGACGGCGCCTTCATCTTCATCCCAAAAGGCGTGGCGCTCGAAACGCCCGTCCACCTCCTCTTTGTCTCAACCTCAAAGGCGAAGCCTACCGTATCCCACCCCCGCACCCTCGTCCTGGCCGAAAACAACGCACAGGCCACGGTCGTGGAGACCTACGCGGGGCTGGACGGCGGGGCCTATTTTACCAACGCGGTAACCGAACTCGCCGCGGGCGACGATACGGTGATCGACCACTACAAACTGGAGTTAGAAAGCCCCGACGCCTTCCACATTGCCAACATGCAGCTCACCCAGGGTCGAAACAGCGCCGTGTCCACCCACGCCTTCTCCCTGGGCGGAGGGTTTGTGCGCAACGACGTGAGCGCCCTGCTGGCCGGTGAAAGCGGCGAAGCCACCATGAACGGCTTCTACCTGCTCGAAGACGGGCAGCACGTGGACAACTATACGCTCTTAGAGCACGCCGAGCCGAACTGCACCAGCCACGAACTCTACAAAGGTATTCTCAACGGGGCTTCCAGGACACTCTTCAGAGGCAAGATCCACGTCCACCAGAAAGCGCAGAAAACCGACGCCTACCAGACCAACCAGAACCTGCTCCTTTCCGACGCGGCCAGGGTCAACACCAAACCCCAGCTTGAGATCTACGCCGACGACGTCAAGTGTTCTCACGGGGCCACAATCGGGCAGCTCGACGAAAACGCTCTCTTCTACCTCCGGTCCCGAGGCATCGAAAGGAAAACAGCCCATCACATGCTGCTTCAGGCGTTTGCAGACGATATCATCGACCGGGTGAAAATCGATCCCGTCCGGCAGCAGCTCGGCCGATGGATCGGGCAGAAATTTGAAAGGATCCGTCTGGCAGAGGGCAAAAAATGACCACAGCGCCACACACACTCACCAGAGACCTGTCCTGTCCTCTCATCGACAGGGCCGGGCCCTTCAACCCGGACCTTGTCCGAGCCGATTTTCCGGTGCTGAAACAATCGGTGCGCGGCAAGCCCCTGGTCTACCTGGACAATGCGGCCACCACCCAGAAGCCCCAGGTCGTAATCGATACCCTCGAAACCTATTACTCGACGGGAAATGCCAACGTCCACCGGGGCGTACACCACCTCAGTCAGGTTGCAACGGACTCTTACGAAGGCGCCCGCACCAAAGTCCGTCGCTTTATAAACGCCGCCCACGACCGGGAAATCATCTTCGTGTGCGGCACCACCGAGGCCATCAATCTTGTCGCTCAGACCTACGGCAGAAAGCAGGTGGGAGACGCCGACGAGATCGTCATCTCCGCCATGGAGCACCACTCCAACATCGTCCCCTGGCAGATGCTGTGTGAAGAAAAAGGAGCCACCCTCCGCGTGATCCCCATCAACGACCGGGGAGAACTGCTGCTGGAAGAATACGAAAAGCTCCTCAACGACCGAACCAGACTCGTCTCGGTCACCCACGTCTCCAACGCTCTGGGCACGCTTAACCCCGTCTCAGAGATCGTCCAGATGGCACACCGCCGGGGCATCCCGGTGCTTTTAGACGGCGCCCAGGCCGTGCCCCACCTGAACGTGGACGTGCAGGAACTCGGCTGCGATTTCTACGTCTTCTCCGGCCACAAACTCTACGGTCCCACCGGCATCGGCGTACTCTACGGAAAGGCCCACCTGCTTGAGGCCATGCCCCCCTACCACGGGGGCGGCAGCATGATCAAATCGGTCACCTTTGAAAAGACCACCTACGCCGACCTGCCCAACAAATTCGAAGCCGGAACGCCGCACATCGCCGGCGGCATCGGGCTGGGCGCGGCAATCGACTACCTCAACCAGATCGGCCTGGACCACGCGGCGGTTTACGAAGAGGATCTGCTGGCCTACGCCACCGAGGCTCTTTCTGAGATTCCCGGCCTGAGGCTTATCGGCACGGCCGCCCAAAAAATCAGCGTCCTCTCTTTTATCATGAAAGACGCCCACCCCCACGACATCGGCACCATCCTGGATCAGGAAGGTGTTGCCGTCCGGGCCGGCCACCACTGCGCCCAGCCGGTGATGCAGCACTTTGGCGTACCCGCGACCACACGGGCGGCCACTGCCTTTTACAACACAAAAGAGGATATCGACGCCCTGGTGCAGGGGCTTCACAAAGTCATTGAGGTATTTCGCTAATGTCCGACCTCCGCGAACTCTATCAGCAGGTCATTCTGGACCACAACAAGAGTCCCCGCAATTTTAAGGAACTACCAGACGCCAACCGGACATCGGAAGGCTACAATCCGCTTTGCGGAGACCACATCAACCTCTACGTAAAACTGCAAAACGACCGCATCGAAGACATCGCCTTTCAAGGATCCGGCTGCGCCATCTCCAAGGCCTCGGCTTCGCTGATGACTTCCCTCTTGAAAGGCAAAACGGTGGAAGAAGCGGAAGCCCTGTTCAAAAAGTTCCGCGAGCTGGTCACCGCAGATCTGGACACGCCGCCGGATACGGACAGCCTGGGCAAACTCGCCGTCTTCACCGGTGTGCGGGAATTCCCCGTTCGGATCAAGTGCGCAACCCTGGCCTGGCACACCCTCCACGCTGCTCTAAGAGGCGAAGATCAGTCCGTGTCTACCGAATAAACATAATCATACCTCGGAGGGAAATCGTGCAACTGTTCAACCGTTTCTACCAGCGCCTGTTGCATCGTCTGTTCGGCCAGGGTGAACCCGAGCCATCCCCACCCCTTCCAGGCCCTTCCAACAATAAAACAGAACCCGAGACAGAACCCGAGGAGGAGGTGCTCCCGGTCAACACGGAAGCCCTCACATCTTACGCCGTGCAAAAAGAAGAGACCAAAAAAGCGACCGCCGAGGCCGCAGCCGCTGAAGCCGACAACGATGGCCAAGCGCCTGTGGACCCGAAGGACGTGGAGGAAAAGGTGGCCGAAGCCCTTCGCACGATCTACGACCCCGAAATTCCGGTCAATATTTATGAACTGGGCCTCATCTACGAAATCAAAGTCGAAGAATCGGGGATGGCGTACGTAAAAATGACCCTTACCTCCCCCAACTGCCCGGCGGCGGGAATCCTCCCGGGTGAAGTGGAAAGCAAAGCACGCAGCGTTGCGGACGTAAGAGACGTCACCCTCGACCTGGTCTTCGACCCTCCCTGGAACCCCGAGATGATGTCCGAAGCGGCCAAGCTGGAACTCGGAATGCTGTGAGAACGTGAAAGGTGAAAAAGGGTGGCGGAACGATCCTGTTTCACATTTGACCTTTAACCCTTAATTGCGTACGTTATGTAAGATCACCATCAGGCCGGGACCGCCTCCAATACCCAGGAAACCCTGAACCCATGAAGCTAAGCACCCAGGAAGAATACGGACTTCGGTGCCTCCTGCAGATCGGACGCCACGAAAATAAGATGGGAGACGGCCTGACCATTTCCGAAATCAGCCAGGCCGAAGGTCTGTCGGTCTCCAATGTCGCAAAAATCATGCGCAACCTGCGTCTGGGTGAATTCGTCGAGAGCCTTCGCGGTCAGGCCGGGGGATACAGGCTGGCCCGGCCGGCCGATCAGATCGTTGTCGGTGAGGTGGTGGCCGTGCTGGGCGGGCGCTTTTTTGGCCCCAATTTTTGCGAGGATCACGCAGGTGTGGAAGACCTCTGCACCCACTCGGTGGACTGCTCCATCCGGTCCCTCTGGAGCACCGTACAGTTTGTTGTAGACCAGATGCTGGGCAGAATTACCCTGAAAGACCTGCTGGGTGAAGAGCAGGAATTGAGCGCCTGTTTCAAGGACATGGCGGATGAACTGCTCCAGGTATCCAATTGAAATAAATCTGTGACACGTGTAACGAGGTGATGTAGGACATGGGATTGGAAACCGGTCTGGGTGACAATGTGATCACCACCACGATGGACAAAATGATCAACTGGGCACGCAAAAGCTCCCTCTGGCCTATGCCCTTCGGCACCGCCTGCTGCGCCATCGAGATGATGGCCACCCTCTCGGGACGATTCGACATGGCACGCTTCGGCGCCGAAGCGGTCAGATTCTCCCCCCGCCAGTCGGACCTTCTGATTGTCTCGGGTCGAATTTCGATCAAGATGATGCCGGTGTTGAAAAAGATCTACGATCAGATGCCCGACCCCAAGTGGGTGATTTCGATGGGCGCGTGTGCGTCGTCTGGGGGGGTGTTCAACACATATACGATGGTTCAGGGAGTGGATCAGTTTCTTCCGGTGGATGTGTACGTGCCGGGGTGTCCGCCCCGTCCGGAGGATTTGCTTTACGCGCTGATGAAGGTCCAGAAAAAAATCGAACGGGAACGGCCGACGCAAAAGGAAGAGGCAGAGGCATAACACAGAGAGGGTTTACACTCCTGGAGGAGAACACGAAAATGATAACCGTTACGGAAGTCGCTGAGAAAGAGGTTGTCAAAATGATGGAAGCCCAGCAAACGCCCATCAAAGGCGTGCGCGTAAAAGCAGAGGTCGTTTCGCCCCTGCAGGCAAACTTCCGTCTGGCCTTTGTGGCCGAAGGGCAGGAAGAAGACGAGGATGAGGTCATTTCCTGCGAGGGGTTCAACATCTACGTCGATCCCGAGAGTGCGCCCTACGTCCAGGATATCACCCTCGATTTTGTGGACAGCCTGATGGGCAGAGGGTTCAAAATTGACAACCCCAACAAGGTCCCGCCCCATCTGAAAGGAACGATTGCCGAAAAAATCCAGCAGATCATCGACGAAAGAATCAACCCGAGCGTGGCCTCCCACGGAGGCTTCATTTCGCTCATCGACGTGAAGGACAACACCGCGTATATTCAATTCGGTGGGGGATGCCAGGGGTGCGGCATGGTCGACGTAACCCTCAAACAGGGCGTTGAGGTCTTGCTCAAAGAGGCCGTTCCGGAAATTGAGCAGATCCTCGACGTCACCGACCATGCGGATGGGGAAAATCCCTACTACCAGCCGTCGAAATAGATAAAGTTCCAGGTCCCAAGTTCCAAGTTTCCCAGGTCCTGCCGCTTTGGGGGTCGATTTTGACTTTTACTCGGAACTCGGAACCTGGAACTGCCATCAAGCGGTCCGTTTAAAAACATGCCGATCGGATCTACACAGAAAAACGGCCCGGCTCTCAAAGTCGTTCTAATCTCGACCTATGAGCTGGGCCGTCAGCCTTTTGGCCTGGCCTCGCCCGCCGCCTGGCTGAGGCGCGAAGGGGTGGAGGTCGTTGCCGCAGATGTATCTGTCGATGACCTGCCCGAAGCGGCGGTGCGCGCGGCGGACCTGGTGGCCTTCTACGTCCCCATGCACACCGCAACCCGCCTGGCCGTCCCGCTGGCGGCCCGGGTGCAGAGGCAGAACCCCGGCGCCCACATCTGCTTCTACGGGCTCTACGCCCCCGTAAACGAGGCCTACCTGCGCAGCCTGGGCGCCCACACCGTCTTGGGCGGCGAATTTGAAGCCGGCCTGGTCAGCCTCTGCAAACGGCTTCAGAAGTCCGCTGCGGTGGATCTTCCCCAGACCGAACCCCTCATCTCCCTGAACCGCCAGCAGTTCCTGGTTCCCGACCGGAGCGACCTCCCCCCCCTCTCCGGCTACGCTCAGCTTCACACCGGAAACGGTCCACCCAAAACCGTCGGCTACACCGAAGCCAGCAGGGGATGCAAACACCTCTGCCGCCACTGCCCCGTGGTGCCCGTCTACCGGGGCCGATTCCGGATCATCCAGCGTGACGTCGTCTTAGAAGACATCCGCAGGCAGGTTACAGTCGGCGCCGAGCACATCACCTTTGGCGATCCCGATTTTTTCAACGGCATCGGCCACGCAATCCCCCTCGTCCGGGCGCTCCACAAAGAATTCCCCGACCTCACCTACGACATCACCGCCAAGGTCGAACATCTCCTCAAGCACGCCGGCCATCTCTCCACCCTGCGGGAAACCGGCTGCGCAATCGTCACCACGGCCGTGGAATCGGTCGACAACCGCGTGCTCGCCCTCTTAGACAAGGGCCATACGCGGGAAGACTTCATCCGGCTCACCGGCCTCTTCCGCGAGCACGGCCTTACTCTGAACCCCACCTTCATCCCCTTCTCACCCTGGACCACCCTCGAAGGCTACGCCGAACTTTTAGCCCTCCTGCACGAACTGGACCTGCTCGAACACGTCGCCCCGATCCAGCTTACCATCCGCCTGCTAATCCCGGAAGGTTCACGCCTCCTCGAACTTCCCGAGGTCCGGAACCTGCTGGGTCCCTTCGACCCGGAATACCTCAGCTACCGGTGGGACCATCCCGACTCCCGCGTGGACCGGCTCCACCAGGACGTTACTGAAATCGTCACCAACGGGCAGGCAAAACAGGCCTCCCGGCGGGAGATCTTCGGTGACGTCTGGATGCATGCCAGCGCCCTCCTGGACCGTCCCACCACCTCGTTCGGTCTCTCCATCGTGCCTTCTCTGGCAACAGTTCCCTACCTCACCGAGCCCTGGTACTGCTGAGCAGAGCCGACCGAAGAGCAGTTTGCTCTTGTGTGACCCATTCAAATCGGGAGTTCCGAAGGTTCGATCATAACCGCAAGCCGCCGGTACGCCTCCCGCAGCGCCTCTTCCACCTGCTCGGGCCTCTCCGCACGTGCAAAAATAAACCCCAGATACCGCGACCCCTCCGGCAGCGGCTCGACCTCCTGGTCCAGCGGAATCGTCAGGACCACATCCTGGATCCCCGGAACCTTCTTCGCCACATCCACGCCCCAGACCGACCGCAGCAGGCCCTTCTTCGGCACGGGCAGCATCATCACCCCCGCCGCCTTGCCCGCCCGTTTTGTCGGGCCGATATCCTGCCCGAGTGCGTGGCGCAGGATCAATTCCTCCAGTGAAATGCCCGCCCCAAAATGCAAGACCCGCGAGCAAAGCCCCCCGATCGACCGGGCAGCGATCTCCACAATCCACACCCCGTCATCGTTCAACCGGAGTTCGGCGTGAACGGGTCCCTCTCGCAGCCCCAGCGCTTCTGCAGCCTCTGCGGTCGTCTCTCGAATCGCGTTCTGAAAATCGGCGGGCAGGCGGGACGGTGTTACATAAAGCGTCTCCTCAAAATACGGCCCTCTTAGGGGGTCCGGCTTATCGAACAGCGCCAGAACCGTAAGCGCTCCCTCCACCAGCAGCCCCTCAAGCGCCACCTCGTTCCCGGGAATATAATCCTCCACCAGAATCCGGTCTGCGCCCTCTCCGGCCCTGTCGGTCACCCCGGACAGAGACAGAAGCGCCCCGATCCGCTTGAAGGCCGCCGCAAACGCATCGGGGTCATCGGCGCGGATCACCCCCCGGCTTGCCGAGAGGGAAACCGGCTTTAGCACGCAGGGAAACCGGACCGAGCGGGCAGCTGCTGTCGGATCGTCCCCAACTGAAAAAAGCCTGAACCCCGGCGAGGGCAGGCCTGTATTTGCCAGCATCTGGCGCATCACGTGTTTGTACCGGGACGCCCGAACGGACGCTGCGGAATTGTGGGGCAGTCCCAGCGCTTCGCTCGCCAGGGCGGCCAGGAGAACCGTATCGTCGTCCACCCCTACAACCGCATGTAACGGATAGGTCTTCGCAAACGCCAGGACCTCGCCCACCGCCGCTTCCGGCTTCCAGAAATCCAGCGCCAGTGTCTTTCCCGGTGTCAGGTCGGCCAGGGCCTGGCGACGGTCCGAACCCACGGCCACCTCCACATCCAGCGCCTGGGCCGCCTCCATAAAATCGTGGGCGCGATAGGTCTCGGTGGGAAGCAAAAGCAGCAGGCGGCCCATACACTTCGTCCCTCAGGCCCCGACGTCCGCGTCCGACTCCTCAGCCGCCTCCTGGGCCTTCTTTTTTTCCCGTTTCTCCCGGAAATCCTTCACCTTCTTGATCACATCGGGCGCCAGTTCCAGAAGTTTCTTGATCGACACGCCCTTATCTTCCAGCGGCAGCAGCTGCGCCTTCCCCTCCCGAATCACAATAAAAGCCACCGGCTCCACCGAGGCGCCTCCCCCCGTGCCGCTTCCGCCCTCGGACTTGTCTCCCTTTCCCCCGCCCGCGCCGAACCCGAACGAAATCTTCGACACCGGCACAATCACGGTCTCGCCCACCACCACCGGTTCTCCCACCACCGACTCCGTCCTCACAATCTGCCGGAACTCCTGCAACAGTGTCTTGATCAAAACCTCGACGGACATCGCGCCTCCTCAAAAGATAGGAAGTCAGGCCCCTGTTCTCCACACCCTATAAATTCGCGCCTGCCTCCACGGCCACCCGCTTCCGCCGCCACCGGGTCCATACATCTGCGATCCAGGCCCCGGCAATGTGGGGAATAAGACAGAGCACCGCCCAGAGCAACCGGTACACATAAACCGCCACCTCCACTTCCGCTTCCCCCTCCAGCCGCTCCCGCTCGAAATCGGCGCCAACGTTCACCTGCGCCCTTTTGCCCAGCACATTCGAAACCGCCTGCGCATACCCGAAAACCTGTCCGGTCGTAGCCGGATCCGAAGCCCCGTAAATAAGCCGGCACGCAAAACGACGAAATCGGAATCCCCTCAGCAGGCGCTTCAAAAATCGCCACACCGGCGCCTTGAGTCTGCGGATATAGGACCGCACCCGCCCTGCCACAAAAAGCCCTTCGGCCAGCTTCTGGCGAAAAGATTGAGGGCCTCCCTCCGCGACCTCTTCTGCCTCCTCCTCCTCTTCTCCTTCCCCGGCCTCCGGCGTGTCGACGTCCTCTTTCTGTCGGGAGCCTACCGGCAGGCTCCACGGCATCCACCCCAACACCATCGGGCCGACCCGTGTCGTCCCCTTCCCGTAGACCACCTTCACGCCCCACAGGCCGCTCCAGAACCTCACCCAGCCACAGAACACCCCTTCTTCAGCCTCGTAGCGCCCCAAAATACCGATGCGGATCGGGAGGAACAGGAAGAGAGAGACAATCAAAAGAAGAGCATAAATCACAATCACATGACCGGCTCCTTATACCCTTTTCGGTTAGGCAACTATACAGAAAAACACTGAATAAAGTCAAGTCATTTATGATCTTTGAACCGCAGGAATCCGTTGACCTGGCGTTTTAAAGAACCCGGGGTTGACGGACGGATTTTGACAGGATCAGACTGCCGTCTGAGCATTCGAACGGTACACGAGATTGGGGACTGCGCTCGATTTTCCTTGATGATCGCAATAATCGAAGGTAACTTATGGGGGCCGCCACATCGGGATATAGGGCAAAATAAGGCTGGATAACGCGGCAGGGACGAACGCCACTCTAAAATTAAGCCATTTATAAACAGAACCATAAAACCTATCCACCGCAGATCGACCTCTCCTTTGCGCAACCAGAGCTCCCCGCTGGATCGCTGGCGGGTATTTAAGATTCCTCATAGAGGAGGTTATCGTGACGGAACTCAAAGGCATGTGCTCGGCCTTATGCACACCGTTCACCGAGAACGGGGAAAGCCTTGATGAAACAGCACTGAGAAACCACATCGATTCGATGATAGAGGCAGGCATACATATTATCCTGGTTTGCGGCGGGACCGGTGAATTTGCATACCTGCGGCCCGAGGAACGAAAAAGAATCGCCAAGATCGCCTCCGAACATATCGATGGCAGGGCGGGATTGATGGTAAAAACCTCGGCAATCAATACAGAGGATGCCATCGAGTATGCCAGGCATGCGGAAGGCGTTGGAGCCGACTGCCTCCTGATTCTGCCGCCCTATTTCGAAGGGCCTGACAACGAAGGCGTCTACTATCACTATGAGAAGATATCCGAAGCCGTCAAGACCCCGATTATGGTGTACAATATCCCGGTGCATTCGGGCATCGATATCACCCCCGGCTTTTTCAAACGTCTCATGGAGATCGACAACGTAAAATACATCAAAGACAGCACCGCCGATCTCGTTCGAATCCAGCACCTCCTCCAGATTGGCGCAAACGTATTCAACGGAGGCGATCCAATCGCCTTCTTCAGCCTCCTGGCCGGATGTCCCGGATGTGTGTGGGGCGCGTGCAATGCCATGCCAAAAGAGTCCGTCGATCTTTATAATTTTGTCGTTTCGGGAAAGATCGATGAAGCGGGAGAACTCTGGAAACGCATGTTCCCCACCAACCTCTTCTTCTGGACCCATGTGTACAATGCATCGGTTAAAGCGGCGACCCATCTATCCGGACGAAAAGTAGGCCCCTGCCGCAAGCCTGTGCAGCCCCTGACCGAGACCGAAATGAATGATCTGAAAGAGGCTCTAAAACCCCTGGGCATCTGTGCCCAATAACGCAATTTTTTTCACACCAGGGAGGTAACCGATGGCAGAATTAACCGAAAAGGAAATGTTGGAAGAGCTGCATAGTTTTGATACCCCTTCCATCACCAACGTCGTTGCCACATATCCCCAGAACCCGCTGTGCCTTGGCCTGTACAACCCCTGGACCGAGAACTGGTACACGGACCAATCCATTCGTTGTATGTATCCCGAACTGGGGAGAACCGTCGGACATGCCGTCACCTGCGTATTCGGCCTGCCCGATCCGGACTATTCCCGCCTGTCCTTTATGGACGTAATTGACGCAATGGACGCCTCAAAAAAACCGACGATTCTGGTCTTCCAGCAGAAATTTCCACCCGAGATAGCCGGTAAGGTGGGCCTGGCCGGCGGCAATATGACCACTGCGATGAAAGCTGTGGGCTGTGTGGGCGCAATATCCAATGGTCCCTCAAGAGATCTGGATGAAATACGTCCGATGAAATTTCAGTATATGCTCAGCGGTGTCACCGCAGGGCATGGCGGCATGGCCGTCCACGCGGTAAACGTGCCGGTCTCGGTGGCAGGCATGGATGTTTCCCCGGGTGAGATCATCCACATGGACGAGAACGGCGCCTGCAAGTTTCCAGCCGACAAGCTTGAAGCCGTGCTTACCAGTGTTCGAGCGCTTCAAGAAGAAGAAGAAGCCCGAATGGGCGCGCTGGCAAATGCGAAAACGGCTGAAGAGGTAAGAGCAATCTTCGGAGGGCACGCCTACGCGGACCAGGATGAAGAGGAAGGCGCATAGCGACATACAGGGGAGAAGCATGTCAGAAGCGGGGGCGCGACAGATTGAAGCCTGGGTAAAAACGGGCAGCCTTTCAGAGGAGGCGGGCGCCCACGTAAAGCGCTGGCTGACGGACCCGGGGTATGCCGCCTTCACGGCCGAAATCCGGGACCTGATTGAACGTGAAAACCTGAGTGAACTGGAAGACGCCTTCCGAAAACGTATCGAGTTTGGCACCGGCGGCATCCGCGGCAAAATGGGCCCCGGCCCCAATCGGATCAACCTCCGTACCATTGGAGAAGCCGCCCAGGGCCTGGCCCGGTACATCCTGAAAGCCGGAGGGCCCAACGGAGCGGAACGGGGCGCTGTGATCGCCCACGACACCCGGATCAACTCCGACCGCTTCGCCCGGGAAACCGCAGCCGTCCTGGCGAGCAACGGCGTCTCCGCACACCTCTTCGACGGCTTTCGCTCCACCCCGGAACTCTCCTTTGCCGTGCGCGAAACCGGCGCCGTGGCCGGCGTGGTCGTCAGCGCCAGCCACAACCCGCCCTCGGACAACGGATTCAAAGCCTACGGGTCGGACGGGGGCCAGGTCGTGCCCCCCCACGACCAGAACATCATGGCCGAGGTCCAGGCCGTCACAGACATCAAAACGTACGATTTCGACAACGCGATCAAAGCGGGAAGAATTCGGTTCGTAGACACCGAAATCGATGCCCGCTATTACACCAAACTCGCCGGCCTTTCCCTCTCCCCCAAGCGGAACGTCCGCATCGTCTACACCCCCCTTCACGGTGTGGGCGCCACCTCTGTCGTCCCGGCCCTGCAAAAACTCGGCTACGGTGACCTCCATCTGGTTGAAGAACAGGCCGTTCCCGATGGAAACTTCCCCACTGTCCGGGGAGGCGTCGCCAACCCGGAGGACCCTCAGGTTCTCAGCCTGGCCACCCGGCAGGCGGCCGAAGTCGGCGCCGACATCACTATCGCCAGCGACCCCGACGCCGACCGCCTCGGCTGCGCCCTGCCCCATCCGGAAAAAGGCTGGAACGCCCCTCCCGAAGACCTGGCCCTCAACGGCAACCAGATCGGCGTTCTCCTCTGCCACTACATCCTCAAGCAGAAAAAGGACCGGGGCGAACTCCCGCCCAACGGGCTGGTTGCAAAAACCATCGTCACCACCGACCTTACCGGCCTCATCGCTCGCTCCTTCGGCGTCGAGGTTGTGGACAACCTCCTGGTCGGCTTCAAGTACATCGGCGACGTCATCGAAAAACGCGCTTCCGACGCCGAGTTCCTTTTTGGCGCCGAAGAGAGCCACGGTTACCTGGCCGGCTCATTTGTCCGCGACAAAGACGCAGCAGCGGCCGCGCTCCTCATCTGCGAATGCGCGGCCCGGCTCAAGTCCCGGGGGCGAACCCTACAGGACTACCTGGACGACATCTACCGCGAATACGGATACTTCAAGGAAATCCAGAAATCCGCCGTGCGGGAGGGCGCCGAAGGCAGCCGTGAAATCGCCCGCATCATGGAAGGGCTGCGTGCCCGTCCCCCGGCGAAAATCGGCGGCTGCCCCGTTGTTGAAACCATCGACCGCCAGACCGGGCAGGCCCGCAACCTGCAAAGCGGCGCCGTCCGGGACATCGCGGGCGCCAGGGGCAACGTCATCGCCTTCACCTTTACCGGGGCAGGGCACACCCGGGTCACCGCCCGGCCTTCAGGTACCGAGCCCAAGATCAAATACTACGTCTCGGCCGCCTCCGCAGACCACCCCCACATGGCGTCGGAAGACCTGGAACAGACCAGGGCCGCTGTCGACCGCCTGGCCCGGCAGATCCTGGACGGCATGCTCTCCGCGGCAGAGGCAGCAATTGAAAAACCCACCTGATTGAGAGAGGTGGGTTATGAATCTCACAGCGTTCAATCCTTCAAAAAATATCGCTCCACCAGTAAAACGGCCCCTCACAGGGGGGCAATGATCCCATCCAGCCTTCATACCCTGTACCCGATGGCGCCGGACTCAGCCCGAACAGCGCCTGCCAGAAGGGCGGTTCCGGATCGGGCGGACCGTTCCCCACAGCTCCCCCCAGTTTCTCCGCCAACGACGCCCAGTTGGCCAGCTTCACCATCATCTCTTCGTGAGCGCCCCAACGCGCCCCGCGACCCACAGCCTCGGACAGCCTGTCCACCAGCGGATGTCCCGACGGCAGGCTCCCGGCCACGGTCGCCAACCCCTGCTGCCTCGTTTTGTCTACAATCAGCAGGGCCAGATCGCCGTAGGCCGCCTCACACCCCGGCAGCGCACACGCCTCCCTCACCCAGAGTCGATCGGACTCTGCCTCAAAATTCACATAAGCCGCCAGCTTCCCATCCTGCTCCACCCCCCACTCCGGAAACACCCCCCGACAGCGCGAAGGCCCCCATGTCCAGTACCCGTCCCGACGGACCTCGGGGCCCGTCATCCCCTCCGTGTTCGCTCTGGAAATCTCGGCAACGGCCTCCAGATCCTCCTCAATCTCCAGGCGCCGAATCCCCTCTCCTTTACCACTCCCCTCCATGCCCACGGCCACCTCAAACGTAGGCAGCGGAATCTCCGTCCACCCCAGCGCCCGATAAAAGGCCGTGCCGATAATCGTAAACAGCAGCCCCAGATCGTACCCCGCTTCCAGCATATACCCTTCCGTATCCCGCATCAGCGCCCGGGCATACCCCCGTCCCCGATACGCCGGATGCGTCAGCACCCCCCCGAGACCGCCCGCCCGAAGTTTGGCCCCCCGCACCCGAATCAGCCGATCCCACACCCTCAGGTGCCCCACAATCCGCTCCCCATCGACCACCACCCGCGATTGATCCAGCCGGTACGTCGGATCTTCCCGCACATACGCCCGGTACCGGGGCTGAGCCGCCTCGTCCGGCCGAAAAACGAGCCGCTGAAGCTCAATCAACTCCTCAAGCTCCGATTCTTTCGCCCCTCGAATCTCCATACAGATCTCCGTAAAGTCTTCGACCGTCTTCAAACCGGCGCCAACCACCCTCCGTCTACCGGCAGCGCCGTTCCCGTAATCCACTCCGCATCGTCCGATGCCAGGAACACGGCTGCTCGCCCGATATCCCGGGGCAGGCCGAACCGGGGCAGGGGTATTCGCTCCCGGGCGGCCTCAATCTGCTCCTCGGTCAGATAGTCCTGGATCGCCGTCTCGATATAACCCGGACAGATCGCATTGACCGTCACACCGTCCGGGGCCACCTCGATGGCGATATCTCGGGTCAGGTTGACCAACCCCGCCTTGGCCGGAGCGTAAGCCGGACCGCCGCCGCCACCGAACGCATGCACCGAAGCGATACTGATAATCCTGCCCGCCTGCGACTGCTTCAAATAAGGAACGGCGGACTTGATCCCCAGGAACACCCCCCTCAGGTTCACCCCCACCACGCGATCCCAGTCGGCCACCGACATCTCCTGGCTGTTCCCCGGAATGTGGATCCCGGCATTGTTAACCAGGATATCAACTCCGCCAAACCGTTCGGCCGCCTGCTCAACCATCCGCCGGACAGCTGCTTCATCCGCCGTGTCGGTCTCGATGAACATCCCCTCGCTGCCCAACCTCTCAACCTCCTCCGCAGTCGGCGTCGTCACGTCCGTCTCGTGATATTTCCCCCGCTTGGGAACCTCCTGAATATCCGCGACTGCCACCCTGGCTCCCTCCCGCGCCAGCTCCAGCGCAACGCCCCGGCCGATCCCCGAACTGGCGCCCGTCACAATTGCCACACGGTCTTTTAACAGCATAATCTATACCTCCTTCAGAGTGACCCTTTTCCGGCCTCTGTCAACAGCCGGTGAAGTGTTCTCCCCAGGATCTCCGCCTTATCCCCCTCCGGGATAAACGGGCAGTAGGTCCGAAACACTTCCAGGGCCTGCTGATAGGTCATAGCGGAGCGCACCACCGGATAGTCCGATCCCCAGCAAAGCCTCCCGGGGCCAAAATGTTCATACAGCGCCCGCACGATCCACATCGTATCAGAATAAGGAAACCCCCACTTCACCTGGGACACATAGGAGAACCCGGACATCTTGACATAGATATTGGGCGTCTCCGCCGATGCCAGAACCTCCTTCAGGTTTGGATAGGGCGGCGGCTCCTCCGCCCTGGCCCCCGCCATGTGGTGACACACCAAAGGCAGCCCGGGGAACCGCTCCGCCACCTGCCGCAGCACCGGATGCAACTCCGGCCGAATCGAAAGACTCGCAATCAGCCCCACCGCCTCGGCCTTCTGAAAAAACGCCAGCCCTTCTTCCGACAGAAACCACGACCCGTCATCATCCCCCTTCACATAGTGCGTGAACCCTTTGATCGGCCACGCCCGGGCCGTCTCCGCCAGCCGGTCCGCCGCACCCGGGGTGTGATAGGTCGCCGTCCAGGAACAGTCCACGTCCGCAAACTGCTGGAGCCGGTCCGGATACCGTTCAACACAACCTGCCACATAGTCGTTGTTGTCCGCATTTTGGTCGATGCGTGCGCACACCAGCACCGCCTGGTCCACCCCGTTCCGGTCCATCTCAAACAGGAGCTGTTCCACGGCCCCCCGGCTCGTATCGTCCGGCACCGGCGGCTGGTAAGGCCACCGGGGCCACGCATGGGAATGGGAATCGATAACCACGGAATCCTCACATATTTAAAGCGCTTTACCCCGAAACCCAGATCGGGCTCGCCCACGCCCACTGGTTGTTCTCCTGCGCCACTCGGGCGTAGTAGAAATCGGTCTCCTGTTCAGGCCCCTCGTCTTCGAACGCCAGCGACATCTGCAGCCGGCCCTCGGGAACTGCCTGGTGGACCAGTACCGCCTCGGAACGCCAGCCCCGTACAAACTCGCTTCGGGACCCCTCCAGCAGATCCTCCAGCCGGTATTCGAACCGGTGGCCGTTCGCCTGGAACGCCAGCGCAGCCTTACGGGGCGCGCAAACCTCTAAGATCAGCGCGCTGGTGCTCCGCAGGAAGGGGTGAAGATTGCCCTGCGTGTTGGAAAACCAGCGCACCCCTCGCCCGTCCTGTTCCACAATCCCGTGAATGGGTTCCTCGTCCGAAGCCACCCCCCCGCCGTCGGCCGAAGGCGCCAGCACCGGATCGCCCGTAAAACACGGCTCCACCGACAGCAGCTCCCCCTCCGAAAGCCGCGCCTCCCCGTCCCACCGCACCGGCGTCTCCTTATCTCCCCACCCCCACTCCACGCGCACCTTCGCCGTGATCGGATCCTGCAGCGCCTTGACAAGCTCCGGACCGAACACCCGCTTCAACGGCCGGTTGTTCTTCACCACCTCAATCCGGTCCAGCGCATCGCACCCGCGCACCTCCACCCGAACCTCCCGCCGGCCGGACGCAGCCGTCTCCTCCCCCATCCGCGCATCGTTCACCCGGAAATCGAGCGCAATGCGGTCCCCCGTCGCCGCATAACACCGCCGTGCCCTCAGCGCCTCCCAGATCGCACGCCGCGTCAGCTCGGGCGCGTACACCGCTGCCCGCCCCTCCCCGTAGTGGCCCGGATAGCCCCCGTGGTGGTCCGTTCCGCCCACAAATCCGAACCGCTTGCCAATCGCCAGCCCATACGCCACCGTGCCTTCGTATTGCCTGGGCCCCATGGTATGATACATTGGGTAGGGTCCCCCATCCCGCTCCGAACCCCCGTGTCCCGACAAAATTTCGATCACCGGGGACCGCTCAGCGTCAAAATGGTCCCAGTTGATCCCCCGGTACCCTTTCCCGTACCCGATGTGGTGGGGATGAATCATCGTCTCCCGCCCGGACAGGGCCGCATCCAACTCCTCCAGGCTGTCCCGCTCCACAACCTCCCCATCGTCCTCCAAATAATACACGTTGTGATCCCCGTACGCGCAGGAGTGCCACTCGTAACTCAAAAACGTAGCGAACCGCCCCGGCTCGTTGTAACGCGCCACGGTCTCCTGCATCGTCTTCCAGTTTCGCTTCAGCCGGGCGAACCCTTCCGTGTGGTAATCGATAATAAACCCGTGCCGTTCCCGGTCCGTCGGCATATCGTGCCACGTGGCATGCCCCACAACCGCACAGAAATCCAAATGCTCCCGCCCCAGCCGGAACGCCCGCTCTAAGCTCCCGTACCCGTAGCTGATGGCGCAGTGGGTGTGCAGATCGCCCCAGTATACCTGGTCGCTCATTTCTTAACTCCGATCGTTCTCCTTTACGACTTCAGAACGTCTGCAATCGCCTCGCAGAGAGTATCGATATTGGCCCCGGTTATGCCCGCAACGTTGATACGCCCCGACCCCACAATATAAATCGAGTACTTCTTCCGAAGCGCATCTACCTGCTCCTTGTTCAGCCCTGAAAAGGAAAACATCCCCCGCTGCCGGGCAATAAACGAAAAGTCCCGCTTCACCCCTTTTCGCTCCAGTGCATCCACAAACAATGTCCGCATCCCGTTGATCCGGTCGCGCATCTCCTTCACCTCGGCATCCCAATCGGCGCGCAGTTCCGGATCGTTCAACACCGTCGTCACAATCGCAGCGCCGTGGGCAGGCGGGTTCGAGTAGTTAGCGCGAATGCAGATCATCACCTGGCTCAACACCACGTGCGCCGCCTCTTCCGAAGGCGTCACCACCGTCAGCGCCCCCACGCGCTCGTTGTACAGCCCGAAATTCTTGGAAAAGGAGCTGGACACGAACAGTTCGCAGCCCGGGCGACACAGCGCCATCAATCCTGTCCCATCCTCACGAAGCCCGTCCCCCAGCCCCTGATAGGCAAAATCGACCAGGGGAATCCACCCACATGCGTCAACCACACCGGCAATCTCCTCCCACTGCTCGGGCGTGGGATCGATTCCCGTGGGGTTGTGGCAGCACCCGTGAAGCAGCACCACATCACCCTTCGGAACCTTCTTGAGCGCACCCAGCATCGCATCGAACGCCAGCCCGTTGGTCGCTGCATCAAAATAGGGATACGTCTCCACCGCCAGTCCCGCATGGCGGAACACGTTGGCATGGTTCGCCCAGGTCGGATCGCTCACCCAGATCTTCGCATCCGGAAACAGCTTATGCACAAAGTCCCCGGCCACACGCAGCCCCCCGGTCCCTCCGGGCGTATGCACCGTTGCCGCTCGCTTGCTCGTCACCGCCTCATGCTCCGCCCCAAATAGCAGCTCCTGGACCGCCGCCGCGTAGTCCGGTCCCCCTGAAATGGGCAGATAATTCTTGGTACTCTCCTCCTCCAAAAGGCGCGCTTCCGCTCGCGCGGCCGACCGGAAAATCGGCGTCTTCCCCTCGGCATCCTTGTAAACCCCAACCCCCAGGTTAATCTTGTTGGGATTGGGATCTTCGTTAAACGTCGCCGTCAGACCCAGAATCGGATCCGGAGGCGCCATCTCAAGTGTTTCAAGCATTCTGCATCCTTTCTTAAGATATGACACTGTGTTTTAGTACTCGCTGCCGCCTTCTGCCAGTACCCTCTTGCAGACCCGTGAAATATATCCCCACTCCGGGAAGCCGTCAACGGGTTTCTGGCGCCGGTTCCACAGCACCAATAAACGCCCTCTTTTGATCGGGAATTCCACGCACGTCAGATTCTGCTTGTCTCTTCTTGTTTAATGGTTAATTTGGCGTACCCATCCCGACCACCGCCCCTACAGATAGGGTGCACAAAACGAGGATTTTATGACAACACGTTCGACAACGGGATTGTTCGCCCTCTTTGTTATGCTTCTCACGTTCGGCCTGTGCGCAGAAACGCGGGGCCAGATCCCCAGCCCTGAATCCGTCATTGGCTTTCGCGTGGGCACGGATTATAAATTGGCGGGCTGGTCGCAGATCCTGGACTATTTTGAACAGCTCGACCGGGCCTCCGATCGTATCCAGGTCGAAACCCTGGGCGCCTCGACCGAAGGCCGGAAATTTATCCTGGTCCTGATCTCTTCCCCTGACAACCTCGCCCGAAAGACGGAGATACAGGCCACTCAGAAACGCCTGGCGGACCCCAGGGGCCTGACCGATGGCGAGGCGAAAACAATCGCCGAAACCGGCAAAGTGGTGGTCTTAGTCGGCTGCAACATCCATGCTACGGAAATCGCATCCTCCCAGATGTCCATGGAACTGGCCTACGAATTCGCCACGCAAAATGACCCCACCACCCGGTCGATCCTCGACAACACGGTCGTGCTCCTTGTCCCCTCCCTCAATCCGGACGGCATCGACATCGTCGTCGACTGGTACAACCGCACCCTCGGCACACCTCACGAAGGCACTTCTCCCCCCTGGCTCTACCACAAATACACCGGCCACGACAACAACCGGGACTGGTTCATGCTCACCCAGCAGGAGACCCGCCTCATGACCCGGGTCCACTACCAGACCTGGTTTCCGCAGATCATCTACGATGTCCACCAGATGGGCAACAAAGGGGCGCGCTTCTTCGTCCCCCCCTTCTTCGACCCGGTTAACCCGAACATTGCCCCCCTCCTCCAGAGGCAGATCATGATGCTGGGCAGCCACATGGCGCTCGACCTGGCCGCCGAGGGCAAAACCGGCGTCATCACCTCCGCCGTCTACGACACCTGGTGGCACGGTGGGTACCGCAGCGTGCCGTATCGTCACAACATCGTGGGCATCCTTTCCGAGGCCGCCAGCGCCAACATTGCCTCGCCGGTCTTCCAGAGGACCGGCGAGCTGAAGGGACACCGGCGGGGTCTGCCCAAATACTGGCCCCAGACCAACTTCCCCGAACCCTGGCCCGGGGGCTGGTGGCGCCTGAGGGATATTGTGGAATACGAAAAAACCGCCATCCGATCCGTCCTCAAAACCTCAGCCGGCTTCCGCTACGACTGGCTCTACAACTTCTACCGTCTCGGACAAGATGCTATTGGGAAAGGCGAAACCGAACCGCCCACCGCCTACCTGGTCCCCCCCGACCAGCACGACCCGGTCGCCGCATTCGAAATGCTCAACCTCCTGCATCTGGGCGGCGTGGAAATTCACCGCGCCCAGAACGGCTTTGAGGCCGACGGCGTCTCCTATCCCGGGGGGACCTTTGTCATCTCCATGTCCCAGCCCTACCGGGCGCATGCCAAAGACCTGCTGGAACGCCAGCGCTACCCCGACCGCCGGCTCTACGAAGGCGGTCCGCCCGAACGTCCTTATGACGTCACCGGCTGGACCCTCCCCCTCCAGATGGGCGTCCACGCCGTCGAAGTCGTCCGCCCCTTCAAGGCGAACCTGCATCGGGTAGACCCCGAACTACCCACCTATCCCTTCCCCTCCGCCGGTTCGGGCTACCTCCTCACCAACCGGACCAACCACGCCAACACAGCCCTCAACCGCCTGTTGGCAGCAAGCTTCCGAGCCTACTGGATCCCCAAAGCCATATCCGCCGGAAAAGAAAAACTGGACCCGGGCGCGATCTGGCTCCCCGCCCAAAAAGGCCTGGAAAGCCGCCTGCGCCCCCTGGCCGACTCCCTCGGCATCCAGATCCTCACCGGCCAGAAACCCGTCCGGGGCTATCGCCTCAACCTGCCCAGGCTGGGCCTCTACCAGCCCTGGACCGCCAACATGGATGAAGGCTGGACCCGCTGGGTGCTGGAAAAGTATGGATTCCGGTACACCACCGTACACAACGCCGAAATCCGTGCCGGCAACCTGAACCGGCGCTACGACGTCCTCATCCTTCCCAGCATGAACAAAAAGCAGATTCTCAACGGCAATTCTCCCGGAAGCAGGCCCCCCGAGTACACCGGCGGCATCGGAGACGCCGGCGCGGACAACCTTATCGCCTTCGTCCGCCGGGGCGGCGCCCTCATCTGCCTGGGCAACGCCTCCGCCTTTGCGCTGGACCGCTTCGACCTGCCCGTAAAGAACGCCCTGACAGACCAGAGCGATAAAAACCCCTTCTACTGCCCGGGATCCATCCTCCAGGCCGAACTCGATCCCACCCATCCGCTCGGATACGGCAGACCCTCACACATCGGCATCTACTTTGCCCGAAGCCCCGTCTTCTCTGTAGATAACCCGTCTGTCTCCGTCGCCCACTACCCCGGGTTCAACCCCCTGATGAGCGGCTTTCTCTCCGGCCACGAACACATTCAGGGCAAAACTGCCCTGGTCGATGCCCCCGTTGAAAAGGGCAGGGTCATCCTCTTCGGCTTCCGCCCCCAGCACCGCGCCCAGCCACACGCCACCTTCAAACTCCTCTTCAACGCCATCTTCTACGCCGCCGCCACACCCAACGCCGCCATCCGCTAACCCCTGAACCTCCCACCTCACACCACCCATCCATTGCGGATTGGGGATTTCGGATTTCGGATTGTACGTCTTTCAATCCGCAATCCGCATTCCGCATTCCGCAATCCTTCTAATCCGAATACCCCTCAATCCGATAATGCGGCGCCGCCCATCCCGCATCCTGTATCAGCAATCCGGCATCCGGGCTTTCGGAAACTGAGAGCTTTGGAAACACCTTCCAGCCATCTCCGTCCAGCGGGTCCAGATACCCTTCCGACCTGAAAAAGTCCATCAACTCCGACCGCATCGCCTCTGTTTCTCCTGCGCACAGGGGATTGTACGCCCGGTTCCGCGTCTCCTCCGGATCCACCCGATGGTCCAGCAGGAACTCCTTCTGATCGGCAGCCGAATAGATATATTTCAACGTCCCGTTGTAGGCCATATACATCCCCCGGCTGCCGCACTGGAACTGCCCGTAAATCGTGCGCTGCCCCCCCTGTCCAACCAGACCGGCCAGGTCCACGCCATCCGTTTCGGCCTCTTCCGCATCGGCCCCTGCGGCGCCCAGGAACGTCGGGATCAGGTCCACCAGCGAAGCGGGTGTCTCCTCCATCACCCCTGCCGGAAACCGTTCGGGATACCGGACCAGCAAGGGCACCCGAGCCGCCGCATCTAGAAAACTCCGCTTTCCAAAACAGTCGTAGTCCCCCAGCAGTTCGCCGTGGTCCGACGTCCACACCACCAGCGTATTGTCCAGCTCCCCCATCTCCTCCAGCGCCGACAGGATCAACCCTACGTTGAAGTCGATAAACGACACACACGCCCAGTAGTAGGCCCGCATCGCCCGCAGCAGGTGATCGTCCACCCCCGCGTCCCGGTACTTGTACCGGTTCTGATGCCGGTTGTGATACGTCCACAAATCTTCCATATCGTCCGGCCGCCTGGGCAGCGGCATCAGCGGCCCCCGGTAGAGCTTGTTCCAGGGCGTAGGCGGCGAAAAGGGTGGATGGGGATGGATAAAACTGCTCCACAAAAAAAAGGGCCGCGACCGGTCCCGGTTCCGCAGAAACGCGATGCTCCGCTCGGCCACCCAGGCGCTCGAGTGGAGCCGCGCCGGAAGCTGGGACACCTGCGGGACATAGTACATCTCCCCCCGCGCCCCCATCACATCGTGCACGTGTTCAAACCCGTTTGCATGCACAAACCGGAGGTAGTCGTCGTCCTCCACCCGCCGCGCCAGCTCCTCCTGGGTCTCCCGCGCCTCAAATCCCCTCAGGGCGTGACGGTCCGGCGTAAAGTGCATCTTGCCCACCCCCCGCGTCTCGTATCCCGCTCGCGCCAGCAGATCCATCATCGACGGCCTGTCCACCGGCATTGGAAACCCGTTGTCATAACATCCCGTGCGGTGCGGGTACTGGCCCGTAATGATCGACCCCCTTGCCGACACACAAACCGGCGACGGCGTATACACCCGCGTAAAATTCACCCCCTCCCGGCAGAGGCGATCCATCACCGGCGTCCGGATATACGGATTGCCCCCCGCCCCAATCGTATCCGCCCGCTGCTGATCCGTAAGTAGAAAAAGAATATTCGGCTGTTTTTTCGCCATCGCTCGGTCTCCTATATAGTTCCAGGTCTATCCAGGCTCCTGCAACCGCCGGCTGAGCAGCACCGACCCTCCCACCATCACGGCCGACACCACGAACACCGCCTGCAGGTGCACCAGGTCCGCCAGGATGCCGCCCAGCGCGGGAAACAACGAGGCGCATCCCATCGCCGAATTCGTCATGCCGATATAGGTGGGCCGCCGGTCTTCCGGGGCGATGTCGAGAAGAAAGCTGGTGAACCCGACCATAGCGCCCGAAAGGGTCGCGCCGATCAGCAGGAAAACCGGCGCAAAACTCGCCGTCACCACCCACGCCGGTACCCCCTGCAGCGCCCGGGAGAACCCCAGGCCCAGCACCAGGGCATAAATGGCACAGCCTGCGCCATCACCGAGAGCCGCACAATCTGGCGGTTGCCCTGCCGGCTGGAAACCCGTCCCCAGATCGCCGTTGCAGCAGAAGCGCCCAGCGTTTGCATAATCAGGAAAATTCCCGTTGTACTTTCGCTTGTGCCAAATACCTCCCGCGCCAGAACCACGTAAAACGGCAGCGAAAAGCCCACACCGGCCGACAGCACCTGGGTGAAAAACAGCCGGCGAAAATTGATATCCCGCCGCAAAATATCCGGAATCTCCCGAATCACGCCCAGGGCGGTCCGCCGCGTTGAACTCAGCTTGCCCGGAGGCTCCCGAACGAACCCGAAGCAGATAATGCCCAGGCTCATAAACCCCGCAGACAGGCCAAAGAGCAGCGTATAATTCTGCGGAAACGGAAAGCGTTCTTCCCGGCCCAGAATATACTGCACCACAAAGCCCGCCAGAACGCTCAGCACCCCGGCTCCGAAAAAAGTCCGGATCGCGTAAAATTGCCCTCGGAACTGCGGTGGAATCGTCTTGCCAACAATGTCGATAAAAGGCGACCCTGCCAGCCCGCCGGACAGGGACGAAATGCTGAAAATCACCAGAAATGCGGCCAGCATCCGGGAGGGGTGGTCCGCCCCGTAGGTCATCAGCAGGGGGATAAAAAGCCAGACCAGCCCCATGCGAACCGCATTTGCGCCCAGGTAGATCCCCCGCTTGTAGGGGCGCTGCTCTAAGTAGCCCGCCATCGGCAGCTGGGGCAGGTACCAGCCTCCCCGCCGAACCGCACTGGCCAGCCCCACCACAAAATCGGACCCGGTGAAATTCTTGATAAACACCGGCACCACGGTCGTGGGGTCCAGAAAGGCCGTACCGAACTGAAACATCGCCCCGTTCAACACCCCCAGGATATAATTGAAACGGGCATCCCCTTCTCTGGGCAGCATAATCCCCCCATCAATAAAGAAAAAATAGCGGACAGACAGAGGCTTTAGTATATTTCAGCTTCGCCCGTAAAGCAAGCACGAATCTCCACCAATGCATCTGAAAATCTCTTGAAACGGAAGAAAACACCATGGAAATCTCCCTTGCAGGCTGGAGCATCAACCGGCGGTTTCGGGACCAGGAGAACCCCCTTCCGCTGCTCGACTACCCCCGAACAGCCGTTAAGGAATTCGGCATCCACATCATCGAACTGAACAGCCCCTTCTTCGTGTACGCAGACCCGGACAGCCCGGCCACAAGCCCGATTGCCGGCGGCTTCCTGGACGAACTCAAAAACCGGGCCGGCGACCTGGGCGTGCGCATGCTCAACATCGCCGTAGACGGCCACGGCAACCTGGCCGCCCTGGATGAGGCCGAACGGAAACAGACCGTTGAGAACCACAAAAAGTGGATCGATATCTGCGTCGAACTCGGCTGCAACGCCTTTCGCGCCAACAGCGGCGGAGGCCGTCGCGGAGAGCCTGTCACCCCGGAGCAAATCCAGCAGTGCATCAAGAGCTTCGGAGAACTTGCCGAACGCGCACAGCAGGCCAACATCCGCCTCATGATGGAAAACCACGGCGGCGTTTCGGTCTCCCCCGACAACATCCTTCAAGTCATGCAGGCCGTCAACAGCGACCACTGCAGGGTCCTGGCCGACTTCCTCAACTGGCCCGCCGAGGACGACAAACTGGAAAACCTCCGCAAAGTGGCCCCCTATGCCTGGGCCACCCACGCCAAATTCCTCAGCTTTAGCCCCGACGGTGAATCCCCCGAAATCGACTGCGCCGCCGCCCTTCAGGTCCTGAAAGAGGCCGGCTACGACAACCCCTTCGGCATCGAATACGAAGGCAGAACCGATGACCACGAAGGGGTACTCAAAAGCAAGGCCCTGCTTGAAAAACACGCGTAATGAGAATCACCGAAAAAAAAAGGGCAGCCCAACAGTGGGGCTGCCCTTTGCATCTCAATCTCTTCCTACACCGCTTTCATCTTCAATCTATTATAGTTCCCATCTGATATGCTTGGCTCGGGGCGTTGCGCACAGCGGACCACCCTTGTCATCAGTTAGTCTGAGACGTACAACAATAGGCTGCCCGGTTTTCACAGATCGACGGATCGGCGTCCAGCCGATGTGCCCGAGGCGGATCTTGAGCCGTCTGAACATCTGGAACTCGCCTGGTTCACGCTGAACGCCCCAGGAAAGGTAGAAGAAGCGATCCTTCGGCCTGCCCTGTGCATAGGGACCGAGAAAATTGGGGGTTCCGTCGGATTTCTTTCCAATTCTGAACTCGGCGTGAAACGTGACCTGACGACGATCGGCCGGAACTTGATCGATCACGTCCTTCCCACATTGAATCCCGAGGTACACGGGCTCTTTAACTTTGGACTCGGGAAGGTGATCCTCGAAACGTATGCCCGGCAGATTGGTACAGATTACCTTCAACCGTAGAATGTCTTCTTTCATCGGGTCCTCCCAGCGTTAAAAATGTACCTCTCTTCCATCGTATCTCAGAATATGATGGCGAGGCGGCTGATACCCTCCGGCGACCGCATTCAGGATCTCATCTCGCCTGCGCCTCCGTTCTGCAGCAGGCAGCTCCACCACAATATCTTCCACGTCGTGAGGGCCGATGCGCCAGTGGCCCAGAACTGCGCCTTGAAACGCCCCGTCGATCAGCAGGTACTGCAAAACCTCATACGCCCCAAACCTGCGCTTCAGCTCACTGCCGTGGGATCGGACCAGCGTGTCCGACTGGTGAAGCATAAACACGGACGCCGGCGCAATCTCCCCTTTCAAACCGGCATCTTCAGCGCGCATCCATCCCTCGCCGAGCCCCTTCACGACGGCGGGTACAATCGTGTTGTCTTCCTCCATCTCAGCAACCAGCGTTTTCAGAGCCCTCAACGGCCATCGAGACCAGTCCTTCATCTGCTCCAGGGTGGCAAAAACATGCCCGTGCAGAAACCGGAGCAGCACCTCAGCGGCCGCAGCCTCCCACGGCTCGCGCTCCAGGTCGACCTCGGGCCATTCGGTTTCAAACTCGTACCAGGAGCGGTCCCAGTCGGTATCCACCTGGTCTTCGTACACGAGAAACGCCTTCTGAAGCCGGTGCAGAGCGGACATGATTTCCTTCTTGCGCAGCCCGGTCTCCTCCTTGATCTGGTCCGGCGCCAGTCCCCCCATCGTCTGCACGGCCTCTAAGACCGTCTCCTGGGTCTCGTTCAACCTGGCAAGAGGACGCCGAAACGCCCTGGCATACATCCCCAGGTCCGCCGCAAGAACATATCCAACGATCCCGCCCAGAAAGCGCCCTTTCACAATGGTGCGCTCCGCCCGTAGCCGGTCGGCTTCCGCATCATCGTCGAACACGGTTCGATGAACCAGGCGAGGCGGCGTACCGGGGTACGAAAAGTAGACAGGCGCAACCGGCTGCAGCAATTCAAAAAGCGTCCGGTATTGACTGCGGTTTCTAATCGGTGCAATCAGACGCTGGCGCCTCAGCCGCTCTGCAAGAATCGCCTGCAATGAGGTCATCTGTCACCTATCCAGATCGGGTATTTTCGATACGACCGCCATCCTGAAAGAACACAGACACCCGAATATACTGAACATTCGTTCACTTTTCAAGGGTTTTCAGCAGAAATACGTAGACGACAGCATAAACAGGACCAGGCGCCACCGTCTCGCAACATAAGCTGAGAAAACTGGTGGACTTATCGACTCAAATTTAGTACGCTAAACCCGATATGATAACCTGAATTCTACCGTACATACATTCAGCAGGCTGCATACAACCCCTTCAGCCTGCTCAACCCATGCCACGGAGGGATAATCTCATGATGAAAAAAATCTACTTAGCAAGCCCCTACGGCTTCTCAGCACAGCAGAAGGAATGCCTCCTGCCCGTCTTCGTCCAGACCCTGGAATCCCTCGGCGCCGAAGTCTGGGAGCCCTTTGCCAGGAACAACCAGGTCGACTTCGCCCGGAGCGGCTGGGCCTACCAGGTGGGCCAGAGCGACCTGCGAGATGTCGTCGAATCCGACGCCACCTTCGCCATTGTCAACGGCACGCCCCCCGACGAAGGCGTGATGGTTGAACTGGGCGCGGCAATCGCCCTGAAGAAGAAAACCTTTCTCTTTAGAGACGACTTTCGCAGGTGTACCGACTCGGAGAACTATCCCCTGAACCTGATGTTGTTCACCGGCCTGCCCGAAGTGGGCTGGGAAGACTACTACTACACATCGGTCGAAGAGATCACGTCACCGGACAAAGCCCTGGTCAGATGGCTCAACGGTGAACAGGGGTGATAAGTCCTCCTTCGTCGGACTACGTAATGCGTCCCGATTCTCCAAATGGCCGCTTACCTGATGACGAGGCCGGGTTCGCCTCCGGTCAGCACATCACATCCGTCTTCGGTCACAACAACCGTCTCACTGAAGCCCACACACCCTCGTTCATTCAGACGAAAGGCGATGGGCAGGTGAAAGACCATCCCGGGTTTCAGTACCGTCGTATCGCCCTGCGTCAGGAATGTGGGATGATCCTCCCAGGTGGGTGGAAATCCCAGTCCAACCGAGCAGGCGAAGACGCCGTGATAGTATATATCCGGCCCGGCCATCTCCACCCCCCGGCTTCCGGCTTGCGCCAGATCATCGCCCGTGGCCCCGGGCCTGATAGCCGAAATCACGTCATTCAACGTGGTCAGGACGCATTCCGCCACACGCGCCATTTCCGGGTCAGGAGGCGCCAGAAACGCGGTCCGCATCTGTGGGGCGTTGTACCGGTGGAGACAGGCGCCGAACTCCAGAAAAACCGGATCTCCCGGATGGAGGACCATTCGCTTATGCGTTGTGTGAGGAGTACCGGACCTTGCTCCCGACGTCACAATGGGCGCATAGCACATGTATTCGCTCCCGGCCCCGATCATCGCGTTGTACCCTGCTGCAGCCAGGGTGTTATCGGTCACGCCGGGGGCAACGGCGCCGATGGCCGCCTCCATCCCCAGCTCGGTGAGCCGCCCGGCACGACGGATCATCTCCACCTCGCGGGGAGTCTTCACCAGGCGCACCGAACTGATGAAGTGCGTCAGATCCACCAGCTCAACACTGCCGGCGGCGTCACGAAGCCGTCGATATTCACCCAGGGTCAGCGCCTCTTCGTCCACGCCGACCCGCCCTCCGGCCCAGCCTCGCTCCTCCAGGATCCGTCGGGTTACATCGAAGGGGTCCACACCGGTTTCCCAGGGCACAATTTCTTTCACCCAGGAGTTCAGGCGAACGCCTCCCGCTTCGGTCTTCCACGCCTCGAACAGAGGCTCTCCCTCCACCGGAAGGAAAAAGCAGCTGTAGCCCACCTGGTCGAACGTCTGATAGCCCGTCAGATAGCATTGGTCGGCCAGGTTGTGAACCAGGAGAAGGTCCAGCCCTTCTTCGACCATCCGTGCACGCACCCCTTTGAGTCGCGCGCGATACTCTTCCAGGGGAAAAGGCAACTCTCTTGCCTCCAGCATGCGCATCCTCCTCTTCTTCTTAATAGCCCAAGTGACAATATGGCGATCAGGCTCTCGGCCAGGCAGAGGGCCATTGAGGTATCGTCCGTCCACCTCCCCGGTTCCAGCCCGAACGGCCCGCCTCCAACAATGTCCTCAATGGGCTCGAACTGCCCCGGTCTGGTGAACTCCAGCGTCGTTCCCAGCGCATCCCCCGTGGCAAGCCCCAGGAGACTTCCACGATAGCGTTCTTTTAAGTTCATACGCTCGCTCCTTCCAGGCCTGAAAGCCATCCCTCTTTTCCTCGGGAAAACGAGCGCGCCCGTAATGCCTGAAAGAGGCACAAGCAAAAAATACAAAAACCCGGGCTAAAAAGTCCGGGCCGGTTTTCGTCGGAGGATCTAAATCTCGCTCCAATCAGGATCTGGGAAATCCGGCTCTGTGGAAGGCCCTGACGGCAGCGCCCCGGGTACAATCGGTGCAGGCCCTCGGCGCCTGGGGGCCTCGCGATAGCCGTTGTGAAAAAGCGGCGTGCCGAGGCGTAGCGAACCGACTGCATATCTCATCACGAGCTGCCGATCCAAAAATGACAATCCGAAGGGGGGTTTACCGCTTCCACAATGCACCGGACCAGTTCTTCAATAAGGAACGCGAAATCGGGCAGGAGACTTTGATGGCTGATCGATGTAAATCGGCACGTAGCCAAACCGTTTGTAGACGCGGTCGGCCAAACGGGACCGGTCGGCATCATGGTCTACAACGCGCTCCTCCCATATAGCGATAAACTGATCTTCGTACCGTTTCTGAAACGCCTGTTTCTGCTGTTCAAAGTATGTCTGGTTTTGGCGAAAAGGGGGTTCCATCTGCGGCTGGTCTTTCTCCACACCAGAATGACCGACAGGTTCAAGGCGTTCGAGCAATTGTTCGGCAGCCTTTAAAATAGCCTCCTCCCGGCTTCTGAAGTACCCGGCTTCAACCAGACGCTTCAGCCTGTTGTGGAGACGGTCGGGAAGCTCGACTTGGAATGTCATCGTCGCCTCCTGTATGACAGTTGGTGATCTCCGATCATCCGCTACTCCAAGCGATTATTGCTTGACTGACAGTACTCAGGTTCGCCAGTTCTCCAATTTTAAATCGTAATCCAGGGCCTGAATGCGTTCAAAATGAGATAAATTCCCGGTGATCAGAGTCAGATTATTCCGCAAGGCAATAGCAGCAATCATTGGATCGACGCGACCGATCGGTTGCCCGATCCTCTCTAAATCGGCATAGATTCGACCCGCCAGTACTGAACTTTGCCGATCCAGCGTCAGCAATTCTATCGTTCGGAGTCCGGCCAGAAACTCCTGAATCCGGTCCTCACGCTGAAGTCTGTGAAAACCTTTGACGATTTCTACAACTGTGATAACACAGAGCGTATAATGACCGAAGGCAGCCCGGTAAGCAGTTCCCTGCGTAACGACGTGCTGATCGATCCCTTTCAGAATCTCAGAAAATATATCGGTATCAAGCAACGCCCTATCCACGGGTTTGCCTCAAAGGATGCTTCTCACGCGCCTGCATGGCCGATTCTACCACTTGATCGATCACCTCAGGTTCATCGGCGAACATCCCCAGGAATGGATCTTTCTCTGCCCTGGCTGTGCCCAGTTGTTCGATGATCTCCGTGATCAGTTCCTCCAGGGTGCAACGACGAGCCTCTGCAACCTGTCGGGCACGCTCCACGGTCTGTTTGTCAAGTTCAAGCTCGATGCTCTCCATAAGCTTTTTCTCCCTGGCTGGTGAAAGCAGATTTCTATTTGTCTCGACTGGTTTATCCTGCTAATCTTAACACAAATTGGATCAAGCAGATGTGGAATTACCCTAATATTTGCTCCCGTATCAACTTCCGCAGCCAGAACTATAAAATTAAGCAAAAGTGAGGCAAACGGAAAGTCCCAACAGCACAGGCCATCCCGAAAGCACCCCCGACATCTGACGCCCAGACCAGAAAGACCCGCGTCAGGACTCCCCGCGAGATACCGCCGGCTGCACCTCAACCAGAAAGATCCTCCGCTCAAACCCGCCTCTCTCCCGCCGCTTTTTCTTCCACATCGCCTCAAGCCGGTCCCGGTCCATGCCCTCGACTTCAGCGAGAGCGTAGACGACCTCCAGAACATCGGCCAGTTCTTCCACGCGGCCCGACTCGACAAACTCCGCGACTTCCTCCTGCAGCTTCCGTTTCAACGCCCGTTCGTATGCGCCGGCGTTCAGCGTCCGGACCACGGGCCTGTCGCCGCCACGTTCGATGATATTGGGAATTTTATCCCTGACCAGCTTGTTGTGCTTCACAGGACTCCTCGCGCAAAGTACAAAAAGAGAGGCCGGTCCTTTCCTCCGGCCTGTCATGGTTCATCAACCCGGTCTCAATCGCCAGCCGCATTGGCCGGGGCAACCCCGACCGGCTCATCGCCGTCCGGTAGCGCAGCGTTGTCATTTCAACGCATCGGCCTTACGATGCAGCCGGTTGACCTTCGGCGAACCCCTTTTCAGGGATGCGTTTCGGCGGCAATGACACAATCTTCCGGCCACCTGTCTTCTGTCTTTGTCGCAAATCATCGCAGATTGCTTTGAGACCATGGTTGAATCGCGCAGCATATTCCTGACGATATCTCCGCACTTCCTCTACGATGGGGTCTCGCCACATAACGTCAGGCCTCCATGAATTGTGGTTTCGAGGTAAACTGTAGACATCTGTCATAATACACGACAAAACTTAATCTGACCTAAAATATGGAGGATCAATCAGTATCCAAAGACAGTGAAAGAACTCCTGGATGTGATCCTGTATATTGAGCAGAACATACTGCAAATGGTCCAATCCATATCGAAACAGGCTTTTCTCTTTGCATCCGTGTTTTTTGATCTTCAACGGTTTTGTCTTTGCGATCCATTCTCCTACCAGATGAGCCCAGGTGAGGGCAATGGCTAAAAGCGCGATGAGTTTTTCGATTCGTTCCAGATGGATCAGATGGGTCTGTTCCAGATCGAAGCCTCGGCTTTTCAACGCGGCGAACAGGACTTCAATTCCCCACCGTTTTTTGTAATCCTCCAGCGGTTTTCGACCTTTACACTTGCTGGCAACGATGAGAAATTCGTCAGGTAATCGGATGACAGACAAATACAGATGATGACCATAGATCAGACGGGGTTTACGCAGGATGCGCTCTTGGTGAATGTGCAGGTCGGCAAACAAGCATCGAAGCGCGATGTCCCCTTTGCCATTTAGGGTTTTGGCGTTTTCCTTGACGCGGATGGCAAAGCCTAAGGCTTGCGCATCTAACCACGCAAACCATTCTTGCCCAATGAATTCCCGGTCTGCAACGATGACCTGAATCAGGTTTTTATCCACCAACTTCAAGACCCGTTCCATCAACTGGATACGCTCATCGGTGTTGGAGTTGCCCTTTTTGGGCAGCAGTATCCAGCAGATGGGAAATGCAACGCCTTGATAGACACTCCCGGCGGTGAGAATATTGATGGTCAGTTTGCCGAAGCTCCAGGTCGTCCGATCTATCGAGATGGTAAAGTCCGACTTGATCGGCAAGAGATGCAGGATCAAGTCGGCCACCAGGTCATAGGACAGATTAAACTCACTGAAGAAACGTTGGATTCTGCGATAGTTGGACTTCTGCTTGGCTTTGCCGTTGAGGGCGTTGGCCAGTTTGGTGAAGTTGACGGTTGTGAGCTTGATGAGAGACACAATGAAGGCGGCGATGAATTTTACCCGGGCCTTATGACAGGGTAAATACCATTGCATCACGTCGTGTAATTCATTAACTTGAGGAGACATAGACCTGTGTTTGGTGATGGATGAGTTGTTGGATCTTGACAACCCAAACTTAACTCATTTTACCACTCAGCGCAGGTCTTTTCCTTTTTTGTCGTGTACCATGGACATCTGTATAAAAATAGCGCAGATCGTTAGCATAAACAAGAAGATTATGGACGGCGCTAGGACGGCGGCGACTCTGCACCGGTTGTCATGCCTGCTGATGTCCACTGACTTTTAGCAACTTGCGTCGAAGGGGGGTCGGTGTCCTTTGAAAACAACTCTGACTGTCAGAGATCGCATACCAGTCTCAAGCAGGTCCAGGCACTTCCCCCAACGCTCCATCAAGCACATCCTGCCAGCGGCCGGATAACTTTCTGAGTGAGGTTCCTCCAATCCAAACCTGTGCCTGTGCCTGCTGGACGCCAGTGTAACACCAGTGGGCAACCTGGAATGAATTCCTCAAGTTGTGCTGAATCCCTAAATCCTCAAATCGTTCAATCAGAATGGGATGATTTTTCAGGCAAAAACGTGTCCAATGCTCCAGATGCTCCTCTGAGGCAATATGATCTGACTTGCTTCTATTTGCCTGACCACAGGCGAGGACGAAATTGTGTCCCAGATCCAAAGGATAACGGGACCATGGAATAAAGTGGTCTACCTCCGCATCAGGGGGAAGTGCCCGACCGGTATAAAAACAGCGCCCGTTCTGGAGTTCATACAATGTCTCTCGCAGTGGGACAAGGGATGCCCGGCGTGCGCCGAACAGGAAATCCTGCAGATCAGCGTGTTCGCCGATTATGTCGGTATTATACCTTCGAACGTACGAGATCCATGCATTCTGAACCAGGGATGTAATAAACGAGTAAAAGGTTCGAAAGCAGTACGCAACGCCCGGTTTAAGTGTGATATGTGTAACCCGATATTCTTCCGTATTGTCATACAGGAAATTCAGTGTTTCATTTCCGACTCTTTGAAGTTTCCACAAGGGCATCTTTCGAATGGTTGCGTCGATATTACTCAGAAGCCTGCGTTCCCATTTCGGATCGGCCCTTCGGCCTAAGTAGGAACCCGTAGCTTCGGCAATCCGGCTAACAATCGCAGCCTGTCTGCCCGTATTTTGCTGGAGAATTTGCACTCTCGCACCTGGAAATGGCAACGCCTGGCGTTCATAGAGGACAAAAAACCGCTCGGCAAGTTCCTCCATCGTGAGTGTGAGCGGCGCTCCCGGGTCGTCCCCTTTCAGAACGGAGAGATCAGCCAGAGAATGCAAAAGAGCGAATTTGTAGGTGGAAACAAAACTCCCCTCACGTAGCAGACGCTGAATCTGCTGTAAGAACACAAGCTGCTCTTCGGCTGTTGGGAGAGTGTAAGACACCTCACCGGATCCTTTTGAGGACTATTGTGGGAGCTCACCCATCCGTATAGAATTCATATCCGTCCGGCATATCTCGTGAAAAGAAATAAACAAACATCACCGTCAGATGGTGATGCAGTGTCTCCGGTAAGCGCACAGTCAAACGGCTCATTCGATTCAATCATACTTTCTGCCTGGGACGTCGAGCAGGAACGCCCGTCAACATGCCCTGGGCGTTAATGTCCTCATCAATATCAGGCCAATGTACTCCTGTTCTATCACCAATAATCTCATAGTTGGCACGTTGTTCTGGTGTAGCTTCCAATAATCGCCATGACCAGACAAGCGGAACACTGATCGTGCGTCCATCCACAAGATCAACCGTAATCAGATCTTCGGTAATTCGAATATCCTGGATTCTCGGTGCTGAATTATTCACAATGCTCACGCCAGTTCTCCAAAATGGTAGGAAGATTCGCTCGAATCAATCGAGTTGATCAGGTCGTTTATAATCCTGATAAAGGCGGAAGACCTTGGACGGATTCACTGCTCAATATACACGCCATGCTTCCGAAGCACCTGGTCCACTTTCTCATTGCCCGTCCCCTTAATATCCCAATCGAACTTGGATCCTGCATTGAGCAGCAAATCGATCACCCTCGCGTAATCAGCATCTGGCTCCGGTACGTTTGCCAGGAACCACATGGCTGTGCCAAGCGCCGTACCTCCAAACTCATTTTGGGTCTCAACGGAAGTGCCATGATCCAGAAGCATGGTGAGGGTATCTATACGACCATATCGTGCCGCCCACATCAACCCTGTAAACTCGTAGTGCTTTTTTACATCAACATCCACGCCCTGCTTCAGGAGGAATTCGGCAACGTCGGTGTGTCCAAACTTACAGGCATACAGGAAAGCCTGCTCCAATTCCTGCTGAGAGACGCGCCCCCTTTCAACGAAACCCTTCACCAGGTCCAACCTGCCCATTCCCGATGCCACAAGGATATTTGCCATCTTAGCGCCACACCGCACAAGGGCTTCTGCGGAGTCTGCGTACCCAAAATCAACGGCGCAACATAACGGTTGGCCGTCTCCCTTGAGGCCTTCCACCCTGGCGCCGGCATCAACAAATGTTTCCACAAGATCGGCCGCAACACCTGCTGAGTGAGGGTGAACGCTCGTTACCAGTGACACAAGAGGCGTGGTTCCTGATCCCCCGTCTAAGAAAGTGGCATCGATTTCAGCGCCCGCATCGATGAGTATATTGGCAACATCCACAGCATTCGCCGGCGTTCGCTAGCGTTCGCTGGCGTTCATCTTCAACGCCGTTTGCAGCTACATAGTGGAGCAAGGTTGCTCCATGTTCTTCTGGAGATCGCGTGCGGGCCAGGGCAGGATCCAGCGTGAGCAGCGCTTTGAGCGTTCTGGTATCACCGGAGATCACGGCATCGACGGCTTCCACAAATTTCGACACCCTGTCGGCGAATTCCTCGCTCCTGGAGCCCTGCGGAGATTTGGGGTTTTCCTTAGCCATCTTCATTGGGGAACTGGCGTGTTGACTTCTCCCACGGATGAATCCGTGGGATTCTTGGAGTCACCTCCAAGGCTTCCTGCTTCAGGGAGACGCGCCTGCCAAGGACAGGGCCCTGGCAGGTCTTACAGTCTCTCCACAGGCTGGAGTTGCCCCGTTTTGGTGGAGTGTTTAGGGCTTGGGCTTCAAGCCCGTGTTTGATGCTGTTTTTCATATGTCATCGGTGAGTGGTATGCGATTGATGAATGCCTACGATGGGGATTATACCAGCCCTCAATATACTCAAAAATAGCCAATCTGGCCTCCTTGTGGGTACGAAAACAACGGCGGTCGATCAATTCACATTCGAGGGTGGCGAAAAAGCTTTCACACAGTGCGTTGTCATAGCAGTCGCCTACAGAACCCATTGAGGGACGTATACCCGCCTCATCGCAGCGTTTACCGAAGGCAAGTGAAGTATACTGAGATCCCTGGTCGGAGTGGTGGATCACCCCACAAGGATGACGCTGCCAAAGTGCCATATTCAAAGCAGACAAAACCAACTCACTCTGGAGCGTCGAAGCCATCGTCCAGCCCACGACTCGGCGGGAAAAGACATCGATAACCACAGCAAGATACAGGAAGCCCGCCCAGGTTGGTACGTAGGTAATATCGGCCACCCAGAGTTTATTTGGGGCTTCAACAGTGAAGTCTCTCTTGACCAGATCAGGGGCTTTTTGAGCCTTTTTTCCCTTACGGGTGGTTCTGATACCCTTTCGACGGCTCACCCCGAAGATACCAATCTCAACCATCAGACGGGCGACACGCTTTTTGCCTATACGGATGCCTAATGCTGCCAGATCTTCCCAGATTCTGGGGGCTCCGTAGGTAGAATCAGAACGGGCATGAAAAGCCTTAATCTGTTCCTTGAGATCCGCATCGACCTTTGCTCTTGGCGATGGGGGGCGTCCTCGCCACGCATAATACCCACTGAGGGAGACACCCAGGACTCGGCATTGCGTGGTAATTGGCCATTTTGCCTGGTGCGCCTTCACGAACTGGAAGGCTTTCTGGGGATCGTGTTGGTCTCCTGAGCGAACCAGGCTGCTGCTTTTGACAAGATCTCACGCTCGATGCGTAACTGCTTAATCTCGCGACGAAGACGGCGCAACTCCTCTCGCTCATCACTGGTCAGACCGTCTTCTCGAAGGCCCTCGTCTCGGTCGGCCTGTACCACCCAGTTCCGGATCGTCTGGTCTGAGGGCTCGAACTCTTTGGCCAGCTCTCCTGGCGTACGACCGGCTCGAACCAATTCGACCATTTGCTTTTTGAACTCAGGTGGATAAGGTGGACGTGTTGGCGGCATAGTGGATCTCCTTTCTCCCAAGAGATAAGGTACCCACCGAAACGGGTCAAGTCCACTCCCGTGCCGAGCGAAGCGAGACCGCCTCATCCAATCCAATTCATCCCACGCATCAATGCGTGGGTTTTCTTGGAAGTTTTCTATAACAATATGGCGGACAGTTTTCTTTGACAAAAAAGTGCCGTTCACGCAGATTAGGTATCATAGACCACCACGTCAACGATACCCTTTATCTGGAGAGACGGCACAATGGAACTGGCAGAAAAGATACTCAAGAGTTTCAAGATTTCCAAGCCTCAAAAAAAGTTTCTGATGGCTGTGTTTACAGCGATCCTAACAGCTCACGGCAAGATCAATTTTCGTAACCTATCGCGTTACTCTCCTTTGTCACAGAAGACGTATTCACGCCAGTTTGCCAAACCCTTTGAATTTGTGGCCTTCAACCGAGCGGTGATCAATGAAAGCCTGGGCAGAGAAAGTGAACGGATCATCGTGTTAGATGCTTCTTTTGTGTCCAAGTCGGGCAAGCAGACCTATGGTCTGGATTATTTCTGGAACGGTTGTCATCGTCGGAGCGAAAAGGGGTTGGAAGTCTCCAGTGTGGCCATCGTGGATGTTTTGAGAAACACAGGCTTTACGCTGTCCGTTCGTCAAACCGATCCTGGAGATGAACGCCAAATGTCTGAGTCTAAGCCTAAACAGGATGTCGTCAAGGTCAATAAAAAGAAAAGGACCGTCAAGAAAAAGGGCACCAAAAAAAAGGGGAAAGCCAAGTCGAAAAAGCAAAGCTCCAAACAGGCAGAAGACGTCGAAACCCTAACAGATCAGTATTTACAGCACCTGAGTGATGTCAAACCCAGCTTGTTAGAGAATGAAAAATATACCGTTGTCGATGGCTATTTTAGCAAGAAGAAATTTGTTGATGGCGTCCGTGATTTGGATCTACACCAGATCGGCAAATTGCGCTGCGACGCCAATATGCGCTATCTCTACACCGGACCAAAACGGGAAAAGGGAAGCGGAAGGCACAAGACCTATGACGGCAAAGTCAACTGGCAGGACCTGTCTCGGTTTTCATATATCCAAACACAAGATGGCATCGCCATTTACAGTCTTGTCTTGAATCACGTCTCCTTAAAACGCAATTTGAAAGCCGTCGTCTTGCTGGATCACACGAACAAGGACAAGAAGAAATATGCGATCTTGTTTTCAACCGACAAAGACCTAAGTGCCAAGACGATTGTCAGATATTACAAAGCGCGTTTCCAAATTGAATTTATTTTCAGAGATGCCAAACAGTTCACCGGATTGTGCGACTGTCAAGCCAGAGATCAAAAACGGCTGGCTTTCCATTTTAATGCCTCTTTGACAACCCTCAATTTAGCCAAAACGGAACACTTACAAGCCCAATCAGATACGAGACCCATACCCTTTTCCATGGCCAGTGTAAAAGCCTGTTATTTCAACACGTATTTTCTCCAGAATATTTTTTTAATGTTAGACCTCGACCTAAATTTGATTAAAAAATCTCCCCAATACCAAAAACTGCGGGATTATGGCAAAATTGCTGCTTAAAAGTGGCCGAACTATTGCTATAAGCATTCAAACAGACCCGGCCTGGAATCGCTCCAGCGGATGCGTCCGGTCGACCGGTGGAAACGGCACCCGGGCGCCCGTGATCTGGGCTTCGTAGGCCCCCAGAATCATCTCCAGCGCCGCCAACCCGTCGCGGCCGCTCGAAATCGGATCCCGGTCCTCCTCGATGGCCTCGATCAGGTCCTGAATAGCCAGCCGGTTGCCGTCTTCTATCTCGTCCATCTCCAGAGACAGCAGTTCCCACTGCTGGGACATGTCTTCCGGCGCCCAGAGATTGTAGGGATAGATGGCGATCCTGGACGCAGCGCTCCGGAAGTACAGCCGGCCCTCCCGGCCCACAATCTCCGTCCCCATGGGCCCCGGATCTTTGTTCGGATGATGGGCCTTCGAGCTGAAAAAACCGGACACGCCGCTGTGGAACGCAAAATAGCTGTTGATACAATCCCCCGCCACGAGGTAGCACGGCTCGTACCCTTCATGCACATCGGCCGCCTCGATACCTCGGCCTGCTGTGGTCACCTGAGCAGACATCCAGGCTACGTCGCCTGTAAAAAATCGCATCATGTTGAACAGGTGCGTGCCCAGCACCATCATATCTTCCCCTCCGCCCCGGTGATCCTGGCTGCCCTGTGTGTAAATCGCCTGCACCTCCCCGATCCGCCCCTCCTCCAGCAGACGTTTGACTGCCTGAATCTGCGACATATAGACCCCCTGGTGCGCCATCGCCAGCTTCACGCCCGCCCGATCCGCCGCAGCCACCATCCGGTCGCCGGCTCCCAAACTTGGAGCAAAGGGCTTCTCGCAATAAACGTGACACCCCGCCTCCACGCAGGCCAGCAGCATCTCCTCGTGGCAGTCTACAAACCGGGGACAAACAATCGCGATATCCAGATCCTCTACCTTTAGCATCTCCCGGTAATCGGCGTAGGTCCGCTCTGCGCTCGCCTCTTCCGCCGCCTGGTGTCTGCCTTCCTCATCCGGATCGGCCACGGCAACCAGATCGGCTCGTTCCACCCCAATCGTGCTCTTGTGGAGCCTGTGCCCGAATCCCCCTCCCCCGGTCCTCCCGATGGCCCCCACGCGATAGATTCTCTCTTCTGACATAAAGCCTCCTTCAATCATTCTTGACCTTTTCTTAGGTTTTCTCCGCGTTCTCCGCGTCTCCGCGGTGATTGATTTTCGGTTGGTCTCAAAAAAGCGCCTCCAGCGGATGCCTCCGGTCCGCAATTGGAAACGTCACCCTCGCGCCGGTGATCTGCGACGCGTAGGCCCCCAGAATCATCTCCAGCGCCGCAACTGCGCCCCGCCCACTCGATATCGGATCCCGGTCCTCCTCGATGGCGTCGATCAGGTCCAGCACCGCAAGCCGGTTTCCATCCCTTAGTTCGGCCCTCTCCAGAGACAGCGGCTCCCACTGCTGCGACGCGTCCTCCGGCGCCCACAGGCCGTAGGGATAGTCCAGCGCCTCTCCCGAACCGCCGCCTCTCAGCGCCATCCGTCCTTCTCGCCCCACAATCTCCATACCGTAGGAACGGCCTTCCCCCGGCTGATTCATCCTCGATCTGTAAAACCCCGACACCCCGTTTTGAAACGCAAAATAGCTGTTGATGCAATCCCCCGCCACAGGCCCGATCGGTTCGCGTGCTTCCCGCACGTCATCCGGTCCGATCTCCCGCCCCTCTGCGGTCACATGCGCAGACATCCAGGCCACGTCGCCCACGAAAAACCGCAACGTGTTGAACAGGTGCGTGCCCAGCACCATCATATCTTCTCCCCCGCCCCGGCCGTCCTGTTTGCCCAGGGCGTAAATCGCCTGCACCTCCCCGATCCGGCCCGCCCGCAGGAGACGCTTCGCCTCCTGAACCTGCGGCAGATAGACCCCCTGGTGCGCCACCGCCAGCTTCACCCCCGCCCGATCCGCCGCAGCCACCATCCGGTCCCCTGCCTCTAAGCTTGCCGCCATCGGCTTCTCGCAATAAATATGGCACCCCGCCTCCACACAGGCCAGCACCATCTCCTCGTGGCAGTCGACCCACCGGGGCCCCACCGTGACAAGGTCCAGCCCTTCCTTTTCCAGCATCTCCCGGTAATCGGCGTAGGACCGCTCCGCGCCGGTCTCCTCCACCACCTTCTGCCGCCCCGCCTCATCCGGATCGGCCACCGCCACAAAATCGACCTGCTCCGCTCCCAGAAAACCCAGGTGAAGACCGTGACCGTAATCGCCGCCTCCGGTCCGGCCAATGGCCCCCGCACGGTATCGCTTCTGATCTGACATAACACCTCCTCAGAGAGTACTGCATTTTACCACAAAGAGATCGTAGTCCGTTTTCTCAGTACCCGATCCCCGCTTTTGGCTTTTCTCCGCGTCCTCCGTGTCTCTGCGGTGAACGCTTACCTCAGGGATTCAGGATCACTCCCAGCGCCTCGTTGGGACGCTGGATCAGATCTTCACAGGCATCGGGCGCCTCATCGATCGGCGTCCGGTGGGTGATCAACGGCTCCACCACCAGCTCCCCATCATCCATAAACCGGAGACACTCCTCTATGTTGCGCGTCGTCGTCCAGGGCACAAACACCGGAGGGTAATCCGCCCCGTGTTCCCAGGCCTCGTCGTGATACCCGGGCCCTGTCCGCGCTGCGCTCCGCACATCTAAATTGCCCAGCGCTGCGGCAAACGTATGCTCGATCTTCGCCCCGCCCACAATCACGATCCGGCCCATCTTGTGCGTATCGGGCGCCTGCTTCATCATCTGCACAAGGGTCTTGAACGCCTCCGTCCCATCTCCCCCAAACGCGATAATAGCGGCGTCTACCCCGTAGCCCCGTGTAAACGCCTCGGACACCGCCACCGGGTCTTCTTCGTCCACGTTTATGGTCCGGTGGGGGCCCGTCTTCTGCGCCCGTTCCAGGCGCATCGGCAAACGGTCCAGCGCCATCACATGACACCCCGACAGCCGCGCCCACTGGCAGGCGAGCTGGCCCACAGGACCCACGCCCACCACAGCCACGTACTCGCCCAGCTGCACCTCCGCCCTGCGGATCGCGTTGAGCGCCGTCGCCGCCAGGCAGCTGAACGCCGCGTGGTCGAACGACACCCCCTCGGGCATCGGAACCGCCATATTCCTGGCCACACAGGCGTGGGAAGCGTGCTGCGCATACCCCCCGCCCATGCACGCCACCCGCGTCCCAATCGCGATATCGTCGCACCCTTCGCCCTGCCCGATCACCACCCCGGCATTCCCGTAGCCGAAAACCCCCGGCGGATCGTCCGAAGGATTTTCCCTCCGGCCCATCACCCCGCCCAGTTCGGTCCCCGGGCTGATCAGGCTCGCCTTCACCTCCACCTGCACCTGTCCCGGCTTCGGCTGCGGAATCGGCTCCTCTTCCACCGAAATCCTGCCTCCCCCGTCAATCGCAACCACCTTCCGCATTCCCTCTGCCATCTTTGCATCTCCTTATTTCTCTCTGTTTACCATCCCTATCCGGAACTTCCCGATCCGTATGGAAGGGCCGATCCCTGCCCCCTGATCTCTCAGTACGTATGCACCCTATGGCCCTGGGGCACAAACCAGATGGCGTCCACCACCAGACCCACGCCAATCGTAGTGATATAGAGGTATATTAGAAAGTTGTGGACGGGTATAAAAAATGAGCGTATCCTTGAATATCGAATAACCACAAATCCCTCAGCCGAGGGAGAAAGGATACGCTCCATGAAACAATATACAACCTCCCAAGTGGAGAAGATAGTCAGAAATGAAGTGACCCTGAGCCTGGAGGATCTGCTTCGAGCCGGCGCCCGCAAGATGCTGCAAGCCGCCCTGGAGTTTGAAGTGGAGACCTATATCGAAAGCTTTAAGGACGAGAAAGACGTAGGGGGTCGCCGAGAGGTGGTCAGAAATGGTTCCCATAAACCCCGAGAGCTTCTCACGGGTGTGGGCAAGATTCCCATTCGTCAGCCTCGGGTGCTGGATCGGCGTTTTGGACAGCAGTTTACCAGTGCCATTTTGCCCAAATATATGCGTCGGGCGCCTTCCATCGATGCCTTGATACCGGCCCTGTATCTCAAGGGGGTGTCCACGTCCTCTTTCCCCGAGGCACTTTCTGCCATCCTGGGCGAGAATGCCCCGGGGTTATCCCCTGGCAACATTGTGCGGCTCAAACAGATCTGGGATGAAGAGTATCAGGGGTGGAAACATCGGGATCTTTCAGAGAAGCACTATGTGTATATCTGGGCAGATGGCATCTACTTCAACGTCCGTCTGGAACCGGATCGGCCCTGTATGCTGGTCATTATAGGGGCAACCAAGGACGGTCGTAAGGAATTGCTGGCCATCGAAGATGGGCATCGAGAAAGCAAACTGTCCTGGCAGGGCGTGCTCAGAGATCTCAAAAAAAGAGGCCTGAAAGAGGCGCCTGCCCTTGCCATAGGCGATGGAAGCCTGGGGTTTTGGGCAGCGTTGGAAGAAGAGTTCTCCATCACCCGTCATCAGCGCTGCTGGGTGCATAAGACAGCCAACGTTTTGGACAACCTGCCCAAATCTGTCCAGGCCCAGGCCAAAACACGCATCCACGAGATGTATCTTTCACCCACCAAGGAGGACGCCCTCAAAGCCTATGATGACTTCATCGCCCTTTATCAAGCCAAGTATCCCAAGGCCTGTGAGTGCCTGGAAAAAGACAAGGATGTGCTCTTCACATTCTATGATTTTCCGGCCGCCCACTGGCGACACATCAGAACCACCAACCCCATTGAATCCACCTTTGGCACCGTCAGGCATCGCACCCGCCAGACCAAGGGATGCGGTTCTCGAAATGCCACGCTGATGATGGTCTATAAACTGGCCAGCGAGGCGGAGAAAAACTGGCAGCGGTTGCACAGCCACAAGCTGGTTGAACTGGTGGTCCAGGGCGTTGAATTTGAGGATGGAGAAATCAAAAAAGCAGCCTAACTCATCGGGATACGCTCAAATCTCATCCACAACTCTTGACAATATCTCAGTGATATAGCCGATAAGCAGACCCACAAAGAAAGGTCTCGATTTCCGATAAAAGGCCGCCCCGACGAACTTCAGGAGAATAAACTTGATCCCCCAAGCCACGAAGATGGTGAAGCCGGTCAGGTGGGACAGGGCCGACCCCGACAGCGCCAGCCCGATCGGATGAAAGGGCCACCAGGTGAACCGGTAGCGCATAAAGGTCATCAAGCCCATCAGCGCCACCCCCACCAGAAAGAACCAGTACTCGGTTGTCACCATCGGTTTGGGCGAGATAATATCGGACACGGCCCCCTGGAATCCCCGCTGTCCCGCCCGGGTCACGAGCCAGTTCGGCTCAAAATTATACCCTCCGACCGTATAGCCCAGCCAGACCACATACAGCGTGGATACCACCATCCCCACAACAAAGGCCGCGCAAATCCCCCAGAAAAGCCGCCGCTTCCCGTGGGTCACAAAATCTCCCAGGCGGTTGGCGTGGGTCCCAAAGGTAAAAATCGTCCCCTTGAAATGGCTCAGCGCCACAGCGGTCGGGTAAAAAAGGGCGTGTGTGGCCGCCGGGATCGCCTTTGCGCCGCCGAACATCGCCTGGACCAGGCTTCTCGCCGAGGTGGGTGAACTGAGGAACACCAGCCCGGAATCGGCCAGGATCTTGGCCACGCCAAAGTAGACTAAGAACATAGTCGGAATGGTCACCAGAACAACCCCGGTGTCCATACCCGCATGCCAGAGCCAGGCCACCGCGTACAGGCAGGCGACTCCCAGACTGATAAACGCCCCCCGGTAAGAAAGCAACTCCCGGCTGTCGTCGATGTGAGAGGCCCTCGGGTTGAGCGCCTTCATAAAGGCGTCCCGCAGGTGGCGGCGGGAAATGAGTATCCACCAGACGGCCAGACACACAAACGCCCCCGCCGTCTGCCAGGTGTAAGGCCCGTCGGACCGGTAGGTATGGAAAGAAGGCAGGCCCAACCGGGTCAGAATTCCGGCTTCGACCACAAACACCACATCGAAAAACCAGAGGCTGAAGAGTACCTCTAAGCTGGCGAAGTAGGAAAAACAGATCGCAAACGTATTCATCGAGATCCACAGCGCGGGAAAATCCCGCGCCACCGGCAGGTACCACCCCGGCGTCATGCGAAACCGGGGAAGGGCCGGATAGAACCAGGCCAGAATATTCCACCCGTAGATAAACCCCGCAACCGCGAATCCCGCCCAGAACACCCTCCCCTGCATAAACGCCGGAAGCGCCCGGCTGCCGTCGCCCGCGCGGCCTGTAATCTCCACAATCGGCTCCATGGCCGGAAACACCAGCTTCTCGTGTTCCGACCACTGCCGATGGATAATAATCGAAGCGCAAAAACAGGCCAGAGCCACGGCCGCGATAAAACTGAACCACCAGAAAAGGGGACCGGCCCAGGCCCCCCAGGGGATGGGAGCCCCCGGCGGCAGACCGTTGTAAAACCAGCTCATCGCCCCCTCATTGTTGGGAGGGAAGATCCACTGGGGAAGATAAGGATGGAGAAACTCGGACCACTGATTTTCCGGCGTTGCGAAATAATACGGCGATACAATAACGCCCACCAGGTACCCGCTGATCCCGTACGTGGGCCCCAGCGAACTCACGAATCCCATGGTAAAAATACTGAGCCACTCGGTGGGAGAAAAAACAAACGCCCTGCCGAACCGGTAGGCCAGCGCCGAACAAACCACAATCGAAAACAAGTTCAGAATGAGGTTGCCCATGGGCATGTGGCTGTAGGCCATCAGCGATCCGTGAACAATATACAGAATCGTATTGGCCAGCAGGCTTACGGCAACCGCCAGACAGAGCCCGAAAACAATCGCCCGGAACGTGACCCCTCTGTCTGTCTGCGGTCTCCCCACCGGACCCGGTGAATACTCCCGGCGGTAGACTTGCTCTCTCTCAGCCATTTTACAGCCTCAATACCACTTGTGCACCGTGTGGCCCTGCTTGCCGAACCAGACGGCGTCCACAACCAGGCCAGTCGCCGTAGCGAGGATGTAGGCGACGAGCACACCGATAAAAAACGGCCTGGATTTTCGGTAAAAAGAGGCCCCTACAAGCTTGAGCAGAATAAACTTAGTCAGCCAGGCCAGAAAGAGCGTAAAACTCGTCAGCCGCGTCAGCCACGCGCCGGACAGCGCGAACCCCACCGGATGGAACGGCCACCAGGCGAAGCGAAAACGCATCATGTTCAGAAAGGTCATAAACACGGCCCCGGCCAGGAAGAACCAGTAATCGGCCGCCTCCATCGCTTCGGGCGAGATGATATCGTTCACCGCCCGCTGGTACCCGCCCGCACCCGCCCGGATAATCAGCCAATTGGGCTGAAAATTGTAGCCCCCGATCGTGTAGCCCAGCCAGATCGTGAACAGCGTGGAGGCCACAATACCCAGCACGAAAGCCGCATAGACGCCGCCGAAAAACCGCCGCTTGCCGCCCGAAATAAAGTCGCCCAGACGGTTGATGTGCGTACCCACGGAAAACACAAACCCCCGAAAATGATTGATGGCGACCGATGCCGGGTAAAGAATGGCGTGGGACGCGGCGGGGATCGCGCTTGCCCCCCCAAGCGCCGCCGACGCGAGATTCCAGGCCGAGGTCGGCGAGCCCACGTAGATATGTCCCGAATCGGCCAGAATCTTGGCCACCCCGAAGTAGACCAGAAACATGGTCGGCAGCAGAACGAAAATCACAGTCACATCCATCCCCGCCTGCCAGAGCCACGCAACAATGTAGAGACAGGAGACCCCCAGGCCCAGAAAAGCCGCCCGATAGGAAAGCAGCTCCCCGCTGTCGTCAATGGGCGACTCCTTCGGACGAAGGGCCTTCATAAAGGCATCTCGCAGGTGACCCCGGGATACCAGCAGCCACCAGATGGTCAGGGCCACAAATGCGCCGGCCGTCTGCCACCGATAACGCCCGGCCATATAATTGGGCGAAATCGCCTCCACGCCCAGCCGGTTCAGAATCCCCCCCTCAAAAATGAACAGAAGATCGAAGAACCAGAGGCTGAAAAGCACCTCTAAGCTGGCAAAATAGGAAAAGCAGATCACCACCGTACTCAGAAAAATCCACTGCGGGGGAAACTGCCGGCCCAGCGAAATCCAGGTCCCCTGCGCTGTGGGAAAGGTCGGAAAGGTGGGATAAAACCAGGCGATGATATTCCATCCGAACACAAAATAAGTGATCACAAATCCCGTCCAGAACACCTTCCCCTGCATAAATTCCGGCAGCACGCGCTTTCCGCTGCCCGCGTGGGAGGTAATCTCCACAATCGGTTCCATAGCCGGATAAACGATCTTCTCGTGCTCGGACCACTGCCGGTGAATAATAACGGCCGCGCACAAGCAGGCCAGCGCCACGGCACTCACAAACGTGAACCACCAGAAAAGCGGAATCGCCCAGGCCTCCCAGGGAATCGGCGCCCCGGCGGGGAGGCCGTCGTAAAACCAGGTCATCGCCCCGTCTTTGTTCGTGGGTATAATCCAGTCGGGCAGATAGGGATGCAGAAATTCCACCCATCGGTTCTCGGGCGTTGCAAAATAATAGGGCGTGACAATAACGCCCACCAGGTACCCGCTCACCCCGTACGTAGGCCCCAGCGAACTGATAAATCCCATCGCGAAAATGGTAATCCACTCACTCGAAGAAAAAACAAACGCCTGCCCCACCCACCGGGCCAGCGCAGAGCAGACGATAATGGACAACAGCGAAAGAATCAGGTTGCCCATGGGCATGTGGCTGTACGCCATAAACGAAGCATGCAGAATATAGCGAACCGTATTGCCCAGCACGCTGATGGCGATCACCAGGCAAAGCCCGAAAACGATCGAGCGATACGTCACCCCCCGGTCTTCCACAGGCTGTGTCAGTCCACCCGGTGAAGACGTCACCGCATCCACCTGCTCAATCTGTACTCGATCGCCCATGGTATGACCTTAACCCCATCGAATTGCGGATTGGGGAATGCGGATTGCGGAATAAAGGCTTTTCAATCCGAAATCCGCATTCCCCAATCCGCAATTCTCACATCGCCACAATCTGCTTCATCCGCTTCGCCATCTCGATCTGCACCTCCCGGTCGCCGCCCACCTCGTGGATCACATAGGAATCGTATCCGATCGCCCGGAGTTCCGCCATCACGACCGGCCAGTCCGTATCCCCGTCCATCAGGTGGACGAACCGGTGCTCCTTCCGCACGAAATCTTTCACGTGTACCCGCACGATCCGGCTGCCCAGCCCCCGGATCCAGTGCTCGGGAAAACCGTACGCCATCATATTCGCCGTATCCAGGTACGTTCCCACCCATTCGTTCCCCACCGCGTCTACGAACGCGGCCATCTCCCCGGGGCTGAGCAGAAACTTATTCCAGACATTTTCGATCCCAATCGCCACCCCCTTCTCCGCGGCCACGGGCGCCAGGTCCACCATCGCCCCCAGCATCCCGTCCCACGCCTCCTGATAGCTCCCCTCAACCGTCAGTTGTCCCGGATGCAGCAGCACCGCATCCACGCCCAGGACGTTCGCGATCTCCAGCGACCGGGCCAGGCACTTCATCCCTTTCTCCCGTTCGCCCGAATCCAGACTCAGCAGATTGCCGCGTTCCGCGTACTGGCCAATCGAACTGCCGATCTCAATTCCAGCGTCATCGCATCTTTTCCGCACCGCCCGAATCTCATCGTCGCTCATACTCACATCCGGATCGCCACCTTCCCTGAACATCAGTTCCAGCGCCTCGTACCCCGCATCCTCGCAGAGCTGAAGCGTTTCACCCAGCGAATACCTTCCGAGAATAATTTGCGTCACCCCGATCTTCATGTCACCTTCCTCCTCAGGATTGCGTTTCACCAAACCGGAACTAAAACGCCAACTCAACACCGCTCTCCAGCTTCGTATCCACCCTCTCCGTCCCATCCGGCGGCCGGCTGTCGTAGAACACCCCGAAAGCCGTCACCAGGGAGACCGAACCGCTCACCGCTACACTCAGGCTGGACTTGTTTAGAATTCTCACATCCTCCAGATCGTTGAAGCGCGGCTGGATGTACGCGGTCAGAATCAGCGACGTCTGCTCGTTGAACGCAGCCTTTAACGAAAGGTAATTGCTCCACCGGCTCACAGAAGCCCGTCTCGGATGCGCGGCGTTTGGCCCCAGGTCCACGTGTTCTCGCTCAAACATATAGGCTGTGCCCAGCCAGAGCTGCACGGCATCGTTCCGAAAGAGACCCATCCGGAAACCACCGCCCAAGAGCCCCCGGAACGTCAGCAGCCTCTCCTTATCGTAGTTGACCTGTACGAACGCTTCCGGGCGCAGCCGGGAACGAATCCTGTAAATCTGGCGCACGTGGAAAAGCCCCTCGTTGGAAAACCGCTCACCGCCCTCCCACCCCAGATCACCGCTGCCCACCAGAAAGGTCGTAACCCCCTCCCCCGCATAATCCACCCGGCCGCCCATCCCCACCGCCACCACATCCACATTCCCGGATCGGGCGAGCAGGTTGAGTTCTACAGATCCCGAAAGTCCTTTCCCGTCCTCGTCCCTTCTGTGTTTTTCAACATTGACCTGCGCGGAGGCCTGGGATACCGCCAGCCCGATAACCAGAACCTTCCATACGACAGTTAGATATCGATTCAAAATACCAAAACCCCATTTTTCAAATGGACAGCACGGTTGAAACCTCCCGGTTCCTGCCTCTCCCGGAGCGGCTGCATCCAAAATAACGGCTCCCGGAAAAAGATGCAAGCCATTAAAAAGCCTACAAACCGGTGCGTGCCCCCGCCTGTGCCAGTGCGATCCCCCTCCCCTTCCCGGATCGCTTGACAAAAGGCCTTTTTTTTTCTCTTATTAGGATCTTGCACCCTCACCGTCTGCCAGGTTTTGAGGCAAGTCAGATACCTCCGGCAGAGCCGGAGGCTTGAAAAACCGGGAACCGCTCGAAGCGGTTGAAAACCGTGGGCCACCTAAAGGTGGCTACTCATCAAACAACTCCATCTGCTCAAGCCTACGATCTGCTTCTTCTTGCTCCTGGATGTACCTACGAACCGACTCCTCATCCTTGCCAACGGTAGAGACATAATAGCCTCTTGCCCAGAAGCTCTGACCCACAAAGTTCCTCCGACGCCCAGCGAAGGTCCGAGCGATGTGAATGGCGCTCTTCCCCTTGATGAACCCCACCACCTCTGATACGGCGTTTTTCGGAGGTATCGACAGGAGCACATGAACATGATCCAACCTCAGGTGACCTTCGACGATCTCGCTCTCCTTACGCAAAGCCAGATCCCTGAGCACTTCACCCAGATACTTCCGCAACTCCCCATACAGTGCCTTCTTCCGACATTTGGGAATCCACACAATATGGTACTTGCATTCCCACCGGGTATGGCTTAAACTTTGTACGTCCATCGGGAGCCTTCCTTTCCGCAAGCTTCAAGCGGTCCACAAAGGGAAGGCTCTCACATTTCTGGGGAATTGTCAAACTCTAACAGTCCCCCGGCAGAGCCGGGGGTTTACCGTGATTAATTACATGAACGTGACCAAACGCGGGTCGATCTCGCACAAACCTCCGGTGTTTAAAACCCCGGACGTCACACAGATGCAGGGATACGCATCGCGTATAAGCGCTGCGCCCGAGGACAACATGGCCTTTCAGATGACAACGGCCGCCCCCCATTATCGGGTAACCTTCCACCGCCTCGGAGAAACGGGAGGTGTTATTGGCGAATTGGACAACCTGCCCGGCCGTACCCAGTCCTGTCCGGAGCAGGCGTGGGAGACCGGCTGCGGTTGGGACGCGGACTTCTACTGGATTGTGCCCGAGAACGCCCGATCGGGCATCTACGCAGCAGCGTGCGTGGATGCGAACGGCGCGGCCTTTCACATCACATTTGTGGTCACGCCTCGCCCGGGTCGAAAGGGCGAGGTAGCCGTGTTGGCATCCACGAATACCTGGAACGCCTACAACGGGTGGGGCGGGATGTCGGCCTACAGCCAGCCCTGCCCGGTGACCCTCAGTCTGGATCGCCCGATGCCGCGGGCCACGCCCGTAGGCGCCGGACGAAACCATCTCACACGGGCGGAACTGTGGGTGCTCGACTGGATGGAAGCCGCGGGATACGCAGTGGACGTGTACGCCGACACGGACCTCCACCGGGGATGGGACTGGCTTGCGGACTATCCGGCGCTGGTGATCAACACGCACAGCGAGTACTGGTCCGAGCCCATGCGGGACCATCTCGACGCCTACTTGAACGCCGGGGGAAACCTGCTCTATCTCTCCGGCAACGGAATCTACTGGAAAGTGACCTACGATCCCACCTGCCGAATCATGGAGGTCCGCAAAGACGGCAAGCCGCACTACCAGAATGGAGAACCGGGCGGGCTCTGGCGCAACCTGGGCCGCCCCGAACATGCGGTGCTGGGCGTGGGCTATTTGCGGCCCGGTTACATGACCTTTGCGCCCTACATGGTGCAGGATGCCTCGCACTGGACCTTCAATGGAGCAGGCCTGAAAACCGGGGATCTGATTGGACGAGAGGGAACCAATAATGGATCGGCCAGCGGATGGGAGGCGGATCAGGCGAACGAATGGTCGCCAAAAAACCTTCAAATCCTGGCGCGGAGGCTGAATGCGGAAGATTACATGGCGCCGGGCGAATCGGCGCACTATCCGGATCCGACCTACATCTGGAACGGCCGGGGCGGCGCGCATATGACCTATTACGACCATCCCGGCGGAGGCGGCGTCTTCTCCGTCGGATCCATCGCATTTGGCGGGAGCCTAATTGTTGATCCTGTGCTTCAACAGATCGTAGGCAACGTGCTGGACCGTTTTCTCAAAAAGTGAACCGGCATCCAAAGGTCTGCTCAAAGGAGGCAACGATGAAAGTCAAACAGATCGAACTGATGTATCTGGACGTCCCCTTTACGCCCCACACCGGCAAACACATCCGGTACTGGCTTCCCGACTGGCGCATCTCCCAGGTCTGCAAGCTCACCATGGACAACGGCCAGGTCGGCTGGGGCGAAACCCTCCACAACTACACCTGGTCGCAGGTGCCGGAAGGCATCGAGAAACGCGTGGTGGGCCGCCCCGCCGCCAAGTTGATGTGGGACGACAGCCTGGGCGCCGGCGTGCAAATGGCCCTCTTCGACGCCGTAGGCAAAGCCCAGGGCGTCCCGATCTATCGTCTGCTGGGCGCCAAGGTCCGGGACTGGTGCCCGATCTCCTGGTGGAACATCGACATGCCCGCCAGGGACTGGGCCGAGGAGTGCCGGCAGGCCGTTAAGGCCGGGTACATGAGCGCCAAGCTCAAAGCCCGCCCCTGGTTCGACCTCCACGCCGGCATCCAGGCCATCCAGAGGGTCGTACCCCCGGGGTTTCACCTGGACCTGGACTACAACGGCACTCTGGGCAACTCGTCCAACGCAATTCCCCACCTCAAAGGGCTGGAGGCCTACGAACAAGTCGCCATGATCGAATCCCCCATCCCTCAGAACGACGTGGCCGGCAACCGCCAGATCCGCACCCGGTTCAACCGTCCCCTGGCCATGCACTACGGCACCCCCCCCATTATGACCACCCTGGCCGAAGACGTCACCGACGGCTTCGTTCTCTGCGCCGGCGCCTCCCGTCTCCTGCGCCAGGCCGCAATCTGGAGTTGCCCCGTTTTGGTGGAGTGTTTAGGGCTTGGGCTTCAAGCCCGTGTTTGATGCTGTTTTTCATATGTCATCGGTGAGTGGTATGCGATTGATGAATGCCTACGATGGGGATTATACCAGCCCTCAATATACTCAAAAATAGCCAATCTGGCCTCCTTGTGGGTACGAAAACAACGGCGGTCGATCAATTCACATTCGAGGGTGGCGAAAAAGCTTTCACACAGTGCGTTGTCATAGCAGTCGCCTACAGAACCCATTGAGGGACGTATACCCGCCTCATCGCAGCGTTTACCGAAGGCAAGTGAAGTATACTGAGATCCCTGGTCGGAGTGGTGGATCACCCCACAAGGATGACGCTGCCAAAGTGCCATATTCAAAGCAGACAAAACCAACTCACTCTGGAGCGTCGAAGCCATCGTCCAGCCCACGACTCGGCGGGAAAAGACATCGATAACCACAGCAAGATACAGGAAGCCCGCCCAGGTTGGTACGTAGGTAATATCGGCCACCCAGAGTTTATTTGGGGCTTCAACAGTGAAGTCTCTCTTGACCAGATCAGGGGCTTTTTGAGCCTTTTTTCCCTTACGGGTGGTTCTGATACCCTTTCGACGGCTCACCCCGAAGATACCAATCTCAACCATCAGACGGGCGACACGCTTTTTGCCTATACGGATGCCTAATGCTGCCAGATCTTCCCAGATTCTGGGGGCTCCGTAGGTAGAATCAGAACGGGCATGAAAAGCCTTAATCTGTTCCTTGAGATCCGCATCGACCTTTGCTCTTGGCGATGGGGGGCGTCCTCGCCACGCATAATACCCACTGAGGGAGACACCCAGGACTCGGCATTGCGTGGTAATTGGCCATTTTGCCTGGTGCGCCTTCACGAACTGGAAGGCTTTCTGGGGATCGTGTTGGTCTCCTGAGCGAACCAGGCTGCTGCTTTTGACAAGATCTCACGCTCGATGCGTAACTGCTTAATCTCGCGACGAAGACGGCGCAACTCCTCTCGCTCATCACTGGTCAGACCGTCTTCTCGAAGGCCCTCGTCTCGGTCGGCCTGTACCACCCAGTTCCGGATCGTCTGGTCTGAGGGCTCGAACTCTTTGGCCAGCTCTCCTGGCGTACGACCGGCTCGAACCAATTCGACCATTTGCTTTTTGAACTCAGGTGGATAAGGTGGACGTGTTGGCGGCATAGTGGATCTCCTTTCTCCCAAGAGATAAGGTACCCACCGAAACGGGTCAAGTCCAAAATTCGACCAGGCAGCCCTCAAGCGCTACCGCGTGGACTACACCACCCTTGCCCCCCCTCGCCACCTCTACCGCTACGTCCGGTCCAGTGGAGAGGTCACCTACTACGCCTGCAACCGACAGGAACTCCACCAGGTTTACCCGAAAGATGCCCAGCCGATTTCAGAGAAAGGCTCAACGCTGGAGGTCGTCCCGGACGACGGGAGCAGGGCCTTTAAACAGCTCTACCAGGAAGCAGAGCAGGCCTCGGTCCACCGGGTCGAAAGGCGGAAGCGAAAGAGATAGGTACGTCTGGTGTACGCTTTCCTCACCCTCGTAAACGAAAAAACCCTCTGCCGCTTCACATTGCAGCAGGGGGTTTGTTCTTGTTCGATCTTTGGTTTGGATGTACAGAACTTGACAAAACGTGCTAAATTGCCTCTGAGTACTCATCCATACCGCACCCCCGTCGGAATCACCTCCGTCTCCTTCCCTTCCCGCATCGCCAGCGCGGTCTCCAGCGTGCTCCAGAGGTCGTGTTCGGCTTCGTATCCCAAAAGCGTCCGGATCTTCGTCCGGTCGAACTCGAAAAAGTTCGGCGCGGGCATTCGCGCATCGGCGTACCCCGTCCCGAGCCTTTCCGCCAGCTTCGGCACGTCCTCTTCCCACACCGTCAACAGCCCGCCCAGCGTGAAAGTCTCCCCTACGGCCTGCTCCCGTTCCAGCCCCAGCACCAGCCTCCGGGCGATGTCCCGCACGTCGCACCACTCCTGTTTGAAACTCCGTCCATCCGGGCACCGGCTGATCAGCAGTTTCTTCCCCTCGGCCGATACCTGCTCCAGATGCGCCAGTGTCTCTTTCTGCTCGCCCGTCGGGCTTTCGATCTGCCGAAATTGCTCCAGCGCCGGCTTCAGGGCACAAAAATTCGGCACGCCTTCTTCGTTTAAAAATTCGCTCGGTTCAAAGACCGTCGCAAACCGGAAGGATACGCTGGGAATCCCGTACTGAACATGGTAATTCATGCAGAGTTCCTCACCGATCCACTTCGTCAGGAAATAGGGCATCTGGTGGGTCTGGCTCACCCTATCTTCTGAAATCGGCGTGTCAAACAGCCGGCCCCGCTGCTTCAGATCCCAGTAGATCGCCTCGGTACTCGCGTAAATCATCCGCTGCAGGTCCGGTGCATGCGCCCGGACGGCTTCGAGCAGGTGAAGGGTGCCCATCCCGTTCACCTGGAGATACTCGATATTGTTGTACGGACCTCCGAACGCCGCTGCCAGATGATAGATCGCGTCCACCCCCTACACTGCCTGCGCCACCGCGTCGTCATCCCTCAGATCTCCCTCCACAAGCTCCACCCTGTCAAACCCGTCCAGCTTGTGCGCCCGGCTGGCGTCTCCCGGGTACACAAATCCGCGGATCTCGTGCCCCTTTCCTAAGAGCCGTTTCACCAGATTCGCCCCGATCCTGCCGTGAGAACCTGTCACCAGAATCTTCATCCCGAATCTCCTCTTACAGTTCACAGGCCGCGGGACCGGCGTGCGTCACAAAAAAAACTGCCCGGCCTGCCGCCTCTGGAAATGCCTCGCCGTAGCGTTCGGGCCAGTCCCGCAGCAGTCCCTCTACCCGGCCCACCTCCACCAGCGCCCACACGCTGCCCCCGAATCCCGCCCCGAAGGCAGACGCCGCAGCAGCCCCAAGCTCCCTGGCGGACCGCGCCAGAAAAGCCGTCTCCGGCACCTGGTTCTTCAACAGCCGCTCTCCCAGGTCCTGGGAGCGGTCCACCAGGCGCCCGAACATGTCCACATCACCCCTGGCCAGCGCATCGCCCGCAGCGGGAACGATTTCCTCGTTCTCCGCAAAAAAATGCTCGAAGCGATCCACCAGTTCATCGGGAGCAAACCGGCTGCTTCTGCCCTGGCGTAGCGCCTGCCGGATCTGTTCAGGGGCATCTGCCGACCGGCCGATGGCCGCCGCCAGATGCGGATCGTCGTGCCCGGTCGCCTGCCGCCAGACCCCGGCCGCCTCCGAAGCCAGCGCCGATGCCCGATTGTACTTATCCATCGCATCGCCGGTCTTTTCCGCCACAATACCGCTCACACCAACCACAAAAGGGCTCTTCGCTGTTTCACGTGGGTAGTTTCATGTCAAGTTTGCCTGCGATGAGATAGACGACAGTAATAAGGTTTCTGGTGGAGCGAAATCCTCTGGCCTTGGCTTTGGCGGCCTGAACGAGGCTGTTGATCCCTTCCAGTATCCCATTCGAGATTCCGGAGTCAAACCAGCGCAAGACGCCGTGCCAGTGATTTTTGATTGTATATGCCGCATCGATAATAGGCTGTAACCGGCTGTGTGTAGCCCAGAAGTACCATTTTTTGAGGAACGTTTCTACAAGGGCTTTGGGTTGATTGTATAGTTCCTGAAAGTTGAGTCTAATCTGGTAAGCCCGGGCCGTTTTCAGGTTGAGCTTCCTCACATTCAGACTCTCAAAAAGCGTCTGCTGTTTGAGGGTGAGATTCTCCGGATTCTTCAGCCAGACATAGCGACTTTTCTTGAGTTCAGGACGATCCTTTTGCTCCTCTCTCCGGACTTGATCGACCGCGTCGTTGATGATTTTCATCACGTGGAATTTGTCAAACGTAATCTGGGCATCTTGAAAGGTATCCTCGATCCCAGAAATGAATGCGGGGGACATATCACAACACGCCTCTTTGATCTGCTCTGGGCTTCCCCCATGCGCCTTCAGGTCTTCTTTGAAGGCGGTCAATGTTCCCGCGTCCTTCCCCGGCGTGGCAAAAAGCACCTTCGATTGTGCCATATCGACAAAGGTCGTGATGTAGTTGTGACCCCGTTTACTGGAGGTTTCGTCCACCCCAACCTTTTCTACGTCTTTATAGTCCTGTTCACTTCGGGCCTGTTCCACATAATGATGGAGGATGCGCCATAATCTGGTATCGTGTTCGCTCACCAACCGCCCAATCGCATTGACGGTCATCTCTTTTGCCAGGGCCATGATGAACGCTTCGAACAAGAGGGTGAATCCACTATCGGTTCTACCCCAGGGAACCGATACCCGCTTAACGCCACACAAAGGACACTCGATGCGCGGTGTCCGGGCGTGCAAATAGGTCTCGTGCTGGAAAAAGTTCAGGTGTCGCCACGTCTTCTCCTCGCTGTCATAGGCAGCACAGTCGTCTCGGCCACATTCTGGACACGTAAACCGACCACCTCTGGAAAAATCAAGGTAGACATCCAGTCGCTTCTCGTCTGCATCAAACTCACTCCGATCCACAAACCAGGGGGGTATCAGGCCCAATGCCATCTGAAACAGATCGATATCTCTCACGTAACACTCCTCTCGCCGGCTTCGTTGTAGATAGCATCCTGTCTCCAAACGGTTGCCATGATACAACACCAGCTTGAGAATACGAAGAGATTCCTGACACTTTTACTGAGGCCTTCTGCCTCTTACCCACACCAAATAGCGAGGAGCCAATAAAAGTATACCCCGTGGGCAGATCGATGCGCCGTTCAAAACGCACCGGGCAGTAGGCGTACTGGCTCAACCTGCCCAGCCGGCAGCACAGCATGGCCGTATGGTCTTCGCTGCCTCCAAACGTGCCCACCCCCTTATCCCCCACAAGTGACCCGAAACTCTGTCCGTTCTCTATCGTCCCCAGGTACCCGGCCAGCGCCTCCGGGCCTTCGATATTCTCCCGATAGGCATCCACCTCCGCCAGCCGGTTGATTCCCGCCAGCACAAAAGAAAACCCGACGATCATCGCGCTTGAACTGCTCATCCCGGCGGCTTGCGGCAGATCGCTGGCAAAGGCGACATCCGCCCCCAGCAAAGGGCCTGAAAAATTCCTGGCCAGCCGCCGCGCCACTGTCATCGGGTAGTTCGACCAGTGGCCCGGCTCGGGAACCAGCTCCGGATCGATCTCGAACGAGGTCCGCTCTCCGCTGACGGCATCCACAAGACGCAGCGTTTGATCGCTGCGCGGGACAGCCGCAAAACAGAACCCGCGCTCCGTAGCCGCAAGCAGGCTGCGCCCGCCCGCGTAATCGGTGTGTTTGCCAAGCACCTCAATGCGTCCGGGCACCCAGAACGCGTGAACCTCCGCTCCCGCTCCGAGACCGTCCGCCAGCAAAGCCTCCCCGCTCCCTACCAGAAGATCGGCTTTGGCCTCTGCAGCCGAAGCCCCCAGTCCGGCAGCAGTTAGACGTTCCAGAACCGTCCCCCGTTCCTGCACATCGCCCAGCAGCGGACGCACCATATTACCCCTCACTCTCCTGCCCTTCGTGATCCATCACGCAACAAACGCCTGGTAAATCACCTGCACTGCCCGCTCGTAATCCTCCTCCTCCACCCCCACAATAATGTTGATCTCCGAAGCCCCCTGGTCGATCACCCGAACGTTCACGCCCGCCTCGGCCAGAGCCCCGAAGAGCCTGGCGGCAATCCCCACCCGGTGCGACATCCCCTCCCCCACCGTAGCGATCAACGCCAGTCCGGGAATCAGGTCCGCCCGGTCGGGCTCCAGGATGCGGCGGATATCCTCCAACAGCGCGTCCCCTTCCCCGTCGAGTTCCTCATCCGCCATAATCACCGACATCGTATCAATTCCCGAAGGCGTGTGTTCGTAACTGATATCGTGAGACGCCACCACCTCCAGCACCTGCCGGCCGAACCCCTTCTGCTGGTTCATCATCGCCTTCTCAATATAAAGCATGGTGAAATGGGGACGGCCGGCCACGCCCACAATCAGCTCGTCCGTCAGCTCCCGCTCGGGCAGAATCATCGTTCCCGGGTCATCCGGCCGGTTGGTATTCTTAATATGGATCGGAATGCGAGCCTCGCGCACCGGGAACATCGCCTCGTCGTGAAACACAGACGCGCCCATATAGGACAGCTCCCGGATCTCCCGGTAGGTAATTTCACGCACCGGCCGGGCATCCGGCACCAGCCGGGGGTCGGCCATCAACATCCCCGACACATCGGTCCAGTTTTCGTACACCTGTGCGCTCCCGGCCCTCGCCACAATCGATCCCGTAACATCGGACCCCCCCCGCGAAAACGTCCTCACCTCCCCTTCCGGATCCGATCCGTAAAACCCTGGTATCACATAGCGCCCGGCCCCCCCCATGCGCGCCTTTAAAAGACCGTAGCTTGCAGGATCGAACTGGCCGTCGGAGCGAAACCGAATCGCCTCTGCGGGGTCCACAAAGGTCGCCCCAAGCAGGTCGGCCAGCACCTGCCCGCAGAGGTACTCTCCCCTGGATGCCACGAAATCGCGGCTCGCTCCGGCCTCTATATCTCGGTAAAGCCGGTCCAGAAGGCCGTCGATATCCAGCCCGATCTCCAGCGCCTCCACCAGATCCCGGTAGCGAGTCCGGATATGTCCGTAAGGCCCGGAAAAATCCAGCTTCTGCCGCGACAGCTCGTGACAGAGATAAAGCAGGTCGGTTATCTTGGTATCTTCCTCGCTGCGCTTGCCCGGCGCCGAGGGCACCAGAAACCGACGGCGTGGGTTCGAATCGATAACCTCTTTCACCTTCTTAAACTGGCCTGCATCCGCCAGCGAAGTCCCGCCGAACTTACAGGCAATCGCGCCCACTGTCAAACCTCCCGCAAACAACAAACGGCAAACGTCTGATCATCTGCCGTCTGCCGTCCGCCGTCTGATGCATGATGTCTTATGTCAGGACCAGCCACAACAACACGCCCAGCAATCCCCCCAGAACACCAAAGGCCGCAAAACGCTTGCCGGTTGTGATCTCCCCATCGTCGAAAATCCAGAGCGTAAGCCGATCCAGCATACGGTGCGTCGTTACCGTCTGCGTCTCCGCACCATCCGATTCCGTTTTCCGCTGCACCAGTTCGTCCACAATCCGGCGCAAATCTTCCGGATCGACCGGTTTCTGGACGTAGGCGGCGGCCCCCAGATCCCTCGTGCGAGCGCGGTATTCATCCGCCCCGTGCGCGCTGACAATCACCACCCGATGCTGGAGGCTGAACGGCTTGAGGAGGCTGAGCACTTCCTCGCCGTTCAGGCCGGGCATCATCAGATCCAGAAGAATCAGGTCAAAGTCGGTCTCAATCGCCAGATCCAGTCCCTCTCTCGGATCTGCTGCGATATCCACCCGGTATCCCGCCCGCTCTAAGTGGAATTGGACGATTTCCAGGAACAGCTTGTCGTCGTCAATCACAAGCAAATGCGGTTCGGCAGGATCGGGCATGGCCTACCTCACGCGCTGGGAGCCAGCTTCTGGCGTTGTAGACGAAGGGTTTTAAGCAGCTTCTTGGCCTCCTTGTTCGACGGATTGATCCCCACCGAAGTGTTTAAGGCCTGAATGGCGGCATCCAGATCGGACAGTTCGTTCGAGTCCTGGTGGACATAGGTATAGCCAAGCCCGATGACGTGATAGGCCCGCGCCTTGTTTTCGTCGGAGAGATGCTCGTAAGACAGGGCGGTTTCCGCCAGGTCGATTGCCTCTTCAAACTGCGATGTCCAGAACGTGTAATACGAGGCGAAAACCTGCGCGCGGGCGATCACGTCCTCACTTACGGCATACTGGATCCCCCGGGTCACAACGGCCAGCGCTTCGTCGTAGCGCTTCAGTTTTCCCAGCATGCGGGCCACATCCACCGCCTGTTTGCACAGCCGGTCTCGCCATTCCCGGTCTACAGGCAGGGGTTGAAAGGTGTAAGCGGACCAGAGGCTGTCCTGCCGGGTCCACATCTTCAACACATTGCTGGCCATTTTGTTGTGGCCCACTTTGGAGGCCGTTCGGGTCAAAAAGTAAAGATTGTCAGAGTAGAGCTTCCCCAGCTTCCGAAGCACCGGCGGATAATCGGGCGCCGCGGAGTTGGCCTGCCTGTAGAGCACAATCACCGAATCGCCCGTTACGGTCTCCAAACCGGCAAGCACGCTTTGCACCTCTAAGAGCTTCTGCTGCCGTACGTGTGCGCGTTTGCCGGCCGGCATGTCGGGATATCGTTCGGCAACCTCACGGTAACCCTCGATGGCTTTTGGAAGGGTCTCCAGTTCTTGTTCCAGGTCCCGGGATGTCACATAGTACATCCGTTCGGACTCCTTTTCCCTCACCGCCTGTTGATCCGTACAGGCAGCCCCCACCAGACCGATTCCCGCCATCACCCAGAGAAGCTTCACCATCGTTGTGCTCTCCTTTCCACACATTCTGGGCCTATTCCACATCCAATCGCCTGAACACCTCGGAGGGCCCTTTATTTTTCATGCTCTCCACCAGCCGTCGATTGAATTCCTGAGCGGTGTGGTGGCCCTGAACCTTAAGCTGGTAATTGAGCGCAATCGCTTCGGCAATCACCGTAATATTCTTGCCCGGATAGATCGGAACCGTAACCTGGGGAATCTCCACGTCTAAGATCGAGGCCCAGTCTTCCTCCAGCCCAATCCGATCGTAGGTTGCAGAATCGTCCCACTCCGCCAGCTTCACAACCATCTCAATCCGCTTCTGGAACCGGACCGCACGCACACCGAACATATGCCGAATATTCAGAATTCCCAGCCCCCGAATCTCTAAGTGGTCCCGCAGGGTTTCTCCGCTTGTGCCCACCAGCATCCCCTGCATCTTCCTGGACACAAGCACGATGTCGTCGGCAACAAGCCGGTGGCCCCGTTCCACAAGATCAAGGGCAATTTCGCTCTTTCCAATTCCGCTGCGCCCCATAAAAAGCAGGCCAATACCGTAAACGTCCACCAGCGACCCGTGCAGCGCGGTTCGGGGCGCGAAAACATCGTCTAAGTAATCGGAAAACAGATGGGAAAACTTTGTTGTAGAAAAAGAGGTGGTCAGAAGAGGAATGCCCCGCTGGTCGGACAGCTCCTTCATCACGGGCGGCACTTCGTTATCGTCGGTAATGACCAGGCATGGGATATCGAACTGGTAAATGGTCTCCAGCACCATCCGGCGCTTCTCTGGAGAAAGCCCCCCCAGGTAAAGCATCTCGGAATTTCCCAGGACCTGTGCCCGGTCGTAGGTAAAAAGCCCCACAAAACCGGCCAGCACCAGCCCGGGCCGGTGAACATCGCTGGACGCGAGCTTGTTTTCTACCAGCCCCTTGTGACCCGCAACCAGCTCCAGCTCCAGCTTTTCGCCGTAGCCCTCAAGCACTTCGCCTATCGAGATATGCTGCACAGCCTACTCCTCATCCTCAACCTCCGAAGACGCCATCTGTGATACATGCGATACCCCGCGTGGTTTGCGGCGTTTGTCATGCAGCTTTTTGAGCTGACGCACCATCTTGCCCATCGCGCCGTCTACCGCAAGATACACCTTGTCGGCCTCGTGGGTAGACCTCAGGTTCTGCGCATGAACGTGAACCACAACACTGGCTTTCAGGCCCCGACTTTCCTGCGTGATCGTCACCTGACAGTCAATGAGCGGCGTGTAAAACCGCTCCAGCTTGGTCGCCTCTTTTTCAACGTACGATTTGATTCGATCCGAAATATTGAAATGATGTCCCGAAATCGAAATCTGCATGCCCACCTCCTTTATGCGCTTACAGTCTCAGCCCTGCTTCTGAGAAAATTTTTTCGTCATCTTTACAAGTGTTCCGTTGTTCTCTAAAGGAAATTCGACCCGGTCCATAAATGCCTTCATCATCAGAATACCCCGGCCGGAAACATTCAACAGGTTCTCCAGATTTCGAGGATCGGGCACAGACGCAACATCAAACCCCTCTCCCTCATCCTCCACCCAGACGGTGATCTTGCCCGGCCCGGTTTCGATCCGGAGGTGAACCTGTTTGCTTTCATCCTCCCCGTTGCCGTGCTGGATCGCATTGTTCACGGCTTCCATCACGGAAATCATCAGGTCTGCTTCGTCCTCCTCGGAAATACCAATCTTTGCGGCGGCCTCCTCGATAAGGCTGGCGACCCCTTCCAGAGAGTCGTAAGAACTCTGTATGCTCACTTCGAGCACGTTACCCATTATCTATACTCCGGGGAATACCGGCTGCGGGTCGGGTTGCGCCAAACAGCGTCCTAGCCTGCCGAAAAGAATCGGCTGGTACTCCCCTTCTTGGAAATTTCAATCCGCACTGGTTGATAACACCGAGGGCATCGCGCCAAATAAGCCGACGCCTCCCTGTTGAGATAAGCCCGGCTGTACACATGACAGCATTGAAACATAATCCCGATAAAAGCCCGTTTTTTCATCGTGTTAAAACCCCGGTGTTAGGGCCTGTTTGCACGGAAGGAATATATGCCAAAATCTCCCACCTGTCAAGCTTGCGGCCCACTCTCGCCACGGACTTCCCGCTTGACTTACCCCCTTCAAAACGCTATACTCTCACCGCAGCAAATCACCTCCTCTCCCCAAAACCCAAGGACCGATAGATATGGGATTTGTGCTCAGCCTTCTCATTGCCTTTCCGATCTTCTTTTTCGGAACCCGGCTTTTTGAGCGCCACAATTTACCCATACCCATCGACAGCCTCCGAATGGGGCGGTTGCACTATGCGCTTCTGGGCATCTTTGTTGGGCTGTTCTTGCCAAAAGAGGAGGCCCTGTTTCTCCTCTTTGAAGGGCTCAGAGACAGCCTGATAGGGATCGCCCTGACCTGGTTCGGATTTCAGACCGGCCTCAATTTTGACCTGGGGCGGTTTCGCACGCATCCCTCCCGGCAGTTCCTTGCAGAGGGCGTTGGGGCGCTTGTGACCTTCCTGCTCGTATTTCTGGGGGTGATGGCCGGCAGACCCCTGTTGAACACCTACCTGGGCGTGGGTGACAACCTGACCCTGGTGGCCCTTCTGCTTGGGGTCTTTGCAACCAGCTTCCGCACCCCCGAACCGGTGTTCTACCGGAGGAAAAAAATCCTCCCCTCCTCTATTTGCGCCAACCCGATCGCCCTGATACTCTTTGGCGCTGTCTTCCCCTTTGTAGGTGGGAACACCGTCCTGCAGCTTGGCTCGTTCACCGCTGTTGGTTACACGAACAACCTCTTCATTCTAATCGGGCTGGGGCTGCTGTTGGGCATCACGCTCGATTTCATCTTCTATGCCCACAGGGATGGCCTCAGGTGCATCTATCTAACGGTAGGGATGACGGCTGCCATAGGCGGCCTCTGTCTGCACCTCCAGATCCCGGGTATATTCGTCGGATTTATAGGCGGCGGGTGGTTGATCAATACAACCGTCCGACGGCGGGATGTTCTGGAACTTGCCGAACGCGCAGGGACCGTTGCCGAACCGATCTTTTTCACGCTCCTGGGAACACTCATCAGCGCCGGCTCCTTTTTTGAACTCCACCCCCTGGTCCCTTTCGCCATCCTGCTCCTTCTGTCCAGAGGGATCATCAGAATGCTCGGCGTTGCAGCAGGCTGGCACCTATCGAGCCAGAATCGGACGTGGTGGAACACCATCGAAACCGGCTGGCGTCCTCTGGGCGTCCTCTCGGCCGCCCTTGTTGTTCAGGGCCTGTACCTGCCGCTCCAACTTGCCCACAACACCCTGATCGCAGGCGCGCTGCTTGCGGTATTTCTCAGTCAGGCATTTGTCATTCCGCCGTCCGCAGAAGCGGCCTCTCCTCAGCCCGGCGCCCCTCAAGGATAATACACCATGCGGACGCTCTTTATCTGCCTTCTACTCGGCGGCCTGGTCTGGTTAATCCAGCAGGGGGCTGCGCCCGTTTCACAACCCGCCGCTTATCTGGGCGTCCTGATCATCCTTCCGGTTATCGCCTCACGGGTGGCAGTAAGGAACGGCCTCCCCCCCTACCTCGGGGCGCTGATCGCCGGTTTTTTGATAGGGCCAACAGGGCTTGTCTCCAGGACTGCCCTCGACACCATTCAGCCCTTTTCAGACCTTGCAACAGCCTGGGTAGGGCTTTATGTGGGCGCCTCCCTGTCGCTCTCGATGATCACCGACAGACGGTTTTTATATGTCGCCTCCGGGGCCGTGATCGGGGCGATTCTGACAACGTTCAGCTTGCTGTCTCTCACCGTTCAAATCCCCCCCGCCTACGCTTTGCAGATGGGGATCCTGGCCGCTTTGGCCGCCCCCTTTTTCACCCCATTCCCGCTGCCCATCCGGCGCGAAGCCCTTTCCCTCCCCCTGCTGACCACAGGTATGGGCCTTGTGCTTTTGGCCATCTTTCAGGCCGCACGCACACCGGCCGTGCTCTCCCTGCCGCAGATCCTCCTTGCGCTTGTCCTGTGGGGAACAGGAATCGAAGGGGGCTACCAGAGCCTGCGCAGGATCCGGACGGAGCCCGGCCGCTGTGTCCTTTTTGGCGCCGTCACCCTCCTGATCCTGATCGCATCCCGGCCCCTTGGGCTCTCGCCCCTGTTTCTCTCGTTGCTTACCGGGCTGGCCCTCTCCCTGCGCTGTGGTCAGAACCGTGAGCCTTTCCAGACCCTGGGCGCCCTATCCGAGTTGCTCATTTCCCTCATGCTGGGCTATTTTGCCGCCCGGCTCAACCCGGTTGGCGCCCTTCGTCTCTCTCCCGCCCACTGGCAGTTCCTCCTGATCTATGCCGCATCAATGGGCATTGGGAAAACGGTCGGGAGCCTTCTGGGAAGCCGTACCACCGCCTCACCGTTTCAAAGCCGATCTCAGATCCTGCCCCAGGGGATTCTGGCCGCCACCCTCCTTCCCCTCTCACTTCCCTCCCGGGGATTCTTCACCCTCCCTCCTCCGGCCGCACTGGAAACCGGACTCGTCTTCATCTGCGGCATCGCAATCCCAATCCTGCTCCGACCGATTCAGGCGCTGGTCGAAAAGATCAATATCGGCCGCATTCAGATCGCTTCCCGCAAATAGATCAACCGGTAAATCAATAGGCGAATGGGCGAATCAACAATCTCTGATTCGCCCATTCGCCCATTCGCCTATTCGCCCATTCGCCGTTTAATTCACCCAGCCCGAAAAGGAAAAGGTCTGCGAAATAAATCGCTCCGAAACCCCGTGCTGGCCCACATCTCCCCGCTTGCCGAATTCGATCACGTACTGGAACTTTCCGCTTCTGTTGTGAAAGGGCAGCGCCACACCCAGGCTCGCGCCAACCTCGGATATCTGCGAACCGCTGGTGGTTTGAAAATAGAGAGACCGGTAATGGACGCCCGCCATCCATTCCATCCGCCGGCTCTGGCTCATGGGATCTGCCTGTCCCATCCGGTACAGGATGCCCCCGGCAAGCTCGAACGTATTGTGCCGCCCGTTCGCCGTCCGCGACCAGAAGGTCCGCTCCATATCAAATGCAGCCATCCACTTGTATCCCGTCGTATAAGCAACGCCAACGCCCAAACTGGCGGGCAGCTTGATATCCACCTCCGAAGACACCTCTTCCTCAATCCCCCCTTCCGTCCACATGTTGCGCAGGCGCCGGGTCTGCTTCACATTCCTTTCCACCTGCAAGTTGAGCCCCAGCTGCCACCTGTCCGTTGGTGCGAAAACCGCGCCAACTGCCGGTACCACGCCCCGGTAGGTGCGCACAACTCGATCCTGGGCATCCACCTGAGTCTGCTCCCCACATACGGGCTCAAGGGTAGCAGGATCCGTCTGGATCTCGCCGGTTCTAGGATCTCTCGCCTCTCGTATCTCACCGCTGAAAACATCCACACACCGCCTTGCAGCATCCCTTTCAACCTGACTCTCAAAATCTCTGCTCCAGGTTTCGGTGATGGTGCCCATAACAATCAGGTCCATCCGGATGCCCAGGTAGACCTTCTGCCCGGCCCGCTGCCCAAGCCGCAGCGAAACGGCCTGAATCCCGCCGGTGACGTCCACATTCAGGATATGCTGGAGCGTATCCACAGCCGTTTGACCGACCGTATTGACACGCGTATCGACCAGCCCGAAGTCTATGTCGGTAAGCGCCTCCAGGCCGACCCCGAAGACCGTTCCCGGCCGGAGGGGTAGCGCCAGTTGAAAAGCACCCAGATCCCCGTCGGAAATCGCGTGGCTCCTCTGACCGTCGTCCATCGTGCGGCGGTGTACGAAATAGAGGCTGTTGAGGGCGGGACGCTTGAACGCCGCCAGCAGGGCAGGATTTGCTGAACTAAAATTTCCATGATCAAACGCGCCTGCGCCAATCAGAGCCCGCCCGGCCCCTCCCATCCCCCTTGCCCGAACGTCAACCCGGGGAACGGGATCTCCCACACCGCTCAGCGAAAAGATCGTTGCTGCGCCAGCCGTACCGGCCCACCCAACCAGGCAGAGCCACACCCATACCGCCCATCCGGATAATCGATTCCTCACAGTCATTCCTCTTTCTTTTGAACTTCCTGACCGCGCCCAACATCAGGCGGCAGCGAATAGGTCACCGTTAGCCTCGGATCTTCAAACACCACCCAGAATATCTGGTCGTTATCCACCGGGCTCAGGAGCATCCCGTCATTGCTAATTTCCCCCGAAACCCATCCCTGCACAAGCGCCCGGTTTAAAACAAAACTCTGCTGTCCCGCCTCCGCCTCAAATGCCCATGTGTTGAACATAAGCGTATCCTGCACACCGGACTGAGTCTGTAAACGACTCACCTGAAAACGGAAGAAAATCAGAAAAGACCGCTCCAGATCCACATCGGCTTCAAACCGCACCGAATTGACCGTAGCGCCGGGCGGAATATTCTTGGGCAGATTGAAGCGGAGGAGGGAACTGTAACGGATGCCGGACGCCATAATCAACAGGTCCGACGGGGGCCCCCCGCCCTCCCGTGCGCCCCAATAGGTATCTTCAACCGCATCGCTCCTATAGCTGCGGAGAGAATCTCCCCTGAAAGAATAGGTAAGCTCAAGCCTGGGCCGTTCGGACAGCGTCCCTTCGCTGGACGCCCATACGGCAAGAAACTCCTCAGTCCCGGTGGGATGCAGCATCAGATCGATCTGCGCCATCAGGGAATCCGTAACAATCGCTCCTTCCATCGCCGGACTTTTCAGATCGATGACCACACTGCTGTCGGTGTGGGAAACCTCAAACGCCTCCGGAATCCCCGCAATCGGCGAAGCGTCAAGCTGGGTCTCTTCAAAGGTCAGCGAATCCACAAACACACTCGATTCGTCCCAGGCGCCTTCGGGCCGGCTTACAGCCAGCCTTCCCCCGCCCAATTGCAGCGCAGGCGTGCCCTGGAGGTGAAGACGCAGGAAGTTTACCTCAAGGCCATCGGCGCTGTTCCTGCCCGCCGCACGAGCCAGAGAATCGGCCGAGGGCACCCGAAACCGGAGCAGCGAACGAAAAATGAGGCCGTTCATCTGTCCTGCCAGAAGCGCATCCGTCTCTCCCTGAATCAGAGGGACAACCCCCTCAAACACCGACGAGGCGGTTGCCAGAGAATCCGCCGGAACCTCAAATTTGAACAGATTGTCCGAGCCACCAACCAGCTCACTTCCCACCGGATTTGTCGCCCTGTCTCCACATCCGGTCACCCAGAGGACAGCCATCAAAAGCGCCATCCCGATCAACCTGCGAATCGTCACGGCTTCTCCTCCAATAAGCGGTCAAAAAATAAGCGTCTAACACCTCTTCAAATAAACGCCTGAGCGTCCAAAACGTTTCCTCTGCTCTTCGCAGCCTTCTGATAGGCCGGTTCAATGCACCCGATCGATAAGAACATCCCCGCTGCGCTCTCCCGCCGCCACCGGATTCTTCGCACAGCGCCCCTCCATATCTCCCGGCTGCCCGCCGACCATGCCATCCTGGTCAATCTTGGCCACCAGGTACATCTCTGGAATCTCGGCCAGCACGATCCCCTCCCCAAACATGCCCGCTACATCGGCCTGGGTGAGCGTATACCGGTAGGGAAATCCTGGAACCCGCAGGCGTTTGAACGCGTAAGGCGGCCCCCCGTCGGCACGTTCACGCGCGATAATATATAAATACGCATTTGCCGGCATCCTTCTGGCCAGCTCCGGCGCAATGCGAATCGTTCCGCTCACCGTCCCGGCTGCTTTTGCGGCCCCTGTCCCCCCGGATGTCTGCTCCCCACCCACGGGCGGATGCCCTTCGGGCAGAGCGGTGGACGGCGGCGGCCTGGACGGTGGATGCGATCCTTCTTCGTAGTGCTGGCTGCATCCCAGCAGCAGCGCGATCAGAATTTGAATAAAGAAAGAAAGCTGAAGTCGATCGGAACCGAACTTCAGCCCGTTCAAACACGCTCTGTTTCCCCTCTGCCACACGCCGGCGCTACCCGCCATTCACAATCTCCTCCTCCATCATGGTCAGGATCTCCGGATCGCCGTCCATAACGGCAACCACGTGTTCAAAATGGGCCGACGGTAGCCCGTCCGAGGCCGAGGCGGTCCACCCATCCCCTGCAACCACAACCTCCGGTTCGCCCAGGTTCACCATCGGCTCGATGGCCAGCACCATCCCCTTGCGCAGCCGGGGGTTGCGGTCCAGGGGCACATAATTGGGCACCGGGGGGTCTTCGTGGAGCCTGCGGCCGATACCGTGACCCACAAACTGCCTGACAACCGAAAACCCCCGGGCCTCCACCCACTTCTGGATGCCGCCGCAAATATCGGCCAGCCGTCCGCCGGGACGGGACGCTCCGATCCCCTCAAACAGAGACTCGCGGGTCACCCGCATCAGTTTTTGCGCCTCCGGGGAGACCTCGCCCACAGCCACTGTAATCGCCTGATCGCCGTAATAGCCCTTGAGCTTTGCGCCGATATCGATGCTGACCATCTCGCCTTCCCGCAGCGTGCGATCCCCCGGAATTCCGTGCACCACCTGCTCGTTGATCGAGATACAGGCCGTGGCCGGATATCCGTTGTACCCCTTAAATGCCGGCGTTGCGCCGTGGTCCAGAATCACCTCCTCGGCCACCCGGTCCAGTTCCGCTGTGGTCACCCCGGGGCGGATCAGATCCCGCAGCGCCCGGTGCGCCAGCCCCACCACGCGGCAGCTGGCCCGAATCAGAGAAATTTCACGGTCTGTCCGCAGTGCAATCAAACCCCTCTATCCCCCTATTCGCCAAAGTGCCGCGCGAAAATGACAAAATCCTGAAAATTGATGTCTCCGTCTCCATTAAAATCCGCACGATGGTTATACCCTTCTTCCGACGGCGCTTCGGCAAAGGTTCCGGCAAAGAGGACGAAGTCGGCAAAGTTAACCCCGCCATCTGCATTCATGTCTCCCACCGGGTTGGACGCGCTCTGGATGCCTTCATCCACCGAGAGGGTATAGGAGTAGTCAAATCGCACACCCTCAAGGGAGGTGACCACCGGCACATAAACGATCTCCTCGTAGCTCTTCACATCCGGAATTTCAATGCGGGAAGGGTCCGACGCCCAAACGACCTCAACCTGCTGCCCGATCAGCAGCACCAGAAAGGTCCACGTTGCGTCGCCATCCAGCGTAAAGGCCGCCCGCAGCCCGCCCGGCAGCGTCGACGGAAACACCCGAATATACTCAGCGCCTAAGTGATCCACAGTGCCGGATTGCGTCACCGGCGATCCCGGACCGGGCAGCACGGTGTTGACGCTGACCAGCGGATAAGATGCCGCTTCCGAGTAGTACCCCGACCGGGTCCGTGAATCTGTAAAATAGTTCCAGATGGCAAACCTGGGAAACACTTCTGCGAACCCGCCCGCCGGCATCCCGGCATCGTAGTGCTCCAGGCTGTCGTCCGAAGGCTTGCGCTCTTTGAGCACCTCCCAGGATCTGCGCACCGACGCCCGCCCGTAGACCTGCTCTAAGTAGTGCGCATAAACCGAGGCTCCGAACACGTGAATGTCAAATTGATCCAGCGAGGCATCCGGAAAACTGAAAAAGTTCGGAATGTACTGGTAGTAATCGTTCACCTCGGTATAGGCCACATCCTCCATCCAGGTCGCCGTCAATTCGTGCCACCAGGCCGCTGTGGAGATATCGTCGTAATAGGCGAACTGAACCGCGTGGTAAAACTCGTGCGCCGCTGTCACACGGAGCCCGTCCAGCCCCTTCGTCGCGTAAATCCTGTCGGTATAATTGTTGTCAATCTCCATGTAGCTGGACGAGGTATGACCCTCCTGTGAAGCCTCTGGATAGGTCAGCCCGTACACCGACTGGTTGGCCAGACTGCGAATGTACACATCGTAAACGCCGTCCCCATCCGACGGAGGGGCCAGATACCCCAGCTGGTCAATCTGCAGATCCCAGACATTTTCGAACGTCCGGGCCACCTCGTCCACATAATCGGGAATACCATTGGTGTCCGCATCGGTCAGATCCACGGCCTGGCTGCCCGTCCGATTGTAGTAAATTTTGAAACGCCCCCTGGACGACGTCACGGTCTGCTGGGCAGTAGGCCGCTGAAAAAAAACGGCAAAGCTTTCCCGGGTCGTCTTGCTCAGCCGGCGCCAGTTGGAGGCCAGGGCCGCCACCACGGGGGTGCCGCACACCGCCCGGTCGGGAATATAGGGGCTCCCCGGGGGCAGCGCCTCCGGGTTAAACAGGCCGCACGCCCGGTGATAAAGCTCGCGCTCCACCTCAATGGGAAGCGGAGACAAATCGGGCGGTACCTGCGCGTACAGCCGGGCACCGCCTTCAAACAGCATCAGCACCAATGCGACGATGATGGTCCAGTATTTCAACATGGTCCTTCTGTGAGAAAACGCGTTATGCCGCCTCTTCAGCCAGCGCCACATAAATGTGGTCTGCCACTTCCAGCCCCAGCGAATGCTCTATCTCCCCATCCACCTTCACCAGCAGAGGCCCGTTAAAGGGCGCCCGCGACTTCACCTCCACCTGCACACTCGGCCTCAGCCCCAAAGACGCCATGTAGCGCAGCATTTCCGCGCTCTGATCGCTGACCTGCCGGATCACGGCTGTCCGGCCCACCTGGATTTCCGTCAGCCGATGGTAATCCCTCTGCTCGATGTCCCCATCCTTGGTGGGGATGGGCGCCCCGTGGGGATCGGTGGTGGGATAGCCCAGCGCCTCGTCGATGCGGTCCTCAAACTCCTCGGAGATCACATGCTCCAGCCGATCCGCCTCCGCATCCACCTCGTCCCATTGGTACCCCAGCGCATCGGCTAAGTAGAGCTCCAGCAGCCGGTGATGGCGGATGACCTCTAAGGCAACCGCCTCTCCTGCCGGCGTCAATTCCACCCCCTGATAGGGCGTGTGCCGCAACAGCTTCATCTCGGCCAGCTTCTTCACCATATTCGTGGCCGAAGCCGCCGCAACCTTCATCTTCTCCGAAATCAGGGAGGTATTGACGGAAGCAACCGGATTGCGCCCCTTCTGGAGTTTGTAGATCTCCTTCATATAATCCTGCGCTGCCTGGCTGAGCATCGCCATAACTTCCACTCCGGATGGTGATAACAACCACGGAAGTTAGCCAAAATTAACAAGAAAGCGCTTTTCAGGCAAGCAAAAATGGACAACAGACGATGGACGATGGCCGAAAGCAAATGGCTTTAGCGGTTTGGCCGCCGTCTGTCGTCCGTCGTCCGTCGTCCATCGTCTGCGGTTCAGCCCGCCAGCAGCCGCCAGACCTGAGCCACTAAGAAACAGAGTCCAACCCCCATTCCAACCGGCAGCAGCGAGGAGACCGCCGTCCACTTTGCGCTCCGGGTCTCCTTCCAGATCGTGTAAATCGTGGTGGAACACGGGTTGTGAACCAGGCTGAAAAGCATCAGGTTGACCGCCGTAAGCAGGCTCCACCCCCCGGCCTGAAAAATCGCCGCCGTGGCCGCCAGGGTTTTATCGGGATGCACCGGTGGTATCCGGATTTCCCACCACGAATTTACCCTTCATCATTGGGTGCAGCAAACAGGCATAGGTCAGAACCGTATCTCGCAGCGGCACAGAAAAGCTGATCTCCTCACGCTCCCCGGGTCGAAGAACGTCCGTCTCCATCTTGAGATCTTCTATTACAAGATGGTGTTCAACGCCACGCGCTTCATTGCGGAAGATCAATTTTACTTTCGAGCCGGGCTCCGCATAAAGCGTCGGATTATTCCCCCTGAAAACCAAATTTTCCGCAACGACCTCGATGATGGCATTCGGCTTATCTCGCATCGCCTCGACAGCGACGAGTGTAATACCTACTAAAAGCAGACCAAAGACAATTACCAGAGAAATTCTTCGTCGAAAACTGGGCCCAAACATCTCCATCCCCTCTTTTGAGTGGTGATAAAAAAATTTAGAACGTGACCAGAAGCCCTGTCGCGTACATAACCAAAAAGCCCACCAACAAGCCGACAAAGTTATGGGGCGTCAACACCCCCGCGCCTTCGGGTTGATGTGCTATCTGACGGAGAATGACATAAACGACCTGCACAATCGCTCCTGCTCCGATGCCGAGAAACAGCACAGACCAGACCGCCGAATAGGTAAAGCCGCCGATCCACGCGCCCAGAATTGTCGGCACACCCGCAAGAGCTCCCATCCAGATGAAGTTGCCAAAAGCGACCCGCTGTTTCGCAACCGGAGCCACAATGGCGAAACCCTCGGTCGTATTATGAACGGCAAAACCGATCACCAATAATCCTCCAAGTGCGATATTCCCAAGCGCATATGCCGAACCGATGGCAAGCCCCTCTCCCAAGTTGTGTAAGCCGATCCCAAAGGCAATCATGTAGGCGAGTACCATCCGTTGGAATGTCTCACCGCGTTGCGCCGCCTGAGTGCGCGACCATTGAGAAATGACCATCAGAAGCAGCAAGCAGCCTGTAAATCCGGCCACGACCAGCGCCACGCCTTCATAACTTTCCGGCAATTCCTCGGCGGCTTCAAGGGCTTCGTGGAGCGCGTCCACTGCAAGAAAGACCAGCAATCCCACAGTCAAGCTCAGGAGGAAATTCAGTCCTCTTGCGCTCACATTTTGCATGGCCGGAAACCAGAGCAGCCCTATGAAAACGGGAATCACACCCACATAGACCCCTAACAGGGAAAAGATACCCAGATAGGTCCAATTGGGACTTGGAGATTCTACGGCAACGGCAATCTCTTCGCTAAACGTCACGCCTGTTGAGGTGATGAGGGTGACTTCGTGTGTGTCGCCCTCCACCCAGGGATAAAACAGATGAATCTGCGCGCTCTCCAGGTGGTTAAGTGTTGCCTTTGGCCTGATCTCGAAGGGCCAATAGGCTTCATCCACCATCACCTGCGCGACAGTCGTCTCACTGGGACCATCGTTGAGGATGTGCAAAATGATCTCTTTGGGGCGTTCTTGCGCCACGTCTTGGTCCCGGAGCACAATGCGCTGAAAGGCGATCTCCTCCACGGGCGGGAAATGGGTACGCAAGGCTTTGCCTGGACCATAGACTTGCAGAATGACGATCAAAATACCCAGCAGGACAAGCGGCAAAAAGATGAAAACCCAGTGCGATAGACTTTTTTTCCCGTGATGTGATGTATCTCTGGATTCGGGATGAGGATCCGCGTTCATTGCTTTTCACTCCTTCTACGTATCACACTGGAGAGCTTACGGCCTGAATGATACCCATCCAGCCCAGCTCGGCGAACTCGGACTGATGCGCATGAATCATGTATCGCCCCTGATACCGGAAGGTGACTTCCAGAATCGCCCGTTCCCCCTGGCACATCATAACCGTATCGGTGAACTCCTCTGTGTGCAAACGCGTCCCCGTCCGGTACACATCGAAAAACGCCCCGTGGAGATGGAACGAGTTAATCAGGTCGAATTCAGTGACATTGACCAGATACAGGCGCACCAACTCGCCAACTTTGGCCTGAATCGGATGATTCATGTAGTAAAAGGCAACGGTATTGGCCGCATAGACTTCGTTGTCGCCGTCAAAGTTTGTATCAAAGCCATTCATCATGATGACCAACTCTTGGGCGGGAGATCTCGGTTCCTGTGGATCCACAATATAGGTGCCGTACAGCCCTTTATGGATATGGCGTTTTAACGGCAGCGAGTGGCAATGATAGAGGTGGAGTCCAACAGGCTCGGCGTCAAATTCGATAAGAAATTCACCTCCCGGAGGGACAAACTGATCCGGAAAAGCCCCGTCCATCTCGGGGCGATGCCAGCCGTGAAAGTGAATGGTGTGCGGATGGGAGCCCTGATTGCGGAAGAGAATGCGGATGTGGTCACCTTCGGTGGCGCGAATGGTGGGACCCGGAACCTGCCCGTTATACGTCCATGCAGGGAAGAAGACACCGGGCGCAATTTCAATCTCTTTGTCCACTGCGATAAACTCATATTCCCGCAGGAGCGTCCCGTCGGGTTGTGGCGTTTCCCGGTAGTAGTTCTGGCGTTCTTCAGCGGGCAAATCATTAAAGTTCCACGCGGTCAAATAGCGCATCGGGTCGAAGTCACCCGGTTGAATCTCTCCGACTGTGCCCATACGATGGGCATGCAATCCCACTTCTGATTGCATTGCCTCCTGCCCCTCTGCTTGCGCAACAAGGCCAATGGAAGAAGGGATCGCAGGGCCAAAGGCACGCCGTCCGCCGACCCCCAATACCCCAAGAAGGGCAGCTCCGCCTGCCACGATAAAACCTCGACGCGAAGAACCTTGCGAGGATTCGGAGCCCACTTTGGCGGTCATCCGGTGGATGCGCTGCAGGCGCCAGAAAAAACCACGCGTAGGCCAAAACAGAGCACATCCGATCATGATGATCGCGCAAGTAACCAGCAGAAAAACAAGAGAACCGGTCATAAATGAACCCTTTATCTACAGATAAAGATAATATTTTTAGTACCAAGTAAAAATAGTTATAGCCAACACTAATGTCAAGTGGTAAATTCTGCAGAGAGGCCATAAGCCTAATAGTTATGCAAAAAAATGGCCCAAAATCACCGAAAAACCCCAACCTGACAAATGACGTAAGCCCTTGACAGGCCTGAACCGATGCAGGTTGCCATTTCGGCCGATTTGCCAAAATGCCTTAATCCCTTACTGGAGGGGGTATTGTAAATATTGGACATACATCGACACATTTCGGAAATCCAAGTGTTACAAGGGGTTAGGATAGCAGATTTTCTTGTCAAGGAGAGCCGTAAGTCCTTGTGAATATTCAACCGAGCGTGCAACGCTCACTATCCGCCCAAAATACCCTTGACATTTCAATCAGAATGTATTATATGTATCAATTGAACAGGAATTCAACTGTCTAAGGAGGTGATTCCCGTGACAACGGTTTCAGAACCCGCAACCCCGGATCTCTGCGAAGACCACCTCATCGACAGGGAAAAGGTCCAGCGGGCGGCCCGGGCCCTGCCCACTCAGCGGGTTCTCAACGGCCTGGCCGAGACCTTCAAAGTTTTGAGCAACCCCAGCCGGCTTAAAATCATCCATGCCCTCTCCAGAGACGAACTCTGCGTCTGCGACCTGGCGGCGCTCCTGGGCAGCACGGATTCCGCCGTCAGCCACCAGCTTCGCATCCTGAGGAGCATGCGCCTGGTCAAATACCGCCGCGAAGGCAAGCTCGCCTACTACTCCTTAGACGACCAGCACGTCCGCCAGCTCTTCGAGGCGGGCCTTGAGCACATGACAGAATAGATTCACCGCGGTTTAAAAAAAATCCGGCATGGTTCAAAATGGATGGGCGAATGGGTCACACCTCAAACCTCGCGAAAAAACCATAACCGTAGGGGCAGGCCCCCGTGCCTGCCCGGATTCGGGCACCCACAGGGGGGTGCCCCTACAAACACGGTGTTACCCTGTTTTGAACCATGCCAAAAATCCTTACGAGGCCCGTGATGGAGGCCACTGAAAAAGCGACCGTCAGAGTTTACGCCATCCCCGACATGGAATGCGCCGGCTGTGCGGACCGGGTGGAACGCGCCATCCAGAGTCTGGACGGCATTCTGGAGGTCTCAACGAGTGTGATGGCGCAGCGGGTAACGGTCCACTATACCCACGGTGTGGCGGATGCGGATCAGATTTCGTCGGCCATTCAAGACGCAGGCTACACCGTAGGACAAGCAGCCGGCGACCCCGACTCCCCTTCCTTCTGGAATGATCGGGAAAAGGTACTCACGCTCCTATCCGGCATCTTCTTCTTTGCCGGCCTGGCCGCGCACGGGTTCCAGCCCCCTCCCCTCTGGAAAGGATATATCGGGCTCTCCGGGGGCCTCTTTTTGATCTCGGCCCTCCTGGGCGGCTTCAACTTCTTTCCCTCCGGCATCCGGGCGCTCAAAACGCTTTCCCTGGACATGAACTTTCTGATGACTGCCGCCATCTTCGGCGCGGCAATCATCGGAGAGTATCTGGAGGCCGCGGCGATCGCCTTCCTCTTTTCCACGGCCGAACTCCTGGAAGATTATGCCATCAACCGGGCGCGGCATTCGCTCCGGGCGCTGATGGAACTGGCGCCCGATACGGCCACGGTCCGACGCAGCGGCCGGGAAGTCGTCATCCCGGTGGAGGAGGTCGAACCCGACGAACGGGTGATCGTCCGCCCCGGAGAAAAAATCCCCGTGGACGGCGAAGTCGTCGAAGGGATCTCGGCCGTGGACCAGTCCCCCATTACCGGCGAATCCATGCCCGTCACCAAAGAGGCGGGCGACGAAACCTTCGCCGGCACCATCAACCGGGAGGGCTACCTCGAGATCCGGGCGATGCGGCCGGCGTCCGAAAGCACGCTGAACCGCATTATCCAGATGGTAGAAGAAGCGGAAGACCGCAAAGCGCCCAGCGAGCAGTTCGTCCGGAAATTCGCCCGGGTCTACACGCCGGCGGTCACCCTGGTCGCCCTCGCAATCATCCTCATCCCCACCCTCGTATTCGGAGCCGACTTTAGCGTCTGGTTCCTCCGCGGCTTAACCCTTCTGGTCATTGCCTGCCCCTGTGCGCTGGTCATCTCCACCCCCGTGGCCGTGGTCAGCGGCATCACCAGCGCCGCCCGGAACGGCGTACTCATCAAAGGCGGCAACAACCTGGAAGCCCTCGGTGAAATCCGGGCCGTGGCGTTCGACAAGACCGGCACCCTCACCCACGGCAGCCCCGAAGTCACCGACATCGTCTCGCTCAACGGCCAGACGGAAACGGAGATCCTCCGCATCGCCGCCGCGCTCGAACAGCGGTCCCAGCACCCGATCGCCGGCGCCATTGTCAAACGGGCCGGCGACCTCGACCTCCCTGACGTCTCGGACTTCGAATCCATCACCGGCCGGGGCGTGCGCGCCCGCATCGGCGCCACCACCTACCAGGCGGGCAACCCCGACCTCTTCTCGATGCCGATGCCCGAAGCGGTCGGCCGTCTCAGCCGGGAGGGCAAAACGGCCGTGCTCGTGGGCACCGAATCGGAACTCATCGGCGCGTTTGCGGTCGCGGACACCGTCCGTCAAACCGCCGGAGAAACCGTTCGGGCGCTGCGCCAATGCGGCATAAAGCGCGTGGTCATGCTCACGGGAGACAACGAAGTAACGGCGGGCGCCATTGCAGAAGCGCTGGGCGTGGACGAGTGGCGGGCAGGACTGCTGCCCGAACAAAAGGTCGAAGCCATTGAGGCATTCCGCCAGACGTATGGTCAAATCGCAATGGTCGGCGACGGCGTAAATGACGCCCCCGCGCTCGCAGCGGCATCCGTGGGAATCGCCATGGGCGCAGCCGGCACCGACACCGCGCTGGAGACCGCCGACGTGGCGCTTATGGCCGACGACCTGTCCAAACTCCCCTACCTCTTCCGCCTCTCCCGCGCCTCCCGCCGGGTCATCCGGCAAAACGTCTGGACCTCGATCCTGGTCAAATTCATCCTGGCCATCGGCGTCTTCCCCGGCCTCGTCACCCTGGTCGTCGCCGTGCTGGTAGGCGACATGGGCACCTCGCTTGGTGTAACGGGTAATGCCATGCGACTGGCCAGGGTGCGCCCCTCACCTTCCTGACGTTCGCAGGGATGCCCATATCCAAACGAAAAAAGAAAGCGATGTTCATATCCTGAACATCGCTTTCTTCTTATACCTTACACCATCAATACTGTGGACATTTTTTGACCTCAAAGGTCTGTGTAAATCAATAAGTTACGTGACCCATTGTTTTTTAAATCAAAGTTAGCCGATTCCCTGAGTTTGATTAAAAAGCTGTGAAATCATATAGGTGTTGTTTTTAAACGAGTTACGAAATTCGTTGTTTCTAAAACCCCCAAAAAAGTGTCCACAGTATTGACCATGGTACACGACAAAAAAGGAAAAGACCTGCGCTGAGTGGTGAAATGAGTTAAGTTTGGGTTGTCAAGATCCAACAACTCATCCATCATCAAACACAGGTCTATGTCTCCTCAAGTTAATGAATTACACGACGTGATGCAATGGTATTTACCCTGTCATAAGGCCCGGGTAAAATTCATCGCCGCCTTCATTGTGTCTCTCATCAAGCTCACAACCGTCAACTTCACCAAACTGGCCAACGCCCTCAACGGCAAAGCCAAGCAGAAGTCCAACTATCGCAGAATCCAACGTTTCTTCAGTGAGTTTAATCTGTCCTATGACCTGGTGGCCGACTTGATCCTGCATCTCTTGCCGATCAAGTCGGACTTTACCATCTCGATAGATCGGACGACCTGGAGCTTCGGCAAACTGACCATCAATATTCTCACCGCCGGGAGTGTCTATCAAGGCGTTGCATTTCCCATCTGCTGGATACTGCTGCCCAAAAAGGGCAACTCCAACACCGATGAGCGTATCCAGTTGATGGAACGGGTCTTGAAGTTGGTGGATAAAAACCTGATTCAGGTCATCGTTGCAGACCGGAAATTCATTGGGCAAGAATGGTTTGCGTGGTTAGATGCGCAAGCCTTAGGCTTTGCCATCCGCGTCAAGGAAAACGCCAAAACCCTAAATGGCAAAGGGGACATCGCGCTTCGATGCTTGTTTGCCGACCTGCACATTCACCAAGAGCGCATCCTGCGTAAACCCCGTCTGATCTATGGTCATCATCTGTATTTGTCTGTCATCCGATTACCTGACGAATTTCTCATCGTTGCCAGCAAGTGTAAAGGTCGAAAACCGCTGGAGGATTACAAAAAACGGTGGGGAATTGAAGTCCTGTTCGCCGCGTTGAAAAGCCGAGGCTTCGATCTGGAACAGACCCATCTGATCCATCTGGAACGAATCGAAAAACTCATCGCGCTTTTAGCCATTGCCCTCACCTGGGCTCATCTGGTAGGAGAATGGATCGCAAAGACAAAACCGTTGAAGATCAAAAAACACGGATGCAAAGAGAAAAGCCTGTTTCGATATGGATTGGACCATTTGCAGTATGTTCTGCTCAATATACAGGATCACATCCAGGAGTTCTTTCACTGTCTTTGGATACTGATTGATCCTCCATATTTTAGGTCAGATTAAGTTTTGTCGTGTATTATGACCTTACACAGCAATTCAATCGTCTTCTTTCTCCTTTTCATACTCCCGTTCGCCGAAGAATTTCAAGACCTGCATAAAATCGTCCGGCGGCAGATAGCCGGACAATTTGTAGAGCAATCGGCCGTTCGATTCTAAGAACAGGATGGTCGGAAAACCCGTCACCCCAAAAGCCTTTGCCAGTTGCGCATAGGTAAACTCCTCCGCGGCAAAGCTCACACGCGATTTCGCGTCTTCCGCGTTCAGCTTGATGGGGATAAATTTCTTGGCCAGGTAGCCCTGGATATCCGATTTGGAGAAGACCTCACTGTCCAGCTTCTTGCACCACCCGCACCATTTGGTATACACGTCGATCATGATCAGCTTGTCGGTACTGTCGACTTGGGCCAGACCCTTATCGGCCGTGTACCAGACAAAAGCATCCTTCTTGCCGTAAGCAGAGCCGGCGAGCAAAAGTGAAAGAATCAGCGTGTAGACGTATTTCATGGAGCTCACTCCGTTTGAAAAGACGGCTCCCCACTCGGTTCAACGGCCCAGACATCAACGGCCCGACGGCCGCCCCGACTGCGGTGTTCATCCATATTTTAAGTATACCACGATCGGCTGCAAAAAGCAATTGCGTTCTCCTGGCCTGATTGGCGAAGAAAATATCTCATGTCTTATTTTTTGCAACATTCTGTAATATAATAGATTACATATTTCCCAAAGCACATTAGCTTAGTATTTTCTTGACATTTGTATTGAGAAATTTTATTTTTAGGCAACACTAAAAATATATATTTCTGAGAAAAAACCCCTGACAGTTAAGGAGATTTTCTATGACGAAATTCTGGTCTTTTCTCACAGAAAGAAGAGGCCCGGGCCGTGGCCTGCTCACAACGGCAGCCGTGCCGGTCTGTGCGCTTCTCCTGACCGGCTGCGGCGACAAGCTTCTCACAGCCGGCCCACCTGCCGGCGAGACCACGGCCGAGCCCATGGACAACCCGCCGGCCATCATGGCCGCCTTTGCCAGAGGCGATGAACAGTTTGCCAGGATTTTTACGGTTTCAGACGGACTGGGGCCTATCTTTAATCAGCCCAGTTGTGAAACCTGCCATCCCGGCGACGGCCGGGGAACCCCCGGAACCGCCCTGACCCGGTTCAGCATAAACGGCGACCTGATCCCGAAACTGGGGGGTCCACAGCTCCAGAACCGGAGCATCGCCGGAGTACCTCCGGAGACCCTGCCACCCGGAGCCGAGACATCCGTCCGGATGCCTCCGCCCGTCTTCGGCAGGGGCCTGATGGAGGCGATCCCCGAGGAAACCCTCATCGCGCTTGCAGACCCGGACGATGCGGACGGCGACGGAATCTCGGGACGCGTGAACTGGGTGGCGGGCCAGGACTTCGTACCGGAAAGTTTTGTAGGCGCCGGAACCGGGAGGGTCGTGGGCCGTTTCGGCCTGAAAGCGAACGTGTCTTCGCTGCTGGCGCAGGTGGTCTTTGCTTACCGCGATGACATGGGAATCACGTCCGATTTCCTTCCCGAAGAATCCCTGCATCCCAACGCGGGCGACCTGTCGCTCACCGACGTGGCCCCCGACCCGGAAGTTCCCGCTACCGAAGTACTGGATGTCGTCATGTACATCCGCACGCTGGCCGTTCCAAACCGGGGAGAAATTACCCCGGAAGTCACACGAGGAGACGTGCTCTTTACTCAGATCGGCTGCGCCTCCTGCCACGTCCCTTCCCTGAAAACCGGTCCGAACCCGATCCCGTCGCTGAACCAGGTGGACGCGCCTCTCTACTCCGACCTCCTGCTTCACGACATGGGCCCCGAACTGGCCGACAACCGGCCGGACGGCAGCGCGACCGGAGTCGAATGGCGCACCCCTCCCCTTATGGGCATACGGCTGGCCCCCGACAATCTGGGTGGGGTGGCGCACTACCTCCACGACGGCCGGACCACCGACCTGGGCGAAGCCGTCCGAGTACACGGCGGAGAGGCCGAAGCATCGCGCAACCAGTTTCTGGCTCTGCCCGAAACAGATCAAACTGCCCTCATCGCATTCGTGCAATCTCTCTAACCGATGGAAAGGAACAAAGGCAAAACCACGCGACGGGGCTTCCTGACCGCGTCGGGCGCCCTGGCGACGGGACTCACGCTCTCCGCCTGTGCAACCACCGCAATCTACCGCACAGCGATCCAAAAAGGCCGGATATCCGTCCAAGTTGAAAACGTCCCCGAACTGGCCAAACCGGGGGGCGGAATCCTGGTGGCTGCTCCGGGCCTTGCCGGGCCGGTGCTCCTGATCAATCTGGACGGCACAGTTTTCAGAGCCCTCTCCGGCGTCTGCACCCACCTCGGCTGTAACGTGCGCCCTTCCGGCCGTGTCCTCCAGTGTCCCTGCCACGGTTCCACCTACGACCTGGAGGGTCGGGTGACCAGGGGACCGGCGCCGCGTCCGCTCCGAACGTTTAAAACGCAAATATCCAATGGCACAGTTGAGATTTTCATTACGGAATAAAGGAGAATGGTGCGATGTGCAGAAATAGATACCGTGTATGGGTGGCCCTGCTGCTTCTGCCGATGCTCTGTCTGGGAAGGGCCGGCGCAGAAGAAGCGGAAGACCCGGAGAAGCCCCAGCCCTTTGTAAAAGGAGGGGCCTACGACAAACCCCACCTCTTCAAGCTGGCTTCGGGAAAGGCAACCTTTGGGGGCTACGCCGAAGCCCACTACCGCTTTGAGAAAGAGGAAGGAATTGTAGAAGAAAAAACCTTCGTCCCCATGCGGTTCAACCTCTTCTTCCACTCGGCGGTCTCCGACCGGTTCCGGATCGCGGCCGAACTCGAGTTTGAAGAAGGGACCGAAGAGATCCTCCTGGAACTGGCCATTCTCGACTTCGAGATCCATCCGTCGCTCACCTTTCGAGCCGGGATGGTATTGACCCCCCTCGGAAAATTCAACCTGGCCCACGACAGCCCCGCCAACAAGGTCACAGACCGGCCCTTAGTGAGCACCGAGATCATCCCCACGGCCCTCTCGGAGCCCGGCATGGGGGTCTTCGGCGCCTTCTACCCCTCTGTCAAATCCCGCATCACCTACGAACTCTATGCCGTCAACGGGCTCACGGAAGGCATCATCGAGGAAAGCGACCAGGGCACGCGTATTGCGCACGGCCGCCACAACATCGAAGACAACAACAACTCTCCCGCCTTTGCCGGCCGGGTCGGGTTCAGTCCCCTCCCCCAGGCCGACATCGGCTTCTCCTGGCACACCGGCCAGTACAACAAGACCTTTCTCGAAGACATCGAAATAGACGATCCCCGAAACCTCACCATCTTTGCACTGGATGCCGATTATCGGTGGAGAGGCTATGAGATCCTGGGGGAATACGCGCGCGCCAAAATCGATCTGCCCCCCGGCCTTGCGGGATCGATCTATGCAGAGAAGCAGCAGGGCATTTACCTTCAGGGAAGCGCCGCCTTTCTGCGCGATGCCATCCCCACGATGCCCGGATCCTTTTTTGAGGCCGTCGTCCGTTACGGTTGGGTCGATTTTGACACCGACCTGGATGGAGACCACCAGACCCGCCTGACCCTGGGCCTCAACTTCCGTCCCACCGAGGACTCGGTCCTCAAGTTCAATTACCTCTACAACTGGATGCGCGACCGGAACAACGTAGAAGCCAGAAGCGCGGGCATCCTCTTCAGCGTGGCAACCTATTTTTGATGCCCCCCGGCAACAAATAAAAAGCCCCGGAGGACTTTCCTCCGGGGCACTATTTTTTCTACAAATGTATAGATCAATGGTTCGGACACTTTTTATAAGTTGTTGATTTTCAACAGGTTATAAATTTAGCATCAAATTCCATAAACTGTTATTTTTCAATGGCTTATGAAATTTGAACCCCCAGAATTACAAAAACTGTCCGAAGTATTGTAGATCAGATTTTGACCCCTTTTTTGCTTTTCTCCGCGTCCTCTGCGTCTCCGCGGTGAATCTGCAGCAACGCTCCCGAGGCGTCCAAAGGCGCTTCTTCTCCACACCCCCTGCTCCCACATCCGCTGCCGCACCCCCCGCCGTACCCCGGCAAAAAAGGCTGAACAAACTTCCACAACACCCACACGCCGCACAGCAGCGCCACCCCAACCGCTCCTATCGACTGCCAGTCCATCCTACCCTCCCCACCCCAGCGCCATCGTGGCCTGGTAGGTGACCAGGGCGCCGATATAGGCCAGAACGGTCATATATCCGAACGCAAACCCCGCCCATCCCCAGGACCGGGTCTCCCGCTGGATCACCGCTAAGGTGGCCGCACACTGGGCGCACAGCGCGAAAAAGACCATAATCGAGAGCACCACGGGAATTGTAAAAATCGGGCGCCCGTCGTCCCACCTTGCCGCCCGCAGCGCATCCCGAAGCCCCTCCGGGGTCTCATCCACATCGCTGCCTAAGCTGAAAATCGTGCCCAGAGACGCCACCACGATCTCCCGGGCGGGAAACGACGCGATCGCCGCTATCCCGATGCGCCAGTCCCAACCGAGGGGCCGCACGGCCGGTTCTATGAAGTGTCCGGCGCGTCCCAGAAAACTCTGTTTCAGCAATTCGGAAGACATCTCGGTATCGATTGCAGCCAGCGCTTCCGCCTGCCCCGCAGGCGTCTTGAGAACCGCCGCCTGCCGTGTCTCGTACTTTTCAACAATCTCCGCAGGCCGGGGGAAATAGGCCAGCGCCCACATCACAATCGCCGCAGCTAAGATCGTCGTTCCGGCGCGGGACACAAACGCCCTGCTGCTCTGGTAAGCCCGCAAACCCACCGTTCTCAAATCCGGCAGTTTATAGGAAGGCAGTTCCAGCACAAAGGGCGAGGAAGCCCCCTTCAGAAGCGTCTTCTTCAGCAGCCAGGCCACCGGAACCGCCACCACAATCCCCGCACCATACATCGCAAAAAGCGTCAGCCCCTGCAGCCCGATCCACCCCCCAAGAAGCGTTCGGTCCGGAATAAACGCCGCAATAAAAATCGTATACACCGGCAGGCGGGCCGAACAGCTCATCAGCGGGGCCACCAGAATAGTCGTAAACCGGTCCCGCCGGTCCTCAATCGTCCGGGTGGCCATAATACCCGGCACCGCACAGGCAAAGCTGGACAGCATGGGAATAAACGACTTGCCTGAAAGCCCGCACCGGGTCAGCAAACGGTCCATCAGAAAAGCCGCCCGGGCCATGTACCCGCAGCCTTCCAGGATGGCCAAAAACAGGAAGAGAATCGCAATCTGCGGCAGAAAAATCACCACACTCCCCACCCCACCGATGATGCCGTCCACCACCAGGCTCTGGAGCGCCCCCTCGGGCATCACCGCGCCCACCCGGCCGCCCAGCCCCCCGAAAAGGCCGTCGATCCGGTCCATCAGAGGCCCCGCCCAGGTGTAGATCGACTGAAACACCAGCCCCATAACGGCCACAAAGATCAGCGTGCCGAACACCCGGTGCGTCAACACCCGGTCGATCCGGTCCGAAGGGGTCATCTGGAGGCGTTCGGGCCTGAAAATACAGCCCGACACAACCTGGTTGATCCAGGTGTACCGGGCCTCGGTCTCCAGCGCCGACAGGGGAGTGGGTATCTTCGAGCGCGCCTCCGAAAGCCGCCGTCCAAAATCCGGCCCCTGCGCCTCAACCAGGCGCTGTTCGGCATACCCCCCTTCATCCACCAGCGCCCGGAAAGCTTCTATCTCCGATATCTTCCGGGACCGCCCGTTCGGAGAACGGTTGGCCTCCCCGGCAAGGGCCTTGACCTGCTCCCTGAGAAAGTCCGGAAAGCGGGGCATCTCTTCCGGCCCGGCGTCCTCCCGGCCCAACAGCGCCCCGGCAATAGCCTCTCGCAACGCGTCCAGCCCCCGTCGCCGATTCGCGCAAATGGGAACCACCGGCACGCCGATTCGCTGGGAAAGCGTCGCCGCATCGATCCGGATGCGCCTGGACGCGGCCACGTCCACCATATTCAACGCAACCACCACCGGCAGGCCCAGTTCCAGCACCTGGGAAACCAGGTAGAGATTGCGCTGCAAATTGCTGGCATCTACAATCGCCAGCGCAGCGCTCACCGTGGCCTCGCCCGCTTGCTGCCCCAGCAGCACATCGGTCACGATCATCTCATCCGGCGAATGCGCCGCCATGCTGTACGCGCCGGGCAGGTCCAGGAGCTCGACCGCCATGCCGTCGCCCAGCTTCATCCGCCCAACCTTCCGCTCGACCGTCACCCCCGAATAGTTTCCAACATGCTGGGACAGTCCCGTCAGGGCGTTGAAGAGCGTCGTCTTCCCCGTATTCGGATTGCCAACCAGCGCAACGGTCTGAACCCCCGCCCCCGGCGTTTGTCTCTCTTCTGTCTGTGTCTGTGTAGACATCTTCAATCTTCAATCTTCAATCTTCAATTGAATCTCTCCGCGTCCTCCGCGTCTACCCCACCCCGGACGATTCACTGGATCGTCTCTCCTCCCTGGTTTAAGATTCTCGCTACACCAGACGCACCCGAATCGCGTCGGCGTCGCCGCTCCGCAGGCAGAACCGACCCTCTTCCACCTGGATAACGGTTGGACACCCTGCGCGATGCACTCGCACCCGTGCACCCGGCACCGCCCCCATCTCTCGAAGCCGCGTCGTCAGACGGGACGCCCCGATCACCTCCACAATAACCCCTTCGTCCCCCTCGGGCAGAGCGGTCAGGGGCCCTTCGGAACGGGGATCCCACTCCGGCTCATCGTGCCGGTTCCAAAGGAACCGCAGCGTCAGCCACCCGGCCAACCCTGCAAAACGCCCGGTCATCATGCCTCAATCTCCCCTCCAGACGCTATTCCCGGCGTCCAATCAGGTCTCAATCTGCATATGCAACAGACATTCGTCCTCGCAGATCGGGCACTGTTCCAGATCGTGACACAGCTCCTTTTCGTTCCAGAACGCCTCGAGAAACTGGTGCGCCATCAGGGTATCCGACAGCAGAAAGCTGACGAAATGGAGCAGCTTCTCACCCGTCTCTAAGCTAAGGAGGTGTTCGACCTTGCAGGCGTCGATCTCCGCCTGCCGCTCCCCCACGTGCAGCACATCCTTCAGGAATTTCCTGACAATCGCCCGCTTGGCCAGCACCATATCCACAATCCGCTGCCCCTCTTCGGACAGCCTCAGGAACTTGTTCTGGTCTTCCAGGACATATTGCTTCTGTTTTAAAGCCTTCAGCGTAAGCGAAGCGCTCCCCCTCGTAATGTCCAGATACCTCGCAACATCCGAAACCCGGGCGTATCCGTGCTGCTCGGCCAGTTCGCTGATTGCTGCAAGGTGGTGGGCCACACTGTGCGTGATCTCATTGTCTTCAAACGCTTTCCACACATCAGAAGATGTCATTGGGGCCCCCTTTCTCAAATACAGGTGACTGTTTGCCAACCAGATGTTTTATTAGTAAAACATCTGTTATAAAATATAAACTATACCCACCGGCAGTGTCAAGCAGAATTTGCCGAAAAACAGCGTCTGGTTACGGATTTTTTAAAATTTGGCCCTGTGGAAGCCCCCAACGCCGGTGCCCCGGGTACGCCAGAGGGCTTCGAGCAGGCAACAGCGCTCCTATCCTCAACGTTCGAAGCCGTAGCGAGCTTTCGTCTCAGAAAGGCGAAGCCGGTCCGTTTGCCTTTTCGGGCCATTCCGCTTGACTTTACACCGAATTTTTAGTATACCAGAACACCGGGATCGAAATCCCAAACGTTCCGATACCCATATTTTTTAGGCTCTTCGCTGTTTCACGTGGGTAATCATAAAAACCCGAACCAGTCTTCTTGCCGAGTGCGAGGTGGTTCCTAACCGTTTGCTCCGGTATCCGCACATGAGATCTCTCCTAAACACACGGCGGGTATTGAATGATCCGGAGATCCAGTTTGCCGTTTAGTCCATCGTAACAATTTATTATCTAACAACTTAAACAACTGTTTTTAAGATAGAATCCTGAGCAACAGACAACGGGCCGGGCAACACCGTTGACAAAGAATACTCGAAGGCTGGTCCACAAAACCTGCAGCTTGGGCGTCTTGTCTACCACAACTGGTCGTTCCTGGGGGAAGGTTACCCACACCAAATAGCGAGGAGCCATTTTTTAAGTTCAAACCTGAGGGATCTCATCTATGGCTCAGACCTGCGATTTTGACGACATCGGCCGGCTCCCCATGCCGGGTGACAACGTAGCCATTGCCATTCGGAAGCTAAGCGCGGGCACTCGGTTTAGCAGAGCAGAAACCCAGTTTAGCCTGAGTCACACCGTTCTGGAAGGACACCGCTTTGCCGTAGAGCCGATCCCCGCCGGTGAGCCCCTCCTCTCCTGGGGCCTGCCCTTTGGCATCGCCACCCGGGACCTCGCACCCGGCGACTACGCCTGCAACCCGCAGATTATCGAAGCGCTCGGGCTGCGGAACCTGGACTTCGACCTCCCTTCCGAGCCCAATTTTAAGGACCGGATCGAACCCTACACCGTGGATGAACAGCGCTTCCGTCCGGGCGTCCAGGTCTCCCCCTCTCCCGAACCCCGCACCTTTAAGGGATACCGAAGGAGCCCCTCGCGGGGCGTGGGCACCCGGAACGACATCGTCATCTTAGGCGCCACCTCGCGCACCGCCAGCTATGCCAAACGGCTGGAAGAGCGCCTCAAAGGCTTGTCGGACGCCTGCGAAAACATCAACGACATCGTCGCCGTCGCCCACACCGAGGGCGGCGGAACCGAACGCCCCAACAACCTGGACCTCCTGCTGCGCACCCTGTCCGGCTTCATCGTCCACCCCAACGTAGGCGCCATCCTGGTGGTCGACTACGGCGCCGAGCCCCTCACAAACGAGATGCTCCGAAGCTACATGGAAGCGGAGGGCTACCCCCTGAACGAGGTCCCCCACGCCTTCCTCACCCTCAAAGGCGGCTTCCAGGAAAATCTGGACAGGGGCGAAAACATCGTGAAAGGATGGCTGGACACCGTCAACATCACTTCCCGCACCAAGGAATCGGTCGCACACCTCAAAATCGCCCTCCAGTGCGGCGGATCGGACGCCTTCTCGGGCGTCTCGGGCAACCCCCTCGCCGCCTGGGTCGCCCGGGAAACCATCCGCTGCGGCGGCTCCGCCAACCTGGCCGAAACCGACGAACTGATCGGCGCCGAAGCTTACGTCCTCGAAAATGTCAAAGACCTCGACACCGCCCGGCGCTTCTTAGACGCGGTCGAACGCTACAAAGACCTGGCTGCCTGGCACGGCGCCACGGCCGAGGGCAACCCCTCCGGCGGCAACAAGTTTCGGGGGCTCTACAACATCGTCCTCAAGTCCATCGGCGCGGCCCAGAAACGCCACCCGGACGTGCGCTTAGACGAGGTCATCGCCTATGGCGAACCGATGCGCGCCCCCGGCTATTATTTCATGGACAGCCCCGGAAACGACCTGGAAAGCATTGCAGGCCAGGTCGCCTCGGGATGCAACATGATCTTCTTCGTCACCGGCAACGGCTCCATCACCAACTTCCCCTTTGTGCCCACCCTCAAAATCATCACCACCACTCCCCGGTACGACCTCCTCGCCAACGAAATGGACGTCAACGCCGGCGCCTACTTAGATGGCACGCCAATGGACGATCTGGGCAGCCGGATGCTGGACCTGACCTTGGACGTGGCCTCCGGCGCCCGCAGCAAAGGGGAACGGGCCGGCCATGCCCAGGTCTCCCTCTGGCGGAACTGGCAGCAGACCGATACCCGCGACCTGGACCGCCTGCTCGCCCTCCCCCGGCCCGAGGGTGTGCCCATTCCAATCCAGACCGACCCTCCGGACAGCACCCTGACCTTCAACGCCATCCGGACCCCGAACGGACACGCCACCGACCGCATCGGCCTCATCCTGCCCACCAGCCTCTGCTCCGGCCAGATCGCCCGGATGGGCGCCGAACGCCTCACCCAGATGGGCCTGGGCCGCGAACAGGGCATCTCCCGCTATGTGGCCCTGGTACATACCGAAGGCTGTGGCGTTGCGGGCGAATCCGCCGAGCATTTCTACAACCGCGCCATGCTCGGCTACCTCACCCACCCCCTCGTGGCCTGCGGCCTGCTCCTCGAACACGGCTGTGAAAAAACCCACAATGACTACATGCGCCACGAACTAGAAGCCCTCAATATCGATCCCACAACCTTCGGCTGGGCCAGCGTACAGTTAGATGGCGGCATCGAATCCGTCCTCCGGAAAGTGGAAGCCTGGTTCGCTTCCCAACTCGCCGGCGCCGGTACCCCCGTCGAAGAACCCGCGGGCCCGAACGCCCTCCGCGTGGGCCTGCTCACCGCCGGACCCGTCTCCGACGCCGCAGCCGAAAGCCTGGCCCAATTCACGCGCACCCTCGTCGGCGCCGGAGGCACCGTAATCGTCCCCGAAACCACCGGCCTCCTCAACTCACCCGCTTACCTGGATCGCACGCTCGGAGGCCACCCCGCAGACGCTTCACTGGCCTACGGACAGCGGGCGGAGACCCCCGGTTTTTACATCATGGAAACCCAGACCGACCACTGGGTAGAAATCCTCACCGGCCTGGGGGCCACCGGCGTCGAAATCCTCCTCGCCTACACCGCAGAACACCCCATGCAGGGCCACCCTCTCCTGCCCATGCTCCAGGTCACCGGCGAAGCCTCAACACAGGCCGTCTACGGCGGTGACATCGATCTCTGTATCGGAGAAAACCCTGCCGAAAACGTCAACGAGATACTTCGCCTGACCCTAAGAGTCGCCTCCCGGACCTACACGCCCAGGACCACCGTTCAGGGCAATACCGACTTCCAGTTTACCCGGGGGCTGTTGGGCGTTTCGATGTAGACCCGGACCTTATTGATCTGGTCTACTTGATCTGAGTCGATGAGATCACCTAAAATTCCAGATGAAAAAGCCTCCAGTTCCTGCCGAACCGTCTTATTTTCCAATTCTGCATACCGTTGAGTTGTCTGCAGGTTCCAGTGCCCCAGCAGCCGCAGGATTTCGCCGGAGGCGCCGTCGGACATCCCGTTCAAAAGCAGGCAGGCTGATGAGCCGGAAAGACCTGGGCATTCCTTACGCTTTCTTCTTGCCCGCACGGGCCTCGGCCTTGAGCTCAGCCAGAAAGTCACCGAAGTCACGGCCTTCGCCGCGGCGGTAGGCCGCAGATCCTTCTCTGATCTGCTCTGCAACCTTCGGGTCCTGCTGCTCCAGGTAGTCCTCCAGCTCATCCACATCGATGATGCCTGCCACAGGAATGCCGTCCTTTTCCAGGATGAAACACTCCTTGTTGTTGTGGACCCGGCGAACGACCTGGCCCAGATTGATGCGGGCTTTGGTAATCGGGATATGGTGCACCACAGGTCTGGACTTTCTAGCCACGAGAACCCCCTTCGGAGATTTATCGATTAATATTAATTGGCTCTTCGCTGTTTCACGTGGGTAATCATAAAAACCCGAACCAGTCTTCTTGCCGAGTGCGAGGTGGTTCCTAACCGTTTGCTCCGGTATCCGCACATGAGATCTCTCCTAAACACACGGCGGGTATTGAATGATCCGGAGATCCAGTTTGCCGTTTAGTCCATCGTAACAATTTATTATCTAACAACTTAAACAACTGTTTTTAAGATAGAATCCTGAGCAACAGACAACGGGTCGGGCAACACCGTTGACAAAGAATACTCGAAGGCTGGTCCACAAAACCTGCAGCTTGGGCGTCTTGTCTACCACAACTGGTCGTTCCTGGGGGAAGGTTACCCACACCAAATAGCGAGGAGCCTATTAATTAATATTGATGTTCTAAGTATAGCCAGAACGAAGAGGCGCGTCAAATTGAAGAGTTGGAAGCGTCAATCACCGGATGTGGTCTTCAAATACTACAGATGCCGAAAGAAGCCCTCTTTCTTGCGGGCAAGGCATTTGTCAACTACAGGAAACGCAGGGGCACGAAAACATCTCCATTGCCGGACTTTTTCATCGGTGCGCACGCTGCAGTTGCCGGATTGAAACTCCTGACCAGAGATACATCGCGGGTCAAATCCCATTTCCCAACGGTTGAATTGATTTCTCCGCAGACATAATATCCCACAAAAAAAGGCCCTGAAGGATGTCTTTCCCAGGGCCTCACTTTATTGCCTCACTGACGGTTCTTAGAGTCGCCGATCCGATCACACTTGTCGCGCTACACTCTCGAGGTACGTAAACTTTTATAAGCCTCTTATGGCGTGCTAAGTGATGTTATAGCGGACGACGAACTCAGATGGTGGCAAAATTGGGATGTTCTCGTATGAACCCAGGCTCTTCAAGTGCCGATCTCCGGAGATGATGCAGTCGGCCTTGCCCTCGACCGCAGCAATGAGAATTACGTCGTCTTCCGGATCGTCTTTGACGACCTGGAGGTTGAGCCTGTTCGGGGTGCGGTCCGCCCGACGCCTGATGGTCCGAAGGAACCGATCGATACGCTCTTCAGCCACGCCTGGTGAAGGGAACGCAGAAACAATAGGCGGACGATGAAGTACCTCATCCGCCTTTTCAATCATCGGCAAGGAGCAAATGAACGTGAGTTCCCGACGTTCCCACGCAGCCCGTATCCGTCCCGGCACACCAAACGGGTTGATCAGGCTACTCACCAACACATTGATGTCCGGCACGACCCTGAGCATAGATCAGGAGGTCTGCCGGGCGGTTCGGGGCTGCCCCTTGACTTCCTCGACCGCCTGGTCAACGCGGGCCTGGAGTTCTTCTGCGCTGTAACCTTTCAGGTCCTCGGCAACGTCGTGGAAGACCTTGAAGTCCTCGTCCCATCCTTTCTGGAAGAGCGCGTATTGATCCGCCGACAGGATAACCGCTACCGTCTGCCCCTGCTCATCTTTAACCTCACATTCCTCGTTGGAGGAGCGGAGAGATTGAACGAGCTGGCGGAGCCTGCTGCCAGCTTCCTTGAGGTTGATTACCTGCGACATCCTCGATCCTCTTGGTTTGGGAGACCTCCGTTTCCGTTCCATAAGAAATCGCATGACGCTTAAGTAGAATATACCACAATTGGAAGATGTGGTCAACGATCATGGTACACGACAAAAAAGGAAAAGACCTGCGCTGAGTGGTGAAATGAGTTAAGTTTGGGTTGTCAAGATCCAACAACTCATCCATCATCAAACACAGGTCTATGTCTCCTCAAGTTAATGAATTACACGACGTGATGCAATGGTATTTACCCTGTCATAAGGCCCGGGTAAAATTCATCGCCGCCTTCATTGTGTCTCTCATCAAGCTCACAACCGTCAACTTCACCAAACTGGCCAACGCCCTCAACGGCAAAGCCAAGCAGAAGTCCAACTATCGCAGAATCCAACGTTTCTTCAGTGAGTTTAATCTGTCCTATGACCTGGTGGCCGACTTGATCCTGCATCTCTTGCCGATCAAGTCGGACTTTACCATCTCGATAGATCGGACGACCTGGAGCTTCGGCAAACTGACCATCAATATTCTCACCGCCGGGAGTGTCTATCAAGGCGTTGCATTTCCCATCTGCTGGATACTGCTGCCCAAAAAGGGCAACTCCAACACCGATGAGCGTATCCAGTTGATGGAACGGGTCTTGAAGTTGGTGGATAAAAACCTGATTCAGGTCATCGTTGCAGACCGGGAATTCATTGGGCAAGAATGGTTTGCGTGGTTAGATGCGCAAGCCTTAGGCTTTGCCATCCGCGTCAAGGAAAACGCCAAAACCCTAAATGGCAAAGGGGACATCGCGCTTCGATGCTTGTTTGCCGACCTGCACATTCACCAAGAGCGCATCCTGCGTAAACCCCGTCTGATCTATGGTCATCATCTGTATTTGTCTGTCATCCGATTACCTGACGAATTTCTCATCGTTGCCAGCAAGTGTAAAGGTCGAAAACCGCTGGAGGATTACAAAAAACGGTGGGGAATTGAAGTCCTGTTCGCCGCGTTGAAAAGCCGAGGCTTCGATCTGGAACAGACCCATCTGATCCATCTGGAACGAATCGAAAAACTCATCGCGCTTTTAGCCATTGCCCTCACCTGGGCTCATCTGGTAGGAGAATGGATCGCAAAGACAAAACCGTTGAAGATCAAAAAACACGGATGCAAAGAGAAAAGCCTGTTTCGATATGGATTGGACCATTTGCAGTATGTTCTGCTCAATATACAGGATCACATCCAGGAGTTCTTTCACTGTCTTTGGATACTGATTGATCCTCCATATTTTAGGTCAGATTAAGTTTTGTCGTGTATTATGGTCAACGATAGCGGGTTGGAGCCTTCCAGTTGGAGGTTTTGCGAGCTTTTCGGCGGAGCTTGGTCGGTCGCGGCAGGTGATATCCGGTCAGTATACTTCCCTGCGGTGACGAAAGGAGTAGAGCACGACCTCTCTGCCGAAGATATCATACCGGAGACGGTAATCGCCAATGCGAATGCGCCACTGGCCTTCTCCTGGCTTGACGTCCGTCAGCTTTCTGATGTTGTGCGCTCTGCTCCTGTTGTGCGGGTCTTGCCGGAGGATGTCATAGGCCTCTTCAAGCCGTTCGAGAAGGTCGGGATTTTGCCTGAGGCGCCGTCGGACATCCCGTTCAAAAGCAGGCAGGCTGATGAGCCGGAAAGACCTGGGCATTCCTTACGCTTTCTTCTTGCCCGCACGGGCCTCGGCCTTGAGCTCAGCCAGAAAGTCACCGAAGTCACGGCCTTCGCCGCGGCGGTAGGCCGCAGATCCTTCTCTGGTCTGCTCTGCAACCTTCGGGTCCTGCTGTTCCAGGTAGTCCTCCAGCTCATCCACATCGATGATGCCTGCCACAGGAATGCCGTCCTTTTCCAGGATGAAACACTCCTTGTTGTTGTGGACCCGGCGAACGATCTGGCCCAGGTTGATGCGGGCTTTGGTAATCGGGATATGGTGCACCACAGGTCTGGACTTTTTAGCCAAGGAAACCCCCTTCTGGAAATTTATCGATTAATATTAATTAATATTGATGTCCTGAGTATAGCCAGAACGAAGAGGCGCGTCAACATGATTAATGACTTGACAAAACGCGGCAGAAGTAATACTATTACTAACAATACTCTTACCAGGGAGACAAATCATGCGAGTGACAACCAAAGGCCAGGTGACTATACCTCAACATATACGGGAAAAAATGGGGATTACGCCAAATACCGAGGTCGACTTTATAGAGGAAGGAAAACGCGTCTATCTGGTCAAAAAAACGTCACCAGCCCCGGAAAACAGCAGATTTCGGCGTTTCCGGGGGATTGCCACGGTCAAGATGTCCACCGATGAAATTCTGGCCTTAACCAGGGGCGATGAATGACCGGCGTGCTGGTTGATTCCAGCGTCATACTGGACGTGTTTGAAGACGATCCGAATTGGGCTGACTGGTCTGAATCCACGCTTCACCGTTATAGCATGACAGGCCCGCTGTATATCAATCCCATTATATATTCAGAAGTCTCTATAGGCTTTGCGCGTATTGAAGAATTGGAAGCGTCAATCACCGGATGTGGTCTTCAGATCATAGAGATGCCGAAAGAAGCCCTCTTTCTTACGGGCAAAGCATTTGTCAACTACAGGAAACGCAGGGGCACGAAAACATCTCCATTGCCGGACTTTTTTATCGGTGCGCACGCTGCGGTTGCCGGATTGAAGCTCCTGACCAGAAATACATCGCGGGTCAAATCCTATTTCCCAACGGTTGAGTTGATTTCTCCACAGACATAATATCCCTGAAAAAAAGGGCCTGAAAGATGTCTCCCCCAGGGCCTCGCTTTATTGCCTCCCTAACGGTTCTCAGATGCTCCTATCCGATTACACTCTTCCGAGCTACGCTCTCATTGTCCCAATCGGCTCTGCTAAATTTTCCTCAATGGCATGCAATTTTGCAAATGACAGAAAACTTTCCTCATCCTGCAGGTGTCTGATTCGCACGGTTCTGTTCCCTAACTCCTGTCCAAATAGTTTAAACCAGAACCATTTCTTTAACACCAGGCTCATCAAGTTTTTCGGAATTTCGCCCGTTTTACGCCATTTGGTTAGCGTGCTGCGGTGCACATTTAGATAATCGGCAATTTCGGAGAATGACGTCCCGGCTATATCACACAGGAATTCCAGTTCATCCCAGGACAGACTGTCCGGAGTCCCGCAGATTTCATTCGCGATAGCCCGATGAATCCTGTGAATCTCACCTTCGAGAATAACAACGGCCCCATCCGGCATACGCTCTAAGTTAAGCTCCGGAACCCTCCAGGTCCGTCCCGCAGCTTGATACGGATAGTTCCTCTTATTCAAAGTCCTCATCTCTTCCTCCGTCGAAACCTTCTGAATGAGCATACGCGCGAGCCGATTCAACAGAGCGAAAGCCGGGCGACCCTTCTGTGCCGTCATAGAAACAAAAAAGGACTGCAGAAATCACGTCGTCGCCCTTAAAATAGATCCGAAAGCAGCAGTAATAGCCCGGCCCCCTACCTTGTCCGGGCGGCGCCCAAAGGGCAATCTCGATCTCCCGTCGGCGCTTTCCCACCCTGCGTTCGCCCAGGTACCGGCCGCGGTCCACCACATACCGGAATTTGCTGCGTGCCCGAGAATACCGTGGGGTTTCCGGTTGGTGCTGGACCGCCCGCTGTCGAGGAGACAGCTTCCTGATCCTTTCCAGCCAGTTCATGTGACTTTCTCCACATGTTGAATATATCAACAACCTGGAAAAAGTCAACAGCGGCTCCTATGCCTGCCACATTGACCCGCCTGCTCCCTGGCTCTCGAAAAAATAAAGTGGGCGAGGAACACTGTGCTCCTCGCCCGCTTCGCATGTTTTTCCGAATGCCTGACGTTCTATTCCTCCTCCGCAATCCAATTCTGCAGCGCCTCTACAATCTTCTTCCCCTGGTCCATGCTCGAAATGTTGAACTTGCTCCGGGGCAGATAGGTCCCTTCCCGCTTCTGGTAGCGGCGAATCGTCACCTTCTTCGGGCCGTATTCCTCCGTTGTCCGGTTCAAATCCTGGTAGAGAAACATCACCGTGGCCCATGCCCCTTTGGAAAGCACAAACCGGTCCACTTCTTTGCAGAGCAGCACCCCATCTTCTTCATAATTAATCGACAGGCCATCCACCGTTTCTGCCATAAGGCTTCCTCCCTATTGTGTTTTCTCAGGCTTAATGCTTCAAAAAAATGATAGGAATTATGAAGGAATAAGGCAAGAATAATAGCTGTAAGCCCCCCCTGCGGCCGATGATACCGCCTGCATTTAAACGTTGCCAGCCAGTGCAAAAGGACGTTATCTTGCCCCCGGACCCTCTCCTCCAACCTTTCCCTCAGGAGGTAACCCATGCGCCTCGGCATCGTTGGCATGCTCCCCGGCGATTTTCGCACGTTCACGGACGATCACTTCCACGCCATACAGAACCTCGGTTTCACCGGCGCCGGCTTTCACTTTTCCGGCGATCGGATGGACGAGATCACCCCGGAAGACACGGCTCTCTGCAAAGGCCGCTTTGCCGCTCACCGGATCGAACTCGCCCAGTTCGCCATCACCTACGGCGACTGTCTCTTCGACCTCGATCCGGATGCCCGGCAGACCGCCGTCCGGAAGATCGCACGGGGCGCAGAAATTGCCGCACAGCTCGACGCCCAAACCTACCTCATCCGCCCCGGCAGCCGCAATCCCGCCGGCTCCTGGACGCCCCACCGGGACAACCACCGGCCCGAATCGATGGCGCGCCTCATCGAGACCCTCAAAACGGTCACGCCGCACCTCCACATCACCACCGTCCTGGAGACCCACGCCATCTCCATCCTCAACACCCCCGGAACCTGCCGCTCCGTCATCGAAGCCGTCAACAGCCCCCGCCTCCGGCTCGTCATGGACCCCGTCAACCACTTCGAGTCCCTCCGGCAGGTCTACGCCAGCGAGGATCGCCTCAATCACATCTTCGACACCCTGGGGCCCCTCGCGCCGGTCTGCCACGTCAAAGACATCGCCGTGGGAAACGGCCTCGTCGTCCACTTAGACGAAACCGTCCCCGGGGAGGGCGAACTCGACATGGCCTGCCTTCTGCGCCGCTTCCACGCCGATCATCCGGACGGCTACGCCCTCATCGAACACCTCGGACCAGACCAGATCCCGACAGCCACTGAAAACGTGCGCCGCATCGCCGCGGGGGCGGGCATCCCCATCCACTGAGCTTCTGCAAAAAAACACCCGCGGCCTCCAACGAAACCCTTGACAGACCCTTCCCTTGGTGACCATATTAGGGCAGAAGTAACCCGTCTCAAATATCCCGGTTACCCCCAACCAGGAGAACCCCATGCAGCCTGAACTCATTGCAGACTACCAGTGTGAGACCGGCGAGGGTCCCCTCTGGCACCCTATAGAAAAACGGCTCTACTGGGTCGATATCCCCGCAGGCCGGATGTTTCGCTACGATCCCGCAACCGGGCGCCACGAGCAGTGCTATGGTGGCGACGTGATCGGCGGCTTTACCGTCCAGGCCGACGGCGCCCTCCTCCTCTTCATGGACCGAGGCGCCGTCAAAATCTGGCGGGATGGGGAGCTGACCACGGTCCTGGAAGACATTCCCGAAGAGCGCGGCACCCGCTTCAACGACGTCATCGCCGACCCCGCAGGCCGGGTCTTCTGCGGCACCATGTCCTCCCAGGACCGGCCGGGCAGGCTCTATCGCCTGGATGCCGACGGCACCTCTACCCAGGTGGTGGACAACGTGGGCGTGTCCAACGGCCTGGGCTTTACCCTGGATCACAAACAGATGTACTATACCGACTCGACTGCTCACAAGATCTATCGCTTCGACTACGACGAAGAGACCGGCGACATCGGCAATCAGCAGGTCTTTGTCGACGTCCCCCCCGAAGAGGGCATCCCCGATGGCATGACCGTGGATGCCCTCGGCCACATCTGGTCCGCCCGCTGGGACGGAAACTGCCTGGTTCGCTACACGCCCGATGGCGATGAGGAACGCCGCATCACCTTCCCGGCCAAAAAGGTCTCCAGCGTCACCTTCGACGGAGAAGACTACACCGACATGTACATTACCACGGCCGGCGGAGACAACAAAGAGGAAGAGGGCGACGGCGCCGGGGCGCTCTTCCGGCTCAACCTGGGCATTCGGGGTGTAGAAGAATTTTACTCCCGGATCGGCCTTTAATTTTACCAGGGAGGGGAGACGATCCTGTGAATCGTCTGGGGGGAGGTAGACGCGGAGGACGCGGAGAAAAACTCACTTCGAGGGATATATAAAGGGTGCTGCTCTGAATTTACGTAAATGAGTTGCAAAAAAGGCTCCAAATCCCGATCATACAACAGACTGAAAACAATAAGGTTGTATAGATACGGGAAAGGAGCCCAAGATGGACCTCGCAGAGATGATCGAAGCCGCCACCTGGGAATTTAAGCAAAAATTGAGCGCCCATTGCGAAAATTTGGACCTGGAGAGTTTGACGCCTCAATTGGCAGAACAGGTCACAAGTGGGCTTGGTGAAGCCCTCAAGGCTTGTGGGATCGCAGCGCTTCGCACATTTTTGGAAGCCTACGAAGTGGATGAGGCCCCAAAACAGGTCGAGAATGTGCTGTATCGGTTTAAGCAACAAAGTGAGAAGACGTTTTTGACCCCCTTTGGGAAGATGAAGCTTTCTCGAAATCTGTTTCAGGCCGATGAAGGGGGGCCTTCTTATGTGCCGTTGGATGTGATGTGGGGAATGGTCGGTGAGTTTGCCACCGTGGAAGTTCGTGAAGCGGTGTTGTTCACGGTGAGCTTGATCACGCCGGAGGAAACCGTTTCTGTGCTGGAAAAGACGGCTCTGTTTCAGCCTTCTGCCACAGCGGTCAAACACATCACAGAAGAGACGGGAGCGTGGCTGGTCGAGATGGATGAAACACTCAACCGGTCGATCCGTCAGGAGGAGGAGAACCCCAAAGGGACAAAAGTGATGGTGGCCAGCCTGGATGGGACCCACCTCAGGCTGGATGAGCCGGGGAAAAAACGCGGGCGTCCACAAGAGAGGCCGGGGGAAAAACCGTCCGAAGAAAGTCCGACCAGTTTCAAACAGGCCCTGGTGGGCAGCCTGTCCTTTTATGGGGCACCTCCAAAGGACGGCACCCCACCAAAGCGTTTGGTCTCTCGGTATGTGGCACAAATGCCCGAAGAGGGTGGTCAAACGTTGAAGATACGCTTTGAGGAAGAACTCGATCATATCGAAGGACAACTGAAAGATGAGGTCGGAAAAGTGTTCCTGTGTGATGGGGCACGAGGGTTGTGGAAATATGCTGATACCACTCCTCGGTTCATCGGGTATGAAAAACTGGTGGATTTTTATCACACCACAGAACATCTGTCTGAAGCTGCCGAACTCCTGTTTGGCAAAAAATCAGCAAAAGCGCAAAGCTGGTATGAAACCTACCACCACAAACTGCTGACCCAAGATGGCGCAGCAGAAACCCTTATTCGCTCCATCGACTATTACAAAAGCCGCCGAAGGCTGGGTCAAAAACGATTGGAAGACCTGGAAACAGAACGAACCTTCTTCTTTCGGAACAAACACCGGATGGCCTATGCTGACTTTCGTCGAAGGGGTCTGCCCATTGGCTCGGGACCCGTCGAAGCGGCCTGCAAGACCCTGGTCAAGACAAGGCTTTGTCGATCGGGTATGCAATGGTCCTGGCAGGGAGGACAACGCATCTTGCAGTTACGCACTTACGTCAAGTCAAAACGATGGGATGCTTTCTGGAATCAGTATAAACAGGTTCGATATGCCAATGATGAACTCCTTGACTATGCCGATGCAGCATAGACAGAAAACATCTACGTAAAACCGAGTCGGCACCCTATATAAATGTGTGGACGCTATACGCTTGCAACGCCGGCGGATGAACTGCAGGAGGTCTTTCCCGGGTTTGCCTTCCCAGAGGAGATGCCCCTTCGCTACAACATCGCGCCGAGTCTGGATATCCCCCTGGTGCCTAACGACGGGGAAAATCGGGTGCAGCACTTCCGATGGGGGCTGGTCCCTTCCTGGGCCAAAGACCCCAAAATCGGCAACCGGATGATCAATGCGCGCGGGGAAACCCTGGCGGAGAAACCTTCCTTCCGGACTGCCTTCAGGAAACGGCGCTGCCTGATTCTGGCGGACGGCTTCTACGAATGGCGCAAAGAACCGGGCGCCGGCGCCAAAACGCCTATGTACATCCGTCTCAAGTCCGGAAAACCCTTTGCCTTCGCGGGCCTGTGGGAATCGTGGAAGCGGTCCGACGATCCTCCCCTTCTCTCATGCACGATTATCACCACCGAGCCAAATGCATTCATGGAAGAAATTCACAACCGGATGCCCGTCATCCTCCCTCCCGGGGCCTACGATCAGTGGATCGATCCGGATGAGCGGGCACCGGACGAACTGGCCGACCTGCTCAAACCCTATCCCGATTCGGAGCTAACAGCCTATCCGGTCTCCACCCTGGTCAACAACCCGAGAGCGGACATGCCCGACTGTATCAAACCTGCGGAAGCGGCAAAAGAACCGGATCAGTCGTCGCTTTTTTGAATGTTTTCCTTTTACCTTTTTACTTTTTCCTCGAATAAGGAAACCACACCATGACCCTCGTCGACACCCACTGCCACATCGGCCTGCACAAATACGAGCCGGTCGAATTCCTCCTCTACCACATGGAACAGGCCGGCGTGGAGAAGGCCGTCTTTATCCAGTATATGGGCAATCCGGACAACACCTACATCGTGGACTCCCTGGCCGCCCATCCGGGCCGTTTTTCCGCCGCCATGATCGTCGAAGACACCGACGATGGTACCCGCATCCGTGAATGGGCGGAAAAAGGCATCGCCGGCATCCGCATTCCGGCGGGCGGAAGGGCCGATTGCGCCGACCCGCTCGCCCAGTGGCGTACCGCCGCCGAACTCGGCCTCGTCGTCAGCGCTCCCTGCAGCCCAAAGGCTCTCCTGAGCGACGCATTCACCGAAGTCGTCGAAACCTTCCCCGACCTCCAGATTGTCATCGAACACTTAGCCGGCGTGGGCCGGGGCGCACAACCCCCCTACGAAGAATTCAAACGGGCGCTGGAACTGGCCCGACGCCCCAACCTCAGCATCAAACTTCCCGGATTCGGGGAATTCTGCGACCCACCCCACCCCTTCGCCCCCATTCCCCCCTTAGCCGACATGGCCCTGGAAGCCTTCGGACCGCAGCGGGTGATGTGGGGCAGCGACTATCCCCCGGCCAGTTCCCGGGAAGGCTACAATAACGCCCTCCAATTCCCGATGGAATACTTCTCCGCCCTCAGCGAAGACGAACGCGAGTGGATCTTCGGCCGCACCGCGCTCAAGATCTGGAAGTTCGAAGAACGATGATAGGGTAAAACGCAAGCGCCGGGATAGATTCATCCCGGCGCTTATTTTATATTTCCAGCCGGATGCGGGTAAAAATGAACCGTCTCCGGCCTATCTGTCGGAATCGGTTTGTTGTTTTGCCATCTTTTCGGTTAGCTCGTCGACCACCTCTTGAACAAGCTGTAATCCCACCTCCCACGCGCCGATCTCGAATTTAAAGGTCAGGTCCTGCTCCCGGGCCGATTCCTCCAGTTCCTCGAGCTTCCGCTCCACGCCGGACCGGTCCGAGTCGAACAGAATGACAATCTCGTCGCCGGAAAACCACCGCGCCACCACATCGCTGCGCCGGAAGGGAATGGCAAAGGCCGCCTTCACCCGCCTGTCGACCTCGGTGTACCCAACCTCCTCGTTCAAATGGTGTATCCTGTCCAGATCAATAAACGCAATAATCCGGAATCCTCGGGGCATCACCTGACAGAATTGCACAAACGCCCCCCGGGTCCACATGCCAAACGCCGAATCCCAACTAAGCTGTTCAACCTGATGTTCCAGATCCTCGATCTCTCGATCAAAGCCGAAGACCCTGCCCACGAATTTCTTAATCACCGATAAATCCTGATTGAAATTCCTGTAAGTGAGGTGCGCGCCCTCTCACCACTGCGGTCCGTTCGGGATGATCAGAACCGCTTCCTACGCCAAATATAGCATTTACTGAGCATTGCGCAACAATTCTTTCAAGCTCCTGGCGACCATTGCAGACCCAGACCTCACGCCCGAGCCAGATCCACGTAGGCCCGGAACAGATCCGAATAGTAGGCCACAAACATCCACAAATCGCCCACTCCCTGGTCTGCCCTGCGCTCGGCCTCGGCCGACATGTAGCCCTCGTACCCCTTTTCATACAGCAGCCGGAACAGCTCCCGGTAGGGATAGCCCCGTCCCGCCAGGTCGTGCATGTGAACGTGATCCAGCCAGGGCCAGACCGTGTCCAGCGCCTTCTGGACCGACCCATCCACCACATCCTGCGGCACCGAATTCCAGATCAGCCCGAAATTCTCGTGGTCCACCTGCTCGGCCACCGCCCTGCAGGCCTGCCAGTCGAACTCGCCGTGCAGCTCCAGAGAGGGCTTCACCCCCCTCTGCGTCCCGTGCTCACACAATTCCTGGAGCGCTCCGGCCACCTGCGCAATTGTCTTTTCCCGGGGTACCTCCTCCGGGAAATTGTTTCCGAACACCCGCACCCGGGGCGCGCCCAGGTCCGCCGCCAGATCCATCCGGACCTTTGTCTCCTCGATATGCTTCTTAAGGTCCCCGGGATCCGGATCGTGATACCGGTTCCCCGTCGCGACACTCACAATCTTAATCCCGGCCTCGGCGCAATCGGCCACTACCTGCTTGCGCTCCGCCTCGTCGATCAAGGCTTCCACCCCGTGCCCGTGGTTCGCGTCGGTCCGGAACTCCACCCCTTCAAATCCGTGGTCCTTCAGGGTCGCCAGCAGATCCGAACGCGACAGGTCTTTCAGAACTCCGTACGTCATCCACGATGGTTTCATCACAACGCTCCTTTTGAATCTGTGAAACGGCAATCATACCACCCCCTGTTTCCCGATCCTTGCAAACCCTTCCGCGTACCGACAATCGCTCATTCCCGCCACGTGCAAAGATTCGATCGCCCGGTAGCGTCCCAGGACCTCGTAGACCTCCGTCAGGCCGGGCTGTGCGGCAAGTTTCTCCAGCGCCTTCATCTTCTGGTCAAACACCGATGTGATGTCCACGTAGAGATCGGGCACAAACTTGGATACCGGCACGGTTCCCATCGTCGTCTCGTAGCAGATCAACAACGGCCGGGGGCAGGGGTCGTGCGCCGTCTCGATCCCTCCCGCGTTGCAATAGGAACACGCCCACAGCGCCGCCTGCGTTGTCTCCACGTGGTCCGGGTGCATCAAATCGTTGATCCAGTGGCTCAGCACCAGATCGGGCCGAAACGCCCGGACCGCATCCAGAATCTGTAGCCGGCGTTCCGGCCCCAGCACCAGCGGGCTGTCCCCGAAATCGAAACAATCGATCGACGCTCCCAGAATCCCTGCCGCCGCCTCGAACTCCTCCTTCCGAATCGCCTTCACCTCCTCAATCGTGGGCCTGGGGTCCCGTGCCCACAGCGCCGGCGACTCGCACCGTTCCCCGTACGTCATGTCGTGCACATGCACCGTCCCGTCCGCCTCGACGAACCGGATAATCGCCCCTCCGGCCCGAGAGCAAAAATCCGCTGCGTGGGCGCTGAAAACCAGAACCCGCATTCCGTCTTGGATCATCTCACCCTCCTGATAACTGAAAACCATTCACCGCAGAGACGCAGAGGACGCGGAGAAAAACAAAAAAGGGGTCAAGGGCTGATTCTCGCTCCGCGATCTCCGCGTCTCCGCGGTTCAGAGCTTTTGGCTCTAAATAGCGACTGACACCTATTCTTTCTCATACTTCGCCCGAAACTCCGGCGACGACCCCTCATCCTTCGGCTCGTACCCCAGCAATTCCTTTGCGTTGGACAGATCCCACTTCTCTTCGCTGCCTCCCGACACGCCGTAAAAAATGCCGAATTTTACTGCTTCCATCTCAATGCACCGCCGGACCATATCCGCCAGATCCCGGGGGCTGTACCACCGGGCGAGTCCGGGTTCGTAATATCTTCCGGGATCGTCCTTCCCATTGAAGCTTGCGATCCGGAGGCAGAGCACCCGGATCCCGTGCCGGTCCGAGTAGAACCGTCCCAGGGCCTCGCCGAAGGCCTTCCCCGCCCCGTAGATGCTATCCGGCCGCACCGGCATATCCGGATGGGTGCGAATGCCCTCCTTTTCGTACATCCCGGTCACGTGATTGGTACTGGCAAATACCACCGTTGGAACCGTGTTGATCCGGGCCGCTTCGTACAGGTTGTAGACCCCCGGCATATCCACTTCAAGCGTTGCTCTGGCCACGTCCTCCTGCGCCATCCCGCCCCACCGCCGGATCGCTAAGTGGACAATCACGTCCACGCCGGCCGCCGCCGCTACCATGGCGTCATAATCGGAAACATCGCCCATCACCACCTCATCTTCCTCGTAGAGGTCGTCCGGAACGGTGGAACGAAGCACCAGCCGAAAATCGTAAGAGTCCCGCAAATGTGTCCAGACTGTTCTGCCGATCTTCCCCGCTGCTCCGGTAATCAACAGCTTTTTAGGCTTCGCCATCCCTGTTCGCCTCCTCTGCGCAATCCTCTATCGCTTGCCGGCCTGATCTGGCCTCAAGATAGCACCATCGGCTACCAGGCGCAACGCCCTTCCACACGCATCGCTGATCGTCGATTTCCCTGTTGCCGGAATCGGGTATTTAATATATCTTCCTTTCCAACATGACTCAAATCGACATCGACTGGCTCCTCGACATCACCCGGAAAGCCGGTGACATCGCCCTTTCGCACTTCGGCAAAACCCGGGGCAACCTCAAGCCGGACAACACCTGGGTCACCCAGGCCGACCTCGCGGTAGAGGCCTGCCTGCGGGAGGAACTTGCCTCGGCCCGTCCCAACGACGCCATCCTGGGTGAAGAGGGCGATAATCCCGCTCCCCGCTCTCCCACTGTCTGGGCCATTGACCCCATCGACGGGACGCGCGCGTTCAACCACGGTTTTCCCATCTGGGGCGTCTCCATCGGCATGCTCCAGGACGGCGTTCCCACCCTGGGCGCCTTCATCCTGCCCGCACTCGGCGACCTCTACCACACCGATGGAAAAACCGCCTGCTGCAATGGGGTTGCCCTCACGCCTTCGGCTCCGGCCATCAACGCCAATGCCGTCTTCCTGGTCAGCGAAGGAGCGTATAAACACCGCAAAATCGACTATTCTGGCAAAGTCCTCAGCCTCGGCTCCGCCGCCGCCCACCTCTGTTACGTCGCCCGGGGGTCTGCCGTTGGCTCCCTCAACCAGGCATCCATCTGGGACTACGCCGCCGGGGCCGCCATCCTCCGCGTCCTGGGCGTCCCCTTCCGCTATCTCTCCGGTGCGGAAGTCGATTTCACTCTGCTCTACAGCGGCCAATCGACTCCGGAGCCGACCCTCGCCTGCCCCCCCCGACACTTCCAGACCCTTCAGGCCGCCCTTCTGCAGACCGAATAAGCCCCCAACAAGAAAGAGGAGAGCCGGCCGGCTCTCCCCGCACCCTACAGGCTCCAAGCCACTTTTACCGTAAATGTCGGTACACCTGCGTCTTTCCGCTCTTCAACTCCTCCATCAGCTCATCGTACCGCCCCCGGTCCACCGGCAGCGAGACGACCTCCTTCCGGATTCCGGAAAGCACGATTCCATTGATCAATTCCAGGGTCCGTCGTGCCGTCACCCCGTCCGTGATCGGCTCTCCCCCGTCCAAGATCGCCGAGATGAAGCTCTCCAGCAGCGTCGGTCCGCCGGGCTCGGCCGCCACATCTTCCCACGCGACCTCCGGCTGTCCTGCCATCGCGCCGCTCTCCCCGGCGATGAATCCCCGCATCGGCGCCCCGTACCGTCCCAGCCGGAACAGGTCCGGCACCTTGGAGTTGGCATTCTTCTCATCCTGGTAGACCACCGTACCCAGATCCCCCGAGATCTGCCGGTAGTTCAGCCGCCGGTCGCAGATGCTCAACTGCAGCGTCGCATAGGCCCCGGATGCGAACCGCACGCTGGCGATAGCCGTATCTTCGATTTCCGCCCGATGTCCCCAGTTGGCAATCATCGCCGAGACCTCCACCGGGTCTCCCACCATCCAGCAGAGCAGATCGATATCGTGGCTCGTCTGGTTCATCAGCACCCCGCCCCCGGCGTGTTCCCATGTACACCGCCAGATATCCCGATCGTAATAGCTCTCCGGCCGGGTCTCCAGCCACATCCACAGCACCCGGTAGATCTGCCCCAGCGCCCCCTCGTCAATCAACCGCTTCAGCGCCCGGTTGCCCGGAAACGTCCGGTAATTGTGCCCCACCCCCAGCTTCAACCCCCGAACCTCTGCCTCCTCCACCAGCCGGTCGGCCTGCGACACCGTATTGGCAATCGGCTTCTCCACAAAAGTATGCAGCCCCGCCTGCAGGCAGTCCAGTCCCATCGGCGCGTGCAGGTGGTGCGGCGTGGCCGCCACAACCGCATCTAAGTCCTCCGAGGCGATCATCTCCCGGTAATCGCTCCACACGCTCGCCCCGTATTCGTCCCCCACCTGTTGCGCGTGTTCCCGGTCCAGATCCGCCACCGCAACCAGTTCGGCCCGCTCCGAATTCCCGATCTCACGGACGTGATTCCGTCCCATCCCCCTCAGCCCGATCACGCCGAATTTGACGGTGCTCATGCGCCCTCCTTCAAACTGAACGAAACGGTCTACCACCAAACACACAAAAACCGGCTCCCACACCGCGAGTCGGCTTTCTGATTCGGTGTTGTCTATCCCTTCACATTTTTTGATTTTCTCCGCGAACTCCGCGTCTCCGCGGTGAAATGCTTCTAAGAAATCCCGTAAATCCTCGCCAAATTCCCTCCGAAGATCAGGGCTTCCGCACCTTCACCCAGCTCCAGCCGCTGGAGCGCCCGCTTCACCTGGACCGGCCGGTATTCCGGTAGGTTGGATCCAAATACCACCCGCTCCGGCCCCAGAGTCTCCACCGCCCGCTTCACGTCCACGGGCACCGTCTCCTCCGGATTGTTCGCCCAGCGCTTGTGGAAGCGGAGAATCGTCGTTCCCATAAATACCTGCGGGTTCTCCCGGCACACCGCCAGCCCCTCCTCGAAGTGGTCCGGAAACCCCATGTGGTCCATAATAATCGGTACCTCCGGAACCCGCTGCGCAACCACGCCGATGCGGTCGGCGCTGCAGTTGTTCACCCCCGAATGGATCGACACCACAATCCCCAGATCCCGGGCCGTCTCTACAAAGGGAAACACCATCGGATCGTCCACCTCGAACTTGTGGATCGCCTCCATCAGTTTCATCCCTTTCGCCCCCCGGTCCACGTATTCCTTCAGCGCAGCAATCCCCTCTTCGCCCCGGTGGGGATCCATCATCACGCAGGGCAGCAGATTCGGGTGATCCGCCATCTTTTCCAGCAGCGCGTCGTTATCCGGGTTCTCTTTTGGCTGCGGCATCACCACTGCCATCTCAAATCCCGCCTCCGCCTCACACTCCAACAGCGCCGCCACCGTCATCGGATGCCCGTACCAGTCATCTGCCAGGTACGCCTCAAAATCCGCCGTCACGGCCATAGTCTATATCCTCCATTTTATAAATCCTGCACAGTCAACCCGCTAACGCTGCCGGGCCTCTTCGATCAGCATTGTCCGGATGAGCCTGGCGGAATCTTCGGGGCGTTCGACAATCAACCGGGCGATGCGGCCTAAAAGGATGTCGTGCGGTGTCTCAGGGACCTCTTCGCCAACCGCACCTTCCTCCAGCTCCCGCTGCACCTCCAGGGCGACCTCCTCCTCCCGGGACACGCTGCGGCCGATGGCGCCGACAACGGTGCGCAGGACCAGAAGGCCCAGCACCACGGCGATTCCCTTGGCGATGTTGAGCACCACCGCGGTGAGCAGCTCCTGGCGCTCCTCCTGCTTGCGCTTGCGCTCGGCTCTGGCCCGGAGCTGTGCACCTGCAAAGGGCAAATGGGTAACGTAGACCCGGTCCCCACGGCGCGTGTCGATCCCCAGGGCCCCGCGCACCCCGTTGGCCACGCTCGAGACCTCTTCCGGCGTCCGGGTCCGGTACGTTTGAGCGAGCGCCGACGCAGGCCACAGGGCCAGGCACAGCAGCCCTCCAAGCAACCATCGTGTCCTGTTCAACATTCAGGATGACCCTTTCTGGAGCGCTCGCCACCGGTCGTAGGCGGGCCGCATGGCCTCTGGCAAATACCCTCGCACGTTCTCGGCCAGCATCCACTCGACCCTCTTGTCCGTCTCTTCGGGCTCATCGTCTTCCTGGTGTTTCGCCCAGCTTCCGGCCAGAGTCAGGCGTTCCGGATCCACTTTATAAACGCCCCGGTGAATGGCCTTGCCGTTCCAGAAAATGGTCTGCCCCGCTTTCAGCGCCATCACCTGCTGCCCGGACAGGTCCTTGTGCCGCGTGTTGAGCAGGCACTCCCGCTCCTCATCCGTCCGGTACCGCCCCTGGCTGCTCGGCACGAGTTGGAGGCAGGAATCGTCCACCAGCGCCAGGTGCCACTTGAGCCGGGTCTGGGGCCGGTTCAGGACCTCCATCTCCACCTCGTACGAGCCGTCCCGCTCGTTTGTCCCGAAATCCCGATGCCACCCACCCCTCCAATCGGCCGCGTGTGGGGTGGTAAAAATCACCACGCCCCCCAGCCGCAGTTCGCTGCCCAGAAAGGGCTCCACGTATTTCATAATCGGATCGGACATCAGATAGTCCGCAAAGATTCGCTCCTCAAACTCCGGCGCAAACAGCCCCCGGATCGCCCAGGGGTCCTCCTCAGGGGTCCGGTGCGTAAAGATATCCACCTCGCCTGAGCGGACCTTCTGCTTCACCCGCCGGGTCGCCTGCAGAAGGGGCTCCAGCATGTTGGGCTCCACGGCGTCGTCCACAATAAAAAACCCCTGGGTACTGTACTGTTCCTTCGCCTCCTCGGTGACCATACGCCAAATCCCTCCATAAGTGTGATGCAGGCGTTATTGGGATCGCCTGCACGGCAGGTAGAAAGCGTACTTCATGATAGCTCCAGAATCGACAGATGTCAATCGCGTTTCAATCTGCGCAAAGAAAAAAATAGCGTGGGGATAAACCCCACGCTACGGAAACAGCGATTTCCTTTCGATTTACTTAGCACAGGGATTGCACGGATTCTTGCCGCACGGATTCTTGCCGCACGGATTACATGGATTCTTGCCGCACGGATTCTTGCCACACGGATTACACGGATTGGCCGCCATACTCATCCCGGCGGCTTCAACATTTATAGAAACTTTAACTTCATCTCCCACAATTTTGGCCGTATCGGTCCAGTTATTAACCCCGAAATCCGAACGCTTGAGCGTCAACTCGGCTGCAAACCCCGCCACGGGCGCCTTCGACATGGGATGGGTGCCCACCCCCAGGATCTCAACCGGCATCACCACGGTCTTTGTGACCCCGTGCATGGTCAGGTCGCCGGTGACCATCAGGTTGTCGCCTTGCTTTTTCGCGCCGGTGCTCTTGAACATAATTTCGGGATACTTTTCCGCATCGAAGAAATCGGGGCTCCTGAGGTGATTGTCCCGCCTTCCATCGTTCGTATTGATGCTGGCAACCTTGATCGTCGCTTCAACCGAAGACTTCTCCGGGTGATCCGGGTTGTACATAATGGCGCCGGAGAAGTCGGTAAACTCTCCACTCACCCGGCTGAAAATATGGCGGACGGTAAATCCGACGGAAGAATGCACCGCATCGATACTGTAGGTCTCGGCAAAACCGGTGCCTGTTAGAAGAAGAACGGCCAGAACGCCGATGCCGGATGAGCGCAACCACTTTGTAGACATACGACTTCCTCCCTATCTGGTTAGACAGCGTGCGCGCATGCACGCTGTCGGTTTGTGTGAAGGCCCCTTGATTGTGTCCAGCGCATGTGGACTCGGGTTCCTGCTGCAATCGCAATGCCAACACCCACTCTACCCGCCAGATTTCCTCACGAGAAATCTCTACAAGACATTGTATTAAAAACGGTTACTGTTTTTCAAAAACCCATCATCACGCACAAATGGTCTCTGACAGGCATCGGGATTCGCCGGCACCAGGCCGAACTATCATGCTATCTATACTCACGAAGTCGTGAGATCAACACATCCATTGAGAGACGCCGGGCCAGGATCCGTCTATCCGTGGCCTGTCAAGACGCCATCCGACTCAGCAGCGTCTCATAAACCTCAAACCGCTCGCCCTCCCTCTCCTCCGGGTCCACCAGCTTCAGCCACATCGCCTGATCCTTTTTCCGGCTGCTCATCTGCCGGTGGCTGCTCAGAACCGCCGGGTCCTCGCCGTGCCAGATCACCTCTCCCTCCTGCAGGTAGATGAAATTCCCGGCAAACCGGTCCACCATCTCCTCTCGCCGGTCCCGGTAAAACAGCCCCTGCTCGCACGCTGTCCGCCGGCCGCTCGCCACAATTTTGGGATCGTCCGTCTCCACCGAATCGAATTCGGCCAGGGGCGCCTCCACCTCGCGCTCAAAATCGATCTCGTCCAGGTCCACCGTCCCAAACCCCCTCCCGGCCGCAACCAGCAGGTGGTTGCGCTCCCGCCGAAACGGGGGCGCAGGCCAGTCCGATGCCGGATCGTGTCCCATCAAATAGGTCCCGCAGGCATCCGTGGCCGTCACCTGGTCTCCGGCGATGAGCGCATTGCAGACCCGGCCCTCGCCGCCCCATTCTTTGCCCCACTGCCCGGTCAGCGCATCGACAATATTCAAACAGGGCTGCGTGATCATCGCCAGGTCGGGCAGCACATAGGGCAGCCGGATATAATGGTGGAAATACGTCCGGACGCGCCCGGCCGGAGGAGAGATCGGCGGCAGGCCGAACAGATTCTTCATACACAGCGTCACGCCCATAAAGGCGTGGTTCTTCATCTTCGCCACCGACACCACCTCGGCCCCCTCCAGACAGCCGGTGAGTGTATAGCGGTCGAACATAAACCCTCCGCCCGGCACCTCGTACGTCTTGAACGGCGGCGCGTTGGCGTCCACAAACCCCGCCCCCACCTCCTCCAGCAGGTAGGCATAGTTGAAATCCTCGTCCACCCGGCGTCCCGGCGTCCTCGGGCTTGTATCCGTGGCCACCAGCTCCGCCGTGGTCCGCTCCTTCAACAGCCGCAGCACCGCCCGGCAGACCGCATCGTCCACCAGCTCCCGCCGCCGTCCCTCAAACCGTTCAATTCGATCCGGCGGCATCATCATATTAAACTTGATCACCACCCGATCCGCCGCCGCCAGCTTCTCCCACGACCGCTCCAGCGGATCCGTAATCCGCCGCAATGTCTGATAAATCTCCTCCTCCGACGCCCGATGATCACACTGCCCCGCCCGCACTTTATACTGTTTCTCGGCCATAGAAACCCCCTTAACTTCATTTCGGAATGCGGAATGCGGATTGCGGAATAGAAGATTTTAAATCCGAAATCCGCATTCCGAAATCCGCAATTTCTTCTCACCACTCCATCTTCCAGAACAGCCCCAGGGACGTCCGCTCGCGTTCCTGCTCGTCTCCGGCCCTCTGCCGCGCCTCCAGCGTCACCTGCGGCAGCAACTCGTACTCCACGATCACCTCCTGCCCCCTGGTCGAAGAAATATCCTGGGCATAGCTGACGAAAAATCGGGATCCGAAATATTTCCCCACGCGCACCCGGGTGGCCGTGTTCCCTCCTCCCATGTCAATCTCCACAACGTCTAAGTTCAACCGCCGGCCGATCGTGCGCTTGAGCTGGCTCGCCGCCACACCCAGCACAAGGCCTGCGGCCTGTCCTTCCAGGCTGCTGGCGCCTGCACCCTCTCCGCGTAAAAATGCCGACATACCCTCGGCCGGCCTCCCGATGACCAGATAAGAGAGAATATCCGCTTCGGACAGCGGCGGGGTGGTGTCGCTCTCCAGGGTAATCTGAGGGTTCAGCAGCGTTCCACCCACAATGACGCTGATCACCGCAGATTCGCCGGAAATCAGCGTCAGCCTGTGCGTACCCAGAATATAGAGATCGGGGTTGATATCCACATTTCCCTGAAACTGGAGCTCCCCCCGGTCGATATTAAAACTCGTATTCTGAAACTCGTACCGACCCCGCCGGCTGTCCAGAGATCCGTAAACCCGAAACCCTTCCCGGTCTTTCACCAGATCCACATCCCCGGAAATCTCAACGTTCAGATCCCTGTCCCGGATCCAGACGTTTCGAGAGGCCGAAACCCGAACGTTGCAGCTCAGACTCCGGATAAACGGAGACGTCGTCCAGAAACTGTCGATAGGCGATTCGATAAAATCGGACAGCCGGAACACCGAACGGGTCAACCGTGCCACCCCCTCCACCCGGGGGGATTCCGGCCCTCCCGTCAGACGGAGATCGGCCTGAAGCGTTGCATTGAATTCAGGCAGGTTGATCGCCTCAAATTCCTCTGCCTGCAGCGTGATATCAAATTCCTGAAGGGCGAACCGGTCCAGACTCACCCCCCCGCCAAGGGAAAGCTTCCCCTTCCCTTCGCCGGCCTGAAGCCGCTCCAGCACAATCCGGTCTGCCGCAAAACGCACCTCGCCCTGAATCTTGTCAAAGCGCCGATTCAGAGGCGCAATCTCAACCATCCCGTCCTGAATGCGCACCCATCCCTCATGTTGCAGGCGCCTCGGCGTTCCCCCCACCTTTAAATCCGCCGCCAGGATCCCCCCCACATCCGGAACATCGGCAGAAAGAGCCTGGAGAAATCCGAGGTCGATGCCGTCCGATTTGAGTACCAAACGTACAGGCTCTTCGGGGAACAGGTCTCCCGTACCGTCGGCCACGAGATTCAGAGGAACACGCCCTCGCAGCACGGCTTCTCTCCCGGGCGTCTGCACCAGCTTCAAATCAACCGCTGCACGGCTGTTCCCATAGGCCACCGATCCTGAAAACTCCTGAAATCGCACACCGCCCACCGTGCCGTCTGTCAGCCCGATTTCTGCCGACACCCGGGGATCCTCCAGCGTGCCGGAAAGGGTAATATCCCCGGTCAACACCCCGCTCGCCTCATCTTCCAGCCCCAGCAGGAAAGACCACGGCCTGAGGTCCACATCCTCCAGCCGGACCACCACGGCGCCCGGCCGCTCCGGATGATTTTGGGCCTCAATCCGTCCGGCCGCCCCGGACAGCCGGAACTGCTCCACGTACAGCCCGCCTTCGGGTCGGTAGCGCACCCGGCACGGGCCATCGTTGAACAGAGCCACCCGGCCCACCTGAACCGCAAGAGAATCCAGCTCCAGGTGATATCCCTCGCTCGAGGGCCCCGCCCGGCCCCAGAGATAGACCCGGTCGTTCTCTTCCGGGCTGTTCCCCAGCAGAAAGATCACATCATCTCCCTCCAGGCCGGCATCTAAGAACACGTCCCGAACCACCTGTCTGCCCCACCCAACCGACCCCACCCGGAGAATAAGCCCACCCGAAGCCAGCACAGGCCACTTCGCCTGAAGGGCCACGCCCGACATGGGCACGCCCTCGTAATTCAGGCTGTCTGCCAGCAGCTCTGCGGCAAACAGGGGATCCTCCCGCTTCCCGCCCAGCCTGAGAGTAAAGAACATCGGCGCCCCGGATAATCCCAGTCCCAGAATGTCGCTTAAGCGGCTCGGATCGTGCACCTGTCCCACAATCTCCACGGACAGGCTGTCGTCCAGTGTGCCCCAGCCCCTGCCGTCAAAACGCATCAGCGCATTGGCCAGCATCAGCCGGTCCAGGCTCACCCGGCGGCCCTCCTGCGCCAGGCTCACCCGGGCGCTGTCCAGCCCCAGAAAATCCGGCGCCTCCAGCGTCACATCCGCCCGCGCCCGGACAGAATCCGGATCGAACCCCTCCCCCACAAGCGCGGCCTCAAACGAAATCGCCCCCCCCAGCCTGGTGTCTCCCGTCAAACGGTCCAATTCCAGCCCCTCCAGCCGCATGACCGCCTCATAACTCGGTTGTGCGCCGCCCGGCTTCCAGAATTCGCCCGGATCGGCCTGACCCTTGCCCCGAATCACACCATACCCGTCCGGCAGTCTCGCCCCAAGGCTGTCCAGGTATATCCGGCCCTTCCGGAAGGAACCCCGAAGCGCAAGTTCGGTCGCCCGGAACCCCCCGATATTCACTTCGTCAAACGTGGCCCCACCCCACCAGACGCCGGTCTCCACTCGCTGCAGCCGCACCTCCCCGGTCAGATCGGTAACCGCGCCCCCTGGAACCCGTGAGAGGTTCAGGTGAGCAAGACGCGCGTGCAGGCCGTAAATCGGCGTCTCTCCCCTCAGGTCAACCGCCACATCCGCCGCCAGCCCTCCCGCATCCCCCTTCGCCCTCAACGCCGCTTCCACCTGCCCGCCGGTCACCACCGCCGCCAGATTTGCCGTATCCACCCCCACCCCAAAAAGACGCGCACGGGACATTTCACCATTCACCCGGGCCTCGGCGGAGAGCGGGTCCACGCCCCGGCCCTGCAGCCGGGCCGCAATGTCAAAGCGGGCATCCAGCTTCCACTGCGGTCCAATCCGGGTCAGATCCACCCCCCTCCCCTCCACCTGCACATCGTAAGCAACGTCCTCACCGGTAAAATCCACCCGGCCGGAAACCGCACAGGCGGTCGGCCCGTAGCCGAGTCTCAGCTCCCCCGTCATCTCAGAGGCATTCCCCCGCACCCAGCCCTCAACGCTCACCTTCCCTTCGGGATAGGTGCCCGGAAAAATTCGGGCGATCTCCCCAAACGCCAGAGAATCCGCACGCAGGGCCAGATCGTACACCGGTCTGGAAAGCCCGCTCAGGGTCCCGTCCACCCGGAGGTGCGATCCCGGTGTGATCAGGCGCAGCCCTTCAAGCGTCAGCCGCCCGTCTCGAAGCAGGCTCAGCCCCGTCAGATTTGAGACAACCAGCGGCGGGTCAAAAAACACAGATCGGAACCGGCGCAACACCAGCTCGTACCCGCCCGGATCGGCCCGAAACCCCAGCACAAAATTCAGTTCGTCCACCCGATCTTCAAAGTCCGGCAGCAGCGCCCCGTCCAAAACCTCGGCGTGGGCGACATCAATCTTCCATTCCGGGCCGTTCGCCCACCAATCGGGGTCGGCGCCGGAAAGAAAACCTCCCCCATCCGCACCTCTCCGGAGCCGCACCCGGGGAGCGTGGAAACGAAGCGTATCCACCACCACGGCGCCCCGCAAAAGCGCCCACAACCGGTACCGGACCTCCAGTGCCTCCAGAACCAGATCCGGCTCCGGCCCTTCGCCCAGGCGCACCCCATTCAGCCGGACGCCTGCCAGGGGATTGCCCTGCAGCTCGCCGATCTCCACGAGCATACCCAGGCTCCGGGAAAGCTGCTGCTCCGCATAGGTCCGCAGATAGGGGTTCAACCATCCGGACCCCAGCGCTACCAGCCCCATTCCGGTTCCGACCGCTCCTGCGGCCAAAAGTAGACCGAGGACTTTGCCTATAGATCTTAGCATCAACCTCACCTCAAAACGCCTGTCCCAGGCTGAAATAGATCCGCCTCTGGGGTACAAACGGATCTTCGGAGAGCCGGTAGGCCACATCGAGCCGCAGGGGGCCAATCGGGCTTAGATAGCGCAGCCCGGCGCCTGCTGCCAGCCGCAGCTCGCCCAGCTCGAAGGCGCCAAACTGACTCGATCCCACATTGCCTGCGTCTAGAAACAGGGCCGTGCCCAGCACCGGCAACAGCCGGGTGCGCAGTTCGATGCTCGTTTCCAGCAGGCTGCGCCCGCCAATCGGCCTGCCGGAGGCGTCCCGGGGGCTCAACTGGTTCAAACTCCACCCCCGCACGCTGTTCGCCCCCCCGGCGAAGAACCGCTCGAAGTTGGGCACCTCTTTTGGTGTTATCAAATCCAGAATCATCCCCCCCGAAATCCTGAAAGCCACCACGTTTTCCCGCGACACCTTCCGGTACCACCGCCCTTCGCCGGTCAGCTTCAGCAGGTCTGTTATCCCCGATGCTTTCATGGCCAGAGAGGCCAGCAGCCCGCGCTGGGGATTGAAGAAATCGTCCCGGGTATCTTCCAGGTACTCCACGAGAAGGTTGGTGCGGGTACTGTCCACCTTAAAATCGACCAGATCGGTCCGGACCTGAAAAAAGAGCCTGCCCGTGGCTCGAAACGTCCGTTCCAGGGTCGCGCTGCCCCCTGCCCGCTTCACCCGGACCTCCACCGGACGCTCCTGCTCGACAAATCCCGTCAAATCCAGCCAGGTCTTGCTGCCCAGAATATAAGGCTGCCGCAGGCCTACTGTGGCGCGGGCCTCCAGGGCCGAGGCGGCCGATTCGACCGTCAACTGCCGCGCTCCGCCCAGGAAATTCCGGTGCCGCCAGGCCAGGGACCCGCGCACCTGTTCTTCGGTATCGTACCCCGCGCCCAGCTTCAGGCTCCGGGGCGGGCGCTCGTTCACCGAAACGGCTACATCGACCGGACTCGCCAGGGCGATGGTATCCGGCAGACCGAGGGATACCGACCGAAACGCCCCCGACCGATAAAGCTGGCGCTGGCTGCTCAGGAATTTCCGTTTCCGGTAGACCTCGCCCTCCCGAAAGGTCAGGCCCCGCCGGATCAGCCCTTTGGAAACCTTCTCGTTCCCCTCAATCCGTATCTTCCCGAACCGGCACCGGGGTCCTGCCGTAGCCCGAAACGTCACCTCTGCCCGAAGGGCCTCCCGGATCACCGGGGCCGCAACCTCGACAAACGCGTACCCACTGTCCTGAAGCCGGCCGGCGATGAAATTCAAATCTGCCTCCAGGTCGCTGCGGGTCAGCGGCCGGTCCGGGCTTGTGCGCAGCCCCTCCCGGATCTCGAGGCTGTCTGCCTCAAACTCCGCCGGCAGGCCCTCTACATGCACGCTGGAAACCAGAGCAGGCTCTCCCTCCTCAATGTGGATCTGAATGTGCACAAACCCGGGACGGTACCGGTTGATTGTCGTATCCACAACCGCATCGAAATAGCCCAGGTCTCTGTACCGCGCAGCAATTCGCGCCACATCGGCCCGAAACAGGGCCGGATCGAAGCGCTGAACCTTCACACCCGGCAGGATGGCGTACCACCGGCTCACCCGGGTGCGCATCAGCAGCTTGAGACCTCCCTTAGAAAGGGCGTGATTTCCCTCAAAGATGACCGCCTCAACAACAGGGAGTTCCGCTTCCTGCCCGAAAACGGAAAAGGGAATCCCCAGGAAGAGCACAGCAACCAAAAGTCTGAGCAGAATCAACCGTCTCCATCCCATTCCGCCACCTGAAACAGATACAGAAACACATTATGGCGCAATAAGTTACCCCGACCTTTCCACTCTGTGCAATTTCAGCATATTGGTCTCCGCCCGCGCCGTTACCGGCGCGCCCGACAGGAGAACCAGCGTATCTCCCACCTCCACGCCGCCCTCCACCATCAGCCTCTCCTCCACCTCGGCCACCATCCGGTCCGTATCCTCCACCAGGTCCATCAACCTGGGCTGCGTGCCCCAGCAGAGGCAGAGCTGCCGCCAGACGTGTTCGTGTGGCGTAAACGCGATAATCGGCGTCCGGGGCCGCCGCTTGGAAATCAGCCGGGCCGTGGCTCCCGACTGGGTAAACGCCACAATCGCCTTCGCCTGGATATCCTCCGCCGCGGTCGAGGCCGCGTGGCCGACCGCATCGGGAAAAGACAGCGAGTCCCGGTTTTCGGACCGGCGCCGAATGGGGACTTCGCGCAGCATATTGGCCTCGGCCGTCTCCACAATCCGGGCCATCATCGACACCGTCTCCACCGGATACCTCCCCACCGCGGTCTCTCCCGACAGCATCACCGCATCCGTCCCGTCGAAGATCGCATTGGCCACGTCCGACGCCTCGGCGCGTGTGGGCCGGGGGCTGTCTGTCATCGACTCCAGCATCTGCGTGGCGGTAATCACGAGCACCCCCGCCTCGTTGGCCGCCGAAATCATCCGTTTCTGGACCACGGGCACCGCTTCGGGCGACAGCTCCACCCCCAGATCGCCCCGCGCCACCATCACCCCTGCCGAAACCTCTAAGATCGCCTCCAATTTCTCCACCGCCTCGGCCCGCTCTAACTTTGCAATCACCGGGATATCCGCCCCTGCCTGACGCACCATCTCCTGGACTTCACGGACATCCGCCGGATCCCGTACAAAGGATAGGGCCACATAATCCACCCCCAGTTGAATCCCAAAGGCCAGATCGTCCCGGTCCTTCTCGGTCAACGACGGGGCGCTCACGCGCACCCCCGGCAGGTTGATCCCCTTGTGGGATTTCAAACTCCCCCCCACCACCACCTCGCAGCGCACGTCGGTCTCCCCCGCCTCCAGCACCCGCAGCTCCATCCGACCGTCGTCTAACAGCAGCCGATCGCCCGGACCCACATCTCCCGGCAGACCCGCATAAGTCGTCGGCGCCACATCCGGCGTGCCCGCCACCTGCCGGGTCGTCAGCGTCAGCCGCCCCCCCGCCTCCAGTTCGATCGGCGCTCCCAGCGCTCCCACCCGGATCCTGGGCCCCTGCAAATCCTGCAGGATGGCCACCGGCCGGCCCAGCCGACCCGACACCTCCCGCACCATCCGCACCGCCTCTGCGTGCTCGGCCTGAGTGCCGTGTGAAAAATTCAGCCGGACCACGTCCACACCGGCCCCAATCAGGCGCTCCAACACCGCCTCCGAGCGGCTCGACGGTCCGAGGGTACAGACGATTTTCGCCTTTCGCATGTTCCTGTTCCTCCTCTATTGGGACTCTCCAAAGAAGATACGCTTCCGGACCATCCACTCAAAGGAGAATTTTTCGCAAAAAAACAGGCGTCAGAAGACGGTTCTCCTGTCTTCTAACTCCTGTATCCCGGGGCCGGAAGGACGCCTCATGCATCCACTGTTTCGGCCTCTGTGTCAATCTGTTCATGCCCATGGTTTGTCTCCTTAACCTAACCCCCCGGCCCCCTTCCCTGAAAGGGAAAGGGGAGAAAAGCCCTTCTCCAAGAGCAAGTTACAAGCACCGCTTTCTCCCCTCCCCGGAACGGGGAGGGGCCGGGGGAGGGGTCCATTTAACGCGGCGAAAACTCCGAAGCCTCCGCCAGCTTTTCAAACAGCTCCCGTTCTCTCTCTGACAGCCTCTCAGGAACCACAATCCGGATCTCGGCGTAGAGATCTCCCACACCCTCTGGGCCGGGGAACCCTTTCCCCCTCAGCCGAATTTTGCGTCCCGAGGAGGACCCCTCGGGCACCTTCACCCGAACCGTTCCATCCAGCGTCACCATCCTCACCGTGCCCCCCAGCGCCGCCGCCCACGGCGTAACGGACAGGGTCCTGTGAAGATTCCGCCCTTCCAGCCGAAAATCGGGATGGGGCTGGAGTTCAACAATTAGATAGAGGTCCCCGGGCCGCCCGCCGCCCATTCTCTGTCCACCTTGTCCCGCCAGCCGGATCCGCTGCCCCGACCGGACCCCTCTGGGAATAGACACATTAAAGATCCTGGCCCTGCCCGTTTCAGGATCGGTCAAGGTCATCCGGCGCTTCCCGCCCCGGGCCGCCTCTTCTAAGGTCAACGGGAGCCGGGCTTCGTGGTCCCGGCCCTGCGGTGGCCGTCCCGATCCCCGCATGCGGCCGAACCCTCTCCCGGCCCCCCGGGCCTGTCCCCCGCCGAAAAGGTGTTCGAGCACATCGAAAAAACTGTCGAATTCTCCCGTTTCGCCAGAAGAAAACGCGTTCATGCCTCTCGGCCCAAAATCGAACCGGATGCCTTCGAACCCCGGCGGGGCGTGACCCTGTTCCGCGGCCTTCCACGCTGCGCCATAGCGGTCGTATTTGGCCCGCTTCTCGGGGTCCTTCAAAACCTCGTAGGCCTCCCCGACCTCCTTGAACCGCTCCTCGGCGTCAGGGTCCTTATTCGTGTCGGGATGGTATTTCCGGGCAAGCTTGCGATACGCCTTCTGGATATCCTCCTGAGAAACATCCCTGGAAATGCCCAGAATCGCGTAATAATCTTTAAATTCCATCCCGAACCTGCCTCTCTTGCCATCGGTTTGGATGCAAATCCTTCAATTGAAAATGCAATGTTTATGCCAACCCCACAAACTCAGAAAAGTTAAACATAACCTCATATTTACACAAAACTTAAATCCATCCTCAAAGTTGTGGCCTTTCCCCGCCATAGGACCTGCGACCAGCAGAATGCCAATCTGACAGTTGTTCCAGGCAACAGGGAGGGCATTTGGGGTTGAATTCATCCCGCGAAATCCCTATCTTGCACAGTCCCAAAACCGGGTCCTCGAAGATTTTTGTCTTTCTCCGCGTTCTCCGCGTCTCTGTGGTTCAAAAAAGGAGGTGATGCGCCATCAACCCTGATCTGAACCCGCTCGGCATCTACTCACCCGGCCTCTTTGACGGCAAAACCGCGCTCGTCACCGGCGGGGGCCGGGGCATCGGCAGGCACATCGCCCTTGCCTTCGCACGGCTGGGCGCCAACGTCGTTATTGCAAGCCGCAATCCCAAGAACCTGGACCCCACGGCCGGGGAGATCAGCGCCGCCGGAGCGGCCTGTCTCGCGGTGCCCACCAACATCCGGGAAACCGACCAGGTCGAAGCGCTGGTCCGGAAAAGCCTGGAACGATTCGGCGCCATTGACTTCCTCGTAAACAACGCCGGCGGCCAGTTCCCCGCTCGGCCCACCGCAATCAGTGACGGCGGCTGGCGCGCGGTGATCGACCTCAACCTCAACGGCACCTGGAACATGTGCAGCCGCACAGGACCGCACATGGCCAAAAACGGCTTTGGCGCCATCGTCAACATCGTGCACATCTACGCGCTCGAACGAGGCGCGGCCCCCTTCGCCCATTCCGGCGCCGCCCGGGCCGGGGTCGTGAACCTCACCAAATCCCTGGCCCATTCCTGGGCGCGTCACGGCGTAACGGTCAACGCCCTCGCCCCCGGCTTCGTCTCCACGGCCGGGCTGCGCGAAGAGGAATTCCGCCTCCTCGAGCACGAAAACTACGAAGCCCTTGCCCTGGAGGACGTCCCGGCCCACCGCCTGGCCGATCCCGACGAAATCGCCGCCATTGTGCTCTTCCTCTGTTCCCCGGCCGCACGCTATATCAACGGCGCAACCCTCGTGGCCGACGGCGCTCTGTCCCTGGGCAACTGGACCCCCTGGTTCGACCCGGAGGAACTGTAGTTCGGCATGAGGAAACGACAGAATGTTAAACCCCGGAAAAACGTACGATGACGTCTATGCGTCCTTTCAGTGGGCGATCCCTGAGTTCTACAACATCGGTGTAGACATCTGCGATAAATGGGCGCGCCATAGCAACCGCCTGGCCCTGATCTACGAAAATGAAAACGGCCGGGTGGAAAAATACACCTTCCGGGACCTCAAAACGCTCTCGAACAAACTGGCCAATACCCTCACCGCCTCTGGAATTGGTCCGAAAGACCGTGTGGGCATCCTCTTGCCGCAGTGTCCCGAAACGGCCATCGCTCACATCGCCGTCTACAAAATCGGCGCAATCGCCATCCCCCTCTTCACCCTCTTCGGCACGGACGCCCTGGAATATCGATTGGCCAACAGTGAGGCCAGAAGCATCATCACCGACGGCGCAAACCTCGATAAAATCCTGGAGATCCGTAAAAACCTCCCCCATCTAAAAACGGTGATGGTCACGCAGGGGCAAAAAGGTGAGAACGTCATCGATCTCTGGGCGTCCATCAAAAAGGCATCCGGCGCGTTTGAGCCCATAAAAACAAGAGCCGACGATCCCGCTCTCATCATTTACACCTCGGGCACCACAGGCCCTCCCAAAGGGGCTCTCCACGCGCACCGCGTGCTCCTGGGGCACCTGCCGGGGGTCGAACTCCCCCACAATTTCTTTCCCAGAGAGAACGATCTCTTCTGGACCCCCGCGGACTGGGCCTGGATCGGCGGGCTCATCGACGTCCTCTTCCCCAGCCTGCACCACGGCATACCGGTCGTGGCCCACCGCGCCAGAAAATTCGATCCGGAAGCGGCTTTTGGGCTAATCGCCAGGTACGGAATACGAAACGCCTTTATTCCCCCCCACGGCCCTCAAAATGATGCGGCAGGTAAAAGACCCCCGCAGCCGCTACGATTATCACCTGCGAAGCATAGGCAGCGGCGGAGAGACGCTGGGAGAGGAACTCCTGGACTGGGGCCAGGAGACTCTGGGGGTCGTCATCAACGAATTCTACGGTCAAACCGAGGCCAATCTGCTGGTCTCAAACTGCGCCGAACTCATGGACGTCAGGCCCGGTTCCATGGGAAAAGCCGTGCCCGGACATCTCATTGACGTCATAAATGATGAGGGAGAGCCTGTTCCTCCGGGAACTGCCGGCGAGGTGGCGGTGAAGCGTCCGGACCCGGTGATGTTTCTAAGATACTGGAAAAACCCGGAGGCCACAGACGGAAAATTCACCGGGGACTGGTGCCTCACGGGAGACCTGGCCAGGAAGGATGAGGACGGGTATTTCTGGTTTGTCGGGCGAACCGATGACGTCATCACAAGCTCGGGCTACCGGATCGGGCCTGCCGAGATCGAAGACTGCCTCATGAAACACCCTGCCGTGGGGATGGTCGCCGCCATCGGCATCCCCGACGAGCTTCGGACACAGATCGTGAAAGCCTTCATCGTCCTCAGCCCGGGCGCGTCCCCCGCTCAGGAATTGGAGGATGAACTCAAAGACTTCGTCAAAGTCCGGCTGGCCGCCCACGAGTATCCCCGCGAGATTTCATTCGTCGAGGAACTTCCCCTGACCGCCACCGGGAAAATTATGCGAAGAGAATTGAGGGAGTTGGAGATCGGAAGAAAAGGGCGAAAATAAAAAAGAGGCCGAGGAACCATCCCCAGCCTCTTCTCCCGGCGTTCCTGAAAGGGTGTTACGCCGCCTTAATCTCGATCTCCTTCGGTTTGGCCTCTTCCGCCTTTGGCAGGGTCAACGTCAGCACCCCGTCCTTGTAAGCCGCCGAAATCTTCTCGGCGTCTACAGCCGAAGGCAGGGTAAAGGACCGCTTGAAGCTACCGTAGGTCCGTTCCGTCCGGTAGACACGCTTGTCCTCGTCCTTGGACTCGTGACGCTTCTCACCATGCACGCTCAGCACGTTCTTGTCCACGTTCACCTTGATCTCATCCCGGCTCAGGCCCGGCAGGTCGACCTGAACAACAACCTCATTCTCGGTCTCCGACACATCCATCGCCGGACGCCAGGCGACCGGTTCGCTGTCGCCGTTTCTCCGCCCGTTCCAGAACCCCTCGAAAAGCCGATCGAAATCACTGTGAAAACCGAAGAGCGTTCGCGGCTGCCATCGTACCAGTGTCATCGTTCTTCACCTCCGTTAAATATGTTGAACTGCTGGTATCTGATTTCCCGCAAGGACTGCCGGCCGATTTCTTGCGTCCTCGACCGATTGATTTCGCAAGCCGCGTGCCAATCCGGGGACTCCGCTATTACTTTTCATATATCCATCTGAAATTACATCACTTAGAAAACATCTACTTCGCATTTGTTGAAATTTTCTTAACCGAAACCCTGATTTATGCAATGACATTTTGTCATTTAATTCTGCAACATCTTGAACCAACTGACATATTGACACAAAAGAAGAAGGCGGCAATAAGATGATACAGGCTGTCAAACCGTCTTATTCTGTGAAAATAATCACATTTTACATCTGTAAAATGTGAAAATAATCACATTTTGCGACTGTTCGCCTTGACATGACGCTCATTTCGCCGCATATTTCAGAACCATGAAACGGGACCTCTACAAAGATCTGCTGGACTGGAAGGCCTCGTCCAGACGGAAGCCGTTGCTCCTGCAAGGGGCGCGGCAGACCGGGAAGACCTATCTTCTCAAAGCATTCGGGCACAACGAATATGCCCGCCTCTTCTATTTCAATTTTGAAGAAGATCCCGCATTGGACCGATTCTTCGAACGCGACCTGAATCCGACACGCATTCTGTCTGAACTCTCGATTTACAGCAGGCAGGAAATTAAACCCGCATCGGATCTGGTGGTCTTTGACGAAGTCCAGGTGTCCAATCGTGCGCTGAATGCGCTCAAGTATTTCCAGGAAGAAGCGCCGACCTACCATATCGTGGCCGCCGGATCGTTGCTGGGTGTAAAGCTTTCCACCCCGGGATCTTTTCCGGTCGGCAAGGTCAATTTTCTCAAGTTGCATCCACTGACTTTTCTTGAGTTTCTGGATGCCGCTGATGAGTCAAGATACCGGCAGGTGCTGGAAGAAATAGAGGTGTTCTCGCCGCTGCCGGATCCTTTTCATGATGATCTTATCGAGTTACTACGAACATACTACTTTGTCGGCGGCATGCCCGAAGCGGTGCATCATTTTGTCGAGTCCGGAAGCCATCAGGACGTTCGGGATATACACCAGGAGATCATCAACTCTTATGTGCTGGATTTTGCAAAACATGCCCCTACAACCGATATTCCCAAACTCTCTCTTATCTGGGATTCCATTCCCGGACATCTGGCCAGAGAAAACAGGAAGTTTGTTTTCTCCGCCGTCAGGACAAGCGCCAGGGCAAGGGAATATGAAGGCGCCCTGGGCTGGCTGGAAGATACCGGCCTTGTTCATCGCGTAAGTGCTGTCGAAACCAGTAAGCATCCGCTCAAATATTATGCGAATCGCAGCAGCTTTAAGGTCTACATGCTGGATGTCGGGCTGCTTGGCACAATGGCGAAGCTGCCGGTGGATATACCATCACAGGGCGCCCGTCTGTTTAATGAATACGAAGGCGCATTTGTTGAGAATTATGTGGCGCAACAGCTCATTGCAGCAGGGCAGGAGGAATTGTTCTACTGGCGCAGCAAAGGAGGGAGAGCGGAGCTGGATTTCCTGTGCGAAATAGGGGATGGTATTATTCCGCTGGAAGTCAAAGCCGGCGTGAATCCCCGTAGCAAAAGCTTGAAGTCCTATGATGACCAGTTTGCGCCCCCCTGCCTGGCGCGAACCACCCTTTTGAACCTCAAACGGGACGGAAAGATCTGCAATCTGCCGCTCTATGCTGTTTCATTGCTTTCGAGTTGGATACCAAATCTGCGCTTTTGAGCGGATTCCCGCCTATCCCTCGTAATATTTCACGATTCCCCACTCAGTACCCAATCCCCTTCAAATACTCATACGCGCCCCTGCTCCGCTTCGCCTCGCTTATGGAATCGTCCGCGCCGGGAATGGGTTGTCCCGGACAACTGGTGACCCAGCGCGTAAAGCCAATCTCCTCCATTGCTTTCCCGATGCCGGGGAAATCGATGTCCTCCCCATCGCCCACGTCGCACCACACGGGCAGGTACTGGCCGTCCTCTTCCCGAGAAGTCGAAGAATAATCCTGAAGGTGGACATAATTCAACTGGTCCCGAAAGTCACCGATTGACGCCACCGGGTCGTACCCCCACAGTTGAGCGTGCGACACATCAATGCACAGTTTGGCCTTGTCGAGGCAGCTCATGTAAAAGCGCCAGTCCTCAGTGGAATCGACCAGCGTATTCGTGTGAATGTGATAACTGATCTCCAGGCCGAACTGCCCCGCGTACTCCGCCCAGGCCTCCGCGCCCTCGGCCGCCGCCTTCAGGTCGTCCTCATTCACCGCCCGGCCCTCCGGCTTGCGCCCGCTCATGAACATGAAGCAGTCCGCCCCCATCTCGGCGGCGTACTCCATGCGTCGCTTATTCCGCTCCACGTGTTCCCAATCCCGGCTGTCGGGAGATCCGCTGGCGGTGAACACGGCCAGCGGCATGCCCGTATTCTCGCAGACCCGGCGCAGCCGCGAGGGCGGGCCCAGCCAGTCTAAAGGCAGGCGTCCTTCCCACCCGTCCCAGCCGACCTCCTTCAGCGCTTCCAGTGCAGGTTCCAGGTCCGGATTCTTCCACCTCAGGGTGCTGTAACCCAGCTTAAAAGCCATTGAGTCCTCCTTTGGAGTTCACCCTTCCCGTACATCTTTGTACGCCTCGGTCGCGGACTGACGTCCCACTCCCGTTCCTCAACCGGCATTATCCCCGGGCCTCCAGCGCCAGCAGATACCCTCCATCGCCCAGCACCACCCCTTCTCTCAGCCTTTCCAGAATCGACTTTGCCATGAAACAGTCTCCTTCACTCAAGACCTTAGTCTGTTACGCTCCGGATCATAAAGCGGTTCCTGGACCACCGTTGCCTCGAACTGTTCTCCGAAGTACGCAACCTCCACACCAGTCCCCTCTGCGGCATGGGACAGCGGCAGGTACCCGTAAACGATCTGCTTGCCTACCGTATGGCCGAAATTCGTGCTGGTGACATACCCCAGCGTCTGCTCCCCATCTAAGATAGGCTCTTTTCCCATCACCACCCCGTCCGGATCGTCTAAGGTCATACAGCACAGCTTGCGGGAAATCCCCTGCTCCTGGATGCGCAGCAGCGCCTCCCGGCCCAGAAAATCTCCCTTGCCCAGCTTCACCGTCCATCCAAGCCCCGCCTCAAACGGATTGTACTCCGTGTGAATGTCCGCGCCCCACAGGCGATAGCCTTTCTCTAAGCGCAGGGAGTCAAAGGCCCCCCCGCCAAGCGCAATCACCCCAAAGGACTGCCCCGCCTCCCAGAGCGTATCCCACAGCCTCAGGCCGTATTCCGTCAGAGCGTAGATCTCCCACCCCAGCTCGCCCACATAGGACACGCGCAGCGCCAGCGCCGGCATCAGATCGATCGTCACCTGCCGGGCGGTAAAATAGGGAAAAGCCTCGTTGGACACATCCTCGGCGCACACCTGCTGAAGCAAATCACGCGCGTGGGGTCCCCACAGGCCCAGGGCACAGTACTTGGACGTGATATCCGTGATCTGCACCGAGCCGTCTGTCGGCGCCCGGCTGCGGATCCATGCCAGATCGCGCATGCCCATACCGCCTCCGGTCAGCACTAAGAAGCGATCGGGGGCCAGGCGGGTGACGGTCAGATCGCATTTGATGCCCCCCTTTCTGTTCAGCATCGACGTGTACACGACCTGCCCCACGGGCCGGTCCATCTGATTGGTCGTAATCGACTGCAAAAACGCCAGCGCCCCCGGGCCGATCATCTCGATCTTGGTAAACGCGGTCAGATCGCACATCGCCACCCGCTCGCGCGTGGCGATGTGTTCCCCACCCTGGATGGGAGACCAGTAACGCGCCTCCCACCCGGAGCGGCTGTGCCGACCCACCGGCAGTTCCTTGTTGGCCTCAAACCACTGCGGCCGTTCCCAGCCTGCGCTCTCGAAAAACACCCCGCCCTGTTCCTCCAGACGCGGATAAAACGGGCTGAGGCGCACATTGCGCGGGTTCTCCATCTGCTGCAGGGGATGGATAATATCGTAGACTTCCCGGTACTGCTGCGCCCCCCGGGCGTTCACATAGGAAGGGGTGTGCGCGTGAGGCGGGAAGCGGTTGATATCGGCCTCTCGCAGATCGATGCTGGGCACCCCGTCCGCCATCCACTCGGCCACCACCCGGCCCACGCCCCCGCCGTGCGTAATCCACACGGCCTCCGCCACCCACAGGCCGCGAACGTCCAGCGACTCGCCCAGAACGGGCATCCCGTCCGGCGTAAAAGAAAACATGCCATTGATCTTATAGGTCAGCTCCGCGCCCCTCAAAGCGGGAAGCAGCTCAATTGCAGCCGCGTGGGCCACCTCGAAATGCTCCGGGGTGAACGCCATAATCGAAGGCGTCACCTTGGCCTCCTTGTGGCTGAGAATACTCTCCGGATCTACCAGCAGCGGCTCATGTTTGTAGGAGCCGACCCCGTAACAGTCCGCCTGCTGCCGGAAATACATGGCATAATCCTGGTGGCGCAGGATGGGGTGCACCGCCTCCCGCGTTTCTCCTGCCAGCTCCGGAAGGGGTGCGGTCCTGGTATACAGGTGCTGCATCTGTGTCAGCGGAATAGGCACCCCCGCCATACGGCCAACACGCGGCCCCCAGATGCCGGCGCACACCAGCACCATTTCCGTCTCGATGCGTCCCTCCGACGTCAGCACGGCCCGCACCCGGCCGTCCACCACCTCGATTCCGGTAACGGTCATATTGCCGTAGAAGGTAGCATCCCGTTCTTTCGCCGCATTGGCCATCGTTTCGGCAGCGCGCACCGCCTTGGCGATCCCATCGGAGGGCACGTAATAGGCCCCGTGGATCACCTTCGGATCCATGAGAGGAATCTTATCTGCGGCCTCTTCAGGTGAAATCAGCTCCGCCTCCAGCCTCCAGGATCTGGCGGCCCCCACCTTGCGCTTGAGATCTTCCCAGCGCTCCCGGGTATAGGCCACCTCCATGCTCCCAACCGAATAGAAACAGGGCTGCCCGTCCAGCTCCAGCTCGGAGTAGAGGTTCACCGTGTACATGGCCAGGTCCGTCATCATTTTGGAGAAATTCGTTTGAAACACCAGACCCGGCGCGTGGGAGGTAGAACCGCCGGTCTCAAAAAGCGGCCCCTGTTCCAAAACCACGATGTCCCGCCATCCCATCTGCGCCAGGTGGTAGACGGTGCTGCAACCGACGATGCCTGCGCCGATCACAACCAGTTGCGTTTGCGCTTGCATGGAACGCCTTCCACATTGCGGATTGCGGATTTGAGAATGCGGATCTAAACATAGCCCCTACTGAATTGCGGAATCAAGCGAAAAAATGGGGAAGGTTAACCCCCTATTGCGCACGACGCTTCAACTCCTCCTGTCCCTCCCGGAACAGCGCAATCAGACGCGCTCTTACCGCTTCGTCCCGGAACACGCCGATCTGCTCTGCCCAGGCGATCCCCCCTTCCATGTGCGTGAGCAGGTACTGCCCGTCTGTCGGCTCGAATGCGCGCCGGCCTCCCACGTCAATATAGACCGGGGAGGAGTGGGCCATCACCGGGCCGGCGTCCGTATAGTAGTCTCCCCAGCACCGGGCCGCTACCCAGCAGGACCGTTCGGCCTTGAGGTCGAACTTGATCGTCACCATGCGCCGGTCCCCGTCCGCCGCTTCGCGGGCAACCCGCTGCCCGTTCACAATCAGCTCCACGACGGTCAGCGGCCAGATGCTCTCCGCGGTTGCCACAACCTCAACCGTGCCGCCGTTGCCGGGCAGCCGGATCTCACCGCCCATCTGCGTTCCTTCGGCGTGCAGATCGATCATCGCGCCCGTGCTGGCAAACGTGGTGCCCCGCCGCACGGCCTGACACCAGTTCTCAAACGTGAACGGCTCATCCTCGCAAAGCTGCGCATAGGTTCGCGATCCGCCCAGAATCCGGCCGTTGGACATCTTATCCGTACCGCCCACAATCGGCAGCTTCTGGCCCGTATTCAACCACCGGTAGTAGCCCCGCTCCCCCTGCCCGATTTCTTCGCCCAGCCAGACCCAGCACATCTCGGCCGCATCGGCGTGGCCCAGAACAATATTGGCTGCATTCTCAAAATCAGGCAGCGGCATGTGGGGCATAATCACCAGCCCACCCTGCTTTCGGCAGGCCTCCGCCCAGTCGGCCATCAGCACCTGCACCTCGCCTCCCACCCAGTCCTCCTGAGGCCCTCCCGTGCACATCGGCGCCACCATCTCCTTCAACCCCAGCAGACTGATGTGCCCCAGTACGTGCTGCCGGTTCTCCTGGCTCACCCAGATCTTGTGATTTTCGCTGCTGGTAGGCGACAGCCCGCCCGTGAACTCCTCCCAACTCGTAAACAGGCGCCCCCACTGGCTGGCCAGCAGGTTCACCACATTCAGGTCCTCCGCGGCTGCCTCTAAGTGGCTGGACTGCGCCGAAAGGAAATGCACGTGCGTATCGCCCGAATAGAACCGCCGGGCCTTCATATCGAACGCCCGCCTGATCTTCAGCGACAGATCCCGCTGCCCCGGCTTGATCTCCACCTGCTTCCGCACCGGCGTATACTCAAAGCCCCGGACCACCTCCACATACACCGGCCCCACCGGCAGCTCGATCTGGCACGTCCCATCGATATACGCATAGGGCGTCCCCCGCACCTTGCAGTCGCCGCCCATATCCTCAAACCAGGCGATATTCACATCCGCCTGGTGGCCGTGGGGCGCAAAATAAGCCCCCTGGGCCGATCGGAAATGGATGCGCGCGCCCACCGGCTTTCCCGTCTCCTCGTCCTCCACCCGCACGTGTACCCACTGCTTGCCCTTAGGGGAAACCAGCGCAACGCGTATGGGACCCTCCTGCACCGATTTCTGCTCCAGCAGGTCGCCCCACCGAAACGCCCCCTTGGTGCATTCCCCCGCCCGGACCCGGAGTTCGCCCTCCGGCGACCCGTGCACCTCCAGATAACCGCCCTCCACCACTTCCTGCCCGCCCCGGCCCCATCCGGTCTCATCGGTCTCCAGAAAATCCGCCGTGGGGGCAAACAGCCGGTCCTGCCGCACCAGCACCCCCCGCTCCATCTCCACCTCCAGCGCAGCGCCTTCCTCCCGGTCTCCCTCCACCGACACCGCCACCTCTTCCCGTGGAGGCCAGGCAAAAGGATCGCCCGCCTCCTCGCAGAGCGTGATCCCCCCCACGGCCAACCCCGTCTTCCCTGCCGCCAGGATTTCGATCCGGTCGATCACCTTCTCCGGCGAGGGGTTCTCCCAGTCCAGCAACCACCACCCCTGCAGGTCGCCGCTCTCCATCGTCACCCCCACCTGGGCCATGCCATAAGGCCTCGAGTGGTCGTTTAGCGGAACCGCCAGAAATTCCCGGCAGGGCCGGCAGAGAAACGGGTGGTGCCCCCAGGGAATGCTCATATCGTGAATCTCGAACCGCCGCCGCAGCCGCTGCTCAACCGCGCTCCCGTCCTCGAAAACCACCCGGTAGGTCCCGATCTCCTCCCCGGTGCCCTCGATTGTCACAAACGCCCCGCCGGTGGGTGCGCAAACATGAGCAAACAGCACCCGGCGGGCCGTCTGGCCCACCGGAATAGAAACCGATTCCGGCACCTCCTGCCCACCGTCCCCGGCCACCGCCACAAAGGCCGGCCCATCCGGCGCCGCTTCCCGGTCGGCCAGCAGAAACGGAACCCCCCAGAAGCGGCAACTGCCCTCCGGCAGCCCTCCCAGCTGGGTCCGATCCGGGTCCTCCTCCGGCGCAGGCCACAAATACCCCTCCGGCGTCTTGATATTTCGAGTCCCCGTATTCCAGTGCGAACTCAGATCCAGCGGAACAAATACATCGGACATATCACTCTCCTCCTTTTTGGCGCAGAGTGCGTTTTCCCGACAACAGCCTTTACCCATACCGAATATAGTGAGTCCAGAACGGTGCCGCGTCAAGCAAAAAAGAGAGGGATGCGGCATACACTCTCATCGGGAAAAATACCCGCTGTCACACGGCCTCCCTCAGGGCGCCCATCTGGTGGATTTGCTTCAGAATGGCGGATTTGTGCCACCTCTATGACAGTTTTCCACCACTTCCCCGCCTGTAAAATTAATCCGGCACAAAAACGCATAGACCCGATCTTCATTAAAAACAATGAAATATAAAAAAATGTCCGAACATTATCTTTTCGGCATAAAATATGCACTTCATTCTCACTTATTATAAATTACAAAAGAAGCCTTATGCCTTTAAACGGAATGGCGAGAATCAGACCTCGCAGACAGGGCAGTGTACGGCTCCTGGCCTTACCATCTCTGGAGATCTCCCGATGCTGATAACCGGTATCGTCGTCGTCCTCCTCCTCCTGCTTGCTGCCGGGGCGGTCTACGCCTTGCTCCGCTATGTGCGAAAAAAAGCGCGGGAAGACGAACGCAAGCGCCTCGAGAATCAACTCCGGCAATCTCAGAGGCTGGAGACGTTGGGGCAGCTGACCGGTGGGATCGCGCACGACTTCAACAATATTATTTCGATCCTCCTCGGCTACGGCGAAATGGCCAGAGACGATGCGCCCGAGGGCAGCCGCATCCAGTTCAATATCCAGGAAGCGCTCAAAGCCGGCTACCGCGCCAGAGACCTGCTGCAGCAGCTGCTCACCTTCAGCCGTGGGCGGGCGCCCGAACGCCGGCCGGTGGAAATTACACCCCTTGTGGAAGAATCGCTCCGGTTGCTGCGCGCGTCGCTGCCCAAAATCGTCATGATCCAGAGGGAGATCGATCCACAGGCCGGGTTCATATCGGCCGACCTCTCCCAGATCCATCAGGTGATTATCAACCTCTGTCTCAACGCCGGCTACGCGATGCGCGAAGACGGGGGGACGCTCACCGTAGAACTGACCACAGAGGAGGTCGACACCGCCTTTGCCGCCCGCCACGACATACAGGCAGGAGTCCATGTCAGGTTGGCGATAAGCGACACCGGCTATGGTATGACGCCCGATGTGCAGGCGCGTATATTCGAGCCTTTTTTCACCACAAAGCCCGCAGGCGAGGGAACCGGCCTGGGCCTGGCGGTGGTTCACAGAATCGTTAAAAGCCACGGAGGCGCTATCACCTTGTCCAGCACACCGGGCGAAGGCGCAACCTTTCAGGTCTATCTGCCCAGATCGGAACAGGAGATCGCGACTGACAACGGCCAGGGGGCCGAATCCACCCCCCTGGGAAAAGCGTGCATCCTCTTTGTAGATGACGAGGAAGATCTGGCGCGTATGGGCCAGCAGATGCTCGAACGCCTCGGCTACGAAGTGGAGGCCCACACAGACAGCCAGAACGCGTTTGAGATGTTCAGCACCCAGCCCGACCGGTTCGACATTGTCGTAACCGACTACTTTATGCCCAACCTGACCGGCTCCGACCTGGCCCAGAAGATGAAAGACATCCGCCCCGACATTCCGCTTATTCTGATCACCGGCTTTGGCCACGTCATCAGCAGGGAAAAAGCCAGGGAAATCGAATTCCAGGAATATCTCTTAAAGCCCATGATTGCCCGCGACCTGAGCCGGGCGATTCACCAGATCCTCAGCAGCCGACAGGGAAATTAAGCATTTCGGAATGCGGATTGCGGATTGCGGATTGCGGATTGCGGATTTAAAAGCCTTCATTCCGAAATCCGCATTCCGAAATCCGCAATCTGTATGTGTGCTGGATCACGGCATGGGTCTGTTAAGCCGGGTACATTAAAAATGAGAGCCTCAATGCAGACAGACGATTTTTCTCAGGTACTCACACAAGCAATCCCTGGCGAGTGGAACCAGATACAACAGGGGAGGGGACCCTTGGCGCGCATCCTGATCATAGACGACGACGACCAGATGCGGAACATGATCCGGCAGATACTGGAAGACACAGGGCACGAAGTCCTGGTCGCCCCCGACGGTAGGGTCGGCCTCGACCTCTTTCGTCAGCACCCCGTCGATCTGATTATCACCGATATCCTCATGCCCGAAGTCGACGGACTGGAAATCATCCAGACCCTCCGGCGCGAGTCTCCCGAGATCAAAATCATCGCCATTTCAGGCGGCGGCGAAACGGGCAGGCTCGACTATCTCCCCGAAGCCAGGGAATTCGGCGCGCAGCATACCTTTTCAAAACCCTTCCACCACAGCGAGCTGCTGGAGGTCGTAGAGCGTCTGCTGGGAGAAGGGTTATAACGCGTATCGCCCGGGGAATTTTCTCCCTCTTCCCCGGGCGATCACTTTTGCGCCGAACCTCTGCCCGGTCTACAACAGCCCATAGGCTCGCAGCACCTTCTGAAGCACCGGCTCAATCCGATCTCTCAGCCGCGCATTAGCGTACCCCACCCAGGCCACCGGGCTTGTGGTATCCAGCCGGAGATCCAGCGGCGCCCCTTCCGGGTTTGTCACAATCACTCCCATCTTCCCTGCAATCAGTTCCGTACACACATCGTACGGGTGGCAGCAGATCCCCAGCGCCTGTCCCCGTGCCTGCAGGGCTCCCTCCAGATTGGGTCGAAGGTCGGCATTAAAACGATCTTTCCCTGCCATCAGCTCGTAAAACTGCCCCCCGCTGCTGATATACTGATCCTCGAACACCCTTGCCCTGCCCGGGTGCACCGGCCCGATCAGCGCCTCCACCAGCGCCTCTTCAACCTGCGCCAGCACATCCTTCCCGCCCGGAAAAAACCGGGACAGCATGGCAAAGCCGTGCTCAATCGTACCGGCCTGCGACGGCCGCAGCCGAATGGGCGCAGACCGTCTCGTGAACCGGTTGAACCCTTCCGCCCCGCTCTCTCCGCCACGCACCGCCCACAGCACGTCCGCCCGGAACTGCTTGCGTGTCGGAATCTCCGTCTGCACCGCCACACTCACATCCTGCAATGACGTCTCCGGCCCCCGGTTCTCCGCCACACCGGTCAACACCCAGGCGCTGCGTTTGTCGTACATCAACCCCCGGGTACCGTCGATCGGGTCCACAATCACCCGGTAGACCGCATCTTCCGGACGAACACCCTCGGGAAAGACCTCTCCGTCTTCCTTCAGTCCCTCTCCAATCAGCACAAACGACGTCTCCCCCGCCAGCTCCTGTTCAAACAGCGTCCTCAGCATCCTCTCGCTCACCCGGTCCACCGCATAAATCGTATCCCCCGCCGTCTCCGCCGCCACGGCCGAAAGCGCTTCCGACTCCTGGGCTTCAATATGGGCGACCACCCGATCCCGGATCTTTGCGTGGATGCGCCGGATACGGGATACCAGTACTTCCGGCTGCAATCGTGTCATCCTGTCCTCCTCACCGCCTGGCTTCTGCGGGTTCTGGGCCTTCTCACCTGTGGTTAACAAAGGGCAAGGCCAACACGCTCGGCCTCCCTGCCCGTAGCGTCTACACGGACATCCGAAAATCCGTTGACGCAGAACCATTTTGTATGTATTCTGCAACAACAATCTGGGATACTGTTCACAAGGAGGAAACCGTGAAACGCAACCACATGCTCATATCGGTCCTCGCTATCCTGGCACTCACGGCGCCGCCGACCCGGGCCTCGGATGAAAGCCGAATTGGCAGCAGCGCAACCGTGCCGGAAGGGAGGCAGGTCAACAACGCCATCTCCATCGGCGGCCATGTAACCGTCCACGGCGAAGTCCTGAAAGACGCTGTGGCAGTAGGTGGAGATGTCATCGTAAAATCCACCGGACGAATCGGCAGGAACGCCGTCGCCATCGGCGGCCGTATCCTCGCCGAACCGGGCGCCGTGATTGGAGGAGAACGCATCGAAATCCAGAACGTGCCCGGACTCGGCATTCTGGGAGAACTCAGCGCCTTTACCAAACAAATCCCGGAAATTCAGAGCACCCTCGCGTCGATCCTGCTCTTCTTGAAAGGGATCTACTGGATAAATACCGTTCTCGCCGCTCTGGCCCTCAGCCTGCTGCTGGTGTTCCTCCTACCCTCGCAGGTGGAAACCGTTTCGGCCGCCCTCAACTGGAGCTATTGGAAAACGCCTTGCGTCGGCGCGCTCGGCCTTATCTGCATCCCTCTCCTCATCGCCATGGCCGGAATCAGCATTTTCGGAATCCCGCTGATCCCCGTTCTCGTCATGGCCGCGGCGGTGGCCGTACTCATGGGCTATGCGGCCCTGGGCCTCCTCATCGGCCGGCTCATCCCTTTCGACCCGGTCCGCCAGTCCCCCTATTTTGCAACAGCGGTCGGCGTTATCCTCCTTACGGCAGCCAGTGCAATGCCCGGCGTCGGGTGGCTTATTTCAACAGCGGCCACCCTCTTCGGCTTCGGCGCCGTCCTGGCATCCCGATTCGGCGCCAGAAAGATCAGCGAATCAGCGAATCAATGAATCAGCGATTTTTCGTTTCACGTTTCACAAGAAGAGAGGCATCCCCGTGATCATTGACAGTCACGTCCACCTCAGACACGGAAATGTAGACCGGACCGAGTATACCGCAGAGGAAATCGTCAACGCAATGGACGGCGCGGGCGTCGACCGGTCCATCGTCTTTGCCATCTGCACCACAACCCGCCGCGCCATCGAGATGGCCCGTGAGGCGGCCCGGCAATATCCCGAACGCCTCATCCCGTACGCCTATGCGCTGCCCAATGTGGAACGGCCCATTATCGAAGACCTGGACGAAGCCGTCTCCACCCTGGGATTCCGGGGTATCAAAATCCACGTGGGAGAATGTACCCTTGCCGAATACGTGACCGATCCCGTGCTCGACCTTGCCGGCCGGCGGTCCGTACCCTGCCTGATCGACTTCGGCGGACGCTACCAGGATCTCGACCGCATGGCGCGCACCTTTCCCGACACCGCCATCATCCCCGCTCACCTCGGCCGTTACCTCTGCACGGACCAGCCCCTCATCGACCGCTTCATCGATATCGCAGAAAAAAACGCCAACGTCTACCTCGACGTCAGCGGCGTCGTCCTGCTCTGGAAAATCCGGGAAGCCGTCGAACGCGTGGGCGCGTCGCGCGTCATCTGGGGCACGGATGGCCCTTACCCCACCCCCGACCTGGCTACCTATATCCGCACCGACGTCAATAAAATCCGGGCATCCGGCCTGAGCGAGGAGGACCAGCAGGCGGTCCTGGGCGGGAGCATCGTCCGGCTGCTGGGGCTCTGACGGTTTTTTATACATCGCACACCTTGAACGCTGCCTTCAGCGCCTTAACGGGATCTGCCTTCGGCGTAAAGTCGTGTCCTGCGTAGAGGTCGAAATCGGTCTCTGCAATCGCCCGCATCACCGCCGGATAGTAGATCTCCTGGTCCTCATCCAAGTCCTTCCGGTCCGGGTTGCCCGCGGTGTGAAAGTGGCCGATGTGACCGATGGTATCCCGGATCGTCCGGATCAGGTCCCCCTCCATAATCTGCATGTGATAAATATCGTAAAGCAGCTTCACTCGGGGAGATCCGACCATCTCGCACACCTTCACCCCCCACGGCGTATAGTCGCACTGGTAGTCGGGATGGTTCACCTTGCTGTTCAGCAGTTCCAGGTTCAGGTTCACCCCCTTCTCTTCCGCTGCCGCCTTGACCCGGTCGAACCCCTCGGCCACAATCTCCGCCCCCCGCGCGTCGTCCAGCCCCTCCCGGTTCCCGCTGAAACAGATCAGTCCCGGGATCCCGTGCGCCGCGGCCACCTCGATGCTCTCCAGCAGCTCCTGCTCGATCCGGTCGTGATTCTCCCGCTTGTTCAGTCCATCCGGCAGAGAATGGTGCCCGCTCATGCTCGCGACCGCCAACCCATGTTTATCGGCCAGCTCTACAAGCGCTTCAAAAGGCGCCTGCTCCCGGTTCCACAGCTCCACGGCCACGTACCCCACCCCTGCCGCCTCTCTGATCAGCGTCTCCAACGTCACTCCATCCCTGAGAAAACATCCATAACAGAACGACTGCTTGATCCTGCTCATGTCTCCTCCTCCTTCCTCCCATTACATTTCTCCCAGCTCTCAAATCCGAAATCCGAAATCCCTAAACCACCCCATCCTTTCGCAATTCCTCAATGGCCCTCTCGTCCATCTTAAGTACACGGCTCAGAATCTCGTCCGTATGTTCGCCCAGTAGCGGGGGCGGCAGGCGCATCTGGACCGGCGTTTCCGAGAGGTTCAGAGGCGTGCCTGCCAGCCGTACGGTCTCCGCCCGCTCCATCTCCACCAGCATCCCGCGCGAAAGCGCCTGCGGATCGGCGAAAACCCTGTCAAGCGTGTTCACCGGACCGGCCGGCACATCGGCGCCGGCGCACAGTTCCAGCCACTCCTCAACCCGTTTCTGGCGGAACAGGTCTTCAAGCATCGGGATCAACGCCTCCCGGTGCGCCACGCGCTGTGGATTGCTCGCAAAACGCGCATCCGCCGCCCACTCGCTCACTCCCGCCACCTCGCAGAACCGCTGCCACTGCCCATCGTTGCCAATCGCCAGGACCAGGTAATCGTCCGCCGCCTGAAACGCCTGATAGGGTACGATGCTGGCATGCGCATTACCCCACCGCCCAGGCGCCTGGCCCGAACAGAGGTAGTTGCTGCCTACATTCGCCAGCAGCGCGATCTGTGAATCCAGCAGGGCCATATCCAGGTGCTGCCCGCCCCCCGTCCGCTCGCGGGCAAACAGCGCGGCAAGAATCGCATTGCATGCAAACAGCGCGGTTGCCACATCCACGATGGCGACCCCGACTTTCATAGGCACGCCATCGCGCTCGCCGGTAATCGACATAAAGCCCCCGCGCCCCTGAATCAGAAAATCATACCCGGGCAACTTGCGGTCGGGTCCCGTATGTCCGAAGCCGCTGATCGAGCAGTAAACCAGCCGGGGGTTCATCGCCTTGAGATCCGTGTACCCCAGCCCGATTTCGTCCAGACGGCCGATGCGAAAATTCTCGATCAACACATCGCTGTTTCGTGCAAGCTCGCGTGCAACAGCAACCCCGCGTTCGTCTTTGAGGTTGAGCGTCAGGCTTTTCTTATTGCGGTTGCAGCAGAGGTAATAGGCGGACTCGCCGCTCAAAAAGGGCGGTCCCCACTGCCGCGTCTCATCGCCTGTGCCGGGACGTTCCACCTTCACCACCTCCGCGCCCAGATCACCCAGCGTCATCCCGCAGTAAGGCCCCGCCAGGTGCCGCGACATATCCAGCACACGCACCCCGTCCAGTGCGCCGGCCATCAGGCATCCTCCTCAAACGGGTAGGGCGGCAGAGGCCGGGACAGCGGCCTGTCGATCCGGTAGCCCAGTTCATATTCCGCCTGGACAAGCTGGTGAATCTCCTCCGTGCCTTCGTAAATCGTCGCGCCCCGGGAATTGCGGAAGTAGCGCTCAACAGGGTATTCGTCCCCATACCCGTTCGCGCCGTGGATCTGTACCGCATCGTGTGCGGCCTGGAAGGCGCAGCGGCAGTTCTGCCACTTGGCCAGGCTCACCTCGCGTGTGCAGCGCATCCCCTCATTCTTCATCCAGCCGACCCGGTAGTAAAGCAGCCGCGCAATATCCCGTCCCGCAACCATTGCCGCAATCTTCTGCTGAACAAGCTGGTGCCTGGCAATCGGCTGGCCGAAAGTCTCACGCGTTTTCGCATAATCCAAACTCGCCTCCAGACATGCCTCAATCAGACCGACCGCCCCCGCAGCCACCGTATAGCGCCCGTTGTCCAGCGCGCTCATCGCAATCTTAAACCCCTCGCCTTCCTCCCCAATACGATTTTCAGCGGGCACCCGCACATCCTGCAGAACGATGCTTCCCACGTTGCCGATACGCACCCCCAGCTTGTGCTGGATGCTGGAGGTCTTCACCCCCCCAAAACCGCGTTCCACAACAAATGCGGAGATGCCGCGATGCCCGGCCGGTGGATCGGTCTTGGCGAACAGCAGAAAATGATCGGCCAGGTCGGCCAGCCCGATCCACGTCTTCTCACCGTTCAGCACATAGGCATCGCCCTCGCGCCGGGCGGTCGTGATGATACTTGCCGCATCGCTGCTCGCGCCCGGCTCGGTGAGCGCAAACGCCGCCACCTTTTCACCGCGAGCCTGCGGGACAAGATACCGCTGTTTCTGCGCCTCGTTTCCCCACTGGAACAGCGCCAGCGAGTTGAGCGCCAGGTGAACGGCAATCAGCACCCGAAACGAGCTGTCGGCGCGCTCCAATTCTTCGGAGACAATGCCCAGGCTCAGATAATCCCGACCCAATCCGCCATAACGACGGGGAATACACACGCCCAGCAGCCCCGTTTCCGCCATCCCGGGCAGAATCTCGCGCGGAAACCGGTGGGCGCGGTCCCAGTCCCGCACGTGGGGCAGAATCTCGCGCCGGCAGAAAGTACTCGTCATCTCGCGGATGGCCTCGTGGTCTGAGTTGAGTGTGAAATCCACTTCTACTCCTTCCGCATGGGCGCAAACGTGCGCATCGAGCGCGCCGGGTGGCGCTGTTTGTAGGAGGTAAACCTCACCGGCAGGGCGCCCACCCCCCCCCTCCGCCCGCGCCAGGGCCTGCGCGGCCACACCGGACGGCGGCTCGGCCAGCGGGCTGTTTTCGTCCGGGTCTGTCACCAAGTCGAACACCGTAGGCGTGGGCGTCGCCTCCGTCACATTGAAATGGACGCTGTACTCCTCGTCCCGCACATTCATATTCGGTCCCCACCCCGTGGTAATATGGTCCCGCACCGGCGCCGATTTTCGCATTGCAATCGCCCAGGCGTCCAACCCATCCAGCCCACTGTGGTCTATCCCCATCAGATTCAGCGCCGTCACCGTCACATCCTGGTTCTGCACCCAGGCATCCACGTGCTGCCCCCGGGGGCCGTCCGGGTGCCGGATAAACCAGTTGAGCTGCGTGTTGAACGGGTAAAGCTCGTCCGCCCCTTTCCCGAACTTCCCTTTGTCCCAGAGCTGGGTGCCGTGGTCGGACAGAAACATCACCACCGTATCGTCCATCAGTCCCAGCGACTCCAGCGACTCTAAGAAGTGCCCGATCCAGCGGTCCACAAAGGTCGCATATCCCATGTAGAGCGCCCGGGTCCGTTCTACCTCTGCCTCTGATGGGTTCTTACCGTTGATCACCTGCGGGTAGATGTAGTCCTTCACCGACGGATCGGAAAAATAGGCGTCCGCATAGTGGCGCGGCGTATCCCAGAGCTCGTGCGGGCTGAAGCTGTCGATCCAGAGAAAAAAGGGCGCGTTCTCCGCATTGTCCTGCACCCACTGCGACGCCGTCCGGAACACCTGCGCCGCCAGGTAGTGCTCCTCGCCCTCCTGCCGGTCCAGCACATTCAGCAGGTACTGCGCAATCACCGGGTGGCGCGCAGGGTCCGCCTCTCCCTCCGGCGTATGCGCCGCCAGGTCGATCCGAGAGAGCGGCCCCAGCCGGTACCCGTCGTTCTCCTGCCCCCGGATGAACCGCCAGGAAAGGAAGCCCCGCGTAAAATTCATCGTCGCCTTGAACATGTGATAGGTATCGGCCACTAGCCCCGTGGCATACCCTCCATCGTGCAGCCGCTCGGCCAGCGTATCCAGCTCGTGCGGAATCGGGTGCCACCCGCTCCCGGCCGGCTGCAACCCCTCATTGGGCGTCTCAAACCGCCAGGGGAAAGACCGTTTGCCGGTAAACACACAGCGCCGCAATGGAATCGTCGGCAGCCCCTCTGCAAAACAGCGGTCGAACACCACGCTCTCGGCCGCCAGCGCGTCTAAGTGCGGCGTCTTCACATGGCTCAGCTTCTTCCCCTCCCCCACCATATCCGCTCGATACGTGTCCACACAGATCACAACCAGGTTCATAGGTCAAACTCCTTTCCATCGGGTCCCTGGAGTTGCCCCGTTTTGGTGGAGTGTTTAGGGCTTGGGCTTCAAGCCCGTGTTTGATGCTGTTTTTCATATGTCATCGGTGAGTGGTATGCGATTGATGAATGCCTACGATGGGGATTATACCAGCCCTCAATATACTCAAAAATAGCCAATCTGGCCTCCTTGTGGGTACGAAAACAACGGCGGTCGATCAATTCACATTCGAGGGTGGCGAAAAAGCTTTCACACAGTGCGTTGTCATAGCAGTCGCCTACAGAACCCATTGAGGGACGTATACCCGCCTCATCGCAGCGTTTACCGAAGGCAAGTGAAGTATACTGAGATCCCTGGTCGGAGTGGTGGATCACCCCACAAGGATGACGCTGCCAAAGTGCCATATTCAAAGCAGACAAAACCAACTCACTCTGGAGCGTCGAAGCCATCGTCCAGCCCACGACTCGGCGGGAAAAGACATCGATAACCACAGCAAGATACAGGAAGCCCGCCCAGGTTGGTACGTAGGTAATATCGGCCACCCAGAGTTTATTTGGGGCTTCAACAGTGAAGTCTCTCTTGACCAGATCAGGGGCTTTTTGAGCCTTTTTTCCCTTACGGGTGGTTCTGATACCCTTTCGACGGCTCACCCCGAAGATACCAATCTCAACCATCAGACGGGCGACACGCTTTTTGCCTATACGGATGCCTAATGCTGCCAGATCTTCCCAGATTCTGGGGGCTCCGTAGGTAGAATCAGAACGGGCATGAAAAGCCTTAATCTGTTCCTTGAGATCCGCATCGACCTTTGCTCTTGGCGATGGGGGGCGTCCTCGCCACGCATAATACCCACTGAGGGAGACACCCAGGACTCGGCATTGCGTGGTAATTGGCCATTTTGCCTGGTGCGCCTTCACGAACTGGAAGGCTTTCTGGGGATCGTGTTGGTCTCCTGAGCGAACCAGGCTGCTGCTTTTGACAAGATCTCACGCTCGATGCGTAACTGCTTAATCTCGCGACGAAGACGGCGCAACTCCTCTCGCTCATCACTGGTCAGACCGTCTTCTCGAAGGCCCTCGTCTCGGTCGGCCTGTACCACCCAGTTCCGGATCGTCTGGTCTGAGGGCTCGAACTCTTTGGCCAGCTCTCCTGGCGTACGACCGGCTCGAACCAATTCGACCATTTGCTTTTTGAACTCAGGTGGATAAGGTGGACGTGTTGGCGGCATAGTGGATCTCCTTTCTCCCAAGAGATAAGGTACCCACCGAAACGGGTCAAGTCCAGACCTTGCCGCCGACGATGGCAACCCACTTGTCTGGATACTGCTTTAACAACTCGTCCCGTTGCTTCCAGTAAGCCTGCTCTTCCTGCTCAAATAACCGTTTTGCCTCTTCGGTCATAGGCATCGCAATCTCTCCTATGGTTTATCGCATTCGCTAATCTTCTCGCTGATTCCAGTCAGAATGATACACTGTAACGGTGGACCTTTTGCCCCAACCCAATATAGCTCATTGGACATATTTAAGCAATTCAAGAATCCGTTATGTGTGATAACAAAAACCCTCATAAAACACGAATCTTATGAGGGTTAATCAAGGAGGGGATCTACCTCAACCGGCAGCTCATCGACGAGGGATTGGCGGAGCGGTTTATAAAGTAAAAAACGAGGGCGAGTCACAGACCCGCCCCTACAGAAAACCTGGAACCTGGAACTCTATTTCACGCCACCACATTCTGCGTTCGCCCCTCCAGAAACGCGATCACATTCTCCACCGCCCCGCCGTTCAGTAGATCCACCCCTTCAGGCGTCATATCCGCGCAGTGGGGCGTGAGCACTACCTGTTCGCAGGAAAGGAGCGGGTGGTCTGCCGCTATGGGCTCCTCGTCGTACACATCGATCCCGGCCCCGCCCAGGTGTCCCGAATTCAGCGCCTCGGCCAGCGCCTCCGAATCCACAATCGGCCCCCGCGCCCCGTTCAGCAAAAGCGCATCCTGCTTCATCAGCCCGAGCTCGCGCTTGCCGATCAGCCCCCGGCTCTCCTCGGTCAGCTTCACGTGCACGCTCACCACGTCGGCCGTCTGAAGCAGTTCATCCAGCTCCACAAAGCGCACCCCCAACGCCTTGGCCCGTTCGGGAGACGGGTTATAAGTCCAGGCGATCACCTCCATCCCAACCGCCCGCCCCAGCCGCGCCATCTCCGCCCCGATATTCCCGGTGCCCACAATGCCCAGCACCTTCTTCTGCAGCGTGATGAGATCAATCCGGGGCCAGCGTCCCGCCTTCATCTCGGCCGTTAAATAGGCCGCTCGCCTGGCCGCGGCGAACATCAGCCCCAACATATGTTCGGCCACCAGCGATGCGGTCCGTCCCGGCTGGTTGCAGATCACAACCCCGCGCTCTCCGGCGGCCTCTAAGTCGAACATATCGGTCCCGATAGAACAGCTCGTAATCATCTTAAGCTTTGATAGCTGCTCGAACTCCTCACGCTCCCATGTCACCGCTCCCCGGGTGTTCATAATTACATCTGCATCTTTTACACGTGCAACCTTCTCCTCTACCGTCTCCGGCCGATTGTCGTAAAGCGTCACGTCGCCGTAGGGGTCCAGCCGCGCCAGATGAGGCGACCCGGCAATCATCACCGGATCGTCGCCCGGCACCACGATTTTGACGCGTTCTCTATCGGGCATCCTTTCTTCTCCTTATTCGCCTGATTTTCTCTCTTCCGCCAGCGTCCCCAGCGCCTCCAGCAGCAGGTCGATCTCCTCCTCCAGCAGGAAAAAAGGCACACTTGCCCGGAGACCATCGTGGGTCGTTTGAAACGCCTTGATAATAATCTTCCACCGCTCACGCAAGGTGTCCCGCAGATCCGTTACGTCCCACCCCGCCACGTGGAAGCTCACCACCGCTGCGGACAGCACGGGCGAGTCTGGCGTAAAAACCGTCACCCCGTTAATCCCTTTCAACCCCGCTTTGAGCCGGGAGGCGAGGGCCGCCGTCCGATCCCAGATCTGGTCCAGCCCGATATCCGAGAGGTAATCCACCGAAAAAGCCCAGGCGTGAACCAGCGGCCAGGACCAGGGGCCGTATTCAAACCGCTCCGCCGTCTCCTTCAACGCAAACCGGTTCCCCTTAAAATCCACCCACGACTCGGCGCGTGCCCCCGCATAGGTCACCTGCACATCGTCTAAGCGCTCCTTCCGCACGAAGAGCAGGCCCGATGCGTAGGGCGCGTACATCCACTTGTACGACAGCAGCCCGGCAAAATCGCACCCGATCTCGTTCAAATCGATCGGATAGAGTCCCGCCGAATGGGCCATATCCACAAAGCTCATCACCCCCCGTTCGCGCACCACACGGCAGATCTCCTTTGCGGGCAGCCGGAACCCCGAATCGGTGATTACGTGGCTGAACGCGACCAGCCTTGTCCGGTCCGTCATCCGGCTGGCAATCGCCTCCACCTGCCCCTCGGCGTCATCCACCAGCGGGAACTTGATCACCTCCACCCCGAACAGGTCCCGGAGGTGAAACGTGGGCAAAAAGACCGCCTGTTCCTCCTCCTCGGTCATCAAAACCTGGTCGCCCTCGCGCCAGTCCAGACCCCTCAGCACCGTCTGGTACCCTTCGCTCACCCCCCGCATCAGACTCAAATCCCCGGCGTTCACCGAAAAAAACCGGGCCAGCCGTTCCTTGCTCTGCTGTCGCCTCGGATATTCTTCATCCGGATAGACGATGTGCATCGGTCCTCGCTCTAAGATCTCCCGCATCAACCGCACGTGTTCCTCCGCCACCGGCGCCGGCGTGATGCTCACCCCCCCGTTCTGAAACCAGACATAGTTCTTCAGGGCCGGGAAATCCTTCCGGATATTCGGAATATCCACAGCGTCTATCCTCTTCTCAAAGTTTCGGCACATTCACTGTTGACAAATCAGTCAACATCAACTATATTCAAACCAGTGAACAAAATTGCACTATATTTAAATGCCTTCAAGCATCTTGACTCAGCAGCAAAACTGGAGATACCACTGTGGAAATTGGTGAATATATACGCATGCTCAGAAAGCGCAAGAAAATTAGCTTGCGGTCACTTGCAGCCGCTGTCGAAATTGATCCTGCTCATCTTTCAAGGATCGAAGCAGGAAAAATCCTTCCCTCAGAATCCCTCATTCTGCGTCTTACGGAGGCCCTGAGCTGCGATTCCGACGAATTGATGTTGCTATCGGGCAGAATTACAGAGAAAATGAGGAAGTTCATCCAGATAGATCCTGAGTATGCCACATCCGTGCTGCAGAACGTAGCTGCAATGGCGGTAGCAGAAGAATCGGTACCCTACGGCCGTGTGCTGGTGACAGAAGGAGGACAACGGGTAATAGAGGATGGTTTTCCTTTTGAAAAGATCAGTGAAATCGCTGAAATAGAAAGCTGGAGAAAAGAGATTTATCGTCCTGTTTATCACATCCACAAGTGGTGGGCTCAAAGGCTGGGATCTGTTTTCAGGGCTGCCATTCTGGCTTCAGCGGCCCCTAAGGGATCGGACGTGATGGAATTATTCTATCAGCCCGTTCGCTTACCCGGCAGAGTCGTATTCGACCCCTTTATGGGCAGCGGTACTACGGTTGGCGAAGCGCATAAATTAGGATGCACGGCTATCGGAAGAGATATTAACCCGGTATCGTATTTCGCTGTTAAAACAGCATTGGGTAATGTAAACCCCAATGAGGTCAAAAGGGCATACAGCAAACTCGCAGAGGAAGTCTCCGGTGGCCTGTTAGACCTTTATCGGTCAATGGACAGCCAGGGCCGATCTTGTAATGTTTTGTACTACTTTTGGGTTAAGGTCTTAGACTGCCCTGAGTGCGACACAGCCGTTGATCTATTTAATAGCTTTATATTCGCTCGCCATGCTTATCCCAGGCGCCATCCAGAATCACAGGCCATCTGTCCGTCCTGTGGAGAGATCAATCAAGTACACTATAACTCGACCCATGCCAAATGTAAATCCTGCGGGTTTTCCTATGATCCTTCAAAAGGCTATGCGAAGCGCGCCAAAGCCATATGTCCGGTGTGTGATTATCAGTTTCCAATTGCCCAGACTGCCCGTAAAGCAGGACAACCTCCGCGCCATAGGATGTATGCAAAACTGGTTCTTACCGAAGATGGCAAAAAAGAATACCTTCGCATTACACGGGAAGATATAAAATCTTACCAATCGTCTGAAGAGAAACTCGAATCTCTTCACAATTTCTACCCTAAAGCTGAAATACCGGACGGATACAACACACGTCAGGTATTAAACTATGGCTACAAATACTGGTATCAGATGTTCAATTCCCGCCAGCTTTTGGGATTATGTCTTCTCGGGCGTGCGATCCAGCAGATTCCGGAAGAAAACACCAGAAATGCAATGGTCTGTCTATTCTCCAGTGTGCTTGAGTTCAACAATATGTTCGCTTCATATAAAGGAGAAGGCACAGGCGCAGTTCGCCATATGTTTTCCCATCATATTTTGAAACCCGAGCGAACGCCTATCGAAGCCAACATATGGGGTACCCCAAAAAGTTCTGGATCGTTTTCAACATTATTTAGATCGCGTCTGATGAAGGCCCTGGAATATCGACAATCGCCTTTTGAAATCGCAGTAGAAAATGGGAAAGGGCGGAAACAAGGCACTAAGGTATTCGGACTCAGCCGTCCGATGGGTAACGAGGTCATTGAAAAGTATCCGACTAAAGGACTTCCTCCTGGAGCCATTTATCTCTCATGTGGAAGTTCGGCAAAAACCGATCTGCCAGACCAATCCGTGGATCTAGTACTTACAGATCCACCATTTTTTGACAATGTTCACTACTCAGAGTTAGCCGACTTTTTCTATGTCTGGCAGCAGCACCTGTTTGATAATCAGAACGGACCCCAAACCACGCGGCATTCCGAAGAGGTTCAAAATACAGACCCTGAACAATTCACCGCAAACTTGCTCCGTGTCTTTCAAGAGTGCTATCGGGTACTTAAACAAGATGGGCTTCTTGTCTTCAGCTATCATCACTCCAGGGAAGAAGGATGGTCCTGTGTAGCTGAAGCGGTAATAGAGGCTGGTTTTGACTTTGTTCAAGCACAACCCGTGAAAGCAGAAATGTCAGTAGCTACTCCCAAGTCCCAGGCCAAAGAACCCATTGATCTGGATATATTACTCGTTTGCCGAAAGCGAAGCGCTGATAGACGGCCATATCTGGATATTTATAAGTCTATGGAACAGTCCATCTCAGAAACCTCTGATAGAGTAAATCGGTTCAACACTTGCGGGCGTTACTTATCTAAAAATGATGTCCGTATTGTATTGCTCAGTCAGTTGCTTGTCAACCTGATCGTGGGAAGAGACAGAGAGCGGATGAAAGCAGACCTGGAAGCGTTAAATACCCATATACAGGAAGCAATCATACAAATCCACGCCTGCCAGGAGCTAAAAATCGACCAACTGGAAAAAGCTCAGATGACTTTATTCGCATGAAAGGACAAAATTAGAGCTATTCACAAGGCAAAAAGGGCACGACAAAACGTCCTCTCCGCTGTGTTCGTGTATCACGTGCTGGGATCGGAAACGGATCAACAAGCTCTGTCAATGTCCAACCTTCAGGAACATCCGTTTTCAGACGGTAACAACAGAAACTTCGATCTCCATCGGATGGCAAGCTACGACGCAAAAAATGGGTCTGTTGAATTCTAGAATCGCTCTTTTCCAGCCCGCTGCCGGGATGTATCAGGGTGACATTATGATCCAGATCAGGTATCCCTAAGGGATTGGAAAAAATGAGCATCGGACGAGTTCTATCAGCCCCATCTCCGTATGTTCCAAGATTGATCTCTTTCTTACGTTCGCCTACAATGGAGAGGTAGTAATCGAAATCAGCATTGAGTACATTTCCATCACACAGTACCATCCCGGTAATGATCAAAGAACGGTTAGAATTGGGAACAAATTCAAGACAGGCGAAAAGGTAAAAACCGGGTATATCAAGCGGCTGTCTGGATGCGTCGTAAACCCGCACCGTTCCACAAGGAGGGGTCGTATTGTAATCGAGCCCTGAAGCCCTTGCGACTTTTCCTATCTTCGTACGTTCCAGTTTCTTTACTTCGATTCCGACGATTCGGGAAAGATCCGTTAACAACTCTTCACGCGCTGTCCCTTCACAGGCATCTGGTCTCATCAGTACCAAATCGGGCGTAATCAGAGGGCCTGGAGATTTGATGCATCTGCCATCGGTAAATTCCCTTGATAGAACCTCCGATAGATATTCGTCGAATGGATCGTCCTGGGTATTCCGTTTGTCTCGTAACTCAAAAGGAACAGGATCTCCGTCCTCATCGAAAAAGTGATCTCGAAGAATAACGAACGTTTCTACAACAAGGTCGGACAAGAGAGCCTCCCGGTTAGCGAATGCGCGGGATATGTTGATTCTTCACCTCACTGCCAGTGCGCGGGCAAAATCGCATCCTCGAACCCGAACTGTCGCGCCACCCACTGCTCCTGGTAAACCCCGTCCTTGTACCGTGAATGTTCGCTCTCTTTAACCTCCACCTCCCCGGCCATCGCTTCCACCAGTGGCGCTGCGAGCGATGCGCCGGACCACAGCAGGGTCGGAATGCGAACCGACGGCGCGAAAAACAGCGGATCGAAATAAGCCACCGTACGCGCCACAGTCTCACGGCGATCCGGGCAGGACCGCAGGTAATCGTTAATCTCCTCCAGCGGATAGCCCCCCGTCTCCGCCACCCGGTCCATTGTCGCATAAAAAAACGAGGGCGAAGCGATCGCGTGGGTCAGCCCGGGCCGCAGCGCAGCCGTCAGCAGCGGCATATCGTTGGCCACCAGGCCCGCAACCCGTGTGCGGTCCACCTCCGGCCGCGAGAGAACGTAGTCCACCGCCCGGCAGCAGTCCGCCGCGATCCCCCGGAACACATAAGCTTCCGGATCCTCGATTCCGTCCGTATAAACCCCGGGAAATGCGGAGGCGTAAGGCTTGTCGGCATTGCGCTGCCCACGGGCCGCCAGTCCGAAGGTCACGAACCGGCGCCGCTTCTCATTGGCGTCTCCCTGCGGAATAATCTCCACCACACTCTGCAGCCGCGTCAGATAGACCAGCGCAGGAAACGGACCCTCGCCCTTTGGAATGCTCAGGTACCCGAAGATACGGTAGGGACCGATACTGGTTAAGCGCACCGTGTAGGCCGTGCAAAAATCGGTTGATCGGATCGGGTGCTCCTCCTCTTCGGCGGCAATCGGCATCCCGTCCAGTTCCTGAATCACCCGCTCCCAGTACGCGTCGAAATCGTCCGGACGCACGGTCGTGGGTTGAAATACATTCGCCATCTTCTGCTCCATGTCAAGGATTGAGATGATTTTTGAAAAACGCTTCGATGATCGCGCTGTGGCCCACACCACTGCCCGCATCGTGTCCGTGTCCGTCGTAGGGATAAAACCTCTTATCCTTTGAAGCGATTGTGTCAAACGCGGCATACCCCGTCTCCGGCGGGCACACATTGTCCTGCAGACCGATATTCACGATGATCGGACAGGTGATGCGCGGCCCAAAATGGATCCCATCGAAATAGGACAGCGTCTCGCGCACGGCCGCCTCCCGATCCGGGTAGAGCCGCAGATAGTCCCCGATCTCCCGGTAGGGATAGGTGTCGGTCAACTGGATCGCATCCATAAACCCGCACAGATAGGGCGCCCCGGCCGCCGCCGCCCGAACACCCGGACGCAGCCCCGATACCACCAGCGTCAGTCCCCCACCCTGGCTGCTGCCCGTCACTCCGATCCGCTCCGGGTCCACCTCTTCGCGGCCGGCCAGAAAGTCAAACGCTCGAACCGCATCGATATAGAACCCCCGGTAGGTATAGGTATTCCGGTCCACCATATTGTGCGTGAGCAGCCCCGGATAGCCTGGATTGAACTGTGTGTTGCTCCGCAGCTTCCCCCTTGGGGCCGCACTGAACGCCGCATAGCCAGACCCGGCCCGCGCCTTGGGCAGCGGCGGTTCCCCGATGTAGCCCGGCACCTGTAAAATCGCCGGCAGCCTCCCTTCCCGGGACGTCGGCAGACAGTACCACCCCGCAATACGCACCCCGTCCAGACTGTCGTAATGCACCTCAAACACATCCACCTCGGGCGTCGAACGCAGCGGCACCCGCTCCACCGAAGCATTTAACGGAATCCGGCCCGCCTGCGCCAGCACATCGTCCCAGAACGCGTCGAAATCATCCGGACGCACCATGCTCGTACCATACGACTCAATAGATGCCTTATCCATAGCCCCCCCTGTCAGATTGCGGATTGGAGATTGCGGATTGCGGATTGGATGCCTTTAAATCCGCAATCCCAAATCCGCAATCCCAAATCGATTAATCCACAATAGTCATCCATCGTACCTCACCTCCACCCAACTCACCGTCCCCTTCCGGTCAAAAGCGTTCACCGGCCGCACCTCCAGCCGGTTCTCCCCCGCCTCCAGCGTCCAGTTGAAGCGCGCCTTCCGATCTTCCCAGCCGCCCTCGTCCACGCGCGCTTCGAACCCCTTCAGGTTGGGTGTCTCCGTATCCAGCGCCACCTCCAGAACCCCGGGCTGTGTTCCTTGCCGCAGGTGAATCTTTGCGCGGTTCAGGGTCCAGTAGAGATCTCCGGCGCGTTCCGTATGCTCTGAAAACCAGGGCAGCGGTTCGGTCTCGCCGTCCTCCCAGAAAAGGTAGCCGTCGTACTGGTAGGAAATCTTTCCGTGTTCCGGCTCCCCCGGCGCCATCGTGACCAGTTCGTCGTTGCGAAGCGAAATCATAAACCGCTCGAACAGCCCGAGCCGTTTGGCCACCTCGAACCGATCTTTCGTCGCCGGCGGCGGTTGGGGCACAATCACCACGTCGTCGTAATCCTTTTCCACCCATGCCCGGTGCGCCTCCAGCGCGCTCAACGGCACGCCGTCCCGCTCAAAATGATAGGTGAACTTCGTCTCGTCGTCCGAGTCCCCTCCCACATCCATCGCCACCCACTTCCCGTGCTCGCTCGACCAGACCTCGTTGATGCAGTGGCTCCGCATAATCTGCGTCCGGGCGGTCAGTCCCAGGGCCGCACTGCAGTGCGACATCACCGTCGCGTAGTGCGTGCACATCCCCAGGCTCAACTTCCGGCTGGCCAGCTCTAAGATTACCATCGCATCCCAGGGAGGACAAAAATCGATCTCTCCCATATTCCACCCGTCCTCCCACTGCTCCCGCACCCACTGTCTGAGATGGAGAAACGCGTCAAATTCCGATTTGGCGCCGCGTACGACCTCATCTAACTTCCACCGTTCCCGAAGGCGCTCCCCCCGCTCGGCATCCGCCGGCAGATAAGCAAATCGGTGCGAACTCCGCACCAAGTCGGGATTGTCGCTTGCCACCATCTGCGCGTTGGCCTCGCCTGTCACCGCCACCTCCAGCGCCACCTGCACCCGCTTGAGCACCGGCGTTTTATCCGGCGCCTCCGACCACAGCACGGCCCGCCACTGGGCGAACCGCACATCCTCGCCGGGCGTCACCTCTTTCCCCGCCGCCTGCCAGGCCGACCAGAATTCCGGATCGTAGGCCGGCGTTGGCCCCCCACGCCATTCCAGCATCAGCTCCGTACCCTCTGGCGTCTCCGCCTCCACCTCGAATCGCACCGATGCCACCTTCCCCTCCGGCCCAACTCCTCCCTCCGATGCCAGCCCCGGCAGATCAATCGGTTCCGAGCGAACGTCGCCCGTTTCGGCGTACTGGTCCAGCCACAACCGCACCATGTACTCCCCGTCCGTCCGGTTGTTATTGCCCAGATCTTCAGAGCGCCACGTCTGTCCCCCGTCTTCGCTCACCTCGCTCCGGTCGGGCCAGCGTCCGTACTCGATCAGCAGCGTCCACTCCGCTTCTCCCACTGCCCTGAAAACCACCTCGTTCTCGCCTTCCTTCAAACAGTCAACCGGGACCTCCACCCGCGTCCACCGGTCTTCCCAGTAGCCCCGATCCCGATCCAGCCGCACGCGGATCAAATGCCCGTTCACCCGCACGTCCAGTTCCCCGTCCTCCCGGTCGCAGGCCAGGTAGGGGCACAGCAGCGCCCGGGCCGCTCCCAGCGCCGAGAGCATAAAGACCTTCTTCGCCTGGCGCAGTCCCATAACCGTCTCCTGGTCCCAGCGCACATTTCGCCCCATCTCGTCGGCCACCGTCACCCCCTGCCGGAGCTGCACGCCCGCCTCCCGCACCGAAATTCCCCTCCCCGTGCAGTGGAGAAAAGTCTCCCTGGAATCCCAGACCTTCGACCCTTCAGCCTTCCGCATAACACCTCTCCTCTACAACGGAAAATTGCGCAACACCCGGCCGTTTGGTATATTCAACCTCCCATAAACAACCTAAAACGATAAATGGCAAACAGCAAATAAAAAAACAAGTGCGGACTACGTTGATATCATCTTTCTGCACGCCGCACGCACTTATCAGCCCCAAGGGAGTCCCTGTGCCCCCGGACCGCATCGTCCGTATCGGACACCTCAAAACCATCAACGACTTCCGAGGCCATGTCGAAACCCTGGGCATCCACCTGCCCTGCGACGACGAAATCCTCACCGCCCCCGACTCCCCCCTGGCCCGGCCGTACCGATTTGGAGAGATGGCCATCGGCAACCGCTTTGCCATCCATCCCATGGAAGGCTGGGATGCAGAGGCCGACGGCAATCCATCCGAATATGTCTTCCGCCGCTGGCGCAACTTCGGCGCCAGCGGCGCCAAACTCATCTGGGGCGGCGAGGCGGTTGCCGTGCGCCCCGAAGGCCGTGCCAACCCCAACCAGCTCTACGCGGCAGACCACACCCGAAGCGGCCTGGGGCAGCTGCTAAAGGATCTCCTCAAAGCGCACAGAGAGCAGGTGGGCGAAACGGACGACCTCCTGGTGGGTCTGCAGCTGACCCACTCCGGCCGCTTCTGCCGCCCCAATCACAAAACCAGGATGGAGCCTAAAATTGTTTACCGTCACCCCATCCTGGACCGCAAATTCAATATCGATCCCGACCTGCCCGTCTTAACCGACGGCGAAATTCGAAGCATCGTCGAAGACTATCACAGGGCGGCCCGGACGGCCTTCGAACTCGGCTACCACTTCGTGGACATCAAGCACTGCCACGGCTATCTGGGCCACGAATTCCTCAGCGCCACCACCCGCCCCGGCCCGTATGGGGGCGCCTTTGAAAACCGGACGCGCTTTCTGCGTGAAATCGTCGAAGGCATCCGCGCCACCGTGCCCAAGCTCCTCATCGGGGTCCGCCTCAGCGCCTTCGATTTCGTCTCCTTCCGGCCCGACCCCGACCGGTCCGAAGGCCGAAAACTTGGCCCCGGCATTCCTGACGATTACGCCGGATGCCTCCCCTATCGCTACGGCTTTGGCGTGGACCAGACCGAGCCCACCCGGCCCGATCTTACCGAGACCTTTCGCTTCCTGGACCTCCTCAAAGAACTCGACATCCGTCTGGTCAACCTCTCGGCCGGCAGCCCCTACTACAACCCCCACATCCAGCGCCCCGCCTACTATCCCCCCTCCGACGGCTACCAGCCCCCGGAGGATCCTCTGGTGGGCGTTGCGCGGCAGATCGAGATCGTGGGCCAGATCAAAAGCCGGTACCCCGAGCTCCTCATTGTGGGCACGGCCTACTCCTACCTTCAGGACTACCTCCCTCACGTGGCCCAGCACATCGTGCGCAATGGCAAAGCCGATTTCGTCGGCCTGGGCCGAATGGTCCTCTCCTACCCCACCCTCCCACGCGATGTCCTCGCCAGAGGCGCCCTCGACATCCGCAAGATCTGCCGGACCTTCAGCGACTGCACCACCGCCCCCCGCAACGGCCTTATCTCGGGCTGTTTCCCGCTGGATGCATTCTACAAAAAATCTCCCGAAGGCATCCGCCTCAGGGAGATTAAAAAGGCCATTCAAACGTAGAAAAGGTGCCCTTAAGGGACCTCAACGCTCCGGCCGTGTGCCGACGTTTGCTTTAAAACAAAAACCTCCTCCAGATTCAGAAAGTTGACGCCCGGCGTCAGAATCACCTCCCGGAAGAGGCCTCGATCCTCTTTGCCCACATCGGCGACCCGCCCGACCAGCAGACCCTTGGGAAAGATCCCACCCAGCCCGGAAGAGACCACCACATCGCCCTTTTCGACCTCGGTCCGCACCTTGACGTTTTTCAAATAGAATGTTCCGTTTTCACAATGCACAATCCCCTGTGCGCGCCCCTCCCGCTGTACGATCGCGCTCACCCGGCAGTTCCGGTCCAGCAGCAGCACCACCACCGCGGTCCATCGATGCGCTTCCAGCACCCGTCCCACCAGCCCGTCGGGCGTAACCACCGGCATCCGTTCCTCAATCCCATCGCTGCGCCCTACATCAATCAGAATGGTGTTGGGGATAGGATCGGGGTCCCGGGCAATGACTTTTGCAGCCTTGTAGGAACCTGCCCCTTCCGCTTCGGCTCGAAACTCTAAGAGCCCGCGCAGGCGGCTATTTTCCAGCCGGGCCTCCCGGAGCTTCATCAGTTCCAGAGACAGGCGCAGATTCTGCTCCCGAAGCACCCGGTTTTCATACCGTAGCCCGGCAATATCCATCGGCCAGGAAAACAGCCGGTGCCCCGTTTTCAAAAGACCGGTGGCCACCCCGCGTGCCAGTCCGATCTTCTCCGACGGCCCCAGAGCCATCAGAACCAGCGACAGCAACACCGCCAGCCCCAGCGCCACATAGGCCCGCTTGCCTTCCAGAAACTGGTAAAGCCGCTGCATACACAGACCTACATCAGGACCTTCTGATATGCGCCGATACTATCCAGCACCCTGCCGGTTCCGCGCACCACACACGTTAAGGGATCGTCGGCCACTATCACCGGCAGGCTCGTCTCCTCAACCAGCCGCCGGTCCAGCCCTCGCAGCAGGGCGCCACCTCCGGTCATAATAATCCCCCGGTCCAGAATATCGGCAGCCAGTTCCGGGGGCGTCTGCTCTAAGGTCTGCCGCACCGCATCAATGATAGCATCTACAGCTTCCCTCAGGGCATCCCGGATCTCGGAAGAATCGACAATAATGGTCTTGGGCGTGGAAGAAACCAGGTCCAGCCCCTTGCAGGGATGCTGAATCTCGCTATCAAGACATCCCGCCGACCCGATGGCGCATTTGATCAACTCCGCGCTGCGTTCCCCCACCAACAGATTGTGTTTGCGTTTCAGAAACTGAACGATCGCCTCGTTCAGTTCGTCTCCCGCCACTTTGATCGACCTGGAGGTCACAATTCCGGACAGGGCGATCACGGCAATCTCCGTAGTCCCGCCCCCAATATCGATCACCATCGACCCTACGGCCTCCTCTACAGGCAGCCCGATGCCGATCGCCGCCGCCATCGGCTCTTTGATCAGATAAACCTCTCGCGCGCCGGCGCGTTCGGCCGATTCCCGAACCGCACGCATCTCTACCGGCGTCACACCCGAAGGCACGCAGATGACAATACGGGGGCGCACCAGCAGCTTGTTCTTTTGAACCTTCTTGATAAAGAATCGGAGCATCTCCTCCGTCACGTCAAAATCGGCAATCACCCCATCCCGCAGCGGACGGACGACCTCGATATCGGGATTCTCGCGCCCCATCATCTCCTTGGCCTCGGTGCCAATAGCCAGCGGTTTGCTCGTCTTGCGATCTAAGGCCACAATCGAAGGTTCGTTTACCACAATACCCTGGCCCTTGACGCACACCAGGGTATTGGCCGTACCCAGGTCGATCCCAATATCGTTTGAAAGCAAAGCCGAAAGAGAAAATACCATAGGATTTGTGTCCTCTACAATAAAACTTCAAAGACGATAAACCGTTGCCTAGTGGTCGATTTCGCAAATACGCATGAGGTTGCATAGGTGGCAAAAAAGGGGTATGTTATACGCCTCATTCCAATCGGTAAAGGAGGTGTATAATGTCAGGTCCCCTTCCCCAATACCAACCTCGCTTCACAAAAGCCCAACTGGCAAAAGCCCAGAAAATCATTCGTCAGCGCAACGCGCCTCAATCCCAGGTGCAGCGGGCAAAGATGGTGGTGGCCTTAGCCGAGAATAAAGCCATTGGCAACCAGAGGTTAGCCGACAGGGCAGGTGTCAGTTCACCTACGGCGCAGAAGTGGCGAAAAAGGTGGACTGAAGAAGGCTTCACTTTAGAGGATCTACCGCGCAGTGGGCGACCGCCCACTTTTTCCCCCTGTGCAAGTCAGTGAAGTCAAAGCCATTGCCTGTCAACTGCCCGCACAACGGGGGTTGCCCCTGTCTCGGTTCAGCTTATTTGAGATTCAACAGGAAGTGTTAAGGTGTGCGTTGATCACTTCAATCTCACCCACAACGATTTGGCGCATTCTCAAAGAGGATGCCCTTCGTCCCTGGTATCACCGATCCTGGCTTCATATCAAAGCCCCCAACTTTTTAGAGAAAGCCAGTCGCATTCTGGACCTGTATCAAGGCATATGGGAGGGGATACCGCTTGGCAAGAAAGACTTCGTTATCTGTGCCGATGAAAAATCCCAACTCCAAATCTTAGCCCGAGAGTTTGCCACATTGCCACCTGATTGTGGCAAACCCATTCGTATGGAAAATGACTACAAACGGATGGGCACAGTGGCCTATCTGTCTGCACTGGATGTGTTCTCAGGGCACATCTTTGGGCGTGTGGATGAGAAAACCGGCATCGTGCCCTTTCAAAAGCTGGTGGACCTGGTGATGGGACGGGAGCCTTATGCTTCGGCTGATCGGGTCTTCTGGATTGTGGACAACGGATCTTCTCATTACACCACCACGTTCCCTAAACGGCTCCAGGATGCCTATGAAAATGCCATTGCCGTCCATCTCCCTATCCACGCCAGTTGGCTCAATCAGATTGAGATCTATTTCTCGATCTTGCAAAGAAAGGCGCTCACGCCCAATGACCTGGCAGATCGACAGGCGATGGAAGCCAGGATCTTGGGCTTTGAGGAATACTATAATCTCACTGCCGAACCTTTCAACTGGCGCTTTACAAGGCAGGAATTGGAAGAACGAATGCAGCGAATCCGGCTGGCTGCATAAACTCATGCGAACTTCTGAAATCGACCACTAGCCCAGCAACCGGTCCCGGGCCTCCTGGTACTTCTGCAGGGTCTTGTTGACAATCTCCTCCGGCAGCGCCGGCGCCGGAGGGGTCCTGTCCCAGTCCAGCGCATCCAGATAGTCCCTGACAAACTGCTTGTCAAAACTGTCCTGAGAACGTCCGGGTTCATAAATCTTCTGATCCCAGAACCTAGAGGAATCCGGGGAGAGAATCTCATCGATCAGGATAATCTCGCCCTCGTGCAGCCCGAACTCGAACTTCGTATCCGCAATAATCACCCCTTGCCCCTCCGCATATTCGCGCGCCCGGCCGTACACGCCCAGCGTCAAATCCCTCAGCTTTCCCGCCAGCTCAGGGTCCACAACCTCGCACATCTGCTCGAACGAAATATTCTCATCGTGCCCGGTCTCGGCCTTCGTCGCCGGCGTAAAAATCGGTTCGGACAGCCGGCTGGACTCCCGAAGCCCCGCCGGCAGGGAAATCCCGCACACCGCCCCGTTATCCTGGTACTCGCGCCAGCCCGATCCGGCCAGGTACCCCCGGGCCACACACTCAATATCGATCCGCTCCGCCTTCACCACCAGCATCGACCGCCCTTCCAGCTGGTCCCGATAGCGCTGCAATTCCTCCGGGTACTCATCCACATTGGCAGCAATCAGATGGTCGCCCACAAGACCTGATATCCTATCAAACCAGAACAGCGACATCTCCGTCAAAATCTTTCCCTTGCCCGGAATCCCATTCGGCATCACCACGTCATGGGCCGAAATCCGATCCGTTGCCACAATCAACAGCCGGTCGTCCAGATCGTAGACATCCCGCACCTTCCCGCGGGCGAACAGGGGGATCCCCCCCAACCCAGTCTCCATCAGTGCCTCTGCCATGAGTTGCCCTTTCAAAACTTTGTGCCTGCCGGTTCACCGTCCGCTTTCTGTATTCTCCATAACCCGAACACGCCGTCCCTCAACAGCCACCCGTCCTTCCGCAAACAGCCGAATCACATCCGAATAGATCCGGTGTTCCACCTCCAGCACCCGTGCAGCCAGAGACTCCGGCGTGTCGTCCTGCTCTACCCGCACGGCCTCCTGGGCCACAATCGGTCCGTGATCGTACTCCTCATCCGCCAGATGCACGGTCACTCCCGAAATCCGTGCGCCGCTCTCAATCACCGCCTGGTGCACCCGCGTGCCGTACATCCCTCTTCCCCCAAATGCCGGCAGCAGGGCGGGATGGATATTGAGGATCCGATTGGCATAGGCCTGAAGCGTCACGGGACCGAGCTTTTTCATATAGCCGGCGAGCACCACCAGCTCCACTCCGTGAGACTGGAGCGCGTCTGCAATCGCCCGGTCCAGCGCATCCGGATCCGGATGGGTCCAACCGCTCAAATGGAAAGTGGGCACACCCGTACGCCGGGCCTTTTCCAGCGCTCCCGAGCCGCTGTTGTTGCCAATCACAACGGCCATACGCGCCGGCACTTCGCCGGACGTACACCCGTCCAGAATGGCCTGGAGATTGGTGCCGCCTCCGGAAGCCAGCGCCCCCAGGCGGTAAACTTCCGCCTTTTCCGAGGTAGGCATAGCGGGAACCCTTGAAGAGGCCCCGGGACTCGATGCCTCAAAGGCTTGAAAAACTGAGGGTTAAAATGAGGGAAAGAATTCGGGGGGAGAAAATCTAAACGGAACCTGGATCGTTTCCGATTTCAGCACCTGCCCAGGTGGCTCTATTGGATTGAAAATAAACCATTAAGGAGGCAAAGTCAAGAAGTTTGAACCGCAACACACACAGCAGACTGCCGGCCTTCTCTTGCAGAAAATCCACTTGACAACGCTTTCCAAAGGCAGCTAATTTAAGCCCGTGTCTGAGAATGAGTTATTACATTACGATTCAACGCGGAGGTTTTTTTGAAAATACGCAAAGCTGTCATCCCCGCCGCAGGCCACGGCAGCCGGATGCTGCCGGCAACCAAGGCCCTTCCCAAAGAGATGATGCCCATCGTGGATAAGCCCGCCATTCAGTACATCGTCGAAGAGGCCGTGGATGCGGGCATCGAGGATATCCTGATCATCACAGGACGCGGCAAGCGGGCAATTGAAGACCATTTTGACCGCAACGTTGAAATCCTCCACGCGCTGAAAGAGCGCGAAGACCTCCCCATGCTCGAAACCTTAGAGCGCATTGAGGAGCTGGCCGACATCCACTACGTCCGGCAAAAAGAACTGCTGGGCACCGGCCACGCCATCCTCAAAGCCCGCAAGCACATTGGAGACGAACCCTTCGCCGTCCTCTACGGAGACGACCTGGTGGTCTCACAGCGCCCCTGTATCGGCCAGATGATCGACCAGTACGAGAAATACAGCGCCTCCATCCTGGCCGTCAAAGAGATCCCCCCGGAACGCATCAGCAGCTACGGTGTGATCCGGGGAAAACAGATCAACGACGTCTACCTGGTGGAAGGGCTGGTTGAAAAACCGGAGCCGGACGCCGCGCCCTCCAACCTGGCAATCCTGGGCCGTTACATCTTTGAACCGGAAATCTTCGAATTCTTAGAACGCATTTCCCCCTCATCCAACGGGGAATATCAACTTACCGACGCCATCGAAATGATGATCAGGACCCGGGCCGTGTACGCCTGTGCGATCCAGGGGGAGTGGCACACCGTGGGCGATCTCTTCTCCTACCTCAAAACCTCGGTCGCCTTCTCGCTCAAACACCCGGTCATCGGGGAGGCATTCCGGGACTTTCTCCTCTCCAACGGCTGGCAAAGCCCGGACCCCGGCTCCTAACTTTCGGCCAGCCGTGCGTCCAATGCGCCGATAATTCGGTCGGCGCTCTGCTCGATTTCCCGGGCCTGCCGGTCGATCCAATCCAGATCCGTTTTGCCAACCGCTCCCGATGCGCGGCAGGCCTCCAGCTCTTCCCGGTCCAGCACCGTCAACCGGCCCTCGGCGTCGTACCACAGGTCCAGCAGCAGGTCCAGGTATTCCACCCCACCCTCGCCCACCTTCAGATCCCGGCAGATGTGAAACAGGTGCCCTTTCAGTCGGTCGTCTGCGCCGCACATCTTCCAGAGCACATATCCGGCGCCGTTCCGATAATAAGCGAAGGTCGTCGATCCGACCTCAAAAGTGACGTCGCCCACCTGCCCCGGCCGGGCGTTCACGTATTTGAGCACCACATAGCCGTCTCCCCGAACCAGCACCTCGCAGGGATAGGACTCGTCCGGCTTGTTCAGGTGCCGTTTAACCTCCAGGTACGCCATCCTGCTACGTTCCCGCAAGCAGGTAGCACAGTACCATGATCCCATTGGCCAGCAACCAGCAAGACCACTGCACGGCCCTGGCCTTTGACCCTTCCAACCCGGTTGAAATTGACTGCCCCAGGTAGCACGCCGAAAAAACCAGCGCAACCAGCCCTCCCCAGACTGTAATCACAGGTTTCCCTCCTCGTTAACGCTGTTGGGCCTCGCCGGTCATCGGCACAAACCGGACCGGAATCACCCGTTCCTCCCGAATGCCGTCAGCCTCCTTCACCAGCAGCATCAGATCCTGTTCGAAACGGCCCACCGGAATCGTCATTCGTCCTCCCACACGCAGCTGGTCCACCAGCGGCTGGGGGACCTCGTCCGGCGCCGCCGTCACAATCACCGCATCAAAGGGAGCCTTTTCAGGCCATCCCCGGTACCCGTCTCCAAAGCGCACCGCCACATTGGTATATCCCATCTCCCGGAGCCGGCGCGCCGCCTGCTTGGCCAGCGGCTCCAGGATCTCAATCGTATAGACCTCCCGGACGAGTTCCGCCAGAACAGCAGCCTGAAAACCCGATCCGGTACCGATTTCCAGCACCCGCTCATCCCCTTTCAGCGCCAGAAGCTCGGTCATAATCGCCACAATATAGGGCTGGGAAATGGTCTGCCCTTCACCAATAGGCAGGGCGTTGTCGTCATACGCGCGGTCCTGTAAATCGGACGGAACAAACCGGTGCCTTGGCACCTTTCGAAGGGCGGCCAGCACCCGCGGGTCCTTGATGCCCCGCCCCTCAAGTTGCGACATCACCATCTTTTCACGCATAAGGCGGAACCGTGTCTCGTCGTCCAGACCGGGGCCTTCTTTCCCGGATGTACTGCCATCACACCCCGCCCCAATCATCACCAGCATACCCAGCCCCAGGCTGCCGGCCGGGCTCAACCATCGGAACACAAACGCTCACCTCCCCATAAACTTCGTCCCTCCCGACCTCTCCATCCGTCTATCTTTCCTCTTCCTTTGGGAGGGTCGCAAGTTCCGGGTGTATCCAGTAGAAAAGCTCGCGCACCCGTTGCACCATCCCGCCTGTTATCACGATCCGGTTGTCCACCACCACGGCGGGATTCATCTCCCTCCGGATCCCCATATCAGCGGCCAGGGCCCGTGATTTTTCAAGCAACAAAGCCCCTTGGGCCCCTGTGGCGCACCGTCCGACCCGGTCCGGGTCCAGTCCAACCCTCTCAAGACACGCCGCCCGCGAAGATCCTCTCTGCCCTTCCATCGCTCCCCGCACCCGGCAGAAAAGATAGTTCAGAAGGCCCTCCGGCCGCTCCTCCTGCACACACAGATGCCAGAGATCCTCCTTCTCTAAGGGGCCCTCATCTCCCCCCAGGTAGTGTACATGCAGCCGGTCCAGCGCATTCTCCATCCTCAACCAGATAATCAATTCCCCCGCCGTTCTCATCGCAAAAGGCGAGTCTGTTCCCATGAAAAGATCCAGCCGCCCCGGCTGCGGCTGCCGTTTCAACAGTTGCGCAACCGGGATCAACCTCCAATCGGGCAGGTACCCGTCTAAAACCCGACGTGTTGCACGTCCCAGCCGTTCAAACCGGGCGGTCCCACCGAAGGACTCGTCGAAAATAAAAGCCGGCACCCGATCAATCCCATAGCGTGCGGCCAGGGTCTCTCCCTCCGCCGAACCGATCTCCACCGTGCGAAACCGGGCGCCGGGAAAAAGTTCCAGCGTAGACCGGATGAAGTGCCCCGTCTCGCAGACCGCACACCCCGAATCGTTCAGAACCGTAACCTGGAAAGACACCGGATCGCTGAACCGGCACCGCGCACCCGCCAGGTTCGGGTCCAGACACACCCCCACCTTCCCGGGTTTGGAACAATCCCGGTCGCTGCCGCAGGCGGGAACCGTTTCGCACACCGATAGATCGGGCTCCGCCTGGCAGATCCGGCGCGAAAGCGCGTTGGCATCGGAAAACGCCTCGACCTCTTCCCCGTTGACCCGCAGCGTGGGCGAAGCGTTGATCCCCAGCAGGTTGGCCTGCCGGATATTCCGGCTGTAGAACCCCTCGCCCTCCGGCCCCGAAACCGCCGCTGCAATCCGCGCCGGGGCCACCCCGGCCGCCCTCGCACACGCCTCCCAGTCGTCCGAATCAATCTTTCTATTCCTGCAGAGAATATAATCGTAATACCGGCCGGGATAAAGGGCCATCATCGCCGCCTGGCGCATGCCCTCTTCCACCTCTACATCCCCGTGCAAACTGCGAAAGCGGCCCGTTCCGCCGGCGGGTTCCCCCGCACAGGCCGGACCGTCTCGCGTGCCCGATTTCCTCTCAGCCGATGCCTGTACACCCTCCTGTCCGGCCTCTTCCGCAATAAAATACAGCCGGAAATCGATCTGGTCTGCAAAATTCTTCAGCACGGGCGCCAGGGCCGCCTCTGCCTGCATCCCGTAGGGGCAGTGCGGCATCACAAACAGTTCAACCCGCACCCGGTCTCCGTCGGTTGCCGGATCCGATGCCACCGCGGAGAACGGATCAAACAGGCTGCAGATCGCCCACAGCAGGAAGGGGCCTTGCCAGCGGCCGTTTATCATTTGTGAAAACCGAAATTTGAATCGATTAAGGAGGGACATAACGCAGAAGCATATAGAGACAATCGATCAGGATGCATTGGGATGGTCCGGATCGGGCCAGCAGTCCATATTGGGACAGCATCCGTAGCCGCCGTCGTCCGGCGCAATAAACAGACCGTGGCAAAGCCGGCACCGGTCCAATCGGCGCACAAACACACTGGCGAGAAAACGCCCCAGACTTGCGTACATGCCTGCAACCCCCTCGATATTGGCAAACAGAAACGGCTTGGCCTCAATGACCTGCGTCTGATCGGTCCAATCCGCACCCGGAGAAAAGTGGGGGTTGGGCACCAGGAACTGATCGACGGCCTTCAGCTGGTTGCTGATCTCGCCTGCAATTTCCTTAAACACCCGGCCCCTCTCCGCCGGATCTGTGGAGAGCGCATTCAGATATTGATGCAGCAGATCGACCATATGGCCTGTCGCCTCGAAATAATCGGACTCCGCCTCCCGATCCCACCACGCCTGCAGGTTGACAAAGCGGATCCATTCGGCCTCCTCATTGCTCAGAAACGAGACCGCCGGCGCCAGAATGACTGCACGACTCTCTTCCATCCTCTACCTCTGTTGCCCGTTTCAGTCTCCCTGTCAGATTAGATCTTGAATACGACCGGAAACCCGAGAAAAAAAAGGGCCGTCTCCTCGGAGACGGCCCCGAATTTAAACACCTGTTTATTACTTCAAAAGCATCATCCGACGTGTCTGATTGAAATTGACAGCCTGCATCCGATACAGGTAGATCCCGCTGGCCACCTGACGACCGAAACTGTCTTTTCCATCCCATTCCACCGTGAAATACCCCGCGTCCAGGGTCCCATCCAGAAGCGTGCGAACCTCCTGGCCCAGCAGGTTGTAAATCACAAGATACACCTGACCGGGCTCGGGCAGCTGATACCCGATGGTCGTGGATGGGTTGAACGGATTGGGCATATTCTGATCCAGACCAAAACTGTCCGGCAGCGGCTGCAAATTGCCCACCTCAATCTGCTGGATCGCATCGATATTCCCCTCCAGATCCACCAGCACACCGTCCGCAATCTGGAAATCGGTGGGAAGGGGCGTATCCACCACCTTAAACGTAATCTCCATCAGCTTCCCACCCTCACTTACGGCCTGTCCGTCCACCTTCATCGACCCCACGGTCAACTGACCCGGGGTGCGGCTGGCCGACAGGAACAGGTTGGGCTGGCCGCTGCCCGTATTCAGCACATTGTCCGCAGCCTCTTTAACCTCTACAAACTCATACTTGACAGGATCATACTGGAGCACAAACCCGTAGCCCTTCAGGTTCTGGATCTCGTCCATACTCACCTGCAGTTTGAGCACGCCCTCTTCCTGGGGCCCCTCGTTCACCCGCTCCAGCTTCAACGCGGCAAACGTATTCTCCCCACCGTTCACCTCCAGCCCGCTGGTCATTTCACCGCCAAAAGCCGACCCCGCCGCAACAAGCCCCAAACACAGAATACCTGCAACCATGCGCCTCATATTCCTGACCTCCTATCCACCGGCTGTCCTCAAAACGGTTTGCAAAACCCTTGATTAATTCATCGACAGAATGAACACAAAAATACATTCAAAATTTACGGTTAAAGCCGACAGGTGTCAATAGCTTTTTTGGACGGTCCCTGAAAACAGAAACGACGACACGCGTCACCAACCAGGCAAAAACTTTACAACACATTTATAAACAATATCTTATTCTATTTACACTTTCTTAAAATAGGCCAAAATAGCCCCTGCCAGGCCGGAAATCGAAATATCGTCTTCGGGAGATTCCGCAACCACCCGGAACCCTAAGTCTCGCGCCGTCTTCGAGGTAGTTGGGCCGATACAGCCGGCCGGAATGCGCCTGCGCACCCCTTCCAGCCGCTTTGAACCGAGCAGATCGGCAAAATGCCTTGCCGTGGAAGAACTCGTAAAAGTAACCAGATCGACCTCTCCCCGTTCTAGCCGTTCGGCCACCTCTTCCGGCAGGGTCTCCGGTTTCACCGTCCGGTAAGCCACAACCTCCTGCACCTCCCCCCCCATCTTCCGAAGCCCGGCCGGAAGCGCCTCCCGCGCCACCTCTGGGCGCGGAATCAGAAAGCGCCGTCCCTCGACCTCGCCGGTTTGCGCCAATGCCTTCACCATCCCTTCGGCCACACGGTGCGTCGGGCACAGATCGACCCGCAGAAAATACGCGCCCACCCGCTCCGCCGTACCCGGTCCCACCGCGGCGATCTTCACCCCCTTCAGAATCCGCAGATCCCTACCCAGGGCCAGAATCCGCCCGAAAAACCGCTCCACCCCGTTGGCGCTGGCGAACACCACCCAGTCGAAGGTCTCAATCTCCTCAATCGCCCGGTCAACCGGCGCCCACTCGGCCGGGTCCACCACCTGGATCGTGGGCGCCTCTAAAGCCTCCGCCCCCAGGTCCTGGAGCGCCTGTACCAGACCGCTCGCCTGTTCGCGGGTGCGCGTCACAACCATGCGCCGTCCAAAGAGAGGCCGGGACTCGAACCAGGAAAAGTCCAGCGCCGCCACCTTCCCCACCACAATCGCTGCGGGAGAGGCGATATCCACATCCCCAAGGGCGCCCAGCGTGGCCCGCGCCGTCACCTGTTCGGGCAGCGTACCCCAGCGGACAAGCGCCACCGGCGTATTGGGAGCGCACCCCCCGGCCATCAGCTTTTCGCCAACCTGGCCCCGGTTGCTGATCCCCATCAGAATAACCAGCGTACCGCCCGACCGGACCAGGCCGGCCAGCGCCTCCCAGTTGAGCTCCTTTAAAGAGGCCGTATGGCCGGTAACAAAGGTCACATGGCTTGAAAGCCCCCGGTGAGTCACCGGAATCCCGGCATACGCCGGAGCGGCAATCGCACTGGTGATCCCCGGCACCACCTCAAAAAACACGCCGGCCTTCTGAAGCGCTTCGGCCTCCTCTCCGCCCCGGGCAAACACGAACGGATCGCCGCCCTTCAAGCGAACCACAAGCTGCCCCGCCTTCGCTCTTTCCACCATCAAAGCGTTGATCTGCGCCTGCTGTTGCTCGCGTCCGTGCGCTCCAGCGCCCGCCCGCTTTCCCACATCCACCACCTCGCACCCTTCGGGCGCCTCCTCAAGCAGATCCGGGTTGGCCAGACCATCGTAGAGAATCACATCGGCCTGCCGGATGCAGCGCAGCCCCTTTAGCGTCAGCAACTCGGGATCTCCAGGGCCTGCACCAACTAAGTAGACCTTCATTTTATCTCTTTCAAAATCTCCTCCGCTCCCTGCGCCACTAGCTTATCCGCAAGCGCCATCCCGACCTCCTCTGCCCGCTCGGCCGGCCCTTCCGCCCGTGCCCTCACCAGCCGGCTCCCATCGGGCAGAGCCACCACGCCATCCACCACCAGACGATCCTCCTCGGGTCGCGCCCAGGCTCCAATCGGCACCCGGCACCCCCCTCCCAGAACGCGCAGCATGGCCCGTTCCGCCGTCACCGCACAGCGCGCGGCCCCGTCTTCCAGTCCAGAAACCATATCTTTGATCCGATCGTCCCCGCACCGCACCTGCACCGCCATAACCCCCTGCCCGGGCGCAGGCACCATTCTATCCGCCGCCAGAAATTCGGCAACCCGATCCGACCAACCCAGCCGTTCCAATCCCGCAGCCGCCAGCACCACCCCGTCCAGCCCCTCCGTCTCCAGCTTTCTCAACCGGGTATCCACATTGCCCCGGATCCCCTCCGGCGCCAGGTCGGGCCGCAGATGGCGCAGTTGCGCCTGCCGGCGAAGGCTGCTGGTGCCTATCCGGGCGCCTTCGGGCAGCCCGTCCAGCCCCTCTCCATTCCGGCTCACCAGCGCATCGCGCACATCCGCCCTCGGGCTCACCGCCCCAATCTCCAGGCCGTCGGGCAGCTCGGTGGGGAGATCTTTCAGGCTGTGAACGGCCAGATCGATCCGTCCCTCTAAAAGCGCGTCTTCGATCTCTTTGGTAAAAACCCCCTTCCCGCCAATTTCGGAGAAGGGGGCATCCAGAATCCGGTCCCCTTTGGTCTTGATGACCTCAACCTCAATCTGAAGATCCGGCCGACTGGCCAGGAGCGTCTCCCGCGCCCACGCCGCCTGCCAGAGGGCCAGACGGCTTCCGCGGCTTCCGATCACCACACCCATTCAGGAACGAACCCTTTCCATCTGCCGCTCCCGCTCTTCCCCGGCCGCTGTCGATTTTCCGTCTTCTTCTACCTGAAGATCGAACAGGTGCATCAGCGCATCCACATAGGACAGACCGTCGCTCGAATCGGTCGCCTCCTTAAGCCGGGTCACCGGCGCGTGTAAAAGCTTGTTCATATAACGGCGGACCAGGCCGGCCACCTTCGTCTTCTGTTCATCGGTCAAATCGGCCAGCTTGGCGCGGTCCAGCTCCGCGTCCATCATCTCCTGGAAATGCTTTCGCAGGGCCATAATCGTGGGCACCACACCCAGGGAATTCAACCACGAGTGAAAAGAGGCCACCTCCTCTCCCACAATCACCCGGACCTTCTCGGCCTCCTCCTGGCGCTTCTTCAGGTTGGACCCGACCACCGACTGGAGATCATCGATATTGTAAAGGAGCACATTGTAGAGTTCCCCCACCTCCGGTTCGATATCCCGCGGAATGGCAATATCGATCAGAAACATCTGCCGGTTCCGCCGCCGCTGCATCGCATCGGACACCGCATCTCTGCGAAGCACATAGGCGGGCGCGCTGGTTGAACTGATCACAATATCGGCCCGATGCAGGTTCTGCATGGCCTGCCCCCAGCCCATCGCCTGCCCGTTCACCCGTTCGGCCAGTTCCTGCGCCCGCGCCTGCGTCCTGCTGGCCACCAGCAGGGAGCGCACCCCGTTCTCTATCAGGTGCCTGGCCGTCAGCTCGCTCATCTCCCCCGCGCCGATCACCAAGGCCGAATGCCCGTCTAAATTCCCAAAAATCTTCCTGGCCAGCTCCACGGCCGCAAAGCTCACCGATACGGCGCCAACGCCGATCTCCGTCTCCGTACGGGCCCGCTTGGAAGCCTCAACAGCCGTTTGAAACAACCGGTTGAGCACCGTCCGGCTGGCCCCGGCTTCCAGCGCAGCCGCGCCTGCGTCTTTCACCTGTCCGGCAATCTGGGGTTCGCCCATAATCATCGAATCCAGGCCGGAAGCCACCTCAAAAAGGTGCCGCACCGCATCCGCATCGTGGTACATAAAAAGATGTTTTCTGAGCTGATCCGGCTCCAGATCGGCCAGATCGCATAACATCTCCACCATCCCCTCGCGCACCACCTCGGGCGCACCCGTAACCGCGTAGGTCTCCGAGCGGTTGCACGTGGAGATCAGGGCGCACTCGGCAACCGCCGGCAGCCGGCTCAATTTCTCCAGCACGGACCGCAGCGCGTGGTCCGGCACAGCCACCCCATCCCGGATCTCTACGGGCGCAGTACGGTGGCTCAACCCCACAACTACGATAGACATTGTGCAACCATCTCCTCAATCTGATCCCACCGGCGCTGCCGGATCAACTCCACGGTCTCCCACCTCACCAGCCGGTCCCAGACGGCCCGGCGACGTCCGGCATCGTCCGGAAACCGGGCCATCACCCGGGGCCGCAGCCGTTCCAGGAGATCCACCAGCTTGCCGTGTTCGGGTCCAAATATCTCCTCCAGCCGTTCCCGAACCATCCGCGCGTATGCCGGACTTCCTCCCCCGGTGGACAGCGCCACCTGAAGCGCCCCTTGCCGAAAGACCGAAGGCAGAATAAAATCGCCCGCGGCCGAACCTTCCGCCAGATTAAGAAACGCCCCGCTCTTTTCTGCCTCGGCGGCAATCCACCGGTTCACCTCCAAACGATCCGTGGTCGCAAATACCAGCATCGCCCCGTCCAGATCGCCCTCTTGAAACGGCCTTCGCACCAACTCGATTCGTCCCGCACCGGCCAGACGGGCCAGCCCATCGGTCACCTCCGGACTGATCAGGACCACATAAGCGCCCGCATCGAGCAATCCCTTTACCTTCCGTTCTCCTACCGTCCCTCCGCCCACCACCACACACCTTCGACCCTGCAGGTCCAAAAAAATCGGGTAATAAGGTCGGTTTTCGCCCATCGTTGTTCTTCATTGACTCAACGGATGTCTTCCGGAGAACAGCACCCCCACCACCGGGAAGGCAAAAATCACCACCGCAAACCCAACAATAGACAGAAACGCCGCCCGCTTCCCTCGCCACCCGGCGATCCACCGTGCGGCCAGATGTCCCGCATAAATCACCCACGTGATCAACAGAGGGGCGAATGCGGGATTGCCCCACACCCACAGCTGGCTCAGTTCCTGGTAGGCCCAGACCGAACTCGCAATCACCCCGCCCGTCAGAAAAACAAAACCGAACGTGGCCGCTCGGTTGTTGATCTGATTCAGGGTCTCCAGTGGTGGGAGCCGTTCGTAAAAAAATCCGAGGTGTTTTTTCTGAATCTCCCCCAGCAGCAGCACGTACATAATTGAACTGACGCAGGAAATCGCAAACGCCGCGTACGCGAGGATGTAGGTCAGCACATGGAGTTTGAACCACCCGCCGCTGTGAACAACCTGGGGGGGCTCCTCCATGCCGGCTAAGTTAAAGGCGGCCAGGAGGTGCAGCAGCGTCACAATCGGCACCACCAGCGCCCCCAGGGAACGGTCCCGGGTCGTCACCTCCAAGTAGAAATAAACAATAACCACCAGCCAGGCGCAAAGCGAGGGCAGCACCACATTGTTTAACGGCACCCTGCCCGTGGCCACCGTCAATATGCCCAGCAACACACTGTGGATGGCCCAGCCCAGCGCCAGGCCCCACGATCCGATCTGCCCCCGGGCCTTCCCTTTGCGCTGGAAATTTGCCGCATAGCCGATGGCGCTGATGCCGTACACCACCGCTGTGAGAGCCACAAGCAGATCTTGAATGTCCATCTGAAAACCTCAGATACCCGTCCCGGAACGGTTGGCGCTTACAATGGCGAATTCAGGAACTCCTCTACATTCACCTGATGGTTCTTCGGGTCATCGGCCGCTACAATCGCACGCGCCTGTTCCGGGCCCATCTCTTTGTATTCCTGAAAAATGTCGATAAGAAAGGGATTGGGCCGCCGCTTTCCGAACTTGGTAAAGAGAATCCCGACCTTGGGCCGGACGGAATCCTCCGGGTTCACCTCCATCACAATTCCCATCTCCCCGGTATTCAGCTTCACAAAGCTCCCCACCGGATAGATCCCGAGCTGTTTGATAAAGGTCTCCACCACCGGGTTCTGGAATTCGGTCCCCTTCCCGTCAAAAATCACCCGCAGAGCAATATGAGGCGGCAGCCCCGGTTTGTAGGGCCGGGCCGATGTCAGCGCGTCGTAGATGTCCGCCACTGCTGCCATACTCGCAAAAGGATGCATCTGGTCCCCCGTCAGCCCGCGGGGATACCCGCTGCCGTTCACCTTTTCGTGGTGCTGGCCCGCAATCGCAATAGCGGCCTCCGGGACATGGCCCATCTCTTTCAGGATTCTCTCGCTTGCCAGCGGATGGTTCATAATCACCTTCCGCTCCCCCTCCGTGAGCGGCCCCGGTTTGTCTAAGATGGAAAGCGGAATTTTCGACTTGCCCACATCGTGCAGCAGCCCGCCCACGCCGATCTCGGCCGCCTCCTCTTCGCTGACCCCCGAAGCATAGCCGATTGCCAGCGTGAGCACGCAGACGTTGACGGAGTGGGTGTAGGTGTGCTCGCTGTAATCCTTCAGAGCGGTGAGGCTCAACAGCGCGTCCACATTTCGAAAAACGCTGCCGGTGAGGGTCTTGGACGCCAACTGGACCTTTTCGGTATCGATGCTGCCCCCCGTTGCTACATTGGTCATAAACTCCTTGACCACCTTAACCGAGGCTCCCCGAATCTTTTTGGCCACTTTGATTTCATCTTTAAAAAACGCCTTTCGACCCGCCGGCGGCTTCGGTTTCTTCACCTCCCGGACCTGCGGCGGCGGCGCAATAACCCGTCCCCCGGGCACATCTTTCCCCCTGGAGGTATCAATCGTCACATTCTCCAGGCCGACCTCCCTCAGGCGGCGGATCTGGTTCGCGGACGTAATCAGCATTCCCTTGCCCAACAGGAGGACGTTTTTGTTGGAAGCGCCCTTTGCGCCCTCCTTGATATCGGCCTCCATAAACATGCCAACTTCGAGCTGATCCAGGGAAATCTGTTTTTTGGCCATTCCCGCAGGCTCCGTAAAGTAAAGAACAACGGACTTTCTCTATACCCCCCGAGTGATTGTATCAAAAATATCCAGATTTATAAAGTTACAAAATCCGCCCCTCCGAATCAACTGAAATCCGACACGCCCGCCCCGGGGCAATCACACCCAGCACAACAGGGCGCGAAGCGCCCGTCACCCGGGGAAGGTTGCCCGGCCGTCCGGAAAGCGTCTCGTTGGCCAGAACCGCGAAAGCCACCGCTTCCTTCGCCTCCGAAGGGATGCCCAGCGTCTCCAAACGGATCACCTCTATTCCGGCCAGCGCCTCCCCGAGCATGGCCATCAGCACCGGATTCTCCGTTCCCCCTCCACTGACAATAACCTCCCCAATCCGGCCGGTGGGAGGCACAAACCGTTCCAGCGCATCCGCAACACTCTTTGCGGTAAACGCCGTTGCCGTTCGGATCAGATCCGGCCCCGAAAGGCGGTTTTTCCACACCAGCATCTCGTCAACCAGAACTCTGCCAAACGCCTCTCGACCGGTCGACTTCGGCGGAGACATCGCCAGAAACGGGTGCTGCATCAACTGCTCCAGAAGCGATTCAGAAACCGTCCCCGCCTCGGCCAGCGCCCCCCCTGCGTCGTACGACTGCGCCCCATCGGTAAAAACGGAGGTGAGCGCGTCAATCACCATGTTCCCCGGGCCGGTATCAAAGGCGAACACCCCCTCCGGTCCACAGCCGGCCGGCAAACAGGTCAGATTGGCAATCCCCCCGATGTTGAGCATCACCCGCCCCACCGCCTCGGACCGGAACAGGAGGTAGTCCACCAGCGGCACCAGCGGAGCGCCCTGCCCCCCCGCAGCCATATCCCGGGTTCTGAAATCGGCCACGGTGGTCACACCGGTTCGCTCCGCAACCACCGATGGATCTCCGATCTGCAATGTAGCACGCACCCGCACCCCGAACGCCTCGACCGGCTCGGGCAGATGGTGCACCGTCTGCCCGTGGGAGCCGATCAGATCCACCTCCGATATGGCGACACCGGCCTCCCGGCACACCTCCAGAGCCGCCCGAGCAAACCACTCTCCCAGAACAGCATGCATCCGGCAGATGCGGTCCACACGCCCCCGGTCCGCCTCGCAAAGATCCAGGATCTCCCGCCTCAGCTCCTCCGGATAGGGCGTAAACACAAAATCCAGCAGCCGCACCTCCGTACCGGCGCCCGCCCCGCGCACCTCCACCAGCGCTGCATCGACCCCATCCGCAGACGTGCCCGACATCAGCCCGACAATCTTTCGCATCGTTCGCGCCACAACAACCGCCTGTAGAAGAGCGCCTCATTTCCCAGCATCACCCGGCGCATCGCACCCCTCTGTCCCTATGGAAGAGCCGTCTGCGACCCCCCCCTCCCCTCGCTCCAGACGTCTCAGGACGAACACCACCCCGCCCGCCAGGCTGGCCACGATACCGGACAGATATCCCAGCAGCATCACCGCCAGCGCGGGCGCCGGGTCCATCCCCACACGCCCGAAAAGCAAAACCCCCATATTCTCCCGAACCCCGATCCCTCCAAAAGAAATCGGGATCGCAGCCACGATCGCAATCAGCGGGATAAAGATCACGAAATACTGGAACCCGACCTCCTGTCCCAGAGCGTGTCCGGCCGCGTAATAGACCCCGATCCGGCAGAGCTGCACCCCCGCCGCAAGCAGTCCCACCCGCCCCAGCATGCGGTAGGTATGCCGGTAGAGCATAAACCCCTCGCGCACATCCTCTAAGAAGCCGATAAAGCGGGGCGGAAAAATCCGCCGTCCGATCCCCAGCATAAACCCGCTGAGCCGCCGGCTGAACCCGAAGACGAGCACCCCCAGCAGCGCGCACCCCAGCGCCAGAATCGGCATCCACAGCGCAGGCCCCCACAGCTCGGGCGAAAACGCATAGGCGACAATCGCAAAACAGATTAGCGTAAACAGCCCGATAAACCGGTCCAGAAACGTCGCCGCAAAACCGGGCAGCCCACGGCCGGTCAGCCGCTTCAACTCGTAGATGCGAACCGCATCGCCCCCGATATTGCTCACCAGAAAATTGTTGAAGAACACGCCCACAAAATAAAGTGATATCACCCGCCACACCGGCAGCGTGATCCCCTGAGTGAGGAGCAGCTCGCGCCACTGAAAGGCGCCCAGCAGATTGCTCAGTGCAAAAAGAAGCACCGCCAGCATACAGAAAGCAGCGTCGGCCGAGGCAAAAGCCGTCTGCAAATCCCGCCATTCAACGCGCCGGAGGAAGAGCGCGATCAGGGCCAGGCTGATACCCACCTTCAGCAGCGTAAGCAGCAGTCGTTTCACCCCGCCCCCCCCTGCCCGACTACACCCTCGCCCGGCAAATTTGCGGCCGTCCGAATCCCCTTCACGAAATACTGAAACACCACCGATCCCGAATACATCTTCGCAGCCACCTCCCTGTCCGAAACCGTCCGAAAACGCTGCGCCTTCCGCCGTCTTCGCAGAATATTCAGCGGATGGGCGACCACCCACAGCAGCCCTCCCAGGGCCGCTGTGGGATGCTTCCAGTCCCCTTTGAAAACCGCCAGCAGCGTACACAGCTCCAGACAGACCCGCGCCGGAAAAATCCAGAGCAGCCGGATCGCCGACCAGTTCTTCAGCACCATCACCAGGTTGTTCCGCTGCTTCAGATAAACCCGCTGAAACCGCTCCGTCTCAAGCGACCAGCCCCCGTAGTGGTAGACCACCGACCGGGGCGCCGAGACCACCCGGAACCCGGCTAAGTGCAGCCTCCAGCAGAAATCGATCTCTTCCATATGCATGTAAAAAGCCTCGTCCATCAGCCCCGTCTTCTCCAAACAGGACATCCGGATAAAAACCGCCCCGCCCAGCGCCCAGAAAATATCCCGCGAACAGTCGTACTGGCCGCGATCCTCTTCAACCGTATCGAAAACCCGCCCCAGACAAAAAGGATAACCCAGCAGGTCCATCAACCCGCCCGCCGCCCCACCCTCGTCGAACCGGTTCCGTTCGCGCACCGAAAGCACCTTCGGCTGGCAGGCGCCGATCCCCTCATCCGCCTCTGCGGCCGCTACCAGGGCCAAAAGCCACCCGCTGGACACTTCGATGTCGTTGTTCATCAGCATCGCATACCGCCCCCGGGCCACCTCCAGCCCCCGGTTGTAGCCCGCCGCCATCCCCCTGCAGGGCGCGCCGTTCCCCCCGCCCGTCTCCACAATCCGGATATCCGGAAACCGTTCCAGCGCCCGCCCCAGACTCCCGTCGTCGTAGGGCTGATCGTCCGCCACAATCACCTCAAAAGAAACCCCTTCCGTACGTTCGTAAATTGCCTCCAGACACTCGGAGAGAATATCGTCTAAATAGTGGGCAATCACAATGGACACCATCGGGCTGTCTTCCATCCCTACTCCTGTTCCCCCCCGCCTTCCTGGCGTTTCTTCTCCTCAAGCTGCTGCCGGACAATCTCCTCGGCCCGGGCCACCTCAGAATCGTGGGGCGCCAGCCTTACCAGCACCTGCAAATCCGCCAGCGCCTCCTCCAGCTTCCCCATCCGCTCTCTGGCCACCGCCCGGTTGAACAGGGCCAGGCGAACGTTCATCCCCCGATCGATCATATCCGTATAGAGTGAAATCGCCTCATCGTACCGCTTAAGCCCCATCAGTATTTCGGCCACCGATCCCCGTTTCTCCGTCTCATCGGCCCCCTCCACCGCCAGTGCCCGATCCAGCAGCCGCTGTGCATCCTCCATCCGGTCGAGCCGGTACATCACCCCCGCCAGCAGCAGGTATCCCGACCAGGACTCCGGCGCAATAGCGGTCTCCTCGGACCATTTCAGCACCTCGTAAGCCTCCTCCTCCCGCCCTGCCACACGGTAGGCCTCGGCCAGCTGCAGAAGCGCCGCCTGGTAATTCACCAGCAGGTTCTGCGCCGTCTCGCTCCGATGAACCTCCGGGTCGGTCACCCCCCGGTATTTGTAGACCTCAAACAAATTGCGCCGTGTCCGTTCCGGATGGATCAGCCTGGCCTTCTCCCTGACCAGACGGTAGACCATGCCCTCCATCTCTAAGTGCTCCTTCAGCCCCACCAGGTTTTCGTCCGGAACGGTCGTTGCAAAATAAACCGGCTGCTCCCAGGCCGTCCAGTCGATAATCTTCACAATCATCACATCCTGCAGCCGCAGCATCCGCCTGGGAGGGGACGGCAGGGTCCAGGTAATCCCTGCGATGCTAACTTCCCGGTCCTCGGGCCAGTACCGGCCCGCCTTCATCACCGCCGCCCTAGTGTGCTGCGCCAGCACGTCGACATCTTCATCTTCATATCGGATCGGCACCCTGGGTTCCAGATCCCGGAGCTGCTTGATATACCAGCCCGTATTCAGCAGGCTCAGGTTGACCACCCGCACATCTTTCCGAACACCCATCACCTCCTGCAGGAACCACAGAGGAAAGGTATCGTTGTCCCCATTGGCAAACAGAATACCCCCCGGCTCACACGACTCCAGAATATTGTGCGAATAATCGTAGGCAATATAATCCCCGGTCCGGTCGTGGGTCTCATAAAGCGCTCCCACCAGTCCGGCCGGCATCAGCAGCAGCACGACAGAGACCAGGATCGGCAGCGCGGCCAGCTTCCTTTTCCGCAGCCACCGCACGACGCCTTCTCCCGCCATCCCGATCCAGATTGCAAACACCGCAAACGACCCCACAAACACGTAGTCCCGCTCCCTCGGCTGCGGATCGGGCATATTGAGATAGACCGCAAGCCCTATCCCGGTGAGCACAAAAAGCGCGAACAGGGCCAGGAACCGCCTGGAATCCCGGAGCAGATGCACAACCATCCCCCCAAACCCCAGCAGGTAGGGAATCACCGCCACCTGAATTTGCCGCACCGCCGGTTCGGTTGCCATCCGGAAAGCTTCCGACACAAACCGGAAGCCCGGAACCGGGAACTGGTTGAAGAAATATTTGAAATACATAGACCCAAGCTGATAGTCCCAGAAAGGCGCTCTCCGGTTGAACACTCCTAAGAGCATGCTCTCCGATCCATACTGCTCCCGTTTGAGGAAAAGCATAAAATTCGTCCAGTTCTCCGGGTTGTTCTCATCAATCGCCGGATTCATCCCCGACCGGATCGGCAGCGTCAGGTAGGTCGAATACCCCAGCACAAACAGGAGCGAGACGAGCGCCCAGACCTTCGGCTCCTTCAACAGCTCCCGGTCTTCAAACCAGATCAGAATCAGCAGCGTCGGAACCGTCAACAAACAGAGCAGGTGCAGCCCCCCGGCCAGCCCCATCAGGTAGGCCGCAAAAAATAGCAAGCGCCGGCTACCCGGCTGCCCGGAACGCTCCATCCAGCGCATCCCCAGCCACACCGCCATCACCATCAACATAATCGAAAACCCGTACACCTCCGCCTCCACCGCATTGAACCAGAACGTATTCGAAAAAGCCAGCATCAGTGCGGCCGTCGCTCCCCCCACAACGACCGGAAGCTCTCCCCACACGCCCTGCGCCTCCGTCACGCCTCCAGCCTGTCCCTCCCTGGTCAGCAGAATCAGGCGCACTGTGATCAGGTAGATGAACATGACCGCCAGCGCACTGGAAATCACCGACATCAGATTGACGGGAAACGCCGGATCTGATCCAATCGGCAAAAACGTAAAAAGCCGCCCCATCAGCAGATAGAGCGGCGATCCCGGGGGATGCGGCACCCCCAGGATGTAAGAACAGGCGATAAACTCACCGCAGTCCCAGAAAGAAACCGTCGGAGCAACCGTTTTCAGAAACATCCCCAGCGAAATCAGCAATACAGCGGCCGCTCCGACGCGATGGACCTTTGGATTCACAGATGACCTCTCCTCATCCCCGATTTGCATAAAACATTGTCACAATTTTAGTTCCGTCAAAAAATACACACAGTAACAGACCTTGTCAACGCCTGAATCCGCCTCCGAAGGGGAGGGGAGAAAAGTTACCTGCAGGTTTCGGGCTACGTCATCCGATCATATTGTTCCACATCCACCACGTGATCGACCGATTCCCCCCGAGTGTATCGCCCTATATTCTCGATCGCCGCATCGCCCATATCCACGATCCGGTCCGGCGTGGGACCTGCTGTGTGGTAGGTCAACTGGCAGTTCAGCAGCCCCCGTAGTGGCGAATCCGGCGGCAGCGGCTCCTCTTCGTACACATCTAAGGAGGCGTAAATTCGGCCCGCATTCAGCTCGGTGACCAGCGCATCCGTATCGATAATCGCCCCCCGTGCCGTATTCACCAGCACGGCCCCGTCCTGCATCGCCGACAGCGTCTCCGTATTCACCGTGTGGTAGGTCTCGGGGACTTTGGGGGCGTGGATTGAAATAATCTTGCTACTCGCATAAAGCGTTTTCAAATCCGACACACGCTTTACCTTGTGGGCTTCGAAAACCTCGCTAGGCACATAGGGATCGTAGGCCGAAATCTCGCATTCAAACGGCCGCAGCAACTTCACCAGGCTCCGGGCGACGTGCCCGAATCCCTGCAGTCCCACCTTCTGGTAATACAGGCTTTCCACATCCTTCTCCCCTCCCCGCCATCCCCCATCCCGGTGCATCACAAAAGCCACCTGCGTCGTCCGCCGCAGGCAGGAAAGCATCCCCACCAACGCGGCCTCGGCCACCGTCGGCCCGATCAGCGTGCCCCAGTTGGTCACCAGCAGGCCCTTCTCAATCGCCCCTCTTGTCACGTAGGACCGCACGCCCCCGGTGAGATGACACATGTACTTGAGCTGGGGGTTCTCTTCCATGATCCTCACCGTCAGCAGCGGTGAACCCCACCCCGTAATTACAATCTCCGCCCGCGCATCCCGGATCGCTTTCGAATACGTCTCCTCATCTCTATCCAGCCCGTTCCTCACCGTCAGCGCCACCATCGCTTTCAGCGCTTCCATCTTCTCCGGCGTAATAAACCTCTCCACATTCCCCCCCACGCACATCAACACGGGTACCATCCTCTCTCCTTCCACAACCAAACAAGGCCCCTTTAAACCATCTTAACGTCCGGCTCTTTTCCTGCCGGTGTAACGGGCGGCGCCCCCGTCTCGATCACCCGCATCGACTTCCACTTCCCACCCCGGAATCGCGCCAGAAACACAAGGCCTGCCAGGACAATATAGACTGTTATAAACACCCATGCCACGTAAAGTCCCCACCCGTAGACCACGCAGGCCAGGTATGCCGGAATCACCATGAACCCCCACGCAAGTACGGTCGAGGCCCACATGACGAACCGCGTATCCCCTGCGCCCTTGATGCCGCCTGCAAACACGATATACATGGCGTCGAACACGGAGTAGACCGCCACAAAGCGCAGCAGCACGACGCCCATCTCCTGCACCGGCCTGAAGGTCTGCGGGTCTGCGTGAGACGCGAAAGGGCGCATGAAGAGTTCAGGCAGAACAACGTATCCGGCCGCCATCGTCCCCATATAAACCATACACAGGTGAAGCGCCGACCAGGTGCTCCTTTCGGCCAGGTCCGCCCGGTCCTGGCCCAGGTAGCGGCCCACCAGCGTTGAAATCGCCATTCCCATGCCCAGCATTGGCAGGAATGCCAGCGCACTAATGTTGAACGTGATGTTCGTAGCCGCCAACGGCACTGTGCCCAGCCGCCCGACCATCACGATAAATATGGAAAACCCGAGGATCTCAAGCATAAACTGAATGCCTGTGGGCACACCGAAGCGCACCAGCCGGCCGAAGAGATCCCTGTGGGGACGCCACCCGCCCAGAGTGTTGAATCGCTTTCGAAACTCGGGCCGAAGCATCAGAATCATAAAGAGCACGGACGAGGTGAAGAACGCCGCAACGGTTGCCCAGGCCGCGCCTCGAATCCCCATCCGGGGAAACCCCCAATTCCCAAATATCAAGGCGTAATCCAGCACGATATTCAATCCGGTGGCGACAAAATTCACCCACATCACCGGCACCGTCTTCCCCCGCCCGCTGAAAAATGCGGACATCGCCGATCCAGTGATGGCCGGCCCGCCGATGCACAGAATCTTGAAATACTCCGTCTCCAGTGCACGGATCGCCGGATCGTGTCCGACCCACGCGAAGAGCCGATCGGCAAAGGGGATCAGCCCCAGCATAAACACACCGGCGATCAGCCCGAAATAGATCCCCTGCCACACAGACGGCCCCACCCGCTCGGGACGCCCCGCCCCCGAGTACTGTGCGACGAACGTATTCACATATGCCGTGGTCCCGATAAAAAAACTCGCAAACGTGAAATTCAGCATCCCGGCGGGCGACGCTGCCGCCAGGGCGTCCCTGCTGTACCAGGTCAGAAACATCCGGTCCACAAAATGCTGGACGCTCCATGCCCCTGTGCTCAAAATCAGCGGAACCGCAATCTTCAGAACCTCCCGGTATCCCCCATCCCGCTCCCAGAGTTCGTGCATCCGCAGCCCCATACACACCCTCACCACTGAACATGATCCTTAACTTACCACGTCACCGAAACCCCCAGTTCCTCCGCCACCCGCTCCAGCCCTGCCACATGCTGGCGATGTAGTGGAATCCCACTCTTGTTCCACGCCTCCTTTTTCAGCCACTCGATCTCCCCGGGCAGATAGATCCGCGCCACCCCTTCCTTCCGCCTCGAATTCCGGACCGTCTGTACCATGCGGTCCACCTCTGCCGTAAACGTCTCTAGTGGTCGATTTCGCAAATACGCATGAGGTTGCATAGGTGGCAAAAAAGGGGTATGTTATACGCCTCATTCCAATCGGTAAAGGAGGTGTATAATGTCAGGTCCCCTTCCCCAATACCAACCTCGCTTCACAAAAGCCCAACTGGCAAAAGCCCAGAAAATCATTCGTCAGCGCAACGCGCCTCAATCCCAGGTGCAGCGGGCAAAGATGGTGGTGGCCTTAGCCGAGAATAAAGCCATTGGCAACCAGAGGTTAGCCGACAGGGCAGGTGTCAGTTCACCTACGGCGCAGAAGTGGCGAAAAAGGTGGACTGAAGAAGGCTTCACTTTAGAGGATCTACCGCGCAGTGGGCGACCGCCCACTTTTTCCCCCTGTGCAAGTCAGTGAAGTCAAAGCCATTGCCTGTCAACTGCCCGCACAACGGGGGTTGCCCCTGTCTCGGTTCAGCTTATTTGAGATTCAACAGGAAGTGTTAAGGTGTGCGTTGATCACTTCAATCTCACCCACAACGATTTGGCGCATTCTCAAAGAGGATGCCCTTCGTCCCTGGTATCACCGATCCTGGCTTCATATCAAAGCCCCCAACTTTTTAGAGAAAGCCAGTCGCATTCTGGACCTGTATCAAGGCATATGGGAGGGGATACCGCTTGGCAAGAAAGACTTCGTTATCTGTGCCGATGAAAAATCCCAACTCCAAATCTTAGCCCGAGAGTTTGCCACATTGCCACCTGATTGTGGCAAACCCATTCGTATGGAAAATGACTACAAACGGATGGGCACAGTGGCCTATCTGTCTGCACTGGATGTGTTCTCAGGGCACATCTTTGGGCGTGTGGATGAGAAAACCGGCATCGTGCCCTTTCAAAAGCTGGTGGACCTGGTGATGGGACGGGAGCCTTATGCTTCGGCTGATCGGGTCTTCTGGATTGTGGACAACGGATCTTCTCATTACACCACCACGTTCCCTAAACGGCTCCAGGATGCCTATGAAAATGCCATTGCCGTCCATCTCCCTATCCACGCCAGTTGGCTCAATCAGATTGAGATCTATTTCTCGATCTTGCAAAGAAAGGCGCTCACGCCCAATGACCTGGCAGATCGACAGGCGATGGAAGCCAGGATCTTGGGCTTTGAGGAATACTATAATCTCACTGCCGAACCTTTCAACTGGCGCTTTACAAGGCAGGAATTGGAAGAACGAATGCAGCGAATCCGGCTGGCTGCATAAACTCATGCGAACTTCTGAAATCGACCACTAGGGGCACAAAATTCTCTATCTTCACCGCATAGAAAAAGTGGCTCGCCATCCGCTGCCCCGCGTATTCCTCTCCCCGGTGCATCGTTGCGAGCCCGAACGGCAGTACGCCGCTCAACACGTCCATCACCAGTGTCATCCCCGAACCCTTCACCCCGCCAAAGGGCAGCATCGCGTATGCCTCCGCCGGATCGTCCGTCGGCCTCCCCTCCCGGTCCAGCGCCCAGTCCAGGGTCAGCCTCTGGCCGTACATCTCCCTCGTCCCGATGCGTCCCCAGGCCGACACCCCGCAGGCCATATCCAGCACCAGCGGGTACTCCACCTCGGCCGGAATCGCGTAGGCCAGCGGGCAGTTTCCCAGCAGCCGTTCAACCCCGCCGTAAGGCGCCAGCCCCGGGCTGGAAGACGACACGCAAAACCCGACTATCCCGTGTTCCAGGGCCATCATCGCGTAGTTCGCCGCCGCTCCAAAATGCCGGCTGTTCACCGCGCCTACAACGGCAATTCCGGTCTCCCCGGCTTTCTGGATGGCTACCTCCATCGCCCGGCCCGACGCCAGATGCCCCAGGCCGCCGCCCCCGTCCACAATCGCAAAAGAAGGGCCCTCCCTGGTCACTCGAACATCGGCGACCGCTTCGGTATGCCCTTTCTGAATACGGCTGATATAAGACGGCAGGGCGCGTGTGCCGTGGGAGTGTACGCCCCGCAGGTCCGTCTCCACCTGGAAATCCGCCATCCGCCCCGCATCCGTCTCGGGCACACCAACCGCCCGGTAGAGCGCACCGGCCAGCTCCCGGAGGACGTCCGCGGGTACCAGCACCTCTTCCGGCCCCGGCTCCGTGCGAACCACAGGTTCTTCGATCTCTGCCATTTTTCCCTTGCCTCGCTTTGGAGCAGTGGTATCTTGATATGGGACCTAACCCCCTGTCCCCCTTCCCGGCGCGGGAAGGGGGAACCAAGGACAGGCTTTGGGAGGTAGATATAATGACAAAATTCGACGTCATCGTCATCGGAGGAGGAAGCGCCGGGTATGCGGCCGCACGGACCGCGGCCGATCTGGGCGCAAGCGTCGCCATTGTGGAAAAAGGCCCTCTGGGCGGTCTCTGTATCCTGCGGGGCTGCATGCCCTCCAAAACGCTGCTCAGATCTTCAGACATTATGGCGCTGATGCGGCGCGCGAAGGAATTCGGCCTGGGGGCATCCAACCTCAGCGCGAACCTTCCCACCATCGTCGATCGAAAACGCGCCCTGGTCAGAGAATTTGCCGACTACCGGATCGAAGGACTTAAGAATCCCCGGTTCAAACTCATCCGGGGGCGGGCCAGATTTGAAAGTCCGCACAGCATCCGGGTCGGCTCCCAAACCCTCCAGGCCAGAAGCTTTATCCTCGCCACCGGATCGGTCGCCCGGAGCGTTCCCATCCCGGGTCTGGAAGAGGTCGGCTACATCACCAGCGACGAAGCCCTCGAACTCCGCAGGCTTCCCAAATCGATGCTCGTCCTAGGAGGGGGCGCCATTGCAACCGAGCTGGGTCAATTCTTCTGTCGGCTGGGCGCCCGCATCACCCTCATCCAGCGGAGCGGCCACATCCACAGCGACTGCGACGAAGATATGGCCCGCCCGGTTGAAGCCCGCCTCCGCGAAGAGGGCATGCGCGTCTACACCGGCACAAAGCTGACCCGTTTCACAAAAAAGAACGGCCTCATCACCGCCCATTTTCTCCAGGGCGGCAGGCGGCGCCGGGCCTCCGCAGAAACCGTCTTCCAGGCGCTTGGCCGGGCGCCTAACCTGGACGGGCTCAACCTGACAAAAGCCGGCGTCAACGTCGAAGGCGGCCGGATCGCCGTCGACAACCGGATGTGCACCAGCGCGGGGCACATTTTTGCGGCCGGCGACTGTGTCGGAATTTACGACATCGTCCACATCGCTGTCCAGCATGGCGAAATTGCGGGCCACAACGCCGTTGCGGGTACACGAAAAAAGACCATCGATTACCGCCTGAGGGCCGCCGTCGTTTTCTCCGACCCGCAGGTCGCATCCGTGGGTCTGCTCGAAAAAGAGTGCCGGTCGAAAGGCATCGACTACCTGGTGGCCAAATACCCTTTCGATGACCACGGAAAATCGATGGTGATGGGCGAGACCCACGGCTTTGTCAAACTCCTCTGTAACCCCAAAACCGGCGAAATCTTGGGCGGCCACATCGTCGGCCCGGAAGCCTCGGAACTCTTCCACGAACTCATCGCCGTCATGTACTTCCGGGGCACCGTCAAAGACCTGGCGCGCATCCCCCACTACCACCCCACCTTAGCCGAAATCCTCACCTACCCCGCAGAAGAGCTGGCCGAACAGATTTTCTGATTGGGGAATGCGGATTGCGGATTGAGAGATTTTAAATCCGCATTCCCCAATCCCCAATCCGCAATTGAAATGGGTTAGGTTCCCACATCCTTCAGCCGCCGGGACACAACCACCGAGATGGGAGCGAAAACCAGTGCGATCAGAAACATATTCCAGTAAGAAATCCACGCCACCAGCATCCCGGCCACCACCGGCAACAGCCCCAGAGGCAGCATGAACATATTCATAAAGCTGGTATAGGTGGGCCGCCGATCGGGCGGGGCGATATCCAGCACATAGGTCATCCGGCCCGTAAACATCGCGCTGGTTGCAAACCCCGAAAAGACGAAGGTAAGCGTGTAAAAGGCAATGCGGAGGTTGAAGGCCGTTCCGTTTCCCCAGGCCCAAAACGCCGCGGTGCGGTCGGGCACGTACCCTGTCAGCAGCGGCACGGCAACGGACAGCCCCAGCAGATACGACCCGAAAACGAGAAGCGCCCGGTTGCCCTTGCGGTGCCCTACATAGGCCCAGAGCAGGTTGGACAGCATCGAACTGAATTGTGTAACCGCGACAAACAACCCCACATAGGCCGTTCCGATCCCGAAATCTGAAATTGCGTACGGAACGTAAAAAGGCGACCCCATCATACAGAAAGCCCACAGGAACTGCACCCCGCAAAGCCGCCGGTAGTTCACATCGGTCCTCAGCAGATCCAGCCCGCTGGCTAAGTATGCCCCCAGCGACAGCCGTTTTGTTCTCACGCGCTCAATCGGCTCCCGGACCCGGGTAAAGGCCAGAACGGAGAGCCATGTACCCACCCCGGACAGGATGAACAGCAGGGCGTAATTGGAGGGAAACCGCAGCCCGCTCCCCTCGCTCAGAATGTAGGAAATCAACACTCCGGCAACCATCGCAAGCCCGCCGCCCAGCAACCGCCGCAGGGCGAATACCCGGGCCCGCCCCTCGGTCGGAATCGCCTTCCCAATAATATCCATCCAGGGCACGTTGGACATGCCCATCAACGATGTCGCAGCCGCATACAGAAACATAAAACCGGCCAGAAAAAGACCGGGATGCCGGTCTGCCAGCCAGAAGGTCAGCAGCGCGATCACAAACCAGATCGCGCCCCTGGCGCCCCCGGTCAGCAGGAAAATCGGCATTTTTCTGGGCCGGGGCTCAACAAAACGGGAAACGAGCACCTGCGGCCAGGACCAGCCGATCCGCATCACCGCCCCGGTCAGGCCGATCAGCACGCTGGAGGACGTCAGCGTCTGCACAAACACCGGCAGAACCAGATCGTGGCTCGCAAAGGTCCACGCCATAAACATCAGCCCCCCGTTCAAGATCAACAGCGAACTGTTCCGGCGCACCTCCTGTGCCTGCGCCCGCTCCTGCGCCTTCCGGAGAAAAGCGGGCTCCCTCTGATCCCTTGAAAACTCCCTCATAATCTACCTAAATTCCAATCGCATACCCATCCCGCCTCGGGTCCGCGCCCCCCATCAACGCTCCGCTCTCCGGATCCACGGTAATCCCCTGCGCGCCGCCCACCACCGGCGACCAGTCGGGCAGCAGGTCGATCTCGTGCCCCCGGCTCTCCAGCCCGGCGCGAATACCGGCCGGCACGCGGGCTTCCATAAACACCCGCCGGCCGGGATGCTCGAAGCGGAACCTGGGCGCTTCTATAGCCGCCTGGATGTTCATGCCATAGTCCACATAATTGGTCAAAAACTGTGTGGTCGTCTGCTGAATACCCCAGCTTCCCGGGGTGCCCAGCGCAGACACCAGCCGCCCTTCCCTGAAAATCTGGCAGGGAGACAGGCACATATCGATCTTCTTGTGCGGTTCAATCACATTTGGACTGCCCGAGACCAGATCGCCCCACCTGATGAAATTGTTCAGAAACATCCCGGTCTCCCCTAAGATCATGCCCGACCCGAACCCCGATCCCAGGCTCTGGGTGATCGCCACCGCGTTCCCCTCCCCGTCGATCACGTCGAAGTGGGTGGTACACTCGGTGATCCAGTCCGCCTCCTGCCCCGGCGCCATCTCCCCCGGCAGCCGGTCCGTCCGGTAATACTCGCCCCGGCCTACCCCGGCCCGCTCCCCGATCAACTGCCGCCGCTTTTCCGCATACCCCTTGGAGAGCAGTCCCTCGATCGGCGCGTTTTCTGCGGCCGCGTATTCCACCCGGTCCGCATTGGCCAACTTGGCCGCCTCGATAAACAGGTGCAGCGATTCCTCCGAGTGGTGGCCGAGTTTGTCCAGGGGATAGGCCTCCAGCATATTCAGCGTCTCCAAGATCTGAAACCCCGCACTGGGCGGGGGTGGGCAGAAGACTTCGTATCCCCGGTACGACGTTGAAATCCCATCGGTCCACTCGACCTCGAAATCGCCCAGATCCCGCTCTGAAAGCAGGCCGTCCTCCCCCTGCATAAATTCACCGATCTCCCGGGCCAGGTCGCCCTTGTAGAACACCTCCGCGCCCCCTTCCACCACGCGGCGGAAGGTCCGGGCCAGATCCTTCTGAACCAGAACCTCTCCCGGCAGGGGCGCCCGTCCCCCGCTCAGAATCACACGCGCGCCGGTGGGCCGCATGCGGGGCACTGTGCCCTGGATAAACGTCGCATTTTTCACGGTCACCGCAAATCCGTTTTCCGCCAGCTCAATCGCCGGGGCAAACACCGCCTCCCGGTCCATCCGGCCGTAGCGCTCCAGCAGCGCCAGCCACCCGCCGCAGGCCCCCGGCGCCAGGCAGGACCGGCTGCCCGCATCCTGAGCCGATTCAGAATTAAACGCGTCCGGCGTGGCCTTATGGGGCGTCCGGCCGCAGTAATCCAGCGCACGCACCCGGTCTTCCCCAGCGCTGTAGACCAGCGCGTAGCCCACCCCCGCAATCCCCGACATATAAGGCTCAACCACATTCAGCGCGGCCGCTACCGCCACCACAGCGTCAAACGCGTTTCCTCCATCCAGCAGTATCCGCGCGCCTGCCAGGCTGGCCAGCGGGTGGGCGCTGGCAACCATGCCCCGCGTGCCAGTTACAGTAGGTCGGTGGGTCGTACCCACAGATGAAAAAGCCATAAACACTTCTCCTTAACACACAAAACAGCCCCCGGTTCGGGCGTCTCACACCCCAACCGGAGGCCTGGTTAAAGAAATGGAAAAAACATAACCTTTATTCTTCGGACTCGTGCGAACCCTCGGGAAAGAGCTCGGCCAGTAGCGGATCGCCCGGCGACAGTTCTTCTAACCGCTCCTGAAGGCGTTCGGCCCTGCCCCGCATCAGCCCCAGCTCTTCATTCGTATCGTACATCCGCGAATAGAGAAGCTTAACCAGGTTGACCAGCATATGGCTGCCCATCTGCGGATCTCCTTCGACCAGCTCCTGCAGATCGGCTGCGTCCAGTTCCAGAACCGTAGAGGGCTCCTCAACCACGACCCTGGACGAACGGGTCTGCCCGGTGAACACCCCCATCTCCCCCACAACGCGAACCGGCGTCATCTCTGCAAACTTGGTACCGTCCGCCGCCTCCAGGCGGAGTTTGCCCTTCAGAAAAATCAGAAGCCGCTCGTCAATCGTCCGGGGCTCGCAGAGAACCTCTTCGGGCTGGAGTTCCCGCTGCTTGCACGTTTTGATGAGGGTGGCAACCTGGGCAAAGTCCAGATCCTCAAACAGGTGAATATCTAAAAGAATCTTGGCAAGGTGCATCTCATTCAGTTGTTCCGACATATCCTCTCCCTCCATCATCAGATCCAAAGCCTGCCGGGGTGTTCCCCGATCGTTCAGAGGGATAAATCCCATTCTGTATGTGTCCACAAGATAGTCAATCGCGCCGTCGAAGTCAATCTTCACGAACCGCCCCCGGCGACCCCGTTGTGGAAATAGCGGCATCAATGCCCTTTAGGGCTTCCACAGGAACCGTCTGATCCCGTTTCTGCTTGACAAAAAACGATCTACGCCCCTTCTTATACCGGCCGGATGCGGGATGTCAGGGGATATCGACGGGCGCTTCACCATTTCATTGACTCCCCGGAATAGAACTGCTATATTCTCGTTAAACCCCTCCCGTTAAAGGATATGTCATGAGCGATCAACTGCTGCCCACAAGCGTAATCGGAAGCTATGCGTACCCGGGCTGGTTCTGGACCGCCGTGGAGCAGATCGACCAGGACGCCTACGGCCCCACCGACATCAGAGAGGCATTCGACGACGCCGTCAACGTCGCCATGCTCGACCAGCAGCGTGCGGGCATCGATGTGATCACCGACGGGGAGATGCGCCGATGGTACTTCGTGCAGAGCTTATACCGCCGCTTCAAGGGGCTTGCGCCCAGACCCACGCTGCGAAAAATGGGCGTCTATGGCTACGACAGCGTGCCCCGCTGGTGGCCGGAGGAACGCATCCAGGTGCCCGACGGGCTGGGCATCGTGGGTGAGTTCGAGTATGCCAGAGCCCACACGGACCGTCCCCTGAAAGCCACCTGCCCCGGCCCGCTCACCCTTACCATCCACATCCAGTTGAAAGACGACCGGATCTACAAAGACCGGATGGAACTTGCCTACGAATTCGCCGGCGTGGTGAACCGTGAGCTGAAGGGCCTGGTGGAGGCCGGGGCCGACTTCATCCAGCTCGACGAGCCCTCCTTTTCCATCGTCCCGGGCAGTTCTCAGAACTGGATCGACCTGTTCAACCATACAGTAGAAGGCGTGAACGCCAAGATCGGCCTGCACATCTGTTTCGGCAACCTGGGCAGCCGCCCCCGGGGAAAGCGGCGCTATGACTGGATGCTCGACGACATTATGCGGTCCAATGCGCAGCAGATCTCCCTGGAATTCGCCAACCGGGAAATGGTGGAACTGGAACTGTGCAAAGAAATCGCCGGGGAACGAGAAGTGGCCGCCGGACTCGTAGACATCAAATCTTTTTACGTGGAGTCCCCCGAGGAAGTGGCCGAACGGGTGCGACAGACCCTCAAATACGTGCCCCCCGAGAAACTCTGGCTGACCCCGGACTGCGGCTTCTTCCAGCTTCCCCGCTGGCTGGCCTTCCAAAAGCTTCAGAACCTGGTCAAAGGCGTAAAAATCGTACGCAAAGAACTGGAGGGATGATGGACGTCATCGACATGACCGCGGAATTCGTATCCTACAACTCGGCCAGCCTGCTCAGCAACGCCCCCGTCTCCAAAGCGATTGCAAAGCGAATGCGCCAGGCCGGCCTCACCGTCGAACGCCTGGACTACCGGGATGCAAACGGCGAACTCAAAGTCAGCCTGGTAGGAAAAAAAGGCCGCGGCCCCGGCGGCGTGGCCATGATGGGGCACTCGGACGTGGTGCCCGCGGACGGGTGGGCCTTCGATCCCTTCAAGCTCACCGAGAAATCCGGCCGTCTCTACGGCAGGGGAAGCGCCGACATGAAAGGGTCGGTGGCCTGCATGATCGCCGCTGCAGCCGCCTTCTCCGCGAAAGACCTGAAGCGGCCGGTCTACGTTGTCTCAACCGCAGACGAAGAAACCACCAGCGGGGGGGCGCTGGCGGTTCTGAATCGCTCCAAAACGCTCAAGTCCTCCCGGGTCCGCTACGGGATTATCGGCGAGCCCACCCTTTTGGATGTGGTCTACGCACACAAAGGCGCCTTCAAGGTCGAGGCCACGGCAAAGGGACGGGCGGCCCACAGCAGCACCGGGCGGGGCGTGAACGCCAACCATCTGATGATCCCCTTCCTCAACGACATGGTCGGGCTGATCAAAGAGGTTGAGAAAGACCCGGCCTACCGGAGCAACACGTTCGATCCCCCTCACACCACCTGGAATATTGTGATAAACGATGGAAACACCGCCTCCAACGTTACGGTGAGAGAGAGCTGGGCAACCATCAACGCACGGCCCATGCCGGACCAGAACTGGAACCCGATTGAGAAAAAGGTAGAACGCCTGGGCCGAAAACACGGTGTCAAGCTCAAAATGTCCAGAGACCTTATGCCTCTCCATACCCCAATCGACTCTCCGATCGTGCAGGAGGCCCTGCATGTCACCGGAAAGCGCAAAGCCAAAACCGTCTCCTACGGGACCGACGGCATGATCTTTGGAAAGGCAATGGAACTGGTCGTGATGGGACCGGGGAGCATCCAGCAGGCACACAAGACCGACGAGTGGATCGCTAAGGACCAGCTCTACAAGGGGGTGGACGTGTTCGCCCGGATGGTGAGCCGGCTCTGCATCGAAAATCCCGTATAAGGCCAATGCGCCTCTGCCCCCGTGCGGACCGATGCTTTTTCTTTTTCTGATTCGCCATCATTTCTTTCTCAAAGCTGGAGGGTATAGGAGATGCTTAAAGCCGTCATACGCGCCATTCTGATCGCCCAGGTCGTCATCCTGGCCGCCGGCTGTACGGACGCAACCAAATACCAGTTCGGCCTCAGGGGCAAGTGGAGGCTGCACAGCCGGAAACTCCCGGATGGGAAGGAGCTCAAACCGCCGGCCGTGACCGGCATTTACGAATGGTTTCCCCTGACCAACCAAAAGGCGCACGTGACCGCCTCTTTCACGGGGGCGGAAAACCAGATCCAGATCACAGAATCGATCTATACCCTGAACGATCGGACCTTCGCCCGGGAAGAACACCTCCGCATCGGCGGAGGGTACGGCCTGGTTCACCAGCCGGCCTACGACACCCCTAACACCACCACCCAGGGCCAGGTCGCCATCGATGGCAACCGGACCACGTTTACCCATCCCGACGGCAGAATTCAGGTCTACGAGGACGTGACCATTGCGGTCACGGAAGACACGTTTATGAGGATCACCTACAGCGACGGTACCGTGGACACGTGGAAAAGGTACGAAGACCAGGTAGGTGTGCTGGCGAATTAGGGGATAGAAACCTCAGTACGGTACCTAACCGCTCAGACAGAAAAGGCAGTGCGATACAGGCGCTGCCTTTTTGCTAATCTTTCGCCGGGGTGAACGATGCAGCAGATGCTTTTGGGGAACATTCTCAGGAAGAATGCCGGCCAATCCGGGCTCAAGGATAAAACCGCGCTCATCTTCAGGAATGAGGTCCTCAGCTACGGCGAGTTGAACGCACGGACCAATCGACTGGCAAACGGTCTGCTTGACCTGGGTGTGAAGGTGGGCGACCGGGTTGCCGTGCTCGGCCGGAACTCGAACACCTACGTGGCCATCTACTTCGCTCTGGCCAAAATTGGAGCGATCATGGTTCCGGTCAACTTCTGGTACAGAGGGCAGGAAATTCTCTACACCCTCCGGCAGTCGGGCAGCTCGGGCCTGATTATGGATGGCCGGTTTGAGGAGGTCGTGGCCCCTGTCCGGGCCGAGCTGGACATGCTGGAGTGGACGCTCTATTACGACTCCGCTCCGGAGGGCGGCGGGCGATCCCTGGAAGACCTCATCGAATCCTCCCCGCCCGAAGAACCGGCTGTCGACCTAAGCGAGAACGACCCCCACATCATCCTCTACACCAGCGGCACCACCGGTTTCCCCAAAGGCGCCGCCCTCTCCCACAAAAGCCACTACCTCCACGCCATGTCCTTGGCCCTCACAACCGGCGGGCATTCCAACGACGTCGGCATCGTCATCTACCCCCTCTTCCACACCGGCGGTCCCGACTGCCTGGTGCTCCCCCATTTCCTCACAGGCGCCACGCTCGTGGTCTTAGACGGCGGCGACCCCAACGCCATCCTCGACGCCACCGAACAGCACGGCGTCACCAACATCTTCTGCGTCCCCACCGTCTGGCGCTGGATCCTTGCCCGCCAGCGCGAGCGAACATGCGACGTGCGCACGGTGCAGCGCTGCCTCGGCTCCTCCGACACCTTTCCCCCCGACCTCTTAGACGGCATCCTCCGCACCTTCAACGCCGACGTCTACGTCACCTATGGCCTCACCGAAGCCGGCTGCATCCTCACCGTCTGCAAACTCACCCGCGACGACCGAACAAAGATCGGATCGGTCGGCCGCCCCATGCCCTCGGTCGAACTCCGCCTGGTGGACGAGAACGGCGCCCCCGTCCAAACCGGCGAGGTCGGCGAAGTTGCCGCCCGCACCCCGGCCATGATGCAAAAATACTGGGAGATGCCGGACAAGACCGTAGAATCGCTCAAAGGCGGATGGCTTCACAGCGGGGATCTCGGCCGGATGGACGAGGAGGGCTACCTCTTTCTGGCGGGTCGAGCCGGGGACATGATCATCAGCGGCGGGGAAAACATCTACCCGCTCGAAATCGAACGCCTGCTGAAGGAAAACCCGAACATCCGGGATGTGGCCGTCGTCGGCATCCCCGACCGCGAATGGGGAGAATCGGTCCTGGCCGTGGTCGTACCCTCCGAAGGCGCGAACATCACGCCCGATGAAGTGAGCGACTTCGTCAGAACGCGCGTGGCGGGATACAAAAAACCGAAGTACGTAGAGATCGTCGATCAACTTCCGGTGACCACCGCAACCGGCAAAGTCCAGAAATCGGTCCTGCGGGAAAAGTACGGGAAGAAATACGGGACGGCATAAACAACAAGCTCAACCTCACCCGCCCCGGCCGATCTTGATCCCCGTCATATGTTCAATCGCCCGGCAGACCGCCGAAAAATCGCTCTGTCCCTCGCCCAGGCTGCTCGCCGCCGCGTACATCTGGTAAGCCGCGGCCCCAATCGGCACCGGCACGTTCAGCGCCTTGCCCAGGTCCACCCCGATGCCCAGATCCTTCTTCATCAAATCCAGCATAAAGCCTGGCGCAAACGAATCCTTCAGCAGGAAATCTCCCACCCGAAGCTGAAACAGGTTGGAATTTCCCGAACTCACGCCGATCACCTGCCGCATCATCTCCGGATCGGCCCCCGCCTTGATCCCCAGCACCAGCCCCTCGGAAATCGCCGCCATATTGATCCCGCCGATGAACTGGTTGATGATCTTCACCGTCTGCCCCACTCCCGCCGGTCCCACGTGAAAGATATTCTCCTCCTTCCCCATCGCCTTAAAAATCCCACCGCAGCGCTCGAAGTCCTCCGTCTCTCCCCCGGCAATAATCGTCAGCGTTCCCGCAATCGCGCCCGTGTCGCCACCGCTCACCGGCGCGTCCATGATGTGCACGCCCTTCCCGGAAGCGACCTCGGCGATCTCCTGAATCGTCAGCGGCGAAATCGTGCTCATATCCACGACAAGCTGCCCCTCGGACGCCCCCTCCAGCACCCCGCTCTCACCCAGGATCACCTCCTTCACTTCCGGGTCCGCCGTCACAATCGTCACCACGATATCGGTCGCTTCGGCCACCGCCTTCGATGATCCCACCGCGGTCGCCCCCTCGGCCTCCATCTCCTCGATCACCTCTGGGCGCCGGGCGTAAAAGGTCAGATCGTACCCCGCCTTGATCAGATTCTTCGCCATCGGTTTGCCCATAATGCCCAGTCCGATAAAGCCGATCTTTTCCATAGAATTTCTCCTTGTTTGATTGGTTCATCGCAGCACACATCCCAATGCGCCCCTACCTGCTCAAAATAGATTCGACCTCCGCAATCACCTGCTTCTCCACCGCCTCCCGGTCCGGGCCGGAGTCCCTCGCAATCCGGGCCTGGGCCTCGGGCGGGCAGCTCTCCGCTCTGCAGTGGTAAGTATCCCCCAGCCTGTACGTGATCAGGGCGATATCCCTGCCGCCGATCTTTTCCACCCGACGGGTTAATCCTTCCGGTTTCATCTCAGGCAGCCCTCCTCTAAGATCGTAATGTAGCGACCAGACGAAGCGGGTTCAACAACAGGTCGAACGCATCCAGAATGCTGCAACAGACCACATCGCCGGCCACCAGCGTCTCAACCGCCGCCCCCTCTTCCTGGATCACCGCGATGCCCAGTGCGGCTTCTTTCAGCATCAGCCTGTCGTTCCGGCCGTTTCCAACCGCCGCCGTCACATCCGCGCCCAGCCCCCTGACATAATCGCGCTTGCCCGCATCCTGTTCATCTATGGGCAGGATCGAGAGCGTGCAGGGCACCCCTTCAAGCTCGGATTCCGCCTTTCCAAACGTATCCGCGGTGAGCACATGGATCTCCAGCCGATCCGACAGCGCCCTCAGGCTCTCCCGGACCCCATCGATGCGCTTTCCGTCACACGCCAGGGTTCCGTTGTAGTCCAGCACCAGATGGTCCAGCCGGTATTTCCTGTACCCCGGAACGTCGATTTCCAGCATCCTGCTCTCGATCTCTTAAAGGTTAAGCCTACCGGCGGTGGAGAACCCCGTCCTCCCACTCCAGTTCAACGCGAAAAATCTCACCTGCCTGCACATTTTGATCCACGAGCCACGCGCTCAACGCCTCCTTGTCCGGAGCCTCGAACTCGGCCATCAGCCGCCCGCCCAGCGGGCTGGCGCAGAGCCGCAGCAGCCGGATTTCCGGACCTTCCCGCAGGTTCTCGGCAAGCCGCTGCAGTTGCTGCCGGGTTAGACACGCGACCGTGTGAAAGAGAATATACCTCGCCACTTATCCCTCCTTTCAACGGCGGACCACGGTCCTAAAGCCAGATGCGTTCGTCCGCCGTCCATCTGATGATTCGGCTTGACTTTCTTCGTAAAGTATATACCATTGTGCGTCTGTCAACGCTTATCTCCACGCCCGGACAACCGAGGATAGAAAATGCCCGGCGATCCCCTCCTGGTCGGCGTCGACGTCGGCACTACAAATATCAAGGCTCTCGTCTTCGATCCCAAGGGACAGACCGTGGCGCAGGCCAGCGTGCGCACTCCCACACATTATCCCCGGCCGACCTGGGCTCATTACCGGCCTGAGGAACTGTGGCAGAGTACCGTGGCGGCGCTGCGGCAGGCGGTCAGCCAACTGGACGACGCGGGCCGGATCTCCGGCATCGCAATTGCCAGCATGGGAGAAACCGCCGTGCCCTTAGACGCCCACGGCCAGCCCACCGGAGACGCGATTGCCTGGTTCGACCAGCGCACGTTGCCCCAGGTCGCCTGGCTGGAGCGCGCCATTGGCAGAGACCGCCTGCACGCCCTTACCGGACTGTCCCTGAAACCGATCTTCGGGCTGTGCAAAATCCTCTGGTTCAAGGAGAACCACCCCGACGCCTTCGCCCGCACCGTCTCCTGGCTCAACACCGCCGACTACATTGCCTATCGCCTCTGCGGCGTCCCGGGCACCGATTACTCCCTCGCCTCCCGTACCATGGCCCTCGACCTGCGCCGTCTGCAATGGGCCGGGGACCTGCTCGTGGAGGTCGGCATCCCGGCCTCACTCTTCGCGCCCCCCCTGCCCAGCGGTGCCCGCCTGGGGCCGGTCCGGCCCGAAGCCGCCCGGGAAACGGGCCTGCCGGAAACCGCTCAGGTCGCCACAGGAGGGCACGACCACGTCTGCGGCGCCCTGGCCGTGGGCGTCACCGAACCGGGCGCCATGCTCAATTCCCTGGGCACCGCCGAGGCCATCTTCATCCCCCTAAAACGCCCGCTCAATGATCCGAAAATCGGGCACCAGGGCTACACCACAGGCGCCCATGTCGCCGGGGGCCGCTACTATGTCATGGGCGGCATCTACACCTCCGGGGCCAGCATCGAGTGGCTGCGGGAGGTGCTGGGAGAAAACGCCGACTATACCTCCCTTATCGCCGAAGCCGAACAGGTCCCGCCCGGCAGTCTCGGTGTTTGCTTCCTGCCCCACCTCCGCCTGGGCAACCCACCACACAACGATCCCCGATCCCGAGGCGCCTTCATCGGCCTAACCGCCGACGCCAAACGCGGAGTCCTCTTCCGGGCGGTGCTGGAAGGCCTGGCCTGCGAATGCCGCTATACGCCATCGAGGCGCTCACCGCCCACCTCGGCAAGGGGCCGCCGGGCAGCATCACCGCCATCGGCGGGGGCGCCCGCAACCGGCTCCTCATGCAAATCAAAGCCACCGTCCTGAACCGGACGATCACCGTTGCCGATGTAGACGAAGCCGCCGCCCTGGGCGCCGCTATCCTGGGCGGGCTGGGCGCCGGCGTCTATACTGATGTCCCCTCGGCACTGAACGGACTCCGCTACACCCGCACCCCTGTCGAACCGGTCGCCGATCAGGTGGATGTCTACGAAGCCTGGTATCACCAGGCCTATCGGCAGGTCTATCCCGCGCTCCGGTCTCTGCACCACAACATCGACCGGATCCAGCGCGAGGCATAAAAACAGGGGCCTATGCCCCTTCCAAACACACAATGATCTTTTTTCAGGCCATCCTGCCCCTGTTTGCACTCGTGGGCGCAGGCTATCTTCTGGGACGGTGGAGAGGCACGAAGCCGGAACCGCTGACCGACGTCTGTCTCTACATCCTCATCCCGGTCCTCATGTTCGCCTCCCTGGTGCGCAACCCCTTATCCGGCCTGGCCTTCCTCCAGATTTTCGGCTGGGTCTTCGGACAGGTCTTCATCTACTGGGGCGGCGTCTGGCTCGTCGGCCGCCTGCTGGGATGGGACCGCTCCACCCGGAGCGCAATCACCCTCTCCCTCTCCACGATCAACGCGGCCAGCTACGGGCTCACCGTTTCCCTCTTCGCCTTTGGAGACCGGGCGCTCTCTGCGGCCAGCCTGCTGGTTGTGTGCAACAACCTCAACTACAGCTCCTTCGGCGTCTACTTCGCCGCCGGGGGCCGCCGGAGTCCCCTGGCCTCTCTGCTCAGCGTCTTCAAACTGCCCCTCATTTACACTGTGATCCTGGCCCTGACGATCACCGCGCTTGGCATTCACCTGCCCGAACGCCTCCTGGACATCACCCTCCTCGTCGGAAAAGCCGGCCCCCAGGTCGCCATGATCATCCTGGGCATCCAGTTTGCCACCCTGAAATTTCGGAGGGCCGGATCTTCAGAACTCTACGCAGGCATCTTCGCCAAATCCATCCTCGCCCCCGCCCTGGGCATCGGACTCACCTTCCTCCTCGGCGCCGAGGGAATCGTGCGCGACGTCCTCCTGGTCTCCTCCTGCCTGCCCACCGCCATCAGCGCCCTGCTCCTCTCCGTCCGCCTCAACGCCCGCCCCGACCTGGTCGGCGGCATCATCTTCGGCTCCATCCTCATCAGCCCCATCACCATCACCGCGGTTCTGTTCTGGATCGGTCCGTAGAAGAAAATGCAGGGGCCGGAGCCTGCAGGCCTGCTCCAAACCATCTTTTAATTTGACATTTGACAGCATATATGCTATCGTTAAATTATGAGAATTACCCTGGATACGAACGTGCTCTATCAAGCACTTCGCAGCAGTACCGGCGCCTCATATTATATCTTACAGTTGATACGAGGACGGCTGCTGGAAATGGCAATCTCGATTCCGGTCTTTCTTGAATACCAGGAGGTTCTGCTTCGGCAAGAGACGCTCAGGGATCTCGCGCTATCGCGAAATGAAATTCAATCTATCCTTCGTCTCATCGCCTATCTTGCGAAACCTTTCTCCATCAGTTTCTTGATGCGGCCCAATTTGAGAGATGAAGACGATAATATGTTCGTCGATCTGGCTTTTGCAAGCAACAGTCGTTTTCTCATCACAAGTAATATTGCTGATTTTACCCGCAACACGGAGTTGAAATTCGATAGTTTCGATGTGGTTACCCCGGGGCAGTTTGTCAACTTGTGGAGACAGGACCATGAGTAGAAAGAGCAACGTTTTAACAATCAGAGTTCCCCGCGATCTCAAGGATAGAATTGAGAAGGCGGCAGATGAGCAGGGAGTCTCAATGAACCAGTTTGCCATTTATGCGTTCACACGTGGAATCAGCGAACTGGAAACCACCTCGTTTTTTCAAAATCAATATGCAGGTAAAACCAAAAGAGAAATATTCGATGAATTCGATAATGTCATGAAGAAAATTCCAAAGAAAAGAACGCCCGCCTGGGATAAAATTGAACCATAAATACGCGTTCGCCTGTGGGTCGCACACCCCGCATAGCCTCACCTCACGTCATAGCGCAAAATCGCCACATACGCCCCTGCGAACCCGAGAATCGCCAGCAGCGCCAGGTTCAAAATGTGCAGCGCATTCGCCGCGGTCTGCGCAACTCTGTAGTCCCTGAGCCGATCCTGGTAATAACCGTACCCGCTGAACAGGCTCAACCAGATAATCCACGCGCCAAGCACCGACAGGATCAGGAACCGGAGGCCTGAAATGTGGTCCAGGATCTCCTTGCGGATAAGAAAACCGAGCATAACACACCTCTCCTCCCGGCAGGTTCAGCCTTTCACCACCGGACGCATCGCCTGGATGTGCTCCGGCCCCGTTGCACAGCAGCCACCGATAATCTGCGCGCCCATCTCTTTCCACTCTCGGGCGAATGCGGCCAGCCGGACGGGCGTGTTGTCGCCCGTCTGCAAAAAATCCGCCGCCTCGTCCGGCGCCCCCTCTGCTTCTGCAGATTTCAGCGGCTCCAGGGGGTGGTACCCGATGTTCGGGTAGGCGCCTACGGGGCCGTCGAAAGCATCTTTCAGGCGCGGCAGCCCGGCCGAGACATCTTGGGGCGAACTGCACATAAGCAAAATAGCGTCGATTTTGTGGCCCTCCAGAGCCGCGGCCAGATCCTCGAGCTGCTCCTCATATTGCATGGTCCCATCTGCCTGAATGTGCCGGACACCCAGAAACACCGGCAGGCCCGTTTCTGCACAGGCGTCCACGGCCGCCACACAGTCGGCGATATAACCGACGTATTCCGGCCACAACAGGTCCACACCCGCCTCGGCCAGCAGCTTTGCGTGGTCGACAAGCTCCTTGTGGAACGCTTCCTCTCCCATGACGGCGACATCGGATTCTCTGCCTCTGCCTCCTCCCTGCAGGCAGGGAGGCGCCATGCCGCCGGCCACGTATGCTTCCGGGTTACCAGCGTTGCGCGCCTCAATGGCGTTCTCTCCGGCGGCCCGGGCGTACTCCTCCCATCTGTCGCCAAGTCCAATCGGCTCCATTCGCATGGGGCTCGTCCAAAAGTTGTTGCTAATGATGATATCGGCGCCCGCTTTCAGGTAGTCCCCGTGGACCTGCCGAACCACCTCCGGCGCGTCGATATTCGCCGTGGCCGACCACGCCTGGAGCCCGCCCTCGGCCGTCGCCCCCTTCAATACATCAATCCCTCTCCGCTGCAGCTCCGACCCGGTTGCCCCGTCTAAGAGAAGCGACGCTCCGCTCTTGAGCCGGTCCACAATATTCTGTGAAGGCATTGTGTTTTCCGGCTCCTCGCTATTTGGTGTGGGTAACCTTCCCCCAGGAACGACCAGTTGTGGTAGACAAGACGCCCAAGCTGCAGGTTTTGTGGACCAGCCTTCGAGTATTCTTTGTCAACGGTGTTGCCCGACCCGTTGTCTGTTGCTCAGGATTCTATCTTAAAAACAGTTGTTTAAGTTGTTAGATAATAAATTGTTACGATGGACTAAACGGCAAACTGGATCTCCGGATCATTCAATACCCGCCGTGTGTTTAGGAGAGATCTCATGTGCGGATACCGGAGCAAACGGTTAGGAACCACCTCGCACTCGGCAAGAAGACTGGTTCGGGTTTTTATGATTACCCACGTGAAACAGCGAAGAGCCTGTTTTCCTTTGTATAGATTCTCAGCCTAACGCTTCAATCAGTTCCTTCTCGCTATACAGAAGCGCCCGGGCAAAAGCGCCTTCGCCCCGGTAGTCGGTCGCATCCCACCCCCGGGGGGCGCTGTAGTAGGCGGTCACGAGCCTCTCCCCCAGCCTCACGGTAGAGGGGTAGCCCAGGTCGCTGTCGCCCAGGTCGTCGCACACCACCAGCCGGTCGCCCCAGCTTCGCCCGTTGTCTTTGCTCACACGGGCCTGCACCCCAAAGGGATCGTGCCGCACGCCGTGAACCATCAGCACCCAACCATTGGACAGCAGCGTCAGGTCTGCGGGGTGCTCCCGACCCTCGGTCACTTCCGTCGGTTCGTCCCACGATGCGCCCCCATCGGTCGAGCGGCACACCCCCAGCAATCCCTCTCGATCGCCGGAGCGCATCGCCGCCAGCAGGTCACCCTCCGGCAGCAGGAGCAGCGCTGTCTCGTTGTACCCTTCGGCAATCAGCGAAGGCCGATCCCACGTCCGACCACTGTCGTCTGACCGTAGAATATACGCGTAACTGCCTGTCTCATCCTCCGATTCGATATTCCCCCCATAAATCGGCAACAGCATCGTACCGTCGGGCAGGGTGACAATACGGCCATACGCGGAATGCTTCTCCATCGCTCCGAAATTGAGCGGCTCGGAGTCTTCCCACGTTCGCCCCCCGTCCTGAGACCACGTCACCCGCATCTGCACCCGGCGCAACTGCGGCGCCCAGCTGCCGTCTTGGTTGTAAGAACCCTGGGTGTGGTACGCCAGCACAACCGTCCCGTCGAGCGCCTGGCCCAGGGCCGGATTCCGGTCGTCCACCTCGGTGTCCACAATAACAGCAGGCGCCTCCCACGTCCGCCCGCCGTCCAGCGAACGTACCGCGTCCAGCCGTCCCGTAACCCCCACGTGGCCTGCGCTTGCGCGCAGAACGGCCAGGATCTCCTCGCCCTGCGGATTGATGAGCACGGGGAAATAGCCTTCATCGCGGCAGAGGGTAACCTCGGAAGCCGAAGAAAGCCGGCGAAAATCGAACAGGTCCATCGGAAACTCCTTTATGATGGTGCCAGGATTGAAAAACCACCCATTCCTCAATCCCATCACTCCCTGGCGCCGGCGTTCTTGAGAATCTGGACGATTTCGGCATGGCCCCCTTTTTCCGCCTCCATCAGCGCCGTCCGGGCGTCTTCGGAAAGTCCAACCTCATACCCTTCTACATGCACATCTGCGCCGGCTTTCAGCAGCATCCGCACAACGGCGGCGTGGCCTCTTGAGGTCGCGTGCAATAAGGCCGTCCACTGGTCTTTGTCCTGCGCATTCACACTCGCGCCGGCGTCTAAAAACGCCTGCACTCTGCCCGCCCGCCCCCACCTTGCCGCCTCTATCAGCGCCGTCCGGCCGCGCTCGTCGCTCCAGGTTACAACCGCGCCGGCGTCCAGAAGCGCCTGCACAAGGGTTGCGTCTCCGCTGCTGGCTGCCCCCTTCATCAGGGCGGTCTCACCATTCTTTGTCTTTACATGGACATCTGCGCCGGCGTCCAGCAGGACCTGCACAATGCCCGTACTGCCGCTGATTGCGCCCTCCATCAGTACCGTCCGGCCCTTCTCATCCTGCGCATTCACATCCGCGCCAGCCCCAAGCAGCACCTGCGCAACACCCGTATCGCCCCATCTTGCGCCCTCCATCAGCGCCGTCCGGCCCTTCTCACCCTGCGCATTTACATCCGCGCCAGCCCCAAGCAGCACCTGCGCAACGTCCATGCCGCCGCTGGCCGCCGCCTCTGTCAATGCCGTCCGGCCCTTCTCGTCCCGCGCATTCACATCTCCTCCCGCCTTAAGCAGCAGCCGCACAACGACGACTCTGCGATAACCCGCCGCCCACATCAGGACCGTCTTGTCCTTCTCGTCCCGTCCGTTCACATTCGCTCCCGCCTCAAGCAGCACCCGCACAACGCCTGTGTGACCCATCTTCGCCGCCTCCATCAGCGCCGTCCGGTCGTTCTCATCCCCCGCATTCACATCCGCGCCAGCCCCAAGCAGAATCTGCACAACGCCGGTGTGTCCCTTGTTTGCCGCCTCCATCAGCGCCGTCTTGTCCTTCTCATTTCGCCAGTTCACATCCGCTCCCGCCCCGAGCAAAGTCTGCACCACACTCTTGTCTCCCTTCTGTGCCGCATCAATCAGATCTGAATTGGCGACCCCCGCCCGGGGGGTAAATAGAATCAGCAGCGCAAACGTCAGACCTGCACATCGTACCTGTGACATCCTTCCTCCTTCTTATCTTCCACCTTCCGGTCCGAAATACGTAACCTTCCCCTTTTCTATCCTCTTGACAAGAACCTGCAAACCCCTATCTTCCACACACCAGGTCAGCGTTGAATTCCGTCAACACAAAGGAGAAGCATTCATGGTCCGTTTAGGCATTGTTGGTTTTGACACCTCACACTGTGTTGAATTCACCAAGCGGCTGAATCACAAAATGATTGAGGAGGACCTCTGGGTCGACGGAGCCCGGGTCGTCCTGGGCTGGGCAGGCTCTTCAGCGATGCTGGACCAGGAAGCCATCCAGGACTACCAGAAAACGCTCACCGACGAACTGGGCGTTGAACTGGTCGAGAACCCCCAGGACATGGTCGGACAGGTGGATGGCGTCCTCATCGAATCCCTGGACGGCAGCGTCCATTACGAACGCGCCCTCCCCTTCGTAGAAGCCGGCGTGCCCTGCTACGTGGATAAGCCCTTTACCTGTTCATTGTCCCAGGCCAGAGAACTCGCCCGCCTGGCCACCGAAAAAAACGTGCCGCTCTTCAGCGCAAGTTCCCTCAGGTATGCCGTAGAGATCCAGGAACTCCACGCCAGCCGCGAACAGACCGGAGAGGTAGTTGGAGCGGAAGCCTACAGCCCCTGCTCCCTGCATCCACGCAACCCCGGCCTCTTCAACTACGGCATCCACGCCGTTGAAACCCTTTTCGCCCTCATGGGCCCCGGCTGTCGTTCTGTTCGCACCATCTGGCAGGAAGGCGCCGAAGTCACCGTCGGCGTCTGGGAAGACGGGCGTATCGGCAGCATGCGGGGCCTCCGTGACGGAACGGTGGGATACGGATTTACGGCCTTCTGCGAAAAACAGATCGTCAGCAGAACCATCAACGCCCGTTACATCTACCGGGAACTCCTCAAACAAATCGTACGCATGTTCCAGACCGGAACTCCACCCTTAGACATTGCCGAAACCATCGAAATTATCGCCTTTATCGAAGCCGCATATCAGATCCAGGACCAGCGAGGCGTTGAAAAACCTCTGTCGGTAGAATAGGAGCCTCTATGCAACCCATCACCTGCTGCCTGGTTGGATACGGAGGCATTGCCGTCTTCCACACCGAAGCCCTGAAGAAAATCCCCGGGGTCCGGCTGCACACCGTGGTCGGCCGTCGCGCAGAACCGGCGGAAGAATTCCAGCGCAAAATGGGGTTTGAAAAGGCCACCACCCGTTATGAGGACGCCCTGAGAGACCCCGACATCGACGCCGTCGTTATCGGCTCTCCCAGCGAACACCATTACGAACAGACCGCAAAGGCCCTGGAGGCAGGCAAAGACGTACTCGTCGAAATCCCCCTGTCCCTGTCTCACAAAGGCGCAAGCGAACTCGTCGGCCTCGCCCGCAAAACCGGTCGCAGGGTCATGGTCGCCCACACCCGCCGGTTCGACCCCATAGGCCGGTTCGTCAAAGACTTCATCGCCTCCGGAAAAGCGGGACAGATCTACCAGCACCACAGCTACTCCTTCTCGCTGCGGCACGAAAATGTCGGCTGGACCGGTTACCGGAGAAGCTGGGTGGACGACGTCGTCTTCCACCACGGCTGTCACCTGGTTGACTACTCGCTCTGGACGATCGGCGCCCCCGCCCGGCGAATCCGGGGCGAACTCACCCCGCTCCACCCGAATATCGGAACCTCCCTGGACGTGAGCATGCTCATCCGATACGCCAGCGAAGCCATCGCCACCATCAGCCTCTCATACAATGCGCAACGGGGAGCCGGCGGCAACCTTTTCATCTGTGAAAACGGAACGCTCACCGTCTCAAGCGACAACGTCACCCTCAACGGCGACACCCTCTTCGAAGACACCGGCGACCTGTCGGACCACGTGCTTGCCCAGAACACCGAATTCATCACCGCCATCCGCGAAAACCGGCAGCCCGCCTGCAACGCGGAAGAAGCCCTGGAAGCCCTGGCCCTGCTCCAGCAGGTCTACGATCAGATGATCACCCTGGAAAACGAGGAGAAATACAAAAGGAAGTGGGACCGCTAAGCCCCCACACCTCATCCCGGCACCTCCAGCACCCGCTCTTCCCTCCCTGCCCGGTAGGCCGCCTCAATCACCTCCAGGTTTCGCAGCCCATCCTCCCCGCTGGCCATCGGTTCGCCGCCTTCCTCAACGCAGCGGCAAAAATGCGCCAGCAGCCCGCTGTAATAGTCGGAAAAAACCGCCGGGTGGGTCTCCTCTCCCTCCGCCGTGATGATCACCATATCCTTGCCCAGCAACAGCGTTCCCTCCGTCCCGTAAACTTCCAGTACATTGCCCGAATGCGACACCGCAAAGCTCACGCCCAGAATCCCGTGGGCGCCCGACTTGAATTCCACGGTCACGAAAGCGCTCTCTTCCACCGTTTCCCCGAACACTGCAGAACTCTCCATATAAGCGATTCGGGCAAAATCCCCTTCTAAGTAACGGAACAGATCCAGGTAGTGGGACCCCACATCCATCAGTGCGCCCCCACCCCCCTTTTGAGGGTCCAGCCGCCACTCCCCCTCCTCCCTGGGTGTCCACTTGGTCAGGTGCGCCCGCAGTTCCACCACCTGTCCCAGGCGCCCCGAGTCCACCACCGCCTTCACCTGGTGGTAAACCGGCCACCCTCGCAGCACAAAACAGACCTCCAGGTGCACCCCGGCCCGCTCGCAGGCCGCCGTCATCTCCCGGCACTCCTCCGGAGATAGTGCCATCGGCTTCTCACAGAACACATGCTTCCCCCGCTCGGCCGCAGCCCGTACGTGCTCGCAGTGGAGGTAGGTCGGGCTCGACACGTAGACCGCATCCACCTCCGGGTCCTCAAGCAGCGCATCCACGCGGTCGTACGCCCGATCCGCCCCGAATTCCTCCGCCAGTTTTTCGGACCGGACCAGGTCCCGCACCATCAGCGCTTTCAGCTCGCACCGGCTGTTCTCGTTCATCGCCGGCATCACCCGGCGCCTGGCCACGCTCCCGGCGCCGAGCACGCCCCATCGCACACTCATCGCTCCCCCTCACGCAGATGTTCGGAATTCAACCACCCGCCGCTCTTCCATCGCCCGGTGCCCTGCGCCCACGACAACAGCGGTCAAAGGCCGTTGTGACACAATCCCCTCCCTCAATGATTACGCCAAAATCCCCCGAATCCACGCCATAAACTTGGGAAAAATCTCCTCCGGCTCCGGAAGCTCCGCGTGCCACCGCTTCTCGTGCTCAAAAATCAACCACCGGTCGTACCCCCGCTCTTTCAGCAGCTCGATCGCCTCTGCCAGCGGAAGCTGTCCGGCGCCTGGCTCAACGTATCGCCACCCGTCTTTCATCGCCTGCGGATGGCTAGAATCGTACACGGCATCCTTCACGTGTAAATGGGTGATCCGATCGCCGAATACCGCCATCGTCTCCTCCGGCGCCTCCGACCCCACCCGCGATGTGTGGCCAATATCCCAGAGAATCCCGAACGCAGGATCGGGAACCCGGTCCAGCAGCAGCTTGCAGTCCGCCGACGAGATCCAGTTGTCGTGGGTCTCAAGCACCCACTGCAATTCGCGGGCGCCCTCCAGTTCCAGCACCGCCTCCATGGTCCGCTGCCCCGCATCGGCCAGTTCTTCCCTCGAATGCGCCTCCACATCCCCCCCGCCGAACACACGGACCACGCCGATCCCCAGCTCCCTGGCAACTGGAATTGTGCGAACCGCCTCCTCCAGATTCTCTGCAAAAAGCGCCTCGTCACCGATCCTGAGGCTGGTACTGATCCCGCCCGAAAGCCCCGCTGCGTTCAGCTTCGTCACCGTCTCCGCAAGACTCACCGTAAACTCCGGCAGAACCGTCACGTCGATCTCCTCTTTCAACCCCCTGAAATCCACCCCATCAAATCCGTACTCCTGCCCCCGCCTGCAGATCGTATCCAGATCCCAGTCCGGGGTGCCAAGCGTCGTAAATCCCAGTTTCATGGCAACACCTCCCAATCTTCACGCTTCATTTTTCACTCTTCACTCCTCATCACCGGCTCCCGGAACTGAAGCTCGCACAACCGGCGGTACACCCCGTTCTGAGCAATCAGTTCTTCGTGGGGTCCGGCCTGGACGATCTCCCCCTGGTCCAGCACCAGAATGCAGGTGGCGTGCTGCACTGTGGAGAGCCGGTGAGCGATAATAAACGTCGTTCTGCTCTGCATCATCCGCTCCAGCGCCTGCTGGATGAGCGCTTCCGACGCCGAATCCAGCGAAGACGTCGCCTCGTCCAGTAACAGAATCCGGGGGTCTCTCAGCAGCGCCCGGGCAATCGCAATACGCTGCCGCTCCCCACCGCTCAACTTCACCCCCTTTTCTCCCACCAGCGAGTCATACCCTTCGGGCAGTCGGGCAATGAACGCGTGCGCGTTGGCGTCCCGAGCCACCGCTTCGATCTCCTCATCCGTAGCGTCCAGACGGCCGTAGCGGATATTTTCTTTCACAGAAATCCCGAACAGATGCACATCCTGCGCCACCAGGCCCACCTGCTCCCTGAGGGACCGCAGCGTCACGTCTCGCAGGTCGTGCCCATCCACCGTAATACGTCCTGAAACCGGCTCAAAAAAACGGGGCACAAGGTGCAGCAGCGTGGTCTTTCCCGCGCCGCTCGGACCCACAATCGCAAACGTCTCCCCCGGCCCAACCGAAAAAGAGACATCCCGGAGCACCGGACGCCCCGGCTCGTAATGGAATGAGACCGCCTCAAAGGCGACCGCGCCCTGCACTGCCGGCAGATCGATTGCACCGGGCGCGTCTTCGATCTCCGGCCGGGTCTCCAGCAATTCGAAAATCCGCTCCGTGGCTCCAGCCGCGCTGTTCAGGGTCGTATACAAACGGGACATCCCTATCACAGACCGGGAGATGTTAAACGCATAGAAGATAAACGCTATCAGATCGCCCGTCGTCAACCGCCCGGCCAGCACCTCCCGGCCCCCGTACCAGAAAATAACCACCAGCGCGAAAAGGACCAGGAATCCGATAATCGATGAAAACAGAGCCGCTATCCGCACCCTGTGCTGGGCCGTCTCAAAAAGCTCCTCCACCGCCTCGTTGTATCGGCCCGTCTCGTACGGCTCGCGCGTAAACGCCTTCACCACCCGTATGGCGCTCAGCGCCTCCTCGGCCGCCGACGTCGTATCGGCCAGCAGGTCCTGCACCTTCCGTGAAAGCTCGCGGATGCGCAGCCCTAAGTGCCGGCTGCCCAGGGCCACTCCGGGCACCGACAGAAAAATCACGAGGCTTAACCGCCAGTTGAGAGCGACCATCAGCGAAACGGACCCCAACAGCGAAAAGCTCTGCATCAGCAACTGCGCCAGCGCATCGGTCACCGCGCTGCGCACGGAACCGACATCGTTGGTCAACCTCGACGTAAGCTCTCCCAGACGCTGATCGGCAAAAAAACGGAACCCCAGCCGGTGCAGGTGGGCGTAGATCTCCCGGCGGATGTCGGCCACCACCCGCTCCCCGACCCAGTTCACAAGATAATGGCTCCCGAAAGAAAGCAGGGACTGGATTACGAACAGGAGCAGCATCCCGCCCGCCAGGAGGTTCAGAAGCCCCTGGTCGCCCCGTTCAAAAACGGAATCCAGCAAAGACCGAATACCCAGCGGAATCGTCAGCCAGACAACCGTCGCCAGCACCGTCAAACCAAGACCCACAAACAGGCGATACCGGTAAGGACGGCTGTACGCGAAAATGCGCCGCAGCACCTTCCAGAGACCCGCCGGCGAATGTCTTTCGGGTCGGTCGTTCACAACTGCTCCTTATATCTATCCGTCCGATCCGGACAAATGCCCTGCAAAAGTTAAGATTGATCACCCCACCCAAAATATCGTACACCTGAACGGACGTCAATCCAAAACTTACACCCGGAGTGTCCGATACGGTATTTTTATGATTCCTACGGAATTTGACTTTCTGGTCGAAGCGATTGGGAGGGACGATCTGGGCAAGGAGAAAGGTGGCAGTGGCAGTCACTATCCTGCCAACTGCTACGGGTGGATTGGTGGGGTGCGGAGGCGCGTTCACCACGTCATTCTGGCGAATCCTTTTCCACTGGTGAACTTCCCGGCCAGACGTGCGACCGCCGGGTTGGGATCGTAAAGCGCGAGTTCAAAAATTGCCCGGTGTTCAACCGGATCGAGCGCTGGAAGGTAGCGGGCCGTATTCACGCGCACGTGTGGGTCCGGATCCGTCAGCCCGCATCTGAACCATTCGGGCGCCGCTTCCCCGGCATGTCCGGCCATCACAGCAATGGCTGCGGCCCGGACCAGTTTGTCTTCCGAGGAGGCCAGGGGCTCAATCAGCTCCGTTTCGACATCGCCACATCGGTTGATCGTTTCCAGAGCCGCCACACGCACCGCAGGCGCCTCGTCTTCCAGAACCATCAGACACCATTCAAAAAGGTCCGGCGTTTTCAGTTTCGCCAGCAGGGACAATCCGCGAATTCTCCGTTTCGGTTTCTCAGACATCAGGCAGTCCAGCGCCTCTTCTTCCCGCCTGTCCACTTCGGGGAGATCGGCCTCTACTTGAGATCCATCTTCCTGTTCGCCATCTTCGACATCCTGCACGGAAGGTGAATACTGCTTGAAATCGGGTTTTGCCCCTCGGAAATACTCGGGCAGCCACTGATTGGCCAGCTCGATAATCTCCTGGTCCTTGATCTGCCACTGCGGGTTTGCAGCCATCCGGTGGTCGATCCACCGGGACAGCCGGTCGATTCCGGGGTGGTTCTTCCCCACCCCCTTGTGCGGCTTGAGGCCCAGCGCCTCGTTGATCCATCGGGCAAGATCCTCTTTGCTTCTGGGCACCAGCATCTGGGGATGCGAACGCAGGACCGAAGCGGACACCGGCCCATTCACCACCACAATCCGGTTGCGTACCCTCACCCCGCTCCGTCCGCCAAGGCGCCGCTTAAGTTCGTGGACGTCGAGGTCGCACGTCAAAACCACGGGCCGGTCGTGGGTCCGCTTCGCCTTGTGCCGCGCCCGACGTTTTGCATACTCTTTGCTCTGCGTGAACCAGACGCGTTTGGAGGGCTTCCTGGGAAGAAATCCCTCGGCCTGAATCCGCAATGCGTTCTTGCGTGTGGTACCGTGGAAAACAACCATGGGGTCTAACCACCTGTCGGTCTGTCTCCGTTCGGTTCAAAAATCCCGCAGCAGCCCTGCCTTATCCGCATAAGAGAAGAAACGCAGCAGGTCGCGCCAGTGAACGCTGATCGAATCACCGGTCGCCCGAATGACCTCATAGCCAAATTGGGTTCTAACATAATGTCCTACCGTCGGAAAGGTAGAGATCATATTCGTTTCGATATAGCGCAGGCCGAGTCGAACGTACTTCTTGTCGCCGGTAAGCTCCCAGGCGTAGCCGATGCTCTCCCGAAGGTTGGAGAAACCCACATAACTCATCGGCGTCTCATTGCCGGGCATCGACAGGTAAAGCCCCTCGGGTGAGCGCACATCGTCGCTGGCCAGAAAATCACACAGGCGCAAAAACAGCTCCCGACTGAGCGGATCCCCGAACGCCTGATGATAGTACGCCAGCCCGGTCGCAGCAATGCTCCCCATCACCGCCTGCTGGTAAGGGATAGGCCCCCAACCGCCGCTGCATCCCCCGTTGGCCTCCAGCGGATCGGGGCCCTCGGCAAAAGACGCCACAATGATCTTCGCAGTCTCCGCATACTGCTCCTCACCCGTGGCCCGGTACACGCTGCACAGTGCAATCAGGGGCCACCCCCGCTCGCGCGCGCCCCGTCGCCCGTCGCCCGACGCCACTTTCCGGCAGATCAGATCGGCCACACCCCGCGCGGCTGCCAGTGCCGGCGCGTACCCGCAATAGTAATAGTAGGAGAGAAACCCCTCCGCCCACATGTGCGACAGGTGACAGTTCGGCGTCCCGTCCATCCCGGCGTGGAACGCGCCGTGGGCCCCCCATCCACCCTGCTCGTCGAAATGATCGTCAAAGTGTATGATATCCAGATCCATCACGTGGCGCACGGAGGCTTCAAAGGCATCCAGATAGAGGTAGCTTCCCGTGCGCACAAACTGGAGGTAGATCGTCTGGCCGAAATCGTGCTCGCAGTTGGCCATAAAATCGACCCGTCCCCACGACGCGCTGACCAGTTGCTCATGGTCGCCGTAGTTCATCATGCCCAGCCGCCGGTCGTAGCCAAGGTATTGTTCAAACTCAAGGCGGAACTTCTGCTCGATCCCCGGAAATTTCTCCGGCTGGTACCGGAACAGGGGCCCGATTGCGCCGGAGTCGATAAACCACTCCGGCGAGGAAAACGCGACCGGAAACTGATACGCAAAATGCCAGTCCGGCAGCCGCGCCTCCGCTGCACTCCCCCGGTAAGCCCGCAGCTTCACTTGATGAGACTTCGCCTGCCCCTGGAAGATGACCAGCGGACCCGCCGCCTCCGGCCAGAGCTCCAGGACAATCGCCTCCCCATCGGCGGCGAACCCCTTGGGCCACTGCTGGGCGAACTTCCGCACTGAAGCCGCAACCCCCCGCTTGCCGTCGCCTGCCGCAACCCATCCGTGAGACTGGCCCACCGCCTCTTCGCCGTCGTACACGTCGGCATCGATCATGGCATCGTAGAGGGCTGTCTGCGGCGCATCTGTAATCAGCGCCCGGAGTGGACGCGGTGAAGTCATCAGACCTTCATTCCCCACCGTCCCAAACGGACAGGTCGCAAACTCCCGAGCCCCGCCGATGGTGTGCGCGACAATCAACCGGACGGCCCGCAGTTCCTGCATCCTGGGACTCTCCGTATCCACGCTGGGCGCCCCTATCCCCTGCGCCCGCTTTCGACGTATCGGGACATCCCGATAGGGCTCATCGTGGATAAACTGATACTCCACCTCCATCTCGTCCGCATCCGCAAATACCGTTGCCCGAAACACCAGTGAAAAGAGCTTCCTCCCATCCCCGTCCCGATGAACCCCCCGCCGGCTCACCACCAGCATCTTCTCGGTGAAATGCTCGACCTCAGGCTCCCCCTCCAGCTCGCTGACAAACGTCACACCCTCCGCGTCCACGATCTCCGCCCGAACCGACCGGATATATTCCTCATCTCCCCTCCTGCACGCCGCCATGAAAGCCTGTCCGGAGAGCGGAAGCACGAAATGCAATAGCCCGTTATCCACCTCCCACCGATCCTCGGATTTTGACAGAACAACCCGTGCCCCCTGGTCTCGCCCGCTCTCCTCGCCCGTCCAGTCCAGCGAATAGGTCTTCCGGCCGTAGCCCTCAAAGTGCACCGGAAACTGCAGCAGCGCCCATTTGACCGACCCGTCCGGCCAGCTGGCCAGAACCTCCGAACCCAGGGGCGTCTCCGCTCCCGTCTCGTCCCGCATGCGCAGGCCCCCCACATCCCTCACCGTCCCCCGAGGAAACGGCAGCCCGCGGCAGAGCCACTCCCCCTGCCGCTGAACCCGGATCTCATTCGCCAGCGTAACATCTACAGGCATGATATCATCCCTCCTGCATTCCCTTCCGCAGCGCCACCGTCTCGGCTTCATCCACCACCCACCGGTCGGTATCGATCACCACACCGTACTCCTCGCGCGCCGCCTCGGGCGACACCCGTCCCTGCCGCACGTCTTCCAGCACCCGCACCGGGTCCCGCTCCCACGGCGGGTAAAATCCCGCGCCCCCCGGCAGGCGCAGGGTCACGGTTTCGCCGGGGGGGATCTCATATTTCCCCTTCGGGTGGGGCCGTGTGCCGTCCGAAAGGAACAGTTCCCCGGCGGCCCCGTCCTTTCCCCCCAGGAACCCCCGGGCCGCGCACCGGGTGCGGTCGTACATGCAGGAGTGCAGCACCGGCCGTTCGCTGTCCATCTTCAACACCATCTCCTGGCCCAGGCCGCCCCGAAACTTCCCCGCCCCCGCAGAATCGGGCCGCAGCGCCCGCTTCAGCATCAGCACCGGAGACACCGCCTCGATTGCCTCGGCCGGCACCCCCTTGATCCCGCTGGGAAACGCCGTCGCAGACAGCCCGTCCACCGTCGGCCGGGCGCCCATTCCCCCCGCTGAAAAGAAGATATAGGCAAACATCCGGTTGTTCCGATCGTACCCCTCTAATTGTGTATTCCACAGGCCGGCCGATCCATCTGCAAGCACCCGTTCCGGGACCGCCTGGCACAGCGCGCCGAACACGGCCTGCGTGAGAAAATGTCCGATCAGATGCCGGGCGCCCACCGCGCAGGGAAACTGGGCGTTCAGAACCGAACCCTCCGGCGCGGTTACCCTCACCGGCCGGAAACTCCCCTCGTTGTTCGGCACCGCCGGGCTGATCGCGCACGCTAAGGGATACGTCGTATAGGCATGGGTATAGTTGTACACCACATTGATCCCCCGATCCACCTGCGGCGAAGTCCCGGCGTAGTCCACAATCAGATCCCGATCCTTCACCGTAATCGCAATGCAGATCTTCAACGGGTGGTCGAACCCGTCCAGGTCCACCTCGTCCTTATAGGTCCCGTTGGGGATCTCGGAAATCGCCTCCCGGGTGGCCTCCTCCGACCGGGAGAGGATCAGGTCCGACAGCGCCCCCAGATCCTCCAGCTCGTACTCTCCCATCATCTCGATCAGCTTGGCCGCCCCCACGTCGTTCCCCGCCTGCTGCGCGTAGAGGTCTCCCACCACCGAGTCCGGCATGCGCACATTCGCCCGCACAATCTCGATCAAATCCTGGTTCACCCGACCTTCTCGGAACAGCATCATAATCGGTATGTGCAGCCCCTCCTCGAATACCTGCCGCGCATCCGCCCCCAGCGTCCGTCCCCCGATATCCATCGCGTGACACGTATTGGCAAACCACCCGATCCCGCGGCCCTTGTGGAACACCGGGGTCACCACCGTAATATCGTGATAATGCCCGGACCCCAGCCAGGGATTGTTCGTCAGCAGGCTGTCCCCGGGCACCAGCGTCTCAATCGGATGGGCCCGCACAAAATGCCGCACACACGTGGCCATCGTGTTGATATGCCCCGGCGTGCCCGTCACCGCCTGGGCCATCATGTTCCCCTCCGCATCGAACACCCCCGCAGACAGGTCCCCGGCCTCTCGCACCACCGTCGTAAAGGACGCATGCATCAGCGCCGCGGCCTGCTCGTTCACAATCGAAATCAACCGGTTCCACAGCACCTCCAGCAAAACGGCGTCCAGCTCACGGCCGCTCCGGCTCATCCTCTGCCTCCTCTGATCGTGTTAAGATAAGACTGCCCGTCGGGTCCACGGCCACAGCCCACCCCTGCGGTACAACCGTCGTCGATTCGGCCTCCTCCACAATTGCGGGGCCATCCACCGCGAAGCCCTCCTCCAGACCGTAGCGATCGTACACCGGCGTCTCCACCGCGCCTTCCTCCACATCAAAAAGCGCCGCCCGGCGTCCTTTCAGTGCATCCCCGCCTGCACGGGATGTCCCGGCCCGGGCCTCTCCCAGGTTCGGCCTGGGTCCGGACGCGGCCAGCCGCCAGTGAACCGTCTCTACCGGTACCCCCTCGCAGACCCGTTCGTAAATCCGCCGATACTCCCGGTCAAAAGCCTCCTGGAGCCGGCTCAGGCTTTCCTGCCCGAACACACCCTCCGGCACCGGCACCCGAATCTCGTGTCCCTGTCCCACATACCGCATATCGGCCGTCCGTTCCATCCGAACCGCCCCTTCTTGCACCCCCGCTTCCCTCAACACCTCGCCTCCCTCCCGCTCCATATCTTTGAACAGACCGTTCAGGCGGTCAAAATGCAGGTCCTCCAGCCGGGAGACGTAGCTGCGTGCAAAATCAAACGAAATCGGCGCCAGCATCAGCCCAAAGGCCGATCCGACCCCGGCCGCCGGAGGAACGATCACCGTCTCGATCCCGAGCCGCTGCGCCACCCCGCATGCGTGCACGGGCCCTGCGCCTCCCGTGGCCGCCATTGTATACCCCCGCAGGTCAACCCCTCGTTCTGCGGCGTGCACCCGGCCCGCATTGGCCATGTTCTCGTTCACTAAGCGGTGGATGCCCCAGGCCATCCGCTCCACATCCATCTCTAACTTCCGCGCGAGAGTCTCAATCGCAGCCCGCGCCCTGGAGGCCTCCAGGCACATCTGCCCGCCCAGGAAATATTCCGGGTTCAGAAATCCCAGGATCAAATCGGCGTCCGTCACCGTCGGCTCGGCCCCTCCCTGGCCGTAGCAGGCCGGACCGGGCATCGCCCCTGCGCTCTCCGGCCCCACAACAGGCAGACCCAGCTCATTCAGATGGGCGATGCTGCCTCCCCCCGCGCCGATCTCGATCATATCCATCACCGGCACCAGCAGCGGCAGTCCGCTGCCCCGCTTGAACCGGTACACGCGGCCCACCTCCGACTCGGTGGTAATCGGAAATTCTCCCCTGCTGCTCACCATCGCTTTGGCCGTGGTCCCCCCCATGTCGAACGCCAGCACATCCTCCCGACCTGCCTGCCTGCACCAGTAAGCCGCCGCAAGCGCCCCGCCGCAGGGGCCGGACTCCACCAGCCGCACCGGGAACTCGGCCGCGGTCTCTGCCGAACAGGTCCCTCCGTTGGAAAGCATAATATGCAGGGGCGCAGCCAGCCCGTACGCGTGCAGACCTTCCTCCAGCCCCGTTAGATAACGCCCGGCCAGCGGCTGCACATACGCGTTGGCCACCGTCGTCGAGGTCCGGTCGTACTCCCGCAGCTCCGGCGCCACCCGGTGGGAGACCGACAGGGCTACATCCGGCAGCGCCTTCCGGACGGCCTCGGCCGCCCGCTGCTCGTGGTCCGGATTGGCATAGGCGTGCAAAAACGAAACCGCAACCGCCTCCACGCCTTCCTCCCGCAGCGCCTCACACGCCTCCTGCACAGCCCCATCATCCAGAGGCGTCAGCACCTCCCCGCGCACATTCATCCGTTCGGGCACCTCCAGCCGGAGCCGCCGTTCCACTAAGGGCTGCGGCAGTTCCAGAAACAGATCGTAGATATCGTAGCGTCCTTCCCGCCCGATCTCCAGCGCATCCCGAAACCCCTCGGTCGTAATCAGCCCCGTCAACGCCCCTTTCCGCTCAATCAGTGCGTTGGTCACCAGTGTGGTCCCGTGGATCGCCCGCCCCACATCCCCCACCGCTACCGCCTGCTCCCTTAGCAGCGATTTCATCCCCTCTAAAACGGCCGCCGATGGATCCGGAGAGCTCGTCAGCACCTTGGCCACAGCCAGTTTTCCCGACGCCGTATCCAGTATCACAACGTCCGTGAACGTCCCTCCAATGTCGATCGCCAGGGTGTACTGCCCGGTATTTTGAGCCACAACCGTATTGCCTCCCTGTCCGCCAAATTCGGTTAAAGTTGACAGATGCACAGTCTATAAGTATCTTAGTTCACAGTATATGCGCCGGGATGAAATTTGTCAATCTAATCCTGCATCTGCCTGCGCCCGCCTGGCGCACCCCACCCCGGCGTCGGCAAAAATCCCGAAAAATCATTGACTTTTGTCTTTCCTGTAGGTATTTTTCCACACTACTTTAATCGACCCCCACGAAACGCCAACTCAGGAACATGCATTTTTTCTATGAATCTCCTCTCGGTCACAGTCATAGACCAGATTCTGGATCAGATCGACACCTCTTCCTCAAAATCCGAAGAGGACTACCTGCTCGGTCTTCCATCCGGCCTTACCGGCATAGACACCACGGCCATCCAGGGTCTGGTCGAGAAACATCAGAAAGAGCTGCAAGGTGAACTGGGGCGGGAAATCCACCCGGTTGTTGCCCTGCTCGACCTGGTGGCTACCGATACGGAAGGCGAACTTGCCACGCCCATCAGCGACTTCTGTATCCTGAAAAAGAGCGCGCTTTGCGACCTCGTCAACGCCGCCCTCTACGATAATCTTACAGGCCTCTATTCCAGAAATATCCTGGAGGCCCGGCTCCACGAGGAATTTCAACGGGCACAGCGCTACGACATCCCTCTCTCGGTGCTCTTTATCGACATCGACAGCTTCAAGACCATCAACGACACCTACGGCCATACAGAAGGAGACCGGGCCCTCGCTTATATCGGGCAGTTCATCCGCGATCACCTCCGGGGAGTCGATTTTCCGGTTCGCTACGGGGGCGAGGAATTCGTGATCATCCTCCCCCATACCGATGGAAAAACCGCTCTCTCCCTGGCCCGGCGGATCCACGAAGGTATCGGGAAAGTTCAGGAAAATCAGGAACTTCGGGCGCCCATAACCCTCAGCATCGGCGTGGGCACCCTGGTCTCCGACATCCAGACCCAGGACCAGCTTATCGACGCAGCGGACCAGGCGGTTTACAAGGCCAAAACAGCGGGGAAAAACATGGTCTGGCCGGTACCCAACGGCGGGCCCGAGGGTGAATCCGATGACCAGAATAAAGCGTAAAGCCATACTTATCAAATAGATATAGTTTAGTCTTGACAACGCCGCAGCCTTTGTGTAGTTTTCTTTTCTGAGTATGGAGAAGAAACGCAAAGCGGGAATAGCTCAGTTGGTAGAGCGCAACCTTGCCAAGGTTGAAGTCGCGGGTTCGAGTCCCGTTTCCCGCTCCAGATTTTGTACAGCAGAAGCCCGCTAAACGCGCATTTAGCGGGCTTCCTCATTTCTGTAGAGAAAACGGATGTCTCCGGAAGTCGTCCATCGGCTCACCAACCTGCGCCTCCGCGAACCCGTGCTCTGGGCGCCGGGCCCGCACGACCTCACACCGGCTGTTCTGGACGTCCTGCGTACCTATCGAGCAACCCATACCCACCGGTCTGCCGAATACAGGGCCTGCTACCAGGAAGCTGTGGACCTCCTTTGCGGCGCCTTCCACATCCCGGATGGATTTGTCCCGCTCATCTTTGGACACACCGGCAGCTACAACTGGGAAATGGCGGCCGTCAACACCCCTTCCCATTTCCGTACGCTCGGCCTGGATATCGGCGCCTTCTCCAAAAAGTGGGCCCAGGTCTTTCAGAACCGGGGACGCGCCATTAACATCCTTCAGGCCGACTGGGGAAAAGGCGTAGATACAGAAACCTGGAGGGCCGCGCTCACCGAAGGCTACGACCTCGCCCTGCTCACCCACAACGAGACCTCCACCGGCGTCATGCTCCCCATAGACGCCATGTGCGCCCTGGCCCGTCAGACCGCTCCGGAAATGCTGCTCGCCATTGACGGCGTCAGCATCGCGGGCGCCCTGGAGATCCGCATCGATACGCTTCGCCCGGACTACTACCTCTGGAGCCTGCAAAAAGACTTCGCCATACCCGCCATCGGTTCGGTCATGGTCGTCTCAAACCGGGCGGTCGAAACGGCCCGGGCGTGTCCAAACCGGGGCTACGTCCTCGACCTCATCGAATGGGTCGAACGGGCAGAAGACGCCCAGACCCCCATGACGGTTGCCGATCTCACCCTCCGCTGCCTGATCGCTCGCCTGAAAGAGATGCTGGCCGAAGGCGATCGGCGGTTCGAGCGCCACCGGAATCTGGCCCGTATGCAGCGCGAATGGGCGCACCGCCACGGCCTCCAGGTCCTGGCGCGGCCCGGATTCGAAAGTCCCACCGTCACCGCCGTTTCCCTGCCGGAGAGCGTCTCCGGCCCGGCGTTTGTCGCCGCTGTCCGGAACCTCCTCAACGTCCAGCTCGCGCCCGGCTACGGTCCCATGCACGATTCCGCCTTCCGCATTGCCGCAATGGGCCATACCTCCGAAGAGACCATGGCCCGGATCCTAAGGGGCCTTTCGCTTATTCTGCAACATTGGCCCGACGTCGCTCCCGAAAGCGAGCCGGCATAGGGGGGCAGAACAGGTTCACCACGGGCATGGCAGGCGGTGTAGCGGATGGCGATTTTGCCGATAATATATAAAGGCGAAAAAAGTTCTGCTTGACATCCTGCTCAACTTTATCATACATTTATTTTAGTGCTTTTTAGTTCACCAAAAACCCGGTGTTGAGAAAGGGATTGCTTTGCCCGAAGAGGATGTTGAAGAGCAATCAGCGCGAACAAAGGTAGCCATCCTCATGATCGCCTTAGGGCAGGAGACCACCGCCGAGGTGATGAAATACCTCAACGATCTGGAGGTCGAGCAGATCGCCCAGGCCATCGCCGAATTAGATGTGGTCACCACCGAGCAAGAGGACGAAGTCTTAGAAGAGTTCGAGCAGCTCCTCGTTGCGGGCAAATACGTCTCTCAGGGGGGCATGGACTTTGCCCGGGGAGCGCTGGAGAAGGCGCTGGGCCCCCGCAAGGCGCAGGCGCTCTTAGACCGGGTGAACAGCACCACCTCCAGCGGGTTTTATATGATGCGCAACGTGGACCCCAACCAGCTCATTCCCTTTGTCTCCAAAGAGCATCCGCAGACGGTTGCATTGATTCTCTCGCAGCTGGACGCGAACCAGGCGGCGGGGGTGCTCAACGGGCTGTCCGAAGAGCTCCAGGCCGATGTGTCCTTCCGCATCGCGCAGATGGACAACATCTCTCCCCAGGTGCTGCGCGAACTGGAGGACACCCTGGCGCAAGACCTGCAGGCGATCTTAGCGGGTCAGGTGACCGAGATTGGAGGTCCCAAGGCCGTGGCCGAGATCCTCAACCGGACGGGGAGGTCCACCGAGAAGGCCGTGCTGGAGCGCCTCGATGCGCAGGACCCGGAACTGGCCGAGGAAGTGAGAAACCAGATGTTCGTGTTCGACGACATCGCCAAGCTGACCGACCGGGAGATCCAGATGATCCTGCGGGAGGTGGATACGAAGGATCTGGCGGTTGCGCTGAAGGGGGGCAGCGAGGAGCTTCAGGACCGGATCTTTGGGAACGTATCCGAGCGTGTGGGCACGATGATCAAGGAGGAGATGGAGTTTTCGGGACCGGTTCGAATGAGCGATGTGGAGGATGTTCAGCTGCGGGTGGTTCAGACGGTGCGTCAGCTTGAGGAGGCGGGTCAGGTCACCATTGTGCGGGGCGACACCAGCGACGTATTCGTATAACTTCCCAACCCGTTTCCGAAGCAGGGGTGGAGTTGCCCCGTTTTGGTGGAGTGTTTAGGGCTTGGGCTTCAAGCCCGTGTTTGATGCTGTTTTTCATATGTCATCGGTGAGTGGTATGCGATTGATGAATGCCTACGATGGGGATTATACCAGCCCTCAATATACTCAAAAATAGCCAATCTGGCCTCCTTGTGGGTACGAAAACAACGGCGGTCGATCAATTCACATTCGAGGGTGGCGAAAAAGCTTTCACACAGTGCGTTGTCATAGCAGTCGCCTACAGAACCCATTGAGGGACGTATACCCGCCTCATCGCAGCGTTTACCGAAGGCAAGTGAAGTATACTGAGATCCCTGGTCGGAGTGGTGGATCACCCCACAAGGATGACGCTGCCAAAGTGCCATATTCAAAGCAGACAAAACCAACTCACTCTGGAGCGTCGAAGCCATCGTCCAGCCCACGACTCGGCGGGAAAAGACATCGATAACCACAGCAAGATACAGGAAGCCCGCCCAGGTTGGTACGTAGGTAATATCGGCCACCCAGAGTTTATTTGGGGCTTCAACAGTGAAGTCTCTCTTGACCAGATCAGGGGCTTTTTGAGCCTTTTTTCCCTTACGGGTGGTTCTGATACCCTTTCGACGGCTCACCCCGAAGATACCAATCTCAACCATCAGACGGGCGACACGCTTTTTGCCTATACGGATGCCTAATGCTGCCAGATCTTCCCAGATTCTGGGGGCTCCGTAGGTAGAATCAGAACGGGCATGAAAAGCCTTAATCTGTTCCTTGAGATCCGCATCGACCTTTGCTCTTGGCGATGGGGGGCGTCCTCGCCACGCATAATACCCACTGAGGGAGACACCCAGGACTCGGCATTGCGTGGTAATTGGCCATTTTGCCTGGTGCGCCTTCACGAACTGGAAGGCTTTCTGGGGATCGTGTTGGTCTCCTGAGCGAACCAGGCTGCTGCTTTTGACAAGATCTCACGCTCGATGCGTAACTGCTTAATCTCGCGACGAAGACGGCGCAACTCCTCTCGCTCATCACTGGTCAGACCGTCTTCTCGAAGGCCCTCGTCTCGGTCGGCCTGTACCACCCAGTTCCGGATCGTCTGGTCTGAGGGCTCGAACTCTTTGGCCAGCTCTCCTGGCGTACGACCGGCTCGAACCAATTCGACCATTTGCTTTTTGAACTCAGGTGGATAAGGTGGACGTGTTGGCGGCATAGTGGATCTCCTTTCTCCCAAGAGATAAGGTACCCACCGAAACGGGTCAAGTCCAGCGTCTGTTTCACCCCTGCTCTCCTGCTCTCCTGCTCCCCTGCTGTTTTTCCCGATCCCCACGACGTATGTGTACACAGGAGACCCATGCACCCTACCTCAATGGTCTGCACGAACTGCCGCAACCTCATCAGCACCCAAGAAAAGCGCTGCCCCTACTGCGGCGCTTATCGCCCCGGCCTGTGGGGCCTGGGACCAACGCTCACCCGGCTCTTCGGCGGCCGCATCGATGTGCTCACCCTCATTCCCACCGTCTGTATCGCCCTCTTTGTCCTCAGCCTGCTGATCGACCTCAAAGCCGCCCTGAACACGGGGGGCGGCCTCTTTGGCATGCTCAGCCCCGGGGGTCGCGCCCTCTACGCCCTGGGCATGACAGGCGGCATCGCGATTCCCAGAGGCCATTGGTGGACCGTCCTCACCGCCACCTACCTCCACGGCGGACTTCTCCACATCCTCTTCAACGTCCTCTGGATCCGGCAGCTCGGCCCCGAAGTCGGCAACCTCTACGGCCCGGCCCGGTACTTTATCATCTTCACCGCCGGAGGCGTTGTCGGATTTGTCCTCTCCAACGCCCTCACCGGGGCCCCCACCATCGGCGCTTCCGGAGCCATCTTCGCCCTATTCGCGGCCATCATCGTCTACGGCCGCTGGCAGGGGGGCCACATGATGGCGATGATGACCCGGCAGGTCTGGCAGTGGGCGATCCTCCTTTTCATCCTCGGCTTCATGATGAGCGGCGTGAACAACTTCGCCCACCTCGGCGGATTCATCGGCGGCTGGATCGCCTCCCGCGCCCTCGTCTCCGGCACCGGTCGAGGCGAAAGCCGCATCACCATCCTCTTCGCACTTATCCTCCTCCTGCTCACCGCCCTCGCCTTCGCCCTCTCCATCTATCACAACTGGCAGCTCCTCCTCCCCCGCTAGCCCTCGCCTTAGCTGACAACCCCAAAAAAACACTTCAGATACCGCCCCTCCGGAAACGCGGCGAACGCCGGGTGGTCCACTGCCTGCAAATGGCTCTTCACAATCCGGAGTTCCCGCCGGGCCGCGGCAGCGGCGTTCTTGAGAACTGAAAAAAACGTCTCGTAATCCACCTGCGTGGAGCAGGATGCGCTCACCAGCACCCCGCCCGGCCGCAGTACCTCAATCGCCTTGCGGTTCAGGCTGATGTAAGATCGGACCGCCTGCTTCAGCGCCTCCTTCGTCTTCGCAAATGCCGGAGGGTCTACAATCACCATATCAAACCGTGTCTTCTCCGCTCTGCACGCCTTCAGATAATCAAACACATTCTCCGCAACACAGGGATGCTGTTCCGGGTCCAGCCGGTTGAGTTCCAGGTTCTTCCGGGCCAGGTTCAGGGCCGGCTCCGACACATCCACGCTCACCACCCGGGACGCCTTTCCCCGGGCCGCATAAACGGAAAACCCTCCGGAATAGCTGAAACAGTTCAGCACCTCCCGGCCCCGGGCAAACGACTGGGCGGCCAGCCGGTTCTCCCGCTGATCTAAGAAAAACCCCGTCTTCTGCCCCCGCCGAACATCCACCCAGAACTGCGCCCGGTGCTCTCGGATCTCGATCAGCTCGGGCGGCTCCTCCCCCGCCAGCAGGCCCGCGGGAAACGTCCCCATCCCCTCCGGCCGGCGCGTGCCCACATCGCTGCGCTCATAAATCCCGGTCGGCCCCACCACCTCCAGCAGCGCCTCCACCACCCCCCCTCGAAGCCGATCCATCCCCAGCGTGTGAAACTGCACCACTGTGAAATCGGCGTACCGATCCACAATCAGCCCCGGCAGAGAATCGTTCTCGCCGTGTACCACGCGGTACGCATTCGTCGTCTTCGTATCCAGCCACACCCGCCGCAGCTCGTACGCCTGCCGGATGCGCGCAATCAAAAATGCCCGATCCACCTGCTGTTCCGGGTCCCGGGTCAGCACCCGCACCGGGATCGACGACGCCGGATTGTAATAGCCCCGGGCAATGAATCGCCGTCTCTGGTCGAACACATCCACGACCCCGCCCGGTTCTACAGACGATGGCTGCTCGGCCACTGCGCCGCTGAACACCCAGGGGTGTCCGTCCAGGATCTGGCGCTCCCGCCCCGGTTTCAGGTGGACTTCAGGATAGGCCATCTCAGGCATTCAGCACCGACATCGCCGCCCCCAGCCCCGCCCCCACATCCGTCCTGTGCCCTTGCGCGTCCAGCGCCCGGCTCAGCGCCGACAGGAAAAAGAGTACATTCTCCGCCGATGAGGAGTAACCCATCAGCCCTACCCGCCACACCTGCCCCTTCAACGCGCCCAGCCCTCCGCCGATCTCCAAGTTAAACGTCTCCAGCAGATATCCCCGAACCGGGGCGTCGTCCACCCCGTCGGGAATACGCACCGTATTCAGGGTGGGCAGCCGGTGCTCCGGGGCCACCAGCATCTCCAGCCCCATGCCCTCCACCCCCGCCACCAGCGCTTTGTGATTCTTCAAATGCCGCGCCAACCGGTTCTCCAGCCCCTCCTCTTCGATCAGCAGCAGCGCCTCCAGCAGCGCATAATTCAGCGTACTCGAACTCGTATGGTGGTACACCCGCTCCGGCCCCCAGTACTGCTCCAGAAGCGCAATGTCCAGGTACCAACTCCGCACCGGGTGCTTCCGACTTTTCGCCGCCTCAACCGCCCGCTCGCTAAACGTCACCGGCGCCAGCCCCGAGGGCGCCCCGATGCACTTCTGGGAGCAGCTGTACGCCGCATCCACACCCCACGCACCCACCTTCACCTCAATCCCCCCCAGCGACGTCACCGTATCCAGCAAAATCATCGCCCCGTGGGCTCTGGCCAGCGCGGCAATCTCATCCATCGGCTGAAGTACCCCGGTCGACGTCTCCGCATGCACCAGCGTAATCACCCGGTACTGCCCGTCCTTCAGCGCCTCCTCAACCCGCCCCGGATCGGTCGGCTTCCCCCACTCCCCTTCAATCAGCGTCACCTCCGCCTCCTGCCGTTCGGCCATCTGCCGGATCCGGTCCCCAAAATAGCCGTGTACGCACACCAGCGCCGGGTCTCCCGGCTCCAGCAGATTCGCCACACACGCCTCCATCCCCGACGTTCCGGTGCCCGGCGTCGCATTCGTCACCCGGTTCGTCGTTCCGAACACCGGCAGCAGCAGCTCTCCCACCCGGTCCAGCACCTTCAAATACGCCGGATCCAGGTGCCCGATCACCGGTGACGTCAGCGCGCTGTACACCCTCGGATGCACATTCAGAGGCCCCGGCCCCATCAGTTTCCTCAACGGAGCTTCAGGTCGATTCGCACCCATAACACAACTCCTTAATGAGAGATTCTCTATTCTTTCGGCTCCTCGCTATTTGGTGTGGGTAACCTTCCCCCAGGAACGACCAGTTGTGGTAGACAAGACGCCCAAGCTGCAGGTTTTGTGGACCAGCCTTCGAGTATTCTTTGTCAACGGTGTTGCCCGACCCGTTGTCTGTTGCTCAGGATTCTATCTTAAAAACAGTTGTTTAAGTTGTTAGATAATAAATTGTTACGATGGACTAAACGGCAAACTGGATCTCCGGATCATTCAATACCCGCCGTGTGTTTAGGAGAGATCTCATGTGCGGATACCGGAGCAAACGGTTAGGAACCACCTCGCACTCGGCAAGAAGACTGGTTCGGGTTTTTATGATTACCCACGTGAAACAGCGAAGAGCCATTCTTTCTTACCGAAACGTCAAACTCGCCCACGCCTCCCGACTCTTCACCGCCCGCTCCGGCTTCTTCCGGCTTTTGGCGATGTGCCCCTCTTGCGGCCGCATCGTCGGCTGTGTGGCGTCCTGGTAGCGCCAGTCCATGCTCCAGCGCACCTCCCTGGAGCTATTGGGCAGCCCGCAGTGGAACAGAAGATTGTGAAACAGCACCACATCTCCCGGATCGACCTCGATCGAAGCCGCCTCTCTTAGCCGGGGCTTGAGGTAGTCCGGGGCGATCTCCAGGTAGTGCCGCCGCTGCTCGTGGGGCACAACACCCAGCTTATGCGTCCCCGGCACAAACTGCATACACCCGTTCTCCTCCCGAGCCGGAATTAGGGGCGCCCAGACGTTGATCATGCGGAGCGTATCCACGTCCTCGCTCCTCTGGGCCGTATACCCCCCGTCCTGATGCCACAGCACCAGCGTGCCCTCCCACTCGGGCAGCTTCGGGCGCGCCGTATAATTGGGATACAGACGGATTTCGTTTCCCAGGAATATCTCGACCGCATCCAGGAGCCGGGGGTGAAAAAAGAGGTCGAACAGCTTCGGTCCGTGAAGCTGCGGACGAAACGACGTGGGCGCCTCGTCCAGGCAGCCCTCGTACAGCCTGGCCATGCGCGTCTCAAAAGGCTCATCCTCGAACGGGTTCGGAACCTTCCCTGCAGCCACCAGCTTCCCGGCCTCCAGATCCACCAGCACGTTTAACTCCTCACGAACCCCCTGGAGCACTTCCGGTTCGAAGAATGCCTTCAAAATCACGTAGCCCTCGGCGTCAAAAGCCCGGCGCAAGGGCGCCTCTTCCACAACGGTAAAACTTGCCATCGTCGCTCCCCCAACATCTGAACAGCCGGCAACCGGCGCGGCATTAAAACAGCGTCAGATCGAGAGACCCTTCGCTCTCCTCTCCTGACTGCTGATCCTTCACCTTGATATCCAGTCGAAAATCGCCCCGTCCCACCCGGCTGAGATCCAGCGAAAGGTACTCTGCCGAAGTCGGCGTTTCCCCGTTGCGTTCCACAGCGACCGTAGTCACAGGTTTGTCGCTGCTGCCGAATATCGAAAGCCGCTTTTTGATGGGTTTCTTCCGTTTGCGCTTGGAAACGGTATATTCGATCCTGAAAGAGGTGATCCCGCTCTCGTCCGGGGCGAGATTGTAAACCTCAAAATAGACGTACACCGGCTGTGAACGTGCAAACCGCCGAGAGGGATTGGGCACCAGGTGAAGCCCGTGGGAAAAGAACGCGTCATCCGTTCCAACAGCGGGCGAAATCGTATGGGCTGGAACAATGCTGCTCATCTCCAGATCGAGCTCGGAAAATGCCGGAATTCGCACATCGCCCTTCCAGCCGCCCAGCCGCCGTCCCGCAGGCTCCCCAATAAAAAAGGCCGCATGGCACGAATCGGGCGCCGTCTGCAACCGGACCGTCCCGATCCCTGTTTCCTCAAAATGGATGCGGGGGATCTCCTCCTCCACGATGCGTCCCCGAAGCCGTGTAACCGGATGCCAGTCCAGATCGTGCAGTGCCACCCCGTACTCGTAAATCACGGATGTGTCGGCCAGGGCGATCGGCCTATCTTTCAGCGATACGCTGTAATAGAGTTCAAGTGCGCTCTCCTCCCCTTCCCCTTTGAAAAACGCCATGTACGAGTCGTAGGGCAGCGGATCGATATCCCGTTCCCAGGAGTGCCGGTCCGTGCGAAACCCCGCCTCAACCGCACTTCGGCTCTGCACGGCCATATCTCTTTCAAGGCTCATCCTGCGGAGCTCCCCACGTCGTCCGCCCCCACGCCGTCGCCCTCTGCGCCTCCTCCGCCTCTGCGGCTGGTTATACATCGGCCCCCAGGTTTCACGCCCCTCCAGAGACCTCGGAAAGGGCGACAGCCGCCAGTTATCGCCGGAAGCATTCTCATCAATGACAAAATGAAACACCATCTCGGGCAGCGTCTCGGTCTTTCCGTAAAACCAGGACTCATTGGCCGCGATATCCGCCCCCGGCGTCTGAGCATAGTCGTTCGGATCGCTGTGGCGGATGTAAATCAGCCCTTTGTCGTTAAACCGGTCATTGAGGTAAAACGTAGCGGGATACTTCAGCTCGTTTGTCTTGTCGGGGCTGTTAGCCCAGGAGCGAAAGCCGTCGTAAATATAGTACTCCTCGGCATAAAGCAGCCGCCGGTAATGCTCTGCCAGCCGGGCGTTCGCCTCCGCAGACGGCGTGGGATCCCGGCTGGTCCAGAAACGGTGGAAGAACGCCCTATATTCCTCCGGCGAGGAAAGCCCCTGAAACGCCTCCAGCTCTGTCCCGGTCACCACGTATTTCACATCTTCGAAGATGAGGTTCGCGTCCAGGGGCGTGCGGATGCTGTCAACCGCGTTCCAGAAAAAATCCTCCGCGTCCCAAAACTGCCCACGCTGGTAGGTGAGCCGGGCCAGGGAGAGCCGGGCCGGAACCGTGCTGATGGACGGCGCAGCGCCCAGCCAGGCGCGGAGAACCGAATCGGCCTCATCCAGCCGGTCTGCCCGGCGCAGCGCCTCGCCGACAAAACAGCGCGCGTGTTCAAAGTCCTGTCTCTCCAGCCAGGCAATGGCTTTCGCTCCGCTGCGATTGTCCAGAAAATGCACGTAAAGCCGGAACAGCCCCTGCCGAGCTGCGCTCACCTCCGGCTTCAGTGCGACCTGCCGGTGACCGAGCAGAATCGCCTCCCGATACTTCCCCTGGTAACGCTTTAAAACAGCATACTGATAGACCGCATCCACATAGAGCGAATCCACCTCCAGCGCCTGTTCAAACAGCCCCTGCGACCGGTCCCAGTCCCCCCTGCGAAAGACCAGGGCTTTAAACTTGCCCGTCTCCCGGTAACAGATCGCAAGGCGGTAAAGCGCTTCTATCTCACCTGGGTCCAGCTTCAGAATCTTCTCGTACGGACCCTTCGCCTTGCCCCAGTTCTCCCGGACAAAAGCGACCTCTCCCAGGCCCTTCAGCGCGTCGATCAACTCCGGCGCTTTCTTCACCGCCGCTTTAAAAGCCCTCTCTGCCTCTTCAAACCGCTTTTGAGCCAGCAGGTCCCGCCCCTCTGCCACCAGCCGAACCGCCTCCTCCACCGCCGGCAAACGGGCTTCCCCTGCCGAAACCCACAGGGCTGCCAGTATCCCAAACAGGACAACGCCTTTTCCGATCCTCATCGCAGGACTTCCCGATAAAGTGCGCGGCACGCCTCCAGGTCCAGCGGCCGGGGATTGGTAGGAGTACAGTGGTCGTCCACCGCTTTCCGGACAAGCGGCTCCAGGTCTTCGGCCGTCACGCCCATCTCGCTCAGGCTGCCGGGAAGGTCGAGCCGCCGGTTCAAGTCCTCAAAAAACGCCGGCAGATCCACGCCCTTCCGGAGCCCCAGGCGGCGGGCCATTACATCCATCTTTTCTGTACAATACTCCATGTTATAGCGCAGCACCGGGGGAAGGAAGAGCGCGTTGAGCGTTCCGTGGTGCAGCCGCTTCTCGGCCAGTCCGCCCAGAGGATGGCTCAGACTGTGCACCGCTCCCAGCCCTTTCTGAAAGGCCAGCCCCCCTTCAAGCGCGCACATCATCATCGCTTTGCGGCTCGGGCGGTCGGAACCCTGTTCGGTCGCGGTCACAATATGCCGGCGCCCGCGCGCCAGCCCATCTAAGGCGATCGCATCGGCCACCGGGTTGAACCGGGTACTGCAATAGGTCTCAACACAGTGCGAGATAGCGTCCATACCCGTCGCCGCGGTCAGACGCGCGGGCATACTCAGCGTCAGTTCCGGATCGCAAACCGCCGCCCTCGGCAGCAGGTGCGGGCTTAAGAATCCCATCTTATTGCCCGAGGCCAGGGTCACCAGCGCGGCCCTGCCCACCTCGCTTCCGCTCCCGGCGGTCGTTGGCACGGCGATCAGCGGCGGCACACGATCGGTAATTCGGGGTACGCCTCCCCGCAGCAACGCATACTGTTCGAGCGGTTCCGGATGGTGAACGAGAACCCCCACGCACTTGGCCAGATCGATCGGTGATCCGCCCCCCACTGCTACGATCCCGTCACATGCCTCCGCCCGGTATCGCTCCAGACCGCGCAAAACCTGGGCTTCGGTCGGATTGGTCTGCACCCCCTCGAAAACCGGGGCCCTATCCATTCCCAACCGCTCGAGAATGCCAAGCCCCACAAGGTCCGGATCGGTGATCACCAGCGGACGCGACAGCCCGAACCGGTCCAGCAGATCCGGCAGGACGCCCACCGCGCCAGAATCAAAATAAATATCGGTGAGATAGGAAATGGTGGGCTGTGGCATCACAGGTGTCTTAGACGTTCCTCAACCGGCTCGGGCGCCCATCCGGCGGGCAGGTTCAGGTCGTTCAGGATAATCTGAGCGCAGTTATACCCCGGCAGGCCGGTGACGTTGCCCCCCGGATGGCAGCACGAACCGCACAGATAGAGGCCCGGAAGGTGGCCGCGGTAGTGTCCCGCTCCGGGGAAGGGACGGTCGTACCCGATCTGGCCGTTGGTGAACGCGCCGATCAGCAGATCGCCCGCTTTCATATTGGGGAAGGTACGCTCGACATCTAAGGGACTGCGTGTAAATGAATCGATCAGGGCATCCTCGATATTGGGCGCGAACGCACGCCACACCTCAAGCATCTCCCGCCCGTGCTGCGCTCTTTCCCGATCCCAGTTCTTCGGATCCCCTTTGAGCCGGTACGGCAGCTTCTCCCACATAAATGCGGTATGCTTGCCCTCCGGCGCCTGGGACGGATCGAAAAGCGTGGGACAGCTCCCCCACATCACCGTGGGCGGAATAGTACCCTCGCCGTGGTGCCGAACGATCTCCAGGTACCGATCCACGTGATCCAATCCAAGGATCACCATAAAGGCATCGTTGAGGTGGGGATACTGCTCCGCTGCCCGATACCGAGGCGGTTCGTTCAGATTCAGGTTCAGGGCGAACAGCGGCGCAATTACATTGTACTGGAAGCCCTCTGCCCGGTCCCGCCACGTTCGGGGCACCAGGTCCCTGTCCAAAAGTTCCAGAAACGTCTGGTGGGGGTTGAGCCCGGAAGCCACGAAATGCCGTGCCCGAATTCGCTCACCCGAGGTCGTCTCAACCCCCGCCACGCGGCCCGATTCCACCACAAATTTTCGCGGCGTCGTCTGCAGCCGGATCTCGCCCCCGCTTTCAACCACCGCCGACACCAGCGCTCGGGCCAGAGCGGCCGAGCCCCCGATGCACATCTGGGCCTTGCCGGAACTGGCCAGCAGCGCCGCAATGTGGTGGCCGAATCCGGGGCACCGCAGATCGACCTCGCGCAACCCATTAAAAAAAAGAAGACCGGCCTGGATCGCCGGATGCTCAAACTCTCTCTGCACAAACTCCAGAGGCGACAGCGCGCTTATCCTCAGCAGCAGCCTCCCCCCGGCGCTCTGCTCCAGAAGCGCCCGCCGCCGCTCGGGCGGCAGCGGAGGCGCCTGCGCCTCCGGAACCAGAACCTTCTCCACAATCGGAAGAAAATCGTCCCGCCAGCGCCGCAAACGATCCGCATCCTTCCGGCTGAATCGCGCAAACGTCTCTGCCGTCTTCTCAAAATCGGTCCACCACTCCAGCGCCTCTCCGCTCTTGAGCAGAAGCGCCACATTCAGCTCAGGCTCCAGATAGACCGCCCCGTGGCGTTCCAGCTCCAGATCCCCGTACCACGGCATCCGGTTCAGCGCCCGATGGTAAAACGAGTGTGTGTTGTGCAGAAATCCCGGATACCTCGGGTCTTCCACCGTCGCCAGCCCGCCCCCCGGCGTGTCCCTCCGCTCAATACAAAGCACCTTCAGCCCGGCCCGGCAAAGGTAGGCCTGCAGGACCAGGCTGTTGTGACCGGCGCCGACAATAATCCCGTCGTAATCCATTAATCAGGACCTAACCCCCCGGCCCCCTTCCCTAAAGGGAAGGGGGAGCAAACCATTGTTTCATCGAGTGTTACGAAGATTTCCTTTCTCCCCTCCCCTTTAGGGGAGGGGCCGGGGGAGGGGTCCGCAATCACCAGTACCGTTCCACGTGGACCTCACCCGGCGTTTTCTTGCTGTGCTCCTGAAACCCCTCTTTGCTCAGCAAAACCATCATATCTTCACACATATTGGGATTCCCGCACAGGAACACGTGCGTATCCGCCGGCGTCGGGCGAAATCCCCATTCCTTATCCAGCTCGCCCCCGGTCCACAGATCCTGGACATAGCCTGTCAGGCCGCCCCACGGCACCGGCTCGTTAGCCGGTCGGCTGATCAGGGAAATGTAAGTAAAATTGCTGCAAAGCTGCTGCATGGTGGTCAGTTCGGATCGATACCCCAGATCCCAGGAATGCCGGGCGCCGTGCAGCACAGCGTAACGGCGGCCGGTCTCGTCGGGCAGGTGCGTCCTCAGCATGCTCATATAGGGCGCCAGTCCGGTCCCCGTCGCAGCCAGCACAACATGCTTATCCAGAGGCACCTGATCCAGCGTGAACATCCCCGAAACCTTTTTGCCCAGCCAGATCGGATCGCCCATCTCTAAAGCAAACAGCCGCGATGTCAGCGCACCGTCGCGCACCAGAATCACATAGAACTCCATGTATTCCTTGGCCACGGAAGAAGAAGCGATCGAATAGGCCCGCCGGATCAGCCGAATCGGATCGGGGGGCTCCTCTTCCGGATCCGCCCAGGTCGTGCGAGACGCCGATCCCGTCAGGCCCAGTACCGCGAACTGACCCGGCTCAAAATCGGGCAACTCCCAGCCGTCCGGCGTCACCTGAAGAATGATCAATTCAGGCGTCACCTCAACCTTCTGAGTCACAACAGCATTCAGTTCTTCTTTTGCCACACACGACCTCCTCGTCTCTCACCGTCCATTCCACCCCCTTCCTCCACGCCCGGCTCTGTACTGTTTTCTTAATCTATGCCGCTGCCACCGGAGTACCGCATTCGGTACAGAATTTGCCGCTGAATTTATGACCACACGAAGAACACTCAACCTCCCTCCGGACCGATGCGCCCCCCCCTTTGGAACTCCCCAGCGGCTCCATGGTAATCTCTCCCTCGCGAAAAGATTCCACCTTGATTTCCTCTTCCTCCTTAAGGTCGATCTCAACAGCGTCGATTCGTTCGTCCTCAGTATTGAAGAGGAGGCGCACCTTCGGGCGATTCAGGACGCTGTCGTCCACATCGGCCACCACGCCTTTATAACCTTCATACGCGCCGTTGAGAACCCGTACCATCGTGCCGATTGGATAGGGCGCAACGGTCTTCAAAAAGACATCCACGACCCTGGTGTTCAGATGAGTCCCCGAACTATCCCCGATCAGGCCCACAATCCGGTCCGCGGGCCATCCCGATCGGTAGGGCCGGTCCGACGCCATCGCGTCGTAAATATCCGCAACAGCGGCTACCGCTCCGAAATCGTGAATCATATTCGGTTTGTGCTCCCCCAGCGTATTGTCGCCCTTCAGCCCCCGGGGGTATCCCGACCCGTCCTGGCGTTCGTGGTGTTGATAAGCCACGTGCGGGATGAGATAGCTGATGCTGGGCGCAATCGTTTTAATCAGTTCGTAGCCCATCGTGGGATGCGCCTTCATCCGTTCAAATTCCTCTTCGCTCAGCCGGTCAGGTTTGTTCAGGATTTCCGCATCAACGAAAATTTTGCCCATGTCGTGCAGAAGACAACCGATGCCGAAATCCCTGAGCCGTTCCTCGCTCCAGCCCAGTTTTCTGGCCAGCAGCACGGCCATAATGGTAACGTCAATGGAGTGCTGGAAGGTATAGCCGTCGTGGGTTTTGATGGAATTGAGACCCACAATAACGTCCCGGTTCATCAACTGATCGATAAAGGTGTTGACGTCTCCAACAAGCTGATCGATGCCCTGGTTGTGGGTGAGGGATTTAAACGTGTCCATGAATTTCTTGGACTGGATGTTCTCGTGAGCTGCCTCCATGGAAAGTTGACGAAAATCTTCCGTAGACTTGGAAATGGCGCTGAAGGTATCTGTCAGGTTCTTGAGCGCCTTGGTCCGGGCTGCAGGGGGAATCACTTTGGGAACCTGGATGTCGGACGTGTCCGCATCCTGAACATAAAGCGCCGGAAGGCCCATCCGCTTCAGCCGGGTCACATAAGCGCCCTTAATGGTGGCCCCTCTGCCCAGCAAGAGACGATTGTACTCATCATAGATATCGTCTCCCAATTCCATGCCTTCTTCCAGATTGTCAATGTTGATCAAACGCATGGCTTACCCCAATCGCAGACGGCAGAGGAAATTCCGTTCCAAGTTGAAAGTTCCACGTTCCAAGTTAAAAAAGCCAAGAAAGTGGAGATCAAACGTGATAGCAGGCAACCTGGAACCTGGAACTTGGAACGCCTCTGTCGTCCATCGTCCTTTATGTTCCTACCTCAAACCGGCTTGCCGTATAGGTTACCGACTGCCCCGGATCGAGCTTCACGACCTTCGTATTGGGCGACAGGAAAGAGACGGCCTCCGACAGCGCGTCGATATCCGCAGGCTGCCCCAGTTCCTCCCCGTAGTGGCAGGGAATCACAAGATCCGGCCGAATCAGACTCGCCGCCCGCGCCCCTTCCCGGATGCCCATCGTGAATTTGCCACCTACCGGAAGAATTGCCACCTGCGGCCCGTACATCTGCCCGATCAACTGCATATCGCTGAACACGGCCGTATCCGACGTATCGTACACCGTAATCCCGTTCCGGAATGCCATCACCATCCCGCACACCGCCCCGTCCGGGCGAAAGTAGGCGTTCTCCGGCTCCGGTCCCAGCGCCTGGTTGGGTGACATCGATAGCGAGTGAAACGCCTGAGTCGCTGTCACGCCCACGCCCTTCACATCCACCGTACCACCCGGATTGATCGGCACGGCCTGCGACCCCATCTCCAATCCGTTCTTCGCCGCCGTCAGGCAGAGCTCGTAGCTGCCCACAAAGGTCGCACCCGTATTTTTGCAGATCGCAAACGAATCTCCCACGTGGCCGTTGTGTCCGTGGGTGGCAATCACCACATCCGCAGCTTCCACATCCGCTATTTTTAGACTGCACGTTGGATTGTCGTCCAGCCAGGGATCAAAATAAAGCGTCTCTCCCGTATCCGGCTCCAACCGAAACGACGCATGCCCGAGCAAAGTGATCTTAACCGATGACATAGCGTGACTCCTTCTCATAGAATCAGCAAATGAAAAACGATCTACGAGGCCAGCGCCGCCCCCACCTTTTCCCCCGTCTCCCGGATCTGCCGCCAGGTCTCCTCATCCACAAACACACCCTCATCCTCTCCCTTGCATCTCAACCGGTACTCAAGCTCTCCCGGCAGCAGGATCTCATCGAACCCGGGCAGCAGCCTGGAACTCTTCAGATAATCGATAAAGGTCTCCACCTCCTGCTCGAACCGGTCGGGCCCGGTAAAGGCCTCAATCTGAATCGCCATCAGAAAAACCCCGTTGCCCCCGGACGGCGCTCCCTCGCGGCTGCACCCGCCCCCGCCCAGCGCCCCGGAAAGAATATCGATCACAACAGCCAGCGCGTAGCCTTTGTGCGCCGCATTCCCCCCAAAGGGCAGGATCGCCCCCCGGGGCGGCCCGTAAAAGTCGTCCGGTTCAGCTGCGGGATTACCCTCCGTATCAATCGCCCAGCCCTCCGGAAGCGGCTCTCCCCGGTTCCGTTTTACCCGAATCTTCCCCTCCGCCACCACGCTGGTAGTCATATCCACCACAACAGGATACGCCCTGCCGGTTGGCGCCCCCACCGCAATCGGATTGGGAGACATCCGGGCATCGATTCCCCCAAAGGGCGACAGCAGCCGGCCGCCGCCGTGGTTGTTGCACATCACGATGCCGATCATGCCCGCCTCCGCCGCCATCTCCGCGTATTCCCCCAGCCGGCCGATGTGACTGCTGTTGAACAGCTCCACCGCCGCAACCGACCGGACCTTCGCCTTCTCCATCGCCAGTTCCATCGCCTGCCGGCAGACCGTTTGCCCGAACCCCCACCCGCCATCCACCACCGCCGACGCATCCGCTTCTCTCACCATCCGAATCTGCTGCCCCGCCTTAACAATTCCATCCTCAAGCGCCTGAACATACTGAGCAACCCGAATCACCCCGTGCGAATCGTGCCCCATCAAATTGGCCAGCACCAGCGAATGGGCCACCCGCCCGGCCTCCTCGGCCGACAGCCCGGCCCCTTCAAACACCCGCGCACAATCCCTCTCCAATCTCCCAACGTCAAAAACGGGCATAGCCCCTCCACTCGAAACACACAGCTCTCTAAAGCATTGGCTCCTTACGTTTCAATACCTGAATGACCACGCCCCAGGGGTCTCGCAGCATGGTCATTTCGTCACCTGCATCCGTCACAGCAACCTCATCCACCCCGGTGGCTCCGGCCGCAATCAGCCGCTCCCGATCCCCCGACACATCATCGGATTGAAATGCGAAATGGAGAACCGTGGGATGCATGGAAGCGTAATCGGGCGTCTCCAGCTCCTCCCTCGTGTAGATCTCAAACATGGTCTGTCCCGCCGCATCCGCCAGGAAGGTCATGTGAGTCGGTGGACCTCCTGTCCGCATCACCTTCATTCCCAGATGCTCGCAGTACCAGTCCGCCATCGCATTCGGATCGTCCACCAGAAACGCCACATGCTCAAAATTCATCTGATTCCTCCTTAAGGTTAAATTTTCTCGGCCTGAACATCAGGCAACAAGGGTATAAAATAGAGCCTTCTCCGGCACAGAGCAAGCCCTATGTGATCGCCCTCAGAATGGCCGCAAACTTCAGCTTCACGTGTTGCAGTACGTTCCCTCCAGGTACCGCACCGTCTCCTCGGCCCCCATCCGCACTGCCTCCCCCACGAACTGCTTCCGGCACGCCTCGTCCATATACACGCTTGCCCGTCGCCGGTTCACTTCCCATCTTTGCCGGGCCTCCTCTAAGGGCGTCTCACTCTCGATGAGCGCCAGAAAAATCCGCTCCAGTTCCCAGGGGTCTTCTTCATCCGCCCACGGCCGAATCAGTGTCAGGAACTCCCCCACCATCCCGCAGTCGATAAATCCGACCCGGTCCTGCCGGGAAAACCGGTCGATCGACTCCGGAACGTCCGAATAACCGATCGGAAGTTCATCCACCATCGACCACAGCCCCTGCACCACCGGCCGCCAGTCCGCTATTCCGTGCACCCGGGACGTGACCACGTCCCGGAACGCCTCGTCCACCGTCAGATGCGAGATATACCCCAGCACAAGCGCCAGGTTCTCCTCCGGCAGCCGGCCCGGATCGGCCAGGTCCGGATGCTCGCAGAACATCCCGGCCACGGCCTGTCCCCAGGTCTCCTGCCGGTCCTCCGCATAGAAATGCGTCGCCCGCTTCCCCTGCTTCCCCACATAACGCAATCCATCGGGCGCCACCGATCCCGCCACAAAATCGGATAAATGCCGGTCTGCAAGCGCTGCGGCCTCCGGCTGTTCAGCCCGAAGCCTTTCGTGAAGCGCAAACAACAGGGCGAAGTGACAGCGACTTCTGGGCATCCTCCCTCCGCTTAGCGGGTGCGCGACTGCATAATCTCTTCCGGCGTCCGGTAAGTGTAGGCGTATGCATCCGTCTCCCGGATCGGATGAGCTGCGGCCACCGCCTCGTCGATGTCCACCCCCAGCCCCGGCGCGTCCGGCGCCTCGATATACCCATCCACTTCCGGTACCGCTCCGGGCGCTACATCCGGCCGCCAGGGCACATCGGTCGCCTTGTGCTCCAGAAAGATGCAGTTGGGAATGCTCGCCAGCACGTGCACATTGGCCATCTCCACAATCGGCCCCACCGATCCGTCGTGCGGGGCTACCGTCACCGCCTGCGCTTCGGCCATCGCCGCCAGCTTCTTCAACTCCGTAATCCCCCCCAGCCGCGTCGTCTCCGGCTGCACAATATCCACCAGGTTCCGCGCCAGCAGTTCCGAAAACGCCCACTTGGTCGCAAACCGTTCCCCCGTCGCTAAAGGCACCGCCACCTTATCGGCCACCTTTGAAAACGCCTCCACATTCTCCGGCATCACCGGATCCTCTAAAAACATCGGCCGGTAAGGCTCGCTCTCCCGCCCCAGCCGGATGGCCGCCGCCGGGGTAAACTGCGCGTGGCAGTGCACCCCGATCTCCACCTCGTACCCCACCGCCTCCCGCAGGCCCTTCAGCGTCTCCACACTCGGCCCGCACTTGAACGCCGTGTAGCCCCGCGCCATCAGCCGCTCCGCAGATTCCGGCGTACTCGCATGCCCGTAAACCCGAATCCGATCCCGCAGCTTCCCTCCCAGCAGCTCGTACACCGGCACGCCCAGCGCCTTCCCCTTGATATCCCACAGCGCCATATCGATCGCGCTCACCGCCCCCCCGCGCACCGAGCCCGTCACCCCGTGCTCGTGCAGAATATCATAGAGCCTCAGCCAGAGCCGCTCGATCTCAAACGGATTCTCTCCGATCAGAAAATACCGCAGCTCCTGAATCGCCTTCTCCACCACCACCGGCCACCCACCTCCCTCTCCCACACCCGTCACCCCATCGTCCGTAAAAATCTTCACAAAAAGCCAGTTCCGCCCCCTCGGCCGCTCCGCCCGGTCCCCTTCGTCGGCGTTCACCAGAAATGTCTTCACATCGGTGATTTTCATAATGCGCTTTGCCTTTCATTTCCTCCGATACAGCCGCTCAAAATTGTACTTCGGCGTCCACCCCAGCAGTCGTTCCGCCTTGTCCGCGCCGTACTTCCCGTGCGGGAGTCTGGCACAGATATCGAACACCTCATACGGCCTGGGGAGCGACGGCGCCCGAAGCCCGTACCAAAATGCATCCCCCGTATCTTCCCACGACGTGGTAAACGGCCCCACCCCACTCCCATTTTTGGCGTCTCCCCCATCTCCCGGACGGAAGTTGCAATACAGGAAACAGACCACCTCGATCCCATGCTGTTCGGCAAACACCCGCACAATCTGTCCGCCAAGGTATTTGGTCAGGGCATAGAGGTTGGCCCCGGGATGCAGCGGCGCGTCGTCCGGGAGGTCAAAATCCTCTTTGTAGTCCCCCTCAAACCCCACGTAAAGGTGTTGGGGTCCGGTGTGAATCACGCGCTTAATCCCGCATTCGGCGGCGGCCTTCATCACATTATAGGCCCCGATCATGCTCACCCGGAAGGCCCCCACCAGTTCCGGCCGGACCACCGTCACATTGATCAGGGCGTCCATGCCTTCCGCAGCCGCTAAAACCTGGTCATAGTCGGTCACATCCGCCTGCCGCCACTCGTGGGGCGGCTCCGGCGCAAGCGGCATGGGCGCGTGCGGAGACTGGGGCTCCCGAATATCCCCGATATCTCGAACATCCGTCAGCCGGAGCGTATAGTCCTTTTCAAGCGACCGTGCGGCAGCAGCGCCCACAGGCCCTCCTGCGCCAAAAATGCAGACCCTGCCACGTTCGATTCCGGGCATCAGGCGCCTCCCTTCTGCTCAAACCCAAGCGGCTCCAGCGCAGCCCGCATGGGAAACCGCGCCGACCGTGAGACATGAAACAGATGCCACCGGTACCCCGGGTTCTCAAAAGCCAGCGCCAGCGATCCGTCCAGCGCCTGCAGGGCGTCCGCATCGGCTGTCCCCTCTGCCTCTCCCAGCGCCCCGAACCGCAGGCAGATCGTACGGATGCCGCCCTCGCGGGCAAATTCGCGGCAGACGATTTCGCTCAGATAAGGCGCCAGCGATTCGGCATCGGCCGCAGGCTCGGGCTGCCAGTTCTCGTCCACCAAATAATCTTCGGGGTACGCCGCCATCAACGCCAGCGTGCTGGCCAGCACCACCCGCTCCACCCCTGCCTTGCGGGCTTCCTGAAGCAGCACATAGGTCCCCCTGGCGGCCACGTCGAGCCGCTCCTGTTCGGCCGCAGGGCCGGACGGCGGCGCCGGGTCGTACACCGCCAGGTGCAAAACCGCCTGGATGCCCTCAACAAGGGGCGCCACCCCTTCCGGTTCGCGCAGATCCACAGGCCGGTAGTCGCCCCCGTCCACGGACGGCTCCGTTCCGGTGAGCCGGAGGCGATGCGCACCCTTATAGTGCCCGGCCGCAAGCCGGCCCAGCGGCCGGTCTGCCCCGGTAATCAGAAGGTTCATATCCACCTTTCTTTCCTACTCGGTTGTCCGAATACGACCTCCACCCCTCCCCTTTGCGTGCTCCAATCTAAACGAATTTCCCACCGCCGTCAATCCGAAAAGGCCACGGCGTTCATCCTCCGGAACACTTCTCCTTGACGCGGTCCCCGCAGAATCGTTATTATTACTCATCTCAATCGTTTGTACGAAAAGAACGGGATCACACGTTCAGGCTATGGAGGGATGATGCTCCGGAACAGACAGAACACCCCGGCCCGGCTTTTTGCCCTGCTGGTCGCACTCGCCTTTCTCTACGCTTCGCCCGGCGCCGGCTGGTCCAGAGACCTGCCCCTGAACAAAATCGTGCTGCCCCCCGGATTCAAAATCGACCTCTACGCCGGGAATGTTCCCAATGCCCGGTCCCTGGCATTGAGTCCCAACGGCACCCTCTTTGTGGGCACGCGCAGCAGGAACGGGAAGGTGTATGCCGTTCGGGACAGCAACGGGGACAACCGGGCCGATGAAGTCTTCACCATTGCAGACGGACTGAGGATGCCCAACGGCGTTGCCGTACGCAACGGTGCCCTCTACGTAGCCGAAGTCAGCCGTATCCTCCGTTTCGACAACATCGAAGCCCGCCTCTCCGATCCGCCCGAGCCGGTCGTGGTCTACGACCAATATCCCAAGGACCGATCCCACGGCTGGAAATTCATCCGCTTTGGTCCGGACGGCAGGCTCTACGTTCCGGTGGGCGCCCCCTGCAACATCTGCAACCGCACCGGTGAGGACGAACGCTACGGCACCATCACCCGGATCAACCCGGACGGCGCCGGCCTGGAAGTCTTCGCCCGGGGCGTCAGAAACACCGTCGGCTTCGACTGGCACCCGGAAACAAAAGAGCTCTGGTTCACCGACAACGGGCGGGACTGGCTGGGCGACGACCTTCCCCCCGATGAACTCAACCACGCCCCCCGAAAGGGTCTCCACTTCGGCTACCCCTTCTGGCACGGCAAAACCATTCCCGATCCCGAATTCGGCGAGGGCCGCAAGGCTGAAGAATTCACCCTCCCGGCAATAGAGCTGGGCCCCCACGTAGCGGCCATCGGCATGCGCTTCTACACGGGACAGATGTTCCCCCAGGTCTATCGAAACCAGATCTTCATCGCCGAGCACGGCTCGTGGAACCGGAGCAAAAAGATCGGCTACCGCGTCACCCTCGTCCGCCTGAAAGACAACCGGGCCGTCTCCTACGAAACCTTCGCCGAAGGCTGGAATGAGGGCGAAGCCGTCTGGGGCCGCCCCGTCGATCTCCTGGTAATGCCCGACGGCGCGCTCCTCGTCTCCGACGACCACGCCGGGGCCATCTACCGGATCACCCACCAGACTCCCTAACCATCACCCCTCTACCAAAGGAGACCTTTCGAATATGAAGATCACCGCCATCAAAACCTTCCTCTCCACCTTCAGCAGCCGCACCCGGGCGCTGATCAAGGTGGAAACCGACGAAGGCATCTACGGCTGGGGCGAAGCCTATTCCGTCGGTCCGGACCTCTCTGTGGAACCGATTGTCGATTACCTTGCCACCTGGTTCGTGGGGGAAGACCCCCGCCGCATCGAATATCTGATGATGAAAACCCACCAGCAGCTCCGGTTTCCGCCCGGAGGCACGGGGCTGGCCGCCATCTCCGGCATCGAGCACGCCCTCTGGGACATCAGCGGCAAGGCCGCCGGCCTGCCGGTCTACATGCTCCTGGGCGGCAACGTGCGCGACCGGGTGCGCGTCTACCAGGGCACCGGCGGGAAGTCCCCCGAAGAGGCAGCGGAAAATGCCCACAAGCTGCACGAGAAATGGGGGTACACCGCCTTCAAAACCAGCCCGTTCCGGATGCCTCCCGACAACACGCGCTGGGGCCTGGTCTGTAGTGCCGCAGCCGACTACTTCGAAGGGCTGCGCAAGCACACCCCGGAAGACTGGGAATTCGCCTTCGACCCCCATGCCAAAATCTTCGAACCGATCAAAGCGCTCCAGCTGGCCAACGCCTTAGCGCCCTACGACCCCCTCTTCTACGAAGAACCCCTGCGCCCGGAGCATATTCCCGCCTGGTCCAGGCTGCGCCAGCAGATGCAGGTCCCTCTCGCCACCGGCGAGTCCCTTTACATGCGCTTTGAATTCCTCAACCTGATCGCCGCCCAGGCCGCCGACATCATCCAGCCCGATGTCTGTATCTGCGGCGGCCTGCTGGAAATGCGCAACATCGCGGCCATCGCGGCCGCCCACTACGTCACCGTGGCCCCCCACAACCCGATGGGCCCCATCGCAACGGCGGTAAACGTCCACTTCGCAGCGTCCATCCACAACTTCCTGGTCCTGGAATACATCGACCCGACGCAATCGGAATGGCAGGACTGGGTGGACGAGCCCTACCTGCCCAAAGACGGATACCTCCAGATTCGGGATCGGCCCGGCCTGGGCATCGAGGTAAACGAAGACGCCATCAAAGACAGCAAATACGTCCACTGGCAGCGCACCGCGCCGATCCGGCCCGACGGTGCAACGGGGTACATTTAGTTCAGTTTGCCATCTATACAAGGAGGAAACAATGGCGATCGCAGAAGAGATCAACCTGCCGCCAGAACTGACACACGAAACCTTCGACACCCTCTTCGACGCCTGCCGTCCCAGGGCCAGCGAGGAGCGGTGGGCGGAAGTGCCCTGGATTGGGGAACTCTGGGAGGGGCGCCAACAGGCGGCCCAACTGAACAAACCCCTGTTCGTCTGGGCAATGAACGGGCACCCGTTTGGAAGTGTCTGAAACAACGGGATTGTGGGCCGTGCGCTCACGTTTTCCGATCCACGCGTGATCGACCTTTTGAAGCAGAAATGTGTCACAGTGGCCGTCGACATCGGCGAACTCCAGCGGCAGAATGACGAGGAGGGCCGATATTTACGCCTGATCTCCTGGCAGGGCCGGTTCGGCCTTTCCTTCGAGGAGGCCAGCGCTCGAATGGCTGATACGGAGCACGGTGAATGCCATCAGGGACAGTATGTAACGACCACGAAGGGTGAACTCCTCGGTTCCCGCCACACGCGGGACCCGGGTGAACTCTTAGAGATGCTGGCACAGGCGCTGCAGAACTGGGAGAATCGAGAGACCCAGCTTGAGGTGTCTGAAATCGGAGAGGTGGAGCGAGATCCCCGATTTGTCTGGGAGTATCCGGAGGATGGGCTGGTACTCCAGCTGGGATGTACGGACCTGCCAAGAGAGGTAGACCTCCGCCACGGAGACAGGCGGATAGACGCCCACAATTTGAATTATGTCTGGATTACGCGGGAAGAAATGCAATCCATCATTCCCGAGCGGGTCACCGTCGGCGACGTCCTCCCGATGCCCGAGGCCATCACCCGGCGGCTGGTACGCTATCACCTGCTCGACGCGGTGCGGGGAAACACCCCTCCCTGGTCCCTCAATGCCCTCCGTGAAGTTGAGGTGACGCTCACAGTGACCGCCGCAGCGCCGGATCGGGTAGACCTCAGGCTCTCGGGCCATGCAGACATGGAAGAACAGGGAGAGTGGTGCGCCACACCGCCTGCTTACGCGCCCTACAACAGAGATCGGATGTGCTGCGCAATTCGAGAACGGGGGTACAGCGCCAAACTCCTGGGCTACCTCTCCCTGGACCGGGACAGGGGCCGGTTTTCCCGATTCGACATCGTGGCTGTGGGTACCCGGTGGGGCGGCACAACCTTCAACGGTCGCCCGGACGACACCGATCCCGCGCCGCTGGGAATCGCAATGACTCTCGCTGGACAAGAGGCACGAGACCGCATCCCGCCCCTGGGAAGTCCGAAGCGCTATTTTGAGGCGTAGGTCCAGGGCCCTCTGCCCGACGCGGCCCTGGCGCGCATCCGGCAAACACAGCAGGAACTGGGAATCTGGCCGTAACAGCCTGTCGCCCTGCTCTAAATCATCCTTTTTTATTACAACACACAGGAGGATACAAGTGACTATCAGACCCAACCGAATCAAGCGCAAACTGGCCGAGGGGGGTATTGCCCGCGTACTCAGCGGCCTGACCCACGCGGACGACATCGACGCCATCGGCTCAATCGGATTCGACGGCGTGTGGCTGGAAGGCGAGCACGGGCCCGTAGACGCCGCGGATCTGGGCAACCTCACCCGCGCCTGCGACATCTGGGGTATGACCTCGGTGGTCCGCGTCAACCTGAACGAGCAGGGCCTCATCTACCGTACGCTGGACCGGGCGCCCAGGGCATTGTCGTGCCCCACGTCAACACCGGAGAAGAGGCGCAAAACGTGGTCGACGGCGGCAAGTTCGCGCCCATCGGCTGCCGGGGCATGTTCACCAGCCGCCAGGGCTACGACGTCCCCGATTACTTCCAGGTGGCGAACGACGAGATCCTCCTGGTCGTCCTGATCGAAGACATCGTTGCCGTTCGGAACCTCGACGAAATTCTGACGGTGGACCACATCGACGTCTTCTTCGTCGCCCCCTCCGACCTGGCAACCTCTATGGGCCACATCGGCGACATCCAGAACCCGGAGGTCCAGAACACCATCGCCGATACGCTCGCCCGCATCCAGGCCGCAGGCCGTACCGCGGGCTCCCTGGCCAGTAACGAAAACGTCGAGGAGTATGCCTCGGCCGGCGTCCGGTTCCTGCTCACCACTGTCAAGCCCTGGATCGCGGCCGGTGCCGCCGAATTCATCGACCGCTCTGAAAACGCCGGGCGAGGGTAAGCGCAGATGGGCAAACGCATCGGCGTCGACATCGGCGGCACCTTCACCGATATCGTCCTCTTAGATACGGACCACCAATCCCTCCGGATCGAAAAAGTCTCCACCACACCCCGGGACCCCTCCGACGGTCTCATCACCGGGATCGATGCGCTCGGGGCGTCCTGTGCCGAGATCGAACTGGTGATTCACGGCACCACCGTGGCCACCAACGCGATCTTAGAGCGCAAAGGGGGGCGCTGCGGCCTGATTGCAACACGCGGCTTCCGGGACATCCTGGAACTGCGGCGCCGGGACCGGCCCCACCTCTACGGACTCACCGGCTCCTACGAACCTCTCGTTCCCCGGGACAGGCGCCTTGAGGTCTCCGAACGGATCTCCGCAGAAGGCGAGATCCTCATCCCCCTGGACACGGCGGAAGTGATCGAAGCCGCCGAACGCCTTCTCGCCGACGGCGTGGAAGCCATCGTCATCAGCTTTATAAACGCCTACCTCAACCCCGCACACGAAGCCCAGGCCAAAGCCCTCCTCAAAGCGCGCTGGCCCGAACTCTACGCGGTCGCCTCGGCGGATATCCTCCCCCTCTTCCGGGAGTTTGAACGCACCAGCACCGCCGTGGTCAACGCCTACGTCCAGCCCGTCGTCAGCCGCTACCTGACCAACCTCCAGGACCGCCTCAGACAGCGCGGATACCCCCGGGACCTCCTCATCATGCAGTCCAACGGCGGCATGATGTCTGCAGAAGACACGCGAGAACTGTCGGTAAACACCATCCTCTCCGGCCCCGCGGCCGGGGTCATTGCGGCCACCCGGATCGCTCGGGAGAGCGGCTTTGAAAACCTGATTGCGTACGACATGGGCGGCACCAGCCTGGACGTGTCGCTGGTGGTGGGCGGAGAACCGGCGCTTGCAAACGGAACCGAACTGGAATTCGGCGTCCCGATCATGCTCTCCATGATCGACATCCACACCGTCGGCGCGGGAGGTGGCAGCATCGCCCGCCTTGATCCGGGGGGCATCCTCCAGGTGGGTCCCGAAAGCGCCGGCGCCGAACCCGGCCCGGTCTGTTACGGCCGGGGCGGCGCCGAACCCACCGTCACCGACGCCAACCTGGTCCTGGGCAGAATCAACCCGGACTACCCCATCGCCGGAGGCGCGGGATTCTCCCTCGACCTGGACCGCGCCCGCTCCGTAATCGGGGAAAAAATCGGCGGCAAACTGGGCCTCTCCACCGAAGCGGCGGCCCTGGCCATCGTCGCCGTCGCCAACAACCGGATCGCCGGGAGCATCCGGCGCATCTCCATCGACCGCGGGCACGACCCCAGGGATTTCGCCCTCTTCTCCTTCGGCGGCGGGGGGCCGTTGATGGTCAGCTTCCTCCTGCGAGAACTGGGCATCGGCCGGGGCATTGTGCCCTATTATCCCGGCATCGCCTCGGCCTGGGGGTGCGCCGTGGCCGACCTCCGGCGCGACTTCGTCACCATGGTCAACCGCCGCCTGTCCGACATCAACCTCACAGAAATCGACGCCATCTTTGCCGGGCACCTCGCAGACGGAGAGGCTTTTGTCAAACGGGAGAACATCCCGCTTGCCCGGGTAACGGTCGTCCGGGAAGCGGACATCTCCTACGAAGGTCAAACCCACGTAATCCGCACCCCGCTCCCCTCGGATCCCCTCTCGCAGGACACGATTGCGGACAGCTTCCGCAGCGCCTACCTGCGGCACTACGGCCGTGTGGAGGGCGGGTTCGGCGAACTGGAAACCCTCCTGAGCCGCATCCCCATCCGCCTCCTCAATCTCCGCACATCGGTCATCGGCGTTTCCCCGGACCTGGCCCTGAAAGACTTCCTGACCCGGCCGGACACCACCCTGAAAGACGCCCTCAAAGGCACCCGGCCCATCTACGTAGAAGACCGCTTCGTCGAATGTCCCGCCTACGAGCGCGCCCGTCTCCCCTGGGACGCGACCCTCTCCGGCCCGGCCGTCATCGAGCAGCCGGACACCACCATCTGGCTGGAACCCGACACCCGCGCCCGCGTGGACGAAGGGGGCAGCCTGCTGATCGAGGTAAGCTAACATGGCCATCGACCCTATCACCTTAGCCGTTATCCGCGGCAGCCTGGAGCAGATCGCCGATGAAATGGACGCCACGCTGGAACGCATGGCCTTCTCCCCGGTCATCTCCGACGGCTTCGACCGGGCCAGCGGCATCTACGGCAGAACGACCGGCGAGGTCATCATGCAGGGGCCGCGCGGCCTGCCCAACTTCATCTACGTCATGGAATTCACCGTCCGCTCGGTCATCGAACGCATTGAAGACCCCGCGCCCGAAGACATCTACATCATCAACGACCCTTACCTGGGGGGCACCCACCTGATGGACGTCAAAATGGTGAAGCCCTTCTTCTACCGGGGAAAGCTCACCGCCTTCCTGGCCAACAGCGGCCACTGGCCCGACATTGGGGGACGGGTGCCCGGCGGGTTCTCCACCAAAGCCACCGAAATCTACCAGGAAGGGCTGCGCCTGCCTCCGCTGCGCCTCTTCGACCGGGGCAGCCTGAACCGGGAGGTGCTCGACATTATCCTGCACAACATCCGGGTGCCTGAAGAGCGGCAGGGCGACATCATTGCCCAGGTCACCGCCCTCAACCTGGGCGCCAACCGGCTCACGGGCCTCCTGGACCGCTACGGGGAAGAGACCGTCTTTGCCGCCATCGATGAGATGAACGTCCGGTCCGAACAATTGATGCGGCGCTATATCGAAACCCTGCCCGACGGCCACTACGTCTTCCAGGAGCACATGGACAGCGATGGCGTGGACTGGAAACCGCTCAGAATCCACTTAGAGATGGACATTAACGGCAGCGATGTACACCTCGACTTCTCCAAAAGCAGCCCCCCCTGCCGCGGCCCTCTCAACAGCGTCCTGAGCACCACCATCGCAGGCGTCTACATCGCCTTCAAACACACCTTCCCGGACGTGCCCATCAACGCCGGCTGTTTCAAACCCTTCTCCTTCAACATCCCTCCCACCACCTTCCTCAACGCCCGGCACCCGCGCCCCGTATCCGGGTGCGCCGCCGAGGTCTGCCAGCGCATGATCGACGTGGTCTTAGGCGCTCTGGGCCAGGCCGTGCCCGAAAAGTGCTACGCAGGCCCCATGGGAACGGTCACAAATCTCTCGGTGGGAGGCGACGATCCCGAGACAGGGTATTACGTCTTCTACTCCTTTATCGGAGGCGGATACGGAGGAAACTTCCTCACGGACGGGCTGACCAACGGCAACCCCACCATAGCCCTGGCCCGCACGCAGGCCTTAGAGATCTTCGAGTCGCGCTACCCCGTCCTCTTCACCCGCTATGCCATCCGGGAGAACTCCGGCGGGGCCGGCATGCGCCGGGGAGGCTTCGGCGTCATCTTCGAGTTCCAGATCCGGCGGGGCCAGGCCAGCGCCTCTCTCTTGGGCGACCGGGGGCGGTTCACCCCTTTCGGCGTGCTGGGAGGCAAACCGGCCAAACCGGCCAAACACACCTTTACTCTCCAGGGCAAGGAGTACCTGCCGCCCCACATCACCAAAGACGAGGGCGTACACATGAACGCCGGAGATACCCTTCGGCTGGAAACGCCGGGAGGCAGCGGGTACGGAGACCCGCTCGACCGGCCTCCGGAAAAGGTCCTGCAGGACGTGGTGCGCGGATACTACGATCGAGAAATCGCCAAACAGGAATACGGCGTGCTCATCCGGGAAGATGGGGGGGAAGTGGATGCGGAGGGAACCGGGCGATTGCGGGCGGAGCTTCGCGCCCGATGAGGAGCCAAAGTCAATCCACACCGGAGGCTATTCTGTCATACGCAACAGGCTTCAGGTTGTTGTTCTCATCAAGCGCTCCCTGCAGGGCGCCGGCATCGAGCCATTCCCGGATCGCCAGGCCAACAGCCAGTTTGCTGTGATCCCACCCCTGGAGCTCCGGTTCGAACCTCTCAGCCAGGCTTTTAACCACAGCGCCGAGCACTGCAGGGCCATCCTTCTCCTTCGCTTCGACCTCCACCTCGTAGTGGCAAACTTCCCGGTCACCCAAACGATAAACCACCGAATCGATCGCCAATTCAGCCAGCATCGGGCCACCTTCTTGAGAAATGATGTCCCTGGCCTGCCTGCGGGTCTTACGGTCCTGAAAAACGTTCAATCCAATACGCTTCATCACCTTTAGGGGATCGGCATCGTAGAATTCCCGGTGTTGCTGGAGGACCTTGATTTTGCTCTCCCCGAGTTCCTGGGCGACTCGGGCCAGGGAATCTTGCGACCACGGCGCTTCAATTTCGAGCCGTTCCACACCGCCCCAATCCATCTGTTTGGAAGGCCCTTTAAATGTGACCCACCATGCAGTACTCATCTCTCTGAGCCGCAGAGCCAGCTTCTGGTCCTGTAGCGCGCATTCATCTGTATCAAAGTATAGATCGTGAATCGTCTGGGAATCTTGAAACCGCAGCCGGTAGTCTGCAATCGAGGTCAGGCCAGCGATCTGATTTACAACATCCCGAGGCCGCTTCGACCGGATGACCAGTGTTGCTTCAATCTCTCTCGGAACCCGGGAATCTGCCATCACGTGGAACCCTCGCTGTTTGCGCCATCCGTTAGGACATCACTTCTGCGTTTCGGCCGAACGTTTCACCGGCCTAATCGACCCGTTTCATAGGATAGACCAGACCTTCGGCGTCTACAACGCAGACCCACTGTTCACCCGGATTGGGATAGTGACCCGCAGTGGGGCTGAGGGGCAACGTCTCTGGCCATCCGGGAAGACGCGCCACGGGCAAAGCATCTTTCCCTGCGTGGAAGCTAAGGGTCACATTCTCCACGATATTTTCGTCCTGTCTGGCGTCGGGCTGATTCTGGAGGATGATATCGTGGAGCCGGGGCTGCTGTTTTACGGCAGCGGGAGCAGCCTGTTCCGGTTCCGGCGGCGGGGGTTCCCGGTCTTGCGGAGCGTGGTCGGCATGGAGGCCAAATCGTGCAACAATACCGCCGGGCATCTCCCAGCGCTCCTCTTTCTGCCGCGAGCGGATGCCCACCTGACGCACGGGGGGCGTGTTTGGAGTACCTTTTTCAGGGCGCGCCGCTACGGGCAGTCCCGAGTCTGTACGCGCACGTCCGGAAACGGCGCCGCGCTGGCCTGTCCTCCCTCTCGGCTCTAACGGGGCAGCGCCCACAGAAGCGTAGCGCTGGCGCCTGTGGGCCTCCAGGGCCTCCTCTTCCAGGTCTGCTGTGAGTGTCCGGATGCTCATCTTCTTCCTTCCCAACTCATATCAGAACCACCCGCTCCGTCTTGCCCCACGCCCTCACTTCGACTTCAATACCTGCTTCCCCCACCTCTCCCTCCACCTGCGCGTCCGAACAATCGCCCGCCACGAGCAGCGTGAGGAACCGGGCCTGCGCCCCGGCGTCCACCCTCTTCACAAACCGCGCGTGGCACGTTTCCCCCTGCTGGGGAGACATATCGGACTGATACTGCAGCGGCACCATACTGGGCCCCCACCCGATCTCGACATCCCGGATCCCCTCGGGCCAACCCGGCACGATACGCACCCCCGGTTCTCCGTCGCTCACCACCCTCCGGTCGGTATCTTCCCGAAGCGCATCCGGACACCGGATCGTCCAGCGCAGAGTACGGGCGTCCTCGCTCGCCGCTCCGTCCAGCAGATCGTAAATCAGGAAATACCCCCCCTTCTTCAGCAGCACCGTCCGTTCGTGCCGGATCCCCTTCGACCGCACGTATCCGTCGTGCGACACCCGCACCAGGGTCTCCTCCCGGCCGTCCTGCCACTCCAGCAGGCGTCCCCAGATCCGCCGCTTCCTGCCCGGGCGCCAGATCTCCTGGTCCTCGCCGTCGATCCAGACCGTATTCTGCCCCTGCGTGCTGTAGTACCAGGGCCTGTAATTCGGATCGCTGTACGCAAAGGGCGATCCGGGCGAAAGCGCGGCCGGGCGTCCCTTCACCCACGCTGTAAAAGAGGCCTGGGCCGCATAGGCGTGGCCCCCGTCCGGATGCCCGAAATCCAGCACCAGCGCATTTGCCTCCTCTCCCCATCCGTCCCGCAGCACCGCAATCCCGGAATCCGGAAAGAGCCGGGAGGCGGACCTGGGGGCGCGTGCGCGAACCCCCTTTGGCCGGGGCACACACAGATCGTTCAGAATCGTGGCGCCCCACCCCGGCCCTCCCTTCTGCACCGGCACAAAATCAGGACGATACCACCGGTTCACATGCCACCTCAGCACCGGGTCCCCAAAAAACACATTGCCCGCCGCCAGGAACACCACCCAGTCCATCGCATACACCGCCGAATTGATCGCGGGCGTAAACCCCTGCGGCATCACGATCTCGCCCAAAAACCGGTGCATCGCCAGAAACCGGGACCGGAACGGCTCCGTATCGTAAAAACTGGGCAGCCCCTGCCTGGCCAGAACCATCTGCAACGTGGCAAAAGACCGGATCACCGTCTTGTGGTACTGGGTGCAGATCTCCTTCTGCATCCCGTCCGGGTGAACCTGGTTCAGCAGCAGCGTCTCCTGGATCTGCCCGGCCGTCTCCAGCCAGCCGGACGCCGCCGCCCACTCCGGCAGCAGCGCCCCCACAGCGCCCAGCCCCCCGCTCCCGGACGAAATAAAATTCAACTGCTGCTGCCATTCAACCGCCGTCTGCGCCGACACCTGCCGGGAGAGGAAATCGGCGTGCCGCCAGAGCAGGATCGTGGTATTCCGGCAGTCCTCCACCGTCCACGCCGGGTGGTCTCGCAGCGCGTAAAGCGCCTCGCCCAGCGCCTTCAGCTTCAGACCCAGCGCCAGCGTATTCCACACCGTGAAGCTGCGCTGTTCATCCGAACCGGGCGTGGGCACCTGCCGCTCTTCCCGGATATCGTCCATCTGTCTTAGATAGGTCCCCACGCACTCTGCGACCACCCGCACATACTGTGCCTCTCCGGTCAGCATCGCCGCCCGGATCGGCCAGCGCAGGAAAAACAGATAGTGCATGCCGCCCCAGCTGGATGTCCCCCCCGGGTTGGCGTTCCAGTCGACCCCTTTTCCAGGCACGTAGGGAATCGTCATCGCCCCGTGGGGAAAGGTCCCCTCGATCAACCGGTCCGACAGCGCCACCCAGACCTCTGTTAGGGCCGGCCAGCACGCCCGCATCGCACCGCCGAACCGCCCGGCGTCAAAATGCCAGGTCGGCTTCTCCCGGCCGGCAAGGTAGCCGTGCCAGGCCCGCCAGGCCCTTGCCTCCGCCTCCGGCTCCTCAACTTGCTCGGGGATATCCAGCCCCGCGATCCCTTTCCGGATCTGTCCGAAAAAGATCCCGGCATCGAATCCTCCTGCTCCCACATCCTTCATCGCGCTCCCCCTTGGTCCAAGTACCAGTGGTTTAGAGATAAATAATGTAACGAAAAGCAAGAGACTGGTCCACGCCCAAATGGACCCCCCCATCTCCCCTAACTGCTTGACGCCTCGTTATTTTTTGCTTACTATTTATGTGTTAAACAACATCGCCAACCCTCTCCCCCGGAGGCAGTCAATGGGTGTGCCATCTTCCGAAATCCATCAGCAGATCCTCGATCACCTCAAAACCATCCCGATTTTCGACCGGTTGGCCGACGAGGAGATCGAAAGAATATACGAAATCTGCATCTTCAAACGCTTTGCGGCGGATGACCTCATCTGCAAATTCGGGACCCCCAGCGAGGACCTCTTCATCCTCCTCGACGGCCGTCTGGTTGCAAGAACCAAGGCAGGCGTAGACATTGCCTACATCCCTCCGATCGGCCTCGTCGGAGAAATGGGCGTCCTCACCGACCAGCCCCGATCGGCCGACGTTGTCGCCTTTGAAGATTCGATGGGCTTTCTCATTACCAAAAAAGACCTGATTGGCCTCTTCGTCGCCGACAACGCCATCTGCCGAAAAATCCTCCTGAACGTGGTCAAAATCCTGTCGAACAAACTCTACGACACCAACGCCGAAATCGAAAAACTGCGGGAAGAGGTCTCCAGGCCCCAGTCCGCACAGGACCAGAACGACAACATCTTCCTCTATTGAACCCATGGCCGATATTTCCGAAGTCACCCTCGACAACTTCGACTCTGAGGTCCTCCAGGCCGAGGGATCTCTCCTGGTCTATTTCTACGCCCCCTGGTGCAAACCCTGTCAGGAAATGGAAGAAACCGTTCAGGCGGTTTCAGAGGAAGTGGCGGAAAAGATGCGGGTCGTTCGGGTAAACACAGACAAAGAGGCGGAAATCGTCGCCCAGCAGAAGATCCAGACCATCCCCCTCTTCCAGGTCATGGAAAAAGGCAAACCGGTCGAACTCATCCGGGGCCCCCTCTCCAAGCTCGAACTCCTGGGCAAACTGGGCAGCCTGATCTTCGACGAGGAGGACGGCGGGCCCTCATCGGACGATTCGGAAGGGGCTTCTCAGGAGTCGGATAACTCTCAGGAAGAATCATCTTAGAAAGGACAGATTCCGATGCCCGAATCCGAACAGCCGGAAGCGCCTCAAAGCCCTGAATCTTCAGGCGGCGATGTGTCTGCGGACGATCTGGACGGCCATCCTGTTCAGTTCCCCCAGCTCGAGCAGGGCGACCTGGAGGAAGTCAAAAGAAATGTGGACCGATTTGACGACGTCGATGTCCACGTCTCCATCGAACTGGGTCGGGTGGCCCTGCCCATCCGGGAGATCCTGGGATGGCGGGAGGGAAACGTGGTTGAAACCGAGAAGCTCTCCGGCCAGCCGATGGAAATCATGGTCAACGGCCGCCTCTTCGGCAAGGGTGAAGTGGTCGTGGTGGGCGACAACATCGCCATCCGCATCACCGACCTTTTGAAGCCGGAACTCGAATAAATCTCCTGCCCACCTCCAGGAAACAACACCCGTAAGAAACGGGCTACAACGATTCGGTTGTAGCCCGTTTCTCTTCTCAACACCCAGGATAACACGTTGAGATTTTCTATGTGTGGCTTTCTCCCTCCGCAATCGCGCCACCCGGCTCCCAGACGGGCCGGCCTTCGTGTATCCGAATCGAAATGCCCTGCAACTCTTCGGGGTTCGGATGCAAAACAGCCGCTTCACCGCCGATATCCACCTGTGTAACCTCTCGATGATTGTCGGTTGCTCCTCCTCGGACGGTCAGCCTGGCGGTCTGCCTCTCGATGGAAAGATCCCCATCTTTCAGCCACGCCATGTCCGGCAGTGCAAAATCCAGGTCGAGGTCGGGCAGCACGGCGCCCCGGACATGAACAGCGCTGCTCTGGCTGTTCAGAGCATCGATCAGCCTGTTCAGATCGGCTTCGGCTTTGGCGCGTAAGCTGGACTGCTTGTCAAACTTCCGCGTCAGAAACAAAAGATCGTGCAGGCTCTTGATCACATTCATAAAGACCTTATGGCGATTTGGGTTCTCCATAATGAGGTGCCTGTTGCGCTTGGTCAGCAGCCCTACGATCCCCCTGGCAAAAAACTCCAGAAGCGCGCTGTCGATATCCGCTTCCGTCTTATCATCCATAATCCTGTAGAACGGCTGGAGATCGATCTGGACCCGGTTGTCGAGCCGCCGGACGATCTGCCTGATGTTGAAGTCGAAGTCAAAGCTGGTCCTCCTGAGCTGTCTCTCCATACGCTTCTCATCGATCCCGAGCTGCCGCTGGGTGAACGCCACATCCTGCACGAGTTTTTGAACCTTTTGCTCATAATACACGACAAAACTTAATCTGACCTAAAATATGGAGGATCAATCAGTATCCAAAGACAGTGAAAGAACTCCTGGATGTGATCCTGTATATTGAGCAGAACATACTGCAAATGGTCCAATCCATATCGAAACAGGCTTTTCTCTTTGCATCCGTGTTTTTTGATCTTCAACGGTTTTGTCTTTGCGATCCATTCTCCTACCAGATGAGCCCAGGTGAGGGCAATGGCTAAAAGCGCGATGAGTTTTTCGATTCGTTCCAGATGGATCAGATGGGTCTGTTCCAGATCGAAGCCTCGGCTTTTCAACGCGGCGAACAGGACTTCAATTCCCCACCGTTTTTTGTAACCCTCCAGCGGTTTTCGACCTTTACACTTGCTGGCAACGATGAGAAATTCGTCAGGTAATCGGATGACAGACAAATACAGATGATGACCATAGATCAGACGGGGTTTACGCAGGATGCGCTCTTGGTGAATGTGCAGGTCGGCAAACAAGCATCGAAGCGCGATGTCCCCTTTGCCATTTAGGGTTTTGGCGTTTTCCTTGACGCGGATGGCAAAGCCTAAGGCTTGCGCATCTAACCACGCAAACCATTCTTGCCCAATGAATTCCCGGTCTGCAACGATGACCTGAATCAGGTTTTTATCCACCAACTTCAAGACCCGTTCCATCAACTGGATACGCTCATCGGTGTTGGAGTTGCCCTTTTTGGGCAGCAGTATCCAGCAGATGGGAAATGCAACGCCTTGATAGACACTCCCGGCGGTGAGAATATTGATGGTCAGTTTGCCGAAGCTCCAGGTCGTCCGATCTATCGAGATGGTAAAGTCCGACTTGATCGGCAAGAGATGCAGGATCAAGTCGGCCACCAGGTCATAGGACAGATTAAACTCACTGAAGAAACGTTGGATTCTGCGATAGTTGGACTTCTGCTTGGCTTTGCCGTTGAGGGCGTTGGCCAGTTTGGTGAAGTTGACGGTTGTGAGCTTGATGAGAGACACAATGAAGGCGGCGATGAATTTTACCCGGGCCTTATGACAGGGTAAATACCATTGCATCACGTCGTGTAATTCATTAACTTGAGGAGACATAGACCTGTGTTTGATGATGGATGAGTTGTTGGATCTTGACAACCCAAACTTAACTCATTTCACCACTCAGCGCAGGTCTTTTCCTTTTTTGTCGTGTACCATGCCTTTTGCTTCAACTTCTCGATCTTTCGCTTTGCAGAGGCGAATTCTCCCACCACCATCCTGGCATCGGCCAGATCCGACCCCACCCAGATGTCTGCCTGTGCAGCCAGGCGGCAGCGCTTGGCCCCGGCGCCGATCCGGATACTGTGCGCAGCGATCTGTGCGTATTTTACCTCTCCAGACACCACCACCTCGCCGCCCATTTGGATGCGACACAACCGCTTTGCTTCTCCCAGTAACGAACCCTGGACCAGAAGAGACTTTGCCCCTTTCACAACGGCATCGGCTGCAATATTGCCGTTGATCAGCGCGTTGGATCCCTCCGCATCGAATACCCCGGTGTCCAGAGTGTCCGCGTCGGCTTCAACGATGCGGCCGGCCGAGAGGATCTCCCGGGCGGCCGATTGAATGTCGAAGTGCTCGAGCATATCCTGGACTGACTCCCCTCTCACGACTGCTCTTTGAAAAAACGGCAGACGCTTTTACCGAATCTCCGGGAGGTTCTACTCCACTGCACAGGAGACATCTCCCAGGAGGCGGATCTCCTGCATCGTATCAAAAATCCGGGCAGCGCCGTTCAGGAGACCGGTGAACTTCCTCAGATGGATCGGTTTTCTGATAATCACATCCGCACATCCGGCCGTTTCCGCGGAGATTTTTTCAGGGAGATGGCCCGACACGATGGCGATAATGGCGTGTGGACGCAGGTTGCGCAACAACGTCAGAATCTCCAGCCCGCTGGCCCCCGGCATACGGATATCGAGCGTGATCAAATCGTAGCTCCCCCTGATGACCTGCGTCAGGGCCTCCTCGCCCGAATACGCGATGTCGATATCGGTATATCCCCTATCCGTTGCAGCCTCTTTGAAAAACTGAACAACGTCGGGATCATCGTCGACAATCAGAATCTTCATCTGGTACCTCCAGAGCGTCCACCTTGTAACTCGAATCCTGGCGCTGATGATCAGGAGTTGCCCTCTACCAGTGCCTCTGCTCCGTTCAAAAACGCCTGTGCGGACAGCCCCCGAAACACAATGCCGTCGAGCATCTGCAGCACCTCGGAATCCTCCTGCCACTTGATCTGAGAAGCTTGACACCCTCCCACGGAGAACCCGACTCTCGGGCCTTCCTGAGAGATGGAAATCTCCACACCTTCGAGCACCTCTCTAACAGTGGCAGCCGTTCGGACGTACAGACGCCCCGACTCAGAGGTATCGACAAAGGCGGTCGTGGAAACCTGCAACATGCCGGCCTCTCCATTCGCACCGTCGTCCGGCCCACTCCAGGTAAACGAGAGTTCGAACCGCTTGTGTTTAACCTGGGGACCCGCCGGCCGGTGTTCGGCGTCTTTGAACATTTCCTCGATGGCCTGGCGGCGTTCCTCCACGCTGCTCGACCGGGCCTCCAGATAGGCCCTGGCCTGTTTTGACAGCTCCGACCGAATATCCTTCAGCGTATGGTTGCGGAACCGCTTCTCTTCTATTGTATAGGTGACCTGCGATTCCATCGCCTCCTCTTCAACGTTCACGATCACCTCGAACGACACATCCAGATAGAGGCGTTTGCCCACCCGCACGCAGACGTCCGATGCCTCTGCCTCTTCGGTCTCTGCCTCAGCCTGTTCCTGAAGCCCGCGTATCGTCAGGCGCACCTCACTTATGGACCGCACGCAGTCCTTTTTCTCGTTGAGCATATCCTTGAACTGGCGCAGCGTGTTCGCCTCTACCGGCGTCCGGGGCTTTCGCAAGTCGCCCGAAAGCAGGGCCGCCCAGTAGGGGTCCGACTTTGCGCGTTTGGAAGCAGCAGCCTCCAGGTGGTTGCGCTTCTCCTGGAGTTCCCCAAGCGCCTTCTTCTGCTTGTGAAAGGCCAGGGCCAGGCGCTTCTGCCGCCGCGAGGGAGCCCCCGGCGTCACAACCACCCGCGTCCGGCTACCCCCCTCTTCGGTGCCCACATTGCCTGCAACGGTCAATGCCTGCCGGCAGATCGCCTGTCCGCCAACCAGATCTCTGTCCACACGAATCGCCCCATCCGCACTCAGCCGGGCCAGCCGGCTGTCTCCAACAACCAGGATCTGTTCGGCGACAACGGAACGGCCATCGATCTCCCTGGCCACACACACCTCCTGCGCCTCCACCGGATTGGAGCCTCCGGCAGCATCTTCGGGTGTGCCCAAAATCGTGCCGTTGACCACCAGGTTATTCGGCGGACACCCAGGCCTTCTGTTCAACAACCCCACCGGCATCCCCGGCGCCCACAAACACATTCTCCGATGAAGAGACCCCGTATCCCGACTTGATGTCCCCCTTCACCAGAATACTGGCCTGGCTCACCCCGGCCTCGGGAAGGCTTCCCGTCTGCGCATCCACAGCCTCCACCACCACCTCCGGCACCACCCGCACCCGCCCCGTAGCGCTCTCCTCACAGGCGCCCTCACATGTGGCAATCAATCGGTCGCCTTCAACGGCCGTATTGGCCCCCATCACGCTGCTGAGCGACACCTCCTTCGGCCTGGCTTTGGCCTCTACCGACGCCCCTTTCACGCTCCGGCCGGCCTTTCCCGGTTTTGGAGGAAAGACCTGCACCAGCGTCTCTCCCTTGTGCACGATGCGGACCCACCGTTTTTTCGAGGTTTGAGGCACGCCCTCCACCTAGTTCATCGGCAGATTGTCCGGGTTCAGAGGATACTCCAGACGACCGTCCTCCCCCGGTTCCGGAGCATCCCCCTGCGCTACCTTCCGGGTCACCGTCTCATCGCTGCCCTGTTTGATCGCCTCCACGAAGGCATCCGCAGCCTCGGCAATCACCTCCGCATCCACCCCGTAGCTTACCTCAACGTCCGAGAGCGATTGCTCGACCCCGTGAATCACTCGGTCCTTCAGTGCGTTCCGGAAAACCGGGTCGTCCAGTTGGGCCGCTAGCAACTCCCGGTTCAGCGCCTTTATACCCAGCCCGGCCGACATCTCTCCGCTGTACACAGCCACCTTTGCCAGGAAGGCCCGGTCCGCCTCCGCAGACCGCTCCTCCGAAGGCTTTGAAGAGGTCGCATCCGCACGCGGTTCTTCCGCTGGCTTTTCTTCACGCGCCGCGCCATTCCCTTTTGGTGCAGGGTCATTACTGGCGTCCGTATTCTTCATGCCAACCTCTGTGTGATCTGTTGCTCAGGCTCCGGCTGTTTTCCCGCCTCAATCCCTCCGCCTGCCCATGAAAATAAAAAAGCCCACACCGAACGGAGCAGGCTTCCCCCATGACATTTTTCTCCGTCACCCGACAGTTCGGAGACCCAGAATCCCTGGCAGAAACGCCTTGACCATCAGCCAGATCGCGTTTCGCGACGCTTTCGCCAGGGCCTCTTAATTTGTTTATTTAGGGTGCTGCTCTGAATTTACGTAAATGAGTTGCAAAAAAGGCTCCAAATCCCGATCATACAACAGACTGAAAACAATAAGGTTGTATAGATACGGGAAAGGAGCCCAAGATGGACCTCGCAGAGATGATCGAAGCCGCCACCTGGGAATTTAAGCAAAAATTGAGCGCCCATTGCGAAAATTTGGACCTGGAGAGTTTGACGCCTCAATTGGCAGAACAGGTCACAAGTGGGCTTGGTGAAGCCCTCAAGGCTTGTGGGATCGCAGCGCTTCGCACATTTTTGGAAGCCTACGAAGTGGATGAGGCCCCAAAACAGGTCGAGAATGTGCTGTATCGGTTTAAGCAACAAAGTGAGAAGACGTTTTTGACCCCCTTTGGGAAGATGAAGCTTTCTCGAAATCTGTTTCAGGCCGATGAAGGGGGGCCTTCTTATGTGCCGTTGGATGTGATGTGGGGAATGGTCGGTGAGTTTGCCACCGTGGAAGTTCGTGAAGCGGTGTTGTTCACGGTGAGCTTGATCACGCCGGAGGAAACCGTTTCTGTGCTGGAAAAGACGGCTCTGTTTCAGCCTTCTGCCACAGCGGTCAAACACATCACAGAAGAGACGGGAGCGTGGCTGGTCGAGATGGATGAAACACTCAACCGGTCGATCCGTCAGGAGGAGGAGAACCCCAAAGGGACAAAAGTGATGGTGGCCAGCCTGGATGGGACCCACCTCAGGCTGGATGAGCCGGGGAAAAAACGCGGGCGTCCACAAGAGAGGCCGGGGGAAAAACCGTCCGAAGAAAGTCCGACCAGTTTCAAACAGGCCCTGGTGGGCAGCCTGTCCTTTTATGGGGCACCTCCAAAGGACGGCACCCCACCAAAGCGTTTGGTCTCTCGGTATGTGGCACAAATGCCCGAAGAGGGTGGTCAAACGTTGAAGATACGCTTTGAGGAAGAACTCGATCATATCGAAGGACAACTGAAAGATGAGGTCGGAAAAGTGTTCCTGTGTGATGGGGCACGAGGGTTGTGGAAATATGCTGATACCACTCCTCGGTTCATCGGGTATGAAAAACTGGTGGATTTTTATCACACCACAGAACATCTGTCTGAAGCTGCCGAACTCCTGTTTGGCAAAAAATCAGCAAAAGCGCAAAGCTGGTATGAAACCTACCACCACAAACTGCTGACCCAAGATGGCGCAGCAGAAACCCTTATTCGCTCCATCGACTATTACAAAAGCCGCCGAAGGCTGGGTCAAAAACGATTGGAAGACCTGGAAACAGAACGAACCTTCTTCTTTCGGAACAAACACCGGATGGCCTATGCTGACTTTCGTCGAAGGGGTCTGCCCATTGGCTCGGGACCCGTCGAAGCGGCCTGCAAGACCCTGGTCAAGACAAGGCTTTGTCGATCGGGTATGCAATGGTCCTGGCAGGGAGGACAACGCATCTTGCAGTTACGCACTTACGTCAAGTCAAAACGATGGGATGCTTTCTGGAATCAGTATAAACAGGTTCGATATGCCAATGATGAACTCCTTGACTATGCCGATGCAGCATAGACAGAAAACATCTACGTAAAACCGAGTCGGCACCCTTTATTTATTATAATATATCAACTAAATACTCACCGATCAAGCAAAAAGGCCATCCAGACAGCCCGCCCTCTTGCGGGCAAATAATAAACCGTCTGAATTCTCCGGTCTTCAGGGTCAATAGCAATGTACTGAATCTGAAGCTAAACATTCAGACTCTTGACAGCGACCCTCCCTTTGTATATCTTTCCACCCGGTTAAACCCCATATCTCAGGGAATGTTGGAAGTTGTGCTGTCGTATTTTCTCTAAGCGGATGTAGCTCAACTGGATAGAGCACCTGACTACGGATCAGGAGGCTCCGGGTTCGAACCCTGGCATCCGCACCATTAAAAGTCAACGGGTTACGACAATTCTGTCGTAGCCCTTTTTTCGTTGTGACCTCACTGTGACCAAAATAAAAACCTTTGACTACCCTTTTCCGTCCTCACTGCTCCCTGGTAAGACCGACTATCCTCCGGGCACCCACCTCTTTGAGAGTTGCCCCACTGAGTTCCACTCCACCAGCCAACCATTTGACTTCCCACCCCCCTCTATGCTATATTTCCCTTGAATAACCCATACCACGATGCCCGCCCCAAATTTACAAACAATCAACCCCAGCGGATTAGTCGAAATCCCGAAACCACTTCGCCAGCGCCTGGGCGTAGATATCGGCGACCAGGTCAGTTTTTCATTTGCACACGGGAGCCTCATAATGAAACCCGCAAAGTCAGAGAAGTTTAAGAAAATCAAACAGGAAGATTTGCCTGAGCTTCCTTCGTGGTGGAAAGAGACCTTGGAGCGGGTCAAAAAAAGCCCCTTAGGCAAGATGTCTAAAAAAGAAAAGAGCCAGTGGGTTAAGGACTTTATTGAACGCACACGTAAGCAATCCCAGGCCTTGGCCACCTCTGCGCTGGACCATTAAAGAATTAAAGAATAACTCCGCTGTCTATGCCCGACTTTACTGATTCCATCCGTCAGGCAGTCGCTCGCAATGACTACCTTATGACCCACCACGCCAGACAGCGGAAAGGTATTCGTGAGGTCGAGGACCGGGAGATTATTCAGGCTATCTTGCACGGCGAAGTCATAGAACAAAGCCCACGCGCACGGCCACACCCCAAATGCCTGTTTATGTATCCAGTTCGGCCAGGTGAACCCCTCTACGTTGTGTGTGGCTACGATGCCCGCCAGGGACGAGCGATCATTGTTACGGTTCACTGGTTTGATCCAGACAAATGGATTGACTGGAGAACCAGAAGATAAAGGAGATACGTATTATGGACGAATGCACCCTTTGTGGTGGATCACTCCACCCGAAAACCCTTCCCTACTACGACCAGCAGTGGGGAGAGAAAACCTATCGTTTCGAGAATGTGCCAGCCTTAGTGTGTGCTGCCTGTAGCGAGGTCTATTTTGAGGCGCACGTATCCCAGGCAATGGATACGGCGTTGACCGGCGACCCACAGCCTGAACGATTCGATCAGGTGCCGGTTCTGGCCCTATCCATCCCAGTATAACTCTTATTCCTTTTCCTGTAAATGAATTTGCGTAGCGCACGGACAGGAAGAAGATCAAGTTGCTCACCAGCGATGAATATAAAGCCTATAAAAGCGGCATTATCAACACCTATGGAGAGACCCTCACACCGCCTCATACAGGCAAACCGGGTCGTCCCAAAGCACCCTATATTCTCCCGCCAGAAGATATAACCTATGCCACCGTGCACAAGACCCGGAAAAATGGACGCGTCGTGAAGGTCGATTTTCGAACAGTCTTGGGCAGTGATGAAAGCGTCCGGAAAGCCTTGGAAAACTCTGCATGGTGAAAGTCACGCTTAATCTCAACAAGAGCAGCGTTGCGTTTTTGAAAGAAAAAGCCAGAAAAAATGGGGTTCCCTATCAAAGAAAAATCCTTGACCTGTACACCGAACATTATCAAGAATAATCTCGTATTTCTGGAAAGGAACAAACCATGAACATCAACCTTCCCGATACATCAGGCTGGGGAGAGCCGGATTGGGGCATCACGATCCCTTCGCAGGATGGGAAGGGAATCCATCTGCGCGATTGCCTGATCGGGCAGGCGGGTGAGATCTCCGAGCAGGCGCCTCCAAACCGCGGCCTGGCGCAGCGCGGATCGGTTGTGGACCCAAACACCCCCGATTTCGGCTTTACGGTCACCCACAAAATCGAAGTGTGGGCGGACAACATCGCCGACCTGGTCGAGCAGGCCAAACAGGGGCAGTGGGACGCCACGACCGACATCCCCTGGCACGAACTCCCGAAACTGCCCGACGACCTGGAACGGGCGGTTTGCCAGATTTCGACCTTCATGATCCAGAACGAATACTTAGCGCTCTACCTCCCCGCCAAATTCCTGCCCAGAATCGATCCCACCTTCTCCGAGGTCGTCATGTTCCTCTCCAGCCAGATAATGGACGAGGCCCGGCACGTGGAGGTCTTCACCAAACGCGCCCTGGCCAACGGCGGCGGCCTGCAGTACGTCTCCTCGGCAACGGAATGGTCCCTGCAAAGCTTATTGTCTCAGGAGGATTTTTCCGACGCCTCCTTTCTCCTCCACGTACTTGGAGAAGGCACCTTTATGGAACTGCTCAAATTCTTAGAGAAAATCGCGCCCGACCCCGTCACGGGCAAAATCTTCAAACTCGCCCGGCAGGACGAGGGCCGGCACGTGGGCTACGGCCTCTCGCACATCGGCGCTACCACATCGAACGCAACCCCGACATTATGGCGCAGTTGGCGCAGGCCGCGGAAAAGCGCACCGCTTTCCTGCAGCAGGCCGCGGGCGCCAGCCCCTTCGTGCAAAAGGCGATGATGGTCTTAGCCGGCGGCGGCTCGGAGCCCGATCAGATGGCCCGGGGCAGAGACCGGGTGCGTGACCTCTACGACACCATGCACAAAACCCGCATTCGCGAACTCATGCAGGTCGGCTTTGACCGGCCGACAGCGAAGAAAATCTCCGAACTGCACGGCAGCGCGGTCAGGAACTTCATGTAGGCAGAGGGCAGAGGGCAAAGGTGAGAGGAATCTTTCACCTCTGCCCTTTTACTTCTGCCCTTTCACCTTCTTCTGAGGACCCTATGGGCGTTCTGCATCGGTTCATCGGCAAAGGGGAGCAGTACGAATGGGAGGGCGTCTCCGTTGAGACCTACGAGAAGGGCGGCGCCGTTGGAGGGTCAAAATGCGTGCTCATCGGCCGCAGCGACGGCGCGGAAAACTTCGGTCTGCGCTACTACGAAGTCGCGCCCGGCGGCCAGAGCTCCTTCGACCTTCACGACCACGACCACGGCGTCTACATACTCCGGGGAAAGGCCCGCGTGCTGATGGGATGGAAGGTGGTGGAGGTCGGCGTGGGCGACGTGCTCTACATTGCCTCCAACGAGCAGCACCAATTTGAAAACACCAGCGACGAGCCCCTGGGATTCCTCTGCGCGGTCCCACCAAGGGATTGACCGTTCAACGGGGTCGGATCCTTTTCAAAGGGCAAAATCCCTTGACTTATTTCCTGATTCTTATTAGATTTTCTATTCGAATTCTATAAGGTGACCCCGTCGTTCAGTGGCCTAGGACACCAGACTCTCACTCTGGAGACGGGGGTTCGACTCCCCTCGGGGTCACCATAAAATAACTTATTGTTTTTAAATAAATTATATCTTTTCAAAATACCCGGTCGTGGCTTTTGGCGAATCCCACGGCCGGCTTTTTTATTTCAGTTTCGTGCTCCACAAAAAGAAACCCGGAAAAGAATAACCCAGGGAGAGGCTATGTCCGATTTGCTTTACTTTGACTGCCATGCGACCGTGGGGCAGCGGCCCATGAAGCACCGCCGCACCCGGTGGTCCACGGAGCATTTGCTGGAGGATATGGACCTGGCGGAAATCTCCGGGGCTCTGGTGGTACACGGAGTCGCGCGGACGTACGACGTGGTTTACGGAAACAACCGGTTGAAGGCGGAACTGGGCAAGGCGCCGGGCAGGCTCTTCGGCGCGTGGTGTGTTGTGCCAATTGGTGAACCGGGGTTTTTCAAAAGCGGGGATGAAATGGTCCGCGCGATGGAGGCGGAGGATGTCCGCGCGGTGCGGGTCGTGCCCGGGGGATTTTCGCTCCATCCGGATGTCATCGGTCCGACGTTCGAAGTCCTTCAGGACCAAGGGATTTTGACCCTCCTGGACTGGAACTGGGGTGGCGACGACATCTTCTCATTTTTTCACGATCTGCTTTCCCAGTACCCCCGTCTGCCGGTGCTGCTCACGGACCATACGTGGGCCAGGCAGCGGCACATCTACCGGCTGATGGCCCTCCACGAAAACCTCCACATCGAGTTCTCGGCCTACCAGATCAACCGGGGGATCGAGAAGTACGTGGCGGACTTCGGGGACGAACGGCTGCTGTTCGGCACCGGGATGACGGAAAAATCGCCCGGGGCGGCCCGGACCTACATCGATTATGCCCAGATCCCGGAGGAATCGAAGCGGAAGGTCGCCGGGGAAAACCTGAGGCGGTTGCTGCGCGGGCAGGGGCCGGAGCAGCCGGCGCCCCGCAAGCGGGCGGACGACCCGATTGTGGCCGACGTGCGGGCCGGGCGGCCCCAGTCCGTGAAGGTGCTGGACGCGCACGCGCACGTGCTGCACGAAGGGGGACAGACCGCCGGGGTCGGGTACATTATGTACGACGGCGACGCCCGGGGGATGCTGGAGGTGAACAGCTGGTGCGGGATCGACCGGATCGCGATGATGAGCTGGAGCGGGCCGGTGTGTACCGACGCGCAGGATGGGAACGAGATTGTCTGGCGGGCCATGCAGCGGTTCGGGGACGAAGTGGTCGGGGTGGCGGTGATCGATCCGACCCACATGACGCGGGAGGAGATGGACGCCGAGATCCGTCTGCGCTATCTCGAACAGGGATTTTCGGGCATGAAACCCTACGTCCGGATGAACATGAGCTATGAGGACGAGGCGTTCATGCCCTGGTGGGCGTTCGGAAACGCGCACCGGCTGCACGCCCTGATGCACGTGGCTTCCCACACCGGCGGGGTGCCGGCCATTGGCCGGCTGGCCGACCGCTTCCCGGAGGTGAGCTGGATGATCGCCCACGCCGGAGGAAATTACGCCTTTGCCGAGGAGGTGGCGGCCTGCATCCGGGAACACCCGAACGTATACGCGGAGATCACACTGACGCCGGTGACGAACCGGGTGGTGGAATTCCTGGTGGAAGCCACCGACGACGAGCACGTGCTCTTCGGCACGGACGCGCCCATGCGGGATCCCCGGCAGCAACTGGGGTGGGTGCTGTGGGCGGACCTGCCGGTGGCCTCGAAGCGAAAGATCCTGGGAGAGAATTTCCAGCGCATCCTGGACAGGGTACGTCTTCCGGGGAGATCGTAGACACATCTTTCAGGGGAACTTACTTTCTTGAAATGTAACTGCTCAGGTCAAAAAGCCAGCAAAATGGGATCAAGCAGGATGTTGTGAGCTAGGGGTAGGGATGGACGAAGCGGTCGGGATGGGGATAAAAGGGATATTGTTGAAGGCATCTTGAATGGCATCAATCACCCGTTGAGAGTTTTTCTTTGCCGTCGAGATATAGGCACGAATGCGGCAGAAAATGGCCGCACCTGTTTCGGTTCGGAAGCACCCAGAGACTTTCTGTTTGACTTTCACCATTCGGATATCTCGTTCGGCCTGATTATTGTCAAAGGGCACGCGGAAGTCATACATAAAGGCCAGCACTTCCCCTTTGTATTGCCCTAATCGATCCAGCAGATTCTTCGGTGGGGATTGTTTGGGTCTTCCTCTTTTCTTTTGGATGCCATCATCCTGTTTTTGTGGTGGATTGGCCTTCAACCCCTGCTTTAAGATTTGGTCGTATCGTTTTTCAAAGGCGTTTATTTTTCGGGCAGACAGATGATCGGTGTGCGCTTTGTCCTGGTCGACGGCCTCTTTGATGTCCATCAACAAAGCCGCCATGCCCTCTGCCCACCCTTGCTGGTATTGCTCTTTCACAAACTTGAGTTCGCGTAAATGATGCGTGTTACAAAGGGCGTGTTATATTGGACCCCAGAAACTGGACCACTCGCTATGTTAGATACTAAGTAGTATTGAGGAGTGGAGCAATGAAGCGAAACCATCGGAGTGCAGAACTCAAATCCCGTGTCGCCATAGAAGCATTGAAGGGCCTGAAAACTGTGAATGAGCTGGCAGCCGAGTATGAAGTTCACCCCAACCAGATCAGCAAGTGGAAGAAGCAACTCCAGGCCGGGGCAACCGACATCTTCTCCAACTCCCGCGCCAGAGATCATCAAAATGACGAGACGCTGAAAGCTCGGCTCTACGAAGAAATCGGTCGGCTAAAGGTCGAACTGGACTTTGTGAAAAAAAAAGCTGCCGGACTCAGTTGAGGAGAAGCGCAGGCTGATCGAGTTGGGGCATCCCGACATCAGCCTGCGCAGACAATGCCAGCTGCTTGGCCTTGCTCGATCCAGTTTCTACTACCAGCCAGCAGGTGAAACCCTGGAGAATCTGCTTTTGATGCGCCTGATTGACCAACAATACACCCGGACGCCCTTCTATGGATCCCGACGAATGACCACCTGGTTGGGAAAGCTGGGATACGAGATCAACCGCAAGCGCGTGCAGCGGCTGATGCGTCAGATGGGGCTGGAAGCCATCTACCCCCGTCCCCACACCAGCCAGGCACATCCGGCCCATCGCATCTATCCCTACCTGCTACGGGGCCTGTCCATCACGCGTCCCAACCAGGTCTGGAGCAGCGACATCACCTACGTGCCGATGCCACAAGGCTTTATGTATCTGGTGGCCGTGATGGACTGGTTTAGCCGGTATGTGCTGGCTTGGCGGCTGTCCAACACGTTGGAGGTAGATTTCTGCCTGGAGGCGCTCAACGAGGCGCTCTCCTTGGGCAAACCCGAAATCTTCAATACCGACCAGGGCAGCCAGTTCACCTCCCTGGAGTTGCCCCGTTTTGGTGGAGTGTTTAGGGCTTGGGCTTCAAGCCCGTGTTTGATGCTGTTTTTCATATGTCATCGGTGAGTGGTATGCGATTGATGAATGCCTACGATGGGGATTATACCAGCCCTCAATATACTCAAAAATAGCCAATCTGGCCTCCTTGTGGGTACGAAAACAACGGCGGTCGATCAATTCACATTCGAGGGTGGCGAAAAAGCTTTCACACAGTGCGTTGTCATAGCAGTCGCCTACAGAACCCATTGAGGGACGTATACCCGCCTCATCGCAGCGTTTACCGAAGGCAAGTGAAGTATACTGAGATCCCTGGTCGGAGTGGTGGATCACCCCACAAGGATGACGCTGCCAAAGTGCCATATTCAAAGCAGACAAAACCAACTCACTCTGGAGCGTCGAAGCCATCGTCCAGCCCACGACTCGGCGGGAAAAGACATCGATAACCACAGCAAGATACAGGAAGCCCGCCCAGGTTGGTACGTAGGTAATATCGGCCACCCAGAGTTTATTTGGGGCTTCAACAGTGAAGTCTCTCTTGACCAGATCAGGGGCTTTTTGAGCCTTTTTTCCCTTACGGGTGGTTCTGATACCCTTTCGACGGCTCACCCCGAAGATACCAATCTCAACCATCAGACGGGCGACACGCTTTTTGCCTATACGGATGCCTAATGCTGCCAGATCTTCCCAGATTCTGGGGGCTCCGTAGGTAGAATCAGAACGGGCATGAAAAGCCTTAATCTGTTCCTTGAGATCCGCATCGACCTTTGCTCTTGGCGATGGGGGGCGTCCTCGCCACGCATAATACCCACTGAGGGAGACACCCAGGACTCGGCATTGCGTGGTAATTGGCCATTTTGCCTGGTGCGCCTTCACGAACTGGAAGGCTTTCTGGGGATCGTGTTGGTCTCCTGAGCGAACCAGGCTGCTGCTTTTGACAAGATCTCACGCTCGATGCGTAACTGCTTAATCTCGCGACGAAGACGGCGCAACTCCTCTCGCTCATCACTGGTCAGACCGTCTTCTCGAAGGCCCTCGTCTCGGTCGGCCTGTACCACCCAGTTCCGGATCGTCTGGTCTGAGGGCTCGAACTCTTTGGCCAGCTCTCCTGGCGTACGACCGGCTCGAACCAATTCGACCATTTGCTTTTTGAACTCAGGTGGATAAGGTGGACGTGTTGGCGGCATAGTGGATCTCCTTTCTCCCAAGAGATAAGGTACCCACCGAAACGGGTCAAGTCTAGAGGGAATACTATAATCTCACTGCCGAACCTTTCAACTGGCGCTTTACAAGGCAGGAATTGGAAGAACGAATGCAGCGAATCCGGCTGGCTGCATAAACTCATGCGAACTTCTGAAATCGACCACTAGGCTTCCAGAAAAAGACCGACTCGCTCAAACTCGCCGTCGCCCGGCTGGGCATGGAGGAAATTGCCAACCTGGTGATGACCGCTCAAGTGTTCCAGAAGCTGGGGGATTATGAAGGCGGGGCGGGTCTGAACCTTCAGGACTTCTGGAAACACTCCGTGGGCACGGCGTTCACCGCCCGCGCGATGGCTAAGAAGCTCCAGGCGGAGGTCGAATCGGCCTTCCTGGCCGGCATACTCCACGACCTTGGCAAGGTGGTGCTGGACCGCTGTTTCGCCGACTATTATAAAACCGTGCTCGAACAGGTCCAGACAACGGAAATGCCGATTTTCCAGGCCGAAAAGGAAATCCTGGGATTGACCCACGCGGATGTGGGCGGGCAGCTGGCCACGGAATGGAAATTTTCGGAAAACTACCTCAACGCCATCCTCTATCACCACAACCCCGGCGAAAATCGGCGGTATGCGCGCCTCACCTGCCTGGTGCATCTGGCCGATGTGATCTGCCGGGAACTCGGCTTTGGCTCGGGAGGGGACAACGAGGTACCCGGGATCGATCAGAGCGTGATGGACCGGTTCACCCTCAGAGACCGGGGGGTACAGATCCTGCGCGAAGCAGCCGAGCAGGACCTGGAGAACGCCGATTCCTTCCTCTCAGCGCTTGCAAATTAGACGTCAGAAAAAATATCCATGAAAAAGGCCGCTCCGATAGCTCGGGAGCGGCCTTTTTTCTGGAAGATTGGGACCAGCCTCAAGCCTCAACTTAAAGCGCCGTCATATCAAACTCGCGCTCGCAGCCCAGATATTTCAGCAGCGCCTTATCCCCATAATAGACGCCGCTGCGTCCGTATTGCATCCAGACCATCTCCCGCGTTTTATTCACCGCAAAAATGGCGGGCTGGATCTGATTCGGTCCCAGCGCCAGGCGCAGCCTTCTGGCCAGCCGCAGTTCCCGGTCTTCTACAAAAGGATAGGGAAACCCCGTCTCTTTTTTCACTGCCGCCAGGGCGTCTCGTGGGCCTGGAGACAGTACCACAAACGTCGCCCTGCACAATTTGAGCCTGGGCAGAAACTTTTTGAGCCGGACCAGCTGATTGGCGCACACCGGACACCAGGTCGCTTTGAGCGTCACAAAAACAAGCTTCTTGTCCCGGGCAAGCCCTTCGATATCCACGCGCTTTCCATCGATATCCGTAAGCGCTTTGGGCAGCACAACCTTCTCCCCCTCGCCCCGGACCGGAAGCGGCGTCGAATATCCCAACAGGAAGATCACCGGCAGCAGAAAACAGAGAAGCTTACACCGCGTGCGAACCCTATCCGTCCTGCGCATCACTCCCCCAGCACCTCCTTCACAACCTCTAAAAATTCCGCAATAATCAAAGGCTTGACAAATGTGTGGACCGCGCCCAATTCCTCGGCCAGGGTGAGATTTTCCTGTTCATATCCGGTAATCGCAATAACCTTAACGTCCGGAAAATCCTCTTTGAGTCCCTGGATAACCTCCAGGCCGCCTTTTTGTGGCATCTTGATATCGGTAATCACCAGATCGGTCGGCGCTTCGCGGTAGAGTCGAACCCCTTCCTCGCCGTCGGCAGCCTCTACGACCTCGTACCCATCCAGCTCCAGTGTCAGCCGGAGCGTTTCACGCACCATCTCTTCGTCATCGATAACAAGAATACGCGCCATCGTAGCCCTCCAGTTCCGTTCGTTCCATCTCGCCACAGTATCAACCGGCCCTGCGCTTTTCAACAAAAACTCAGTGGCCGTCGGCCAGAAGCTCCAGCGGATGCCGCACCTCCAGACCTGTCCCTTCCTTCAGATGGATGCTGCACACACTGCTCTCGGTCACAATCGCCTCCACGCCCGCCTCCTGGAAAGCCTGAAAGAGCGGCTCCCCCACCGCCTGGGAAAGCTCGTACCCCAGCAGTCCCACCTTTAACCCGAACGTGCCCGCCATCCCGCAGCAGGTCCCCGTCTCGATCAATTCCACCTCGGCCCCGCGCCGTCTCAGATACGCCATCGCATGCCTGCCCCCCCCCAGAGGGCGCTGGTGACAGGGAATGTGGAACCCGAACCGGCGCCCCTTCAAAGACGGCAGCACATCCGTATCAGATCCTTCCAGCAGATCCAGGTACTCGAACAGCTCATGCGTCCGGCTCGCCACCGCCCTGGCGTCCTCCTGTCCGGCCAGCAATTTGGGGTAGGAGACCTTCAAGCAGTAGCCCGCGGTCGGCTCTGTAGTCACAATATCGTACCCCTGTTCTGTATAGGGCAGCAGGCGCCGGACGTTCGCTTCCGCCACCTTCCGGGCCCTTTTTAAGTCGCCATACCCGATGTACGGATAACCGCTTCCCTGCTGCGGGGGCAGTACGACCTCGCACCCCCGCGCCTCCAGGTGCTCCACCGCCGCCATCCCCAGTTCCGGCGCATTGTAATTGGCATACACATCCACAAAAAACGCCACGCGGCGAACCGGATCGGCAACCGGGGAAGCGCCTCTCTTCTTAAACCGCTTCACCAGCGTCTGCCGGCTGAACGACGGCAGCTCCCGGCGCCGGTCGATCCCCAACGTTTTCTCCATCATCCACCGGAACGCCCGATTTTTCAAAAACCAGTTGGAAACCGGCGCCGTGGCGCTGCCCAGCCTGGCAAAGCGCTCGGCCGCCATCAGCCTCCGGTTGACCCCGGGGTGTGGATGCGTTTCGCTGTCGCGGTCTTTCACAGCCGCAATCATCATCGGGATATCGATCTCCGCCGGACAGATCTCCTTGCACAGCCCGCAGGAGATACACAGCGGCGCAAAATCCCCCGCCAGCTCCAGCCCGTGCACCTCCGCCGTCCAGGGGATGCCGATCGGACCGGGATAAATGTGGCCAAACGTATGCCCCCCCACCACCCCGTACGTGGGACAGATATTCATACACGCCCCGCACCGGATGCAGTTCAACGCATCTTTAAAAAGCGGATCCTCCCGCATCCGGGTGCGTCCGTTGTCCAGAATAATAATGTGGGACTCCCTCGGGCCGCCCCCTTCGCCCAGGGGCGATCTGCCCGCCATCATCGTCACATAGGTCGTCAGATGCTGGCCCACCGCGCTAATCGGGTGGGCCAGCATCATCTGCAGCGCGTCCTCAACCGTCTCCACGATCTTCTCTCGCCCCATAATGCAAATATGCACGTCGGGAATGCTGGACACCAGCCGGGCGTTCCCCTCGTTCGTTTCAATCGCAATCGCACCGTTCTCTGCAATCCCCACATTCGCCCCGGTCATCCCGATATCCGCATTCAGAAAGATCGGCCGCAGGTACTGGCGCACCACCTTCATAATCGCATCCACATCGTCGGAAACCGCCTCCCCCACCACCTTCTCAAAAATCTCGGCCACCTCGCCCGCCGTCTTGTGAATCGCCGGAAACACCAGGTGAAACGGCTTTTCGTGGACCTTCTGGATAATCAGCTCCCCCAGGTCGGTCTCAATCACCTCTATCCCCGCCTCTTCCATGGGGTGATTGACCTCGATCTCCTCGCTCGTCAGCGATTTCGATTTCGCCACCACCTTCGCCCCGCACGCCTGGGCGATCTTCAGAATATATCCGATCGCTTCGGCCCCGTCTTTTGCCAGAAAAACGGACGCGCCCCGTTCCTTCACCTTCGCGGCAAACCGGTCCACCAGGTCGTCCTGCTGCTCCAGGCACCGCAACTTGATCGCCCGCACCTCCTCCCGAAACCCCTCTCCCCCCGGCAGCAACTCGATCGCCGCATTGCGACTGTCCCGCCCCCGTTTCATAACCTGATAAAGCGCCGTACGCCTGGGCTTTTCCTCCAGCGCCCGCCCGATCTTCTCATCCAACCGCGAATACCGCGTCTCCCCCATATCTCATCCCCTCTGACTCCAAACCTGCAACTCGAAACTCGGAACTCGGAACTCGGAACTCCCTACCCCACTACCACCGCATGCGCCACCTCCGGACCGTGCACCCCCAGCGTCAGCCGCATCTCGATATCCGCCGTGCGGCTGGGCCCGGAGATAAAGGTCGCCGTCGCATTCCGGGGGTTCTCCGCATAAAAATCCCGGACAAGGGGCGCCGCCTCCCGAAGCGTCTCCACCAGGTTCTCTGCTCGAACCAGCCCCACGTGCACCCGGGGAAGCGTGGAAACCAGGCGGAAGGCATCGTTTGTAGCGAACTCCACCAGCGTGCCGGACTCTGCAATCGCGAAAGCCGCTGTGGAAACCCCCACCTGCGCGGTGTCAATCTTATGGGGCAGCTCTGCACGGTCAAACGGAGGCTTGAAGACCTCAACCCCGGCTTCTGCACACTGCCCTTCAATCACCTTTTGAAGGTCTTCCGGAAGGTCCCCCAGCGCAATCCGCTTCGCATCTGTCTCCCTGAAGATGGATGCCACAACAGCAGCAGCTTCTTCAGTACCGGCAGTTAGATGTACAACACCTGCCAGGCTCTCGTACTTTTGTTTAAACTGCTGGATGGCATCCTCAGGCATAAAACAAATATCCCTTTTGAAATAGCAACCGGCCGGCCGCACACAATTCGACGCCTCCAAAGTAATGCGAAACCGCATCCAAATCAAGCCATATTGTGCCGTGCCGGAAAATAACCTCGGAAGCTGAGTCCATTTTTGTTTGTGCACTTCTCTATCCGGACCGTATATTTTTACCGTAAGCGTTTTTGCGCGACCACGCAGACCGGATCGCCATGATCCACATCCGCGATTAGGTGGACGATCCACCCGATTGCTCCGGTTCTGCGTCTTACGCCCTGCCTGGCCTGCACAAAACTGTTGCAAAAAGAACACATCTGTGCTATTATTTCACATAGCGTGTTTGTGATACCCCCTGTCCCTTCCAACCCGAATCTCCCCAACAATCTGTTTTAATAGCAAGTTGGTATCACAAATACCCGGCGGCGTTCGTTTGCAGGACGCCGGTACGGTTCTTGCCTGACCTTTGAGCGGTGATAAAACAAATGTCTGTCTCTTTCTGGTGAGGTAAACCTATGCAGCGGGCTCTGTTCCAGGTGCTGATCGCGGGCCTTGTGACCCTCTATGGCGACGTGCCCCTTTTCGCTCAAAAAGGTACGGGATATGTGATTGAGCGAATCGAAGTTCGGGGCAACAAAAAAACCAAACCCGAGGTCATTCTCCGCTCCCTTGCGCTGAGGGAAGGGGACCGTCTTACCCCCGACCGGATCAATGAGAGCCGGCAGGCCCTCTATCGCACACGCCTCTTCCGAACCGTACACGTGGCATCCAAACCGGGCACCGAAAGCGGCAAAGCCGTTGTGGTGGTTTACGTGGATGAAAAACGCTTCGGCGACCTGGGAGTGAGCCTCGAATATACCGAACTCGACGGGTTCGGCATCGCCTCGGACGCTTACCACGTCAACCTCTGGGGCGAGGGGAAGGTCGTCGGGGTCGAATACGGCCTGGGAGAACGGTTCAAACACTGGGGGTTCAGCTATACCGATCCCTGGCTCTCCGGCTCAAACCTCTCACTGCACGTGCAGGGCGCCACCTCCTCATCCGACCGGGATCTCTACCGGAGCAAGAACCCTCAGGCGCGGGGGCGCTACGACCTGGAGCGCATCGGGGGATCTCTGGGCATCGGACGGACGGTCGGTGCAGCCTACCGGCTGATCTTCAAGTACTCGTTTGAAGACATCCAGGTCGGAGGCTTCCACGAACCGCCCATTCCCACCGCAGGAGGGGAATTCGCACGGGAGGTCGGAACCACATTGGGCCGGCGGCCGGTGAGCTTTCTGGGCCTCGATCTCCACCGCCGGCCGTCGTCGGGACAGCCCTGGGGGAGCACCCCGGGCCTGGACCTGAGCCTGCAGGCCGACTTTTCGGGCACCTATCTGGGATCCACAGCGAATTTCCTCCGTCTGCGCAGCGAAGTCTACCAGCACTTTGAGATCTTTCCCGGGCAGATCTTCTCCCTCGGCGGGCGGGTCGGAACCATCTTTGGCTCCCCTCCTTTCTACGAGCGTTTCTTTTTAGATGGACTCAACCAGCTCCGTGGATTTGAACGGCGTAAAATCGGCCCTGAAGGCGGCACCCAGTTTATCACCGTAGAAGGGGTCTATTCGATCCCCTTCAAACCGCTGGGGCGAATCTACCTTTTTGCAGAAGGGGCCAGCCTGAGACGATCAATAAACGGATTGAAACGACAGGACACAGATGGGGCTCTGGGAGTCGGCATTTTGCTCTTCAACCGGATCGACATCAGCCTGGGCATTTCAACCGGCACGCTTATTGTAAAATCCCACCGGTTTGGGGGAATCAACGTGGGCCTCTAAGGCTGGGGCGGGACGTGGGAAGTCCTGAATGGATGCAAAACAAGGCATGAAAGAGGCATTGAGACAGGGACGGATCCTCTGCCTGGGCCTCTTTTTTTTTATGACGCTGTCCGGGAGCGTCTCTGCGCAGAATATAACAATCAGTAAAAAACGGGTGTACACCCGGGGAGATACCCTCAAGCTGGACGTTACGCTCGACTCCCTGTTTTCCCAACGCGCCCTGGACGCGATTGAATCGGGAATGACCACCTCGATCACCCTGGAACTTCGACTCGAATCGGAACGCAAATCCAGAATCCTGGAGCAGACCCTGCAGATCCGCCTGGACCACGACATCTGGGAGGGCCGGTATCGCGTCCTTCGACAGGCCAGTGTGCCCGAAACCCTTCAGACGGCCAACTTCAAAACGGTCGAAACCTTCTGCTCCGACCTGAAAGGCATCACCCTGGGCGTCCTGTCCTCAGAGGAAGGACAGCTTGTTCTGCAGGCCAGAATCGGGGTGAATCCGATCTCACCCGAACAGCAGCAGCGCACCCGAAAGTGGCTCAATCTCCTGGAAAAAGGGAGCCTGCTGGAGCTGTTCATCCCCCTGGACCGGCCCTCGGAGCGGACGCGCTGGATCGAAGTCGATCGTTTCAGCCTGGAGAACCTGCAATGAAATCCCTGTCATTGCGATCGCGCATCATCATCGCCCTGGTCGCCCTGGCCCTGGGAACGACACTGGTCCTCTCACTGCTGGCTAGACACTTCCTGGACCAGAGCCTTCAGGTCAGCGTCACCCCGCAGATCGGGCAGGCTTTAAACGACGCGCTCGTTCTGGCAAAAGAAAACTACGGCAGGCGCAAAGCCGCCATGGCCGAAGCCGGAAAAGCCCTGGAGGGGTCTTCAGTCCTGAACGAGGCATTTCAAACCGGCGATCCAGATCGGCTGCGAGACGTTCTGAAACAGCGGGGACTGGGCGAGGTTTCAATCGGCTTTGTCGCGCCCGAGGAAAGTCTGCCGGCGTCGTTTGCCGGCCGCCTTGCCGACGGCCCCCGGGTCTTCAAAAGCGACCAGCAGGAGGCGCTGCTGCAGCTGGCGGTGCCCGTTTGGGAAAACGGGCGGATGGTTGCGGCCCTGCGCGTTACAGAGAGTCTGGACCGATTTTTACGCGTCGAACGGGCAGTGCAGACCTACGGGCACCTGCAGATGATCTTCGACCACCCGGAAGAAGACCTCTACCGGGCCTTTCTGCTGGCCTTCCTGGTTGCCGCCGCAGGCGTGGTTTTCCTGGCTTCTCTGGTGGGCGTCCGCATCGGATTCGAAATTACGGGGCCCCTCTACGCGCTGATCAAAGGGACGCGGGAACTGGCCCGGGACAACCTGGACTACCGCATCCCCAGGGGCCGCGCCGACGAAATCGGCCTGGTGATCAACTCCTTCAACCGGATGACCGAAGACCTGAAACAGAACCGCCGCCTGCGGGTGGAAGCCGAAAAAATCGCCGCATGGCAGGAGATCGCCCGCCGTCTGGCCCACGAGATCAAAAACCCGCTTACGCCCATCCAGCTTACCGTTCAGCAGATGAGAGATAAATATGCAGGAAACGATCCGGCCTATCGGAAACTGATCGAAGATTGCACCGAGATCGTTACCGAAGAAGTGGAAAGCCTCAGGGCCCTGGTCCAGGAATTCGCGGACTTTGCCCGAATGCCCTCCCTCTCCCTGAAACGGGACGACCTGAACAACGTTGCGATGGACGCCGTCCGCCTCTATCCAGAGGCCCGCATAAGCCTCGACCTGGACGATTTGCCCGAACTCGACCTCGACATCGAACAGATGCGGCGCGTGCTGATCAACCTGATCGAAAACAGCGTAGAAGCGGCGGGAGAAAACGGCGCCCTCGCCATCCGCACGCAGTCCCTGAATGGAACCGTAAAACTCCTGGTTAGCGATTCCGGACCGGGTGTGGCGGAGAAAGACCGGGAACGGATCTTCCAGCCTTATATCTCCACCAAAGACAGTGGAATGGGCCTGGGGCTGGCAGTGGTGCGCAGCATTGTTGAAAACCACGGAGGGCAGATCGTTGTCACGGACGGCCCCGATGGCGGGGCCCGGTTCGAAATCACCTTGCCTATCCCAGAAGCATTGATGAAACAGCCGGAGGTACAGCCATGACGAACGAACAAACCGTGCTGATCGTTGACGATGAACGAAATATCCGGCGATCGCTGGAAATGATTCTTTCCGGTGAAGGCTACGCCGTCACCTGCGCATCTGCCGGAGAGGAGGCCCTGGATATCCTCTCCCGGGAACCCATTCACACGGCCCTGCTCGACATTGTGATGCCCGGCCTGAACGGCATCGACGTGCTTCAGAAAATGCGAAAATCCCGGCCCAACCTGCCCGTTATCATGATCTCCGGTCACGGCACGGTTCAGGACGCTGTGAGGGCCACCAAGTTGGGCGCCTACGACTTCTTAGAAAAGCCGCTCTCCCGGGAGAAAGTGCTCCTTTCCGTCACCCACGCCCTGGAAACCTCGGGTCTGGTTGAAGAAAACCGGAACCTGCGGCAGAAGATCGAAGGCCGTCATGACATGGTCGGTCAGAGCGGGGCGATCCAGGCCGTTCGAGAACAGGTCGAAAAGGTCGCGCCCACCAACGGCCGGGTGCTCATCCTGGGGGAAAGCGGCACCGGCAAGGAACTGATCGCCCGGGACATCCACCGGCAGAGCCAGCGGCACCGGGGCCCGTTTATCAAAGTAAACTGCGCCGCCATTCCGGAAGAACTCATCGAAAGCGAACTCTTCGGAAGCGATCGGGGCGCCTTCACAGGGGCTGTAAAAACCCGGGATGGGAAATTCCTTCAGGCCGACGGAGGCACCCTCTTCTTAGACGAAGTCGGCGACATGAGCTTTAACGTCCAGGCCAAGGTCCTGCGTGCGCTCGAACAGAGAGAATTCGAGCGCGTGGGCGGTTCGGAGACCATCCGGGTCGACGTCCGGGTCATTGCGGCCACCAACAAAAACCTCCAGAGACGGGTGGAACAGGGCCAGTTCCGCGAAGACCTCTTCTTCAGGCTCAACGTCATTCCCATTGTCTCTCCCCCTCTGCGGGACCGGCGTGAAGACGTCCCCCTGCTCATTGCCCACTGCCTCACACTCTATGCCGAAGAAAACGGCTTCCGGTCCAAAGAGATCACCCCCGAGGCGCTGGACACCCTCTGCCGCTACGACTGGCCCGGCAACATCCGGGAACTAAAAAACTTAGTCGAACGCCTCTCCATTATGGTCAGCGACGACGTTATCGGGGTCAACGACCTGCCCAGCCTGAGCGGCCTCAACATTCCACGGACTTCAGAGGATGCAAACCCCCTCGCGTTTCCGGACCTGCCTCCCGGAAAAACGCTCAGGGAAGTGCGGGAAGCCGTCGAGCGGGTCTATGTCGCGGAGGCCCTGCAAAAGAGCGGCTGGAACGTGACGCAGGCGGCCAGAATCCTTGGCATCGAACGCACGAACCTGCACAAAAAGATCAAAGCCTATGACCTCGAACGGTAGGAGGATCGCTTGAAGCAACGGGTTTTTACCCTCGTTGTGCTGTCCCTCTCCATCTGGGGCGCAACAGCCCAATCCCAGACCGGAAAACCCGTGCGGCCGGGCTTCTCCCGGTCCGCCCGGATACGCTACAACCGGGTGGAGGGCCTCTTTGCGGGCTACCGCCTGGGGGTCACTCCAAAAACGTGGCAGGGCCTGAGCCTTTTTGCCGAAGGCGGCTACGGCGTCCACAACCGGGAGCCCCGATGGGAAGGCGGGGTGGAATACCAGAACCCGAAAGGCGCCTTCTCGCTCAGCCTGTTTGACCGGACCGAAACCAACGACCGCGAGATCATCAGCACCCGTGAAAACACCATCTTCGCCCTCCTCTTGAAGTGGGATTACCAGGACTACTTCCGGGCAAAGAACGGGTTTGAAGCCAAAGGGTCCTACCGCCCCCGGCGGCCGTTCCACCTCCTGGGCCGGCTGAAGGCATTTACCTATGCCGAAATGCCCGCGGAAGCCCAATGGAGCCTCTTCTACCCGGATCGCGCCTTCCGGGTCAACCCCCGGATCCAGCCCGGAGACGCCGGCCTGCTGCAAATCGGCTTTCTCTTAGATACGCGGATGCGCACCCCCCTCTTTCGAAATGCCTGGTACGTCACCGGAATCTACGAGCGGGGATTCCGGGAATTCGAATACAACGGCCTGATCCTGGCGGCAAAACGGTTCCAGAAGCTCATCTTCGGCCAGCAGGCCTTTGTTCTTCAGGCCCGTCTCGCCACCCGCGAAAGTACCCACGAACAGCACCTCTTCGACCTGGGCGGGGTAGGCACGCTCCGGGGATACGAAATCAAAGAATTCACCGGAAACCGGATGGTCATGATCAACTTCGACTACCTCTTCCGGGGGGACTTCCTGGGCCGAATCCCCATCAAGGGCTTTCACCTGCTCAACTTAATCCTCTTCTTCGACGCCGGATGGGTACACTCGGAGCCCCGGTCGGAAAGCCTGCTGGGTGGATTTCAGGACCTGGACCTGAAAGACTTCAAACCCAACGCCGGAATCTCCATTGCCGCGCCACAGCAGTTCCTCCGGTTCAACGTGGCCCGGCGCCTGGACCGCAGCAACGATCCCTGGGTCCTCTCCATGCGCGTCAGAAGGAAATTCTGACCCCTCCCCCGCCATCCCACCTGACGAAACACAAAAAGGCAGGGCGGTTGTTGTACCGCCCTGCCTTTTTGCGTCATTCCGTGGCGTTTTATCAGGTCCCTTCGTCCCAGGAGCTGAGGTACTTCGCCTGTTCGGGCGTCAGTTCATCGATTTCCACCCCCATCGCATCCAGCTGCAGCCGGGCAACCTCCCGGTCGATATCATCCGGAAGCCGGTAGACCTTTGGTTCCAGTTCGTCCGCATGGACAATACCGTACTCAACGCCCAGGGCCTGATCGCAAAAGGAGAGGGACATAACCGTAGAGGGGTGGCCCTCCGCGCACGCTAAGTTCACTAAGCGCCCTTCGCCGCAGAGAAAGATCGACTTCCCGTTCAGAGAATACTCGTGGAAAAGCGGGCGCACCTCCCGCTTGTTGTCCGCCATCTCTTCCAGCCCGTCCACGTCGATCTCCAGGTCGAAATGCCCTGCGTTGGCCACCACCGTACCGTCCTTCATAACCCCCATATGATCGGTATTGATCACATGCTTGTTCCCGGTCACGGTTACAAACAGATCGCCAAGCGCAGCAGCTTCTGCCATCGGCATCACCCGGAAGCCATCCATCCGCGCCTGCAGCGCCCGGAAGGCGTCCACCTCCGTCACCACCACCTCTCCGCCCAGCCCCCTGACGCGGGAAGCCACGCCCTTCCCGCAGTTGCCGTAACCGATCACCACAACCGTCTTCCCGCTGATCAGCAGGTTGGACGCCCGGATCACCCCGTCTAAGGCCGACTGCCCGGTGCCGTAAAAATTATCCATCAGATGCTTCGTATCGCAGTCGTTCACCGCAATAATCGGGTACTTGAGCGCGTTGTCCTTCTCCATCGCCCGCAACCGGATAATCCCCGTTGTGGTCTCCTCGCACCCGAAGAGAATATCCGGGATCTGATCGGCGTAATGGGTGTGAATCTCGGAAACCAGATCGCACCCATCGTCAATGGTCACATGCGGTTTGGTCTCGATCACTGCCCGGATATACTTGTAATAATCCTCGCGAGTCTCCCCTTTGTACCCGTAGACCTCAATATCTTCGTAGGCCAGGGCCGCGGCCACATCGTCCTGCGTGGAAAGCGGATTGCAGCCGGTAATGGCTACCTCTGCGCCTCCCGCCCGTAAGGTGCGCACCAGCACCGCCGTCTCTTTGGTCACGTGCAGCGCCATGGCAATCCGGTATCCCTTCAGCGGCTGCTCCGCTTCAAACCGCTCCCGGATCTTCAGCAGCGCCCCCATCTGCTTCTCCGCCCACTCGATATTCTTCAGGCCCTGATCGGCCAGGTTGATATCTTTAACCTCGTAAGCCACCTCGTTCTCCTTTCAGCAATCTATTCATTATGCGCCCAAACGCTTTGCGGCCTTCTTCAAAGCCTGGGCCTTATCGGTCCGTTCCCAGGTAAACGCATCGCCCCGGCGCCCGAAATGCCCGTACGCGGCCGTCTGCTGGTAAATAGGTCGCAGCAGCTTCAGCGACCGAATAATGCCGGAAGGCATCAGTGTAAAATGCTCGCGAATCAGCTTCGATATCGCCTCATTCTCGATCTTCCCGGTCCCAAACGTATCCACCGCGATCGACACGGGTTCGGCCACGCCAATCGCGTATGCCAGCTGCACCTCGCAGCGGCCGGCCAGACCGGCCTTCACCACGTTCTTGGCCACGTAACGGGCCGCATAGTGGGCGCTCCGGTCCACCTTGCTCGGGTCCTTGCCGGAGAACGCCCCCCCGCCGTGCCGGCCCATCCCCCCATACGTATCCACAATAATCTTCCGCCCCGTCAGCCCGGTATCGCCGTGGGGCCCTCCAACCACAAACCGGCCGGTAGGATTGATGTGATAAATCGTATCTTTGTCCAGATACCGTTCCGGGACCACCTTTTTAATCACATGTTTAACCATGTCATTCGTGATTTTTCCATGGCTTGCCCCGGGGTCATGCTGCGTAGAAATAACAACCGTGTGCACCCGAACCGGCTTATCGCCGTCGTACTCCACCGTCACCTGCGACTTGCTGTCGGGACGCAGGTAGGACAACGTTCCTCTCTTGCGAACCTGCGCCAGGCGTTGAACCAGTTTGTGCGACAGCATAATCGGCATCGGCATCAGTTCCGGCGTCTCCCGGCAGGCGTAACCGAACATCATCCCCTGGTCGCCGGCCCCCTGCTCCTCGTGCAGGCCCGCTCCTTCGCTCACCCCCTGAGAAATATCGGGCGACTGCTTGTGCAGAGCAACCAGCACCCCGCACGACTGGCAGTCAAACCCGTACTCCGAATCGGTATACCCGATCTGGCGGATAACATCACGCACCAGCTCTGAAATCTCCACCGTCGCCCGGCTGGTCACCTCTCCCGATACGATCACCTGCCCCGTCGTCACCAGGGTTTCACAGGCCACCCGGGACTTGCGATCCTGCGAGAGCATCGCATCTAAAACCGCATCGGAAATCTGATCCGAAATCTTATCCGGATGGCCTTCAGACACCGACTCGGAAGTAAAAAGACGCCGCATAAAATTAAGCTCCCTCCCGTGAAAGGATATGAAACGCGAAACGTGGATTCTTGTCTATGGTGTGGAGTGAGAGGTCGTTTGCCGTTTGCCCGCCTAATACAAGCTGACCTCCGACGAATCGCCCACGTTCAGCCTGCGGGGACCTGCTTCCACAACCGCATTCGTGCCCACCAGCGACCGCTCCAGAAAGCAGCCGGTAACCCGGGCGCCCTCTCCGATAATCGAATCTCGAATCCGCGCATCGGCAACCACCGCCCCGTCTTCCACCGACACATTGGGCCCCAGGACCGAGTTGGTAACCGTTGCCGATTCGGAGACAAAAACCGGGGGGATCAGAATCGCCCCCTCCCGCGCTTCCGGCTGTGGAAGGCGGGCCAGAAGATGCCGGTTGGTTTCCAGCAGCGTATCGGGCGTCCCGCAATCGAACCAGTTGTCCACCTGGAAGGTCTCCAAGTGCGCGCCCTCCGTCACCATCATATTAAACGCATCGGTCAGCTGGAATTCGCCCCGGGTCTTGAGCCCTTGCTGGATCATCGTTTCCAAACAGGAAAACAGCAGAGCGCTGTTCCGGATCAAATTAATCCCCACAATCGCTACATTCGATACAAAATTCTCCGGCTTCTCCACTAAGCGCAGGATGCGGCTCCCTTCCAGTTCCACAACGCCGAACCGGCTCGGGTTTTCCACCTGCCGAACCCCGATGGCGCCTTCGGCCCGGACGGCCGCCGCTTCTGCCAGATTGCTCTCGAAAACCGTATCCCCGTAAATGATCAGAATCGGGCGCCCGTCCGTCCATTCGCGGGTCAGAAAAACCGCATGCCCCAGCCCCAGCATCTCGTCCTGTGTGACCGGCACGATCTCGCAGAAATCGTACGCCTGCTGTGCAAACTCGAAGATCCGATCCCCCATATACCCGACCACCAGCGCCACCTTGCGGATCCCCAGCCGAACCACCTCATCTAAGATGTACCCCAGAATCGGCTTGCCCGCCACATGCAGCAGCGGCTTGGGCGTGGTATGCGTGTGCGGACGCAACCGGCTGCCCACGCCGGCTACGGGAATGACCGCCCAGCCCTCTCTCAGATCGGTCATACCCTCCCCTCACCGGGAACTCGGGCCTCCGGTCCGCCTGCTTCGGCCTCAACCTCTAAGAAAACCGGTTCGGGAAGCGCCTGCCGCACCTCGGCCGGCAGGGCCTCTCGCAGATACGTCTTGATCTCCTCGCGCGTCCTTAGTGAAAGCACCGCCTCGGCCAGGGCGCTCGCCTCTGCCATCGTAACCGACCGGATCGCCCGCTTCACCTCCGGCAGCGCCATCGGGCTCATACTGAACCCGTCCACGCCCAGCCCCAGAAGCAGCACGCTGTACAGGGGATCACCCGCCATCTCGCCGCACAGCGTCACCGGAATCCCCCGCCTGTCCCCCACCTCCACCACATTCCTGATCAGCCGCAGCACCGCAGGATGCAGCGGATCGAAGAGATAGGCCACTTTTTCGTTCGCCCGGTCCACGGCAATCGTATACTGAATCAAATCGTTGGTCCCGATGCTGAAAAAATCGACTTCATCCGCCAGCTGGTCCGCCACCACAGCCGCGGCGGGCACCTCGATCATCGCCCCTACCGGACACGCCTCGTCAAAAGCGACGCCCTCGGCCCGCAGCTCCTCACGGGCCTCCTCTAACACCTCGTTGGCCTCAATCAGCTCCTCCACGCCCGAGATCATCGGGTACATAATCCGGATGTTTCCTTTCACGCTGGCCCGCAGAATCGCGCGGAGCTGAGACCGAAAAAGCCCCTTGTTGGCCAGCGCCACCCGGATGGCCCGCCAGCCTAAGAAAGGGTTCATCTCCGGGTGGGTGTGCAGAATATAGGAGAGCTTGTCCCCTCCAAGGTCCAGCGTCCGGATAACCAGGGAGTGGGGCGCCATGCGCTCGGCAATCCGCGTGTAGGTCTCGGTCTGCTCCTCCTCGGTGGGCAGCCGGGAACTGGCCAGGTAGAGGTACTCCGTCCGATAAAGCCCGATCCCTTTCGCGCCGTACACAAGCGCCGACTCCACCTCCTCAAAAATCTCGATATTCCCCTGCAGGCTCACCCCAACCCCGTCCAGCGTCTCGGCGGGCAAATCTCTGAGCGACGAGAGATCCTGCTGGGCCTCCTGGAACCGTTTCGCCTCGATCCGGTAGCGCTCCAGCGTCTCGGCGTCCGGATTGATATAGACCTGCCCGCGCCGCCCGTCCACAATGGCCAGATCGCCCGACTCCGCGGAGGCAATCGCAGCTTCAACCCCCAGCACGGCCGGGATTTCCAGCCCGCGCGCAATAATAGCGGCATGGGAGGTGGTGCCCCCCACCTCGGTCACAATCCCCAGCACGCAGTCCCGGTGCATATGGGCCGTATCCGACGGGGCAAGATCGTGGGCCACCACAATCGCCTCTGAAGTCAGCCGGCCTAACAGCGCGTCTTCCCGCTGGCACAACTTGGCCAGCACCCGCTTTTCAATATCTAAGATATCCGCTTTCCGGGCGCGGAAATAGTCGTCCTGAATCGCATCAAACTGCCGGCGCACCTTCTGGAACGTCCGCCAGAAGGCGTATTCGGCATTAACCCGCTCGTCCCGGATCAGCAGAATGGTCGGCTCTTTGAGGGCCTCGTCTTCTAAGATCAACAGGTGCGCGTCAAAAATCTGGGCATAATCCCGGCCCAGCTTCTCCTCCACCTGCGCCCGAATCACCTTCACATCCTCGGCCACCTCCTCCAGCGTGGCCAGAAACCGCTGGACCTCCGTCTCCGTCTCGGCCTCTGAAATCTCCTGGATATCAATCCAGGGATCTTCGGGATCGTGCAGGTAAACCGGCCCGATCGCAATCCCCGGTGACGCCTGTATGCCCTTGAGCTGTTTCATCATAAGCGAATTTTCAGCCCCTGAACGCGGCCAAAGCCCGCAAACTGTCCATCGGTGTTCATCTGTGGTTTCAATCAATCGAATTTATGCTCAATCATTTTAACAATTTTGTCAACCGCCTCGACCTCGTCCTCCCCCTCCGTCCGAACCAGAATGGTCGAGCCCGTTTCCGCTGCCAGCATCATCACCCCCATAATGCTCTTTCCGTTCACCTCCAGACCGTCTTTGATCAGGGTAATCTCGGAGGCGAACTTGGCGGCCGCCTGCACTAAGAGGGCCGACGGTCGTGCGTGGATCCCCAGTTTGTCTTTAACGGTCGCCTGACGTTCCTCCATATCCCTGTCCCGTATGGCGGCCCGAACGCCTGGAAAATGTGTAATCTACACAGAAGTCCACGGGATGTCAAGCGCTGCCGATCAAACGCAGCACCTGCCCTTCTCCACCCACATGTCCGCCCCCGCCCAGGCCGCGGCAGGTCAACGCCGCTGCGCCGCTGGCGAACCGGATGCTGTGGGTAAGCGTCCATCCCCGAAGGTACCCGTAGATCAACCCGGCGCGGAACGCGTCTCCCGCGCCGGTGGTATCTCGCACCCGCGTCTGAAAGGCTGGCTGGTCGAAACTGCTCCCGTTTTCCCGATACACGGTGCACCCTTCACTCCCCCGGGTAACCACCACCGTCTGCACACCGGCCTTGAGCAGCCCCACAGCCACATCGGCGTCGGCCCCCATCCGATGCCGTCTGATAAATCCACTGGAATTGACCACAAGATCGCAAAATTCCGCTAAAGGGTGCGCCTCCGAAAGCTCGATAGAAAAAACGGAAACACCCGCACCGTGCGCCAGCCGGGCCGCATCCACCGCATTCTTCCCTAAGAAAGGATCCACCGAAAGCAGCGAAACCCGTTCAATCGCTTCCGGCTGCAGCGGGCGGCTCAGAATATCGGAGATATACCCCATAATACTTCGCCCTCCGTCCGGGCTGGACAGGATCACGGTGTGGACCGTGGACACTCCCGACGCCACATCCAGATCACGCGTATCCACCCGATACGGCCGGATCTCGCTTAAAAAGAAGCTGCCCCGGCGGTCGGCGCCCAGTGTGCTGCCCATCAGCTTCACCGGCACGCCCAGACAGCTCAGCACAACCGCGGTGTTGGCCGCCTCGCCGCCGATATACTCTGCGTTCGAAAGAATTCGGGTATGGCCGTCCGGCTCCGGGAACCCGGCAACCTGGACGATCTGATCCACGCCCAGCACACCGTAACAGAGCACCACCCCCGATTTCCGACCTGCTTCCAAAACCGTCCATCCTCTCAAAAAAAACCCGCCCATATCGTTCTGGCGGAACATCCTACTGAAGGCAGGGAAAACCTGTCGTCCGATATTTTAATCAGAACCGTGAACCGCCTCTACAAAGGCCCGAACCAGAGAGGCGTCCCCCCCGGTTTCCAGGATGCTTCCCACCACAACAAACGAAGCCCCCGCCGCCACCCTCGCCGCCGCATCCTCCGGACGCCGGATCCCGCCTCCCACAATAATCGGAATCGACGCGTAGCCCGCAACCGCTTCGATCATCTCCTCGGGCACCATCTGCTCCGCGCCGCTGCCCGCGTCTAAATAGACGCACTGCATCCCCAGGTACTCTGCGGCCAGAGCATGCGCCCTGGCGATATCCGGTTTGTCTCGGGGAATCGGTCTGGTATTGCTGATGTACTCCACCGTGGTCTGCCTGCCGGAATCGACAAGAATATACCCGGTGGAAATCGACTCCAGGCCGTAAGCCTTTAAAATGGGCGCGGCCTTCACATGCTGCCCGATCAGCAGGTCCGGGTTCCGTCCGCTGATCATCGACAGAAAAAGAATAGCGTCTGCAGCGGCCGAGATCTGGTTCGTATCGGGCCCCGGAAAGACCAGCACCGGGATGTCCACGGCGCGTTTGACCTCCCGGACCACCCGGTCAAAATCCGTACAGACCAGAAAACTGCCCCCAACGAGGATGGCATCCGCGCCGTGTTCTGCGCACAGAACCGCCGTCCTCACCAGATCCTCTTTGTCCAGTCGGTCCGGATCCAAAAGGCTCAGCAATCCCGCCCCCCGTTTTTCCCGGACTTCCATCAAGCCGTCAAAAGTAGACATGGCGGCGCGTTACCCTCCCAGTTGTGCCCGCACAATCTCAGGAACCAGCGCCAGTGCTTCGTTCATTTTCTCCGGATGTTTGCCCCCGGCCTGTGCCATATGGGGCTTTCCCCCGCCACCGCCGCCCACCACTCTGGCCACCTCTTTCACAACCATGCCCGCCTGAATCCCCCGCCCGATCAGGTCGTCGGACACCACCGCAATCAGAGAAGCTTTGCCGTTCAGATTGGCGCCCAGCACCCCCACCCCCGAGCCCAGGGCTTCCCGAAGCCCGTCGGCCATATCTCGAAAAGCCGCCATATCGGCCGTCTCGACCTGTGCCGCCACCACCCGCGTGCCGTCCACTTCAAGCGCCCCATGCACCAGGTCGTCCATCGCCGATCCGGCCATCTGCCGGCGCAGCGCCTGGAGTTCCCGTTCCAGCTCCCGGTTTCGGGAAAGCAGATCGGACACCCGGCCGGACAGATCCGCCGCCTGCGCGTCTAACAACCCCTCCAGCTCGGAAAGCGTCGCCCGCTCCCGGCGCAGCGCCTCCTCCGCCCCTCTGCCGGTAAGCGCTTCAATCCGGCGCACGCCCGCTGCCGTACCGGTTTCCGTAATCACCTGCACAATCCCGATCTGGCCCGTGGACGCCACATGCGTGCCCCCGCACAGTTCGATACTGAAATCGCCCATCCGGACCATCCGCACCACATCGCCGTACTTTTCCGTAAACAGCATCGTGGCCCCCATCTCTTTTGCCGCCTCCAGCTCGGCATAAGAGATATCCACCGCCAGATCCTGGCGAATCGCCTCATTGGCAATCCCCTCGATCTCCTCCCGCTGCCCCGGTTCAACGCCCGTAAAGTGGGTAAAATCGAACCGCAGCCGGTCCGGCGCAACCAGCGAACCCGCCTGCTGCACATGGCGCCCCAGCACCCGACGAAGCGCTTCGTGGACCACGTGGGTAGCCGTATGGTTGCGCGCCGTATCCAGCCGCCGCTCCCCGTCCACCTCCGCCGAGACCCGCGCCCCGGTCAGCGCCTCCGGCTCCCCCTTTACCAGGCGCCCCCGGTGCACAATCCCCTCGCCCACGCGGAACGTGTCCTCCACCTCAAAGACCGCATCCTGATTGGAGATCCTGCCCCGGTCGCCCACCTGCCCACCCGACTCCGCATAGAAGGGCGTCACATCTAAATAAAGCTCCAGCACCCCCTCATCATCGGCCGGCCGCCAGGCCACCACCTGGGCATCTGCACTTAAGGTCTCGTACCCTACAAACTCAGAATGCCGCTCCGGCAGAAATCCCTCCTGCATCACCTCCTGGGACGTCACCCGGGACGCCTCGCGGGAACGCGTCTGCTGTGCCGCCATCTCCCGCTCGAACCCCGCCACATCCACCTCCAGCCCCTTCTCCGCGGCCATCAACTGGGTCAGGTCCAGCGGGAACCCGTACGTATCGTAAAGGCGAAACGCGTCCTCACCGGAAATATGGCCCTTCCGGCTAACCTCTTCAAAAATCTCAATCCCCCGGTCCAGCGTCTTGCCAAACCCCTCCTCTTCCGACTTGATCACCAGCGCAACATGCTGTGCCTGCTGCACCAGCTCGGGGAATGCCCCCCCCATCACATCGGCAACCGTCGATGTCAGGCGATAGATGAACGGCTCGTGCATATCCAGCGTGCGGCCAAACCGCGAAGCGCGCCGGAGAATGCGCCTGAGCACGTACCCCCGTCCCTCGTTTGAAGGGTGCGCGCCTTCGGCAATCGCAAAGCTCAGCGTCCGGATATGATCGGCGATAACCTGCATCGCCACCCGATGTTCGTCGTCGTAAGGCTTCCGGGTAATATCTCCGATGGCCGCGATAATCGGCTGAAAAAGATCCGTATCGTAGTTGCTGCGCACCCCCTGGAGGATGGAGCAGATCCGCTCGAACCCCATCCCGGTATCGACATGCTTATCCGGCAGAAGATGGAGTTTCCCCTCGCTATCTCGATTGAACTGGATAAAAACCAGGTTCCAGAGCTCGACATAGTTTTCATCGTCCAGATCCGGGCGCTCGGACTGGGCATCCGGATCGTCCCCGAGATAATAGTGAATCTCCGAATTGGGACCGCATGGCCCGGCCTCTCCCATCTCCCAGAAATTATCCTTCTTGCCCAGGCGCAAAACCCGCTCGGCAGGCAGGTCGGTCACCTCGGGCCAGAGCTGTTCGGCCTCACCATCGGCCTCCAGTCCATCCTGTTCATCCCCACCAAAAACCGTGGCCCAGAGCCGTTCCTTGGGGAGTTTCCAGACCTCGGTAATCAGTTCCCAGGCCCAGGCAATCGCCTCTCGCTTATAATAGTCCCCAAAAGACCAGTTTCCCAGCATTTCAAGGAAGGTATGGTGCCAGGGACTGATGCCTACCTCTTCCAGGTCGTTGTGTTTTCCCGATAACCGGATACACTTCTGCGTATCCACCGCCCGTGTGTACTCCCGGCGCCCGGTACCCAGAAACACATCTTTGAACTGATTCATCCCCGCATTGGTAAACAGCAGGGTTGGATCGTCCTGGGGCACCACCGGCGCACCGGGCACACGGGTGTGGATCTTCCCTTCAAAAAACCGGAGAAAATCTTCTCGAATCTCAGATGACGTCATAGCAGATCTGTTGTGGTTTCCATCCTCAATAGGTTTCAAACGGTTATCCTTCGGACGGCCCCTCTCCCAGCTCCGCCCAGGCCCGTTCGGCCGCTTCGCGCGCAACAGCAGCTTCAAACCCCCGCCTGCCTAAGAAGCCGTACATCCGGGCACGCGCCCGCTGACGGTCCAGCCCCCGGTAGCGCGCCTCCCGCGCCCTCAGCAGGTCTAAGGCCACCGCCTCTAAGTCCACGCCTTCCAGCGCCTCGTCTAAGACCTGCTGGACAATCTCTTCAGCAACGCCCCGCTTCCTGAGATCCCGCACCAGCATCGGTCGGCCCATCGGGCGCAGGCGCATCCGCTCCCGCACAAAGCGTCGGGCAAAATCCCAATCGTCGATCAGCCCGAGCCGTTCCAGCCTCTGCACCGCCTCCTCGATCGCCCGCTCCTTGAACCGCCTCCCCCGCAGCTTGCCCAGGATCTCCTGCCGGGTATAAGACCGCCCGCTCAGCAGACGAAAGGCGGCGTTCTTGGCCTTCTCGACCTCCTCGTCTACCTCGAACACATCCGGGCCGATTCGGGATGGAGCTTCAACGCTGGCACCTCTTGAAAGGCGGGGAATCGGAACGTTAAAACCACCTGATTTCGGGGATCAGGAGTGAACAGGTAGGATCTGATGAAAACCGAATGCTGAATATCGAACACGGAATGCTGAATGATGAAGGATGAAGGAAAAGCGGCTGTTTTGAGCGGTTTTTCCTTCGACATTCGATATTCAGCATTCGATATTCGACATTCCCTAAGCCTCCTTCTCCTCTGCCTCTGCCGTCTCTTCCTGTTCTTCTGAAGGCGTCCCGTTGACCGGCAGCCCCACCGCCTGCCGTACCTGCTGCTCGATCCGGGTCGCGGACTCCGGATTCTCTCTCAGGTAGCGCTTCACATTTTCCCGGCCTTGTCCCAGGCGGTCGTCATTATAGGAGAACCAGGTCCCGCTCTTGTTGATAATCCCGTGCAGTTCGGCCATATCAACCAGGCTTCCCTCCCGCGAGATCCCTTCCCCAAACATCAGGTCGAACTCTGCCTCCTTGAACGGCGCGGCCACCTTGTTTTTGACCACCCGGACCCTCACCCGGTTGCCGATTACATTCTGACCGTCTTTGATCGACCCGATCCGCCGGATGTCCATCCGCACAGAGGAATAGAACTTGAGGGCGTTCCCGCCGCTGGTCGTCTCCGGGTTGCCGAACATCACCCCGATCTTCATCCGGATCTGGTTGGTGAATATCAAGCAGGTATTCGATCGGCTGATCGACCCGGAGAGCTTGCGCATCGCCTGGGACATCAGCCGCGCCTGCAGCCCCACGTGGGCGTCGCCCATCTCGCCTTCCAGCTCCGCCCTGGGCACCAGGGCCGCCACCGAATCGATCACCACCACGTCAAATGCCCCGCTACGCACCAGCGTATCGGTAATCTCAAGCGCCTCCTCGCCGGTATCCGGCTGGGAGATCAACAGGGTCTCTAAATCCACCCCGATCCGCTCGGCCAGTTCCACATGGAGCGCATGCTCGGCATCTATAAACGCCGCCACACCGCCCCGTTTCTGGGCCTCGGCAATCACGTGCAGCGTCAGGGTCGTTTTTCCCGATCCCTCCGGGCCGTAAACCTCCACCACCCGTCCTCTCGGGACCCCTCCCGCGCCTAAGGCCACATCCAGCGCCAGCGATCCGGTTGAAATAACCTCCGCCGCCACCCGGTTGTTCTCCTCCCCACCCAGCCGCATAATCGCCCCCTGGCCAAACTGCTTCTCAATCTGAGCAATCGCCAGATCAATCGCCTTCTCTTTGCCGTCTGCATCTCGTTTTGCCATTGCGCCGCCCCTCCTTCTCTACAGGGTAATAAATGGGATCACGGTGCAGCCCATCGGCTATGTAAAACCCCTTCTGCACCGCACATAGGTGACGACGTAATATACTGAACACATGTGTATTTGGTCAAGGGTAATAATGGTTAAAATCCACCAAACTCGCACACCCCCGGTTACCCGTTCTCCTCCTTCCCCTTCAGCACCCCGTACCCCAGGGCCGTATACACCGCCCCATCCGGTTGCAGGTCGCTCTTCATCACATTCGCCCGTTCCACCGGGAAGCGAACGGTTTCTACCGGACCTTCCAGCCCCTTCGGCAGCGCTACAGGATGGCGCCGGATTCTCCCCAATGTCAGGTGAGGAAAGTAGCTTCGCCGCTCGCGAGAGAATCCGAGGGATTCCAGACCGCACTCGACCCCGGCCTGGAGCCCCGCCAGCGCCTCCAGGTCCCCCTCAACCCCAACCCAGAGCACCCGCGCCCGGTCCCCCGGCGTGGAAACCCGCCTACCCCGCCGGTCTGAAGCGCAAACGGCGCAACCTCCCCGGCAGCCCGCCCAACAGCCCCCACAACCTCCGGAATCTGCGCCTCTTCCACGTCTCCCAGAAATTTCAACGTCAGGTGTATCCCTTCCGGCCGCACCCAGCGCACACCATCCACCACGCGCCTCAGGCCGTCAATCGTGGCCCCCAGAGCCCGGCCGACCGCATCCGGCAGCTCCACGGCAACAAATGTCCGCACCGGCGCCATCAGCTTACCCGTTCCAGAGCATCAGCCCGCCCCGCAAAATCAGATTGCCGTAAATACCCGCAATCACATCGTCCACCACCACGCCCCATCCCCCGGGCAGGGCCTCCGATTGCCGTGCGGGAGGCGGTTTTACGATATCCAGCGCCCGAAAGAGAAAAAACCCGGCAATTCCCAGCCATAAAGAAAAAGGCAGCCAGAACATGGTCACGAAAAAACCGACGATTTCATCGATGACCACCGGCGCAGGATCTTTGCCCCAGACCGATTCACCGGCCGATGCGGTGTACACACCCAAGGGAAAAAGAAGCGTAAGGAAGACAATCCAGGAAAACAGGCTGAGAGGAGGCAGCAGGCAGTAGATCACAAGCGCGACCACAGTCCCGACCGTGCCCGGCGCAAAAACAGAATATCCCGCAAAAAAACCGGTGGCAATCAGACGCGTTGGGAAACTCAAAGACCGCTCCCCTGCCCGAGGGTCACCGGAAGGAAGAGGCAAAACGCCGGGCCCCGATCCGCCGTTCAGGTCCGGGACCGGTGCAGGTCCATCAGATAGCGCACCCCCGAAATCACGGCCAGCAGCGTGACCGCGGCAACCAGCCCGTTCAACACCAGGTGCGACCAGGAATCGATCAGAACCAGCGGCTGTGACGTCAATTTTGCCTCGATCGCCCGCACATTGATAAAGACCAGAATGCCGAAGATGAGGACCAGCTGGAGCATCGTCTTCCACTTGGCCAGACGGGATGTCACCACCGGCTTTCCCTTACGGATGCCGTACACCCGCAACCCCGTGATTACCGCGTCCCGGATCAGCATCGCGCCCACCAACCACGCCTCCACCATCCCCAGAATCACAAAAGAAATCAGGGCCGAAGAGACCAGCAGCTTGTCGGCCAGGGGGTCCAGAAACCGCCCCAGGCTGGTCACGGTCCCGTCCCGCCTGGCAATGCGCCCGTCGTAGAAATCGGTCAGCGAGGCCACCGTGAACACCAGCAGCGCCAGAATCATGCAGTACCAGCTCTCCGCAAAAATCAGGAGCAGAAAAACGGGTGTCAACACAAGCCGGACCACGCTCAGCACATTGGGAAAGGTCACCACCCGATCCGTCGTCCCCGGCTCGGACAGGTGGAGCCCGCCGGTATTTCCGCTGAGAGTGTTTGCACGCTCCATATTTACAGCTCCCTGCGCCCTTCCAGCGCTCGCGCTAAGGTGACCTGATCTGCCAGCGCCAGGTCGCTGCCCACAGGCAATCCCCGGGCGATCTGGGTCACCTTGACATTTAACGGCTCAAGACAAACGGCCAGGTACTGCGCCGTCGCATCTCCTTCCACGGTAGGGCCGTTTGCCAGTACCACTTCCCTGACCTCGTTCTGCTTCAACCGTTCCAGCAGTTCCCCGATGTGCAGATCCTCCGGGCCGATGCCGTCCAGCGGAGAAATCCGCCCGTCTAAAATATGATACACCCCCCGATAGGTACTTATCTGCTCAATGGCTAAGAGGTCGCCCACATAATCGACCACCATCAGGAGAGCGTGATCCCGGCGCGGATCGGAACAGATCGAACAGGGATCCTCTTCGGTCAGGTTAAAACAGGCCGAACACCGCCGGACCTTCGTCTTCACCTCCACCATCATCTCCGCCAGACCCCGGACCTCCTCCACATCCCAGGTCAGCATCTCCAGCGCAATACGCCGGGCCGACTTGGCCCCGATGCCCGGCAGGCGGTTCAAACCGCCGATCAACCTGTCAATGGCGTTCGAAACCACCCCTTGGTCTCCTCTATCCGTTCATATCCCCAGCCCCGGCACGTTCATCCCGGGCGGAATCAATCCGGCCGTGGCCTTCTGCATCTCCTGCTCGGACAGCTGCTGGGCCTTCTCCCTCGCCTGCTGGATTGCCGCCAGAATCAGGTCTTCCAGCATCTCCACATCTTCCGGATCCACCACTTCCGGATCAATCTTGATCCCCAGAACCTCCTGATGTCCGTTGGCCTTCACCACCACCATCCCGCCCCCGGCCGAGCCTTCCACCTCTTTCTGCCCCAGTTCCTCCTGAACACTGGCCAGCTTCGCCTGGAGCTTCTGGGCCTGCTTCATCATACCCGCCATACCTTTTGCCATCGTTCCATATCCTCCCGGGACCCTTCTCCTGCAGGCCCGATCAACGGAGGACCTCCCCGTCAAAAATCCGGAGGGCCATCTGCACCCGTTCGTCCTCTTCCGGGCGGTCCTCAGCCTGCTGCTCCGATTCCGAGTCCGTTTCGTTATCAAACGCACACGCCAGCCGCAGCTTCACTCCAAACAGCTCGGCCGCCACCGCTTCCACCGTCTCCCGATTGCGTTTGACCTGGTTTGCATGAAAGGTGCTGCTCTGATCAAAAACCACGATCAACTGCCGGTCGTTGAGCGACCTGGGGCTGCCTTCCGCCAGAAAGGTACCCACCGAAATCTTCTGCGCTTTAACCCCCTGAACCAGGTCGTTCCAGCCGGCCCGGATCGCCTCCAGCGTCACCTCGCCCTCGGTCGTTTGCGCAGGCCCCGGCTTTTCGGCCTCAGGAGGCGGTGGCTCCGCGGGAGGGGCCGCTCCGGCCTCAAGAGGCGCCGGCCGGGTTTCCGTTGGGGCCACACGCCGGGGGGCCGGCGGCTTTGCCGGCGCCGGTGCGCTCGTGACCCTGCGATCCGGCTGGGGGCTGACCGCTCCCCGCTGCTTCAGAAGCCCCTCCAAACCGTCCAGCCGGGACAGCAGGTCTTCCAGCGCCACCGTCGAGGCCATCTTCACCAGCTTCATCACCGTCAGCTCCAGCCAGAACCGGGGTTCGGAAACGTCCCTCAGGTTCAGCTCGAGTTCAGACACAACCTGGAGCATCCGGAGCAGATCCTCCTCTCCAAAATGCCCGGCCAGGTCCGCATACCGCGCCCTGTCGGCCTCCGGCAAATCCTCCTCTTCCATCTTTTCGGAAACGCGGGCCACCAGCAAATGTCGTCCGTGTTCCAGCAGCCCTTCGGTAAACTCCCCCACATCCCCGCCCTCTTCCATCACCCGGGCAACCACGTCCAGGGCCGCGGCCCCGTCCTTCTCTAAGATCGCCTGCGTCAGTTCAAAATACATATCCCGGGGGACAATGCCCAGCAGATTTCGCACGGCCTCCCCGGTAATCGCCTCCTGGGAAAACGCAACAACCTGATCCAGCAGGCTCAGAGCGTCTCGCAGCGCCCCATCCGCCTTCCGGGCAACCAGAAACAGCGCCTCCTCCTCCGCTTCCAGCCCCTCCGCCTTTAGAACCGTCCGGAGCTGCGCCACGATATGCTCCGTTGGAATCCGGCGAAAATTGTAGCGCTGGCACCGGGAGAGAATCGTCTCCGGCACCCTGTTGGGCGCTGTGGTGGCAAAAACGAAGACAACGTGCGGGGGCGGCTCCTCCAGCGTTTTGAGGAGGGCGTTGAACGCCTCCGGGGTCAGCATATGGACTTCATCAATAATATAAACCTTGCGTTTCCCCTTGGAGGCCGCGTACCCCACCTCTTCCCGAAGCTGGCGGATCTCATCAATCCCCCGGTTGGACGCCCCGTCGATCTCCAGCACATCCAAGCTTTTTCCACCCGCAATCGCCCGGCAGGCGTCACACTCCCCGCAGGGATCCGGCGTGGGCCCCCCCTCACAATTGAGCGCCTTGGCCAGCAGCCGGGCCATCGTGGTCTTGCCCGTCCCTCGCGGTCCCGAAAAGAGGTAGGCCTGGGCCACACGTTCAACTCGAATCGCATTCTGCAGGGTCTGGACAATGTACTCCTGAGCGACAACGCTCCCAAACACCTCCGGCCGCCACTCCCGGGCCATCACCTTGTAGGCCTTGCGGGCCATATAATCTACCCCTCAAACTCGGGTACCCGGTACCCGAAAAAAAAGGCCGTGCACCCCGCTTTGATCCTCCATTCTGAGGCGTTCAGAAATCGCCAGCTCCCGCCAGGTTGTCCCGCGGCACACAGGCCGGATTGCCTGCCGCTGCTACCTTCCGGTCCTGACGGAGTTCGGCAAGAGCCCATTGCGCAGGACCTGGCGATCCACACCGCTTTCTCTCTGAACCGCATCCCAAAGTGGGGAACCTCAGACGTGGGAATTCGACCCCGCTATAGCGGATTGCGGGCTACAGGGCACCGCTACCTCCCCGTCTAGCACGACCTTTGCCGTTTCACATTTTTGGTGGAGCAGATGGGATTTGAACCCACGACCTCCAGAGTGCGATTCTGGCGCTCTCCCAACTGAGCTACTGCCCCACGAAACTTCACTCTACATTACTTCACTCTTTTCAATCACAATCTCCCCGGCCCGGGAAGCCGTTTTCAAAACGGTGGGATCGCCCTCAACCCGCCCGATCAGATTGACCGGGCTGGCCGGCCGAATCTCATCCCCTTCGCTGGCCGGTGTCTTGCCATAGAAAACACAAAACGCCTTTCCGGGAGGCCAGTAGCCCAGATCGCCCAGCGCAACCGTTTCTCGCGCATCTTCAGGCCCGGCCTGTACCGGAATTTCAAAATAGATCTCGTCTCCCCACGTGTTAAAACCGCTTTGAATGGGGAGGGCATCCAGAACCCTGGTCGCCGTGTCCGTATCGTTCAACACCGCATCCAGTTCCACCTCACCAACGCGAATCTTAATGGGGTGTGACATGGATCTTTCCAGCGTTTTTAATTGGCGGAGAGGGAGGGATTCGAACCCTCGGTATCCAAAAAGGATACACATGATTTCCAGTCATGCCTGTTCGACCACTCCAGCACCTCTCCAAATCGAACCTTTTGGACCACAGACCACAGACAGACCTCTAAAGCCGTCGTCCATCGTCTGCCGTCCGTGGTGGATGTTTTTTGGCGGAGAGGGTGGGATTCGAACCCACGGTACCCGTAAAGGTACACCGGTTTTCGAGACCGGCCTGTTCAACCGCTCTAGCACCTCTCCAATAGTCATCGGCGCACCTTAAAAAACGCCCTCAAAACCTCTCCGCAGGCCGTCTCCAGAACGCCCCTCCGGACCTCCAGCCGATGGTTCAACCGGCTGTCCTCTACCACATTCCGGACCGATCCACACGCCCCGGATTTGGGATCCCGCGCCCCGAGCACCAGCCTGGGAACACGGGCCAGAACCATCGCTCCGGCGCACATGGCGCAGGGCTCTAAGGTAACATAAACCGTACAGCCTTCCAGCCGCCAGTCCCCCAGGTGCGCCGCTGCCAAACGAATGGCCAGCATCTCGGCGTGAGCCGTGGGATCGCCGTCCTGCCGGGTGCGGTTGTACCCGCGTCCCACCACCTCCCCTTCCCGCACAACCACCGCTCCCACAGGCACCTCTCCCGCCGCTTTTGCCGCCTTCGCCTCGGCCAGGGCCAGCCGCATGCCGGCTACATCTACATCCTGCAAAATAACCCCGATTTAGACAAGGTACAGAGGCACAATTACGTATCCTGAGAGAGTGAATGAATATACCGATTTACCCCTGTTGAGTCAACCATTTTCCCGACAGCGAAGACAGCGTAACTCCTTATGAGATCGTGGAAAATCATCCCTCTGTTTTCCCGGACTGCGCCGGTAAAATACCGCTACAATTGGATGCAGAAAAACGGAATCAGCATCTCCTTTTCGTGCAGCCCACCGTGCCGCCCCCCCCACAGGTGAGATGCCCTGGCCCCTTCTCTGTAAGGATAAAACAGCGTGTGGGCGTCCCGCATCAGCAGCAGCAACTCCCCGATCCGGCCCGGGAACTCGGGCCTCACCTTTCCCGGCCCCCACAGCCCCGCATTCAGCGCGTCTGCAGATGCCAGCGCCAGCGCCCGATCTTTCATCGCCACTTCCAGATAAGCCTTCGCAGATGCCGCCCTCCCATCCCTCAAATACAGGTAGGCCGACCGCCCCGTTCCCGTCGGCGGCACGGCCAGCATCTCCCGCAACGTCCGAAATCTCGACACCGAGACCACGTCCTCCACTTCGACCTGAACCTGCCCGTGGTCCGACAGAAGCATCAGCGCGACCCTCCCCCGGCCCTCCCGCTCCCGGGGCTCTAAGAGTTCCCGCCCGAGCGAATAGGACAGGCTTCTCACCTCCGCTTCCGGCTCCTCCCCCAGCGTGCCATAATGGTGCAAAATAGTGTCCAGCGCCCCCCAGTACGCCCAGATGCAGGCCGGCGCTTTGGGATCGGCCGCCAGCAGTTTCCGGATCTGCACAAACAGGTCGGAAGAATTCACAAAGGGGATCACCTCCGTCGCCCCTTCAAAATGCATTGCCGACAGCCCGCTCCTGTGAATCGCATCCCGGATCAGGCAGTACGACCGGACCCCCGCCCGGGTCAACCGCCGGTGCACGGTGGGCACACCCAGCAGCGCCCGGGCAGCGCCCGGATGCAGCAGCAGTCGACTGGCGCGCTCGTCGGCCTCCGGGCTCAACCGGATCATGTTGGCCACCACGCCCCGGTCGGGAAGGTACATCCGGTATCCCGTAATTCCGTGTCCCACCGGCGGCAGACCCGTGTGCAGGCTGGTCAGCGCCACAGCCGTTGTGGAGGGAAACACCGACGTGAGCGGCGCAAACCGGCCCCGGCGCCTCAGCCGGTTCAGGACCAGGCCGCGGTCTCCCGCCATCTGCGCCGTGGCCGCCAGGTACCCCAGGGCATCCGCCAGCACCACCACCAGCTTCCGGGCCCCTTTCAGCTCATCTCCCACAACTTCGGGCGCCAGCGGCGGTGTTTCCACCCCCGACACACCAAAGTGGGCCAGCACCGTGGCCGGCACATTGGCCAGGCTATATCCCTCGTAAGCCGGCAGCACAAACTCGTCCGGCAGCCGCTCACCGGCCAGCGTGCGCCTCTCCCGCAGACGCTTCAAGATCTCTTGCGCAACGCCTCTCATCGCACCTCTCTGAAACAACGGTTTTCCCGGGCGCCCCGGGCACACAAAATTTTGTTTGCATATCGGATTTCCAGATCATATATTGTAATTTAATTCACAAATCCCGCTGGTTGGGTAACCCCGGGGCAGCAGAAAAAAGCAGACCTGCTGTCCGAAACGTCGAAAGGAGAAAGCCGCATGAAGAGACCCCTTCTGTCGTTATGGATTACCGCATCCGCTGTCGGACTGTTCTGGTTTGGCTGTGGCAAAGAACAGGCCCTGTCGCCCGAGACAGGACAGGCGACCCTGCCCAGCCTGGCCAAGCCTGCTGCCAAGGCCGCACACGCAGCTGGAGTTGCCCCGTTTTGGTGGAGTGTTTAGGGCTTGGGCTTCAAGCCCGTGTTTGATGCTGTTTTTCATATGTCATCGGTGAGTGGTATGCGATTGATGAATGCCTACGATGGGGATTATACCAGCCCTCAATATACTCAAAAATAGCCAATCTGGCCTCCTTGTGGGTACGAAAACAACGGCGGTCGATCAATTCACATTCGAGGGTGGCGAAAAAGCTTTCACACAGTGCGTTGTCATAGCAGTCGCCTACAGAACCCATTGAGGGACGTATACCCGCCTCATCGCAGCGTTTACCGAAGGCAAGTGAAGTATACTGAGATCCCTGGTCGGAGTGGTGGATCACCCCACAAGGATGACGCTGCCAAAGTGCCATATTCAAAGCAGACAAAACCAACTCACTCTGGAGCGTCGAAGCCATCGTCCAGCCCACGACTCGGCGGGAAAAGACATCGATAACCACAGCAAGATACAGGAAGCCCGCCCAGGTTGGTACGTAGGTAATATCGGCCACCCAGAGTTTATTTGGGGCTTCAACAGTGAAGTCTCTCTTGACCAGATCAGGGGCTTTTTGAGCCTTTTTTCCCTTACGGGTGGTTCTGATACCCTTTCGACGGCTCACCCCGAAGATACCAATCTCAACCATCAGACGGGCGACACGCTTTTTGCCTATACGGATGCCTAATGCTGCCAGATCTTCCCAGATTCTGGGGGCTCCGTAGGTAGAATCAGAACGGGCATGAAAAGCCTTAATCTGTTCCTTGAGATCCGCATCGACCTTTGCTCTTGGCGATGGGGGGCGTCCTCGCCACGCATAATACCCACTGAGGGAGACACCCAGGACTCGGCATTGCGTGGTAATTGGCCATTTTGCCTGGTGCGCCTTCACGAACTGGAAGGCTTTCTGGGGATCGTGTTGGTCTCCTGAGCGAACCAGGCTGCTGCTTTTGACAAGATCTCACGCTCGATGCGTAACTGCTTAATCTCGCGACGAAGACGGCGCAACTCCTCTCGCTCATCACTGGTCAGACCGTCTTCTCGAAGGCCCTCGTCTCGGTCGGCCTGTACCACCCAGTTCCGGATCGTCTGGTCTGAGGGCTCGAACTCTTTGGCCAGCTCTCCTGGCGTACGACCGGCTCGAACCAATTCGACCATTTGCTTTTTGAACTCAGGTGGATAAGGTGGACGTGTTGGCGGCATAGTGGATCTCCTTTCTCCCAAGAGATAAGGTACCCACCGAAACGGGTCAAGTCCAGTCGCCTACAGAACCCATTGAGGGACGTATACCCGCCTCATCGCAGCGTTTACCGAAGGCAAGTGAAGTATACTGAGATCCCTGGTCGGAGTGGTGGATCACCCCACAAGGATGACGCTGCCAAAGTGCCATATTCAAAGCAGACAAAACCAACTCACTCTGGAGCGTCGAAGCCATCGTCCAGCCCACGACTCGGCGGGAAAAGACATCGATAACCACAGCAAGATACAGGAAGCCCGCCCAGGTTGGTACGTAGGTAATATCGGCCACCCAGAGTTTATTTGGGGCTTCAACAGTGAAGTCTCTCTTGACCAGATCAGGGGCTTTTTGAGCCTTTTTTCCCTTACGGGTGGTTCTGATACCCTTTCGACGGCTCACCCCGAAGATACCAATCTCAACCATCAGACGGGCGACACGCTTTTTGCCTATACGGATGCCTAATGCTGCCAGATCTTCCCAGATTCTGGGGGCTCCGTAGGTAGAATCAGAACGGGCATGAAAAGCCTTAATCTGTTCCTTGAGATCCGCATCGACCTTTGCTCTTGGCGATGGGGGGCGTCCTCGCCACGCATAATACCCACTGAGGGAGACACCCAGGACTCGGCATTGCGTGGTAATTGGCCATTTTGCCTGGTGCGCCTTCACGAACTGGAAGGCTTTCTGGGGATCGTGTTGGTCTCCTGAGCGAACCAGGCTGCTGCTTTTGACAAGATCTCACGCTCGATGCGTAACTGCTTAATCTCGCGACGAAGACGGCGCAACTCCTCTCGCTCATCACTGGTCAGACCGTCTTCTCGAAGGCCCTCGTCTCGGTCGGCCTGTACCACCCAGTTCCGGATCGTCTGGTCTGAGGGCTCGAACTCTTTGGCCAGCTCTCCTGGCGTACGACCGGCTCGAACCAATTCGACCATTTGCTTTTTGAACTCAGGTGGATAAGGTGGACGTATTGGCGGCATAGTGGATCTCCTTTCTCCCAAGAGATAAGGTACCCACCGAAACGGGTCAAGTCCACAGGAACCGGATCGTTGTGTCGGCAACGGTCACTCAGGACGGCTCTCCCGCAGAGGGCCTGGGCGTCTGGTTCTCCCGATCGATCTCGGGCCAACAGACCGACTTTCGGTGGGGAGGAACCACCGATGAGAACGGCCAGGTGGAAATTGAGATCCTGACCGCCGCATCCTTCAGGGGCGCCTCGGGCTATTATCTCGCAAAGGCCGTCGATGCCGAAGACGCGATTGTGGGAAATTGGGGCAGCATTCCGCTCAGTGGGGGAAGGTCTATCGCCCTCGACCTCCCGGTCGGAGGCCGGGCAAGTATCACCTCACGCTCAAGTCTTACGCCGGCTGTTCCTAAGCCCACATTGACCCTGAGCTTCTCCGGCGTCCAACCTCTCCAAAATGGCTACCATCTCGAAGGGTGGGCGATCATCGCCGGAGCGCCCGTCACAACAGGCAAGTTTAATGTAGACGCCGAAGGCGGACTGGTAGACTTAGACGGCAACGTCATCCCGAACGGTCGATTTGAAACCGGAATGGATCTGAGCCAGGCAGCCGCCATTATCATCACCATCGAACCCGACGGTGACGTCGATGCCATACCGGCGGATACCCACTATCTGGCCGGAGGTGTGGCAGGAGGCTCGGCGCCGCTGACCGTTGGGCATCCCGCAGCCCTGGGCGATGACTTTTCCGACGCAGCAGGGACATATATCCTGGCAACACCCACAGATACCGCAAGCGCCAATGAGAACAGCGGCATCTGGTTTTTGGACCCCTCCAGTGGCACCCCGGTTGCGGGTTTGCAGCTCCCAGAGCTGCCCGCCGGATGGAAATACGAAGGCTGGGCCGTTATAGACGGCACGCCGGTGACAACCGGAACCTTTACAGATCCCGATGTCGCCGATGAAGGCGCGCCCTACAGCGGTTCACTTGGGGGACCGTCATTTCCAGGGGAAGACTTCCTGAACAATGCGCCGGATGGCCTGGCGTTTCCGACGGATCTGGCGGGCGGTACGGCGGTTATTTCCATCGAGCCGTCTCCCGATGACGCTGCAGGTCCTTTTACCCTGAAGCCGTTGGCCGGTGGGATTCCCGAAGACGCCGGGGCCGGTGGGGTCTATACCGTGCCTAACAATGCTGCAGGGTTTCCTACAGGCACAGCGACCATCGAATAGCTTTCCCTCCCGGATGCTGGAGAGCACAAGCCAAGTTGATAGGGGGCGACCGGTCGGTCGCCCCCTGTTTTCTCGTCCCGGACGCCGCCTACCCTTTGAACCGCCGCCGTTCAACCTCCCGGATCTTCTCCACCCGGTCTGCGTACTCGCCTTCCTCAAACGGCGTCTTTAGCCAGGTCGCCACAATCGTCCGCGCCACCGTATCCCCCACTGTCCCGGCGCCCAAACAGAGCACATTCGCATCCACGTGCGCCCGCGCATACCTGGCCGATGTCACATCCTGGCAGGCCACGGCCCGCACCCCCGCCACCTTGTTGGCCACAATCGCAGACGGCGCCCCCCCCCCATCCACCACAATCCCCGTCTCACAGCGTCCCTCCACCACCGCCACAGCCACCTGCTCGGCCACCGCCGCGTACCCTCCCGGCTCTGCGCCACCCTCCCCACAGTCCACCACCTCCCGCCCCAGCGACCGGACCATCCCCTTCACCGCCTCCTTCAGCCCCGCTCCCCGCCCATCCGCCCCAACCGCAACCGCCCCCAGCGTCCTTCCCCCTACCGGCCGGCTCCCCGCTACGCCCGCTACTTCCACCAGCGCAATCCCTGCCTGCCGGAGCGCATCCTGTGCCAGCGACGTCACAATCGCCCCCACCACCACCCGAATCTCCTTCTCTCCGCGCCGGGCCGTCTCCACCACCAGCTCCTCGGTCACCAGCCGCACCCCGGCCCCACCCACGGACGCCCCTCCCTCTGCCAGCCCTTTCAGCCGCCGAATCACCTCCGCCACAATCCGCTCAATCAGCTCCCGATCCATGCCCGCCTCTCCCAACACACCAGTTTCAACTTTGAACTTTCTTTTCCCCTTCCCCCAGCACCCGATTCAACCGGTCAGGATAATTCGTAATAATCCCCCCTACCCCCATCGCCACCATCTCCTGCATATCCTCTTCCCGGTCCACCGTCCACACCCAGAACCCCATCGCCCGGCTCAAAAAGATCTCCACCAGATCCGGCCGCGCCGCCGTGTATTTCAGCGACAGAGCATTGGCTCCCAGCTTCAACACCCGCTTCACCATGCCTGTCTTCCGGCGCAGCGCCGCCTCGCCCCCGGTCATCAAAAACGCCGTTGGAATCCGCCGGTCCAGCCGGTTCACCGCGCGCACCGCCGGTCCCAGAAAAGACTGGATCACTACGTAAGACTGGATTCTCAACGACCGCACCACCGCAACCGCCCGTTCAGCAGCCTCCTCCGTCTTCGCCTCCACCAGCAGCAGCGCCCGTTTGTCCACCAGGTCCAGCACCTCCTCCAGCCTCGGAATCCGCTCCCCCCGGAACGCCGGATCGAACCAGCTCCCGGCATCCAGCCGCTGGATCTCACTTAGCGTCAGCATATCCACGGCTCCGCTCCCGTCCGTGGTCCGGTCCACCACCCAGTCGTGGATCGCCACCGCGTGCCCGTCTGCGGTCAGGTGGACGTCGATCTCCACCAGGTCCACCCCGATCTCCAGGGCCTTTTCCACCGCCGCCAGCGTATTCTCCGGCGCCAGACCCGAAGCCCCCCGGTGCGCAATACGCATCACCGGCGGCAGCGGCCTGTCCACCGCCACCCGCCGCCGCCCCAGACGCCGCGCCTTCCGGCTCCGCGCTTTTCTACTCCGCATCGATTTCATCATCGGTCAAAAAGCCTGAAAACCTGAATTTTGAACGTCAGAAAAGATAAAAGGTGCGCTCAAAATAGACCATCACCCCCATTTTGTCAAGCAGAATGACCCTGCAAGACACCCGGACCCATTACCCAAGACAAACCCCGGACCAGGTCTTCCAAACCTGGAACCTGGAACCTGAAACCTGGAACCCCCTTCCCCTGCCCTCCCTCATTTTCCCCTTGACACCCAACACCCCTTGTCGTATGTTTCCAAATACTGGACCTTATGTTCCGGCGTAGCTCAGTTGGCAGAGCGGGTGGCTGTTAACCACTGTGTCGCAGGTTCGAGTCCTGCCGCCGGAGTAAATGTTGGACTCACCAAACTTCTGGGGTTATTGGTTAAAAACTCCAGATTTCGGTGAGGTTATCAAATAGAAAGGTCGTGAGTCTGTAAACTCACGACCTTCTTTTTTGTCTTTTTGTTTTCTCGGTCTAGGAGTCGAGAAGACAGAAAGGTTCTCCCTACACTCATACACTCATACGAGGAGGCGGCTTTCTCCTGTGTCCTTACGTGTAGTTCTGTAGCATTTTCATCCTTTCTCAATCGCAAGCAGCGACGTCTGGAGCACCTCGTTCAGGCTCCCACTCCGATAGCCCTGCAGGTCCAGCGTCACGTACTTGTATCCGATCTCCTTCAATTGGTCGGCCACCTTCTCATTTGTTCCATCCTCAAAAAAATGAATCATCTCCTCCGGCGGCACCTCAATCCGTGCAATCTCCTCGTGATGACGCACCCGCACCAGACGGAATCCGAGATTCTTGAGAAAGGCCTCTGCCCGATCCACCATCGACAGCGCCTCCACCGTTACCGGGGTTCCATAGGGAATCCGGGACGAGAGACAGGCCGATGCCGGTTGGCCCCAAGTGGAAAGGCCCCATCGCCTTGACAACTCCCGCACATTCTCCTTGGTCATTCCCACGTCTATCAGGGGCGATTGAATACCCCGCTTCTTGGCCGCTACCATCCCCGGTCGGTAATCACCCACATCATCTGCAATTGCCCCGTAAACCAGAAATCGGTACCTGCCCTCGTACTGAAGAATCACTTCATCCAGCTTGTCTGCCAGAGCAGTCTTACAGTGATAACACCGGTCGGGCGCATTTTTCACGTAGTCAGGGTTCTCCATCTCCTGAGTGTAGACCACCTCTAACTGGATGCCGATCTGCTTCGCCAGAGCCTGAGCATTCTCCAGTTCCCCATCCGCGTAGCTTGCAGACACCGCCGTAACCGCAAGTGCCTTATCGCCCAGCACCCGATACGCCGCCGCTGCCAGAAAGGTGCTATCCACCCCTCCAGAGAAGGCTACAACAACGCTCTCCATCTTCCGCAGGATCACGTTCAGACGCGCCAGCTTCTGGTCTACGTTGGTAGCCTTTTCATCTATCATTGTCATATAAACTCTCCGTCGGGGCAAAACTCGACTTTTTAATCTCTGCCTCTAATACTTGTGGTAAACCTAACAGACCACTTTCACGGGTCGTTGTTTTCGGCTACTCCTTAGTAAAACTCTCGCTGATAACCTTCACCGCTTCTTCAGTGGTCCAGACGGCGTTGGTGATGAACCGGAAATTGATCATCGCAGCTTCATAGCCGTTGCCTTCCGGCACCTTGGCCGCTGCTGTGGCATCCTTCACTACGGCGACCTCAAATCCCTGCTCCAACAACTCCCGCAGGTGCGATTCCACACAGAGATTAGCCGACATACCCGCCAGGATGACCTTGTCCATCTTCCGTTTCCGCAATTGCAGCACCAGGTCGTTGGCCTCCGGTCCATACACCTTATGCGGGTTGGTCACTACGGTCTTGCCATCTTCGATATACGGCTTGTAAACGGCCAGCCAATCTGCACCGGAACCCTCAAAATCCTCCGTGTTCAGGGGACCTTTTCGGTCGAACATACCGATCTTGTGCATCAACACCTCCAGCGCCCCCTCAAACGCCCAGCCGTGGTCGGTCGGGTAGTAATAGTGCGGAGAGATGAAGACCGGCATACCGCTTTCCTTAGCGGTTTTCAGCAGCGCCTCTATGTGTTCAACCGTCTTGTTCTCTGTCACGCTTTCCCCGACGACTCCCCAAGTGACACCCTGTGGGCTCAGAAAATCGTTCTGTGGATCGGTAAGAACGAGTGCCGTGCGCTCTGGATCAATCTGCATACCTGGATTGGGAAGTTGTGCGTTGGCGACCAATGTGACACCGACAACTAATGCGATTCCCAGAACAATAGCTGGCACAGCTCGATTTAAAGATCTCATCTCTATATCCTCCGTCAAGAGTTACGGGTGTAAAACATTGAAAAACCCTCGTATAGGTTCTACGAATCTCCTGCATCATCACAGTTGCTTCTGACCTGATTTCACCTCCCTTCGTAAAATTCCGGCTTGAGCCCAAAATGCACGAATGCCACATCCAGCTTGTGGAGTTTCTCCTTTTACCCTTCGGAAAAAATACTGCCGGTTTCAACGAGGGCGGTGGTCTTGCTCTGGAACAAGCTCGCCAGTGGCAGGAAACTCTCGGCAGTGGCGCGTGAAAAAACATCACGGCAGAATGCAACGATGACGAGCATCTGGCCGCCAGAATAAGCTCCTCCTGTGCCGAAAACACTTCTCACATTATGGGAAGAAACAAAGTCCTGTGCCGCAATGATATTCCTGCCTTGGTCATCTGTGGCTTCGGCAGCGTTCTCTACGAAAAACAACCCCACCGAACTGCCTATGGTCTCTATGATGATTTCTGAGTCGTGGCTGTCAACCCAGTCCAAGGGGATACCGAGCTCATTGAGCAGACGGGAGATCATTGGAATCGCGCCGACGAAAGCCGAGGAAATCAACGGAATCCCCACGTGACCCTGCGACTTACGGCGGTCGCACCAGTCCTCCTCTTGGCCGTGGGTTCCAATGAGCGAGAGCACAGGCGTGGTCCCCTTCAAATCAGAGGCCGCGTCTGCCGACTCAGCCAAGTTCTGGACAAATTCCTTGTTCGTCGTCGGCAAATTCTCGAAAGGAACAGTCACAAAGACCCGGGCGATAACAACCGACTCATCAAATTGCGTATGGAGCGCAGTAACCAGTTCTTGGGCGGCTTCCTCCAGATGGTTCGATTGCTCTACGCGTGGTTCTACTTCTGCCCAGAGTTCTGTAATTGGAGTTGCCCCGTTTCGGTGGGTACCTTATCTCTTGGGAGAAAGGAGATCCACTATGCCGCCAACACGTCCACCTTATCCACCTGAGTTCAAAAAGCAAATGGTCGAATTGGTTCGAGCCGGTCGTACGCCAGGAGAGCTGGCCAAAGAGTTCGAGCCCTCATGGAGTTGCCCCGTTTTGGTGGAGTGTTTAGGGCTTGGGCTTCAAGCCCGTGTTTGATGCTGTTTTTCATATGTCATCGGTGAGTGGTATGCGATTGATGAATGCCTACGATGGGGATTATACCAGCCCTCAATATACTCAAAAATAGCCAATCTGGCCTCCTTGTGGGTACGAAAACAACGGCGGTCGATCAATTCACATTCGAGGGTGGCGAAAAAGCTTTCACACAGTGCGTTGTCATAGCAGTCGCCTACAGAACCCATTGAGGGACGTATACCCGCCTCATCGCAGCGTTTACCGAAGGCAAGTGAAGTATACTGAGATCCCTGGTCGGAGTGGTGGATCACCCCACAAGGATGACGCTGCCAAAGTGCCATATTCAAAGCAGACAAAACCAACTCACTCTGGAGCGTCGAAGCCATCGTCCAGCCCACGACTCGGCGGGAAAAGACATCGATAACCACAGCAAGATACAGGAAGCCCGCCCAGGTTGGTACGTAGGTAATATCGGCCACCCAGAGTTTATTTGGGGCTTCAACAGTGAAGTCTCTCTTGACCAGATCAGGGGCTTTTTGAGCCTTTTTTCCCTTACGGGTGGTTCTGATACCCTTTCGACGGCTCACCCCGAAGATACCAATCTCAACCATCAGACGGGCGACACGCTTTTTGCCTATACGGATGCCTAATGCTGCCAGATCTTCCCAGATTCTGGGGGCTCCGTAGGTAGAATCAGAACGGGCATGAAAAGCCTTAATCTGTTCCTTGAGATCCGCATCGACCTTTGCTCTTGGCGATGGGGGGCGTCCTCGCCACGCATAATACCCACTGAGGGAGACACCCAGGACTCGGCATTGCGTGGTAATTGGCCATTTTGCCTGGTGCGCCTTCACGAACTGGAAGGCTTTCTGGGGATCGTGTTGGTCTCCTGAGCGAACCAGGCTGCTGCTTTTGACAAGATCTCACGCTCGATGCGTAACTGCTTAATCTCGCGACGAAGACGGCGCAACTCCTCTCGCTCATCACTGGTCAGACCGTCTTCTCGAAGGCCCTCGTCTCGGTCGGCCTGTACCACCCAGTTCCGGATCGTCTGGTCTGAGGGCTCGAACTCTTTGGCCAGCTCTCCTGGCGTACGACCGGCTCGAACCAATTCGACCATTTGCTTTTTGAACTCAGGTGGATAAGGTGGACGTGTTGGCGGCATAGTGGATCTCCTTTCTCCCAAGAGATAAGGTACCCACCGAAACGGGTCAAGTCCACGGACAAACACCGGATGGCCTATGCTGACTTTCGTCGAAGGGGTCTGCCCATTGGCTCGGGACCCGTCGAAGCGGCCTGCAAGACCCTGGTCAAGACAAGGCTTTGTCGATCGGGTATGCAATGGTCCTGGCAGGGAGGACAACGCATCTTGCAGTTACGCACTTACGTCAAGTCAAAACGATGGGATGCTTTCTGGAATCAGTATAAACAGGTTCGATATGCCAATGATGAACTCCTTGACTATGCCGATGCAGCATAGACAGAAAACATCTACGTAAAACCGAGTCGGCACCCTCTGCAAACAACTGGCTCAGTTGAATGCTTAACATTTTCCCGCACGACTGGGCCGCCTCTACCATAGCCCTGCCGTCGGCATAGGATCCCGCAATCGGCTTCTCGCAATACACATGCTTGCCCGCCTCCAGGGCGGCGATCGTCACCGGCGCGTGCAAATTGTTGTGCAGGCACACATCCACCGCCGCGATATCGTCCCGCTGCAGCAGCGCTCGAAAATCCGCAAACCTGTGCGCAATGCCGAACTGTTCGGCCACGCTCGCCAGTTCCGCCTCGTCCACATCCGCCGCGGCCACCACCTCCACTTCCGGGATTTCGCTATAGCGCCGCAGGTGATTCTTACCGATTTGCCCCACCCCAATGATTCCAACTCGAACCCTGTCCGCCATCTTCGCTCTCCCTCTAAAATTCAACGATCGCTGACCTCACGCCCCCACACGAAATTTCAATACCATGATATCTGCCCAAATACCAAGCAATCCGTTGAGCTCCAAAATGGTAAGTCCGACGAAGATAGAGGATTTTCTCTTCGATCTCAGGGGGTGCTTTGAGCGTGGGATTTTCAGGACAAGGCTTGCTATTTACCAGGGCTTCTTCGCCGTGCTGCTCATACTTGCGCTTCCACTGATAGAAGGTCTCACGGGAAATCCCAAAATATCGACAGGTTTTTGAAACATTCCCGGTCTCTTTCGCGTGGTTTAGGACTCTCAGTTTCTTACGAATATCCCTTTGAGCTTGGGTCATTCTCAACTCCTTTCTGACAGATTTCTAAAATCTTAGGAAAACTGTCAGGCGAAGTCGAGGATGTTATACTTTTAGGCTTGAAAGCTTAACGGTGAGGAGCAAGTGATATCCGCCTCAGATTCAACCGGTATTTTCTCAGAATCTTCTCTCCCTCTTTTTGCAGCGCACGAACCTGGCTTTCAGCGGAAAGGTCGCGGTATTTCTGCCCCAATGCCTCTCGAATTTCTCTCAGTTCTACCATTGTTTTAGATTCTTTAATCTTCATACGGGATCACCTCCTCCGGCGTTGCCAGGATCAACTCTCCGTAACCCATCAACCGACTCAAAAAAGGCCTGGGTGATCACCTGTTTCTCCGGGGCGTCGTCGGCTAAGAGAAAGCTCAAAACCGATGTATCAAGATAAAGGCGTGTCTGTTGCGCCAAGGGATTCATAAAGATAAAGACTCCAGAAAATGGCTCCTACATAAATTAACTAAAACGGAACACTTCAGAAAGCAGAAACTAGCCACACTACAAAAGTCAACCAATGCCAGGTTTCAGTTTTCAGTCCGAAAATTGACAATCGCCCAGAACTTCCTTCGTTGCGGCCGCCCTGACATCCGAACCAGATTACGCAGTTTCCGCTCAGTCAGCACCTCAAGCCTTGCATCCGACTCATCCAAGCTCAGCATAAAGTGGAAAGAATTTCGGCAATTTCATCGAGATACTTTTTAAGGGACAATCGGTGGCTTCTTGCCAAAACCGCCAACGTATCAACCTTGGTCCGTTCACCCTTTTCAATTCTTCGCACGTGGCGTTCAGAAAGTCCTTGGATCTCGGCTTGCTTAAGCCCGGACTTCTTTCGTAATGTGGCAACAGCTTCTCCGAACCGAATGTCATACATCAGTCTTTCCCGATCCTTTTTCTCACGCCATTCATCATCTTTCAGGTAGCGGACAGCATCCAGATCGATGTGTACATCAGCCTCAGGCCAGTGAATATAACTGCCTTCGCTGGAGATCGTAAATGAAGAACGCTGTTCCTCTAAAATGCGCTTGAGTGCAGGCATTTCTTCAAAGCCAATTCTGAACAACGTATGGTCACAGGCCACGACAAAAAGCTCATCATCGATGACCTGTGCAGTGGCAATCAGTTGATCCGGACATCCAAGACTCCAGGCCGTGAACACGCGCTTTGGCACCTCCTTATCCGTATGCACAAGAATATTTCGGCTCATTCTGAGTTTTGCCTCATAAAGCATCTGCGGTAAAAACCGAGCGTTGTCATCTTCTCGGACAAAAAGTGTTCGAAGATGGTTTCGGTGATTTGCAGCACGCACAAATTCAGTGACAATAGGAAGGTCGGGAACAGAAGTTAATACGAAAATATCTCGAGACTTTACCTTTCTCAAATCCGGTTTTCGAAAAACGGTGAAAGAAGACGGAATGATGTCATAGCTAAATGGGTCTTGAGCCCAGACGGTCATATCAGCAGTCTTTGACATGTTTAGCTCCTTGTATCCACTTTGGCTTCCCACTCGGTATAAAGTGCGTCTCTATGCTGAAGCACCAGGTTTAAAAGCTCCCGCCGTTCTTTGCCCGAAGGGCCCGATCCGGAGGGCGGAAACTTCACATTGAAAACCAAATTTCCGCGTTTACACGCACCGAAAAAGACGCGTATCTCCCATTTGTCAGGTTTGCGGGCGTGTTGTGAGGCGGTTCGTGATCTGAGGAATTGAACCATAACTCCACGCCTGCCATTTGGAAACAATCCAATTTACCCAAAAGGTCGCTCCTCTTTTCTCTACCAGAGAATATACCCAACACCGGACAATAAATCAATATTATAAATATATAAAAATGTCCTATGCGGGTATACACATTGAGGTCTTGACATGCAAGAGGTCACTGGTTCAAGCCCAGCATCGCACACCATTATAACATACTGAAGATAAAGGGCTTATGCTATTTTCGCATAAGCCCTTTTGATTTAGAGTGCTTGCCACTTTATTATATTATAACATACTGTCGACCGTTGGCAAAGACTTCACCAATACTGCGATCCACGAACACCTGCAGCCTCAACGGTCCACCATCTTCAGACCGCCTCGTCCATCATTCAACCGTCTGAAACTTCTCCCAGCTCTCCCCCGCCTTCGCCGCCTGCTTCTCCAGTTCCCCTCGCCACCCCACAACCTCGCCCGACTTGATCTGTTGGATATCCCACGGCGCATACCGGTCCTCCAGCGAGTCCCCTAACTTCCGAGTCACCACCCATCGATCGTAGGCCGTCTTCATCCACTCGTGCGGCAGCGCCTCCCGAACGGCCGGATCCAATTGCCACGCCGTCCGGGCATCCTCCATCTTCGGCTCCTCGCCGGACGGCCCCTTCCACTTCGACCAGCCTATCGAGAGCGAATTCCGTTCCCGTTCCGGGACCGTGTGCCCCGTGTGGATCGTTGCCCCGTTCCGGATCAGCGCCTCACCTGCCCGCAAACGGATCGCAGTCTGACCGGGCAGCGGATCCTCACCGTTCCAGCTGGGCGTATGCGGAATGCCCGCTTCCTTCATCTTCTTCGGCAGCAGTACGTCGTGTTCAAGCGGTGTTCGCCAGCGATTGTGTGTCCCCGGGATCAACTCGTGACATTCATCGTCAACAAGCGCGAGGAATATGCTCACACCGTTCCGCTCCTCGAGCGCTTTCTTGTTGTCCGCTCGAATCTCCTGCCAGCGCTTCCGCTCCACCTCCTCGGTGTACTCTTCGGCGTTGGTCGCTCGATCGGTACGCTGCGAGGGCTTGCGTTCTCCCGTACCCCACCATGACAGGTCCCGATGCCAGCCCAGTGAATTCTCTTTCTTCCGAGGGTTACACCACAGAAGCGAATTCCCCATCACCAGATCCTCGCGAACGAGCCCTCCGCACCAGGAGGAGCAGAATCCCACGAATTCATCCGACCCGTGGAACTCGGCGAAGACCGGCTCTCCAAACGCCGGATGCATAATCCCCCGAATCGCCCACGGCTCATCGTCACCAGTCCGATGAACGTATCCCTTCGACGTATCGATCCTGTCATATCCCACTTCCGGCGCACACGCCTCCGTCACCCGTCGGCCCGCTTTCCGGAGCTTCCGGATCCAGGGGCTGTCCACAAAGTCGTTGACGATCACATACCCGTGCGCCTCCAGTTGGGCCAGCCGCTCCAGGGTCGCTCCCGGCGTTGAATGCTCGGGGTTGAAGTCGGCGAATGCGGGCGCGCGATAGGTTTCGGTCGACATTCCTGAATCGGTCATGTTGGTCCTCTCACTTTGTGAGACCTCCCACGTCTGTTCGTCTGCGGCGTGTCCGCGCACGATAAACCGTGAGTCGGTGCGATTTTCCATCGCAAGATACTTCATCATAGTCGCGATAGCAACACCTGTCTGGACTGAGAGAATTCACTTGACGGTGATCGCGATACGAAGTTATACTACAAATCGTCTACACCGAGAGGTCGAAGGCTTCATTGCCGGCTGGAACGACCGATACGCCCATTTGAAAGCGAGGTCCTATGCCCCTCAACGCGAAATGGCTCGCTCAAGTCACCGAAGACATCATCGATCCCCATCGCTCGATCGTTGATCCGCACCACCACTTCTGGCACGACGGACCGCCCAGAGGATTCCCTTACCTGCTTGAACATTTGTGGGAAGATACGAACGCCGGCCACCGAATCGAGCGGACCGTCTTCGTCGAAGCCGGAGCAGAGTATCGGAAAGGTGGACCTGAAGAAATGCGTCCCGTCGGCGAAACCGAGTTCGTGGCGGACCTCGCTGCACGATCTGCTCAGGGAACCGGCGCAACCGTGGGCGCGATCGTTGGACACGCGAACCTGAGCCTCGGCGCCCACGTGAGGCCCGTTCTCGAGGCGCACCTGGATGCCGGTCAGGGCCTGTTCCGCGGAATTCGTCATCATGGCAGCTGGGATGAAAGCCCGGATGTCCCTGACTCACGCATCAATCCCCCGCCCCATCTGTTTCTCTCCGAGGACTTCCAGGAAGGCGTTCGAACACTCGGAAAAGTGGAACTCAGCTTCGATGCCTGGTGTTACCATCCCCAGTTGCCCGACGTCGTCGAGCTCGCCAGAGCGTGTCCCGAAACGACCCTCATCCTCAACCATCTTGGCGGCGTCATCGGCATTGGACCCTACGCCGGCAAACGGGACGAAGTCTTCGACCAGTGGAAGCAGGACTATGCCGCTCTGGGTGAATGCCCCAACGTCTTTGGCAAACTGGGCGGCCTGGCGCAGGGCGTTAATGGTCGTGGTTGGGAGAAGAGGGACTTGCCGCCGACTTCCGACGAAATCGCCGAAGACCAGCGGCCCTACTATCTGCACGCCATCGAATGCCTGGGTCCCCATCGGTGCATGTTCGAAAGCAACTTCCCGGTCGAAAAGGAGTCGGTTTCCTACCACGTCCTTTATAATGCCTTCAAGAAAATCGCTGCGGATTTCAGCGACACAGAGAAAGACGATCTATTTCAGAGAACGGCTGTCAGAGCGTATCGGCTGGAAGCGTAGTTCGGATCAGGCGCGATCCGAGCGGTCGTCGACGAAGTTGAGCCGGCTCGGCCTTATGGAAAAGTGGGTCACTCCCCCCAAGACGCCCATGTCCGATGAGGAGGCGGATTTCTGTTGGTCCGTCGAGCGGAGCACGGAGGCCCTTGTGGCGTTCGACAAAGTCGTGGCCAAAGAGGTCGAAGCGGCCAAGCCGGAGATCGGCCGAATGGCCGATGAGGCGGAATCGCATCTCTCGCGCCGCCTGACGGCCGATGAACCCAACCGCCTGGCCGCGTTCAAGATCGAATCGGATCTGATCGAACATCTCAAGCGGGTATATTATTTCGCCAAACGCATCGCGAAGCTTGTCATCGAGGAAGAGATGGAGTATCTTGAGAACACTCCCTCAAACAGATAATCCAGAAGTTTCCGAAAGCGATCGAATTCGAGTCGGAATTGGCGACACACGGATGATCACATCCACTGCGCGGAGATCTTCCGACAGTTCGCCTCCGCTGCAGCAGCGATCATCATCAGAAAGGAGTTCAACCGTGGATCCATTCTTTCAGATTCCTCGCATGGAGCAGCTTCTCGAGGAGAATGACCTTCGCGCGATTCTGTTCTGCAGACCGGATTCGTTCAGCTATTTCACGACACTGCCGTGGTACGAATGGCGTTTCTTTGCCCCGAATACATCGCCGAACACGCCTGGAAATTGCGCCCTGCCAGTTTCGGGTTATGTGACGGGACATCCCGAGATGGCGTTTGGATCCGCATCCTCCCAGATGGATCTACCCGATTTTGAAGCCCAGGGCATCTGGATTTCCGATATTCGTCGGATGCTGCGCGCCCCGTACGAGAGACACGCGGAAGAGATCGTCAAAATTCTCAACGCGAAGGATGTTCGATCGGGCAGGGTGGGTATTGAGCGTGCTTCACTTCCCCACGGGTTGATTTCGGCCCTCGATAAGGTCGCCCCAAGTATTGACTGGGTGGAAGGAGAAGGGATCATACTCAAGCTACAGGAATTCAAGTGTGAAGAGGAGGTGCGTCGGATGGCGACCTCCTGCCGAAACACGGGGAAGGGCATCGTGAAGGTGTTGAATCACCTCGCCGAGGGCGTGACCGCCGAAGAACTGATGGATATCTTTGTCCGTTCTGTTGCAGGTCTATATGCTGAGCGCTGGGGCCATTTCTTTTGTATCCATTTTGGGGACAACCATTTTACGGGTCGGGAACTGAAGGGCGCAAGGCTGGAACCAGGAACGCTGATCCACATCGATGTGACGACGATTCACAAGGGGCTGATTTCCGACATGGGCAGGAATTTCTACTTCGGCGATTCTGTTCCGCCCGAGGTGGAGCGTATGTCCCAGGCCTGCAACGAGACGGTTCAAACGGTCTTCGATCGATTGAGGCCTGGAATCTCCTGCTCTGAAGTTGACGAGCTTTCCAAAGAGGTCCTGTTCAGTCATATTGGAGATGCAGAGGGACTCCACGTCGGATTTCACTCGCACGGGATTGGCTGGATCATGTACGATGTTCCTCATGTATCCATGGAGCCCGGTCCAAAAGGAGAGATTCTGCCAGGACACGCGTTTACCCTGGAGGTGAAGATCAAAGCTCCCGGGATCGGGCATTTCAAGTGCGAGGATACCTTCGTGATGCGCGAGACGGGGCCCGAGTGTCTGTGCGATCTCGAGCGCAAGCTGTTCGTGAAATCGGCTTGATTTGAAAGGAGGAGAATCCGTGCTTCGTGACCTGAATATCGAGTCGAGTGGCTGGCCGGCGGATGCCTGGAGCAAGGATCTGCCCCAAATGCCGGTTGAGGTGCATGGCTGCTTTGCAGTTGCAGACGAGCGGGCGATCCACGTGATCGGCGGTTCCTCTTTGAAAGTCCACACGGATCTGATCCAAACCTACGATTTGACCACCCGGACCTGGCAGAGCCGATCGATTCTTCCGTGGAAGGGGCGACTGATGACCGGCGGGCTGTTTGATTTCGGGCTCGTGGTCGTGTTCCGCGGGGAGTACTGTCTCTGGCATCCGGAATCCGAGTCGATCGAAGGGCCCTTTCCTTTGAAACTTCTGGGGCCATACTGGAACCAGGGCAAGGGGGTCGTATTCGGAAATCGCCTGATTCTCGTCGGCGGGATGTGGGAAGGCAACGACCCGCAGTATAGTCGCGAGGTGATCGAGCTGGATCCCTTAACCGGCACCGAGCGACGGCTCGGCCCAATGGAAGTCGGGCGAGGAATTCTGGAGGCGGTTGCCATCGACGGTACGATCTTCGCGTTCGGCGGGAAGGTGGACGATTCGGGGGAGAGGCTGACAAGGAGCGTGACGGATACAGTCGAGTGCTACGATGTTCGATCAGACACCTGGAGGATCTTGAATACGCGCATGCCCCTGCCGAGGATGGTCGCAACGGCCGTTCGGATCGAAAACCAGGTCCTTATCTTCGACGGCCAGCCTCGAAACGACGCGCTCCAGATGTCTTCGATCTGGGTGTTTGACGCGGAAGCAGAGGCGTTTGTCGAGAACAACTGGATCTCCCCCTACGCCACTTGGTCCGGCGGGGCGGTTCTCGTGGGAGAAACGGTCTATCTGCTGGGTGGGAACCAGCTGGTCTACCAGAAAGAGCGTCCGAATACGTTTACGATGCAGCATACCATCGTAAACCGGTTCGTCGCCTTCCGCCCCCCCTTCCCCGCCACCGTAGATCCCGCCATAAAACTTCCGAAGACGGTGTATTGATTTCGGGTATCAGCTTTCCTCACAAGAGACAGAGGATGCCGGCGCCGATCGCTCTGCAGCTATACACGGTTCGGGATCTGATCGAGGAAGATTTCGAGGGAGTGGTTCGGAAAGTCGCCGAGATCGGTTATGCCGGCGTGGAGCCCAGCGTACCGGCCACCAAAACCGAATCCGCGGGGAAGGGAAGGTCAACTTAGGTGGGGGTACACAGAATGTCAACATCTCTCGATAACCTCGATCCACTCGAAACCGGCGAAAAGGTTCTTGAAGCAGCGGTCGCGTTTGCTGAGGAAGAGTGGCAAGGTCGCCTCATAGCGGCGTTTGCGTTAGGCAGTCTTGCGCACGGGGGGTTTAGTGTCAACGCGAGCGATATTGACCTGGGGCTCGTTCTCAACGATCCGCTAGTGGTCGATTTCAGAAGTTCGCATGAGTTTATGCAGCCAGCCGGATTCGCTGCATTCGTTCTTCCAATTCCTGCCTTGTAAAGCGCCAGTTGAAAGGTTCGGCAGTGAGATTATAGTATTCCTCAAAGCCCAAGATCCTGGCTTCCATCGCCTGTCGATCTGCCAGGTCATTGGGCGTGAGCGCCTTTCTTTGCAAGATCGAGAAATAGATCTCAATCTGATTGAGCCAACTGGCGTGGATAGGGAGATGGACGGCAATGGCATTTTCATAGGCATCCTGGAGCCGTTTAGGGAACGTGGTGGTGTAATGAGAAGATCCGTTGTCCACAATCCAGAAGACCCGATCAGCCGAAGCATAAGGCTCCCGTCCCATCACCAGGTCCACCAGCTTTTGAAAGGGCACGATGCCGGTTTTCTCATCCACACGCCCAAAGATGTGCCCTGAGAACACATCCAGTGCAGACAGATAGGCCACTGTGCCCATCCGTTTGTAGTCATTTTCCATACGAATGGGTTTGCCACAATCAGGTGGCAATGTGGCAAACTCTCGGGCTAAGATTTGGAGTTGGGATTTTTCATCGGCACAGATAACGAAGTCTTTCTTGCCAAGCGGTATCCCCTCCCATATGCCTTGATACAGGTCCAGAATGCGACTGGCTTTCTCTAAAAAGTTGGGGGCTTTGATATGAAGCCAGGATCGGTGATACCAGGGACGAAGGGCATCCTCTTTGAGAATGCGCCAAATCGTTGTGGGTGAGATTGAAGTGATCAACGCACACCTTAACACTTCCTGTTGAATCTCAAATAAGCTGAACCGAGACAGGGGCAACCCCCGTTGTGCGGGCAGTTGACAGGCAATGGCTTTGACTTCACTGACTTGCACAGGGGGAAAAAGTGGGCGGTCGCCCACTGCGCGGTAGATCCTCTAAAGTGAAGCCTTCTTCAGTCCACCTTTTTCGCCACTTCTGCGCCGTAGGTGAACTGACACCTGCCCTGTCGGCTAACCTCTGGTTGCCAATGGCTTTATTCTCGGCTAAGGCCACCACCATCTTTGCCCGCTGCACCTGGGATTGAGGCGCGTTGCGCTGACGAATGATTTTCTGGGCTTTTGCCAGTTGGGCTTTTGTGAAGCGAGGTTGGTATTGGGGAAGGGGACCTGACATTATACACCTCCTTTACCGATTGGAATGAGGCGTATAACATACCCCTTTTTTGCCACCTATGCAACCTCATGCGTATTTGCGAAATCGACCACTAGATGACCTTGATACAGCTAGGGTTGCCAAGCTCTCAAACGCCGTCGCCGGGACCTGTTTGCCATTGTCCGGTCGCCTTTCTGTCTTCTGGGGTTCTGTTGCAACGCTTTCGGGACAGGCTACAGGTGGACGATTTCCTCCGCTGGATCGTCTTGACCTGATACGGTATGGACGACTTCTAAAGGGCAGGGACATACGGGATCAGTTTACTACGCCAAGCACTGAGGAGCTTGTCATAGTCGGCGCGAAATTTGCTCTGAGGGTCCTCGCAAAACCAGAGGTCACGGAGCAATTGAAGGCCCCAAAGACCTTCGCTGAAAGCGATCTCATACCGCTCACCAAGCGGATCCTCTTTCCAGTACGCTTTTTCTTCACCGCTGGCACTGGCGAAGTCGGTATGAACGATCTAGCAGTCGAGTATTATTGCCAAAATGTAGACGGCCCGGCTGCACATCTCGCTCAAACCGCCTTGGAATGGAGGAGCAACCCGCCTCAACCTGGAGACCCCACCACCGTAAGCGTGCTCGAGGAAGGTCTATTACCCTTGTATCTGGTCTTTCTGGATGACTACGAAGCGCGGCTCCGCAGTTATGGCCGAGCAGACCTCGCGGAACAATTCCGTGAATGGAAACGTAATCTTACAGCCGACTGAACCGACCTGTGCCATGCCGGTCCCGTACGTCAGCGCATGACGTGGAACGCGAAAATGATCATGCCGCGAGTCACGGATAGGAAGAATAAACGGGTCCGGTGGCGCGGGTTGGAGCGTGTCGGAGGGTTCGGCAGCGGGTTTTCCAGGGGCTTTGCGTTGGATACGCAGGGAACGCAGCAACGGGGAAGGTTTTGTGAACGGTCGCGGGCTTTGCGGCGGCCCTACTATCTGCACGCCATCGAATGCCTGGGTCCCCATCGGTGCATGTTCGAAAGCAACTTCCCAGTCGAAAAGGAGTCGGTTTCCTACCACGTCCTTTATAATGCCTTCAAGAAAATCGCTGCGGATTTCAGCGACACAGAGAAAGACGATCTATTTCAGAGAACGGCTGTCAGAGCGTATCGGCTGTCGGATCAGGCGCCAGACTGCGGCCGAGCGACTCTCGGCGCCCATTCGATTCTAAAAGGGCCTTTACAATCACCATCTCCCAGCGACACGCCAAAGCCGCCCACCTGGGGCTGGAAATAAATGAAGAGACATCCTGAATCGAGTGAGGATGCGTTCAAGGAGACCCTATCGATGACACCTTTCCAGGAAAGACTTCGAGGCAGTATCCCTGCACTGTTGACGGCGTTGAAAAAAGACTTTGCCGTGGATCGGGAGGCCATACGCAAGACCGCCCGCCGGGCGATCAACAACGGATCCCGGGGGGTGGTCGTTCTCGGCACGTCCGGCGAGTTCACCGGGATCGATGACGACCAGCGGAAAGTCGCGATCCAAGCGGTCGTCGACGAAGTTGACGCTCAGGCCCCGGTGATCGTCGGCTGTGGCCAGCCCAACGTCCGGCGCACCCACGAGCAGGCCAGGGCCGCGGCGGATCTGGGCGCCGACGGCATCCTGGTCAGCCCGCCCTTCTACTTCCCCATGACCCAGGATGAGGTCGTCTCCTTCTTTGCCGATCTGGTCGATGCCGCACCCCTTCCCGTCATGCTCTACAACATCCCCTCAATGACCGGCGTTGCCGTGGAACCGGCAACCATCCCGCGGCTGCGGGACGTCGGCGTCCAGGGCGCCAAAGACAGTTCGGGAAGCCCAACCAATACGCTCGCATACCTCACGGCCCTCGGGCCCGGCTCCGACTTCCGCGTCGTGGTCGGTGGTGAGGCCTTCTTCCTCCACCTTCTCGACGCCGGGGTCTGTGCCACCACCGGTCTGGTGCCAGGCGTCGCACCGCAATTGGCCGCACGCATCTACGAAGCCTGGCACGAGCGAGACTACCAGGCCGGTTTCGCCGCCCAGCACAGGGCGAATGCCTTCTCTACCACCCTTCGAGGACTGCACGGGTTCGCCCCCGCCGCCGGCAAGGCTGTGCTGAGCCGGCTCGGCCTTATGGAAAAGTGGGTTACTCCCCCCAAGACGCCCATGTCCGATGAGGAGGCGGATGGCGCCTTCGAGACCGTGAAACCATTCCTACCGGAGTTCGGCAGTCACTAGTCCGCAAAGACATTGGACACGCACTCTACCTGGTGCAGACCGGCCAAACGCCGCCCTCTGCCAGGCCGATTGAGACGAGCTAAAGAGCTGGCTAAACAAGAGGAGGAAGACCATGGGCGAGGACATTAGAAGGGGAACCCCTTATCTTATATTCTCGATAGAAATGGGTTCTGAGGCGTAGACATAACTTATATTTGAAAGGAGAAGAGGGATGGCTGGCGAATGGATAATGAGTTCAAAAACTGTTACCATAATAGACGGAACAATTGCAGAAGTAGCTGCGGCAATAGACCCTTCCAGAGCTTTAGAATCTGCTGACCTTCATAATACACGACAAAACTTAATCTGACCTAAAATATGGAGGATCAATCAGTATCCAAAGACAGTGAAAGAACTCCTGGATGTGATCCTGTATATTGAGCAGAACATACTGCAAATGGTCCAATCCATATCGAAACAGGCTTTTCTCTTTGCATCCGTGTTTTTTGATCTTCAACGGTTTTGTCTTTGCGATCCATTCTCCTACCAGATGAGCCCAGGTGAGGGCAATGGCTAAAAGCGCGATGAGTTTTTCGATTCGTTCCAGATGGATCAGATGGGTCTGTTCCAGATCGAAGCCTCGGCTTTTCAACGCGGCGAACAGGACTTCAATTCCCCACCGTTTTTTGTAATCCTCCAGCGGTTTTCGACCTTTACACTTGCTGGCAACGATGAGAAATTCGTCAGGTAATCGGATGACAGACAAATACAGATGATGACCATAGATCAGACGGGGTTTACGCAGGATGCGCTCTTGGTGAATGTGCAGGTCGGCAAACAAGCATCGAAGCGCGATGTCCCCTTTGCCATTTAGGGTTTTGGCGTTTTCCTTGACGCGGATGGCAAAGCCTAAGGCTTGCGCATCTAACCACGCAAACCATTCTTGCCCAATGAATTCCCGGTCTGCAACGATGACCTGAATCAGGTTTTTATCCACCAACTTCAAGACCCGTTCCATCAACTGGATACGCTCATCGGTGTTGGAGTTGCCCTTTTTGGGCAGCAGTATCCAGCAGATGGGAAATGCAACGCCTTGATAGACACTCCCGGCGGTGAGAATATTGATGGTCAGTTTGCCGAAGCTCCAGGTCGTCCGATCTATCGAGATGGTAAAGTCCGACTTGATCGGCAAGAGATGCAGGATCAAGTCGGCCACCAGGTCATAGGACAGATTAAACTCACTGAAGAAACGTTGGATTCTGCGATAGTTGGACTTCTGCTTGGCTTTGCCGTTGAGGGCGTTGGCCAGTTTGGTGAAGTTGACGGTTGTGAGCTTGATGAGAGACACAATGAAGGCGGCGATGAATTTTACCCGGGCCTTATGACAGGGTAAATACCATTGCATCACGTCGTGTAATTCATTAACTTGAGGAGACATAGACCTGTGTTTGATGATGGATGAGTTGTTGGATCTTGACAACCCAAACTTAACTCATTTCACCACTCAGCGCAGGTCTTTTCCTTTTTTGTCGTGTACCATGGCAATAGTTCGGCCACTTTTAAGCAGCAATTTTGCCATAATCCCGCAGTTTTTGGTATTGGGGAGATTTTTTAATCAAATTTAGGTCGAGGTCTAACATTAAAAAAATATTCTGGAGAAAATACGTGTTGAAATAACAGGCTTTTACACTGGCCATGGAAAAGGGTATGGGTCTCGTATCTGATTGGGCTTGTAAGTGTTCCGTTTTGGCTAAATTGAGGGTTGTCAAAGAGGCATTAAAATGGAAAGCCAGCCGTTTTTGATCTCTGGCTTGACAGTCGCACAATCCGGTGAACTGTTTGGCATCTCTGAAAATAAATTCAATTTGGAAACGCGCTTTGTAATATCTGACAATCGTCTTGGCACTTAGGTCTTTGTCGGTTGAAAACAAGATCGCATATTTCTTCTTGTCCTTGTTCGTGTGATCCAGCAAGACGACGGCTTTCAAATTGCGTTTTAAGGAGACGTGATTCAAGACAAGACTGTAAATGGCGATGCCATCTTGTGTTTGGATATATGAAAACCGAGACAGGTCCTGCCAGTTGACTTTGCCGTCATAGGTCTTGTGCCTTCCGCTTCCCTTTTCCCGTTTTGGTCCGGTGTAGAGATAGCGCATATTGGCGTCGCAGCGCAATTTGCCGATCTGGTGTAGATCCAAATCACGGACGCCATCAACAAATTTCTTCTTGCTAAAATAGCCATCGACAACGGTATATTTTTCATTCTCTAACAAGCTGGGTTTGACATCACTCAGGTGCTGTAAATACTGATCTGTTAGGGTTTCGACGTCTTCTGCCTGTTTGGAGCTTTGCTTTTTCGACTTGGCTTTCCCCTTTTTTTTGGTGCCCTTTTTCTTGACGGTCCTTTTCTTTTTATTGACCTTGACGACATCCTGTTTAGGCTTAGACTCAGACATTTGGCGTTCATCTCCAGGATCGGTTTGACGAACGGACAGCGTAAAGCCTGTGTTTCTCAAAACATCCACGATGGCCACACTGGAGACTTCCAACCCCTTTTCGCTCCGACGATGACAACCGTTCCAGAAATAATCCAGACCATAGGTCTGCTTGCCCGACTTGGACACAAAAGAAGCATCTAACACGATGATCCGTTCACTTTCTCTGCCCAGGCTTTCATTGATCACCGCTCGGTTGAAGGCCACAAATTCAAAGGGTTTGGCAAACTGGCGTGAATACGTCTTCTGTGACAAAGGAGAGTAACGCGATAGGTTACGAAAATTGATCTTGCCGTGAGCTGTTAGGATCGCTGTAAACACAGCCATCAGAAACTTTTTTTGAGGCTTGGAAATCTTGAAACTCTTGAGTATCTTTTCTGCCAGTTCCATTGTGCCGTCTCTCCAGATAAAGGGTATCGTTGACGTGGTGGTCTATGATACCTAATCTGCGTGAACGGCACTTTTTTGTCAAAGAAAACTGTCCGCCATATTGATGGCTGACCTTACAAAAATGGCTCTTCGCTGTTTCACGTGGGTAATCATAAAAACCCGAACCAGTCTTCTTGCCGAGTGCGAGGTGGTTCCTAACCGTTTGCTCCGGTATCCGCACATGAGATCTCTCCTAAGCACACGGCGGGTATTGAATGATCCGGAGATCCAGTTTGCCGTTTAGTCCATCGTAACAATTTATTATCTAACAACTTAAACAACTGTTTTTAAGATAGAATCCTGAGCAACAGACAACGGGTCGGGCAACACCGTTGACAAAGAATACTCGAAGGCTGGTCCACAAAACCTGCAGCTTGGGCGTCTTGTCTACCACAACTGGTCGTTCCTGGGGGAAGGTTACCCACACCAAATAGCGAGGAGCCACAAAAATTAATATCCGTGAAGAAGGTCTGAGAAATATCAGATTCTGGTTGCCCGATGGTGCTCTGTACACATTTGAAAATGGGGAGTCTTATTTATACCACTTACCTGCACATCTGAACCCTATTCTAAAGTATCCCGTAGAAGCGATGAATCAATTAACTAAAACAGGTAATTTCCATCCACCAGATAGTGTTGTTGAGCAGATAGTAGGACCAGATAAAGGCATAAAGATTTCGGACCTCGAGCTCGCTACAAGACCTGGTGGTCGATTTGGCCATGAAGAATTCTCGTACTGGGAATTTGAACCCGTCACAGTAAATGATTGGCAGACTTATTTTCCCACAGAATCACAAAAAATGTTCTTTGAATCCTTCTATGGACAAGGCCAAGATGGTATGGATGCAATAGAATATTTTAGGAAGGAAGGATTAATTTTCAGACTCTGGACGTTATTACCTGAGTATGTTGAACAAAGAGCCAGAGAAAGAGGACCATTCTGCAGGATTTGCCGATATACTCCATTGCAGGGAACACCAGCCAAAGGTTCTTTTGAAGCCGAAAAACCCTATGAGGTAAGTACCAAGGTTCGGGTTGTTGGTGATGTCAAGGGATTTATGCCGCAGAGAAATGGATTCCCGATAAAAGCAGGCATCGTGAGGTAAAAGGTGGCAGAGAATCCAGAAAGAACTCCGGAAGAGAAGGCCAGAGTCATTTCAAGTGCACTGCCTGGCAGCCTTCCGTGCGTGCCCCCGCTCTATCCTCCTCCCGATCTGGACCTCATACAGGGATTCTCTACGAAGTTGACCGTGAGTCCCGGCGAACGGATCGAATTCAAAGTATCCACCTCTGCGGATTCCTATGACGTGCGATTCTACCGGATCGGAAAGAGGACCCGGGAATGTGATGCAATGAGTGGATTGAAGGGGTCACGCAAGTCGCTGACGGAGTTGCCCTGGGAAGGATGCGTGTGGGGAGACGGATTTCGAGTGGAAGGTGCCCGAGGGAACACCCACCGCATTCTATGCGGCGGAACTGGTGGATTCGAAGGGGGCCTCCTTCCATGTACCTTTTGTCGTGAAACCACCCCCGGAAAAGAGACGCAGGCTTGCCGTGCTTGCGTCCACGAACACCTGGAACGCCTACAACGGTTGGGGCGGATCTTCATCGTATTGTGCCGAACAACCTCGCGTCACAAGCCTGGACCGTCCAATGACCTCTTCCAGACCCGCGGGTAAGGGCCGCAGTCACCTGGTACGAGGCGAAGGGTGGATTCTTGACTGGCTGCACGATGCGGGATATGAACCCGATCTCTACGGGGATCTGGACCTGCACGCGGGGTGGCACCGGCTCAAAGCGTATCCTGCCCTTATCATCAGCACGCACAGCGAGTACTGGACCCTGCAGATGCGTGACCACCTGGACGCCTACCTGCAGGCAGGCGGCAGTCTCCTGTACCTGTCCGGAAACGGACTCTTCTGGAAGGTGACATTTGATGAAAACCTCCGTGTAATTGAGGTTTGCAGGGATGGCCGCGCCCACGAGCAGACGGGGGAGAAAGGCGGGCTCTGGCGGGACCTCGGCAGACCGGAGCACAGCGTGACCGGTGTGGGATATGTCCGGGAAGGGTATATGACCCACGCGCCCTATCGGACGCTGAAGCCAAACCACTGGATATTCGGAGGATTGGAGCTGAGCAAGAATGATCTCATCGGGAAAGAGGGACTACACGGTAACGGCGCGAGCGGGTGGGAAATGGACCAGGTGGTCCCGGAGTGGTCTCCATCCAACATCGAGATCATAGCCGAAGGGATCAATCCAGGGGACGCTATGGGGCCAGGAATTGACGCACAATATCCAGACCCCAATTACAACTGGGACGGCAAGGGAGGAGCACACATGACATACTATACGCATCCCGGAGGTGGGGGCGTATTCAGTGTGGGGTCTATTTCGTTCGGCGCCAGCCTGGCCGTTGATGCGCAGATCCAGGCGATCGTATCGAACGTGTTGGACCGCTTTCTCGGCTGCTAAGATATAGAAATTCATACCTGTGGTTGCAAGAGAAATTCACCAGAACCGGTCTCGTTTTCCTGCCGCCGCACATGGTACACGACAAAAAAGGAAAAGACCTGCGCTGAGTGGTGAAATGAGTTAAGTTTGGGTTGTCAAGATCCAACAACTCATCCATCATCAAACACAGGTCTATGTCTCCTCAAGTTAATGAATTACACGACGTGATGCAATGGTATTTACCCTGTCATAAGGCCCGGGTAAAATTCATCGCCGCCTTCATTGTGTCTCTCATCAAGCTCACAACCGTCAACTTCACCAAACTGGCCAACGCCCTCAACGGCAAAGCCAAGCAGAAGTCCAACTATCGCAGAATCCAACGTTTCTTCAGTGAGTTTTGGAGTGGACTTGACCCGTTTCGGTGGGTACCTTATCTCTTGGGAGAAAGGAGATCCACTATGCCGCCAACACGTCCACCTTATCCACCTGAGTTCAAAAAGCAAATGGTCGAATTGGTTCGAGCCGGTCGTACGCCAGGAGAGCTGGCCAAAGAGTTCGAGCCCTCAGACCAGACGATCCGGAACTGGGTGGTACAGGCCGACCGAGACGAGGGCCTTCGAGAAGACGGTCTGACCAGTGATGAGCGAGAGGAGTTGCGCCGTCTTCGTCGCGAGATTAAGCAGTTACGCATCGAGCGTGAGATCTTGTCAAAAGCAGCAGCCTGGTTCGCTCAGGAGACCAACACGATCCCCAGAAAGCCTTCCAGTTCGTGAAGGCGCACCAGGCAAAATGGCCAATTACCACGCAATGCCGAGTCCTGGGTGTCTCCCTCAGTGGGTATTATGCGTGGCGAGGACGCCCCCCATCGCCAAGAGCAAAGGTCGATGCGGATCTCAAGGAACAGATTAAGGCTTTTCATGCCCGTTCTGATTCTACCTACGGAGCCCCCAGAATCTGGGAAGATCTGGCAGCATTAGGCATCCGTATAGGCAAAAAGCGTGTCGCCCGTCTGATGGTTGAGATTGGTATCTTCGGGGTGAGCCGTCGAAAGGGTATCAGAACCACCCGTAAGGGAAAAAAGGCTCAAAAAGCCCCTGATCTGGTCAAGAGAGACTTCACTGTTGAAGCCCCAAATAAACTCTGGGTGGCCGATATTACCTACGTACCAACCTGGGCGGGCTTCCTGTATCTTGCTGTGGTTATCGATGTCTTTTCCCGCCGAGTCGTGGGCTGGACGATGGCTTCGACGCTCCAGAGTGAGTTGGTTTTGTCTGCTTTGAATATGGCACTTTGGCAGCGTCATCCTTGTGGGGTGATCCACCACTCCGACCAGGGATCTCAGTATACTTCACTTGCCTTCGGTAAACGCTGCGATGAGGCGGGTATACGTCCCTCAATGGGTTCTGTAGGCGACTGCTATGACAACGCACTGTGTGAAAGCTTTTTCGCCACCCTCGAATGTGAATTGATCGACCGCCGTTGTTTTCGTACCCACAAGGAGGCCAGATTGGCTATTTTTGAGTATATTGAGGGCTGGTATAATCCCCATCGTAGGCATTCATCAATCGCATACCACTCACCGATGACATATGAAAAACAGCATCAAACACGGGCTTGAAGCCCAAGCCCTAAACACTCCACCAAAACGGGGCAACTCCATTTTTCATAGTGGATCTCCTTTCTCCCAAGAGATAAGGTACCCACCGAAACGGGTCAAGTCCAGGTCCATCAGCCCATCTTCGGCGCCAAAACGTGTCCAGGTCTTCCCATTGTAGCGCACAACCCCATCGTCCTGGGAGAGAAACCATTGCGAACCGTCGGGAGTCTCGCACTGGAAGATCAGGCCCTCGTAGGATGTCCACCGGGACGGCCTGTAGTCCAACCGGACGGCCTCCCGGCCCAGGCCCGCAAGCCAGAGTGCCCCATCGGATGCCTCTAAGAGACCGATGACCTTGTTCGACGGAACCGGCACGTTGGGCGCCTTGTAAACCGTCCAGGCGCCACTGCGGTATGCACACAGGGAGCCAAACCCGCCTCCGACCCAGAGCGTCCCGTCCTGTGTCTCCAGGATGGAGGGATTCGTGACGGTCCCTAGCCGGAAGGTCGTCCAGGCCTCACCGTCGAACCGGTTCGCGCCCTTCCCGCCGTGCCGGGAGACCGTCCATATCACCCCATCTCGGGTCTGGAGGATACGTGGACTATACCCGATGTCCAGGCCGTCCTCCTCCGTGTAGAGCCGCCAGGCTTCGACGGCATCCGACTCAGTTCCACGAATGTCGCAGCGGACGATCTCACCGCCTTCTCCTACCTCACCCAGCCCAAACCACATCACGCCTCCCCTGTCTTCGTAGACATCCCAAACCGGGAACACGCGGAAGGCTCCCTCCACCTGCTCCCGTGTGACGGTTACCTCGAAGGGTTCGGCATGGCCCTCCCGCTGCACAGTCAATGTTACCGGGGCGCCCGCAGGTCCGAATAAGGCTCTCGATGCGGGTCCCGGAGCGATCCCATCCACCGTCAGAATGCGGTCCCCCACCTTCAAACCTGCGGCCTCTCCGGGACCGCCGGGAGCAAGACCATAGATGATCCCTCGCACGGCTCTCACCCCAATCCCCTCAGCCCAGGGGCGGGCAGGAGCCGCCTTTTCCGGCACGATGGAAAGCCGCACATAAGGCGCGATCAGCTTCAAGGCGGCCCCCGTCTCTTCCGTCGTATAGAGCGTTGATTCCTCCCGGTCCATACGCAGCGCTCCCCAGGCGGTTCCTGCCCACACGCTCCCGTCCGATGCCTCCATCAGGTCCTGGATGAGCCAGAGCAGATCGCCTTCGGGCGGAAAAACAGGGCGCCATTTCCCATCGCTGAACCGGCTGATGCCCAGCTCTGTGCCCGCGTACACAGACCCGTCCCGTGTGACGCCAAGCGCAACCACGGGAGCGCCCAGCAGGCCGTCCTTTGGCGTATAGGCAGTCCAGCGTACCCCGTCGTAGCGGCGTACGCCCTCGTCCGTGCCAAACCACATATTGCCGCCCCGGTCTTCGGCCATACATAAGAGACCCAGGCCCTTTAGCTCCGGGAAGGAACGCCAGCGCCAGGATTCCAGCACCGGGTCGGGATGTACCGGCTGATACGGCTGTGCGGCCCAGCACGGGACAAAGGACAGTATCACAATGAAGCCTGCAAGGACGATTGTATGCCTGAACATCGCCAGTCTCCAACACAAACGGGGCACACTTCGGATCGGTCGAGGTGTGCCCCCGTTCCCAGGTCCTGCACAAACGTGTCGAACAGCGGTCGGCCACCTGACGGTGTGAGCAAGATAACGCGCTCAAAAGGGGATTGCAATTGAAATGCGACCCACATCTCCCTGGTGCTGCGCCCACTCGCATTGGGCAAAAGAGCCCCGGAGGAGCGTTCCTCCGGGGCTTTGGCGTGCTGAATCGCCGTTCAGTTTGAGTTGCGAACGATCCTGAAGGTTCCACCAAGGTTGTACTCTATGGCCGTTCCAGCATCGACCGCCCCAGCTATGAGGGGAAGAAAATCGTCTCCACACTCGAGACTCTCAAATTCTCCTTCAGCGACCGAGGCCGCACCGACATAAGCGATCTGCTCCTGTTCGGCGCCGCCCGGGTCCAGAACACGTCCGATGGACTGTACTCCGACTAAGGCTGCTATGGGAAACTTGGTGATCTCCCACTTATACTGGAAGGAATCGCCTTCTCCGGTTAGCTCCCAGCAGAGGTATTTCCCCACAACCGGGAAGGTCAGAACAAGCCCGGGCACGAGTTCGCGCGTGCGCGGGTTGACGTCCTTGAGATCCTGGTATCCTGTGACCAGTCCCCAGACCTCGCCGTTGATATTCCGATGTATAACAACTACAAAATGCGATTCCAGGCTACCGGGAAGTCCGGAAATCGGGCCAGACCAGGCCTGGAGCCCCAGACCGGTGTAGTCCAGCGATCCCGAGCCGGAGACCACGGTACTCTGCGCTCCGATCGGCAGCGAAATCACGTGCTCCTTCCCCCCATGAATGGGAAGGCTGCTCCATGTACCCAAAATCTCGCCCGTTTCGGGGTCGGTGACCTTTGCGATATAGTAGCCCGACGCGCCCGTTCCCCAGGACTGTGGGGAGTCGGCTGTGACCTCAAGTTGGGCAATCCCATCGGCGTCGGTCGTTTCTGTCCACCGGTAGTCGGCCCTCTGGCCGGAGATGGAACGTGAGAAAGCGACCTCGGCGCCTGCCACAGGCCGGCCGTCGGCAAAGTCCAACACCAGCACAGACACGCCTGCCCGGGCTTTTTCCTGTGGCACTGCGACCTTGGCCAGCCTGGTCCCCGACGTTGTCTCTTCACCCTCCGGACCGGCAAGGGGAGCACCTCCCCTGTTATTGCCGCACCCGGCCAGGGCAGCGGCTGCAACAAACACCAGCGTAAGCGAATATATATACTTATCGCGGAACGACGGTATCGATTTCATCCACCTTCCTTCTCTATGTGAACGTGTTTGACGGCTGTCCCGACGGTCTGCGCCTTGCACGAACCTGCTGGATCATCACCCCCTTTCATAGTCTATTCCGTAGAACCGTCTTGACATCTACCCATTGTTATCGCAACGGGCGTGCCAAAATAAAAAAGCTATATGAAATTTCTTCCATATAGCTGTCATTATTGGAGTTAAAGAATTAAACAGGCGTATGGCATGCCCGCTTCACAGCCCGCTTCATTTAGGATATTTCCAAAATTCAGGATATTTCCAAAAAATGAACCTGAGATGTATGCCGGATGAACCGGCGTTTAATCGACCCGTTCCGCTTGTGATTCGTCCCAGGATCGCTGCACTCAGCGAGTAGAAATGTAAAACGCCGTGGGCGTTTATGCTCACGGCGTTTTCTGTTCTGGACTCATTTATTCGTCTGATCACGAGTCCTGGCTCTTTGGACGGCTTCAACTCGGCCCTGGGAGAACTGAGAGACCTTAGCCCTCTGGCGATTTCGTACATTCTCAGAGGGCAGCAGGGGCCTCGGATACGTCGGCCCGAACGGCCAGGGCAAAAGGTATGGACAGCAGGATAATGCCGGCCGCTCCCCAGCACAGTCCCTCGTACCCTATGATTCTGAGCAGTGTGCCTGCCACCAGAGACATCCCGACCGAAGTAATATGGTTGATGCTGACGCCGGCAGAAAGCGTCGGCGACAAATCCTCACTGGGGGCAATCCGGTTTATGTATGTGTGCAGGCCCATCCGAAACATCACGAGCAAGCTGATGGTGATGTAGAGCGCGCCCAGCACCCACGGATTATGCACGGTCGCATACCCTATGAAACACAGAACCAGGGCGAAGTAGCTGGACGCAAGCATCCAGCGTTCCCCGAAGCGATCTATCCAGTTTCCCACATGCGGAGAGAGAAGAAAGTTGACGATCCCGCTGATGATGAGCAATAGGCTGATCCGCTGGGCGTTGAAGCCGTAGTTGTCTATGAGGACCCAGGCGCCGAACGTATGGAATACCTGGGTGCGCGAGCCCTCGAAAAGGGTCAGGACGTAAAAGAGCCAGTAGCGTCTTCTCAGAACGATGCGGGGCACTTTCTTGGGATCTGAGCCAATGTCTCCGGGCAGGCGGCACACCATAAATGCCGCGATGACCATGAAAATGCCCCCGAGCACAAAAAAGGGCCGAAGTCCGAGCCTTTCCGATAAGAATACGACAACCAGCATGCCGCCCATCGTGGCCAGATATCCCACCGCATTGAGGCGTCCCAGCACCCGTCCCGATCTTTCTCTTCTCACCATCCCCATGCCCAGCGAACTCCGCAGAGGCATCCAGCTGTGGAACCCCACGCTTGCCACCAGTGCCATGGCAATTAGCGCACCGTACGAATGCACCAGCGCGAAACTCCCATACCCCAGCCCCATCAGGATCAGGGCCAGGAATGCCCTGCGCGACTGCGGGAGCCGCATCATAAGCGCTGCCAGGAACATAAGACACAATCCAGGGATCTCCCTGATCCCCACCAGCCAGAGCACCTGGTCTCCCCCCAGGCCGAGGTCTTGAACGAAAAAATTGGTGGTCACACCGCCCTGCAAGCCCTGCCCAAAGCGCGTGAAAAACACGGTCAGCGCCAGAATCACGACGTTCCTGGTCCAGATACTCGCCGGAGGATCCAGCTCAACATCTCGAACGGGCTGCAATGTGATATCTCTTCTTTCCGCATCTGTTGGAAAACAACAGAAAATAGTGTATACTTTAAGCCGATTTTTGGGAATCATTATTCGGATGTATTTTGACGACCATCCACCACCTCATTTTCACGCAATCTACGGCGAGTACGAAGCGAAAGTAGGTAATGTTTCCAAGAGTCGCAGCCGTACGGCATATCGAAGCATACCGATTAGAACTCACTTTTTTCAACGGCGAGAAAGCGGAATTGGACTTCAGAGAACGCATCGTGGGGCGCGGAGGCGTTTTCAAGCCGCTTGAAGATATTACATTCTTCAAACAGGTGGCCGTTGATAAAGAAATTGGAACCCTTGTCTGGCCCAATGAGGTCGATTTCTGTCCTGATGTTCTTTATAGCGAAGCAACTGGAACGCCTATTTCTGAATCCGAAGTGACAGTTGATTGAATTTATGCGGTTTCAACTGAAATGTAAAAGCCTGGCAAAGTAAAACTTTCAACGAATAAAGCGAAAAATCCCCGAGCCTTGCGTATCGGGGATTTTTCATACGACGTTCCTATACCCGTCCCCGCTTCGGTCCTGAAACGGCTGTCGCGCACCGGGATCCGGGCGCATGCAGCGCGCGGCATCGAGCTGGGGAGTCAAGACATGGTGTGCGCCTCTACCGGCTGAAAGCCGCTGTTCCGCCATCGCGACGCGGGTCCGAGGCCGCACGAAAGCCGCCCTGATCGATGACGATGCACTGCACTCTGGCAAAAGATGGGGCGTAGTTGAAGGGCTGCTGCTCGACCTGCATGCCCCGGCTCCGCAGAGCCTCCACCGTAGCCTGTGGGATGCGCAGCTCGCAGAACACGGGCTGGCCTTCGCTGTGGAAGCGGGGCGCGGATACTGCCTCCGTGGGTGACATTCCGAAGTCCACAATAGATGGTCCGAGGAATAATTCTGGACTTTGGCAAGCCATTTGCGTAATATCGCATCCAGACTCCGAAAGGAGGTCGTTCGCTCTCCTTTAACTGCTTCCGCGAGGAGCCCTGCCATGATCGATCTACGCAGCCTTGACACAGCCCATCCGGGAAAGATTCGCGCCTTGTTTGGCCTTTCTCCAGCTGCTTTGGCAGAGCTTTTGGAGGCTGTGCTGCCGGTGTTGGTGGACCGTCGTCGTCAGGCCCAGGTTTTTCGGCCCAATCGCAGACGGGTCGTGGGGGGTGGGCGCAAGCGGCGGTTAAAACCGTATCAAGAGGTGTTGATGAGCTTGCTTTATTTGCGTCACAACGTTGCCCACGCCGTGGTGGGGGAGATGTTTGGGGTGAGTGCGGATACTTCGGAAAACACGTTTCATGAGGTGATTCCGGTTTTGAGGGAGGTCTGTCCCTCCCAGCGTTTTGATGCAGAGAAGACATGGAAGAAGGGCGAACCTTCCTGGCATCCTGATGAGGTGGATCGAGTGCTGGTCGATAGCTTTGAAACGCCCATCCGACGGCCTTCTATCGACGAGAGGCAAAGGCAGGTCTACTCGGGTAAACGCAAACGCCACACGATCAAGACCCAGGTGGCCACAGATAAAAAGGGAGAGATTCTCAGCATCGATGCAGGCCATCGTGGGCCAAAGGCGGACATCCGGCTTTATGAAGAAAGTGGGGTGCACCAGCAGTTCCCCAATGCCGATAAACTGGGAGATAAGGGCTATCAGAGTCAAGCACACCCCGAGATCATCTCACCTCACAAAAAACCAAAGGGGGGTGAACTCACAAGCGAGCAACGTCAAGAGAACCGGCAGATCGCCCAGCAACGCATCTATGTGGAACACGGCATCCGTCGCATCAAGGGGTGGCGAATCCTTCGAGAAGATTATCGCCTGGGGGTGGGGCTATTTCCGATGATTGCAGGAGCCGTTGTCGGCCTGGTGCAACTGGGCCGAATTCTCGGATAAACGATAAGAAAAACTGAATCTCAGGCAAAGACTGTATAACTTTTTATTCTTCGGATTATCTAATGTTCACGATGGCCTGCAGGACGGCCGAGGTGATGGACCAGCCTCCCGGCGCTCCCACCACCATGCAGGGCCGGCCATCGCGGAAGATAATGGTGGGGGAGATGGCGCTGGCGCGCGCCCTGCCGGGCACGTAGGAGTTGGGCCGGCCCGGAATGGGGTCCATCAGTGAAACACAATCATTCCAGTAAGACCCTGTGCCGGGCACGACAACGCCACTGCATGCGGTCAGGGTGTGGGTTATGGAGACGCAGTTGCCCCGTTCGTCGGCAGCGCACAGATGCGTCGTGTGGCCGGGAGCATCCAGCGTTCTGCTGTCGGGCAGCTCGCGCCTCCTGATGCGGGCGGCGATTTCCGCGGCGTGCTCACTGGAGAGAAGCTGCTCCACCGGCACGTCCCAGAATCGAGGGTCCGCCAGGTGCCGGAAACGAGTCACGCCGGCCCAGGAAAGCGTTGCGGCGATGATATAGGCGTGGTCCGGCCCGTTGTGCTCCAGGGAAGACAGGTCGAAAAACGCGAGCACGTTTAGCATCTGTTGGAGCAGAAGACCGCCGCCTGGCAGAGGAGGAGAGTGGACGTCGCAGTCGCGGTAAGTACCCCGAATGGGCGATTCGCGCCGCACCTCGTAGCGCTCGAGGTCGGCTCGAGTGACGAAGGCGTCGTTCTCCTCGAAGTCGCGGGCGATCACATCGGCCAGTTCGCCGCGGTAGAAATCGTCCGGACCGTGCCGGGCCAGCCGCTCCAGAGTGCGTGCCTGATCGGGATTGCTGTAAGGGTCGCCGCGCCCGCGCAACTCGCCGTCGGCCTTCTGCCACAAGGCCCTGATACCGGGGGTACATTGCGCGCGAAGCCCTGGGTGGGGCAGACCCTGGATGGATGACTCCCGCAGGGATGCGGCCACGTATTCAGGCACGGGATAGCCTCGTTCGCTCCAATCGATGGCGGGTTGAAGGAGCTCCGCCCATGAGCGTGTGCAATAGCGCCGGTGCAGCTCCCCGAGGCCGGCGACCGTCCCGAGGGCCATAATCGCCTGGTAGCCGAGCATGTTGCGGAAGTCGTCGAACAGGGCAAAGTGCCAGATGTCGGTAAAGCCGCGCACATCGTTCGCCCAGATTTCCGGGTACATCCGCTCGCCGATGGTGGGCCAGAATCCGAGGCTCTCGGTCGTGCCGGAGCGTTCGTCGTACACCGTGGCACTGCCCCAGCCGCCAAGCCCGCACATAAACGGGTCGAACACGATCTGAGCGAAGGCGGCAGCCACGGCCGCATCGAATGCATTCCCGCCGCGCTCGAGCATTTGGGCGCCTATCTCTGTGGCCATGGGTTGTGGAGCGACGACTACGCCTTTCATAAATTGTCTCCTGTCTTGTCGGGGGCAACTCCACTACCCGCCTCAAACATCTCTAAACGTCCGGAAGAGCGTGTCTCACCAGAGGGTACGGACGTGAGCGTATGCCGAAATCAGCCGGTCCACGGTCAAAATCGTTGCATCGCACAATCGCGCAGAGGCAACGATGATCTGATCTGCCGGATCATCGTGGAAAGGGGAGGGCAGCCGTGTGCTTTCAATTGCGATTTCTGGAGACAGGGGTGCCAGTTGGAGCCGGGGCATATCCAGCGCCTGCTGAATCCACACATCGATACCCACACTCAGCCTGAACCGATTCTTCTCGACCAGTTTGGCGACTTCCCACACAGAAATCGCAGACAGAAAAAGCCGGTCGTCCGGCTCCAGACCCGCCACAATCCCGCGCACATTCGACGAAAGTTTTTCAGGCGCCGTATGCCACCAGATCCAGGCATGGGTATCGAAAAGATAATTCATCGAGCTGCATCCCAGAGATCCGCTCCGAGCGGAGATACGATATCCCCCTCTTCCAGGACGGTTCCTTTCAATTTCCCGGGTACGAGCGGCTCCACATCCTCCGGGAAAGGAATCACCTTTACAATGGCTTTTCCGCGCTTTGTGACCACAACGGCCTCACCTGTCCGGGCAACCCGGTCCAGGATCCCCAGGGCTTTGGCCTTGAACTCACTCACACTCAACTCAAGCATAGCGCCCTCCAGGAAATCGGTCCTCAAACGAAAAGAGTCATTTATAAATGACCATAGTCATAATATATGGTAATCCAGGAATCATGACAACCGTTTCGAATAAAACCGGAAGAAAGCCCATTGCTTAAGGTAGGATACTGACTCCTTCTCGCCTGGGAGCTTTCCGATCCTCCCACCAATCGGGTGTGCAGACAACCAACCTCCCGAATTCTGGAGTTGCCCCGTTTTGGTGGAGTGTTTAGGGCTTGGGCTTCAAGCCCGTGTTTGATGCTGTTTTTCATATGTCATCGGTGAGTGGTATGCGATTGATGAATGCCTACGATGGGGATTATACCAGCCCTCAATATACTCAAAAATAGCCAATCTGGCCTCCTTGTGGGTACGAAAACAACGGCGGTCGATCAATTCACATTCGAGGGTGGCGAAAAAGCTTTCACACAGTGCGTTGTCATAGCAGTCGCCTACAGAACCCATTGAGGGACGTATACCCGCCTCATCGCAGCGTTTACCGAAGGCAAGTGAAGTATACTGAGATCCCTGGTCGGAGTGGTGGATCACCCCACAAGGATGACGCTGCCAAAGTGCCATATTCAAAGCAGACAAAACCAACTCACTCTGGAGCGTCGAAGCCATCGTCCAGCCCACGACTCGGCGGGAAAAGACATCGATAACCACAGCAAGATACAGGAAGCCCGCCCAGGTTGGTACGTAGGTAATATCGGCCACCCAGAGTTTATTTGGGGCTTCAACAGTGAAGTCTCTCTTGACCAGATCAGGGGCTTTTTGAGCCTTTTTTCCCTTACGGGTGGTTCTGATACCCTTTCGACGGCTCACCCCGAAGATACCAATCTCAACCATCAGACGGGCGACACGCTTTTTGCCTATACGGATGCCTAATGCTGCCAGATCTTCCCAGATTCTGGGGGCTCCGTAGGTAGAATCAGAACGGGCATGAAAAGCCTTAATCTGTTCCTTGAGATCCGCATCGACCTTTGCTCTTGGCGATGGGGGGCGTCCTCGCCACGCATAATACCCACTGAGGGAGACACCCAGGACTCGGCATTGCGTGGTAATTGGCCATTTTGCCTGGTGCGCCTTCACGAACTGGAAGGCTTTCTGGGGATCGTGTTGGTCTCCTGAGCGAACCAGGCTGCTGCTTTTGACAAGATCTCACGCTCGATGCGTAACTGCTTAATCTCGCGACGAAGACGGCGCAACTCCTCTCGCTCATCACTGGTCAGACCGTCTTCTCGAAGGCCCTCGTCTCGGTCGGCCTGTACCACCCAGTTCCGGATCGTCTGGTCTGAGGGCTCGAACTCTTTGGCCAGCTCTCCTGGCGTACGACCGGCTCGAACCAATTCGACCATTTGCTTTTTGAACTCAGGTGGATAAGGTGGACGTGTTGGCGGCATAGTGGATCTCCTTTCTCCCAAGAGATAAGGTACCCACCGAAACGGGTCAAGTCCATCCATCCTTCCTGTGCCCCCATCGCTCTGAGCATACCGTCGTCCGTCGTCTACCTGTAACGCTCCTCGAAAACCTTCACCGCCGTCTTCGCCGCCAGCATCGACGTGCGAACCCGGTCCCCGAAGCTGCCGCCCGGCATGCCCGTCTCGATCGTGAACGCAGGACCGTACCGGCTCGCGGCATAATCGGCCAGGTTCAGGCCCTCACCTCGCTCGGCCGGAACGAGCCAGTACACGCTCGCCTGCTGCTTCGTGAAAAATGATCCCGGCAGGTACTCCTCCGGCATCAGCTCCGCGCCCGAATCGGTCACCGCCTGGATGATCGCGTCTGCCATGCGTTGCTCCCACTTCTCGTCTTCCTCGTTCTGCTGATGTCGCGCCGAGAACCAGAACCCGCTCCGGCCGTGCTCGTGCAGATCCAGCGTCAATCCCGGATTGATCTCGGCCATCAGGTTTCGTGTACAGCGCGACTCAACCGGGGCCCACGACGTGTCGTGAAAGCGATTGATATGAAGGATCTCTCCGTCCAGGCTCACGATCAGCGTGTACGCGCGCTGGCAGAACGCCGAACCCTCCACGCCTTCGGCCATCGACGGGAAGAAAACACGGCGGCCCTTGAGCGGCTCAAGCAGGTCTTCGCGGTCTTCGAGGCGTCCGTACAGGCCACGCGTCGAATAGCCGTACTCACCGATCAGGACCAGCAGCGTTTCCCCTTGCTCGTAGAGGATCTCGCCCTGATCGCGCAGAACGGCCACGAGGTCCTCCTGGGAGCCGATGTGCGGGACCTCACCCAGGCTCAGGCCAAGGGGCGTGGGCAAAGCCGTTCAACCCCACAGGATCCCGGCAGGGCAGCACATACACCCTGTGGTCAGTCTCCAGCTCATCGATCAGCGCTACGGCTGCTCCCACGCCGGCCTGTTCGGTCGCGTGACTCCCCGCACTGATGAAAATCGCCGGCTCTTTCTGCCCGCCGGTCTCAATCGAAACCAGCGGCGATCCGTCAGGGGCACGGCCCAGGATCTCCGGCCTGTGGCCCTTTCTCGCGATGTGCTCGAGCAGCTCCGAATAGCGATCGAAAGCTTTCACAGATTCCCTCCTTGGAAGGTGAGCGAACAGTCCATTCGGGAGATAGTCGACACGGTGGGCGACCTCCCAGTATGTGGCGGGGAAAACAGGAAACAGTTCAACATGCCATACCATTTTCGACAAGTCAACGGATAACGCGCTGGCTGCCCGGGACTGTGGCTGTTGGAAAGGTTAGATCACTCCGGCAGGAAGTTTTTGACTTAACGTTAAAATGTATTATTTTTGCTACGCTTTTGAGTAAAACATCGGGGATTCTGTAGGTTCATTTTTTGCCCTGTGTCCGGATTCCGACGGCGTACAGGGCGCCTTCAAGGAGGATTGAACGATGATGTGGGCACTCGTGACCGTGATCCTCGGCTCGTTCGTCTACGTCATTTCGATAATTTTCAAATATCTCTCCTTTATGGGCAAAACCACCCCCCTTATCAAGCAACTGAAAGAACGCATCCAGAAGCTGGAAGAGGGGATCGGAGCCGAGAGAAAGCTGAGCGGTGTGCTCCGGGGGAGGGTCGAAGAGGAAAAGGTGGGACTTACCAAGCTAAAGCTGGCCGTTTCAGAGATGGAGAAAAAAGCCAAAACGGCCCTTGCGCACAAAGAGCAACTTGAGCTGGAGATGTACAAGCGCAGTAAAAAGTAAACCGTTGAGGGATAGACCAAAAAAAGGAGTACCCGGAATGGGCTTGGAAATCTGGACGCTGCTGGTGCTGCTGATGGTCCTTGGGATCAAGTATGGAGTGTTTAAACATATGGGTACGCTCAACCGGGAGAGGAAGGAGCTGGAAAAACTTTTCCGGCACAACGAGCAGCTTTACAAGGCGCTCTGCCAGCAACGCGAAGCAGGTGAGGTAGAAGAGCAGAATCTGAAGCAGGATCACACCGCACTGGAAGGCCGTCTGAAAAAGCTGGAGCAGGACCTGGTGGCGTATAACACAAAGAACACTGAACTACAAAAGCTGCTGGGCTGAGCCACCAATGAGGAAAACGACGATGTCAAAAACGGCTGTTATCTCCGGGGTCGGCGCCGGCCTGGGCGCCTCGCTGGTCCGAAAATTCGCCCGTGAAGGATACCAGGTGGGCATGTTCGCACGGTCCCCCGGTTATATCCAGGACCTGGCTGCCGAACTTCAGCAAAATGGCCAGACAGCCCTGGCCGTACCTGCGGATATCACCGATCCCCAGCAGGTTGCGCAGGGCTTTGCACAGGTACGCGATCAGTTAGGCCCGGTAGACGTCTTGATCAACCACGCCGGAAACGCGGCCTGGAAAGACTTCCTGAAGTTGACGCCGCAGGATTTTGAACAATCCTGGCGGGTCTGCGCCTACGGCTCCTTTCTCTGCTCTAAAGAAGCCGCGCCCGATATGCTGTCTAAGAACAGCGGGGCCATCCTCTTCACAGGCGCCACCTCGTCTATTCGAGGCCGGGCGGGCGCGCTCGCCTTCAGCAGCGCCAAGTTCGCCGTGCGCGGATTGGCCTGGGCTCTCGCCCGCGAGTTGTGGCCCCAGAGCATTCACGTCGCCCACATCATCATAGACGGTGTGCTCGATACGCCCCAGGTACGCGCCGGAGGCGACATTGCAGACGACGAACCGTTGCTCGACATTGACGAAGTGGCCGAAGCCTACTGGAGTCTTGTGCGGCAGGACAAAGGCGCGTGGGCTTTCGAAATCGATCTGCGTCCTCATAACGAGGGCTTCTTTGAATGAAGGCGCTCCCGATTTATCAATCAAAATTCACCTTTTCCGTAATCTGGCCATATCGCGTCCGCAGTTCATCCACAACCTCCCGTGCCAGGGGAGGCAGGGCGAGGGCGTTCAGATTCTCCCGAACCTCGTCCGGACTCTGAGCCCCCAGGATGATACAGGATACGCCGGGAGCAGCGAGGACAAATCGGATCGCGACCTGCGGCAGCGTCCTGTACGGGGTCCGGACGGCGGTGTCGCAAAGCTCCTCGACGGTTCGGAGGGCGTATGCGAGCTTATTCGGATCGTACCGCGCCCTGTGGTCGTTGCCGGTGAAGACGTGGCCAGGCGCATATGAGCCGGTCAGAAGACCGCTTTCCAGCACTGTCCGCACGATCACCCCGACGCCGTTCTTTCCCGCCCGTTCGATCACCTCCATGTTCCTCTGTCGCAGAATGTTGCAAACCATCTGGATGACATCGACCTTCCCCGTCGCCATATAGGTATCGCACAGCGCCCCGGTCGCCGCCGTTACGTTCGGACCTTTGATCGAAGCCCCGATCGAACGAATCTTACCGGTCTCTTTAAGCGCGAGCATCTTATCCAGCGCACGCTCGATCACCTCCGGCTCTTCGGGCGGAGTGTGAAGGAAGTAGACGTCCACGTAGTCCGTCCCGAGCGTTCGCAGCGTCGTTTCCAGATTTTCATCGATCTCGGCCACGCTCTCCGCCTCCGCGCCCGCGTGGGTCTTGGATGAAATGACAAGCTGTTCCCGATTTCCCGATTGCTCGAGGTATTTCCCAATAATCCTCTCCGAGTTGTTGTAGGTGCGCGCCGTATCCAGGAAGTTCCCCCCGCCGTCCACGTAGGCTTCCAGAACTGTCAGAGCCTGTTCCTCCGATACTGCGCCATAGTCGAGGCGCGAACCCGTTCCCCCCAGGGGCCAGGTCCCCAGTCCGACTTCGCTCACTTCCAGGCCCGTTCCGCCCAGGCTCCGGCGATTTATGTCCATCATTTCTTTCCTCTCTCCGTTGTGATCCGGTAGAGCCGGTATGAATAAAAAGCCGGAATGGCCGTCACACACATGGTAGGCGCTCCCGAAAAACGGGATTGAGAGACTCGAAGTCTATGTCCTGACGCCCCGGGCTTTTTCAACCATGATACCCGGTATTTGGACCCGTGATCGACCACCCCGGCATTTTAACCGGATCGTAATCTAATCCTCCCAACGATCCAGCCCCAGCAGCTTCCGCCCCAGAAGGGTCAGCTCTGCCGTCTTTCCCTCGTCATGTTCCTTCTCCCGCTCGTTTTTACCCAGCCCCGTCAGCCGCTCCTGCCAGCCCCGGATGCGCTCCTGCCGCGCCTCCTCGTCCTCTTCTCTCGCCGGCGACATCGTGATGTACTGCACGATCCGGGGCCGCTCGGCCCTATTCGGGCTGCTCCCGTGCGGCAGGGCGCTGTGCCAGATCACCAAGTCTCCGGCCTTCCCCGAAACCGGCGCGGCCCCCTGCCCGAATTCCTCCTTCACCCGCTGCCGCGGTTCAGCGCCCTCCGGCAGACCCTCCAGCCAGTCCGCCAGCGTCCGGTGGAACCCGGGAATGCACGTAAACGCCCCCTGGTTCGCCGCCGTATCCGCTAAATAGAGCACCCCCTGCACCTTGAACCGCGTCGGATCGTCCAAATTCATATCCCAGTGCAGATAAGGCCCCGTAAACGCGTAGCCCGGCCGTTCCGGCGGGTTCAGGCTTGCCCGGTCGAAGCTCACCCACAGTTTCTTTGTCCCCCAGATCTCCGAAAACGCCCCGTGCACCCGGGGGTACTGCCGGTTGTCCCACAGCGCCTGGTGCTGGTACATCTCCACCATAATCCCCCGCCGGGGCGGATCGGGGTACCAGGTCTCCGGATCCTCCGGGTCCATTTCTAAAAACGCCCACACCGCCTGCTCGGCCGCCCGGCAGTTCTCCGGCGGAACCGCGTTGCGCACCACCACGTACCCGTTCTCCTCCCAGAACCTCCGGTCCTCTGCGCTCAAAACAGGCATATGAACCTCCCCTTGCAATCGGTAATCCCGCTTCCCCGCATTGCCCTCCTCTCAGGGGACAGGGTTGAATAGCGCCCTTGGGATAACAAGCAATCCCATAGGAACACGCGGCATCCCGCCTTTCTGCCCCGCCGATGGAGGCAGTTGAAACCCGTTAACCATTGCGGTGAGATCCTCGATCAACCCGCTGTTTCTGGGCAGAATGCTTGAGTACTCGTGACTATCGCCGAAGAGCTTGTGGGTGGAAAAGATAGCGTGCTTGCCGTGATGGCGTGCGAAATACTCACACAGGTAGCTGCCTTCGCCAAGCGCAGATACGGTCCCGCCAATCTCAAGAGGCGAAATATTTCCGTAGTGGGAAAAATTCTGGAAATCGTGGGGTCGGTAACACATGTCATGAATAAAGTAGATGCAGCATTCGCTCATAAGCGGCAACAAGCTGTCGCAATACCGTCTGGCAAAATCCCAGGAATGATCGCTGTCAATGAAGCAGAATTCAATCTTCCCAACAAGGTCACGGGTGTCCAGATATTTGGGGATGTTCTCCAGGGCATCGCCTTCGCCGAAGAAGACGTTCATGCCGAACTGCCGCATCCGCTTCATAAAGAACGGCGATAACGCCATATCAAAGGTCGCAAACGTGAACGTGTCGTGGTTCTTTTGCAGCGCCGAATAGATAAACGCCGTGGAGTACCCTTCATTGGGTGAGAACTCGATGGCGTGCCGGATGCCCATTTCTCGAACGAGCATGTACACGATTTCACCGTCAACCCGGCTGATACCGCCATCCGGGTTTCCATGCGAATCCTTTTTCAGGGCCATCATGGTATCCGTATTGAGTTCGCCTCCGTACTTCTCGTAGAGGTACTTGATGTGGCTCTCCTGGAAGAAATCCGAATCAAGATGTCGTTTTACTGAACACATTGAACCACTCCCAGGACCAATCAAACCCGGACGCTCGGCCAGATGTGTGAGGCGCCGGAGGTCCCGTTAACTCTCCGAATTCGCCGCCTGCATCATGGCCTTGATGTAGCCGAACTGGAAGGCAAACGCTTGCTCGAAGCTCCCCTGGGCGTCGTGTCCGGGCGCATGGTCGGGAACGACCATGTGAGGGTAGCCCACCTCCTTCAGCGTCTTCATCAGCGTGTGCATATTCATAACTCCCTCGTCCGGCCAGACTTCCTGGAATTTGTTCTGACCTCCCACGATATTTCGGAAATGGATCAGGTGAATCTTCTTTCGCTCTCCGAAATATCGGATAATGCCGGGCACTTCGTTGGCCGGGTCTTTCACGCTCTCGGCCATGCACCCCAGGCAGAGGTTGAGCCCGTGGTAGGGGCTGGGACAAATCTCAACAAAGTGCTTGAAGCCTTCGGCCCCGCCCAGCACGCGGTCCACGCCCTTGTATCCCGGCGGCAGCCACGGATCGCACGGGTGACAGGCCATGCGGACCTTGCATTCCTCGGCAACGGGAATGACGCGTTCTAAGAAAAGCGTAACGCGCGCCCAGTTCTCCTCTGCGGTCACAGGCGAGTCGTAGCGGGGCGTGTCCGCATCGGCTTTGGAGAGATCCCACGTGGAATATCGCACCCCCCCGCGCCCCGGCGGCGTGCTTTCCGTGCGCTGGTTCTCCATTTCGCACAGGAAATACTTGATGGCGGGAATCCCCGCATCCGCCGTGGCCCGTACCATCTTGCAGACCAGCTCGATCTCCTTTTCGCCCTTCTCCCGGTTCCCCAGCATATAATTGGGAACCGACCCCCCGTCTTCGTTGAACTGGTGGATGGGCAAAGCGACCATCTCCATGTCCACACTGTAGCTTTTACACTTCTCCTTCTTTTTAGCAAGCTCTTCCACATCCCACCCGCGCTCGCGGTCGAAGGTAATGTCGTTGACGGCCATGCTGTTCACACCGTGACGCGCCAGAAATGCGAGATGTTCGTCGGATGTCGTGAACCGCTGCGTCCCCACGTGCATTCCCGGATTCTGGGGGTCCCAGGTTGCGCTCGTCTCCATCGCTAAGTCTCCTCCGGCCTGTGGCCGTCTTGAGTGAAGGATAAACGGTGGGGTTAAAATTGAGTGAAGGATAAACGGTGGGGTTAAAATTGAGTGAAGGATAAACGGTGGGGTTAAAATTGAGTGAAGGATAAACGGTGGGGTTAAAATTGAGTGAAGGATAAACGGTGGGGTTAAAATTGAGTGAAGGATAAACGGTGGGGTTAAAAATAGAAAAGGTCGTGGATGCTTAAACTCACGACCCGCCGCCCTCGAAGGGGATCACATCCGCCTCACTATTCCTGCCCTGCTGTCGTGTTGCTGATCGCCCTCTGTATTCTGTCTGGATCGGCGGTTCTAAGCTTTGAAGTCAGCCCGACTTTCGAACAGAGAAAAATCAACCACTTACTCGGGTCAAAATCCCACCAGCGGGTGCCGGTACGAAAATCATTCGGGAACGAATGGTGAAAGTTGTGGTCCATCTCTCCCCATACCAGAAACGAGAACCACCAGCTCCCCCGCGCCGAATGTTTGGTAGAGTAGGTCTGGCTCCCGTAGTAGTGAGCAACGGAGTTGACGCAAAATGTCATATGCCACTGGACCACCAGCCGCAAGAATCCCGCCACTATCAGCGCGCCGACGCCCTCGTGCCACACCGTGCCGATTGCATAAGGCAGGCCAAAGCACGTCAACAGCGCAAGCAGGTAGTAATAGCGGTGCTGCAAATGGAGAAGAGGATCTTTGCTCAGATCGGTTACTCTTTTATAATCCGGGAAGGTTTTTCTTACCACCCATCCCATATGTGCGAACCAGAACCCCAATCTGATATTATAGGGATCTTTTGATTGATCCGTAAACGTATGGTGGTCTCTGTGCTGGGCGGACCACTGGAGTACAGAACCCTGAAACGCGGAAGCGCCTGTGAGCAGATAAAAGAGTTTCAGCGGCAAGGTTGCCTGGTATGTTGCGTGTGCAAACAGGCGGTGATACCCGGCCGTAATAGCCGTAGTGCCCATGGCAAACCACACAGCGGCAAGGCCTATTGTAGGCCATGAAACAGAAAATGCCCCCAGGTACCAGAGCACGACTGCAACCAGCGCGACAACGTGAACAAACCAGACAAACAGGAACTTACCCAGAGCGTAGGGTGGGCGCGTAAGCGGTTCAACATCGGCAGGGCGAGTCTGGATAGCCATGTACCGTTCTCCTGTGGGTTATAAAACTCCTCATCCCTCAAAATGACCCTTTACGATATTTTTAAGCTGAATAGTATATTAAACCAGTTTTTGAAACCACGCAAGCAGAAAGTGAAGCCCGGTCATTCGGCCTGTAGAGAAAAAAAGCAAGTGCCGATGGCTAAGGTTGGCACTTGCTCGTCCTGCGAAAATCCCTGGAATGCTTCCAGGCTATCGCTTCATCACGTTTGCGGCCTGGAGCCCCTTGGGGCCCTGAGTGACGTCGAATTCCACAGCATCACCCTCGGCCAACGACTTAAACCCGTCGCCCTGGATCACAGAATAATGGACAAACACATCTTCGCCCGCTTCCTGCTCGATAAAACCAAAGCCTTTGGCGTCATTAAACCACTTCACTGTGCCTTCTGCCAACTGTCTTCACCACCTTTCTACTGTAAAATTCTGTGCCGGGTCGCCCAAATAAAAAAAACGGCAAAGATCGAAATTTCTGATCCTTGCCGCATCAATTTTCGCGTTCGACTGCACAGGAGACAGAAACTACATTTTACTACTCATAGGACAAGATACGTTATTCTTCACCAAAAGTCAACATGCTTTCTCTTTTTCTCGCCGTCTTACCGGGAGGCCTTAACTTCCCTTCGGCGTGCGTGCAGCACCGGCTCGGTATACCCGTTGGCCACCGATCTCCCCTTGAAAACCAGGTCCAGCGCCGCCTGAAACGCAATACTCCCCTCAAACTCGGGCGCCATCTTGCGATAACTCGGATCATCCCCGTTCTGACCATCCACCACCGGCGCAATCTTCTCAAACGTCTCCCTCACCTGCTCTTCGGTCACAATCCCGTGGCGCAGCCAGTTGGCAATATGCTGGCTCGATATCCGCAGCGTCGCCCGGTCTTCCATCAGCCCCACATTGTGGATGTCCGGCACCTTTGAACAGCCGATCCCCTGGTCCACCCAGCGCACCACATATCCCAGGATGCCCTGGGCATTGTTGTCCAGCTCCTGCTGAATCTCTTCATCCGTCAAGCCCCTGTCCAGCAGCGGAGGCGTCAGGATCTCTTCCAGGCTCGCGCGCTCCCTCCGGGCAAGCTCGGCCTGCCGCCTGGCCACATTTACCCGGTGGTAATGCATCGCGTGGAGCACGGCGGCCGTCGGCGAAGGCACCCAGGCCGTACTCGCGCCGGCCTGCGGATGGCCCACCTTCGTCTCCACCATCTCCCGCATCGCATCCGGCGCCGTCCACATCCCTTTGCCGATCTGGCCCCGGCCCGTAAACCCCGTCTCCAGGCCCATATCCACGTTCCAGTCCTCATAAGCGGCAAGCCAGGGCTGGTTCTTGATCTCCATCTTCGGCAGCATAGGACCTGCTTCCATACTGGTATGGATCTCATCGCCGGTCCGGTCCAGAAAGCCCGTATTGATAAACACCACCCGTTCCCTTGCCCCGCGTATGGCCTCCTTCAAATTCACCGTGGTGCGGCGTTCTTCGTCCATAATGCCGATTTTGAGCGTATTCTTCTCAAGCCCCAGCGCGTCCTCCACCCTTTCAAACAGCTCGGCTGTGGCCGCCACCTCTTCCGGCCCGTGCAATTTGGGTTTGACAATGTATATACTGCCCGTCCGGCTGTTCGTGCAGGTTCCGTTCCCCTTCAGATCGTGCACGGCCGCCAGCACGGTAACCATCGCATCTAAGAACCCTTCCGGGATCTCCCCTCCCTCTGCGGTGGTCACGCAGTCGGTATACATATGAATGCCCACGTTGCGCACCAGCAGCAGGCTTCTCCCCGGCAGGGTCAGAGACCCGCCGTCCGGAGCCGTAAACGTCCGGTCCGGATTCAGCCGCCGGATCATCTGCGCCCCGTTCTTTTCAAAAGTCGCCTCCAGCGTACCCGTCATAATACCGTTCCAGTTCCGGTAGACCTGTATCTTGTCGGCCGCATCCACGGCCGAGACAGAATCTTCACAGTCCTCGATGGTGGTAATCGCCGCTTCCAGCACCACGTCTTTGACCCCTGCCGGGTGCGCTTTGCCCACCGGGTGGTCCCAATCGATCTGGATGTCGATGTGCAATCCGTTATTTTTCAGCAAAATGCTGCTAATCTTATCTCCGTCGCCCCGGTACCCGACAAATTGGCTCCCATCCGCCAGGCCCACCTCTCGGCCGTCATTCAAACCAACGACCAGTTCTTTGACGCCCCCCGCCTCCCTCACCGAAAAGCCCGTCACCTCCGAAAACCTGCCCGCCTCCAGGCCCACCACCTCGTCTAAAAACGCTTCGGCCGCTTCAATCACCCTGGCGCCGCGCGCAGGATTGTAAGCTTCCCCTTTCTCGGCGCCCCCTTCTTCCGGAATCACATCCGTACCGTACAGCGCGTCGTACAGACTCCCCCAGCGGGCATTGGCCGCATTCAGCGCATACCGGGCATTGTCCACCGGCACCACCAGTTGTGGCCCCGCAATCTCCGCGATCTCCGCGTCCACATCCACCGTCGTCACCTGAAAATGGTCTTCCTCGGAAACCAGATAATCCGTCTCCCCCAGAAATGCCTGGTACGCCGCCATATCAATCGGCTGACCCTTTCTCTCCAGGTACCACGCGTCGATCTTCTCCTGCAGCGCATCCCGTTTCTCCAGCAGCACACGGTTCCCGGGTTCCAGGTCTCTAACAATCTTCCCCAACGCCTCCCAGAAGGCACCTGCATCCACCCCGGTTCCGGGCGCGATCTCATTCCGCACCAGATGATACAACCCCTCATCGACTTTCAGTCCACCCACTTCAACGGTACTCGCCATGCATCCCTCCTTAAGGCTCACGCGCAATCCGGATGCCCCTCAACCCATCGCCCGAATTTCACGTCATTCTGCCCATCCTGATTGACCTTCGACATCCGCTCCCGGGTCTCCAGCCACATCTCCGTCCACCGGTCCGCATCCCGAAGCTCGGTCTCAGGATGTTTCCGGCTGCGGGCCACAAACCCCGGAAACACCTCGCGCCCCGTGTGCTGCCCAATCGGATTGTACCGCAGATCGAAGCTCCACCGGATCTGATCGCTCACATTGGGCAGCGATCCGTGTACCGTCTGCTTGTGCAGCAGGATAACCGTCCCCCGTTTCACCGGCAGCGGAACCGTGCGCTCCACCTCGAACAACCGCTCCGGAATCTGCCTGCCCCCCGCCATCTTCCGCCCGTTCCCGTGATAATTGGAGCAGTGTGTCAACAGGCCGCTCCTGTGACTTCCCGACACCACCTTCAGCGGCCCCTGTTCCATTGAAACGTCCTCCAGCGCAAACCACACGGTCAGCATCCGGGTCTCGTCCGCCTCCTCAATCACCACCCCCTGGTCCTGGTGCCAGTGCGTTGCGCCTAAGATCGGATTCCCGAACTGATTTTTGGGCAGAATCTGTTCGGGCGGCTTAACACGCACGTGCTGCACCGGATTCGAATAGATCTCCGGCCCGATCAGGGATTCCACAGCATCTAAGAGGGACTCCGCCGTAAACGCGTTGAGCACGGCCTGTCCGGCCCAAAAGGGCGTATCCGGTTTCACCCCGCTGAACGGCAGGGAGAAATCGAAATACTGCTTGTGAACATCCCCCGTCTCAATACAGATCTTGATAAACCGCTCGCCAAACGGCAGGTCTTCAAACCGCGAGGAAATCTCCTCCCCCTCATAAAGCTCATCCGCCAGCCGACCCAGCACGCCGGTGTACTCCTCAATCACCGGGTCCAGCACCTCTTCAGGATCAAGCACGTCCTCGACCACAACAAAACCCTCTTCATCAAACTGTTCCACCTGTTCACGGGTCAATCCGCCCATTGTAGCCCTCCTTAAGCAGTATCGACTATCACGTTATACACCGCTCATTTTCAGTTCCAGGTTCCACTCCGTACCAAAAATATAAGGCAATTATCACGTACCTGAAACAGAAATCTGACCCTGATCCGCGCCCGTCTCCGAAAACCGCTCCGCCAGCCCCGCCTCCAGCAGCGCCCGGTTCAAAAACGTCTCCGCCTGCGCTGCCTCCGCCTGCGCTGCCTCCGGCAGGTAAAACAGGTCCGCCAGATACCGGTCGTACTTATCCAGCTTCGTTGTGGTCACCGCTACAAACGGCAGCCCGTCCAGTGCCTGCGCGCCACAAAACCCTTCGCCCGACACCCACTGCGCAGAGGGCTCACTCAACGTCAATAGCTCCACTTCTCTCGCCGAACCGGCAGGCGATTGAGCACCTGGCGATGGAACTGCCAGTTGGGCATGAACCGGTCCATCACCGCGAGGAAGCGGGCGTTGTGGGTCGGCTCCAGCAAGTGGACCAGTTCGTGAACAACAATGTATTCGAGGCACTCCGCTGGCTTCTTGGCCAGCTCGGTGTTGAGGCGAATCGTGCGTGCCTTGTGGTTGCAGCTCCCCCACTTGGTCTTCATGCGTTGCACGAAGAACCGCTCCACCCTCACGCCCAGCAGCGGCTGCCATCGCGCGAGCAATGGCGGCACGGCCGCCTTCAGCTGCTCTCGATACCATTCCTCTACAAGAGCCTGCCTCTTGTCCTCATCTGTTCGTGGCCGCACCCGTAGAAGCATGCGGCTGTGCCTCAGCTCAATTGAGGGTGGCTCATCGCTCTCGGAGACCGTGAGCAAGTAGCGCTTGCCCCACACGTAGTGGCTTTCCCTGTCCACGTATTCGCGAGGCGTCTCACGTTCCTGTTCCCTTAGCTTCTCCTGCTGCTGCTTGATCCAGCCCAGCTTGGTAATCGCGAAGACGCGAATGGTCTCCATACTCATACGCTTCGGGGCCGATATGCGTACGCTGCCCGTCGGGGGATGGACGCTGAGATGGACGTTCTTTATGTCCTTGAACGCAACGTCTACCGTGATATCGCCCAACTCAAGTTGCCGGCCCATCAGTATTCGCTCTGCGCTTTGACGATGAGAAAGATCCGCTCCACCTCCGCCTCATCCCGCAAGATATTGTGCAGGGTCGCTTTGATCACCTGCTCGCGAGGCTGGACCCCTCGCCATCCATCCGGTCGGACCCGTTTTACCTTCGCGTCGATCTCCAGCGCCAGGTCCAGCACCGGGTCGCCGGAAACCGTGAATTCTGGTGACGCTTCGGCCACCCGGCCCGCTTTCTCAGGCCTCCCTCCGGGCTTCTTCAGGTTGTTGTAGAGCGCCCGAAGCGCCGGACTGTGTTTCAACTGTTCGGGCGTATCCTCCGAATGCCCTGCCTCAACTCTCTGCGCCAGTTCGGCGATGCGCTTCAGGTATTCCTCGTACTTGTCCGCCTGCTCCTTGCGGAACTTGATGATCTCGTCCAGCAGTGCGGACATCTTCTCGTAGTAGGCGGGGTCGTTCAGATGCTCCTTGATGATCTTGCTGCGGACGTTGTTCTCGATGGTTTCTGCGATGGCGTTCCTGTTGCCCTTCAAGCCACCGAGCTGCGACGTGATGGCCTCGGCGATGCCGGTCTTCGCGATCAGCTCCAGCAGGCCCATGTTGTCGAAGGGCGAAATCTTCCTCGGCTCGTCCGCCTCGATGTAGGTGTCAATGAGGTGCCGCATGTCGGCCTCGTAGGCTTTTAGGTCGAGCGTCTCGCCACTCGCCTTGCGGATGATCTCGCGGACGTTCAGGTAGTGGGTGAGCTGCTGTTTAATACGGCTGATGTCACCACCGCTATATCCGGCGGGTTCCAGTTCGTCGGCGATGGTGGCGTAGGCGCGCACCAGGGCCACGGTCGCCTTGTAGAGTGCGGCCCTCTGCGGCTCCCGTTCCTGCAGGTCCGCCGGAATCTCCGTGTTGCCGCAAAAGTAGTGGATGTGCTCCAGCTCGCCTTCAGGCGGCTCCACCGGTTCGCACAGCAGGGCGAGGGCCTCCAGCGCGTTGTCGAGCCGTTCCTTCCCTTTCTTGAGGCGGTCCTGCAGCAGCACCTCCGGCTCAGGCCCGCCCGCACTGTGATCGAGCTCCGAGGTGTAGACGGCAATGGCGTTCTCGACCTTCTTGAACAGGTCCTTGTAGTCCACAATGTAGCCGAAGTCCTTGTCCTCGCCGTCTAATCGATTTACGCGGCAGATGGCCTGAAACAGGCCGTGGTCCTGCATGGACTTGTCGATGTAGAGGTAGGTGCAGGGCGGCGCGTCGAAGCCGGTGAGCAGCTTGTCTACCACGACGAGCAGCTTCATGTTCGCCGGCTCTCCGGTGAACAGAACCTTGGCCTGCTCCTCGTAGGTCTCGGTCTTGGTCATGCCCGGCTTGGCCTCGACGTCCTTCAGCAGCTCCGTGTAGGTATTGTAGATGAACTGTTTGTCGGTCTCGGTGTTGGCGCCGGTTTCCTCCAGCGTCACATCTTTGACCAGCGGGTTGTAGGAGGTCACGACGGCGCACTTGTCCTTGAACGGTGTCTTCTGGAAAAGCGTGAAGTACTTGCATGCCTCGTAGATGCTCGACGCCACCAGGATCGCATTGCCGCGTTCGGCGGACAGGCGCGGCTTCACGCTGAAGTCGAAGACGATGTCGCTCACCACGCGGTCCATGCGCGAGCGGGAGCTGAGCACGTGCTGCATCGTACCCCATTGGTTCTTCAGCTCGTCCTTCTGCCAGTCGTTCAACCCCCTGGTCTTGGCCTCGAACCAGGCGTCGATCTTGTCCTCGGAGCCCAGATGCTGATCGATGTCCCGCGCCTCATAGACGAGATCCAGCACGACCCCGTCCTCGACGCCCTCGCTGAACTTGTAGGTGTGAATATAGCCGCCGAAGACCTCCATACTCGTCGCCCTGTCCTTCGCGAGCAACGGCGTGCCGGTAAAGCCGATGAATACCGCGTTGGGCATCATGGCCTTCATCACCCGGTGCAGCTTGCCACTCTGTGTGCGGTGGCACTCGTCCACGAACACGAACACCTCGCCCACGGTCGGACTGGGTTGGGCTTCCAGTTCCTTGATGAAGGCGTCGAAGTCGTCCACATCCTTGCGCCCGAACTTATGCACCAGCGAGCAGAGCAGGCGCGGCGTGGCCTGGCCGAGCCGGACCATCAGATCGCGGCCGCTGCTGGTGCGCTTGATGGGCTCGCCCGCCTCGTTGAAGACCCGCTCAATCTGTTTATCCAGCTCGTCTCGGTCGGTGATGATGGCGACACGGGCATTGGGATTGTTCTCCAGAATCCACTTTGCCAGCAGCACCATCACGATGCTCTTGCCGCTGCCCTGTGTGTGCCAGATAATACCGCCCTTCTTCTCGCACACGTGCGCCTGCGCGACCTTGACGCCGAAATACTGGTGCGCGCGCGGCAGCTTCTTCACGCCGCCGTCGAAGAGCACGAAGTCGTGCATCAGCTCAACCAGCCGGTCTTTGCGACACATCCTGAGCAGGTACTTGTCCAGCTTGAAGTGGGTGTCGTCCGTTTCGTCCTCCTTCCACTTCAGGAAGTATTTCTCCGGTGTGTCGATGGCGCCGTACTGCAGACCTTCGGAGTCGTTGCCGGCAAGGATGAATTGCACCGTGCTGAAGAACCAGGCGTTGAACCCCGGCTGCTGGTTCGAGAGGCTCTGACGGATGCCGTCGCCGATGCTCACATGGCTGTTCTTCAGTTCCAACACGCTGACGGCGATGCCATTCACATACAGCACGATATCAGGCCGCCGCTCACGGTTCCCCTTGAGCGTCACTTCCTCGGCGATGGCGAAGTCGTTCTGCTCCGGCTCCTGCCAGTTGATAAGGTGGACGGTTTCCGTCACCTTTCCCGCCTCAATCTTCACGGGCACGCCGTAGCGCAGCAGATTGTAGACGGCCTGGTTGTTGCCGTAGAGCGTGCGGCTGTGGTTGTCCGCCTCGGTGCGTAGCTTGTGCAGGGCCACGCTGATCTGCGCCGGCGTGTAGCCACTTTTCGTCAGGTGGGCGGTAAGCAGCCCTTCCTCGATGTTGCTGTTGCCGTCTCGGTCGGTCCAGTCGCCGAGGTAGTGATAGCCCAGCTCGTCGCGGAACAAGGCGATGATGCGGTTCTGCGTGGCGCGTTCGGATTGGCCCAGGGCGGTCATTTCAATACCTCCCAGTGACCTGCCTTGGTCGAGCCAACATGCCGAATCGCTCCGGCGGACCTCAACTTATCCAGGTGATACTTGATACCGTCCGGTGTGATGCCAATGCGTTCGGCAAGTACGCGTCGGGTGATCGCAGGTTCAGCCTTAAGTAGGGCCAGGATTCTTTCTTGGGTAGTTTCTTGGGTAGTTTCTTGGGTAATGCTCTCTGAAAGAACTTCGGGAAAGGGAAATTCTACCCAGAGGCCCGAGGTTTCGTAGCGAAGATCCGGCTCGGGAACTTCGGCGGCGCGGCAGGCCTCCAGGATGAGTTCGATGCCCCGGCCCCAGGCTTCAATCATGCCGGCCCGGAAAAACGCATTGGCCACATCCGGGTTAAAGGGCTGCGAAGAGTGCTTGGCTTTCAGCTTGGCCACCGTCCAGTCGGGGGGGAGTTCGCCGGGGTTCCAGAGCATCAGCTTGTCGTCGTAGACGCTGATCTGGATGGGAGCGCCCGAGCCGTAGTCTTTGTGGATGAGCGCATTGAGCACCGCCTCGCGCAGGGCGACCTCCGGCACCGGCAGGTTTTCCAGCTCATCGCGCCAGCGCTCTTTCCATTCGGTGTTCTGGCTTTCCTTCATACCAGTCGAATCCTCCGGGTCAGAAGTTCATCCTCGGTGTTGCCGTCTCGGCCGGTCCCGTCGCCGAGGGTGCGGTAGCCCAGCTCGTCGCGGAAGAGTGCGATGACGCGGTTCTGCGTGGCGCGTTCGGGTTAGCCCAAGGTGGTCATGAGGCTGGTCTCCCTTTCCGCAATGAGCCCACTAGTGGTCGATTTCGCAAATACGCATGAGGTTGCATAGGTGGCAAAAAAGGGGTATGTTATACGCCTCATTCCAATCGGTAAAGGAGGTGTATAATGTCAGGTCCCCTTCCCCAATACCAACCTCGCTTCACAAAAGCCCAACTGGCAAAAGCCCAGAAAATCATTCGTCAGCGCAACGCGCCTCAATCCCAGGTGCAGCGGGCAAAGATGGTGGTGGCCTTAGCCGAGAATAAAGCCATTGGCAACCAGAGGTTAGCCGACAGGGCAGGTGTCAGTTCACCTACGGCGCAGAAGTGGCGAAAAAGGTGGACTGAAGAAGGCTTCACTTTAGAGGATCTACCGCGCAGTGGGCGACCGCCCACTTTTTCCCCCTGTGCAAGTCAGTGAAGTCAAAGCCATTGCCTGTCAACTGCCCGCACAACGGGGGTTGCCCCTGTCTCGGTTCAGCTTATTTGAGATTCAACAGGAAGTGTTAAGGTGTGCGTTGATCACTTCAATCTCACCCACAACGATTTGGCGCATTCTCAAAGAGGATGCCCTTCGTCCCTGGTATCACCGATCCTGGCTTCATATCAAAGCCCCCAACTTTTTAGAGAAAGCCAGTCGCATTCTGGACCTGTATCAAGGCATATGGGAGGGGATACCGCTTGGCAAGAAAGACTTCGTTATCTGTGCCGATGAAAAATCCCAACTTCAAATCTTAGCCCGAGAGTTTGCCACATTGCCACCTGATTGTGGCAAACCCATTCGTATGGAAAATGACTACAAACGGATGGGCACAGTGGCCTATCTGTCTGCACTGGATGTGTTCTCAGGGCACATCTTTGGGCGTGTGGATGAGAAAACCGGCATCGTGCCCTTTCAAAAGCTGGTGGACCTGGTGATGGGACGGGAGCCTTATGCTTCGGCTGATCGGGTCTTCTGGATTGTGGACAACGGATCTTCTCATTACACCACCACGTTCCCTAAACGGCTCCAGGATGCCTATGAAAATGCCATTGCCGTCCATCTCCCTATCCACGCCAGTTGGCTCAATCAGATTGAGATCTATTTCTCGATCTTGCAAAGAAAGGCGCTCACGCCCAATGACCTGGCAGATCGACAGGCGATGGAAGCCAGGATCTTGGGCTTTGAGGAATACTATAATCTCACTGCCGAACCTTTCAACTGGCGCTTTACAAGGCAGGAATTGGAAGAACGAATGCAGCGAATCCGGCTGGCTGCATAAACTCATGCGAACTTCTGAAATCGACCACTAGGGCAGCTCCCTTGGCAGTGAGACGGTATTTCTGCAATCGGCTGTTGGGTTTGTCGGGAATGGTCATCTCAATCAGACCGGCCTCAAGAGCCGGCACGAGATACAGACGCCGGAAATTATCGTCACCCTTGAGCAGAAGTGTCTCCCGCATCTCCCGGCGGGTCATCGCACCATGGCAAATCAGCAGCAGTCTGGTGACTTCACCTGTGACTTCACCTGTGACTTCACCTGTGACTTCACCTGTGACTTCACCCGCGGCTTCACCGGTAGCTGGGATCGCATCCCTTCCCACGGCATCAAAGGCCTTACCCGGCTTTCTCCAGATGGTGGCGACAAACCCATCCGTCAGGGCGAACTCCGGCTCACTCAGGCCGGCATGGCGACACCGGGCAATCATGTCACCCGTTCCCGTACCCATGCGCTCAATGTACTTGGCAAGGTAAAGCGACTCGGCCAGCAGCGGATTGGCCGGCACCGAGCCGTGGGGTTGCCGTAGCTTCTCCAGCGTGAGCGACGGCGGCAGGGCGCCCGGATTCCAGACTTCCAGCCGGTCGGCAAACAGCATCACCTGCACGCTGCCGTTGCTGGTGTAGTCCCGGTGTGCCACCGCGTTGACGATGGCCTCCCGGACGACTTCCGGGGGCATCTCGTAGGCCACCGGAGCCTGCGTACTGGCGGCGCGAGTACCCACAGCCAGGTTGATCTTGGAGAGAACGAAGTCCACCGCCTGATCCACGACCTCAAAGGCCGTCCCCTTGTACACCTGGTAGGAGGGAATCGGCTTCGCTACCTCCAGACCGTGGAAATGGGCGCACTTCACTTCCGCCGAGATCAGAAACCGCTGCGGCTGCCGGGCGAACAACAGCACGGCGGCGTTCACCGGCCGTCCTCCGTCGAGCAGGTTCAAGTGGGTGAGAAGTTCCTCAGGCGCGGCCTCCTCGTGCAGCGGGAATCCGCGGGCGCGTCGGGCTTCGCGGACGAAGCGCCGCATCTTCTCCTCGTCCAGGTCTGCGAGCGTGGATTTCGGGCACGGCGCAGCATCGAACGGACCGGTGCGTATCAGCTCGCGGTCTTCCAACACCTGCACCAGCGCGGCGTACACACCGGCAAGCAGTTCGACGCTGGTCGCGAACCGCCGGCGGAGAAGCTCGCTGCCCGCGCGGCGGATCAACGCCTGCATCTTCGGGTGCTTGGCGCTGTCATTGGCACCCTTCACGAAGATCAGTCGGGGCTTGTGCAGCTCGGTCGCCCGCGCAAACTCCCGCTCCGTAGGTGAGATGCCTTCCTCGTCCTCGAAGCCGTAGTCATCGCCGAGAAGCCCCAGGTAGAGGTCGCACTGCCCCACCTCGTCCAGATACACCTCGTCCGCCCGGCGATCGGCGGCGGGGACGTCTTCGAACAGGAAGGGCTCGAAGAACCGCCGCATCAGCGCAGCGCAGCGCCGCGCAGGTAATCCCGCAGCGCCGCCCGCTCCACGGCGAATTCCCTCTGCACACTACTGATGAAGAGGCGGATCGGAGTCATATCAGGCGAATCCTCCCGGTGAGCAGTTCCTGCATCATGCCCTGCTTGAGCTGGCGGGCTTTGGCGAGCTTCCCCTCCAGCGCGGCGATCTCCGTGTCCATGTCGGAGAGGATGGCGGCGATGGCGGACTGTTCTTCGACAACGGGAAGCGCCTTCTCGATACCCTCGATGTCGCCGTGCGAGAGATGCTTCACCGTCGTGCCCGCAGTGGCGTTCTCAATCTCCTTCAATGGAACAACAAGGTAGTAGAAGGAAAACACACGATCCAAACCCGACAGCGGCACAATTCTTCCGAGCCGTTGATTTAGTAGGGCCGTCCCCTTGGTCCATAGACAAGGGAGAAAATCGCCGTCCATTCCGACTAGTGGTCGATTTCAGAAGTTCGCATGAGTTTATGCAGCCAGCCGGATTCGCTGCATTCGTTCTTCCAATTCCTGCCTTGTAAAGCGCCAGTTGAAAGGTTCGGCAGTGAGATTATAGTATTCCTCAAAGCCCAAGATCCTGGCTTCCATCGCCTGTCGATCTGCCAGGTCATTGGGCGTGAGCGCCTTTCTTTGCAAGATCGAGAAATAGATCTCAATCTGATTGAGCCAACTGGCGTGGATAGGGAGATGGACGGCAATGGCATTTTCATAGGCATCCTGGAGCCGTTTAGGGAACGTGGTGGTGTAATGAGAAGATCCGTTGTCCACAATCCAGAAGACCCGATCAGCCGAAGCATAAGGCTCCCGTCCCATCACCAGGTCCACCAGCTTTTGAAAGGGCACGATGCCGGTTTTCTCATCCACACGCCCAAAGATGTGCCCTGAGAACACATCCAGTGCAGACAGATAGGCCACTGTGCCCATCCGTTTGTAGTCATTTTCCATACGAATGGGTTTGCCACAATCAGGTGGCAATGTGGCAAACTCTCGGGCTAAGATTTGAAGTTGGGATTTTTCATCGGCACAGATAACGAAGTCTTTCTTGCCAAGCGGTATCCCCTCCCATATGCCTTGATACAGGTCCAGAATGCGACTGGCTTTCTCTAAAAAGTTGGGGGCTTTGATATGAAGCCAGGATCGGTGATACCAGGGACGAAGGGCATCCTCTTTGAGAATGCGCCAAATCGTTGTGGGTGAGATTGAAGTGATCAACGCACACCTTAACACTTCCTGTTGAATCTCAAATAAGCTGAACCGAGACAGGGGCAACCCCCGTTGTGCGGGCAGTTGACAGGCAATGGCTTTGACTTCACTGACTTGCACAGGGGGAAAAAGTGGGCGGTCGCCCACTGCGCGGTAGATCCTCTAAAGTGAAGCCTTCTTCAGTCCACCTTTTTCGCCACTTCTGCGCCGTAGGTGAACTGACACCTGCCCTGTCGGCTAACCTCTGGTTGCCAATGGCTTTATTCTCGGCTAAGGCCACCACCATCTTTGCCCGCTGCACCTGGGATTGAGGCGCGTTGCGCTGACGAATGATTTTCTGGGCTTTTGCCAGTTGGGCTTTTGTGAAGCGAGGTTGGTATTGGGGAAGGGGACCTGACATTATACACCTCCTTTACCGATTGGAATGAGGCGTATAACATACCCCTTTTTTGCCACCTATGCAACCTCATGCGTATTTGCGAAATCGACCACTAGCACGTCGCCGTCTCGAACTGGACTTGACCCGTTTCGGTGGGTACCTTATCTCTTGGGAGAAAGGAGATCCACTATGCCGCCAACACGTCCACCTTATCCACCTGAGTTCAAAAAGCAAATGGTCGAATTGGTTCGAGCCGGTCGTACGCCAGGAGAGCTGGCCAAAGAGTTCGAGCCCTCAGACCAGACGATCCGGAACTGGGTGGTACAGGCCGACCGAGACGAGGGCCTTCGAGAAGACGGTCTGACCAGTGATGAGCGAGAGGAGTTGCGCCGTCTTCGTCGCGAGATTAAGCAGTTACGCATCGAGCGTGAGATCTTGTCAAAAGCAGCAGCCTGGTTCGCTCAGGAGACCAACACGATCCCCAGAAAGCCTTCCAGTTCGTGAAGGCGCACCAGGCAAAATGGCCAATTACCACGCAATGCCGAGTCCTGGGTGTCTCCCTCAGTGGGTATTATGCGTGGCGAGGACGCCCCCCATCGCCAAGAGCAAAGGTCGATGCGGATCTCAAGGAACAGATTAAGGCTTTTCATGCCCGTTCTGATTCTACCTACGGAGCCCCCAGAATCTGGGAAGATCTGGCAGCATTAGGCATCCGTATAGGCAAAAAGCGTGTCGCCCGTCTGATGGTTGAGATTGGTATCTTCGGGGTGAGCCGTCGAAAGGGTATCAGAACCACCCGTAAGGGAAAAAAGGCTCAAAAAGCCCCTGATCTGGTCAAGAGAGACTTCACTGTTGAAGCCCCAAATAAACTCTGGGTGGCCGATATTACCTACGTACCAACCTGGGCGGGCTTCCTGTATCTTGCTGTGGTTATCGATGTCTTTTCCCGCCGAGTCGTGGGCTGGACGATGGCTTCGACGCTCCAGAGTGAGTTGGTTTTGTCTGCTTTGAATATGGCACTTTGGCAGCGTCATCCTTGTGGGGTGATCCACCACTCCGACCAGGGATCTCAGTATACTTCACTTGCCTTCGGTAAACGCTGCGATGAGGCGGGTATACGTCCCTCAATGGGTTCTGTAGGCGACTGCTATGACAACGCACTGTGTGAAAGCTTTTTCGCCACCCTCGAATGTGAATTGATCGACCGCCGTTGTTTTCGTACCCACAAGGAGGCCAGATTGGCTATTTTTGAGTATATTGAGGGCTGGTATAATCCCCATCGTAGGCATTCATCAATCGCATACCACTCACCGATGACATATGAAAAACAGCATCAAACACGGGCTTGAAGCCCAAGCCCTAAACACTCCACCAAAACGGGGCAACTCCAGTTCCTCATCGCGTCAAGTAGCAGACTGGCACTCTGTTCAGGCGCCTAACGATTCAGTTCAGCCGCCAGCCCCGCAAGGGGCTGGTCGGGTGGAAGGAGCGAAGCGATTGGAACGCACTGCAACTGCTTGTTGAACAAAACCGCTACGCGGTAGTAGGGTAAGATTGTTCAGCGCCGTGCTCTTTGACAATAGAATAGGATCTTTGAAAGCCTGGTGATTCTGGGGGTTGAGTTCCCGATTCAATTCGCAGGCTCCCTGATCTATCTTCTTTCCTGTTATCAGGCAGGTATTCATCAACCCTGAAAGGAAGGAGAAAGGTCATGGGCAAGCTTCGTGAGCAGTTGGAAAGAGATCTGGAACTGAAAGGGTTCAGCCCCAGGACGAGAACGTGTTATCTGGCCTGTGTGAGAGATTTTGTGCGCTATTTCGGTCGTTCTCCGGATGGGTTGGGTGCAGACGAGATCCGGGCTTATCTGCACTATCTCATCAAAGAGAAGCAGGTATCCCGATCCGTAGTTGCACAGACTTACAGTGCGTTGAAGTTTTTCTACACCACCACGCTTGAGCGCGACTGGGAACTCTCCAAGATTCCTAGAATGAAGCAGCAGAAGAAGCTGCCGGTGGTGCTCTCTTTTCCAGAGATCCAGGCTATTTTTGAGCGTGTGGGTAATCTGAAGCATCGGGCAATATTGATGACGATTTACTCGGCCGGATTGCGGTTGTCCGAAGCAGCCTGTTTGAAGATCACCGACATAGACAGCCAGCGGATGTTGATCCGTGTGGAGGGGGGCAAAGGCAATCAGGATCGGTACACCTTGCTGGCAGAGAGCACGCTTTGTATGCTGCGCGAGTATTGGAAGATCTGCCGACCTGTGGAGTGGCTTTTTTCAGGCAGTCGGAAAGATCGACCGATTCATGTCAGCAGCATTCAGAAAGTGTTCAAACAGGCTCGACAGCAAGCTGGTATAAGAAAGCCGGCCAGTGTGCATACGCTGCGTCACTCGTTTGCGACCCACCTGTTGGAGAGTGGCGCTGATGTGTCTCACATAAAGAAGCTGTTGGGGCATAAAAGTGTCAAGACGACGGCCATCTATCTCCACGTCAGCAGAAAGGATCTGACGGGCATCGTCAGCCCTCTGGATTTTTTCCAGGCCCGTGAGAAGTCAACCTCATAAGGAGGTTGGCTTGTCATGAAAGAATCTGTTGAAGTGGCCGATATTTTTCGCCTCTTTGGAGAGGCGTATCGACAGGTTTATGGTGCAAAGATGCCGTTGCGTCACCTTCGTGCGATGAGAGCGATTGAGGTGTGTCGCACTGCTGTATTGGGTGGGCATGTGGACGAATGCGATGTGTGTGGTGCGGTGCGGATCTCCTATAACTCCTGTCGCAATCGTCACTGTCCCAAGTGCCAAGCTCTGGCCAAAGAGCGATGGATCGAAGATCGGAAGCAGGACCTTTTACCTGTGTCCTACTTCCATGTGGTCTTCACGCTTCCTGAGGAACTTCGACCGCTGGCATTGCGCAATCAGAAGGTCGTCTACTCCCTGCTTTTTAAAGCCGCCTCAGAGACGCTTCTGGCGTTGGCATCAGATCCAAAACATCTGGGAGCACAGGTTGGGTTTACGGCCATCTTACACACGTGGACCCAGACGCTTTTGGATCATCCTCATCTTCACTGCATTGTCCCAGGAGGAGGTCTCTCGCCAGATGGGACGCGATGGATCGCTGCCAGAGAGCGGTTTTTCATCCCGGTCCAGGTTCTTTCTGCCCTTTTCAGAGGCAAGTTCCTGGCCTATTTGAGAGCGGCTTACAAGCAAGATCGGCTGGTCTTTCCAGGACAGATCGCCCCCTGGGAAGCAGCCTCCAGGTTCCACACGTTCATCACCGAGTTGCATCAAAAAGAGTGGATTGTCTATTGCGAACCCCCCTTTGGAAGTCCTGAGAAAGTCCTGGAGTATCTGGGTCGGTATACGCATCGGGTGGCCATCAGCAATGAGCGCATCCTCAAGCTAAGAGGAGATCAGGTCACGTTTTGTTACAGAGACTCAGCAGATGGAGATAAGATCAAGAGGATGACGCTTTCTGCTTTTGAGTTCATCCGACGATTCTTGCTCCATATTCTGCCAGAGGGGTTTGTCAAGATCAGGCATTATGGGATCTTGAGCAACCGCAATCGAAAGACAAAGCTGATGCAAGCGAGGCACATCCTGGGAAGCTTGTGCGAACAGGCACAGGACGAGAAACCGACCTGGCAGGACCTTTTGTATCGTCTTACCGGCATCGATCCCGGGATTTGTCCTGAGTGTGGAAAGGGGCAGATGGTCACAAAGGAAGTCCTGTTCCCCAGAACCAACAGATCTCCTCCAGGGCAAGAAAGGATCTCTGCCTGAACACCGAACACAACCCGACTGGAAAAAACAGGATGCGAGTGTATGCTGGGAGAAGTATGCCCTTTTGAACAGAAAGATCCTATTCATCAAAATACGTGACGCAACATCCGCGTGTGGCATGATTAGACGACAGATAAAAACAGCAAGATCTGCTGTGTGTAACTGACTTATCATTCAAATAACGACACATTGAATCCCCATAGGTATGGGGGAGCGGCTTTGTTCAACATAATTGTATACGGAACTTCGCTCCGTATACAATCTTTACCGTTAGGCGGCAAAAGTTACCCATCTGCTATGTGTTGATCAGACATACGGGAACGCTAAGTTCAAACCGACCTTGGCGAGCTCCACAAGTCGCAGGTCATTAGCTTGATCTTGAGTAAACCAAGCACATTGATCGGTCGATCCATCAATCTCGTTCCTCAGCTCCCCACCGAGGAGGTCCACATGGTAAATGATTCGGATCCCGTGATATGAACCGCTGTCGACATCAATAAGATTGGAGTCAATTTCGGCGATGTTGACTGCGCGGACGTTTAGACCTGTCTCCTCGCGCACCTCGCGAACCATGGCGTCGGCTGGATCTTCGCCGAACTCGAGGCCACCGCCCGGCAGCGTCCACTGCCCCTCATGCTCAGGCAAGGCGCTCGAAATGCGGCATAGAACTAGGCAACTGTTATGTAAGATCAGTGCGTAGGCTGCGACACGGGTGATCTGTTGCTTCGAGGTCTTCATAAGAGTTGCCACCTAACAATTCAATTGGCCAAACCTGTATATCACATCAAACGTAGCAAGATCTCAGTACTTCCTCCTGAAATAGCTGTTCCCTCTCTCACGCTGTCTTGGTTGTCTTCGCGACTAAATACCACGGAACAGTGCTCTGCCACTTCCATAGAAGCTCATGAAACTAATCCATTGACAATTGATTAGGAAAAGTAATGCGATCAGATTGGATCCATGCAGATCTTATCCGCCGCAGCATTGCCGGATATACCACGAAACGTCGAAATGTTGGCAATTAAAATCACAACTTGCTGATTCAATAGTGCTTTACAGTAGCTTCTGACCTGTCCTTTCCGGCTGCTATACGGTTCCGCATATCCACCCTTTGAGATTAAGATAACTCCGTATAGCGATCGCAGTCAAGTGAATCTCCCCGCGCAAAGCGCGGGGCATCTCAGCGGAAGATCCGGTTTAGGGGGCTGGCCGCCCCCTATGACCCCCGCTAAACGGATGCCATTCCTCCCCGTTCAAAGAACGGGGTATCCTGGCATAATCTCATGAATTAATATAGAGTACAAAAAGAAGATCGGTTTTAACCAATTAGAGGATATCAGGATGTCCGAACTCGTCCATCCATAAACAAGATGCGACCCAATTTCTGTGAGCATCTTGTGGCCCGACCTCTGCGACACTTCACTGCGTCTTGAGAGAAGCAGACCGCCAGTTTAAAATGGCGATAACCCCGGTCACAAACAGGCCCAATCCTTGTACCCAGACCCGCGCACTTCCGGAAGGGGTGAGGAACAGAAGAAGGGCGGCGGCGAGGAGCACAGTGCGCTGCCAGGCGTTCAGGGGGCCGAAACCATAGCCTGCGATAGCCGCGGCCAGAGGGAGGATGCCCAGAAGGGCGATGAAAATGTTGGCGAGAATGGCTGAAAGCTCGGAGGAAAGGAGCAGAAGTTCGGGATGGAGAACAAAAGCAAAGGGAAGCGTGAAACCGACCAGAGCGAAACGGAAGGCGGCGACCCCGGTTCGCATAATACCGGCCTTTGCGATGGCCGCGGCGGTATAAGCTGCCAGGGCAACGGGAGGGGTAACCATGGACATCATACCGAAGTAGAAGATGAAAAAGTGGGCGGCCAGAGGGACAATGCCCAGTTCGCCCAGAACGGGGCCCACGAGGGTGGCCATAAGCAGGTAGCAGACGGCCGAAGGCAGGCCCATCCCCAGGATAATGGTGGAGACCATGAGGAGGAGCAGAGCCAGGATGAGATTGTCTTTCGCCAGAGGCAAAAGAACGCTGGGGAGCTTGGCGCCGATGCCGGTGAGGGTGACGACGCCGATGATAATGCCCACGCAGGAAGCGGCCGCAATAAGAGAGACACCGCCGTGGGCCGCGCCTTCCAGGGCGCTTGAGAGGCCGCGGCGCCCCACGCGGGTCAGGCGGCTGAAGGCGCTGAAGCTGAGCACGCAGAACAGGGCGATGCTCACGGCCCGGAAGGGAGTATAACCCAGGACGAGGAAGAAAACGAGGCTGAAGAAAGCGACCAGAAAGACGGTCCCCTGAACTTTCGGGGGACGTTCGAGCGGGTCTTCGTCCTGCACGGCCACCCCGATTCGCCGGGCGTAGAAGTGGACAATCAGGAGGAGAGCGGTATAGTAAAGCAGTGCCGGTACCAGGGCGGCTTTGATAATTTCCAGGTAGGTGACGGCCGGTTCAACCATCTCAAGCATCATATACGCGCCGGCGCCCATAATAGGCGGAACGAGAGCGCCGCCCGAGCTGGCCGCAGCTTCGATGCCCCCGGCCACTGTGGGGCGAAATCCCGCGGAGCGCATCATGGGAATGGTGAACGTGCCGGTCGTGGCGGTGTTGGCCACGGCGCTGCCGGAGAGCGAGCCCATCATACCCGAGGAGATAACCGCGACTTTGGCGGATCCCCCGGTGCTGTTGCGAAAAACCCGGCGAGCCGTGTCCAGGACATAGCCGGTGGCCCCGGTCTGTTCCAGGACAGTGCCGAAAAGGACAAAGAGGAAGACATAAGTGAACATGACCTTCAGGGCGATGCCGAAGACCCCCTGAGAGTGCAGGAAGACCTGGGATACAATGCGATCCCAGGGGTATCCCCTGTGGGGGAAAAGCCAGTCGGGCATGGCATACCCATAAGCGGCGTAGGCCACGAAAGCGAGGGCGAGCAGGGGCAGTGTCAGGCCGATGGCCCGGCGGGTGGCTTCCAGGACCAGAATAAGACCCACCAGGCCAACAATATGATCGAGGGGGTGTTCCAGACCGGCGCGGTTGCCCAGAGACTGGCCGTTCAGCCAGTAGGATTGAAAAACAGGTTCGGTCTGGATCAGGACGTACCCAAAGCAGAAAACAACGCCGATAACAAGGAAGAGGTCCAGAATTTGGAGGGAACTGCTTTTGGCGGCGCTCGGGTGGACAGGGTATTTGAGAAACACAAGGCTCAAGCCCAGCAGAGCAAAGATGGCCAGCTGGGCTTGAGGTGTAAGCTGCGGATAATTGACCTCGACCAGGATAAAAAAACTCAGGAAAGTGGCCAGGATGCGAAAGAGCCAGTACTTGAGCCGGGGCATATTAATTGGGCCAGATTCCGATTTCTTTGAAATACTTGACAGCGCCCGGATGGAAAGGGGCGCCAGTATCCCGGATGACATTTTTGGGGTTGATGGCTTTGCCGGCCGGATGCCTTTTGACCACATCCGTCCGGTGTTCGTAGAGAATTTTGGTGAACCGATAGACGGTATCTTCATCCAGGCTGGATCGGGTGATCAGGTGCATCGAACCCACGTTCATGCCTCTGAAGGCTTCGGACTGACCGCGATAGGTGTTGGCCGGAATGGTGGCGGCAAAAAAGAAGGGATAATCCTGGAACAGGGTCTGTTTGGCGGATGCTTCAAAAGGAATAAAGTGAATATCCTGAGAGGCGCTGGCCTGGGTGATGGAGGCGGTGGGTACGGCCCCCCCCAGAAAAGCCGCGGCTGTAGATCCGTCGGCAAGCATATCAACAGCCCCGGCCTGGGTGTTGTGCAGCGGGGTGAAATCGTTATAGGTAACGCCGTGGGCCTTCAGGATGGGCTGCAGAAAGTACTCGAACCCGGCGCCGGCCGGGCCCACAACAACCCGTTTGCCTTTGAGGTCGGCAATGGTTTTGACACCCGAGCTTTTCGGGGCGATAAAGAGGGCGATATTAGGCGCCAGCGTCATCACGGCGCTGATCCCCTGCTTTTGCCCCCAGGCGCCCTCTCCGCGAACCGCGAAGTAAGAGATCGCGGCATTGGCCAGCGCGAAGTCCATTTCGCCGCTTGCGAGGCGGCGGATGTTTTCCTGGGTGCCTTTGGTGGCTTCGGCAGACACATCCCAGGACAGATCGCCCCGATGATCGTTAACGACCTGAGCGATGGCGCCTCCCACCACGAAAAAGGCGCCCCCGGGCGGGGCCGTGCCCACACTGAGAAATTGGCGATCGGAAGCCGATTTTTCAGCCTGCTCCTGGGGCGCGCCGCACCCGACGAACAGGGCGATGGTGAACACAGCCGCAGCTTGAAACACATTTGTGAATCGATGCATCAAACACTCCTTTCCCTCGTGAATTGGGGCGACTCGGCGGTCGCCGCCATCAGTCCTCCAGCCCTCCGGCCCACATCCTGTGATATCATTCCGGTTGCTGAGTTCTTCAGATCTATGACCAAAATAACACAGCTTATCCTGAATATCAACAGAAACATGACCTGTAGCGGATACTTGCCGTTTTCATGGATCACCCCGGCAGGAACCTTTGGGAAGAGCGCCAACCGAAAAAAAGGGTTACGAGACTCTCTCGTAACCCATTATTGTTTATATTTTTGGCTCCTCGCTATTTGGTGTGGGTAACCTTCCCCCAGGAACGACCAGTTGTGGTAGACAAGACGCCCAAGCTGCAGGTTTTGTGGACCAGCCTTCGAGTATTCTTTGTCAACGGTGTTGCCCGACCCGTTGTCTGTTGCTCAGGATTCTATCTTAAAAACAGTTGTTTAAGTTGTTAGATAATAAATTGTTACGATGGACTAAACGGCAAACTGGATCTCCGGATCATTCAATACCCGCCGTGTGTTTAGGAGAGATCTCATGTGCGGATACCGGAGCAAACGGTTAGGAACCACCTCGCACTCGGCAAGAAGACTGGTTCGGGTTTTTATGATTACCCACGTGAAACAGCGAAGAGCCATATTTTTAAATATCATCCAAGTTTGGACACAACGGATTCAAGGGTAGACAAAGGGTAGCAGACGTTGATCAGGCCGGAGTGCGCGGGCGCATTCATTTCAAAAGCGACAAGGAGGACGGTGTCTCCGGGTTTGGCGACCTGGATATAATCTGCGTTGGTTTCCAGTTCGGCATCGGAGACCTGGATTTTTTCAATCGGCTCCCAGATGGTTTCCAGATCGGCCAGGTTGCGGGTGATGATTTTGCCCATAACGGTTCGTTCTTCGGCGGTCATCGGGCCGTCAGCCTTGCTGCTCAGGGCATGGGAGATAAAGGCGGCGACCACCCCACCGGAATAGTCGAAGATAGCCGGACCGGAGAAGGGTTCGATGGTGAAGGTGTAAGAGGCGGTGGGATTCCCAAGCGATAGGATGAATTCGGCGTAAGTGGTCAGGTCGACAAAGGCAATGTCCACGTCAATTATCACTTCCTGAATTTCTGTATAAAACGCAGCCATTTTTCGGGCGAGATCGGCGTGCAGACTTTCAATAGCCCTCATCTGCTCTTTCGTGAATTCCATAACGAATCTCCTTGAGTCAGGGTTGGTTTCGAGTCTGTACTGGTTTAGATGCAAGCCGATGAGAAAAGTAACAAAAAAGCATCGGGTTTCGACCCCTTTTTTTGCCTTTCTCCGCGTGTCCTCCGCGCCTCCGCGGTGAATCGCTCCCAAATGCGAGCTATGTGCGACTGTTCACCTGTGGCCGCGCCCCCTCAACCCCAAGTTCCACCGAATAAAGCGACGTATCCGCTGCAATATAAAGCGTCCTTAAATCCTCTCCCCCAAAACAGCAATTCGCCACCACCTGCTCCGGCACCAGTACCTTCCCAATCAACTCGGCATCCGGTGTATAACAATGCACCCCGTCCCCTGCACTCGTCCACATATTCCCCAGCACGTCGCATCGGAATCCATCCGAAGCCCCCGGCCTCACACACACGAACTCACGCTTGTTGCTCACCAATCGTCCATCTGCCGACACATCGAAGGCCACCACATTCTTCGGCTCGCCCGTATCTGCCACATAAAGAATGGACTCATCAGGAGAAAAGGCAATCCCGTTCGGCCGGTCCAAACTGTCTACCACAATCTCCAGCTCACCCGAATCAGGATCGAACCGAAACACGAAGTTGCCCTCCAATTCCGAATCCCGCTTCTCCCCTTCCCGATCAGACAGGATCCCGTATGGCAGATCCGTAAACCAGATCGTCCCGTCAGACTTCACCACGAGGTCATTCGGCGAATTCAGCCTCTTGCCCTCATACCGGTCCACCAGCATACGCACCGTACCATCGTGCTCCGTTCGCGTAATCCCGTGCGTCAGGTGCTGGGCACTCACAAGCCGCCCTTCCAGATCCGCATAATGCCCGTTCGTAAAATTCGCCGGCTCCCTGAACACCGTCGTATCTCCCGAAGCCGGATCAAACTGCAGCATCCGGTTGTTCGGTATATCCGAAAACACCACCACCTTCTGCCGTGGTAAATAAACCGGCCCCTCCGCCCATTCTGCGCCACGCCAGTGTCGAGCAAGTCTGGGTCCCTCCGGCAGCAGCGCATCAAACCGGGCATCAAGAGACTCGAACCCCTCCCGCAACTCCTCTGCAGACTTCTCACTTCTATGTGTCGGAAAAATCTTCGATTCAGCAGTCATTTTCTCGCTTCCCTTCTCTTCTCAATGGTGTAACAACCTGGTTGCCTCTGGGGTCTTGGGGATTATTGCCGAAGCTCGCCTCATTTCCCGCCCCCGTCGGACCCGCCTGACCGGATCTTCCGGTGGAGCCTGGCGGCCTTCACCAGAAGCGTCTCGAGACGCGCGTAGTATGCGTCCCCCCCGCCCTCCGGCTTCCCCGCAATAAATGCTTCAACCTCTCGAAGCGCGGTCCGGTACGCATCGATCAATTCGTTGGATGTCCCCGCAGGAAACTGAAAATCCTTCAGATAACAGTCCGCAGCCAGGCCGCCGTCGCTTCCCTCGCCCGCAGCAGGTGCGAGGGGAAGCCGCGAGCCCAGGCCGTCCCCGTTGTCGTCTAACAGCGCATGCTCCGTCGCAATCAACCCCTCGCCCGCATACCCCGCCTGGGTCAACGACGATGCCTGCTGGCAGATCTCCAGAACCGAAACCCGGTCATCCCGATTCTGGTCTGCGCTGCCCTCTTCTAAGGCCTGAATAAAAAACGCCATGAACCGGGTCGTATTGCGCTCTTCTACGCTCTTCGTACTGGTGCAGATGATCCGTCCATCCCCGCTTAAAACATTGATAAACGCCGCACTCGTAGACGCCGCGTTCACCACAACAATTCGCCCGGCAGAGACTTCCTCCAGCATAATGGCCAGATCGTCCGCGCTCAGGTCGGGCCCGGGAATATTCAGCTTTGCGGCGCCCCGCCTGTAATTCCCGTGCCCGATGAGGTAGAGAAAAAGAACGTCCCGCTCCGTCACACGCTGCGCGTACTGCCCGATAGCCGCCCGGATACCCTCTAAGGAAGATACACCGGCCTCATCGGCGCCGGACTCCGTAAGCAGACGGACACTCTCCTCCGGATGATTCAGGCCCTCCACCAGCACTTTCCGGAGCCGCTCCCCCCACTCGGAAAACCGGGCGCTGTACTCTTCGTCACCCCCACTGCCGCAAACAATCAGATCGAAAGGCGCCGGCCACGCCTGCCCGGCGTTCCACACAAAGGCCCAGATAACCAGAGTGCATATCGATGCGCGGCGTCCCATCACGGCTGCCCCTTTGTTCTTCTCAGGTACCATTCGACCGCAAGCAGAATAACCACCGCAAAATAGAACGGTGGAAAATGCCAGAGGTGAAACCGGTCCAGATGCTCGCTTTCGTTGTCTGTCCAGGGAATCTTCGCCGCCAGCTCGTCCAGTTCCTCCAGAGTGGTAAACGCCCCCCCCGAATGGGCCGCGATCGCCTTCAGAAAGGACGGATTGTACCGGGCATTCTGAAATTCCCGGTGATCGGAATGTACCATCACCGCTTCCTCCAGGCTGCCCACGACATTTCCCTGCGCGTCCCTCGCAGATAGATGCGCTAAGTGCATCCCCGCCCGCTCGGGGTCGAATTCGACCGAATACATCCCCGCCTCTGAAATCGATTCTTCCACCGGAAGGTGCAGGTCATTCCCATCCGGGTCCGTCAGACGCACCTCCGTGGCAAGCCCTTCCCGCGCAGTGAAAAGCGAATCGCGAACCAGAAACGCCAGCCGGCGCGTATCTCCCACCGTCAGTTCCTCTCCGCCGGAAACCAGCGAGATTGGAGCCTGCACATCCTTCACCAGCCCGCGCACCACCTGGCGCCAGAACCGCTCGTGGGTATCATCCCCGTTCTCCGTCAGCATCTGCCACTGCCACGTCTCGCCCGTCGCAAGAACCGCACAGGTCCCCTCGCCGTAACGCTGCCACGCAAAAAGGGGCTGGCCCTCAAATTTTCCGGAGGTCCCTTTCACCCGCGCCAGCACCGTCGCCCCCGCGCGGGTCATCACAAACCGGTTTACGCCGAACAACTCCGGCAGCCCATCCCAAATCGCCCCATCTCTCTCCGGGTCGGAATCGAGCGCCCAGATCCCCGAAAGCATCCCCTCAATGGTCGGGTCCGGCTTGAACATCAGCTCTGAGTTGTCTCCACCCTCCGGCGCTGCAAGCACAACCGGAAGCATAGCCTCGATAACCGTATTCCCGTACTTCCCTTCTGCAAACGAGCGCGGCCCTCCCCCCATCAGCAGGCTCCCGCCCCGTTTCGACACAAAATCCCGCGTGAGTTCCAGGTGCCCCTGAGAAAAAAAGTCGCGTTCGATATCCGCCCAGATCACCAGGTCGTAGCGATAGAGGTCCTCCGCCTCCAGCGGATACCCCGAGGCAAGCTCCGATTCCCGGACCCCGATGCGAATAAATACCGCCTCGTCGTACCGGGGCGCATTCGCGGCGGTATCGTCAAACCCTTCGAATAGCGGATTCGACATCGACGCATCCCGGCCGCGGAAAACAAACTTCCGTTCCGCCCCCGAAATGCGGATCAGGCTGGACAGCTCCAGTTGCGGATCTTCCTCCAGCGCACGGCGTACAAACTTGTGCTCCCAGGTAGGCCGGCCGCTGAAGTACAGGATGCGATAGGTCCTGTCCCGGTTGTCCATCACAAACGCTCTCACATTATTTTCCGCAATACGGTCCTTTTCCGGATGGGTGATCGCTTCCACCGCAACACCCTCCCTCGATGCCCCCGTCTCCGCAAGCCGCACCCTGGCCCGGTACCGGAGCCACCCCTCCTTCTTCGGAACAAACTCAAGGCGCACACTCTGTTCATCCCGGTCATCCGCAACGGTAAACAACGTTATTGCCACAACACGGGCGCCTTCAATCACCTCAACAACCACCTCCTCACCGGCCAGTCCGTCCGACGCCACACGCGCCGTCAGCGCAACCGGACTCCTGTCGAAGTTCGTGCGGGCCACGGAAATCCCGGCGAGTTCGAGCGAACGCCAGCGGGCCTCCAGCCCGGTACCAACGGTAAAGACCGGCACATCGTCCGGAAGCGATTCTATCTCTGTGAACGGCCCCCGGCTCTGCTGAACCCCATCGGAAAACAGCACCACCGCCGACACCGTCGTGCCCACCATCTTTCTCAGGGCCGCTTCAACCGCGCCGACAATGTCGGACTCGCGCTGATCGAACCGCAGCTCCGCCGTGTCCCGCAGCCGTTCCGGATGCGCCCCAAAGCGGAACAGCGCCACCTGGTGTGACTTCCGCAACGCCTCTTCGAATCCCGACGCACCGTAGGCATCCAGAAAACGCTCCCCCCGCGTCTTCCCATCTCCCCCGGACACCCCCATGCTCCGGGAATCATCCACAAGCACCAGAACGAACTGTTTGCCAGGCTCGTTCCGCCGTCCCACAAGGGCAGGATCGAGCAGCATAAACAGAACCAGCGTCAACGCCCCGGCGCGCAGGCCCGCCAGACCCCACCGCCACCGGCCGCTCACACGCTCCAGCCGCAGCCACCAGTACAAAGCGCCCCCACAGAAAACGACTGCCAGAATCACGATGGCAGTCGGAATACCGAAGGGCGTGTTGAACTCAAACCAGACCGAGCCGTATTCACGCTCACGTCCGCCGGAGAGCCAGTTCAAAAGCGCATTCAACATGTCATCTATTTCCCCTTCAACTCAGACAGCGCCTTGAAATACTCCGCAACGTGGTCCCTGTACTGTGCGGGCACCTCTCCGTCGTTTGCGGGGGCGAATTCGTACTCGCTGCGCAGGCGTTTAATCTCCCGCCTCAGTTCCTCCGCCGCAAGCGTCAGCGGCTTTGTCGCCCGGTCGAATACCAGCTCGTACTGCGGGGGCGCCTTCTCTCGCCCGTAGCGGCGGCGCAGCGCATCAATATCCTCTCGAATCCCCGCCAGCCTGCGGCCCGTCTCGTTCTCATCCGGCAGCAGCGCCTCCGCGTTGCGAATCGCCTCAACCCAGTCCCGGTATCCCCCTTCTGCAAAACGCCTCAGTTCATCCGGGCTTTGCGGCCCCCAGTCCCCCTCGGTCTCCCCTTCGCCCTCCATAAGCGTCTGGAGCTGTTCAAGCGCCTTCTCCATCCCCTCCAGGTCGTCTTTCACCAGGTGTCCCGACACCGCATCCAGGCGCTCGGACGCCTCCGTTAGCTTCTCTTCAACGCCCTCCTCTAAGTCCAGGGAAGCGCCCCATGCGCCGTAGCGGACGTACCGTTCCCCTTTCAGCATATCCTCGTAGATGCCCTCGCGGCTCGTCAGGCGCAGCCAATCGCCTAACTTCTGCGACATCAGCCCCTGACTCCCCGCCGACTTCTCGGCCAGTTCACCGGCCTCATCCATAAAAGCTTTAAACGCATCGGCCAGCCCCTGCTTGGCCGCTAAAATCTCCGCCGTTTCCTGCTCGGCCGCCGCCAGCGACTTTGCACGTCCCGCCTCCCGCGCCACCTGCTCCCGGGTCTGTTCCACAATCCGCGCCTGCCGGGCGCGCAGGCTGTCCATTCCCTCCTGCAGCCCCGCCATCCGTTCCCCGGCCGCACTGCGGGACAGGTTCTGAAGCTGCGTCCGGGCCTGGTTCAGCGCGTCCAGCGCCCGGCTCCCTGCGGCCCGGGCGCGCTGGAGCCGGTCCTCCTCCATGCTTCTCGCGCTCCGGCTCATCTGCTGCCGCGCATCATCTAACTGCTGCTGTGTCCCGCGCGCCTGGCGGGGGTCCATGTCGCCGGACGCAATCTCCCCGCTGACCGCATCTAAGGCCGCCAGATTGCGCCGCTGTTCTTCCTGCAGCCGCTCCAGTTTCCGTTTGGCCGCTTCGCGTTCTTCCCCCTCTAAGGACGCCATCTTGGAAATAAGCCGGGCGATGTCGTTGTTGATAAACGCCTGCCGCTTCGCGAGCTCCTCGATTCTGTTACGAGCCTGCTCCGTTTCCGCAAGCTGCTCTTTCAACGTCGAGGCCGCCTCACGAAAATCTCTGCGTTGGGTCAGCTCCAGCCCGTCCAGTTCTCGCTGCGCGCCTCCACCCGCTCCACCGGCGCCCCTGCTTTGCATCACCGCAACCCTGTCGGGTTCCAGTTGCAGCAGATAATGATAGGCCCGCTGCTGGTGGCCCAGAGCGTCCGACAGGGACCGTTCCGGCGACGGAAAAGCAGCCTCTGCCAGCGCCTCAAGCGCCCCCGCAACCTCCTCCTGCAGGCCCGCGATCAGCGCCTGCCGCTGCGTGCCCCCGGAGCGGTTCTCCAGCGCCGAAGCCAGCACCTCCTGCTGCGCTTCAAAGATCGCACTGCGCCGCTCGTCAAATTCCTGCTCGTCCAGATCCTTTGCCGTCTTACGCAGGTTCCAGGTCGCAATCAAAACCTGCTTCTGGTTCGTCGCCTCCCGCTGCCCGCCCGCGCCGGCTTCGCCGCCCTGGTTCGACACCGCTTCACTGAAGGAACGGTTAAAAGGCCGGATCTCCAGAAAATAAGGATCACCCAGCAGTTCAAACGCCTCGCGCCCGGGCTTCCCGTCTTCCGCCCAGATCGTCCACGTGATGAAGTCCCCGGCGGATAGATCCAGCCCTTCCAGCGCAAGCAAATAGTCGCCATTCGCCTCTGTGAGGCCCGTCTCCCCCCTGCTCATATCCATCCGTACCGGCGTCCGGCCCGCCACCTCGTACTGAAGCCCATACCCCTTCAACCCGTAATCATCACTCACCGAAAAGCCGAAAGGGATCTCCTCAAGCGCGGTCGCCTCATCGTCCCCCCGGGGAAACCGGATCTGGACCTCGGGGGGCTTGTCCTCTTTTGCCACGATCCTGTATTCGCGATTGTACTCGCTTTCCTCGCCCTCCGGATTGCGCAGCTCGATGTGGTACTTGTCGTCCCGGGTAACGCTCAACCGCCCGTGCCACACCAGGGTCGCCACCTCCGACAGACCCACACGCTCGCCGCTTGCAAGCATTAAGGTCGCATTGGACAGCGGGGTATTTACCTCCACGTCCAGGTCCACTTCCGTGCCCTCCGGCGCCGTAATATCGCCCCCATCCGGCGCCTCCCTCGAAGGCAGCCCCAGGTAGTCGGGGTAGTGATAGGTCAGCGTGATTGACACCACTTCCGGCGGCGTCCACACCCTCACCGTATAAACCTCCGAACGCCGCCGTCCCACCTGAACCTGATACTCGGTATCCTCCTGAAGGTTGCGAAGCTGAAAATAGAACACCCCATCCGAACTGCTTGGCAGCAGCGCGCCCGACTGCCAGTCCCCCCCCGGTGTACGCCAGCGAATCGCCCTGCGTTGGTCCGACGCATCGGTGGTCACCCACACCACCTGATCGACCCCGAGCCGCACCCGGATATTTCCGGGCTCCACGGCAAAGGGCGCGCCTTCATACGTCCTCCAGGAAAAGAATCCATCCCATTTCAGGTCCCAACGATAAAGGTAAACGCCCAAAACCCCCACAGCCGCCAACCACAGACACGCCCCGGCAACGGCCAGCCGCTTGAGCAGGTCCCGGTCCACCAGGTCGGACAGAGGCGCTTTCTCGGCCAGGGTCTTCGCGTCCTCTAAAACGTGCTCGACCATCCAGTCCGAGGCGGCATCGTAGTCTTCCTGACTGAATTCAACGCTGCTGACGGTCAGATTCTCCAGCTCGGGATTGTGCTCATCAATAAAGAGGGCAATCTGCTTCCGGCTGATGCGTTGTCTCAGCGGATAATAAAGCCACCGCACCCACAAAATCGCCAGCAGAACGAGCGTGATACCGGATGGAACAACCGGAGGGATGGGTGTCCCTTCCAGCAGGTACAGGGCCAGCCCCAGCGCCAGCAGCAGACCCAGAAACGCCCCTCCGAATCTAACCCGGCCGCGCAGCCGCTGCCTGCGGGCATACTGCAGCGCGATCTCACCGAGTTTCTGTTCCAGCCTCAAAGGCAAACGACGGGATCGATCCGGCATCATTAACTCTCCCTGGCGACTCTGGGCCCCAATCGAGCCGCATACCAGCTTTCTAAAAACAAAAACCCCAGCAGGCATCCCACCACAACAAGCCCGTATTCTTCACGCGCCACTCGGTCCTCCGCATCCGCTCTTAGCACCCCCTCTTCCGGCCCGGCATCCCGGAGAAGAACGGGCGCGTCACAGAGCTTGATCTCAAATTCCGAAACCGATATGCGTGTCGGATCGCTCTCCCCGGCGTCGACATTCACTGCCTCCACCCGCTCCCACGCGTCCTGCGATGCGCCCCGCCAGCGATACACCCCCGGCGCCTCTAAGCGCTTTCCGCCCGCGACCTGCTCATCCAGCGCCACACGTCCGGATTCCCCGTGGATCGTCTCATGTTCCACCTCCCAGGGCCCCGGCGCTTTCCGAGTTCTCATCGGCAGCGTCATCGCATCGCCCACCGTGTACGTGGAAACATCCGGCCGCTCGCCGGACAGGTACCGGAGCGTTTCGTGCAGCAGCGGCACAAAGCGCGAACGCTTCGCCAGGTTCGACCGGCCCGGTTCCAGGCCGCCCGCCCAGATCAGCACGCGGCCCTCACCAAACGGCACATCCACCATAGCCGGAAACGCCCCTCCCGGTTCGGTCCCTTCAAAGCGGGCCAGCACGACGGCATCCGTCTCCCGGCCTCCCACCGCCAGGTTCAGCCGGTGGTAGTTGTAGAACCGGAGCGACGAGAAATCGTTGAACCGGGCGCCCCGGAAAGGACGAAAAATCCTATGCTCTAAGTTCACCCACGAAAGCCGTTCAAAGGTCCCCTCACGCGTCGCTTCGAACCGGTCCCCCCCAATCCGGATACCCGCCGGATCGTCCAGCAGCCGGTTCAACCCATCCACGTCCGCCTCGGCGCTGAGGGGCAGAAAGAGCCTTCCCCCGCTGCGGACATACGTCTTCAGCCTGAGTTCCAGACCATCGCTCATTCCATTCAGCCCGCCGGCGATAACGATCTCGGGAGGCGTTCCCACCCGTTCCAGGGATGCCTGCAGCGCATCCACAGAGACCGGAACCAGCTTCCAGGGAAGCCCGGCGGCTTCCGGAACGGCCGCCTCGATCAGACGGTCAAAAGGCCACGCCGCGTTCCGATCCCCATCCCTCACCAGGAGCACACGGTCCCTGCGTCTCGAATTCCAGGCAAAATAACGCCTGTTATCTCCGGCCAGCGCATCCTCCCCCACCTCCACATAGCCCTCCAGCACCCGCCCGCCGTCCCACGGAACCGTGAAAACAACCTGTGACGCGTTCCCTCCCAGCACGGTCAGATCACGCGTATCAACAACCCGGTCGCCGGCAACCAGGGCCACCCGGGCCGAACGGTTCTCCTGCGACCAGTTCTTGATGCGCGCCCGCACCTGAAGCTCGTTCTCCCCGGCCTCACGCACGGCCAGCGCCTGCACTGCGGCGTTCGCCCCATCTCCACCCCCGATAACAACCGGCTCAAACGCGACCCTGGACGACAGCCGCCACCCCGACGAAACATCCGGCATCCCCGCCTCCTGAAAATCGCTGATCAGATGCACCACCAGCGAGGCCTCGGAAGGGACGTCCCGATCCAGCAGCAGACGCTCGGCCGCCTGAAGCCCGGCTGCGTAATCGGTCGTCTCCCAGCTCGCCTGCACAGCGTCGATCGCCCGCCTTGCGAAAGCTGTCGACCCGACCGCCTCGTTCTCCGGATCAAAGAGCGGCGCATCCACAGAAGCGGTCCGGGAAAAACGCACAACGGCCGCCCGGTCCTTTCCGGACAGACCATCCAGAATCGCATGCGCCCGCACCTTCGCCTCCCCCATGTACCCCACCGTCGCCATGCTCAAGGACGTATCCAGCAAAATCACATGGTGGGCAGAATCGTGTTCCGGACCCTCCGGTGCCGCCAGCGCTGCCCAAAAGGGCCGTGTGAAAGCAATCGCCAGCAGCAGCAGAAACATCCGCAGCAGCATCAGGAGCAGGTGCTGAACCCTCCGGCGCTCGATCACCTCCACCTTCACTTCCGGTACGAACATAAGACTGCTGAAGCGCACCACCTCTCGCTCCGGGCGCCGGATCCGGTGCACGATCCACGGCACAACAATCAACGCCGCCCCTGCGAAAAACAGAGGCGCCAGAAATCCGGGTCCCATCACCGTCCTCCAGCGCGGTTCTGCCTGCGGCTTCTGGTGTGCAGCGCGTGGTTGCGCCGATAAATAAAATGGTGCAGCGCCCTGTCCAGAGGCTCCGTGCAGGTAAGCTCCTCAACATCAATCTCTGAGGCGAGGCATGCCTCTCGGATCCTGGAGAAATGCGCCGTCCGATTCGCGATATATTCCTCGCGCACCGCATCCGGCACCGTGAACAGCTCCCGGTCCCCTTCGGCATCGGCCAGCGTCACGGCACGGTCGAAAGGAAAGCTCTGCTCCGCCGGATCGCTGATCTGGAACACAATCACATCGTGCCTCCGCGCCCGAAGCGAGCGCAGGTGCCCCACCATATCCTCAATCGGATGCAGCAGATCGCCGATCAGCACCACCAGGCCCCGGGCAGGCAGCACATCCCCCATAAAGAACAGCACACCCGCCGTATCCGTTCCGCCTGCGGAGCTCAGATTGTCGATCTCAACCAGAATACGGCGCACCTGGTCCGCCTGCGCCCGCGCTGGCACGTGAGTACACAGATCGTGGTGATAGGCCGCAAACCCAACCGCATCCCGCTGTCCGCTCATCAGCATCACCAGGCAGGCTGCCAGCATCTGCGCGTACCGAAACTTGCTGATCCCCTCCGATCCGTACGCCATCGACGCGCTGCAATCTAAGAGCACCGTACACCGCAAATTGTGCTCCTCCTGAAACTGCTTGATGTGCAAACGATCCGTCCGCCCGTACAGGCGCCAGTCCACAAACCGTGGATCGTCTCCCTGCGCATAAGCCCGGTACTGGGCGAACTCTGCGGCGGTCCCCGTATGCATGCTGCGGTGCACCCCGCTGCTCAACCCGGACACCACCGTGCGTGCGAGCAGCTGGAGGTCCGTAATCCGCGCCAGCTCGACCGGATCGATGAATTTGGGCGCTTGCTCAGGCATTCTATATCACCGCGGTCCAAAGGTTTTTTCCTCAACTCAGCCCCGATTCCGGCTCCTTGACCGTTTCCAGCAACTTCTCAACAATCTCTTCCACCCCGATGTGGTCTGCCTCGGCGCGGAAATTCGTGAGAATCCGATGGCGAAGCACCGCCGGGGCAACCGCCCGGATATCGCCGCAGGACACGTGCAGCCGTCCCAGGAGCAGCGCGCGTGCCTTGGCCCCTAAGAGCAGGTTCTGCGTCCCCCGCGTACCGGCCCCCCAGCTCACCCAGTTCCTGATAAAATCCGGCGCCCCCTCCAAATCCGGCCGGCTCGTCTGCACCAGTTGAACCGCGTACCGCGCCACCGGTTCCGCCACCGGCACAAGCCGTACGAGCCGCGCAAAATCGAGCATATCCCGGCCCGAAAACACCGACTGCACCCGGTCATCCACCACCGCCGTCGTCTTTGTGGCCACCGCCAGCTCCTCGTCCTCGCTTAGATAATCGATCCGGATATTGAACATAAATCGATCAAGCTGCGCTTCCGGCAGTGGATAGGTGCCTTCCAGCTCAATCGGATTCTGTGTAGCAAGCACGTAAAAAGGCTGTTCAAGCTTTCGGACCTCTCCCCCCAGGGTCACCTGCTTCTCCTCCATCGCCTCTAACAGGGCCGCCTGGGTCTTGGGCGGCGTGCGGTTGATCTCGTCGGCAAGCAGAATGTTCGTAAAAATCGGCCCCGGAATAAACCGCAGCTCCCGATGGCCGCTGGCCCGGTCTTCATCGATAATCTCCGTCCCCGTAATATCCGCCGGCATCAAATCCGGCGTAAACTGGATCCGCTTAAACTGCAAATCCAGAATCTGCGCAATCGTCCGGATCAGCAGCGTCTTCGCCAGCCCCGGCGCCCCGGTAATCAACCCATGCCCCCCCGTAAACAGCACAATCATCAGCGACTCAATCACCTCGTCCTGCCCCACAATCACCCGCCGGATCTCCCCCAGCATCTTCTCATGCCCCGCACGCAATTTCTCCAGCGCTCCTTCTTCAAAAGGCACCTCATTCTCGTTCAAAACTTCTCCCAAAACACACCCCTTATTTTGAATTTGCTTTTCTCCGCGTTCTCCGCGTCTCTGCGGTCAGATCTCAATGCGTCATCGCATACACCACAATATTAATCCCCATCGGATAAGCCCTCTTGGCCGAAAACTCCTTGAAATACCCGTAATGCTCTCCTTCCCGCTCCCAGCCGTCGCCTAAGTCCGAGTTGTGCATGACCACCACCATCAAACGTCCCTGTGTATCGAAGATCCCTTTGCAGTGCGCTTCCGTGCCGTAGCGCACATAGCGAGCGGGGCTTCCTTCGAACGTCTCGCCCGTCATCTCCCACTCCCGGTAATGGCCCACCGACGGTACCTGCGGGGCCTCCCGGAGGGTGAAGACAATGTGGAAAAGCTCGTGGTCCGGTGGGATGTCCACCATCGGGAAATCTTCGGGCGGCAGCACCTGTTCAATCTCGTACTTCCAGTTCTCCCAGGCATCATCCCCCCAGAAATCATCCACCAGCAGAAATCCACCCCGCAGGAGGTAAGCGCGCAACCCTTCCTGCTCCGGCTCGGTAAGCTCCATATTCCCGACCTCAAGCATGTACACAAAGGGGTACTTGAACAGATCCGGTTCGTCCAATCGCACGACCACATGCTTGAACCTTCCATCATCCGTCCGGTTCACGTTCAGTGTGGTAAGCTGGGATAGGCGCAGGGAGAAATTCTCGTCCGATTCCGGATAATCGATCGCCCAGCGGCCGCCGCGACGGCCCCACCAGCGGTCTCCGCCCTGTCCGCTGGTGTACTGTATGCGGCAGAACGTGAACGCATTGCCGGGAAAAATATCCCGTTCCATCGGCTCGATATACCTCCAACGCCGCTTCTGCGCCTCTGCTGTGAGGCTCACAAGTAGGACGCACAGAAGGACCGCAGCCACGGCCGGCATCACATAGCTGAAAGTCTTCTCTGTCTTTTTGATTTTTCTGCTCGTCAAAAGAGGAATCGTTATTTCAGAGAATCCCCGCCAGACAACCTATCCAGCGGGGATCCATTAGGAAGATATCTGCAAATGCTCATGACTCGTTAGGCGTTGCTTTGGCTTTCAGCGGAAACTGGACTTGACCCGTTTCGGTGGGTACCTTATCTCTTGGGAGAAAGGAGATCCACTATGCCGCCAACACGTCCACCTTATCCACCTGAGTTCAAAAAGCAAATGGTCGAATTGGTTCGAGCCGGTCGTACGCCAGGAGAGCTGGCCAAAGAGTTCGAGCCCTCAGACCAGACGATCCGGAACTGGGTGGTACAGGCCGACCGAGACGAGGGCCTTCGAGAAGACGGTCTGACCAGTGATGAGCGAGAGGAGTTGCGCCGTCTTCGTCGCGAGATTAAGCAGTTACGCATCGAGCGTGAGATCTTGTCAAAAGCAGCAGCCTGGTTCGCTCAGGAGACCAACACGATCCCCAGAAAGCCTTCCAGTTCGTGAAGGCGCACCAGGCAAAATGGCCAATTACCACGCAATGCCGAGTCCTGGGTGTCTCCCTCAGTGGGTATTATGCGTGGCGAGGACGCCCCCCATCGCCAAGAGCAAAGGTCGATGCGGATCTCAAGGAACAGATTAAGGCTTTTCATGCCCGTTCTGATTCTACCTACGGAGCCCCCAGAATCTGGGAAGATCTGGCAGCATTAGGCATCCGTATAGGCAAAAAGCGTGTCGCCCGTCTGATGGTTGAGATTGGTATCTTCGGGGTGAGCCGTCGAAAGGGTATCAGAACCACCCGTAAGGGAAAAAAGGCTCAAAAAGCCCCTGATCTGGTCAAGAGAGACTTCACTGTTGAAGCCCCAAATAAACTCTGGGTGGCCGATATTACCTACGTACCAACCTGGGCGGGCTTCCTGTATCTTGCTGTGGTTATCGATGTCTTTTCCCGCCGAGTCGTGGGCTGGACGATGGCTTCGACGCTCCAGAGTGAGTTGGTTTTGTCTGCTTTGAATATGGCACTTTGGCAGCGTCATCCTTGTGGGGTGATCCACCACTCCGACCAGGGATCTCAGTATACTTCACTTGCCTTCGGTAAACGCTGCGATGAGGCGGGTATACGTCCCTCAATGGGTTCTGTAGGCGACTGCTATGACAACGCACTGTGTGAAAGCTTTTTCGCCACCCTCGAATGTGAATTGATCGACCGCCGTTGTTTTCGTACCCACAAGGAGGCCAGATTGGCTATTTTTGAGTATATTGAGGGCTGGTATAATCCCCATCGTAGGCATTCATCAATCGCATACCACTCACCGATGACATATGAAAAACAGCATCAAACACGGGCTTGAAGCCCAAGCCCTAAACACTCCACCAAAACGGGGCAACTCCATTGTCGATCGGGTATGCAATGGTCCTGGCAGGGAGGACAACGCATCTTGCAGTTACGCACTTACGTCAAGTCAAAACGATGGGATGCTTTCTGGAATCAGTATAAACAGGTTCGATATGCCAATGATGAACTCCTTGACTATGCCGATGCAGCATAGACAGAAAACATCTACGTAAAACCGAGTCGGCACCCATTGAAAATGACCAGGGAATCCGGCGCTGGAAAGGTGGAAGGAGCTCCAAGACTCGGCAAATCGAGACCCTCGAAATTGCTTCCGACGACGCAATCAGCGACAGTGGACAAGAAATCTATAATCTGATGCAGAACCGCAGTATCGACAATGTCATCCTTATGGGCGTGCACACCAACGTTTGTGTTTTAGGTCGTCCGTTTGGACTCAGGCAAATGGTCTACTTCGGAAAAAACGTCGTCCTGTGCCGCGACCTGACAGATTCGATATTCCGACCCACGTCACCTGGTTTTAGCCACTTTTGCGGAACCGACCTGATAGTCGAGCACATTGAAAAACACTTGTGTCCGACTATCACTTCTACAGCATTTACACACGAGCCTGCCTTTCGCTTCAGCGAGGATACGTCGGCCTAAACCGTCCACTGAACCGGGGGAACCCCAAGCAACCCCAACCCGATACCACCCCACCAGAGATAGATCTTGCTATGCGCACCTGTTATTCCCATTTTGTAAGAAATGTATCAAATCAAAGGAGGTGGATTGTGAAGCTATCTGTGGATCTATCCAAATCATGAGGTTGAACGTTTAGAAAACACGGCCAAACGTCTTGGTGTTCGGCCAGAAGATCTCGCCAGAGCTGCGATGGCAGATGTTCTGGTTCATCCTGAGGAAGATTTCGAGAGGGTCGCTGAACAGATTTTGGAGAAGAATAAGGAACTTTATCGAAGGCTGAGTTGATGCGGTATCTTACTTTGGGTGAAGTGCTGGAACTTCATCGACGGATGATTGAACAAACTGGAGGGTCATCGGGGGCTTGGAGTTGCCCCGTTTTGGTGGAGTGTTTAGGGCTTGGGCTTCAAGCCCGTGTTTGATGCTGTTTTTCATATGTCATCGGTGAGTGGTATGCGATTGATGAATGCCTACGATGGGGATTATACCAGCCCTCAATATACTCAAAAATAGCCAATCTGGCCTCCTTGTGGGTACGAAAACAACGGCGGTCGATCAATTCACATTCGAGGGTGGCGAAAAAGCTTTCACACAGTGCGTTGTCATAGCAGTCGCCTACAGAACCCATTGAGGGACGTATACCCGCCTCATCGCAGCGTTTACCGAAGGCAAGTGAAGTATACTGAGATCCCTGGTCGGAGTGGTGGATCACCCCACAAGGATGACGCTGCCAAAGTGCCATATTCAAAGCAGACAAAACCAACTCACTCTGGAGCGTCGAAGCCATCGTCCAGCCCACGACTCGGCGGGAAAAGACATCGATAACCACAGCAAGATACAGGAAGCCCGCCCAGGTTGGTACGTAGGTAATATCGGCCACCCAGAGTTTATTTGGGGCTTCAACAGTGAAGTCTCTCTTGACCAGATCAGGGGCTTTTTGAGCCTTTTTTCCCTTACGGGTGGTTCTGATACCCTTTCGACGGCTCACCCCGAAGATACCAATCTCAACCATCAGACGGGCGACACGCTTTTTGCCTATACGGATGCCTAATGCTGCCAGATCTTCCCAGATTCTGGGGGCTCCGTAGGTAGAATCAGAACGGGCATGAAAAGCCTTAATCTGTTCCTTGAGATCCGCATCGACCTTTGCTCTTGGCGATGGGGGGCGTCCTCGCCACGCATAATACCCACTGAGGGAGACACCCAGGACTCGGCATTGCGTGGTAATTGGCCATTTTGCCTGGTGCGCCTTCACGAACTGGAAGGCTTTCTGGGGACCGTGTTGGTCTCCTGAGCGAACCAGGCTGCTGCTTTTGACAAGATCTCACGCTCGATGCGTAACTGCTTAATCTCGCGACGAAGACGGCGCAACTCCTCTCGCTCATCACTGGTCAGACCGTCTTCTCGAAGGCCCTCGTCTCGGTCGGCCTGTACCACCCAGTTCCGGATCGTCTGGTCTGAGGGCTCGAACTCTTTGGCCAGCTCTCCTGGCGTACGACCGGCTCGAACCAATTCGACCATTTGCTTTTTGAACTCAGGTGGATAAGGTGGACGTGTTGGCGGCATAGTGGATCTCCTTTCTCCCAAGAGATAAGGTACCCACCGAAACGGGTCAAGTCCAGCTGCGTGTCTTGGCGGACTTGAATCTGCCGTTGCTCAGCCCCGTATGACGTTTGCAGTATCACCATCTCACAGAGAGAGGAATAGCACGATGACTGAGAAAACGATCAAAGCGTTTGCGGCGCGCGCAAAGGATGCCCAGTGGGTCAAGGAGGGTCTGCGGCCCTACTTCGCATACCGCGACCTGGGGATCAAGGACGCCACCGGGGGCAAGGTGTTGGCGCACATCATTCGCGCCGACCAACCCTGCAAGGGCCCGATGGGCTACCACTCCCACGATCTGGACTTCCAGATGGTCTACCTGATCAGGGGCTGGGCGCAGCTTTACTTCGAAGACATCGGTGAGATCCGCGTGGAGGCCGGCGATGCCTGGTATCAGCCGCCCGGGATCAAGCATGAGTTACTGGAGTATTCCGATGACTGGGAGGTCATCGAGATCACCATGCCGGCCAATTTTGCCACACAGGACGAATCGCGTTAGTGCGCGCCACCGAATCCCCGGTTGCGACCTCCAACGTGGCGCGCATCGAGTACGGTGCGCCGGCCATGCCAAACGTCTTGGAGGATCCCGTTGAGGTGGACACGCCGATGTCACCGATGGGATGACATGCCTCGGCCAGCGCTTTTATCCCACCAGCTTGCGGTCGGTCTCGTAGCTGATGGTCATCTCCGCCGCCCTCAACATCATCAGGTAGGTCTCCGCTGGCAGCGCCTTGAGAATCTCTAGCAATCGGATGTCGTAGATCGCGCTCGAGACGCCCGAAACGCCCCCAACCTCCCCCCATTTGCATACTTTTTAACATAAATTATGAACATACTCAGGAGGAGATTAACATGAAAGTCGGATTCATTGGTCTGGGCAATATGGGTAATCCGATGGCAGCAAATATCCTCAAGGCCAGACACGACCTAACGGTCTACGACGTCCGTCGCGAGATGGGCCGGAACCTCGAAGATGCCGGCGCAAAATGGGCTGTGAGTCCGAAGGATATGGCGGCTCAGTCTGAAGTGGTGCTTTCATCTCTACCTGGACCCCGGGAAGTCGAAGCGGTCGTTCTGGGTGAAGAAGGTGTTTTCGCTGGCTTGAACAGGGGATCGGCTTACATCGATACGAGCACCAATGCACCAACAACCATGCGCAGAATCGCCGAGATTGGGACTTCGAGGGGATTTCACGTGCTCGACGCGCCGATCAGCGGAGGTGTGTTTGGCGCGCGGGACACAACGCTCACCGTATTTGTCGGTGGAGAAAAGAGAGATTTTGAGCGCTTTCGACCACTGTTGCAAAGAATTGGCAAGAATGTTGTCTACATGGGACCGGCTGGTTGCGGAAACGTGACCAAGTTGGTAAACAACGTGATGATGTTCATCAGCTTTATAGGCGTCTGCGAGGGGATGGCTATGGGCGCCAAGGCTGGGATCGATCCACAAGCGCTGCTCGATGTGATTAAACCGAGTATGGGCCATAGCAAGATTCTGGAAAGAAGTATGACACTGTTCCTAAAAGGCGAAGGGATGTATTCTGCCACCGACCTTGCCGTTAAAGACATGCATTTGGGGGTTCAACTCGGAAAAGAAATCGGCGTGCCGTTAGAGCTAAGTCCGTTGGTTGAAGCTGTCATCACCCGGTTTCGCGATGGCGGACACGGGCAAGAGGACATCACGGAAATCATTCGGGATTTCATGCAGCGGTCGGGCGTGGATATGCCGAAAGGAAGTGATCGCAACGGCTGAACTGAAGCAGGATGGATAATACCGCACCACCCCACCCCGATAAATCGCGCACAAAACCACAGACTACCAACATTGCTGAACAACATAGGGTTAATATAACCAAACAGCAGAAATAGAAAAGACCGTGAGTGGATAGGGTCACGGCCTTATCGCGATAAAACCGGTGGACAAAGCAGAAATCTCTTGCCGAAGACCTCAGCAACATTATTTTTCGGGGATCGTGTTAACAGAGAAGCCCCAAACCCGTCACCCTTTTAGGAGGTCCACAATGGTGATTTGCAACTGGAGAGATGTCACCCCGGTCGTAGGACACAAAAGCGCTATTATCTGGTCCATCTTTCGCGAGAAAGGCGCACCCGAGAAAACCGAGGACGAAGCGCCTCTACTGGGCGTCCGGGGATTTACTCTTCACATGATGCAGGGCGGGAAGTCCGGCGACTACCACGAGCACGCGGACGTCGAACAGATCTACTATTTCATCAGAGGACGGGGCAAGATGAAAATCGACGACGAGATCTACGACGTAAAAGAGGGAGACAGCGTGCACCTCCCTCCCAAAACCAGACATCAACTGATCAACGACGGCCAGGACTGGATCGAACACCTCATCGTCAGCTCCCGGGTTGAACAGGCCTGACACACCTGCCGAGCGCTACAACACAAGCAACCCGATCTGCTCGGCTGATGTGTCAGCGAACCAGATACCTTTATCAGTCATCACCGGTGAGGTTGCGCTTGACGATGACCAGAGTTGCGTGTCGAAATGGCGGAACGGCACGGCAATCTGTTCCTGCGCGTCATCCTTGCCCCCGGCCATCACGCTGCTGCCGAGGCGTGTGACCGAAACCGGCGTCACGTTCACCTCAGGCTCCTTGGGACTGAGCAACCAATTCTGCTCGACCAGAACTTCCTTGCTGACTGCGCCTCCGATGATGGTGGCGATCTGTCCACTCCGGCAGGCGAACCATGGGCTGCCCTTCTCATCGACCACCACATCCTCCGGCTGGCGCACGGCCGTGTGGCTGTAGACCTCAATCGCATCCGCCCCGGCCTGGTAACGATACACGCGTCCGTTGCCCCAGCTGTGCGCTGTAATCCAGACCTCTGAACCCTCGCCGACTCCGGCGATATCAGCGTGGACATTGTAGACCATCGTGCCGATACCCCAGCCCTTGAGTTCGTCCGTGTCCGGATCCAGCCGGCCAAACGAATAACCGCTCGGCGGCGAATTCGAATTGAGTACGGAAAACCAGCACCGGTCTTTCCCATCGATCCAGATTCCTGTCGGCGAAATGAAACCCGTAGGCAACTGCCAGTATTGGCAGCGCACGGTGCGTCCTCTCAATGTGAGGCGAGCGAGGCCCGGTTCCACGCGCGGAAACGGACCGGACCAGCCCAATACCACGGAGCACGGTGTCCACAGTCGTTTTTTAGAATCTACACCCAGGCGCCTGCCGTTGAATGCGATCTGATTGCCCTGCGCCTGCATATAAAGCGCGGCTTTCCGGCCCGGCCGCCAGCGGCAGAGAGCCCCTGAGCTCTGGCTGTTAATGATGACCGTACCACCATAGGGAACAACATCCGTCGGATTGAGATCCGGAGACAGGAAAAACGAGGCAACCGGCGGGAAAGCGTACTCCTTGATAACCGGATTGGATCTACCTGCCTGATTACACGGCATCATCCCCATCTTGTTCACAATGTACTTGGTGTAAACAACCGTGTCGTTCCATATAGCCAGGCGCCTGAAATAATGATGCGGCTCGGTTGGCGTTTCACACTTCCAGATGGTCGACATACCTCCTCCTTATTATGCGAACTCACGAACAGTTGGGAACGCTCATTCATACGTGTCGAGCGGCTCTCCGGGAACATCGAATCTGGGTTCAACACCCGGTCAGTGGGTCAATCCAAAATGGGGAAAAGTGTCTCAAACACCCTGTCCGTCCTGTTTCTCCAGCTCGCCCAGCCGGCGCCGTCGTTCACCACGCCCCCCGCAAAAGAATAGCCCCTGGCCTTAAGAAGCCGGGCGAACGATTCGCTGCTCCTGCCCAGGTCGTTCCCTTCCAGCGGACTTCGCAGGTCGTACTTGCCCCAGTCCATGTAGATCCGCAGCGGCGGTTGGGCCGACGCCGGAACAACCTGGAGTTGCCCCGTTTTGGTGGAGTGTTTAGGGCTTGGGCTTCAAGCCCGTGTTTGATGCTGTTTTTCATATGTCATCGGTGAGTGGTATGCGATTGATGAATGCCTACGATGGGGATTATACCAGCCCTCAATATACTCAAAAATAGCCAATCTGGCCTCCTTGTGGGTACGAAAACAACGGCGGTCGATCAATTCACATTCGAGGGTGGCGAAAAAGCTTTCACACAGTGCGTTGTCATAGCAGTCGCCTACAGAACCCATTGAGGGACGTATACCCGCCTCATCGCAGCGTTTACCGAAGGCAAGTGAAGTATACTGAGATCCCTGGTCGGAGTGGTGGATCACCCCACAAGGATGACGCTGCCAAAGTGCCATATTCAAAGCAGACAAAACCAACTCACTCTGGAGCGTCGAAGCCATCGTCCAGCCCACGACTCGGCGGGAAAAGACATCGATAACCACAGCAAGATACAGGAAGCCCGCCCAGGTTGGTACGTAGGTAATATCGGCCACCCAGAGTTTATTTGGGGCTTCAACAGTGAAGTCTCTCTTGACCAGATCAGGGGCTTTTTGAGCCTTTTTTCCCTTACGGGTGGTTCTGATACCCTTTCGACGGCTCACCCCGAAGATACCAATCTCAACCATCAGACGGGCGACACGCTTTTTGCCTATACGGATGCCTAATGCTGCCAGATCTTCCCAGATTCTGGGGGCTCCGTAGGTAGAATCAGAACGGGCATGAAAAGCCTTAATCTGTTCCTTGAGATCCGCATCGACCTTTGCTCTTGGCGATGGGGGGCGTCCTCGCCACGCATAATACCCACTGAGGGAGACACCCAGGACTCGGCATTGCGTGGTAATTGGCCATTTTGCCTGGTGCGCCTTCACGAACTGGAAGGCTTTCTGGGGATCGTGTTGGTCTCCTGAGCGAACCAGGCTGCTGCTTTTGACAAGATCTCACGCTCGATGCGTAACTGCTTAATCTCGCGACGAAGACGGCGCAACTCCTCTCGCTCATCACTGGTCAGACCGTCTTCTCGAAGGCCCTCGTCTCGGTCGGCCTGTACCACCCAGTTCCGGATCGTCTGGTCTGAGGGCTCGAACTCTTTGGCCAGCTCTCCTGGCGTACGACCGGCTCGAACCAATTCGACCATTTGCTTTTTGAACTCAGGTGGATAAGGTGGACGTGTTGGCGGCATAGTGGATCTCCTTTCTCCCAAGAGATAAGGTACCCACCGAAACGGGTCAAGTCCACAGCGGCCTCATGCTCGGCTTCCGCTATCTGGTCCCAGGACATCGATTGTATGGCCAGCTTGCCGAAGACGTCCGGGTGGGTGAACGTCGCGTAAAATGCCATGAAGGCCCCGGAGATCGTCCCCACATTGGCCCTGCCTTCCCGATTCGCGACCGTGCGATACGTCCTGTCCACAAGCGGCACGATCTCATTCAGGAAGATCCGGGCGTACTCGTCCCGTCGTGAACCGACATACTCCGAGTATCCCCCGCCGATAAGTGACGGAAGGAAAACCACAAGAACGGGACGCACACGCTTGCCGATGATGTTATCCAGCGATACATCCATTCTCCCCAGCGTCAGAGGGCGGCGGGCCCCGTGGACGTATGCAACGGGATAGCGGCGTCCGGCCTGATCATAGCCGACAGGCAGATAGACTTTCAGAATGCGGTCACCCCGGATCGAATCGCTTTCAAAGCGCAGGGAGTCGATCCTGCCGTGGATGCCGTCCTGCCGCTCTTTCAGATGATCGGGGGCTCGCCACTGCGGCATACCAAACCAGGAAGCCCGGCCGAAGAAGAGCGTGCGACTGCTTCTGGGGTTGAGCGAATCGGGCGCCGAGTCCTGCAGATTCAGGTTGTATTTGTACGTGATCCTCGCATCGGGCTCCAGATGTGACGAGTAGTAGAATAGGTCCGTACCGTCGATTTGGTGCATGAGCCGGTCGAATCGCCGGCCGACCAGGTCACCGGTCAGTGCGACGCCGTCGGCATCGCCGCGATAGACGAAGTGCACAAGACTGTCGCCCTCGATGACCGGGAATGTTTCCTGCTCTGAAATAAACCGGTCGATCAGCCGCTTCTTGTCGGTCGCCCGGTTCACCTTCTCAACGAAGTGTGCAAAACGCGAGTCCGGCGCCATGCCGACCACGGGAGCAGCCGGATCCGGGGCCACGGTTTCCGGCACAATATCCACGCAGGCAACCTCCGACATGCTCCGGGCATAAAACCTCCCATTGGCGAAACTGGCCGGAGCCCAGACGATGTCGTCGAAGAGTTCCAGACGGGCGCTCTCGTTGTAGCCTTCACCGGAGGCCCGAGCGATCGCCAGCTTGCCGTCTTTCGTAATAATCACCAGATGCCCATCGACCACAATGGGCAGACCGTCTCCCGGCTCACGGGACCGCCAGGCTCGCGCTCCGGCTTCGGCGTCAACACACGTGAGAATCCGGCGGTTGTACCCGAACAGATGCCCATCGTGGGTGACCGCGTAGATGTACGTGCTTCTGATGTGCCGGGTGCTCCAGACTTCCTCGGCGGCATAGGTCCCGCTGTCAGCGCGGACACGGAATAACAGCCCGCCGTTTCCCCGGTTCTTCACAAAATACCGGCCTTCCCCCACCTCAACGGGGTGCCCGCTTGAGGCTGCCGCATTGCTCTGGCCGCCGTGGTCGAACGTCCACAGGGTCTCACCCGTTTCGGGCGCCAGGCCGAAGAGGTACCGGTTGCCGTGGAAGACAATCTGTTCCCGATCGTCAAGCCTGAAAGTACCCGATGACTGGTAGTTGACCGTGTCGCTACACGCCGACCAGACAACATCTCCGGACTCGGGATTGAAGGCCGAGATCGCATTTTCCTTCGATCCACCCGTCTGCACAACGAGAAGGTTGCCGTACATTCTCGGGGATGAAGTGAACCCCCAGAACGGCGCAACCGCCTGAAACTCTTCCACAAGGTCCACCGCCCAGAGCTTCCGGCCGGTGTCTGCATCCAGGGCAAACAGGCTCCCCCGGGGACCTACTGCAATAACTTTGTGGTCCGTCAACAGGGGTGTAGAGAGGGGCCCGCTCTGCGAACCGTAGTGGCCCAGATAGCTGGGACCGATCCTGTGCCTCCAGCGTTCGAAGCCGTCTTCCGCATCCAGGCCGATCACGTAGTCGAACGCGCCGTCTGAGAACATGGTCACCGCCAGACCACCCCGAACCGATACGGCCGAGTATCCGGTACCGAGCCGCTTTTTCCAGACCACCGCCAGCGCATACGGCTGACCCGGCCGAAGCACGCCGGCATCGTTCACCGCGAAGTTCCCATTGGGACCGCCCCAGCCCGGCCAGTCCATGGTTCCCCCAGGCACGGACCCGCGCTGTGCCCCGGCGTCGGTAAACCCACCCGACGGGAGAAGGATGCAAAGCGCCATAAGTAGGATATTTGCAGGTTTCATGGCTTCCTGTGCAATTAACGAAGTTGGCTGGAAAGTCTTGTTGGAAATCTCACAAGCACAGATTCAGTCCGAAACCGGGCGAATCGGGCAAGCTAAGAATCCCATCTTCCAGAATGTAGCCGGAGTCGTCAACGCCCTCCACATAGCCCGGAACGCCTTCTACAATCGGCACACCACCCAGGCCACACCCCAGTTGTGCCGCGTAGTAGGTTTTAAAAGGCTCACCCCAGGCGTGAGGGGAGCCCTGCGCCCCAAGGGCCTGGAGTCTGGGCATAACCTGCCTCCAGGCAGTGAACCCCATTGCTCCAACATCCATAAGCAAAACATCCAGAAGACCGTGCGTACATAGAGCATAGAGCTCCTCAAGATGCTCTGCCTGCCACTTTCCGAAGGCGCCGGGGGGGTCCTGAAGCCGGCCGTTTCGGGCCTCACCGTCCGCAATAAGCGTGTCCGGACTGAGCTTTTCAACAGCCGCCCGGAGCATTTGCAGACCCGGTTCGGATTCCTCAAACGGCTCCTCTATCCAGTAGAGATTGCAGCCTGCAGCCTGCTCAAGATAGTGGCAAATTCCTTCCGGAGTGTATCCATCGTTTGCATCAACGAGAATATGCGCGTCCGGGAAATGCTCACGCACAAGTCGCGTCACTTCTACATCCCGAGCATCACCCTCTGCCCTGTCCATGTAGCGGAAGCCGCGCCCGATCTTCAGCTTGAAATGCGCGTGTCCTGCCGACGCATCCTGGGAGCAGGCATCCAGAAGCGCACCGGTGCCCGGTGCTTCGCCCTCCGGATTGAGATCGTCGAAGTAAATCGCCCCGCTGTATACCGGAATGCTTGACCCACCGCGAGCCCCGAGCATTCGCCATACGGGTTGGCCCAGAATTTTCCCTGCGAGGTCATGAAGCGCTCTGTCGATGCCCTGTACTTCCGTCACGGTTCCCGTGTCCGGATCGAAAAGTTCGGACAAAGGCCGGCCGATGGTGCGCCTCACCTCATCCTCCGGGAGCCAGCAGAATCCCCACCCGGAAGCCCCCTGGTCGGTGAAAACAGTACAGGCGCAGACCTGCTGGTTCTTGCCATGTGGCCCTGCCTTCGAATTCCATCCAATGCGCCGCGGATATCGGCGTTCCAGGGTGCGAAACTCAATGCGATCAATGGCGTGTTCTGTGAGAAGAGTCATAATCGAAAAGGTGAATCCTCCGTTTATGCCTCACCCTCGGGAGAGGTGTTGGTCTGGCTCCACTCCCATTTCGGCGCAAAGCCAAGCATTCGCCGGGCCTTTGCCGTGCTGATCACGCTTGCATTGCCGGGGAGGTCCCCACGAATCTCCACGCGATTGCCGAAATTTCTCTCAATCAGATCGACCGTCGACTCCCGGAATCGCGTAATTGGTTGTGCAAGTAAAAATGCCTCATGGCCGCTCAGATCAGCCTCAAGTGACAGAACGTGCGCCTCGGCCACATCTCGTGGATCGGCGTATGCCCACATCACCAGCGTCCTGGGATCTTCGGGTGTAGGGGGCGGCAGGGGAAACTCGGCCTGTTTCTCGGGTGAAACGACGTTTGTAAAACGGAGACTCACGACCGACACCGTCGTGCTTCGAGCCACCATCTCGCCGATACATTCGCCCACTTGCTTGGACAGACCGTATGGCTCAAACGGCATCATGGGATGCGCTTCATCCAGAGGCAGATAAAGGGGCACAAACGCCCGTGGATCGCTTGCCCACCCCATAGCAAATGCACTGGAAGAAAATACCACACGTCGCATGCTCTGATCTGCTGCGGCCCAGAGGACGTTAAATGTACTTTGGACATTGTTCCTGAACGTCTCATATCCCTCTGCTCTGGGACCGGGAATAGCCCCCATATGGATGGCCGCCTCGGCGCCCTCCAGCAGCCCGGCCACCTGCTCGGCGTCACAGAGGTCGGCCTGAACAAAAGGCGACGGCGAATCGCGGCACGCGACCCGATCGGTACCCAGAACATCGTATTCTCGCTCGAGAAGGCGTTGGACAACACGCCGTCCCAACCTGCCTGCGGCTCCTGTTACCACGATCATGGCAGACCTCGATATCGTATATGTATCAACTTTGCATTTCCCTAAACACCGGTCAGATTTCCGGGAAGCGCCCCCGCCTTTGAAACGTCCACCCTTGTAACATCCGGACAAAGTGTCCGGAAGGCCTCCACGATGTTCATCACGGCTTCCCTTTCCTGCGAAAGCGAGAACCGCTTCACCGCCAGATTTCTGATCAGATACTCTCTCGTCTCTTTGTGCAGTAGAAGAAGAAGCCCCAGTCCAGTAGTCAGGGCGGCAAAAACGTAAAAGGCTGTGAGGATCGCAATCTGGATAATCTTGCCAGTCTGGCTCCAGCCCATCCCCTTTAAGGACTTCATATCTTTTTCAGTCCAGCGGTGAAAAGACGCCGCCAGAACCAGCTCTCCATTCTCCAAATAAACGAACACACTGTCCCCACCAGACTTCAAGACCCAGCGCTCCGAGTTCGCGGCCACGTTTCTTACCAGCGGCTCAAGCCCCTTGCTGTCCCCCGTCAGGTCAATCGCCGACGGGGGAAGGTCGGCCACAACGGTATCCTCGGCAAGCGCTCGGTCTTCAGAAGGTTCATGCGGCCTCTCCTGCGGACTGTGATCCAGGGCCGTATCGATCTCCTCCGCTACACTTGCAAGCAAATCTTCCCGGCCGCGCAACAGTCGCAGTAACTCCAACGCATCATCGCGCGACTCCGAATCCTTCAGCCGTCGCTTCACTTCAAAAAACAGTTCGCGCTGCTGGGCCAGGGTCAACGCCTTGTCGGAGTCGATTTGCGCTCGAAGGTCGCCCAGGTAGGAAATCGGAACTGGAGGCTCGGACGGCAGCGGATCGGGCAGTGGAACAGCCTCCGGCACGCCATTGAACGCCTTCACCATGCCAAAGGCAGCTTGCTTGTCCTGGGCGCGATAATCAACAAACTGGATCTGGGACAATTCAGGCGGCAGCAGGTTCACTTTCACCCCATCGTGACACAAAACCGGCAATATCCTTTTTTGGAGCCGTGATGCGTAGGTGTACTCGGCCCTGCACGCCTGCGACTCCAGCGACCTGGGGGTCAAAATGAAAATAAAGAGATCGCACTCCCGAATCTGCTGGAGAATCTCATTCCACCATGCCTGTCCTCCCGCAACCTCCCGATCGTACCACACCTCGTGCCCCATAAACTTAACATCCTTCGCTACCGCTTCCTCCACAGAAGCATCAGACCGACTGTAGCTTAGAAAAGTTTGCATCGTGTCGCTCCCTCTCGTTCTTTCTTCCTGTACTCGGCCAATAACCACACCACCAATAATTTTCCTGCCAGCTCTCCCCATAATCAAAAGAAAGGGCTCACCTCTCATCAGGTGAACCCTTCTCGCATCCCGTTTATCCCTTCCCGACAAGAGAGATTGGCTCCTCGCTATTTGGTGTGGGTAACCTTCCCCCAGGAACGACCAGTTGTGGTAGACAAGACGCCCAAGCTGCAGGTTTTGTGGACCAGCCTTCGAGTATTCTTTGTCAACGGTGTTGCCCGACCCGTTGTCTGTTGCTCAGGATTCTATCTTAAAAACAGTTGTTTAAGTTGTTAGATAATAAATTGTTACGATGGACTAAACGGCAAACTGGATCTCCGGATCATTCAATACCCGCCGTGTGTTTAGGAGAGATCTCATGTGCGGATACCGGAGCAAACGGTTAGGAACCACCTCGCACTCGGCAAGAAGACTGGTTCGGGTTTTTATGATTACCCACGTGAAACAGCGAAGAGCCGAGAGATTAATCTTAGTGTAATTATAAACACTATTCCGGGCGCATGTCAACACGCTTCACGCTTCACTCATTGTAGCTCGCCAGCAGCTCCCGCAAATGCCCCGCGGCCAGCCCAATTGCCTCTGCATCCTCACATCGATTCCCCTCGCCTTCAAACACGATGGACATGCACCCGTTATAATTCACCCCCTTCAAAATCCGCAGCACCCGCTCGTAGTCGATCCACTCCTCCCGCCCGCTGTCGATCTTGTAGATCTTCGCCCGCACATACGACGCATACGGCGCCGTCTGCTCCATAAACGCATAGATATCTATATCCGGATCGAACTCCCCGCGAGAACCCGCTCCAATCGACCCCAGCCACTGGCCCGTGTCCAGAATAAAGCTAAAATTCTCCCGGTCCACCTCCCGCAAAATGCGCAGCACATCGTCCCCCGTGGCCGCTAAGTTGCGATTATCGTGGTTCTGCAGCCCCACAATAATCCCCTTCTCCGCCGCATAGTCCGTCACCTCCTGAAAACAGCCGATCATCGGTGTCCACAGCGGCTCCCGGTCCTCCACGCCTTCCGGCACGTGCCCTCCAAACAGGCGGATCATCGGCGCCCCCATAAGTACGGCCACATCCACGTCGGCCCTGGCCTGCGCCACCCGTTTTTGCCGCTCCTCTTCCGTGCCTACAAAACCGCCCCCGGACCCCAGGTACCCGATGGGTAGCCCGTGTTTGAGGCACAGCATTTTGATATGGCGCAGGTAATCGGGATCCTTGGACAGAAACCCTTTGCTCAGATGGAACTCGATCACATCCAACCGCAGCTCGTATGCAAAGCGGATGAATCGCTCCAGATCCACAAATTCGTCCGGATTGTCCTTATCTTTCAAAACCGCAAAACAGCCCAGCTTGATCATGGCATTTCCTCCTCACATATCGTCCAGCGGATACAGCTTCCGCCCCAGCCGGTGAAACGTCAGATTGCCCGAATCGTGTACACTCGGCTCTCCCACCACATAAATTGCGCCGGCCCAGGCCTCGAACCCGGCCCGGAAATGCGCTGCCGATTTCACGCCAATGTACCGCATCCGGCGCGTGTCCAGGTCCAGCGTCCGGGCAAACGCCGTATCAAAAGGCTGCTCCCGGTGGGTCACCAGCAAAACATGAATCCCTCCCTGTCGAATGTGCGCCGAAGGCCCCATATTGCCTTCCAGCCCCGCGTACATCGGCCCGTCATACCGAAACCGCCCATCCGAAAGCGCGATCACCTCGCAGTCCATGCGCACGGGATGTCCCTGAAGCGGCGTGGATTTCCCGCCCACCTCTAAGGTCAACCGCGCCCACACACCGGCATCCCTGCACTGCCCGATTGCCTCTGGATCCACGACATACAGCACACAGGCATCCTCCAGGTCGGCCTCCACAAACGCCTGCAGCAACCCCGTGCTATCCCCTGGCGAACCCCCGCCGGTATTGTCGTTCCGGTCTGCCAGAACCACCGGAAACCGCCCGGCGGCCTCTGCCTTTGCAAGCGCCTCACGCGTCGGGGGCATCGCCACCTGCCAGTCCGCCCTTCGCTCGAAAATCCACGCGCCCAGTTCATCCGCGTACCCCTGAGCCAGCTCTGGGTCATTGTCCGTCACAATGTACACCGAAGCCCCCATAGCCGGCACATCGGCCAGGGGATAGCAGGTCGCAATCGAACCGCACACCACCCCGGGCTGCGCCTCGATCCGGTGCAGTTCGGCAATCGCCTCCCGCATCGGAGAATGCGTCGTCACCTGGTTCATCCCCCAAATCATCGGAATTCGGTGCAGCGCCATCGTCGGACGCAGCCCCTCGCTCACCATGCGCGCCAGCACATCCGCGCATTCCCGTCCACGGGGCGCCATATCCACCTCCGGGTACGTCTCCCGCCCGATCAGCACATCCGCCATCTCCACCATCCGGTCGGACACATTGGAATGAATATCCAGTTGCCCCACAACAGGCGTCTCCGGCCCCACCAGCTCCCGCACAGCCGCCAGGATATGCCCCTCGCCATCGTCGATTCCCTCGGCCACCATGGCCCCGTGCAGTTCCAGCAGCACCCCGTCGATCGTTCCGGCCGCCTCAATACCGCCAAGCAGACCGTTCAGGATGGTGTCAAAATCTCCCCGTGGAATCGGCCCGCCCGGATGCGCCTCCCAGAAGACTGTCGGAACAAGCTCGAATCCGTGTGCCTCGGCCCCCTCAATAAATCCTCCCATCGGCGTGTTGACACCCCGAAACTTTTCCAGAATCTCTGCCCCGTGCAGGTACCCAAACCGTTCCTCAGCATTTTCCAGAGTCGTGGGCACCGGCGTAAACGTGCTGGTCTCGTGACTGATGCCGCCTGTAACAATCCTCACGGTTCTGATCCTTTTTTCGGTGGTAGGGTCTACCAGCTCGACACCTGGCGCTCCCGGTTCGGCACCGGCGGCTCTACCGCAGCACCGCCGCGCAAATGCGACTCGTAGATCCCGAAACCGATCTCCGTTCCCAGCAGCGTTGCCCGCAGGTTGCTCACCCCCGGCTTCCCGGTCTTGATCGCCTCCGCCAGCTCGGAGATCTTACGCGCCGTGCCGCTCCAGGGTGTGACCGGTTCGACGGAAACGGGACTGTAGGCGCGTCTCCCTTCCTCTTCCCGGCGTACACTGAGCGACTCCCCATCGTTCTGGATGCGGATGATGCCGGCCTCGCAGACCAGTTCATACTCCCTACTCAAACCTGTACCCGCCGCGTGCAGGGTAACGCCGGTGTCGAATTCGACAAAAGCCGACAGAATCCGTGTGTCCTTGACGAACCGCATATTGGAGGCGTCGCCCTCCGCCGGGTAGAGTTCGCCCAGCGTCCCCCGAATCGAAACCGGCTCCGGGTCGCCCAGCAGAAAAAGCAGCGTGTCCAGGAAATGCCCGCCAACGCTGTTGCCCGAAAAACCGAGCGCCGATTTGACCGCTCCCAGTTCGCCGCTGGTGGCAATATCACGCGCCTGCCGGTAAACCGCCCAGTTGCGCCGCATGGGGCCAAACTCCAGAAAAACCCCGTTGCGCTCAAACGCCTCCTTAATGGCGTCTGCCTCTACCAGCGAACAGCACAGCGGCTTTTCGGCGTACATCCCTTTAACGCCGTGTTCGGCCCCGTAAATCATCGCCTCGGCATGCTGCTCCGGGCGGGTGGTAATGCTGAGAATATTCGGTTTCTCTTTGTCGATCAACTCGCGAAAGTCGGCATACCCCCTCGGCACGTTCCACCGTTCCTGAAACGCCTGGAGCTTCTCCGGAACAACATCGCAGGCCGCAACCATCTCCGTCTCCGCCACCGCCTGGTAGCCGCCCGCGTGGCAATAGGGCAGCACCAGACCGTCGTGCCGGGGCCCCTGCACTTCGTCTTCGATGGTGCTTGCCATGCGGCCGCAGCCGATAATCCCGACTCGAAACTCCATATCTGCCCCTTCCCTTTAAACGCCTGAAAACAAACGCCAGGCCCCGATTGGACTTGACCGTGATCCCACGGCTTTGTATATTGACCTATCTTCTACAATCCCCCGATTGTCGCCTGAACGGGCTTGATTGCTCACGCCCCATCAGCGCTTCTATGGCCCTAGCCTCCAAACCTGATTATCGAAATCCCAAACGTCGTGATTTTGTAAGAGCGGAGCCTGCCCTTACTCTGTTATGGATGTGTAAAATATACACTCGAATCCCTCTTGTCACGCTTTTCTTTTGTGCCGCATTGGCGTACAAAAGCCTCAAAGCAAGTTCAGGAGGTAACCATTGAAACGCGAGACAAATCTTCCGGACGAAACAACGGACGCACCCAGACTCGGGCGGCGGAGCATCCTGTTCCGCACAGCGATGCTCTCCTGGATCGTCATTATCCTGACATTGGGATTATTTCTGGTCTTAATCATACCCATTCAGAAACATACGCTTATCGACAGCATGGAGTCCAAAGCAGAGGTCATCGCCACCTCCATAGAGGAACTCACCATCACCTCGATTGTGGCGGAAGACTACAGCAGCGTGGTCGATCACTGCTCCAAGGTCGTCAATGAAAGACCGTCTGTGCTCTACCTGGTCATCACCCGCAAAGACGGCTTCTCGCTGGTGCATACGGCCCGGCAGTGGAGCCGGAAACAATTGAGCGGGCACTGGAATCCATCCCCGGAAGACGCCGACAGGGTCCGGTTTATCGAAAGCGAACTGATCGGTGAGGCAGTATTTCATTATTCTTATCCGATCGACCATCCCGGAATAGACTGGGGTTGGATACACATCGGCCTCTCCCTCAAGAAATACAACGACGACCTCCGGTCTGTTTACGTGCGAACGGTCCTGTTGGCCGGCATCTGTATCCTGGCCGGTTTTTCAGTCTCTTTTATCTTCGCCAGACGGCTCAGCCGTCCCATCCTCCTGCTAAACGGGATCACCCGCCGGGTTGCCCTGGGCGATTTAACCGCAAAGGCAGAGATATCGACCGGAGACGAAGTGGAAAACCTGGCCGAATCCTTCAACCGGATGACGGAAGCCCTCCGACAGGCGCGAGACGAACTGGAGATACGGGTTGAGGAACGAACGGTTGAACTCTCAAAATCCAACAGGCTGCTCAAACAGGAGATTGCGGAACGTCGGCGGGCGGAGGAGGAAAGGGCGAAGCTTGAAGAGCAGCTCCGTCAGTCCCAGAAGATGGAGGCGATTGGACAGTTGACCGCAGGCATTGCCCACAACTTCAACAATATTCTTGTGACCATTATGGGCAATCTGGAACTGGCCATCATGGACAGCCCCGCCGGGATACGGCATTCTTTGGAAAGGGCCATTGGTGGCTGTCAAAAGGCAGCCGATATGATCAAGGAACTGATGCTTTTCAGTCGGAAAACCGACATCGAAAGAACCGCCATCGACCTCTACTCCACTGTCGACGACGCGGTCGAAATCTGTCGCAAAACATTCGACAGAAAAATTGAAATAATCGTAAAAAGCGATGGGTCTCTGCCGCCGATTATGGGCGACCCGGTGCAATTACAGCAGATTCTGTTGAACCTCCTGATCAACTCGAGGGACGCACTGGAGAAAGCTGCCGAAACCGGCAAATTTCCTCGCATCGAAATTGGCGTGGAAGCCGTTCACCTGGAAGCTGAGGACTGCGCCTCCCGTCCGGAAGCTGCGCCGGGGCATTACGTCCGGGCCTCCGTATCCGATAACGGCCCGGGAATGGACGAATACACCCAGAAGCATATCTTCGAACCCTTCTTCACCACCAAGGAGGTCGGCAAAGGCACCGGCCTGGGGCTGGCCACCGTTTACGGCATCGTGCAGCAACACGACGGCTGGATTGAGGTTGACAGCCGGCCCAATGCGGGCACAACCTTCGCGCTTTATCTGCCCGTGGCCGAAGAGGAACGCATTGCCCGGACCGAAGAAGCAGACGAAGAATTGCCGGACGGAACAGAGACCATCCTGGTCATCGACGACGAAGAAGACGTGCAGAACACGTTATCCGTCACGCTCGAAGCATATGGCTACACCGTGCTGTTGGCCGGCGACGGAGAAGAAGGCCTGTCAGTCTTCAAACGGGAGCACGACAGCATTGACCTGATCTTCCTGGATTTGTCAATGCCCAGGATGTCCGGCCGGGAGGTCCTGGCGGAAATGCTTGCCCACGATCCCGAAGTCAAAGTGATCATTTTCACCGGATACAAGGCGGACAGCACCGGAATTACCGGCGCCAGGGCAACGGTCCAGAAGCCTTTCCGCGGGCGAACGCTCTTACAGACCGTGCGTAAAGTACTGGATACATAGTCGCGAAATTTCCGGTTGACGCCTCTCACTCGGACGACCGATTCCAGCCAAAATCGTCAATCTGTTTCTGAAACTCGCAGATCTCTCTCGGCGGAAACCCGCCCAGCCGCACCAGGTCGATCAGCTTCTGGGTATCGGTCAGAATCCCCGCCGCCTGCTTTGAAGTAATCAGCCCCAGCGCAATCGCGCTTCCCAGATCATCTAAGTCCATCACACTGTGGGTCTGACCGTCCTCCCGGATAATCACATCACAAAAATAATCCGTAAAAATCCAGCTGCTGTAATCCGGATTGTACGTAATATCGCCGATATGCACGTACCACCCGTACGCCCACTCAAACCCTCGAACAGCCGCGTCTTCCACAACCACCCACTTCCTCCTCGGCAGGTGATAAATCGCCCGGGCCGGCCTCCAGTCCTCGACCCCCGCCGGCTTCCCCTCTTCACCCGCAAACGGCTTCTCCACAATCACCTCCTCGCTCAACTGCCACCACCGCCACTCCGCCTCCGGCAGCTGGCGGAACCGATCAACCTGGTCTTGAAGATAGGCTGAAATCACCGCCGGACGGTTTATCCTGAGGTAGCCTCTCTCATCGTGCTCTTTCCCCAACTTTCGCCAGATAACCATTGTCCTCTCCATTGCAGTCTCCTCGGCCTACATGATTGGCGCGTCCGATTCCTGAAATGCCCCCTTCAACAACTGCCGCCCCCGCCACAACCAGGTCTTCACCGTCCCCATCGGCACCTGGAGCTCCGCCTCGATTTCGGTATAGGAATAGTCCTTCACGTAGCGCAGCCACATCGCATCCCGACAGCGTGCTGGAAGCGTCTGGATACTCTCCGCCACGAGTTTTCGACACTCCTTTCGATACATCGCCTCTTCCGGATCTTCATAACATACGGGCGCCCACCCTTCACGATGCACCCCGAGAAATCCCAGCCTGTCCATCCCTTTCTGCTGGGCGCGCCGCATCTGATAGTGCGAATTGCAGACATTCCGGGCAATTCGTGTCAACCAGGTTGAAAAGGCCGCCTCTCCGCGAAATGTGCCCAGCCCCTGAAACGCCCGCATAAACGCCACCTGCACCAGATCCTCCACCTCATCTCGATCTCTGGTCCGCTGTGCAACCGCCGCATAGACCCGGTGGAAATAGGTCCTGTACAGAGCCTCAAACGCCCCCTGATCGCCCGCCCGCGCCCGTAAAATCATCCGTCTCTCTTCGGTATAAGACATCGCGATCCTCTTGAATAGGGATAGAGAAATAGCGAGAAAACAGACTCAAATCTTTCAGAACCGAAACCTGATGGCTGCTCTCTCCCTGTGGCGGAGACCGGGCACGCACAGCCCCCCGGTCCCCGTCATTCGCTTGCGGCCAAAAAACAAAAAACCCGCTGTCGAGATCATCTCGACAGCGGGCATAACCAACCCTCTCGACCTGGCCTGGACTTGACCCGTTTCGGTGGGTACCTTATCTCTTGGGAGAAAGGAGATCCACTATGCCGCCAACACGTCCACCTTATCCACCTGAGTTCAAAAAGCAAATGGTCGAATTGGTTCGAGCCGGTCGTACGCCAGGAGAGCTGGCCAAAGAGTTCGAGCCCTCAGACCAGACGATCCGGAACTGGGTGGTACAGGCCGACCGAGACGAGGGCCTTCGAGAAGACGGTCTGACCAGTGATGAGCGAGAGGAGTTGCGCCGTCTTCGTCGCGAGATTAAGCAGTTACGCATCGAGCGTGAGATCTTGTCAAAAGCAGCAGCCTGGTTCGCTCAGGAGACCAACACGATCCCCAGAAAGCCTTCCAGTTCGTGAAGGCGCACCAGGCAAAATGGCCAATTACCACGCAATGCCGAGTCCTGGGTGTCTCCCTCAGTGGGTATTATGCGTGGCGAGGACGCCCCCCATCGCCAAGAGCAAAGGTCGATGCGGATCTCAAGGAACAGATTAAGGCTTTTCATGCCCGTTCTGATTCTACCTACGGAGCCCCCAGAATCTGGGAAGATCTGGCAGCATTAGGCATCCGTATAGGCAAAAAGCGTGTCGCCCGTCTGATGGTTGAGATTGGTATCTTCGGGGTGAGCCGTCGAAAGGGTATCAGAACCACCCGTAAGGGAAAAAAGGCTCAAAAAGCCCCTGATCTGGTCAAGAGAGACTTCACTGTTGAAGCCCCAAATAAACTCTGGGTGGCCGATATTACCTACGTACCAACCTGGGCGGGCTTCCTGTATCTTGCTGTGGTTATCGATGTCTTTTCCCGCCGAGTCGTGGGCTGGACGATGGCTTCGACGCTCCAGAGTGAGTTGGTTTTGTCTGCTTTGAATATGGCACTTTGGCAGCGTCATCCTTGTGGGGTGATCCACCACTCCGACCAGGGATCTCAGTATACTTCACTTGCCTTCGGTAAACGCTGCGATGAGGCGGGTATACGTCCCTCAATGGGTTCTGTAGGCGACTGCTATGACAACGCACTGTGTGAAAGCTTTTTCGCCACCCTCGAATGTGAATTGATCGACCGCCGTTGTTTTCGTACCCACAAGGAGGCCAGATTGGCTATTTTTGAGTATATTGAGGGCTGGTATAATCCCCATCGTAGGCATTCATCAATCGCATACCACTCACCGATGACATATGAAAAACAGCATCAAACACGGGCTTGAAGCCCAAGCCCTAAACACTCCACCAAAACGGGGCAACTCCAGCCCCTGAATAAGGGCCGGCCGATTTTTAGCCTCCAGGCCACTTTGTCCTCCTGAAGGCGTGACGAATATACAAAATGCGTATCATGTCGGTAACATATTTCAATAGTTCGGCCACTTTTAAGCAGCAATTTTGCCATAATCCCGCAGTTTTTGGTATTGGGGAGATTTTTTAATCAAATTTAGGTCGAGGTCTAACATTAAAAAAATGGCTCTTCGCTGTTTCACGTGGGTAATCATAAAAACCCGAACCAGTCTTCTTGCCGAGTGCGAGGTGGTTCCTAACCGTTTGCTCCGGTATCCGCACATGAGATCTCTCCTAAACACACGGCGGGTATTGAATGATCCGGAGATCCAGTTTGCCGTTTAGTCCATCGTAACAATTTATTATCTAACAACTTAAACAACTGTTTTTAAGATAGAATCCTGAGCAACAGACAACGGGTCGGGCAACACCGTTGACAAAGAATACTCGAAGGCTGGTCCACAAAACCTGCAGCTTGGGCGTCTTGTCTACCACAACTGGTCGTTCCTGGGGGAAGGTTACCCACACCAAATAGCGAGGAGCCAAAAAAATATTCTGGAGAAAATACGTGTTGAAATAACAGGCTTTTACACTGGCCATGGAAAAGGGTATGGGTCTCGTATCTGATTGGGCTTGTAAGTGTTCCGTTTTGGCTAAATTGAGGGTTGTCAAAGAGGCCATAATACACGACAAAACTTAATCTGACCTAAAATATGGAGGATCAATCAGTATCCAAAGACAGTGAAAGAACTCCTGGATGTGATCCTGTATATTGAGCAGAACATACTGCAAATGGTCCAATCCATATCGAAACAGGCTTTTCTCTTTGCATCCGTGTTTTTTGATCTTCAACGGTTTTGTCTTTGCGATCCATTCTCCTACCAGATGAGCCCAGGTGAGGGCAATGGCTAAAAGCGCGATGAGTTTTTCGATTCGTTCCAGATGGATCAGATGGGTCTGTTCCAGATCGAAGCCTCGGCTTTTCAACGCGGCGAACAGGACTTCAATTCCCCACCGTTTTTTGTAATCCTCCAGCGGTTTTCGACCTTTACACTTGCTGGCAACGATGAGAAATTCGTCAGGTAATCGGATGACAGACAAATACAGATGATGACCATAGATCAGACGGGGTTTACGCAGGATGCGCTCTTGGTGAATGTGCAGGTCGGCAAACAAGCATCGAAGCGCGATGTCCCCTTTGCCATTTAGGGTTTTGGCGTTTTCCTTGACGCGGATGGCAAAGCCTAAGGCTTGCGCATCTAACCACGCAAACCATTCTTGCCCAATGAATTCCCGGTCTGCAACGATGACCTGAATCAGGTTTTTATCCACCAACTTCAAGACCCGTTCCATCAACTGGATACGCTCATCGGTGTTGGAGTTGCCCTTTTTGGGCAGCAGTATCCAACAGATGGGAAATGCAACGCCTTGATAGACACTCCCGGCGGTGAGAATATTGATGGTCAGTTTGCCGAAGCTCCAGGTCGTCCGATCTATCGAGATGGTAAAGTCCGACTTGATCGGCAAGAGATGCAGGATCAAGTCGGCCACCAGGTCATAGGACAGATTAAACTCACTGAAGAAACGTTGGATTCTGCGATAGTTGGACTTCTGCTTGGCTTTGCCGTTGAGGGCGTTGGCCAGTTTGGTGAAGTTGACGGTTGTGAGCTTGATGAGAGACACAATGAAGGCGGCGATGAATTTTACCCGGGCCTTATGACAGGGTAAATACCATTGCATCACGTCGTGTAATTCATTAACTTGAGGAGACATAGACCTGTGTTTGATGATGGATGAGTTGTTGGATCTTGACAACCCAAACTTAACTCATTTCACCACTCAGCGCAGGTCTTTTCCTTTTTTGTCGTGTACCATGCAAAGAGGCATTAAAATGGAAAGCCAGCCGTTTTTGATCTCTGGCTTGACAGTCGCACAATCCGGTGAACTGTTTGGCATCTCTGAAAATAAATTCAATTTGGAAACGCGCTTTGTAATATCTGACAATCGTCTTGGCACTTAGGTCTTTGTCGGTTGAAAACAAGATCGCATATTTCTTCTTGTCCTTGTTCGTGTGATCCAGCAAGACGACGGCTTTCAAATTGCGTTTTAAGGAGACGTGATTCAAGACAAGACTGTAAATGGCGATGCCATCTTGTGTTTGGATATATGAAAACCGAGACAGGTCCTGCCAGTTGACTTTGCCGTCATAGGTCTTGTGCCTTCCGCTTCCCTTTTCCCGTTTTGGTCCGGTGTAGAGATAGCGCATATTGGCGTCGCAGCGCAATTTGCCGATCTGGTGTAGATCCAAATCACGGACGCCATCAACAAATTTCTTCTTGCTAAAATAGCCATCGACAACGGTATATTTTTCATTCTCTAACAAGCTGGGTTTGACATCACTCAGGTGCTGTAAATACTGATCTGTTAGGGTTTCGACGTCTTCTGCCTGTTTGGAGCTTTGCTTTTTCGACTTGGCTTTCCCCTTTTTTTTGGTGCCCTTTTTCTTGACGGTCCTTTTCTTTTTATTGACCTTGACGACATCCTGTTTAGGCTTAGACTCAGACATTTGGCGTTCATCTCCAGGATCGGTTTGACGAACGGACAGCGTAAAGCCTGTGTTTCTCAAAACATCCACGATGGCCACACTGGAGACTTCCAACCCCTTTTCGCTCCGACGATGACAACCGTTCCAGAAATAATCCAGACCATAGGTCTGCTTGCCCGACTTGGACACAAAAGAAGCATCTAACACGATGATCCGTTCACTTTCTCTGCCCAGGCTTTCATTGATCACCGCTCGGTTGAAGGCCACAAATTCAAAGGGTTTGGCAAACTGGCGTGAATACGTCTTCTGTGACAAAGGAGAGTAACGCGATAGGTTACGAAAATTGATCTTGCCGTGAGCTGTTAGGATCGCTGTAAACACAGCCATCAGAAACTTTTTTTGAGGCTTGGAAATCTTGAAACTCTTGAGTATCTTTTCTGCCAGTTCCATTGTGCCGTCTCTCCAGATAAAGGGTATCGTTGACGTGGTGGTCTATGATACCTAATCTGCGTGAACGGCACTTTTTTGTCAAAGAAAACTGTCCGCCATATTGATATTTAAAATCTATAAGTTAATCCCTCTTATGACACTGAGAAATAAAATCCGATTGTGCTCGAAGCCTAAATATAAGTCCTGAGCGGCTGCAAAGTCAAGCGCATTTTACCTCCAGAATTGGGGGCGACCGGCCAATCTCTCTACCGCATCGCTCCCAATCCAAACAAACCTTCCAGCCTGTCAGCGTGCTATTCGTCCGCCTTCAACCCCACAAAGAGCCGGCTGTACACATCCGTCAGAGGATCGGTCTCACCGTTTGCCGCCGCCCGCGCAAATACGACCCCGGGCTGCACCGTCCGCCGGGCGCGTGTGAGCACGTTATAGCCTGCTGGAGCATACTTCTCTCGCGCTTCCCCATCTGCCTCCCGCATCTCTACCCCAACACGCGCCAGCCCCCGACGCGCCCCAACAACACTGGCGAAAAGCTCCTCGGGCGACAGACCCTCCTGCCGCGAATGCCGAATCGGCACGAACCTTCCCCGAATATCCACAAAGACTCCGCCGCCGGCGATATACCTGCCAAGCTGGTGGACATTTCCCCGTGACCCGCTCTTGCTCATGAGCCACAGTGGACCCAGGGCATCTTCCGCGAAATCCTCTTGTGAATCGATCCATCCGGAGACCTCTTCATAGTAGGCCATCCACTGCTCGGGATCATCGTCCTCCGGCCCGGGCGGAAGGTCCAGGTCTATATCCAGAAAGGTATTCATCGACGCGCCGGATTCCTTTGCCGCTTCGAACCCGCGTCGCATCAGCCGCTCGGAAGCTTCCAGCGCCTCTTGAACGCCGTCATGCTCCAGAACCTGTTGCAGTGCATCGATAAGCGCCCGCCGTGTAATAAATCCGTCCCCCACCGACGTCCCCGCAAGCTTCTCGATCTCCTGGTGTCCTTTGGGCGAAAGACTCAGGTGTGCGAGTCCGTACAACGCCTCCCGGCTGGGGCAGACCCACCGGATGAATTGCGGGTTGTGGCCCAGATGGCCCGCTATGGAAAGGCGTTCTCCCGCCTCCTGCTGCGCGGCGTCGGTAATCGGCAGGAAAACGTCTACCTGGTCGCCGTCGAAGTCTGCGTTCATCAACTCGCAGGCCAGTGGATGGAGGCGAATCACCCGTTCCGGACACCGCACGGGATGAAACGCGATAAACGACGCCGGGTACACAAGCGCCGGCGCTCGGTACAGCACCACCCAGGAACGGGCCATCATTTCATCCAGAACCCGGGTCGCCCGCTTGCTGCGCTTGCGCACCTCTTCCTCGCCGCCCAGTTCCCGGCTCACCAGGGGCCCGAAGAGTGTCCAGGCGATCTCCTCCGCAAGCCCCACCTGATCAATGGCCAGGTCCGCCCCCGGCACAATCACCGCACGGCCGCTGAAAAGCACATCTGCCTCAAATTGAAGACAGCCGGGATCGAGCAGCGCGTCGAAATAGGCCCTCACCCGTGCTCTTAGTTGGGCAAACGCCTTCTCGGCCAGCGACTCGGGAACGTCGCTGTCCAGCATCCGTTCCAGCCGGGCATTGGCCTCTACAAGCGCCCCGTACTCGGGCAGATCTTCAAATGCCCCCACCTCGACCAACTCCTGCCGGCCCAACCAGGGATGCGGCGTCGGCCGGACAAGCTTCAGCGTCGCGCCTTCTGGCGATGCGAACTGAAACCTCAGCTCCTCTCCCTGCAGGTCCACCCGGATGCCCGAAGCGGCCAGGCGCACCGCCAGATCGGCAAACCTCGGAGACGGAGCGCCCGCCTGCGCGACCGGACCTTCTGCAACGCGGGCGGCGAGAGTATCTGCATCGTCCCGTTCGGTGGCGCAGGTATTAAACATTCCCCGGATGGTCTCAAACGCCTCAACTTCACACAACTGCAAATACTCGGCCTCGCCCTGGCGCTGGCAGCGCCCATCTTTGTCCACCGAGGCCTGGATCTTGTCCAGGGCAATGTGGACCGTGCGTCCCCAGTAGACCCATCCCACCGTACTCGGATGCGTGAGCTTCTTGCCCTTAACCGTGAGCGTCTCCATTCCATCTTCCGGTAGCCCGGCCGCCGCAAGTCGTTCTCGAACCTCGGCTTTCCCCGGCGCCTGGAAGGGCGGCACAATCGCCGGCTTCCCCTCGGCCACCGCAAGCCGCCCCATCACCGCCTCTCGCACCTGGCCGAAATTCATCCGCGAAGGCAGGCTGCACAGGCTAAAAATAAGCTCCACCGGCGTACCGTCGGCCAGGTGCGGCATCTCCTTATCGGGCAGGATGCGGCTGACAACCCCCTTGGCCCCGTGGCGGTTGCTGAGCTTATCCCCCGGTTCCACCGGATGGGGATAGTTGAGCCGTTTTGCGCACGATTCGCTGATTACAATGGCGTCTTCAAACGCATCCCCATCCCAGAGAATAAAGGCCGTCAGTAAATTATATCCCCCCCAGAAGTTGGGCGCGTCGGGCTCATTTCCCGTCTGAACCAGCGCCGGCTCCGGCTTTGGCGGTTTGCCTTCCTCCAGCCACGTGTGATACGTCCGAAGCCACCCGGCGGAATGGACCGGCATCGAAGGGTCGGGCGGCGCCATCCACTGGCGCATCATATTGACCCCCATCAGCGTGCGGTTGGCGTCGTTGTGTTCCAGAAACGGGACCATCGAAGAGGAAAGACCTAAGGAGGACGCCGGACGATCGTCAACCACGATCAGCTTGCCGTCCCGAATCTCCGCGCCCTGGGCGATTTCCAGCACCCGGCCCACATTCGGCCCCTCCGGGATGCAGAAGGGGCAGACCCGCCCCATCTGCTCGGGCGCGATCACGTCTTCGGCGCTGAGGGGATGGGGTTCAATAGGAACCAGGCTCAAACGCCGGAGGTGGACATACATATCCAGCCAGTTCGTCGTCTGCAAATATTGGGAGGTAGAATGTGTGGCGTGGAACTCCCGCATCCACGCATCCAGCGGAAGCCACGCCTTTGCCAGCGCAGCGTCCCAGGGCAGGTTACCGGGCGATTCTCCCAGGTTCGCCTCAAAAAAACCGTAGAGCTGTTCGCCCACACAGCGGATCTCGGCCACGTCCAGCTCGCGCTGTGTGGGAAAGGGCACAACCACGCGATAGCACCCCTCAACTAAGAAAATCCCGTCCCGGTTCGGTTGGGGAAGATTGGGATACACAAGCTCGATTTCGCCGGAGGCGCCGCTCAGAATAACCTTGATCGAACAGGTATAATCACCGGTCGATTCCGCATGATACCCGGCCAGCGGCAGCCGGTCGGCCAGAAGCTGCGGCAGCCGCTCCTGGATGAACCGGTCGAACGACGCCCTGTGCCAGGGGGCGGATGAATTGAGTGACATTGTCAATCCTCCCATTCGGGCTGTAATTCACGCCATTCGCGGGCAATCTGTTTCCGGGCGTGGTGCATGCGAGACTTCACGGTGCCTTCTGGAATGCCCAGCTTTTCTGCGACCTCACGCGTCTCCATCTCCGCATCGTACACCATCCGGAACACCTCGCGTTTCTCCTCGGGCAGCGCTTCCACAAAACGGTTCAGCAGCCTGTACTGCTCCGCCTGTTCAAAGATCGCATCCGGACCCAGCGCCGAGGCGTCGATCATCCACCCGGGAACGCCGTTCTCTTCCTCCTCATCGCTCACATCGGACGGGGGGTCCATCGGCTGTTCCCGGCGCCGCTTCACCGAACGGATGTGATTCAGCGCCAGATTGGTCGCAATCCGGAACAGCCACGCCCGGAAGGGTCCCCGCCCGTTCCACTGAGCCGCCCGGTTCCACACCCGCAGGAACACCTCCTGCGTCAGGTCGTCCGCCGCCCCCCTGTCCCGCACCATCCGCACCAGGTGGTGGCAAACCGCCTCGCCGTACCGGCTGAACAGCGTCTCGAACGCATGCGCATCGCGTTCCAGAATCCGCTCAATGAGATCTCGATCCGATTGCGTCATGAGAGCCCTCTACTACACAGGACACCGGCGGAGAATCGAAGGTTCATCTTCCCGAAAAAAAATCCTGCGAAAGCAACAGATCTAAAAAAAGTTAAGAAACCTCTTGCCCTGGGTGCGGCAGCGTCGTATATCTTTGCAAGTTTTTATGAATGATAACGTCCTTTATCATTCGCTATCCAGCCGCCAAAAAATTAAGGCCCGCTATACTCAAAAAGAGGGCCTCGGATGCCGGGGATGTCTGATCTGCTCAAGAATTTTTTCGACGGTGAATAAGCGATCCACCTCAACGGGGGTATTTACTCATCTGGTTGCTCATTCTTGATCCTGGATTTCCGTCTCGTCAGCAGTCGTAAAATTGACCTCCAACGGATTCAAAACCTCAATGCCGGGGATGGGCTCAAAGTCTTTGGTGTTGAAGGTGTATATCTTTGTGACCCCGTTTTCTAACATCGTAGCTGCAAGATGGAGATCGTAAACTTTAATTCCCGTAACAGGAACGGTCTCCAACAGCGATAGCTCCCGTTCAATAATGGCTGGACCGGGATAGATTTTTTTGATGTTCTGTGATCGGTAATATTTTCGCACTTCCACAATTGCTTCTTCTTGAGAGAGCGGACGTGCGGGCTTGTTTCGGCCGGTGGTCTTGGTGACGACCGCGTAGAACTCGTTCAGAACCTGGGGGCTCACACAGGCAGGGATCAAGCCTTGCTTTGCCCGTTCCCGTAAGAGTTTGGCAACAGGGTGGTGCTCTTCTTCTTCTTGATCAGCAGCAATAAGGATATTGGCATCGAGCATTGCCAAATCAGAAGGCTTATTCATCTTCATACGCAGTGGCGCGACTTATCCCACCGATGATGTGTGATTTGTGGGTCGCAAAGTCAATATCCTGATCCAAATCATTCCCAAGGGCCTGGTCGTCGGCAGCTTTCTGAACCTGATTGTCCTGCTCTTTCCAAAGCTCAACGAGGTCTTTGAGATACTGTATTCGGTCCTCGTGCAGTCCTTCAACGTCAAGTGTTTTTCCCACTGTAGTCCTCCGAAATTGAGTACGCATAGTAAGGTTTATAGCCAATAAAAATATACAGATGTCTGCCTCTAAAGGATAGCCCTATTGGGGGAGGCTGTCAATGTTTTTTACAAGCAAACGGAGATCACTGTGAGCCAGGAAATTGAAGTCTACGACGCCTGCGCGCTGGTTGGACTTGACCCGTTTCGGTGGGTACCTTATCTCTTGGGAGAAAGGAGATCCACTATGCCGCCAACACGTCCACCTTATCCACCTGAGTTCAAAAAGCAAATGGTCGAATTGGTTCGAGCCGGTCGTACGCCAGGAGAGCTGGCCAAAGAGTTCGAGCCCTCAGACCAGACGATCCGGAACTGGGTGGTACAGGCCGACCGAGACGAGGGCCTTCGAGAAGACGGTCTGACCAGTGATGAGCGAGAGGAGTTGCGCCGTCTTCGTCGCGAGATTAAGCAGTTACGCATCGAGCGTGAGATCTTGTCAAAAGCAGCAGCCTGGTTCGCTCAGGAGACCAACACGATCCCCAGAAAGCCTTCCAGTTCGTGAAGGCGCACCAGGCAAAATGGCCAATTACCACGCAATGCCGAGTCCTGGGTGTCTCCCTCAGTGGGTATTATGCGTGGCGAGGACGCCCCCCATCGCCAAGAGCAAAGGTCGATGCGGATCTCAAGGAACAGATTAAGGCTTTTCATGCCCGTTCTGATTCTACCTACGGAGCCCCCAGAATCTGGGAAGATCTGGCAGCATTAGGCATCCGTATAGGCAAAAAGCGTGTCGCCCGTCTGATGGTTGAGATTGGTATCTTCGGGGTGAGCCGTCGAAAGGGTATCAGAACCACCCGTAAGGGAAAAAAGGCTCAAAAAGCCCCTGATCTGGTCAAGAGAGACTTCACTGTTGAAGCCCCAAATAAACTCTGGGTGGCCGATATTACCTACGTACCAACCTGGGCGGGCTTCCTGTATCTTGCTGTGGTTATCGATGTCTTTTCCCGCCGAGTCGTGGGCTGGACGATGGCTTCGACGCTCCAGAGTGAGTTGGTTTTGTCTGCTTTGAATATGGCACTTTGGCAGCGTCATCCTTGTGGGGTGATCCACCACTCCGACCAGGGATCTCAGTATACTTCACTTGCCTTCGGTAAACGCTGCGATGAGGCGGGTATACGTCCCTCAATGGGTTCTGTAGGCGACTGCTATGACAACGCACTGTGTGAAAGCTTTTTCGCCACCCTCGAATGTGAATTGATCGACCGCCGTTGTTTTCGTACCCACAAGGAGGCCAGATTGGCTATTTTTGAGTATATTGAGGGCTGGTATAATCCCCATCGTAGGCATTCATCAATCGCATACCACTCACCGATGACATATGAAAAACAGCATCAAACACGGGCTTGAAGCCCAAGCCCTAAACACTCCACCAAAACGGGGCAACTCCAGTCGGGTACTCATGCAGGCATGAATTTCACGGTTTGAAGGCGCACCCAATGCCCAAACACCGCACCCTCCTCACCGACCCCATCGTTGGTCACCGTTCCTCCTGGCTCATCAAGGACATACTCCGCTTGGCCGCCAAGAGCGGTGAGAAGATACATGCCTTCAATCTGAGCCATGAAATACTGCGGTAGGCAAGAAAGTGATCACGATAGGGAGAATAGAGCGGTAGAAGAATACAGGTTTACATAATCCTTGTTATGCTCATATTTTTCAATGTGTTATCTTTGCTGAAAAAAGGTCAATCCATACGGCTGAAAAGTAGGTTCCCGTGCTCACCTACCAGTATTGACCACTCCGGACGCTCTTCCTTTTGCACTTTCCAGGCGACCGGGGTCACGACCTATCTGGAGAACGGCGGTACGCTGGAGAACGCCCAAGTTATGGCTGCACACGAGTCACCCAGAACAACCAGGCTCTACGACCGCAGAGGGGATGAAATCTCTTTGGATGAGGTGGAGCGGATCGTGATTTAGCCAGCATCTTCACAAAATCTGCTGGACTTATCCCTCTCAGATGGATATTTTTCCTTGGTGAATGGATGATACCGAAATTTTGTACCACTGATCGGAGGTAGAGTTTATGAGCAATCCTGCTGTGGATCTCACCAACGTTCCCCCTCGCCTACGCGAGTTAGTGGCGGAGGCGGCGCGCACGGGTGAGATTGTACTCACCGAGGGAGGAGAAGCGGTGGCGAAGATTGTTCCGCTCCACCACGGTCGTGCTGCACGGCAGCCAGGAAGTGCCCGCGGCTTGATCCACATGGCGGACGACTTCGATGCAACTCCCGAAGACTTTAAGGATTATGTCTGAACCGTGGCGCTCCTTCTCGACACCCATACGTTCCTCTGGTTCATCGACGATGATCCGAGGCTGAGTCCGTTAGCTGCCGAGCGCATCGGGAATCCTACTGAACGCGTGGTAGTGAGTGTCGTTTGTGCGTGGGAAATCGTTATCAAGATCAGCATCGGCAAGCTCGCTCTGGATCGGCCGCTGCCGGACCTCTGGCCGGAGAGCCTTCTGTTGAATGCCTTTGAGGCTCTGAATGTCACCGCTGCGCACATATTCGAGCTGGCTTCTCTACCGCTGTACCATCGAGATCCTTTCGACCGCCTCCTAATCGCGCAAGCACGAGCAGAGAGTCTTCAGATCGTCAGTGCCGACTCTGCTTTTGACGCATACGAAATCGAACGCATCTGGTGAGGCGCCCCTGCGGCAGTCGTGCCGAGAGGGAACGAAATCTCATCAGACGAGATGGACAGGTCCAGTTGTTCCACGGCCGCCGCATAAATCATCAGCTGAAAGTCTGCATCAATCTGGTGATCGCTGAAGGCCCGGCTTGAAGTCTTGTGGTCCACCACCCAGAGCGTGCCGTTATCATCCTCTTCGATCAAGTCAATGACCCCCTTAATCGGAACCGGGAACTCCTCTCCGATCTCCGGGTTCTCCAACAAGAACTCGAACGGCACCTCAACCGCCCAGGCCTACCTGAAACGCCGGGAAGAGAACTTCGCGGTTCTGGACCGCATTGCCGAAAAGACGAAGGGCTACGATCTGGACTTCATTGACGCCCAGATCGAGAAGGCTGTTTGGTGAGGGACATATCCCTCTCTCAGGATATGCCCCTCGCAGGGATGCACGGCTGTGCCCTGCCATCCGTCGAAGTTTTACCTCTCAGCGTGCCGCAGCCTCTTCCAACGCCTGCGCCCGATACAACTCCGCAAAATATCCCCCATTCTCAAGCAATTCCTTCGGCGTTCCCATTTCAACAATCGTCCCTTTTTCGTCGATCACCATAATGCGATCTGCATCCCAAATTGTCGATAAACGATGCGCAATCACAAGGGTTGTTTTGCTCTTTCGCGCTTCCGCAATCGCATCGCGAACTTTAGCTTCAGTAATCGCATCCAATGCAGAAGTGGCCTCATCCATCAGCAAAATACGCGGCTGCCTCAGCAGGGCACGCGCAATGGCAATGCGCTGACGTTCTCCGCCCGAAAGTGTCATTCCGTCTTCGCCAACAATTGTCTCATGTTTTTCTGGTAAGTTCGCGATAAACGTGTCTAATTGTGCCATTCGCACCACACTTTCAACCCTATCCGCATCCATTTGCTTGTGGGGATAAATGATATTCTCCAAAATGGTTGTATTCCACAGAAAAACCTGCTGAGGAATCAACGCGATACTGCGACGCAAAGCTTCCAACGCAATCTGATCAATATTCACGCCATCAATAAAATCGAACCTTCATCGACATCATAAAACCGGAGCAGCAAATCAATCAACGTCGTCTTGCCACCCCCCGTCGGCCCAACAATCCCTAAAAATTCACCCGGTTCCACTACAAACGAAAGACCGCGAACCCCAGCGCCGCGAGTATAATGAAAAGATACGTTTTGAAATTCAATGCGGGGTGGGTGAAAAGCCGTCGATAAATTCCGGTTTTGCTTTCCACTATCCAATTCCGTCGGATGCGCAAAGATGGCATCCAATTTTTCAATTGAAATCTGCACGCGAAGCGTGCCTTCATATGTTCGAAACATTACCCGCAAGGCATTGTAAATTCGAGGGGCATAGGCCACAGAAGCGATCAGACTTCCGACTGTCATACGATCATTCATAATTTCATACGCACCATATCCAAATAGAATGCCGACAATAAGGGTATTGATCAATTCACTCGGGAAGTGCAACATAAAATGATGAAATGCAGAACTCTTATTCTTGATCCTGGTGCGTTCTTGTAGCCATTCAGTCCACTTAGACCGTGCGTGGCCTTCCCCATTAAATGCGCGAATGGTTCGCAAACCCAATAGTGTTTCTTGCAGAAAAACCGATCCGCGTTCCATAAGATTGAGCAATTCCCGATCCAGCAGTTGGGAACGTTTGGCCATATATCTTGTCAGCAAAGACGTCATTGGAACGGCTACAGCGGCAATTAGAGCCAACTTTACATTGAGATAAAACATAAATCCAAGAGTGCCAAAGAACATGACCGCGCTGGAAACAACGGGCAAAAGATCCTGAGCAATATACATCCCACCCACTTTCCCGACCTCAATCTTGATCCGGGAAGCGATTTCAGCAGATTTAAATTTCTCAATATCGACAAACTTAAAATGAATCACATGCCCAAACGCAGCGTCCCGTAATGCCTGTGAAACGTGCTCGCCGATATAAGTCCGCAACCATTCTTGAAAATATGACACCCCCATTGCGATCAGCGGAATCCCCACCATTCCCAACAACAACCATCCAACCATCGCCCCGTCTTTTTGAGGAATAGCCTCATCGAACAACATTTTAAAAAATAGCGGCTGAATCAACATCACCCCAGACGCCAAAATCATAGATCCCACCGCAGCAACAATGGCAGCACGCCGCCTTTTAAGCTCACCAACAATAATCGCCCACGATGGTCCTTTATTATAGGCTCCTCGCTATTTGGTGTGGGTAACCTTCCCCCAGGAACGACCAGTTGTGGTAGACAAGACGCCCAAGCTGCAGGTTTTGTGGACCAGCCTTCGAGTATTCTTTGTCAACGGTGTTGCCCGACCCGTTGTCTGTTGCTCAGGATTCTATCTTAAAAACAGTTGTTTAAGTTGTTAGATAATAAATTGTTACGATGGACTAAACGGCAAACTGGATCTCCGGATCATTCAATACCCGCCGTGTGTTTAGGAGAGATCTCATGTGCGGATACCGGAGCAAACGGTTAGGAACCACCTCGCACTCGGCAAGAAGACTGGTTCGGGTTTTTATGATTACCCACGTGAAACAGCGAAGAGCCTTATTATATCTCACTTAAGTTTCTTTCTTGGATTGATTTTCAGGATGATTCGGGTATATTTTACACGACTTCCGTGCAATCGATAAAGTCTCAATCCGAGAGAGTGTCATGATTGAATCCTTCGGTGATGCAGCGACCGCCGACCTTTTCCATCACAGACAGACAAGCCGTGTTCGCCGATTTCCACAAGACATTCTCAAGGCTGCGTTGCGGAAATTGGATGTGCTCAACTCAGCGCATCGTTTACAGGATTTACGGCAATCGCCGGGCAGCCGCATGGAAGCGCTCAAAGGAGATTTGAAGGGATTTCACAGTATTCGCGTGAACGATCAGTGGCGCATCATCTTTCGTTGGTCGGCCAATGCAGCTCATGAGGTTTCTCTGGTAGACTATCATTGAGTTGCCGTTTTCCTGGAGGAAGTTTATGTTACCTGAAAACCGGATTCCGACCCATCCAGGTGAGATTCTTCTGGAGGAATTTCTCAGGCCAATGGGTGTAACCCAGGTGGCCTTTGCCAAGCACATCGCTGTGCCTATTCAGCGGATCAATGAGATCATTCGTGGCAAGCGTGGCATTACGCCTCAGACGGCTTGGTTATTTTCTCAAGCGTTTGGTACAACGCCTGAGTTTTGGGTTAATCTCCAGAGCAATTATGATCTTGCTCGGAATCGGCCCGAGAAACAGGTTGGAAAGCTACGTGCAGCGAGTTGATTTTTTTTACACTGGTGAGAAGCCAGGCAGGTTGAGTGTGTGCGCCTTATTGTTGACCGTTGAAGGCTTCGCCGTAGAGGAGCCGCCGGCGTGTATTACGTCCGTGTGCGGCTCACGCTTCCCCCCCGCCCGCCCCGAAAATAAAAAAGCCCTCCATCCCACTTCCCAACGCCTCTTCCAGTACGGCCATCTCGGCTGTTACCTCGTTTCGGATCTGTACACGGGCATCCTCGTTCTCCACCGCCGTTTCCAGATGCCTGTCCACCAGATGCAGTACCTTCTCGCGCACCTCCGGCAGCATATTTCCCTCCTCAAAACAGCGCGACTGAAAATCGGCCACCCGATCCTGATCCGGTACAAGCGTCTCCAGATCCAGCGCCAGGGAGAGAATCAGGTTCCGGATCAGGTCATCGAAAGATCTCCCCTCTCCCGCGGCCTGCCAAAGCTCTCGAAGCGCACCCCCGGGCAGAGAGCCCAGAAAATCCAGCCGGGCCTTGATCTCTCGAAACGCGGCATAATTTTGCAGAGGATCGACCCCTCGGTCCTCCTCTTCGTCTTCATCTTTTGCAGGCGTCGACCAGGTCTCCGGGACCAGGTGCGCCCAGCCCTCGAAATCCCTCAGATGTTTCTGAAAAAACGCCGCTTCGGGCCGCTTCAACAGTCCCCTGGTGGTCTCCCGCATCTCTTCCAGACGAAAGAATGCGATCTCCCACCCCCGTTTTCGGAACGCCTCGAAATCGCCTCCCACAAGCAGATCCACAGCCGCGTTCAGATCGCCTCCGGCCGCATCTTCCAGCCCCAGTTCCATACAGACCAGGGCCTGCCGCACCCCGCGTTCCAGCCCGTCGCGCGCAATCCCGATCCCGGTCCGGTAGCGCTGCGCAAAGGTCATCCCCACCGTTCGGAGGTACACAAGCATCGCGTCCGGGGCGTTCTCGGGCAGCTTCTCGAAGCGGATGCCAAGCGCAACCGCCTGCCCCAGGAAGCTCTCCGAATCGATCCGGAAGCGGTCTAAGTCCAGCTTCGCAAGGGGGTTCATCCCGCCTCCCCTCCGGCGCGCTCCCAGGCCACGCGCACGATATCGCACAGCAAGTCGGGAGCGGCCTCATAGATCGCGTCGAGCACCTCGCCGGTTTCGGGATCATCGATAAAGGCGCTTGGAAGCATCCCCGCGATCCCCTCCTCTGAAAAAAGCCGGAACCGATGAATCTGAAATTCACCGACCGATATGACCGCGTGCAGATCCAGATGCTCTAAACGATCCAGCAGCGCCTCCTCCAGCAGGGCAGGATCCACGCTTCGCAGCAGCTCTGCCCTGTGGCCGAACTCCTTCAGCGTTGCCAGCGCCTGCAGCCACTCCCAGGACACCCGGGTGCGCATGCCCGGATTATCCACCAGCTCCAGCGTCTCCCCCATTGTGCGCCGGAAAGCCTCCGGGGACATCGCCCGGATCAGCTCCGTATTGAACTTCCGCTCCTCCGGATCCACCGAAATCAGTCCGGACAGCATCTCCGACGGCAGCAGGTCCACCACCTGCATGCTGTAGGCCGGGCCGCCCGACGCGTCTGCGCCGGTCAGCGAGAGCATCTCCTCCGGGTCTTCGCCCATGGCCACCAGCGCCGCCTGTGCCTCCGCCGGCAGGGCCTGGACCAGCGCCCGGGCCTCTGCTTTCTTCCCCGACCGCACCTTGTTGCGCAGTTCATCACCCTGTGCAACAAGGTCCATCAGATTACCCGACCAGCGCCCCACAACCACCTGGGTGCCTTCCACCTGAAGGGTATCCTGCGCTTCGGGGTCCGACCTCTGGGTAACCGTTGCCTGTGAAGCCCCCGGTCGATTCAGGTGAACATCTCCAGGCTCCTTCTCCAGCTTTCTCTGACACGTGATGCAGGTCCGCACGTTGGGCACCACCTTCAGACGGACCTCGGGAATATCCGCCCCGCACACCTCGCATTTCTGCCGCGTACCAGCAAGCGGTTCCTGGACCATACGCCCTCCTGATACAAGACGGTAAGCTGCCTCCGGTTGCCTTCCTTCCTTCTTGCCCGTTCCCAACCTATAAAAAGATAAACCATTTAGCACATAAAGTCAATGAAAAATTATATATAAATAACTGTTTATAAACAATTTATATATTTGACTTTTGGGGCGTTTTTTATTATATTATTACCGTGGGAAATAAAGAAGGGAGGCCGAAGACAAACATCTTCAGCCTCCCTTACTTTTCCCCTATTTCCCGGCCGGCTCCGGCGCCAGATATCCCTTGACAAACCGGCTCTGGACGCTATACTTTGCACTCGCCTGCAGGCCGCCTGGCCCTGCCTATCCCCCTCCCTCTGCCCGGCCTCTTTCCCCAGAGAGGCAAAGCCCAACGCCCGATCCAGCGCAGATCCTTATGCCCAGCATCCTCCTCCTGGCCAACGAAGCCCACGGCGCAAGGCTGAAATCAGACCTGGAATACATCGGCCACAGCGTTCAGCACCTGGTTCGAGAAGACAATCCGGAACGCCCTCTGGAGTTGTCCAATAACCCCGCAGATCCGGTCGACTTGATCATCATCGACCTGGAAACTCCCGCCAACAATCTGGCTCAGGCTGTGCAGCAACTTCGGCAGCAACTTCAGACTCAGAACACGCCGCTCCTCGTGGTTGCCGACGAAACGGCCGCGCTCAACCTCGACTTCTCACTCGGCATCGAAGACTTTATCGTCAAACCTTACAGCCTTCGAGAGCTGGAGGCCCGCCTCCGGCTGGCCCTGTGGCACAGCGACAAGCCGGACGACGAACACATCCTCAAAATCGAAGACCTGGTCATCAACCTGGCGCGATACGAAGTTCGGGTAAAGGGAGTCGTTATCGAACTCACCCTCAAAGAATACGAACTCCTCAAATACCTGGCCACCCACCGGGGGCGCGTCTTCACACGCGGCGATCTTCTGGACAGCATCTGGGGCTACGACTACTACGGCGGCATGCGTACCGTGGATGTCCACATCCGCCGTCTCAGATCCAAACTCGAAGACATGGAAAAGGCCATCATCACCGTCAGAGGCGTGGGCTACAGCTTCGACCTGCCGTAGATCCCCTCAGTTTCCCTTCGATCTCCCCACCATGCGGTTGACGGCATTCAACAGGGTTGTAATCATCACCGGCTTCCTGAGAACTTCCTCTACGGACAGGCCTTTCATGCGCTCGGTAATCTCCTCGTCGGGATAGTGCCCTGTCATCACAATAACGGGGATCTCCTGCCCTTTCTCCTGCATCTGCTTGAGAACGTCAAAACCGTTCGCTTTCGGCATATGCAGGTCCAGCACCAGCAGGTCGTACGCCTGGTCGGCAATCTGGTCCAGCGTTTCGCTCCCATCCCTTGCCGTTGTAACTTCATGGCCGTTGCCCTCCAGCATCTCTTTGTAGAGACGCAGGATCTCCACCTCGTCGTCGGCCAGCAGGATCTTCACGATGCACGCCCCCTTTCAGGCATGGTGCCGGAAAGAAATTGAGTGCCCTCTATCTTGGTTCCCCTACCCTAAAAAATACGGCCGGACACAGGCAAGGTCAACATAAAAGGCAGCGGAAGCCGAACGGTTGACACCCTTCCCCGTTTGCCTTATCTTGACGCTGTGGACAATCAATTAAACTGCTGTTTTAGCCCAACCGGGAGAACACCATGAAAAAACGGCCCTTCACCAGCCAGCGAGGTCCCATCCCCAAGTTTCCTTACTCTCAGGCCGTCATTTACGGAGACCTCATCTTCATCTCTGCGCAGGGCCCCACCGATCCCCAGACCGGCCAGCCCGAAACAGGCGATGTCAAAGCCCAGACCAGACGCATCCTCACCAACGCCTCCGCCATCCTCGAAGACGCCGGCGCCTCCTTAGACAACGTCATCAAAGTCACCGTGATCCTGAAAGACCGATCGCTCTTTGCGGACTTCAACGAGGCATACGGCGAATTCTTCACAGAAAATCAGCCCGCACCCCCGTCTTCTCGGACATCGGCCCCAATCTCATCTCGATGGACTTCATTGCGGGGATGGAATAGGCCCCCACAGGGGTTATCTCTTCCCCACCAGCTTCGCGCCCAGCCGAATGGCCTGCAGCATATTCGCCTCGTCGGCGATTCCCTTTCCGGCAATATCGAACGCCGTCCCGTGGTCCACCGACGTTCGTACAATCGGAAGCCCCAGCGTAACGTTCACCGCCTCATCGAAAGCCACCAGCTTCACCGGCGCATGTCCCTGATCGTGGTACATCGCTACAACCCCATCGAAGACGCCGTCATAAGCTTTAAAAAAAGTGGTATCGGACGGAAGCGGGCCTGCCACATCCCACCCGGCTTTCCGCGCCTGTTCCACCGCCGGTCGGATCGCCTCCGCATCCTCGTGGCCGAACAGTCCCGACTCCCCTGCGTGAGGGTTGAGCCCACACACGGCGATCTTCGGCTGCGGCCGGCCCATATTGACCAGTGCCTGCTGCAACAGCGCAATCGTGTGGTAAACCCGCTCCTGCGTCAGTCGGTCCGGCACATCGTGCAGGGCAATATGTCCTGTCACGTGCGCCACATTCAACCGCTTGGACGCCAGCATCAGCCGCACATCCTGTCCGCCCGCCCGTTCCGCCAGAAGCTCCGTATGTCCCGCGTACCGGAATCCCGCCCGGTTCATCGCCTCCTTGTTCAGGGGCGCCGTCACAATCCCGTCGATCTCTCCCGCCATCGCCAGGTCCGCGGCCGCTACCACCCATTCCACCGCCGCCCGCCCCGCCTCCGGGCAGACCGTTCCCGTCTCGATCTGCGAAAGGTCCACATCCACCGGGCTCCAGATATCGATCGTCCCCCACCGGTATGCCCCAGCCTCCGGAGACGACGCCCGAACCTCCAGCGAACGCCCTGCAAACTTCAGATTCGCATCTAAGATTGCCGGATGGCCGATCACGAGGGGCCGGCAGAGCCGGTAGACCTCCGGATGGCTCAGCGCCTTCACAATCACCTCCGCGCCAATACCGCAGGCATCCCCCATCGTAATCCCCAGAAGCGGCCGTGGTCCCGCATCGGTAACATCGTCTGCAATCATCACACAGGACAACACAGGTGTCTTCCTTTTGCAACTCGGCGTTGACAGGCTGGCAGGTTAGCAGATTGAAAGGCCGGGGAACGCAGATTGGCCTTTCAATCTGCTAACCTGCCAGCCTGCCAGCGTTGAGCGAGTAAGGTTGTGAGCCAGAGGACCGAACGCCATTGTGGATGATGCGTCGGGTTTGAGATCTATTCGGCCTACCCTTCCCCGTTTCCCCCTCCAAAGGGTTTAAGAACACCCACACCGATTGCATAAATCGTACAGGCAATTGACAACTCGAGAAATCCCCGACCGCTGACATTCCAGATATCGGACGTGATGAGATTAAATCCCATCAGGATTGCCAGGATCAGAGCAAGTCCCGCAGCAACCATCAGAATCTGAACGACGGTTTTCATTTCGGTCCCTCCCTTCAAGTAGTAACTGACGGTAGCGCTTGGACCCTCCAGGCTCACGACCTTATTATAATTATAAGCATAAGTGAAAAATAGTCCACTGTCAAATGAACCGGTGGCAGACCCCCAATAAAAACGGGGGCCATCCGGCTTCAAAAAGCCTTGACTTATCTCCATACCTCGTTTTATGTATGGACGAAACGCCCGAGCTTTTTACAAATACCCGTTTAGGCAGCCCCGAACCTATGTTCAAAACCACAGCCCCCTCTGCTGTTTCCCCGTTGCCGTCTCTCCTTTGCCTTCTCCTGGTCCTCTTCTGGCAGATCCTGCCCTCAGGCCTGGATGCCCGCAAAAAAACAGAGCCGGAGGTCAGCGTACAGAAAGAGGGAGAAAACCGCCTTGTGCGGGGAGAAATCGACATTCCGGCTCCCCTGGAAATCGTCTGGGCCGTACTGACCGACTATGACGGCCTGGAGACCTTTATCCCCGACATGGAAAAAAGCCGCCTGCTCAAGCGAGAAACAGACGGCCGGATTCTGATCGAACAGATCACGATGGGGCGCGTGCTCTTCTTCACAAAACGGGTCCGGACCGTCCTCCAGATGTCCGAACATCCCCACCACAGAATCAGTTTTTCCCTCATTGAAGGGGATCTCCACACCTGCACGGGCGCCTGGGACATAGACGCCCGCAATGACAGCGTCCGTCTCCGGTACACCCCGCGCCACCGTCCCGCTTTCTTCGCTCCCGGCTTCATCCTGGATCGCCTTACCAAAAAATCGACCGTACAAATCCTCCAGGCCGTCCGCCGCGAGTCCCTCCGCCGGATGAAAGAAAACCGTCCGACCCGGGATTAACGCCTCTCCTCTGTTTGCTCCTGTGCTGCCCGCACATCTCCTTCGCCAAACAGAAACGAAAGCAGCGTGAACCGCCTGCCCTGTGTCACCGCCGTCACCTCGTGCAGATGGGAGCAGGAAAACACAACCGCTCCCCCGGCCTCCGGACGGTAGAGGTGAGGCCCGAACTCCGGAAACCGCAGGTACCCGCCCGAATACCCTTGGTTTAAATTCAGGGTCAGCGCAAACCGCCGGTGCGCGGTTGCAGGACTCAGGTTGTCCCGGTGCGCGTGGAAAAAGCCGCCCGATTCGGAATCGTAACAGGCAATCTTGAACCCTTCAAACCGCGTCGCCCGAAACGCAAACGCCCGCTGCACCTCGGGCATCACCCGGCGTCCGATCGTAGACGAAAGCATTTTCATAAGCTTCTCATCCATCACAACATGGTCCCGCCGGCTCTTGTTCTCATAATCGATCGCTTCCTCACGGCGGGCCCCGTGTGACTGCTCCACACCGGTCTCCACATTCCCCCGGTTCTCCCACATCTGGATCAGAAACTCGCAAATCTCCCCATCCAGCACGTGGGGGATTAAAAGCACCGGAGCCTGCGCCACGATCTCCAGCGGTTCAACCCGGGACAGCGAGGCGTGCAGGATGGTATGCACCGCCTCCGCCGAGACCTCGACCTCCTCCAGGCAGAGTGATCCCAGCACCCGCAGATTGGGATCGAGTACAAAGAGAATCGGTTCTTGCGCATCGCTCAGACGGTAAGCCGACCGCACCGCCCCCTGGCTGTCTGAAAAAACCGGAAAAGGCATCTCAGCCCCACCGGCCTCCGGCTGGCGGTCTGTTTTCACTCCAAAGACGGATACGTCCTGTGCTTCGAGCGCCTTAGAAAAGCGCAGCAGTTTGTCCCCTTCGTCGCCGCCAAAAAAAATGAGCACGGCCGGCGTCCCTCCCGCTCTGGCATAAAATCGTGTCGGTGTCTCGCCCCCGTCGATCGGCAGGACAAAATCCGTGGCCCGCTCGCCCCGGCCGAGCCCCTGGGTCGCTGTATTCATTGGCTTTTCCTTATTTGTCCAGGGTATAACGTTCGGCTTTAAGAACCCCGATAAAGGGCAGATTCCGGTACCGCTGGTTAAAATCGAGCCCGTACCCCACCACAAATTCGTCCGGAATGGTAAATCCGAGGTAGGAAATCGAAATATCCACGGACCGGCGGGCGGGCTTGTCCAGGAGCGTGCAGACCTTCAGGCTTTTCGGATTCCTGGCCTGAAGGTTGCACAGCAGATAACTCAGGGTCAGGCCGGTGTCGATAATGTCCTCAACAATCAGCACATCGCGGTTCGCGATGCTCACGTCCAGATCCTTGAGAATACGCACAACGCCCGAACTCTGGGTGGAAGACCCGTAGCTGGAGATCGATATCAACTCGATCTCGACCGGACTGGTGATCGCCCGGGCCAGGTCGGCCAGAAAGAACAGGGAACCTTTTAAAATGCCAATCAGCACCACCGGATCGGTCTCTGTGCCGTAGTCTTCCGAGATCTGCCGGCCCAGGTCGCGCACCTTCTCCTGAATGGCCCCGGGTTCGATCATGATCTTCTGGATATCTTCAGTCCATCCATCCATCGTCAATTCTAAATTACGGCCATGGCGTGCAAAAAGAGAGGAAGAAGAAGAGCAAAATTGAGGTAGAGAACTGATCTAAAGTAGTGGAATGACAAGAGGTTGTCAAGATCAAAGGCCTTGTTTCCATCCTCTGTACATAAAAAACCCCGGCCTGTGACCGGGGTTGTGTGAAAACCATTTGCTTTTATCCTCTCACTTCTTCACCGTCACCTCATCCTCCGCACAGCTCAGCAGCATCTGTTTCCCGTCCGCCTCTGTCTCCAAATGCACCGGCCGTCCCCAGATCGTCCGGATGTTTCGAAGCGTATCTTTCGCATAGTCCATCTGGAGTCCGATCTCTCCGCACCGGTGGGAAAGCAGGAGTTCGCCCCGGTTCTGGTAATTGCCGTCTACCACACAAATGAACGGCCGCCCGAAATTCGTCAGCCCGAACAGGAGCTTCTTCTTCACCTCTTCAAACGACCGGCTCGCGATCTCGTACTGGTCCTTCCGCACGTTGTAAGCGTAGGTGAACAGCTTGTGCTCCCGGCAGAAATCCTCCGTCAAAAAAGTATCGATAAAGCCGATATCGTTGTAGACCTGGCGCACCTCAAAAATCTTCTCCATTCCCAGCCCGGTCTGCCGGTCCCAGGCCGCCCGCTCGGCCAGGTCTTCGCACGCCTCGTATTCCGGCCCGAACTTCCCTTTATTCCACCGGTCCTCAATATCCCGGAACAGTTCCAGGCCCAGCTTGTACGGGTTCACCCGCCCCGGACGCATCCCCATGGTGCCGGCATGGTGCTCGGCGAAATCGATCAGCTCTGAATCTTTAAGTGCCTTTTCTGTCAATATCTTAGTGTGCCAAAAAGATGCCCATCCCTCATTTCCTACCTTCGTCTGACGCTGCGGCGCAAAATAGTATGCCTCTTCCCGCATCATCGAAAGCACGTCGCTCTGCCAGTTGTCTAAGGGCGCGTGTTCGACCAGGAACCACAGCACGTCCTTCTCCGGCGCTTCGGGGAAGCGCCGTTCGCTCTCCTTATCCGCATCGATCTTCTGCTTTTGCGCCTCCAGAAACTCCGCCGGGTTCACAAAACTGTCCATATAAGCCTTACTCTTGAGCCGTTGGACGGTTCGCTCCTCCACCGCCTCTTCCTCCAGGGCCGAAAACCGGTCCTCGTTCCGCCGCTTGATAAAGGGCGTATGCGGGTCAATCAGATCCTCAATAGAAAGACACGCATCCATAAACGACTCCACGACCTCCTCGCCGTAGCGTTCCATATAGCTCCGGATGCGCGTGCCGTGGTTGGCCATCTCATCCATCATCTTCCGGTTGGTCTTGGAGAACCAGAGGTTGTTCTTGAAAAAATCGCAGTGCCCGTACACGTGGGCCATCACCAGTTTCTGGTCCACCAGATCGTTGCTCCGCAGCAAATAGGCATAGCAGGGATCGTTGTTGATCACCATCTCGTAGATCTTCTGCAGGCCATACGCGTACCCCTTCGAGAGCTGTTCGTACTCCATCCCGAACCGCCAGTGAGGATACCGCACCGGGAACCCCCCGAAGGCCGCGATCTCGTTCACTTCGTGGTAATCCACCACCTCGAAGATCACGTCGAAAAAGTCCAGCCCGTAGTCCCGGGCATACGCCTCAATCTCGTACTTGAGCACCTTCAGATCGGTCGGGAATTTTTTCAACCAGGCCATCTTACCTGCCCTTTCCAAGGAACGTCTTGATCGAATCCATAATACTCTCCCGGCCCCGAATCTCCGATACGGCCACGTTCTCATTCTCCTTGGCCAGACCTTTCACATCGTTGATAAACGACCCGCTGCCGTAGGGGCTGTACACCTGCCCGTAGCAAAAAAGGTTCGCATGCGGCAAAATATCGTCCGTCAAAACCGACTTGCAGCGCCCGTTGTCCTCCCCCCAGTTGTCCCCGTCCGAAAAGTGAAAACAGTAGATATTCCACTCCTGCGGGCTGTAGCGCTCCTGGATGATCTGGTGGCAGAGCACATACGCCGAGGAGATCACCGTCCCCCCGCTCTCCCGCGTCCGGTAAAACGTCTCCTGGTCCACCTCCCGGGCGTTGGCATCGTGCACAATATAGCAGGTCTCAATCCCGTCGTACTGAGACCGGAGCCACGCATCGATCCAGAAAGCCTCCGTGCGAACTGTCTCCTTCTGTTCATCCCCCATAGAACCCGATACATCCATCATATAGAAGATCACCGCATTCGTCTCCGGCTGCGGGATCGACTTCCAGGACCGATACTGCTGGTCCCTGCGGATGGGCACCACGCGGGGTCGTTTCGGATCGTACTGCCCCGAAAGAATCTGCCGCTTCAACGCCCGCTTATACGTCCGCTTAAAGTGCCGGAGCGATTCCGGGCCTGCCTGGCTGATGCCGATGTACCGGTCCTTCTGACTCACAATATTCTTCTTGCCCTTCGGTTCAATCCGGGGCAGATCCAGTTCCTCTCCCAGGATCTGAGCCAGCTCTTCCAGGCTCACCTCCACCTCTAAGATATGCTCCCCCGGCTGGTCGCCCGCGCCTGGACCCCGTGCCCCCTTACCCGGTCCCAGAGGCATCCCCTCTTCCCCATCGCCCTGACCCACCCCGCCCGTCTGCTGCTCACCATAGCGAAAATGGGGAATGTCGATCTGAGGCAGAGGAATGCTCACCAGGTCCTTGCCCTTGCGCCCGATCATCTCTCCGTGGGAAATATATTTCTTTAGATCCTGCTTGATCTTACCCCGAACGATCTGCCGGAACCGGCTGTTGTCCCGTTCAATTCGGCTGGTCATGGTTACTTCTCCTCACCCCCCCACACCGGAATACAGGAGCCAGAAGTCAGAATCCAGAATAAAAGCGGTCTTTTCTTCCGGATTCTGACTTCTGACTTCTGACTTCTGGATTCTCACTAGCGGAGCGGCGGGGTGGTCTATTCCTTCGCATCTCCACGCGCAAAAATACTGGCCACAAAGTGGAGCACATCCGTGGCGCAGACCTCGCAATAGTCGTAGTTCCGGATCATGCGGGTCTTCACCACATCGATCTTCTCCTGGGTCTCCTGGTCCACCACATTGGAGACCAGGCTCGTCAACTTAATCGTATCCTTCTGATCCTCGAACAACTTCAACTCCAGCGCCTTGAGAAGCCGCTCGTTGGACCGGAAGTCAAACGTCTTCCCATCTAAGGCCAGTGCGCCGATATAATTCATAATCTGCTGCCGGAAATCGTCTTTGCGGGCCTCTTCAATGCCGATCTTCTCCTCGATGGACCGCATCAGCTTCTCATCCGGCTCCTCGGGCTGGCCCGTAAACCGGTTCTTCACCTTCTCCTTCTGGGTGTATGCTTTCACATGGTCGATATAATTCCCGCAGAGCCGGGTGAGGGCCTCTTCATCCGCGGCGATGGCCCGCTGTACCTCGTTCTTCACAATATCTTCGTACTCTTCCTTCACAACCGCCAGCAGCTCCCGGCAGCGTTTCCGCTGCTCCTCGCTGGTGATCAGAGAGTGGTGCTTCAATCCCGCCTCGAGCTCGTTCATCACCATAAACGGATTCACGCAGCTCTCCTTGGGATGCACCACCAAAGAGTTGGAGATCTTGTCCTGCACATACCGGGGAGAGATCCCTTCCATGCCCTCGCGCTCGGTCTCCTCTCGCAGCTCCTTGATATTGTCTTCCGTAAACCCCGGCAGCCGCTTCCCATCGTAGAGCTTCAGCTTCTGCAACAGCGTCAGCCCCGCATGTTTCGGCTCCTCCAGGCGGGTCAACACCGCCCACATCGCGGCCATTTTCAGCGTATGGGGGGCAATATGCTTGCCCGTAACCCGCTCGGAGTTATAATCCTTTTCGTAAATCTTGATCTCGTCGCAAAGACGGGTCACATACGGGATATCCACCTTCACTGTCCGGTCCCGTAGGGCCTCCATAAACTCGTTGCTCTGGAGCTTTCGGTACTCCGGTTCGTTAGTATGCGCTAAGAGCACCTCGTCGATGTGCACCTGCGCAAACTTCTTCGGCTTGATCAGGTGTTCCTGCGATGCGCCCAGGAGGTCGTAGAGAAACGCCACATCCAGCTTGAGGGCTTCGATCAACTCCACCATGCCCCGGTTGGCAATATTGAGTTCTCCGTCAAAATTGAACGCCCTCGGGTCCGAGTCCACGCCGTATTCGGCAATTTTCCGATAGTTGATATCGCCCGTCAGCTCCGTCGAATCCTGGTTCTTCTCGTCCTTGGGTTGAAACGTCCCGATCCCCACCCGGTCCTGTTCGGAAAGCAGCAGCCGGTAGATCCGCACATCCTGGATCATCCGGGACCAGTCTCCCCCGTACTCTCGCATCCGCTCCCGGTAGGCCTGGCGGCAAAACGGGCACAGATCCCCCGAGATCTTCACCGGCCAGCCGTCTGTTCGGCCGGTGTTCAGATCGGCCTCAACGGCCGCCCGGGACTCGAAGGGGATCAGATGGAGCGGCTCTTCGTGCATCGGACACGCTTCGCCTTCCCCCTCGCCCGACATCGGGAGCCATTTAAACGTGTAAAGCGCCCCCTCGTCCTTTCGGGAATAGGCCTCCAGCCCCCGCTTCAACAGCCGGGCCACCGTGCTCTTGGAACTGCCCACAGGGCCGTGCAGCAACAGCACCCGGCGGTCCACCCCGTACCCCTCTGCGGCGGCCTTGAAGATATTCACCAGGTTCGTCAGAGACCCGTCCAGCCCGTAAATGGCGTCCGCCCCGTTTCCCTCCGGATCTTCAAACAACCTGTACCGGATGATCTTCTCCTTGTGCTCCTCCACCTCCTCAACACCATAAGACACGATCATATCGTGAATTCGCTGGAACGCGGTTCGTGCAATCGCCGGACGTTCCCGCACCATATCGAGATAATCCGCAAAGCCCCCCTCCCAGTGCAACTTTCGATAATCGTCCAGGTCCTGTCCCCGAGCGACCATCGAGATAATGTCGCTTGTACCAGCCATTGTATCTCACCTCTTTCCCCCTGCCGGATTTCGCCAGGGTAAAATACGGGCCGAGATCCAAGGTCCGGGGGGTCCTGCTCCCCGGTCAGGAACCGTCGGTCCCGTTGTCTGGGATAAACTGCAAGAGATCGTTGGGGGTGATATGAAGCGCGTTGCAAACTGCGTTGAGCGTACTCAAATCGATCCGTTTTGTCTGGCCGTGATAAAGGCGATGCAACTGCTGGTAGGAGACTCCGGATGTTTGGGCCAGACCCGAAACCTTCATCCGACGCTCTCCTAAGAGTGCGTGCAAACGCGTCCTGATCATCGTGATTTCTCCCTCCCGCTGCCGCACGGCCCCCGGTGAACTGAAACCGCACGGAACAACATGAAAACCCTGCCTTGAATATCCCTCATATCACCCTCTTTCTTTAAACGCCCGATGTGGGTATGGGATGCATGTCTCAGACCTGAGCCGAAGACGGTACACCTGGATGTTTCATCTGGATACTTCACATCGGACGTTTTAAAAAATATACGGGAAGCTTTATAAAGAGTCAAGGAAGCCTTATAGCAAAAACAATGCCAGGATCCTGACAGACAGCGAACCAACTCGCCGACAAAGAGATCCGGTTAGACGGATAAATGGGAGAGATGCGGAAAATGGGAGAGAATAGGCAAAAATGAGGGAGAAATGAAGAGGAATCGGAAAGAAATGCCGAAAAGAACCCGGCATTGGGGGAGAACGCGAGAAGTGGATCTCCGCCGATATGTAAGATTCGATTAAGGACTAAAATTATAAGACTTATCTTTTATTTGGTCAAGTGATCGGATTCACGACCTTCCGCAGAAACTTGTGGACATCGCCTACCAACAGCCCTGACCGCAGCATTCTGGCAGGGCGAATGGCAAAAACCCGAAGATCGTGCCCAGACATCTAGCCGTTTACGCCTTCATTAACTGCGTCCAGATCCAAAAAATATCACATAAATAAATATTTAATAAATAGTTATATATAAAATAATACATCATGTCCTCTCCCTTCCTTCCGCTCCTTCTGACAATTTTTCCACCTACCCGGCATTTTTTTCTACAGCTAAACCCTTGTATTTCCGATACTATATTAAAATGGCCTATACTGGCCTGGAAAAAAATACTTGACACTACTTGGTATAATGTTGTATATTTTAATTAACGCTAGCGTTGTGAAGTGAAGCTTCACTGTCGAAACAAGGAGGGATCAGATGAACGAAGGCGGACAACTGATCGGCATTGAGGAAGTCGCTTCGGTCTTCGAAAAATCGGTCGAGTCGATTCGAAAATACAAGAACTACGGCATCCTCAAAGTCGCCGACAAGGTCGGCAACAAAGACCTCTTCGACCGGGAAGACGTTGTGTCCAAAAAGCAGTTGATCAAAGAAATGCAGGTCCAGCGCGGGCTCTCCCTCTCCCAGATCGCCGATGAACTGGACGCGATGGAGGCCCAGGCCCTCGACCGTCCCGAAAAGATCCTCATTGTGGAAGACGAAGAGGCCACCCGGGAAACCTGGATGGAATTCTTCCAGAACGGCGGCTACGAAGTCTCCCAGGCCGCCGATGGCCAGGAGGCCCTCGAGGTCGTCCGGCAGGACCGGCCCGACCTGATCCTCCTCGACCTCCGGCTGCCCAAACTGGATGGCTACCAGGTCTGCCAGAGGCTCAAAAGCGATCCCATGACGGCCCATATTCCAATTGTTATGATCACCGCCTTTTTAACCGGCGCGTCGGACACGGTTCGCGGAATCGAATACGGCGCAGACGACTATTTGAACAAACCGGTTGACCTGGACGTCCTGGCCGCCCGCGTCCGAATGGTCCTCCGCCGCGTCCACCGGTAGAGAGAAAACGAATCAGCGAATCAATCGGACAGATAAACTAAGGAGTCGCCGCCATGTTGGCCGGTATTCTCACAACAGCTCTGGAAATCGTCATCATCCTGGACATCTGCGGTGCCATCGTCTACTGTATCGTATATGGCCTGACCCGTCCGGGAGGAGATGGAGGGAAACGGGTCCGCACAGGGCTCCGGATGCCTCCCTTGTATCCCTTCCATTCATCCCCATTACAACCCTGCCCGGCAGAAGGGATTCCCGCCCCTTCCACTCCCATGCCTTATCCTTCCACCCCTTCGCCTGCGGCAATTTATGCCGGCGTTCCGACGGAAGCGGAAGCGAGGAAAAGCTTTAACCCGATCGCCGGTCTCAGGGCTCGTATCGCATCCCTCAAAGACAAAGCCACGAACCGGCTGACCTCCGGAAGCCAAACCCGGGAGATGCAGGATGCCCAGCAGAATATGGGTCAAGTCCTGGAAAGCTTTAAGGAAGAGGCCTGATATAGCGCCAACATCCCGCACCCACCTCCCTCGAAGCGGGAATGACCCCTGTAACAGACGCGTTGATAACTTTGAACTCTGGAACTTTGAACCTGGAACTTCATGTGCAAGGAGAGGGAGATGGCGGGCAAAATTCTGGTTGTGCATCGAAACGAACTCATCTTAGACGTCATTCAGGAAATGCTGCAAAATATCGGATGCGCCGTCACGCTGGCCACCGACGGGCATCAGGCCCTGGCCAAAGCTCTGTCGGAGCATTTCAGCCTGATTATTATAGACCGCAACCTCACCGGCGACTTCGACGGCGTCCAGCTTGTTGAACGTCTCCGCAAATACGGCATCCGAACCCCCATAATCGGCACGGCCCCGGAAACCACCTGGGCGTCTTCAACCGAATCAGCGACCCAGGCGGTCGATCACTTCTTACCGGCCCCCTTTGGGTACAGTGAACTGATCAACGCCGCCGAGACCCTCCTCAACCGCACGCTCGTAGAGCCGACCCCTCTGGAGACCCTGTCCGCCGCTGCTTATCCCGCGCCTCCTTCCCCCCCGGAGCCGCCTCCTGTTGCGCCGGAGCAGAACACCGAAACCGTTCACCCTCCGCTGCAAACCACCGACCGCTCATCCGGCCACAAGCGCTGGGAACCCAGGCATATCGCCAAACCGGAAGGGCCGCCCCGCATCCTGGTGGTGGACAACAACGATACCGACCGCGAACAGGTGGCCGAACGCCTCACCCGGGCCGGCTATGATGTCACCTCCATCAAAGGAGGGCAGGATGCCTATGAAGCCACCATGCTCAACGATTACGAACTCATCCTGACCGACCTCTGGCTGGTCGGCCTGGACGGCTTCGAAATGGTTGAGGCCATGCGAAAAAGCGGCGTCACCTCTCCCATTGCGGTTCTGACCGCCTACATCACCCGCGATATGGTCCAGGAACTGCTTGAATCGTGCATCTGCAAGGTGCTTCTCAAACCGGTGGAGCCAAACGCCCTTCTCTCCTTTGTCCAGAAGACGGCGCGCGTACTGGTGAGTTAACCACCCATCATCCCAACGCACAACCCCCCTTTCCCACTTTGGAAAGGGGGGTTTTTTTCTCCAGCCGGCCCATTTCAAACCGCGCGCTGCCAATCCCTACATATATTTTTTTTGATCAGCCAGAATACCGATGCCGATGAACGCCAGAAGCATCGTCAGCCCCAGGTACTGATTCCCCAGGATTTGCAAAAGGCGCGTTACGGCGGGTGTAATCACGGTCGTTAAGACCCCGTAACCAAAGCTGCACAGAACAACAAATACAAGCGCCCGTAGAAAAAAGTGACGATTTCGAACCCGTTTTTTGGCCGCCCGATTGATATTGTCTCCGTAAATCACCAGCAGGGACGTCGTAAAAACCGTGGAAACCATCAGCAGATGATCTTTCGTCCACACCGACAGGATCGCGTTCAACTCTCTCATCAACTCCATAACGTTGCCCCCTACTCCCTCCTTGTAAAACCCGGGAAAAACGATTATCTTCATTCCAGGAGGTCAAACTACCTGCGGGAACGCAAATGAACAAAAGCCTTGCCACCAACTTGATCGCACTTGCCCTCATCGGACTGGGCGCCATCAGCCCGATCTATCCGGACCAGATCCTGGCTGTGGGCCTCTTTGCCGCCTCCGGGGCCTTCACCAACTGGCTGGCCGTCCACATGCTCTTCGAGAAAGTCCCCGGTTTCTACGGCTCAGGCGTGGTTCCCGGTCGCTTCGAAGAAATCAAGGCAAACATCCATAAGCTTGTGATGAATGAGTTCTTCACCCGGGGAAACGTCGAAGGTTTCTTCGCCTCACAGACCAACGGCGACGGGCGCCTCCTGAATCCGGATTCGATTGTCGAAGCCATCGACTACGACCAGGTCTACGCCGGCCTCGTCGAAATCGTCCTCTCTTCCCGCTTCGGGAGCATACTCGGCCTGGTCGGCGGTACATCCGTCTTCGAGCCGTTAAAAGCCCCTTTTAAAGACAGAATGAGGGCGGAAGTGTACAACATCCTTACCGCCCCGACCTTTCTCCGGGCCGTCCAATCCGGCCTGCAGCAGTCACATCTAAGCGAGGATATCATCCAGAAAGCCGGAGACATCGTCGCCCGGCGGCTGGACGAATTCACCCCCGAAATGGTGAAAAAAATCGTTCAGGACATGATCCACAAGCACCTCGGCTGGCTTGTGGTCTGGGGCGGGGTCTTCGGCGGATTCATCGGCCTGATCACCAGCCTCATTTAATCACGAAGGTCGCGAAACCAAATCACGAAGGTCGCGAAACCGCCCATCACCACCCATCCCACACGAAAAACACGAAGCCACACCGCACGTCCCCCGGGTGGTGTGGCTCTGGGTTCGAAGGTTATGCGGGAACCTCATACGGAAGGGTATGTGGCCGCTCTCACCCGCTGGCTCCGGAGCAGCAGCCGGCAGCGACCCACATACCGCATCTCGGCGAACCTCTTCCTCCGGCTTCTGGGGGGAGTCTACTTCATCGCCTTCCTCTCCCTCTGGGTTCAGGTTGACGGCCTCATTGGCAGCCGGGGCATCCTCCCGGTTGGAGACACGATGGCCCGGATCTCAAACCACATGGGCTCCGGCGGCGTCTGGCATTTTCCGACCCTCTTCTGGATCAATCACAGCGACCTTTTTCTTCACTTCGTCTGCGGCGGAGGCATCCTCCTCTCCCTGGCCGGTGTCCTTCTGCCTGCCGTCTGGCCTGTCTGGCTCCTCCTGTGGGCCTTTTACCTCTCCCTGCTCACCGTCGGGCGCGACTTTCTCTCTTTTCAGTGGGACGTCCTCCTCCTGGAATCCGGTTTCCTGGCCCTCCTCCTGGTCCCGCCTGCCCTCCGCCCGGTCCCAGGCGTTCCCGGCCAACCGCCCCACATCGTCTCCTGGCTCTATCGCTGGCTCCTCTTCCGGCTCATGTTCGCCTCCGGCGTGGTCAAACTCGCCAGCGGAGACCCCTCCTGGCGCGGCCTCACCGCCCTCACCTACCACTACCAGACCCAGCCCATCCCCAACCGGCTCTCCTGGTACGCTCACCAGCTCCCTGAAAGGGTCCACACCGCCTCGGCGGCCGGCATGTTCGCCATCGAACTCGCGGTCCCCTTCTTCATCTTTGCGCCCCGCCGTCTCCGCCTTACCGCCTGCGTCCTGTTCGTGGGCTTGCAAACCCTCATTGTCCTCACCGGCAACTACACCTACTTCAACCTACTCGCCGTGGCCCTCTGCCTCTGGCTCATAGACGACGCCACCTGGCCCCACCGGCTGCGGCGTGTCCTGCCGGATGCCTCGCCCCCCGGCCCCCGCCCCTGGCCCCGCTGGGTACTCGCCCCGTTTGCGGCGCTCGTCATCCTCCTCAGCGCCCTGCTCTTCTCCAGCGCCACCTTCCGTTTCCAGGTCCCCTGGCCGGCGCCGGTCGAAGCCCTTTACCGGGCGCTCGCCCCCTTTCGCATCGTCAACACCTACGGCCTCTTTTCCGTGATGACCACCGAACGGCCCGAAATTATCCTGGAAGGCAGCGCAGACGGCATTGCCTGGGAACCCTATGAATTCAGATACAAACCCGGCGATCTCTCCAGGCCTCCGCCCTTCGTGGTGCCCCACCAGCCCAGGCTCGACTGGCAGCTCTGGTTCGCCGCCCTGGGCGACATCCAGCGGTACCCCTGGTTTTTCAACCTCTGCATTCGCCTCCTGGACGGTTCGCAGCCCGTCCTCGACCTCCTGGCGCACAATCCCTTTCCCGACCATCCACCCCGCTATGTACGGGCACGCCTCTACACGTACCGGTTCACCACCCCGGAAGAGAAACGCCGGTACGGGCGCTGGTGGGAGCGGGAATTCAAAAGCGAGTATCTCCCGCCTATCCGCCGAAAAATTGATAGCCAATAACCCTGCTTCAATAAGGAGACCCTCATGAAGATCACAGACGTCACCGTTCAACTCGTCCAGTCCGACTGCGGCCGCAAATGGACGAACGTGCGCATACACACCGACGAGGGCCTCACCGGCATTGGCGAAGGGACCTACAGCCACAAAGAGTTCGTGGTGGCCAAAATGGTCGAAGACCTCAAAACCCACGTCATCGGCAAAGACCCCTTCAACATCGAAGGCATCTACCGCGACCTCTACGCCGGCCCCCGCACCGGCTACCGCACCGGCGGCATCATGTTCACCAGCGCCATCAGCGGCATCGATCAGGCCCTCTGGGACCTCAAAGGCAAAGCCCTCAACGCTCCCGTCTGCGCCCTCTTAGGCGGCCCTCGAACCGCCAAAGTTCCGGTCTACTCCCACTTTGGCGGCCGGGACATTCCCGCCATGGTGGACAACGCTCAGCGCGTTCTAAGCGAAGGCTTCAACGCCATCAAATCGGGCATCTCCATCTTCGAATCCAAAGGCCCCAAAATTACCCGCGAACAGCTCCGAAACATCGAAGACCGGTACGACGCCCTCCGAAAAGCGGTCGGCGACGACGTCGAAATCATGGACGACCCCCACGCCCTCTTCGACCCGCCCACCGCCCTGCAAATCGCCCGCCTGGTCGAACCCTACCGCCTCCTCTTCTTCGAAGAGCCCACCATCCCCGAAGATCCCGAAGGCTACGCCCGGGTCAGGCAGGGCACCGCCACCCCCATCGCCGGCTCCGAGCGCCTCACCAGCAAACACCGCTTCAACGACTTCTTCCGCGCCGGCGCCCTGGACGTGGCCCAGCCCGACATCGTCTATATCGGCGGCATCACCGAAATGAAAAAAGTCTGCGCTTTAGCCGAAACCTACCAGGTCGTCATCGCCCCCCACAACACCAAGGGCCCCGTGGGCATCATGGCCGCCGCCCATGTGATGGCCGCCATCCCCAACGCCCTCATCCAGGAATTCATCGCCCCCAGCCGCATCCCCTGGCGCAACGACGTACTCAAAAACCCCCTGACCATCGAAGACAGCTGCCTGGTCATCTCCGACCGCCCCGGCCTGGGCATCGAATTCGACGAAGAGGCGCTGAAGCCTCATCTGGTGGAATAACAAGGGAGATCCCCATGAAGATCACAGACATCACGGTCCAGCTTGTCCAGTCCGACTGCGGCCGCAGATGGACCCATGTATATGTACACACCGATGAGGGCCTCACCGGCATCGGCGAAACCACCTACCCCCGCAAGGAGGAGGTCGTGGTCCAGATGGTCATGGCCTTAAAACCTCAGGTCATCGACAAAGACCCCTTCGACATCGAGGGCCTCTACACGCTCCTTGCAGGCGCCCACACCGCCGGCCGCATGACCGGTGAAATTTTCACCAGCGCCATCAGCGGCATCGATCAGGCTCTCTGGGACCTCAAAGGCAAAGCCCTCAACGCCCCCGTCTGCGCTCTCTTAGGCGGTCCCCGAACCGCGAAAGTCCCGGTCTACGCCCACTTCGGTGGCCGCGAAATCGAGGCCATGGTGGACAAAGCCCAGAGCGTTCTGGCCGAAGGCTTCAATGCCGTCAAATCCAACACCTGCAAGCTGGACACCAGAGGCTCCCGGATCACCCGGGAAGGGCTCCGCAACATCGACCGGCGCTACGCCGCGCTCCGGAAAGCCCTGGGCGAAGAGGTCGAGCTTATGGACGATGTACACGGCGTCTTCGATCCCCAAACCGCCCTGGAAATCGCCCGGGTGCTCGAACCCTATCGCCTCCTCTTCTTCGAAGAGCCCACCGTCCGGGAAGACCCCGAGGCCTACGCTTATGTGCGCCGGGACACCTCAACTCCCATCGCCGGCTCCGAGCGCCTCACCGGCAAAAAGCAGTTCAACGACTTCTTCCGGGCCGGCGCTGTGGACGTTGCCCAGCCCGACATCGCCCACGTCGGCGGCATCACAGAAACCAAAAAAATCTGCGCCTTAGCTGAAACCTACCAGGTCGCAGTCGCCCCGCACAACACCAGGGGACCGGTCGGCATTATGGCCGTCGCCCACATCATGGCCGCCATTCCCAACGCCCTCATCCAGGAATTCATCGCCCCAAGCTGGATTCCCTGGCGCAACGACATTTTGAAAAATCCCCTGGTCCTCGAAGATAGCTGCCTGGTTGTGCCCAACCTGCCGGGCCTGGGCGTCGAATTCGATGAAGAGGCGTTAAAACCGCACATTGTAGCATAGGCCCTCATCCCCCGCCATCCTCCTTCTCTCACACCTGGGAGAAGGGAAGCATAAAGCAGTGTATGCGCGACAGTTTGACTTTTTTCGAGTATACCTTGAAAAAGTCTTGACTTTTTTCGAGTATACCTTAAAATTGGCACATGGTCGAACGCATACCTTACCTCGACATCTGGAACGAACTGGCCCCCCATCGCCAGATGGTCTTCATCTCAGGTCCCCGGCAGGCCGGTAAGACCACCTTCACCGACCAGATCCGCACCCGCTTCACCAACTCCCTCTACATAAACTGGGACGATTCCGAACACCGCCGCCTGCTCATCGGCAATCCGCATTTCTACGAAGAGATCGACCGGGCCGACGCCTCCAAGCCGCTGGTGGCCCTGGACGAATTACACAAGTACGACAATTGGAAGAACTACCTGAAAGGCATCTACGACCGGGACAGCCATCACTTCAAGTTCGTCGTCTCCGGCAGCGGCCGTCTCGACGCCTACCAGAAAGGCGGGGATTCCCTGGCCGGCAGGTACTTCCTCTTCTACCTGTGGCCTTTTACGCTGGGAGAATTGGCAGGCAGAAGAAAAAATCTCGAAGACTTCTGGCAAAACCCGCTGGAAATCCCGGAAGAACACAGCGAGGACTGGGATCTGTGGAAGGCGCTTGACCGCCTGTCGGGTTTCCCCGATCCCTTCACCGAAGGCACCGAACGCTACTACCGCATCTGGTCCAGGAATTACCGCAACCAGCTCCTGCGCGACGAACTGCGTGACCTGGCGGAAATACGCAAATTCACCCGTGCCGACCTGCTCTACGCTCTGCTGCCGCAGCGCGTGGGCAGTCCTCTGTCCATGCACAACATGGCCGGCGATATCCAGGTCTCGTCCGACACCATAAAAAACTGGCTGGCCTGGTTCGACCAGCTGTTCCTGTCCTTCCGCATCGGTCCCTGGAGCCAGAGCATCCCCCGGGCCATCCGAAAGGAAAAGAAGCTTTACCTCTATGATTACGGGAATATTGAATCAGAGGGGGCGCGTCTGGAAAACCGGGTGGCGGTCGAACTGTGGCGGGCCGTGCATAACTGGAACGACCTGGGCATGGGAGAGTACTCGCTGCACTTTCTCCGGAACAAACAGGGCCAGGAAGTCGATTTTCTCATCTGCGACAGAAACACGCCCAAACTGCTCCTCGAAGTGAAGACCGGCGAGACGACACCCGACACCGGCCTGCGCAAATTCCAATCCATACTGCAAATACCCGCCGTACAGCTCGTGGAGAAGGAAGGGATCTGCCGACTCCTGTCCAACGACGCGCAGAAGATCCTGGTCGTGAGCGCTCCCAGATATTTGAGCACCCTGCCCTGAAGTCCAAATCGGATCACATTCCCTCCAGCGCCGCCTTCACCACCTCCGCGATCTCCGGATACCGCTTCGGCGTCTCCAGATTGCACAGCACCACGTGTCCGTACTGTGCCGCGATCTCGAACTCCCTGGCCACTCGCTCTGGCGGCCGCACCAAGTGCGGGTCGCCATACAGCCCGATAAACGGCACGAACACATTCGCGCTCCTGTCCTCCAGCCACTTGTGCTCCGCCGCCTCAAACGCGACCTGTTCCAGGCTCCAGTTCGGCTTGTAAAACCAGGAGATCGTCTGCGTGCAATAGTCTAACCGCAGCCGGCATCCATAGTACCAGTTCGGCCGGAACGGCGGCCAGACGTGGTTCGTCACAATCGCATCCGGCTTCACATCTTTGGCATGCGCGTAAAGAATCCGGGAGAATTCCACCAGGCTCTCCTCGGACATCCGCCCCAGCCCCTCCGCCTCATGCGCCCCATCCGACGCCTGCGTCTCCCGGATTTCCCGGCACCGGTCACAGAAACAGGCGTAATGGTTCAGAAAGCCGAACCCGTCAAAAGACACCCCGTCTGCCATCTCCAGCGCCCGGCTCACCCGGTCCTTTAACACCTCGCGGGATTCGGGATGCTCAAAGCAGAGCAGGTCCCCGTCCTGCACCATCTGGAACCACCGGTGGGAAAGGTACTGATAGCCCTCCGGCGCCTGCTTTAGAGCCGCTGCGATCTCCTCCTCCATCGGCAACATGCGCTGCAAACACGCCGGGTGTTCTCTGGCAAAGCCCTCCGTGGGGCGTGCGTAAACAATCGCCACCACCTTCACACCCAGCGCTTCGCCCCGCCGCACCATCGCCTCCGTCGGGTCGCGGATAATCAGCGTATCGAACCCCAGCTCCTGCGCAAACTCAACCACCGCCTGCTGCTGCGTCTCTGTCTCCACCGGTAAATGCCAGTCCCATGCGGCTTTCATCAATAAAACCCTCCGTCAGACCCCCTGAAGTCCCGCCTGTGTCCCTCACCACACCTCTGTTTTCTTCCTGGAAGCTCGGGCCGCGTTCTCCTTATTCCGAACCCACCGCTCCGTCTCCTCCACAACCTCCGCCGAAACCCCTTCATCGGGCATATTTCGGTATCTCTCCGCCCATTTTTTAATCGCTTTGAGCAGTTCGGCCGCATGCTCCCGATTCAGACCCGCAAGCTGAGAGTACGCGACCCTGGCCTCTTCAATCCGGTTGAGCCCCAGGTAGGCCTCCCCGCGGTACTGGATCGCCTCCGAGTAATCCGACTTCAAAGCCAGCGCCCGGTTATATGCCTCCAGCGCCCGCTTGTAATCCCCCGTTTTCCGGTACGCATACCCCAGACTTCCGAAAGCCTCGTGAAATCCGGAATCCTTCTCCGTCGCCTTGAGATAGGCCTGAATCGCCCTCCTGTACTCCTTCTGCGCGGCCTCCTGGTGCTTCTTCCGTTTCTTCCGATCCTTTTCCCCGGCCATCTTCTTCTCGTATTCCCAGGCCTTATCCCGGTGCTTCAGCCCTTTGTTATAATGCTTCACCGCTTCTGCCTGAAGCTGTTCCTCCGTCGGCGGCTTGGATTCGCTGCCCGCGGCATAGAGGTCGGCCTGCCAGAGTCCGACCAGTGCCAGTACTACCAGAATCCTGACCATCACTATCCTCCTCTCTACCCTGCCGGGCACATCTCGACCCTACCCAACGGCCTGCCGGATCGCCTCTCCGATCTCCCGAGCGCGCCGCTGTGTGTTGTCCGGATGCATCGGAATCAGCACGCTCCGGCTCAGAATATCTAAGGAATCTTTGCACATATCCATCGAATACTTCACCTTCAGCTTCTTATTCTCCGGAAAATTATACGGATTCATTCTGGGGTGGTGCGCGCCCTGCTTGCGCAGAATCGGTTCCCAGCGGGTATACACGTGCCGGCCCGTATCGATCGGTAAAAAACCGCGCACCCCCTGTTTGCCCTGCCGGCCTGAAAACCCCCGGGCCTCCTTCTCGCTCTTGAAAATAAACCCGAGATTCGACCCGCACTCATACGCCAGACTGTTGTTCACAATCGACGTCAACCCCACATCCTGCCCCACCTTCAACAACTGCGCCTTGTGCCCCTGCATCTTCTCCAGCATCCCGTCGATCCGCTTGAGCTGCGCGTTCAGCATCGCCCCCGAAACCTCCGTCGCCCTGAAATTCAGCCCCGCAAACTGCTCGTTTTCCTTCACCTTGTCCGGATTCCAGTAGAACTCACAGCAGTCCGTCGCAACCGATCCCCTCCCGAAAACCTCCTTGTTATTCGTTACAAACGCCCCACCCTCGCCGCTTGTCATATTCTTATAATAATTGAAACTGAACGCCCCCGCATGCCCGATCGACCCCAGCATCTTCCCCTCGTACCCTCCGCCCACGGCCTGGCACGCATCTTCCAGCACCAGCAGCTTGTGCTTCCGGGCAACCCGCATAATCGCCTTCATATTGCAGGGCAGCCCCCACATATGCACCGGAATCACCGCCTTCGTCGCGGGTGTGATCCGGCGCTCCACATCCTCGGCGCTCAGCGTAATTGACTCGTCTACATCCGCCACAATCGGAATCGCGCCGGCGGCCAGCACCGCCAATGCCGTGGCCATATAGGTGCAGGCCGGCGCAATCACCTCATCGCCGGGCCCCACCTTCAGCCCCACAAGCGCGCAATAGAGCGCCGTCGTACCGCTCGTGGTCATCTGCACGTACTTCACCCCCAGCCGCTTCCCCCAGTCCGCCTCAAACCGGGCGCATTCTCCCCCCTCTCGATAGCGGAAAACCTGTTTGCTTTCGAACAACCGCTCAATCCGTTTCAGCTCTGCATTTCCGATCCGATACACGACATGCCTCCCATCCATCACGTGGATAAGTGTTGGACCGCAAACAGCGAGCCTCGCCCGGCAACCACCGGGTCGCAGCCCACAAGCTGCAGCGCGTGCCACACGGTGACCTGGTTGGCGCTGAGCACCGGCTTGCCCAGCCGGGCTTCCATATCGTCCAACAGCCGGCCCAGCCGCTGCCCGGTGCATCCCACGAACACGGCCTCGGCCCGGGGCCGGTCGGCTTCCTCCGCCGCGTTCCGGATGCGCTCCGGCGGCACAATCGAATGCCCCTCGGGCAGGTTCAGCGCGGCGCTGTTCACCACCTCAAAGCCGTGCCCTTCCAAAAAGGTGACAAAGGCGACCTCGACATCCGGCATGTAGGGCGACGCCAGTGCCACCCGCTTCACGCCCAGCGCCTTGAGGGCTTTAACCATCGCCGTACTCGTCGTTGTCGCAGGCAGCCCCGTCGCCTGCGTGACCCGATCGCTGATCTCCTCGTCGTACTCCATCCCGCGAACAAAACTCGCCGTCGTACAAAAATACGCAAAACAGTCCGGCGAGTACCGCATCAACCGCCGGGCGGCCTCCTCAATATCCCCGTTCTCGGCCAGCCAGATGCCCTGTTCGGCGCTGGTCTCTTGGTTCGGCACCATCGTCCCCGCCGTAACCATCTCGACACCATCCGGCAGAAAACAGCGAAACTCATCGATCAAGCGCCGCACATCTTCATCCACCCAGGCGTCGTTAGGATAAATAGCGCCGATACATAGTGAATCAGGCATTGTCTTTCTCCGCGTCCTCCGTGTCTACACCACCCCGGACGATTCACCGGATCGTCTCCCCACCCTGGTGTAAGAATTCACTTCAACGGACTCATCCCTTCTCAATCCACCAGCTCCAGCCTCACCCACCCCCGCACCGAATTGATCAGATAAAGCGCCTCTGCCCGCCGCAGATCCTCCACCCGCAGCGCCCCTTCCCGAATCTCCCCCACCTCCAGCAGCTCCGCCCGGAACGTCCCCGGCAGAAGCCCACACCCCACCGGCGGCGTCACCTTCTCCCCGTCCAGAACCGCCACCAGATTCCCGGTGCAGCACTCCGTCGCTTCGCCCTGTTCATTCACTAAGATCACCTCATCGCAGTCCGGCCGGCGCCGCGTCTCGTAAACCTGCCGGCAGGTCGTCTTGTGGAACAGCATCGGATCCCGTCTATCCACCGGCAGATCGCAAATCCCCACTCGCATCGTACCTTCATCCCCGCACAAGAATACCGCCTGGGGGCACACCTGAATCCCTCCATCCCGGGCCAGGGTCAACCGCACCCTGTGCGCTCCCTCCTGCAATCCGGCGGCCGTATGCATCAGCGCTTCCTTCACCGCGTCCAGATCGCAGGTAAATCCAAAATACCGCGCCGAATTCCGGAGACGGTCCAGGTGCCGGTCCAGCAGCCAGAACCCCTCTCCCACCTCGAACCTCAGCGTCTCCAGAAGGTCGAACCCGGGCCTCCGAACCCTCAGCACCTCTGCCTTCAGCAGACACTCCTCGTACTCCCCTTCGGGGGAAGAATCGTGCGTCACACCCCCTCCAACCCCGAACTCCGCCCGTCCCGTTTCCCGATCGATCCAGACCGTCCGGATAGCGACGTTGAAGCGGGCCTCCCGTCCCGGAGAAAAGAACCCGATGCTGCCCGTATAAATCCCGCGTGGAGAATCCTCCAGCTCCGAAAGAATCTCCATCGTCCGCACCTTGGGCGCGCCGGTCACGGACCCGCACGGAAACAGCGCTGTCAACAGATCCGTCATCCCCGTGCCGGGGCGCAGCCGGGACGTCACCGTCGAAGTCATCTGCAGCACCGTCTCGTACCGCTCTACCTCCCACAACTGCGGCGCCCTCACACTTCCCAACTCCGAGACCCGCCCCAGGTCGTTTCGCAGCAGGTCCACAATCATCACATTCTCCGCCCGGTCCTTGGATGACCCGTGCAGCGCAGATGCAAACGCGTCGTCCTCCTCCACCCACCGGCCCCGCCGCCCGGTTCCCTTCATCGGACGGGCCGTCAACCGTCCGTTCTCCAGCGCAAAAAACAGCTCCGGCGAAGCCGACAGAACCCGGAATCTGCCGGTATCTAAGTACGCCGTATAAGATGCCCGTTGAGACCGGCATAGATCCCGGTAAAGCGCCCGATCATCCCCCGTAAATTCAGACCGCATCCGGAATGTAAAATTCGCCTGATACGTATCCCCTGCCGCAATATACGCCCCAATGCGCCCGATGGCCGCATCGTATGCCGCCCGGGAAACCGACGGCCGCCATGCGGACAGCGAATATCCTCCGCACCCCTCCAGCCCGCCCGGCGCCACCTCGGTCCGCTTTTTGAACAGCCCGAACCAGAGCAGGGGCAGCGCCCCCCGCTTCCGGGTCTTCAAAACCGGATCCAGCCCCGGCGCGGCCTCATAGGAAAGAAACCCCGCCGCATGCCACCCCCCCGCCACCGCCCGCTCCACCTCCTCCAGCGCAGGCCGCACCTCCTCCGAATCACACGCCACCACCTCTGCGCAATAGCCTGAAAATGCGAACGACGCCCGGTCCCGTTCAACCGAATAGGACTCCAGCAAAACAGTCGGCTCATCCATCGTCCAGCCCCCCAAATACCCCGTTCCAGGTTTCAGGTTTCCGCCCTACAACCTATGTTTTTTACCTGGAACTGTCATTACGCCTTCGCAGCCTCCACCGGCCGCCAGTTCCCATAAACATCCACCTCCGCCCCCTCAATCTTCGGCCGCAAACCCTTCACCATTAACCCCGGCCGGCCCAGGGCCTGCCCGCCCACCTGTCGGTTCCGGGGATCGCGGAACCCCAAGCGCACCAGCCGCCGCCAGTGCCCGCTGTGGTTCAACGACGAACCGTGGATCGTCCAGAGGTAGAACACCACAACATCCCCCGCCTTTGCAGGAACGGAGACCGCATCCTCCAAATGGTACTGATCGGTCGGAAGGTGGGGAGCCGTACCCGGTCCCATAATATGCTCCAGCTTGCCCAGCTTGTGGGTGCCCTCTAAAAACTTGATGCACCCGCTCGACTCATCCGCGTCGTCTAAATGGACCAGCGCATCCACATAACGACCGTCCTCGTGGGGGTAGAACGGCAGGTCCTGGTGCATCGGAAAAGGCGCGCCCTTATCGGGCGGCTTGGCGTGCAGCGTCACGTGGTGCAGCTCCACCGCCTCCGCATCCAGCAGGCTCCCCACGGCCTCTCCCAGCGTCCGGTTCGTCACCGCCCGCGTCCAGGCCGCCGAATAATGCTGCAGCTCGTGGATGGCCACCAGCGTGGCCGTCTCATCCTCCGCCTCGTCCATATACTCCTTCCGCCAGGGCCCGCGCCAGGCGGCGTTCCAGTTGGCGAAGGTCTCCATCACGCAATTCAGCTCCTCGCTCATCTCTTCGACCTCTTCGGCCGAGTAGACCTGCTCTAAACGGATGTAGCCTTTCTCACGGAAAGACGCGACCTGTTCCCGGGTCAGCTCTTTCATGCAAACCTCCCTCTACGGGCGCTACGCGCCCCCCAGATTGTGAAACCAGCCTTTCAAACTCGGATAGAGCCCACAATAATGCCGGTAGTTCTCTTCATAACACCGCGCCCGATCTGCATCGCACCGGACCGTCTCCCCCAGGCCGATCGCCCGCTCACACCCCGACGCGAAGTCTGCGTATACCCCCACGCCAACCGCTGCGATAATTGCCGCACCTAAGGCCGAGGCGTCCTCCACCTCCAGCACCTGCACGTCCTGCCCGAACACATCCGCCTGAATCTGCCGCCACAACACCGACCGTGCGCCCCCCTCGCCGATGCGGAGCTCCTCCGCCAGCAGCCCCAACTCCGTAAAGCAATCCAGCGACCGTTTCAGATCGAACGTCACGCCCTCCATCAGCGACCGCCCCCGTAGCTGCGCCAGTAGCTGGGCCTGCCCAGATCGTTGCCCAGCAGAACCTGCCCACCCAGCCCGGCGTCCACCAGCCGTTTCAACACGTTGATCCGCAACTCATCGGAACCGTACTTTACCTTGCCCGGACAGTCGTAGCCCAGGTACGCGCCCGCCACCTCGCCCCGCACGGTCATCACAGTACCCATTCGGCTCACTCCGGATGTCGCTGAGATACCGACCACGCGTACGCCGGACGGTACCCGAACCCCGTCTCTGCCCGCTCACAGCTCAGCGGCGAAGCAGAACCCGCCAGCTCGCCCTGGACCTCCACCGCCGACCCAAAATGCCTCTCCACCAGATCGAAGGGAGCGTCCTCCAGCACCACGCGCGGCCCCGTAATATTGTACGGTCCGGATGCAACCTCCTCCACCTCCACGGCCAGCCGGCAGGCCATTGCCGCATCCCGCGCATCCGTCCGGGTCCAGAGCAACCAGGCCCCGTCGGCGGGGTCTTCCACCATCCGGTCGATCTCCGGCCCGATCTGGTCCGGCGTGCGCACCCCCATAAACCGAAACGACAGGATCGTCATCCCCCGGTTCGCCACGAAATAATCGGCCGCCTCTTCTCCCACCACCTTCGACAGCGCATAGCAGTTGACCGGACGCAACGGATGGTCCTCATCCATTGGCGCGTAGACCGGCGGCGCTTTGGCCAGGCCGTAGACCTGCGCGCTCGACGCCGACACCACGCGGCCGATGCCCAGGTCCGCGCAGGCCTGAAACAAATTAAACGTCCCCCGCACGTTATCCCCGTAGGTCCGCGTGTCCGACACGATCCCTGCATTCGCCCACGCGCCCAGATGGACCACTGCCTCGGCCTCCGCCCGCGCCAGCGCCTGGTAAACCTCCCCCGCATCGGTCAAATCCACCCGCAGCGTCTGGCCGGGCGCCCCTTCCGATGGGCGCACATCCGCCCCCGTTACCGAATGCCCCGCATGCACAAGGTCCTGCACCACATAGCGCCCGATCCGTCCACTGCTGCCCGTAACCAGAATATTCATCAATCATTCCCTCCCGTAGCACCTGGTTTGATCACCCTAATGTAAAAAATAAACCCGATCAGAACAACACCTTGTAGCGGCGAGGCGTGCCTCCCTCCAAAAAAAATAAGAACCCCATGCCAGGCATGGGGTTCTTACGGTTATATTCGGGTGACTAACAACCCCGATTATGATGAGGACGCACTCGTCACCCGATCCAGCAGCGCCCGCGCCTTGCGCGGACCCAGCGCCTTTTCCAGCGCCCCCCGGGCGTACTCCACACCGCCCCGAGAAATGTACTTTCGGGTGACCAGAAGCCGCTCGAACTCCTCCAGCACCTCCTCTTCCTGCTCTCTGGTACCCCTCTCCATTTCTGATACCTCCCCCTTCTCCTTCCCCAGCCTGGAGAGGCTCTCACCATCCAGCGCGTTCACTAGAATGGCCACCTCCGAAAGCTCGGCTTCCATGCTCTGGATCACCTCACCGGCGGCTTCGGGAAGCTCTGAAATAAGCCGCGAAACCCGGTCCAGAAGGATCTCGTGCGCAATAGGCCCCAGCAGCGCCTGCGCCTTGCGCGGACCCAGCGCCTTTTCCAGCGCCCCCCGGGCGTACTCCACGCCGCCCCGCGAGACATACTTCCGGGCAACCAGCAGCCGCTCGAATTCCTCCAGCACATCCCGTTCCTGCTCGGTGCCCTCTATTTCCGAGCCCTCATCCTTCTCCATCCCAAGCTTAGAGAGAACCTCCCCATCCAGGGCATTCACCACGATAGCCATCTTCTCAGGGTCATCCTCCAGACCCCGGATCACTCTGGCGGCATCTTCGGGGCGCTCCGAGATCAACTCCCCGATTCGGCGGCCTGTACCTCGAATGCGTCTCTCGATCGCCTTCGCCCTGGCCTGACTCAGCGTCTTCTCAATCGCCCCGTAATCCACGCCGTCCCGTGAGATCCCCTTCTCTGCCATCAGGAGATGCTCGAATTCTTCGAGAACCTCATCCTCCTGTTCGGTGGTCACCACATCCATTTCGGCGATCGACCGGGAGATCTGTTCAATCTCCTCATCCGAAAGGTATGCCATCACCGAGGCGGTGGCTTCCTGCCCCAGTGCAATCATCAGAATGGCCGGCTTACCGGGTTCATCCAGCATATCCCGGACAACCCCGGCGGCATCTTCGAGATGCTCCGAGATCAGGTGGGCAACCCGCATCACCAGAAGCCTGTGCGGATCTTCGGACAGGGTTTCGACATAGCGCTTCAGCTTCGGCCAGCTCTCAAAGCCGTACTCGCGGGCGATAACCAGCTGCGCATCCCGCAGAGAAAACGCCGCACCTGAGATATCCGATTCCGGGGCCTCGGATAATCGCGGAAAAGACGCCTTAATCCGCGTACACGCGTCAGGCTCACCGGATTGGTGAGCTTTTAACAGCGCTTTGGCCTGCTTTTTGAGCTGTTCCAGACTGGGTTTGGGGGGGAGTTGCACGGACATGGGAACCTCCTCTCGAAACGTGCCTGGTGTCCGCAATCACAGGCAGAAAGAAGGTTGATATGTAGAAACCAGGAAGGAAGGTGGGCTTAAGCCCTTGCCGCGGACCTGGAGGCTCCCTTAGAGCGCTGTTTCAAAAATAGCCACAGACAACCAGAATGTCAAGGGGGAAACTTTATTTTCCGCTTTCGAGGCCCGCATCCGCCGGCAGCATAGACCAGTCGTGGAAGCAGGCCCCGTAGACCTCAAACTCACTTCCACACGTTTTGAATCCAGGGAATCGCCTCCCGCAAAGGCGTAATAAAGCGAGCCGTCTCAAAGTGGGCAATGCCTTCAACCACGACCAGCTCCACCGAAACTCCTTTGTCCTTAAGCTGGCCGGCCACGGTTTCCACGGGCGCTATCGGAACAACCTCGTCTTGCCGGCTGTGAATAATATAAAGGGGAATATTCCATTCGATATCGCCCGAATTGTCTTCGGGCCGGGCCGCGATCAGCAGCGCAGCCGCGAACCGGTTCTGGTGCCGGGCCGCCATGTACCACGTCCCCCGCCCCCCCATGCTAAATCCCGTAACCAGTGTCTTGCGGGAATCGATATTGTAGTTGTTGTGAATCGAATCCAGCAGCGCAATCACATTCGCTTCACTTTGAGAATTGGACCACCCGCCTCCAACAGCATCGGGAGCCACCAGGATCGCCCCCATATCCCCCAGAGCCGGCCCGACCAGCACATCCAGAAAAAACCCACCGTAAAACGGACTCACCTCACCTCCAAAGTGCAGCGCCAGGATAAGCGGCGTTGGCTGAGCGTCTGTATAGCCATCCGGGATGAAGATCGTATACCGCAGGCTACGGGACTGCAGCACCTGCTGATACAGGCCTGGCGCTTTGGCATAGGTCTGGGGAGTGTCGCTGGCTTGCAGCGGCTGATCAGACCCGCAGGCAGAAATCATGAACCCGACTGTGGCGACCAGTAATAACCGCAAAACCGGCGGTTTGACAAAAGCATTCACATTAGCAATAAGCGCCATACCATATCTCCTTATGACTGAAGCCTCACCTGCGAAAATCTGCCGTCAGGCGTCGATCTTCATGGTTGAAAGCCTGCTGCGGAGCGAATCGAGTATACGTTTTTCCACAACGCCTCTTGATGTTCCTCTCCCCCACGACTTCTGACCGCCCACGGACCACTGTACCCGAAAGAAACAGGTAACGCGCACCCGTGTTTCACCTTCCGGATGTCGAGTAACCCGAATGTTCACAACCATCTGTTTCGTATCGTGCAGAATATGTGCCCCAAGACTCCCTTCACCGTAGTCGCCTCCGTTCGTATCATCCTTGATCCATTCGGATACGATGACCCCGGATTCCGTTTCGATCTTTTCAACCGGCCAATCCTTTTCGGCAAAAAAAGCAACGACCGACTGCCACACCTTTTCGTAAGGCGCGTCAAACGGTTCGGAATTGTTGAACTCATGGATCATTGGAGACAGGGGCACACAGCCGGCCACAAGCAAAAGAGCAGCAATAGCGAACAGAGTTTTCATAGCAGAACCTCAGCCTCTTCGGTCAGGACATCCAGATCGGCGTCGCCTCCGGCATCAACTGGTACTGGATCCAAAATTAACTCACGGGTTGTCTTCCTCTGGACCGTTCTAACTCAACCTTGAGATCAAGGGCGTGACAAACCTTCAAGAATGTCGTCAGATTACAATTGATCCCACTCTCCACCTTCGATAATTGCTGCTGCGTGATCTTCGCTCTTCTGGCAACTTCCTTCTGAGAAAGACCCATCTGCTCTCGCATACGATGAATTTTCAAAGACAGTTCTGTCAGTTGCTTCTCTTCTTTATACAATCGCTTGAATCGCTCATCTTTGAGCTTCTCTTTCAGATGATTTCTAAAGCTCCTCATCGAGTTCCTCCTTTAACCTCTGCTCGTCATATCGAGACAAGAAATCAGTCCGATATTTCCTGGCCAGATCAATTTCAGATTGCGGCACACGCCGGGTGCGCTTCACAAATCCATGGGTCAAGACAATGAAATCTCTGAAACAGAAAAAATAGAGAATGCGCACCTGATCACCAGATAGCTTCAGTCTTAGTTCATGGATGCCATCCTCCAGCAGGTCCGCATATGGCCTGGGCAGATTCGGCCCTTGTGTTTCCAATTGGGCAATCCAGCTGAGCGTTTTAGCCTGGTCACGATCTTTCCGAGCATCAATGAACTTTTGGATGGGACAGTGGCCATTTTCAGTTTCATAATAGACAATGTGCCATTTTCGGTTCATGTTAAAATATACATCATAAATGATGTTCGTCCAAAGTGAAAAATTGACGGGAGAGCATCCTGTCTTTTTTCGCGCTTTCAGAATTTTGCCGCTTGCGGCTAACTTCCACATACATGAAACGGTAATCTTATCTGAATTGTTCCAATAAGATTCTGTGGAACGCCTGCCGGAGGTGCTGATAATTGGATTGCCGACAGCAAGAAATAGGCTTACCTTTCTCTGTATCGGCACGGACACGTCATGGATCCCAAAGAGAAAGGACGGAGTATGCAGACAGGAAAAAAATACGAAATTTGCGAGCCCCCGAAAGGCCCGGGAGGGCTGCTACGCAACATCGGACCGGGCGTTGTGGTCTCCGGCTCGGTCGTGGGGTCCGGCGAGCTTCTGGTCACCACGCGCATGGGCGCCGACGTCGGGTTTGTATTCCTCTGGGGCGTGATTGTAGCCTGCCTGGTTAAATTCTTCATCCAGCTCGAACTGGGCCGGCAGTGCATCCTCCACAACAACACGACCATACAGGCCCTGGACCGGGTGCCCGGGCTCCGGGTGCGGAACACCTCCTGGGCGGCCTGGCTGTGCGTGCTGGGATATTTCTCGGTCATGATCGCCCTGGTCGGCATCCTGGGTTCGGTCGCCGGCCTCATGGTCACCGTATTCCCGGCCATATCCTACAACGTCTGGGGGGTCATCATTTTCCTGTTGATGTCCGTCCTGCTCTACCGGGGACTCTATGCGGACCTGGAGCGGATGATCTCCTTTCTGGTCGCCAGCTTCAGCCTCATCGTCATCGGCTCGGTGCTGGCCCTGCAGAGCACACCCTACGCCATCAGCGGCTCGGAAGTGCTATCCGGCTTCCGCTTCGCCCTGCCTCCCGAAGGCGCTTTCGTGGCCCTCGCCGTCATGGGCTCGGTCGGAGCAACAGCCGTAGAACTGTTCATGTACCCCTACTGGGTGCGGGAGAAGGGCTACCCGGACTTTGTGGGCCCGCAGGAGGACAGCCCGGAATGGGAGCGTCGCTACCGGGGCTGGATGCGGGTACTCGTTACGGATGCGCTGGTATGCACCCTCATCGCCCTGGTCATCACCTGCGCCTACTACTTGCTGGGCGCTTCCATCCTGAAAAAAATGAACGTCGTGCCCGAAGGCATGAAAGTGGTCGAGCACGTATCCCTCATCTTCACCCAGAGCATCGGCGCCTGGGCAAAGGGCCTCTTCATGTTCGGCGGTTTCTGCACCCTCTTCTCCACCCTGCTCGTCTTCACCGCCAGTTCCGGGCGCATCGGCGTGGACTTTCTCCAGCGGATCGGCCTCTCTTCCCTGGACCGGGAAGACACTCGCCTGCGCCTGATGCGCATCCTGCAGATCGCCTTCCCTTTTGCCTGGCTCTGCGGCACAGTGATCACACCGGATACGCCTCTCGCCCTGGTACTCCTTGGAGCCAACGCCAACAACCTGCTGCTGATTCCAATGGCCTACGCCGTCGTACACCTGGCCATGCGCGCGGAAGGCAAGGTGCGCATGCCCCTCTGGAGCGAACTCGGACTGCTCTTCACCATCTGGGTCATCATCAATTTCACGGCCGTCAACCTCTACCTGAAGTGGACACAGTGAAACCAAAGTTCATTCCGCTTGCCAACTATCGTGAATATCCCATCGAGGAGATGGTGAGACGCTCGGCCGCCTTTCGTGCAGAAATGCAGCAGCGCCGCACGGTGCGCCACTTTTCGGATCGGCCCGTACCGCGTGAAGTGATCGAACATTGTCTGGCTGCGGCGACTTTGGCTCCCAGCGGCGCAAACAGGCAGCCGTGGCACTTCGTGGCCGTCTCCGACCCGGATGTAAAGCGGAAGATCCGGGAAGCCGCCGAAGCGGAAGAACGTGAATTCTACCGCCACCGGGCGCCCAAAGAGTGGCTGGAAGCCCTGGCGCCCCTGGGCACGGACGAGCACAAACCCTTCCTGGAAACTGCGCCCTGCCTGATCGTCATCTTCGAGCAGCGCTACGGCCTGCTGCCGGACGGCCGCAGCTTCAAGCACTACTACGCCAACGAATCGGTCGGCATTGCAACCGGCATCCTCATCACTGCGATCCACCACGCCGGCCTGGTCTCGCTCACCCACACGCCCAATCCAATGGACTTTCTCAACGACCTCCTGGACCGCCCTGACAACGAGCGCCCTTTTCTCATTCTGGTGGTCGGTTACCCGGCGGATGAAGCAGTCGTACCGGACATCCGCAGGAAAACGCTGGAAGAGGTCTCCACGTTTATCTGAAATAGGGAAAAACGGAATGCGTCAGAAAAACGAGCAGCTTCTCTGCCTCCAAGGCCCGCCTGCCGAAGTGGGCAGAGCATTCGGCAACTCGAACGCTGCGGACATTCAAGCCGAAGTAGAGGCATTCTTCGATGGCGACCATCAGCGGGATGAGATTCTGCGAGCCACCGAACACTACCGGTCGATCCTAAAACAGTATGCGCCCCACTGGCTGGAAGAAGCGGCCGCGCTGGCGCAAGCTGCGGGCGTGGATCCCGACGACTACGTCGCGTACCAGGGCGCAAAATACCGGGGCATCAACACGCCCGAGTGTTTCACCTATCTTTCAGCGCCCCGGTACAATGCGGATGCCGTCACCCTGTTCCACAAAAATCGCGACAATCGGGACCGGCCCCAATCGGCCTATGTCAAAGATGTGGAGGTTCCGGGACGGACAGCCTTCCGCTTCATCGCCACCGGAGACACCTCCGACATGGGCATCATGATGGGCCTGAATGAAAAGGGCCTTGCCGCTGCCGCAGACACGGGCAGCCCCGACCCCAACCCGCGCTATCGCGGACTGATGAACCCGGATCTCATGCGTCTTATTCTCGAGCAGGCGGCCGATGTTGCTCAAGCCCACGACATGCTCGAACAGTTCCACGCGGAACGGATCTACGCCGGGGGAAAAGTCGCCACCAACTGGATGTTCGCCGACAGCAGCGGCCGGGGAATGCGCATCTGCCAGTTCCACGACGAACTGCAAAAAACACACGACGAGAAAGGGCTGATGGTCATGCGGGAAGACGAGAGAGGAAATCTCGTCCTGAGCACGTTCGACGAGGCGCGGGGAAGCATCTCCCCGCATCTCCTGAACCGTCTGTCCCGCACCACGCCCGTCCTTCACAAGACAAACATCTCGGCGATGACCGCCGTCATCCCCTCCTCGCAGGTGAACCTGTTTGGATATGCGCAGTTCGCCGTCTTCAGCGCAGGCCGCACTGTCTACCTCCCCTTATACCTCGGCGCCGGCGCCACTCCCCGCGTCCTGGCCGACGGCACGCTCTATCGTCTATCAACCACACAGCCCGGTGGATTCGGATTGGCCGCAGGAGATTTCGAGACCCAGCTTGAGGTCGAACGCACTCTTGTGGAAGCCGCCGCACGATCCGAACTCGAAAACTCGGATACGGATGCTGCCCGCCGCATCCTCACCGAAGGGTGCCTCAGCTTTGCCCACCGTGTACGCAAATACCTGAGTTATACACAACCATGACCTTCCCCACCCCAAGAGGGCGGCCGTCCTGGCCGCCCAGAGAAGCAGGCTCATAATTTACCTTGATGATCAGACAGTATTAAAGTAAATTATGGATAAGCATCAGCTAGACAACCAATTATAAATCTGGATATGCACTAAGAAGGCAAGAGCTATGGATAAATATATCGAAAAACGCGAAGACGGTTACTGGATCAAAGGTACACGTGTTTCCCTTGACTCTATTGTGTATTCATTCTTGAATGGGCAGACCGCTGAAAGTATTGCTCAGTCGTTTCCCATCCTAAGCCTTGAGCAGGTTTATGGATCGATCGCATTTTACCTGGCGAATCGGAAGGAAATCGACGCATACCTTGAGCAAGGAGAAGCAGATTTTAAGGCAGCACGGAAAGCGTCCCGAGAAGCTGATCCGATGTTTTATCAGAAGTTGGCAGATGCACGACGACGGATTGAGGCAATTTGATGAAGATCCGGTTTCAGGCTGATGCCGATCTCAATCAAATAATTCTGTTGGCGACAGTCCGCCGTGAGCCTGCGATAGACTTTCAAACAGCTACAGCGACAGGACTGACAAGTCTGAGCGACCTGGAAGTATTGGCGATGGCATCAGGGGAGAAGCGAATTCTGGTCACGCATGACCGAAGGACGATGCCAAGACATTTCTCTGAATACATCACAGCTGGAACCAGTTCTGGTGTTATTCTCGTTCCTCAGTATCTGCCAATTTCGGATGTAGTAGAGGACCTCGTGCTGATCTGGTCAGCAAGTGAGGCCGAAGAATGGGTGAATCGGCTCTGTTTTCTACCGTTATAGCCGATGTTCTGAGGGCAAGTTTAACCTACTCAACAAGCATCAAGTCCAGGCAGGATTTATGAGATACTGACCATCGGTTGTTGATGCGAGTTGCGCATATGAAGAGAGAACCTCGCCAGATCATTCTGACTAACAGGCGAGGTTTTCTGTTATGACAGGTTTTTAGCGTTTCGTTGAAAATAAGGGGTGATGTGGTCCGGAAAAAATGGACAGTTGATTAAGCCTCTTTCTGGTGCTGCAGCGGCGCTTCGAAATTAGCGGGCGACACATAGTCCAGAGTCGCGTGCAGCCGCTGGTTGTTGTAGAACAGCTCGATATACTCGAAGAGTTCGCGTTGTGCGTGATCGAGATCTTTCAGATTGACATGATACAACCATTCGGTTTTCAACGACCGGAAGAAAGATTCGGTCACGGCATTGTCCCAACAATTTCCTTTTCTGCTCATGCTTTGAACAAACTGATGTCTGTCAATAGCCTGTCGGAAGCCATCGCAGCAATACTGGATTCCCCGATCGGAGTGGATCATCAGGGCCGGTTCCGGTCTGCGTTGCCAAACTGCACGAGACAGGGCCGTGAGCAGTGTTTCGTGTCCCAACGAGGTAGAGACACACCAGCCAACTATGCGACGGGAATACAGGTCGAGAAAGACCACCAGGAACAACCATCCCGCACCAGAGCGCAAATAGGTGATATCGCTGGTCCACACCTTGTTTGGACGATCGACTTTGAACTCCCGGTTCAGCAGGTTCGGGGACGCCTTCAGGTTGTGCTTCGTATCGGTGGTCACCACGAACTTCCGTCGCACTTTCGACCGCAGGCCCTGGCGACCCATCGAATCGGCCACCCGGCTGCGACTGTAGGGATTGCCTTGTGCCGCCAGTTCGCGGCTGATCTTCAGGCTTCCATACCGGCCGTGGCTGGCCTCAAAGGCCGCTTTCACCAGGACATCCAAATAACGCCGTTCCTTTTTTCGCCTGCTCTCAGGACGGGAAAGCCAGGCATAATAACCGCTTTTCGACACCTCGAGCACCTTCGCCATCCTCTCCACCGAAAACGACTTGCGATGCGCCTTCATGAACCTGAATCTGTCTTCGGTCCCTCTGAGAAGATGGCGACCACTTTTTTTAGGATGTCCCGTTCTTCCCGAGCGATTGCAAGCTCTCGCTGTAACCGACGGTTCTCCTCCTCTAAAGGCTTCTGGTGCCCTGTGCCCGGAAACGCGTCCATCGGGTCTCCCTCCAGCTCCTTACGCCAGCGCGCGATCGCTCCCTGGTACAACCCCAGGTCCCGCTCTATCTGCCGGTCCGTCTTACCACTGGTCTCAGCCAAACGAACGGACTCCCTCTTGAATTCAGCATCATATCGCTTCTTCGAATGGGATGATCTTTGCACTTTCATCGACACACCTCCTTATTCTACAAGATAACTGCTTCTTGGTGTGTCCACAATTCCAAAACACGTCAGGGGCAAAGGCAAACCCTTCCCAACCCCAAGCAGGCTTTCTTAGGAAAGTGCATGAAGTTGGACAAATCACTGGTTACTTACGCACCTGACGATCTTTGTAAGCAAAGGCTGTTTTTGCCATTGCCATAAGTGTGATCGCGTAATTTACTCCTTGGCGATTTAGCTCTGAGTCACGAGGATCCAGCCTGTTATCCTTCCATACGACAAAACGCCATTCCAGTAATGGTACAACAGCCGCATCCAGCTCTTCATGACTCAGGTTTAGTTTGCTCTGAAGTTCCTCGCGAGTGCTTCCGCCATTATGGAAAAGGTAAGTGCACACCCTGATCGTGTTCGGATTCGTGAAAGCTGTCGCTAATGCAGCGACGTTCTCGGGGCTGCAATCCGGGTCATTGAAAAAGTCGTCCTCTGAGGTCGTAGTTACGTGGACGCAGGAAGCCCTCCCTTTACGCCAGGCTCCTATGAACCCCCATCGAAAGACATTCTCAACATCATGCGGCAGATAGCGGTACTCCTCTACGGCACGTTCCACCGAATGGCCACGATTGAGCAATTCGCGGATCTCCGCAAGCTCCTGGTGCAAAGAGCCAATTTCTCCTATAACTCTCTCACCTAAGTCGGTGCTCGTTTCGCTTATGGTATCATGCTTTTCATCGGTCATATCAGGATATCTCCTTTCTTAACTGCTGTCGTGCTCGATGGAGCATACTCTTGACCGCCGACACAGAACGATTCATTTGATTGGCGATCTGCTGGTGGGAATACCCATCGAAGTAGAACATCGTGATCACCTGCCGGTGGACAGGTGAAATCGCACCAATGGCTACATGCAACAAGGCATCCTGTTCCTGCTGCTCTAATTCATCGTGTGGTGTCGGTGTTTCATACCGGTCGTAACGTTCGTACCCCCTGGCAAAGCTATTGATTTCCTCTACCAGCAAGGTGGATCTGCGCCGTCGCAGCCAAGCAATCGCCGCGTACTTTACGAAGCTACGAAGCCAGCTTCTGAACTTCTCAGGCTGGCGCAACCTGTCCAGGTTGAAGTAGGCTTCAACGAATGCCTCTTGAACGATTTCCTCTGCCCTGGACGAATCCCTGACGTAGTGCAGTGCCCACTGAGTCGCGGCAGCCTGGTGCCGATTCACCAAGATGCAGTAATCATTCTGATTCCCCGCCAAAATAGATCGGACCAGGTTGGCATCATCCTCAACCAAGACATCCTTCCTCCGTTAGGGTTTACTTATATTGTAGCACAAGGAGGCTCAAGGTTGCGCAGAAACCGGTCGGCTTGACAAAAAAATAAAAAAGAAATCTGAGTTGCATTCATTTGCGCATCATCACCTTCCCTCTTAAACGACGGTTTTAACCTGGAACCCTGCTTTACACTTGAAGCAAACCCATGTAATGTCGCGCAGTTTTGTGCAAAGACAAACAGGTTTCACAACTGCGCCAAGGCGCATAGAAACAAAACGAGAATATACTTTAAGATATTGTAATTCATATTCTTACGCAAAGCTCAACGCTCTCAAATTGCAATACTTCGGACAGTTTTTGTAATTCTGGGGGTTCAAATTTCATAAGCCATTGAAAAATAACAGTTTATGGAATCTGGTGCTAAATTTATAACCTGTTGAAAATCAACAACTTATAAAAAATGTCCGAACCATTGAAATTGATGCCCTGAGAGAAATGGCACACACCTTGCAATAGGGATTAAGCAGCAGATACGCAGCCCTGAATCAAAGGGCTCCTGAAATAGGCATCCAACCTTGAGAGGGTCGTATGAATCGCACAACCAGCATCCTGTCCTCCACGCGGACAACCTGGCCCCCATCGCACCACTTCGATCCAGGCGCCGTTGGCGATCCCGAACACTACGGCGGCGTAGCGTGGACACAGTTCAACGAGAACTTCGAGCGCCTGTTGAACCTCGAGTGGCGAAAGGTGAATGCGGGCGCTTCTTACCCGTGGTGGAAACGCCTGCTCCGCCTGTGGCTCGCCTATATGCAGCAAAAGCAGAACGCCATTCTCGATTTCCAGGGCAAAGCACGGGTCTTTGCGCGCCTGGATATTCCGCCCAACCCCAGCATCGTATTCTTTGGCGCCGAGGTGGGCTGGGAGGCCGTGATCCTTCAGGCGCTCTTCGGAGACAAGGGGAACGTGCTGCTCATTGACAAAGACCCGGCCGCGTATGAGCGGTATCTCAACGCTCCTCGGGAGGTTCGCATCCGGGCGCCCCAAGGCTGGAAGACCCGTGAGATCGTTGTGCGGCGTGACCCATCTCGCATCGAATATCTCCAGGCCGACTTTTTCGACGTCGAGCGGCGTCACGAATTCGATGTGGGCATCGACTGGGGTCTGATCGAGCATTTCCAGGACGCACACAAGCCACCCGTTCTCAAGCTGTTTCAGCGCTTCCTCAAGGACGGGGGGCTGCAGATCAGCAGCTGTCCACGCAATACCCTGGCCGTGCGCCTGTTCTATCGCGCCTTTTCGGACGAGCTGAACTTCGGTTACAGAGAGCTGATGGGCCTGGCCGAGTTTAAAGCACACCTGCTGCGAGCGGACTTTCAGGTGGAGCAGACTTGCACGTTGCCCGCGCACAATATCGTGGCTTCGCGTGTACGCCACTCGCCCGCCAACACTCACCACCCCGCAACTCAAAAGCGCGGAGGTCTACACGATGCAAGCGGATAACAAACAGGTTGAGGGATCTATTCTCCCCTGCATGGTAGACGAACGGACGCGTGAAGAAACGATCACCCTTCCACAGGTACGACGGGCCGTTCCCGGGGAATACCTGAAGCCGGATGCCCTGCGATCCTGGTGGGCCCTCATTCGTGTTCTGGGATGCATGGCCGTGTGCCTCTTCGCCCTTTCGCTCGTGCGGCCTGGCGCCGAGATGGAACTCCTGTGGCAAATTCCCGCCCTCATTGCCCTCTGGATTCTTTACGGATGGGTCCTGGTGGGCCTCTTTGTCATAGGACATGATTGTGGGCACCGGTCTTTTTCCAGACGGGGATGGGTCAACACCCTGGTCGGCTATTTCTGCCTGTCACCCCTGGGAAACAGCTTCCATACCTGGCGCCTTACACACGACCATCACCACGCCTATACACAGCTTCGGGAACAAGAGGTCGATTGGGCTGCCCATCTGGTAACCAGGGAAGAGTTCGAATCCCCCACTTTGAAACGGTCCTTCATCACCCGATTGGGGTACACCCTTCCCTTTGGCATCTTTCTCTGGATTGCCTGGAACACGGTTCGCCGGGGTGTCCTGGTCCATAAGATGCTCACGCCGAATCAACTGACCAGAGAGAGGCGCCGATTACTGTGGTCCAATACAATAATGGGAGCTTCTCTCCTCGCTATCTACGCAGGATTGTGGACCTTCTGCGGATTCTGGGGAGTGCTCAAGTACCATGGAATCCCGGCCACCATCGCCATGGTCACCGGCTGGCTGATCATCACAATTCAGCATGCCAACGAACACAGCCTGTTATATGAAAAGACCGGATGGACGCCCGTGCGGGGCCAACTGGTCTCAACCTTCGACATCCGCTTTCCGGCATGGCTGGAATACCTGTGGTGTTATATCAATTTTCACATTCCGCACCATATTTCCCCAACCATTCCCTGGTATTATCTCAAGAAAGCCGGCCGCGCCCTTCATCAGGCCTATCCGGCCCACTATCAGGAACAGACGTTCGGTCTGCGCCACCTGGCGTGGTTCTACCGAACACCGTTCCTGAAAAAGATTGAAGACAAAGGGTACTACGTGCTCGATGCATCCGAAGCCACTTTGGACCGGGCGGGCCTGTGAATCCCGGTGCTATTAAGGTTGTTAGCTGGGACGTAGACGGCACGCTCTATTCCGTCGGACGTATGAAGTGGCGGCTCACTTGTTTGTTCATGCGGAAAGTCGCGTGCGGACGAGGACGTGCGGCCTTCAGGGAGCTGGCGGCGTTACGTCGCTACCGGGTGAGAATCGAAACTGCGCGATTGGCCGGCGGCGCTCTCGGTGGGACCTTACAGGAGACTTGCCGGCAGGCGCTGCTGGACGTAGAGCAACGCTGGTATGGCCGTGCGATTCGGCAAATCGGGCCGAGGGCGGGTGTCACCGAGCTGCTCGCTTTTTTTGCCGAGAGAGACATTCCCCAGGTCGCGTTCTCGGACTATCAGGCGAAGTACAAGCTTGAGTCCCTAAGACTCGCAGACCGCTTCGCTTCGACCTACGCAGGGGAATGCCTGGGGTTCGTGAAGCCCAGCCCTGTGGGATTTGAGCGTATCGCCGCCGACTTTGGGATTCCCACGGACGGCCTTTTGCACATCGGCGACCGGGCCGACACGGACGGCGCCGGAGCACGCGCCGCAGGGTGCCGGTGCCTCATCCTCGGGCAGGATTTTCAGAGCTTCGACACGCTGCTGAAGGAATTCCAGTCCTTGTCGTCATAAGGTGCGGGAATGGCGCATCTCTATTTTGGGCAGGGTTCAAAATGGATGGGCGAATAGGTCACATGTCACACCTTGCGAAAAACCATGACCGTAGGGGCAGGTCCCCGTGCCTGTCCGGATTTGGGCACCCACAGGGGGGTGCCCCTACATTGAACCATGCCCTATTTTGCTGTTCCAAACGACTCCCATGTACGCCTATAAAGCGGCAGGAACTTGAACTGGGTCTCCCAGGTGTGGCGGTGTCGAACGCCGCCTACCCGGTCGACAAAATCCGTGAGTGACATACGCACCAACCGAACCGGTCCGAGTCGACTGCTCTCCCGCTTCCCCCTGTACTCTCGATTCACCTCACCCAGCAGCTCGTCGCAGCGCCTGGCCACCTCATCCCCTGAAATCTCGGCATTGTCACAGGATCCGCCGATGAGGACGATTTTATAGTGGGGAACCGTCTCGCCAACAGGCTGTGACGGCACGCAGGTCAGAAAATCCTCAGCCCCCAGCCGGGAAAATTCTTCGCGGAGCTTCTGAAACACCACGCTCACCTGCTCGGCCGTCAGCTTCTCGCCGGTAAAGGAATATTCAAGGCCGCGTCGGCGTTGAAAACGCAGATCGGGCAGTCCCGCAACCATTCTCCTGCACAGAAAGAGGTCGCCGGTCTGGTAGCGGCGCAATCCGTATGGGTCGCTCACAACTATGGCGTACGTTTTCCCCACCTGAAGCTGGTCTGCAGTCAGTAAATTTTCAGGCCGGTCCGTCGTACCCTCCTCGATAAACTCATAGAGCACGCCGCTCGCCAGCGGCAGAAATGCGACGGTATCGCCGCGAAAGTGGCTCACCGTCTCCACGGTCTCCGTCGACATGGAATACATGGGAATGAGCCGATAGCGCTCGGGCGGAAGATAGGACGCGAGTCGATCCAGGAACGGCTTGAGGTAGCCCCCCGTCCAGCAAACATAGGCTTCGACCGCCGGCGCGCAAACCTGCAACGGAAGCGGTGAATCGCTGGTTGCGATACGTATAAGGCGCTCGTTGCTGCCGCGCGAGGCAAGACGGCGTGCGAGTGTGCGGATCGCAGCATCGAAAGTCCGGGGCTGCCTGTAAAAGTCTCTGACCAGCCTGGCGCTTTGTTGCCAGTTTGTGGCAAGCTCATCGAGGAAGGTTGAAAGCGTCGAAGGATTGGTGCTGTAGAGAACGCCCGGATTTGCGATAGCCAGGATCCACAACCGCACCGCCGTTGCGCCGTAAACAGACGCCAGGGCCTGGATTGCCGGGTGGCCCTGCGCCCGATACGGCGCCTGAAGCGTAGCCAGGTACGGCGGTAGATCGGCCTCGTCGAGCAGCATGGACGTGAGCGAATCATCTTTTCCGAGCGAACTGAAAAGGTAGAGGCTCTTACGCCGAATCGGCAGCGCCCGGTAGCAGCGGGCAAAAACGCTTAGATAGGTCCAACTCACCGAGCGCAGGCGCCTCTTAGTATAGAGAATGCGTTTGGGGCTGGTGGTTGAACCCGAGGTCAGGGCGAACCTTGCGTCGTGACCGGTCCGAGAAGCCGCATCCTGAATGTGTTGCTCAAGCTCGGCCCCATAGGACAGGACCGGCGTGTCTGCGGTGATCTCATAGCGCTGCCTGAGGCGTTTCTGGTTCCGGACAAAGGCACGTATCTTGATTCGGTGGACGATTTCCAGCGCCGTTCCCAGCCCTGTCAGGCCAAGCCCGATGAGCCCGCGCAGGCCGTCGTTGATCGGGCCTCTCATTGCAGTTCTCGCTGCGCCAGGGCGATCTGCTCCCGGTACATCTCAACCAGGCGCTGGATGTCACAGGGTGTGAGCAGACCCGGATCGTAGGTGAAGGTGATCCAGGTCTGATCCCGAAGGGTCGTGGCGTTGATCGCCACAGCGTAGCGAGCGTGAAGCTGGCCGATAAACTCCATCTTTTCCACGTTCTGAAAAAGCCCATCGTCCTGCCCGTCCCACCTTTCGGCGTGGGAAAACACACCGGTGGCCACATCCACCCAGGGGCGGTTGAGATAGCAGCGCAGGAGCGGAACGCCTGCCCACCGTGTGAGCGGATGGTTCCGGGGAACGGCCCATTCTCCATGCTCCTTGCACCAGGCCACCTGCCGGCGGACCTCGCGGCACTTGTCCAGCAGCGAGACATCATCGGCATATCGGGCGTAGATGCGGATCCGGCTGGCGCCATTCCCAAATCCCTCAAACGGCTGCTGCCGGATGTTGACCGGCATCAAAAGCCCCACCTTTCGCCTGCGGTTGTGCGCCTGGTTCCAGCGGACGAAAACCTCCAGGGCACACGTGGCCAGCAGATCGTTGTAGGTAAATCCGCCCATCTTGCGGGATCGTTCACGCAAATCCGCAGCCGGAATCTCAAGGGTGCGCCAACACCGTGCACGCGAAGGCCGGGCGCGGGGGCTCCACAAACGGTGCGCAGGTCCGCGATAGGAAAACCGGCTCTTTTTCACAGGCGACGGGTGGCTGCGCAAAGAGAGCTCCTGGAAGGAAAAAACCTCGGCCAGAGGGTTTTGCTGGCTGTAAGCGACCCTGAGCTGATGGCCAAGCCACATCGTTGCGCTCATATAGTCGGCTACGGCGTGGTGGAAGCGCGTGACCAGTTTCGCACCGCCGTCGGCGCCGCCCATGATCGCGCACTGTTGCACGGGCGCCTGTCGTCGCAGGTCAAGAGGGCTGTCGATGAATGCCTCGATGGCCCTGGTGATCGCCTCATCGCAGGTCGCCTCCACGGTCGCGACCCCGGCGGCTGGCTCGGTAAAGCGAACCCACTGCTTACCATCTATGTACGAGCCCGTCGCTGGATAGCGGTTTCTCGCGCTTCTCGCCCCGGCTTCCAGAGCCTTCATATCCGGGGCCTTCTTGACGTGGAGCACCAGACTGAAGTCAAGCGGACGCCTGGGACTATCCATCACGTACAGGATGCGATCCAGCGTCGACAGGCCGGCGGTGTCAGTTGACTGTGCACTCATTGCGCTTTGACATCGGGCCGGATATCCCGTTGGGGCAGAAATCGCTGCCACGAGCCGGCCGGCGTGTCCTCCACGTAATCCTTCAGTTCGACCCAGGTAAGCCCGGGCTGCACGTGGTGTTCCCGGTGCATCGAGAGACCCAGCGAGAACCAGTACATGAACCGCCCGTAGTAGTTATGGGAACGCGATTCGGCGCAACCGGTTGAAAACCCTTCGTGGGTCTTGAAGGCGAAGGGATACCATAAAAGGATTGACACAAAGACCAGCGCCGGGACCATACCCCAGAACAGGCGGGACGAGCCTACAAACGCCAGGGTGATGCCATACACTGCGAAGATCCCCAGGTAGTTCAGCGCCAGATCGACCACATCCCGGTTTTTAATGTAGCCGCGCTTCTTCAGCCAGAAGAACCACTGGTGGGGCATGGCAATGGCGCGCAACGGCAGTTCCAGAACATGGCGCGGCTTCATAAAATGATCGGGATCCTTGTCCGGGATATTCGTGTTGGCATGATGCAAGTGATGGGTCTTCCGGAAATTCGTGAAGGGAACCATGGTAGGAAGCAGGGCGAGGCGTCCCCACCAGAAATTGGCCGCCTTCGTACGGCCCAGATGGCCGTGGGTGCCTTCATGGGCCATGACGGTGCCGAGGAACATAACATAGGTCCGGAACAGCACGTCGATGACGTACAAAAAGACATTCGAGGGCTGTAAGAAGAGCGTACTCGTCGAGGTCACAACGACCGCGCAAATCACCAATCGGCTGACCAGGTAGACCGCAGAGCGGGCCCAGCGAGCCCTGATGCTCGTGTCTTCCACGCTGTCGGTAGAATCCCTCGTCAGTTGTCTCGTTCCACAGGTGGATCTCATGGCTTACCTCCTTATGATAATTTCAGAAGAAAACGGTGTATATATGGAGGCTTGCAATGCGTGTGCCAAAACAGTTCGCCTGCATCTGCCAAAAGCTGATAACTTAAATATTTATAGGGTGATAAATACCACCATGAACACCCCTCTCCCCTCCGTACCACCGTTTTGATGTTTGCACGCAACTGCGCATAATTGCGTAAAATTGCACGACATAGATTGAGTTGGAGCGGTCTGCAGGTTCCGGTATCCCGGCAGCCGGTGTCCTATTTTTCCTGGTAGAGGATATCCTTCGGCTTTATCGGAGGATCGGGCACCGTTTGATCGGGTCCCGTCCATGTGGTAAGCACAACGCTGCCTTCCTCATCCACTGAAGCCCTGAAGTCGAGGATAGGAGAGTATTTGAGGTGTCCTGCGTAGCAGAGCTTTGCGACTGCCCAGTACGTGCTCTGAGGACTGTAGGTTGTACACAGGCTGGACCGGCTCTTTGTCCTCGCCCACTTTTGCGCCTGTTTGCATCGCCGGCACAGAAGAAGGAGTGACTTCGTAAGTTTCGATAGCAAAGCGGCCGACAGTATCGCGAAAGCCGGATGCGCCCTGTCCACCCGAGAAGGTATCGTCGATTGCGCGCTGGCGCTCTTCGAGCATATTGGCGGAAAAGACGGCGCGGGACCCGTTGAAAGAGGATGACCCTGAAATGAGGTTACATAACCTGGAATTGCTCGACCGATATGGAAGTGAGGAAAAACCGGTTGTGTTTGCACGTATCAGGGCACATCAGGTAGATGATCCAGATCAGCATAAGCCGAGCATTTTTGTTCCAGTGGCAGTATGCGGTACATAGATACTCTTCCCCAGTCTGACCTTCTCGTGCTCCCCCGGTCCAAACACGCATCCCGCGAATATCCAGACCTCCGGTAGTCCCCAGGCCCGGCCGGATTTTGTACCTCCGGATCCGGCCAGAATTTTGAAATACGTGCAGGACATAGACTGAGGGCTTCAAGCGCAACTCCGCTCAGAACACGGAGAACGTAATCTCCTTGGCCGTGAGAAATTCCAGCAGGGCGGGCACGCCCTCTTCCGTCTTCTGAATCCCGCGTTTGATGGCAGGCACGATCTGGTCGGGCGTTTCCACCCGTTCCCCGTACCCGCCGAAGGACCGGGCCATATCCGCGTAATGTCCCGAGATATCCGTGCTGCGGTATTTCTCCGTGGAAACCTGCATAATCGGCAATTCGATTGCCATACAGAAATTGTTGAACAGTATCGAAAGAATCGGAATGCGCTCCCTTACGGCTGTCTCGAAGTCCATCCCCGTGAAGCCGATGGCTGCATCCCCCCACACGTTGATGCACAGCCTGTCCGGCCGGGCCAGCTTTGCGCCCATCGCCAGCCCCAGCCCGTAGCCCAGCTGGGTGGTCTTGCCCCAGCCGATATAAGAAAGCGGCGTGGTGGATTCCCAGAAGGGCACGAGCTGATCCCTCGGACTCCCGGCATCGTGGGTGATAATAGTATTGGCCACATCCACCGTATGCATCAGATCCCGGATCACCCGGTAGGGGGAAAGGGGCACCTCGTCGGAAGTCAGCCTGGGCATCCACTCCTCCAGCCATTCCCCTTTAATGGCCTCAATCTCCCCGGTCACCTGATCCATACGCCCCCGGGGATTCCCTCCCAGGCGCTCACGGATTTCACCATTTAGCGCGTCCAGAATCAGACGGGCGTCGCCCACCAGCGCGTGTTCCGATGGCACATCTTTGTTGATATCCGCCGGGTCCAGCGTGGCGTGAACAACCGTTTTGCCCTCCGGAATGCGCACCCCGAACCCCGTGGCGCAGAAGCTGCATCCGATCCCGAAAATCAGATCGGCGTTGTGCAAAAAATCATGCACCGTTTTTGGCATGGAATGGCCACCGCACCCCAGGGACAGAGGATGGTTCTCCGGAAAAGCGCTCTTGCCCCCCAGGGTGGTCATCACGGGCGCCTCCAGCAGTTCCGCCAGATCGCGCAGCGCCTCCCACGCTTCCGCGTAATGCACCCCCTGTCCGGCGTAGATCACCGGCCGCTCGGCTCTTAGCAACACACCGGCCACCTCTTGCACGGCCTCGGGATCCGGTCCCGAACGCAGCGAGGGCGCGGGGCGGTAGTTCAGCGGCCCGGGCAGCTCTTCCTCAAACACATCCATTGGAATTTCCACCAGCGCCGGACAGGGCCGCCCGTTTCTTACCTGGGTAAAGGCGCGCCGCAGGGCGTCCGGCGCGACCTCAGGCAGCGTAACCTGTTCGCAGGACTTGGTCACGTGGCGGTAATTGAGGCTGGAGTTGAAGTTTGGAGGCACGTTGGTCAAATGGCGCGGATAGCCCATCGGCAGCACGACAATAGGCACCGAGTCTCCATAAGCCTGGGCCACGCCCCCGAAGGCGTTTTCCGATCCCGGGCCGCTCTGCATGCAGAAGACGCCGATCCGCCGGCCGGACGTCACCCGGCTGACCGCGTCGGCCATGTGAAGGCCAATCCGTTCCTGCCGGACCATAATCGGGCGAATACCAATCTTGGCCGCCGCCTCGATAATCGGATTGACCGGATAGGAGAACAGATATTCCACCCCTTCCGCCTTCAGAATTTGAGCGATAGCGTCAGCGACATTCATCGAGAGCCTCCTTATTGTGAGATTGGCCGATCAATATTGTACCTTCTCGAATCCCTTTTTACTTTTTACTGACGTTTCTTCATCATTTCCTCTGCCCATTTGGTGTACTGGTCATCAGGAAACTCCTTCTGGAGCATTGCGAAGTATTCTCGAGTGTCTTTTTCACGATTAAGCTGTATATTCGCTCTCACCAGACAAAAAAGATGCTGTACTCGATACTGGCTGTTGGGAAATTTCTTCAAACATTTCTTAAACAGCCCAATCGCTTTTTTCGGTTTACCCATATACAGATAGTTCAGGGCGCTAAAGGTTTCGACGTGGTCGCGCAAGAGCGGATTATCTTTAACTTTCTTCGATTTGGAAGCTCTTTTGTAAACCTTATTGCTCAGCGAACGGAATCCCAAAGTCCCATAACGATCCGCCAATACGATCTGTAATTCTACATTGTCGGGATCTCCCTCCATACGCCCAAGAACATCATAGACGGGAGAAAAGTCCGCGGGAAGCGCTTGCATAATCTGTTTCATCTCCTGTGTGGTCTTATAACCTTTCATTTTAAGGAGTTTGTTGCCAAAACCGTCCAGAAAGACCATGGCGGGAATCGATTCCACGTTGTACAATGAGGCTAACCCGCCCTGGTTGTCAATATCCACCCTTACACAGACGAATTTTTCAGATAGGATTTCAATGTCATACTGATTCCAGACCTGGTCATCCATTCGCAGACACGGACCGCACCACCTTGCCCAAAAGTCCGCGAGGATCAGTTTCCCCTCTTCACGTGCCTGTGCTTTTGCCCTGTCCCAGTCATCCAGCCACTCAACTCCCATGGCCTGCAAGCCCGTTGTGAAGAGCAATGAGCAGACCATCACAATGCCCGCCATTCTGAATTTGTGTATCATTTTATCCTCCTCCCACGTACAAGCCAGAAGCCGCATCTCTTCCGGTGCTTCGTCTGTCGCAGAAACAAGGCTTATCTGGAATTCTCCCACGGAAGCGGCGGCACCGGCCCTCCTGTGTACCCCTTCACAAACCCCCGAAACCCCTCCGGCCCTATCCGGCGCGTATTGTAGCGTTTCCGATATGCCCGATGCACGTCATCGTCCGGATACGCCTCCGACGCCGGATAGGGATAGGCCGACATCGCGTGAAACGGCAACGGCGCCACCGTTTCCCCGGTCACCGTATTCTTGTCCGCATCCTTGTCCCAGCCGTCGCTCAAAAAAAGAAAGTCCCGTTCCCATCCCGGCGCCAGCGGCGGCAGTGCTCCGGCATCGAACCGCACCGTCACCTCGTCTCCGGCCGTCATAATCACGTACCGGTCGTCTGTGGAACTGAGCAGCTCGGTCACATCCCCGTACCGGGTAGCCATCCCCGCCATATCCTGCCACAGCGGCAAAGAGACCCGCTGTGTGTAGTCGAAAAGATGCGGCCCATCCTCGGCCGGCCGGTACATCCGGGAAAACCCTCCGTGGTGAAGGTCCGCCGACCGGGGACCCAGCCGGGTGATCCGGTGCGGAGCGTCGGGCGCCGCACCGGTCAAAAACGTCTGGTCCCAGTACATCTGGTAATTCGTCCGGATCCGAACCCGGGCGTCGGGCGCGTACAGCGCATCGCCCAGATCCAGCACAACCCACTTATCTTTCCCCGTGGGCATTCCGAACGGCACGTCCAGCGCCCGCCATCCAGATGCCGGATGCCAGACCTCCACCACCGGCAAACTCGGTTTTACCGCCCTCCCCTGCGACATCGACACATTGATGCTCGTATCCGTCCAGAAGATCCAGGCACCGATCACCAGCAGCGGATGGTCCAGCCCGTCGATCGCTCCAAAATAGAGCGTGAGCGCATGCGGCGCCACGATCCCCTGGTAGCGTGACGGCCGCAGCTTTTCGGGATAGCGGTGATCGAACGCCAGCAGCCGTTTCGTCACGTCCCGGCCCCTGGAATCCTCTGCCCGGACCGGAGGCACCCGTTCCCGGGTTAGAATCGGACGGGGCGGCGCATACGGCGGCGGCAGAAACCGCTGGTCCGTAAACAGCTCGACCCCGGAGGGATGATCCACAACCCAGAGCGCCACCTCGTCCAGGTACAGCGTCTCCCAGAGCTCCTCGGTAACCTGAAAAACGTACTCTCCATCCCGCGCGGCAATCCGGTCTCTCGGAACCGTCATCAGCTCCCGGGGGTTGTCCGGCGCAATCACCCCCTCGGCTACCTGGAGACCCAGAGGCGACGCCCCCAGCAGATCGGTCACAAAAGCGAACCGCTCTCCGTCCCAGCAGTAGAGGAAAGGACACGACCCCTTCAGAATCTGCGCCTCGGTAATCGTCTGGTCCGCCGAAGCCTGAAACACGTTCTGCGGCACTCCGTTGCTCCACGTCACCCGCATCAGATCGGCCTGTGGCTGTTCTCCCAGCCCGAAATGCGTCACCGGACCGCGCACGACCTGCATCTGGTAGTGCAGCCCCGCCTTGACCTCCACCTTGCTCCCGATCCCGTGCAGGTTGTTCTTGGTACCCGAGGTGCGCAGCCCCTTCAACTGCACCCGTAAAAAGTGGTTCGCGTTTCCCCCCTCGTTGCGCCAGCCGCTCAGTCGTCCCGCACCGTCTAAGGCCACCAGATCGATGTCTCCGTCCCTGTCTAAGTCCACCCCCAGAAGCGCCGCACACCCCCCAGGCGCCCGCTCCAGCATCCGGACCTCAAAGCTCCCATCGCCCCGGTTGCGCAGCACCGCCAGGGCCGCATCGTCTCCCCGGGTTCCGGCTACGACCAGGTCGGTCCACCCGTCGTTGTCAACATCGAACACCGCCAGCGTCCTCACCCACAGTCCATCTGCGCCGGCCCCGACGCCCGGAGCGAACCCCCTGCCCGTATTATAATGCACCTCCACCGAGCCGTTCCGACCTACCCGCACCAGATCCGCAAATCCGTCATTGTCCAGATCCAAGGCCAGCGCCGATCGACACGCCGTCCCCTCCAGTCCCCTCTCCACCGCCGCAAACCGTCCCTGCCGCAGGTTATCGAATAGCCGCAGTTCTCCGGCCTCGTCCACCCCCAGCAGGTCCGGATCCCCGTCGTCGTCGTGGTCAAATACCACGATTTGCCCGATCCCCCGCTCCAGGCCCGACAGCCCCGACGCCTCGCTCACCTCCCGAAACGTCCCATCCAGCCGGTTCTGCCACAGCCGCACACCCTGCTGCGACCCCGTGCAAAAATCCAGGTCTCCCTCGTTGTCCGCGTCCACCAGCTCCACCGTCGCAGCAGACCCAGCAGACAGACCGGCCGCCACGGTCACGTTCCGCCACACCCCCGTCGAGTCCCCGCGCAGCAGGCGCAGCCCCTGCCGACCCGCCGCAACCACGTCGAACACCCCGTCATTGTCAAAATCCACAAACCGCGCGCTAACGGCCGGTGCCGCAGCGTCATCCGGCAACGCGGAAACCCATCCCCCGCTCTCTCTGCGCCAGAGCCGCAGCTTTCCTCGCGTCCCATCGGAAAACGCCACCAGCAGGTCGTCATATCCGTCCCCGTCCACATCCGCAGCATCCAGGCTTCCGGCGACCTCCGCAACCGGCTCGGACACGGGCAGCGCATCCGCATCAAGCGGCACAAAACGGACCGAAATCGCCGGCGGTCGCTCACGCGCCAGCCCGTCGTAAAACGGCGGGCTGAACCGGGTTAACGGCATCCCCACAATCGGCGACTGCAACTCTCCCAGAGCCTGTTTGTAACGAGGCGTGGGCTTCAGCACGTTCTCCAGAATCGTCAGCCCCCGCCGCACCCCCTTCACATCTCCGGCCGCCAGCGCCTTCTCGGCCCCATCCAGCACCTTGCGGGGCAGCGCCAAATCCAGCACCCAGGGCCGCAGCGCCTCCAGCCCTCGGGCCGCATTTTCAAGGTTCCCCTGCTCCGCCTGGAATCGGGCATACTTCGCCGCCACAGCCAGGTTCTGTGGCGCCAGTTCAAAAAGACGATTCATCTCGCCTGCGGCAATCGTCCGCGCGTCCGCCTGCTGCGCCATTGCCGCGCGGTAGAGTGCATACCGCGCCACCCGGTCCTGCGGCCGGTGCTGCAGCGCCCGCTGGAACGTCCCCATTGCCCCTGCCCAGTCTCCCTTCCACTGCTGGACCTCGGCAATTAGCAGCAGCACCCCCACGTTCTCCGCCTCGCGCTCACCCGCCCGCGCCAGCCAGAGCCCCGCCGAATCGGCCTGCCCCATGCGCAGATAGGCCAACCCCAGGTTCGCATATCCCAGCGCCTCCTCCGGCGCCAGGGCAATCACCTGCCGGAACGCCTCGCCCGCCTCCTTCGGCGACTCCTGTTCCAGGTAGGCCACCCCGAAATTCTTCTGCCGCTCCGCCTCCAGGCGCGAAAGCTGCGCCCAGGCCGGGCCTCTCCCCGCCCAGAAAGCCAGTGCGAATACAATCAGAACCCACATGGGACACCACCAAATTGAGGATTGCGGACCCCCACCCCGGACGATTGGCCAGCGCCCGCCACCGACTCATCGGACCGTCTCCTGCTGCCTACTGCTCCTACCTCACATCATATCGCAAGATAGCCACATACGCCCCGACGAACCCCAGGACCGCCAGCAGCGCCAGATTCAGGATGTGGAGCACGTTCCGGGACAGGCATTTCCCAAGCGTCTCGTCATTCTGGTACGTGAACCAGGAAAAATCGGTCAGGTCTACTCCTCGCCAAATCGAACCTGAGGCGCTGCGTCTCTTGTCCTGCACGTACCTATTCAGCGAGATGAGATAGGCGTTCAACGCATTTTCCATCCGCTCCTGCTGAACGAGTCCTGTGCGGGCCAGGTCCATGGAAAGGAAGTCGGTTGCGCCCAGCGGGGAGATCGCCGACAGCACCGTAACAAGACGCTGCTGGCTGCGCATCTGGTTGCGTCGCCCCGAATACAGGGATTTCAGGCGGGAATAGTATTCTACATCCCACCTGTGCCGGATCGTTCCATCACCTTCCCGAAGCTCCTGCCGCCGCGCCTCCGGCAGGGCATCCCAAACCTCTCTGCTGTTTGCACCGCTGTGTCTCCAGTAGTCATCGACCTCTGCTTGCTTTTTCTCCTCGGTCTCCCAGCGCAATGCCTCACGCCGACTCTCCTGATCGTAAAAACTGCTCACCGGCGCCAGACTCTGCGCAGTGCGTACCGCCAGGTTTGGCGCCACGAAGAGCCAGATCGTCCAGAGCCCTAACAACCCCAGAAAAGCCGTCATCCGCCTGTGGGTGAGAGCGGACACCCACAGCCTTCACGCCGCAAACACCATCAGGTAGAGCGCAAAGACGACCATCAGCGCGACCATCCGCATCCAGTCGTCCGCTTGCAACCCCACCTCCGGCGACAGGGCCAACACTGCAGACGCCAGCAAGCAGGCAAAGACAAACGGGACCAGCACCGCCGCGGTCGAGCCGATCAGCTTGGCCAGCGCCAGCGTCGATCGAGGCGCCGGAAAGGACGCATACAGCCGCAGCGTGCCTGTCTCCTTCTCTCCGCAGACCGCATCGTAAGTAAACAGCAGCACGGCCAGACTCAGCACCAACTTAACGATGAACGCCAGGTCGAGTACGCCGAAGAGTGCGTGGATGGGATCCGTCACAAATGGACTGGTCTCAAACAGCGGAGGCCTCTGGTAGCGTATAATCGCCTCCCATCCGAGAGTCCCCGACAGACCGTAGACCACAGGACTCAGGACCTCCGGCCGCCGGTTCCAGCGGTAGCCTATATTAATCAGATCATAAAGCCTGCCTATGTCGAGCGAGGATTCCTGGAAGGCGCGCCGGTTGCTCTCGGAAACTGAAGTGTACTCCCGGAGCCGCCGGTCGTAGTTCCGCCCTCCCACGTAGACGCTCAAGGAGGAGAGCAGCGCGCACAGCGCAAACACCGCAATAAATCGGAAATCGAGCAGATGCGTCAAAAGCTCCTTCTGAACGAGTCTGCCGAACATAAATGACTCCTCAGTCGCGAGCCACGGGTCACAAGTCACGAGTCATCTGTTCCTTGACGCGCGACTCCCGACTCGCGACTCGGAACTTTTTACCGAAGATCATACCGCACCATCGCTACATAGGCGCCCGCAAAAAAGACCAGCCCCCACACGGCGATCACCCCGACGCCGATCAAGGCCCTCTGTACATCCCCTCCAGACCAGACCTCCTGGTAGGCAAATCGGGGCATGTCGGACACATCCCATTGATACTCTCCGTATTTCTCTGGACGGACTCTTCTCAACCAGTCGCGGTAGAATACTCCAAGGTAGAACTCTTCCAGGTACCGTTTCCGATACAGATCGTACGCCGTAAAAAACCTCCGGTGGCGGTCCACGCCGGTACCTGCCAACAGAACGGTGGCATTCTTCAACGCAAACGCGGGGGAGAGCCGTGCCAGGGCTACGGCCAGGTCCAGCCGGGCGTTGTAGCGGTTGCGAAAGGCTTCGTCTAACCGATCCCACTGTGAATTTATAGTCTGGTTGGCCTCCCGACCTATCTCTCTGTCATACAGCGAATAGGCCTCACGGTCCTCCGGCGTGCGCCCCCGTTCCCGTCCCGACTCAGTGCGTTCACGCCGCCACTGGTCCCTGAGTTCGCGTCGCTTCTTTACAGCTCCTTTGTAGACGGCTTCCTTCTCCGCGTTGAGTTCGTGGGCAGAAGGGGCGGGCCGGATGCCCTCGGCAGCGATCAGGCTCAACCTCGGCAGCACTCCGACGGTGACCACCCAGAACGCCAGAAGCAGCACAAACGAGGTGGCCGCCCGGTGGGTTAGACTGGACGCCAAAAGCCCGACACAGATGTACGCGGTCAGATAAAACCCGAAGGCGACCAGGATCAGTCCCAGCCGACCTAATTCCGAGGCGGTGAATTGCACTTCGGGCATCAGGAACACGGCCGCGATGCCCAGGAGCAGAGGCAGCCCGAATGCAGACAGGGTCGGGATGAGAGCCCCGAAAGCCTTCCCCAGCAGCAAGTGGTGCCTTGGCACCGGGAACGAGGCGGTCAGACTCAGGGTGCCTCCCTCTTTCTCACCACAGACCGCATCGTATGTGAACAGGACGACGAACAGGCTCAGGACCACCTGCACAACCATTCCCAGGTCCAGGGGAAAAAAGAGCCCCAGGACCGGCTCTGTCTCCGCCGGACTCCATTTCAGCCGGGGGATCTGTTCTCCCCATCCTGTGGTCCCCGACCGTCCCAGGGTCGGCTCCAGGCCGCGCACAAAGATGCACAGCGGCGTGGGAGGCTTGTGGATGTGATAGCCCACGCGGCCGATCTCATCCATACCTTCATCTTCGACAGCCAACAGCTTCTGGACACGCTCCCCGGTCGCCTTCTGGGCAACCCGGTAATCCGTAACCCGGGCACGGTAGTAGGCGTATCCGTCGTAGAGACTCAGCCAGATCGTCAGCGTCCCCACAATCGAAAGGACGAGAAACCGGAGGCTCAGGATCTGGTCCAGGTTCTCTTTGCGGATGAGATGACCGAGCATGGGGTTCTCCTTCTATTCAATATCAGTACATCACGAAACCCAAGAACCATCAGGAAATTTCAAATTGCAAATTGCAAATTATAAATTTCAAATTGACCTCCCCCAACCCCGAAATCGGCTTCCAGACTGCTTTTTGGGGAGGGGAAGGGTCGATTTGCAATTTGCAATGGTCAATTTGCAATTGCCTCTCGTCCAGACTGATCTCGTGAAGTACTGAATATTCTTTTACCATCCTCAAAACGGAATCCTCTTCACAATTCCTTTCCCCTCCTCAACCACGTAGGTCGCCCCCGCCTCAACTCCTTCTGCGGTCTCCACACCCCCTCCTGGCCACCGGACGGACAGCCGGTCGATCCGGGTGCGCTCTCCCAGACCGAACGTCAGCGTCGTCTCGCTCTGGCTCAGGTACGAAGAGCCGGTCCGCACCATCGCCCGCTGCTCCAGGTCCCCGGAAACAGCGGTCGCAACCGCCCCCAGCGCCTGCCGGTTTGGAGCCGCTCCGCGCAGTTGCACCCGCACGGCCCTTCCGGCGGGACCCTCGTTGCGCATCAGCAGGGGAGAACCGCCGTTTGCAGTCAGCACCAGATCCAGGTCGCCGTCCCCGTCTAAGTCCCCGTACGCCAGCCCTCGCCCCACAATCTGCCGGGCAAAAGCCGCTCCGCTTCGATCGGTCACGTCGTAGAAGCGTCCCTCCCCGTCATTCCAGAAGAGCTGCGCCTGTTGCGCATACGTGATTTCCTTCTGCACGCGGTTGATCTCGGGCTCCAGGTGCCCGTTGGACAGCACCAGGTCGAGATAACCATCCAGATCGTAATCCAAAAAAAGCAGTCCGAAAGTCAGCCGCAGCAGGGTCGATCGGGCGATCTGACGTTTGCCCGCCTCGTCAATAAAAAAATCCTCCCACGACTGGCGGTAGAAAGAAACCGGCTCCCGGCTGAAATTCCCAATGGCGATCGCCAGCTTTCCGTCGTTGTCCAGTGAGGCCACATCCACCCCCATCCCGGCCCGCGCCCGACCTGCCTCATCGTAGGCGATCCCGGACGCCAGCCCCACCTCTTCGAAAGTCCCATCCCCCCGGCTGCGGTAGAGAAAATTCGGCTGGGTGTCGTTGGTCACCACCAGATCCGGGTGGCCATCGCCGTTGAAGTCCGCCACCGCCACCCCCAGCGACTTTCCCTGCGCGTTGTAAATCCCCGCCCGCTTCGTGATCTCCTCAAACGTCCCGTCCCCCCGGTTGCGGTACAGCCGGCAGGTCGATCCCTCGTACGGCTGGGGCGTCGCATACGATTTGTTCACCCCATCGATTGTCGTAAACAGATCGGTCTCCGGCGACCACCGCACGTAGTTGCACACAAACAGATCGATCCAGCCGTCGCCGTCCACATCCACCCAGGCCGCCCCTGTGGACCACTCCGGGTGTTCCTTGCCCCCTTCGGACCGCCAGCGTCCCCCCGCCACCCCCGCCCTTGCCGTCACGTCTACGAACCGCCCGCCGTCATTTCGCAATAGCCGGTTGTCCCCCACCGCCGTCAGATAGAGGTCCAAATCTCCATCCCCATCGAAGTCCCCGGCGGCGCAGCCCATCCCGTAGAGGGAGAAGGAGAGCCCCACCTGCTCGGTCACATCTTCAAAGCGCCCGTCCCCCCGGTTGCGGTACAGCCTGGGGGTCGGCGCCGGTCCCGCCGCCTCGCGCCCGGGCCAGTGGGCGCCGTTCACCAGGAGCAGGTCCAGCGCCCCGTCTCCGTCATAGTCGAACAGGGCGCACCCGCTGCCCATCGACTCAGGCATCCACTTGTCGCCAAACGCGCCGGTCTCGTGCCGAAAATCGATCCCGGCCTGCGCTGTAAAATCCGAAAAGAGAACCGGCGGAGGCGCCCGCCGCTCCGCAACGCGCGCGGAATCGGTCGCGGGCAGGGTATAAGTGGCGGGATCAACTCGGGGCGCTTCTTTCTCCCGGCCGCAGGCGCACAGCACACCCAGAAGAAAAACGCAGCACAGGGAGCGCATCGCAATCATCCACCGCCTCGCATTCCCAACCGCTTCCCCTCAGGTTCCCAGGCCCCAACCTGGTGGGTATGAATCTTCTGGGCTTCTCGCTCATCCTCCGCGTGGTCTAAGAGGTAGGCCCGCGTCACCTCTTTGGCCGACTCATCAATCTGGTACTTCAGGTATGCCCGCTCCGCCGCAGCTGCCTCTTTCCGGCGTCCCAGCGCCCTCAGCGTCAGCATCCGGTGGTAGTGGGCGGTGCGGTCCTCCGGATCAATCTCCAGCACCCGGTCCAGCGCCTCCAGCGCCCCTTCAAACTGCCCGTTCAGATACCGCACCCGACCCAGGTTGCGCCACGCCGCCCGGTCCTCCGGAAACTCCTGCAGCAGGCGAGTGTAAGCGGCCGCTGCCTCGTCGTACCGTCCCTCCTCCTGCAGGGCCACGCCCCAGACCCAGGCAGTTTGAGCGTTTCCGGGCGCGATCTCCTCGCATCGCCGCAGGTGTGTGTAGGCCCGCGCCAGACCCCCATCCTGCACCGCTGCCCGCGCCAGGTTGCGGTACCCGTCGATCCGTTCGGAAGCGCCCTCGACAACCTTTTGAAAGGCCCAGACCGCAGATCGTGTCTCTCCCTGCAACAGCATCCCGATGCCGTAGTCGTTGAACCGCACCCAATCTTCCGTGCCCGGGGCGACCTCATCCAGCGCCTCCGACCCGACAGCGAGAACGGGCAGACGCACCTCGTCCACCGCGATCTCCGTCACCGGCAAATCCGGCACGTCCTTGAACCCCCGAAAACCGGCCGGGTTGGCGTGGTAGGCAAACTCGGTGTACGCCCGGTCGAACTTGCGCCACAGCAGGCGGGCCTTCAGCGTCACCGCCCGCCCGGCCAGCTCTTCCGGCACCCGGAAGCGATAGCGGGCGACATCCGCCGTACCCGGGCCGATCGTATGAACGTAAACGGACGTGTAAATATCCTGCGCATTCCGCCTGTGAATCGGCTTGCCGTGCCGGTCCACGATCAGCGCCTTGTAGAAATGCGCCGAAACATCCACAAAACCGTCCTCCCGCAGGAACCCGCTTACGGCCAGAGCCCGTCCCCCATCGTCTAACAGAGAAAACTCCAGCCACCCCTCGTTCGAATCGTTCGTCCCCCCGGGAAAGGTATGGCCCACGCCTAAGTTGCGCACCACCACCTCCACCTGTACCGCTTCGCCCACAATCAGCGATGGCGTCGCCCGGTCCAGCGGCCCGACGGGCGCCTTGAAATCCGGTCCCCGCCGCATGGCGAAAACATCCACGCGCAATTTCTCGTCCCGCAGAAACGCCTCGATCCGACGGATCGTCTCCCCATCTCCCCGAACGTAGGGCAAGGCAGTATTCACCGCCAGGAAACGGTGAGAGCGAACGGTGCCGTTCCTGGCCGAAACATCTCCCAGAACCGCCTGCTCCGGGGGCATATGACAGTCCTGGCAGACCCGCTTCACCGGTGGCAGGTAGAACGTGCGCGAGGCATTGCGGGCGACCCCGCTGTCGTGCCAGGCGTCGAACTCATCCTGCCCCCGCAGCCACCGGTACTCGTTGACCGGCACATCTAAGCTCACCTTGTGACATGTCGCGCAGTAGTCGGCCGTCCGAAAGAACGGCTTCAACATCTGCCGCTTGTGCACCGTCGGCTTGGCCTTCACCGCAGCGTCGTGAAGCACCCTTTTCAGCCCGAATCTGGCGTCTGGAAAGAGGTAGGGATCCTCCTGCGCATCGGCGATATTGTAATTCCCGTTGCCCGTCCGGTTGTGGATCTTGTCCATCGCATGGCAGGCCAGACAGGTCAGCCCGGCCTGCGCCTGAGGGGACGTCCGGTCGATCTCCCCGGACATCATCCCGGCCAGCATCAGCGCCGGATCGTGGCAGCCGCTGCACCACTTCGACTTCTCGTTCCCCACCGCCCGGCGCATATCGTTCACCGTGGCCTCGTAAAACGGATTGTTGAACGAAGCGAACCGGTGCGCCGAGGTCGCCCACTGTGCCACAACATCGGGATGGCACCGCTCGCAGGTCTCCGCCCCGATCTTCTCGTCCACGGCAAACCCATAGCGCTCCAGATCGGGCTTCAGCTTCTCCGGAGCGGACACATCTCCCCGCGTGATAATCCGGGAGGGCAGAAAATCCCCCGTTGTCGTCGTGGCCGCCGAAGGAAAAAATGGGCTGTCCGGAGGCACGTAGTTTGCAGCCACAAACCCCGCCTCATCAACATAAGCCTCCAGCCTGCGCGCCTTAGAACCGGCCCCGGTGTGCTTGCCTGCCGCAATCGCCCGCACCGCCTCCTCTGTCAGGCGGTCCTCCTGATAGGTTACCACGTGCAGGAAGATCAAAAGCCCCACCAGCCCGACCGTGACGCCCATTCCCAGCCGGTAGGACCGCCGCGTCGGCTTCCAGATCGACGCCCGCCGGTGAACCAGGTAGAGCGCCGGCACAAGCGCCGCACACACCACGTGCGCCCAGAACGCCCAGCGGTTGTCCCGGCTGTTCGCCTCCGTCAGAATAAACAGCCCGGACACCGCCAGCCCCAGCCCCAGCGTCACAATCAGCAGGCCCGAAAAAAACGCTGCCCGGTTTCGGCGCCTGATCCAGACCCGCGTCAGATGCCACAGCGCAAAAACAATCGCAGCGGCGGCCAGCACCAGACCCACCCCGGTGTGCGAGAGCACCATCGCCTGGTACAGCCTAGGCAGCGAGATTTCCGTGAGCGCAAAGGTCCGCACGTCCAGCCAGTCGGCAACGCGAAAGCACAGGAGGTAAAGCGTATTCGCCAGCATAAATACGCCCAGAGCGACAACCCCCTTCAGCAATCGCTTTTGCGCCGGCGTCAGCCTGCTCATACCAATCGCCCCTTTCCTTCCCGATCAATAAGCCCCTCCGTCTCCTTCCACCACCGTCAACACCCGATCGGCCGCCAGGTCCCGCAGTACCTGTCGCAACCCGCCCGGCCACCGCACCTCAAGACTATCGATCCGCTCGAACGCCCCCAGCCCCACGTGCGCCCGCAGACCGTTCTGCGACTGGTACCCCGACCCGCACCGGACCTCCCGCACCTGCCGCCGTCCCCCTGTCCAAACCGTAACCCTGGCCCCCACTCCGAACTGATTAGAGACCCCTCCCCCTAGCCCTTCACTACCCATTGCGGAATGCGGAATGCGGATTGCGGAATCAGGGTGTTTCAATCCGAAATTCGCATTCCGCAATCCGAAATTGCCCCCCCTCGCCCCTCCAACTAATTTAACCATCACCCAGTGCTTCCGGTTCCCCCCATCATTCCGAAGCAGATCCACCCCATCCTCAACCCCCTTCGGAATCCGACAATACCGGTTCAGCACGGCAATATCCAGATCTCCATCGTTATCGTAGTCGAAACAGACCGCTCCCCGGCTCTGGCGCCGGAGCATCAGTCCGGGCCCGGACGCGGCCGATACGTCTGCAAACCGCCCGTCCCCTCCGTTGCGGAACAGCAGGTTCCGCTGCGCCGTCTCCGCCTCCGGATCGACCCGCTCGATCCCGTCCTGCACATGCCCGTTTGCCATAAAGAGATCCAGAAATCCGTCGTTGTCATAATCGAAAAAAAAGACCCCCCATCCCAGCGGAGGCAGCGTCGGCCGGCCGGTCCTGGAGGGGAATGCGACATCCGTAAACAGCCCACTGTTCCCGTTGTGGTAAATCGCAAACGCCTCCCCTCGAAACGCCGTGGTCGCCAGATCGAACCGCCCGTCGTTGTCGTAATCGCCAAACGCCGCGCCCATCGTCGCCTGGGCATTTCCTTTCCCATCGTAGGCTACGCCCGCCTCAAGCCCCACATCGGTAAACCGCCCCCCCGGCCAGGGTCCGTCGTTCCGAAACAGGCTGTTGCCCCCCTGATCGTCGGTCACAAACAGGTCCGGATCCCCATCCCCGTCATAATCGCAAAACCCCACCCCCATCCCCCGCCCGTCCGGATCGTCCACGCCCAGCTCGCGGGCCACCTCTTCAAACGTCCCGTCTCCCGCATTCCGGTAAAGCCGGTTGGGAGCTGCAGGATAATTCAACGGACTGGCGTAGAGTTCCGAATCCCCCATCGCCTTCTGCCGCAGCAGACCCGACACATAGGGAATCCGTCCGGCGCCTCCCTCCCCCAGCGTATAGGCCACGTAATTGGCCGCGTAAAGATCCAGATCCCCATCGTTATCGTAGTCGGCAAACGCGCACCCGCCCCCCCACCCCGCATCGCCCACCCCGGCCTCGGCCGTCACATCCACAAAGGTTCCGTCACCCACATTCCGGTAAAGCGCGTTCGGACCGTAGTTGCTCACATAAAGATCCAAATCTCCGTCATTGTCGTAATCTCCCGCCGCACAGCCCATCCCGTAGCCCGCATCGCCCACCCCGGCCTCGGCCGTCACATCGGCGAATCGACCGTCCCCCAGGTTCCTGTAAAGGTGATTGACCGGCGCATCATCCCCGGCCGTATAACCCGGCAGAGCTGCGCCGTTTACAACATAGAGGTCCACCCACCCGTCATTGTCATAATCAAAAGCGGCCAGGCCCCCTCCGTTCACTTCCGGCGGATAATAACGGCCCGAGGAACCGTTCACGTGGTGAAAGCCGAGTCCCGCTTCTGCGGATACGTTCACGAACCGGGGGAAGCCGACCTCTTCACCCGGCACGGTGTCTGACATACAGACCAGAAAGCAAAAACAGCCGACCGGAACAAATCTAAGCATTCTTCCAGGTCTCATACCACTTTCTGTACCCGGTCTCCACCGGTTCAATATTGCCCACCTCGAACTCCAGGGCATAATCCCTGTCGTAGCCGATGCCCTCAACCTGCTCCACCACCCAGCGCACGTCAATCACCCCGTCTCCAAGCATCGTACGTTCCCACTTCCCTTCGGCATTGTACCGGCCGTCCTTGATATGCACGTGGGTAATATGGTCCTTAAACGCGGCGAACGCCTCCTTGTAATCCACACCGGCGGCCATCAGATTGCACGGCTCGTAAAGAACGCCAAAATACTTCGATCCCACCTTTTCGGAGATCTCCCTGCAGACCTCCGGATTCCCGGAAATTTCTCCCCCGTGATTCTCAATCCCCATATAAATCCCCAGCTGCTCCGCATACGCCGCAGCCTCCCGAAAGTACGGCACAACAAGATCCAGCACCTTTCGCTCGCCGCTGCCCGGGCTGACCCGGATGGAGCGCGACCCGAGCCGCCCCGCCGCATCCAGCGTCTTCCGCATCTCTACCATCGCCTCCTCCCGCTCCGCCTCGGATTCCGCAGAAAATTCCCGCCCGCAGTAAGACCCGATATTGGCGATCTGAAGATCGTATTTCTCACACAGCGCCATCAACGCATCCAGGCTGTACTCCGGATCGGTCACCGAAAAATGCGGCATCCGCGCCAGCAGGTCCACCTTCTTGAACCCCGCCTCGGCAATCACCTGAAACGTATAGTCCAAATCCTGCTTTTGAAGCGGATAACTGCATGCAGAAACGCGTTGGGTATCCATGCCCACCTCCTCACGATGAATATCCGTTTCGATCACCCTTCAAACCAGATCGGGCTGCTCCAGGCCATCTGGCCATTCTCCTGCGTCACCCGCAGGTAATAGAACCCGTCGTCGTTGTCGGGCCGCCGGTACTCCCTCGACATCGTGTAGAACGCCTCCGGCACTGCACGGTGCATCTTGACCGACGCCGGAACCTTCTCCATTCTGAATCCCTGGCTTCCGTCCAGAAGCTCACCGATAGTAAACGTGCGTTTCTGGTCCGAAAAATTGTTCGCAGTCGACCAGTCCACCGACGTTGCAAAAAGGCTCTGGCGCGTCTGGCAGTGCAGGTCGATCTCAATCCGGGTCGCTTCGCTGCCCCTCACCTCCAGACAGAGCGCGTCGTTGGCCGAATGTGCCGAAAACGTATTTCGAGACGCGAACATCCCTCCCCGCGAGGTGCAGGACTGCCAGCGGCAGCGAGACGCATCCTGCTCCAGAATCCGCTTGCGCCGGTGTTCGTCGAACGGATCCGAGGAAAAACAGGGCATCACCGCCTGTATCTCCCCATCCTCCACCGCCAGTGCACCCTCCCAGTCGAAAATCATAAACCCCTTCATCGGCCCCCACCCCCATTCCAGCCGCAAGCGGTAGGTCTGCTCGCCCCCAACCGCTGCCGACGCATAGTCCGGCGTCTGCCCAAACACCGGCACGTTGTTCCGGACCAGCTCCACCAGCTTGATAAAATCCCACCCCACAACCTCAAACCTGAGATCCTGCGCGCTTCCTCCCGCCACAACGCTCCCCATGCCGAAATCGCCCGCGTTCAAATCCACATCGATCCGGTCCCCGGTTGCGGCAATCGTCCGGCGGTTGAGAATTCCGTCGAAAATCGCCTCCCGCGTGTTGGCCTCCGCCCGAACCCCGGTCAGGCCGAAACCGTAGCCCCCGGGATAACCGTCATGATTGTCCGTACCCGCAACAAACCCGAACCGTCTGCCCAGGGCCAGGCCGTGCTGCGCCGTAAACCGTGCCGGACCGGGCCCGCCGCTGTGTCCCAGCATCGGAAACGGCCCGAAATCCCGCTCCGAACAGCCGTGCTCCGAGAAAATCTCCACAATCGGCGAAAGCGCGCCATCGAACAGCTCCCAGTCCACACCGTCCACATAGGCGATGTGGTGCGGCACCAGAATCGCCTTTTTCGTCCTGTAGTACGCCTGTAAATCGGCCAGGCTCTTGGCAAAATGCAGCGGCTGATAATCGTCAAAACACACAACGTGCACATGCCCCCAGGCGCTGGAATGCCACTCGTGCGCCAGAAACGAGGTAAATGTACCCGGTTCGTTGTTCTCCGCCGCGGCCTTCTGGATATCCTCCCAGTGCGCATTGACAATATCATACCCCTGCGGCGCCCTGCCGTCTGCGAATTGCGCGTGGGGCGTAAACGCATAAAAATCCAGGTGCGACCGTGCAATATCGTAACTACGCGCCAGACTCCCGATCCCGTAACCCAGCTCGTTGTGGTTGTGAATATCCCCCCAGTACAGGCCATATTCGGACATAGAACCCTCTCACTCCCCTTGTGTATTATTCACCCCGGAGATCTTTAATCTTTCTCCGCGTCCTCCGCGTCTCCGCGGTTCGATCTTCAATCCTTCTACGACGCCTGTCCCGCCTCCTCCATCAGCTTCAGCCAGTCCAGGTGGCTTCCGGCTACCGACTCGGGATTTTCCCGGCTGCGAGCGATAAATCCGGGCACATCGCGGCCGGTGGGCATGCTCGGATCGTGGTCGGGCAGCTTGGCTCGCGCGTTGAACTGGGGATGCGCCAGGACCTCGGGGCCGATCAGAGACTCGACGATATCTAAGATCGCCGGATGCGTGATGACAGCGAACATTCCGGCCGTCTTGTGGTTCTTCCCATGCACCGCCCGCCACAGGTCGTGGGGATCGTCCATCGCATTGTAGATCCTGGCCAGCCGGCGTTCAAACGGCTCGTCCTCAAACAGATCGTTCAAGCGCCCTCCCGCCTGCGCCTCCCGCGCCTTCCGGTCGATCACTTTGTTAAACTCGTCTATCAGCGGCTGCAGGTCTGCCGGGGGAATCACATCCTCCACCAGCAAATAACCCTCCTCCTTCTATGTGCGGGTGGAAGAACTCCGCCCACCCGTTCTCGGGCGTAGCGAAGTAGATCGGCGTGGAGATCACACCCATCAGGAATCCGGTGACCCCGGACGTGGGCACCACCGATCCCACCATCCCGATCACCACGATCACCAGCAACTCCGATGGGGCAAACGCAAACCGCCGCCCCCAGAGCTTGAGCAGCGGGTTCACAACGCCCACCAGAACGAGGAAGAGTGCCAGAAGTGTGATCTGAAAAAAGCTCAGGTTGAGCCGGGAGGCATGCACCACCGCTTCGGCATAGGTCACCCACAGGTTGATCAGAATGACAATCGAGAGTCCCAGCGCCACGGACCGAAACGTAATACCCCGCTCCGAAGTCGAGTCTGCTTCGGGCGGGGCCTGAATCGCTATCTGCTCCTGCCGGGTCAAAACACCTTCCCGTGTACATATATGCGCCTCACACGCCCACCTCCACCTCTCGATAGGGCGCGCATCCTTCCAGGCGGCGGCCCCAGTCGCTCTGCCCGGGTTCGGGCACCCCGAACAACTGCCGCCGGTTGTGCGACGCCATCACCCGTTCCTGCACATGTGGCGACAGCTCGCTGAATTCAAGCTGCGTCTTCATCCACGCATGGATGTAGGAATACTCCAGCACCTTGCGGGGCGTATCGCTGCGATTGTGAAACCGGGCGTGCCAGGTATACCCGTTCATCAACACCGCGTCTCCCGCCGTCACAACCATCTTCACGTGGTGCGGCATCTCCTCGTGGTCCGGAATATCCGGAAGCGGTTGCCCCATCTCGTAGCGGTGGCTCCCCGGCACACAGGCCAGACAAGCGCCTTCTTCCGGCACATCTTCCAGGTACGTAAAAAGCTTTGTCATCACCAGGGAGTCGGGCATATAAACGCCCAGAATCCCCGACAGGTCGCAGTGCCACCCCGATCCCGAATCGGTATGGGGCTTGATGACGCCTCCGTGGGCGTAGCGCAACTGCACATCGTCGCCCACAACCGCCCGCACAACGGAAAACAGGACCGGATGGTCGACCATATCCACGAAAATATCGTCCTGGTTCAACAGATTCTTCAAAGCGCCCGCCTCCGCCGCCCGTTCAAACGCCTCCCGCACCCGCCCCAACTCCTCTGGCGCCAGCGCATTCCGAATCACAATATAACCCTGCGCATCATACTCCTGTTTGGCCTGTTCGGGCGTCATCTGTCTTGACCTCCGTTATCGTCTCTATGTATTGGGCGCGATACCCTTGCCCACAACCTTTAACTCAGAATGGCGCCGTTGGGGCAGGCCCGTAGAAGATGGGTATCCCTCCACCTTGCGCCCCCAGTACCCTTTGGCGTCCCTGTGAGAGACCACAAGGCCGAACAGCTGGGCCAAGTTGTGCGTTGCCGTAGCAACCTCCATCGCCTGTTCCGACAGATCAGGCAGGGTCTGCCGCATCCAGCAGTGAACGTAGGAATACGCCAGCAGCCGCTGCGGCGTGTCGCCCCGGTTTCGCAGGCGCGCCTGCCAGAGGTTGCCGTGCAGCACGACCGCAGTCCCCGCCTTCGCCCGCAGGACAACGTGGTGGGGCATCTCCTCGATATAGGTAATCTCCGGAAAGGCGAGATCCGGTTTAAACCGGTGGCTTCCCGGCACCGCCGCGATACACGCCCCATCCTCGGCTGCATCGTCTAAGTGGAAAATCACCTGCACGCAGAGCGTGGACGCCGGATGGTGAACGCCCAGCATGCCCACCACCTCCCGGCGCCATCCCCTCCCGGCTCCTCCAGGGGCGATCGCCGTGCCCTGCAGGGACCGAAGTTGAACATCGTCTCCGACAATGCGGTGAACCACAGGAAAAATCGTCGCATGCTCGGCAAGGTGAATAAAAAGATCGTCCCGATTCAGCAGCTCGTCCAGCCCCCCATCCTCCGCTGCCCGATCGAAAGCCGTCCTCACCCGGTCCAGTTCACCCGGATCGAATGCCTCCTCCACCACAAGATACCCCTGCGCCTCATACGCTGCCTTCTGTTCTTCTGTCATGAATCCTCACCTCATGTGAACGTACAACACTACACCTCTGACCCCTGACCCTTGCCTTCAAGGCGCAACCGCTTCCTCTCCTACATGCTTCTTCAGCCAGGTCCGAAGCGGCACGTCCTCTTCTCGCGGCGACGTATACCCCATCCCGCCCGTAACGCTGGCGCCCAGCAACTGCCGCCGAATCGGACTGCAGAGGTTCATCATGTGCTCCACCGTCATATCGTCTCTCGGACGCAGCCACCGGTAGCTGTATCCATAGAACAGCACCTTCCGCGTGATGGTCGAATGATTATGGCCGGCCGCATGCCAGAGACGCCGGTCGAAAAATACCGCCGTGCCGGGCGACACCAAAACCGACATCGCCCCTTCGGGGTCCGAACCCTCAGGGGATTCCAACTTGCTCTGCAGGTGGCTGCCGGGCACCACGGAAAAATTTCCCCGATCCGGTTCGGTGGTATCCGTCAGAAAGAAACCCACCTTAAGGGAGACCCGGGGCTTCGGCTCGCTTTCCAGCTCAATATTCAAGCGCCCGCTGTCCTGGTGCCATCCCAGACGCTTCTTCGCCGGCTCGGACTGGGGGGGCGTCACGATCAGATGGGAGTGATACAGCTGGATGTTCCACCCCAGGATGTCCCACACTTTCGGAAACGTCCTGGGCCAGTCGATCAGCTCCAAAAAACGTTTGTCCTTTCCCACAAAATCCAGCAGATTCATCCGGGTGCCGGACGCCAGCCCCTCTTCAGCCACGCAGTGATCGTAAACCCGGTCCACCAGCGCGTTGAGCTCCTCGACCATTTCCGGGGGAAGCGCGTCCTCCACCACAAAAAAACCGTCCCGCTCGAATTTAAGGCGCTCCTCCTCAATCAGACAATACTCCAAACAGGCGGTATCCATGAATGCCTCTCCCGATTTAACGATCCCTTTCTGTACTGCGGAGATGGACTATGGGGGAAATAATGCCATCCTTCTGATGGTGTCAAGCGAAAAATAAGCGTAAATCTACATCTTTGACCCCAAGCCCACGGCCTTCGGCCGCTCAATGCGATGAACCCCCTCCTGCGGCTCAAACAGTTCGCTTAAACGAGGCAGCCAATCCGCGTTGGCATCGGGCGTGTATTGTGGAGAATTGATCTCCACGCCGTTGCCCATCGGAATATGGGAGGCGAACAGCGCCGAGTGAATCGCAGCCAGTCCCGGATTGGTCAGATCCTGTAATGTCAGCGCCAGCCCATGTTCTCGCGCCCAGGCCGCGGCCACAAGCGCAAAGCTGTGCCCCTTGCACGTTTTGAGCGCAAAGCCGCTCCAGCCCTGCGCCACGGCCTCATCAAGCAGTTCCAGGTCGGTCAGCCCCTCGTCAAGGAGCACCGGCTTCAGCTTTGTCACCTCTCGCCAGTCCTGCCTGTGTACGAGAATATCGCGGCCCGTGGGCTGTTCGAGATAATCCAGCGCCGCAAAAGCCTCCTCGTCCTCGGTCCGAAGGCGCTCCAGGTAATCCAGCACACTGTCGGCGTCCGGATTCGCCTCGTTGCTGTCCGCAGTAAGCCTCGGACGCTCCACGCCAAACTGCTTCAGCGCCCGGTAGACCTCCACCGTGCGGGCCACATCCGCTCCATTGTCCCTGCCCAGAATCTTCAGCTTGAAACAGCGGTAACCGCGTTTGCGTACCCACGGAGCGACCTCCGCTTCCAGATCCTCAGCGCTCCCGATGACCCACCACGCATCCAGCCGGGTTCGGGGCGGCTTGATGGACCGTGTGATCGCGGCACACGCGTCCTGTTTCTCAAAAAATCGGTCCGCGCTCGGAAGCGCCACCTCCTCATCGTAAAAATCAAACGCCGACCGCTCCAGCGCGATCCCCGCCCCATCGTGAATCGCGGCGTCGAACGGGCTTGCGCACATCGCCTGCGCCAGCACCGACGGCGGAGACCCGGAGCACACCGCATCGTGCAGCCGCAGCCCGAGTTCCAGCGGGTGCGCCGCCTCGCCCCCGCACAGGGAGGGCAGGTCGCGTGTAATCTCCTCGCACAGATCCCGCAAAACCCGGTCGCGCTGTTCGTGCGTCAGTGAAGGCTCCGGCCATGCCCACAGATCGCTCAGATAGACCGCGCCTCTCCCCGTAGCCTCTCGTCCGTTCACACGCACCGTCACACGCACGCGGGCCTCGGTAATCTCCGTGATCATCCCCGAGCTGAGATGCAGCGGTTTGGCGTAAAACCGGGGGATAAATTCCACCTCTGCGCAGCGAACTTCGGTGTCCAGATTTATACCGGGATTATGTCTGGATTTCATCATGCTGCTCATAAAATCTCCCGTAGATGGCGGCTATCGGACATCTCGGCGCCGGTGGCGATCTGTTTTGCATCGGCCAGAATCTCTCCGGGTATGTTATTCGACGGCGTCATCGCGTTTCCCTGAATAGTCGGATAAAACATCCCTGCCAGATGTAGCCGCACCCTTCAGGGTGCGTTGCAGGCAGGGGGCGCAGGCTGAAGCCTGCGGCTACAAGAAGGTCTCTTTAGATAGGCTGAGTTCAATAAATAGCCGGATAAAACATCCCTGTCAGGCGTCAAACTCGGCAACCTGAACCGGTTCGCCCCGCTCTGCGCTCTGCTTGGCCGCCTCGATCGCCGCCATGGAATGGCGCACCGACCGGCCGTTCGCATCCGGCTCACGCCCTTCCAGACAACAGGTCGCAAACTCCCGGATCTGATTTCGCATCCCCTCGCCGGGCCCATCAACGGGCACCTCTTCCCCGTTCAGCAGCAGCTTGCTGTGGGTGACCATCATCGACCCCTCGCTGCCGATAATGTACTGATCGTGGCCGCCGGTATGGCACACCACCGACTGCGACAGCACGCTCACCGCCCCGTTCTCATGGTTCATCATAGCCGTGTACGAATCCTTCTGTCCGGAGTACCGCTCGGTACTCTCGTTTCCCTGTGCATACACCTGTACCACCGGTGAATCCATGTACCAGTGCAGAATATCATATTCGTGCGGACCGAAACAGTAGAGCACGCAGTTCCCGCCGATCTCCAGATCCATGTACCAGTGCTTCGCCTGTCCCTCGGGCGGGGCCGGATTGAAATTGCCCAGCCGCCGCCGGAGCAGGTGCCCTACCTCGCCGATGGTCCCGTCGGCAATCAGTTCCTTAACTTTGCGACTCACCGGATAGTATCGCATCACCTGGCCCACCATCAAAATTCGGTCCGCCTGCTCGCAGGCCGCAATCATCCGGTCGCAGTCCTCAACCGTCAGCGCCATCGGCTTCTCCACCAGCACGTGCTTGCCGGCCCCGGCCGCAGCCACCACCTGGTCGCCGTGCTGATTGTGGGGCGTACACACGTGCACCCCCTCCACCTCCGAATCCGCCAGCAGGGCCTCCAGGTCCGTATAGGCCCTGGCCCCGTGCTCCTCTGCGGCCGACTCCGCTCGCCCGGCGTCGATATCCATCACCGCAGCCACCCGGATATTGTCGTTCTCTGAAATTCCCCGCATATGCGAGTGTGCAATCCCCCCGGCGCCGATCATACCCACAGACAGAACATCGCCCATCTTCGTCCTCCTCATCGAGATGATTAACGTGGAACCTGGAACGCTCCCAATATCGGTACGCTTTCCACTTGTCTTTTGCCCGATATTTGCTTTCTTTTCTCTCTAACGAATCATGGCCTGTCCGTCCGTTCGGCCGCTGAAACAATCTCGAAGCCACATGGTACCCGGAGCAGAGCGTTCCGGTCTACCACTGGGCCAAATCGAATTTTTTTAACCATAACACCCCGGTGAGGTCTTATGCAACCCGTCAAATTTGCCGTCGTTGGCATCGGTGGCTACGGCCGCAGCCACCTCGACTCGATAGCCGGTCTTGAAGCCGAGGGGCTCGCCCGCCTCGAAGCCGTCGTCGTCCGCAGCCCGGACAAGTATGCACAACAGCTCAACGATCTGTCAGAAAAAGGCGCGCGGATCTACAACAGCCTGGAGGCGCTTCTGTCCGCCGGGAATGTCGATATTGTTTCCCTGCCCATTGGAATTCACGACCACGTCCCGCTGGCAATCGCCTGCCTCAACGCCGGACACGACGTCCTCTGCGAAAAGCCGCTCACAGCGGTTGTCCAGGAAGCAGACCGTCTGCTCGCCGCCTGCGGGGCAACCGGCAGGAGGGTCGTCATCGGGTACCAGGCCATCTTTACTCACGCCATCCAGACCCTCAAAACCCGCCTTTTAGAAGGCAAGCTCGGCAGGGTAAGCGCGATCCGGGTTAAGGGCGGGTGGCCCCGAGACGACATCTACTACGGCCGCAATGCCTGGGCGGGCCGGCTCAAACTGGAAGAACACTGGGTTCTGGACAGCCCCATCAACAACGCCTTTGCCCACGACGTGAACAATCCCCTCTACCTCTGTGGTCCTTCCCTCCAAGAATCCGCCACCCCTGCATCCGTTCAGGCCGAACTCTACCATGCCCACAAAATCGAAAGCCCCGATACCGCCAGCCTGCGCATCCTCACGACCGAAGGGGTCGAAATCGTCATCGCCCTCTCCCATGTCACCGGCGAAGCTTTAGACCCTTCGTTCGTCATCCACGCCGAAAACGGGATCGCCCGCTCGACCCTGCGCAGCGGGGCGACGACCATCGCCTACCACGACGGGACGGAAGAATCCTTTGACAACGGCGGCGTCAACGCCGATCCGCTTCCCTTCTACAATGCTGTAGAAGCCTTCCGCGGCCAGGCCACCGACCTCTCTACTCCTGAAAACGCACGCGCACAAACCCTCTGCATCAACGGCGCGCACGAAAGCTGTCCCACCATTGCTGACATTCCGGATGCGCTTATCGAGGAGGTCCACACCACCTCTCCCGACGGCCAGAAAACCCGCTGCCTGGCGGTAAAAGGCTTGGACGACCTGACCCACCGCAGCTTTGAGGAGGGCAAACTCTTCTCCGAGCTGGGCGCAGACTGGGGGCAGAGCACAGAGGCTTTCGACGTGACCGGCTACGAATATTTCCCCGGAGGGGGTTGAATTGCGGAATGCGGATTTCGGATTTCGGATTGGTGTGCTTTTCAATCCGCATTAGATAATCCGAAGAATAAAAAGTCAGAGACCTCCGGCAAAGCCGGAGGCTTGAAAACCGTGAACCGCTCAAAGCGGTTGAAAACTTGGCGCCACCTGAAGGTGGCAATCAATCAAACAGGTTCAGTTGATCCAGCCGACGGTCTGCTTCTTCTTGCTCTCGGATGTATCTGCGAACGGTCTCCTCATCTTTCCCGGCCGTCGAGACATAATAACCTCTTGCCCAAAAACGTTCACCTGTCACGTTCCCTCTACGTCCACCAAAGGTCCGAGCAACATAAATCGCACTTTTCCCTTTGATGTAACCCACCACCTGAGAAACCGCATACTTCGGGGGGATCGACACAAATATATGCACGTGATCTCCCATCAGGTGGCCTTCCAACACCTGGCTCTCCCTCTGACGAGCCAATTCACGCAAAACTTCGCCCAGATACTTGCGCAACTGACCATACAACACTTTCTTCCGACATTTCGGAATCCACACCAAATGATACTTGCAATCCCAACGGGTATGTCTTAGACTCTGTATGTTGTTCATCGAGAACCTCCCTTTCTGTGAGCTTTGCGCGGTTCACAATGGGGAGGTTCTCAAATATTCCCGGAACTGTCAAACTCTTTGAGTCCCCCGGCAAAGCCGGGGGTTTACTCCGATTAATTATACAGTCTTTGCCTGAGATTCAGTTTTTCTTATCGTTTATCCGAGAATTCGGCCCAGTTGCACCAGGCCGACAACGGCTCCTGCAATCATCGGAAATAGCCCCACCCCCAGGCGATAATCTTCTCGAAGGATTCGCCACCCCTTGATGCGACGGATGCCGTGTTCCACATAGATGCGTTGCTGGGCGATCTGCCGGTTCTCTTGACGTTGCTCGCTTGTGAGTTCACCCCCCTTTGGTTTTTTGTGAGGTGAGATGATCTCGGGGTGTGCTTGACTCTGATAGCCCTTATCTCCCAGTTTATCGGCATTGGGGAACTGCTGGTGCACCCCACTTTCTTCATAAAGCCGGATGTCCGCCTTTGGCCCACGATGGCCTGCATCGATGCTGAGAATCTCTCCCTTTTTATCTGTGGCCACCTGGGTCTTGATCGTGTGGCGTTTGCGTTTACCCGAGTAGACCTGCCTTTGCCTCTCGTCGATAGAAGGCCGTCGGATGGGCGTTTCAAAGCTATCGACCAGCACTCGATCCACCTCATCAGGATGCCAGGAAGGTTCGCCCTTCTTCCATGTCTTCTCTGCATCAAAACGCTGGGAGGGACAGACCTCCCTCAAAACCGGAATCACCTCATGAAACGTGTTTTCCGAAGTATCCGCACTCACCCCAAACATCTCCCCCACCACGGCGTGGGCAACGTTGTGACGCAAATAAAGCAAGCTCATCAACACCTCTTGATACGGTTTTAACCGCCGCTTGCGCCCACCCCCCACGACCCGTCTGCGATTGGGCCGAAAAACCTGGGCCTGACGACGACGGTCCACCAACACCGGCAGCACAGCCTCCAAAAGCTCTGCCAAAGCAGCTGGAGAAAGGCCAAACAAGGCGCGAATCTTTCCCGGATGGGCTGTGTCAAGGCTGCGTAGATCGATCATGGCAGGGCTCCTCGCGGAAGCAGTTAAAGGAGAGCGAACGACCTCCTTTCGGAGTCTGGATGCGATATTACGCAAATGGCTTGCCAAAGTCCAGAATTATTCCTCGGACCATCTATTCCACAATCCGCAATGATTCACCTATCCCGGCGGCAGGCGCTCCAGAAACCAGGCCAGGGTGCGTCGTGCGCAGTCCCGTCGGTTCTCCTTCTTTCTGAACCCGTGTCCCTCGCCCGGATAGACCACCAGCCCCACTGGAACCCCCCGGTCCTCCAGTGCACGATAAGTCACCATCGACTGCGACAGCGTGCAGATCGGATCCTGCTCGCCGTGCAGCATCAACAGCGGGGCGTGGATCGATCCCAGGTGAGGAAACACATCGCTCTTCTGGGCCTTCTTCGTGACGGGCCAGGAAAGGGGCGCAACGTATTCTGTCTCGTACGTAAAATCCCCGGTCTCCAGCGCCATCCACCGGTTGCTCACAAAACCGAACAGCGCCACGCCCGTCACGAACCGGTCGGTCACTGCCAGAGCGCGCAGCGTCATATACCCGCCATAAGATCCGCCGAAAATCCCTACCCGATCGGGGGACGCCTGCCCGGCCTCCACCAGATGGTCGATTCCCGACAGCACATCCTCTAAGTCCGCCTCGCCCTGACAGCCGATATTGCCCTGTGCAAACGCGTCTCCAAACCCCAGGGACCCTCGAAACGCCGGGTTGAACACCCGATAGCCCGCCCGCAGCAGGTGCCGGTGGCGAACCGCACGGCTGCGCAGCGCCTCTACCGTGCCGGCCGGCCCCCCGTGAGCGTTCACCAGCAGGGGCGCGTCTCTGGGCGTTCCCTCCGCCTCGTACACCACTCCTTCAACATCCAGGCCGTCGGGCGCGGTCCATCCAACAGCAGCGATCCGCAGGTCTTCGTATTTCTCAATCTGAGGAATCGGCACCCGCTGTTTCCCGGTCCAGATCGCCGGAAACGCCTCCGGGCCTTCCGTTTCAAAAACCGCCGTCCCGTCGGCCAGCCAGGCCACCGGGGACGTAGCGGACAGATCCTCGAACGCCGTCCCTCCCGAACCGTCCAGCATCACCCCCTCGGTGACCACCTCCAGGCCCTCCACCACCGTCATCCAGACCCGATCCTCTGCCATCCCCCAGCCGAAATCTTCAATGCACCGACCGCCCCCCGTCAGATTGCGCCGGCCTTCTCCATTCCACTCCATCCACCAGAGATCCGTGTGGGTCGTAACCGGCCTTTTGATCTGATGGTTCGCCTGATAAATCACCCCCGAACCGTCCGGCGCCATCAACGCCTGCCCGGCCTGTCCGGCTCCTTCTGTCAGCTTCCGGACCTCTCCTTCATCCAGATCGAATCCGCAGAACTCGCCCCGCTGGGCCTCTTCCGGCACCACGTTCAGCGGTTCGCGCCACACCATCCGCCGGCCGTCCCGCGACATGCTCAGTCCCCTGCATCCCGAGGGCGCCTCCGCCAGATCGATCCACCCTTCGGTGGGAGTATACCGGCACAGCGTCACCGTTTCCCGGGGCCGTGGATAGAACCTCGGAGCATCCGGATCGGGCGCCTCCCGGCGGTCCACCAGGGCGCCCGCAATCAGGCCGTCTTCTCCCCACGCGACATCCAGGGAAATCAGTCCCTCCGGAAGATCGACCAGCCTTCCCTTCCGGCCGCCCAGTTCCAGCCGCCAGAGCGCCCCTTCCGACTGCACGATCGCCCCCTCCGGCCCGGCGGACCAAATTTCCTCCACCCCATCAAACGCCCCGATGCGCCAGAGTCGCTTTCCCCCCGGCTTCAGCAGCCGAAGCGCCCCGTCCTCTTTACCACTCAGAGCCACCAGCAGCGCTCCGCCCTCCATCGGCACAATCCGCATCACGCGGCATAGATCCAGATCCGGATCGGTTAGCCGGTCCAGGCGGGACGGCAATTTGACCTTTGGAGACAGAACATCCATACCCATAATGTCCTCACGATCATTTAGATTTCGAATGACTGTCAAGATAGGACGAATTGATGGGTAATGCAACAGTGGAAATACCTTGCGAGAGACACGATAACCATTTTTTGAAAATTTCGAAATCTGGTCCTGTGAGAGACCCTGACAACGGTGCCCCAGGTACAACCGGTGCAAAGCACTGACGCTTGCTGCCCCCGAGATTGCGGTTGTGGCCAATCGGCGTGCGGTGGCCGCGTAGGAGCGTGGTGGAAGCGCCTCTAGTGGTCGATTTCGCAAATACGCATGAGGTTGCATAGGTGGCAAAAAAGGGGTATGTTATACGCCTCATTCCAATCGGTAAAGGAGGTGTATAATGTCAGGTCCCCTTCCCCAATACCAACCTCGCTTCACAAAAGCCCAACTGGCAAAAGCCCAGAAAATCATTCGTCAGCGCAACGCGCCTCAATCCCAGGTGCAGCGGGCAAAGATGGTGGTGGCCTTAGCCGAGAATAAAGCCATTGGCAACCAGAGGTTAGCCGACAGGGCAGGTGTCAGTTCACCTACGGCGCAGAAGTGGCGAAAAAGGTGGACTGAAGAAGGCTTCACTTTAGAGGATCTACCGCGCAGTGGGCGACCGCCCACTTTTTCCCCCTGTGCAAGTCAGTGAAGTCAAAGCCATTGCCTGTCAACTGCCCGCACAACGGGGGTTGCCCCTGTCTCGGTTCAGCTTATTTGAGATTCAACAGGAAGTGTTAAGGTGTGCGTTGATCACTTCAATCTCACCCACAACGATTTGGCGCATTCTCAAAGAGGATGCCCTTCGTCCCTGGTATCACCGATCCTGGCTTCATATCAAAGCCCCCAACTTTTTAGAGAAAGCCAGTCGCATTCTGGACCTGTATCAAGGCATATGGGAGGGGATACCGCTTGGCAAGAAAGACTTCGTTATCTGTGCCGATGAAAAATCCCAACTTCAAATCTTAGCCCGAGAGTTTGCCACATTGCCACCTGATTGTGGCAAACCCATTCGTATGGAAAATGACTACAAACGGATGGGCACAGTGGCCTATCTGTCTGCACTGGATGTGTTCTCAGGGCACATCTTTGGGCGTGTGGATGAGAAAACCGGCATCGTGCCCTTTCAAAAGCTGGTGGACCTGGTGATGGGACGGGAGCCTTATGCTTCGGCTGATCGGGTCTTCTGGATTGTGGACAACGGATCTTCTCATTACACCACCACGTTCCCTAAACGGCTCCAGGATGCCTATGAAAATGCCATTGCCGTCCATCTCCCTATCCACGCCAGTTGGCTCAATCAGATTGAGATCTATTTCTCGATCTTGCAAAGAAAGGCGCTCACGCCCAATGACCTGGCAGATCGACAGGCGATGGAAGCCAGGATCTTGGGCTTTGAGGAATACTATAATCTCACTGCCGAACCTTTCAACTGGCGCTTTACAAGGCAGGAATTGGAAGAACGAATGCAGCGAATCCGGCTGGCTGCATAAACTCATGCGAACTTCTGAAATCGACCACTAGAAAGAAATTCTGCCCCCTATGAAAAGGCCCCGGAGAATTATCCCCGAGGCCATAGTGTATCACCGGTGTTTCCTGCTGGATGAACTATTTGGCAAAGACCATCTTGCGGACCGCCACCTTGGGTCCGGCCTCCAGCTTGTAGAGATACAGCCCGGTCGATACCGTCCGCCCGAACGCATCCTTCCCGTCCCATCTCACCTGGTAGTATCCCGCCTCCTGGTGCTCCTGCGCCAGCACCCGCACCGTCTGTCCCAGCACGTTGTAAATCGCCAGACGCACCTGGGCAGATTCCGCAAGCTCATAGGCGATTTGCGTGCTCGGGTTGAACGGGTTGGGCACGTTCTGCGACAGTCCAAAGGCGCTCGCCACAGTCGGCTTTGACGCGCCTCCCCCGCTATGAATCACGATGCTGCCGCCCTCGATCACGTCCGTGGCGTCCGCGTCGTCGTCATCGCCCGCCTGGTTGTCATAGACCACATCCTCCGTGGCTGCATCCCAGATCTTGATCCGGAATTTGTCCGCACCGCCTCCACCGTTCACCTGGCCGTCCGTTCCCGTCAGCATAAAACCGTAGTCGCCCGAGTTGTTGATCGTGCCCGAACCCTTAAACTTCGCGTGCGGACCGGCCACCACGAGCCAGTCGTAGACCGTGCTGTGGAACTTCAGATCACCCGCCTTGAACTTGAACTGCGTCTGGCCGGTGGGCGTGGTCGCGCCCTTCTTGTATTTGGACACAAAACCAAAGTTGGCCTTGCCCGTAGCCGATGGATCCGGGACATACGCGCCGGCGGGAGAGTCGATCCAGCCGCCCCCAGTGACGAAACCCGCGCTCGGGTCGTAGACCACGACGAATTGGTAGATCGACTCACCGGAATCCTCGTCGTCGTCCGTGACCGTCAGTGTGACGGTGTAGACGCCCGGGTTGGTGTAGGTGTGCGATCCACTCGCCGATCCGGATCCGCCTGTCTCGGTCACCGTCCCTGCCGACGTTTCTGTGTCGCCCCAGTCGAACGAGGCCGTGTGCGTGTCCGGCGTTCCCGGATCGCTGAACGTGGCGCTCGCACTGATCTCCGTGCCCACCTGGACCGGGTCCACAGGAGCCGTGATCGCGTCCACAGTGGGAGCCACGTTCTGCACGTTGACCGTGGCCTGGTCGGTCGCCGTCAAGCCTCCATCGTCGGTGACCTGTACGGAGATGGTGTGGGTGCTGGGACCGTCGAGGCCGGCGGCGGAGAAGGGCACGGACTGTCCCGGCGTCTCGAAGGTGCCGTTGTTGTCTAAATCCCACGCGAACGTGACCGGATCGTTGTCCGGGTCGCTGCCGGAGGCCGTGACCGTCACCGAACCCCCTTCGTCCGCACTATACGGCCCCCCGGCGTCGGCCACTGGCGGCTGATTGGTGGGTGGAGTAACATTGGACACCTTGCGAATCCGGTCGTGGATGCGATCGGCAATATAGAGGTTGCCCTCCGGATCTGTTACGACATCTGCCGGGTTGTAAATCCTGGCGCTGGTGGCAGGGATGCCATCGCCGTTATAACCAATCGCTCCGGTTCCTGCCACGGTAGTGATGGTGCCCGAAGGGTCGACCATGCGGATCCGATTATTACCTGTATCTGCGATAAAGAGATTGCCGAAGGCGTCCGCATGCACGCCATCAGATCTACTCAGTTTTGCATTCGTAGCGGGGCCTCCGTCACCAGAGTAACCCGATGTCCCGGTGCCGGCGACGGTGGTAATGATGCCCGAAGGGTCGATTTTCCGTACCGTGTAGTTGAGTCCGTCGGCAAAGTAGATATTGCCGGCGCTATCCACGTGAATCCCAAATGGGTACCTCATCGTCGCGTTCACTACCGGACACTTTTTAAGGATATAATCAGATGAAGAAAATTCTATTCATATAGAAAAGGCCCCGGCAAATAATTCTCCGGGGCCGTGATCTCCGGTTAAGTCAGAGCAACTGTCTCACTTCACCAGTCTCGCCGAGTCACATCCTTCGAAGTCTTGACCGCCAATGGTCTTGCCAGTCAAGCAGGCTTCTGTGGTACCATCGGGCAGGTTCAAGCTCTGCGTGGTGTGCTCTGGACCTTCGAGGCCGAGGTGTTCAGCGAGAACTGACGACGTTCTCGTTTCCCAACGTGAAACAGATATCGCTCTCTTCCTCGTGAGAGGCTAACCTCTAATCATCGTCGTCACCACCACCATCATCGTCATCGTCACCATCGTCACCACCATCATCATCATCATCACCATCACCATCATCGCCGTCATCGTCACCATCGTCATCATCATCGTCGTCACCACCACCATCATCATCGTCACCATCGTCACCACCATCATCATCATCAGCACCATCATCGCCGTCATCGTCATCGCCGTCGTCGTCATCGTCGTCATCGTCTTGCTTGCACTTGCCTGCACTCCCAGCGTTGAAAATGGCTGCGATTTCTGAACCGAAAAGAGCCCTGTTGAATAATTCAACTTCGTCAATCAATATGGCGGACAGTTTTCTTTGACAAAAAAGTGCCGTTCACGCAGATTAGGTATCATAGACCACCACGTCAACGATACCCTTTATCTGGAGAGACGGCACAATGGAACTGGCAGAAAAGATACTCAAGAGTTTCAAGATTTCCAAGCCTCAAAAAAAGTTTCTGATGGCTGTGTTTACAGCGATCCTAACAGCTCACGGCAAGATCAATTTTCGCAACCTATCGCGTTACTCTCCTTTGTCACAGAAGACGTATTCACGCCAGTTTGCCAAACCCTTTGAATTTGTGGCCTTCAACCGAGCGGTGATCAATGAAAGCCTGGGCAGAGAAAATGAACGGATCATCGTGTTAGATGCTTCTTTTGTGTCCAAGTCGGGCAAGCAGACCTATGGTCTGGATTATTTCTGGAACGGTTGTCATCGTCGGAGCGAAAAGGGGTTGGAAGTCTCCAGTGTGGCCATCGTGGATGTTTTGAGAAACACAGGCTTTACGCTGTCCGCTCGTCAAACCGATCCTGGAGATGAACGCCAAATGTCTGAGTCTAAGCCTAAACAGGATGTCGTCAAGGTCAATAAAAAGAAAAGGACCGTCAAGAAAAAGGGCACCAAAAAAAAGGGGAAAGCCAAGTCGAAAAAGCAAAGCTCCAAACAGGCAGAAGACGTCGAAACCCTAACAGATCAGTATTTACAGCACCTGAGTGATGTCAAACCCAGCTTGTTAGAGAATGAAAAATATACCGTTGTCGATGGCTATTTTAGCAAGAAGAAATTTGTTGATGGCGTCCGTGATTTGGATCTACACCAGATCGGCAAATTGCGCTGCGACGCCAATATGCGCTATCTCTACACCGGACCAAAACGGGAAAAGGGAAGCGGAAGGCACAAGACCTATGACGGCAAAGTCAACTGGCAGGACCTGTCTCGGTTTTCATATATCCAAACACAAGATGGCATCGCCATTTACAGTCTTGTCTTGAATCACGTCTCCTTAAAACGCAATTTGAAAGCCGTCGTCTTGCTGGATCACACGAACAAGGACAAGAAGAAATATGCGATCTTGTTTTCAACCGACAAAGACCTAAGTGCCAAGACGATTGTCAGATATTACAAAGCGCGTTTCCAAATTGAATTTATTTTCAGAGATGCCAAACAGTTCACCGGATTGTGCGACTGTCAAGCCAGAGATCAAAAACGGCTGGCTTTCCATTTTAATGCCTCTTTGACAACCCTCAATTTAGCCAAAACGGAACACTTACAAGCCCAATCAGATACGAGACCCATACCCTTTTCCATGGCCAGTGTAAAAGCCTGTTATTTCAACACGTATTTTCTCCAGAATATTTTTTTAATGTTAGACCTCGACCTAAATTTGATTAAAAAATCTCCCCAATACCAAAAACTGCGGGATTATGGCAAAATTGCTGCTTAAAAGTGGCCGAACTATTGTCAATGATCATGGTACACGACAAAAAAGGAAAAGACCTGCGCTGAGTGGTGAAATGAGTTAAGTTTGGGTTGTCAAGATCCAACAACTCATCCATCATCAAACACAGGTCTATGTCTCCTCAAGTTAATGAATTACACGACGTGATGCAATGGTATTTACCCTGTCATAAGGCCCGGGTAAAATTCATCGCCGCCTTCATTGTGTCTCTCATCAAGCTCACAACCGTCAACTTCACCAAACTGGCCAACGCCCTCAACGGCAAAGCCAAGCAGAAGTCCAACTATCGCAGAATCCAACGTTTCTTCAGTGAGTTTAATCTGTCCTATGACCTGGTGGCCGACTTGATCCTGCATCTCTTGCCGATCAAGTCGGACTTTACCATCTCGATAGATCGGACGACCTGGAGCTTCGGCAAACTGACCATCAATATTCTCACCGCCGGGAGTGTCTATCAAGGCGTTGCATTTCCCATCTGCTGGATACTGCTGCCCAAAAAGGGCAACTCCAACACCGATGAGCGTATCCAGTTGATGGAACGGGTCTTGAAGTTGGTGGATAAAAACCTGATTCAGGTCATCGTTGCAGACCGGGAATTCATTGGGCAAGAATGGTTTGCGTGGTTAGATGCGCAAGCCTTAGGCTTTGCCATCCGCGTCAAGGAAAACGCCAAAACCCTAAATGGCAAAGGGGACATCGCGCTTCGATGCTTGTTTGCCGACCTGCACATTCACCAAGAGCGCATCCTGCGTAAACCCCGTCTGATCTATGGTCATCATCTGTATTTGTCTGTCATCCGATTACCTGACGAATTTCTCATCGTTGCCAGCAAGTGTAAAGGTCGAAAACCGCTGGAGGATTACAAAAAACGGTGGGGAATTGAAGTCCTGTTCGCCGCGTTGAAAAGCCGAGGCTTCGATCTGGAACAGACCCATCTGATCCATCTGGAACGAATCGAAAAACTCATCGCGCTTTTAGCCATTGCCCTCACCTGGGCTCATCTGGTAGGAGAATGGATCGCAAAGACAAAACCGTTGAAGATCAAAAAACACGGATGCAAAGAGAAAAGCCTGTTTCGATATGGATTGGACCATTTGCAGTATGTTCTGCTCAATATACAGGATCACATCCAGGAGTTCTTTCACTGTCTTTGGATACTGATTGATCCTCCATATTTTAGGTCAGATTAAGTTTTGTCGTGTATTATGCAATGATACCGTTAAAGTTATGCAGGTTGGGCGCGAAAACAGTACTCGCTTTCCCAATATACACATCATCTGAAATTGCGAATCCAGCTGTGCTTGTGATGGCTTTGGTCATAACAGGAACACCATCAATATACAACGTGACCGCGACACCTGCCTCTCTTGTGGCAGCAACATGATGAAATTGCCCGTCGTTAAGGAGCTGTCCGTTAAATGTGATGCACCCCGGGGCGGCTGACGTTCCGCCGGATGGGGTGTCAAGAGTGCCATCGGAAGACTGGGAACAGACATTCAACTTGTTGTCTTCCAGCGCCATTATCCAAAACGAAGTTGAGGGGTTGTTAAGAGTCGTACCTACTTGCTGATTAATAATCCTCCTGTAAAGGGAACCTGCACCTGTCGTCTGAATCCAGGCATCAACGGTCCAATCTGTGAAATTAAAACTTGGGGAATCCGGAATCTGAACAAAATCGTTCGTCCCATCAAAGCTCAACGCGCCTGCGACTTTTCCAACTGCGGGTGTAGGTCCATTGACGTGCGTGCCGGGGTCGGTGCCGATAATATCAGCGGCAGTCGTACCGCTCGTTTCGTCCAACGGCCACCAGCTTACCAGGCTGGAGGGAGGAGAAACACAGGTCGGACCCGCCGCAGGTTTGGCTGCGAAAAGCGATTGTCCTCCGAAATCTGTAGGTTTGGCTGTCTCGCTACATCCTGAAAAAATGAGTGATCCAGCCAGGACCACCACCAGGGTCGATATCAAGGTACAGGATTTAAGCGTCTTCATTTTGTCTGTCCTCCCGTAGAGGTGTAAAATAGGCTACGCCTCCTTGGAGTAGCCGATTACCATTGCTTACTGCGCCTAAAGGACGGCCGGCGAGTCCTGACTATTCTAAAATGCAAAGGATGCGCTATCGCCCAATACGGCGAGAATCTTGAATTCATCAGGAGACTGGGCAAAATTGCCTCTATACCAAAGCACACCACACAAAGCAGCACAACCGTGCATAACAAGCTCTTTCACATCGCATACCTCCTTTATGATTTTGGTCAGGAAATCTTCCTTCAGAATCGTAATGCACCCTGAAACAGACAAACAAAAAGGCTCAATCGTCCTGCCAATTCTTCTGCAAATCAGCAAACCGCTGAGCCCCGACGGCAGCGAAAAAAAATGGGCAGCATCTCTCCCGATAGAGATGTCTCGCTTTATCACCTATGATATCGAAAGTTCTCCCTAAATCCCGACAGTCTATTGTATGTATTCAAGCGCCGATTCACCCGACTCGGCTGCCTGAACCCGAAATCTCTTGTCGCGAGCATAATAAGCATCCCAAAAAATAAAGTCAAGGTTAAATCATACCGGTGCCAAGCCCTCCTCGGCGGGCTGTGGCTTCGAAGGGTCCAAACTCCCAAATGTGAAAGTCGTGGGGTAAGTTTTCTGCCTCGTTGAAAAAATAATCCAAAAGCCGCAGTCCCAGTTGAAACAGGCTCAGGTCACACCGATCGGAGCGATGGATAAAATAGACCCATCCGTCCTCCTCTGCAATCAGTCCCAGGTATACGATCCAGATGTAGGCCAAAAAGGTCGGAATCATTAATCGTTGGATGCGCTCTGGATCAGAGAGATGGCTTTTATGGATGTGAAAGCCTCTGCTTTTGGTATCGGAAAAGAAGGTCTCAATTGAGAAGCGTTTTTGATAGTGCTGTATGGCACAGACCGGATCGGTAATGTTCGAGATGAGATAGAGGGGTTCGTCATACCCCTTTCCCCAAAAGATGATGGCCTGCACCGGTCCATAGGCCTCCTGTGTAAAGGTGACGTTTTCGAGGTGGCGGTAGTGCCCTTTTTCTGGGTTACGCGATTGGAGTGCAAAGGTGAGGAATCCGTCGTGGATCTGGCTGTTTTTGGCGGTGCGACAGACATAGAACCAGTTGTATGTAGTGATCCGTTCGAGCAGATCAATGCCATCGAACTCTCCATCGCCCAAAAACCTTACCTCCACAGCGGGCGGGATGAGGGCGTGGACATTTTCGACCAGCAGGAGATGTTCTTCTTCTGAAAAGTGGCCCTTGGCGCCCTTTTTGACCAGAAACGCCAGGGGGAGTGCACGCTTTTTAACCACCACACTGATCACCAATGCCGCACATCTGCGCCCTACAGTGCTCCCGTCGATGACCAGGGTCAGGGGGTGATTTGACAGAGAGGCGATCAGGGCTTGCGTGTAAGGCAAAAAGTAGAGTTCCTGATCAATGAAGTCATTGTTTACAAATCGAGAAAAGCGTCTGATCAGGCTTTCTTGTAAAATCCCATTGGCGGGTGCTTTGCTGGCCATCTGAGGCAGATGGGTTTTCTGGCTGCCCACGATCCCGCAGATAATTGCGGTGAGGGTATTGAGGTTTCTCACCGCGTGGCCGTTGCCTTCAAAGGGACACAGCCCTTGAAGAGATTTACGAATCTCTCGATACCGTCTTTGGGTGTCGCTTATCGTATGCTCCTTTGTTTGCTGGGGTTAGCTTACAAAGTATACGATGAGCGCACCTATTCAAAATCTGTCCGGTAGTGAATTAACAGGAAGAGAAGGAAAGCTGCGAAAGCTCACATCTGGAAGTATTTGAGAGAGCCGAGATGGATGCACACTCTGATTAACTCAAGGCAGAGTGGAGTTGCCCCGTTTTGGTGGAGTGTTTAGGGCTTGGGCTTCAAGCCCGTGTTTGATGCTGTTTTTCATATGTCATCGGTGAGTGGTATGCGATTGATGAATGCCTACGATGGGGATTATACCAGCCCTCAATATACTCAAAAATAGCCAATCTGGCCTCCTTGTGGGTACGAAAACAACGGCGGTCGATCAATTCACATTCGAGGGTGGCGAAAAAGCTTTCACACAGTGCGTTGTCATAGCAGTCGCCTACAGAACCCATTGAGGGACGTATACCCGCCTCATCGCAGCGTTTACCGAAGGCAAGTGAAGTATACTGAGATCCCTGGTCGGAGTGGTGGATCACCCCACAAGGATGACGCTGCCAAAGTGCCATATTCAAAGCAGACAAAACCAACTCACTCTGGAGCGTCGAAGCCATCGTCCAGCCCACGACTCGGCGGGAAAAGACATCGATAACCACAGCAAGATACAGGAAGCCCGCCCAGGTTGGTACGTAGGTAATATCGGCCACCCAGAGTTTATTTGGGGCTTCAACAGTGAAGTCTCTCTTGACCAGATCAGGGGCTTTTTGAGCCTTTTTTCCCTTACGGGTGGTTCTGATACCCTTTCGACGGCTCACCCCGAAGATACCAATCTCAACCATCAGACGGGCGACACGCTTTTTGCCTATACGGATGCCTAATGCTGCCAGATCTTCCCAGATTCTGGGGGCTCCGTAGGTAGAATCAGAACGGGCATGAAAAGCCTTAATCTGTTCCTTGAGATCCGCATCGACCTTTGCTCTTGGCGATGGGGGGCGTCCTCGCCACGCATAATACCCACTGAGGGAGACACCCAGGACTCGGCATTGCGTGGTAATTGGCCATTTTGCCTGGTGCGCCTTCACGAACTGGAAGGCTTTCTGGGGATCGTGTTGGTCTCCTGAGCGAACCAGGCTGCTGCTTTTGACAAGATCTCACGCTCGATGCGTAACTGCTTAATCTCGCGACGAAGACGGCGCAACTCCTCTCGCTCATCACTGGTCAGACCGTCTTCTCGAAGGCCCTCGTCTCGGTCGGCCTGTACCACCCAGTTCCGGATCGTCTGGTCTGAGGGCTCGAACTCTTTGGCCAGCTCTCCTGGCGTACGACCGGCTCGAACCAATTCGACCATTTGCTTTTTGAACTCAGGTGGATAAGGTGGACGTGTTGGCGGCATAGTGGATCTCCTTTCTCCCAAGAGATAAGGTACCCACCGAAACGGGTCAAGTCCAGTTTGGATAGTTGTGCTTGGGTTAAAGGGATTGGGAGAGTTTTGGGATAAACCATACGAATTCGGGATGGCAATAGGTTTTTGGACAGACCGATTATCTCAGAACACACAAAAAGGCCCAACGTCTTTTCGCCGGTTTCACAGACCGATCGGCAGATCGTTGAGCCCCGACATCAACGGGAAGAGATGGACGGTATCTCTCCCGACAGAGATGCCTCGCTTTATCACATTTAATAATGACCTACGCCATTTCGGAATATACAACCGTTTTCTCGGTGTTGTCAAGCAGAATCAGCAGGGCAGAAAAGCAGAAGATGCGACGAAGAGAATAAAGGAAGCAGAATCTGGCTGCTGATCGTGGATACCTGAACGCTTACGAGGTCCCCTTGCGCTCTGTTTCTCGTTTGATTTGCGCATAGTAATCCCCGACCCTATCGGACACCGGTAAACACGCCAGCTGATTAAAAAGCGTCGTGGCTTCGGCCTGCAACTCCTGGCGGCGCTTCCCTTCGGGCAACCGCTCCAGGCCATACAGCACTTCTCCCCGCGTGATCGTGCAAATCGCCACGCGATCAATACCAGATAAACTCGCCATACGCGCACGCATCTGATCGTCCCGGCGCATCAGCACACTGAATGCCGTGGTGTCCAACACGTAGATCACGACTTCCCTTCCTGCTGGTCAAAAATTCCTCCAAATCGCACGTCTTTTCTGCCAAGTTCAATCGCCTGTAACAGGGCATCGACATCTTCAGACGTGCAGCGTGGCGATGTATCCCAGAGCGCTAATATCGCTTCAGGAGCCCCTCTCGAAGGAATCTCTTTGACTTCGACTTCAACTTCAGTTCCATCGGGAAGCCCCACCTGATCTTCTAATTCGATTGCGTTTCCTCGAATAATGCCTTTGTGTGCCATGGCGCCTGACTCCTCTATCGGGGTTCCGCATTAAATCCGGGTATCCAGCACCGCATTGCCGATAATCTATACAGCAAAAAAAACAACCAATAACTATCAAAAAAGAAAGCACTTATTAACTTAGGCGTTGGCATTATTCTCATCTGCGCCTTCTCGACCATCGCACAACCCAGCCCAAACATCCCGTATCTGAGAATATCGCTGTTTGGTGTGATAGAAGGCATCCTCTCTATTGCCCTGGGAATTTTTATAAGGAGGCCGTAAGATGCACGATGCAATGGTTCTCATGAGCGTTCTGTTCGTTCTTATCCTTGCTGTTGGGCTATGGGGAATCAGACAAAGCCGGAAGCTGGAAAAACAGGAAAAAGAACGGTCTGCACTTTGACCTCAGTACCTGGCCTGTCTCAGTGACCGGACGTTCTCGTCGCCCTCTGTACGGGGGCGTGGCTTGGGATATTTGCCCTGATGTGAAGCGGACGCACCGGGGCTGTGTTTTTGTCATCTCCTGCGCAGGGACGCGACTTGAGTGCGATAGTGGCCGGATTAATTTCTCAAACGTCGTTATTCCCGTGCGAAGGGGCGTTTCGTGAAGTATCGATCTTACCTTTCCTCTTTGCGTTTCTGGCGAATTGCCCAGATGCCAAAAAGCAAAAGAGGAATGATGACCAGTGAACTCCAGAGAACCTGCATTGTCCTATCCTCCGACTTTATGGGAGATTGAATTTCTGTCCATCCTCTCCCTTCGCCATCACGATAACCCTCAAGATAGGACGAATCGATGTCCATCGCAACAGCGGAAATATCCCGGCAGGAACCGAAAAACGGCATGGTCCAAAATGGATGGGCGAACGGGTCACGCCTTTACCCTCGCGAAAAAACCATAACCGTAGGGGCAGGCCCCCGTGCCTGCCCGGATTCGGGCACCCACAGGGGGGCGCCCCTACGCACAGGGTGTTACCCTGAATTGAACCATTCCCGAAAAACAATTTCAAAATCTGGCCTTGTGGAAGACCTCGACAACGGTGTCCCGGGTACTCCAGGGGAATTCGAGATGGCAATGGTGGCCCTATCCCCACTATTTACGGGCGTAGCGAGGGAATGTCTCGGAAAACCGAAGCAAGACCGAAAACGGGAGAGGGGTTTTGAGGGTTTGTTCTTGCCCCTGGTCCCGCAACCGGGGGCTTTCCTTTTTTCCTTACTGCTTTTTCTGCCTCTCCTGTCTCCGTTTGTCCCAGATGGCCCAGATTCCCAAAGCCAGGAGCGGGATCATCACAATCAGCGAACTGTAGAAAAATTCCATCTGCAAGTCCTCCTTGTGGGGGAGCGGATCTCTCCCGCCCCCGGATTTTTATTTTTTGAGGATGATTCCAGCCGTGAGGCTTAGAAGTCCATACGAAACCCCGATGCTTGCCATAACGTGGTAGGGGGTCTGGAGATTGCTTTGAAGCATTGGGGCGAAAAGTCCGGTGAGGAACAGCCCGACTGCTATATTCATGAAGAATCTGGCAGCACAGAACGTTGACTCTCCCTTCGCCTTCACGATAACCCTCAAGATAGGACGAATCGATGTCCATCGCAACAGCGGAAATATCCCGGCAGGAACCGAAAAACGGCATGGTCCAAAATGGATGGGCGAACGGGTCACGCCTTTACCCTCGCGAAAAAACCATAACCGTAGGGGCAGGCCCCCGTGCCTGCCCGGATTCGGGCACCCACAGGGGGGCGCCCCTACGCACAGGGTGTTACCCTGTTTTGAACCATTCCCGAAAAAGCAATATCACCCTTGCCGATCCACCCAGGGTCGCCCCCTTCACGGGGGCGTGGATTGAAAAAAAGTCCCGACGTCGGGAAAATTTGGGTTGAGCGTTGCTCCTTTCACGAGCTTGAGATATCTGCCCCGATGTGAAGCGGACGCACCGGGGCTGTGTTTTTGTCACTTCGTGAAACACCCTATCCGGAAACGCCGCTTGACTTATCTTTCCTCACGCCGTACTATACCCTCCCTCAACCCTTACAAAGCCAGCGCACACCGGACGATCACAACTGCAATCTCAGGGGCAGCAGGCGTCAGGGCCCTGCACCAATCGTACCCGGGGCGCGGTGTGCAGGACTTCAATAAAGCCGAATTTCGGAAATTTTCAAAAACAGGAGGTCTCCTCAATGCCCACCAATCTCCTCTTCATCACTACCGACCAGCAGCGTTGGGACAGCTTGCCCTGCTACGGCCTCGATTTCATGCAGACCCCTGCTTTAGACCGTCTGGCAGCGGACGGCCTTGTCTTTGAAAACTGCATCGTCCCGGCCCCCCTCTGCGTGCCCTGCCGCGCTGCCATTTTAAGCGGACAGTATCCCTCCACCACCGGTGTTCTGGGCAACGGCCACTGGCTGCCCGACGCCGTGCCCACCTGGCCGTCGCGCCTGGGTGAGGGCGGCAGGCGCACCGCGGCCATCGGCAAGATGCACTTCAACCCCTGGGACGACATGGGCGGCTTTGGGGAACGCATCATTGCCGAAGACAAGCGGCACTTCTACCTGCCCGACGACCACGTCAAATTCCTCCAGGCCCACGGCATGGAACGCTTTCACACCACGGCCAAACCCGGCTACTTCGAAACGCTCCAGGCCTCGGTCACGCCCCGTCCCAAAAAGTTTCACATCGATGGCTTTGTGGGAGACCGGGCGGCCGATTGGCTTGCGCAGAACGGCAGCGAACCCTTTGCCGTCTGGGCCAGCTTTCCTGGTCCTCACGATCCGTACGATCCTCCCGAAGAGATGGCCGACCTTTACTATGATGCCCCGATCCCGGATCCGATCGGCTCTTTTGAAGAGCTGGTCCACAAACCTCCGGCCCAGCGCAACAACAGTCGAAACCATCTCAGCAGCTCCGTGTACCAGCTTGACCTCTCTCAGGCCACCCTCGAACACTACCGAAAGTGGCGCGCCCACTACTATGCGAACATCACCCTCATCGACGAGGGCATCGGCAAAATGCTCGCCGCCCTGGAAGCTGCCGGTACCCTGGAAGACACCCTCATTGTCTTCACCAGCGACCACGGAGATGCGCTGGGCGACCACGGGCTGGCCTACAAAAGCTTCTTCTACGATTCGATGGTCCACGTGCCCCTCATCGTTTACGGACCCGGTGTGCCCCGGGGTCAGCGGTGCGCCTCACTCGTGAGCACCCTGGACCTGGTCCCCCTCTTCTACCGCGCCTGTGACGTCGATCCTCCCGACACGCTTCAGGGAGAAGACCTCACAGCGCTCCTCCAGAACCCCGCCGCCTCGGTTCGGGACGCCGCCTTCAGCGAAAACCTGGGACGGGCCATGGTCCAGACCCTCCAGTACAAATATGCTCACTACGACGACGGCTCGGCCGAACTCTACGACCTAGAGGCCGATCCCCACGAAATCACCAACTTAGCCGGCGATCCCCGGCACGCGGAAGCGGAACACGATCTGCGCGGCCTCCTGCTGGACCACTGGCTGCGCAACAACGCGTACCAGGCGCAGGCCGTCAGCCGTCCTCAGAACCCCATCCGGATCGCGCTGGAAGAGGAATACCGAAAAGCGCTTGAATCACAAAAAAAACCGCAAAAGGAGACACGATAATGGCCTGGATTTGGCAATCCAGGCCGAGCGGTATTCTGCGGTATTCTGATGTTAAGAGTGTGTCTGCTTAAAATTCACCCCTCCCGCCTCAACCGCTCCAGCATCGCCACCGACGCCTCGGTAATCCGCCGTCCGCCGTCCCTGGCCAGACGGGACGTATAGACCGTTCGGTGCGTCTCGTAGCCCTGCTCGTCGAACGCCTTCTCGGTGGGCACGTACCCGCAGTACCCGTTGGTCAGCTCCGAAACCAGCGTCACCCCAAACGGTGACCGCTTCTTGATCTCGATCCCGAACGCCACGAACAGTTCCGCGGGATTTGTGCAGATCGCCGTATCTCCAAACGAAATCCCCTGGATTTCCACCGGGCAGAACGTTGCTCCCCGCGCCTTAACCGCCGCCTCTTCCGGATCCCACCGCTTTCGGGCAAACGCCCTTGCCGCTTCGCCATCGCCCCGGCAATCGTCGCGGCAGAACGTGGATTCTTCCCAGGGCCGATCCGGAATATCGAGCACCTCCCGCCGGATATCCACTTCACGCACCTCCCGCCGGGGCGCCGCCCGGTAAAGCGGCGCCAGATGCTTCGCCATCGCCCCGCCGATCTTCCGCGCCAGGGCGTCCCGCTCATCCTGGTTTGGCCGGTCGCCTCCATGCCAGATCACATCGCCGCAGGGGGCCTCTAAGAATGGCGTGGCGACTTGTGCGCCCAGCGCCTCCTGCAGCGCCTCCCCCATCCGTCCTCCGATATCTCCGTGGTACACCCCTCCACGCAGTTGTTGTGGCAGGGATAACTCACCACAAAGGCGATCGGGGCTCCCGTGGGTTCCTGGAAGGCGAGAAACGGCATCTCCCGGTCCACCGGTCCCGCCGGCGGGTAGGACCGGTCTGCGTTGGGCGCGCCGGAGATCACCACCCGCCCGTTGGGGCGCAGCAGGCGCCGGTTGAACTCAAAATCCGGCGTCGGGCAGACCCCCGAGACCAGAATCGCCGGCTTCAGATCCCGCTGCGCCTGTACCACAGCGCCGACCGTCCGCCGGACGAAAAAATCGACATAGAGCGAATCGGGCAGCGCCCCGCTTAAGAAAGAGGGGCAGACTGCCGGGGCCGCATGGGTGTGTGTGGCCGCCACCATAAGGTGGGCCTCCGGGATGCCGGTGGCGCGGGTACACGCATCCCGGATGACCAGCAGGAGTGCCCGGTCGATAAAGGTTGCGTCGCACGAAACGATCGCCCCCTGCGTCGCTCCATCGCCGAACACCACCGCGTGGCACCGCAGCGGGCACGCGTCCGGATCCGGTTTAAGCAGGCCGCCGTTGTAATTGGGAAGCGCCCGATCCGGCGTCAGGTCGGTGATTGCCCCCCCGGCTCGAAACCCTGGCATCCCCATGCACCTTTCTCAGGTCCGGTACTCGGCAATAAACGCCTCGTTAAAGTCCAGGCCCAGGCCGGGCCGGTCGGACATCTCGATCTCTCCTTCTACAATCTGGAAGGCGGGATCGTAGAGCCGGCTCCAGATCTGGTACGGCTCGGTGTGGGGGCACGCCGAAACCATCAGCCCGTTGGGCACGGCCGCCAACAGGTGGCAGTTGATCTCGGGATAGGAGGCCCCGTGGGGCGCAATATAGACCTGGTGGGCCTCGGCGAGCGCGGCAAGCCGCATCAGCCCCGTGAACCCGCCCCCGCCCAGAATATCGGTCTGCACCACCTGCAATCCCCCCTCCACAATCAGCTGCCGGATTCCGTAGAGCGTGGGCTCCCCCTCCCCGCCTGCCACCAGGGCGCTGGTCGCTTCCCGCACCATCCGCATGTATCCCACCTCGTCGTCGGCTCGAACCGGCTCTTCGATCCAGTAGAGGTCGTAAGGCTCGAACTTCCGGGCCATGTCCGCCGCAAGCCGGCCGTGCCACATGCGGTGGATATCAACCATCAACTTCCGGTCCGGCCCCAGCGCCTCCCGGGACAGCCGCACCTTCTCAAGCGCCAGATCCGGATCGGGATTTGCGAGGTGGAATTTCACCGCGCCGAAGCCCATCCCGGCGTGTTTCCGCACAAGCCCGAGCATCTCCTCGGCCGTCATCTCGGTGTACCCGATGCCGTCGGCATAGGCCGGCACCCGGCTGCGGCACCCTCCAAGCAGCCGCCAGACCGGTTCGCCGCAGGCCTTTCCCAGAAGGTCCCACAGGGCCACATCTAAGGCGCCGATGGTGCCCATCGCGGATCGCCCTGGCCCCTGAAACTGCCAGGCAGCGTCGTACATGCGCTGCCACAGCCGGGCCGTACGCCGGGGGTCTTCGCCCACCAGGAGGGGGGCAAACGTCTGTTCAACCAGCCCGGGACTGCCCCCCCGTCCAATCCCAATAAGGCCGTTGTCGGCGTAGATGCGGTGAACCGGAAAGCTTCGGATCTTGCCCCGCTCGGGGGGCCCCCAGGGCACGTTCAGCGTAACCGTCTCGATCCGGTCGATGCGCATAGCAGACCTCCGTGTCAGAAGCTGGTGGAAAAACAGGAATGAGAAGGCAGGAAAAACGATAAAAAAAAGGGCTCCTCGCTATTTGGTGTGGGTAACCTTCCCCCAGGAACGACCAGTTGTGGTAGACAAGACGCCCAAGCTGCAGGTTTTGTGGACCAGCCTTCGAGTATTCTTTGTCAACGGTGTTGCCCGACCCGTTGTCTGTTGCTCAGGATTCTATCTTAAAAACAGTTGTTTAAGTTGTTAGATAATAAATTGTTACGATGGACTAAACGGCAAACTGGATCTCCGGATCATTCAATACCCGCCGTGTGTTTAGGAGAGATCTCATGTGCGGATACCGGAGCAAACGGTTAGGAACCACCTCGCACTCGGCAAGAAGACTGGTTCGGGTTTTTATGATTACCCACGTGAAACAGCGAAGAGCCAAAAAAAGGAAGGTAAACGAACGCAAAAACAGAGGAGGTGAAAACGGGCGCGCTTCCGGTTTATCTGTTTTTAAAAAATCAGGCGCTCAAACGTTTGAGTAACATCACTTCGGTTCCCCCCTCTGAGAACACAAACTCGACCTCGTCCATCATGGACTGCATCACCAGGATCCCGCGTCCGGAGGGTTTTAACAGATTCTCCTTTGCCAGAGGGTCGGGTACGGCATCCGGATCGAATCCAGGGCCCTGGTCCCGCACCCGGATGCGCAGGTGCTTTGTGCCCCGATCGAACCGAATCGCCACCGGCCGGTCCTGCACCCCTCCGTTGCCGTGATAAATGGCATTGTTCACGGCCTCGGTCAGGGCAATCGCCACTTCCTCCGCATCCGGCTGGGTCAGTCCCAATTGCGCGGCCACCTCTTCTACCGCCTCAACCACCTTCGGCAACGCCTCGGCGGAGCTGGGAATCTCCAGCACTTTCACCTCAACTTCTTCGCTAGCCATAGCCTGTCCCCTCGTCTGATCCCCGGCAACCTCCTCACGATGCGTTGAAACTGGCCGCTGCATCTTCTACTGTCTCGCGCGACTGGAAAATCTTATCCAGCCCCATTTCGGCAAACACGCTGGAAACCTGCTGGCTGATACGGGCCAGACGAATATCTCCCCCGGCATCCCTCACCTCCTTCAGGTTGGACGTCAGAATGCCGATGGCCGAACTGTTCATCCACCTCACCCGTCCCAGGTCCACCACAATCTGCACGACGTTGTCCTGGACAAGACCCTGAATGCGATCTCTAAACTCGGTCGTCTCCACGCCTCCCATCAGCCTCCCACTCAGGCTCAACACCGCCACGTCACCCTGAATCTCCTCTTCTACCTGCATGCTGAAACTGGTCACTGCGTCTTCCACTGTTTCGTACGACTTAAAGAGCTTCTCCAACTGCATGGTCACAAACACGCTGATAATCCGTTCGCCCGCTCGTGCCACGCGGATATCTCCTCCGGCATCCCTCGCCTCCTTCAGGCCGGAAGTCAGAATGCCGATGGCCGAGCTGTTCATCCACTTCACCCGCCCCAGGTCCACCACAATCTCTGTAACCCTTCTATCCTGGATCAGCCGATGGACGTGGTCTTTAAACTCATTCGTCTCGCCCCCTCCCATCATCGTCCCACTCAGGCTCAATATCGCCACTTCACCCTGCATTTCCTCCTTGATGTTCATAACGCTTCTCCTATGTATAAAGAATCCAGAGGCTGTCGGCCCCCTGACCTCAAGCTGTTCTGATTACAACTACCGTCTTGTCGTCCGGCGTCTGCTGATTCCCCAACCCAAACTGCTCCGACGCCTCACAGATCACACCGGCCAGTTCGGCTGCCGGGAGTGCAGGGTTGACAAACGATTGGATGCGCTCTCTGTTTCCATGGCCTGTCCTGCTTATCCGTTGTGCTGTTTCAGCTCTGTTACCCAAAAAATTCAAATCGCGGGACCAACCCAAATATATAGCAGGCAAAACAGAGCCGTCAAGCTTTTCCTGACCCCCGGCCCCTATTTGAGATCCTCCGGAAGCTGAGTCGCCGCATCCGTCACGGCCTCTTCGATCTGTTCCCGGGTCAGACCCACCGCATGGCTCAAATCGGCCCCGCTCAGATCGGTGAACAGGAGCCTGGCGCCCTGCAGGTCGCCTCCCCGCAGGTCGGCCCCGCTCAGGTCCGCCCAGCCCAGATCCGCCTCGCTAAAGCTTGTGCTGCGGAGGTCGGCCCCGCTCAGGTTGACCTTTTTCAGATCCATCCCGCTAAAATTTCGCCCGCTCAGCTTTGCCCCGGTCAGGCCCGGTCTCAATTTCGGATTCTTTTCTCGCCACGTATTCCAGACCTGCGCGCCCCGATTGAGCAAATCGAGGTGTTTTGCAACAGCCATACGGATCGCCTCCTGTACCGGTTGAACCACGCCCTGAAATCTGCTTGACAACCCGACCTGATGGCGTTATCAAAAGATAAGAAGATTTCTACGGGCCACAAAGAAAGATCGATCCCGAAGCCCCAAAAACTTCTTGATTTCTCGGATGAAATGGTTATATTTGATTGCGGAGGCAATGTCTCCGAAAAAGTGCCTTGAATCTACATAAGGGTGACCCAACCGGAAGTTATTCCACTTTATAAGTGGAACTTCGTCAATAATTTTCGGCGCCTGGTAGGTTAGGCGCTTTTTTTTATCAACCAAACCGCACCAGAAAGAGGAGAAAGCCTGACATGAAGAAGGAAGTCATCACCAGCGATAAAGCCGCCCTTCCCGTGGGCCCCTACTCGCAGGCCATCCGGGTGGGAGAGTTGATTTTTGTCGCCGGGGAGAAAGGGATCGATCCTGCAACCAACAGGATCGTGGAGGGAGGCATCGGGGCCGAGACCCGTCAGACACTGGAAAACATCAAAGCCATCCTTGATGCGGCCGGAGCGACGATGGAAAGCGTGGTGCGCACGGTTGTCTACCTGACCGATATCGACGACTTCGCGGAAATGAACGCCGTGTACGCCGAATATTTCACCGCAAATCCCCCGGGACGCTCCTGCGTGCAGGTCGTTGCCCTGCCCGCGGGCGCCCACGTAGAAATCGAGGCCACGGCAGCATTATAAACGGGTCGGGCGCATAAACAAGGAGACCTGAACTGGCACGAATACTGATTATCGACGACGAAGAAGGGGTGAGAATCCCGCTGCGCGCCATGCTCCAGATGGCCGGGCATGAGGTCGAAGAGGCCGCCAACGGTCAGCTCGGTCTGGAGCTTTACAGCCAAAATCCGGCCGATCTTGTAATCACCGACATCCGCATGCCCATAAAAGACGGGCTGGAGACCATTGAGGAACTCCGGCGGGATTATCCGAACGTCAAAATCATTGCCATGGCTGCCTACGGAGAGGCCGCCCTGTCCAGAACCAGAGAGTTGGGCGTTAACCGCGCTGTTGAAAAACCCTTTCGCCTGAAGGATCTGAAGGAAATGGTAGAGGAACTGCTAGGTGAATAGACGCTTCAAAAATAGAAGACCTTTTCCGCATTCTTCCGGGTAATCCGTTCAAAGGCATCCCCGGACAGGCCGGCCGTCTCGATATACTCGATCATCGGCGCTTTCTGCGCGATCGTGCAGAAGGTCCCCGGCCTGGTGTGTATCGTATCCGTGGCAAACATCAACCGGTGCTTCCAGCGCTTGAGAAAGGCCAGCCCGAAATCGGGATCCCGTGTGATTGCGGTATATCCCGATTGGGCCGAAAGATCGGCATACAGATTGGGATAGGTCTTGAAAAGCGCGTCCAGCCGCCCTCCCGGCGCCACCGGTCCCGTCGGATAGCGAACCCCGGGTTTTACCTTGCCCGAAATCTCCCGCCAGAAATACTGCGCATGCCCCACAAACCGGACGTTCCTGTACGTCGCCAGCATCTTCTCAAACCGCTTCAACCCCGGACCGTCCCGGTTGATCCAGTGGTCAAAATGCATCACAACCCCCAGCTTCAACCGGTCGCACGCCTCGTAAACACGCTGCTGCATCGGGTCGTCCACCGGCAAACCACACAGGTTCTCTCCATAGCCCACGCACCCCTGGTCCATATAGTCTGCAATAATCGGATACGGCTCGAACCGGCCCGGATACCGGTGCCGGGGGTCCACCCCGCACAGGGGAAACAGCCGGTCCCGGTGTGGACGGATCATTCGCAGCAGCTCCTTCGTGGTCAGCAAAAAATCGAGCTCTTCGGGCACCTCCACCGCCATCACCACCGCCTTCTCGATGCCGTGCCGGTCCATCCAGCGCAAAAGCCGGGACGGATTTAATCCCGGATCTTCGCGAACAAGCTGCCCCAGGTGTACGTGGGTATCGATCATCGCTCAAGCTCTCCTGGTGCGTTTGCCGGACAAACTCGATGGTTCAGCGGACAGCCAGCCTCCGGCGACCCTTAAGCTGCTGCCTCTCCGCCGTCAACTGCACCCGCTTGCTCAGCTTCTGCTCGGCCTCAAACTCACCTTTAAAAACCGCAACCCGTTCCTTCAACTCGTCCACCGAATCCCGCAGGTCCGGAAGCTGGCAGCTGGTCTCGTCCAGCTGCGAGGCCTCTTCCTCCGCCTCCATCGCCAGCTTTTCCGTCTTCCGGTCCAACTGCTCGATCTCGAGCAGCATTTCCCGCTCACGTTGGAGATACTCCGATACTATCGAAACAGCGTAACAGATCGCGCCGAAGATCACGCCCATACACACCCAGGCCATAGCAAACCCCCGTGATAAGACGATAGATTCAGCATCACAACAGGGGAGAAACAGAGTGAACCGCAGGGAGTATGTATAACTTACAGGGGAAGAACGCCGGAGGGGATTCCGGCCCGGGGCCGTACCGGCCGCCGTCGGCCATCCGGTGGATGACAGGTGTGGGGATAACCAACATTAGGAATAATACTTAAAGATACATCAACCTTCACGACCGGCGCAAGAAAAAAACGGTCCACCGCCCCGGCAGTAAACCGTTTGCCCGGCTCCCGACCGGGCTGTATCCGGGCGGTCTCCGGTCACACGCCGGGGGCTTTTTGCTTGACATCCGGCCCATCTTGGCCCATCATAAGTATACAGATTTTTGCATAGCTGGCTGAAAACAAACGCCGGAACGAACATTCCTCTTACAAAAAAATACGCGTCTCCCTGCGCACGGAAAGCACAGGCTATGGCACGGATTCTTGTCATCGACGACGACGAAGCATCACGGGCAATTCTCCGGGATATGCTGGAAGAGGCCCATCACGAGGTCGTGGAGGCAACGAACGGCGAAGACGGCCTCAGGCTCTACCATCAGGATCCGTCCGACCTCCTGATTGTCGATCTGTTTATGCCCCCCGAAGGCGGGCTGGAGGTCATTCGACAGCTCAAAGCCGCGTCTCCGGACATCAAAATCATCGCGATCTCCGGTGTCGACGTCCGGCACGAGCTCGACACCGTCTCCCTTTCCATACGCTATGGCGCGCGTCGTGCATTTAATAAACCTCTGGAGCCGGAAAAGCTTCAAGCGGCCATAGAGGAACTCTTAGACGACGACGCAGGCAGTTGAGGGAGGTACCCGAATACCCATGTCAAAGGAGGAGTCAAATGCCAACCTATATCAGCCTGATTCAGTGGACGCAGCAGGGGGTAGAGAACATCAAGGACAGTCCCAACCGGCTCGACAGAGCCAAAGAGCTTTTTCAAGAGGCGGGAGCTGAAATCAAGCATTTCTACATGACGATGGGCCGCTGTGATATGGTGGCAATCACCGAAGCGCCCGATGACGCAACCCTGGCTAGGGTTGCGCTGATGCTCAGTTCGACCGGCGGCATCCGCCTTGAGACGTTGAAGGCATTTACAGAGGAAGAATACCGGGACATTATGGCTTCGCTGCCCTGAGGAGGCGCATGTGAATTTAGACCCTCAGAAAATCCGGCTGACCCGGAACGGCGGTGGCGTGCAGGTCGAAATCGATGGGACCCCCCGGCAGGTGGGACGAATTGCCAGGGCATTCCCCAAAACGAACCCGGACCGCTACGTCGGGCTGCTGGATCCGGACGGACGCGAGATCGGCATGATCAACGAGCCGAAAAAGCTGGATGCGGCGTCCTGGGAACTGCTAAAAGCAGAACTGAAGGCCATCTACTTTGTACCGACGATCCTGGAAATCCGCTCGGTGGTCTCACAGGGCACCGGAAGCGTCTGGGAGGTGCTTACCAACGACGGGGAACGGACCTTCAGGATTGAAGACCGGGATGCCCTGGACGGTTCGGACGCCCCTTCGATTCTAATTGTGGATGAAAAAGGAAGACGCTATCGAATTGAAGACTACGGAGCGCTGGACCGGGAGAGCCGGGAGGCCATTGTGGATCTGCTGCCCAGGAAGGTCTTTCGAGCGCAGTTCGGAAGGTCGGGGATAGGGTCCTCAAGGGGGGGAGGTGGGTCCTCAAGAGGGGGAATGACCATGGGCTTCCGGTAATCTTGTGCCCACTGCGATCATAACCCTTCCATCTTAAACTCCATAGGGATAACCGCCCACACCGGCACCGGCTTGTCGTTTTGAATCGCCGGCTTGAACAGAAACTGGTACGCGGCTTTCACCGCTGCCTTCCGGAAAATCTCCGGGCCCCTCAGCACCGTCGCCTCTTTCACCTTTCCTTCGCTGGTCACCAGAATCTTCACATACACGGTCCCCTTCAGCCCGGCCTTCCGGGCAAGTTCCGGATATTCCGGAATCGCCTGTTTGATCACCTCCGGTTTCTTCTCCACCTTCCAGATCTCCAGAACCTCTTCCTCTTCGTGAAGGCGCGCAAAAGCCTGCGCGCTTCTGGGAGGGGGCGGCACGTCGATCGGAACCTCGTCGAAATCCAGATCGGTCGATTCGATGGTCACATCATCGGGCACATCGTCGCTCTCGACTTCGATCGGAACCGCCGGGCGGGGCGGGGGCGGCGGGCGCTCAATCTGGCGGGTCTGGGGGATATCCTCCATGTGGATGACGACCTGGTCCTTCTGGGAAGCGGTGGCTCGGATTTCAAAGGTCGGGAATACGACAAATGCCATTACATGGAGGACAGCGGACAGGGACAGAGAAACCGCGAAAACCTTTCTGTACTGCCGTCTCAGATCCGCCTCCGGGTTCTTGGCGCGTGTTTTCACACGGATTCCCGTCGGCCGGTCCGCAAGCAACCGCTGAAACCGCTCGCGCCCTTCCCGAAGCCTGGCCAGCGAAGCTAAGAGCGTATCATCAAAGCGGAGGTGAACGATCTTCATGGCACACCACTTCCAAATGAGAGTCCAAAGGCCATTCGAACACCCATGCCGTACAGCAAACCTAATATAAACCATACGGGCAACTCATGTCCACTGAATTTCCCGGGGCCGGATTCACTTTATTTGACTATTCTGTCCTGCTTCTGTTCCTTCAAAACAAAATATCCATCGCAGATGGCTGATGCCGGCATCAAAGCTTCTGAACAACACGGACCTCGATTTCCATTGACAACCCCTTCCCCCATCGATATTTTAGCCCAAAACCGATCTCACTTTCATTGGCCGGTTGGTATAATCCCCGTCTGTAAGAAAGAGTTACAGGATTGATATGGCCCGCATACTCGTAATCGACAATGAAGATATTGTGCTGGAGTTGCTTGGTGATATACTGAGCATGGGTGGACACGAGACTGTGGTGGCTTCAGACGGAGAGGCAGGAATCGCCCTTTATGACGCGGAACGGATCGATCTGGTCATCACCGACATCATCATGCCCGACAAAGACGGGTTGGACGTCATAAAGGAGCTTCGGAAAGACCACCCACAGGTGAAGATCATCGCCTCGGCCGCCAGCGGAGACGAGCTGCTTTCTCTGGCTATGGACGCGGGAGCGAACCGCAGCCTGGAAAAACCTTTCGCGCTGAACAAGGTTCTGGAGCTTGTTGAGGAGTTGCTGGGGGAAACACCCTGAAAAAAAGTAAGGCGTTGGCTACATGTCGCAGCCAACGCCTTGCAAAAGGGCAAGCCAACATCACCCTCGCAATTTACAGTCGATCTCGTCCGTCTTTAGCCTATCCAACTTGCAGATCCCGCATCCGGTGATGGACAGGCTGTGTGGATCAGGTCGAACCTAAACAAACACATCGCTGGTATCGCCCCGCACGATGGTGACCTGACCCGCCTCCTCAAGCTGGCGCACCGTCTGCACCACCCGCAGCTGCACCTCCTCCACATCGCTCATCCGAACCGGTCCCGAAAACTCCATCTCCTCCTTCAGCATCGTGCCCACACGCTCCGACATATTCGTAAGAACCCGGTCCTGAAGCTCCTCGCTGCCCCCTTTAAGCGCAACCGCCAGATCCTTCGTATCCACCTCCCGCAGGATCATCTGGATCTCCCGGTCGGTCAGCTTGGCGATGTCGTCAAACACGAACATCTGGTTTCTCACTTCCTCGGCCAGCTCCGGGTCCTGCGCATCGAGGCGCTCCAGCACCGCCTTCTCGGTGGACCGGCCGGTCCGGTTGAGGATCTCGGCCACGGCCTTGGGGCCTCCGATCTCGGTGACCTGACCCGCTAAGATCGCCTGCAGATCGTTTGCGAGCGTATCTTCCAAATCGCGCAGCACCTGGGGAGAGATGTTGTCCATCTGCGCGATGCGGAAGGACACATCGGCCTGAAGCTCTTCGGACAGCCCGTTGAGCACCCCCGCCGCCTGGTTCGCGTCCAGCTGCGAGAGGACCAGCGCGATCGTTTGCGGGTGCTCCTTGGAGATAAACGGAATGAGCTGATTGGGGTCCACGTTGCGCATCATGTAAAACCCACTGGTGGTCGTGCTGTTCACCCGGTCCAGCAGCGCCTGCGCCTTGCGGGGGCCCAGCGCCTTCTCCAGCGCTCCCCGGGCAAAGTCCATGCCCCCCTGAGAGACGTATTTGCCCGCAACGAGGAGCTGTTCGAACTCTTCTAAGACCTCGTCCTCTTGCTCGGTGGTGACCACATCTAATTCGGCGATGGCCTGAGCGATCGTCTCGACCTCCAGATCGTTGAGGTATTTCATCACCTCGGCGGTGGTCTCCTGCCCTAAGGCGATCATGAGGATGGCCACCTTTGTTCGCGCTGATTGCTCTTGTATGTCCTCGTCGGGCAAAGCGAATTCTTTCAAATCCCTTAGACCGGCAAAAAATCTCTCTTAAATACATAAAAAACATTAGGATAAAATATAACAAAGATCGTTCAGAATGTCAATTAAACTCAGAACGTGACAATTCTTCACTATATACTATCGGCATAAATCCATAAAAAAAACAGGGAATTAACGCCTGCTCCAGGATTTTGCTGGTATCCAGCAGGAGGTAAATTCGCTTGACATCTCCTGCACCTGAAGCAATATTGCCCCTGCTAATTCGCCGTGTTCGGGTGACTGGTCAGCGATGAGAGGGAGATACCCGCAAACACGTATAAATACAGCCCTTGTTTTTGTTTTTGTAATGAAGAGAGAGTGATCTATGCCAGTTTTTACGGGCGGTGCGCAGGGGGTGGCGCCCTGGGGCGGTCTGGAGCGCCGGCTTTCTGTGAACCCGATGTCGTATGCCATTCCCGGACCAGACGGCGTCATTATGGTAGACATCTCACCAACCGTTGTGGCAGGGGGCAAGGTGGAGGTCAAAGCTTTGCGGGATGAACGCGTACCGGAGGGTTGGATCGTGGATAGCGAGGGGCAATCGACGACGGATCCCAATGCCTTTACGGGGCCGCCGCCAGGCAGTTTGGTTCCGCTGGGCGGGCACAAAGGGTATGCGCTGGGACTGATCGTAGACATCCTGGCCGGCGCCCTCAGCGGTGGGGGCTGCAGCCGGCCGGATGCCGAACGTTGGGGTAACGCAACCTTCATGCTGGCCATCAACCCGGCCGCCTTTGGGGAACAGCGAGCATTTGAGACGGAGGTGAAGGACCTTTTGGCCTACGTCAAATCCAGCCGGGTGGCTCCCGGGTTCGAGGAAATCCTGATCCCCGGAGAACCTGAAGTCCGAGAAAAAGCACGGAGGTGCAAAGAGGGCATCTTTGTGGAGGACAGGACATGGAGCAAAATCACAGCCATTCTTGATGAACTCAGAGATCGACCAACGAGTTAGACTCGCACGAATTTCTGCAGCCGCTGTCCCCGATTGATCTCGGCCACGTAGATGCTTCCTTCATCGTCCACGCAGATCCCGTGCGCCGACTTTACGTCTGGACCTGAGAATCGGCTGATTCGTTCTCCCTCCGGCGACCAGACGCTGACGCGGTCGCCCCCATGCTCTGCCACATAGACCCCATTGTCCTCCGCAATCCACACCCCCCCCGGCCCGATCAGGTCTGTCCACTCCTCGATAAACACACCCTCCGAATCGAAAATCTGGATCCGGTTATTCTCCCGGTCGCACACCAGCACCCGGCCCGCCCTGTCGCAGCCGATGTTGTGGACCACGGCGAACTGCCCGGGGCCGCTGCCCCCCTCGCCCCACGAAAACAGGTGCTCCCCCTCTTTCGAATACTTGTGCACGCAGCGGTTGCCGTACCCGTCCGAAATGTACATCGACCCATCCGGGCCGATCGCGCCCCCGGTCGGTATGTTGTACTCGCCGCGATAATGCGTCATAGCGGCCACCCCGGGGCGGCCCCACTCCCGCTCCATTTCGCCCAGCCGGCTGTACCTGCGCACAATGTGCTGGAGCGCGTCGACCAGATAGACCTTGTCGCCCGGACCGATGAAGATCCCATGGGGTTCACTGACCCCATGGGAAGTGATGCCGAACTCTCCGTAGCCCCACGACGTGATGAAATTCCCTGCCTTATCGAACACAATAACCGGATGCTTCCCGCGGGTGAAAGCGTAGATGCGCCCCTGAGAATCGACCGCCGCATCGGAAACCAGCGAAAAGACCCATCCCTCTGGAAGCTTTCCCCACCCCTCCACGGCCTCGTACTTATAATCTCCCTGTCCCAATACCATGGTACACCTCCTTATTGTCCCTGTTTAACCGACATTCCCCATATCAAACTCATAAAGGCGTCCATCTCAGGCATCCGGTATGTGAAGAGAAAGAGGGGCGTGAAGCAGAGGCAGGATGTGCTTGAGGAATCGGTGGAGATCAAGCAAGCGATACTTGGAGGGATAAAGAGGGAAAGATTGTGAGGCAGATTGCAGCCGGAAAGGGCAAAGAGGATCACTACCAAAGATTAGAAAAGCCCCCGCATTATATTTTCTCCCACTCGCGGGCATCAGCAAACAATGCCAGATGCCCGACGTTTTCAGTTGCAATGATAACTTCATCTCCATCTTCTGCTAAACAGGCAGCCTGAGCCGAAAGGATCATGTCCCCATCAAGTGACTCATCCTGCGCCGTTTGCCTGCCTTGCCTGCGGGCATCAGCCCAAAATTCAGCCGCTTTTAGCATTGTTTCAGTTGTGATAGGAACATAACCTGTACTCTTTAGGTCATCGAGCCTCCTAATGCTTTTTGCAGAACCTATGTGCAGTAATTTGCGACGAAGTTCATAATCTGCAATTTCAGGAACAAGAACTTCGGCACCACTTTGAAGCATACCCTTTAGCCAATTCGCAATATCAGGATTACATCTGGGATGTGTAACTTCTTCAAGTAAGCCGGTATCAAGCAGAATCCGAAGCATTAAACAGCTTCCTCGATGAAAGTCGGTCTCTGTCCAAGGCATCCTTAAGTTTCGGCCAAACCTCATCATCATATCCAGACTCATCGGCCATCCAAGTATCTAACAGAGCGATCATCTTGTCTGCCGACGACCTCTGGTTCTCTCGTTTGTCCATATCGGCCAGAACCTCTACATAATCCGGTGGACTAGAACCTGCTGATTCGCTCGTGAACCCCACAAAAGCTGATCGACTATTTTCTTCTCCCTCGGAGTGATAAATCACCCGAGCATGAGGATAATCATCAAGGACTATAATGCAATACGTGGGTTCTGTGTGTAGAACCGAAGTTCCAATTCCGATTTCACTCTTCTGTCTTCTGATGGGTCTATTCCAAAATGAATACCCAGAGATTGCGGTCTGGACTTGACCCGTTTCGGTGGGTACCTTATCTCTTGGGAGAAAGGAGATCCACTATGCCGCCAACACGTCCACCTTATCCACCTGAGTTCAAAAAGCAAATGGTCGAATTGGTTCGAGCCGGTCGTACGCCAGGAGAGCTGGCCAAAGAGTTCGAGCCCTCAGACCAGACGATCCGGAACTGGGTGGTACAGGCCGACCGAGACGAGGGCCTTCGAGAAGACGGTCTGACCAGTGATGAGCGAGAGGAGTTGCGCCGTCTTCGTCGCGAGATTAAGCAGTTACGCATCGAGCGTGAGATCTTGTCAAAAGCAGCAGCCTGGTTCGCTCAGGAGACCAACACGATCCCCAGAAAGCCTTCCAGTTCGTGAAGGCGCACCAGGCAAAATGGCCAATTACCACGCAATGCCGAGTCCTGGGTGTCTCCCTCAGTGGGTATTATGCGTGGCGAGGACGCCCCCCATCGCCAAGAGCAAAGGTCGATGCGGATCTCAAGGAACAGATTAAGGCTTTTCATGCCCGTTCTGATTCTACCTACGGAGCCCCCAGAATCTGGGAAGATCTGGCAGCATTAGGCATCCGTATAGGCAAAAAGCGTGTCGCCCGTCTGATGGTTGAGATTGGTATCTTCGGGGTGAGCCGTCGAAAGGGTATCAGAACCACCCGTAAGGGAAAAAAGGCTCAAAAAGCCCCTGATCTGGTCAAGAGAGACTTCACTGTTGAAGCCCCAAATAAACTCTGGGTGGCCGATATTACCTACGTACCAACCTGGGCGGGCTTCCTGTATCTTGCTGTGGTTATCGATGTCTTTTCCCGCCGAGTCGTGGGCTGGACGATGGCTTCGACGCTCCAGAGTGAGTTGGTTTTGTCTGCTTTGAATATGGCACTTTGGCAGCGTCATCCTTGTGGGGTGATCCACCACTCCGACCAGGGATCTCAGTATACTTCACTTGCCTTCGGTAAACGCTGCGATGAGGCGGGTATACGTCCCTCAATGGGTTCTGTAGGCGACTGCTATGACAACGCACTGTGTGAAAGCTTTTTCGCCACCCTCGAATGTGAATTGATCGACCGCCGTTGTTTTCGTACCCACAAGGAGGCCAGATTGGCTATTTTTGAGTATATTGAGGGCTGGTATAATCCCCATCGTAGGCATTCATCAATCGCATACCACTCACCGATGACATATGAAAAACAGCATCAAACACGGGCTTGAAGCCCAAGCCCTAAACACTCCACCAAAACGGGGCAACTCCATTCTCCGAATTGAACACCTCTATACCGTAAGCTTTCTGGTGGGCGCCGTTGCTGTATTCTTTGACACTGCAATCATATCCTTCTTGCCCACTGTGGTGCAGCGTGAGGACCTGATTGAAGGAAACAGCAAACTGCGGTTGAGCGGTTCGGTAGCTTCAACCGCTGGTCCTGGGATAGCGGGACTGATTGTGCAGCTCATCACGGCACCTTTAGCCATTATTTTTGATGCAATCTCATTCCTCGTCTCCGCGCTGTGCATAAAGGGTATTTCCCAAGAAGAGCGATTGCCGATATCAACGGACCGGAGCCCGGGAATCTGGCATGAGATTGGCGAGGGGCTGAGGGTTCTTAAAGAGCAACCGATCCTGCGATCGATAACCGTGGCTTCAGGCATTGGCAGCTTTGCGCTTGGGATACAACAAACCATATTTATTCTATTCCTGGCACGCGAGCTGGGGATTGGAGCTGCATTGCTCGGTTTTATTCTTGCGTCCGAAGGTATCGCTTCACTTTTGGGAGCGCTTCTCGCAGGACGAATCGGGCTTCGTTGGGGGCCTGGACCTGCAATTATAATTTCAGCAGGTTTGGCGTGTGTGGGAATGTGGTTGATTTCATTTTCAAGCGGTTCGGTACTTGTGGCAACTATAATGCTCATCGCTGCAAAAGTGCTGTATGGTGCTGGAGCATCCATATACCAAATCAATCAAATAAGTCTCTATCAGGCGATCACGCCCGATGAACTCTTAGGCCGTGTAAATGCCAGCCGGCGTTTCATCGTGGTGGGCATAAAACCGATCAGTGCACTTCTCAGCGGAATGCTTGGTGAGACAATTGGCCTGAGACCCACCTTGATATTCGGTGCATTCTGTATAGGCTTTATGGTCCTCTGGCTCCTGCGCTCACCATTGCGGACCCTGCGCGAACAGCCCTCACCAATGGTGCAGAAAATCTCTTGACTTCCACACCAACTTGAAGCATCAAAATGATCTCCACCCTTCAGCATAATAAGGAGAGCTTTCAGGTTGATATGGCCCGTATACTCGTAATTGACGATGATTTCCTGGACCGTCTGTTGCTTCGGGAGATCCTGGAGGCGGCCGGCCACCAGGTGGATGAGGCCATAAATGGTCTGGAAGGGATTCGCCAGTACCGCCGCACGCCGGCGGACCTTGTCATTGTCGACATCATCATGCCGGAGTTGGACGGTCTGGAAACCATCCGAGAGCTGGAACGCATCCAGCCGGAACTCCGGCTCATCGCCATATCGGGGTATGACCCGGGTAGAGAAAGGGGATATCTGGACCTGGCAGAAGAATATGGCGCCCTCTACACGCTCACCAAGCCTTTTGATCGGGCAGAAGTGCTGGAGGCGGTAGAGAAACTGCTCAAAGAACCATAAGAAAAGACTGGAGGACTTCATCGCCCGGATACTCGTCATTGATGATGAACCAATGGTGCGCCCGATCAGAACTCGGCGGCAATTATCCCGTACTGCCCGATGTTCCGCAACCGGGTCGTCAGGTATTCTCCGTCGATGGTCACGTCCAAGTCATCGCCCGTACAAACGTCCCACACGCGGCGAGGGTTGCCCCGTTCCACCAGCCGCCAGCGGACGTGTACCTCGGGCACGGGGGGCACGTAGTCGAACTGCCGGCCAAAGGGCGGCCACACCTCGGGCAGGCCCTCTACGCGCTCGCCGGTGTGGTTGACGAGAAACAGGATCTGCGCGCCCGGCTTCTCGTTGGGAATCGCCAGCAACTGCTCCGGCCCATCCATCATCAGAGGACGGCCCTCCGGGCACAGCCAGTCCACGACCGCGCCCAGCAAATCGCGGACGATCGGCATGCGGAACTCGAAATGGAGTTGCTCGACGGGTGCGGCCAGGTAGACGACGCGCCCCCGGCCGACTTCACGACACGTCACGGCCGGCCAGACAGGCTCGTCCTGCCGGCGCCCGAATACGATATCGGCCACGACATCCGTCCCCGTCCGTGGCTTGACGAATTCGAACCGGTTGATGGGCCAGAATTGGTGGGGGCAGGACTCGGCCAACCAGGTCCCCGGAGCCGAACGGCCGTACATGTCGAACGTCCCCGCGTGACACAGATGCCGATGATAGGCCTCGAGACGATCCGCGTCGCACGCGCCCCGGTCCACGCCCAGCAGATCGGCCATCGCGAAGTTGTCGAGCCGTTCGTCCGGCTCCGCCCCGTACAGGCTCGTCCGATACGTCGCCAGCAGCCGCCCGCCCTGTTCGACGTATTCCGTGACGCAGCGGATCTCGTCCTGGGTCAGGTATCCGATGTTCGGCAAAAACAGCAGCGAGAACCCCGCGAGCTTCTCAGGATCGGACAGGTGCCGCTGCTCGATGAGATGCACGGGCAGACGGTTGGCGACCATTGACGAAAACGCGCCCTTGATGCACTTTCGCTGCGGGGGATTGGGTATTTGAAGGCCGTTGACGATATCGGGCGGACGGTCGCGGATTTCGAGCGGCTCGGCCCGGAACCGTAATCTGTCGAGCATGTAGTACACGCGCACCGGCAGGACGAACGGAACGGCGGCGAAACGCGTCGGGTGAAGCTTATCAAACAAAGGCCCATTCGTCTCCAGGGTCGCGAACAGCTCCGGCAGCCCCTGAGGCGCCTCTCGATCGCGATCCCCGACCAGGTTGGTGGCGCAGGCGACGTTGATCGCGCCCCCCCCCGCGAAGCTGGCCACCGCCTCCTCGACCAGCTCCCTGGAAAACAGTTGCAGACGGGACCAGGGCGTCAACGCACCCACGTATTGCCAGATCGCCTTGCCCGACGAGTCACCGAGAGTCGCCGCCTCAAGGCGATGGAGAAACTCGCCGCCGGCCTCATAGAGCAGGCCGTCGTGAACGTCCAGGACCCGCTGTTCGGGCCACCGTTCCACGGCCGTTCCGTGGGTCAGCACGGCGATATCGCGGGTCCCCCGAATCCATTCGACCAGCCCGATCAGCACGTCGGACACGATCCGTCCGTACGCCAGACTCCACTCCTCCAAAACCTCCTGCTCTTCGATCGGCAAAGTCCGGGGATCGGGCGCGTAAGGCATCGGTCGCCCGTACTGCCGCTCAAACTTCTCCACACAGTTCTCGCAATAGCACAGACAAGACTGTGGCCTTGGATGGGAGTGATACGGAGTCGCCGAGTCCGTGTAGAATCCATCGATGTCGTGGTCCGTCACAAGCTGCTTGACGAATCCGGTAATTGCATCGCGGTACGGCGTGTTGAAGCAAATGGGCCTGTGCGATCCGCCTCCGTGGTGGATGCGGGGCCCCGGGAAGCCATCCGGCGCCGGTCGATACAGCCATTCCGGATGATTCGCCAGAATATTGTCGTCCGGGATAATGTGCCCCAGAGGAACGTAGGTAATCACCCGCACGCCGCGGCCGTGGGCCTCGTCCACCGTTTCCTGGATCAGGTCGCGACCGTTGAGCTGGGGGTGCGTCGGCCAAAATTCGTTGGGGAACACCGCCCACTTGCCCGCGCTGCCCAGGCGGATCGCGTTTGCATGGTATCGCCGGACCACCTCAACGAGCTTCCTGGCGTCGAAATCGAGGTCCGGCCAGAACGGCGGGTGATAGTTATCCATCAGGAAGACCCGCGCCCGCCGCACCCATTCGTGATCTCGTTTCATTTGCGTCCTCACTTTTCCCAAACATAGCGCTGTTCGTTGGTATAAACAAGAAGATTATGGGCGGCGTCAGGACAGCGCCATCTTTCCTTTTTTGAGGTGAAATTGGGCTTGACTTCTCTCCCCCTTTAGAGCAATATTGCCCCTGTAATTCATTATCAGGTTGAAATTCGAGCTTTCTTAAGGGCCAGGCGCCACGGACTGGCAGGAGACCAAAATGGCTGACGACATCGTAAGTGACGTCTACGCAAAACTCGGAGTGGACCCCGTCATCAACGCCGGAGGGAGCACGACCACTTGGGGAGGCTCCACACCCTCTCGGGTGGTCAGGCAGGCCATGGATGAAGCCGAGCGGAACTGGGTGGAGATGGAGGAGCTGCTGGGGAAGTCGGGCGAACGAATCGCTGAGATCCTGGAGGTTGAAGCCGCGTACGTCACGGCGGGTTGCTACGCGGCCCTTGCCCTGAGCGGCGCAGCCTGCATGACAGGGAACAACCCGGAGAAGATCAAGCGGTTGCCGGACACTAAGGGTATGAAGAACCAGATCATCCTGCAGAAGTCCCAGCGCTACGGTTTCGACCGGTGTTACACCGTCGCAGGAGGGGAGCTTGTGGAGGTCGGGGACGATGACGGGTGCAGCCCCGAACAGTTGGCGGGCGCGATAGGACCTTCCACGGCCGCGGTTGCCTACTACGTGAAGCCCGACGGAGACAGGTCCGCCGTTCCCCTGGAGGATGCGGGGCGAATAGCCCGATCGCACGACGTGCCCATGATCGTCGACGCCGCGTCGAGAATCTACCCGCTCGACTATTTCAGGGAGATGGCTCGGTCGGGCGATCTGGTCTGTTTTGGCGGGAAGTACATCGATGCACCCCAGTCAGCGGGATTCGTATGCGGGAGGAAGGACCTCATTGAGGCTGTTTCGCAGCACGGATTCATCAGTCCCCGCCCAATCGGGCGGGGAATGAAGCTGGACCGCCAGGAGATCGTTGGGGTTGTGGCCGGTCTCGAGGCATGGTTTTCCATGGACCACGAGGCACGCTTTGCGGAATACAACGCGAAGTTCACAACGATTCAGAGGGGACTGGAAGGGGCTCCCAACGTGATCGAGACGAAGACCGTGGAAACGACCAGACATCCCACCGTTGCTTTGCACGTTATCTTCGATTCGGAAGCTCTCGGAAAGAGCGCGCAGAAGGTGGCCGACGAGCTCTACGCGGGGAGTCCCAAGATCAGGGTGCTGAGCGACGGGGAAAACACCCTGAATGTCTGCGTCCATACGCTGAACCACGGCGAGGATCGGATCGTCGCGAGCGGACTCAGGCGCGTGCTGTCGATGCCGGAAGCCTAACCGCAGTGGAGATCAAGACGGCGATACTTCTGGGGATGGAGAAAGGAAAGCTTTCAGGCTGACATGGCCCGTATTCTCATCATCGACGACGATCCCTTAGTCCGGCTGTCTCTTTGCGCGATCTTAGAGACCGCCGGCCACCAGGTGGATGAGGCCAAAAACGGCCTGGAAGGGATTGGCAAGTACCGCCGCACGTCGGCGGACCTGGTCATCACCAACATCGTGATGCCAGAGATGGACGGCCTGGAAACCATCCGGGAGCTGGAGCGCATCAAGCCGGGACTCCGGCTCATCGCCATATCGGGCTATGACCCGGGTAGAGGAAGGGGATACCTTACCCTGGCAGAAGAATATGGCGCCCTCTACACGTTCACCAAGCCTTTTGATCGAGCAGAAGTGCTGGAGGCGGTAGAGAAACTGCTTGACGAACCATAAGAGAAGATTGGAGGACTTCATCGCCCGTATACTCGTAATCGATGATGAACCAACCGTGCAGGAAATACTTTACGACTACCTCAGCGCGGCGGGGTTTGAGGTCACGGTTGCAGAGGATGGGATAGAAGGACTCGCCCTTTACCGAAAAGAGCCGTTCGACCTGGTCCTCACCGATATTATGATGCCCGGAAAAACCGGGCTGGAGGTCATAAAAGAGCTTCGAGCGGACTATCCAGAGGCACGTATCATCGCCACGGCTGCCGGTGTAGAGGAGGTTCTGTCCCAGGCGATGGAGGCGGGAGCGGATCATAGCCTGGAGAAACCCTTCGCGCTTAAAGAGGTGGTGGCGATTATGAAGGAGATGCTTGGGGAAGGAACGTAAAGTGAGATCCTTGTTGACACTGTGTTGACAAACCGATTTTCAGGCACAGAAAAAGGCTTACGTCAAATCGGCGTAAGCCTTTGTTTTTATTGTGGTGCCGAAGCGGGGATTCGAACCCCGACGGGACGTGTCCCACTGCCCCCTCAAGACAGCGTGTCTACCAATTCCACCACTTCGGCACGTGTATCCAGATGTATTAATTCCCCGTACCGGCGGGCTTTTCCTCGGCCGGGGCGCTCTGTGCCGGCGCCGCGGGTTCGGTTCCACCCAGCGACTGGGGCTGTTCCACGCCCTGCAGGGGCACCGGCGCGCCCTGTTCCTTGAGCATCCGCTCCGCGGCCGTCTCGGGCAGCGTATCGGTGGTGCGGGAGAAATGCCAGAGCCCGATACAGGTTAAGAAAAAAACCACCGCCAGCCAGGTCGTCACCTTGCTCAGAAACGTCCCCGCCCCGGCTCCGCCGAACATCGCCCCGGCCTGGCCGCCGGCCCCGCCAAACGCGCCTGCCAGCCCCCCCCCTTTGCTCGCCTGCATAAGAATGCTAACAATGATAAAAATACAGACCAGAATGTGAACAATCAGAAGAACGGTTTCCATTTCAAAATGCTCCAAACTGAGATTGGCTCACAGCCTATAATGCAGCCTTTACAATAGCCACAAAAGAATCGGCCTCAAGCGCCGCCCCGCCGATCAGCCCGCCGTCAATATCCGGCTGGCCAAAAAGATCGGCGGCGTTCTCCGCTTTCACCGACCCGCCGTACTGGATGCGGATCGCATCGGCCGCATCCCCGGAATAGAGCTGTCCGAACACCTCGCGAATCAAAGCGTGGACCTCTTGGGCCTGCTCCGGCGAAGCCGTCAACCCCGTCCCGATGGCCCACACCGGCTCATAGGCAACCACCGCGCCCGTCGCTTCTTCTCCGGACAGACCCTCGAAAGCGCCTGTAACCTGCTTTCGCACCACCTTGTCGGTCACGCCCGATTCCCGCTCCTCCAGCGTCTCTCCAACGCACACAATCGGGATCAATCCGGCGGCAACAACCGTCCTAAGCCGCTGATTTACCGTCGCATCGGACTCGTCGAAATAGGCCCGCCGCTCAGAATGTCCTAATATAACATACCGGCACCCGCATGTCAACAGCATCCCCGCCGAGACCTCGCCGGTATAGGCCCCTTCGGACTCCCAGTGCATATTCTGCGCCCCAAGCCCCACCGGGCTCCCCTCCAGAACGCGGGCCACGCGGTCCAGCGCCGTAAACGGAGGGCAGATCACCACCTCTACCCCACTGACATCCGACACCCCTTCAACCACCCCCCTGGCCAGCGCCTCCGCCTCATCGCCCATCTTGTTCATCTTCCAGTTGCCCGCCACAATCGGCTTCCGCATCACATAGAACCCCGGTTAAAAATGGAGAGTGAAGAGTGAAGAATGCCCCGCCACCCCAACGCTTCACTTTCACGCTTCATTCTTCATTTTCTTCGCGCTCCGACAGCGCCGCCGCACCTGGCAGCTCCTTCCCCTCTAAAAACTCCAGAGATGCGCCCCCCCCTGTGGACACATGGCTCAACCGATCGGCAAGACCGTAATTCGCCACCGCCGCAGCCGTCTCGCCCCCCCCCACCACGGTCATCGCCCCCCGGGATGTCGCCTCTGCCAGCGCCTCGGCCACCGCCCGCGTCCCGCCTGAGAAGGCGCTGACCTCGGACACCCCCATCGGGCCGTTCCACACCGCGGTCTTTGCCTGCAAAATCTCCCCGGCAAACAGCGCACGCGTCTCCGGCCCGATATCCAGCGCCTCCAGGTCTTCAGGAATCCCATCTCGGGGCGTTACCCGGGTCTCAACCCCCTCTGCCGGTTCGGGCGCAACCACACAATCGGCCGGAAGCAGCAGCCTCACCCCTTCGGCCTCGGCCCGCTTCAGCAGGGCGTCCGCGACCTCGATCCGGGCCGGCTCTAAGAGCGACCGGCCGACCTCCAGCCCCATCGCCTTAAAAAAGGTATAGGCCATTCCCCCGCCGATCAGCAGGGTATCGACCCGGGGCAGCAGGGCTTCAATCACCTCGATCTTCCCCGAAATCTTGGCCCCGCCCAGAATCGCCACAAACGGCCGTTCCGGATCGGAAAGCGCGGTGCCTAAGCAATCCAGCTCCTTCTGCATCAGGAAGCCGGCGGCGCATTCTACAAAATAGTGGGTCACCCCCTCCGTAGACGCGTGCGCCCGGTGGGCCGTGCCGAAGGCATCGTTGACATAGACCGTCCCCAGTTCGACCAGCTCACAGGCAAACCCGGGGGCGTTCGCCTCCTCTTCCGGGTGAAACCGGAGGTTCTCCAGCAGCACCACACTGCCCGCAGACGCCCGCTTCACCAGCGCCTCAACCTCCGGCCCCACACAATCGGGCGCCAGGACAACCGGGCATTCCAGCAGGGCTTCCAGGCCTTTCGCCACCGGCCCTAAAGAAAGCGCCGGCACAACCTGCCCGTCGGGCCGACCCAGGTGCGACATCAGAACGGGGAGCCCCCCCTGCTTCAGAATATAACGCACCGTGGGCAGCGCCGCCTTCAGCCGGGTATCGTCGGCAACCTCTCCGCCGGCCAGCGGAACGTTAAAATCAACGCGGACCAGCACGCGCTGGTCCTTCAAATCGAGGTCTGTAATAAAAAGCTTGGCCAGATCGACCTCCCTCTACATCCTCGCCAGCTTCCGGATGAGGTCCACACACCGGTTGGAATACCCCCACTCATTATCGTACCAGCCGCACACCTTTACCAGATTGCCCTCCATCACCGTGGTAATCTGGGCATCAAAAATACACGAATGGGGATTCCCGATAATATCGGCGGACACTAAGGGATCTTCGGTATATTCCAGAATGCCTTTCAACCGGCCCCGGCCCGCCCGCTTAAAAGCCGCATTCACCTTTTCGGCCGTCGTGGATTTTTTCAACACCGCCACAAAATCCGTGAACGAACCGTCCACCGTGGGCACCCGCACCGCCATCCCATCCAGCTTTCCGCTCAGCTCCGGGATCACCTTCCCCACCACGCTTGCGGCGCCTGTGGTGGTGGGAATTATCGAAATTGCCGCCGACCGGGCCCGTCTGAGATCGCTGTGGGGGGCATCCACCAGCCGCTGGTCCCCCGTGTAGGAATGGATCGTGGTCATCAACCCCCGCTCCACGCCGAACGTCTCGTGCAACACGCTTACCATCGGCGCCAGGCAGTTGGTGGTACAGGACGCGTTTGAAATCACCTTATCGCCTGGCCTCAAAGTACCGTCGTTAATGCCCATCACCACCGTCGGCACCTCATCATTGGCAGGGGCGGAAATGATCACCTTTTTGGTCCCTCTTCTACCCAGGTGCCGGCCAGCTGCACCCTTATCCAGGAAAAATCCCGTGGACTCCACCACGATGTCTACCCCCAGGGCTCTCCAGGGCAGATTGGCGGGGTTCGCATCCGACAGCACCGCAATCTTTTTCCGGCCCACCACCAGCGCATCCACCCGCTCTTTCTTTACCTTCAGCGTCCCTTCCTGGTAAGACACCCTGCCCGGATAGGGTCCGTGCGTCGAATCGTATTTCAGCAGATAGGCCAGCGTTTTGGCATCGGTCAAATCGTTCACCGCCGCCACATTCACACCCTGGTCCATCGCCGCCCGAAACACCAGCCGCCCGATGCGCCCAAACCCGTTAATGCCTACCCGAATCGCCACTATTTTTTTCCTCCCTTCGTTTCCACACCCACCCCCGGCTATCCGAAAAAGACTTTTGCGATTTCATACAGGTCCATGTCCACCGTACGCAGCTTTGCCACGGCATCCTTCAAATCTATCGACACGATCTCGGTCCCCCGGAGGGCCACCATCTTTCCAAAAGCCCCCTGGTGGACCAGATCGATGGCCGCAATGCCAAACCGCGTGCCCAGCACCCGGTCGAAGGCCGTTGGGCTGCCGCCCCTCTGGATGTGTCCCAGCACCGTGACACGGGTCTCAAAACCGGTCCGGTCCTCAATCTCCTGACCCAGCAGGTTTCCAACACCGCCCAGACGAACGTGCCCGAATGCATCCTTCTCCATCGACCGGAGCACTAAGCTGCCGTCAATATCCTCCTCCGTAGCCATCTTGGCGCCCTCGGCCACCACCATAATACTGAAGGTCTTCCCCCGGTCGTGCCGCTTCTTCAGGGTCTCACACACCTCGTCAAGATCAAAAGTCACCTCGGGAATCAGAACAATATCGGCGCCCCCGGCAATCCCCGCTTCCACCGCAATCCAGCCCGCGTGCCGGCCCATCACCTCAACCACCATCACCCGGTTGTGAGACTCGGCCGTGGTGTGCAGCCGGTCCACAGCCTCCATCACGATATTGATCGCCGTGTCAAACCCGAACGTCTGGTCCGTACCAGCCAGATCGTTGTCGATCGTCTTGGGCACCCCCACAATCGGGACGCCCGCATCGCAGAGCTCTTTGGCCACCCCCATCGTATCGTCTCCCCCCACGGCGATCAGGCCGTCCAGCCCCATCTTTTCCATATTCTGGATCACGATCTGCTGGCCGTTCTCTTCTTTGAACGGGTTCGTGCGGGAGGTGCCCAGAAGGGTGCCCCCCTTGGGCAGAATACCCGAAACAGCGTTCAGATCAAGCGGCATCGACAGCCCTTCCAGCATCCCCCGCCAACCTTCCAGCACCCCCATGATCTCGTACCCGTAGACGTCCATCCCCTTCCGGGTAACCGCGCGAATCACCGCATTCAGGCCCGGACAATCGCCGCCTCCGGTCAAAATACCAATGCGTTTTGCAGCCATAGAATCACGCCTCCTTCACATGCAGGGGTCAGGCTGTCGCCAGTATGCCAAAGAGTGAAAATCTAAAACATCCCCACCGAAGTGTCAAGCAAATTCTGCGCAAACGTCTTGGGAATCAACGTGTTAGATAGAATCTGATATGCCTCCGAAAAGAGCGTGTGACCTTTTTTCTTTGACATTCGCCCAAAGCTGTTGCATAATGAGCCTGGATAGGAGGATTTGCCGATGACAAACCGTAAAACGCTGTTTCTATACATCCTGTTGGCCGCTCTTACGCCCGATTCGCTCCTGGCGCAAACCGCCGCAGACGCCGACTTCGACGGCAATGGAACGGTTGAATTCAACGACTTTGTCCTGTTTGCCCAGGCCTTCGGAACCCGCCAGGCCCGGTACGATCTGAACGGGGATGGAACCGTCAACTTTCCAGATTTTGTGGCCTTTGCCAGATGGTTTGGAACAACCGTCCAGGAAGACCCGGCGGATTCCAGCAGCGCCTCGCCGTCCCCTCCATCCCCCGATTCCCTCCAGGTCTCAACACTCGCAACCGGTCTGGATACCCCCTGGGATCTGGTCTTTGGACCGGACAACGCCATCTGGGTGACCGAACGCAAAGGCGCCATCTCCCGCGTGGACACCACCACCGGACAGATCACACTCGTAGGACAAATCAGTGTGATCGAACAGAGCGAGAGCGGGCTGATGGGCATGGCCTTCCACCCCGACTTCCAGACCCAGCCCTTCGTCTACTTTGCCCACTCCACCACCGCCGGGAGTGGCATTCGCAACCGGCTGGTGCGGATGCGCTACGACGGGGTCTCTCTGGGCAGCCTGGAAGTGCTCCTGGACAATATCCCGGGGGCTCGCAACCACGATGGGTCCCGCCTAACGGTGGGTCCGGACCGTCTGCTTTACATGACCATGGGAGATGCGCAGAATTCCTCTTCCGCGCAGGACCTGAGTTCTCTGGCGGGCAAGGTGCTTCGCTTCACCTTAGAGGGTGAGCCTGCCCCGGACAACCCGTTTGGCACGGCCGTCTATTCCTTCGGGCACCGCAATGCCCAGGGGCTGGTGTTTCATCCGGTCACAGGGGCGTTGTATAGCACCGAACATGGTCCAAGAGACAACGATGAGGTCAACCGGATCGAGATAGGCAGGAACTACGGCTGGCCCAGCGTGCGGGGCTTTTGCGACAACGATGTGCTTTCCACCGAGCAGGCCTTCTGCAGCGCCAACAGCGTGGCCGAGCCGCTGGCGGTCTGGACGCCCACGATTGCTCCTTCGGGTGCGGATATCTACAACGCGGATCTGATTCCGGGATGGAAGGGCAACCTGCTGTTCACCACATTGAAGGGTTCCGCACTGATCCGGCTGACGCTTTCAGAAGACGGGGGTCGGGTTGTGGGTGAGGAGGTGCTTTTTCAGGGTCGGTTTGGTCGGTTGCGCGACGTGCTGGTGGGTCCTCGCGGGGAGGTCTACCTCGCCACGAGCAACCGGGACGGCCGGGGAAGACCGGGGCCGGAGGACGACCGTATCCTCCGCATCCTGCCCTGATCCTGGGATGCGCTTTCCTCAGTCCCCAAAATAGGGACTGGCCGCAGCCGCCACAACCACCTCTTTCGCGCCAGCGTCCAGAAGCGCTTCCGCACAGGCATTCGTTGTGGCGCCCGTGGTCACCACATCGTCTAAAAGCAGCAACCGCTCCCCCTGGATGAGATCGGCCCGCCGCACCCGGAACGCCCCTTTCACATTGGCCATACGGTCCGATAAATCCAGCGCCGTCTGGGTCTGTGTGGGCCGAACGCGCCTCAGGATCCCTTCCCGCACCGGCAGCCCGAGTGCTGCGCCCGCTGCCCGGGCGATCAGGGCGCTCTGGTTGTACCCCCGCTCCCGCTGCCGGCTGCCATGCAGCGGCACGGGAAGAATCATCAGCGCGTCCCCCACCAGGGCGTCCCCCGCCAGCGCTTCTCCGAGGGCCTGTCCCAGCACCCGCCCCACCGGGGTTCTGCCCTCGTACTTCAACATGTGAATCAGCCGCTGCATGGAGTCATTAAACGGCGCCAGGGCGCGCATCCGGCTAAAGGTGAAAACCTTCCCGGCGCAGTTTCTGCAGGGGGCGTCTTCGGCCCCGGCAGGACAGCCGCACCGGGGGCAGTGCGGCCCCTCAATCGCCTCCAGGCCTGCCCTGCAGGACGTACACAGCCCGGTCCGCTCCCCTTCCAGGGGCGCCCCCCGGCAGAGCAGGCAGTGGGGCGGGTAGATAAAATCCAGGATCGCTCCCCAGACCGCCGCCACTCCCCTTGTGAAATCGCGCTTATTTGGCCGCCACGTGATCTGCATCACCAAAAAACCCTTGCGAATTTCGGATCTTAAAGATAAATTCCGTTTGCCCCCTCCCCACACCTTTCAGGGCTTTGCGCAATGTCCAAACGCATCCTGGTAATTGAAGACGAAGAAAGCTTTCGCGATATTCTGGAAGAGATCCTGGTTAACGCCGGTTTTGAAGTTGAGGTCTCGCCCTACCTGGCCACGGCCGTTGGCGAGGGCCTTTCGGGCAAGTACGACCTTATTACCCTGGACCTCAGTATGCCGGAAATGGACGGCCTGGAAATCGCTCGGCTCTTCAGCCGCCAGGAAATCGAGACGCCGGTACTGGTCATCTCCGGCTATCTGGACGCTTCGATGACCGACCAGTTGAAAGCGACCGGCATCCGGCATTTTCTGCACAAACCTTCGGGCGTCCCCCAGCTGATCAAGGCCGTAAAAAAAGCGCTTAACAACAACTCAACAAGCCATTGAAAAATATATATTTGAGAGACATTTTCCACACCTCCCCCTTTCTTATCTCTCCCAGCCCATCCATTCCCTCCCTGTTTCTGCCTCTCCTGGCATGCCGGTATCGCCTTCGGACCTGTTTATGAAAAATGCCCGTGCGATTGTCTTTGACCTGGACGGCACCCTGTTCGACCTGAACCCCCTGGTTCAGGATGCGCGCCGACGGGTGGCCCATCTGCTGCACAGCAACGGCTTCTTCGCCTCCAGAGCCAATGCCCTCAGGCGAATCAACAGCCTGGAGCGCAAACACGGCCCCTACTACTCTTCTTCTCCTTATTATTTTGCCTTTTACGACATTGCCAAAACCCTGTATCGGGACAAGCCCGACCGTTTCCGGCGTTTCCTGAAGCGCCGGGAAAAGGCCCTCTCTCCCGAAACCGACCCGATTGAGGGCTTTGTGGCGGAGCTGGAACAGGTCTACAACAGCGAAGATATAGAGGATCTCAGACCCTTCCCGGACGCGGTCCATACCCTGCGGGAACTCCGCCGGGCGGGCTGCCTTCTCATCCTGGTCACTTTCGGCCGGGCGGTTCGCCAGAAAAACAAGATCGACCGCCTCCGCATCGCCCCCCTCTTCGACAAAATCGTCAACGAAGGCCCGCCCTCTCACGACTACTGGTTCTCCGAGCTGCTGGATGAATACAAACTCGCCCCCCGGGAAGTGGTCTGCGTGGGAGACCGCACCCACGACGAAATCCGGTCCGGAAACCGGCTCGGCTGCACCACCGTCTGGATGCGCAGGGGACGATTTGCTGAAGAAGAACCCGCCGAAGGCGACCGCCCCGACTACCAGATCCGATTTCTGGCCCAGCTCTCCACCCTGCTCCACCTGGCCCGCCTGGGCAAAGACCGGGAGCAGCTCCGGGTGGTTGCGATTGGCGGCGGCACCGGGCTTCCAACCGTCCTGAGCGGCGTCCGGACCTACACCGCCAGCCCCACCGCCGTGGTCGCCGTGACCGACACAGGGGCCTCCTCCGGACGCATCCGGTGGAACCTGGGCGTGCAGCCCCCCGGGGATATCCGAAACGCCCTCACCGCCCTGGCCGATCCGGATCAGGTCTCATCCGGTCTCTTCAGGGTCTTCCACCACCGCTTCCCCAACAGCGAGCAGGAAGCCGGCATCTTCAAAAACGACCACATCGGCAACTTCCTCGTCGCCGCCCTCACCCAGCAGCTCGACGACTTTCAGAAAGCCATTCAAACCGCCTGCGACATGCTCCACGTTCAGGGCACCATCCTCCCGGCCAGCATCGACAATGTCGACATCTGTGCGGAACTCGAAAACGGGGAACATCGCTATACCGAGTGGATGGTGCGCAAACCGGGCAAATCGCCGCTCAAGCGGGCCTACCTCGTCTCCAACAGCGACATTCTCCGGGAGCTGGAGCGAAAAAACGGCGCCCTCTCCCGGATCGACACCCCCCACAACGGACAGGTCGAAATCCACGCCAGGCCCGGCAGGCTGTTCCGCCCTCCCCGCAACCGCGTCCGGGCCCCTCAGGAGGCCGTCCAGACCATATTCGACGCCGATATTGTGATCCTGGGCCCCGGCAGCCTCTTCACCAGCGTGATTACCAACCTCCTGGTGCCCGACATCCAGACCGCCCTGCTCAACCGCACCGGCGGAATGACCGTCTACGTCTGCAACATCGTCACCCAGCCCGGCCAGACCGACGGCTTTAAGGCCTCCGACCATCTCCGGACCATCCTCCGCCACCTCCCCGATTCAGGCGCAGGCAGCGTCTTGGACCATATGCTTGTACAGGACCCCCGGGTCTTCGAGACCCCCGCAGGCCGTGTCTGGCGCCGCCTCCTCAAACGGTACAGAAAAGAGGGCAAAGAACGGGTCACCTGCGATTGCGACAAACAGAACACCCCCATCCCCTGGACGGTGGCCGACCTCGTAGAGGCATATCAGTCCGACGTTCTGAACCGGGGCGTGGGAGACTTTATCAGCCACGACCCGGACAAGGTGGCCGACGCCGTCTGCCGGGTCTACTGCGGCCTGAAGGTGCCCGATTACGGGGGACAGGGAGATGGGGATTAAAGCCGTCATCTTCGACTTAGACGACACCCTCTTCGACTGCACCGGCCAGCTCACAGACCCGGCCCGCCTCAGGGCTGCAAAAAAAATGGCAGACGCCATTCCCTCCCTCAGCGCAAACGAACTTGCCCGCCTGCAGGCCGATCTGGCCGAAACCCTCGGCTCAACCGCTGCCATCCGGGAAATCGCCCGCCGCTATTGCCTTCCGTCTGCCTGTGTGGAAGGCGCGCTTGCGGCCTACAACCGCACCGACGTCGAGGCCGTCTCCCCCTTTTCCGACGTCCCGAAAACCCTCGCCGAACTCCGGCGCAGAAGCTATCCACTCTCTCTTGTCACTACCGGCATTCCGGACCGCCAGCGCCGGAAAATCCACCTCCTCGGCCTCGACCCTCTCTTCGACGAAGCCCGGGGAACCCTCGTCCTCCACGACAACCGGCAGCACTCCCTCAAAGACGCCGCCCTCCAGCGCGCCGCCGCCCTCCTGGCCCTCTCCCCCCGGCAGATTCTCTCCGTAGGCGACAAACTCGACGCCGAAATTGCAGCCTCCAACCGCCTCCACATGTCCACCGCCCGCCTCCGCCACGGCCGGCAAAAGAACCGCCTCCCCCAAACCCCCGAAGAACACCCCGACTACGAAATCGACCGGATCTCCGACCTCCTCCGCATCCTCCCCTGACCACACCCCGCATCCAATTGCGGATTTCGGATTTGGGATTTCGGATTGAAAGGCCTCAAGACACACAATCCGCAATCCGCAATCCACAATCTGCAATCGCCCTCACCCCATCCCCCCTCCGCACCCCCAGCGCCTCCTCCGCACTTCCCCCGTTGACTGAAATTTCCAGCGTATCCTGGCTCCCATAGAGCACCAGCGCCTCTCCCTCCGGCGCATCCGCATAGGTCCGGCTCACGCGGTCAAACACCCGCTCCGCCGCTTCAACCCGCAGCGGGCGCCCCTCTGCTGCGGCCTCGATCTGACTTCGGGAAAGGTTGGTGATACCGTTACCGAAGCGATCAATATGCACGATGTGTCCCGTCGCCTCCCCGTCCTTCACGGCAGCCGTCCAGAAGTCCAGCCGCACCGGATCAGAAATCGGGGGCCCGAACGCATCGACCGGAACGCCCCGGCACAGGTGAGCCGCTGCGGGGGCAAAGATATCCCGTCCGTGGAAAGTCGCGCTCACCTCCGGCAGGGCCAGGTCCCGGTTCCGGATCTCCACAATTCGCTCAACCTGCTCGGCCGCATAAATCGGGCTGAACAGACCGTTGTCCGGCCCCACGAACCGGTAGGACGGCGTTTCCACTAAGATGCCCCGCCGGTCGCTGCCCACCTCCGGGTCCACAACGGCCACATGGACCGTACCGGCCGGAAAGGCGCGATAGGCGCTGTAGAGCACAAAAGCGCCTGCCGCCACATCCTGAGGCGGAATCTGATGGCAGAGATCCACCAGCCCGGTCCCGGGCGCAATGCCCAGGATCACCCCCTTCATCGCGCCCACATAGGCATCTTGCAGGCCAAAATCGGTCGTCAACGTCACAACTCCGGACATAGTCGCTTACACCTCCTCAGCAGCATAAAATGGACCACCGAGTATAACATTTTGTGATAGAGTATCACTGAAAGACAAAAATTCCCGAATCTACGAAAAATCTCGTTACCATTTGTAAAATAAAAACTTAATTCTTTTTTTCATTTTTCATACGCTCTGGCGTACCCTTTGCTTTATATCCCTATGAGCTGCCGAGCGTAGCTGACAAGGACATGGCTTATGAGATGGAGGACCTCGGAAGGCGCTTCAGGCCATGAGATATCGGGGGATAATGTAAATGTGGGTTTTTCCCGCATCTACATCGAAGCCCCTCCGGGTCCTCCGTCTCTACCTGTCCAACCACTCCCCCCAGGAGGTATGGGTTATGCCCAGCATCCTGATTGTTGACGATGAACGCAGCTTCTGTGAGATTCTGGAAACGTTTCTGGCAGGAAAAGACTACGACGTACAGGTCGCAACCAACGCCAGCGAGGTCTGGGCCCATCTCGAACAGACCTACCCCGACCTGGTCTTGATGGACGTCAGAATGCCCGACACCAGCGGCCTGGAACTCCTGCCCCGCATCAAAGCCCTATCCCCCGGCAGTTACGTCGTCGTCGTCACCGCCCTCAACGACTACCGGATTGCCGACCTGCTCTACGAAGCCGGCGCCGACGGTTATCTGACCAAACCGGTCCGCCTCGAAGTCTTAGACCGCACCATCACCCACTTCCTCCACCACCGCCCGGCCCTTTCCGCCTGACCCCTCACCCTTCCGCACCAAAAACTCCCTTATTCAGAACAAATTCGCCTCCTTCATGCTCAAGAACCGCTCCGCCCCCACAATAATGTGGTCCAGCACCTCGATCCCCATAATCTCGCCCGCCTGCACCATCCGCCGCGTCAACTCAATGTCCTCCCGGCTGGGCGTCACATCTCCCGAGGGATGGTTGTGCGCCAGAATCACGCTTGCAGCCGATGATCCCACAGCAGGCAGAAAAACTTCGCGCGGGTGCACCATACTTGTCCAATTGCATAACATCCCCACAATATCCAGAAAAGTCAATAACCCCTTTAATCACCAACTCCCCTTCAGGATTCACCTCGATTTTATTCGTTTCATCACCAACAGCTATGGTCCTTACCAGCTCTCTTTTCTGTTCAAAGGAAAATTGATCTATATTTGCTTGAAGAACTTCCACTTGATGCTGGAAAAATCCCAAATTCTCAGTGCTTGCATCTGCTTCAGAAAGTCTTGACCGGATGCACTCTTTTTCCTCCAGCAAGGCCTGTTCCTCATCCTTAATCTCAGCAAGCTGGCTTTCCAATTGAGCTTCACTCACAACCCCTTTTCTATACAGCCTCAGCATTGAATCCTGCTCGTCTCTTTTCTCTGCTAAAGCCTTCTCCAGCTTCTTCACATCATCTTCAGTATATGCTGTCGTATCCTCTTCCTGTAAAGTAAGCACCTGCTCAAGCAGATTAGGATTTTTCACAAGTCTTTCAATCTCACTCCAAACAACCCTATCCACTTCATCCACAGAAAAGTAAGGTAAGGAGCATTCGCCCTGCCACCTACTTGACCGCCCGTAACAAATGTAGTATGAATGGTTTTTATGACCAGGTTTTCTTCCTTTCGTAGTTCTACCACTTAATCTATTCCCACAAATACTACAAAAAAGAACACCATTACACAAATACGGATGCTTTTCATTGCCCTTGACGAATTTTTTTCTTTGCTGCCTTTTTTGCTGAGCCAGCACCCAAGTCTCTTTAGAAATAATAGCAGGGACCATGGTACACGACAAAAAAGGAAAAGACCTGCGCTGAGTGGTGAAATGAGTTAAGTTTGGGTTGTCAAGATCCAACAACTCATCCATCATCAAACACAGGTCTATGTCTCCTCAAGTTAATGAATTACACGACGTGATGCAATGGTATTTACCCTGTCATAAGGCCCGGGTAAAATTCATCGCCGCCTTCATTGTGTCTCTCATCAAGCTCACAACCGTCAACTTCACCAAACTGGCCAACGCCCTCAACGGCAAAGCCAAGCAGAAGTCCAACTATCGCAGAATCCAACGTTTCTTCAGTGAGTTTAATCGGCTCCTCGCTATTTGGTGTGGGTAACCTTCCCCCAGGAACGACCAGTTGTGGTAGACAAGACGCCCAAGCTGCAGGTTTTGTGGACCAGCCTTCGAGTATTCTTTGTCAACGGTGTTGCCCGACCCGTTGTCTGTTGCTCAGGATTCTATCTTAAAAACAGTTGTTTAAGTTGTTAGATAATAAATTGTTACGATGGACTAAACGGCAAACTGGATCTCCGGATCATTCAATACCCGCCGTGTGTTTAGGAGAGATCTCATGTGCGGATACCGGAGCAAACGGTTAGGAACCACCTCGCACTCGGCAAGAAGACTGGTTCGGGTTTTTATGATTACCCACGTGAAACAGCGAAGAGCCGTTTAATCTGTCCTATGACCTGGTGGCCGACTTGATCCTGCATCTCTTGCCGATCAAGTCGGACTTTACCATCTCGATAGATCGGACGACCTGGAGCTTCGGCAAACTGACCATCAATATTCTCACCGCCGGGAGTGTCTATCAAGGCGTTGCATTTCCCATCTGCTGGATACTGCTGCCCAAAAAGGGCAACTCCAACACCGATGAGCGTATCCAGTTGATGGAACGGGTCTTGAAGTTGGTGGATAAAAACCTGATTCAGGTCATCGTTGCAGACCGGGAATTCATTGGGCAAGAATGGTTTGCGTGGTTAGATGCGCAAGCCTTAGGCTTTGCCATCCGCGTCAAGGAAAACGCCAAAACCCTAAATGGCAAAGGGGACATCGCGCTTCGATGCTTGTTTGCCGACCTGCACATTCACCAAGAGCGCATTCTGCGTAAACCCCGTCTGATCTATGGTCATCATCTGTATTTGTCTGTCATCCGATTACCTGACGAATTTCTCATCGTTGCCAGCAAGTGTAAAGGTCGAAAACCGCTGGAGGATTACAAAAAACGGTGGGGAGTTGAAGTCCTGTTCGCCGCGTTGAAAAGCCGAGGCTTCGATCTGGAACAGACCCATCTGATCCATCTGGAACGAATCGAAAAACTCATCGCGCTTTTAGCCATTGCCCTCACCTGGGCTCATCTGGTAGGAGAATGGATCGCAAAGACAAAACCGTTGAAGATCAAAAAACACGGATGCAAAGAGAAAAGCCTGTTTCGATATGGATTGGACCATTTGCAGTATGTTCTGCTCAATATACAGGATCACATCCAGGAGTTCTTTCACTGTCTTTGGATACTGATTGATCCTCCATATTTTAGGTCAGATTAAGTTTTGTCGTGTATTATGAGCAGGGACTTTAATAATAATCCATTCCTCTCTTGGCCTGATTGTTTCATCAATCCTTCCTTGACGCCTATTGTTGATAAACTCTCCGTATTGGATGGTATTTTTGAGGATTTGATCAATAACAATCGGAGCCCACTTGTGAGGAGGTTTAGGCTTTTTTATTTGCTCACCTCTCTTTAAAGCAGCTTCATATCTTGCAAGTTTATCAGGATATAATCTTGCTGAACGGGTAGGGACATTCTTTTTATTGAGATAGTCAGCGATAGTTACTGAACCCCAATTTTCCTCAATACATAAATTGAAAATTAACCGGACAAATTCAGCTTCTTCAGGCTCAATTTCAAATTCCTGCTTTTCCTTATTCCATCTGTAGCCATAAGCAATCCTGCTTCCCACAAACCTTCCCTGTTTTAATGCTTCTATGCGGCCTCTCTGCATCCTGCCTAAAATCTTCCGTTTCTCCCATTTTGCCATTTCTCGTTTAATACCAGCAAGTAAATCTTGATCTTCATTGGATAAATCAATCAACTCATTCGGTGTGGCTAATTTGATATTGTTTTCCCTGAACAAATCATAAATAAGAGCACCTTGTAAAGAACTCTTAGACCTTACAATTCTGTCAAGATCAATCACCAAAACAACATTGAAACAGCCTTGCTCTGCATCTTCTAAAAGCCTAGAAAATTTCGGGCGCTCTTCAATAGTTTCACCGGAAATGCCGTCATCAACGTAAATATTGAAGATTTTCCAGCCCCGTTTTTCTGCATATTCAGGAAGAATCCTCAGTTGTGAGTCTATGGTGTGTCTTTCTCTTTGTCTGTCTGTTGATGTCCTGGCGTAGATGGCGCATATTTCCCTCATCTCTTACCCCCTTTGCTAACAGCCTTAATAACTCGTTCAAGGCATCCTGGGACTTTTGTTTATCATCGGGAGGAGTAAAGACATAGATTGCTTTAACTTTGGACATAACCACACCTTTCTGATTAGAATCGGTGTGGTTGTCCTACTCCCTGGAGTTGCCCCGTTTTGGTGGAGTGTTTAGGGCTTGGGCTTCAAGCCCGTGTTTGATGCTGTTTTTCATATGTCATCGGTGAGTGGTATGCGATTGATGAATGCCTACGATGGGGATTATACCAGCCCTCAATATACTCAAAAATAGCCAATCTGGCCTCCTTGTGGGTACGAAAACAACGGCGGTCGATCAATTCACATTCGAGGGTGGCGAAAAAGCTTTCACACAGTGCGTTGTCATAGCAGTCGCCTACAGAACCCATTGAGGGACGTATACCCGCCTCATCGCAGCGTTTACCGAAGGCAAGTGAAGTATACTGAGATCCCTGGTCGGAGTGGTGGATCACCCCACAAGGATGACGCTGCCAAAGTGCCATATTCAAAGCAGACAAAACCAACTCACTCTGGAGCGTCGAAGCCATCGTCCAGCCCACGACTCGGCGGGAAAAGACATCGATAACCACAGCAAGATACAGGAAGCCCGCCCAGGTTGGTACGTAGGTAATATCGGCCACCCAGAGTTTATTTGGGGCTTCAACAGTGAAGTCTCTCTTGACCAGATCAGGGGCTTTTTGAGCCTTTTTTCCCTTACGGGTGGTTCTGATACCCTTTCGACGGCTCACCCCGAAGATACCAATCTCAACCATCAGACGGGCGACACGCTTTTTGCCTATACGGATGCCTAATGCTGCCAGATCTTCCCAGATTCTGGGGGCTCCGTAGGTAGAATCAGAACGGGCATGAAAAGCCTTAATCTGTTCCTTGAGATCCGCATCGACCTTTGCTCTTGGCGATGGGGGGCGTCCTCGCCACGCATAATACCCACTGAGGGAGACACCCAGGACTCGGCATTGCGTGGTAATTGGCCATTTTGCCTGGTGCGCCTTCACGAACTGGAAGGCTTTCTGGGGATCGTGTTGGTCTCCTGAGCGAACCAGGCTGCTGCTTTTGACAAGATCTCACGCTCGATGCGTAACTGCTTAATCTCGCGACGAAGACGGCGCAACTCCTCTCGCTCATCACTGGTCAGACCGTCTTCTCGAAGGCCCTCGTCTCGGTCGGCCTGTACCACCCAGTTCCGGATCGTCTGGTCTGAGGGCTCGAACTCTTTGGCCAGCTCTCCTGGCGTACGACCGGCTCGAACCAATTCGACCATTTGCTTTTTGAACTCAGGTGGATAAGGTGGACGTGTTGGCGGCATAGTGGATCTCCTTTCTCCCAAGAGATAAGGTACCCACCGAAACGGGTCAAGTCCACCGGGTTCACTTTGCCCGGGGCTGTGACCAGCAGGGTAATATGCACAGTATTCCCAAAACCTTCAATTACCTCGGCAGTCAACAGGGGCCACTCCCCAGGATCCCCTTTCTGCATCAGGACCTTCCATTTCTGGAGGGCCTGGGCCTCCACCTGAGCCAGGTGCTGTATCCGAACGAGGTGGAGGCCGCACTGCTCGGTGTCGCCGGCGACCGGAAGATGTGCCATCAGGCGCTCCGAAAGATCCGGCAGATGGGCGATATGCTGACAGCCCCTTAAGGTTGGACAGCGTTCTGGGCTATCCCATTGGCCAGGCGTATCGGCCAAAATCGATCACTTGATTCCAGAGGAGGTGCTTATAGTCTGACATAGGAAAGAAACGCACGACTATCCCACCCTATAAGTCTCAGATATCACGCTTGACATTCGAGCTTCGCGATGCATATACTTCGTGAGGGCGTTGTCCTGTCTATCGATTAGACGACCTCAAAAGGAGACTCTCACAATGTGGAATGTCAAGACAGAGGTATCTGTTCACGATCAGACGTTCAAAAACCAAAAGGAGGTAACAACGATGGTAGCCAATGCATGTACGACTCGAATTACAACTGCCCCAGAGCAGAATTTTGTACAGTGTGCGCCTCTGCCGGTCCGTGAACAGGATTTAGAAGCAGACAACATGCAGATGGTGACTGGTGGTGTTGTTCATCCAGTGGTATGGTGGGCTGCTGGGATAGTAGGAGGCTGGGTCATTACTAAAGGATTGGATTATGTGGTAAAAAACGCTGGCTATGACAGAACATATACTATAGAGTGGATTGATAATCCGCGACCCTCGAAGTCTAGCCGGCAGCAAATCTTCGATCCGAGTGATCCTCGTTACACGGGAAGTTAGACTTTTAGTCCAGAGTGTCATTCCTCAGGATAACTGGAAGTTATTGACTTTCTGGGGCTAAAAAGGGCTCCGAGTCCGGAAGGAAGGAGTAATTATCCCAATCCTAGAATGGCTCGGAGGCCTTAATAAACATACGAAATCTTTGTAGCTATCAGTAAGTTTACAATACTTCGGACAGTTTTTGTAATTCTGGGGGTTCAAATTTCATAAGCCATTGAAAAATAACAGTTTATGGAATTTGATGCTAAATTTATAACCTGTTGAAAATCAACAACTTATAAAAAGTGTCCGAACCATTGAGTTTATAATGCTTGTTCTAAAACAGAGATGCTTAGGACATCTAAAAACATGAACACTTTCAAACATATCGTCATATTCTCACTCTGCAGTGGAATCATAGGCTTCCTCGATGCATATAGTACCTGGTTGGGAATTAGTTCAGGAATTGCTGAAGAGCTAAATCCCTTAGCAGCAAACGACCCTGACGCTTTGCTTCAGGGTTATGGATGAAAGAAACTTGCGTTGGGCGCCACTTCTTGGCTTCTTTGATCCGCATGCGCCCGAGCAGCTAAGGCCGGAACATCCCTGGTGTTTTCATACCCGTTTAGGAGCATGGTCCCGGGTGGTCGCGGTTGTGTCATTGGTGACGGACTCTTCGAGGAAGGGTTCGATCCCGTTCAGGAGATTGCTTACGTGTAACCGCCCCGGGCTCGAGCGCATCCGTGGATCTTTTTCCATCCTCTCAAGGAGCGTTCCCATGCCCAAGAAGCGTCGGTCCAAGCGTGCCTCCAAAAGGAAGGCTGTCCAGGAAGTGATTCATCCCAATGCCGCTGGCATCGATATCGGCGCCGAACAAAGCTACGTGGCCGTGCCCGCCGATCGCGATGAGACTCCCGTTCGTTCTTTCGGCTGCTTTACCGAGGATCTCCATGCCCTGGCCCACTGGCTGCAAGCCTGTGGCATCGACACCGTGGCCATGGAATCCACCGGCGTCTACTGGGTGCCCCTGTTCCAGATCCTGGAAGGCTACGGCTTCGAGGTCTACCTGGTCAATGCCCGCCACGTCAAGAATGTGCCTGGCCGGAAGACCGACGTTCTCGACTGCCAGTGGCTCCAGCAGCTCCACTCCTTTGGCTTGCTTTCAGCCTCCTTTCGCCCCGAGGACGACATTTGTGTCCTGCGCTCATACTGGCGCCATCGCAATAACCTGATCCGCTATGCTGCCGCCCATGTGCAGCACATGCAAAAGGCGCTGGAACAGATGAACGTCCAGCTTCATAAGGTAATCAGCGATATCACCGGGGTGACCGGCCTGCGCATTATTGAGGCGATTCTGGATGGAGAGCGCGACCGGCAGAAGTTGGCCGCCCTCAAGGATCATCGCATCAAAAGCAGCGCCGACCGCATCGCCAAGGCTTTAGAGGGCGATTACCGGCAGGAGCATCTGTTCGCCCTGCGCCAGGCGCTGGAGACCTATCGGTTTTACCAGCAGCAGATCGCTTTGTGTGACCAACAGATCGAGACCTATATCAGCGGCTTGGACGACCGCGTCGATGTGACGCAAACGCCGTTGCCGCCTCTAAAATCAGGGCGCAAAAAGCCCAGCCGCAATCAACCGGCCTTTGATCTGCGCACCCACCTCTACCGCATCAGTGGCGTGGACTTCACCCGGGTGGAAGGCTTGAATGTCCTGACGGTGCAGACCATCCTGTCCGAAGTTGGCCTGGATGCGTCGAAGTTTTCCACACAGAAGCACTTTACCTCTTGGCTGGGCGTCTGTCCGGACAACCGAATCACCGGCGGCAAGATCAAAAGCAGTAAGACACGCCCGGTCAAAAACCGAGCCGCCGATGCCTTCCGGATCGCCGCACAGGCCGTCGCCAACAGTTCCGGCCCCATCGGCTCGTTCTACCGCCGGATGCGTGCCCGGATCGGCCCGGCAGAAGCCAACACAGCCACGGCGCATAAATTGGCCCGGATCTTCTACCGACTCTGGACAGAGCCCGAGGCCTACGATCCGTCGCTATTGGAACACCACGAGCAACAACACACCCAGCGAACCATCAACTATCTGCGCAAAAAGGCACGCGCTTTGGGCTTCGGACTGGTGCCGCAACCTGTTGCCGCGCAGTAAGTTTCTCAGGAGATGTAAGCAGTTTTACTGCTCTTATTGTATCTGAAGCTTTATTCGTAATAATTGAGATTTTTATTTTTATGATGGCTTGGCCTAAACGAACTCGACTCTTTCCTAAAGAGTATATCGAATGGACTTTTGGGGATTTTCTAAAATGCCCGAATCAGCCTAAGGATGTTTCATTTACATTTTTCTTAGTATTGCCATTCTTTTTAGTAATTATCAAATTCTTATTTGTTCTTAACAATCTTTCAGTTCTGCTATTTGGAACAAGCCCTTATTTATTTATACTTCACGCCTTTTTCGACCATTCATCTCGGAAGTTAGGGCACTTTATTCTCATTCTATTTCTTGGATTTCCTCTAATGGCTATAACTAATTATGTCATCTATACTTTCTTAAAAAGGGAAGCCAAATCTAATAGCTTTAGGAACGCCGATGAATCGACTGATTTCTTTGACTGACTTCGATTCCCAATGCGAGCCTCTGTGCCTCAATCTAGGCGCCACAATCTTCCACGAAGACGACCCGGCCGACACCTTCTACATCCTCCGCTCCGGCCGCTTGCGAGTCGTCCGGAAGGATGAAGAGGAGCGTCCTCAGACGGTAGGCTACCTCTACCCCGGCGACCACTTCGGTGAGGGCGCACTGTTGACCGGCAAGGGACGCCGCGCCACAGTACGCGCGGCCGAGCCCTCGGAGGTGCTGCAGGTTCCCAAAGCTGATTTCCTGAAGGTGGTCTCCTCCAACCCGGCCTTGCAGGCGTATCTCGAAGACCAGATCGCCAACATTGCATATCGGGACTTCACGCGGTTCCTCAAAGCTGGAAACGGACAGATATCCGGCGAGGCGATGCAGGACCTGTTCCAGAGCCTGCAACGGGAGGCCCTGTCCGCTGAAACGTGCGTGGTCCGACAGGGGGACGCAGGAAACCGGTTCTACCTCATTGGCAGCGGGCGGCTGAGGGCCATAGGCCTGGATGGTTCGGGTCAAGAGCAAACGGCGTATGAACTGAAGCCGGGGGATTTCTTTGGAGCGCAGGCGCTGCTGGAGGATATACCTCAGCCGGCCGGCATCACCTCAGTGACCGATGTTGTACTCTATTCGCTGTCGAAAGCGGACTTCGACCGCGCAGTGAGTCGGATTCCCCAACTGCGCCGGACGTTTGAAGATGCCTCTACAGAGCGCAGACAAGAAAGCCCTGTGGAACCCACACAAAGCCGCATTCTTAAGAAGACTTCGATCCCTGAGAATGGACAGGTTCGGGCGCAGCAGCCTGAGGATACCATAAGATCGGAAGACCCCTCCCAAAATGAGAAAGTCCGAAAAATCCGTCGATTCCCCTTTCTGAAGCAGCACGACGAGACCGACTGCGGGGCGGCCTGTCTCGGGATGATCTGCAAGCATTACGGGATGCCCATCGGGTTGAACCGGCTGCGGGATATGGCCAATGTCTCCCGATACGGAGCGTCTCTGGCCGGGCTGGCCGAAGCCGCGGAGAGCCTGGGATTTGTCACCCGGGGTGTTCGAACGGGTTATGAGCAATTGATGCGCACGGATCTGCCCGCCGTAATTCACTGGGAGGGCAACCACTTTGTCGTCCTCTTTCGGATTACCTCAAAGCATGCGATGATCGCCGATCCTGGAGTCGGCATCCGAAAGCTCACCAGAAAGGAGTTCGAGGCCGGCTGGACCCACATGGCGCTTCTCCTGGAATACACGGATCGGGTGGCCGAGAACGAACCGTCCCGATCCTCCTTCCGCAGGTTCTTCCCTCTTGTACGACCCTATATCGGTACCCTCAGTGAAGTCCTCCTGGCCTCCCTGGTCCTCAGCCTGTTCGGGCTTGCCTCGCCCATCTTTACGCAGGCCATCGTAGACCAGGTGCTGGTCCACCAGGATCGGGATCTGCTTAACCTGATGCTGATCGGCATGATCGTCATCGCCCTCTTCCAGATGGGCACCTCTGCACTGCGCACCTACCTGATCGCGTATGTCAGCGCCCGGTTAAGTATCACCATGCTCTCCCGGTTTTACCGGCATCTGCTGGGCCTGCCGATGCATTTTTTCGCTATGCGCCGCACCGGAGATCTTACAACGCGCTTTGGGGAAAACGCCACGATTCAAGCGTTGCTGACCGGCGCCACGGTTTCGGTCGTCCTCGACGTGACCATGCTTTTTGTCTACCTGGGACTGATGCTCTATTATCACGCACAGTTGACGCTTGTTGTGCTGGCATTTATGCCGCTTTCCGTGGTACTGACGTTGATTTACACGCCGATCCTCAAGTCGCTCAGCCAGCGCGCCTTCCTGGCGCAGGCCGAACAGTCGTCTGTGCTTATCGACTCCCTGCATGGTATTGACGCCGTCAAGGCATCGGCTGTAGAGCGGAGCACGCGGTGGAAATGGGAGAATCGCTACACAAAAGAGATTCAGATTGGATTTCATGGAATGAAAATCGGGATGCTATTCGGCTCTATCGGCAGGCTGCTGAACCTCTTCAGCAGCACCTTTATCCTCTGGTACGGAGCGACCCTGGTGATTGAGGGAGAACTATCCGTAGGGCAATTGATGGCCTTTAATGCGATGATCGGCAACGTAACAGGACCGATTATGGGCCTGATCGGTCTCTGGCCGCAGATCCAGGAGGCGCGCATTGCGCTGGACCGGTTGAACGACATCTACGATACCCCCATGGAAACGTCCCGGCATGGAGATTACGCAGCAGCGCCCAGGCAAATAGAAGGCCGGATCGCGTTTGAAAAGGTCTTCTTTCGCTACGGAGCCGGTGCAGAAGAACCTTATGTGCTAAACGACATCGACCTGACCGTGGAACCCGGCCGGAAAGTGGCTGTTGTGGGCCGCAGCGGCGCGGGCAAAACCACGCTGGTCAAGCTCATCCCCCGGCTCTTTGATCCCACAGAAGGGCGGGTGACGCTCGATGGGATCGACCTTCGCGACTTTAGCCCGGGGTGGCTGAGGCGCCAGGTCGGAATGGTCCTGCAGGAGCCGTTCCTCTTCAGCGGGACCATCGCGGAGAACATCGTATTGGGAGCGGAAGAGGTCGAGATGGACCGGATAGTGGAGGGCGCCCGCCTGGCCAACGCCCACGGCTTTATTGCAGACCTGCCCATGGGCTATGAAACCAAAATCGGAGAACAGGGCATGGGACTCTCCGGCGGGCAGCGGCAGCGGATCGCCATCGCCCGGGCGCTCTGCACCGATCCCCGAATCCTCATCTTAGACGAAGCGACCAACGCCCTGGATACGGAGTCGGAGCAGGCCATCCAGGAGAACCTGAAGGACATCTTGAGCGATCGCACGGCCTTCGTCATTGCCCACCGGTTGAGCACTGTACGGGATGCGGACCTCATCGTGGTGCTGGACAAAGGCCACATCGTAGAGGTGGGAGATCACGAGAGCCTGATGGCGAAGCAGGGGCTTTACGCTTATCTCGCCGGGCAGCAGTTGAACGCGGCATGAAAATCTTACCGCGGAGACGCGGAGGACGCGGAGAAAGACACAACGGATGACCTATGGCCGAATCTCTATTGACAACACCCGCATCAATGCAGGACAATCCCGACATCTCGAATGCTCGGATCTCCCCCGCTGTTCCAAACGTGGAACATGCGGCGGAAATGTCTGAGTTCTTCGGATCCCTCCATCCCGCCTTCAGCCGGGCGCTGCTCTACATTGTCCTCACCTTTGTACTGGCCGGGCTCCTCTGGGCCGGTTTTGGGAAGGTGGATGTGGTGGCCACGGCGCCGTTTCGTCTCGCGCCCCGGGGTCAGGTCAACACGGTGCAGGCGCCTCGGGGTGGAGAGATTGAAGTGATCGGGGTGAAGGAAGGAGACCGGGTGGCCAAAGGCCAGCTCCTCTTCAAACTCCGGTCACCCGAAACCTGGATGGAGCTGCGGGAACTGGAACAGGCCGGCGTGCAGTTCCAGAAAGCGGCGTACGACCTTCAAGAAGCCCTGCCTCAGAAGCGGCGGCTCGCGCAGGAGACCGTTGCCGCCCTCAAAGCCAGGCTGGACCTCATGCAGGCGCTGATGCAGACCTATCAGGACGCCCTCCAGGCCTATAGGGAGAGCCTGAGAGAAGTGGACCTGAGAGGCCGCATCCCGGATGCAGACCCGCCCGAGGCCGACCTAAAAGCGGAGATCCAATTCCGATCCGCAGAACTGGAACACCTCAACCAGCAGTACGCAGAGAGCCGGCAGCTCTACGAGAAGCGCCTGATCAGCCGCAAGGCCCTGAACGAGGCTCGGGTGCGCTACTTTGGCGCGCTGGCCGCACTCCCCACCCGAATGGCGGAAATCCATCGCCTGAAGACAACCGTGCAGGACCTGAAACGGCAGATTCTGGAAGCGCGGATCGACAGCGACCGGGAGACCGCCCGGGCGGAACACACGTACGAAGAGGCCAAGCTGCGCTACGAGCGGGCGCAGCAGGCCGTGGACCGGGCCTTAGAGGCCGATTCGGACCTCATCCTGGCGCCGGAAGCCGGAATCGTAACCCAGGTACTCGTAAACACCCTGGGCCAGGTGGCCAGCAAAGGGCAGGCGCTGGCAACCCTGGCCCCGGCGTCTGCCCCGATGGTGGCTGAAGTGAGCGTCCTGAACAAAGACGTGGGATTGATCAAACCGGGGCAGGCCGTCAAACTGAAGTACGATGCGTTCCCCTTTGAAGACTACGGGATCAAGCGAGGGAGATTAACGCGGATATCGCCGGATGCGACTGCCGATCCAATCCTCGGCCCGGTCTATCGGAGCATTGTTGAGCTGGAGGAGATAACGGTGCAGGTACGCGGAGAGAAAAAGCCGCTCAGGTATGGGCTGAAAGGCATTGCCGAGGTCGTAACCAACAGGATGTCGATCCTCAACCTGCTGCTGAAGCCGTTGCGACAACTGCGCGAGTCTGCAGCGTTCGTCCCGGACGAGGAGGGGTAAGTGTCAGAGGGAGCCGATCCTGTGGTCGTTGTCGTCAACCATGAGCAGGTTGGCCTGTCGGACCTGCTGCGCTCGATGCAGATCGTAGATGACCCGAGTCTCTTCGAGCGCTGCGCCCGGCAGCGTCTGATCGTCCAACTCGCACACAGAGAAGGGCTGAGCGTGAGCCCGGAGGATGTGCAAACAGAGGTGGACGAGTGGCGCTACCAGAACCGGCTGGAGCGCGTAGAAGATACGGAAGCCTGGCTGGCGCACCGGGGGTTGTCGCTTGACAACCTGGCCGGAGCGGCCGAATGCCGGTTGCTAACGGATGCCCTGGCCCGGAGGCAAACCGAAGGTCGCATAGAGCCTTATTTTGTCCAGCACACCCTGGACTTTGACGAGGCGGAAGTCTGCTGGATACACGTTGCGCACAGGGGGATTGCAGAAGAACTCCAGATGCAGGTGATCGAGGAGGGGCTCGCATTTTGCGATCTGGCGCGGCGTTATTCCCGGGACGAGGCCACCCGGCCCGCCGGAGGCTACCTGGGACGGCTCAGGCGCCGTCACCTGCCCAAAGGCATCGCCCCGCTGGTATTTGCCGCAGAGCCGGGAGAAGTGGTGGGACCGCTAAAGGTCGGAAAAGGATATGCGCTTTACCTCGTCCAACAGACCTATCCCGCGGCCCTGACCGAGGCGGTGAATCAAGAGATCAAAAACCGGCTCTTCAAGACCTGGCTCAAACGCGAGATGCGGCGGGCGCACATCGCGTTCCCCTTTCTGGAATCGCTTGAAAGAGAGCGGATCCCCCTCTCAGCCGATGAAACCGCACGCATGGACACGTCTCAGCCTGCGCCCCCCGGATTATGACGGATATTCAGACCAAAGACACAAAGGGCAAATGACCCACCGGATCATTTGCCCTTTGTTTTATATTGTTACAGCCCTGCTCTGTTATCTTGTTACAGCCGCCACCGACATCCGAACACGAAATATCCTCTCTCAGCGTTTGTACATTCCCTGATAACTCTCAAATTCACAATTAAATATCACCAAATCCGGAGGGGATCTGAACACCGCTCCTACAGATGGCACGGTTCTTGCGAATCTTTTGTTGTGAACAATTTGGGAAAATAAAAAGAGGGAACCGGTCTCTTCGAGACATGGAGGTAGGTCGGGGCTACCGCCAATATGAAGTACCGGTTCCCTCTCTCTTGGGAGGAAGTCACTATTACGACAGTTTATCATATCTGCAAAAGGCATGCCAAACGGGAGGACAGACCGAAAAATATACACAACCAATTGTTATAAAATGAATTATTCAGAATTTTGAACGATCGAAATGAAAAATTGTTCGTTCAAAAAATGGTTGTTCTGCGCCACCACTGAGCCGAAAAACGCCACCTCCGCAGGAACGATGGCGCCACGCTACCCTGCTGCATCACCACCGCTCTCCAGCCGGTTAACCAGGATTTGAAGCAGACCGTCGATCTTATCGAACCGATCCCGGACGGCCCCCTCCACATCTGGATCGGGACCGATATCCAGGATCTCGCCGGTCCCATCGATCGCGCCCAGAAGCTCCAGCTTCAAGCCCGCGTCCGGGCAGAGACCCAGAATGTCATCGCCCATCCTGTTCTCCATTACATAGATCCGAGCAGCCCAATCCACCAGATCTGCCGAAAGGCTCGTGGAACGGTGGGACTCCATATCGATCCCGTACTCCCGGGCGATCTCCACGACCACGGACGGGGATGGATCTCCCGGTTGCGCCATTGTTCCTGCCGAACGCACGTCGTGACCGGACATCCCCTTCTCTTCCATCAGGGCGATGAGCCGGTGCTGCGCAAAAGCGCTGCGAAAGATATTACCGTGACACACAAAAAAAATGCGGTGGGACCCCATCATCGCCTTTCCGTCGAAAAACATATCCTCGCCCAAACGCAGGACCGGAAGCGCCCGCATCGTACACAGGGGCTACCGGATAATCTGCTCCAGATAGGCCCTGGCGGCCAGAAGCCCCTCCTGGTTCAGCTCCGTACTTCCCATATAGCGGTCGTCCTCCAGCTCGATCGCCAGAGGCCCATCGTATCCGGCCTCCTCCAGGCGGGCCACCACCCACTTCCAGTCCGCAGCGCCCCATCCCGGAATACAGTACCGCCACCAGCCCTCTCCGTGACCATAACGCCTGCCGAAGCTCTGGCCGAGGCAGCCGAACGCGTAAAGCCCGTCGTCCAGAATCTCGGTATCCTTGGCGTGGACGTGGCGCACCCGGTCGCCGAACTCGATCAGAACACGTTTGTAATCGACCCCGATGCGGATAAAGTGAGAGGGGTCGTAGCAGATCCCCAGATGGGGCGACGGAACCACCTCAAAGATCGCTCGGAGGGTCTCCGGCGTGCAGCCCAGATTGGGATAGGCCGGCGCCGGGCCGGGATAGGGTTCGATCACCAGATAAACGCCCGCTTTTTCCGCAGCATCCACAATGCCGGGATAGATTTTTTTAAAAACCTCAAAGCTCTCAGACCGGGGTTGCAGGTGGTCATCGGGCGTAAGACACACAAAGATCACCCCCGACCCGTACGTGGCCGCCGCCTTGATGCGCCGCACCATAGCCGTCACCGCCTTCCGGCGCACTCGGCCGTCCTTGCTCAGCAGCGCCCCCCCGGCGCCCCAGTCCACGGTGCCGATTCCGATTCCGGCGCCGTCGCAGATCTTCCGGACCTTCCGGTCCACCTCCGGCACGTCGATAGAGCCAAACCCGTTGTCACTCGCCCATGCCACCACAGCTTCAAATCCGAGTTCCCGGCCCATAGGTGGAATACGCATTCCAACGTGCATAATCGTCCTCCCCTCACACAATTGTTAACGCCGTCAAAAAGATCCCGGATCTTGGACCCGAGATCGGAACGCGCGCAAGCTACACGGTAAAAAGGTCCGTCAGCCCGGACAGGATCGCGTCCAGCTCTGCAAGGTCCGAGGCGTCCAGCCCTCTCACCACAGACGCCCGGACGGTGCCCGACCGGATGACGCCCCGCCGCCGCAGCACCTCCTTGTACGCATTTACGCCGTAGAGAGACTCGAAATTGAGCAGCGGAAGCAGGCGGTTGAAAATCTCCCGGGCTGCCTTTTCGTCTCCGGCCTCGCAGGCGTTCCAGACGGCGGCGTGCACATCCGTCACATCGCACGCCGGCATCGTCCCGGCGGCGCCCCGGCGCATCTCATCCATCATAAACTTCCCGGCGGCGCCTCCGAACACCCCCTCCACCGAGTCCCCGCAGGCCGCAATATCGGCCGAAACCGTGTGCGTAACCGGAGGGACCTCCTCCTTGATATAACACACCTGCGCAATCTCGCGGGCCATCTGCGCCAGAAAATCCGGGACCATCGGAACCCCTATCGGCAGCGGATAGTTCTGGACAAAAATCGGCAGGTCGGCCGTCTCCGACAACCGCTCGTAATAGCGCCGGACTTCCCCGGTGTGCGGCTTGCGCACATAAGGCGGCATAGCAATCAGCGCATCGGCTCCGCTATCGGCGGCGTGCCGGGCAAATTCAACCGCAGCCTCAACGCTCACACCCGAAACCCCGGCCACGAACGGCAGCCGGCCGTTGTTCGTCTGGGCCACGATCTCAACAACGCGCAGCCGTTCCGCATCGGAAAGCACGCTGAATTCACTGGCATTTACCGGGGCCACCAGACCGTGTGCGCCCGCAGCAATGCTGAACGTCACGACTTCTGCCAGGCCCGCGCCATCCAGCGCACCTTCATCGGTAAACGGCGTTACAGGAATGGTAAAAACGCCCCGATAGGGTCGAAAAGAATCGGACATACCTGTCTCCTAACCCCACCGAGCTCCGAAAGAACGCATAGCGGAACCTTCCGGGGGATCTCCCTGAGGGACGGCAAAACCGCTACCAGTAAATGCTTTTGCGAACAAGATGTCAAGCGGAAAATCCCCGGCAATGTGTCCAAACCGTTCAAATTTCAGTTGACTTACAGGGTGGCAGAACCTACCATGCGCTCATCCAGGAATTCTCCGCTGTGTCCGACCGGGTCCCGGGCGCCCTCTGGAGGTTCGGACCGGCAGGGTGCGTCCGATTTTGATAAGGATAAGAAACCATGCGGATCGACAGGGAAGAATTGAAACGCCTGGGCAGGATGATGGCCGACTTAGACCCGAGCGGTCCGCCGAGGGCCCGTGTGGTGCGGCGGGCGCCCAAAGGCATGGGCGTCACCGCAGGACGCCTGGGCGTGCTGGACGCCTCGTTCAACCCGATGACGCTGGCCCACGACGGGATGGTCGGGAAGGCCCGGCGGACCTGCGGCCTGAACGAGGTGCTGCTGCTGCTGTCGCGGACCAATGTGGACAAGAGGGTTTTTGGCGCGACGCTTGCCCAGCGGCTGGCGATGCTGCTTGCGTACGCAGAGGCCCGATCCGACATCTCCGTGGCCGGATGCAGCCACGCCCGGTTTGTGGACAAAGCCAAAGCCCTCCGCGCCCTGTATGCAAGAGGCACCCGATTCTACTTCGTCCTCGGCTACGATACCCTCCTGCGGCTCTTCAACCCCAAATACTACGCCGACATGCAGACGGACCTCGCCCGCCTCTTTGAAACCTCCCGCATCGTCGCCGCCAACCGGGGGTCACACGACCTGGATGAAATGCAAGCCGTGATGGCGCGCCCCGAATGCAGCCCCTTTGCCGATGGGGTCAGCTTCATCCACCTGACCGAGCCCTACGCCGGCATGTCCTCGACCGGGGTCCGAAAACGCCGGCTGCACGGAAAACCGATCCAGGATCTGGTGCCCAAAAAAGTAGCAGAGGCTATTGAAACGATGGACCTTTATCGCCGCTGAATTTAGGAATGACTTTCTCGCTTTCCCCTGGAGGATATTATGAACGGCGCCGAACTTTTCGTGAGCGAACTTCAGCAGCGGGGAGTGTTGTTCATTGCCACCCTCTGCGGCCACGGGCTCGACCCGCTGGCCGACGCCTGCCAGAGAGCCGGGCTGCGGCTCGTCGATGTCCGGAACGAACAGGCTGCGGGCTACATCGCCGAGGTCGTCGGGCGCCTCAGCCGCCGGGTCGGCGTGTGCGCCGTCAGCAGCGGCGTTGCCCACGCCAACGCCCTCACCGGCGCGGTCAACGCCCACTTCGACGGCGCCCCCATGCTCCTCATCACCGGGTCCGGATCAACCGAAACCGCCGGACTGGGCCACTTCCAGGACCTCGATCAGGTCGCCATGGCCGCCCCGGTGTGCAAATACGCCCGCAGCATCAACCGTGCCGAACGGATTCCACAGCTCCTCCACGAGGCCTTCACAGCCGCCCTCTCCGGTCGGCCGGGTCCCGTCCACCTCACCTTTCCCCTCGACATCCAGACCACCGAGGTCGATCCCGACCGCGTCATCCGGGTGCCCGGCTCCGCCACGTCCACGCACATGGCCTCCTCCGGTGACCCGGATGACATTGCCCGAGCCGCCGCCCTCCTCCTGGAGGCGCAGCGCCCCCTCCTTATTGCCGGCAGCGGCCTCTACTATGCCGAAGGCGAAGAGGCCCTCGCCGCCTTTGTGCGCGCCACCTCAATTCCGGTTGTCGTCCCCATCTGGGACCGGGGAACCATCCCCGAACCGATCGACGAATTCATGGGCGTCATCGGCGCTGCAACCGGCGGACCCCGCCTGCTGCCGGACGCCGACCTGGTCCTGATGGCCGGCGCTGCCTGCGACTACCGCGTTGGATACCTCCAGCCCCCGGCCATCCGGGAGGACGCCCACGTCGTACGCATCGACGTCGACCCAACACAAATCCAGCAGGGCGTGGGCGCTCACCTGTCCATCCTGGGCGACCCCCGCTCGGTCCTGGCCCGGCTTGCCGACGCCTGTGCCGCGTCTCCCAAAACCGCCTGGCTTGAGGAGGCCCGATCTCGCCGGGACGCCTTCCGACGCCAGTGTTTGGACGCCCCCCGTCCGGAAGGCGACAAATGCCACGCCTTAGACATCGTCCACGCGGTCCAATCCATCCTGACCGATGACACCATCGTACTCATCGATGGCGGCAATATCGGCCAGTGGGCGCATCAGACCCTCTGCGACCGGTACCCCGGGCACTGGGTCACCTGCGGCGTCAGCGGGGTCGTCGGATACGGCGTCCCGGGCGCCATGGCCGCCCGCCTCCTATACCCCAATCGCCCCATCATCCTCATTTCCGGAGACGGCGCATTGACCTTCACCGTGGCGGAATTCGAGACCGCCGCCCGGCAGAACCTCGGTTTTGTTGTCCTCCTTGCCGACGACGAGGCCTGGGGCATCTCCCTTACCGGACACCAGAGAGGATTTGGCCGGGAACTCACCAGCGAACTCGGCCCCATCCGATTCGACCGGATGGCCGAAGCCTTTGGCGCCCACGGCGTTCGGATCGAAAACGCCGGCGACATCGCCCCCGCGATCCGGCAGGGCCTTACAGCCGACCGGCCGACCCTCATCCACATCCCGGTTGTTCGGAGCAATCCCACCGATCAGACCTGAGCCGGATACCCACACAACCAAAGGCCCCGATTCGAACTGAATCGGGGCCTTTTCTTACCCTGCACAACCTGCCCGTCGTATCAATGTCTCACCTGGGACATCAATGCCTCAATTTTGGCCCTGGTTCAATTCAATTCAGAATTCGGACCTCCTAACATACACCTTCAAGCAGGCCCATCTATGGCCAGGGTTTTCCGAACGCCAGGGCGAAGATGACGAAATCGCCAAACCCGACGAACCCGTCGCCATCCAGGTCGAACAAGAGGTTCGTGCTTCCGAACGCCTGTGCGAACAACAGAAAATCTTGGAACTCCACCGTACCATTACAATTGAAATCGGGACCGCAGGTCGCCGCTCCGACCAGCCGGATGACGGTCCGCTGCGGGAGTTCCCGGGTGCTTCCATCGGCGAGGTTCAGGGTGACGGTGTCAAGGACGAGGGCCGTCGAATCCGCAAATCCTGCTTTAACCGTAAATTCCAGTTCTCCGAGGAAACCGTCCGCTTCGGAAACTTGTGTCCCCCCGAGGGAAACCAGAGCAACATTGAGCTTTCCTCCCGTGTCAAAAATGCGCTCGAAGGCCCCGGGAATGAAGTCGGCGTTCAGGCGGTCCTCCACAAAGGCAACCTGAGTCGTATCGAAACTCACAAACATTCCATACCCGGTCACCTGGGAAAACCCTTCGGCAAAGAGCTGCAATATCACCGGGTCACCCGCGTTTACACCCTCTTTTCTCTCCTGTCTCTGATTGCCCTCCTGTGCGTCCAGATCCACCTTCACCGGGCCGTCCCCTCCGTTCCCTCCATCTTCAGAAGTCGCCGCAGCCACGGCATCGACTGTGAGCGTCTCCTCCACAGATCCGCTCTTGAAGATGACACGTGTCACCCGAAATTCCGCTGTCGTCAGGTCGCCCAGAGCCGTGAACCGGAAGACCCCCAGCAGGCCGTCTCCATCCAAAAACAGCTCCGGATTACTTCCCAGAATCGCCCCGTTTAGCCCCACTTCGCCGTTTACCGGCGGGGTGGAGATGAACAGCGCTTTGCCTTCTTCTCTAAAGAGGATATTGCGCTTTTCTGTCTGGCTGTTCTTGTCCACCCGCTGGAAGGCCACCTGCGTCGTGTCATAGGCGATTGCGACCTGGTAAGCAGCCAGGTCCACCACACCGGTGGCCTCTACCCACGCCAGGATTTTTTGCCCGGCCTTCACACTGTATAATGTATCCGACGGGCTTTTTGCATCGGGCAGACTCAGCTTCAGCGTAATACCGGCGCCTCCACTCCCCGGTCCGGGTGGCAGCTCGGATGGTGTGGATGAGAGCAGCAGATCGATTCCGGTCACATCCTGTCCGGCATCCAGGACAACCGCATCCGGTCTGCCATCTCCATCCGCATCATAACCGGCGCTGATCTGCCCCAGGTCTTCATTAAACAGATCCACGAAGATCTGGAAGTTACCGGCGGGCAATCCCGATACGGTGTACTCGCCTCCCGGCTCAATGGCCTGCTGGGCGATGACATCACCTGCTTCATTGAAGACGAAGACGTTGCCCTCGAAGGTCCGCCCGTCGTCGAAGGCCACACGTCCGGAGATCGATCCGAAGACCACCGGCGCAGCCCCTGTGGTAAATCCGGATACGGCCACCTGACCCAGTTCCGCTCCGGAAGCCCCTGTCGCCGCACTGACGATCAGGCGATAGGCCGTGTTGGGGTTCAACTGCACCGGGAAAACAACCCTCTGGCCATTACCGGTGATCTGAAAGCTGTCCAGCAGCGCTCCCGATTCAGCAGGGGGCAGCAGTTCGGCCTCTACCGCCACGAACTGCTTCACACTCAGCAGCGGTTCACTGAAAGTGATGGCGATTTCGGCTTCCTGGGAAACGCCTGTGGTCCCATCCTGGGGGGTGATCGAGACCACCTCCAGTTCTTCAGGAGCGGACCAGGGGATGTTCACCGTGCGGGCGTCCGGGTCGTTCGTCAAGAGCTGAAAAACACCCTCGCGCTCCCCTCCGGGCACGCTCTGGAAGCGCACCCGCACGGTCACAAGCGCACCCGGGGCCACCTCCACCGAACCGGGGCGGAAGACGATCTGGTTGTCCTGGGAAAAGAGTTCGACAGCTAACAGACCGCGCCCCAGGTTGCGCACGGGCAGGGACACTTCCACCCGCTTCCTGCCGAACCTCGGACGGAAGCTGATTTCGCCGGGGAGCAGTTCCGGATCAAGTATCCCTCCTCTTGGCGCATAACGCCACGGTACGGTCAGTACCGGACGATCCGGGTCGTTGTTCCGGATCTGGAGCGTACCAACCGTGTCTCCACCTGCCGCCGCCTGGATAAATGCCTGGACCCGGGCAAGTTGTCCCGGATCTACCTTCAGGGATTCGGGTACTGTGTGCACCTGCCGGTCTGACGATTCGATGCGATAGACAAACAGCACGCCGTCACCCGTGTTTCGAATAAGCACCTCCGAGGTATCCCGTTCATCCGGAGCCAGATCGTCAAACCTCAGGATGCTCGGAATAAGCGCTGTGTCGATCTCCGCCCTCAGCAGCGGACCGACGCCCTCTCCCTGGACCTGAATCGGTAGCGTGGAACGCTCCGGGTCATTACTGGTCAGCACGATATTTGCACGTACGAACTCCTGTTCGTCCGGGCTAAAGCTGACCTGGAGAGACCGTGTCTCGCCCGCTCTCAACACAATGGGCAGCGAGTCTCGCTGCGCCACATCGAATTCCAGGCGAGTGGGCTGAATATCGGAGATGCGCAAGGTCCCGCCGCCAACATTCTCCACCTCCAGCAGCTTCCGGGCGATATCGCCGACTCTTACCTGTGCGAAGTCCAGAAGCTCTGACGATACCCGGATCTCAGGTTCACCACTTACGCTCTCCACAGAAAGCGCAACTTTGATCTCCTGTCCATCGAAGGAGATCTCCATCTGGCCCCTTATTTCTCCCTCTACAGGCGGCCTGGCGGATACGGGAATCCGGAAGGTGTCCTTTGCTGCCACACTGATCCGAAACGGATCTGTGGGCAGAGAAAAAACCAGAGAAATGATCTTCGCCTCTCCGGTAAGCGTCAGATCGGTCAGGTTGATTAACAGCACCGTCTCCGTTCGGGTTGAATCTATGAGCAGCTCTCCGAAGTCCACGTTAAGCGGAATCACCTGTGCAATCGGACCTTCCTGAACCCCTTCCCCCGTGAGGGAGATCGCCGTAGAGGTCCCCGTGGGCGTGTTACTATGTGTTAAGGTCAGCGTGGCCGACTTATTGCCAGGGGTCAAAGGTGTAAACGGCACGCTGATTGACTGGCTTCCATTGGGAAGGATCGTATGCAGCGGGGGCACCTGCGCCGTGACGAGGGGGAACTGTGAAGCGTCCGGCAAGGTGATGTTGATGCTGTTGATAAGCAGCGTGTCGTTGCCCGTATTGGAAACCGTGAGCGTCAGGTTCCTGGTCTCTCCTATCGCAACCTCCCCAAATTCCAGCGATAAGGGCGATACCTCAATCACAGGCTGCGTTCCCTGTCCCGTCAGCGTTCCCGTCACCGTGGCCGAATCCGTTCCTGTAACAAAGGCCAGCGTCAGCGTGGCATTCTTGAGATTTCGGTCCGTGGGCGTAAATACGACGGTGGCGGTCGTGTTTCCATCGACCGGAAGCGTGAACTGTGTGGGAGAGATCGTAAAGGCAGCATCGCTGGATGTTATTCCTGTCACCTGCACAGACGAGATGCCTGGATTGTTGACCGTCAGCGCCAGCGACTTGCTCTGGCCCACCTTCACGCTGCCAAACGCCAGCGGCTGCGGGCTCAGCGTCGGCGGCGACGTTTCCACGCCCTTTCCCGAGAGGACTATCGTGGACGGACTGCCCGTAACGGTGTCGTTATGTACAATCGAAAGTTCCACAATCTTCGTGCCTGACTCCGCTGGTCTAAAGCGCACCAAAATGGGCTGGCTGCCTCTGGCAGATACTGTAAACGCGTCGCGCGAAGTTGTAAATATAGTATCGCCGGTGGTCACTGCGACCGACAGCGCAGCCGTACCCTGGTTCGAGACCGTTAATATGAGATCCGTGTGTTCTCCCACCAGGACGCTGCCGAACGACATGGTGGGGAAAGGTGACAAGCTGATGCGGGGAACGCCTGCGAATACTGCCGTGACCGTTTTGGAACCATCCATTATGAAGGTCGCCGGACTTGTCGATCCGACCAGATCGCCTGACCACGCGGAAAAGACATAGTCTTCGTTCGGCGTCGCGATGAGCGTTACAGGCGTGCCTGCCGCTAACCATTCTTCAGACGGCGATTGCGTGATGCTTCCGGTACCCTCCGGTGAGACGGCTGTCGTCAACCGGTGCTCCGCCGCCCAGGACACCTCCACCGTCTCTGGACCATCCATTACCACCAAACCGGAGTCTATATCTGCGATATAACGCGTGCCATCCACCTCATCTGCTGGAGATGTGACGGACCATTGCGCTGTCACCCCGCTGTCATACCAACCCCCACCCTGGGGATCGTCCCGCTCTGAATCCACCGTCAGAAAATATTGCGTTGTCCAGGACACCTCCACCGTCTTTGGCCCATCCATCACCACCGAACCGGAGTCTGTATCAGCGATATAACGGGTACCATCCGTCTCATCTGCTGGAGATGTCACGGACCACTGCGCTGTCGCTCCACTGTCATACCAACCCCCACCCTGAGGATCGTCCCGCTCTGAATTCACTGTCAACAAATACTGCGTGGTAAAATTCGCCGTGTAAGTGGTCGGAGAAGAGGGTGCTGTGATCGTGTGGGTTTGGGCGCCTTGATCGCTCCAGGAAGAGAAAATGTATCGCACACCCTCCTCGGGCTCTTGAGGAGAGACAACCGAAATCGTATGTGATGAACCTGCCGACCATTCAAAAGTCCGGGAGTCGGTATAAGTCGAATCGTCCACCTGGATTTGCAGGCCGGAGGGATTGGTGGTCACACTGATACCTGAAAGAGGATCAAAATTAGCCGTGACACTCTTGGGACCATCCATCACGATGGACTGAGATGTATCGGCTCCGGACACAGCCTCTGACCACTCTTTAAAGGTAAATCCTGATGCTGGTGTAGCAGTCAATGTGACCGACGATTCACTGTCATACCACGCCCCAGGTGGAGATGGAATAACCGATCCGCCTTCTGAAGGGATGGCTGATGTACTCAGAAAATATTGCGTGGTCCAGGACACCTCCACCGTCTTTGGCCCATCCATCACCACCGAACCGGAGTCTGTATCGGTGACATAGCGCGTGCCATCCGCCTCATCCGCCGGGGGGATGTCACGGACCACTGTACCGTGGCGCCACTGTCGTACCAACCGCCACCCTGTGGATCGTCGTGGGCTGAGTTGATCGTCAGGAAATACTGCGTAGTAAAGTTCGCCGTATATGTGGTCGTCGACGATGGCGCCGTGACACTATGAGACTGCGCCCCCCCGTCGCTCCATGAGGAGAATATATAGCGTGTCGCTTCGTCGCCCTGAACAGAATCCGCAGCCACGGTATGCTCCGATCCGGCCGTCCACGTAAACGTCTGCGGTGAGGTGTGGGCTGTTCCGTCTACGGTAACCGTTCGGCCTTCAGGCACAGTTGTAATTGTGACTGTGACTACCACTGTTGATAGTACGCCTGTGCCACTCAAAGAGATAGATGTCGGACTTCCACTGGCATTGTGCGCAATAGACAGGGAGGCAGACCTGCCTCCCGCAGATGTCGGCGAGAACGACACCGTCACCGTCTGACTGCCCCCTGCGGCAACCGTGGCCGTGGTGGGGGAAACCGTGAACTCCGAAGCATTATCACCACCCACCGTGATTCCACTGACAGACAGGCTGCTGGCGCCGGTATTGTTGATCGTGAACGTCTTCTGTGATGTAGCCCCCACGTCCGTGTCGTCCATCACCAGAGAGGGCACGGTCACGCCCATCACCGGAGGAGACACCGGCGCTTCTGTCCCATTGCCCGTCACCGATACGGATGATGGGCTTCCATCCGCATTGTGAGCAATAGATAGCGTCGCGGACTTCGCCCCGGTGGACGACGGCGTAAACGTCACCGTCACCGTCTGACTGCTCCCCGCATCAACCGTGAATGTAGCTGGATTCACCGTAAATTGCGCGGCATCGGTGCCAGCTACGGTAATGCCGGATACGGTCAGCACCGTATTTCCAGTATTTTCAACGGTGAATGTGAGCGGGCTGTTCTGTCCCAACTGCACATCCCCAAAGGGGAGCGAAGGGGTCGAAACAGAGATCACTGCCGCCATCCCCGTTCCGCTCAAAGCAACCGTTGCCGGACTCCCCGCCGCATTATGGGCAATCGACAGCGAGGCTGATTTGTTCCCCACAGAGGTCGGCGCGAATGTCACCGTCGCAGTCGCGCTGTCTCCGGCATTGATTGTGAAGGACGTCGGGCTGATGGTAAACTGCGCTGCATCGGTCCCGGATACGGTAATGTCTGATACCGTCAGGTCCGCATCCCCCGTGTTGGACACCGTGACCGTCTGCGTGGTGGATGAATCGACATCGACGTTGCCAAAGGAGAGAGAGCCTGGCGAAAGGGAGATGCCCGGCACCAGGGTCGCGGATGCCTGATTCGACTCCCCGCTCTTGTTCCCGGTCGTGTCCACGGCCTTGATCTTGAAGTAATACGTCCCTTCGCTCAAGCCGGTGTTCGTGAACGTAACCCCAGGCTGATCCACCTTCCCGATCGAGTCCGCCGCCGAAGGCGTAAACCCGTCCGTTGTGCTCCGGTAGATGATATAGTAGGCAAGATCTGACTCCGTATTGGCCGTCCAGGATAGCGCCACCTGGTTATTGCCTGTGGTGGCGGCCAGATCGGACGGCGCATCAGGAGAGGTCGTATCGACCCCTGTCCCGGACAGCGAGACCGAAGACGGGCTCCCGGAAGCGTCGTGCGTGATCGTCAGCGTTTCCGATGCGGTCACCGCACTCGTCGGAGAGAAGGTAATCGTGACGGTCGTGCTGTCTCCAGGATTGATGCTCAGGGGACCGGTGGAAGAGGATGAAAACGGCGCAGCCGCACTGATCGCTGTGACCGAGAGCGTGGCGTTACCCGTGTTCCCAATCCTGAGCGTCTGCTGGCCGGAGGAACCAATATTCACATTACCAAATGAGAGTGAGGTCGCAGACAGGGAGATGACCGGCGCCAGAGTCTCGGACGCCTGTGTGGACGCACTGCTCTTATTCCCCGCATTGTCCACAGCCGCGATACGGTAATAATAGGCCCCTGCCCCCAGTCCGGTATCCGTAAAGCTTGTCCCCGGCAGGTCTACCTTCCCGACCGAGTCCCCGGCCGCAGGCGTAAACCCGTCCGTTGTGCTCCGGTAGATGACATAGTAGGCGAGATCCGACTCGGTGTTGGCCGTCCAGGATAGTGCCACCTGGTTATTGCCTGCGGTGGCTGTTAGATCGGACGGCACAGCGGGCGGCGTTGTATCCACCCCCGTCCCGGACAGGGAGATCGATGATGGACTCCCGGCTGCGTCGTGCGTGATCGAAAGGGAAGCGGCTTTATTCCCCTCGGAAGTCGGCGAAAACGTCACCGTCACATCCTGGCTGTCACCGGCGGCCACACTCAAGGAAGTCGAAGAAACCGAGAACTGTCCGGCGTCTGTGCCAGAAATCGCGATGTCCGTGACGTTCAGGGTGGCATTTCCTGTGTTGGACACCGTCAGCGTCTGCTGACCTGAAGAGCCGACGCTGACGGTGCTAAAGGAAAGAGAAGCAGGGACGGAAATCTCGGGCGCCGATGGCAGTGGCTCTGTCACTGTGAGAATCTGGTTTGTCGCCACATTCGTTAGCGTCTGCACAGTCCCATTCGGCCAGCGGACGATGAGGGAGTCGACCGTGGTCGTACTCCCAAACCCAAATTCCACCGGCAAGGACGGCTGTGACAGATACCCCGACCCACCGTCCACATCCCGGCGCTGATGCGTCGCGCCGGTCACGGCGGTCACCTGCGCTCCAATCCCATTCTTATTGCTTGCCGTACCTATGAGCTTAACCTGCAGCCATCGGTTTGAATTTCCGTTGTTCCGATACAGCAGGTTCGGATTACTCCAATTTACCAAGTAGAGGTCCAGGTCTCCGTCGTTGTCGTAATCCCCCCACGACACGCCATATTGAGTGCCGGTATCGGCTACCCCGGCGCTGGCTCCTACCTCCGTAAACGTCCCATTTCCGTTGTTCTGATACAGCCAGTTCGATCCGCTGATTCTGACCGTGTAGAGGTCCAGATCCCCGTCGTTGTCGTAATCTCCCCACGCCACGTTGTTACCCCCGTATGCCTCCCCCGTCGTGAACGTGCCGTCCCCATTGTTCCGAAGCAGGTTATCCGTAATTATGTCCAGGTCACCATCATTGTCGTAATCTCCCCACGCCACGCTACGGCCTGCGCTGGCGGCCCCGGCGCTGGCTCCCACCTCCGTGAAAGTCCCATCCCCGTTGTTCCGATACAGCAGGCCCACACCACTGAAATTCCCCACGTAGAGGTCGACGTCTCCGTCGTTGTCGTAGTCCCCCCAGGCCGCACTTGCCCCCCCACCGCTGTCGTTGACCCCTGCGCTGGCTCCTACCTCCGTGAAAGTCCCATCTCCGTTGTTCCGATACAGCAGGTTCGGACTACCGTTTATAGTCACGTAGAGGTCGAGGTTTCCGTCATTGTCGTAGTCCCCCCAGGCTGCGCTCCGACCCTCCGCGATGCCCCTGACCCCGGCGCTGGCCCCTACCTCCGTGAAAGTCCCATCTCCGTTGTTCCGATACAGCCAGTTCGATCCTGCGGCGTTGACTATGTAGAGATCGATGTCTCCGTCGTTGTCGTAGTCCCCCCACACTGAGCCTTCCCCCCCCCCGATGTTGTTGATCCCGGCGCTGGCTCCCACCTCCGTGAAAGTCCCACCCCCGTTGTTCCGATACAAAAATAGAGTCGATCCAGCGATCGTGCTGAGATCGATGTCTCCGTCGTTGTCGTAGTCCCCCCACGACACACCTAACCCCCCCAGGTTATTGACCCCGGCGCTGGCACCCACATCCGTAAACTGTGGCGGCTGTGTCCCCGTCCCGTTCACCGTCAGCTTAACCGTCGACGCATCCGGGTCATTGCTCGAAATCGTCAGCGTGGCATACTTCGTCCCCGCCGAGGTCGGCGTGAACGTCACCGCCACGTCCTGGCTCCCACCCGCCGCCACCGTGAAGTTCGTCGGGTTGGCCGTGAACTGCGCGTCGCTGGAGGTGATGTTCGTGACCGACAGGCTGGCGCTGCCGTTGTTCTCAATCGTCATCGTCCGGGAGACCGAGGCGCCGACGTCGGTAGAGCCAATGCGATTGAAAGGAGCCCAATGGGCACCGCCGTCAGTTGCCGTGTTGTTCGTGAGGTTGCTTAAACCACTGCCATCGGCATTCATCACATAGATCTCAGCGTTGCCATCACGATCTGTCTGAAAGAGAATTCGCTTTCCATCCGCTGACCAAGAAGGACCAGCATCAATGGAAGGGTTGTTGGTGAGGTTGGTCTGTCCCGTCCCATCCGCATTCATCACGAAAACCTTCTCCTGTCCTCCTATAGTACGTTGATAGATAATCTTGGTCCCATCAGGTGACCAGATAGGGCTATTTTCATGGTCGGAACTGCTGGTGAGGTTGGTCTGTCCCGTCCCATCCACGTTCATTACGAAGATATCATTGTTGCCGTTTCGGTTCGAGTTAAAGGCAATCATTGTGCCATCGGGCGACCAGGAAGGAGTTCCATCACCCGCCGAGTTGTTGGTGAGGTTGGTCTGTCCCGTCCCATCCGCGTTCATCACGAAGACTTCCTCGTTGCCGGTCCGCTTAGTGGCAAACGCGATTTTCGTCCCATCTGGCGACCAAGATGGGTTTAAGTCATCCGCCGAGTTGTTGGTGAGGTTGGTCTGATTAGACCCATCTGGGTTCATTACAAAGACCTCATACTTCCCGTTCTGGAACGCATCTGAATGAAAAACAATCTTAGTCCCATCTGGTGACCATTTAGCCCCACCATCCCATAGTGAGTTGTTGGTGAGCCGGGTCTGTCCTGTCCCATCCGCATTCATCACGTATATCTCACGGTTGCCGTCGCGCTTTGATTCAAAGACAATCTGTCCGGCGATCTGGAGGTCGGGCGGCGCTTGTTCGGTCACTGTAAGCACCTGGTTTGTCGAGACGTTGGTCAGCGTCTGAACGATCCCCGAGGGCCAGTTGATGATAAGAGAATCGACCGTCGTCGTGCTCCCAAACCCGAACGCCACCGGCAGGGCCGGCTGTCCGTACAGGCCCCCGCCGTCCACATCCCGGCGCTGGCGCGTCAAGCCGGTGACTGCCGTTACCTGTGCGCCGAATCCGTCCTTGTTGCTGTCTGTTCCCACGAGTTTGACCGTCAACCAGCGGTTCGATGTGCCGCCATGTTGGTAGAGCCGGTTTGGTTCGTTGAAATTGCCCAGGTAGAGGTCAAGATCACCATCGTTGTCGTAGTCTCCCCAGGCTACCGTATGCCCGTTTCCTCCATCGGCCACGCCTTCGGCGGACCCCACCTCGGCGAATGTCCCACCCCCATCGTTGCGATACAGCCGATTCGCCGCCGCATTGACCAGATAGAGGTCGAGATCGCCGTCGTTGTCATAGTCCCCCCAGCCCACGGCACGCCCGGCGCCGGTATCCGCAACACCTGCACTGCCTCCGACTTCCGAAAATGTCCCGCTTCCATCGTTGCGATACAGCCGGTTCGCAGTGCTGAAGTTGGACAGGTAGAGATCGAGGTCGCCATCGTTGTCGTAGTCGCTCCAGGCCACGCCCGACCCACTATTTGCGGGGTCCGTGACGCCTGCGCTGCTGCCCACCTCAGTGAACGTTCCATCCCCATCGTTTCGATACAACAGATTCGCAACGCTCGTCATCGCCACATAAAGGTCGAGGTCGCCGTCTTTATCATAGTCCCCCCAGCCCACGCCGCGCCCGGCGCCGGTGTCGCCGACCCCCGCGCTGCTGCCCACCTCGGTGAATGTGCCATCTCCATTGTTCCGATACAGCAAGTTCGCGCTGCCATCGTGGGCTATGTAGAGGTCGGGGTCGCCGTCGTTGTCGTAGTCTCCCCAGGCCACACCGGCTGCATTCCCGCTGTTATTCACCCCTGCACTGGCTCCGACCTCGGTGAATGTGCCATCCCCGTTGTTCCGATACAGAAAGTTCGCATTGTTTACATGGATCACATAGAGGTCGAGGTCCCCGTCTCTATCGTAGTCCGCCCAGCCCCCGCCCAACCCCTGTCCAGTGCCGTTGACGCCCGCACTGGCTCCGACCTCGGTAAATGTGCCATCCCCATTGTTCCGATACAATAAACTCTCACTGTTCCAACCGATCAGGTAGAGGTCAAGGTCCCCATCGCTGTCGTAGTCTCCCCAGACCGCCATCCCCGGGACGGTGTCGTTCACCCCCAGGGTGGCCGCCACGTCTGTAAAGGTCTGCGCGTGGAGGTCGACCGCGCTCAGGGCAAGCAGGATGATGAAGGGTGCGAAGAGACCCCTTCTTCTCACGATTGCTCTCATCTGATCAACAGAGAATGCGATGTACCCGGCCATGAGACGTCTCCTTGCATTGGGGGATGAAAGGCAAGAGAATAACAACGGACTTTGCAACGAATAACCGGCAACGGACGAGAGGTGAGCAACGACGAACGGCTGTCCTCCACCGATGTCGCCAATGTTTCACGCGGCCCGCGCCGGGGCGATCCTTGTGATCGCCCTTACGATCCGAGGCGTGATTGTGGAAATGCGGGCGAATACAAGATTCGCCCCTACGGTGATGATTTTACGGTGATGGTTTTATGTTGGCGGGATGGTTTTCATCGTCCGTCCATCGCGCCGGATTGTTGGCAATGTATTGGCGAATCCGGTCCAGATCGTCATCATCGCGGATGATGTGTTCGTAATAATTCCGTTGCCACAATTTGCCCGGAAATGGGGGCCAATCGTGGTGTGTGACACCCTGCCGATACCGGGTGGTGGTTAACGATTTGAATCGGTGAACAACATCGGTCAATGACATCACCGTAGGGGCACCCCCCTGTGGGTGCCCTTGCCGATGGTCGGAATCGTGCATATCGGGAGGGCAGGCACGGGGGCCTGCCCCTACGGTTAATGCGATGATACCGTGGATGTGGTTGGGCATGGCGATGAATGCGTCGATATCAACGCCGGGATAATTCTGGGGTAATTGATTCCATATCCTTTGAATCATACATCCGGCATCATTCAACCGCACGAGCCCATCGACAATTTCCCCGAACAGGCATTCTCCATTCTGGACGCAGATCGTTATGAAATACGCGCCTGCACGGGAATAATCGTACCCTTTCAGCCGGATGGACCGACGGTGGTGTTTTTGAGGATCGTAGACCATAGGGTCGAACCTTGCCGAAACAAAAAGCCGCACGTACCGATACATTACTCATCTTCGGCAGTGCGGCTATCTTGTGCGGATCGGCCTCTTCGTCCCGAAATCCCTTTTTCCCCAGTGGTCGGTCAATGGTTCAAAATAGATGGGCGAATGGGTCACACTTCAAACCTCGCGAAAAAATCATGACCGTAGGAGCAGGCCCCCGTGCCTGCCCGGATTCGGACACCCACAGGGGGGTGCCCCTACAAACAACGGTCTTACCCTGTTTTGAACCATGCCAAAAGATACAACCATTTTCTCCATATTGTCAACCAAATTTGACAGGGCAGACGAGACGGGGAAAAATGCGCCGGGAAGGGCAAGATTTGGGCGCCGGAATCACTCCATCTCAAAAGCCACAAATCTCAATTTCCCCTGCCGTTCAATCTGAATAACCACGGGATCGTAAGCCTTGAACCCAGACACCGCCGTACGCAAGTCCGCCATGCTCCTGATGGGCGTGCCGTTGATGGCATGGACGACATCTCCGGGCAGCAGTCCTCCTTCCCAGTATGGCGCGTCCACCGCCCTTGCGGCCACCACCACGCCCGACCGTTTTCTAAGCCCCGGCAGCATCCTGGCGACCTCAGCGTTCACCTCGATGCCCAGGATACCCAGTTCGGACACCAGATTTTTTTCAGGGCTGACCATATCGGCAAACCGTTCGGGACCCCCTTCCCGTTCAATAACCGGCACCTGCACCGTCAGCCGCTCTGACCCTCGGAGCACCTCAAGCGTCACCTGGTCCCCAATCGCCCTCTGGTACAGATTCACCTGAAACTGCCGGCCGTTCTCCATCACCTTGCCGTCTAAGGCCAGAATCACGTCTCCCACCTCCAGCCCCGCTCTGGCGGCGGGATCGCCCGGAAACACATCGCCAAGCACGGCCCCCCAGTCCTGTGAGAGGCCCAGTCCGGAAGCCAGCGTCGGTGTTACCGTCTGGGCATACACGCCGATCTCTCCCCGCCGCATCCGTCCCGTCGCACGGATCTGTTCAAACACGTTCCGCACAATATTGCTCGGAGCGGCAAAGCCGATGCCTTCGTTGCCCCCTGACTGAGAAAAAATAAGGGTATTGATCCCCACTACCCGGCCCTTTGTATCCACAAGAGGCCCTCCGCTGTTGCCCGGATTGATCGGCGCATCGGTCTGAATATAAACCATCGGATCCTCGGACCGGAGCTGGCGCGCGACTGAACTCACCACCCCCATCGTCACCGAATTCTCCAGACCCAGCGGGCTGCCAAAGGCAAAAACGAGCTGGCCCTGCCTCACCGCGTCCGAATCGCCCAGCTCCAGAAAGGGCAGACCCTTCTCCTGGACCTTCAGCACGGCCAGATCGGTCTCCCGGTCCACATTCATAATCTGAGCCCCGAGGACTTTGCCCCGGCTCTTGAGAATCGATTGCTGTTTCGCCTGTTCTTCTAAGGGCGCGGGCAAAACCACCTGAATACGCCGGGCGCCGTCCACAACATGGGCGTTGGTGATAATATATCCATCGGCATCCAGAATCACCCCGGAACCGGTGTGGTATTCCCGGCTCAGCAGCGTCGACGTTGTTGAGGCCCCCCCTGGATAGGCGGCGTACCCTGAAGCCAGAACGTGCACCACGGCCGGCCCCACACGCTCGGCCAGAGCTTCAAAGGAGCCGCTGAGGTTGTTCAGAGGCCCCAGGGTTTTCTGCCCGGATACGGATTGAGCCAATAAGATGTGAGAAGAAAAAGAACTGCAAAAAACGACAGGCAAAAAGAGCGTAAAAATTCGTCTGAGCCTCATAGTTCCCCTCTTCAGGCAACAGGTACCGCAGATTGGTTCGCAGCGATTTCCACCGAACACAATCTATCGTTTACCGCCGCCGGATGTCAAGCACGAAATTGAAAAGCCTGCTGCGCGACCGGCCTATCGTTCACATAACCCCGTACCAGCCGTACTGATCCTCCGGCACCAGGACAAAGTTTGAACGCGCGGCCGGGTACCACGTCTCCGGATTCTTCAACCGATGGTCATCCATCGCACGGACCTCCACAAAATACATCCGGTTCAACTCGCCCACCTCGTAGACCAGAGACGTCTCCTCCGTCGTCCTCTGAAAAACCTGCGCTTTACACTCGCGGTCGGAAAACACACGAACGTCGTACTCCACCTCTCCCCCGCCCATCTTGAGCGATCGCGCCCAGTTCAGACAAACGCTGCGTTCCCCAACGCGCCGGGCCGGAATCGCAAGCGGAAGCGTGGGTGGATGCGCCTTCTCGGCTTCCAGGTAATAGGAATAGTAAGGCTCCGATCCCCAGACGCCGAACACGTAGCCCAGCACCCAGAACCGGTCGGCGCTCTCCAGAAGTTCCGGATCGTACGCGAAGCATTCCTGTGGAAACGCATCTGCAAAATAGAGATCGGCCTTGAGCTCCTCCACCGAAAGCACGCGCCCGTCCCGGTGCGGCTGGTTTGCGCCGAAGAAAAGCGCATCCACAATATGCGCTCCCCCGTCGTAGGTGGCCTCGGCAACCACGTGATGCGACAGCGGAACCCGCCGGACCGGGATCCCCAGCGCCTCCAGAAGCGCCACGGTAACCGTGACCCCCTGTCCGCAGCGGCCATCGTGCGCTTCCAGAATCCCCACCGGATCGTTTGTCTCGGGCCTCTGGATCGGATTGTAGTAAAGGGCCCGGTGCACGTATCCCGCGACCCGCGCCACCGCCTCGGCATCCGTCCCGGCCTCCCGCGTCACCGCCTCCGCCAGGTGCGAGAGGTAGGCGCTCGTGTCCGTCTTCCCGGCCCGGCGAACCAGCTCCGCCTCTTGGCCCGGAAGATAGTGTGTGGCCGGCCCCTGCATATTGAGCACCGCGGGCGAATGTTCCTCGTGCGGAAGGTAGAGCGACCGTCTCTCGCCGTAGCCGTGTCGGTACCGGGCCAGATGCGCCTCACGATCAAACGCAACATCCGGAAGCCCGAAGCCCGGCTCGTCGCAAGCCGGCTCGTTCTGAAGGACGATCCACGACCCGAAAATCTCCCCGGGCACTCCCGGCTCTGCAAACGGAATCACCGTCCCTGTAATCGCAAAGCGCTCTCCGTCGGTCCAGTTGTAACACAGCAGCGGGATGCCGTCGGGCTGTTCGGGCGCAACTAAATAGTCGAAATCTCCTGTCCCCGAATCGAAAACCAGATACCGGTCCAGAAACCGGGGCGGCCGCCCGTCCACGGTAAGGGGACCTTCCGGCGGGATGATCTTCCCCGTCTTTACATCGAGGAGGCTTGGATGGGCGTAGGTGCTCAGACAGATATAGGCCCTGCCCTGAAAACTGAATCCGCCGCCCAAAAAACCGTACAGACTGCCGTGGTCGGGCGTGGAAATCGGATCGAGCCATGCCCCCGTTCCCAGTTCTATCGGCAGCAGCCGCCCCCCCGCCGTGTCCCAGGTGTAAAGAATCCCCCCGTCTTCGTGGCGCCCGCCCAGCGCCGCCTCGGGAAAGGGCGACCGGTTCTCGTCAATGAACCGTTCCTTGACCGGATCAAAACGGACGATCCGCGCCGGATCCGAAAGCGGCGAGTAGAGACACCCGTCGCTCATCGCCCAGCCGCCGGCAAGCTGTCCATCAAACGGGCAGGCGACCGCACGCGGCTCGGCGTCCGGTCCATCCAGAACCAGCGCCTTCGACTCGGTACGCTCAAAAAGGACCACTTTCCCGTTCGGCGTCTTCGTCCCGTACCAGACGATCGGCCGCGAAGCCGGGATCTCGCGCCGGATACACGTCCGGCGGGCCGGATCATAGACCAGGTAAAATGGCGCATCTCCCAGGGTAAACACCAGCTTTCCTTCCCAGGCAAACGCCTGGTAGATCGGCCGCTGTCCCATCTCAGGCACGGGAATCTGCACAACCTCGGCGGTGCGAAGATTGTGGCCCACGAGCCGGTCTCTTACGCCCCCTTCCCACAGCCAGTCGTCCTCGTCCACGTCAAAACCGAACGGCCGTCCCGTCTGGATCTCATCGTGCCTGTACATCCATATTTCGCTCGCCATCGCATTCCCCTTTGATGCAAGGTGATCGAGGTTCGCTTTACAAGGATTCGCCCACTTATTCACCAGCGCCCAATATACAATGGGGCCTGGTGCCCGCCAAATAAAAAACGGCCCCGGAGAATCGCTTCTCCAGGACCGTTATCCGGCTTGCATCCCTGCCGGTGCGTTTATCCCTGTGGAATCCCTGCCGGCCGAGGCAGCCCGTCTGCTTGAGACGGTGTTTTCTGGACCTTCAGTGTGCCCGTGTTGGGAAGCAAATCCCGTCCATCCTGCGAAAAGAGCCACGCCTTCACCTCCGGGCTGTCGCCGAACGCGGCGGTCCAGGAAAACTCCAGCACGTACTCCGACCCGCTCCGTGCGGCCCTGCCCTCGGCTAAGGGAACGTTAAACACCCCCCGGCGTCCCGGCGCTCTGCCCAGCATCCGAAACCGGTCTGCCAGCAGCATCACGTGGACCTGCCCCTTCTCGCCGCCCCGGAAATAGAGGGACTGGAACGGACGGAACGACCAGTCTTCATACGTGTGAATGCTGACCCGGACCAGATCGCCGTTCTGGGCCACTTCCAACCGTTTGAAATCTTTGCCGTCGAAAGTGTGCGGCTCGTTCGGATCCTCGGCCACCGCGACCTGAACGCTGTCTTGAGCCATCACATCCGAAGCCGACATCAATGTCAGGCCTGCGATCAGCGCCAGCATCGATTTGATCGTTTTCACCAGGCTGCTCCTTTCATTGAAAAAATAAATCGATCTGCCGAACCCATACCGGATATTATATTGTATCAAGTTATATTAATTATACAGAAGTAATTATTAACAGAACGTGATCGGCATCACACACCGACCCACTTTTTCGGGTTCAGAGGGAATACAGAGATCGGATAGGCGTGTGGCACCTTCGCGTCCGCCGGGCCTCCCTGCCCGGCGTGCCAAAATAAGCCGCTTTAACACCACAGACATCAAACCGTATTGACAAAGCCCGGAATTATCGCTACCTTTCTGCAACAATGTGAACTCACCGTCCTTTGTGATAAACCGTTTTCAAGCCCGCGAAGCAGTACGAACAGGAGGTGAGAAATGGGCATCGTTACAATCTCCAGGGAGTACGGAAGCGACGGTCGTACGGTCGCCCACAAGGCGGCGGAGAAGCTGGGCTACCTCTGCATGGAAAAGGAGCTGATCGTGGAGGTGGCCCGCGAAGCGCAGGTCCCCGTTTCCGAGGTAGAGCGCTTCGATGAACAGCCGGAGCACCCCGCTCTGCGCGTGCTCAGAAAATTCCTGACACCGGGACATCCCGACGCCTTAACCGGCCTGTCCGAGTACGAATGGTGGGCCACCGTGACGGTCCCCGAACTTGCCGGCCGGCGAGATCGGGCGTTTTCCGTGCTGGACGAAGAAGCCTATGTAAAACTGGCGCAGGCAGTCATCTTACGTCTGGCGGATCGCGGGAAGGTTGTGTTTGTGGGACGCGGCAGTCAGGTGCTCCTGAGCGGTCAAGCCGACGCGCTGCACGTCCGCATTGTAGCCCCTCTGGAATTCAGAATTCAGACCACCATGAAACGGGACAACCTGGAACGCGAGGAAGCGCTCAAGCGGCTCCGGAAGGTGGACGAGAAGCGAAAGCGCTACATCAAGCGGCACTACGGCGTGGCCTGGAACGCCTCGGAACATTACCATCTGACGATCAACACGGGCCAGATCGGTGTAGAAGCCGCGGTCAACACCGTCGTAGAAGCCACACGTCACCTGCCAATGACGCGGGATGATCCGCCGAAGGAATAGGCCAGAAATCCTAAAAACAGGCTCATCCGGGAATAATGTGGGTGACCCCAACATCTTGTGGTATCTTAGCGTTGACCCGTTCGCTTTTACCACCTGATGCTGGGAGGGCCTCCATTGAAGGACACAGAGCTTTACACGCGGTTGTTAGGGATTCGGCGTCCCTGGTATGTAAAAGAAGTCCAGCTCAGCGACTCGCCTGAGCGGATCGATGTCTACGTAGACCACGAAGAGGGCATTCAGATGCCGTGCCCTGAGTGCGCTCGTTACTGTCCGGTCTACGATCATCTTGCCGAACGTGAGTGGCAGCATCTCCACACCTGCCATGTGCCGACATATATCCACGCACGGCTCCCACGAGTCAAGTGCAAACAGCACGGGGTACGGTGTGTGCTCTCGGAATGGGCAGAGCCGGGGTCGGACCTCACGCGGGCTTTTGAGTGCCATCTCATCGATCTGGAAAAGGAGTGCAGCATCGAAGCCACCAGCCGTCTAACCGGTCTAAGCTGGGATCGCTGCTGGGGCATTATGGAACGCGCCGTCAAACGCGGCCAGTCCCGCAAGGAACGGCACGTTCCCGCCTACATTGGGGTGGATGAGAAATCCTTCGCCAAGCGCCACAAGTATGAAACGATTGTCTGCGATCTGGATAAGGGCATCATCGAATACGTGGGAGACGACCGCAAACAGGAGAGCCTGGAAGCCTACTTTCAGTTGTTCACCAAGGAAGAACTGGAAGCCGTTGAGGCGATCTGCATGGATATGTGGGACGCTTACATCTCAGCCACAAAGGCCTATGTGCCTGATGCCGAGGAGAAGATCGTCTTCGACAAATTCCACGTGATGTCCTACCTCAACCAGGCCACGGACAAAGTTCGTCGGCAGGAGCACAAAGCGTTGCAGGCCGAGAAGAATGAAGTCCTCAAGGGCACCAAGTATTGGTGGCTTTACAACCCCGATCACCTCCCAGAGTTCCTTCGTCCGGCATTCAATCGCCTTCGTCGGATGAATCTCAAAGTCAGCCGTGCCTGGGCCATCAAGGAAACCTTCCGAAGGTTCTGGGACTACCGCCACGAAGGCTGGGCACTCCGGTTTTTCAAACCCTGGTATTTCTGGGCGACGCACTCACGCCTGGAGCCCATTATCAAAGCCGCCAAGACGATCAAAAACCACCTGGACAACATCCTCACCTACTTGCGGCATCGAATCACCAACGCCATTCCAGAGGCTGTCAACGCGCAGATCGAAAAAGTCAAGCGAATGGCACAAGGCTACCGGAACCGAGAACATTATCGAACTGCCATCTACTTCCACTGTGGCGGGCTGGATCTCTACCCCCGTCCCGCTACCACAATATCTGGGGGCCACCCACAGTAAACTCTGATGCGCCTAAAAACAAGAAGGCCCCGAAGCACAATCTCGGGGCCTTCTACCGCGGTGAGAAATTTCCCATTTTACGATTCCCCATCCTCCTTCAGCATCCCCACCAGCATCTCCAGTGCCGCGATATACCCCCGCCACTTAAACCCCGCAACCTGCCCGACCGCCACCGCAGAAATACACGAATGCCGCCGAAATTCCTCCCGGGCGTGAATATTGGAAAGGTGCACCTCCACGGCCGGCAGCCGGCTGTCTTCAATCGCATCCCGAAGCGAATATCCAAACCCGGTCAGCCCGGCGGGATTGATAACAATCCCCTGAACGCCCTCCCGCTCGGCGTGGATCTTATCCACCAGATCCCCCTCGTGATTGGACTGGCAGAAACTCAACTCGCACCCCAGCTCACCGGCCTTCTCCTCCATCCGCCGGTGAATCTCATCCAGCGTCATCACCCCGTAGTGTTCGGCCTTTCGTTTCCCCAGCATATTCAGATTGGGCCCCTGCAGCACAAGAATCTTCATTGGCATCTCCCTACCAGATAAATTGCGGATTGCGGAATGCGGATTTCGGATTTGGGATGATTTTTTATTCCGCAATCCGCATTCCGCAATCCGCAATTTTCATATATACCTCTGCAACGCCTCTTTCTCATTCAACCTCTCCACCACATCCCTCACCCGCTGCGCCCCCTCCCGCCGGCAGATCAGGAGCGCATCGGGCGTATCCACCACAACCAGGTCTTCCACACCCACCAGCGCAATCAGCTTCCCTGGGGGGCCGTACGCCGTCACATCACGAGCGTCTATCCCCAGGACCTCTCCCGAAAAGAGATTGCCCTCCGCATCGGTCGACAGCACATCGATCAGCGCCCCCCAACTCCCGATATCGCTCCAGTCGATATCCGCCTCCAGCGTGGCCACCCGCTCTGTCCGTTCCAGAATCGCATAGTCAATGGCGATCTCCGCCATCCGGGGGTATTCCCGCGCAATCGTCCCGGCCTCTTCCGGCGTCCCCACCGCCTGCTGGATCCGCATCAGAATCTCGTAAATCTCCGGCTCGAACTGCTCAAACAGATCCAGCATCGTCTTTGCCTTCCACACAAACATATTGCTGTTCCACAGGTACTGCCCGCTTTCGGTATACGCCCTGGCACGCGCATCGTCCGGCTTTTCCGTAAACGCCTCTACGGCATATACGGGCTCTCCCTCCACCGTCTTCAGCGCCTCCCCCTTCCGGATATGCCCGTAACCCGTCTCCACCCGCGTTGGCACCACGCCAATGGTGAACAGCGTATCGGGCATCGCCTCCAGCGCCGCCTCGGCAACCCGGAGCAGGCGGCAAAATTCCTCCGGCTTTCCAATGTGGTGGTCCGACCCGAGGCTGGCGATAGTGCAGCCGGGTGCGCGCGCCTCTAAAAGCGCGCATTCCAGCCCCACTGCGGGACCGGTATTGCGCAGCGCCGGTTCCACAATTAGACACCCGTCCGGCAGGTCGGGAAGCTGCTCACGCACTAAGGAAATAAGATCCACGCCGGTAGAGACGTAAAGATCCTCCGGCCCCACGAGCGGGCGGATGCGCGTCACCGCCTCCTGGAGCATGGTGTGTTCACCCACCATCGCGTGGAACTGCTTGGGTCGGTTTTTCCGGCTGTAGGGCCACAGGCGTGTGCCCACGCCCCCGGCGCGCACAACGATTTTCATCGGAGCACCCTCTTTCAGATTTTATCCTTCTAAGGAATCCACTGTATCGATCCGGCAGACCATGTCGCCTTCGCCAAAATCGTAGATATCGAACGCCATCTTTCCATCGTTATCCGCATCCACGGCAAAGGCCGCGCACGCCTCCGGTGGCGCGTCCAGCACAATGGCTTCATTCTCGAACTGCACGACCCGGACTTCCCGGCCTGCCTCGTTCACGATCCGCGCCCCCCGGCACTGCGCCTGAATCGGGGCCTGGATAATATCGTCCCCGTCGCAGAACAGGCGGCTCCCTTCCTGTTCGCCTGTGAGATACCCTCTGGCAACGCGCAGGTCGGTCCACCGGTCGCCGACCCTCACCCGCCCGTCCTGCAAAACCGCATCCACCCGATAAAACGTATTGCGGCCCAGGTCGTTCTCAAAAATCAGCAAATCCCCTTCCCCAACCGATGCTCCCAGCGCCAGAGTTCGGGATGCGCGATCCACCGCCCCCACCGCCCCCACCGGATACAGGTGAGCCGTAACCTCTCGCACCGTCGCGCCGTCCGAGCCCTGCGCCTGAAAACGGACCGCCTCACCTCCGGCTTCCAGCGCCCACCCGCTGCCATCCCTGAAATCGATCTGCACACGGCCCTCGGCCGGATCGAAGCGGACGTTCGCCACTCCGGCCCCGCCCTGATGCGGCTCCACCACCGCACAGAAGGTCGAATCGATTTCCGCATCGCCGTCCACCCGCCCGGACCGAGCGATCAGAAACGGCAACTGGACATTCTTCTGAGGGATGCTTGGCGCCGTCGGACCCTCGCCGACCACGAATTCCCCGGCGCAGGCGGCCGGCATCCAGAAATCGAGCTGCGTCCCTTCCCCGTCCCCTCGCGGGAGCGAGACTTTCAGCGTCTGCGTATCTTTATCGACCCGTACAGAACGCACGTTCGTCACATACGCAAGACACCGATCCGTGCTGCCTTCAATCGGCTCGGCATAAGGTACATGCCTGCCGTACCACATCCCCTGCAGCGTCTCAAAAGAGGAGGGCGCCTCCAGGGTCGCACCCTCAACCACCACGCTCCGCGCACCGTCTTCGGCGGCCCCGTGGAAGCTGTAGAGGTGCTCCCTGCCGCCCCGCACCCGGAAGAAATCCACGATTAGCGGGACACCGTCCGGTTTATCAATCAAACACAGGGTACGCTCATAGACTGAGGCGAGGTCTTTGTACGAGCGGGGTGAACTGCCGGAAAAGACCTTAAACCCGGGGCGATCCACAAAGAGCTTCAACCGGCTCCGCTCGAAGTCTCCATCGATGGGCTGCCGGTCCACCGTCACCGTCCAGTGAGACAGCGTATGGTTCACCCAGTCACTGCGGGTGGGCGACTTCAGGTTGTCCGGGTAGCCGATATCGGGAACCAGCGGGTAACCGAAACCGTAGAGAATCGGGTTGAACGTGTCAAAGTGCGTGTGGCTGCCGCCGAATCCGTCGAATGTAATAAACAGATCACAGGGCGCCGCCCTGTCTTCACCCCGCAGTACGGCGTATCCCGCCCGGGTCACGGTACTTGGAGAACGGGTCTGCGAAAACGCCTTCAGCGCATCCTGGATGGCGGCAACTTTCTCGTCGGAATAATCCGTCCAGAGCCCCTCAAAATCCTGAAACTTCGGCTCCGCAGAATCCCCTCCCATCAGGACGACCGTCTGGAGCAGGCGCGGGTCCCCGTATTCTAGATAGGCCTGCTGGTAATCACCAACGCTCAAATTGAGCTGCTTGCCCAGCTTGGGCAGCGGCTGTCCTCCCGCGTCGTCCGTATTGGGCAAAACCGCGTCCAGGCAGACCACCGACGGCGCAAACAGAAGCCCCTTCACAACGCGTGGAGATAGCAGGTCCGGGTCGAAACGGCGAAGGCGCGCGAACGTATTCCGCAGTGCCTTCACGCCCATCTCGCCGTAACCGGGAATGGCGCCCTCGTAATAGGCCCCGTCGTTGGTAAACCAGTTGGTTGCAATCCGGTCCAGCGCCGACCGCGCGTATTCGTAGTAGTCCCGCTCGTCCAGCACAACTGCCAGCAGGCTCAACGTCTGCAGATGGACCATTGTCGCATTGGCGTATCTGGGCGGAATCGCCATATACATGCTGCCGTAGTCCCGCAGCAGATCCTGTTCGATACACGCCAGCAGATCGGCCGTGGTCACCTTCCCGTCGCCGTCGTAGTCGTGGTCGGGGTCATCTCCCCAGGGCTTACCGGTACGGCCGTAATCGAGGCGCAGCAGCGATTCGTCGGCCAGGATTGCATCTCTGATCAGGTCGTACGTCACTGCATAGCAATCCGTGTGTGACGGCTCAAAAACATAGTCCGTAATCTTGACGTGATGGGGAAATTCCAACCCCACGTTGTCGTACGATGCAAAATCTTCGCGTTTTAGATGCGGGAAAACATGGGCGAGGCGCAGGAGCAGCACCGAGGCTGCACGGGCAGCCCGGGCCTTGCGCGGATCGCCCTCCTCGGCAAGCAGATGCGCTACGGCCAGATCCTTCATAAAGGGGCCCAGTTTCACCCAGCGGCCCCAATACGCGTAGTGTGCGTGGAAATAATACTTCAAACCACAGGTGGGATTCGGCTTACCGTCCACGGTCTTGCGCGTATCCAGCCAGCCCTGTTCCCCTCTGGGCGATGCCGGCGTGCCGGACTCGGGAAACGCCTCGTTGGGATAGGTCTCACCGCCAATCGGACACGTCAGCGTATACGGCACAAAAGGATCTGCGCTTGGTGTAAAAATATACCGGCCGCCCCGGTGGACAGGGCAGCCGTGGATCACATTCCCCTCGTGAACGAACAGCGAACGTTTGACCTCCGGGTCGGGTACAAAATCAATCAACCATTCGTCCGCGGCCTCCAGCAGACGCGCGTCCGGCTCTGCCACGAACTTCTTGCGCAGGGCTGCCGCCTCCGGATACCGGGCGCAATTTCGTTCCAGATTCGCAAACGCTTCGGGCCGGACGGTTCTCGGCCCTGCGAGGACCGTCTTGCCAGAGAACAGAAAAAGGATCAGAATAAAAAAAAAGACGCAAATCTCACCCATCTCGTCGACTCCCTGTCCTCACTGCGAAGACGGCAGCTATCCGCTCATGCAGGCTCATAAGCAGTTGGCGCAAAGGTGATGGATCGCAGCCTTCCCTCCCGGTCCGAAGCGCAAACGCCGAAATGGACGCCCGGCCTGTCCTCTGCCACCCCCCGGATCGCCAGCGCAAGCGCCTGTCCCGCATTTTCAATCAGCGCCAGCTCCCCCACCCGGTCAACCGCAACCCAGTGCAGACTCCCCTCATCGCAAGGCCCCACATCGGCGCAGTCCGTCCGGGCTGTGCAGAAAACAAGCAGCGCAACATCGCCCCTCTCCGGCTGGGTCAGCACTACCCGGATCTTCAAATCGCTCACATCGCTCGCCGCAAGTCCCGTCTCCTCAAAAACCTCCCGCAGCGCAGCGGCCTCCAGATCCTCCATCTCACCCGGCGCCACCCGCCCCCCCACCCCGGTCCACAGGCCGGGAGCGAATGTCCGGTCTTCGGACCGGTGCAGAAGCAGCACCTGGTCACCTCGAAACAAAAACACCGTCACATAGGCCCTCAGACCGGTGGCCATAGGCAACATTCCCCTACGAAGATACGGCAGATGGCGCTTCGTCCCACAGCAGAGAGAGAAGTTTGGAGAGGGTCTGCTTCATCTCATTTCTGGGCACCACCATATCCACAAATCCGTTTTCCAGAACCTTTTCGGCCCTCTGTGCATGGCGCAGGGCTTCCAGCTCCTCTTCCCCTAACGAACTGCCGGTAATCCGTTCTCCGGTAAACCCGATCAGCGCGTTCGGCTCGGCAATATTGACATCGCCGATCAACGCATAACTGGCCGACACCCCCGCCGTTGTCGGATCGGTCAGAACCGAAATAAACGGCAGCCCTTCCTCCGACAATTGGGCCAGTTTGCAGTTGATCTTGGCCAGCTGCATCAATGCAAGCGCGCTCTCCATCATCCGGGCGCCGCCCGACCGGCAGATCAGGATCAGCGGCAGCCGTTCCTGCATACACCGGTCGATCAGCCGGCAGATCCGTTCTCCTTCCGCCGAGGCCAGGGTGCCCATAATAAACCCCGGCTCGTGGATGCCAATGCCCACTTTCTGGCCATCGATTCGGCCAATACCGGTGCATACCGCCGCATCCATCCCTGTTGTTCGGTGGCTTTCCTTGATCCGGTCGGCGTAGCGTTTGCGATCTTCGAAATGGAGGGAATCTGTCGACTTGACCTCCCCTGCGACTTCCCGAAACGTTCCCTCGTCCACCACAAAATCCAGATACACCCGGTACCGGACCCGAAAATGCGTGCCGCAGTTGGGACATGTCCCGTAGTTCTGCTCCACCTGCTTGCGGTAAACCGTCTGGTGACACCGCTCGCATTGGATCCACAGGTTATCCGGCATCCCTCGTTTTACCATCGTCTGGATGCCGGACTTCAATTTGTCGAACCAGTTCATCGCCTGCTCCTTTTAAATGCCAACACATTGTGAAACGCATCGGGTTTTTCCGTTTCACGCTTCACGCTTTAATGCACAGGCGAAAAATATACGGTCATCGGCAAACGGGCACAAGGAGATTTCTCTCTCGGCCGAGACCCTATAGTTTTTCTATTGACTTGGTTTCACAAATCTTATAGATTATTTAAGATACTTTTCAGCAATCTTATAGTTCAGAAAGGGTTATACTAACCCACTCCCTGTTCACCGGTAACCTATTTAAAATGGAGAAGTTCCGTGCTTATTGAAAGCCTGAAAGTCTTCTGTGACCTGGTTGAAACTCAGAGTTTTTCGAAAACGGCCGTTCTCAACTCGGTGACCCAGTCTGCGGTCAGCCAGCAGCTCAAAAGTATCGAGAAACGGCAGGGAAGGCAGCTCCTGGAGCGCGAAAAACGCCGGCTCACCCTCACGGCCGAAGGGGAGCTCTTCTATCGCTATTCCAGAGAAATCGTCCGGCGCTATGAGGAAATGCAGCACCGAATCCAGGCGCTGGGCGGTGTGGTATCGGGCAGCATCCGCCTCTCGTCCATCTACAGCGTTGGCATGCTTGAACTCGCGCCCTACCTCAAAGACTACATCAAAACCTACCCCAAAGTGAACCTCCGGCTGGAATACAACCATGCGCAAAAAATCTACGACGACGTGGCCAGCAGCGAAATCGACCTGGGCATCGTGGCCTACCCCCACCCGCAGCGAAATGTCGATGTCATCCAGTTCTCGGAAGACCAGATGGCGCTCATCTGCCCCCCTTCAAATCCCCTGACAAAACAGAAAACCGTCGCCCCCAAAGATCTCCAGGACCACCCGCTGATTCTCTTCACCCCCGAAACGCCCACCCGGCGGGCCATCGACCGCTTCTTCCGAAAACACGGGGTGCGTCCCATCGTGGTGATGGAGCTCGACCATATCGCAACGCTCAAACACGCCGTGGAGGTGGACATCGGCCTCTCGATCGTCCCGGCGCCTGCCGTCGAGCAGGAGGTGGCCCTGGGCACGCTCAAAGCCCTGCCTTTTAAAGGCGACCCCTTCATCCGTCCGCTGGGCATTCTCCACAGGCGGGGGCGCAGCTTCTCCGTAGCCACCCAGAAATTGCTCGAAGTGCTTACAGAAGGCAAGTATACACAGCCCGTCCGCAAAGGGAAAAAGACGCAGGACCTGTGAAACCGAAAACAGGCTAAAACGTAAAATCAATATGGCGGACAGTTTTCTTTGACAAAAAAGTGCCGTTCACGCAGATTAGGTATCATAGACCACCACGTCAACGATACCCTTTATCTGGAGAGACGGCACAATGGAACTGGCAGAAAAGATACTCAAGAGTTTCAAGATTTCCAAGCCTCAAAAAAAGTTTCTGATGGCTGTGTTTACAGCGATCCTAACAGCTCACGGCAAGATCAATTTTCGTAACCTATCGCGTTACTCTCCTTTGTCACAGAAGACGTATTCACGCCAGTTTGCCAAACCCTTTGAATTTGTGGCCTTCAACCGAGCGGTGATCAATGAAAGCCTGGGCAGAGAAAGTGAACGGATCATCGTGTTAGATGCTTCTTTTGTGTCCAAGTCGGGCAAGCAGACCTATGGTCTGGATTATTTCTGGAACGGTTGTCATCGTCGGAGCGAAAAGGGGTTGGAAGTCTCCAGTGTGGCCATCGTGGATGTTTTGAGAAACACAGGCTTTACGCTGTCCGTTCGTCAAACCGATCCTGGAGATGAACGCCAAATGTCTGAGTCTAAGCCTAAACAGGATGTCGTCAAGGTCAATAAAAAGAAAAGGACCGTCAAGAAAAAGGGCACCAAAAAAAAGGGGAAAGCCAAGTCGAAAAAGCAAAGCTCCAAACAGGCAGAAGACGTCGAAACCCTAACAGATCAGTATTTACAGCACCTGAGTGATGTCAAACCCAGCTTGTTAGAGAATGAAAAATATACCGTTGTCGATGGCTATTTTAGCAAGAAGAAATTTGTTGATGGCGTCCGTGATTTGGATCTACACCAGATCGGCAAATTGCGCTGCGACGCCAATATGCGCTATCTCTACACCGGACCAAAACGGGAAAAGGGAAGCGGAAGGCACAAGACCTATGACGGCAAAGTCAACTGGCAGGACCTGTCTCGGTTTTCATATATCCAAACACAAGATGGCATCGCCATTTACAGTCTTGTCTTGAATCACGTCTCCTTAAAACGCAATTTGAAAGCCGTCGTCTTGCTGGATCACACGAACAAGGACAAGAAGAAATATGCGATCTTGTTTTCAACCGACAAAGACCTAAGTGCCAAGACGATTGTCAGATATTACAAAGCGCGTTTCCAAATTGAATTTATTTTCAGAGATGCCAAACAGTTCACCGGATTGTGCGACTGTCAAGCCAGAGATCAAAAACGGCTGGCTTTCCATTTTAATGCCTCTTTGACAACCCTCAATTTAGCCAAAACGGAACACTTACAAGCCCAATCAGATACGAGACCCATACCCTTTTCCATGGCCAGTGTAAAAGCCTGTTATTTCAACACGTATTTTCTCCAGAATATTTTTTTAATGTTAGACCTCGACCTAAATTTGATTAAAAAATCTCCCCAATACCAAAAACTGCGGGATTATGGCAAAATTGCTGCTTAAAAGTGGCCGAACTATTGAAAATAGGATACGCGTCAAAAAGCCGGGAGGTCTGCGATTCGAATAGGGCTCACCGATGAAAAAATATTACACATGGATCGTGGCGCTGCTTATCGCCACCCTAACTTCCGCCCTCCCGGCGGCTGTCCCCGGCCCTGAAGACAACAAAGGGCCGGCATTTTTCTCGATACACGCCGACCCATCCGACCTGCGTCCCGGTGAAACCGTCACGGTCTGGATCGACGTGACGCTCACAGAAGACTGGCACATCTATTCTACCACCCTGCCCCCCGGCGGGCCGTATCCTACGGAAATTCGCCTCGAAGGGAGTGACGACTTTCGGCAGGTCGGTCCTGTCATCCAGCCCCCGCCCGTCAAAGCCTACGACCCAAATTTCGAAATCGAGGTGGAATATTACCCCAAAGAGGTGCGCTTCGGGGTACGTGCGGAAGTATCCGGTGCGGCCGGTCAGACCCGTCTCAAGGGCCTTATCACCTACATGCTCTGCAATGCCACGTCCTGCCTCCCTCCCACCACCCACACCTTTGAACTTCCGCTTCAAATTGCCGCCGGCGCCCCCCGTCCCCAGTATGTTACCGGCCTGCCGCCGGCCGCATCGACGGCGCCGGATACAGAGCAGTTCGGCGGCCTGGGCAGTGTCGCCGATGTGGAACGGGCCGTTTCCGGTGGGCTGGGCGCCTTTCTCTACCTTGCCTTCACCATGGGCTTCCTCGCGCTGTTGACCCCCTGTGTCTTTCCCATGGTACCCATCACAGTCTCCTTTTTCACCAAGCAGGAGAACCGCAGCCGGGCGGATTCCGTCGTCAGATCCCTCGTCTACTGCGCCGGAATTGTGGTCACCTTTACCGGCCTCGGTCTCCTGCTGGCCGTCACAATGGGCGCATCTGGAGCCAGCCTGTTTGCCGCCAACCCCTGGGTCAACCTCTTCATCACCGGCCTCTTCATCGCCTTTGCGCTCAGCCTGTTCGGCCTGTTCGAGATCCGGCTGCCCTCGAGCCTTCTCACCCGCTTAAGCCAGGTTCAGGGCGGCAGTTACGGGGCCATCCTCCTGATGGGCTTCACCTTTACCCTCACCTCCTTTACCTGCACGGCGCCCTTTGTGGGCGCCCTCCTGGTACTCACCTCTCAGGGCGCGTGGACGTGGCCGATTCTGGGCATGCTCGCCTTCTCCGCCGCCTTCGCGCTCCCCTTCTTCTTTCTCGCCCTCTTCCCACAGGGTCTCGGCGCGCTGCCCCAAAGCGGGGGCTGGCTCAACTCTGTTAAAGTCGTGATGGGATTTCTGGAACTCGCAGCGGCCCTGAAATTCCTCAGCAACGTCGACCTGGTCTGGGGTTGGGGCATCATCTCGCGGGAGGTCTTTCTGGCCGCCTGGGTCGCCATCTTCATCCTCTGTGGAATCTACCTGCTGGGCAAGATCCGGCTTCCACACGACACGCCCCTCGAGTCCGTGGGGCCGCTGCGGCTGCTGAACAGCCTCGGCTGCTTCGCCTTCAGCATCTACCTTTTCACCGGCCTCTTCGGCGCCCCCCTGGGCGAACTCGACGCGTTCTTCCCCCCCTACGGCAACCAGGGCTCCATCGCCAAAATCCGGGGCGGAGAAGCGCTCACCTGGCAGACAGACTATGAGGCCGCGCTCTCGGAAGCCAGCTCCGCCCAGAAACCGATCTTCATCGACTTTACCGGCTACGCCTGCACCAACTGCCGGTGGATGGAGGCCAACATCTTTCCCGATCCCGACGTACGATCCCTTCTGGAGCGCTACGTGCGCGTACAGCTCTACACGGACGGGTTGGGGGAAGTCTACGATCACAACCGTGCCTTCCAGGAGACACGGTTTGGAACGGTCGCCCTCCCCTTCTATGCCATTATCTCCCCCAAAGAAGAGGAGATAGCCCGCTTCCCCGGCCTCACGCGCGACAAGAGCCTCTTCATCCGATTCTTGCAGAAAGGGATCTCGGGCGCCCTTCAGGCCGGCGCGCCGGAAGGTCAGGGCGCAGGAATCTGAGGCCGCCATGCGGAAACGCCTCACCATTTGCAGCACGCTTGCGACCCTGGCCATCGTGGGGATGGCACACCCTGCGGGGGCCGAATGGGACTGGTACGCCGGAGATATCACCCGCTACACCGCTCGAAACACCGCCACCGTCATTCCCGAACAGGTTCAGACCGGAATCGATGCCGGGCTGGACTGGCTGGTCCTTTCCGGACCCGTGCCCGAAGGCATCTTCATCGGGCTGTGGGATGTCTTCCAGGAATACGAACTGAACGCGCCCCGCATCACGCCCATCCTGGGCGCCGAAGCGGTCTTTTCGGACCCCCCCGAAAGCGCCCTGCTCCTCTTTGGCGTGGACCCCCGCGCCCCCGTTCCCAAAGACAGCCTTCAGCAAATCATTGCATGGGTGGAATCTCAAAACGGCGTCTCTCTCTTTACCCACGCCGACCTCCCGGCCAACCTCCCGGCCTCCCGCTGGCAGATCGGAACCGCATTTCAGGGTATTTACAATGGGAAATGGAACCCCGAATGTGAACCGGGCGCCGGCTGGGACCGGCTGCTTGCCTCGGGACACCGGATGGTTCTGGTTGGAGGGGGAGACAGAGGGGGAGGAGCGCAGAAGACCTACGTCTGGGCGGAAAACAATCAACCCGACGGAATTATCGCCGGTATTCGGAGAGGAGGCGTCTACGTTGCCCAGGCGGACGGCATCCAGATGGACCTGCGGGTCAATAGTAGGCCAATGGGCAGCACCGTTTCGATTATGCGGGACGCATACGTGCGGCTGCGGGCCACGGCCCGGCATCCCATCAGCCGGGTGCTGCTTATTGCAGACGGAGAAGTCGTCTGGACCGCCTATCCCGACACCTCCGTATGGGAAGAGCGATTTTTTCTCCCCCTGACCAACCGGACCTACCTGCGGGCCATCTTAGAAAGCGATGCGGGGCGCTGCCGGACGATGGGCAACCCGGTCTTCCTGATCTCCGAAACGGATGAAACAGAGGGAGAGATCCCCCTGGGAGAGCCGGACCGCCTGATTTCCGAACCGATCGACATGGGCGTAGACGTGGTCTTAGAAGCCGTCGCCAACCTGGACTCGGAGTCCCAACGTCGGGTCCTGAGCGAATTCTTGCGGGACGTCCGGATGCGCTACTATGCCGTTCGGGTACTCGAAATTCGAGAAGACCTCATCCCGGACCGGATCCTCTGGGAACTGGTACGCCACCCGGACCGGGAAGTGCGGTTGGGTGCAGCCTACGCCCTGGTGGTTCGAGCGCCTGTGGAACTTCCCGACCTGTTGGCGCAGCTGCTCAAGAACACGGACCTGCGGGTTCGGGAATACGCCGCTCGCATGTTATTCCAGTACACCGAAGGCACCGCCGACGGCCTGCTCGTCGATCTGCCGGACGACCCCGCGCCGTCCGTCCAGATGTACCTCATCCGCGCCTTCAGCCCCGCCCTCTACGATCCGGACCTGACCCGATACCTGATCGCCGCCTCCCGCTCGCCTCATCCCGGCGTTGCAGCGGCGGCCGTGGATAAACTGGTTGAAACGGGTACCCGCAACTACCGGGTCATCAGGGCCCTGCTCGATTCGGCCCGGGCGGGCAACCCTTATGTCATAGAACCGATCGTATGGATCGGAGACCGGCGGTCCATCCCCGACCTGGAAGCCATCTTCCAGCAAGAGGATCACGGTCCCCTCAAGCGCGCCAGCTTCCTGGCCCTTGAAAAAATGGGCGCGCCTTATATTGGCAGAAAAGAGGTGGTCTGCGCCTGGATGCCGGCGCCTCCCCGGATCGACGGACGCCTGGACCTGGAAGAATGGGAGGCCGCCACCCCCATCCGGGAATTTGCGGAAGACGACGACGGCGCCCCGCCCGATCGCGCCCTGACCGCCCGGGTCGCCTACGATTCGACCCGATTCTATCTCTCTCTCGTCTGTGAAGCCCCCGATACCCTTCCCCCCGCCGTACAGGTCAGGCTTCGGGATGACGCGGAGATTCAAAGCGACGACCGCATCGAATGGGCTTTTTCCGCGCAACCGGGCGTGCCTTACGTGTTTGCAGTCACCCCCCTGGGCGTCATACAGGAACACAAAGGCGGCGACCCAACCTGGAGTCCGGCCTGGAGCGCGTCCCTTATACGTGAGCCGAACCGGTGGACGGTGGAATGCGCCATTCCCCTCTCCTCCCTCGGCTTTGAAATCGGCGGCCCGATTTCTCCGCTCCGTTTCAACGTCGCCCTGGTAAGCGGCCGGCCGCCTTCCCGCAGATGGACGTGGTCGGTCACCTATAACAGCCCCCACAACCCGGACCGGTTCGGCGACATGTCCTTTGAAACAGCTCCTTCAAACCAGGGAAATACCAACCATGAATGATCCCTTAGAACTCCCCCTCTTTCCGCTTGACAATGTGGTCCTCCTTCCGTTCAAACGCCTTCCGCTCCATATCTTTGAAGAACGCTACAAACAGATGATCAACATGTGCATCGAAGAGGAAACGGAATTCGGAATTGTATGGGGAAGCGACGACGATTTCCGGGAAATCGGCTCCGCCGCCCTGGTTACCGACCTGATCGCCCGCTCAGAGGATGGCCGGATGAATATTGTCACCCAGGGCACACGGCGTTTTCAGGTGCTGGAACAGCTGGATATCCACCCCTATATCACGGGAATCGTAGAAGAGATCGACGACGAACCGGAAGTGCCCGATCAGACCCTGGGCAACCAGGTGCAGGATCTCTACCGGGAAGCGCTCAAACTCTCGTTGGGCTGGTTTAAACCGAAGAAAGAAGAAGAAATCGACCTTGCGGAACTCTCCTACGTCGTGGCCGCCAGCCTCAACCTGCCCCTGCCCGAACAGCAGACAATTCTGGAGATGCGTTCGGCCAACGAGCGGCTGCAGACCGTCTCCAAAATCCTGAAAGAGGCCCTCAAGGGCATTCGGGAGGTCAAAAGGCGAACCGGCGGAAACGGCCACCTGGAATAAAGCGTTCACCGCAGAGACGCGGAGGACGCGGAGAAAAGCCAGAATCGGGGATCGGGTACTCAGAAAACGGACAAGGAGGTAAAATGGCGCTGCCCACCCGCGAAGAGGCGATGGACCTCTTACGCACGCATACCGAAAACGAAAACCTGATCAAACACATGCTCGCCGTAGAAGCGGCCATGCGGGCCTATGCGCGCAAATTCGGCGAAGATAAAGACCTGTGGGGCATCACCGGCCTGCTGCACGACTTCGATTACGAAAAGCATCCCACGCCTGAAGAACACCCCATGTTCGGCGTGCGCATCTTGGAGGAAAAGGGCTATCCCGAGGAGATGATCCACGCCATCAAAGGCCACGCCACCTACCTGGGCGTGCCCCGCGAAAGCCTCCTGGACAAAGCCCTCTTCGCTGTAGACGAACTCACCGGCTTCATCGTCGCCGTCACCCTGATGCGGCCCAGCCGAAAACTCGCCGACCTGAAAGTCTCCTCCGTCCGCAAAAAGCTGAAGCAAAAAGGCTTTGCGCGCACCGTCAGCCGGGAAGACATCCAGACCGGCGTTGAAGAACTGGGCATTCCCCAGGAAGAACACATCGCCTTCGTTATCGATGCGATGGGGGGAATTGGGGATGACCTGGGACTTTAAAAACGTGAAACGGCAAACGGCCCCACCCATCCCATACGAAACCACACCGTTATCGGCAAAATTAACGTTCTGCCTATCTTTATCTGTGCTTATCCGCGTAGCTCAGTCAGCAAGCGGTGGCTGTTAACCACTGTGTCGCAGGTTCGAGTCCTGCCGCCGGAGCTATTGAACATAAGATGTTGTTTTAAAATAACTTAAAAGGATGCGAGATTATTCGTAGCCTTTTTTGTATCTACAACCTGAATTTTTACCCCAGCCTCTCACGTAAAGTGGCCTAATTTTGGTTCTCTTCTCAACAGTCTATGTGCTGAATAGGAATTCGGACACCACGCGGCTGGTCTTGTCAGGGTCTCTACCCACACCCGTTACACACGCAGGCAGAGGGATTTATCATTGTCATATTCCTAATATTCGTATATTTTGGGATCACGGATAGGAAGAATAAACGGGGTCCTTCCTATCTGGATGAGGGTAGCGGGGTCCGGGCTTGGCGCGGGTTGGACCGTGTCGGAGGGTTCGGTTGCGGTTTTGTGTTGGATACGCAGGCAACGCAGCAACGGGGAAGGTTTTGTGACCGGTCGCAGGCTCTGCTCGTGTGATCGAGCTGCACTTCGGGACAGGTGGGGACACAGTCGTCCCTTGACGCGCTCAAGGCGTTGAGGGTGGGGGTCGCAGGGTCAGCAACTGCCCGGACGTTCTCTTGTGCAGTTAATAGAAGATCCGACCCGGCAATAGACCGACCGGGCAATCATCTCCGATTATGCCTGCGGCGGCACCCGCGTGCCGATGCGCATGGTCCGCCGGGGTCGCTGGAAAGCGTGGTTCGCGCCCCCTTTCCACCGGTGTTATTCGATTTGCAGAATGATCCACACGAATGGAACGACCTGGGTCGCGAACCCTCATCGAAAGATACGCTTGAGGAACTCCGTACAATTGCCCGTTCGGATGGATGGGATCCGGAGGTTCTGAGAAACGACATCCTCTTACACAAGCGCAGATTGAAATACATCAGTGAGGCGGAGGAGCGTGTGCCGGCAAGTGCGGAGGTGAGAAAATGATCAACCCTTATGGAGGTGAGAAAATGATCAACCCTTATGAAGGTGTGAACTGGCAGCGCGCGATCAGGGTTCCGTCCGCCACCCATATGCACATTGTAAACCAGGAGAACCTGGATAACGGCTACCGTTACGGGGTAAGGCACTTCCCCATTTCCAACTACTACCCGTCGGCCCCGTACGATGCGAATACGCGGCTCAGCGATTTCAGGCTGCGCCAGTGGTGGGGAACGGTACGCGATGGCAGGCGGCTGGACCCGCCCATCAACTGGAACGACATCATCACCTGGGAACACGAACTCGAAGAGCCGTACCGGACGGACTTCCCTTTTGCTGAAACTGAGCCTGTTTACACAGACATCCCAAAAGATGTGATTTTGAGCCACAATGCAGAACATCACGGATTTACCAATTCAGGGGCCCACGTATGCAGTCCGGGGTCATCCTTTGCCTCCGGAACCTTCGATGTGTACTGGCACTACCACCTGGACAGGCACGGTTTCCCCTGGGGCTTTGGCGGTACCTGGCAGGAGGGTTTCAAAGGCATGCTCCAGGGTCTCGACTATCCCGATGGGGGCGGCATCACAATCAATCACCCGACCTGCTTAACCAGGTTTTCAGACGACCAGGTATTCGAAATGCTGGATTTTGACGAACGGGTTCTGGGAATCGAGATCTACAACGACACGCACGGGCACAAGAACTGGTTCGAGAACCAGGATTACAGAGCCCCGGATGAGCCGGAGGAGACCGGCTTTTCTCTTAATGTGTGGGACCGCATTCTGTCGACCGGCCGGCGATGCTGGGGCTTCTGCGTGCCCGATCACAGTGTCTGGAAAGGCGGAAACTGGATCGGGCGCAGCGTCCTCCTTGTCTCCGAGTTCACGGAACACAACTGCCTGAAGGCGTATCGTCAGGGGCAGTTCTACGGGTGCTTGAAAGACAGCGGACTGACGATCAGAGATTTTACCGTAACGGATTCCTCAATCTCCGTGAGTACCAATTCGACAGCCAGGATCAAGTTCATAACGGGGGCAGGGGTGGCAAGCACAGTCACCGGTGACAGCGCCACATACGAACTCGCGCAAGAAAACAGCACTCTGGAAGTGACATATGTGCGAGTGGAAGTCGAAGACGATTCCGGAGAACGGCTTTTTCTACAACCCGTCATGTGGACGACGGGTGACGGCAGAGCGGGATCTGAATAAAAGGTCTCGAAATCCAAAATTGTCCAGGAAGTGGAGGCCCACTTCTGAATATGGAGGGAAAAGCTGTTGGGGTTGTTTCCTCAAAACTCGATCCCCTGGCTACTCTGGTGGCAACAGGCGATTTGCCCCAAAACGTCAATTTTGCCATCAAGATTTCCTATCTTCAAGCATTGATCCAGTCCATATCTGGAGCCGGTGATTCAATCCAAGAGATATCGACCACGGGCCACACTTTTGAGGCTCTCGCGGAGCAAATTACCCCATCACGGATAGGAAGAATAAAAGGGTCCTTCCTACCTGGGCAAGGGGCAGCGGGGTCCGGGTCTGGCGCGGGTTGGGGCGTGTGGGAGGGTTCGGCAGCGGGTTTGCCAGGGGCTTTGCGTTGGATACGCAGGGAACGCAGCAACGGGGAAGGTTTTGTGAACGGTCGCGGGCTTTGCACGCGTGATCGAGCTGTACTTCACGCCTGGTGGGGACACAGTCGTCCCTTGACGCGCTCAAGGCGTTGAGGCTCGGGGTCGCGGGGTCAGCTGGCGTAATCGAATCCGGTCTGAGGGAGGGGGCGTGGAGGCGCGATGGGCGGACCCCGTGAGGCCAGACCGACCCCATCGAGGTAGGTACGAATGGCCAGGGGCTGGGTCAGTGCGGCGATGATCTTCATCTTGCCGCCGCAAGCCGGGCATTGGGTCACATCCTGGCGAAAGACCCGTGCCAGGAGACGGGCCCAGCAGAGACGGTAGACCGGTTGGGGCGCCGCGGTCTGCTCGGCGTGGGAGCAGGGTTCGGTGGACCCTTCGTTCGGCCCAGGCACGATGGGGTCGCGATCGGCGGCATTGGGCGCGAGCACGCCGACATCTCCACACACTTGACTTCTGACCATTTCTGGTGCATCATGCTCTCCCGTCCGGTTCTACGATCAACCAGACAGAACTCATCCGGACACCGACCAATATGCTGGTGGAAGAGGCTTTGCGCGGGCCGATCCCTGCTTTTTTCTCCACGATTCAGGAGGTCGCGTGAGCACCATCACAAAAAGAGAACTCGCCCAGGTCCTTTCTGAAAAGCTGGGCTGCCCGATGAGCCGGGCCAGGCAGCTCGTAGACGCATTTTTTGAATCCCTGACGGAAACCCTCAGCCAGGGAGACCGCATTGAAGCGCGCGGATTCGGCGCCTCTACGGTCAAGGAGACGAAGCCAAGGAACGCACGCAACCCGAAAACCGGAAAGCAGGTGTTCCTCCCCGCAAGGCGGAAGGTCGCCTTCAAGCCCGGACGCATCCTCAAACAGGCCCTCTCCCAACCCCTCGAAACCGGAGCACGACAGTAGCCAGGGCGCTGTGGTCGGGCAGCTGCGCCTCTCTCGATTCTATCAAACCCTGGTAAGAAAAGGAGATACCCAATGATCCTGATGTGTCCGCCGGTGCGACTGGCAAAGACAGCGGAGGAACGGGAGGCGTTTCTCCACAGAGTCGGCATCTTAGACGTTAAAACCGTCTCGATGGCCACACCGGCCGACTGGACCGATGAAGAGGTCGAGGACGCCCGGAAGTTCCTCGATGAGCATGGCATCCGGGTTGGGGAGTTCAGCGGATTCCACAAAGGGTTTGCCTCGGCCAGCCCGGAGGACCACCACTCGGCCATCCAGCACTACCGCCGCCAATTGCGCCACGCCCGCATCCTGGACGCGCACTGCGTCGGATTTTCGATCACCTGTGATCGAGCCACACCTCAAATGTGGTCTGAGCAGACGTGGCAGCGGTGCATCGCCGCTGTAGAAGAGCTGGTCGAGGAGGCGGAAAAAGCGCAGATGAATGTGGCCGCACACCCCCACATCGTCAGCCCGCTCTGTTCCCCCGAGCGGTACAGAGAGCTCTTAGATGCCGTGGCTTCACCCCGGCTAAAGGTGCTGATGGACCCCGTAAACCTCACCTGGCCTCACATGGTCTACAGAACCACGGAACTGGTGAACCGGATCTTCGATGAGCTGGGAGGGCTCATCACCGCGCTCCACGCAAAGGATGTGACGATATCGGCAGTCCAACGCAACGGAAAGTACCTCTCCGTGGTTCACTTAGACGAAGCGGTGCCGGGCACAGGCTCTATGGATTACGCCACGATCCTTCGACGGCTGGATGCGCTGGACCAGGATGTCACCCTGCACGTGGAGCACTTCTCAGAAGCAGATACCATTGCCGGCCAGCAATACATCCGGTATGTGGCAAGAGATCTCGGAATTGCCCTGCATTAGGGAAGAACGCCGACTGTTTTTCTGAGTCCACGCCAGGCTATCGCCTCAAGCAAAATGCAACCGATGGCCGTCCAGGTCGTGAAAATGGCCCCGTCCCTCGCTCACCTCAATGCCTCTCGCGCGCAGGATTTCTATGGCCTGTTCTTTTTGCCCTTCTGGCAGCTCCAGTGCCACGTGGTGCGGGCCACCCACTTCCTGACCTTCGGACGCCTGGAACAGCGCTACCACCTGATCTCCCGCTTTGAGGAAGACGTGCCGATCGTCTCCATACGGATAGGAAGAATAAAAGGGTCCTTCCTACCTGGGCAAGGGGCAGCGGGGTCCGGGTCTGGCGCGGGTTGGGGCGTGTGGGAGGGTTCGGCAGCGGGTTTGCCAGGGGCTTTGCGTTGGATACGCAGGGAACGCAGCAACGGGGAAGGTTTTGTGAACGGTCGCGGGCTTTGCACGCGTGATCGAGCTGTACTTCACGCCTGGTGGGGACACAGTCGTCCCTTGACGCGCTCAAGGCGTTGAGGCTCGGGGTCGCGGGGTCAGCTGGCGTAATCGAATCCGGTCTGAGGGAGGGGGCGTGGAGGCGCGATGGGCGGACCCCGTGAGGCCAGACCGACCCCATCGAGGTAGGTACGAATGGCCAGGGGCTGGGTCAGTGCGGCGATGATCTTCATCTTGCCGCCGCAAGCCGGGCATTGGGTCACATCCTGGCGGAAGACCCGTGCCAGGAGACGGGCCCAGCAGAGACGGTAGACCGGTTGGGGCAACGCGGTCTGCTCGGCGTGGGAGCAGGGTTCGGTGGACCCTTCGTTCGGCCCAGGCACGATGCGGTCGCGATCGGCGGCATTGGGCGCGAGCACGCCGTGATAACGCACAAGGTTCAGACGAGGCGGCGGGACAAGAGCGGCGAGCTTCTCGATCAGCTCCAGCGGCGAAAGAACGAGGTGGGTGGTCCCGTCGGACCACGGGGTTTTGAGTTTGAAACTGAGCGTGTCGTCGTCAAGAACACAGAGCTTACCTGCGGCCAGTGGAGGCCGTATAACACAGCGGCACAAGCGCTCGAGGCGGGATCGCTCGTCGGCCTCGATGCGGGTCGCCCCATGAAGGGAGAATCCACGGGAGGAAAAACAGAGAGGCCCGCCCTGGATGCCTTCCTGAGGATCGACAAGGCGGCGACGGATGCGCTGGCCTGCACGTTCGCCGGTTGCGACAATGCCCCGGATGGACGCGGGGCGTGAGGGAAGCCAGCAGCGGTTCGTCTTGCCAGAGAGGGTCCTCGCTCTCCGCTTCGAGAAGGCCACGACGCTGCAGCAGACGGATGACCCCCTCGGCGGTGGTTTCGGCGATGTAGCGCACGTCCGCGTCGGTCAGTGGAGGCGCAGGGCAAAAGGCGGGTTCGCCGCCGGGACGGGTGACAAAAACACCGTCGGGCATAAGCACATGAAAGTGCGGATTTACATTAATATTACTTTGTCAAATACGCATCGGTCGCATTAATTCAGTCAGTTTACGCTGCACCAGTTGTTCAATCACCATATTCGATAAGGCTTTGACCACCTGGCGGTGGATGGCCTCATAGGAACGTCGCCTTCGATCCCTTCGAGGGGGAAAAAGGATCACGAGGTTTTCCCCGTGATCGCGGCATTTCTTGGCGCTGGTTCCACTCCTTCCAACACAGGAAGCTGTAGGTCAACATCACAATGGTGGCATGGCGATGAAATCCCCTCCAGAGTCGGCCTTGATACTCATCCCACCCCAGAAGCGATTTGGCCACCTCGTGGAACTGTTCAATCAGCCAGCGGCGATGCGCATATTCCACCATCCGTTCCAGGGGTGTGGCTTTAGGAAAGTTGGAGAAGTAATATTTCCAGTCTCCTTCTTGGCCTCTTCCGGGTCGTTCGCCAATTAACCAGCCCAACTGGATCGACTCACCAGAAAGGGTGCGATAGGCTCTTTGGGCAATGAATTTTTTACGCAACCATCCCTTGGTGCCTTCTCGCCAACGGATGGTCCGCCACGCGGAACGGGGAAGCGCTTTTAAAACCTCATCGACACGACCGCTGCCCTTTTTGCGTTGCCCTTTCACGGCAACCCGAAAATCACATGGGACAGCCACGACATAATGTTCCTTTCGGCTCTCTAACCCCTTTAAAAAGGTAGGATCATTGCCATAGTCGGCATCGGCGACCACCACGTTATGAGGGACTTTCAACCCACGTGCTTCATCCAACAAGGTCAGAGCAATCTCTGGCTTGGTCTGAAAGGAGATCTCCTCCGGCACACCGGCCTTAGCACACCGATCCGGGTCATTGGTCCACGCTTTGGGTAGATACAACCTCGCATTTAATGGCCAACTCACCCCCGCATCGGCATACACACCCGTCACAGCAACCTGGCAATTGCCGACTTTACCCAGACTGCCTGAGTATTGCCTGGAAACACCCACTGAGCTCTTGCCTTGTTTGGCAAAGCCCGTATCGTCGAAGATGAAAGCCCCATCGCCCAAAACCGCTTCATCCCGCATTTGCTCAACCCTCTGGGCGTTGAAGGCGGCTTCATCCCATTGAATCCCGGTCAGGAGATTGTGGAGCCTCTGCTCATTGGTCTGGGGGATCGCTCCTGCGAGGGTCTCGCCGTTCTTCCGAGGCAGATCTGAGAGCAAGCCCGTGCTATACCGCTCCAGGTTTTCTCGCCCTTCAGAACGCACAAAGTGATGGATGAAGGGAGAAAGAAACGCCTCTAACTCGGGCAAAGGGTCTGTCGATGCTTTGATGTCCATTGGTATCCTCCTGTTTGCCAGAAAGATACCAACCTATCCATCAATTGACAAAGTAATATTAAGAGCCGATCCGAAGCGCTTGACCGAGCCGCACCGAGCTTCATCGTGACCCTTCCTGCGTGACTCCCGTCGATACCACCCATAGACGACCCGCAGAAACACGGCCAGGACGGCGCTGAGAAGCTTCCCGTCCCACGCCATCCGGTAGCGAATCTCGTAGGGCAGACTGAGCACCCATTGGCGTACGGGCACCCGAGGAAATACCTCATCCGTCAACCGGGCGGCGGTATCCGCCATCCGCCGTCCCGTGCAGCTCGGGCAGAAGCCCCGCTTCTTGCACGAGAAGGCGACGATACGGCTTTCCCCACAGTCCTGGCAGCGTGCCCGCAGAAAGCCGCAGGCCAGGATACCACACTCCAGGTAGGCACGGAGCTCCCTCTCCACATACCGCGGAAGCTGGCGGTCGGAGGTCCGCGTACGCTCCAGGAAAGTCTCCAGATGCCCCGCCATCACCTGGTAGAGGGGCTGGGTCTCGGGGGTGCGCCGGCGGTAACCCGGCGCGCCGGCATGGGCAACGAGAGCAGACACGGCAGCGAAGTGCGGCAACCGGCGTGCCGTGTCGGCCAGATGGCGCTAAGTGCTTCTGAGGCTGGGCGGTAAGTGTAGAAGGAGGGTCCTGGAGCAGCGGGAAAAGTGAACACCCCGTTCAATCCGGGGGATCCGGTATGAATGAGGAAGACAGTCGCCTGCCCGGGCGGAGGAGCAATCGATGGTTTCTTCGGGGGTTGGCATGGGGGTCTCCTTTTTATGGTTCTTGTAGGGTGGGACTGATGGAGTTCGAAAATTAAATCGTGCCATTGTGTGATTCGCCAGCAGGAGCTGGCTCCTACCAAACGATCCCCGCCAAAATGTCGGATGAACCAAAAAAAGGGCCGGAATTCCGTGCGCTTGAGCAGTTGTTGATGCAAATTACAAAGTTACTCATCGAAGCGTCTGCCGGCGCGTACCCCGGCCTGTGACGATTGTTACAATGGCTCTGGTTTCACTGAGCGTTTTGCTTCAGGAAGATCTGGTTTTTCTTATCTTCATTGCTGCATCACTGATTTCATCAACACTCTTTGTATCCCACAGCTTTCTCTGCCACTTTGTGTAATCAAAGGGAGAGCGCATCATCAGTGTAATGAACTTTTCAGCCTGTATGTCGCCTAAAGCTTCTACAAGAGCCTTTACGCCTTCCACCTTCAATTCTTCGTCTGTTATCATGGTTCTATACTCCTGATAAAGCCGGGAGGGTCCACAACCTTGATTTCTTCAAATCCAGCCGTCTTCTTGAGAATTGTATCATCTGTGGTGATGAAGAAATCACAGTTGGCTGAAATAGAGCAGGATAGATGAAGTGCATCCTTACCTCGCAAGCCCATTTCTCTCAAAAGATTCGCCTTTGTAAGAATCTCAGGACTGGCATCCACATCAATGGTAGCTCGTGCTTTCCACTCTTGAATGATGCTTTTGCGCTCCTCAAACGGATTGGCCAGATTCTCGTAATCAAGAATATATGACCACACCAACTCCAAAGCACCTTGTTGAATCCTCTCCTGAATATGCAGCTTGGCTTCTGCTTCGAGCCTGATTCTAATCTGGGTCTGATCGTCAAAAGGACGATTGAAACTACAGTTATCGAGATATACGCGCATGCAGTTCCTCAGAGTCAAGCCTCGAATTGAAATTATCCTGACTCGCGTAATTCCTGCTCAATTTGACGATAATAGGCTGTCACCTTGTGGATATCGTGCCCACATTCTGCCGAAATCTGATGTTGAACTCGGCGGACTTCCTATCAACCATCACCCGTTTCGCCTGCAGACCCCGTCGGGCATACGCTGATGTTACGCCTTTCGATCTAAGTATTTATAAAAATTAGCATTATTGGGTAGCATAAGCAAGAAGATTATAAGCACCATCGCTACCTTCGGATGACGGGGCAGTCCTACCTGTGTCTATTCCATTGTGGATTTCGACTTTGTCGTCCGTCGTCTGCGGTCCGTCGTCGATTTCCTCATTCCTCCCCACGCATCGCTTCATCTCTGAGAAGGAAAGCGCGGATGTCACGGATAGGAAGAATAAACGGGTCCTTCCTACCTGGGCAAGGTGCAGCGGGGTCCGGGTCTGGCGCGGGTTGGGGCGTGTCGGAGGGTTCGGCAGCGGGTTTTCCAGGGGCTTTGCGTTGGATAGGCAGGGAACGCAGCAACGGAGAAGGTTTTGTGTGGAGTTGCCCCGGTTTTATTGAGAAAAGCAGTGACAACATCTTTTCTGATTTGGGCTTTGGTGACGAGGAAGCGAAAGAAGAATTGCTCAAAGTGGAGTTGCCCCGTTTCGGTGGGTACCTTATCTCTTGGGAGAAAGGAGATCCACTATGCCGCCAATACGTCCACCTTATCCACCTGAGTTCAAAAAGCAAATGGTCGAATTGGTTCGAGCCGGTCGTACGCCAGGAGAGCTGGCCAAAGAGTTCGAGCCCTCAGACCAGACGATCCGGAACTGGGTGGTACAGGCCGACCGAGACGAGGGCCTTCGAGAAGACGGTCTGACCAGTGATGAGCGAGAGGAGTTGCGCCGTCTTCGTCGCGAGATTAAGCAGTTACGCATCGAGCGTGAGATCTTGTCAAAAGCAGCAGCCTGGTTCGCTCAGGAGACCAACACGATCCCCAGAAAGCCTTCCAGTTCGTGAAGGCGCACCAGGCAAAATGGCCAATTACCACGCAATGCCGAGTCCTGGGTGTCTCCCTCAGTGGGTATTATGCGTGGCGAGGACGCCCCCCATCGCCAAGAGCAAAGGTCGATGCGGATCTCAAGGAACAGATTAAGGCTTTTCATGCCCGTTCTGATTCTACCTACGGAGCCCCCAGAATCTGGGAAGATCTGGCAGCATTAGGCATCCGTATAGGCAAAAAGCGTGTCGCCCGTCTGATGGTTGAGATTGGTATCTTCGGGGTGAGCCGTCGAAAGGGTATCAGAACCACCCGTAAGGGAAAAAAGGCTCAAAAAGCCCCTGATCTGGTCAAGAGAGACTTCACTGTTGAAGCCCCAAATAAACTCTGGGTGGCCGATATTACCTACGTACCAACCTGGGCGGGCTTCCTGTATCTTGCTGTGGTTATCGATGTCTTTTCCCGCCGAGTCGTGGGCTGGACGATGGCTTCGACGCTCCAGAGTGAGTTGGTTTTGTCTGCTTTGAATATGGCACTTTGGCAGCGTCATCCTTGTGGGGTGATCCACCACTCCGACCAGGGATCTCAGTATACTTCACTTGCCTTCGGTAAACGCTGCGATGAGGCGGGTATACGTCCCTCAATGGGTTCTGTAGGCGACTGCTATGACAACGCACTGTGTGAAAGCTTTTTCGCCACCCTCGAATGTGAATTGATCGACCGCCGTTGTTTTCGTACCCACAAGGAGGCCAGATTGGCTATTTTTGAGTATATTGAGGGCTGGTATAATCCCCATCGTAGGCATTCATCAATCGCATACCACTCACCGATGACATATGAAAAACAGCATCAAACACGGGCTTGAAGCCCAAGCCCTAAACACTCCACCAAAACGGGGCAACTCCACATAAAACCTTCACCTTTGAGCGCCTCTTTGGCACCTTGAACCCGATGTTCCCCAAGCTCACTCCGCTTGTTTCAAAAGGTGATCGGCCCTTGCAGATGAATTTCGAGGCAGAACTCAACGCCCTGATTTTCTTTCATTTGGAGGAACACGCCTCTGCAAGACATCTGATTTTGACGCTCAAAGAAGACGACTTTGCGCGTCGTCGTATTGCCCCTGAAAAAGGCATTGGCAAAAGCAGTTTTTCAGAAGCCATCAACAATCGGGGTCTACCTCATATGCTGGAAGTGTTCCAGCATATGCAGGGGTGTGCGGCAGGATTGCTGCCCGATGCCCATCCGAAATTGGGGGAGTTGGTGGCCATCGATGGTTCGCTCATTGAGGCCTCCCTGTCGATGATTTGGGCCGATTATCGCAAAGGGGCCAAGAAAGCCAAACTCCATCTGGGCTTTAACCTCAATCAGGGCATTCCCGAATCCTTGATCCTCACCGCTGGCAAAAGCGCCGAACACATCTATGTCGAGAAACTCCTCAAAATTGAACATACCGGCGTGATGGATCGGTATTACCAATGTCATAAAGCCTTTGACTACTGGCAAGAGCAGGAACGTTTTTTCATCTGTCGCATCAAGGCCAACACCACCAAAACCGTGATCGTGGAAAACCCGATCCCAACAGATGGCCCTGTGTTTTACGATGCCATCGTAAAGCTGGGCACCCCAGCCAGCCAGACGCAACGGGAACTGCGCTTGATCGGGTATCGGGTCGGTAATCAGACCTTCTGGATTGCGACCAATCGCCTCGATTTATCCGCAGAACAGGTCGCCATGGCTTATAAATTGCGCTAGGACATCGAGTGTTTTTTCGCCTGGTGGAAACGCCATATGCGCGTTTACCATCTCATCGCCCGCAGTCCCTATGGCGTGCTGATGCAAATTCTGGCTGGGTTGATTACCTTTCTACTTCTGGCGATCTATTGCCACAAGCAATTTGGCAAGAACATCAACATCGAACGCCTTCGCAAAATTCGTATTCAGATCCAAAATGAGCTTCGAGGCACCTCCCCTGACGCCCACCCTCACGTGTTCTCAAATTGGCCCTATTCCCTACAAGCAATTACCTAACCGGACGCTACTGGGATGATATATACTGTATTTTTGTGCAGGTGTCAACCTAAACCCTAAAACGTCTGCTAACTCCAGGACAAAAAGAAAAAGGCACCCTCAGCCTTGAGCAGCTGAAGATGCCTCTTTTTGAATATCCTCTATGTTCCTCCTTCCTTCCCTAGACCAAGCTATCAACTACCCTATTTTCTGCCCTTGAATCCCGACGCACGGGCCAACCCGTGTATTTTTTTTGGTCTTGCAACGCCTTTCGAGAGATACTCCTGCTACGCCCGTGAGCGTTGAGGATAGGGGCTCTGTCGTGATCGCGAAGCCCTCTGGAGCAACCAAAGCACCGTCGTTATGGGCTTCCACAAGACCAAATTTCGAAAATTTCCTATAGAACCCTATCCTTCCTCCAGTAGCCCCTCAAAAAACCGCACATCGGTCCGCGCCAGATCGATCACCGTATCCACCGGCTCGCCGCTGTACTCGCTGTGGAAGCTGATCGGCCCGTCAAAATCCACCTGCTTCAGCGCCCGCAGCAGCGCCGGCCAGTCTCCAAAGCCCTGTCCCAGCCGGAGCGTCCGGGTGCGCCAGCTCGTCTTGCCGCCCTGCACCACCCGCTGCCGCTCCAGGTCCTTGAACGCCATCACCGACAGGTACTCCTGCACGATATTCAGCGCCATCTCGATTGGCTCTCCGCAGATCGAGAGGTGGCCCGGATCGGAAAACACCCCCACGTGCTTCGGATCGAATCCCTTCACCAGATTCATCACCGAACTGGAATTCAGCCCCATCGACAGCCCCGAGTGATTATGTACAACCGTCTGCACCCCGTGTTTTTCCGACAGCGCCTGGAATCCTTCCAGGTACCCCCGGACCTTATCCACCTCCTCCCAGTAGTTCTGCTCCGGCTTCCAGTGCCAGTATCCCAGCTTAATGTGCTGAACGCCCGCCTCGCCGCAGGCCGCGTAGAGCCGTTCGGCGTAATCCATATCAGGCGTCGTAAAATCTCCCGGTGTCGTCACCAGCGGAATCGAAAGCCCCTCGTCCGCAAACTGTTTGGCCGCTTCCGGCAGCGCCGTCTCCACATTCTCCGGGTTCACCGGATACCCCGGCCGGGTGCACAGGTCCGCTCCCTCAACCCCAACCGACTTTAACGCCGCAATAATACCCGGAACGTCCCGCCCTTCCAGATGCTTCGTAAACATGATGAATTTCATAACAAACCTCCCCGCATTCCCGCGTTAAATCTGTGACTGGTAAATCGCGTCCACCAGCTCCATTGTTTTTGTCGCATCCTCAAAATTCGTGTCCGGCTGTTTGCCCTTCTGGATGCAGTCAATGAAATGCCGGTTCATATCGTACTCCCCAAACGCGCGATACCCCTCCTTGCTGCCGCTGATCTCAAAACCATCCAGCACCTCTACAGGCTCGATCTTCCCATCCGCGAACACCTTCCCACCCTCTTCGATCTCCCCGAAAACGGAAATCCCCGGCGAATGGATCTCCACAGTAAACATCCGCCGGCCCGTCATCCAGTTCGTCAGCAGAACGCCGGTGGCCCCGGAACTGAATTTGACCAGCGCTAAGTGGATATTACAGTGCTCTGCATCCAGCCGCCGCACATCGCTGGCCACGCTCTCCACTTCGCCTCCGCACAGGTAGCGCAGCGTATCCACGGCATGGATCGCATCGCAGGTCAGAATATCCATTGCGCCCTGGAAATAGGGCGCGCCTCCGACCGCGTTCTTGTAAAAAGTCGCCACCGCGCTGTGCACAGGCCCCTTCTTCCTGCAAAGCGCCATCCCCCGCCTCACCAGCGGCGCGAACCGCCTCTGAAACGTCACGCCCGTCAGCACCTTGTTCTTTCTGGCCAGAATCGCCATCTGCCGGGTCTGCTCCGTCGTCACCGCCGGCGGCTTCTCAATAAACAGGTGGCACCCCATCTCCATCACCGTCGCCGCGATATTGTACAGGAACTGCGGCGCCATAATCGCATACACCGCATCCGGCTTCTCCTTCTCGATCATCTCCACGTAATTCGTATACTTTCCCTTAACCCCGAACCTTTCCGCGGCGGTGTTCAAACGCGCCTCATTCAGCTCTGAAACCGCCACAATCTCCGCATCGGGGATGTCCTTAAGCGACGGATAATGCACACTGGACGCGCGTCCCCCCGCCCCGATAAACGCCACCCGGACCTTCTTGCGTCTCCCGGTTCGCTTCGCAGTCTTCTTCGCAGCCTTGAACACAACCTCAAACTTCTTAGCCTTCTTCCCAGCCTTAGCCATAGCAACCCTCCCTCTCCCTTGTGTGTAACCTGGGGCAGACACACGGGTCTGCCCATACTCGCAACGTTATCTGTACACCGCCTGGATCATTGCCCGCATATACCCCACCGCAAACGCACGTCCTGCCCAGAACGTCGACTCCTGCTGCGGAAATCCCGGCGTGTGGTCCATCATAAACGGACCTTCAAACCCCACCTCCTTATATGTCTGCATCGCCTCGTACATATCCTGGTCCCCCTCATCCACAAACACCTCCTGGAATTTCTTAGGCGTTCCCCGGATATTTCGGAAATGCACATAAACGATCTTGTTGCGCCCTCCAATATCCCGGATCGCGTCACACACATCCACGCCCATCTCGGCCACGCACCCCTGGCAGAAGAGCATCGCGTTGGAATCACTGGGAACCATATCGAAAGTCCGGTGATACTGCTCCAGGGTCGACACGATCCGAGCAGCTCCTCCCAGCGGTTCGGGGATCGGTGGGTCGTCCGGGTGCAGCGCCATCCGCACACCGGCCTCCTCGGCCACCGGAATCACACGTTCCAGAAAATACTGTAAATTCTCCCAGATCTTCTCTTCCGAAATCGTCTTGTCCGGATGATGCGGCGGGTCTTTCATCAGCACGTCGTAATCGAAGGTGCTGTACCTGGCTCCGCCGCGTCCGGGCGGTATGGACTCGGTCCGGAAATTCCCCACCGGCTTGAAATTGTATCCCATGGTCGGAATTCCAACCTCTCCCATGTTCCGGAGCAAAGTACACCACGCCTCGATCTTCTCGTCCCGATCCGGCAGCGCAAGCGAAATCTCGTTCCAGCCCGTCGCCGCAACATTCATCAGCTTCAGCCCGTGGGACTCGGCCAGCTTCTTCAAATCCCTCCAGTACTCCGTCAGATCCTTGCCCTCTCTTATTTCCGGAGGCGCCGCATTCACTGTCAAATAATCCACCCCGATCGCCTTGAAAAAACTCAGATTCTCATCGTTAATCTGATTCCATGGAAGCTGCTCCTGAATCACCATGTCGATGCTCCTCCTGATAGATCAAGGGCGCGGGAACCGCGCCCCTACGGACCCCTGCCTTACCGATACACCGCCTGGATCATTGCCCGAATATATCCTACCGCAAATGCTCGTCCCGCCCAGAATGTCGATTCCTCCTGCGGAAACCCCGGTGTGTGGTCCATCATAAACGGACCCTCGAACCCCACCTCCTTATACGTTTGCATCGCCTCGTACATATCCTGGTCCCCCTCATCCACGAACACCTCCTGGAATTTCTTCGGGGTGCCCCGGATGTTTCGGAAGTGAACGGCAACCATCTTATTCCGTCTCCCAAAATCGCGGATCGCGTCGCACACATTCTCTCCCATCTCGGCCACGCACCCCTGGCAGAACAGCATTGCGTTGGAATCGCTGGGAACCAGATCGAAAATCCGGCGGTAGTGCTCCAGGCTCGACACGATCCGATCCGCGCCCCCCAATGGCTCCGGAATCGGTGGATCGTCCGGATGCAGCGCCAGTCGCACGCCCGCCTCTTCGGCCACCGGGACAATGCGTTCCAGGTAGTAGCTCAGGTTCTCCCGGATTTTCTCCTCCCCAATCGCCTTCTCCGGGTAATAGGGAGGATCTTTCATCAACTCGTCATAATCGAAGGTACTGTACTTGGCCCCACCCCGCCCCGGAGGTATGGACTCGGTTCGGAAATTTCCCGCCGGCTTAAAGCTGTACGTCATCATCCGCACGCCTGCCGCACCCACGTTCCGGAGCAGAGTACACATCGCCTCGATCTTCTCGTCCCGATCCGGCAGTCCCAGCGTGATCTCGTCCCAGGTCCTTCCCCCGATGCCGTACATCTTCAGTCCGTGAGACGCTACTTTCTTGCGCATCTCTGTCCAGTACTCCGTGCGATCCCGCCCGTCTTTCACCTCCGGCGGCGGCAAATGTACGGAAACATAATCGACCCCGATCGCCTTGAAAAAACTCAAATGCTCGTCGTCGATCCGACTCCAGGGCAGGTGCTCCAGAATGGTCATATCGCTGCTCCTCCTGATACATAATCTGAGTGGGCGACCGGCCGATCCCCGTTAACATTGCGGATTGCGGATTGCGGATTGCGGATTGCGGATTGCGGATTGCGGATTGCGGATTGAAAAACCTTGATTCCGCAATCCGCAATCCCAAATCTAAAATGATTCTGACCCCTGCCTCACCGATACACCGCCTGGATCAACCCCCTGATATGCCCCACCGCAAACGCCCTGCCGGCCCACCCCGACTCCGTCTGCGGGAACCCCGGCGTATGATCCATCATAAACGGACCGTTGAACCCGGCATCCCGGTAGATCTCCATTGCCCTGCGCATATCGATATCGCCTTCGTCTAAAAACACCTCCTGGAAAACGGGCAGGGCGTCCCGAACGTTTCGGAAGTGGACATAGACAATTTTCTCCTTCGTCGCCATTTCGCGGACGGCCTCATAAACATCCACCCCCATCTCCGTCACGCATCCCTGGCAAAAAAGCATGCCGTTGGACGTACTCGGCGCCAGATCGAATATCTGCCGGTACTGTTCCAAAGACGAAACGATCTGCGCCACCCCGGCCAGTGGTTCGGGAATCGGCGGATCGTCCGGGTGCAGCGCCATCCGCACACCGGCCTCCTCGGCCACTGGAATCACCCGTTTCAGGAAATAGTCCATATGCGCCCACATCTCATTCTCGGAGACCCGGGGCGCGTGGGGTTCGGGCCGGTTGAGTGAAAATTCGTGGTAATTGAAGGTGCTGTACTTTGCCCCCCCTCGGCCGATCGCCGACGTTGTCCGAAAATTCCCCATCGGCTTGAAATTATACCCCAGCGCCGGAATCCCGGCAGCGCCCACACACCTCAGCATCGTACACCAGGCTTCGATCTTCTCGTCCCGATCCGGCAGTCCCAGCGTAATCTCATCCCAGCCGGCCATAAACATGCTGAACAGCTCCATCCCGTGGGACTCGACCTTTGCCTTTGCGTCCTCCAAAAACCCGGTGCTGTCCCGGCCGTCCCGCAAATCCATCGAAGGGTCCACCCGATGCATCGCCCGGATATCCAGGCAGACCATATCGACCCCAATCGCCTTGAAAAAACTCAAATGCTCATCGTCAAACTCACCCCATTGAAGCAAATCCTGAATGTACATGAACCGTCCCTCCGGAAAACCGGGGCGCCAGGCCCACTCCCTATTTCTTTTTCGGCTCCTCGCTATTTGGTGTGGGTAACCTTCCCCCAGGAACGACCAGTTGTGGTAGACAAGACGCCCAAGCTGCAGGTTTTGTGGACCAGCCTTCGAGTATTCTTTGTCAACGGTGTTGCCCGACCCGTTGTCTGTTGCTCAGGATTCTATCTTAAAAACAGTTGTTTAAGTTGTTAGATAATAAATTGTTACGATGGACTAAACGGCAAACTGGATCTCCGGATCATTCAATACCCGCCGTGTGTTTAGGAGAGATCTCATGTGCGGATACCGGAGCAAACGGTTAGGAACCACCTCGCACTCGGCAAGAAGACTGGTTCGGGTTTTTATGATTACCCACGTGAAACAGCGAAGAGCCTCTTTTTCTTTATCAAGCAGTCAATCCCGAACATCCCGATGTCAAACCGGCTGTCGGCGCCTGTGACCACGTCGGCCAGCATCTCCCCAATCGCTGCCGAAAACTTGAACCCGTGGCCGGAACATGGGCTGCCGATGATCACCTGCGGGTACTCCGGATGGTGATCGATAAGCCATCGAGAGTCCGGCAGATTGGTGTACATGCAAACGGCGCTTTCCAGCACCTTACCCGCCGCATCCGGAATGTAGCGCGCCACTAAGGACCTGATGATTTCCTCGTCCTCCGCTGTGGTCTTTCGCTCCAGGCTGTCCGGATCGACCCCGACCCGCCCGCGGTGCAGCGCCGCCTTGAAGCCGCGGCCAAAGTCGGGCTGGCAGTAGAACGAGGGGCCCGGACCGCACCCCCACGAATTGTTCGGACATCGATCCGGCTTGAACAGCTCCGGGCGCCGGACCGGTTCGAACATAAAAATCGTCATCCGTTCGATCGTGACCGGAAGCCCCAGCCCGGCAACCAGCTTCTGCACCCAGGCTCCCGCCGTGATCACCAGCTGGTCTGCCGTAAACGCACCCTTTGCCGTGCGAACCTGCACGCCTCCGCCCTCCGGCGACCACGACAGCACCGGTTCGTCGAATCGGAGTTCCGCCCCCGCCTGCGCCGCCAGCCGCAAGTGCGCCCCGATGCACTTCTCCGGAAACACCGCCCCGGCTTTGGGCTCGTAGATCCCTTCCCAGTCGTCCTCGGGCCGGAACATCGGATACCGGCGCCGAATCTCACCCGCCGGTATCCGCTCAATCGGAATGCCGAATGCCCCGGCGCTTTTCTCCATCCCCCTGGCGTTCTCGTCGCCCGCACGCTGCATCGACAGATGGCCGTAGGTCTTCACCAGTTCCTCGCCGCTCGCCCGTTCCAGCTCGCGCCACAACTCGTATGCGCGCAGCACCAGTGGCACAAACGCCGAGCCGTCGGGATACGCTTCCCGGATCACCCGTGCGTGGCCGTGCGAGGAACCCTGGCCGTGCGGCGGGCGAAATCGGTCGAAGCCGATCACCCGTTTCCCGCGCCCTGCAAGCTGGTACACGGCCGCGCTACCCATCGCCCCCAGCCCGGCGACGATCACATCGGCTCTACACGCCATCAATATTCATCACCTTCGATCATTTGGTGCCGAAGAACCCGGATGGGGCTGAACTTATGGAGAGAGTATGCGCCCGGATTTGCCTGAAGTCAAGAACAGAATGGCGGGGGTCCCAAGCCCTCCAGGGCGGTCTCCGCGCTGGTATAAAAAACGGCCCTGGAGGAGAGATCCTCAAGGGCCGGTACAGCCGAAAAAAGGGCCGTATTGTCTATCCGTAGACCTTTTCCAGGATACGGCTTACCGTATCTCGAAGAAGCTTGAGATCCACAGGTTTGGTCAGGTATTCATCCGCTCCGTACATCATCCCCTTGACCTTGTCCGGAGTTGCCGTCAGCGCCGTTACCATCACAATCGGGATATGGCCCGTCTCGGGGTAGCCCTTCAGGCGTTCGCACACCCGGAAGCCGTCGATCTCGGGCAGACGCAGGTCCAGCAGAATCAGATCCGGTTTTTCCGAAAAAGCTCGCGCCACCGCCTCCAGACCGTCCTGGGCCGTCACAACGTCGTAGCGACTTTTAAAAAGCTCCTCCATCGCGGTCAGAATTCCGGTTTCGTCGTCCACAATAAGCAGCTTAAACCGTCTTGTCTGATGCGGCAAAGAAGCGGCCACATGCTGGCTCTGCAGCTCGGTAATCCGTTCGTTCCGCTGTTTGAGGGTCTCAACCCACACTTTGAAAAGGTTCACGCAAAACTTCTGAAACACCCGTTCGGAGCGAAGCTCGAAAAAGCCGAGAACAGCCTCTCGGGGGATCCGAAGCAGCATGCCGTGCGTGTTGCCCCGCACCGCGGATCGCTGGATTTCCGGAATCAGAATGGCGGAGGTCCCCAGGGTCTGTCCTTCCTTCACATCCGACAGACGCACATTGCCAAACCACAGGGACACCTCCCCCTCCTGGACAGTGTACATATCCCACTCGCTCCGGCCCGCAGGCAAAATCACCTCGTCGGCCTCAAACGCAACCGGTTTCCCCAGGGCCAGAAACGCCCCGCGGTCCTGCTCGGGAAGGCCTCGAAAGAGGATATCGATCTCATTTGCCATATCACGCGCTCCGTTTCCTCTACACACCCCTATTGCAGGCTGTCGGGGTTGGTCCACCTTCGCTCGTACCCATCCATGATCTCTTCAAACGCCTTTCGTCTCTTCCGGATAATCTCAAACGTCTTCTCCCCCTGGATCTGCTCTTTCACCCGTTGACGCACGCTTGGAACAATGTCCACCTTGAGCAGCACAATCAACTCCGTCTTGCTCACTTGCTTCGAATTATGACCGAACAGGTAGCGGAGCCCGAAGAACCAGCCCGGCATATCCTTCAACAGAGGCACGCCGGACCGCGACACGGACACCTCCTGGCCGTAAAGCCCGCCGATGGCCGTCTGCTCTCCATCTTTAAGCAGCGTTGAGGTCCGGGCCAGCGTCTTGCTGATCAGGTTTCGGACCGGATCTATAAGAGAACTGCGTTCCGCAGACACCTCCAGGTCCACGAAATCGATCTCCTCCTGTGTACGGATGGTGGGCGTAACGGTCAAGATCGTGCCTGTGCTGAAAAACTGCGTGATCGCATTCCCCGCAAAATCCGAGGTAACCACGGAGAAATCCGAGCCCACCTGAATGTACCCTTCTTTGCCGCTGCGGACCTTAATCTGCGGGTTTGCCACAATCTCGCCCACATTCTTCGATTCAAAAGTTTTCAACAAAACATCAATGCTCATGGAGCGGTTGATATTGGCCCGGGCGCCTATGGAAAACTGGTCGCTGGCAACTAAGTTTGCGCCAAGATGGGAAGCGCTCACATCCACCCGCCCGCCGCTCAAGCTGCTCCAGTCGATGCCGAACTCCCGCATCGCCGCCCGGTCCGCCTGAAAGAAGATCGCGGAGATATTGACCTCCCGGCTGTCCAGCGTCACATCGTCGGGGCCGGGCGCCGCAGATGTTCCATCGGCCGACACCGGTAGGAGCTCGAAATACTTCTCCCGCTGCCACACCTCCAGCCCGCTCTTTTCGGCGATCAGATAAAGGGCCTGGCGCCAGGGGAGCCGGTTGATATACACTCCGATCGGCTGGGTCAGATGCTGCGGATCAACCATCACCTGGTTCGAAAAGGTCTGGATCACCCGAAGCGCCTGATCGAAAGGCGTGTCCCGTGTAAGGGTGATCAATTCCTGTTCCAGCACAGGTCCCTCTTCCGTCACCTGCTGTGCCGGAACTGGAAAGACAACACCCACCCCAAGCAATAGACAGATCACACCAACCTTGCGTGTCATGGTTCCCCGTTCACGGTTGCGAGTTGCCCATCTCCACTTTCAACGTGCGGCGTTCAAAGATGCCACCCCTGTTCAACGTGAACTCCACACGGTTGCGATCGATATCGATTCTGGACAATCTGCCCATAAAGATCCGGTCTCCCTCCCGAAGCATGTGAACCTGGCCCCCCTTATCTACCAGGTAAGCCAGATCGTGGGTCAACCCCATCAGCCGCGCCTCCTCCACCTGGAACAGGCCGAGGCGGTTGGTCGGAAGCGTCTTGGTGACAAGCGGCCGAAACGGATTCCGCACCAGCACATCCGGACGGCCGGCATCCTGCAGGGCAGGCATGTCCTCAACCCGGCTTTTGGGCTCGAAATACGCCCGAAAGACAACCTTGAAATCCACCCAGTCCCACCCGGCCCCGCGCGCCTCGGGCTCCGCGTATTCGATCTCTAAGTGGTCCACGGTGTAAAAGCGGCGCCCGTGCTCCAAATGCCAGATAAAGGCATAGAGGTTCTCGAACCTCCCCTCACCCACCAGCGCATACCGGTTCACGCTGTACCCGGTCTCGTCCAGGCGATCCTTAAATAGAAAATCGAAACTTACAGACGCGCCGGCAGTCCTCATCAGTTCGTGGAGATAGACCATTGTCCGGGCCGGGCTGTCCGAAGCAGGAACGATCTGCTTGCGCGCCTGCCAGCGGACCTTCAAGCGGTCCAGCTGCGCCAGCGTCGTATCGTAGATCGAAAGCACGGCATTGACATTGTCCAGCCGGGCCTGCGTCTTGCGTTGCGCAACCTCGAGTTTATCGATCTCCGCAACGCGGCGCACCCCTACCCAGTAGGCCCCACCAGAGAGGACAATAACCAGCAGAATGCCCAGAATCAGACTGTTTCGCAGGGCATAAGACACAGATCAGGGCCTCGCGTTGGAGAGGTCGATCGGCACTCTCAAATCGAATTCGTAAACCGTGGCTCCGCGCACCTTGGACCGGACGATCGACCGGATGTGCCCGTTTCCGAGACGCTCTGCAATTTTCGGCACGCGGTCACGACGCGACGCACTACCGTGCATAAAGATCTCGGTCAAAGGCGGCAGAGACCGCTTCCCCCACTCGCTCTGAACGTCGATGTCGCCCTCGGCTGTCGAAAATCGGTCCAGCCAGAGACCGCCGGTCGTCTGCACGGCTTCGTCAACCCTCCCCAGCCTGGAACTCCAGGACACCCGGTGGGCGGACAGGGTGTCGATCAAACTGAAATTCCGTTCGTAGTCCGCAATCTGAACGTGGAGCTCGTCCACAAGCCTCACGTAGGTATTGTTCTCCTCAATCCGTTTCTCCAGCAGGTTGATCGACACCTTCAGCGAATCGATCATGCGGCCCTGATCGCGAGCCTTCACGCCCAGGAAAAGCACGCTTGCCACGAGAAGCGCCAGCAGCACCAGACCGTGCCACGCCAGTTCCAGGGGGTTCTGCAGACGCCGCCGCGCCTTTGGAAGAAAGTTGGAAGGATAAAACCGGCCTTCCTTGGGGCTGAGGGCCTTCCACGCCTGTCCGATCGGCACCGCGAAGTTGGAAACCAGATCCTGGTCCTGTTCGTCGATCCCACTCAGGTCGAGCTCCGGGAGCAAGAGGTAGTCGACCTGGGCGTCCGGAAACTGCTCCTCAAAAAAGGGCTGGGCCTCAATCGACCGGCACGCGCCGGTCAGAATCACCTGTCCGGTCTCGGGGAGATTGGACACATCCTGCTCAAACAGGATCCGGCTGTAAATGGTATTGAGAACCTGGGCAGATCCGAACCCCTCGTGGATCGGCTGGGAGAACGCCAGGTAGTCTCCGTTTCTCATAAAGACCACGCGGCTGAAGCCTTCGCCCACAAACACGATCGCCGTCACCTGTTGTATGGGCGGATAGGAGAGCTTCACCAGATTCATCAGCGTGATTTCGAGAGGCTCGATCACCCCGACCTGCACCCGCCCGATGAACGGCTTCAACGTATCTACAATGTCCAGGATCTCCAGCGGATCTTCGTGTACAATCGAAAGCAGCGCCCCCCCTCGGTTTCAAAAAAACTGTGCCGATCTTCAAGCGGAATCCCCCCTTCAAACGTCCGGTCCTTTTGGGCCTCCTCCATCAACCTCGCTTTAAGCTGCTTTTCTTTGAGCCCAAAATTGTCTTTGAAATCGCTAAAAAAAACGCTCGTCTCCATCAACGAAACGGCCAGCCTGCACCGGTTGAGCGGAAACTTATCTAACAGCCGGTAAAGCACCTCCGAGTTTGTCTGCGGTTCCTCGTCCTCGCCTTCGCCTTCCTCCGCTTGCGGTTCCGGCTCGGCGGCCTCAACCGCCGGCTCCTCCGTCAGCCCCAGAATATCCCCGCTGTCCACCGGTTCGGACGCCTGCGCTTCCTCCATCTGGCCCAACTCGAACCGGCTGGCCAGGGTCGCGCTGTCCAGACCGGCCAGAACGATCCGTCCGCGCTCACGGCGCAGATGAGCGATCTGAATGCGCTGACCGTCGATGTGCACGCCCAGGACTTCGTGCGGAGTGCTGCTCAATAGGCTCATAATGAGACCCAATCTCAGTCCACGGTCAATCCAAAGGTGAACTGCTCGTCCCCGTTGAGCGACCGGACCTGGATCAGCACCAAACCCCGCTGCGGAGCCAGAGACGGGTCCTCCCTCGGGACCGGATCGGACACAGTGATGGAAAAGCCGGTATGGCCGCTGCGAACGTCGGGAATGGTCACATTGGCATTCCCCGAAATCCGTGCGACGTCACTGGTCACCTGGATGGTGCTGCCCCCCATCAGCGGCAGGCCAGTGATGTCGCTCACCGTAAAGGTGATGATCTGATCCCCCCCGTCGGGAATGAAGAGGGAGCCAGCGCGGATACTGTCCACATCAAGCTCAATCGGTGCGGTGGGGCCGCTGAAGAGGACCGTTGTCCGGGCCTCGATCTCCCGTCCGTTCTCATCTATCGTCTGGCCGGTGATGGTCGCCAGAAAGGGCTGCTCGGTAGGGACCGGAGCAGCGGTAAACAGGATCACCGACCCCTGTCCGACCGTATCGGTCTCCGCCGATCCCTGAACCCCCCCGAAATTCGTTCGGAACCGGACGGAAGTACCCTCGGGAACCGGGTTGGAAAACTTGTCGAAGACGAACGCCGAGATGGTACTTCGGAGGCCCAGGCGCACCCGCCCGGCCAGGTTGACCGGCTCGGCGGCCAGGCTGAAATGGTCCTCAGCCGGTGGCCCTCCGTGGATGGCGATCGGCACGGGGATCGACCGGACCGTGTCGCCAGCGGCCAGCGGCGCCTCGGCGATCAGGCGCACCGTACGCGCAACCGTGCCGCCATTCACCGCGGCCTGCACCCGGCCATTCACCGTGCCCGTACTGTCCGGCCCTACCCGTTCGCCCCCCGATACCGGCACGTCCAGCCGGAAGAGAATCGGCTCTCCATCTTTAACCGTATTCCCCCGGGCGTCTCGCACCTCAAACGTGATAATCGCCGTCTCGTTGGCCCCCGCCCCCTGCACGCCGATAGACGGCGGCTGTACCGAAACGATGACGATGCTTGCGGGCGGCCCCTTGACAAAAGCCACCGAAGCGCGGTCTCTCAGACCCGCGCCATAGGTCGCCGTCACAACCGCCTTACCCGCCTGCGTCCCCGCCACTAAGATCGTCTCTGCAATCCCCTCACCGTCGGTTTCAACCAGCGTTGAAGAGAGCGTCCCTAGCGTGGTCTCAAATCGGACGATCGCGTTGGGAATGGCGATACTGTCCACGCTGTCGACGCTTTGCAGCCTCACCGTGATCGTCGATTGCGCATTCCCATCCGCATCGATCGTGTCCTTCGATACAGACAGGCCCATCCGCACCCCCCGCAACCGCAGCGTCGCCTTTGCAGGGGCCAGCGCTCCGGTCCGCGCCTCCACCGTTACACCCGGCACCCCCGACGTGTCTAGAATACTGCGGTAGGTCGCACTGGCCCGGCCCGCTGCGTCGGTAAGGTCCGTCGCATCAACCGCCCCCGGGCCGGCCTCAACCGAAAAACTCACAATCGCATCGGGCACACCGATCCCGCTGCTGTCTAAAACCGTTGCCGCAACCGTGGTCGTGCTGATGCCATCTGCAACCAGTACGCTGTCCTCCACCTCCACAAAAATCGTATCCGGAAGGCGGGAAACCTCGCCCTCCTGTGTGCCGCCTGCTCCGCTCCCAAAGCTGCGCATCTGATTGCCGTTGGGCGATATCACATCAATCGTCATCCGGGGTGCGGCCCCCGTCCTCGAAGCCTGGAACAGCACGGAGAACCGGGCGTCCTGCGGTGACTTTGTGTCGAGCAGCCGAATATCCGTATCTCCACTGACCGTCCCCCCTTCGGCCCTCACACTGATCCTGGTGCTCTCCGAGAGGGGATTGCGGTTGGAATCGCCCACGGAAAATTCAAAGGTCTGCGACTCACCCGGCGCAACGGAAAAGTTCGGCGGCTTGAGCAGTTCAATAACCGTGGGCCCGCTGAACACCACTTCCGTCTCCACACGAAGCGTATCCTTTCCGCTCACCGTCTCCGCCGTCACGGTCACCCGCCCATCTTTCGGCACAGGCCCCGCCGTTGTCAACTGTGCCGTCGCACGCCCCTGCGCGTCCGTCCTGGCCGATCCCTCAATCCCACCGTGGCTGGTCCGAAAACGCACCGTCGTACCCGTGCGAACCGGATTGGAAGAAGCATCGAAAACAAAGGCCGTAACCGTGCTTTCAAGCCCGAAAACCACCCGACCGGGCAAATTGACCGGATTGGCGCTCAGGCTGAAGCGGTCCGCATCCGGCGGACCGCCCGGCCCGGTAGGGGCCCCGCCCTCCACAGCCTCCCCTTCTGCGGTTGCCGTAAACGTGGGCGTCAACCCCGAAAGCCCGGAGACGGTGGCGGCCACCCGGTTGGTCCCGGGAGTTAGCCCGAGTGTCAGACGCGTCTGCGCCCGGCCGTTGTCTTCCGTCACAACCGTCGTACCGGAAAGACCGCCCCCACCCGCCTCCACCGAAAATTTCACCTCCACCCCTCTCAACACCAGGCCCTGGCGAGTCACGGCCTCAATCACCAGAGGCTGCTTCAGCTCCTCTCCCACCTGTCCGGCCTGATTGTTGCCCGAAACGATCCGGAGGTCGTGAAGCGTGGAAGCGTCCGAGGGAGAGGACACCCGATCGTCTCCACACCCCATGCCAATCCCCACAGCGACCAGCGCCCAGAAAACGGAGGCCAGGGGCTTGAGACGTGAGACAGGCGTGCCTCTCTGCGTCCAAAAAGAAAAAAACAGAGGCCAGAAATCTGGGGCAGGGTTGGAACAAGCCCCCGGCCGCCAGCCTCCAGTCCCCCTATTTCTCCATTTCTTCTGCATCCCCTGTCCGCTCCCCTATCAGATGTCCACACCTGAAATCAGAACCTTGACCACGGCGGTGGCGTCTAAGAACGACGCCCGTACTTCCGCGACTCCGGGACGCCCGGCCGTAAACACCAGATTCCTCACAAAAATCGGTGTGGTGTCGTCGAACACCTCAATCGACACATTGGAAAGATTCACACTGCCGTGCGCCGAAGTCGTGATCACGATCTCCCCGCCCATCCCCCTCTGGAGGTTGCTGTTGTCCACCCGTTTTAACCGCAACGTAACAGGTGCTTCATCGCCCACATGGACAAACCGGTCCACCACTTCCAGCGTAAGGGTGAAATCGTTCTCCGACGTCACCCCCACGCTCGTATCCTCCGCATCACATGCAAGAAGCACGCCCGCAGTTAGGCAGAGCGCGGCCCACCGGCTTCGAAGCAACCGCCCAAAAATCACAGCAACTCCTCCATCCGGCGCTTGTTGTTCGAAAAATTCATCGCCTCTTCAGGCGAGATCTTTCGGGCCTCAACCAGCCGCTTGAGGTCCTGTTCCAGCGTATTCATCCCCGAAGCGCTCCCTTCGTGCATCATCTGATAGATCTCGCTCGTATTGTTGTTCTTGATCGCCGCCTTCACCGAGGAGTTCATAATCAGTACCTCCTTAGCCATCGCCCGCTTCCCGTCCAGGCTGGGCACAAGCTTCTGGGAAATGCCGCACTTCAGCACGTCGGCCAGCCGCTCGCGCACCCGATTCTGCTCCATCGCCGGACATTCGCCGATTATCCGATCGATGCTCTCCACCGCCGACGCCGTGTGCAGCGTGGAGAACACCTTGTGTCCGCTGTCCGTGATCTCCAATGCCGTGATAATCGTCTCCGGATCGCGCATCTCTCCAATCACAATAATGTCCGGATCCTGCCGGAGCGCCTGAATCGCGCCCTCCTTGAACGAGAGCACATCGCGGCCCACTTCCCGGTGACGCACGATCGACCGCTTCGGCTCGTGAATCGTCTCAATCGGCGAACCGATGATCACAATATGAGCGTCCACGGTCTGGTTATTCGCATCGATAATGCTGTCCAGCGTGGAACTCTTTCCCGAGCCCGTAATCCCGGTAACCAGCGTCAACCCCTGCTTGTCATAAGCCAGCGTGATCGCCTTCACCACATTGGGATGCAGCTCCAGCCCCTTGAAAGGTCGGATCTCGCTTGCGATATATCGCATATTCAGGGCCAGGTGATCCAGGTCGAAATAGAGATCCGCCCGGAAGCGGTAGTCCTGACCCTCCCACTGAATCATATACGAGAAGTCCAGGTTGCGGTGCTCGAACAGATAGTCCCGCTGGCTCTCCATCAGCATGCTGTGGAACAGCACATCCGTCTCGTCCTCAGTAAAGGAGCCTGCCGCCTCATCCGGCTTCTTCTCCCCATAGGTGCGGTACCACACCTGTCCCCGACAGCCGGCGCCTCCCATGTCGATATCCGACGCATCTCTGGCGTCCATCTGCGCCAGAAACCCGTTGACCACCTCCCGCAGCGCATCTCCCTCCTCCCGGGAGAAATCCGCCGTGAGCTGTCCCACAATCTGCTGGCGCTCCACACCCGTCAGATTCTGCGGGATCTGCGGTGTCACCTTGTTCAGGATTTCCCGGTAGCCCATTTTCTACTCCCATAAGTTCGTTATTTTTCAGTTCCGAGTTCCACCCTTCCCCCCCAACGCTTTCGAATTTAACTCGGAACCCGGAACTCGGAACTCTTGTGTCTTATGGCTCCAGATTCTTGGGCCGGAGACGAAGCTGCATAAACGCCGTTGCATAGGTTGTATCGTAAGCAACCTTACTTTCCACCGTGAGATCCATCCGGATCTTCCGGACGGCACCAAGCGGGACCGGCAGGCCCAGGGAATCTCCATTCGCATTGAAATAGCTCAACTGAAACGCCGTTTCGCCCAGATGCATGCCCTGAGGCGTCCCTCCGTTGAGCACGCGGTAGAGCACCCGGTCCGACGGATTCGGCGTATGGCTCGCATCTGACGTGCTGCCTATATAATAATAGAGGGTGTCAACCGTGCCGTCGTCGCCCAGATCCGCCAGAAACCGGATCTGCGACGAGTCCGCCAGCACAATGGCCGTATCGGAGACCCCAAATCCCATCTTCTGAAGATCATCCTCCACGATCTCAGCAATCGTGGCCGCACTGTATTGCGCCGTATAGGTTAGCGTACTCTCATAGGACTGTTCTGTTATATCGGCATTCATCCGCATCACATTCAGGGCCAGCAGAGATCCGAAGATGAACGACCCGATAAGGTCCAGCCAGACGGCCATGGGAAAAACCTCCAAAATACGAATCAGCGAATCAGCGAAGCGATTGATTCGTTGATTCCTTGATTCGTTTCATGCCTTATATCGCGTTCAACTCTCGCGAGAGTTGCACAATGCGCTCTTCGCATCGCCTGACCAGCTTCATATGGATCCGAAAAGCATTGACAAAAAACTGGTGAAACAGCTTCGACGGAACGGTCTCGAGATACTCCAGCATCTTAGATCGCTCAAGTCGAAGCACGCGCACCTCGATTTCTGCGATCAGGGAGGCCGTTCGGGTGTGAGGCTCGATGAGCGCAGACACGCCCAGGACGCTCTCCGGTCCCAACTCGTTCACCTTCACATCCCGAACCCAGACCGACACGATCCCCTCTTCTACAATAAACGTATTGCTGCCCTCTTTCCCCTCCTGCACGACCGCTGCCTGAATCGCGTAGTGCTCCGGCTCTGCCAGGTCGAGAAGGGTCTGTTTCTGCTCCTTCGAAAAGCCCTGAAAAAAGATCTCCCGGTCACTTGGCATGGCAAAAATCCAATTACGAGTGAAGAGTTCAGAGTGAAGAGTTCAGAGTTAGATTTCTTCATGCTTCATTATTAATAATTCGCCACAATCGCACGCAACGTGATCCCGCCGGTCATGTAATCGCTCGACACCGTAACGCTCAGCCGCTTCAGCGAGGTCGGGCCGGCCACCACATTGTCCGGCGCTGCGGCCTGCACGTAGCCCACCTCCGTGGTGCATGCAAATGCCGCAAACGGCGTATTGATCGTTTCGGCCGAGGTTCCGATCGCCAGAGAGTCGAAGTCCGTCACAATCAAATCCCCAATCTCCCCCTGGCAGAGCGACACGGCGATCATGCCGGACTGGGCCTCTGCCGATACCAGATCATTATCCAGCAGCGTGCTGTTCACCGAAAGGGCGATGGTTGACAAAATCGCCAGCGCCCCGATAACCAGAAGCATCTGTCCGGTGTTCATACCCAGATCTCCCTACTCATCCGCGGTCGTCGCCGCAAGCACCGCTTCCACCGTGGTATCGCCGTCGGCCACGCGCCCCAGCCCCGATTGTCTGAGGGTCATCATACCCTGGGAGATGGCCGTCTCCCGAATCGCCTCCTCGTCCACGACATCCCCCGAACTCACGATGAGTTCTCGAATCTCCTTGGTAAACAGCAGGGCCTCGTGAATGCCCGCCCGCTCCTTGTACCCGGTGTCGCTGCACTCCGCGCACCCGGCCGGTTGGTAAAGCGTGGCCTTTTCAAACTGCGCCTCCGTCATGCCCCCCTGCAAACAGGTCTCCAACACCGACTGGTCCGGCGTCACAGGCTGCTTGCACGCCTTGCACAGGGTTCGGATCAGCCGCTGGGCGACCACAATATTGATCGCACTGGCAATCAGAAAAGGCTCGAGCCCCATCTTATAAAGCCGGGAAACCGCACTGGGCGCATCGTTGGTGTGGAGCGTTGAAAAGGTGAGGTGCCCGGTATTGGCCATCTTGATCGCCGTCTCCGCCGTCTCTAAGTCCCGCATCTCGCCCACCATCACAATATCCGGGTCGTGCCGCAGGATCGCGCGAACCGCATCTGCAAAGCGGAGGGTGTGCGCGATCTTGATCTGCCGGGCGCCCCGGATAATATACTCCACGGGGTCCTCCACCGTGAGCACGCACACCGACGGATCGATCACAGCGTAGAGCGCGGCGTTGAGCGTCGTACTCTTGCCGCTGCCTGTGGGGCCCGTCAGAATCACAATCCCCTGAGGTTTTGTGATAGCGGCGTGGAATGCCTTGAGCGCAGGCGGCTGCAGCCCCAGCTTGCTCAGATCCGTGATCACCTTCCGGTCGTCTAAGATCCGGATAACAATGCTCTCGTACTTGCGGTCGGGCTGGCTGCCTGCAATTGGCAAAATGGACACCCGGTACCGGATCAGATAGCCGTCGATCTCGCGCTGGATAAAACCGTCCTGCGCCTGGTCCCGCTCAAAACGGTCCACCCCCCGCGACCGGTCCTTGACCACGGCGATCACCGCCTCGGGCTTCGTTGCCTCCTGGGTGTACCAGGGGGCCGCAGCTTCCCGTCCACGCGGAAGAGAAACTCCGTACGGTTGCCCTCCTGCGGAATAATGTGGATGTCGCTGGCCCCCTGGCGGACGGCCTCCACCAGACACCCCTCCACCAGATTGGTCAGCATGCTCTGGTTGATCTCGGCGTCCAGTGCGGCCTCGTCCAGGCTATCCGCATCCTCCTCATCTAAATCGACAGGCTCGGTGGTCTCTTTAAGAATCTCTAAGAACTCATTCTTGGGCGGAGAGACCTGGTTGATCAGGTCTTCGATAACGTCCAGACGACCGTAACAGATCTCCGGACGCCGATAACCGAAAGACATCGCAACGCCCATCACCTCCCGGTCCGTCGGATCGGCCGTCACAACCAGCAGCATCTCCTGCCGCTTATCTAACAGCTTGAGCGGAAGCACCCGCTTCTCTAAGGCCTTGATACGGACCTCATCGGGCAGGCTCTCGACGGTATTTTTGACAAACTCGACGCCCGCCTCGTCGATGCTCTCAGTCTCAAAATCGAACTCTTTAAAGGCGTAAACCTTCGCCAGGCGACTGAACACGGCATGGTGGTCCACGCCCAGGTCCTGGACCAGGATCTCCCCGAACTTCCGGTCCGGATGTCGGGCCTGAAGATCGGTGGCCTTCAGTACGGCCTGTTCATCGATCGCGCCTTCTCGGATCAGAACTTCACCGATCCGGTTCCTGGGTTCCGCCATATCCGCCTCTTTATAAATGAATCAGCCTATTTCATCATCGGACTCTTCGGCTTCACCACAGCCGTCTCCGAAGACACCAGCGTCAATCCCGTCATCACCACCATAATCACCAGGGAGATGATAATGTTGATCAGCTCCACCACATTCTTCATCTTATAGGTCGTCTCCCGCTCGTAATAGTTCGCAAGCTGGAGGGCCGTTGGCCGGAGGGAGCCCGATTCCTGGCCCGAGCGAAACCGGGAGATCGCCGTGGGCGTGAACACTTCCGCGCGCTCCAGCGACTCCACAAGCCCCCGCCCCTCCTTGAGCATCATCGGAATGGCCACTTCCTTGATCTGGCGTTCCATGTAGGTATTGCGGCATGCCTCGGCGGCCACCCGGATCACCGCAATATTCTCCCCGGACCCCGAATAGAGCGCGTAGAACACCCGTGCAAAGATCTCGATGCTGGTCTTGTGCAAAAGCGACCCGATCACCGGAATCTTGATGATAAACCGGTCCATCAGATACCGCCCCCTCGGTGTTTTCAAAAAAAGCACCAGGAGCACAATCGGGGCCAGACAGGCGGGCGCAAGCCAGAGGATATTCCCCCTAAGAAAGTTGCTCAAATCCAGCGTGGCCTGCGTCATCGGCGGCAGATCGATACCGAACTTGAGGAACATCTCGGCCGTAGCGGGAAAAATGTAGCCCACGTAATAGCCCACCGCGCCGATGAGCACCACAACGATGACCATGGGCATAATCAACGCACTCTTCAAGCTCTTCTTGAATTCCTCGTCCCGCTCTAAGAACTTGGCCGTGCTCTCGTAGACCTCGGCCATGTTTCCGCTTGTGGACGCCACGCTGAGCATGTAGGCCGTGAACCGGCCCAGGACGTCCACGTGCTTCCCAAAAACCTCGTTGCCGTCCTTCCCGTCCTTCAGGTCCTGCTGGATCTCCCGGATGGTATCCGCCAGGGTCTTGTTTTCCGTATCGTTCGCCAGAAGACTGAGGATCTCGTCGTAGGGCAGGCTTTCGCGCAGCAGGTCGGCGCAGATCCGGATGAACATCACAATATCCTTCGAGGGCGGTTTGAGCTTGAAATCCAGCAGCTTCTTCTCCACCCGGATCACACGGTAGTTCAGCTTCCGGAGGCCGTTCTCGACCTCCTCTTTGGTGAACGCCGGCTGCTCTCCCCGGATCGGCTTCTCGTCCCCTCGCTGGACCTTGTACGTGAAGGTGGCCTTCTTCTGAAAAGCCGTTAACCGGATGTGCTGCCGCCGGCAGAGTTCGTCAATCCGGTTTTTGGCCTCCTTCCGGTTCTTCGCGTTCAGCACGCCCTGCACAATCCGTCCGGACACGCCTGTTCCCTGATACCGAAATTCGGGCATCTTATACGGTCCCTCTATATTTGAAAAATTCAAGAAGCGCCACGGAAATACACAGAAGGTAAGGATTGGGGGGGGATCACGGCGTTTGGGATTTTGATCATGGTGTGTGGAAGCCGATCAGGCCAAATGGGGGTAGGCCTGGAAAAGCCTACCCCCATGATCGACCATAGCCTTGCAGCTACATAGTGTCGCTATACGCGGTGGAGTCGTTGGTGGCGAAGTACTGAATCGTCACCGCTATGGCGGCCCCCGCGCTGTTATTCTCAGTGCCCGTGCCCACCACGGTGATCTGAGACGTGCTATTGACGGTCAGCGCATAACCACCGTTCTCGTTGCTGGCATCCACGCCGAGATCCGACAGCGCCAGGCCGGTAAAGGAGTTGCCGCCGCCACCCAGGCTGGTGGGCTTGCGATACCACCCCTGGGCTTTGGAGATAACGGTCTGACAATCTACAGCCACCGCGTCCCGGTTGGCTGCCAGGGCGCTTTCACCAAACTGTCCGATTCCTACTGCAACGGCGATGCCGACGATAATCACAGCCAGCACGATCATCAGGAGTTGAGTCTGTCCCATTTTATACCTCCCTTTTGGGTTGATAGGACGAATACTTCGGCCGATATGCCGAAAAACTTGATTGCTGAATGAAGGCGTTCGTAGTTGGCAAGCCGAGCGGGCTGAACCTGGTTCTACTGCTCTCGCCGAACAAACAGATCACCTCCTTTTCGAGCTGGCGAGAAACTCTTTTGTTATGTCAGTGACAAGATAATATCTGAACATCAACGAAATACTAAGTTATACTAAATTATACAACCGCAATCTTTGTTGGAACGTGACTTATATCACAGAGGATGTAATTTTTTTTATTCACAATGGTTCGGACACTTTTTATAAGTTGTTGATTTTCAACAGGTTATAAATTTAGCACCAGATTCCATAAACTGTTATTTTTCAATGGCTTATGAAATTTGAACCCCCAGAATTACAAAAACTGTCCGAAGTATTGATTCAGAGACTGCACAGAAATTTATCAATCGATTTGACGACACCGGACGCTGTATAAAACCGCCTGGCAACCTCGCCATTAGGCCGTGGTCAAGATCCGGTTAGAGGCCCTTAAATATAATTCCAGGCGGGAGAGGCGTCAAGCAGTTGTTTCGTTGTACTCCTCGCACGGCCTTCATTCCAGCCACGAAACGAGAGTTACCCCTGCACTTCCTCCACCTCCACCTCCACCGCCTGCCTCAGAGGACGCCTGCTCCAGTGCCGCGCTGCTGTAAAGAATTTTCCCAGAACCGTCTCCAATAGTATACCCCTGCGGGTTCGTCGTCAACGAGATCACGGCTCCGATGATGGTCGCGTGAATCAGATTGACGTCGTCCCCGATAATCAGCCCCGTGAAGGTCCCGGTATTGAGATTCTTCATCCATGACTCAGTCGTACTGTTGTGCAAAACGAGTACACCGGAGCTGCTGCCAAAATCAATATTCTCCCACCCATCACTGCCCGGGCGTTCCACATAGGTCACCCCCGATAGGGGAAATGTCAGATTCTCCGGATCTGTCACGTACTGGCCTCCGTTCGCCCCCGACTGTGCCATGGCCTTGAGCGTCCCTTCCGCGTACTCAAACACCTCGTCGGGGGTACTGGGAGGGGTGTAGGTCGCATACTCCTCCACAATAGCCGAGTTCGGATTCGTTGAAGGCGTATAATCTATCCCCCCGGACGTGCCTCCCACCTTTGAGTCTTCACTTTGCTCGAGATAGCTCGTCGTACTCACCCCCATTGTGCCCTGGCCTGAGATCAGGGCGCCATTCAGTTCATGATCCCGGCCGTCTATAAGCATGGTTTTTTGAATGCTTATCCTGGAATTTGCCGTGACCGCCCCGTGCACACCCGGCGGGATGGCCGAGGCCGACACGAGGGCCAGCACAACCACCGTATCGGCAGTGCTGCCGCTGTTCCCTCCCGCCGTGATCCGGACCTGACTCGCGCTGAGAGTCGTATCCGTCGTATTGTCCTCAAGCGTCGCCCAGCCGGTCCAGGCACCTACGGAAACGTTTGAATAGCCTGATCGCCACGCTGAACTGTCGCTCAGCGCAGCCAGCGACATGTGGGCCACCGAGTTCGCGGCTATATTCGCCGCCGTCCGGTCATAGTGCTCCAGAAAGTTCTCGGTGAAGCGTTCGCCCACCTCGTTGAGGTTATTTTTGATTATGCCAAAGGCAATGACAAAGCCGGACACGACAATCAGAGAATACTTGCCCACGTCCTTCCTCCTGGATTCAAGAAGGTAAGCCGGAAATAAAAATAATACTAATCGGTACCAAATTATACAAGAAGAATCTCCGGCAGAACGTGATAGCCATCACACGCAACTTTCGAAATGCTCACCCATACACCGCCTGAATCAGCGCCCGCATATACCCCACCGCAAACGCCCGCCCGGCCAGCCCCGCCTTCTCCTGCGGAAACTGAGGCGTGTGGTCCATCATAAACGGTCCTTCAAACCCGATCTCTTTATACGTCTGCATCGCCCGCAGCATGTCCACATCCCCCTCGTCCACAAACACCTCCTGAAAGCTGCGCGGCGTCCCCCGGATATTCCGGAAGTGAACATAAGCGATCTTGCCCAGCGCCCCCATCTCCCGAATCGCGCCCGGCACATCCTCCCCCATCTCGGCCACGCACCCCTGGCAGAACAGCATCGCGTGGGAATCGCCGGGCGCCATCTCAAAAATCCGCTTGAACTGCTCCAGACTCGACACAATCCGCGCGGCGCCCCCCAGCGGCTCCGGAATCGGCGGGTCGTCCGGGTGCAGCGCCATCACCACCCCGGCCTCCCCGGCCACAGGCAGCGCCCGTTCCAGAAAATAGGCCATATTCTCCCACAGCTTCTCTTCCTCAATGCGGTGGCGTTCCGGCGGGTCCTGCATCAGCGTCTCGTAATCGAACGTGCTGTACCGTGCGCCCCCCCGTCCAACCGTCGGCTCCGTCCGAAAATACCCCCCCGGCTGAAATGTATACCCCAGCGTCGGAATCCCCGCCTCCCCCAGATTGCGCAGCATCGTACACCACGCCTCGATCTTCTCATCCCGGTCTGGAAGCCCCAAACAGATCTCCTCCCAGGTCTTCGTCCCCACGTTCCGCAGCGCCAGCCCGTGAGCCTCGGCCAGCTTTCGCATGTCCTTCCAGTAGCTTGAGCGATCCTCCCCATCCCACGCAGGCGGCGAAGGATGAATGGACAGGTAATCCACCCCGATCGCCTTGAAAAAACTCAAATTCTCATGGTTGACCTGATCCCACGGAAGGTGCTCTAAGATCGTCATCGGAAACCGCCCTCTTCAGACACGAACAGACATAGATAAACTCAGGCCACACCAGAACCTATGGAAATTATGCATAGAACAGGTCGGATGTCAAGAACAGAATGACAGGACGCCTCAATCCTTCCATTGGCTTTCCTTACGCACAAAACCGAAAAATTCAAAGAATCTGGTTCTCAAGCGATGGATCTGAGACGGTTTTCTATTGTCTCATTTCACTACCGGACACTTTTAAAAGATGCAATCAGATGAAGGGAATCCTATTCATATAGAAAAAGGCCCCAGCAAATAGTTCTCCGGGGCCTTTGGAATAAGGGCTTGATTCTATGATCGGATGGCCTACTTGGTTAGGATCATCTTTCGGACGGCTACATTCTCTCCGGCCTCCAGACGATAAAGATAGACGCCGCTGGTGACCTCCTTGCCAAAGGCGTCGCGGCCATTCCATACAACGCTGTGGATGCCCGACCCTTGGCCGCCATTGACCAAAACCTGCACAGGCTGCCCCAGGACATTGTAGATCATCTGGACTTGACCCGTTTCGGTGGGTACCTTATCTCTTGGGAGAAAGGAGATCCACTATGCCGCCAACACGTCCACCTTATCCACCTGAGTTCAAAAAGCAAATGGTCGAATTGGTTCGAGCCGGTCGTACGCCAGGAGAGCTGGCCAAAGAGTTCGAGCCCTCAGACCAGACGATCCGGAACTGGGTGGTACAGGCCGACCGAGACGAGGGCCTTCGAGAAGACGGTCTGACCAGTGATGAGCGAGAGGAGTTGCGCCGTCTTCGTCGCGAGATTAAGCAGTTACGCATCGAGCGTGAGATCTTGTCAAAAGCAGCAGCCTGGTTCGCTCAGGAGACCAACACGATCCCCAGAAAGCCTTCCAGTTCGTGAAGGCGCACCAGGCAAAATGGCCAATTACCACGCAATGCCGAGTCCTGGGTGTCTCCCTCAGTGGGTATTATGCGTGGCGAGGACGCCCCCCATCGCCAAGAGCAAAGGTCGATGCGGATCTCAAGGAACAGATTAAGGCTTTTCATGCCCGTTCTGATTCTACCTACGGAGCCCCCAGAATCTGGGAAGATCTGGCAGCATTAGGCATCCGTATAGGCAAAAAGCGTGTCGCCCGTCTGATGGTTGAGATTGGTATCTTCGGGGTGAGCCGTCGAAAGGGTATCAGAACCACCCGTAAGGGAAAAAAGGCTCAAAAAGCCCCTGATCTGGTCAAGAGAGACTTCACTGTTGAAGCCCCAAATAAACTCTGGGTGGCCGATATTACCTACGTACCAACCTGGGCGGGCTTCCTGTATCTTGCTGTGGTTATCGATGTCTTTTCCCGCCGAGTCGTGGGCTGGACGATGGCTTCGACGCTCCAGAGTGAGTTGGTTTTGTCTGCTTTGAATATGGCACTTTGGCAGCGTCATCCTTGTGGGGTGATCCACCACTCCGACCAGGGATCTCAGTATACTTCACTTGCCTTCGGTAAACGCTGCGATGAGGCGGGTATACGTCCCTCAATGGGTTCTGTAGGCGACTGCTATGACAACGCACTGTGTGAAAGCTTTTTCGCCACCCTCGAATGTGAATTGATCGACCGCCGTTGTTTTCGTACCCACAAGGAGGCCAGATTGGCTATTTTTGAGTATATTGAGGGCTGGTATAATCCCCATCGTAGGCATTCATCAATCGCATACCACTCACCGATGACATATGAAAAACAGCATCAAACACGGGCTTGAAGCCCAAGCCCTAAACACTCCACCAAAACGGGGCAACTCCACAATCGCATTCCCGCGCGCGTTCAATCCGTCCACCAACTCGGGGTCGAGCAGCCACAGACCCTCCAGACCTTCCAGACCCAGAAGGTCAGCGATCATGAGGCCGTCGGGGATAGACGGGTCGGTGGGATGAAAGACCCGGATTACCACGGGCTTGGTCGCAGGGAGAACGGGTCCACCTGTGATGGCATCGTAGAGCTGTCCGTCGTCAACACATTCGCTGCCTTTGCCCTGGTCGTGCGGCACACACACGGTTACACTGGCGGCACATTCTCCACCCTTGCCGTCGGAGGCGACAAAGGAGATTTCGTAGACCCGCCCGTTGCCCGGACCGCCTTTGCCCTTGCCTTTGCCGCCTTGCCGTTCGGCTCGCACCTGTGCGGTGGAGGCGCCCACAATCGCGCCGTCGGGCTCGAAGTTTCCATCGCCTGCATCGTTGACCGGCTCGTCCTGTGTGATGCCTGTGATGGTAATGCTCACCGGATCGCCGTCTGGATCGGTCACGCCGAGGATCTCAACGTCCACCATCTTGTGGTTGGCAGGCCAGATTTCGGCGATGCTGGGTGCTGCACCCGAGCAGTCCGGCGGTTGGTTGAAGCTATAGATATACGCTGAACCTGAGGAAGAACCGTTATCGTCGTCGAAAAAAGCCCCCACGATGGCCACATCCCCGCTGATTGACACGGAAATTCCGAACCGGTCAAATGCTGCGCCGTCGCTGGCTGTCAGCTTGGCCTCCTCGATCCAACTGCCTCCCACCAGACGAAACACATACGCCGAACCTGAGGAAGAACCGTTATCGTCGTCCAAACGAGCCCCCACGATGGCCACATCCCCGCTGATTGACACGGAAATTCCGAACCGGTCAAATGCTGCGCCGTCGCTGGCTGTCAGCTTGGCCTCCTCGATCCAACTGCCTCCCACCAGACGAAACACATACGCCGAACCTGAGGAAGAACCGTTATCGTCGTCCAAACGAGCCCCCACGATGGCCACATCCCCGCTGATTGACACGGAAATTCCGAACCGGTCAGCTGCTGCCCCGTCGCTGGCTGTCAGCTTGGCCTCCTGAGTCCACACACCCTCACCACTGTGACGGAACACATACGCTGAACCTGAGTCAGTACCGTTATCGTCGTCGAAAAAAGCCCCCACGATGGCCACATCCCCGCTGATCGACACGGAAAATCCGAACAGGTCAGATGCTGCGCCGTCGCTGGCTGTCAGCTTGGCCTCCTCGATCCAACTGCCTCCCACCAGACGAAACACATACGCCGAACCTGAGTTAACACCGTTATCGTCGTCCAAACGAGCCCCCACGATGGCCACATCCCCGCTGATTGACACGGACTCTCCGAACAGGTCACCTGCTGCGCCGTCGCTGGCGAGGATCTTGAATTCATCAGGAGGCTGGGCAAAACTTGCTCCTATACCCAAGCACAACACACTAAACAGCACAACCGTGCATAACAAGCGCTTTCTCATAGAACACCTCCTGTCATTCGGAATCAGTAATTTCCGGTTCGGATTTTGCTGAAAACGCTGACGCGAACGAGACAAAGTCTTGTAATATAATATATATATTAAGTATCTAAAATCATAATACACGACAAAACTTAATCTGACCTAAAATATGGAGGATCAATCAGTATCCAAAGACAGTGAAAGAACTCCTGGATGTGATCCTGTATATTGAGCAGAACATACTGCAAATGGTCCAATCCATATCGAAACAGGCTTTTCTCTTTGCATCCGTGTTTTTTGATCTTCAACGGTTTTGTCTTTGCGATCCATTCTCCTACCAGATGAGCCCAGGTGAGGGCAATGGCTAAAAGCGCGATGAGTTTTTCGATTCGTTCCAGATGGATCAGATGGGTCTGTTCCAGATCGAAGCCTCGGCTTTTCAACGCGGCGAACAGGACTTCAATTCCCCACCGTTTTTTGTAACCCTCCAGCGGTTTTCGACCTTTACACTTGCTGGCAACGATGAGAAATTCGTCAGGTAATCGGATGACAGACAAATACAGATGATGACCATAGATCAGACGGGGTTTACGCAGGATGCGCTCTTGGTGAATGTGCAGGTCGGCAAACAAGCATCGAAGCGCGATGTCCCCTTTGCCATTTAGGGTTTTGGCGTTTTCCTTGACTTGGAGTTGCCCTTTTTGGGCAGCAGTATCCAGCAGATGGGAAATGCAACGCCTTGATAGACACTCCCGGCGGTGAGAATATTGATGGTCAGTTTGCCGAAGCTCCAGGTCGTCCGATCTATCGAGATGGTAAAGTCCGACTTGATCGGCAAGAGATGCAGGATCAAGTCGGCCACCAGGTCATAGGACAGATTAAACTCACTGAAGAAACGTTGGATTCTGCGATAGTTGGACTTCTGCTTGGCTTTGCCGTTGAGGGCGTTGGCCAGTTTGGTGAAGTTGACGGTTGTGAGCTTGGTGAGAGACACAATGAAGGCGGCGATGAATTTTACCCGGGCCTTATGACAGGGTAAATACCATTGCATCACGTCGTGTAATTCATTAACTTGAGGAGACATAGACCTGTGTTTGATGATGGATGAGTTGTTGGATCTTGACAACCCAAACTTAACTCATTTCACCACTCAGCGCAGGTCTTTTCCTTTTTTGTCGTGTACCATGATCTAAAATATCAATATAAGATTATATTTAGTAATTTCCGGGATAGATCCGACCGTTGCCTTTGCCATCCCGTTGCGAAAATCTTCATCCTGAAGCGTAACGCACCCTGAAATAGGCAAACAAAAAGGCTCAATCGGCCTGCCAATTCTTATGAGAATCGGACACCCTGTTGAGCCCCGACAGCAACAGAAAGAAACGAGCGGCATCTCTCCGACAGAGATGCTGTGCGTTATAACCTCTATTTATTGGTCTAAATAGTCGTTTAAAATGTACAACCCTTTCCCTGTGGTGTCAAGCGCGATCTTCGAAGCGGAAAAATACCAACATTAGGACGAGAAATGTCAGGCTAATGCTAATCACCTGGACCGTTTCTGATGAGGCCGACGGACACGTTGACCCACATCTGAATACGCTTATAACGCTGATGTGCGGCGTCATCGGCAGTCCAAAAATGAACCTTCCACATTGGGTGGTTCCTTATGCCACCCAGGCACGCTTTTTCTCCATCGCTTCGAAAACGGCTTGATACGCGCCTGGACTGATTGCGCCTTGAGCCCTTTCAGCCCGATCGCCAAATTCGTCTAACTCATCCGACGTCATATCCACACTCCCATTGCCGGGCAAATCATCTGAAGGGACCAAATTTCCAGATGTAAATGTCCTCGGGTAAGTCTTCCTCTTCATTGAAGCAACGCGCCAGCAGTCGTAGCCCAAGTTGAAAAAGGCTCAGGTCGCAGCGTTTCAAGCGATGAATGAAACAGACATACCCGCCCTCTTTGGCGATGATGCCCAGGTAGACGATCCAGATATAAGCCAGACAGACAGGGATCATCAACCGTTGAATGCGAGCAGGATCACACAGATGACTTTTATGGAGATGAAAGCCTCTGCTTTTTTGATCAGAAAAGAGTGTCTCGATTGAAAAACACCTTTTATACAGGCGTGCCGCTTGGATAGGTTTGGAGATGTTGGAAATCAGATACAAGGGTTCATCATAGCCTTTTTCCCACCAGATGAAGGCCTGAACAGGCCTATAGGCATCTTGGGTGAAGTCCACATTTTCGAAGTGTCGCCATTGACCCTGGGATACGGTACGTGTTTGGAGTTGAAAGGTGTGACCGTGTTGGGTAATCAGGCTATTCTTGGCCGTGCGACAAACATAGTGCCAATCCCATCGCGCAATGCGTTTGAGCAATGCTATGCCATCAAATTCTCCGTCGCCTAACAAGGTCACATCCTGATGCGTCGGAATCAGAGCCTGAACCTGTTGTGCCAATTCGAGATGATCTTCTTCCGCAAAATGACCTTTATTCCCTTGGCGTACCAACACCGCCAGAGGCAATGCCCGTTTTTTGTAGACCACGCTGATGACCAATGCCACACATCTCCGTCCAACCGCACTGCCGTCGATGACCAACGTCACAGGCAGATGGGAAAAGCAGGCCAACAGTGCCTCGGTATACGGTAAAAAGTAGAGTTCCTGAGTGATCTGATCGTTATTGACCCATCGAGAGAAGCGTTTGATCAGGCTTTCCTGTAAGATGCCGTTTGCCGGCGCTTGACTGGCAAGTTGGGGTAAATTGGTTCTTTGGCTGCCCACAATGCCGCAGATCATTGCCGTTAACGTGTTCAGGTGTCGGGCGACATTGCCATCTGCGCAGTTTGGGAACAGGCCTGCGAGAGATTTGCGAATTTCGTGAAACCGTTTTTGGGTGTCGCTCATCGTATCCTCCTTTGTTTGTGATGGTTAATAGAAGATACGATGAGCGCCCCTTAAAAAAAGTGTACGGTAGTGTATACTTTACCCAATGATCCTCGATATCCCGTCGTCACGTTCGACGAAGTGCCTTATCAGTTGGTCAGTGAAACGCGTATCCCTTTATCGGCGAAGCCTGGACACCCTGTGCGGTATGATTTTGAATACAAACGGGAAGGCACCAGAAACCTGTTTATTACCTTCCAACCCCTTTTGGGATGGCGTCACGTCGAGGTGACACAAAGGCGCACCAAGGTTGACTTCGCTTACCAGATGAAAGATCTGGTGGATGTACGCTTTCCGGATGCTTTGGTGATCCGGGTTGTCATAGACAATCTCAACATCCATACGCCAGGGGCACTATACGAGACGTTTGAACCGGAAGAAGCCAGACGCATTTTACGCAAACTGGAGTTCCATTACACACCCAAGCATGCCAGCTGGTTGAATATGGTGGAAATTGAAATCGCGGTGTTATCGGACCAATGTTTGGATCGGCGTATTGGAGACGTGGAGATTTTAACATCCGAAATCGCTGCTTGGGAAAAAGAACGGAACGATAAAAAAGCGACTGTAAACTGGCGTTTCACCGCTACAGATGCCCGGGTAAAACTCAGACGTCTGTATCCGTCAAAATCATAGTGCTCATCTACTAGAGCAGAAGCGCCGCTTACACCCAGATTTTCTGGTAAATGAAGAGGCTTACTGGAACGATAGAGAGGCGCTGCTCAAGGAATATCAGGGAAAGTGGATTGCATATGAGAAAAACAAAGGCGTAATCGCTACTGCAGAGAATTTCCTCAATATCGGTACGCGTATTCAAGATATGAAAGGCCACCCCTATGTTGTTTGGGTCGGCAAAGAAGATGAATTTGTTGTCAAAATGAGAAGACGTTTTCCTTATGATACTACTCACAGTCCCACGGCTCTGCCCAGAGTTCAGACGTGCTGAATCAGATCAGGGTTGTATTTGATGGGCCAGGAAATCAGGTTGAGTTCGATATTCCTTAGCCCTATACACATAAATTAAGATATAAGAAAGCCCCGGAAGGTATATTCTCCGGGGCTTTCTTGATGGTCTTATAGCACCAAGCGACTTTTTTCAAAGGCAATACACTCCTGCCGGCTTACTTCAGAAGCATCATCTGTTTGACATCCTGAAATTTTCCAGCTTTAATCCGATAGAGATAAGTCCCACTGGCCACGCTGGCCCCCCGCTCATCCTTTCCGTCCCATGCGACCTGGTGACGTCCGGCCGCCTGATGCTCCGATACCAGAGTGCGGACCACTTGTCCGTTGACATTATAAATCTGAAGTTCAACGGAGGCGGATTCTGCCAGGTTATAACGGATGACGGTCTCAGGATTGAACGGATTTGGAAGATTCGGGTGCAAAGCGAATTCTTTCGACCGCCCCGTTTGCGAGGTTAAATCTTCTCCTTTTCGATCCAGGTTGAACTTCATCCGTTGCGTCATCCAAACAGCCACCGGCTGGCCGTTGTGCATGGCCGGTTTGAAGGCGAACTGGGACACCGCATCAATCGCAGCTTGCCGAAAAACATCCTGACCCTTGAGCACCTGGACCTCTCCCACACGCCCGTCTTTACCCACCAGGAATTTGACGAAGACATTGCCTTCAACACCCGCCTGGCGAGCGACTTCGGGATACTCGGGCCTGACCGTTCTGATCAGTTCCGGTTTATTTTCTGCACGCCAGAACTCAAGCGGCTCCTCTGAAATGGTTCGAGACCGTCCCTCCTGTGCCGAAAAGGGCAGGATCGCTATTCCAACCAGAACCGGCACAGCGTAGTACCATCGCCTTTTAACCTTCATGTCAACCGCCTTCAAATCGAGAAGATGCTGGAAACGCTCCCGTATCGAACGGTGATTCTCCGAAAAATACGTGCCGGTTACAGCTACGAGCGATGGACGTGCCTGTCTCTGTAGAAAGAGATACAGCAGCTTGCTGTAATCAACCGGCTGGATACCGGTCTCGCCAATGGCAGCTTCATCGCAGCGCAGTTCCCGAAGGTGGGTCAGACGCACGTTCAGCACCCAGACCAGCGGATTCAGGCCAAAGAAAATCACAGCCAGTGTCTGCAAAGCAAGCACCCAGAGATCGCGAGCCTGTAAGTGCGCCATCTCGTGGGCAAGAATACCCCGGAGCTGCGCCTGCGGCCACGATGTCCAGTCCTCCGGCAGATAGAGTCTCGGCCGTCTAAACCCCAGGAGGAGCGGCGACTGAACCGTATCAACCGAAAAAATCCGCAAGTGGAAAAGCCCGGAATGTCCTTTCAGAAAGGCTTCGGGAATGGGAACCGGAACCGCACCGTGCAAACGCCGTCGCAAGACAACGTTTTTCCAGACCACAATTCCGATCAAGAAAAGCGCAGAAGCTGTCCAAAGGCCCAACAGGAGCAGCGCGGGTGTAAAACGCGCCGTTGCTTCCACACCCTGAGGACTGGAAACCGAAGCAGCCGTCCCCTGGATGAAATCCATCGGTATCGTCTCCACCACGGAGGCCGGTAAAGGAAGCGGAAAAATCGGAGGCACAAAAACCTTCACCAGCGCCAGAAGCCACAGCGTGTAGCGCAGCCTCGTATTCAGCCGGAGGACCCGGTCCACCCCCCAGACCAGAAAAATAAAAAGCGACATCTCCAGCATATGCACCGTAAACACCGGCAGCCAAGCATCCGAAAAACGGCTGATCGCTTCCATCACGACTCTCCTTTCTTTTTCTCCTTCGCATCGATCATCTCTTTCAACCGATCGATCTCTTCCTGAGAAAGCTCGCCGGAATCGATCAAATAGGTCGCCAGCGCGCCGAAAGATCCCTGGAACATTCGCCCCACCAGCGAGCGGGTCTCCACCTGCGCCGCTTCTTGCCGGGACAGAGTCGGGGTATAAAAATTGACCATCCCGATTTTCTCTTTTTGGAGAAATCCCTTCTCAACCAGGATATTCATAATCGTCTGAACCGTCGTATATGCCTTTTCCCCGTTGGGATAGAGACGGCCGTGAACCTCCCGCACGGTCACCGGATCGCTGAACTTCCAGACCCCTTCCATAATCCCCCACTCGGCCTCTGCGAACCGTTTTTTCTTCATAAATTATCCCTCCAAATATCTATTTATTAATATTTTATACCAAATTCCACTGAATCGCTGCTCCAATTGTCCAATCTGCCCGGATATTCAGAATTTTCTGACCTACTAATTATATAGTAATATAACGAATTTATTAGTTAAAAACAACACAAAAATACGGGTAGCCTGCCGAATTCATCCCCTTCTACTCCTGCTCGATCACCTCAATCTTATTCCCACCGGTCCACTGGTCAGGCCAGCCGTCGGCGGTGTACCCTGTGGCTACATCGGTCTGCAGCGACGAGAAAGGGCTGTCGCTCACACGGGCCAGCACACCGCCGGGTCCCATGGCCGGATCGACGGCAACCGTCACATCTAAGGGGCGATCGGTCGGCACCTCAGGTCCCGTCCAGACGCAGGGATAGGTCTCCCTCGGATCGTAGAGCGCAACCGTAAGCCGGGGCGTCCAGCCGTCCAGCGAAACGCGCACCCGAGGAAACGGCTCGGCATCACACCGTCCCTCAAGCAGCAGGCGCGCCGGGGCGGACTCGATCTCTCCGGACTTAAACTGCCAGACCCGCGCAGTGTCGGGCGCAAGAGGCCAGGTGATTGACTCACGCCGGCGGCCGTCCATATCCAGAGTCTGGCAGCGCAGTCCCTGATCGTCCAGGGCAATCTGCACCAGGTGGTGGTACTCGGTCGGACCGGGCATGCACCCGCCCGGGCCAAAACTTGTGCCGGCGCCGCCGCTGGTCATCTGCAGCACACCCTGGTGCACCTGCGCGTCGAATGCGATCACGTGACTGCACAGATACGCGGTCACCCCGTGCCGCGCCAGCACATTCCAGAACGGCCCTCCAAATTCTGGGGACATCGTCCAGATGCGGGCGGTGTATCCATTCACCGGGTAAACCGGCGTATGCCCCATCACAAGCTTGTAACGCGCATCCGCATGCTCGGTCAAAACGCGATCGACCCACGCGTGGTCCGCCCGACCGCCGAAAACCGTAGACGGAGCGCCCAGCGCCGTAGCATACACATCCAGCGCAACAATCAGAACCTCCCCCTCGCGCACAAAATAGCTCAGCCCCTCCTGCCCCGGGGGCCCGTTGGCCGGAATCTCGGGAAACACCTCGCGCCATACGTCCTCGCTTACAGCATTAAACGTATCGTGATTCCCGGCAATGCGGTAGACCGGAACCCCCAGGTCCACAAGAGGCTTCATCTCGCCCCCCAGAACGCGGTCCCACTCGCCGCGCAGGACGGCCGGATCTGTGTTTGGCCCGTGGTCGCGCTGGAGGCCCCAGATCATATCGCCCAGAAAACACACAAAATCGGGCGCGGGCGCCAGCCCCCCCATCACATCGTGCAGCGCAGCCAGATGCGCCTCATGGTTCCGGCCCGCCTCCGGCGGCCCAATGCAGCAGTCTCCATACACAACAAACTGGCATCCATCCCCGCCCCGAGGCCTCAGAACCGACACCGAATCCGCTGAATCCATAAATTCTCCTCCAAACCGCATCCCCTGTTTTTCTCCGCGTCCTCTGCGTCTCTGCGGTGTTCTCTCTATCCCGCGTTCACCCCTACCAGGGTCGATTCGCCGCCACCGGCTGCTCCAGCCCGTCCGCCCGGACGTTGGCCCCGTTGACCCAGTGCGCCCGCTCCGACGCTAGGAACACGACCACGTCGGCCACCTCCTCCGGCGTGCCCAGCCGCCCCATCGGAAAGCCGTTCCGCTCGTAAGCCTCGAACTTTTCAGGCTCCCTCTGGCGAAAGGCGTCCCAGCCCCCCCCCTCAAACAGGATCGACCCCGGCGACACCACGTTCACCCGGATGCGGTCGTGGACCAGTTCCAGCGCCAGCGGTTCGGCCATAAAAATCTGCGCCGCCTTCGACGCCCCGTACTGCGCCGATCCGCTCAACTGCGGGATCCAGCCGGAGATGGAAGAAATAAACACCACCGCCCCGCCCCCTCGTGCCTGCATATGGGGTACCACCATGCGCGTCAGCCGCACCCCCTGAAACACATTGTACTCAAACGTCCCCTCCCAGTCTCCATCCGACGACTCCATCAGCCCCTTGCCGATTCCAAACCCCACATTGTTAATCAGAATATCGATCCCGCCCAGTTGTCCGGCGGCCTCCTCCACAAACCGCCCCGCTCCCTCCGGCTCCAGCACATCCGCCGGAATCGCAGCCACATTCACCCCCAGCGTCCCAATCTGTTCCGCCGCCGCCCTGAGCACGTCTTCTCGTCGGGCGCACATCGCAACATCGCACCCCTCCTTCGCCAGCGCCACGGCCGTCGCCAGGCCGATCCCCTGGCTGGCGCCCGTCACAAGCGCCACTTTGCCTTTGAGACCCAGATCCATTTTGCACCTCCACAGATTGACTTCACGACAGAAATGGAATTCGTTATCGCTCACAATATAGGCGTCTATCCGGCCCAACGCACATGAAAAATACGGCCGGGTGGTGGAACCTGAGCCCTTTCCATCTGTCCTATACTTGGTTATATTTAACTACGAATCGTCTCCGGTCCTGTTGAGACATCATTCTTTTGAAAGTAGATCCTTCTTGTCGGCTATGCACCCTTTCATCAAAAAATCCTCTGCTCTCTTTCTGAGCCTGGCCGTCCTGCTGGCCGTCCTGAATTGTCTCTGCTGGGCGCAGGTTGCTTCGCAAACCTGCCATGCGCAGATGGCGGACTGCTGCTGCGATGAAGAAGGCGAAGTCGCAGCTGTCCCCCCGGACCTTGCCCCTACGCTTCTTCCGTCTGTTCCCAAACTGCCGGGGCCTGAGATCGATGCAGGCCTCCAACACCCTCTTTCCCATCTTTCCGAACCTTTTCCCATCCGGCAGACGGAAACCTCTCGCATCTCCTCCTCACGCGCCTCTCCGGCGCTCTATATCCTCAACACCTCTCTCCTGATCTGATCCCTCCTGTAAACGCTCCTGTCCGCGGCTCTTGAACGAGCCTTCAGGGCGTACTCTGCCTGTTCCTCCTGTTTTTTCTTTCTCAAAATATCAGATTTGTACACGCTTATCCCGTCAGAGGCCCTTTCTCTGATAATAGCGTTGAGGAGGTCGTACACCGTGAACCGTTTTAAAACAGCCCTTCGGGCAGGCTGCTGCCTCATAGCTTTCACCGCAAGCTTTGCAGGCGCCGAAGAACTCAGTCTAAAAGTGCTGATCGACGAAGCTCTTTCAAACAATCCGGAACTGACCGCGCTGAAGAACCGGTGGGAGGCGTTTGAAACGCGGGTACCTCAGGCGGGGGCGCTGAACGATCCGATGCTCCGGCTGGACGCCATGAACCTGCCCACGAGCACATTCGGCTTCAGCAGCACGCCGATGTCGGGGAAATCGGTCATGTTCAGCCAGCAGCTTCCCTTCCCGGGCACGTTGGCAGCTAAGGAGCGAATGGCGCAACACGCGGCGGCGGCGGCTCAGGAAATCTATCGGGACCGGGAGGGCGTGATTGTGAACATGGTCAAGCAGGCCTACTTCAGCCTCGCGTTCTTAGACCGGTCGATCGAGATCACGCAGAAAAATGAGGCGCTGCTGAAGGACCTTATCCGGATTGCACAGACGAAATACGCGGTGGGCCGGGGGCTTCAGCAGGATGTCCTCAAGGCCCAGGTGTCGCTGTCGGGGTTAATGGACCGGTTGATCAAGCTCAGACGAATGCGCCGGACGGCCGAAGCTCGGTTGAACCTGGTGCTCAACCGAGCCCCACAAGAGCCGGTCGGCGCCCCGGGCGGGGTAACCCTGACACCGCTGGCGCTATCGCCGGAAGAGATCCGGCAGACGGCTCTGGAAAACCGCCCTCTGCTGAAAGGAATCGACCAGACCATCCGGCAGTGGACAGCGGCAAAGGATGTTGCCCACCGGCAGTTCTGGCCGAACTTCACCTTCACCTTTGGCTACCGGCAGCGGGCGTTTATACCCGGAGATCCGGTGCAAGGAAGCGATTTCCTCTCCTTTGGCGTGGGGATGAACCTCCCCATTTACCGGGGACGCAAGCAGCGCCAGAAGGTGGCCGAGGCGCAGGCCAACATCCGGATGGTCCGGGCACAGCGCGAAACGGCTAAGCAGCAAGTCCTTTTCCAGGTGCAGGTAATCTACTTAGAAATTGAACAGCATGGAGAAGAAGCAAAGCTGTTCCGGACGGCGATTTTACCACAGGCGCAGCAGTCCCTTGAATCGGCGATGGCGGGTTACCAGGTGGACAAGGTTGATTTTCTAACGCTATTGAACAATCAGGTCACGCTGTTCAATTTTGAGATTGACTATTACCGGCATGTCACAGAGCATGAAAAACAAATGGCGGAATTAGAAGCAGTCGTTGGAAAGCGGCTTTTCTAGCGTAAAGGAATCAAGGGGTGGTTCTATGAATACCAAACAGATTGTTGTGGTGATTCTGGCCCTGGTGGTTGGATTTATAGCGGGTGTCTGGATTGGTGGGGAGGGTGAAACAGGACACGGGGAGGCGGAAGCGGCGACCTACCGGTGCCAGATGCACCCGGCCGTGGTCTCGGACAGGACGGGAAGTTGCCCGATCTGCGGAATGGACCTGGTAAAGGACAGGCCGGAAGAGGAAGCGCACGACGGCTCGGCGGCCTCCGGGGAACGCAAGATCCTCTACTGGCGTGCGTCGATGGACCCCAACTATGTCTCGGAAAAGCCGGGCAAATCTCCCATGGGAATGGATCTAATCCCGGTCTACGAAGACGAGGTGATGGGAAGCGGAGGCGGCGTGAAAATTGACCCATCCACCGTGCAGAACATCGGGGTGAAAACGGCGGTGGTGGAGCGCCGGCCGCTGTCCCGGACGGTGCGCACCGTGGGGCGTGTGGACTACAACGAGACCCGAATGACCGATGTCAATACCAAGGTGATGGGATGGGTGGAAAAACTGTTCGTAAACTACACGGGGCAGTCGGTGGTAAAGGGGCAGCCGCTCCTGGAACTCTACAGCCCCGAACTGGTGGCGGCCCAGGAGGAATATCTGACGGCGCTGGACTACCACCGGCGGCTGGCGGAAAGCGCCTCGGAGGAGATTGCAGCGGGGGCTATGGATCTTCTTAGATCGGCAAAACAGCGGCTGCTCTACTGGGATATTCTGGAGTCCCAGATCGCCGAACTGGAGCGGACACGGCAGGTAGAACGCACGATGACGATCCACTCCCCGCAGGAGGGCGTAGTGGTACACAAAGCCGTATTCGACGGGGCGCATATCAAGGTCGGGCAGCACCTCTACCGAATTGGTGATCTCTCGCAGGTCTGGGTTTACGCCGACATCTACGAGTACGAGCTGCCCTGGATCGAGGTGGGACAGGAAGCGGAAGTAGAACTGTCTTATGAACCGGGTAAGACATTCCGGGGAAAGGTAACCTACATTTACCCCTTCTTAGAGTCGAAAACGCGGACCGTGAAGGTCCGGATGGCATTCCCTAACCCGGAGATGAAGTTGAAGCCGGAGATGTATGCAAATGTAAAGATCCGGCCAATGGTGTCCCGAGATGCGGTGGTCGTGCCGACGCAGGCGGTGATCCGTTCCGGGGAGCGCAACGTTATCATTCTGGACCTGGACGAAGGGCGATTCCTGCCCCGAGAGGTCGTGCTGGGCGTGGAGGCGAATGGGTTTACTGAAGTGATCGAAGGGCTGGGAGAGGGAGAGCGGATCGTGACGTCCGCGCAATTTCTGATCGACTCGGAAAGCAATCTGAAGGCGGCGTTGACCTCGATGACCGGAGATCGGTCGGAAGCGGATGAAAGTGCGACAATGCCGGCGGGACATCAGCATTAGGACCCCTCCCCCGGCCCCTCCCCGACACGGGGAGGGGAGAAACAAATCCTACAAACTACTTTAAAACAACAATTTACCCCCCCTTCCTTTGTAGGGAAGGGGGTTAGGGGGTTAGGTCGTGCTCAACCGAATTATCGAAGCGAGTCTGCGCAACCGGTTTCTGATCGTCCTGGCGACGCTGTTCGCCATCGGGTGGGGTATTTACGCAATGTGGAACACCCCCTTAGACGCGATCCCCGACCTGTCGGACGTGCAGGTGATTATCTTCACCGAATATCCGGGACAGGCGCCGCAGGTGGTGGAAGACCAGGTGACCTATCCGCTGACCACCGCGATGCTGGCGGTACCTTTTGCAAAAGTGGTGCGGGGCTACTCCTTCTTCGGGCTGTCCTTCGTCTACGTGATCTTCGAAGACGGCACGGATATGTACTGGGCCCGCAGCCGGGTGCTGGAGTACCTCAACTTTGTATCGGGCAGACTGCCCGGAGGGGTGACTCCGTCACTGGGACCGGATGCGACGGGGGTGGGCTGGGTCTACGAGTACGTGCTGGAAGACACAACGGGAACGCACGACCTGGCGGAACTGCGCTCCATCCAGGACTGGTACCTCCGATATGAGCTGACCAGTGTACCCGGCGTGTCGGAGGTGGCCAGCATCGGCGGATTTGTGAAACAGTACCAGGTCACGGTGGACCCCAACAGGCTGATCGCCTACAACATTCCCCTGCAGAAGATCCGAATGGCCATCCAGCGGAGCAACAACAACGTGGGCGGGCGCCTGATCGAGATGGGTGAGACGGAGTTCATGGTACGGGGCCTGGGCTATATCAGCTCCCTGGAAGATATCCGCGAAATCCCGGTTGGAGTAGACGCCAACGGAACGCCGATTCGGGTGCGGGAAATCGCGACCGTGCAGTTTGGGCCGGAACTGCGGCGGGGCCTGGCCGAATGGAACGGACAGGGAGAGATCGTCGGCGGGGTCGTGGTGATGCGCTACGGGGAAAACGCCTTAGCCGTCATCGACCGGATCAAGCAGAAGCTGGAGTCGCTCAAGCCGGGGCTGCCCGAAGGCGTCGTGGTCAGAACCGCCTACGACCGGTCGGCACTGATCCTGAGGGCGATCGACAATCTGAAGGTGAAGCTGATCGAAGAGAGCGCGGTGGTGGCGCTGGTCTGTATCGTCTTCCTGCTCCACTTCCGCAGCGCCTTCGTGGCCATCTTCACCCTGCCGGTGGGCATCCTGATCTCCTTCGTCGTGATGCAGAACCAGGGAATCAACGCGAATATCATGTCCCTGGGCGGCATCGCCATTGCCATCGGGGCGATGGTGGACGCCGCCATTGTCATGATTGAAAATGCGCACAAGCATCTCGAACGTGACGCCGGAAAAAAGGACCACTGGGAGATCATTCTGGATGCTTCCAAAGAAGTAGGACCGGCGCTGTTCTATTCGCTGCTGATCATCACCCTGTCCTTCCTGCCGGTCTTCACACTGCAAGCGCAGGAGGGCCGGCTGTTCAAACCCCTGGCCTTCACCAAAACCTTCGCGATGGCCGCCTCGGCGCTGCTGGCGATTACGGTTGTGCCGGTGCTGATGGGCTTTTTCATCCGGGGGCGGATTCTGCCCGAACAGAAAAATCCGGTCAACCGGTTCCTGATCTGGATCTACCGGCCGGTCATCGACTGGGTGCTGCGGAACAAGGTAATCACAATCGCCCTGGCCGGGGTTGTGCTGTTCGTAACCGTCTTCCCGTTTGGTAGCAGTGTTCTGTCGCACGTTTCAGAAGATCCCCGGAGCCTGAGTTACCGGGCGCTGGTGAAGGTGGACCGGCTCTTTCCCTTAGAGAAGATCGGATCGGAGTTTATGCCTCCCCTCTATGAGGGCGACCTGCTTTATATGCCAACCACGCTGCCGGGTATTTCGGTAACCAAGGCCCGGGAACTCCTGCAGCAGACCGATAAGATCATTCGGACGTTCCCGGAGGTGCACCATGTGTTCGGTAAAGTCGGGCGGGCGGAAACCGCCACAGACCCGGCGCCGCTGTCAATGATCGAAACAACGATCATGCTCAAGCCGGAGAGCGAATGGCGACCGGGAATGACGCCGGAGAAGCTGGTGGATGAGTTGAACAAGGCCATCCAGTTTCCCGGGCTGACGAACGCCTGGACGATGCCGATCAAGACCCGGATCGACATGCTTTCAACCGGCATCAAAACGCCGGTCGGAATCAAGGTCGTGGGAGACGACCTGGACACGCTGCAGAAGCTGGGCAGACGGATCGAGGAAGTCATGCGAAAGGTGCCGGGGACGCTGAGCGTATTTGCCGAGCGGGTGGCCGGGGGGAACTACCTGGATTTTGAGATCAACAGGGCGGAGGCCGCGCGATACGGACTAACCGTGGGGGATGTTCAGGACGTGATTATGTCGGCGGTGGGAGGAATGAACATCACCTATACGGTGGAAGGCCGGGAGCGCTACCCGGTGAACCTGCGCTACGGCCGGGAGCTGCGGGACAACCTGCCAGCGCTTCGCCGGGTGCTGGTGCCCACGCTCACGGGGGCGCAGATACCGATCGGGCAGCTTGCGGATATACATATCCGGAAGGGCCCGCCGGGAATCAAGAGCGAAAATGCCCGCCTGAATGCCTGGATCTATGTGGACATCAAAAATATCGACGTGGGGACGTACGTGCAACGGGCGCAGCAGACGGTGCTGGAGAACGTGGAGATGCCTCCGGGTTACACGGTGATCTGGAGCGGGCAGTATGAATACATGCAGCGGGCCGAGAAGCGGCTGAGAGTGGTGGGCCCGGTGACACTGGGAATCATCTTCCTGCTGCTTTTTCTGAATTTCCGGAACGTGACCGAGAGCCTGATCGTCATGCTCTCCCTCCCCTTTGCGCTGGTGGGCGGGATCTGGCTGATGTATATTCTGGACTACAACATGAGCGTGGCCGTGGGTGTGGGCTTTATCGCATTGGGAGGCGTGGCCGCAGAGACGGGGGTAGTCATGCTGATCTATCTGGACCACGTTTACGAAGCGATGCGCCGTGAAAAGGGCGTTCTAATGGACGTGAAAGACTTGTATGAGGCGATTATGATCGGAGCCGTCGAACGCGTGCGGCCCAAGATGATGACCGTCACGGCGATTATGGCTGGACTGCTCCCGATTATGTGGGGGCACGGCGCCGGGTCTCAGGTGATGAAACGGATCGCTGCGCCCATGGTGGGCGGAATGATCTCATCTACAATTCTGACCCTGGTGGTCATCCCGGCCATCTACGCCTTCTGGAGGGAGTGGGAACTCCGCAGAATTGAAACACGGGGATCAAAATAACTTTTGAAAGGAGGCACTATGTTTTTCTCAAATAAGAAAAAGGAAACCCTTGCCGTTCAGGGCATGTCCTGTACCCACTGCGAGCAGACCGTCGAGAAAGGCCTGCAAGATCTGCCGGGTGTCAAAAAAGTGAAGGCCGATCACACACAGAATCAGGTGGAGATCTCTTACAGGGGTGAACCACCTGACATGGAGTCCGTTCGAAAAAAAATCGTTGACCTCGGATACGAGATCGCAGCATCCTGATATCCGAAGCCAATCACAGGGGACAACCCCAAAATCCCTATCCATTCTAAAGGAGATTATACCATGCATTCTCGTATTCTTTCACTCGTGTCCGCAGGGCTGCTGATGCTCTCCCTCTCTGCGCTCAACTCCTGTGCCTCAAAAACCGAGGCGAAAGTTGCCGAAATCAAACTGCCCACGATTCAGTGTGCATCCTGCGTAAACACAGTTTCCAAAACGCTTGAGAAGGTCGAAGGTGTGGAAGAGGTCAACGTGGACCTTGAAAAGAAGCTCGCCCGGGTGGCCTATCTGCCGGACCGGACCGACCTGGCCAAACTGGAGCAGGCCGTGGCCAAGGCCGGCTACGATGCGAACAGCACCGAATCCGACCCCGAGGCCTACACCGGCCTCCCCGACTGCTGCAAGCTTCCGGACAAAAAATAACACCGTACACAGACTCATAAGAATGGCCCCAAAGCTTTCAAGCCACGGGGCCTTTCTTCATCTTTGCCGCCATCTTGAAGGCAGCAGGCGTCAAGGTCCTGCACCGATTGTACCCGGGACACCTGCGTGGGTGTCTGCCACAAGGCCAAATTTCCAAAAACAGGTGTGCCTGCTGCGTCTACTCGTCCCCCCCCTTCCGATCCGGCGCCTCCTCCCGTCCAAACGCCTGCATGCGCTCCGCCAGTTCGCGCAACTCAATAATGCGAATGCACCGGCAACCCATCGTGGGCGTGCGCAGCAATGCGGTGATGTTGTTCGCCCGCCTCTTCAACAGGGTCTACGTGGATCGTGGCCCTGGAAAGATAAGACAGGTGATGAAACAGTTGATGGTTCACCTCTTTGGCAATCGCATGCCCTTCCGCCACGGTGAGCCCCGGATCTACCGCGATGTTGGCCTCTGCGGAAAGCCGATGCCCGATCCACCTGGCCCTCACCTCCGATACCTCTCGAACGCCCGAAACATGCTGAGCTGCGTGCTGAATTTCGTCCATGACCTCCGGCTCCACCCCATCCAGCATGCGGGTGAACACCGCCTTCCCGGACTGCCACACGATTCCCAGAATTGCGATTGTAATGAAAAGACCCACGACAGGATCTGCCAGGGGATAACCCAGCCAAACTCCCAGAGCGCCAAAAAGCACCGCCAGGCTCGTCCATCCGTCCACACGCGCGTGGTATCCGTCTGCAATAAGAGCGGCGCTTCCGATCTCCTTGCCCACTCTGATACGGAAAACAGCCACCGCCTCATTGCCGATAAAACCGATTATTGACGCTGCAACCAGGGCTCCAAGATAAGCAACCGGCCTGGGATTGAGGAGCCGGTCTACCGATTCGTAACCGGCCACAATTGCGCTAAACAGAATCGTCAACACAATCGCAACACCGGCCAAGTCTTCAACACGGCCATATCCGAAGGGAAAGCGTTTGTTCGGCTTCAGCCGTGCGAACATAAAAGCGATCCAGAGCGGAATGGCGGTTGCGGCATCCCCGAAATTATGAATGGTGTCGGCCAGCAGCCCCACGCTTCCGGTAAGGATGACCACCACAACCTGGAACAGGGCCGTTGCCATAAGCCCTGCAAAGGACCATTTGATAGCCCAGATCCCCCGGTCTGTCGTTGCAATCGTCGGATCGATCACCCCATGGGTATGCCCGTGATGATGGCCATGTCCGTGACCCTGGTGGCTATGTGAATGCCCATCCTCGTGCGAATGTCGTTTCCAGAACATAACCGGTCCCCTGTTTAAGTATTGCGCAATCTGCACCACGGCCAGCCCAACATGCCCTCCGCCAAAGATATAAGCCATTGGCCTGACCATCAAGACATTTATGAAAACCGGCACGCGAACGCCCGCATCCTCCCAATGCATTGCCACGTCCTCAGCAGGCCCCCTCTACAATGATGGGTCTACCACATCACCCGAAACCGCGTTGAAGCCACGGCCTGTCTCTGTCCCTGCAAATCCTCCACCACCACCCGAAACGCCCGGGGTCCCGGCGCCGACCCCTCCATATCCAGCGTCACACGAACCGGCTCCCACGCCCGTGTGCCCCGAAGCGTGTGCGACACCGCCGTCGTCCACTCCGGCGCCACCTCCCCCACTGCGCGCTCCTCCGGCAGCACCCGCGTCTGGTAGGTCACCCGGTAGTGCGTGGCCCCGAAGTCGTCCCGCTCCAGGTTATAAACCTCAAAATAAAACGAGATATTGCCGTCTCGCGAACACCGCTTCAGAGGGTTGGGCAGGACCATGAACCGTTCCCGCCCGAACGGCCTGTCTTCCCGCTCCACGATCCGTCGCGCCAGCAGCAGCTCGCTCACCTCCAGCGTATCCGTGCCAAAACGCCGCACGCGCAGCGCATCCCGAAAACTGCCCACCGTCTTGCCCGCCCGGTCTTCTGCTTCTACCACCAGGTGATAAGCGCCCGGCTCCAGAGCCAGTTGTTCCGCGCCAAACAGGTACCCCTGCCGGGCCGCATTGTAGACCACCCAGGGCATCCGTCGCACCCGGCTGATCTCCTGGCGCACCGTATCCCACACCGCATCGAACAGGAAAAGCCCCCTTTTGACATCCACCTCCTGTATCCCTGAACCGGCCTTTTGATGCCTCACCTCCTCGCCCGGAAGCGCGTAGTAGACCTCCACGCGCGTCTTGCCGTCCGTCCCCCGGAACTGTGCGGTCTGGTGATGCGCATCATAGTGTTCCCACCAGTAAGGATTCCCGTAATACTCCGGTATCCGCTCGATCAGAGCCCCGAATGAGCCCATCGGTATCCCCTCGAGCCACGCGTTCAGAATCCGCCAGCGGTCGGGAGGCAGGGTGTTCCCGAACCGTAGCGTGAACCCGGGGTATCTCCAGACTTCCAGGAGGTAGACCTCACCCAGAGACAGGGTCCGGGCCGTCGGCTGCCCGTACCGGATATAGGCCTGTCCCATATCTGTCGTCCAGCCTTCGATCCCCTTTAAAGGCTCTCCAAACCGCAGATTGGCGTAGGCCACCCGCCGGCAGTGTTCCATCAGCCGCTCGTTCACAGGCGTCAAAAAAAGCGGATCGCGCCCCGTCCAGAACCGCCGCAGGGTCTCCTCGTCGGGCAGCGTTTCATCCCGCTCCAGCGCCTTTTCATCCGTCAACATAAAAATCGATTTCATAAACTGCTGTTCCACCCCGGACATCCGGTCCAGTCCCTCCGTATAAGCCGAATAGGCGGCGTGCAGATCCTCCTTCGCCTGGTAGCCCAGACCGATAAAGAAATAGGCATCCCGATCCTCCGGATGCCGCTTCAGATAATCTTCAAAAAGGTCCACCAGCCGGTCGGCCATCCTGGCCTCATAATAAACCAGTCCCAGAAGCAGCCGGCCCGGCCGGTGGTCCGGATCGATCCTCAGCAGCCGGGTCAGGTACCCGATGGCCCTGTCCCGCATCTCCCCTCCGTACTCTTCAAAGTTAAAGGTAGAAGCGGTTCCGGGCGTTTCGCGTTCCAGGGTGCGCATCATCTCCCGGGCGGCATAGCGCCCGCCCCAGTAGAGCGCCTGCACGTTATTCGGGTCCAGCTCAATCGCCCGCTTCGCCTGCCTGTAGGAGCTGGACCGCTGGTTCTTTCTCCAGAGGCGCTCGGCAGCCTCCGCCCGGCGGCGCGCTTCCTGAATCAGGCCCGTAGCCGGAGCAGCCGTCATCAGAGAATCCACCGCTGGCGTATCGGCCCCCCAAACCCCGGTCGGAAGCATGCCGGAAAGGAGCAGACAGATGGCCAACACAGTTTTCAGCATCTTTCACCTTCATTCTGCCGGATGTATCGGCGCCACGGGCCGCTTTTCAGATATGGAAATAGCCGCACACCGAAATTCTTCATCGACTCTCCGGCAGTGCGGCTAAGAACCTTCAGATATGACCGCTCACCTGATAAGATGCCGGTCGGCCTCAAAGGGTTTAAATAGCCATGAAAAAATCCACGATATTAATATGATACAGCGTTGTGTTTGACCTCTTTTTCCCATCGCCTATTTTTCAATCACAAAAACCACTTCTCTCATCGCCGTCTGTTTGCTGTTCAAGTCCGTCACTTCCACCAGCAGCTCGTACCTGCCCGGACGGCTCTCTCCCAGGTCCAGCTCCACATACGCCGCCTCCCACGCCTGCAGTCCCACCTGCTCGTAGCCCACGGCCACCTCTTCTTTCTTCTTCCCGGTAAAGGTCTGCGCCAGCCGCGAAACAACACTTCCCAGATTCACCCCCACCCTGGGGCGAACCGTATATTCCACCTTGTATCTCGTCTGCCCGAACGCGTCCCGTTTCAAATTGTAGACCTCGTAGTACACGAACACACTCTTGCCCTGAGGGTACATCCGTGTGGGCATTGGAATCACCTGCAGACCTCTCTTGCTGAACTGGCTCGCCGTCTCCGCCTCGGAAATCTGCCAGGCCAGTTGCAGGTCGCTCAACCGGAGTCCCTCTTTCCAATAGTCTTTTACCACCAGGGATTTCCGATAGATCCCCAGCCGTCCGGTAAACCGATTGCGTGCCCGCACTTCCAGCCGGTAGACCCCGGGCGGCACCTCCAGCCGCACCACATCGGGCACGAATGCGCCCTCCGCTCTGCGGTCGCCCGCCGCCTGGTAGATCAGTTCCCCGTCCGTCCGGTAGACCGTATCTGCTATTGTCGGAACCAGCGAAGCCTGGCGTGCCACCACCATCTGTGTCACATCCTCCTCGGAAACGTAGCGGGACGATACGCGGGGCATGCCGTAGTAGACCTCTAAGGCGCTGCGGTCTCCGCTGCCCCTGAAATCGGCCAGATCGAAGAAAAACTCAAAAGGCTCCATCGCGTATTCGGGCGCGTAGTGGTCGGGAGCGGCAGCGGCCTCCCGTTCGAATACAATCCTGGGTGCAAACCGGGTCAGCCTTCTCAACTGATCGACCTCAATATCCCCGACAATCGGTAACGGCGCGTAGTCGTAGACCCCCTTAAAGGTCTCGTCGGTAAACGTGATCTCAATCCCCCCCCCCACGTGCGTGTACACCCAGGACTCCCACGGAACCCTGCCCAGGTTTGCGTTGGCGGTCGTTACCGGACCGTATTCCCCAAACCGGTACTCGGACGGCTCCACGACGGACGAATCCACAGCCTCTTCGGACACCGCCTCCTCCGCCGCCGTCGCCGTCGCCGCCGCCGTTGCTTCAGTAGAGACCGCAAACGCGATATCTTCCTCCTCATCCGCCTCTGTTAAAATACGGCCCATATCTACCTCGGAGGCATCACGAGTGCGCCCATCGGTTGCTGCGCCGCCAAACGACAAGCTGCGCACAGGGAACACGGGCCCCATGTACGATTCCCGGGCGCCTGCGCTCCCGTAAATCGCAGCCGCCATCTGCTCTTTCACCCGCTGCACGGCCAGGCTCTGCTCCGCATTCAGAAGGCGCGAACTCGTCCGGTGGTCCGGCTCTCCAAACCGCACATAAACCTCTCCCCGCCCGTCCCACGGCTGCTTTCCTCCCGAAAAGTGTATCCCGGCGTACCATACCCGCCGGTAGTGCTCCAGCAGGCGCTCGTTCACCGGCGTAGACAGGTCCGGGTCCCGCCCGTTCCAGAACCGCTTCAAAAACACCTCCCGCTCCGCGCCCGATGTGCGTTTGTATTCCGCCAGTTCCTCCTCTGACGCCAGCAGGCGGATATCCTCATAAAGCGCGCGTTTCTCTGCGTCTGTCTTCGAGAGATACGCCTGGAATAAATCCAGCGCCAGGTCGAACTTTTCCTCCTTGACGCATGCCTGGGCAACAATGGGCATCAACTCGACGGCTTCGGGATGCTCCTGAACGAAACCCAGCAGAGAATCCATAATCCTGCCGTAGTCCTTCAACTCCAGATAGGCAAGGCCCAGGCGGCGCCCGACCTTCGGGTCGTCGGGCCGCATCGCCAGATATTTCGTATACCAGACGATCGCGTTCTCGTACTCCTCCGCCAGATCGGCGTACCAATCTCCCATCAACAGGGTGGCCTCCGGGTGATCCGGATACATTTTCAGGAACTTCTGGAGTTCGTCCTTAGCATCGTACTCCCACTTTAGCAAATAGCGCGCCCTGGCCCTCTGGAAGCGGGCATCCATGTGGTGCCGGTTCCGCTTCAGCGCATCCTGGAAGTATTCCACAGCCCGGGTCAGACGAATCTCCCTGTCAAACGCTCGGGGATATTCCATGTAGATCAACCCCAGCCCGTAATAGGCCTCAACCAGCGCCTTCCCCCTGCCCAAAGAGAGGGCTTGCTCAAAAATTCGCTCTGCGGCAACATCCTCCTTTGCCCTGAGATGGGCGTGACCGAGTTTGGCGAACGACACCCCGCCCAGGCGCTGGTTGGCCACCCCTGCCAGAAGCACAATTGCCCGTTGCACCTCTCCGGCCTCTAAGTGGCCATCGGCAGCCGCAACTAAGGAATCGGTCTGTTCAGGCCGGAAACGCACCAACTCTGAAGCGTATCTCCCCGCCGCGCCGATGAGGTGGATTACCCGACCTCGATGGCAGAAGCAAGTCAACAGCGCAGAGGCCTGCGGTCGGTACAGGTAGCTGATCGACCGTCCCGGAATATCCTCCGAAGGACAGCGAAACAGCCGGGCGAGAACCCGCAGGTCTCTCTCCCGGGTGGCCGCGTCCGACCCCCTTTCTTCGACTTTTTCTTTCATCCAGGCAAACAATTCCTCCAGGCCGGCAGGAGGGCGTCTACCGTTGGCCCGGGCGTAGCGCCCAAACAGATCGCCCAGGACCAGCAGATGTTCCCGGCAGGTGACTTGTCGGGACGCCTTACGCTTCATATCAATCCGTGTGCGCAGCGCCTGGATATAGCCTTGACAGTCCGCTGTGGAGATTCCCAGTTTGGATTTGTAAAGTATCTGGAGCGTTTGAATCGCCTGCTGATATTCACGCTTCGCAATCTCTTTGCTGCGCTTTGCAGTCTCCTCGCCAGGCCGGTGCAGGGCATAGTAGCCCTTCATATAGTGGGTCCGCGCCCTGCCCACCAGAGCCAGCGTTTTGTACATATCACGTCGCTCGGCGGGAGTGAGCGCCTCATCGGCGTTAAATTCGCCACTCGTAGAATCTTCCTCTATAGCCAACCCACCGGCCCCGACTTCCACGATCTTCGGGATCCCGCCCCCTTCCAGGCGAACGGCGACCTGCCGGCGCTCCTCCCCTTCCTCCACCGCACAGAAAACCTGCTCCGAATCCGGAGACCACCGCAAAGATCCAACCACCCGCCCGCTCAACAGCCGCACGGCGTCTCCCCGCACGTCCACAGCCCACAGCCCCGAATCTCTCCCGTCCAGCAGATCTCCCCGGTACCCTCTCACGGCCAGCGTCTCCCCATCGGGTGAAACCGCGATGCCCAGCGGCTGAAGGTCTTCCGGAAGCGGCCAGCGTTCCTCATCCGAACCGTTCGTTTTCATCCTCCAGACCCGGTTCCTGATCAGGGGGAAATAGCGCCCGCCGCTCAGGTGCGATCCCCCGGCCGTGTAGGATAAACTCCGCTGCAGGTAAACCAGCCCTTTCCCACCCGGCAGAAAGCAGAGATCCCCCGCGTCACCCAGATAGATCCTGATCCGCCGGGAGTCCCCTCCAACGCGCGCCGTCCAGATCTCGGTGATCGGCGCTCTCGTCCCCCCCCGAGAAACGGTATAGACCATCTCCCGGCCGTCGGGAGATTTTACAGGCGAGGTCCCGCCGTACACATTTAAGGACAAACAGAACACCGCGAAGATGGCAGAACTTCCCGGGATGCCCCACCTGGACACAGGCTCTCCAGACCACCGATCAAGCGTTGCTTTGATGAAATTCGTAGACATGGCGGTTCTTATCTCTTTCGGGATGAGTGCATGTATTTGACAGATAATATTATATCTGATTTTACTTATTTATGCAACGAGTTACTCGGGGCACCAGGCGGAAACATCCGGAGGATACGGGAATGAGACGAGGCCCCACATAAAAGCAAAAAGCCGCACCCTCTCGATGCGGCTCATCGCCGTTTCTTCTATATACCATAAAGCAATATATCGGCCTATTCCCTCAAGTCGGTCCCGCCTCCGTCCCAACGGCCGCCTAAGCGGCTGCCAGTGCCTGCTCCAGGTCGATGACAAGGTCCTCCGGGTTCTCCACCCCGATAGACAGCCGGATCATCTTTTCACTGATTCCCATCCGGCCCCTCTCTTCAGGATCCACGTCTGCGTGAGTCATCGTTGCCGGATGCTCCGCCAGTGACTCGGTGCCGCCGAGGCTGACGGCCAGCTTGATGAGCTTAAGCGCATTCAGGAAACGAAAGGCCTCTGTCTCGCCGCCCACAATATCGAAGGAGATCACGGCGCCGGGCGCCAGGCATTGTTCACGGTAAACCCGGTACTGTGGATCGCTCTCGGTGAGATGGCCCAGGTAGTAAACGCGCTCAATCTTGGGATGATCACCCAGGAAGTCGGCGACGTAGCGGGCGTTCTTCATCTGGCAGGTCATCCGCAGCTTCAGGGTCTCCAGGCTCCGGAGCAGCAGCCAACCGGTCCACGGCCCGGCCATTGTCCCCATAAAGCCTCTCAGCGCCCGCACCTGCTTCATCAGTTCAGCAGACCCCAGGCAAACCCCGGAGATCAGATCGCTGTGCCCGCCGATGTATTTCGTAGCCGAGTACAGGACGAGGTCTGCGCCATGCTTAAGGGGATGCTGCCAGAGGGGACCCAAAAAGGTGTTGTCAACGGCCACGATCACACGCCGGTCCGAGGAAGTATGTTGGCGGGCGACCTCAGCGCACGCCTCGATGTCTACGAGATCGTTCGTCGGGTTTGTAGGCGTCTCAACAAAAATCATGGCGAGACGGTCGGCGAGCCCGGATTCTGCAAGCGTCTCCTCGATCTCCTCAACTCCGCTGGTCGCCTTAAAACCGAGAGGTCGAATCCCGAACTGGGTCAGAACATGCTTTATGAGATGATCCGTCCCACCGTACAGCGGCTCGCTGTGCAGCAGCACATCTCCCGGCCTCAGGAACTGAAGCAGCGTCGTGCTGATGGCTGCCATGCCACTCTCAAAAACAGCGCATGCATCGGCCTGGTCCCACAGGGTAAGCCGGTCTTCAAGTATCTCCAGGTCCGGGTTGTTGAACCGGCTGTAGATAAGACCAATCGCTTCCCCGGACCCCTTTTCCCGCATTCCGTATGCCAGCTCAAAGAAGGCTTTTCCCTCCTCCGCACTTTTGAAAACGAAGGTCGAGGTCTGGAAGATCGGGCACTTCAGAGCGCCCTCGGACAAATCGGGTTGATACCCGTAGCTCATCATCAGGCTTTCGGGACGAAGGGCCTTCCCCTGGATGTAGGCTTCCGGCTTGTGATCAGGCATTGCTTACCTCCTTGTCTCGGCCGCTGGACTTGACCCGTTTCGGTGGGTACCTTATCTCTTGGGAGAAAGGAGATCCACTATGCCGCCAACACGTCCACCTTATCCACCTGAGTTCAAAAAGCAAATGGTCGAATTGGTTCGAGCCGGTCGTACGCCAGGAGAGCTGGCCAAAGAGTTCGAGCCCTCAGACCAGACGATCCGGAACTGGGTGGTACAGGCCGACCGAGACGAGGGCCTTCGAGAAGACGGTCTGACCAGTGATGAGCGAGAGGAGTTGCGCCGTCTTCGTCGCGAGATTAAGCAGTTACGCATCGAGCGTGAGATCTTGTCAAAAGCAGCAGCCTGGTTCGCTCAGGAGACCAACACGATCCCCAGAAAGCCTTCCAGTTCGTGAAGGCGCACCAGGCAAAATGGCCAATTACCACGCAATGCCGAGTCCTGGGTGTCTCCCTCAGTGGGTATTATGCGTGGCGAGGACGCCCCCCATCGCCAAGAGCAAAGGTCGATGCGGATCTCAAGGAACAGATTAAGGCTTTTCATGCCCGTTCTGATTCTACCTACGGAGCCCCCAGAATCTGGGAAGATCTGGCAGCATTAGGCATCCGTATAGGCAAAAAGCGTGTCGCCCGTCTGATGGTTGAGATTGGTATCTTCGGGGTGAGCCGTCGAAAGGGTATCAGAACCACCCGTAAGGGAAAAAAGGCTCAAAAAGCCCCTGATCTGGTCAAGAGAGACTTCACTGTTGAAGCCCCAAATAAACTCTGGGTGGCCGATATTACCTACGTACCAACCTGGGCGGGCTTCCTGTATCTTGCTGTGGTTATCGATGTCTTTTCCCGCCGAGTCGTGGGCTGGACGATGGCTTCGACGCTCCAGAGTGAGTTGGTTTTGTCTGCTTTGAATATGGCACTTTGGCAGCGTCATCCTTGTGGGGTGATCCACCACTCCGACCAGGGATCTCAGTATACTTCACTTGCCTTCGGTAAACGCTGCGATGAGGCGGGTATACGTCCCTCAATGGGTTCTGTAGGCGACTGCTATGACAACGCACTGTGTGAAAGCTTTTTCGCCACCCTCGAATGTGAATTGATCGACCGCCGTTGTTTTCGTACCCACAAGGAGGCCAGATTGGCTATTTTTGAGTATATTGAGGGCTGGTATAATCCCCATCGTAGGCATTCATCAATCGCATACCACTCACCGATGACATATGAAAAACAGCATCAAACACGGGCTTGAAGCCCAAGCCCTAAACACTCCACCAAAACGGGGCAACTCCACTCGCCTCGGGCGAAAGGCTCGCCGACAGAGCCGTCTCCGGCCACACCCCAATGCGATGAAGCCGGCCCAGCCCGGTCGCGTCCTTCTTGTGGTCCGCCCGCGTATCGATCTCCACGTGGTACCCCCCGCACGTGGCGAAAACCTTGTGGAAAGCCGGCCACAAATCAAAGGCAAATCCCCCCACCTCGGCGGGCGCCATCCTTTCTTCAATTTCTTCATCGGCCAGATGATAAGCCGTGGCAAACAGGCTGGCCGCGAGCGAACCGTACACGCTATACGGCCCGCCCGAATCGACGCCGTGCCCCAGAGCGGGATCGAAGCCCTGTTTCGTGTGGCGGAACGGGTCCATATCCATCACCCACGGCAGGGTCATCTGGACGGCCCGGCGCGCTGCGCGCTTGAAAACGCCCGCCATAAGCGGATCGCCCGCCTGCTTGTAATAGACGGCCTGCGTCTCGCACAAACAGGCGAAGTGTCCCTCCATCAGGTGGAACTGGTTGCTCCGCCCCCCAAAGGGCATCCCGCCGGTGACCGATTGAAAAAGCAGGGAAGTCAGAGCGCCCCGCCGGCAGACCTCGGTAACCCAGGCCAGGTGTTTGCCGTCGTACCCGTAGTGGCGCACCAGGTCCAGTTGCTGCTTCACCACCAGGCTGTACGTGATCGGATCGTTGGGATCGCGGTACATCCCGTAAGGCGTAAAGTCCCCCGCCAAGTATGCCACTGCCTCCTCGATGAGCTCGGCATCGCCGCCAAATCCTTCTCGTATTTTGAAAAACTCACCGGTCAGCGCAAAGACCGCAAGGTTGGAACCGTGCATTCCGCCTTCAACAACTCTGTAGCTTGTGCGGGGATTGTGCGCGCGCCACAGGGCCTCCCAGCGCTTCAGACGCTCCGGCCCCACCTTCTCTTTCAGCGCCCGGTGGGCGTACATCATTTCCTTGATCCAGAACTCCGGAGAATGCTTGACCTCGTCCAGATTCTCCAGGCGCTCCTCGTATGCCTTAATGCAGGCGTCCACCAGATCCTCGCACCGGCCTGCGGCAATCAGATGCCCCAGGGCGCCGATGAAGCGGGCCTGGGCGAAAACCAGCACCTTCTGTCCCCGGTGGTTGGTGTAGTAGAACCGTTCCTCCGAAAAGGGATCCACAATAACCCCGTTCTCATCCTGCCATGCCGCCAGCGTCCGGACCATGCGCTCGGCTGCATCCAGATAGGTCTCCCGCGTCACGCCCGTGGGCTGAGGGCCGGACGCCCTCTCAATCTCTCCCCGAATCCAATCCCACTTCGCTTCCAGTGGATAGGGCGTCTGGAAATCGCTCTCCCTCATCCTGCTTTTCCTCTCAACCGCTCGGCCGTAAACTCAACCTTAAGCTGCCGGCCGTCCATCTCACCCATCGGCAGACCGTGAACCAGGTGCAGCGTCTCAGGAGGCAGAATCTTCCGAATCGACGCCTCAAACCCTTCTGCAGCGGCCCGGCTGCCCGCATAGACAATGAGGGAACAAACGTCCTCCGGCTTAAGCGCCTCCTCGGCCATCAACGCCCCAACCGCCTCTGCCGCCTGGCGGGCCTCTTGCTCAGGGCTTGTCCCAACACGCCCGCGAATCTCGCCCGCCTGAATAAGCTCCCGTCTCTCGCTTCTGGTCCTCCGAACAACCAGCGCATCGTCCGAACCCGCTGCCGGACGGGGAAGCTGCTCATGCGACACGTCCAGATCCCCGTCGCCGAGCATCCCCATCACCTGGATCTCTGTAAACAGCCCCTCCTCTCCCCAGAAATCCACCCCATCGGCAATCAGCATCGTCGGGGGCACACAGCCCGCCCAGAACCGCTCCGCCTCCTCCCGGACAATTCTGGCGACCTCGGGATTCAGCATGAACGGCCGGAGCCGGACCACGTCTTCTCGGGAGCCGCCCAGTTCCTCAAAAACCGTCCCGATCATCTCGAACACGCGGCGGATCTGAGCGCGTGGATCGTCCATAAACAGCAGCTCGATCTCATCGGTCCACGCCACAACCCCGGACAGGTAAACCACGCGGGCCCCGCCAAAACGGCTGATCACAGCCGGCGCCAGCCCGAGAAACTCGGTATCGTAAATCGATTCGGGCCGCACCGCGACCTGTTCGAAATCCGCATCTGTCCCCCTGGGGATATAGGCCGTCGCCTGCACCCGCGCGCTCCACCGGCTCTCCGGATCGATCCAGGGAAGCGTCGTAATCGCCGCCCGGTATCCCTCCCCGAAGCGGTCAAGTCGTTTCACCCGAATATCGGCCAGGTCGTATCCCGCGCCGTGGATCACCGTCCACTCGCCGAAGGAACAGAAGTCTCCCCCGTATTCGGAAGCGACCCCGGCAAGCGTCTGGCAAATCGCTTTGCTCTGGGCGCTCGACCAGTCCTGTGGAACATCCCCGGTATCCATATCCGGGGGCAGCCGGGCGCCGAGCTGGTTGACATCCAGCCGGACCACCTCGCCCAGATCCGTCTGCTTCACACGCATCTGTTCTCGAACATCGGGTGCAGCAGGTGTTTCATCCGCAGTTGTCAAGACAATTTCTCCCTAAAGAACCCTGAAAGCCGAAAGCGTGCCGTCCGCACTGCCCAGAATAAGCCACCCCTTGGCAAAAGTGCCCGCTGTCACCCCGCCGGACAACATGCCAAGCGTCTCCACCTCTCCCCCTCCCCGCACCTGCAGGATGCGGCCGTCCGCGCATACGACCGCGGCCGCGTCTCCCATCCGCACAACCCGAACCGCCCCCGGCGCTACGTCCACCGTCCAGAGCGGCTCTCCCGTCGGACCAAAACCGATCGCCGTTGACCCCTCCGTGGCTGCGAAAAGCACCTTTCCCCCCGGCCCTTTCAGCAGCGCCAGACCGGCCGGCACCTCTCCCAGGCAGCGCCCCCACCGCCTCGCCTTCTCCGCAAAGCTGTGTACGCGCAGGTTCTCCTGCCGGCTCACCGCGCAGGCTACCTCCAGCTCGCCGTCATCATCTAAGTCTGCAATCAGCACATCCTTCACCTGCGAAGTCCAGCCTGCATTCGGGAAGGCATGCATCTCCCTGCCGTCCACGCCAATCACACGGCAGCGGCTTCCCGACGAGAGGAAATCGCACCCCCCCACAATCTCCTTCTTCCCATCGCCGTCCAAGTCGCACGTTTCGTAGGTCAGAAACAGGCCGTGATCCGTGCGGTATTCCCACCGCTCGTGCCCGTCTGCATCTAACAGGCGCAGCCGGATATTGCCGGACGTCACCACAACCTCCCCATTGCCGTCCCCGTCTAAGTCCTCCACCCACACACGCCGCACGCTCGCATTGTACCACGACCACCAGGGCCAGTACTGATGGCCGTACTCCACGTGGTACTGCCAGATCGCTTCCCGTGTAGACGCATCGATCGCGTGTACGAACTCATTCTCGCACCCCAGCACAATTCGGGCGGGCTGCCCTGCGCGAAGCACGCCGCTGTGTACCGTGTTTACCGGGCTTCCGGTCTCGTAGGTCCACGCCGGCGTTCCGTCCAGTGCAAACGCCCTCAACCCGCCCTCCTCACACGCGGCCAGAACAACATCTCCCCCCTCCGCGAGGTGCACCGCGTTGATCCTTCCAGAGCCCTGCGCCTGCCACGCCGGCGGAGGCGCTTCCACCTTCGGGCCGCTCGGCGCCACAACCGCCTTCGGCCTGCCGCTCTCTCCAAACAAAGTCTCCGGATCCGGAATCGAAAGCATCCCCACCTCCCACTCCCGAATCCCTTCGCCTGTAAGCTCGCGCTCGCCCGCCTGTCCCCCCTCAACACGCCACAGCACCGCCAGATCCTCACCCGCATCTACCGCGATTTTGCCCGACGCGTCGATCTGCACCCCGCAGGGCCTTGAAAACTGCACCGACAGACCGCCGACCTTCAACGCCGAACAGGCCGCCGCAAAAACCCCCCCGTTCCAAACCGCCAGCGCCTCGCACGTCGCCCGAAGCCCCCCCACCTGAACCGGCGTCCCACCGGGAACACACATTGCAAACGGACCGTCCGGTGTCCGAATCAGCGCCCAACCCGAATCGTTGACCTGTGTATCCAGGCGGTCTGCAACCCGTTCTCCCGACCGAGCGTAGAGCAGATTTACAAAGCGCAACTCCTCTCCCGCCTCAAGCGTCTCGCTCTGGGTCTGGTCCAATTCCGTCAGCAGCGTCCGATCGGTTCTCAGCAGCTTGCCCAGCTTCGGATCGAAGCCGGACTTCCACGACTTCGAAGGCCCATAAAACGCCTCCTGCGTGCGGCAGGCCTGTCCCGACAGGTTCTGAACCACAAAGTTGGTCCGGCTTCCCTCCCACTCGCTCTGGTGGAAAACGCAGATACCGCCCAACAGCACTGGCCGCCCCAGGCCGAACCACCGGCACGTGCCGCTGTACGTGGCCCTCTCGCGCGCAACAATCCGGTCCACCACTAAGAAAAAGTCTCCCTTCTTCCACAGCAGCATCCGCGTCCAGTCCGTACCCACGTAGTCCGGCAGCGTAGTCGCCGAAAATCCGAACCTCGGCAGGTCCGCCTTTCCGTCCAGCCGGCAGTAGCTGGGCAGCTCGTCTCCCAGGCCGTTGCGCGTCACCGTTACCATATTGTGATACTTGGGCGCCGTGAAATAGAGCTGATCCGCCGACAGCAGCAGGAACCGGTTGTCCTGCGCCAGGGTGAGGATGGCGTTGGCGTCTTCGTAAGAATGCGACCCCCCGCCCGTGCCGTCTAAGATCAGATACTGCGCCGTCTTCTCCCACCCGCTGCGCATCGTCAGGATATCGAACGACTGCTTATGCGGCACACTGGGCGCCTTCAACGCCACGGCGCCTGGGGAGTTTTTCGGAATATCGTAGTACAGCCGGTCCAGCGGAAAAACGCGCACGCCCACCTGGTCGGCGGGAGGCGCCGCCTTAAGCCCCCCATCGCAGCACTGGCCGCTTCGGCGCAGCGCCAGCCCTACGGATCGAAGTTCCGGCGCTAAATTGTCCACTGCAAAGCGCAGCCCGGAATCCCGAAGATAAAAGGAAACCAGCGCCAGAAACCAGTGGGGGTACGCACTCACGTTGCCGTCTCCGCACGTGGCCGCAAACCCGTTGCTCGTACAATTCCCAACCGCGCGTTCGGCCGCCAGGCGCGCCATCCCGTTGTCGAAAAAATCCGTATTCCCCGTCACCAAAGCATAGGTCGCAAAATCCCCGATGCTCTGGTTCCACCCGTGGTCGTTGTTGTCACAGATCTGCTTGGAGCAGTACGCCCCGATGCGATAAAACTGGTCCACAAGCTCCCGCCACGCGCTGGCTTCGGCAAGTTTGTAGTGCCGGTCGAAGTAGATCGACCCGAACAGCACGCCCAGCGCGCACAGCGTCTGGTGGTTCTGGCGCGGAAGTTCCGTTTTGGCCATACGGATGAGGCCCTCGTTTCGGAACCCCTCGGTAGACGCGATCATATCGAAAAGAAACCGGTCCACCTTCAGCCGGTCCGCCTCGGAAAAAATGGGAGCGGTCTGCACCATCGGCCACATCATCGTCAGCTTCCAGGCGTGGAAATGCACCCGGTTGGTCGCTGCCTCAAGCACCGGAGACGCCGCAAGTTCCAGCAGAATCTTTCTGAACCCCCTAACAATGCGCGGGTCACCGCTGCGCACGTATGCCCATGCCGCCTGCGGAACGAACTGGAGGTCCCCGTAGCCCGTGTAATTGTAAACCCATCCTTCGGCCGAGGGGCCCTCCGTCGCAAGGCGCTCCACCGCCGCCTTCTCTTCTGCGCACGACGCGCCGTAGACCACCTCACAAACGCCCGGAAGAGATCCCTCCACCCCGTCGATAAACGCTTCCAGGCGTCTCACCACGGCATCCAGACCGTCCGGATCTGCGGCGCCTGCGATCAGGGCATTCAAACCGGCGCCCCAGGGATCCCACAGCGTGGTCAACACATACCCCCCCCTGCCCGGATAGCTGTTGTCCACAAAGGTCAACCACCGGTAGTAGAGATGCTCGATTCCCCGGTTGTCGCCCAGGCTGCCCACAAAAATCGCGTGGCGCTTCGGTTGGATGCCCCAGTCCGCGTAGGCCGCATCCTCTACCACCGGCACCTCCATGCCGCACTTCTCCGACAGCGCTCTGGCAATCCTCCGGGCCGCGTTCTGCTGCACGTCTCCCCTGCCGACCACAATCTCGACCGCGTCGGCCTTGAACGGGATCTTCAGCGCCATCTCTGCAACTTCCGTAATTCGATGTTCATTCATGTCAACTCCCCTCCATTTACTCCACACCGCCTGAATGCTATCTAAGTTCGGTAACCTTGATATTGTCCCACCAGAGATCGGTCTGAAAAGTGCGCAAGCCGATGAGGCCCTCCACCCAGACCCTCCTCTCTTACTATCTTGCGGTCACGACGCGTCGGGCGGATTGAACATCTCAGGCTGGTAGGACAGGAACTGCCCCCCGCTCTCGTAAAGCTTGTTGTACTTTCTCACCTTTTCCTCATCCACTTCCACACACAGACCAACGCCCTTCGGGATACCCCATTGAGCTTCAGAGGCAATGGGAAGCGGCTCCGTGAGAATGTCGTCCTCCATCATCTCAGCCGTCTGCTGATTTCCGTCGACCAGGTTCGGCAGGGTCAGACACACATGGTGCGATGCGGATGCCATCAGGCCCAGTTCGCCGTGTGTGTGGCGACAAACCTTGAAGCCCTCGAGATGAGCCTGGTGGCTGAGCCGGTGAAACCGTCCGAGGGAACCAACGAAGTTGCTACTGAAACAGAGGACATCGGCAGCCCGGCGTTTGATGACCTCGTGGACGTCGCACAGCCGCCACAGTCCTTCATTTCTGATGGCAGTGGCCTCATCCACCTGCTGCCCGAAGGTCATCGTACCCAGGCTCACACGCGACACCGTTATCCCCGTCCCCCTCAACGTTTGGTATTCCATCTATCTCCTCTTATAATAATCTTCCCATCTCTCCTGCGGCTCAAAGCCCAGGATACGTCTGGCTTTGTCCACCCGGTATTTCCCATGGCCTTCGAAGCTCAGCATGTTGAAATCCTGATAATTCCCGGGCACAGACTCAATCTCAAGGGCCAGCCGGCATGCATGCTGCAAATCCTCAAAGGTGATGGTGAACGGCGGGAAATCTTTCCCGGAGACACGCTCTGTCGGCCCGAGCCTGAGACCGTTGAAAACAAAAAAGAGAGTCTGGATATCGTAAGCTCGTGCGTAAATCTGGCAGATCTCCATTCCAAGCATCTTGGTAAGCGCATAATACCAGTCGGAACCCGGCGCCCCGGGAACATCCGCAATGTCGAAATCGTGATCGCAAACCCCGCGGATAAGCTGCGGGCCGGTATGGATCACCTTTTTGATGCCCAGTTCGGCGGCTGCCTTCATCACGTTCCAGGCCCCCCGCATATTAACGTGAAAGCTCTGCACCGGGTCAGGCCGGATCACCGTAAAATTCATAATCGCATCCATCCCGCGCGCGGCCTCAAGCACCTGAGCGTAGGACGTCACATCCACCGTGACAACCGGCTTGCCGTCCGGATGCGGCTTAACATCGGCCAGACGCAGATCGTAATCGGCCTCCAGCCCGGGCAGCACATGGGGGGCGATTTTACCGGAAGCGCCCAGCATCAGCACCTTCTTTTTCACGCGGCGCCTCCACCTGTTGGGTCGCCGGATGCAGCCGGCCAGTGGGCTTCAAAACCGTGCCTGGGGGTAAAACCCTTTGTTGCGGCCTGGTCGATCAGGAACCTGGGATTGGGAATATCCCCACAGATGTGATACAGCGCAAAACGCCGGGTCCACCGAACCTGGTTGCCGGCCGGGCGGTCAAGCGCCCAGCCAAAGGCCCGGGCCGCATCCCGCAAGTCCAGCCACATCAGATCGGGCGCTTCCCCCGCCACCTCATCCTCCAGCACCGGTCTGCCCAGGCGCAGCACCGTAACCGCCACCATATGGTCGCGCGCAAACTCCATGCAGACCCGTTCTCCCAGGTAGCGCGCCATCTGGTGGATCTCGGGCGTGGGCAGCGGCTTCCAGTATTCGCTGATATAAACATCGTCTGGATAAGCGCCGAAAATCTCGAGCGTACTCCCGTAAACAAGCCGCTTCACCCCGGCTTCAACAGCAGCCTTGAACAGTACATGGGTGCCGCGTGTGGCCAGATCGAGCAGAAATTCCTCACGTCCCAGACCGTCTTCCGGCAGATCCCGGGGCGGCTCGCCCGTATGAATCAACGCATCCATCCCACGAACGGCATTCCAGGCCGTATCCGGATCCAGAAGACTGCCCTGCATAAACTCAACCTCATCCCCCGGTTCGAAAGACGCATCTCTGGACACATGGTCTATGAGGCGGAGTTGGTGGCCTGAGCCCAGCTCGGCAGCCACTGCCCGGCCCAGACGGCTTGCAGCGCCCGTAATCAAAACATTCATACATCATCTCCTCCGGCGCTCTTGCCGCCGGTTGTCGTCCCTTTCGAACATTTTCTTCAATTCGGGGAACGGATTCTGATGCATCGCCTTGATCACTTCCAGCTTCGCCCCGTCTCCCGCCAGTGCCCGGTACCATCCCTCCGCCATAATCTGAGCGCCCAGAAAGCTGGGATGGACCTTGTCCACCGGTGAAAACCCCTCGGGATAGGCCGCCTTTGTGGGCGACCACAGATTCGGTCCCCGATGGACCCAGGCGATCTCCCGGTTCAAAAGCGCCTCCAGAGCGTACTTTTCATGTTCGATAGCCGGCTCCATGCTCACCTTGTAGATATGGGTCGAAATGTAGGCCGTCTCGATCCCATCCCGGTGCAACTTCTCGGCCAGCGTCTGGAGCGCATCGGCCCCCTTCTCAATCCGCTCCCGGTCGTCCGCCCCCCGGATTCCCTCCCGAAAATTCCCGAACGTCCCCTGCAGCGACTGCTGGCAGAGCGCCACCGTCGGCCGGGGACGGTCACCCCGGCGCTCTGCCTCATCGGAGAGATAGTCCCGCACCATCTTCGCGTACGTCCGCTCGAAATGATCCGATCCCTCGGTCCAGAAAGCCACCGGAGCCCCCCCTGCCGCGGCATTCAGCACGTGATACACCCCCGGCTTTCCCACATGCTGATCCAGCATAAACTGGAGCATGTCGGGCCACTGGAAACTGGTGGAATAGCCGACCACCACGAAGCTCTTCGTCTGGCCGTCCAGCATCGGCGCCGGGTTTTGGCCCGCTTCTGCCCGGGCCAGTAAGCTCCCGAAGGTGATAACGGCTACCGCCAAAAAGAGAGAGTTTATCACAAGATCCTCCTTACCAGCCGCAAACCGCCTGCACGCGGCTGGAATAGTCTTGTTGTTATTGCACCGCGCACAGGTCCGGGTGGGGTCTTCAAGCGCGAACGTAGCCCGGTAGGGCAAGCATTGTCTGAGAAGCCGACGCGTTTTACGCGTCGGAGTCGTTACCATTATAATGAGATATTGTTGGAAATGACATAATAAAAAAAGGCGGTTGACCATCCCCATCCGAAAGGGATGGACAAAGGGTCGTTACCGCCATTTTTCTACAGGTTGACCGGGACTATTTGCTTTATCCCCCAACCTCTACTCAGGAAAGACTGCGGTCACCTGGCCTCCATCCGTACCCACGAGCAGGCCGGGTCTCTCAGGCAGCGCCAGTCGGGTCAACACCGTCACGCCTGCGTCCAGCTGGTAGCTCCCGGTAATCTCTCCCTCAAAGGACAGGAACACAATCCATCCTTCGGAAGTCCCCGCAACGATCATCTCCTCTTCACCAGCCTCAAAAAGGACCAGTCCGGTCACCGCCCCGTTCAGATCTCGGCGCCAGCGCTTCTCTCCCTGGCCGCTCAACAGCGCCACCTGCCCGCTCTCGCTCCCGGCCACAAACCCGGCCTTCCCGCCAACCTCTACGGCAAAACCCTGCCGAACATCGTCCCCCAAGTTCACCGTCCAGAGAATCTCTCCCGAGATCGAGTCAATCGCATACACATTCCCGTCCATCGCCCCGTAAACCGACTCCTTCACCCCATCCCCATTCAGATCCGCAAACGCCAGCGCCGTAAAACAGGGCCCTCCCCGCACCGTCCACCGGATCTTCCCGTCGGCCTCCAGCAGATTGGACGTGTAATACTCCGCGCCCACTAAGATCTCCTGTTTTCCGTCCCCTTCCACATCTCCGATCACCAGCGACTGCGCCGCATGGTGTTCGATCTGCCGCTGCCAGGTCTCCTCTCCCCCGGGTCTGAGCGCCCACACCAGCCACCCATCCGTGGCAGCCAGGATCACCGGCTCTCCGTCTCCGGTCAGATCCGCCGTCGTCACCGCGTTCACATTCTGATCTATCCCGTGCGACTCGGTAAAATTCCGCTTCCAGCAGACCCTTCCGGTTGAATCGAACATCGTCAGCGCGCGGTCTCTCCCCCCGGCCAAAAGTAACCCTCCCTCCAAATCGGGCAGGTGCACAGTGCGCACCTCGGCGCTCGTCTCGTGGATCCACAGGACGTGACCGTCCCGATCCAGCAGGATCACCCGGCCACCGGTCGTCCCCACGGCAATCGCGTCACCCCTCACATCCATGCATCGAACCGGACCTCCTACCTGCGCCTCCCAGATTTGCCTGAGCGGCAGTGTATCCTTCGGCACAAAACCGTGCGCTTTAGGCGCCCGCCGGTGCTCATACGGCGATCCGGACCGAACAGCCCCGCTTAGAGCATCCAGAAACCCAGGGTCGAAAGCCACTTCGTGCGTCCCGGCCGAAAGCGCGACGCTGCCCGAAGCAGGCGCCGCCTCCCCGTCAAAGCAAATACCCCCCACATTGCCCACTCTCACGCGGGTCTCCTCCTTCACCCGTCCCTCACCCCGTCCCTCACCCGGATGCAGAACCAGATGCATCGGCGCCTCGCTCTCAAACGACGCCTCCTCTGCCCACAGCCCTCTCCCGTTGAGCAGCACAATGGACGTCCCGGTCAACACAAAAGCCTCCGCAGCAATCCGAAACCCGCCCACCCGAACCTCATTCTCTGCCACCCCGAAAACCGTCGAGCCCTCCGGGTCCTCCACCCGCACCAGCCCCTCGCCGATCCGCTCAATCCGATATCCATCGATCTCCGCCTCCGATCCGGCCGCCATCAGGTTGAAATACCGCTCCACATCTCCGGCCTGACCGTGCAGCGTCTTATGCTGTCTGAAAATCCGGATCGGTCCGTCCGCATACTCGTACCTCTCATAAGGGTCCTGCCCTGCAACACGCGATTCCTCCGTCATGAGGGACTTATCCGAGTCATCCGCATTCTGAATCCGGAAAAATACGCCCTCCTGCTCCACGGTCAGCTCCCCTTCCTCCAGCCGCACATCGCCCAGGGTCCGCCACAGGCAGCGCAGATCATAGTCCGCATCGTGCAGCAGCGCAAGGGAGTCTGAAACCAGAAAGTACCGGCCCTTCACCCAGAAAATATCCCGCGTCCAGTCCACCCCGTCGTATCCGGGCACAACCGTCCGGGTAAACGCGGCCTCTCCGAAGTCTTCCGCCCACTTCAGCGCCACCAGCGGCGGCATCTGAGCGCTTTCCCCATCGCAGATCGACACAACCGACGAATGGTGCCGGGGCCGTTTCCAGATATAATCCACCTCGGCCAGCCACATCCGCCCTTTCCAGGTCAGCCGCTCAATGGAATTTCCGTCTTCGTGCCCGTGCGCAAACGTCGAAGTCCCGTCCTGCAGGAGATATTCATCCTCCCTGTCGAACCCCCCGCGCAGCGCCAGCTTGTCGAACGCCTCCTCCATGGGCACGTTCGCCCCGCCGGGACCGTGCCGCTCCACCCATTCGTAAAGCGATCGGTTAAACGGGGCAATTGCGATCCCCGCCATCCGGTCGGGCGCCCGTTTGGGGAGCGCCCGGTAAAAACAGCCCGGATACGGCGCTCCGCCCATCCAGTCCAGTGCCCAGAGGTAGCTCCCGTCCTCATAGTACCAGGCAGCCGTACAGAGCGCCATCGCCAGCTCGAGCGAAACCCTTTTGTGCTTGAGCGCCACCGCATACCGGCCCGGCTCGATGTACGACCACACATCCCCGAAACTGACCTGAACGCCCAGATTATCCGTGACCAGAATGCCGTAATCGGCAAAGGCCCGAAGCTGGCCGTTCTCTAAAAAGCGGAAATCGTCCCGCTGCAAGTCGTAAATCACCTGGTGGTAGGGCGCCAGCCAGCAGTACCCCCACCACCCGCCCCCACCCTCGTCATTGGGCTTATAGCTTTCGGCCTGCCCATCGAAAATCGCCCGGCAGAATCGGAGCTGCTTTTCAAACCCCTCCATCCCGTAGTAAGTCTCAAAATAACGCGCGCAGAACGACCCGCTCAGTCCCGCAAACGTCCAGTGATTCTGCCGGATCTCTAAGGGCGGCGGTTCTTCCCCCTCAAAATAGCGCGTGCCCGACACGTAATTCGCCAGCCCCCACAGCACATTCGTAATCCGAAGGCGTTCCGCATCCGTAAACGCGTCGCTCTCCTCGATCAGGTCCCACACGTAGAACAGCCGCCACGCCCAGGAATAGATGAACAGCATGTGCTCGAACAGCCAGTTCCCACCGTACCGGTTCCGCACCAGATCCTCGTAGTAAAACAGCGCGTCTCGAAACATCCGCGCGCAGTTGGGGTCGTGCGTCAGATGGTGCACCAGCCCCAGGAAACTCCCCTGATCGACGGGGTAATAACTCAGATTGTTCTCATACATCTCCGCCACCCACGCCTGGAATTCCTCCGGCGTCATCTCCGGCAGCAGCGCCTCGTGCACTGCCGATTCTGCAAGATTCGTATACCCCAGGCACCCGCCGCTCTGCTTTAACACTTCCTCCAGTCTCTCCAACCCAACAGCCGCTCCCTCCGGCGTGCTCCCCCCCACAAGCAGCGCATTGTGCCCGCAGTTCTCCGGATTGTGCACCGTCCGGACCACGTACCCGTCTCCACCCGGATAAAACTCATCTACAAACGTGTATTGTCGACGGTACAGGGCCATAATCGATTCGTTGACCATCGCATTGCCCAGGAGTACCCGGTGCCGATCCTCGGGTAGGGGCGACCGGCCGGTCGCCCTCTCAGTCACAATCGGTATATCCACACCCGCATACGTCCGAATCAGATCCCGCAGCCGCTCAGCCAGCGGCCCCCAGGCCGCATCCGCCGGCGCCATGATTTCCGCTCCCTCCAGGAGGTCTGTCGTCAGATGCATCTCCTTTAACGTCTCAATCCGTGTCTCAGCCAAAACAATACCTCCCTTCATCATCATTCCACGTTCGATATCATTCCTCCAAGCAAAATAAAAACCGAAGACCCTTGACACTCCCACGAATAAATCCGTGGGATTCTCGCTTCATCCCAGACTGCTTGCCTTTGCAAGTCTCACACCCAGTCCACGAGCATTTATCCTGTCCGCCTGCCCGACGGCCAGCAAGTCCATCGGTAGCCTTTCTGGATCTTCATTTTCATCTCCAGCAGAAGGCATTTTTGTGGCAGAAAACTGCTCATTTGTTCACTGGCAATATAGCCTATCTCCTACTCGAAGACAACCTTCTTTTGATATATCTCTGAACGGATTTCCCGCGATTCATCCCACGATTGAAACCGTGGGCTTTCTCGCGGATTCTCTGTAAGTAAAGAGAAAAGCCCCCGGAAGGATCTCCGGGGGCTTCGTCGGACGTAAAACTATGGATCCGGGCAATCAGCCCGGTGTATAAATCGCCGTCTTCTGCCAGAAAGTCGCCCAGGCAAACCAGAAGGCATTGTGCGCGGGGAGGTGGAGCAGCTGCGTGCCTTTGAGTTCCCCGTCAATCGCCTCGCCCAGCAGGTTCCAGGTCGACCCGGTCTCCTTATCCTTCATCATGAAGGGGTAAACAGACGAAGTGGAACTCACCTTGTCAAAAGTCAGCTTCAGAGCATTGTCGTTGTGAACGATATCCCGGCGGTAGGGAATCGCCAGTTGTTCACGTTTGTAAAAGACCACAACGATGCCTATTCTTCCCAGCTCGTCGTTGATCACCGCCTCCTCCCCCATCGCTGGAAAAGGATAGGCTTTGGGATCCCGGCCAATCCGGATGCCCAGGGTCATATTTTTTGGTGAATAGGCCTGCGCGGTCGGATTCGAATTCAGCGAGGGGGTCGTTGGGAAGAGGGGAGGCGCACCGGGCGACCGGTAGGCCCCATAGGGGTAATCTCTATAACTACCCAGACCGTAAACTCCCGTCTGCCCGCTCACGACCTTGGTATTGGGATAGAGTTTCTTCCAGTAGCCCCAGGTCGTCTCTACCACCGGCAGTAGCTGCAGCTCCTCGTTCTTGCGGGGACCCTGGATCGCCTTAAAGATCATCTGTGGATAGAGGGTCTCATTGTCGCGTCGGTCATACATAATCAGGTTGTTGCTGAAGAGCAGGCCCGACACCCCGGTCGTGATCCGGGCGCCATCGCCCGCGCCGTCGAACACCAGGCCCGTGCCCGTTAGCGGGCAGAGACTCGCCACCACCGGCTGCTGGCCCACCACATCGTTTACGATCTCGTGCCACCATCCGATATTGTGGGGATAAGCCTTCACTTCGCCACCGACCACCACGCCCATCACCAGGTCGCCATCTAAGAGGTATCCGGCATCGGCGGATTCGGCAGTTACAAATGTCGGGTCGGTCAGCGCCGGGATGCCGTCCATGGGAACCCCGCCGCTGGTGATCTGATTGAACGGGAATGCGTCAACATTGAGATAATTCCCTTCCCCGCTGACTGTGCTGCCGGTACTGCTGGAACCCCCGCTGCCGGTACTGCTGGAGCCCCCGCTGCCGCTTATGGGGTCGGAAATCACGCTGTTTCCATCGCTTCCGCCACAGCCGGAAATGAGGGCGAGGACAAGAGCCCAACGGGGTATGAACTTCATCATCGAATCTCCTCTCCATTTTAAGTGGAGCAAGGAACCATTTACAGAACTGCATGATAGCGTTATTATAGCAACTTATATGCCGAATCCTCAAGCACTATGGAATTTCCCCAAAACCGGTGTCTGAAATCAAATGCGCGTTTATGGGCACATCCTGCAAAAAAAGAAGATGGCACTCAAATATACATATATAAAACAACATGTTAAATTAAAACTGTCTGGATGGTATGATGTAGATTTGGGACCCTTCTGATGAATTTTCCAGACCCCCGATCGGAGGTCGGGCTCTTGAACGTTAAAGTCACACGTTATAAGGAGGGTTCTGATGGGATCATAGGATTGATTCGGCCAACACCACCGCATCTGAGCCTTGTCATCTCGAACACATACGCTTACTTTACCATATCCATTTTGGAAGAAAGGGGCAGGATGGCAACGGTAACTCTGGAAAAGGTCAAGAAGATATATCACAGAAACACCGTAGCGGTAGAGGACTTCAACCTTCACATTGAGGATGGAGAATTCATCGACACATAGGGGCCCGGCTCGGGAAATTCGCCGTCAATCCCCACCGTCCCCGGCAGCAGAACCTTGACAAACCGATCCCGGCAGAACCGCACCCACTCTCTGGCCGGAGGGTGCTCGTAGTACAGAGACACCCCGGCCACGCCCAGACCCGCCGTATCCAGCCAGGTGTGGTTCAGAATCGAATTCATCAGCAGCGCATTCCCGTTCAACGCGTGATGGTACAACCGGTCTCCCTGATACGCCAGCATGCCCCGCACGGTATCCCGTTCCTCATCCGTCAAATGCGGGTACATCCAGTCGTACGCCACCGCAAGCCCGCGCAGCTTGAACGTCGTAAAAATCCCCGTATCCTCAAACACCGGCTTCTTATAATCCGTTGCCGGATCGGGAACAACGCCCACGCACGACCCGCCCGACGTCTCCACAACCTGGAGTTCCACCGCGCTGTACTCCTCTATCGGAACCTTAGATTCCTCATACGCCGCCCAGATCCGCTTGTCCCACCGGCACGGCGTAAGCAGCCACCGCTTCGCCGCCTCCAGATATCCCCCCCCCCCAGCAGCGTCGTCATCAGGCTGAAACCGGGCACCACCCCTCCGGAAAGCCCCATCGCGGCCACCACCAGGATTTCCGACCTGGACAGACCGAGGTCCTTCCGGATCGACCTGAGGATCGGATTGACCATCAGCGCCAGGAGCATAAAAGGCACAAACAGCCCCATGGGGAAGTGGGTCACCTGGAGCCACGACGCCCGAATCAGATAGAGCGAATACAGGATCCAGAAATTGACAAAATCACAATCAGCAGGCCGATGCCCACCGACCGAAGGGTGACCCCCTCCCTCAATTTCAAAGGCTGTTTCTCCGACAGCGATTTCACCGCCTGTTGATCCATATCCCTGTCATTCCCTGTGCTGCCCCGGCGTCTTATCCTTCAACCGGTAAAATCGCAAATTCGTCAAACCAGAACGCCTGTCCCTCGGTGGTATTCTGATGTGTGTAAAAACGAAAACGGCGCAGATATCTGATCTCCTTGAGCTCCCGGCGTATCGTCCGCGCGTCCAGGGTAATCTCGTGCCACTCACCGTCGTCCAGCAGCGTGTAAGTACCCGTGTCCGGATAAGGGCCGCAATCACGCGAGCCTGTGCCTCCCACCATCACGACGCCCTCCCCGTACGCTTCCGCCGGGAATGCCTGCAACCACAGCCCCACCGGCACCCCCTCCGGGATCCGGTAGGCAAAGCGGATGAACGGATAAGCGTCGATATCCCATTCCCCGGGAGCGAGACTGCAACTCAGGTCGGAACCATCTCCCTCAGCAAAGAGCCGCACGCACTTCCCGCCCCCGAATCCGCCGGTGACAAACTCGTGTCCGGTCCCTCGATTTTCCCGGTAGATCTTGAACAGGTACCCCCAATCCAGCACCGTTTCCTCTTCGAAATCGACCTTCAGCATCGGCGCCTCAGGATCAACCGGCCTCTCCACCTTCACAAAGACCACATCCGCGCCCTCACGCCCATCCTTATACCGCACGTGTGCCCGCACACTGTAGTGCCCGGAATCCGGATAAACGTGGACCGCTTCGGGCGCCTGCCCGGTCTTCCCATCGTCAAAATCCCACCGAACAAACTCGGCCTCTCCCCCCGACAACTCCACGCAAAACCTCACCTCCTGCCCCGGTTCGGCATCGGACGGATCGGCCTTCGCAATCACACGGAGGGGAATCTGCAACCCGTGCTCATACGCGCCGATATCCGGGGCTTCCCCACACCAGGGCATGCTCACCGGCGCGTCTGCCTCCCACTCCATCTCGCGGTCGAGCACGAGCAAGTCCGGTTGGTAATAGTTGAACACCACCTTCTCGATGCATGCAACCCGGTCCCCCCGCCCAATCGCGACCCGGTCCCCTTCCTCTCCCTCAATCCCGAACCCGTCGTAGAAGTACCTGCCGTCATCAACCGGAACCTCTCGTCCCCTGCCTGCCCGCCTCGTCCGCGTCAACGCACGTCCCGCATCGATACACGGGCTGTCCGGGCGCAGCCGGAAGTCGTGGTTTGCCGCATCCACAAAATCGGGGTCCACATCTAAGTTACCCTCAAATTCCCTCCAGTGTCCCCGGACCACCGCCTTTTCGTTGGCCTCTTCCACCGTCCAGAACTGTTCCCCGTGCCGCACCACACGCTGCCCGTCTTCTGTACCCCGGAAGACATTGTTCAAAAACAGATTGTCTCCTGCAATCCCCACCCCCCTCACAATCTGAACACTGCCTCCGTACTTATCGTTTTGAAAAAAGATATTGTTCACAAACACATTCGAACTCACGTTGATCCCGGTAATCTCCCACCCGTACCCTAAGTTGTCCGCAATCGTATTGTGGTACACCCTCGAATTGACGAACCTGAACGGATCGCGCACCTGGTAGTTCACCGGCACATAACTCGACGAGTTGAGCGGCGTATGCTGGTTGCGAAACACCCGGTTGAACCGGATGATACTGTCGATCACCAGGTTTTTCGCCCGGCTGTCGGCCGAATGCGCACTGTCCCGCGCTTCGGTAACAATATTCCCCTCCACCAGCGCCCTGCCGGAAGCCCAGAATTCATAGTTGCGCCCCCACGGGTTGTGGAAGCAATTCGACCGTACAACCAAACAATTCGTCATCGAAATCTGCAGCGGGCAGTGCCCCACACGCGCAAACGCGTTCCCCTCGATCACCACGTACGTGCATCCGATCACCTGACACATATTGCCGCCCACCTGGTCCTTGCGAAATACGTTGTCGATGAGCCGCACCTGCTCACACTCGGTCACCACCAGTGGCGTCGAAGGCCCGGACTTCTCCATATAACACCCCAGGACGGCAAGGTGGTTGCACCCATCGGCGCGCAGCCAGCGTCCATCCCCGGGCGCGATCCGAAAACCCTCGATACTGACATACTGCTTCTCCTGAAGGTCCACGGCCAATCGAGGTGCGCCCCCACCTACCAGCACCGCACCGCGCCTGGCTTCCGACCGGTAGCGGATGGGCGCATCCGGCTCCCCCGCCTGGTCCGGCGCAATCGTGCCCTCGTATGTCCCCGGCAAAAAAACCACGGTATCGCCCGGTCTCAAAGCGGCATTCGCCCGCTTTATACTTCGCCAGGGAGACTCACGCCCACCCGTTCCCCTGTCCTCTCCATCCGGCGCCAGGTAGAACACCGCACCCAGGCAGGGCACGGCGAATGCCATCATCAGAATGAACATGCCCGCAGACGTGACGTATGGATCAAAAACGATATGCATACCGACCTCCCTTAAGGTCCAGCGAGCGCCTTACGCCTCCCCGGCAGGCGCGCCTCCCCGGCGTTCTTCCTCCTCCTCCAGAAGGGGAACAAGGCTGGGACGTCTGCTGGCGTAGGGCGGCTCCATCAGGGCGCGCTGGAGCGGCGTCAGCTCGTCTTTAAACGACTCGTAACCTCCGGGGACTCGGTCCGGACCCGTAAACCATGTGCCCCGTCCCATACCGGTACAGCAGCGTCCTGCGCTCGTGGGACCCTTTCCACGGCAGCGTGCCGTGCGTGAGCGCCTCGGTAAAAATCAGCGCAGACCCGGCCTTCATCGGGAGATGCTTGAACCACTCCGGATGGGCCTCTAAGCGGCGGACATCGTCCGGACAGGGGTAGTTCGCCCTGTGGCTGCCCGGGATACATGCATATCCCCCCTCGCCTGGATTGACATCGGTAAGCTGGTAGCAGACCGCCATCAGCCCGTTCCACATCCGGCCGTCCTGGAAGTTGTGATCGATCGCCTCATTCAGCGCCGCCACCTCTTCCGCCGTCAGCATATCCTCAACCACCACGTAGCCGTTGATGTCGAAGAAGTATTTCTCATACGCGTCCATGCCATCCCCTTTTTGTGCTGGCCCTCACCCTGTCGGGCTTCGCCCGACACCCCTGTCCCGCAGGCGGGCGGAAGAGGGGCTGAGGGTCGGTGCTCTCCGCAGCCATTCGACCCCCTCCTCACAATTCTCGACCTGAAAAAGCAGCAGTCACCTCCCTGACGCTGTCTTACCCACTTCCTGGTGCCATTTCGGGACACAAATAAATGTTGATTGCTGAAACAGTCCCTGACTGTTATTTGTAGATCTGACAATCACAATAAAGATTACAATCTTCTTATTCAAAGTCAACCAGATCAGGCCGCTAAGCCAGAAGATCAAGCACTGAGAGTTTCAAACCTTTTGCATACCTGGAGAGTGTGGAGAACCGGGGCTGATGTCTGCCTCGTTCCATCTTCGAAATCAGACTTTGTTCCAGACCGCTTCGCCTTGCCAGTTCTTTTTGAGTGACGCCCAGACTCTTGCGCTTGTTTTGGATACGAAGGCCTACATTTTCGGCACTTTCCGATGCAATCCGATCAATGCGAGAAGCAACCTCCTTATCTACAAGAGACCGGATAGCTGTAGAATCAATATCAAAGAGACTGCCATCCTCTCCAAGCACCTGAATCGAGTCCAGATCTTCCCCAATAGCTGCACTTGACGGAATGAGCGCCGGCTCAATGTCGCTCAACCCCAATCGAGACCAATCCAGAACCGCCTTTTTCCCATCACCGAACTCCAGCCACAGCGAATGGTTATCTTCGTCGAATCGAACATCAATGATCGAGTTGGGATCAATTCCGGCCAGTGCACGACCTATGCAAGCCTGTAATGATTTTCGAGCGGATTTCTTAATGGTGCAAACCATCATTCTGTTCTCCGAAGCTTGAACGATATCATCCACCAGCGCTGCATATCTTTCATCCTGCTTATTGCGTATAAATGCCACGATGTATGGACGGACAGAACGAACAGCGGACACCCACCGATGTGGCTTCGCGCGCTGAAATTGACTCGCACATTTGGAAAGATCGGTCATCACGATGAGGCCGTGTGGCGCCTTTCTGGATTCTTGGCTAACAAAGAGATTCCAGGCACCCTCCTCTGCCTCTGGCCTCCTCCCAAGGAAAAAGAAAGCTTCCTTCACCAATGCCTTGGTAGCCAAACTACCAATATCAGCCCAATCAACTGCAACACGTTCCCTGTCTTCCATCAGATTGTTCATGGCGTAAAACTCCTCTACCAGATTTTTATAGGATTTTCACCCTATCCCAGGCTTCCAGCATCTCCTCCTGCAACTCCTGTGCGCATCTGCGGACATTGGTCGGGAGCCTGTGAGGAGGAGGATTTAAAATCTCAAGGGTCAAAATGTTAATCTGCGTGTTTCGTCCTCCGATATTGACATGACAATGAGGAGGATCGTGATCAACATCGTTAATTTTGAACTTGAACCCTCTACACTTCTGGTTAAAAACAGCCAACGCCTTGCCTCCCGCCGTTACACTGCCGGTATTGAATATGTTAAATATAACATATTTCACAACATAAAACAAGACGCGGCTTAAATCTTGTCATGGGATAATTGAGCGCCTCCAGCAAACTGTTGAACATTTTCGACAGGCTGTTTGATTTTACGCCTGATCGCGCTTTAGGCCTCTGAGATATTCTACCAATCCCAGTCTAAACAAAGCATTCCACCACTCCATCCTGCCGGCCCACCACCAGCCCACCCTGCGGCCACAACGACGCCCTCGCCGCCGTCGCTTCCACCGATTCCCCACCCGACGCACGCACTTCCCCGCTCCCGTCCAGAGCTACCATCCTCCCGCCCTGAAGCGCCACCAAACACCCACCACTACCTTCCGGAGACAATCCAACCACAGGCTCTACCAGAAAACGGCTCCACAAACGCTTGCCCCCTGCATCGAAACACTGCACATACCCATTCGACGCACCCCCATACACACACCTACCAGCCGCCTCAACGGCCAGCACCGCACCCCCAAAACCCGCATTCCACAACACCCCGCCATCCCGACGGTACACAATCAACTGACGGTGGTTCGTATCCACTCCACTGATCACCTCTTCCCATCCATCCCCATCCGCCACACGAAGACACTTCGACCAGGAGGGTATCGACCAGCTCATAATATCCGGTCGCGAAAGCGTCTGCACACAGGTCCCATCCGATCCATACACCCGCACACAACCGTGAATCGAAGGATCCGCCAGCCCCGCCAGTACCTGCTGCGCTTCTCCCTCCTCCAGCCGTGCCACCTCCAAACAGGTGGGCGGACCCCACTGGCAGGCCGAACGCCAGATCAACTCGCCTCCATCGCCGAACACATAAACGTGACGATCCGCACACCCGGCCAGAATCTCCTCCTTCCCATCCCCATCAATATCTCCCACTGACAGACTCAACACCTTACAGTTCAGCCACGTCCAGTAGTCCCAATTCATCGGCTGCCACTCAAGCTGGTGAGACCACACCTCTTTGCCCGAGCCATCCAGCCGATACACCTTCTCCGCCTCTCCACCGGCAACCACCCCTCCGTCTGCTAAGGCCAGAACTGTCCGGATCGCTCCCGAAGCTTCATAGGTCCACAGCGTCTTGCCCTCCCGGTCAAACGCCGTAATCCCGCCCCGGTCATCTCCTGCGCAGCATCCTCCCTCCCACACATCAATCGCCGTGACCCTCCCGTTACATGTACTGCTCCATACCGGCTCTGCATCTCCCCCGGCAATCGCAAAGGATCCTGCGTCCGACGCGTCCGATGCGCTGCCTGCAGTCGGTAGCGTCGCTGTATCTGCCTTTACCTCAACGGCTTCACTGCCCCCCGCAAGTGAGATGGTCACCTCTGTCCCTTCACTTTCGACTCGGTAGCCCGATCCGTCAAATCGTATGCCCGGAAATAGAGCATCCTTAAAAACGCGCTGTCCATCATATTCCCCAGCGCAATCACGTGGCGTCCATCCAGGTCAACCCTCTTATCCGGCAGAACCTCTACATGCCCTGAGAGCCTACCCTCCAGAGCCCCCTTCAGGCGCCCGGCTGCTGCCTGGTAGGGATCTGTCGCAGGCGCGGAAATGCAGACCCCTGCGGCCAGATCCGTCTCGTGAATCGGAGGTGAAAATACCATCTCTCAACCCTTTCTTAATTATTTGACAACCTCATAGAGCACAACAATCAGACGCCCGGGTCCGTGGACACCAAGCGTCAGTGTAAACTCGATATCGGCCGTTTTGCTCGGGCCGCTGATGATGACCACATTGGCGGGCATATCCCCGGCGCGCCCGGCCGTCCAGCAAAAAATATCCGGTGTGAGACACGAAACAGGAACCATCGCCACATGCACCGGTGGCAGCAATGTCGCCAGTCGGGACTTTTTTGATCCGCTGCTGACGATAATACTGCCCGTCTCTGCCAGCGCCACCTCGGCCCCGCTCAACCCCACATCTGCCCGCGCGCAAAACTGGCGTAAATCCCCTGCCGTCTGCCCCACAACATGCCATTCGCAGTCCGGCCATCGCTGTCCCAAATTCACTGTATTCAGCGGAGGTTCATCATTAGCCGCAACCGCTTGCGCCCCCACTTCACGCAATATCTCATCCACCTCTGCCCATGCCAATTCCAGACTCGCCGCCCGGCGCACCTCTCCCTTAACCGCCGTCAACGATTCCGTAAAACGAGCTGCCAGATCGGGAAACGCACGCTGTGACCGCCACGCAGGGGGTGGATTCTCCTCCCGCGCTTTGGGACGCAGGCGATTCAGGATCTCCTCCCGCGCGCTCATCGCTTATCCTCCAGTTCTCCCGATCGCCACATCTCCCGGAAAGAGCGCCCGGCCAGACCGGGCAGCCGGCGATCCAGGGCCGGATTGAGAAAGCGGGGGAGGTTGAGCGTTCCCTCGTGGACAAACGGCCGTTGCGCCAGCCGCACCGCGCCGGCTACAAAGCGCATCAGCTTCTCACGCCCCAGCACAAACGCCATCGCCTCTTCCGCCTTTCGCTCCCACCAGGGCAACATCCGATCCGCCACTTCATCCGCGCGTAACTCGAGCAGCATACGCGGCAAATCGATCTTTGCAGGGCAAACATCCTTGCACGCGCCGCAGAGCGAACTGGCGTGCGGCAGCGCAGCATAATCTTCCAGCCCGTACAACAGGGGTGTCACCACCGCACCAATGGGACCGCTGTAAGGACTGCCATACGAATGCCCCCCCGCCTCGCGGTACACCGGACACACATTAAGACAGGCCCCGCAGCGAATACACTGCAAAACCTCTTCATACTTCGTACCCACCAGGTCACTGCGGCCGTTATCCAGCAACACAATATGCACCTCTCCGGGACCATCGGCATCCCCGGCGCGTGCGGGGCCGGTGATAATACTGGTATAAATAGAAAGGGGTTGTCCCGCAGAACTTCGCGCCAGCAGTGAAAGCCACACGGCCGCATCGTCCCATGTGGGTGCAACTTTTTCGATGCCGATGACGGCGACATGTACGGGCGGAGCCGAGGTCACCAGACGCCCATTGCCCTCGTTTGTCACCAGCACGACGCTGCCTGTTTCGGCAACGGCAATATTGCCGCCGGAAATTCCCATCCCGGCCTCTAAGAAACAGGTGCGCAATATGCGCCTCGCCTCGGCGGTGATGGCGGGGATATCGTCTGAAGCCAGCGGCTGCCCTGCTTCCCGAGTCACCAGTGCCGCAGCCTCCTGACGCGTTTTGTGAATCGCAGGCGCAATAATATGGAAAGGCGGTTCTTGAGCCAGTTGAACCAGCCACTCCCCCAGATCCGTCTCCACCGCTTCCACACCCGCAGCCTCAAGCGCCCGGCCCAGATGAATCTCCTCCGTCGCCATCGACTTGCTTTTCGCGGCCAGCTTCACCTTGTGCCGCCGGGCGATCCCCACCACAATCTCACACGCCTCGGTCCCATCTCTGGCCCAGTGTACCTGTACCCCCGCTGCCGTGGCATTGCGCTCAAACGTCTCCAGATGCTGAGCCAGTTGCCCCAGCGTGGCCGAGCGAATCGCCTTAAAGTGGTCGCGCAGGCTCTCGGTGTTGGGGAACTCGGCCAGGGCACGACAGCGCGCCTCCCAAAAATTGGCCGTCCCCTTATCCACCGCCTCCTGCAAACGCGCATCCCCAATTGCAGCGGCTGCCCGCCGGCGAAACTGAGAAAAGGTCGTCGTCACCGTGTCAACTCCTCCAGTAGCGTAGCAAAATGTTCCACGCGCAGCGAACTCCCCTGCGCCAATCCCCGCATCTGCACAAGACAACCGGGGTCAACCGTAACCAGCATATCGGCCCCCGTATCCGCTGCCTGGCGCACCTTCTCGGCCGTCATCGCATTGGAAACCTCCGGCATACGCACCGAAAACAGCCCGCCAAAGCCGCAGCACCGGTCCGATTCCGTCATTTCGAAAACCCTGCACCCGGCCTTCTCCAGCAACCGGCGCGGCTCCTCTCGCAGGTTGAGCAGACGGCAGATATGGCAGGAATCATGGTAGGTAACGCTGGGCGCGGTAGCAACGGCTGCCGGCTCCCATTGGGCATGGTGCGTCAGAAACTGGCTCAACTCATAGGTTTTGGCGGCCAGCCTTTGAGCGCGGCGGTGCCACTCCGGCCATGCCTCAAGCAGGTGGGGATACTCCACCCGGGTCATCACCGTGCAGGAACCGCTTGGCAGAACCACCGCCTCATAGTCCTCAAAGATCTCCACCGTTCGTTTGGCTAAATCGACTGCCTCCTGTCGAAAGCCGCTGTTAAAAAAGGGTTGTCCACAGCACGTCTGCGCCTCCGGAAAATCCACCGTGTATCCGGCCCGTCTCAATAACTGCACCGCTGCGACGCCGATTTCCGGCAGAATTTGATCGATAACACAGGTAACACCCAGGGCCACCCGTTTCGATTGCGTCATCGTAGAACCTTCAGAAAAATTTATCCATCTGGCTCGTCCGGCAGGCCTGAGGGATAAGCCCCTAACGAGAGGAAGGCAGCGTCAGTCTCCAGGCATCGTTCACAACGGGCCACGTATTGCCGGCCACCACCCACAGGCTGTTGTCGTACACATAGCAGGTCGGCTCGTGCCGGTCGGCGAACCTCGTTTCGGAAGTGAACTCCTGCCAGGTCACGCCGTCCACCGAGTGCCAGACATCGCCGAAGTTCTTGGCATTCGCATTGTCGTACCCTCCGATAATCCACATCTTTTCATCGTACACTTTGGAAATGAACCACATCCTCGGCGCCCACGGTGCATGCTCCAGAACCCGTGTCCAGCTTGCCCCGTCCTCTGAGCACCAGACATCGTTGAACGTCGTATATTCCGGATACCCCTTTTCGGCAGGCGTATTGGCCTCGGACACGCGTCCTCCCATCAGCCACAGCTTGCCCGCAAAAACCACAACCGCAGACGCCGCCCGATCCCCGTACGGCGCATCGTCCGTCGCAAGCGTCCAGTTCACACCGTCGGCTGAATGCCACACATCCCTGCCGCTGCCCAGTTGCCACATCCTGCCCTCGTGAACAACCAGCTCCCCATAACCCCTGGACCCGAACGGCGTGCGCTCGGCCGCCCGGGTCCAGTTCACACCGTCGGTCGAATGCCAGGCGCTGCCTTTAATCGCCCACATTTTCTCGTCGTAGGCCACCATCTCGCTGTACCCGTCATAGGGCGTATCCGAATTGATCAGCGTCCACGTTATCCCATCGGTGGACGACCAGAGGTCTCTTGTGAGCACCCCGCCGTGGTAGTATCCGTTGCTCAACCACATCCTGCCGTCGAAGACCACATCCTCCGCGGTATCCCGAGGGCTGAAAGCGGCCTTGTCCGTCACCCTGAGCCACATCCTGATGATTCCTTTCCGTAGCGCCTCGAATGGCCGCACTTCTACTTCTTCTCAAGCTGCATGGAAGAGTAGGGAAAAATCCCTACCGTCACGTCCCGCCCCTCACTGTCCAGTCCGGCAATCACCTCGTCCCACAGGTTGAAAAACCGGCGCTTGGCATCTCGCTCGTAGAACGCGCCGGGACTGAGCGTGGGCGAGTAGTACAGCCCGTTCTCCGCTTCACCCTCAGCCGTCCCCTTGAACCGGTAGATATCCAGCGGCTCCTGATGCTTCCTCATTTGTCGGTACACCCTGTACGACTTCCCATTGTCCCCGTGATAGGCCCACCCGTCCCGTGCCCCGGCCACAAGCACGCTTCTCTTTCCGTACTTCTCGGGCCAGGTCCCCCTGTGCGACTGGCCGATGTCCGTGTCCATCGGATAGCTGTCGGCGATCACAATGTCCAGTTGCTCATCAGGAACCCCGGTCAGGTACAGCCTCCGGGCAAAGACACAGCCCTCCCGGTGGGCCCTGATGAAATCGCCGCTGAACACACCGAGGACCTCCTTGAACGGTGTAAATACCAGGTTCACGCTATAGTCGAGACCCGCAGCGCGGGCGCACAGCTCAATATCCCTTCTGATGCACGGCGACTGAATCTCCTCCGGATAGATGGTACCGTACCCCTCCCAGTCGTACTTGCTGTGGTTGAAATGGATGGAGTCATAGGAAGCGACCGACGGAAGAATCGCCTTCCCTCCACCGCCGAAGCCGGCCCCTCCGTGGGGAATAATACCGCTCACCGAAATCTTCAGATCCGCATCGCCCACAACGCGATTGATCTTCAGGTCCGGCCCCCCGTCCGGCCGCCTGTAAGTCTTGATCTTCCGCGTGAAAGCATTGTGGTTGACGACTTTGACCCGATCGACGATCTCCTTCCCGAGCTTACGCCGCTGTTCCGCCTTCGTAATCGGCCGGTGCGTGCCCAGCCCGATGATAATCGTCGTCTTGTCCTCGCCGATCCCGCCCGCTCTCAATTCGTCCAGAATAAAGGACACCACCGCGAAAGCCGGGGTCGGCCTGGACAGGTCGTCCACGATAATAACGGCATCTTTCCGGCCCTCCGCGAGCTTTCTCAGCGGCTCGGTACCGATCGCCTGCTGTACCCCCTTCCGTATTTCATCGTCTCCGAGCGGCCTCATCCCTTCGACCCCATCCGGCTCGAAGACCTCTATGTTCCACGACCTCGGAAACGAGAAATCGCGCAAATTGTAGAGATGGTTGAAACGCCGGCCGCCGTACCAACTCTCTGTCGGAAGCCGGATTGCAAATCCGTTTTGGGCCTTCCGTAATTCCATTCGGACCTCCCTTTTCAGTGTGCCTGCCAGTTTCATGTGTACTCCCTGAGCATCACTGCGTTTGCGTAAATCGCTTTACTATCCGCATTGGATCCAATCTGGCGAATGGAGAATTCGCCGTCTCCGCCGGTCTGGATATTCGTAAACCGTACAATATTTCCTTTAAGCGTGTTATATCCATTCATAACCAGGCTGCTCGGATCATCTGCGCCATCATACCCCGTCCCCGGCGAACTTACGTTTCGGAACACCTCCGCATCTTCAATTTGAACGAACGCATCCTCTTTCCAATAACCGTACCTGGTACCTCCTCTGTTCGCAAAAAAGATGCATTCATACAGCTTGCCCGGATCAAGCCCCGTAAAAGTCAGGCGGACCATTGCCCCGGATCCTTTCGCGCAGAGCGCTCCCTGGCAATCCACTTTTCTACCAAACGCCTGGTATGCATCGGTGCGTTGGGGCGCGTTTTTACCACGACTAAGATCCGGAGATGCCGTATCACCGACCGTCAACTTGATGCTGCCGGACACTTCTCCCGTGTCATAATCGATGAGGGAGCCGCTCTGCCCCGCGCCGAAGGTCGTGATCTTGTCATTCGTCTGTCCGGCTGTCCACGCAAGATCGTTATACGCCCGAAACGTCTTAGCGCCTTCTTCTGAGTACGGCGTCCACTGATCGCCCCCGGCATAACCCGGTCCCCGCCACATCGGTTCGCCAACCACAAAACTCGCCAGTTCGTCTGCAGACGGTTCATCACGCGCCGGAGTGCCGTCGGCTGTCTTTAGGGTGAGCCGCCCACAACTGCAATAAAGATCCGTACCGTCCCAGGACCGATAGCCCTGACAATAGGACACGCCGGCGCCGCTGTGGCCTGCTTCGTTGTATGTTGCCAGATTGACCAGTTTCTCCCCTTTCCACCAACCCCCGCAGGCCAGTAGCAGTCCCACGCGAGCCATATCTCTGGGGGTCATAACGACCCACCCGCCTCCACCACGCACCCAGTGGCCCCTGATCCGATGGGGTTCGTCGCAGAATTCTCCATAATCCGGATAATCGGGATAGATCGGATCAAAGCGAACGTGGTGACCGGACAGCCAGTCCCAGCGATCCGAAGGGATTCCGATCTTGCTCATAATCTTATCATCCAGCATCTCTTTCAGATCCTGATCCCAAACATAAGTCAACGCCTGGGACACTCGCCAGAGGCCGCCGCTGGCGTAATAAGTCGTCGTGCCCGGTTTAACATGCGCATAATTGGCGCGGTCGGGATCGCCGTCGTGCCAGTTTGCCCAATCCGGCACGCGTTGCCTGGTCCGCCACATCGAACCGTTCGTTACGGGGAATCCACCCAACTGGTCTGTGCCTTCAACAACCATGTGATTCGGATAATTGAGTCCAACCAGATGCAAGAACCGCAGCGAAGTGTGATGCCCGTTTGTCATGTATTTATCGGGATGGTTCAGCAGGCCCTGATCGTCTCGTCCATCGCCGACCCAGTAATCCCTGATAAAATCGCGAATACTGTTGATTCTGCCGTGGTCTTCGGTGAGTTGAAGCGCCAATTTTGTAAAGAGTTTTCCCACCGACGCCGTTTGCCACAAATGATCAGGATTACCCCATGTGGCAACAATCTTTCCTCCCCTCGTCAGCACAGCCCCGTATCCACCCGGCTCCTCGCCTCCATACGGTCCGACGGTGTAGCGCTTGCTCTTCACCCACTCGTTGAATGCGTGGGCGTCAAGCCCGGCTTCTTCTGCACTGGCGGTCTCCCATTCCGCGTCGGGATACACCAGCCAGTCAGGAAGGGCTTGCTGCACATGGGTACTGCCTTGTTCGCCTGCCATGGCCTACTCCCGGATACCTGCAAATCCTGGTATCTTCGCCTGCGACCTTGCTTTCTCGACGTCCCCAGCACCCCCGAAGCCGCGAAGCGGTTTTCTGCAGAGCGAAGCGAAGCCGGGGGGCCGTGTTAACCGCTGGCGGCCCCTTCGCGGCGAAGCCTTTAGAGGAAATGAATAAAGTGCGCACCCTCACATCTTGTTTCAACTCTTATGGGCATTGGCAACTGTGTAGGTATCCTCGAAACCGCGCATCTTGACGATTTTCCCATCTCTCACTTCGTGAATGTGAACTATGTCTAATTCAATTACCTTGCCAGTTGACTTAACCTTCGTTCTCTCCCAACAGATTGCCGCTACAAGGTCATCTTGGACAATGTACTCCCGATTCTCAAATGCCTCAACTTCATAGTACTTATCGATGATATCGAATAATTCTCGCAGTCCCTTATTTCCCTCGTAGCGGTTGGGGTAGGGCATGGCTCCATCGGGAAAATGGAATTGAATTACAGCATCCTCCGAAAATTGGTCTATCGCTCCTTCTATATCGCCTTCGAGAAAGGAGGAGTATAGCTTGCGCACAGGTTCTGCATTCTTTTGCTCACTCATCTCGTGGACAGTGAACATGAAACGTCACACCCGTCGCCTCGTACTCCACCTCTGCAAAATCGGCATCCCGTGCGCACTGCAAATCGTAGCTCGCGGCGCCCTCCTGTGGCCGCCACGAAAATCCCGGAGGCGTCACCTGAGACACGCTCCCCTCTGCCGGACGAAAACCCCACTCACCCGGCCGCACCGGCGTCTCGTCAATCTCGGGCCGCTCCGCTGCCCCTGCCTGGGAAGCGACCATCACCAGCACCATCGTTCCGATAAAAATCAAAGACACGTCCATCCCGTCCCTCCTGTCGAATGCCCTCTGTAAATCAGATCACCCGGCACACCGGATGATCTACAGAATTGCTTTCTATCGCGTAAATACTACGTCCTTTGGTTGCAGAGAATCCCCGCCGGATAACCTATCTGGCGGGGACCTAAATTGAAAAAACGTCTGGTAATATCAAATCGAGAGTTAACGTGATGCATGAAGCATACAAAGCGAACCGGCCGTAACCTCGATACAATGGTTCGACATTCCTACGGAGCCCACTTCATCTGTAGTTTACGTTTTGTGCCATTCTCTTGCGTTGTTAGTGTCATGAGTTCGTTATTTTTTTAGTCTGTCCCGCGTCAAATACTGCTTCGACCTCGTCCACCAACTCTCACCGCCATCAATACTCGACTCCATAACCGCTTCAAATGAATCTTCTTGAATATTGCTGTGCGTAAAACGAATTATCATCTCTCGCCCGTTGGCTCGGCGTTTGGGTTGCGACGTAATGACATAAGCCTCCAGCCCACCCGACAAAACCCACAGATCGCCGCGCCCGTCCACCGAAGTCAAGTAGAACTTCTCTTGAGTTGCATCATAAAAAAGCCAGCCCTTGCTCGTCGCTCCAGAAACCACCGTCGTCAATTCAACAACCCGTCCATCGATAATATATTTCGCTTCCTCAGTGCCCTCCATGGATTTTCTCACATCCCCATTGCGAGTCAAATAATCCGTCTTAAAGTACCAACGACCAACCATATAATCCAATCGCTTTTGCGCCTCCTCAGGAATTTTAGTATTTGTTGATTGCGCTAGGACGCCCAGAGGCTGAAGGATGATCGCAATGATGCAGGTGAAAACTATTCTATAAAATCTATAAAAACTCATATCATTAAACTCCTAAAGGCACATTGTTGGGAAGGGATCTGTGATCCATTTTTCGAACCAGTTTGAGGGCTAAAATATGCCTGAGATACAGCATATCTTCATTCATAATGCAATGGCCTCATTCAAAATCTGATCACGGATATACGGACCGAGAGATGCTTCTGTTACGACATCCACGCTGCATTCGAGTAAGTCTTCAAGATCCTGTTTGATGGCGATAAGGTCGAGCAGCGTCCGGTCGGATTCAAGGGTCACAAGTAGATCAAGATCGCTTTCTTCACGGCTTAATATTACTTTGTCAAATACGCATCGGTCGCATTAATTCAGTCAGTTTACGCTGCACCAGTTGTTCAATCACCATATTCGATAAGGCTTTGACCACCTGGCGGTGGATGGCCTCATAGGAACGTCGCCTTCGATCCCTTCGAGGGGGAAAAAGGATCACGAGGTTTTCCCCGTGATCGCGGCATTTCTTGGCGCTGGTTCCACTCCTTCCAACACAGGAAGCTGTAGGTCAACATCACAATGGTGGCATGGCGATGAAATCCCCTCCAGAGTCGGCCTTGATACTCATCCCACCCCAGAAGCGATTTGGCCACCTCGTGGAACTGTTCAATCAGCCAGCGGCGATGCGCATATTCCACCATCCGTTCCAGGGGTGTGGCTTTAGGAAAGTTGGAGAAGTAATATTTCCAGTCTCCTTCTTGGCCTCTTCCGGGTCGTTCGCCAATTAACCAGCCCAACTGGATCGACTCACCAGAAAGGGTGCGATAGGCTCTTTGGGCAATGAATTTTTTACGCAACCATCCCTTGGTGCCTTCTCGCCAACGGATGGTCCGCCACGCGGAACGGGGAAGCGCTTTTAAAACCTCATCGACACGACCGCTGCCCTTTTTGCGTTGCCCTTTCACGGCAACCCGAAAATCACATGGGACAGCCACGACATAATGTTCCTTTCGGCTCTCTAACCCCTTTAAAAAGGTAGGATCATTGCCATAGTCGGCATCGGCGACCACCACGTTATGAGGGACTTTCAACCCACGTGCTTCATCCAACAAGGTCAGAGCAATCTCTGGCTTGGTCTGAAAGGAGATCTCCTCCGGCACACCGGCCTTAGCACACCGATCCGGGTCATTGGTCCACGCTTTGGGTAGATACAACCTCGCATTTAATGGCCAACTCACCCCCGCATCGGCATACACACCCGTCACAGCAACCTGGCAATTGCCGACTTTACCCAGACTGCCTGAGTATTGCCTGGAAACACCCACTGAGCTCTTGCCTTGTTTGGCAAAGCCCGTATCGTCGAAGATGAAAGCCCCATCGCCCAAAACCGCTTCATCCCGCATTTGCTCAACCCTCTGGGCGTTGAAGGCGGCTTCATCCCATTGAATCCCGGTCAGGAGATTGTGGAGCCTCTGCTCATTGGTCTGGGGGATCGCTCCTGCGAGGGTCTCGCCGTTCTTCCGAGGCAGATCTGAGAGCAAGCCCGTGCTATACCGCTCCAGGTTTTCTCGCCCTTCAGAACGCACAAAGTGATGGATGAAGGGAGAAAGAAACGCCTCTAACTCGGGCAAAGGGTCTGTCGATGCTTTGATGTCCATTGGTATCCTCCTGTTTGCCAGAAAGATACCAACCTATCCATCAATTGACAAAGTAATATTAAGCCGCGGGCGCGTGAACCAAAGACTCGAATAGATTGCGCACCGTGCTTCGCTGCAATCTCTACAATAGTGTCTCGATTCTTTTCGAGAAGCGAATCCAGTTCCATGATTCACATCCTTTTTAGGTGTACACCCCCCCGCAGATACATTTCGTGCAGCAGTTTCTTGGCGCCTGGCTGAACCGATCTGGGCAACTGATCCAGCACATTGGCCGTCTTGTTATGTGCGATACTATAATTCCACTTCCCATTTCGGAATAAAAGTACGGTTGGAAATAGATACTGAATCTATTTCATACGTTTTAAAACTCTTGTGCATATTCGATGGCATTCCATTTTTTTCTAATTCCCAGACATGTAATATCTCATTGTCGGTTGATGGGTAACGCAATGAGTATGGTTCCACCAAACGTGTTGACCCGTGGTATGAGATGAGTGCACAGAGCTTGTTTCGGGCAGCGTACCTAACTTGATCCATTGCTGTTGGGCCGGTTTGCCAATTGATCTTTGAAAATAATGAACGTGGAACAATTCCCCCACTTGCCTGAGGCATAGGCTGGAGACCTGGTTTAGCAATCTCTGGCTTTAACCACCATGCGATCGCATCTCTTAAATCATCAATAAAAATGTCTACAGGACAATATGGCGGACAGTTTTCTTTGACAAAAAAGTGCCGTTCACGCAGATTAGGTATCATAGACCACCACGTCAACGATACCCTTTATCTGGAGAGACGGCACAATGGAACTGGCAGAAAAGATACTCAAGAGTTTCAAGATTTCCAAGCCTCAAAAAAAGTTTCTGATGGCTGTGTTTACAGCGATCCTAACAGCTCACGGCAAGATCAATTTTCGTAACCTATCGCGTTACTCTCCTTTGTCACAGAAGACGTATTCACGCCAGTTTGCCAAACCCTTTGAATTTGTGGCCTTCAACCGAGCGGTGATCAATGAAAGCCTGGGCAGAGAAAGTGAACGGATCATCGTGTTAGATGCTTCTTTTGTGTCCAAGTCGGGCAAGCAGACCTATGGTCTGGATTATTTCTGGAACGGTTGTCATCGTCGGAGCGAAAAGGGGTTGGAAGTCTCCAGTGTGGCCATCGTGGATGTTTTGAGAAACACAGGCTTTACGCTGTCCGTTCGTCAAACCGATCCTGGAGATGAACGCCAAATGTCTGAGTCTAAGCCTAAACAGGATGTCGTCAAGGTCAATAAAAAGAAAAGGACCGTCAAGAAAAAGGGCACCAAAAAAAAGGGGAAAGCCAAGTCGAAAAAGCAAAGCTCCAAACAGGCAGAAGACGTCGAAACCCTAACAGATCAGTATTTACAGCACCTGAGTGATGTCAAACCCAGCTTGTTAGAGAATGAAAAATATACCGTTGTCGATGGCTATTTTAGCAAGAAGAAATTTGTTGATGGCGTCCGTGATTTGGATCTACACCAGATCGGCAAATTGCGCTGCGACGCCAATATGCGCTATCTCTACACCGGACCAAAACGGGAAAAGGGAAGCGGAAGGCACAAGACCTATGACGGCAAAGTCAACTGGCAGGACCTGTCTCGGTTTTCATATATCCAAACACAAGATGGCATCGCCATTTACAGTCTTGTCTTGAATCACGTCTCCTTAAAACGCAATTTGAAAGCCGTCGTCTTGCTGGATCACACGAACAAGGACAAGAAGAAATATGCGATCTTGTTTTCAACCGACAAAGACCTAAGTGCCAAGACGATTGTCAGATATTACAAAGCGCGTTTCCAAATTGAATTTATTTTCAGAGATGCCAAACAGTTCACCGGATTGTGCGACTGTCAAGCCAGAGATCAAAAACGGCTGGCTTTCCATTTTAATGCCTCTTTGACAACCCTCAATTTAGCCAAAACGGAACACTTACAAGCCCAATCAGATACGAGACCCATACCCTTTTCCATGGCCAGTGTAAAAGCCTGTTATTTCAACACGTATTTTCTCCAGAATATTTTTTTAATGTTAGACCTCGACCTAAATTTGATTAAAAAATCTCCCCAATACCAAAAACTGCGGGATTATGGCAAAATTGCTGCTTAAAAGTGGCCGAACTATTGCAGGAGGGAGTTTGTTTATTTGGTGTGCAAGCTGTTGTTCCCAGTTTACTCTCAACACGCTACTGTCTATAGAATCCAGGATGGAGTTGCCCCGTTTTGGTGGAGTGTTTAGGGCTTGGGCTTCAAGCCCGTGTTTGATGCTGTTTTTCATATGTCATCGGTGAGTGGTATGCGATTGATGAATGCCTACGATGGGGATTATACCAGCCCTCAATATACTCAAAAATAGCCAATCTGGCCTCCTTGTGGGTACGAAAACAACGGCGGTCGATCAATTCACATTCGAGGGTGGCGAAAAAGCTTTCACACAGTGCGTTGTCATAGCAGTCGCCTACAGAACCCATTGAGGGACGTATACCCGCCTCATCGCAGCGTTTACCGAAGGCAAGTGAAGTATACTGAGATCCCTGGTCGGAGTGGTGGATCACCCCACAAGGATGACGCTGCCAAAGTGCCATATTCAAAGCAGACAAAACCAACTCACTCTGGAGCGTCGAAGCCATCGTCCAGCCCACGACTCGGCGGGAAAAGACATCGATAACCACAGCAAGATACAGGAAGCCCGCCCAGGTTGGTACGTAGGTAATATCGGCCACCCAGAGTTTATTTGGGGCTTCAACAGTGAAGTCTCTCTTGACCAGATCAGGGGCTTTTTGAGCCTTTTTTCCCTTACGGGTGGTTCTGATACCCTTTCGACGGCTCACCCCGAAGATACCAATCTCAACCATCAGACGGGCGACACGCTTTTTGCCTATACGGATGCCTAATGCTGCCAGATCTTCCCAGATTCTGGGGGCTCCGTAGGTAGAATCAGAACGGGCATGAAAAGCCTTAATCTGTTCCTTGAGATCCGCATCGACCTTTGCTCTTGGCGATGGGGGGCGTCCTCGCCACGCATAATACCCACTGAGGGAGACACCCAGGACTCGGCATTGCGTGGTAATTGGCCATTTTGCCTGGTGCGCCTTCACGAACTGGAAGGCTTTCTGGGGATCGTGTTGGTCTCCTGAGCGAACCAGGCTGCTGCTTTTGACAAGATCTCACGCTCGATGCGTAACTGCTTAATCTCGCGACGAAGACGGCGCAACTCCTCTCGCTCATCACTGGTCAGACCGTCTTCTCGAAGGCCCTCGTCTCGGTCGGCCTGTACCACCCAGTTCCGGATCGTCTGGTCTGAGGGCTCGAACTCTTTGGCCAGCTCTCCTGGCGTACGACCGGCTCGAACCAATTCGACCATTTGCTTTTTGAACTCAGGTGGATAAGGTGGACGTGTTGGCGGCATAGTGGATCTCCTTTCTCCCAAGAGATAAGGTACCCACCGAAACGGGTCAAGTCCAATGTGGGTGCATTGATTGAAAGTCATTTGTACCCAACATGAGTATAACCAAAGACAGGGGGGAGTTTATTTCAATTCTTTGCTCTAAGCCCTCTAAACCATTTCGACCTGGTTTGAAAGGGTCATCCCAAACGGTACGTCTACCATTCAGGCAATCTTCTATGACTCTTACAAATGAATTTTTCTGATTCAATGTATTTTCCATCACGCCTGGCCAACGAGTATCAAATGCCAATCGCTTTCGAGTTGTTGGAATAATTCCCCATGTAAAGTAAATTAAGATTTGATGCATGAATTTTCTCGATTCAAGGACATAGCGCCAAACGAACCGGCGCGCGGTACGTGCGTCTGTGTTGAGCGTCTTATTATGGATTCGCTATTTCTGATCATCCGGCGGATCCGGGGACCAGAACTCCAGCAGGTTTCCATCTGAATCAAAAAAATAGTAGACCGTCGCCTTCATCCAGCCGATGTGATTCGGACCAAACACTTCCACTTCATGCCCACGCACATGGGCCACGGCACGGCCCAGGTCCGCCCGCGCTACTTCAAACGCGAAGTGCACCCTGCCCCAGCGCTTGCCTGCAGGCAGTGGTTCGCCGGCCTGCAGGCAGATCTCGCATTCCTGCCGTTCTGATCTTTATCGGTATCGGTCGCCATGGCTCTCTGGCAGTAGCTTCAGGAAGTTTTCTACCATCTGATCCTCATCAAAATCATCTTGGAAGACCTCGCGTAGGCAGTTGGCCTGATACCGGTATGTGGTTCTCAGATAAATGGGGCCCAAGTCTATATTCGCGACAGTTATGGGCTCATAGAAACACGGGAAATCGGTCCCAACAAAGATCTTTGAAAGCAGTTTCTTCCTCTGGGCACGAGTAAAACCTCCCACCACTTCGGAAAAAATCTTGATGCGATGTTCGGGGTCCGGGCTTCGCGTCGGCCAATCGGAACCGAATCGAGCGGTCTCTCCGTATAGATTGTCAATATCCAAAAGCATCTGCAGGTTCTCTCTGAACAGTGGTTCCACCATCGGTTCCCACTCCTGCGGGGTGTATTCCTTGACATAGAACTCGTGGGTGTAGACTCCAAGGTGTGCAGCAATGAGGGTTGTATTGGGGTAACGCTGCGCCAGATCTGCAAGCATGGGTAACGTACACGGATAGGGCTCGTCGGCATCGGTGTGGAAAAGCAGTGGCTTCCCTGCAGATCCGGCGGCCTTACACAGATCACCCAGCCTTTCCGGAGAGGCCGTGAATAAGGTGCCGTCGTCAGTGGGGTTTCCCTTTCGGGGGTGCAACTTGAATCCTGCCACGTGCGCGTCATAGGGCGAGTCACCCAGGCGTGGCAGATTCTTGAACTCGAGTCTTCGAAATGGGATGCCCCGTGCGCCGCTTTCATCGAGGCGTTCTATCAGGTCCAAATTGCGGTCGTAAAGGGACGCTGCGATATGTGTGATTCCTTCAGTTCTCACGTATGCTTTGAGTTTCTCAATAGAGTCGTAACCGTACACGTGGATGTGCGCATCAAGTCTCATGAGTCTGGTCTCCTATAGGATCGTTTCCCTCAGCTGTAATATCTCGGGTTTGTCACCGTCAAAGAGGTATCCTCCAGCGGCAAAGTGACTTTCGCGGCCCCCTCCCGATGAGAAATGTGGAAAGCCAGGGCGATTTCCAGAGCCTTGCGTCCGTCCTCCCCGGTGCAGGAAGGCGCTTTATCCTGTTCGATGCATTCAACCAACTCCTCAATTGCCTTTACAACGCCGCTCCTTGCCTCGATATTCTGAGGGATCTTTCGCCCGACCAGCGCACTCCCTTCGTAGGTCCCTTCCTCCACCGTCCAGAGCTCGTCCACACCGTATCCGATCCGGATCCGCCCCTTCGTACCAATCAGATCGAACTCGAAGCCTGCTGTACATCCTGACAAAGGCGTGCATCCCGTTTTGAAACTGAAGGTACCCGCTGCCCCCCGGGTCCTCATGGCTCTCCCGGCTGCCGTCTAACTGGCCGAACACCCATGCCACCTCGTCGCCCGACCAGAATCGCATCAGATCGAACATATGCGACCCCTCGTGTACCAGTTCGGGTCCCATATTGCCCGCAATGCTGATCAACTCCCCTATCGTGCCCCCTGCAACCAGGTCTTTCACCCGGACCATCAGGGGATCCCACCGGTTGTGGTAAAGCACCGACAGCGTGGTTCCCGCCTCTCGGCAGGCTTCGATCATGCGGTCTGCGTCCGGCAGGCTGGCCGCCATCGCCTTTTCACACAGAACCGCTCTCACGCCCGCCTCGGCGGCCGCCACCGTAATCTCGCTGTGCAGGTGCGCGTGCGTCGCCACGCTGACAATGTCCAGATCCTCCACCTCCAGCATCTCCCGGTAATCGGCGTAGAGGCGGTCGACTCCCCAGCGCGCCGAAAAATCCTCCAGCTTGTCCCCGTCGATATCCGCAGCCGCTACCACCTCGGTCCTCCACACCTGCCCGTAGGCGCTCGCCAAAACAACGGGCTGGGGCACCCGCCCGGCCTGGTTGCTCTTCTCATCATCCATCGTACTCGCCATACGCCCGCAGCCGATGATTCCGACACGATACACCTTTTTGTTCTCCGTCACACCCTTCTCCTTTTCTTAAATGATCCGGCATTCTAAGTCTGTCGCCATGGCCGCTGCCGGAGTATGATGGTGGTCCATCGGAGGAGTGATCAGATAGTGAGCGTAAAGAATACAGGGCTGCTTCTCGAACGGAAAAATTGCCCGGAATCGCCCATCCGGTTCGACCTCGTACCGAACGGCCCCTGTCTCAGACCAGGCGCCTACGACCGCCACATCCACGGTCGATGTATTATCTGTCACCACAGCCCAGCTTGTGGCCTCACCGTCGGCCCGCTCCCGTGCCCCGAACGCGGAAAGAAGGGGCGCTTCCGGAAGGTTGAACTCGCTCTCTGCAACAACAGAGGCGATCTGCGACACGTCTCCCGACACCACCTCGTGCTCGGCGCGAAACCAGGACACTCCCGAGAAAAAGGTAATCCGGATGACAAATCCGTACCCGCCGGCATAGGCCCCCTCCACGCGCAGCCGGGCCGACCGGGGGCCGTGCGTCTCAGCTTCGATCCGGACCTCCCCCTCCGTGGCCAGCGTCTGACCGTCCTTCAGGACGAGCGCCATCCCTCGCGCCCCCGTCCGCAGAAACTCCTTTGCGTCGAAAATAACCTGATCCGCTCGAACTCCCCCCGAACATATTCATATGCCTCCCGGTTGCCCGGGTACCCCACAGCCCGCGACGGCCGTGCAGACAGTGTCCGAATCCGCTCTGCGATCCGCTCCGTCGAAATTCGTCCCATCGCTGCCTGAAGATCGGTCTCCGCAGCCGGCAGGGCCGGCCGGCTCACATTCCCCTGCCAGTCCATAAACCGGCCCAGAAACCCCCTCGAAATCGTGCCGGGATCAAAAAACCCACACGCAGAGGTTCGCCACAATGCCGATGACCACCAGAAGGTATGGAAGCGATTTTTTTATCATACTGAGCTCTCGTGAGGAAATGCAGGCCCGCATGGCAGGAGAGGAGAAGAGCGATGATTGTCGTACAGGGATCACCGACTCTCAGTCCCTCTCCCGCAGGCGGGAGAGGGATGTCGGGCAAGACCCGACAGGGTGAGGGCCGATGCACAGTGTCCTACACCTCAATCCAGCTTTCCCCGGCGCTGGACGCAACAACGGCATCTAAGATCTGAAGCACGCGCAGGCCGTCCGAGACCGGGATAGGAGCGGGGGCGCCCGAGGTGGCTGCCTCTACAAACGCGGCCATCTCCCGATAGCACATCTCGGCAAGATCGTCGCCGGGGATGCGCAGAACCGTGGGATGCGCATATTCGGGGATAACCCGGCTCTGCACGGTGACGACATCGCCGTACCAGTCTCCTCTCACGCGCCCCTTTGTTCCGAACAGATCCACGAAGTCGTACCCGACTTCTGAGGCCTGAGACACCGAGAACGTGGCCACAGCTCCCTGTTTCAGGCGCACCGTGTAGGCCGACGTCTCATCCGTCCCACTGTCGTTCCACCGGACAGATCCGGAGACCGCTTCGGCATCGTCCCCCGTCATCCAGAGCACCTGGTCGGTCAGGTGAGAACCCAGAAAGAGGAGTTGGCCTCCCCCTTCCGCGTGGGGTCCCCCGAGCCATCCGCCGAGTGGACCACCCCCCTTACCGGCCACCACGAAGCTAATGTCTCCCACCGCCCCCCGGTCCAGAAGCGACTTGATAAACATCCGGCTGAGGGAGTAACGCATGCAGTAGCCGACCATCGCCACCACGCCCTGCTGCCGGGCGGCATCCACCACCTCGGCGCCCTCCGCCGCGTTGAGGCCCATCGGCTTTTCGATAAGCACGTGTTTGCCTGCACCGATGGCGGACAGCGTCACCGGCTTGAGGTAGCGGTGTGGAACGGCCACAATCACCGCGTCCACATCTCCACTTCCCGTGAGTTCTTCCGAATTATCGTACACCTTTTCAATCTGGAACGCATCGGCCACCTCTCGAGCCTTATCTGCATCAACGTCCGCACACGCAACCAGACGCGCAGACTCGATACGGGCGACAGCCGGCGCGAGATTTCCGTGGGTCTGCCCTCCGCACCCGACCAGTCCCACACGCAGAACTTTGGACATGGGAACCTCCTGAACAACGTCACGATTTGGGCGAACAAATGAACATATCGGAGAACTCACCCTGAGGAGGACCCCGCCGCTTGTTCCTCTGTTGCTTGCTCGGCCTTGAGATAGGCATTGGGATCGTGATAGATGGCCCCCTCTGGCAGCCAGTCCCACAGCGTACCCAGGTCTCTCTTGATGATATCGATGTAGAATTGCGGCAGCTCCGTTGTTTTGCCTTCGAAGTAGTCGCGGAACGGCTGGTCTTCATCCAGGCGACGGCGCACCTCTCGATAAAATTTGAGTCGGCCAAACCCTTCCGAGGAGATGGCCCGCACAACGTTGAGCCAGCGTGGAAGTCTGGCTGTGCTGGCCCGGAAGCGGTTGGCAATAGCACGCCGGGAAAAAGAATAGGCACTCACATCGATCACGTGGTCATAAAACTCAGGCCAGGCATAGTTCTTGGGTTTCACATTCATAGCGTGATTGTTGTTCAGAAAATGGAACGGAAACGGGAGCACCCGCCCCTCCTGTTGATAACCCAGATTGAGGGGCGCAGCCTGGCCGAATGCAGAAAGCAGCGAATAAGCGGGAAATGCCGCCGGTGCCAGATCGATGAAGTTTTTGGTCAATGCAAAGGGGTCGGACCCTTCATCACTGTCCAGACCCAGCACAAAGTTGGTCTGGACGTACGGCAGATAGTTCAAAATCATGTTGACATGGTCCGACACCTGTCGAAGCTTCTCCAGCCCCTGCTGACTGCCGGTCTTGGATTTATTCCCCAGCTCGTACCAGGATTCAATACCGGGCAAGATCGTGGTGAACCCATTACGTTTGAGACGTTGCACATGAGGTTCCGACAGCAGAGATAGACTGCTTTCGGCCGCAAAACTGATACTATTGGGCGGTACGGCCTCCTCGATAGCCGCCATGTAATCATTGAAGCGAACCCCGAAATTCGGATCTTGCCAGCCCACGCGCGGTCGTTTGTACTGGGTCAGCAGGAAGCGCAGGTCCTCTTTGATAACGTCAAATTCCAGGGGTTGATAGGGCACCGTCGAATCAATGCAGAAGCTACACGTATACGGACAGCCCATACTGCCGATCATCGGCACATACTTAACCAGCGGCGCTTTTTCAAGCGTCTGTTCGATAAACTTCCAGCGCTCGCGGACACCGGGGACGGTGGTCGGCTGCCCGGCCGCGGTCAGATACTGTCCAAGCGGTCGATGCCGGGCACAGTCCTGCAACACATCCCGAATAACCTCTCGGTCGGTAAAACCGAGAACATAGTCAAAGTACTTCTGGGCATCCTGCGGATAACAGCGCGCATGCGGGCCACCGAGAACCGTGATGGCGCCGTTGGCACGAAAACGATTGCTGAGCGCATAGGCCAGTTGAGCCGCCTGGGTGTAGGCGCCGATAAACACGATATCGGCGTTTTGTGGTATGACTTCGGTCAGGTCTTCAAAACCGGTATAACAGACATACGTGACGTCATGTCCTTCTTCTTCGCACCAGGCAGCAACAACCTGGGGCATTATATTTGCTAAATTGGCATTCATGAGGCGTGCCCATAGTGTCCGGGAAGGCCCTTTGCCAACCAGATCAATGATTCCGATAGTGAGCTTTCGCATAAGCAGACGTCTCCACGGTTAGAGGGGTCAACGATATATTTCCAAGCTAAAAACCCGAGATTAACTTGGCTCTCACCTTCTATTTGTTTGAAAGACGCAGGAGCAACCAGTCGATCACTCTAATAGATCCTGGGCGGCAACCAAAATCCCATCTTCATCTGCATAAACATAGTGATCCGGCTCAAAAGAAACCGAAGCAAAATGTACAGTTATTTGGCGCTCCCCGCTACCTCTTTTTAAGCTTCTTTTAGGAATCGTGTTCAAAGCCTTTACCCCAAGCTGTATTGCAGCAACGTCTGCGACGTCACGGATACAGCCATTTATGATCAGGCCGGCCCAGTTATTATCACAGGCAAGTTGGGCAACCTGATCACCTACGAGAGAACAACGCAGAGAGCCTCCACCGTCCACCACCAGAACCCTTCCCCGGCCATCGGATTCCACTTCCTGACGTACAAGCGAATTGTCTTCGAATACTTTGAGCGTAAAAATCTGCCCTCCAAACGATTTAATCCCGCCATAATTCTGAAACAGGGGTTCAGCTACCTGGACCAGGGAATCAAATTCATCGGAAAGATCAGCCGTTTTAATGCTCATAGAAAATTTCCCCTATGATAAGTGGATGGAATAATACGTCTTTATTTGAAAAGGGTAAAGCTATTAAGATGGTGCCCTTGCCCCTGATTCATAACGTCCTGGTAATCTGCAAGCAACAGCGGATTTTCCTGGGCGCCTGGTTGTATTAGCAAGACACGCGGTCTGGAGCACCCGGGAGTCCGAACCAGCGCAAAAGCGGATAGTGCGTATACAGGAGCACTTTGCCTTTACCCAGATAGGTAAGCGCGTGACCCAAGCCGCTGTCCGGATTTCCCTGGGCATCCGTGTATACATACTCGGCATCGCTCCAGGTGGCACCTCCGTCGTCGCTGAACAATACCATCGCATAGTGGATACACGGACTGCCCGCATAATCGCAGCTCAGCAACATCAGCACCCGATCCTTCTCCGGCATATACACAATGTGGGGTACAGCCACCACCCGGTTCCAGCTTTCGGTCACAATCTGCAATTGCGCGGGTAATTCTATCTGAGCCGCATCCTTATTGAGTCGAAGTACCTTGTGTTCTTTCCATTGACTACTTTGTGCTGATGGCATGTCCATGTCCCCTTTTCTCTGTCTTCAGGAAGCGGGTCTACTTCTTCAATCCCGCCTTCGCGGCTGCCAGAAGCAGATCGGGATCGAGCCGCACCCTGTAATTCGGATGCACATAGTGGAACCGGACCACACCATCTGTTCCCACAAGATAAACCGCCGGGACCGGAAGCGGCCGTTTTCCTTCGGCCTGAAATACAATCCCGAAAGCCCGGGCGATGGAAAGATCGCCATCCGACAACAAACGGAAGGTCAGGCCGCGCCTCTCGATGGTCTCAACCAGTTTTTCCGGAGGATCGGGACTGAGCGCGAGAATCTGATATCCCAGTTTTGCAAGTGCCGGTTGGATACCCTGCAGCTGGACCAGCTGCCTGTTGCAGTGCGGTCACCACCAGCCGCGATAAAAAATCAAGACCGTCGGCTTTTCCGAAATCGCCCCCTTTAAATCAAAATCACGTCCATCGCTCGTCTTCAAAATGGCACCGGGCGCTTCGGTCCCCACCAGGGCGGGACGAACGTCCAGCGGAGATGCGGGCAACGGCCGCTCGCTTTTACCTTCGCTTTCCGCCCGGAGAGACGAATGGATGGAGAACATCAAACAGACCGGAAAGAACAACCCCATGCTTTGAAGCATCCACCTTTGCAAAGTCATAGAAAGTCTCCAAGGAAGAAGGATATCACTTTAGCAGCTCCTGGCCGGCAACTAAAATCCCATCTTCATCTGCATAAACATAGTGATCCGGTGAGTAAGTGGATGGAATCATGTGGAGAGCCTCCACAAAAACAGAAACGCTCTGCGTAACGCTTGAATCATCGAAACTGGTTCTGAAAAAACAGAACGTCGTTCACCTCGTCCTTTTCAGTTTTTGTTTGATATACATAAGCAATTTCAAGAAGATATAACAGACGCTTGCAAAGCCGCGAGGAAGTTTCCAGTAATTTATATTGCAGCAGGAAAGTCTTCCCGGAATGAATTCAATCCTTTCACCATCGCCTCTGAAAAAGAGTCCTGCCTGATATTCTGTTAGCTTGTATTTATGGCTCCTCGCTATTTGGTGTGGGTAACCTTCCCCCAGGAACGACCAGTTGTGGTAGACAAGACGCCCAAGCTGCAGGTTTTGTGGACCAGCCTTCGAGTATTCTTTGTCAACGGTGTTGCCCGACCCGTTGTCTGTTGCTCAGGATTCTATCTTAAAAACAGTTGTTTAAGTTGTTAGATAATAAATTGTTACGATGGACTAAACGGCAAACCGGATCTCCGGATCATTCAATACCCGCCGTGTGTTTAGGAGAGATCTCATGTGCGGATACCGGAGCAAACGGTTAGGAACCACCTCGCACTCGGCAAGAAGACTGGTTCGGGTTTTTATGATTACCCACGTGAAACAGCGAAGAGCCGTATTTATTTTCCTGATACAAATAACCATTCCGCAATGTAATCTCTGTGTAGAAGGAAAGCCTTCTTAAAATATCGAGAAACTGACTGCTGGTTCTTCTTTTGAAAAATGACCTGCAGATGCAGTAACCCTTCCGTGTGTAGACGCCTACATACCTTCTCCAGTCAGGTAGATCGGGACCTCTATTATCTCTCGGTGTGTCATTCAAAGGCAAGAATTCCAGATCGAAAGTATTCAGCACGTAAACACCTTGCGGATTACCTTCTTCATCCATCTCGAAAGTATACTTTGTATCGACGGATGAAAACTCAACCAGACTATGTGTGTTCAGATCCTGCCAATTTCCCCACTGATCATATGATACAGCAAGACGCTGGTTTGGCAACACTTTGAAGAATCGTAATCCTGATCTTGAAACATAACTTCCCTCTAACCTTCTGAGTTGGCCAATATCAATCTCACTTACAGGCACTTTCTCCAAACAAGGAGAGGCTGACTTAGAAACTGAGCCAACCTGTTTTTCTACCATCATATTCAGTGCTCTGTTTGCTATGGTCACGTTGACACTGTCATGTGCACTCTGGTTTGTCAACACGACCACACCAAATCGATATTTATCCACCCATTGTTGAGTTGCTTGGCAGCCATAACCACCGCCATTATGATTCCGAACAGTTCCTCCCCAATAAGGGAGAATAGATATGCCAAGGCCATAACCACCAACCTGTTCAGCAGCAGCGAACTGAGGGATGGACATCTCCTTCAATAGTGTTTCATCGACCATCAGGTTATTTCTCTTCTCTTCGCTAGAAAGATTGAAAGAGATGAATTTTGCCATATCATTAGCAGTTGAATACATTCCTCCAGCAGCAAGCATAGGGATCATCACATCTCGGATTTCCCATTTTTTATAGTGCCCAATGGCCAAATCAGGATTCTTATGCACTTCTTGTTGGTTGAATGTGGAAGAATGCATCTTCAACGGCTCGAACACATTTTCAGTCATGAATTGCGCCAGCTTTTTTCCAGATATCTTTTCAAGAACGTGTCCAATCAGATCAATTCCAAGATTTGAATAGCTATATCTCTCTCCAACCGGAAACTTTAACCAGGTTTCTTGAATACTCTGGATATGCTCGCCAAAGGAACATCCACCTTCATCGTAGTTATTCCCTACCGGGGCTTCATGGCAAAGCCCAGATCTGTGGCTCAGAAGATGCCGGAAAGTGATCCTGTCTACTTCGTCATCACCAAAGAGACTCCGAATCTTAAATTCAGGTAAATAGTGCCTGAGAGGATCATCGAGCTTTGCCTGACCTTTACTTGCTGCAATGAGAAAACCGAACGCAACATACGTTTTTGAAATGGATTGAATGCTGAAAAGGGTGCCACCTGTTACTGCTATCTTTCGAGATCTATCTGTATATCCAAATCCCCCTGACCAGATAGGCGTTTCGCCTTCAATCAAGGCAATGGCTAGTCCAGGGATATTCGACTTCGCCATGGTGAAGGGAATTGAATTCTTGATGTTTTCAATTACAGGATCGTAGTCAGCGAAAGGCACCGCTTGCTCCAGAAGCAACTTTCACACTTGGCCTGTTGTTTTTTTGTGCGCCATAAATGGGGTGGGGTTGTTGGGTTTATGCTTTTGCGCCAATTTTATTTAACGTCCTCCGGGCTACCGAAGTGGCCGTGTATAGAAAAGGCATTCAGTTTTTGAAACCGTCAGAAAACCTATTGATCACGACCATTTTGGTCGAGCGCAGCGAGCCGGTAGCCCGGTGTTATAGAAAGTCCCAGCCTGGGTGGTTGGGTGCGGTCTTGCGTAGAGTAGGCAGCCGACGAATTACTCTATACTTCAGATCGAGTTCGATTCCGGAATCTGCATCCTATCAGACTCCATCTTCTCTGGCCGATCCAGAGCACTTTTCCATCTGCCCCTCTCCGAACCAGGCGTGACCGTTTCCGTGTCACCTGGCTCTCCAGTTGCCTTTTCCGAGACACTGTCTCGAACGATGACAGCACCGATTCGGCTCTTGGCATCACGCCTACCTCACGGAAGCTGACATCCGGCTACCTGTCTCCCTTCGTCTTGTGAACGGCTCTCCCGTTCTCCTAAGTGGGGCATCACTCCCACGACTACTACGGAGACTCCGTGACCATAGGACTCTCGTCCCACAGGCCATCCCGCGTTTCTCAAATGTGATACGTCATAGCACGACTTAGGTCGTCCATTCATCCCTTGAATGGGTTCATTACCCATCGCTGACAGTTCCGGAGGGTGCGGAGAACTCCGGGCGTTTCTCCACAGAACTGACACCGGTTTCAGATGGCTTTCCGGTGGGTCTTGCCTGGGACCTTCTGGGATTGGACTTCGGGCAATCAAGCTCTGACCTTATCGCACAGACCTTGCAGGTCGATGCTTTCGCCACCTTCTCTGCATCACCCGCTTTACAGGCATGCTCTTGTCCCCTTTGCCTTTCGGCGCCAGGTAAACCTGTCGGTCCTTTGAACCATTTTCCTCCGAGTTCAATCTGCCTGTGGCAGAGATATCACATTTGCATACGCGGCGCACCACGGACGGCAAGGACGCTACTCTGCCACATTGGCTCCTTCAAAATCTCTCACACGGGTAGTTTTTCTTTTTTCAATTTTCTCAAGCTGTGTCTTGAATTCACTCCAATCAGTGAAGAAAACTTCCTCGTCGTCATCGCCGCGGTCCTTAATCAGTGAATTCTGTCCCGTTGCGGAACGAACTTCGCTCGAAAACCGCCATGTATCGGTACTGATCACAAGAAGGTTCATTGTACGCTCACACTCTCTTTTTTCTCGCTTATCCGGTCCTATGACTCATAGCTCTGTTGTGACTCCACAGAGCATTCAACACGAGCAACTTCCACGCTATCCCCAACACCGTACTGCCAGATGGAAACCACACGGCCTTTAAACGCCTCCTCCAGTTCCCGGGCCGCAACGGGATTCTTGAGGAAGACCCTGTTCGTCGCCGGTTTCTCCGTTCGAGAACGGCCCTGCACGGCGCCCCGGACGGATTGAGCCGCTTCACCCTCACCCAACCAGCTTCCGGCAAACGCGTTGGGTCCGGGGGCCAGGTCACCATCTTCCGCCAGCTTTCCTCCAGCGGCAAAGGTGAGATAAGACCCCAGGCTGAGTTGGCCGTCCTGCACCTCGGTGACCGGCCCTCTTGCCAGAAGCGCAGTTGCATCCAGGGTGATCCAGATACGGTCGCCCTCCTGTCCGGCGGAGAGGATCCGGTAGAGCGCGGAGCGGTCCTGGTTGTAGATGCGGATGGCCCGGCCGGGAGCCAAATCGGTTTCCGGATCGGGACCGGGATCGATGGCAATCCGGTTGTTATCGTAGTCTACGGCTTTGATCGTTTCCCGCACATACCCCGGCCCGCTGTCCGGCGCCCAGTGGCCGATCTGTACATCGCGCACCGGCGTACCGTCGCTGAAGCTTTGCACACGCACACCGAGGGGGCGGAAAGCAGTGGGACGACTGGCTTCCAGCGGAATGTGCAGGTGGATCAGATCTACCCCGTCGTCCCGGGTGACTTCCAGCTCCAGTGGCCGTTCGGAGACCAGGCGGATGCTTTTGACCACCGGATCTTTTTGGTAGGCATCGATAACGGTGAGAAACACGGACGGAGCACCGTTTTCGACGTTCCGGCGGGCGAGAATGTAGTCGAGCCACCAGTCCTCGGGCCTCACGAGCGACCGGCCGCGGCCTGTGATAACCTGCACAAACGGCGATACGCTCGGGCGTGTAGTAGGTGGGGCCATCTTTACACGATGCGGTTGTGTTCGGGGCCAACCCGGACCTCCTGTGGTTATTTCCAGCCTCTCAGATCCCGACCTGTCATCTCCTCCAATACCTACTCTCCTTCGGAAACTTGCCGACGTCGCCGTCGGGCCAGTTCCCGCATATCTGTGACCTGATCGGACTCATCCACAATCTCTCTGCCGAGAATCTCTTCCAGCACATCTTCAAGCGTGATAATACCCGCCAGCCCGCTATACTCGTCAATAACGACAAAGAGGTGCTGCCGGCGCTCCAGAAACATCTCCAGAACGTGGTCCAGAGAGAACGTCTCGGCAACGAAGTGTACCGGCTTCATCAGGTCGGAAATCTTGACATGCCCCCGCTCTCCCGTCAGCGCATTGAATGCATCTCGTCGCAGCACAACGCCTGTAACTTCTTCAAAGTCGTTCTCGTACACAGGCATCCGACTGTAAGGCCAGATCCCCGCCTCTTTCTGGGCCTGTTCAACAGTCAGATCAGCGCTCAGTGCAAAGACAACGGTTCGAGGCGTCATCACATCTTTGACAGTCTTGCGTTTGAGCGAAAGGATGTTCTGCATGACACGCGCTTCATCCGGCTGAATGGCGCCTGTTCGCCGACCCAGACGCGCCATAATGGCGATCTCTTCTTCAGAGACCTCCTGGATTGCACCACCCCGTGAGAACGTTCTGGTTGCCAGCCGGCACATTTCAACCAGAGGGTATAAACTCCAGACCAGGAATTGCAGTGGATAAGTGATCAGACTGGCCAGGGAGCGATTGTACACCACACCTATCGTCTTGGGAATGACCTCGGAGAACAGGAGGACCGCCAGTGTGATGAATATGGTAAAATAGGGTTGCCATTCACCCCCGAAGACTTTGATAAAAGCCGCACCTGCGATAAACGCGCCCCCGGTATTGGCAATGGTGTTAAGGGATAGGATGGCCGAGATGGAACGGTCGATATTGCGCGTACGCAGGGCTTTTAAGATTCGTCCCGAGGCACGACCCGTCTGAGCGAGGCTCTCAATATAACTGATAGGAATGGCGTAGAGAACGGCTTCAAAGAGAGAGCACATTGCAGAAACGACGATAACAGCGCACACCGAGGCAACGAGCTCGAACAAAGCAATTCACCTCCTGTATCCAGAGAAAGAAACGTCAGAAAAGGAAGATCAGTACTTCACGAAATCAGCAGACCCTATTGCGAGGAAATAAATTCCCGCGCGAAGGGGCGTTTCAGTGCAGTTGTGTTCAGGGCCACAATCAGGCATCCCAATCGAATATCACTTTCCCCGTCTCACCCCGGTCGAACAGTGCAAATGCCTCGACCGCCTGGTCGATCCGAAAGCGATGGGTGACCATGTCGTCCAGAGGGATGGAATGCTTCATAAGAAATTCGGCCGCCTCGTAATATGCTTGCATGGAATAGACCGCATTGCCCCTTATGGTGAGTGCCTTACGGATGACATCGGTCGGGTTGAGAGAGATCTCATCGGCGCCTGCGCCCACAATAACAACCGTCGCGTGCTGGGCCGCCACGGCTGTTGTCTGGGTGCGGGCCGTGCTGCTGCCGGAGCACTCCACCACTCCGGACGCCCCTTTGCCGCCTGTCAGGTCTGCCACAGCCTGCACGGGATCGACGTCCTTTGCATCAAGTATCGTCTCGCCGCTCAGCCGCTTCGCCAGATCGATGCGATACGGGCTGATGTCGATCCCCACACAGCGCGCCCCTCCGGCCTTCCCCATAAGCAGCGCCGTCAGTCCAACAGGTCCCAGCCCGAACACCACCAGCGTCTCCCCGGAGGAAAGCGGCGCCTTGTGTACGGCCGAGAAAGCGGTGCCGGCGCTGCAGGCAAGCATAGCACCCACTGCAAAGGAAAGATCCTCGGGAAGCGGTAGGCAGTACCGGGCGTCCGTGAGCATGAAGTCCGCGTGGCACCCATCGCGAGTCCGGCCGAAGGCGCCCTCCTGCGCACAGAACACCGGCTCACCCGCCAGGCAGGTGGGGCAGTGCCCACAGCCCACCGAATGATAGACGCACACGCGGTCACCCACAGAGACGTTCTTGACCCCGTCTCCCACCTCGACGACAACGCCAGTCGGCTCGTGCCCGGAGATCATCCCCTCCCGCTGCTCGGCCCATTCCCGGCTCATGTGATACTTGTGCAGATCGCTGCCGCAAAGCCCCGCAACCTTCATTTCCACAACCACTTCGCCGGTCCCCGGCCTGGGCTTCGGGAACTCGCGGACCTCGACCTCACTTTCACCCAGATAGACGGCCCCTTTCATGCTTCACCTCCTTATCACAATGGTTCGGCCAGTTTTAAGCAGCAATTTTGCCGTAATTCCGCAGTTTATGGTATTCAGGAGATTTTTCAATCAAACTCTGGTCGAGATCCAACATTGAAAAAATCTTCTGGAGGAAAAACGCGTTGAAATAACACGCTTTTACGCTAACCATGGAAAAGGTCATAGGCGGCGTGTCTGGCTGGGTGTGGAGGTGCTCCAGTTTCGCCAAATTGAGGGTTGCCAAAGACGCATTAAAATGGAAATCCAGTCGTTTCTGATCTCTGGCCTGACCGTCACACAAGCCGGTAAACTGCTTGGCATCTCTGAAAATAAATTCGATTTGGAAACGGGCTTTGTAATAGTTCAAGAGGGTCTTGGCATCCAATTGTGTATCGGTTGAAAACAGAATGGCATATCGTATCTTGTCCTTGTTGCGTTGATCCAGCAAGACGACCACTTTCATATTGCGCTTTAAAGAGACGTGATTGAGGACGAGGCTATAGATGTCGATCTCGTTTTGTGTATCGACATATGAAAAGCGAGACAGATCCTGCCAGTTGACTTTGCCGTCGTAGGTCTTTTGCCTCCCGCTGCCACGGTCTCGTTTTGGACCCGTGTAGAGGTATCGCATATTGGCGTCACCACGCAATTTGCCTACCTGGTGCAGATCCAGTTGGCAGACTCCATCGACATACTTTTTCTTGCTAAAATAGCCATCGACAACAACGTATTTTTCATCCTCCAACAGGAAGGGTTTGACATCTGTTAAATGCTGTTGGAGTTGCCCCGTTTTGGTGGAGTGTTTAGGGCTTGGGCTTCAAGCCCGTGTTTGATGCTGTTTTTCATATGTCATCGGTGAGTGGTATGCGATTGATGAATGCCTACGATGGGGATTATACCAGCCCTCAATATACTCAAAAATAGCCAATCTGGCCTCCTTGTGGGTACGAAAACAACGGCGGTCGATCAATTCACATTCGAGGGTGGCGAAAAAGCTTTCACACAGTGCGTTGTCATAGCAGTCGCCTACAGAACCCATTGAGGGACGTATACCCGCCTCATCGCAGCGTTTACCGAAGGCAAGTGAAGTATACTGAGATCCCTGGTCGGAGTGGTGGATCACCCCACAAGGATGACGCTGCCAAAGTGCCATATTCAAAGCAGACAAAACCAACTCACTCTGGAGCGTCGAAGCCATCGTCCAGCCCACGACTCGGCGGGAAAAGACATCGATAACCACAGCAAGATACAGGAAGCCCGCCCAGGTTGGTACGTAGGTAATATCGGCCACCCAGAGTTTATTTGGGGCTTCAACAGTGAAGTCTCTCTTGACCAGATCAGGGGCTTTTTGAGCCTTTTTTCCCTTACGGGTGGTTCTGATACCCTTTCGACGGCTCACCCCGAAGATACCAATCTCAACCATCAGACGGGCGACACGCTTTTTGCCTATACGGATGCCTAATGCTGCCAGATCTTCCCAGATTCTGGGGGCTCCGTAGGTAGAATCAGAACGGGCATGAAAAGCCTTAATCTGTTCCTTGAGATCCGCATCGACCTTTGCTCTTGGCGATGGGGGGCGTCCTCGCCACGCATAATACCCACTGAGGGAGACACCCAGGACTCGGCATTGCGTGGTAATTGGCCATTTTGCCTGGTGCGCCTTCACGAACTGGAAGGCTTTCTGGGGATCGTGTTGGTCTCCTGAGCGAACCAGGCTGCTGCTTTTGACAAGATCTCACGCTCGATGCGTAACTGCTTAATCTCGCGACGAAGACGGCGCAACTCCTCTCGCTCATCACTGGTCAGACCGTCTTCTCGAAGGCCCTCGTCTCGGTCGGCCTGTACCACCCAGTTCCGGATCGTCTGGTCTGAGGGCTCGAACTCTTTGGCCAGCTCTCCTGGCGTACGACCGGCTCGAACCAATTCGACCATTTGCTTTTTGAACTCAGGTGGATAAGGTGGACGTGTTGGCGGCATAGTGGATCTCCTTTCTCCCAAGAGATAAGGTACCCACCGAAACGGGGCAAGTCCATTATTGTCAAAATCAGACACTTCGGTATACTGGCCAATCGGCATCGAAAACCCGTCCTCGCTCACTGCCGCAAGCTGCTGTGCCACAGGCAAACACCCCCGACAAAACAGACTGGACCGACTCCCTGGCAGGAACTGGTGATCCAACTCACCGGCAAAGATCCGTTGCAATGCCCACACTGCAAAAAGGGCCGGTTGCGCTTCAACGGTGTCTTGTTGCCTGCACCCCAGCGCGCACCCCCTGCAAAGACGCTGTTGCAGGCCTGAGAGCATCCTTTTAAACACGCAGATCACACCCCGGGGGAGAGGTCTGCTCGGTTCACACGAAACGCACACCAATCGATGAGATACAGACCCTCGACATGCCTTCCAACCGCATCATCCGCACGGATCTTTCACCGGCGAAGTCCGGTTCTGCCTCTCAACCGTCCTGCTCGCCTCCCTGCACGTCTACTCAGCCTGAGCCCCGGCGTCATTGAATCCCCATAGGCCGCGAAGCGGCTCCGCTCAACACATTGTTTGCGGAATTGCCCCGCGCCCTTCTACACCCCTAACTCCGCAAACAATCCTTCTTGTTATACGCCGGCAGCCCCCTCTACGGCGAAGCCCTTACAGGGAAGGTATAAAACGCGCACCATAGACAATGATTTTGATCCTATTGAGTCTCAAGTACTTCTTTCACATCTCTAACTACCTTAACAGCATGTTTTAATTCAAGAGAAAAGAATTCTCTATTAGTGCTGAGCCTATACTTCTCCAACTTTTCATGAATTATCTTTTCGACCAAATCGCAATCGGTAACTTCCTCCTCATATGCTACTATAAATGGAGTTGGAATACCCGATGACCTCGATAGTTCATCCGCCCTCTTCTCAGATTCCCTTGAGGTTTTACCGATCTTAACTAACCCCGGCATTGATGGATTAATCAAAATGTAGATATACCCATTCCCGATAATAGAAGCTTCCTCATCAATTAAGAAAGGCGTCTGGGATATCGTTTCTCTATTCTTCTTTGTCTGATGATATTTTTTAGCGATCTCAGCTACAAATTCAAGACTGAAGTCGCTGGGAATTTCTTCGAATTCTTTCCTGTTTATCCGAATTTCATCAATGATAACTTTGTTTTCATTTTCATTTATCTCCTCAAGTGGCAGATTCTCATTGCCCTTTTGAACTATGGATATAAGCATGGTGTCCAAGTAATTTGACAAAAGCTTTTCGTTGAAAATAAAATTCAATATACAATCTTGATAGGACTGCCATTTCATATCTTCTTGAATCTTCTTCATGCTTCTTTTTCGCGAATCTAAGTACGCAATGGATCTCTGTGGAATAATAAGGTTAATTACTCTTTCCATGTTTTCTTCACCATAGATCGCTCTAATCTCAGTGTCAATTGATTTTGGTGCTACTCTCGCTGGATCAAATGAGGAGAATCTCTGTTTTTCTATTAGAGAGGCGACATAAAATATTTGAGCCTTTTTATCACCACTTTCTATATCCTGTATCATTTGTTCATGTTTCTTCTTATTTTCTTCGCTCTCTGCTGCTCCTTTTAATGGCTCCTCGCTATTTGGTGTGGGTAAGAGGCAGAAGGCCTCAGTAAAAGTGTCAGGAATCTCTTCGTATTCTCAAGCTGGTGTTGTATCATGGCAACCGTTTGGAGACAGGATGCTATCTACAACGAAGCCGGCGAGAGGAGTGTTACGTGAGAGATATCGATCTGTTTCAGATGGCATTGGGCCTGATACCCCCCTGGTTTGTGGATCGGAGTGAGTTTGATGCAGACGAGAAGCGACTGGATGTCTACCTTGATTTTTCCAGAGGTGGTCGGTTTACGTGTCCAGAATGTGGCCGAGACGACTGTGCTGCCTATGACAGCGAGGAGAAGACGTGGCGACACCTGAACTTTTTCCAGCACGAGACCTATTTGCACGCCCGGACACCGCGCATCGAGTGTCCTTTGTGTGGCGTTAAGCGGGTATCGGTTCCCTGGGGTAGAACCGATAGTGGATTCACCCTCTTGTTCGAAGCGTTCATCATGGCCCTGGCAAAAGAGATGACCGTCAATGCGATTGGGCGGTTGGTGAGCGAACACGATACCAGATTATGGCGCATCCTCCATCATTATGTGGAACAGGCCCGAAGTGAACAGGACTATAAAGACGTAGAAAAGGTTGGGGTGGACGAAACCTCCAGTAAACGGGGTCACAACTACATCACGACCTTTGTCGATATGGCACAATCGAAGGTGCTTTTTGCCACGCCGGGGAAGGACGCGGGAACATTGACCGCCTTCAAAGAAGACCTGAAGGCGCATGGGGGAAGCCCAGAGCAGATCAAAGAGGCGTGTTGTGATATGTCCCCCGCATTCATTTCTGGGATCGAGGATACCTTTCAAGATGCCCAGATTACGTTTGACAAATTCCACGTGATGAAAATCATCAACGACGCGGTCGATCAAGTCCGGAGAGAGGAGCAAAAGGATCGTCCTGAACTCAAGAAAAGTCGCTATGTCTGGCTGAAGAATCCGGAGAATCTCACCCTCAAACAGCAGACGCTTTTTGAGAGTCTGAATGTGAGGAAGCTCAACCTGAAAACGGCCCGGGCTTACCAGATTAGACTCAACTTTCAGGAACTATACAATCAACCCAAAGCCCTTGTAGAAACGTTCCTCAAAAAATGGTACTTCTGGGCTACACACAGCCGGTTACAGCCTATTATCGATGCGGCATATACAATCAAAAATCACTGGCACGGCGTCTTGCGCTGGTTTGACTCCGGAATCTCGAATGGGATACTGGAAGGGATCAACAGCCTCGTTCAGGCCGCCAAAGCCAAGGCCAGAGGATTTCGCTCCACCAGAAACCTTATTACTGTCGTCTATCTCATCGCAGGCAAACTTGACATGAAACTACCCACGTGAAACAGCGAAGAGCCCTTTTAATATGACCCTAATAAGCCAGACAAGGAATATTGTTAGAACAAAAAAAGGTGCCAATATGTCCTTGAGTATTTCCATTTTATCTATCCAATCCGATAGGTAGAGGCTCTTCGCCAATTGTTTGCAGATAGTGAGGAGAAAGGGGTTCTTCGCGCGTTTTCAGAGGTTTTAGGCTGCTGGCGTATAACTTACGGTATTCTTCAATGCTTACGTAGATTTAGCATCGTCATGTATATCTCCAGCCCTTCGTGAACACCTGTAATTCTCTATATCTCCGGCCCTTCGTAAACAATCTCCACAAACGCTGTATCTCTGATGATCTATCCAGACAGCGCCAGGACGGACAGCGTCCCGTCCGAAGCTCCGAGCCGCAGATGGCATCTCGCCACCTGCGGCTTCATTCTTCGCGGTACTGAACGGCAGGCAGCTCAAACCGTGTGATGGCAGGCAGTGGGAAGCGGTCCACTGCGATGCGGTCCCTCGTTGTCGAGCGGACGGGGAAGCCCGTCCAGCAGGCGCCCGTTTTGACCCGCACGTAATTCGTAACCTCCCCGGGAAGCCGTCTCCAACCGGAGGGGCGGGCGCAGTCTGGAAATAGCGTACGTTCCGTCTGGTTGACTGCCTTGCCGGACCACGAGGCAGGAGCGTCCCGTAAGCCATAGCCATCACCCTTTAGCGTGGTCGCGCCGGACGTCAGCAGCCACCTGGTTCCCTCGGAGGTCTCGCACACGATGCCGAATTTGCCTTCGAAGCGAATGCCGTCGACTTCGGCTTCACGCCGAAACTCGCTGAAAATATAGTAAGTCCCCCACCTGGATTCGATCCGAAGGGCAACGGCATCGGGCCCCGCCTTCGCAGGAACGCTCAACCTCACAGCCTGTTTGACCGGCATGGACCCACGGGGGCCGCTCGGTTCGTGGACGGCAACGAAGGTGCTGGACAGGTCCCTGCCCCTTCGTATGGCGTCCAGATAACGCACCCTGCGCCCCTGCTGCTCCCTGGATTCCTGGCCGGGCCCGTTCGAGACCTGTGCCCTGTCCACCTGGCTGAGCATCCAGAAACGATACCGGCGTCCCCTTTCCTTCCACACAGCCTGCCAGGCGCCGGCCGGTTTTGCCGCAGTGCGCGAATCGCGAAGGCCGAATATGTCCTCCTTCCTCACGCTGGCTCCGACCTCGGGCAAAGGAGGTTCCGCAGGCATGGTCAAACCGCCAAACTCAATCGCTCCGTTCCTGGCGTCACTGGCGGCGAGCTCGCTGAAGATCCGGTAGTCGTGCTCTGAGCCTCCCTTGACGCGAAAGATATCAACGGCGAAAGTCTGCCCGTCGGGACCCTTGACGAGCGCGACCAGCCGGCGGAAGTCTTTACACTGAGTATAGGCCCTGGACGCGGCCTCGACAACGGAAACCTTTGGCGAGGTAACCATCATCCCGAAGCTGGGCCTTCGTTGCTTCCCTATTCGGAAAAGCTGTTCCTGCCCATCGACGACCACCAGATTGTGACTGGAGGTGGAACGTATCCAGCTGTTCATCGGGGTATCGCCAACGTAGCCCAGATCTCCCAGAATGCCGTCGCCTCTGTCCATGTAGTAGATCGCCAGATTGTCCAGATGGCGGTGGCCGCCCTTTGGAGAGAACGTCAACGCCAGGGCCGCGCCGGACTCGCCTTCCCCGTGACGCAGGATCGCCGTCATCCAGGAAGGGAAGTAAATCTCAGGCAGCGACAGGCGGTTCTCCTGCTTCCTGTCCTTTTCCAGGTCAGCTGCGTCTAAGTGGAGTACAGCGTATTCCGAGGGGGTCGCCCCGGTCTTGACGGCCGCCAGCGCTCCGGTGTAAAATTCGGGGCACCGTTTCAGTCCAACCTCGACAAGCGAAGGTGCCAATACGCTGCCCACAGGCGTGTCGGCCGCCGGAAGCAGGCAGCCATCTGAACACAGGTGGTCCACCGCCGCGCGCATGAGCAGCCGGAAGCGCTCCTTGCTCCTGAACAGATCTACCCTGCCCTTCCTCGAAGCGAATGCCTTCGGCCACCGGAAGCCGTGAAGCGCTTCGGCAATGCCGATCAGGCCGCCCAGGTAGCTGGCTGTGCTGAAGGTATAAGACGGGCTCTCGTGACTGAACCCGTCTAAGGCCAATGATTTATCCTGCTGGGCCTCGAAGCCCCGCAGTGCAACATCGGCCCATTCGGTAATTCCCAAACACCTTGCCACCGCGGCCATCGGCCAGTACACACGACCCGCTTTGTTGTTGACGTTCGTCGCTTTCCCGGCGCCTCCCAGGAAGGGCTCCGCCCCCATAATCCACTCCATAAACAGGTCACGCTCCACCTGTGCCCGCGTCTCCGGGGTCCAGAGCGGAGCTCCCTCCTCCGTCTTCGCACCGTGGACAAGATCATAGGCCATGCAGACGCCGACCAGCATCGTGGACGAATCGCAGCTTGGGTGAAGCCTCCCTGCGCCCCAGTAATTCTGGCGCATCTGCGCCCTGTTGACCGTATCCCGGCTGAAGGCGTCCGTGCAGAGATGCTTCTTCCACTCCAGCCGGAGCCTGGTGTCGTGCCACGCCGCGTACATGGGGTCGCAGTCCGCCACCGTGTTCCAGTAGTCGTGATACAGCCACCGCCGATAGCAGTGGGACAGCCGCACCAGGATCTCCACGGCCCGTGCTGCGTAACGCGAGTCGCCCTCGATACGGTAGCACAGGGCCAGGCTCCTAACGGCATCGATCATAAAATACGCCTTCCTCTGGCGGATAACCCCCGAAAAACTCATGTGCATCGGATTCCTGTCCGACACCCAGTGGTAGGCATACCTGCCGCTGCGATCGTCGGGATGGCGGCGTTCTGCATCGTTCAGGTAGAATGTGAGGGTCTGACCCGTTCGCGGACATACCAGATCGGCAGTTTCCCGAAACCCGGCATCCGGATAGACCTGTCCGCAGTAGCGACACTGCATCACATCCGGGTTGCGGTAGTCCCAGCGCACCAGCGCTTCTCCCCTGCCCTCCTGCGACTTGACGTGTACGCACTTCGGGCAGGTCATGCCGTAGTCATACCAAGGTGTGAGTTCCGAGACCATCTCCGTGACGTAGTTCCGGGATTGACGCAGGACGTGATCGGCAATCCGTTTGTGGCCGGTGTACCATGTCTTTGCCCAGGCGGCGGAGCGGATGTTTCGCCGCACGCGCTCAAGCCCGGCATCGTCCAGCAGAAGCGGGTGTTTCACACGAACCCGAGCGCCAAGCATGTCGTCCTTCCGACGTTCGATGCGTTCTCTAAACGTCTTCTCCGCCCGTGACACGCTCTCCCGACTCTGCCACGGCATAAACCCCTCCCCCCGCGCGACGGCCTCTACATATTCGGTCTTGCGTTTCTGCTGCTCTCTACCGGGCATATCTTGCTCCTGACTGTGATCAATTCCAAAGTCAATTAGCTACTCATCCGGACAACGCCAGGACTGACAGCGTCCCGTCCGAAGCTCCGAGCAGCATCAGGTACTGATCTTCAGGGTCGAACCCCTCCCGGAAGCAGACCGTGTCGAACGCCTCTTCCCTGGGCAGGTTCAGGGGTCTCACTTCCCGGGGCCGTGCCTTCGGGTTCTCGGCAAAATCGTAGAACCCGCCTGCGACCTCCAGCGCCTGCACCCCCAGCAGCGACTCGGGGGCCTCGGGCTCCAGGCCGTCGCAGAAATACTTCTCAAAACTCCGCACCAGAAACGGATCGCTCACCGCCTCGTACCGTCCTCCCGGTGGCTCGGGCCGAAAATAGTCCGAGGGTCTGTCGAACCGCTTGCGCAGCAGGAACTCCGCACGCCCGTCCTGCAGCACATGCCCCGCCTTGACCAGGAAATCCGTCGGATATCCGCTCGTTGGAACGCCCGTATCTCCAAACGCCGGCAGTTCTCCCCGGTTGTTGCAGTAAAGCACCGCCTGGTCCAGAGACCGTTTGCAGTTCCCGTTGTCGATATAGGTCGTATCCCCGCTCGCCAGCGTATACGTCAGTATGTGGTCCAGTGTCATCCACTGGTACGCATTCGCATCCTCAATCGGCTTGAACGACACCGCCTGCCCTTTGAACACGTCCGCAGACGCCGCCATCCATTCCTTCCCTTCCTCAAAACCGTAGTGCGTTGAAAAATACCGCCCTCCGAACCACGCCGCCAGCGCCACCAGCGTCTGGTGGTTCTGCCGCACCATCCGGTGCCCCACGCCCTGACGGAAAAAACCGGTATACGCCCCCTCTTCGGAGTCCATAATCCAGAGCAGATACTCTGTGATCTTCAGCCTGTCCTCGTCTGAGAACACCGGGCTCTCCTCGATCAGGTCCCAGACCACCGCCAGCCACCAGACATGAAAGTGCGCCATCACCCCGAACTCGCCCATCTTCAGATGGGCCTCCGCGATCTCCCGAACGGCCGCTGCATACGCCTCGTACCCCGTCCGGTGATACATCAGCCCGTACGCGCCCGCCTCCGAAATCAACTGATAGCCTGCGCCCGATTCGGAGGCGTGGGGCTCGGTCGCCCGCGCGATGAAATCCTCCCGCCGCTCCTGCAGCCATCCCTCCGGCGGGCAGCCGAAAGCGTCGAACTCCGGACCAAGCTGGATCTCCATCAACCGCTCGATGCTCAGCGTTCTTCCATCGGACACAAGCGCCACAAAACGCGCCACCGCACGCGCCAGCCCGGCGCCGTCGCTGGCCCCAAGCAGAACCACATTCTTCCCGTTCCCCAGCGGATTGTGCAGCGTGCGAAGCGCATACCCGCCGCTGCCGGGATAACACCGGTCCTCCACCGCCCACCACTGATGATACAGCCACCGGATAAAAGCATTGTCCGCCATATTCCCCAGAGCAACCACGTGCCCTTCCAGCAGCGCCTCGGCCTCCGCCTCTTCGGCCCGGACCACCTCCAGCCGAGCGCCCGTCGCAGCTTCGATCCCCTCGGCGATCTGTTCCGCCAACTGCCCGTGCGCTGCATCCCCACCGACCGCGATCTTCCCTCGGGCTTCTCCATCCACCACGAGCGCCGTCTCCAGATGCATCTCTTTCAATGCATCGATCTTCAGTCCTGTCGGGCTTTTCTCTACGCTCATTTTGTCCTTCCAATCTGCCTAAAGGTCACTCTGCCAGTACGGGTTATAGACCTCCCCAGGATACGTTGAATGTACCAGCTCGTAGATCCCACTTCCTCGACGGTCCCGAAAGATAAACTGGTAGTTTCCTATCTGCTCATAGAACCAGACCTCATACGGTTTCTGACCGGCCGCAGACGTACGGTAATCGATTTCATCCGGCGGCCCATACTTGATATAGACTCGCCCTTTGTCCGCATCGGACCCCCGCTTGCCGCGCCCCGCTATGAAACGGTTCTCCGTGTGGGTCATTCGAAGCATATGCTCCATGAGGCGTTCGTTGGTCGCCGTGCCCGGGGAAGGATCGCTGTTCTTCCAGAAGTGCCTCAGGAACTTCGCTTTCGTCGGCCAGTCCTGAAGCTCCTTGTACGCGTCCAGCGTCTTGTCGTCGGCGATATAACGAATATCCGTATAGTAGCGCAGCAGGTCCCTCTGTACCTGTGTAAACGGCTCCACCTGCTCCCGGGTAACCAGAAAAATGGGCCGCCGCGCACGGAGGTACTCCCGGCTACCGCCGTCGAACGCCTCAATCTGGAAGTCATAACGCCCCTCCGACAACCCTTCGGTCTCTAAGATATCCGTTTTGACGCAACTCTCACCAGGCTTCAGAATGCGCTTCGCAGAATATTCCCTGACCTTCTGTCCGGATGAATCCACCAGGCTGTAGCCCAGGATAAAGCTGTCCTCGATCCATTCGGATTCAGAGCTAAAGTTGTAAAGTTCAAAATAGACCGACAGCGGTTTGCCGGAAAGAAAATGTCGGGTGATATTGGGCTTAATCTTCCAGCCCTGCTTGACAAACCGGTCTACCTCTGCACTGCGCGCCACCTCCGAGGCAAACTGAATATCGCTGAAAATCAGCCCCTGGTTCTCAAAGTCACGTGCCTCTACAACTGTCTCGCACACGCCTGTTTTGCCGCTGCCGGTATCCTTAATCGTAAGGGTTGTGCGATAGGTACCCGGCAGCAGATCGAATCCGATTACGTCTCTGTAAGGGGCGCTGGCATGCGCCAGAATATCCAGGCTGTCGACCGAAACACGGCGGGTCAACGTCCAATCTTCAACAGGCGTTCCGGCCGTATCGGTCAGGCGTACCGTCAGCTCCATCCTCCCCAAAGGGTGTTCGCCTTCGGAAACGAACCAGAGCTGCTTGGCATCAATCAGAATGTAGATCTCATACCTGGAGCGTCCCTCCGGACCCCGGAATCCGGCGGTATCCATAAAAAACCGCAACTCCCCCTTGCTCCTAACGGGCAAGTCGCCGGGCTCGGACGGTTCTTCGGATGGCTCTTCGGATGGCTCTTCGGATGGCTCTTCGGACACTTTTTCAGACGCCTCTTCAGACGCCGCACCGGCCTCTTCGCCAAAACCCGGACGCGCGCACAGGGCGCTCCAGGCAACCGCCAGAAGAATAACCCAAAAAAGAGACTTCGAGGATTTAATCATATTTCACCACCTCCGGAAATGGCTCCTGTTCTGCACAGACTGATGACCTCTCGTAGTTTCTAACGCACAATCCCTTCATCCCGAAGCTCATAGCGCTAGCCCTGAACCACCAGCAGCGCCAGCCCATCCGTGCTGTGATCGTCGTACGCCATCGCCTCCCCCTGGCTCACCAGCACCAGCGTATCTCCAATCCGCGCCGCTTCGTCCACCGTGAACCGGTTCCAGGAATGGATATTCCACTGCAGCGCCGAATCGATGCCGGGCGCAGCGACAAATTCGTCGATCATCACAAAGCAGGTCTGCGCCTTGAGGAAAAAGACGTGGCGCCGGCACCGATCGGCCCGATCGCTATAACTGGCGTCGGCATTGCCCCGGAAGTACACCAGCCGCTCGTCTTCAAACGCATTCTCAATCGCCCCCAGCGAATTGTGCGAACGCATAATCTGCGAGGCGTCCGAGAGCGTGACGCAGTTGTGCGACTTGGTGTGCCAGACCCAGTGGGCATGGTGATCGGAGCCGTAGCCGACATAATAACCGCTTGGCATCGCCATCACCTTGCCGCCCGCATGGAGGATAAAATCGTTGTTGTTTGCGTGGGAATGGCTGACTGCGCCCAGCGGGGAAGAGCGGAAAATCAGGGCAACATCGCGTGCCGGATCGTTCAGATGGGTCCGCACGGCGGCCCACCCCGCAGCGGGAAAAGCGCGGAAGATCGGATCTTTCCCATCCGGCTCGAGGCGTTTCTTTGCCGGCAGACCCAGGTAGAGCTGAGATGAAGCGCCCGGCATCTTTCGCTGTGCCGGCGTGTCCAACTGGGCGGCCTCCTCGCGGAACGCGTCTACATACTGCGCAAATTCGCCCGTCTCCGTCTCCCGCCCGATCAGATCCACAAGATCTGCGTTGGATCGCCAGGTGCCGGCCCACCGCTCGGTATGATCGCCAAACCCCATCCACTCGGCATAGGGCGGCAGGCAGTACTGCCGCCACCGGGCGTGGTTTTTCCAGAACCTCCGCCTGTACAGGTCCACCCCCGCGCCCTGCTTCAATGCCGTGGCAAACATCGTCATAATTCTCACATAGGCCAGCCTGTAAGACGGCCCCTCCGCCCAGGCGCCGTCGTCCCCCACCCAGATCGGCCAGACCCCGTTTACCCCCCACGCCTCACGAGGACTCAGATTGCCCACCAGAAAATTATACTGCGCCCGGAAATCCAGCGCAAAATGCTTCGAGAAAAACCGCTCCACACCAAACCCGAAGTTCACCCCAAGCGCCGCACGACGATCCTCCTGAGCCGGCAATATCTGCGACGGGTCCAGATACCAGTTGTCTCTGAGGCCCAGCAGGGGAAGATTGTAGCTAAGCAGGACCCGCCCACCGATCCGCTTGTGATCCTGGGCATTCGAAGCCGGCGCCAGCAATAACACAGCAAGGCCGGCAAAAACGAGACACTTCCACTTTTTCATACGCGAACCCTCCTTTTCACCATTGCAATGGGATCCTGCGTGAAGGAGCCGTCGAACAGCTCCGTTGACTTCAAACCAACAATCTATATAAAAATAAACAAAATAAGGGGTTACGTGAAAAACTTCATGCTTTTTCACGTGACCCCGGCTCTATTTGTTTATTGAGATCATTGCTCAATCTATGTAAATTTACCTTATCTTCCGACGAGCATTATATAAACGTCAATAATCACTCTATTATCCCGATTTTTCTATTTTGCCTAAATGCAACATAAAAACAGCGCTTTTTGTCTTTTTCAGAAAGGCTCTGGCAAAAAACAGTTACTTACCTACGGCAACATCCGCAGCTATCGGATCAGGATGACAGCCGTGCAGAAGACCGTCCAGCGAGAACGGGACGCGGCGAACCAAAACGAGGGTAAAAGCGCCGGCCATCAGGAAGAGACCCCGGACCAGGGCCATGTGGAGCGTGCCGCCCGTGCCATCTAAGGCGAAGCACCCGCAGGACAGATCCGCACCCCGGGCAATATTGATACCGAGCGCCACCCCGAAGGAGAGAAAAAGCAGCAGCGAGGCCAGGGCGCTGCTCTGCGTCCAAAAACCCAGAATGAGGCAGAGTCCGGAAACGACTTCGACCCAGGGCACAACCACGGCGAATGGGTTGACCAGCGCAACGGGCAGGACGTTGTATGCGCGCACGGTCTGGGCGAAAAGCCCGGGTTCGGGGATCTTCGCCAGCCCGGCCCAGATCAGCGTAACGCCCAGGACCAGGCGGAGTGCGACAAGAAGCGCGGGGAGCATACGTCTGGCGGTAGAGATCACGGCGCAGTTCCCTTTGTAATCGGGTACTCCGCCCAGAACCACTCGCTCCAACCTCCGAAAAACGCCTTGGTTCGGGTATACCCGAACCCGTCCAGCGCCTTGGCAAGAACAAGACTGCTCTGGCAGCTTACGCCGCCGCAGTAGGCAATGATCCGCGTATCTTTGGGCAGATCCCCCAGTGCCCTCTGCACGCCGGCTTCGGTTACGGGTAGCGGGATATTCAAAGCCCCGGAAATATGCCCGGCGGCATAGGTCCTGGGATGACGGGCGTCCACAAACACGGCATCTTTGCGGTCGAATGCCTGTTTGGCTTCGTCCAGGGTAACGCGCAGGCCCCTGATGTGCAGGTTCCAGTCGACCTTGTCGGAAGCCGGGATATCCACAGGCGTTTGAAGCGGAATACCGGCATCCGAAAAAGCGTTGTAAGCAAAACCGGCCCCGGAGCCGATCAGGAGAACGGCGACCGTCTTCAAAATCAGGGAGATTGCACCGATGTGCGTGGGTTGCGGACTGTCTGTCTCCATCTCTCCCCTACCTCCTTTCGGAAAAAAGATCTTTCGATATCGCAAAATTAACACGAACCACCGGGTCTGTCAAGGGACTTGAGCAAGTCCCCTTTGACATTCCGCCCTTTATGTGCTATTTTGCTCCCTCCCTTTCACCTCTCACTCTTTCATTAAGGTATCAAAATGAATATCTCCGTCACCGAAGGCGTCTACTCAAAAGACAACTACGAGCCAAACCTCTGTACCCTGCCGGGCGACGAAACCTGCTGGACGGCCTGGGCGGCATACGGCGCGGCAGGTTCCCGGGCATTTGTCCGCAAATTCGACGGAGAAAATGCCGGTCCGATCGAGCCGCTGTCTCCCACCGATACCATGCAGACGCGGCCGATCTGTATCCCGGCTGAGGAGGGCGTACAATTCGTCTGGCTTGAAAAGGTGGGCGGGCAGTATGCGTTCTGGACGCGAAAGCACGATGGCAATGCGTTCACCGAATGCCGGGAACACTACCTCCTGCCGGACTCGGCCAAAGTCTGGGAGCCGCAGGCCCTTCTGGACGAGAGCGGCGTGCTCTGGATCTGCTGGGCCCATTCCGTCAAGGGGGACAGCCGCATTGAAATCCTCAGAGCCCTCCCCAACGGCAAAACAGCAAAAGTCTCGCTGGGCAATCACGCCCGCTACAATTACCGGCCCAGGATGGTCGAATGGGGTTCGCAAGGCATCTACGTCGTCTGGGACAGCTATCGCGACGGCGCCTATGACATCTACGGCTGTGCGGTCGATCCGGCGGGTCCTCAGGAAGAGGTGAAACTCAGCCGCGACGCCGAATGGGAACACAAATCCACCCTCTGCCGGGACGCCGACGGCGCACTCTGGGCGGTCTGGGTTCGCGGCGTGGACGTCATGTACCGCAGCAGCACCCTCCAGCAGAAATACTCCCTGCGGGGCGCCCGCTTGGACGGCCGTTCGTGGGAGCCTTTGTCGGGTACAGACGGGGGGGCCGACATTGCGCCCCTCCACTACGGCCTGCTCACCGACTTCCCCAAACCGCCCAACCTGGGACACATGGGCAGGCGGCTCTTCCCCATCCTGAAGGGCGCAGAAGCCGGAGGCGTCTGGCTCTTCTACGAGGTCAAAGCCGATGAAGGCCAGGGCACACGCACGTCTAAAGGCCGTCTCTTCGGTCACCGGTGTAGCGACGGACCCTGGTCGGAGCCTTATACCGTGGCCGAAGGGAGAATCTTCTACGAACTTCCCCACAACAGCACCGTCGGAACCGACCTCTTTCTCCTTTCGCAGGACATGGACACCGATGAACGCCACCTGGAAAAGGCCCGGTTGACAACGGATCTCCTGATCGTGCCACAAGCCAACCGCCGCATTGACCTGACCGAATGGAAAGAGGTCCGGCTGCCGTTTGGTGACCGGCCAAAGGATCGGCCCCGCAACGAACTGCCCGGCGAGGAAAGCGGAAAATACCACCTCTTCTGGGCGGACCTGCACTGCCACTCGGCGGCCTCCATTGAAATGGAAGGAGAACCCGACGAGCTGGGCCACTACGCGCGGGACAAGGCCCAGATCGACGGGCTGACCGTTTCCGACAACGACAACTTCTGGAGCCGCTTTGTGCGCCAGAACGTGCGCCACCTCAAAGACTTCGAGTGGGACTACGTGAAGGGCAACGCCTCAGTCCTCAACGAACCCGGACAGTTTGCCATGTTCCCCGGCTACGAAATGACCGTCACCGACCGGGTGGACTCCGGCCGGGACCACCGGTCGGTCATGTCGGACGAAGACGACATGGAAATGGACCTGCTCCACTTCAAGTACGAAGGTGCCTATTGGAAAGGCGAGCGGGATACCCACAAAGAGACCGAGGAATGCCTGGCCTGGTTCAAAGAAAAAGGCTACCTTGCCCTTCCCCACCCCCACAACGGAAAGTGGAACCTCTACGATACGGACGTGGAGTGGGGCATTGACCTCTGCGCCGCCTGGATGATCAACTTCGACCTCTACGACATCTATTTCAAATATCTGAACGCAGGCCACAAATTCGCCTTCACCGGCAGCGGCGACAGCCACCATCGCAACCCCGGCCTGAGCGGCGCGCTCACCGGCATCTGGACCGACCGCCTGGACCGGGCCGCCTTCCTCGAAGCAATCAAAGCCCGGCGCTGTTATGCAACCGCCGGCCGGAAAATCCTGATCGAATTCACCATCAACGACCACATGATGGGCAGCTCACTCATCGTGGAGGAAGACCCGGTGCTGAAGTGGCGAGTCGTGGGCGAGGAAAACCAGGACTACACCCTGCACATCCACCGGGACGGCCGCCTGATGCACGACGACCGCTTCGTAGGCCGCACCGAGGGCGAACTCGAAGAATTCAGAATGCACCAGTATCGCCCCGGAAAGCACTACTACTACCTCGAAGTCCTCTCCCCCGACCCGATCCCCCAGTACCCGGCCAACGTCGCCCACGCCATGGGCGCCAAAGGCTGGAGCACCCCCATCTGGGTCGAAACAACGGAATGACCACCCTGTAGGGGCGCGGTTCCCGCGCCCAAAAGGAAAAACGCATGCCCCCATCCAAAAAACAAAAATCGGGCCCCGCGGACGAAACCCTCGGCATGGACCCGATCACCTTCGAAGTCCTCAAAAACGCCTTCCTCAACGCCACGGAGGAGATGGCTTTTACCATCCGTCGCACCGCGTACTCCACCAACATCAAAACCCGCGCCGACTTCTCCTGCGCCTTCTTCGACACCCAATACCGCGTCGTCGCCCAGTCCTTCTCCCAGCCCCCTCACCTCTCCTCCATGAAAACAGCCATCCCCAACACCCTGCGCGAGTACGGCCCGGAAAACCTCGGCCCCGGCGACGCCTTAGTCGTCAACGACCCCCATCGGGGCAGCAGCCACCTCAACGACGTCGCCTTCATCGCGCCGGTTTTTGTGGGCAAAACCTGCATCGGGTACCTGGCGAACATGGCCCACCACGTGGACGTGGGCGGCAGCACCCCCAGCAGCCTGGGGGTCAACCGCGAGATCTACCAGGAAGGCATCATCATCCCCCCCACCAGAATCATGCGCCGGGGAAAAATCGACGAGAACGTCCTCGGCCTCATCCTCCAGAACGTCCGCGCCCCCCGCGAAACCGGTGGTGACCTGCGCGCCCAGATGGGGGCCAACCTGGTCGGCGCTCGCCGCATCGTGGACCTGGCCAAACGCTATTCGATCAACGTCGTCGAAACCTTCTTCGACGAACTCTTGGACTACACCGAGCGCTGGGCGCGGCGAGAAATCCTGAAGCTGCCCCGAGGCGTCTACCGCGCCCAAGGCTACCGCGACGGCAACGGCTTCGACCCCGATCCGGTGAAAATCGCCGTGGCCGTCCACATCGGCAACGGCTATGCCAAATTAGACGTCACCGGTTCCTCGCCCCAGCAGATCGGCCCGCTCAACGCCACCCGATCCAACACCTTCGCCTCCATCGCCGTCCTCATCAAAACGCTCATCGACCCGCGCATCTTAGTCAACGACGGCCTCTACCGCCGCCTCGACGTCATCGGCCCGGACCGCACCGTGCTCACCGCCACCTGGCCCTCCGCCGTCGTGGGCGCATGGGAAGTCGGCCAGCTCTCCGCCGAACTCTGCCTCACCGCCCTGCACAGGGCCCTGCCCGATCGCATCCCCGCCTGCGGGAAGGCCATCATCTGCAACCTGGGATTTGCCGGCGACAGCCCCAAAACGGACGGCTACTACTGCTACATGGAAACCGTGGGCGGCGGCAACGGCGGCCGGCCCACCAAAGACGGGCCCGACGGCATTCAGACCACCATCCACAACACCGAAAACGCCCCCATCGAGGAAGTCGAAATCAACTACCCCATCCGCTTCGCCCGCTACGAACTCATCCGGGACAGCGGGGGCGCCGGCCGGTTCCGGGGCGGCATGGGCATCCGGCGCGACTACGTCTTTCCCGACTGCGACACCACCTTCACCGTCCTCTCCGACGGCACCCGCTTTCCGCCCTGGGGCCTGAAGGGCGGCGGTCCCGGCAGGCCCGCACACTTTATCCTCAACCCGGAAGGAAAAGCCCGAAAGCTCCCGTCCAAAGTGAGCATCACCGTGCCTAAGGGCGGGCGCGTCAGCGTCCAGACCCCGGGCGGCGGCGGACACGGCCCTCCCTTAACGCGCAATCCGGCCGCCGTCGTCCAGGACGTGCAAGACAGAAGGATCTCCCCTCGAACCGCGCGTGAAGTCTACGGGGTGGTCTACAACGCCAGGACGTGGACGGTCGATGAAAAGCGCACCCGGGACAAGCGCCGGAGCCTCAAGCGGAGGGCAAAATCATGAACGCCCGCTATCGCATCGGCATCGACATCGGCGGCACCTTCACCGACGCCGTGGTCATGGACGAAACCACCGGTAACTTCCGGCCCGTCAAGGTCTCCTCCACCCCGGACGACCCCTCGCGCGGCTTTATGGACGCCCTCAACAGAAGCCTGAGAGACATGGGCCTCTCTCCTGCGCAAATCGCCTTCGTCGTACACGGGACAACCGTGGCCACGAACACCATCATCCAGCACAGGGGCGCCCCCGTCGGCCTCATCGCCTCGGAGGGCTTTTCAGACGTACTCGAAATCGCCTGGCAGATCAGGCCCACCCTCTACGACATCTTCTACGACAAACCCCCGCCCCTCATCCCCAGGCGCCTCTGCCTGGGCGTTCCCGAACGCATCGACGCGGAAGGGAACGTGCTCGTCCCCTTAGACGAAGATGCGGTCCGGCGCAGCGCCGGGCGTCTCGTGCGCCAGGGCGTGAGGGCCATCATGATCTGCTTCCTCCACGCCTACCGGGATCCGACCCACGAACGGCGCGCCGCTCACATCATCCGGGAAGCCTTCCCGGACCTGCCCGTGTGCGCCTCGTCGGAAGTCTGCCCGGAATACCGCGAATACACGCGGGCCAGCACCACAGCGGTCAACGCCACCCTCCTGCCGGAAGTGGGCCGCTACATCGAACGCCTGGAAGACCGTCTCGAGCGTGCGAACGTGCGTTCGGGCCTCTTCCTGATGACCTCGGGCGGAGGCATCATCGCCTCGGAAACGGCCAAACAGCAGCCGGTGCAGCTGGTCGAATCCGGTCCCGCCGCAGGCGTCATCGCGGCGGCCTTCGTGGGCGAACTGGCCGGATTCAAAAACCTGATCGCCCTCGACATCGGCGGCACCACGGCCAAAGCCGCGCTGATCGAAGGCGGCCGGCCCCGCCTGGCGGCCGAATTCGAGGTCGGCGAGGCGGCCGTGGCCACCACCACCCGCAACAGAGGCAGCGGCTACCCCGTCAAAACCCCGGTCATCGACCTGGTCGAAATCGGCGCCGGCGGCGGCAGCATCGGTCATGTGGACCCCGGCGGCGCAATGGCCGTGGGCCCTCAGAGTGCGGGCGCCGACCCCGGCCCGGCCTGCTACGCAAAAGCGGGCGACGAACCCACGCTCACCGACGCAAACCTGGCCCTCGGACGGATCAATCCGGACTATTTTCTGGGCGGCGAACTCCGCCTCAACGAGCGCCGGGCGCGTGAGGCCATCCGCCGGCGCGTTGCCGGGCGGCTGAACATGGGCGTCGAAGCCGCGGCCAACGGCATGATCGAAATCGCCAACGCCAACATGACCGGCGCCCTCCAGCTCGTCTCGGTCCAGAAAGGAGTGGACCCCAGGGACTTCGTCCTCATCGCCTTCGGAGGCGCCGGCCCCCTGCACGCCGTCGCCCTCGCCCGCGCCCTGGAGGTCAACACCGTCCTGGTCCCCCCCAGCCCCGGCGTCACCTCCGCTCTGGGCCTGCTCGTAACCGACCTGCACCACGACTACGTGCGCACCTACATCGCGCCAACCCGCGAGGCGGACCTGGGCCTGATGCGAGAGACCTACCGCGAGTTCGAGAAACACGCAAAGGCCCTCCTCCAGACCGAAGGCGTCGCCCGCAAGGCGGTCCGCACCATCCGCGAGGTGGACATGCGCTACCGGGGCCAGTCCTACGAACTGCGAGTGCCCCTGCCTGCGGGCCCCCTCACCAAAAAACGGATCGCCGACCTGGACGGTGCATTTTTCGCCGCCCACCGGCGCAGCTACGGCTTTGCTACAACCACCGAACCCACGGAGATCGTCAACCTGCGCCTCTCCGCCATCGGCTCGGTGCCCCGCCCCAAGCGGCGAAAAATTCCCCGGGGAGCCGCCTCGGCCAGGGCGGCCCTCAAGGGAGAGCGCCCGGTTTACATGGACGATCCCCACAAGCCCGTGCCCACACGCATCTACGACCGCTATCGCCTCAAAGCGGGCAACCGCATGCCCGGTCCCGCCATTGTCGAGGAAATCGATTCCACCACGCTCATCCCCCCCGGCTGCACCGCAAACGTGGACGGCTACGGCAACCTCCTCATCCGGATCGGGTCGGGCGGATGAGCCATCGCGAGGAAGTAATGAAGATTGAAAGAATGATCCGGTCATCCGACCATCGCGAGGAAATAAATTTCCTCGCTACGATTACAAAGTCCGGACAAGCCGGACTCAAATAAAAACAACCTGTTAGTCCGCCGCAGGCGGACTTCCTAATCGTAGCGCGGGGCTTCAGCCCCGTGCTAAAAAAATAGGGGCGGATTTAAAACCCGCCCCTGCGATTACCGATCCGGCCTGCCGATCAGTAAATCGGCAAATAGTGGTCCACCTCCCACTGGCTGACGCTCTGGTGGTACTGCCGCCATTCCTCGCGCTTGCACGCTACGTAGTAGTCCCCATAGATCTCGCCAAGCGCGCCCTTAACCACCTCGTCCTGCTCTAAGTGATCGAGCGCCTCCCGGAGTGTGGAGGGCAGAAAATCGATGCCCCGCCGCTTCAGTTCCTCTTCCGGCACTTCGTAGAGGTTGTCGTCGTTGCGCTCCCCCGGATCGATCTGGTTCTCGATCCCGTCCAGCCCGGCGGCCAGCATCGCTGAACAGGCCAGGTACGGGTTTGCCGAGCCGTCCACCGAACGGTTTTCGATCCGGCCCGGTCCGGGAATGCGGATCATCTGCGTCCGGTTGGACGCGCCGTAAGTCACATACACCGGCGCCCACGAAGCCCCGGAGCGGGGCGCCCCCCGGACCAGGCGCTTGTAGCTGTTGACAATCGGTGCCGCCACCGCGATCAGCGCCTTGGCGTGCTTGAGCAGGCCCCCCATAAACCAGTACGCTTCCCGGGACAGGCCCATCTCATCCTGCTCGTCTAAAAATAGGTTGGTCTCGTTTTTTTCGTCCCACAGGCTCATGTGATAGTGCGCCCCGCTCCCGGTCAGGTGCGCAAACGGTTTGGGCATAAAAGTCGCCAGCAGCCCGTACTGTTCGGCATTCACCTTCACCATCCACCTGAAAAAGGTGTGCCGGTCCGCTGTCGTCAGCGCATTCGAATAGTTCCAGTTGATCTCGAACTGGCAGTTGGCATCCTCGTGGTCGTTCGCATAAGGCCCCCAGCCCAGTTCCTGCATGTATTTGATCAACGTCGTCATTATATCTAAGTTTCGGTGCAGCGTCACCAGATCGTAGCACGGCTTTTCCAAGATATCCAGCGCGTCGAACGGCACGTACGTCCCGCTTTCGTCCTGCTTCAGCAGCATAAACTCGGCCTCAACGCCGACATTAAAAAAATAACCCTTCTCTTTCGCCGCCTCCAGTTGCCGCTGCAAAATCGTGCGCGGGCAGTAGTCCCACGGCTGGTCTTCAACGTGGATATTGCCCGCCACCCAGGCCGTATTCTTACGCCAGGGCAAAATCTTCAGAGAACCGAAATCCGGCAGATTCGCCATATCCGGATCGTGTGGGCCCTGCCCCATGTTGCCCGCGGCAAAACCGGCGAAACCGGCCCCCTCCGCTGCCATATCGTCCAAGTGCGTCACCGGCACCACCTTGGCTTTGGGCATCCCATTCATCTCCACGAATGAGCAGAGGAAAAACTCGAGCCCTTTCTCCTGAACAAGCTCCTTAACCTGATCCAGCGTCATAATCGACCGTCCTCCCTCTAATAATGTAAACCTCCGTTACCTGTGACCATGAATCCACGCCCATCCATTCCCACCAGAGAGGCATTTATCGCCTGGCAGTGCGACCTCCGAAAACAGGCCGTTCGCACACAGGGAGGCCGCCCTTCACCGGGCATGCGGCCCCACGTCGCCCCTCATAACAGCAGCGAAACACTCGGTCTCATCACGGTACTCATCATCGAAAAAGACCCGGAAACCGCAACCGCCCTGTTTCGCCATATCATTCGCCAAAGCCCCGATCCCAGACAGCGCTATGAGCGGGCGCTGAAATTCCTGTCCGGGGAATATTACGAGTCCCCCGAATACTTCTCGGATGTGATGACCGCCCAATTCTCACAGAATGCAAACAGCGCCGACGCTCTGCTAAAAGCCGGCCGCTGTGTACTCACCTTTGAGCAGCACGAAAAATGGTATCGCCTCTCCTGCGCCGTAGACGAACGCTCCGAAACCGACCCGGTCTACCAGGCAACCTGCTGGCACAACCACCTCTTCAACCCCACACCGCCCCCCCGTGTCCGCGTCCTCTCCTTCGCGCCCGATTGGGAAAGCGCAGCCGCTTCAACAGAGGGTTAGAGATTTTGCTGATTGTTCTCAATCGTCTTAACAAGATTATTGTCCTGACCTAAGTTTTCCTTTTCCTTCTTGTAGTTCAAGCACTCAAACCTCATCTGCCAGACCGTATACACCACCCAGAGAATAAAACAGATCACAAACATCAGAACTTCAGACCCCACAAAAGGGTACATCGGCCCTGTATCTACCGGATTCCCCCCCCAGCTCTCAACCAGACCTGTCCTCATACGTCACCTCCTTTGAATTGCGGATTTGGGATTGCGGATTGCGGAGTAGAAGCTTTTCAATCCGCATTCCGAAATCCGCATTCCGAAATCAAAACAGTCCCACCGTCTGCCCCTCCTCATCAAAATCGATCAACTCTGCCGCGGGGGCCTTCGGCAGGCCGGGCATCGTCATAATATCGCCGGTCATCACCACCACGAACCCGGCGCCCGCGGCAACCTGGACATCGCGAATCGGCAGGTCGAAATTCCTCGGCCTGCCCTTCAGCCCCGGATCTGTGGACAGCGAATACTGGGTCTTCGCCATACAGATCGGCAGATGGCCATACCCTTCTCTCTCCAGGCGCCGGAACCTGGCCCTCAGGCTCTTGTTGCCCATAATATCGTTCGCTCCGTAAATCTCCTGAGCGATCGTTCGGACCTTATCCCAGAGCCTGCGCTTATTGGGATACAGAAACCTGAAATCGCTCTTGGTCGTCTCGACAACGTTCACCACCGTCCCTGCCAGCGCCTCTGCGCCCTCCCCACCCCTCGCCCAGTGATCGGCCTGCACAACCTCCACCCCCAGGTGGTCGCACTTATCCCGGACCAGCGCCATCTCCTCCGGCGTATCCGTCGAAAACGTATTGACCGCCACAACCGCCGGCAGGCCGAAGAGACGGATATTCTCGATATGCTTTTTAAGGTTCTCAATCCCCCTGTCCAGCGCCTTCATATTCGGCTGCGTGAGTTCTTTTAACTCAACCCCTCCGTGGGATTTCAACGCCCGTACCGTCGCAACCAGAACCACAACATCGGGACGAAGCCCCGCCTGCCGGCACTTGATATTCAAAAACTTCTCCGCGCCCAGATCGGCGCCGAACCCGGCCTCGGTAACCGTATATTCGGACAGCCTCATCGCCAGCTTGGTCGCCATCACCGAATTGCACCCGTGGGCGATATTGGCGAACGGACCGCCGTGCACAATGGCCGGGTTGTTCTCCAGCGTCTGCACCAGATTCGGCATCAGCGCATTCCGCAGCAGCACCGCCATTGCGCCGTGAACGTTGAGGTCGGCGGCCGTAATCATCTTTCTCGAACGCGTAGACGCCACAATGATTTTGCCCAGCCGTTCCCGCAGCTCCTCCAGGGACTCCGACAGGCATAGAATCGCCATCACCTCCGAAGCCACCGTAATGTCAAATCCGGACTCGCGAGGAAGCGAATTGCCCGGACCACCCAGGCCGATGACAATGTTCCGAAGCGCCCTGTCGTTCATATCCACAGCGCGCTTCCACACAATACGCCGGAGATCGATATCCAGCCGGTTTCCCTGGTGGATGTGATTGTCCAGCACGGCCGCCAGCAGATTGTGCGCCGTACCAATCGCGTGCATATCTCCCGTAAAGTGGAGATTGATATCTTCCATCGGAACAACCTGGGCATACCCCCCGCCCGCCGCCCCGCCCTTCATCCCGAAGCAGGGTCCCAGCGAAGGCTCGCGAAGGCAGATGGTGGCCTGCTTTCCGATCCGGTTCAACCCATCGCCCAGCCCCACCGCCGTCGTCGTCTTCCCCTCTCCCGAAGGCGTCGGATTGATCGCAGAAACCAGCACCAGCTTGCCGGCAGGCGCATCCTCCAGGCTGCGGTAGTAATCCACCGAAACCTTCGCCTTCAACTTCCCGTACGGCTCGATATGCGCCTGATCGATCCCCAGCTTCCGGGCCACCTCCTCGATTGGAAGCAGCGTTGCCCGCCGTGCAATCTCGATGTCCGGGAGCATCTCCTGTTTGCTCATAGAACGCCTTTCACCCTTCATCTTGCGACACGCCCTCGCGCGCCGCTTCCAGCTCTACGCGGATGATCTCGCGCGAATCGTCCGATTCCGTCTCTATCAGGCTGTGGTCCATTCCGGCCAGCTCAACCTGCTCGGGAATCCTGAGCAGGTTCAGCTTTTTCAAGATGTGGCCGACGATATAACAAGGCAGGAAACCGAGCACAAAGAACATAATGACCGCACCGGCGATCTGCCCCCAGGGCGTAATGACCGCATAGGCGGAATTGGGCGAGCTCGGATACCCCCACAGCACAAACCCTGCGATAATAACCCCGATCGCGCCGGCATATCCGTGAACGGCAACGGCGCCCACTGCATCGTCAATCTTGAACTTCCGCTCGACCCAGTAGTGCAGTTTGTACATGCACAACACCCCGAAGCCGCCGATGAGATGTGCCTGGAGCGGATGGTACAGATCGTTCCCCGCCGAGGCCGTAATAATGCCCGCCAGCCCCCCCGAAAACGTCCAGTAAGGATCGCCCTTGGATATAAAATATCCGGCGATCAACCCTCCGGCCAGCGACATCAAAAAGTTAAACGTAATCGCGCTCAACGTCGTCGGCGTCAAATAGATCGTCGTGGCCGAGAAAAACGTCCGGGCGTCGGAAGCATCAATGTCCCAGATCGGCACATTACAGGCCGCGTAAAATCCCCAGAACCCGGTGTAAATCAGAAACAGCCCGATAATGACCAGCCAGGTATTGTGCGGAGGGAAACTCCGGGGCGTCCCATCCGGGCGGAACCTCCCGATCCTGGGACCCAGATGGTACAGAATCGCCAGCGCCGATCCACCGCTGATGGCGTGAATCACCCCGGACGCATACGCGTCGTGGTACCCCAGCACCTGAACCATCCACCCATCTGCCGACCATCCCCATGCGGCATCGATCACCCACGTAATCGACCCCACCAGAACCGCGAACAGCCAGAACGCGCTTGACCGGATGCGTTCGATCACCGCGCCCGAAAGAATCGAACCCGCCGTCCACGAAAAAATCAGAAATGCCGCCCAGAACACGCCGTTGAGACGGGCCCAGGCCATTGTATCCTCCGCCGGCAGTCCCCCGCCCTGGGGCTTCCCGCCCATGTGCGTCCCCATCAATTCGTTCCAGCCTTCCGCAAAGGGCGCAGATTTTAATCCTCCCGTGATGCCCGGTCCGTTCTGAAAAGCGAAATAAATCCACCACCCGAAAAAGTAGAACGTCACCGTCACCAGCGGAATAAGCATTGCATTCTTCATCAGGGTGTGCATCATATTCTTGCGGCGAGAAACGCCCACTTCGTACAGGCAGAACCCCACGTGAATGAGGAACATCAGAACGATGCACACCCAGTAGTAGAACTCCGTAAAAATAACCGTCAGCGCACTCAGCTCGTTACTCATCTATCTCCCCCCCTTCATTCTTAACTCCATGGAAACGGGCTGTTTGAAACCGGATGCAGCTCTCCTTTTTCGTAACGCGAAAAACGGAAGGGCGCCAGCAGGGCGCTCGGGCGCCCCATAATCTCCTCAGCAACCAGCTCCCCCACGCCAATCATCTTGTATCCGTGGTTGGAATCGGCGATAACATAACAGTTCTCCCGAAACACATCGAACACCGGGAAGCTGTCCGGCGTAAACGCGCCCAGTCCTCCCGAAGGCTCGTCGCTCTTGTAACAGCTGAACTTACCCTCAAAGCGCTTCTGGCAGAAAGCCAGGGCCGAACACCACATACGGGCAAAGTCTTCCCCTGCAACAAACTCGGGCGACTCGGGCCCGTAGGGGTCCACCCTCACCTCGTCCGGATGGACCTCAACCCTGTAGGGCATACCGCCCCCCTGAACGCCGCCGAAGCTGAAATCCGGCTTGTAATAAATCCCCCACAACTCGTCGGTAATCAGAGAACCGTCCAGGTCCGAATACAGCGGCGCATCCGTGTCTAAGTGGATCACAGGGGGCATCCTGCCGTCGTTGGTCTTCTGAAATTCCGGATCGACCCCCAGAGTACCCTCCTGCAGGCACCAGTAGGTCCACATCCCGATATCGTCGTGTACCTTCCCGTCGCGGCCTTTTATGCTGATCGTCCCGGGCAGATCCAGCATTTCCCAGATCGACTTGATCCACGGTCCGGCGCCCGCCACCACATAATCCGTCCGGACCACGCCCCGATCGGTTACCACGCCTGAAATCGCCTTTCCTGAGAACTGGAAACCCGTGACGCGCACACCGGAAAGGATCTGCACGCCCTCGTTCTGCGCTTTGGCTGCAAGGCCCTCCATGGATGCCATGTTGTTCGCATAGCCCCCCTTTTTCTCGTGCAACACCGACGTTATCCCTTTCGCCTGCCAGTCGTGAAAAATGCCCTTCATATACGCCATGCAGTCGGCTTCGCCTTCGATGAACTCGGAAGGATACCCGATCTCCTTTTGCTGCGCGGCAATGCCGGCCACATCAGCGCGCATCACCTCGGGGCTGATCTGCATGTAGCCCACGGGATGGTAACTGTAGGTCTCGGCATCGCTTTCCCATACCTCAACGGAGTGGGCCATCAACTCGCGCATCGCAGGCTGGTAATAATTGTTGCGAATCACGCCGCATGCAATTCCCGACGCTCCGGCCGCGATCCCCGTCTTGTCTACGATCAAAACGTCCGAACCGCTCCCCCTCCCGCTTGCCTTCAACGCACGTGCGAGATGGTAGCCGGTGCTCAGTCCGTGAACGCCGGCGCCAATGATTACATATTTGGAAGATTCGGGCAACCCCATCGAAGGTATCCCCTTTATCACTCGGCAAGCTGCGTGTAATTGCCGCTATAAAAAATCAGCGGACGGCCCTCGTTCGCATCCCCCGCCACAACCTCGCCAACGAAAATGTCGTGGTCTCCACCCGGCAAAATGTCGGTCAAACGACAGTCTACAAACGCCAGCCCGTCCACCAAGATCGGCGCGCCGGTCTCCGCCACGGTCAGCCTCAGATTTGAAAAATCTTTCGGACCGGGCGCCGCGAACTGGCTGGAGATCGCTTCCTGCGCATCGGTCAGCACATTCACCGCAAAACACTTGCTCTCCGTCAGAGAGACGTGCATCTGGCTGCGTTTATCAACCGCCACAAGAACCAGCGGCGGCTCAAGCGACAGCGAGGCAACAGCATTCGCCGTCATCCCGTGGGGCTGGTCGTCAAAACAGGTTGTCACCACCGTCACCCCCGTCGCAAAACACCCCATAATCCGCCGTTGCTCTTGAGGGTCGAATGCCATCCCTGTTCCCCTTTCGTCCGAACAGATTCAGGAACGCGGCCGTTTCTTCTCCGGGTCGTAAAACGGAAACCGCACCACCGCCGCGGGAATCCGTTTCTGATGCCCGTCCAGCTTGCCCACCTCTACCCCTGTACCGATCTCAGAGTACTCCACCGCCATGCGGCAGAGCGCAATATTCTTGCGCAAAATTGGAGAGCGGGTCGCGCTGGTAATCACGCCCACCCGGCTGCGTCCGGCGTACACGCCATCGCCGTGGGCCGCCGGCTCGTTGCCCTCCAGCTCAAGCCCCACAAGCGCCCGCTGGGGATGCGCTTTGCGGCGGAAAAGCGCCTCCTTGCCGATAAAGTCGTCTTCTTTATCCAGAGCAACCGTAAAACCAATGCCCGCCTCGAACGGATCGGTCTGATCGTCGAACTCGTACCCGGCAAACACAAGCCCCGACTCAATGCGCAGCATATCCAGCGCGTCCAGCCCCAGCGGCGTCATCCCGTACAGCTCACCCACCTCCCAGATCGCATCCCACACGGCGAGCGCATCCTTCGGATGGCACCAGACCTCGTACCCGATCTCGCCGGTATAACCCGTCCGCGAAACCAGGATCGGCTCCCCATTCGCATCCCCAATGCGGCCGATCGTAAAGCGGAACCAGCGCAGATCCTCAAGCCCCGGCTGGGTCGGCGGCGTCCACACCAGCTCCAGAAGGATGTTGCGGCTCTCCGGCCCCTGCACAGCAAGGTTGTGGAGCTGGCCGGTAGAAGACTTCACCCACACGCGCAGACCCATCTTTTCGGCCTGTTCACGCAGCCAGATTCCCCCGTAACCGTCGCCGCCGATCCAGCGGAAATTGTTGTCGCCCAGCCGGAACAGCGTCCCGTCGTCCAGCATGCTCCCCGTCTCGTAACACATCGCCGAATACGTGACCTGCCCCACCGACAGCCTGCGCACGTTGCGGGTCAGCGTCCGCTGCAGCAGTTCCTCAGCATCCGGTCCCAGCACCTCGAACTTGCGCAGGGCCGACAGATCCATCACCACCGCCCGTTCACGGCAGGCGTGGTACTCCTCAATTGCGCCGTGGCCGGAAAAACAGGTCGGCAGCCAGAACCCCCGGTATTCTGTGAACTGCTGCGTAAGCTCAGATGTGCGGGGGTGGAACGCGGTCTCCCGCGTCATCTCGGGATCGGCATCCGGAGTCATCCTGTGGGCAATCCCCTTCGAAAAAGTCTGCTTTGCCGGATAGACCCGAACGTGGATATCGGTCGGATTCCAGCCATTGGCCGGATCGATATCGTCCGGACATGCCGAAGACAGGCAGACCAGGTCGGTCGTCGCCCTTAGCAGCACATAATCGCCCGGCCGCGACCAGGGCTCATCCATAAACAGCACGTTGTTGCCGTCGATGCCCGTATTGTAGTAAAAATTAATCGCGGGCCAGCCCTTGCGGGGGGCAATCATATAGGGGTCCAGCGCCGCGTTAAAATTGTCCGAACAGTTGATGTGACCGGGATACCCCATATCCTCGTAGTACCTGGCAGTACAGGCCAGAGCAAACGTATCGTGGCGTCCCACCGTATCCCGAATCACCTCCACTAAGGGCTGCATGTCCTGGTCGTAAAACTTGGAGTACAGACCGGGCCCGGGATAGGCCGCGCCCATCAGCGTCCGCGTCGTGGTCGCATCAAGCCCCCGCTCAACCCCCCGCTGCAGCTGCCGACTGTCAAACGCTAAGAAATCCGAGCACTGCCGCCCGGCCACATCAATCACCTGGATATACTCCCCGGCCTGCACCTCGTAGGAAACCGCCGTGGCCCGGTCCACGCGCATATCTAAGCGCAGGTCGCCCAGCGGAGGCGGCAGCGTAGCCTCGGCCGTCACCGTCGGTCCGGCCCGCCTGACCACAACGCGCAAATCGGTGGGCGGATTCTGTTCGTCCACCCGCATCGGCCCGCCCGGAGCGGCCACAATGCAGGTCGCATCCCGCTGAGCCGTAAACGTCTCCTCGTCCCCCGGCCGCGTCTCGCCCCCGAAAAGCTGCAAAGCCCGGGCGGACGTCGCGTCGAGCCCCCGCTGCCACAGGGCGGCAGCAGCATCCTGCGCCTCACCGTTGCCGCCGGCCAGAGCGGTCGTGAAACGCTCCAACCTGCCATCCGCCCGAACCCCCAGCGCCCCGGCGTCTTCGCGTCCCTCCGGGCCGAAAACGGCCAGCTCGCACCGCTGGCCTCCTTCGATATCGGTGATCTCAATCCGGTCGCCCGCCGAAAGCGCCAGAACGATCGACCCGCCTCCACATACCCGGTATCGCTCAACCCCAGGCTCCAGACGGAGCAGACCCGCCTCAACCAGCCTGCCTGAGCCATCGACGCCCATCAGCCTTCCTCTGCCTCGGCCAGCAGCTTTTCGGCCAGCGCCCGCTTCGCCTCCCCGTCCAGCTTCTTGATCTCGTTGTGGAGCACCCGCTCATTCACCGACTGGTTCCAGTAGTCCAGCGAGTCGAAACCCAGCAGCACCGCCTTTCCCACGAACTGCCGCAGCACCTCGTTGGTGGGCCCCATCACCCACCCCGCCTTGCCGTCGCGCAGGTACCGCTCGATCCCCAGTTCCGGCTTGTACCCCGTCCCCCCGCAGGCGTGCAGCATCTTGTCAGACACAGTCGCCACATTCTTGGCCGCGGTAAATTTCACCTGCCACATCCAGTGCAGCACATCCGCCCTGGGCAGGTTGGACAGATCCTCGTGGATCGACCAGTCGCAGTTGTTCGTCAGCTCGTCCATCGCCTTGGCCATCTGAAAAACGAACGCCCGGGAGGTATTCGTATCCATAACCGCCTCGCCCACGTAGTCCTGAATGGTCGGATAGTCCGCCACGCGCATGCCCACATCCGCGTGCCGCTTGGCCGTGGTATGGCGCTTCGCAATATCGATCAGCCCCAGCGAGATCCCGTTCCAGCAGGCGGACGAGCACAGCAGAAAAAACGGGTCCACCGTCTCATCGTTCGAATTCGCCCCATCGCCCACCGGCCCCACCAGCCGCTCTTTCGGAACCGTCACCCCCGCCACCTCCAGCGTGCCCGACTGATTGCCGCGCAGCCCCAGCCCATCCCACTTCGACGGCTCCGCCTTCACCTCGTCGGCCATAATGAGAAAACAGGAAAGATTGGAATAATCCCCCCCAAAGTCCGGACTCGTCGTCTGCACGATATACCAGTCCGCAAACCCGCCCGACGTCGTCCACGACGCCTTCTTGTGCACCTTCCAGCCGTCATCGACCGCCTCGGCCCCGGACGAAATCGGGTACCAAAAGTGCGAACCGGTCTCCGGGTCCGAATAGGACAGCGTGCCCACAAGCACGTCTCTGTCGAGACGTTTCATCAGCTCCTGAATCGTCGGATTATCGTGGCTCCGAAACATCGCGGCCGCAACCGCCCCGATATGCATGGTATAGCACATCGCGGTGCTGGCGCAGCCGTACCGGGCAATCGTCTCCACCACCATTCCCGTACACGTATGAGTCTCCCCCAGTCCACCCCACGCTTTGGGCACGTTCAACCCCAGCAGCCCCAGCGAGGCCAGCGCCTCGAAGTTCTTGCGGGGAAACAGGAGCTTCCTGTCGCTTTCCACCGCATTCTCCCGCAGCGTGGTCTGGCAAAGCTCAATCAGCCTGGTCTGAAGCTCCTTCTGCTCCGGCGTCAACACCCACTGCGGATCCCAGTCATATCCCAACCCCCAGAACTCCTCGGAGCCCCACATCTTTGTATCGCTCATCTACATCGCCCCCATCAGGTCATTTTCTGTACGCTTCTCCCAGTTCAACCAGCGGATGCGTCTTCGACATCTGAAACTTGATCAGAATCTCCCGGGCGATCATGTCCCGTTCCTGCTGGTTGTGAGGCAGCTCCATATCCTCCGGCACAATCACCCAGCCGTTGATATTGCGGTCGAACACCGCGGAATGGCCTTCCTCGTACCCCATGTGCACGTCTTCCAGCCAGTTCAAATCCTCCCATCCCATCATCTCCATATACGCCTCCAAAAACGGCGTCAGAAACGAATAGTCGGGCACCAGGTTCACATCGTACCGGTACCCGATGTGCTGCCCGATTTCTATTTCCCGATCTGTGTCCAGGCCGTCCGATTTCAGATAATAATCGACGTCTTTTTCTTTCGAATCGCTCATGGCGTTCTCCTAATACCGGTTCATCTCCGGATGCCCCACCGTATACCGCGTGCCCGCAAGCGGCACCTCGGCCATCGCCGATGCCTCGGAGGTCAGCGCCGCCAGGTCTTCCGGCTCTAAGGAATGCACATCGGTCTTGCCGCAGGCGCGGGCCATCATCTGGCACTCGATGGTCAGCGTATGCAAAAAATTGTACACCCGGATGGCCGCCTCGTCCGGGTCCAGCCGCTTCCGAAGCTCCGGATCCTGCGTAGCCACCCCCACAGGGCAAAGCCCCGTGTGGCAGTGATAGCAGTAGCCCGCCGGCACCCCGACAGTGCCCTCGTAGTCCGCCTCGGGAATATCTTTGTTGCAGTTGAGCGCAACCATTGCGGCCGTCCCGATCGCCACCGCATCCGCCCCCAGCGCCAGGGCCTTGGCCACATCCGCGCCGTTTCTAATGCCCCCGGCGTAAACCAGCGAAATCTCGCCGGTCTTGCCCACATCGTCCAGCGCCTTCCGGGCCTGCCGGATCGCAGCGATGCCGGGCACGCCCGTCTCCTCCGTCGCCAGGTGCGGTCCGGCCCCCGTGGAGCCTTCCATCCCGTCCATGTAGATACTGTCCGGCCCCGTCTTAGCGGCCATTCGCACGTCGTCATAAACACGCGCCGCCCCCAGCTTCAACTGGATGGGCACCTCCCAGTTGGTCGCCGCCCGGATCTCATCGATCTTCAGCGCCAGATCGTCAGGCCCCAGCCAGTCCGGATGCCGGGCCGGAGAGCGCTGGTCGATGCCCGCCGGCAGTGAGCGCATCTCCGCCACCTGGTCGGTCACCTTCTGCCCCATCAGGTGCCCCCCCAGGCCCACCTTGCAGCCCTGCCCGATGAAAAACTCCACCGCATCCGCAAGCCGAAGGTGGTGGGGATTGAAACCGTACCGGGACTGAATACACTGGTAAAGCCATTTCTCCGAATACCGCCGTTCGTCGGGAAGCATACCCCCTTCCCCCGAACAGGTCGCCGTCCCGGCCATGGTGGCGCCCCTCGCCAGCGCGACCTTGGACTCAAAAGACAGCGCGCCGAAGCTCATGCCCGTAATATAAATCGGGATGTCCAGGACCAGCGGGCGTTTGGCTTTAGGCCCCAGCACCGTTTCTGTCTCGCACTTCTCCCGATATCCTTCAATCACAAAACGCGTGAGCGTACCGGGCAAAAAGGTGAGGTCGTCCCACGAAGGAATTTTCTTAAAAATGGCCATCCCGCGCATGCGGTACCGGCCCATTTCCGATTTAATATGAATGTCGTCGATAACCTGAGGAGGAAACAAGAAATTCTGTCCCAGAACGTGCCGGTTGCGTTCGGGCTTCCCATTGCCTGAGACCTCTGCGCGTCCCATCTGAAGTTCCTGATCTTCGGTCGCCATGGCCCTTTCCTCTCTTTAATGCTACAGCACGATTTTCTTTTCCGTCGGCTCCAGGTTATCATAATTCCAGAGCTGCTTGCCGGCAACGATCTTCTGCAGGTTCTCCACCCCGTTGGGCGCCTCCAGACCATACATACCCAGCTTGCGTTTCAACCAGACCGCTTCCAGTTCGGTCATCTCGCCCCGCACCGCATCCACACCCAGAGACGCGATCTCTCCGCCCACGTAAATCGTCCCATCGTACATAGAGTCGCCCAAATTTTCGTCGGCATCTCCCAGAATAACCATACGACCACGCTGCATCATAAACCCGGACAGGGTGCCGGTGCGCCCCCCGACAACAATCGTACCGCCCTTCATATTAATGCCGGTCCGCGATCCCACGTCCCCTTTGCAGACCAGATCCCCGCCCCGGATGGCGACGCCGAAAGACGACCCCGCATTTTTCTCAATCACCACCGTCCCCGCCATCATGTTCTCCGCACAGGACCATCCCACCCGTCCCGAGATTTGGACATTGGGACCATCGTTCAGGCCCACCCCAAAATAGCCCAGCGAGCCTTCAAAATCCAGCCTGAGCCGATTTAAAATGCCCACACCCAGAGAATGCTTGGCGTTCGGGTTCTGAACAACGATGTGACCGTACCCCGCTTCCATCAACTCCCGAATCTTCACATTCACGGCCGGCGAATCCATGTCGGCCGCATCGAACTCGGTACGTTTGTCAAAATCCACATCGCAACTGCCCGGATAGACCAGACCGTCGCCGTCACCGGCCTCGAAGTCGAAAAAAGCCCGGTGCGAGCGCCCGGCCAGCTTTTCGTCGTGCATCCCCATCCCGTACGACTTGTGCGCCTTCTCGTGCGCCTTTAATTCCGCCATACCCGCACCTCCCCTGCGTAGGGATCAACCGTATCGATCTCCTGAGGAAAAACGGTTCGAATCGCCATCTCTTCCGAGGCCAGGACGATGCAGCTCTCCCCTTCGTAAAGCACCATCGGCTTGGCCGCCATCACATCTTTGGCCATCCCCAGGCTGTCCGACGTCGCCACAACATAGGTAAAGACCCCGTCGAGTTCCTCCACCGATGCGTTCATCGCGTCTTCAAGCGAATGGCCCGCCTCCAGCTTTTCCGCGACATAAACCGCGATGAGCTCGGAATCGCAGTCCGACACGAACCGCAGCCCTTTGCGCTCCAGTTCCCGTCGTTTGGTCCAGTAATTCGTGAGCTGCCCGTTGTGCACCACGGCCAGGTCGCTGAACGGATAGGCCCAGTACGGGTGGGCCGAGCGGATATCCACGTCCGACTCGGTTGCCATGCGCACGTGGCCGATCGCGTGCGTGCCCACGAACCCCTCCAGCCTGTACTGCTCGGAAACGTAATTGGCGTCGCCCAGGTCCTTCACCAGTTCCAGGGCCTCGCCGATAGACAGGATCTCCGCGCCCTCCACCTCCTCGATATAATTCGAAAAACGGCGCAGGTCCCCGTCGTACTTCACGCGATACAGGTACGCGTACTCCGTGGCCTGCTCGGCGAAAACGATCTCCGCGCCCAGCGACCGGAGCCGTTTGTCCACTTCTGCTCTGCGCGCTTTGATCTGCTCATGGATCTCAAAGCCGGTTCCGAGATCCTCGTTCTCGGCCACCTTGAACCGCACGGCCAGCTCGCCCGCCTTAGGCGTGCCATAGATCGCAAACCCCGTCGAATCCGGCCCGCGATGCACCATCGCCTGAAGCATCGACGTCATCTCCCTGCCGATCTCTCCCGTCTTCCCCCGGTAGATAATTCCGGCAATCCCGCACATGGTCGTCTCGCTCCTATGGCAAACAATCCCAGTACGTCTCCACGTCCCAATCCGTCACCGTGCCCAGAAAACGCTCCCACTCATCCCGCTTGTAGTGCATGTACACAACGTACATCTCGCCGGGCAGCGCAGACTTAATCACCTCGTCCTCTTCCAGCCTGTCCAGCGCCTCCCCCAGCGACAGCGGCAGCATCGTAACCTCTTTCCCCGCTTCAATCGCCTCGTAAATATTCCGCTGCTCCGGCTCACCCGGGTCCAGCTCCCGCCGGATCCCATCGTCGAAGGCCTTCAACAGCGCCCCGGCCATCAGGTAGGGATTCACCATCGCGTCAACGGCGCGGTACTCAAGCCGCCCGGGCCCGGACACGCGCAGCCCGCAGGTCCGGTTCTGATAGCCCCAGTCGGTATAGACCGGCGCCCAGAATCCGGTCTCCCAGAGCCGCCGGTAGGAATTGACCGTGGAACACCCGATCGCCGTCAGCGCGGGCAGGTGTTCTATAACGCCTCCGATGCAGTGCAGCCCGGTCGGCGCGGGCTGCCGCTCTCCGGGCAGGGGCGCGAAAGTATTCTCGCCCCCCTCCCGGTGGACAAACGACCCTGCCATCCCCGGGAGTTCATCGTTGCCCAGCGGCTTGACCGCATCCTCACCTTCCCGCCACAGCGAGAGGTTATGGTGGCAGCCCGAGGCCGACACGCCCATAAAAGGCTTGCACATAAAACAGGCGATCAGATCGTGCTCGCGCGCCACCTGCGCGCAAATCTGGCGGTAGGTCGTCAGCCGGTCGCAGGTGCGCAGCGCTTCGTCGAAGGTAAAGTTCAACTCCAGCTGCCCCGGAGCGTCCTCGTGGTCGCCCTGGATCATATCCAGCCCCATCGCCCGGCCGTACTCGATCACCTTCATTACCACCGGCCGGAGGGATTCGAACTGGTCGATGTGGTAGCAATACGGTTTGCTGAACCCTTCCGCCGGCTTGCCGTCCGGACCTTTATGCAGCCACATCATCTCCGGCTCGGCGCCGTGTCGCATGTGCAGCCCATCGTGGTCCGTCTGAAACTGCGCGTGGAGCCGCCGCAGGTTGCCCCGGCAGTCCGCCGTCAGAAACCCTCCGGGCGCCTCCTCCTCCTCCCGGTTGCGAAACAGCGTGCAGAAGACCCGCCCCACCCGCTGGTCCCAGGGCAATTGGACAAACGTCTCCGGGTCCGGAATACCCACCAGCTCGGCGGCCTCCGGGCCATATCCGATATAATTGTCATGACGGTCCATAAACAGATTGGCCGTTGCCCCATAGACCAACTGGAAGCCGCTCCCGGCGATTCGCTCCCAGTGATCGGCCGGAATCCCCTTCCCCACCACCCGCCCCGTCACCGAGATAAACTGGTAATAGATATACGTGATCCCAAGCGCGTCAATCTTGTCGCGCACCTCCTTCACAAGCTCGTCGCGACCGTCAGCATGTATATAAGCCTCTAAATCTGTTGTTGTGCCGCTCGACATAGGCCCTCCCTTTTTCTCATAACTAAGTGACTCAGCATTTTTGACGTTCACGATGGTTTCTCCGAAAATCGGCGCCGCTGTAACTTCGCAAGTTGCTGTTCAAAAACTCGGCTTCTCCAAAATATCTTGATCTCCTGCGCGTGGATGCGGTATATTTTATTAACGGCCGATGCGTTTGGGGCCCCATCAAAATGATCCTTCCTAGATCAGGCTGCGTCGAACTTCGACAATGACGACGAACCGGCGCCGGCCGGATCAAGAAAACTTAGGAGAAGCGTTATGGAACTCCGGGAAATTCTCGCCGACATCCACACGCTTGAAGAAGATCTGCTGGCATTCGAGCGCAAATACGGCATTCGTTCGGAGACCTTCTACCCGGCGTACACCAGCGGAGAAGAACCCGAAGACGACGACTGGGTCTTAGACTTCGGAGAGTGGGCAAGCGTCTACCACACTTGGCTGGCCCGGCAGGCCGAATACCGCAACCAGGTTCAGCAGATTCAACGAAATGCGCCAAGCCTTCAAGGCTTGATCCAAGTCGCCGTATGAACAACCCGTTCCGCTCTCAACTCCCAATGTTTACTCAACCTTTTTCCAGCACCGACACCGCGGCCCGACCGATAGGCACAATCCTCCACTCCTCTCCGGCCTCCATCAGGACCTCCCAGAGGTAGGCCCCAAGCGAACGCGCGCCGATCACCGAAAACGCCGGCAACTCACCCATGTCACGGCGGATCATCAGCTGCGCCGTCCTGGCAACGCTGCTCTGCCTGGCCGCCCCATCGGGAAACGCCTCGGGGTGAAAGTCCAGCCCGCACACCTTGCGCATCAACGCCGAACTCGCCGGGCCGATCACGCGGATTTCGGACCGCCCGTGGGTCACATCCGTCACCGTGACGAACCGTTCGGACGCCTCCGCAGACGCCTGCAACCTTTTCAGCGCCGCATCCTCATCGCTGGGCGCCACAAAAAAGAGGTCGCTCCGCAGGCGATAGACACGATCCGGCTCAACCGAAGTCCCATCGCCGACCGCAAGTCCGGAAATGCCGAACACCTCCAGTATCACGGCCTCCGCCTCCTGCCCTTCAACCAGCAGCTTACCGTTGGCCGTCTCATCCGCCAGCACAACGCCTTCCCGGGCCGCAGCGGCTTCGGCCTCCACCGTGGTATACACCTCCGGCACCTGCCAGCCCCGGTCTTCGGCAAACTGGGCTTCCAGTTGCTGCGCTCTGTCGTGTAAAGGCGTCCGTTTAACGGCAGTGGAAGCACTCACATCTGAAGCCTTTCCCCGCCTGGATCGTAAAAAGCCCCGTGGTGGACACGGGCCTCTTCCAGAGTTTCATCCATATAAATTGTAAAAGAAGCCCCATTCTGCCCTGCCAGATCCGCCGACAGCCAGCACAGCCCGATCGTCTCCTTCAGCGTGGGGCTGAACCGGCAGGAGGTAATCCAGCCGATAATCTCTAACTTCCCGTTCGAGCCGGGCCGCACGACCTGCAGACCCTCCTCGGGAACCACACCGGGCCTGGCCATCTTGAAGCCCACCAGCCGCTTCCCGGGTCCCGCTTCTGAAACCTGTGCCAGATTGCGCTTTCCCAGGAAATCTCGCTTGTCCAGCTTCACCGCCCATTCCATGTCCGCGGCGATCGGATCGGACAGTGCATCCGTATCCTGCCCGACGATAAGGTGCCCCTTCTCCAGCCTCAAAATCCGCTGCGCCTCCACCCCAAACGGCGAAATCCCGAACGCCTCCCCGGCCTCCATCAACGCCTCCCACAGGTGGAGCGCATACCCGGATGGACAGTGGACCTCGTAGGAAAGCTCGCCCGTAAACCCGATCCGCAGCAGCCGGCAGGGCACGCCCGCCACCTCCGCCGACCGAATCCGCATATAACGAAACCCCTTGTTGGAGAGATCCCGGTCCGTCAACTTTTTCAGCACCGCCCGCGCCTGCGGGCCGGCCAGGTTGAACGCGGAGTAGGTCTCCGTCAGGTTCACCGCCTGCACACCTTCCCCCCACCCCGACTGCATCCACCACTGCATCCACTCGTAAACGCCCGTCGCCCCGGAGGACGTCGTGCTCATATACCACTCCGCTTCCCGCAAACGGGCGCACACCCCGTCGTCCATCACCACGCCTTCATCGTTGCACATCACCCCGTAGCGCACCCGCCCCACGCCCAGCTTGCGCCACCGGTTCACATAGATGCGTTCCAGCAGTCGGGACGCGCCGGGGCCGGTAAGCCGGATCTTGCCCAGCGTACTCACGTCGATGATGCCGACCCGCTCGCGCACCGCCTGCACCTCGGCGGCGGGATCCCCATAATGTTCCGGACGCAGCCACAGCCCGGCCACCATCATTTTGGCGCCTCGCTCCAGGTGCCAGTTGTGCACCCCGGTCACCTGCACCGGTTCCATATTCTGTCCGGTCAAAGCGCCCAGCGTCACCGGAACAACCGGAGGCCGCGCGGTCGTCCTCCCGGTCTCCTGCACCGTCTTTCCGTTGGCACGGGCGCAGAGGTGGATGGTATTCATCGAGCACATCTTCCCCTGGCAGGGGCCCATTGAAATCGTGCTGTACCGTTTCAGCAGCTCGATGCTGTCGTAGCCCTCTGCAATCGACGTCTCTAAGTCCTGGTCGGTCACATCCTCGCAGTAACACAGGAACCGCTTCTTTTTGCCCGGTACCAGAGTGCGTGGAGACGTGCGCACCGGTTCACTCGCCTTCCGCTCGTCCAGCGCAGCCATCTCATCTGCCCCCGGCGCATCCCCCACCCCGGCAAAAGCGGCCGCGTTTGCGCCGACCAGCCGCCCCTCGGCAATCTGCGTATCAACCGCGTGCGCTCCCGCAGCCCGCCCGGCCACATACACGCCCGGCGGCGATTTAACCGGCAGCATCTCCGCTCGCTCTTCGTTGTACTCCGATCTGCCCCCGGCCATATACACCAGCCCGGTATCGGGCGTCCACCCCATACTCACCGCAATCAGATCGCAGCTCAAAGACCGCGCCGTGGACCGGTCCACCTCACCCCCCGAACCCACCCGCGCAATCACCGCGCCCCGAACCGCGCCCGAACCGCGCGCCTCTACAACTGTATGTCCGGTGAAAATCGGAACCCCGGCAGCAGCCAACGCCTCCGCCTGAGGCCCACCGCTGGCCTTCCGCTCATCCACAACACCCGCTACCTGCACCCCTGTCCGGTGCAGGTCAGCAGCAACGGTCCAGCCGTCCTCATTGGCCGTCACAATCACAGCCCGTCTGCCGGGGGCAACGCCGTAGAGGTGGAGCAGGCGCTGCACCGCGCCCCCCAGCATCACGCCCGGCAGGTCGTTGTTACCAAAGACCAGCGGCGTCTCAAAAGCCCCGGTCGCCGCCACCAGTGAGGTTGCCCGGATCTTGAACAGCCGCGCCCCCCGAACAGCCGCAAGCCAGTTGTCCTGGTACCAGCCCAGCACCGCCGTATCGGCATAAACCGTGATATTGGGCGCCTCCTCGAGATCTGCCAGAAGCTCCGACAGCGTACTGGAGGCCGCATCCGACAGATCAAACCGAAGGTGCCCCCCCAGCCCCCGGTTCTCGTCGAACAGCAGCACCCGTGCGCCCTGTTCGGCCGCGGCCAGAGCCGCGCCGATCCCGGCAGGGCCGCCGCCGATTACCACAACATCGCCGTACAGGTACTCCTTGTCAAAACCACCCGGCGTGGAACGGGGATCCACCTTCCCCAGCCCGGCGGCGTGCCGCAGCACATGCTCGTAGAACGGCCACATCGACTGGGGCCGGATAAACGTCTTGTAGTAGAACCCCGCCGGCATCAGCCGGGTCCCCAACTGGGTCAGAGACAGCAGATCGTGATCCAGCGACGGCCAGGCGTTTTGAGACCGGACCTCCAGGTCCGCCTCCACCGGCCGCTGGCAGGCCCGCACGTTGGGCTCGTCGCCCACCTGCACCAGACAGTTGGGGCAGTGCCCCGCACAGCAGAGCAGCCCGCGCGGACGGTGGTACTTAAACGAACGGGAAAGCACATTCACATCCGCCGCTGCCAGCGCCGAAGCGACCGTATCGCCCGGATGCGCACCGTACGCTTTGCCGTCAAAAAAGAACCGGATGGTGGTGTCGCGGTCAATCACCTCACGCTGTTGAGGGGAAAGCCGATTCGACCTGACAACCTGTCCGGGGTCGGCCTGCACAGCCTGTTCCGTCTGCACGCTAAGCTTCTCCGATCGCCTGATTGGACTGCCAGAGGTACGTCCTTACAACCTCATTCGTCCGTGTATGCCGCTCGGCCAGAAACCAGAGCCCACACCCTGCATTGTGGTACCACCACTCCGTCTGCGCACCCATTTTGTTATCACTCAGATAGAGATAATCGGCCCACGCCGCATCGTCAACCACCTGAGGATCCTGAGGACGCGGATTGTATTCTCCCCCAAACTGGAACTCACTCACACTTCGATTCCCACAGTTGGGACAGACCAGAATGAGCATACACAACCCCTTCCTATTGTGGATTGTGGATTGGGGATTGCGGATTGCGGATTGCGGAATAAAGGCATCTCAATCCGAAATCCGCATTCCGCATTCCGAAATTCTAATGTCCTACCGACGCTGCGCCCTTCTCTCCGACCAGGTCACCTTCTTCAAAGCGCGACAAACGAAAAGGGGCGATCAGCTCTGGCGTGCGTTCGGTGGCAATGCATTCCGCCAGCATTTTGCCGCAAATCGGAGTGGCTTTGAAACCGTACGTGCCCCATCCCACATCCACCAGGAATCCGTCTACCGGCGTAAAGCCCATAATCGGACTGTAGTCGGGGGTCATATCGCACAGACCGGCCCACTGGCGCAGGATGCGAACCCGGCTGAGGAAGGGGAAGAGTTCAAGCATGTGGCCGGCGATGCTTTCGAGGAAGGAAAGGGAAGAATCCATGGAATAAGAGGTGAACGGATCGACGCTGGCGCCCATCACCAGTTCGCCCCGGTCGGACTGGCTGACGTAGACGTGCAAACTGCCGGAAACAACGACCACGTCTAAGAAGGGTTTGAGCGGCTCGGTCACACAGGCCTGCAGGGGAAACGTGGTCAGGGGCAGCTTAACGCCGGCCATGTCCGCAATCGTGGACCCCCACCCGGCAGTGGCGTTGAGCACGGTCCCGGCCTTCACGCGGCCCCGGGCCGTCTCCACCCCCACCACCTTCCCGTTCTGCACCTCAATCCCGGTCACCTCCGTCTGCTGGTGGATGTGGACGCCGCCCACGTCTGCTTGGTGCGCATAGCCCCACACGACCGCATCGTGGCGAATAATGCCCCCGGGCGGATGGTAGAGCGCAGCTAAGACCGGATAACGGGGATGGTCGCTAACGTCTAAGTGGGGACACAGGCGGGAAATTTCGTCGGGCCATATCAGGTACGATTCGACCCCCTCCAGCCGGTTCACCTCGGCCCGGCGGCGCATCGTATTCACCGCCCCGTCCGTATGGGCCAGCGTCAGGTGGCCCCGCTGGGAGAACATCACGTTGAAATCCAGCTCTGCGGCCATCTGCTCGTAGAGCTTCACGCTCTCGTTGTAAAACCGGATGCCGTCGGGGGTGAGGTAATTGCTGCGGATAATGGCGGTGTTGCGCCCGCTGCCGCCCGAGCCGATATAGCCCTTCTCTAACACCGCCACGTCTCTAATGCCGTGTTCTCGAGCCAGATAGTAGGCGCAGGCCAGCCCGTGGGCGCCCCCGCCGATAATCACCACATCGTAGCGATCTTTGAGCGCATGGGACCGCCACATCCTGGGCAGCCGACCGTTGCCGTTGAGAGCCTGACGAATCAGTTTGATGGACATCTAATTTATGCTTTCAGGAGGTCTTGGGCGAATTACAAAAAAAGCGCCTACATAAATTGCGCTTAATCGGCCGAATGTCAAGCCAAAAATCGTCAACTGTTTCACCGCTTCTTCCAGCCGGCCCATCTGGGCGTTGAGAATGCCGTAGTTGTGCCACACCTCCGCGGATGTCGGGGCCAGTTCTGCGGCCCGGGCCATCGCCTCGGAGGCCTCCCGCAGCTGGCCCGCTCTGGCGTGGGCGATCCCGGCCTCGAGCGCGGCCTGCGCAGAGGTGGACAGCCCGGGTTTTGCGCCGGCGGTGACGATGGGGGAGGGGACAATACAGAATACCGCGAGGAAAAGGATCACCCGTCGGGTCCAGTCGCTCAACCAGGCCACGCCATCCATCCTTTCTTAACTGTTATGGGATTTTGACGCACCGATACAAATACCAAAGATAGCTGTAGAACACGAGGAGAAGCAACCGAAAAACGCCCGACTGTCCGGGCTTTCCGGTCCGTGATTTCCTGTCCCTCTCCGGAAGTCACTTTGTGCTTGGCAAAGGGGTGTATCCGGTTCTGAATCGGGGCCGCCAAAACAGCTTGACTCGGTGCCGAAATTGTATTAATTTAGGTGAGGCGAAGTTTATGATTAGTTAATAACAGGTTGGCCAAAAATTCAAAGCAACTGTATAGTATAGTTTATACAAAAAACCATTTTTTAAAAAACAAACCATTATAAACTAATTCACTTTTTGATTTTTTGTGGACTGTTTTGTTAAGAGGGTGTTGTTTAGGAAGCAATGCGGTTGAGATTGTCACGTGGCCGAAGCTGGGAAAGGAGGTCTGTCGTTATGAAAGGGACCGGCATACTGATGTCGGGATTCAGATCGGTTTTGGGAGTGGTTCTTCTCTTTGGTGTCGGTTTCGCTCCCACCTCAAGGGTACAGGCGCAGGAGCTGCGCTACGCACTTGGTATCTACGGGTCCATGCTGCAGCCGTTGGGGACGTTCAAGGGCTGGTATAACATCTCTCCGGCGTTCATCGGTCAGCTTACCTATGTGGTGTCTCCCAGGACCATGACGGAGGTGGAGTTTCACTACACGAAGCTGTCCGACGCAGGGCTGGACGGCCGGGAATTCGTCTGGCACAACGGGCTGGGCGCGGCCAATGGGTCCAAGGTGAAAAGCCCCAGCGCCAAGGCCGATATGTGGATCGCCAGCCTGGTGGTGAACGGGCTGCGGACCTTCAAGCCGGACGAGGGGGCCGGGACCGTCCCCTACATTGTAGCCGGTATCGGCTTTTACAAGTTCAACCACGAGGTGACAGGGCTGATCTGGCCGGGGCAGGTGGGCAATCAGATCAAGACCGACGCACAGAGCATGCTGGAGTCCACCAAGGACACGGATGCGGCGCTGTCCATCAACACCGGGCTGGGCTTTTACCACCGCACGTCGGAGCAGTTTCTGATCGATTTCCGGGTCCGGTGGAACGTGTCGATGGGCGAACTGAGGCCGTATGAGGACTGGGAGTTGAAGAAGACGTTTCCAATTCAGAGCCTCAATCTGATGATCGGCCTCAAGTACTTCCTGCGTTAATTCGACGGACGACGATTTATGAACCCTCCGTTTCATCACAACATTCCCTGTGGGCTGGAAAATCCTTCTCAGTATACCTCCCACACTACCCTGCTGGCAACTCTGAAACGGAGTCCCCGCTTTACAGTTCTCACCATCCGTGAAGGAAATGCCCCTGGCCGGGAAACCAGACAGAATCGGCCAGATGGCCCAGGAGGGCAGCGATGGCGTAGCCCACGATGATGCCTGTGAAAAATGGGATGCCCTCGCGGTAGAGGCCCACGCCGCCGATCCGCAGGAGGATCGACTTGATGCCCCAGATCAGGACGATGCTCACAATCGAGCTGCGGGCACTGGTGCCGGCCATGGGGAGGCCGATGGGATGCAGAGGCCACCGGGGAAGGTGGTAGCGCAGGTAGGTGAGGAGGGCCATAACCCCTCCGCCGATGGCGAAGAACATCAGGCGCTCCGGGTCGGTCTCAACGTAGCTCTTAATGAGACTGAGGGTCCGGTCGAAGAGGGAGGGCGGGTATCTGGTGAGGGGGAGGTCGCGGAAATTGGAAACGCCGTAGGTGTAGCCCATGTACAGGGTCATGAGAATCGAAGTGATGAAGGCGACGAAGATGGCCAGGGCGATCGCAGCGAAGAGCCGTCGTCCCTGCCCCCGGATCAGGTCGCCCAGGCGGACCACCTGGGCCAGCGCGGGCAGGAGGAACCCCCGCGCGTTGGCGCGGAGGACAAAGGAGTAAGTGAGAAGCGTCATACTGGAGGCGGAGATGGAGGAGGTGCCGCTGATCCGCACCATGAACTCCTGGGGGCTCATGGGGCTGTAGGCGTAAAGGGCCCCGGCATCGGCCACGAAGCGCGACAGGCCGACGTAGACAATCAGGAGGGCAAACAGAAAGGGAAGAAGCATCCGGAGTTCCAGGCCGGCAGCGTGAAACCAGAAGAACGTGTAGGCCAGGCCCCCAATGGTGCAGCAAACAGCGGCCCGATAGGAGAGCATTTCACCCGTGTCGTCAATGGAGTAGCTGGGTCGGAGGGCCTTGCGGACCACATCGATCAGGTGTCGCCGTGCCACATAGAAACCCCAGAGCACCATCACAGTCAGGGCGCCGAAGCACTGCCAGGCCATCTCGGCATTGCCCCAGACGCCGCTTGCACCGATGTAGCCGAGCACGCCGGCCTCGCCGCTGATCCGGTAGCCCACCCGTCGAAACAGGCCGATCTCTGCCGTCAGGATCAGGTTGAAGACCCAGAAGCTGAGGAGGACGTCCTGGTTGACGAAATACCCGAAGCTGAAGGTATAGAGGTTGAACCGGGTCCACAGCGGGGGCATGTACCGGTCAAGGTAGAACCACTCACCCGGCCACAGGATGCGGGGAAGGGAAGGGACCATTGAAAAGGTGGAGGAGAGGTAAAGCCAGGTGTTGAACCCGAAGGCGAGGGCGAAACCGGCCCAGAAGAGGCGGGTCCGCACAGTGTCAGCCCAGAAGGTGCCGGGATGCGGCTGCTCGGTGAGGGCGACGACAGGCTTCAGGAGCGGGTAGACGAGGCGTTCGTGTTCAGCCCACTGGCGGCGCAGAATCACCGCGATGCCGAAGGAGAAGGCCACAACCGCGGCGATCAGGCTGCCCCACCACAAGAGGGGGATTACCCAGACCCCCCAGGGAATGGAGACGCCAGGGGGCAGCCCCTCGAACAGATAGGTGAGGGCGAAGCCGGTATCGCGGGGAGCCAGCCAGGGTGGGATATGATCGAGGAAATAGATGTCCCATTGGTTCTCGGGAGTGGCGTGGTAGAAAGGGGTGGCCAGCATGCCGATGAGGATGCTGGTCATGCCGTAGGAAGGGATGACAGCGCTGACCAGACCCATGCCAAGGACAACAAGCAGCTCGCCGGGGGTGAGCGCCCACCTCTGGCGCAAAGCGGCCAGACAGGGGTTGAGGAGGAGGACAAGGAGTACGAAAGGCGCGACAAGGGAAACGGGAAACTGGGTCAAATTGACCCGTGAGCCACGGATGACCGCTTCGGAATAGATGTTCCAGAAATCGATCGCGATGACCAGCAGGAGGCCGATGGCAAGGGCGCGAGGGGTGACTGCGCGGAAGGATCTGACTCCAGGAGAGGCGATGGGCTGACCAGTGGATGGAACGCGGGATGACATGTGATCGCCTCCAGCCTGCGCAAGGGCAGAACAGCTCAATATCCGATGGCGCACCCGATGCATCGAGGGTCGCAGCCGCTGGAGAGGACACCCGTGTCTGGATCGATGACGATGACCAGCGCCTCCCCCCCCGCCCCCCAGTCTCCCACCACATCCATCCGATGTCCCTTCGCCGCCAACTCTCGGATCGTCTCCTCCGGGAACCGCCTCTCGATCGCCAGGGTCAGCGGATCGCCGAGGGTAGCCGGGTCAGTGCCCGGCAGGCTGGACCACCGGGGGGCCTCGACAGCCTCCTGGGCGTCAAACCCGAAATCGAGGAGACTGGCGATCACCTGGAAGTTATGCTGAGGCTGTCTATCCCCTCCAGGCGTCCCCCCCACGATAATGGGGCGTCCATTCCGAAAGGCCATGTAGCAGTTCAGGGTGTAGATCGGCCGCTTCCCCGGCGCGATGCAGTTGGGATGCCCCTCCTCCAGCGTGAACGCCCGTCCCGCCCGATTGTTCAGAAAGATCCCCGTCTCCCCTGCGATCACCCCCGACCCGTATCCCGCTGAGACGCTCTGGATAAACGACACCGCGTTCCCCTCTCCATCGGCCACCACGAAGGAAGAGGTATTGTCCCCGTCGGCTAAGGTCCCGGCCGTCGGGGCGTTGTCCGCCCGGTCGGAATCGATCGCCCTGCGCCGTCCCGCCGCATACGCCTTGGACAGGAGACGGGAGACAGGAGCGTCCACAAAGCGCGGATCGCCCACATAGGCGTTTCGGTCGGCAAAGGCCAGCTTCTTCGCTTCCACCATCGTGTGAATCGTCTCTGCCGACCCGAAACCCATGGCCGCCAGATCGAAGGCCTCGACCAGAGCAAGCTCCTCCAGCACGATTAAACCCTGCGAGGGGGGCGCCGTCTCGTAGACGGTGAAGCCTCTATAGTCGATCTGGAGCGGCCGGTAGACTTCGGAGCGATGCGCCTTCAGGTCTTCCAGCGTGAAGAGACCGTCCCCCTCTTCGGCCGACTGCCGGACGATCGCCTCAGCAATCGGTCCCTCGTAGAAGGCCTCGCGTCCCCCTTCGGCGATCAGCCGGAGGCTCCCGGCCAGATCCCGCTGCCGGAAGATGCCTCCCGGTCGCGCCGGGTTCGACGGGTCGCGGAAGACGCGCCTGGCGGTGGGAAAGCGATCCAGCTTCTCGCTCCGGTCAATCGACAGGGCGACCGGTTCGGAGAGGGGAAATCCCTCTTCGGCGTAGGAAATGGCCGGCTGCAACAGCTCGGCTAAGGGCCTACTTCCCCACCGCTCCAGCACGGTGACGTAGGCGTCCACCACCCCCGGCACCGAGGCGCTCAGAATCCCTTCCAGGGGCATCGTGGTTATTCCGCGACGCGTAAAATAGTCCCGCGTCGCCCCGGTCGGAGCGGCTCCACCGCCGTTGAGCGCCCAGGTCTCGTCCGGCTCTGCCAGGTGGACGATCAGGAAGGCGTCGCCCCCCAGCCCACACTCGTCCATATCGACCACATTCAGCACAGCGGCTGTGGCCACGGTCGCGTCCACGACATTCCCTCCCTCCTGGAGGATACGCAGCCCAGCCTGTGAGGCCAGCGGGTGAGCCGTTGCCACCATGCCCTGCCGGCTCTGGACCAGGTGCTTGCGCAGCGGAAACGGATAATGCGCCATGACCCTTCCTGCCTTGAAGATCAAGATAATGCGAGGGACGACCTGCACCGCTCAGATCGGATCCCGCTTGGGTTTGAGATGCTGAAAGCCGACGAGGTCGGGTTTAAATCTCCAAGGCTCACGGCACCACCGGCAGGATCACCCGGGAGGGTCGCTCGGTATCGTGGAAGGCCTCCTGATGCGCGGTCTTGAAGGTCGCTTCCCCGTAATTGTCGCCCCCCGTATTGTGGTTCCGGTCGAAGTTCGGAAAATCCGAACTCGACACCGCCACCCGGATCCGGTGCCCGGCCTGAAACAGGTTGCCCGTCGGAAGCATCTGGATCCTATACTCGTAGACCCTCCCCGGTCTCAGCAGCTTCGGCCGGTCAAAAGACTCCCGGTAGCGCGCCCGCACGATCCCGTAGCAGACCTGGTGGACGAACCCGTCCGGGTGCACGTCGATCAGCTTTACGACAAAATCCGTGTCCCGGGCGCTCGACGCGGCAAACAGCCGCACCTCCGGCCGTCCTACTACGCGCACAGGTTTACGCAGCGGCTGTGACTGGTAGACCAGCACATCCTTCCGGCCGTCCAGTTGCCGCTGGTCGTAAGGCGCATCCTGGCAATTCTCATAAAACAGCGTCATCACCGGGTCCCGGGGATCGTAGGCATACCGGTCCGATGCCTCCCGTCCAGGCGCCTTGCGCGAGAGACGCCCGTCTCCCGAGGGCGTGTTCGCGGAACCCCTGGAATGGAAATAGTAGGCCGTCGGCCGCGCCTCCGGCAGGGGCCAGGTCTCCGCCTCATACCAGCGGTTCTCCCCCATCACAAAGTAGCGCACCGGCGCCGTTTTCATGATCCTGTTTTCGATCCCCTTCAGCCAGTAGTCGAACCAGCGGATGATCAGCTTATTAAAATCGACCCTGGCCCTCCGTCCGAAATCCATCTCCCCCACCTTCCGGTGCCCGTCCACCCCGTGGGACCAGGGCCCCACGATGATCCGCTGGTTCTCCCGCGCCATCTCCGTACGGCCGTTTTTCTGCATCCCCGTAAAGTGGTCCACCGTCAGCACCAGCCGGTCTGCCCATCCCGTGGTATGGAACACCGGCACGTCCACCTCACAATGCCGCTCGCAGAAATTGAAATAATCCTCATTCTGATGGTCCAGCCAGTAGATAAAATCCTCCCGGAGCCCCTCAACATACTCGTCCGGCATCTCCTTCAGCGGCACAAACCAGAGCGGCTTCTCCCGGTCTATTACAGACGCCGCCTGGACCTCCGCCTTGTTGTACCCACCCATCCCCTTACGGCGCCTCTGGTCTGCGCCGTGCCCGAAAAGCCACTTCAGCGCCCGGCCGGTCCGGAACACCCCGCCTACCTCCCAGTCGGTCAGCCGCGTGGCAAACGCCCCGTTGAACATCGCCACCAGGTGGGGCGGGCGTAGCGACGCCAGTTCCCAGGCCGCCCATGCCAGATAGGAGAACCCATGCGCCCCAACCTTCCCATCCGAAAAAGGAAGCCCGGCGGCCCACTCCACCGTATCGTAGCCATCCTCCGCATCTCGGTAACCCGGCCTGAACATCCACGTAAGCTCGCCGTCGGACGCGTAGCACCCCCGCATATCCTGCGTAATCACCACGTAGCCGGCCGCCGCCAGGTGAGCAGGGACCATCTTTCCATACGGCGTTCGCTCCAGAATCACTGGAAATCTCCCCCGAGCCTTCGGCCGTGCGATATCCGCTCTCAGCACCACCCCATCCCGCATCACCGCTTCTACATTCCGAGTCACCCGCACCTCATAGACCTGTCTTTTCTTGGCCAATATAACCCTCCTGTCAGTACACCCCACTTGCCTTTCCGTGTCCTTCCGTGTGATTCCGTGGCGTTTTTGATTAGATCGGCTCTCGTTCACACCCCAGCGCCTGCGCCATCGCGCGGACCAGCTCGGGCCCGGCGCCGCAGCAGGCGCCGATGTAATTGATCCCATGATCTTTCGCCCGCAGGGCGTACTCCGCCATCTCCACCCCCGGGACGATCATCGACTCCCGGACCGGCCGCCAGCCAGGGGCCGTTCTCCTGTACCCGACCGGCTGGAAAGCGATGGGCACATCCACTGCCTCCCGCATCTCCAGCACGATCGGCCACATGGTGCGCGGCTCGCTGCTGCAGTTCGATCCCACGATATCAGCGCCTTCGTCCACCAGGACGCGTGCGCACTCGGCCGGAGACGCACCCTCCTCTCCCGGCCAGCCCTCCGTCTTCAGCCACGGGCTCGCCCAGTTCCCACCGCTCATCGTGACCGCCGTGGGGACCCCCGTCTTCTTGCAGCACGCCAGGGCCAGCCGCGCCTCGTCCAGCCAGTGGAACGCCTCACAGATCAGCAGGTCCACCCCCTCATCCACCATCACGGCGATCTGTTCGTCCCACTCCGCCTGTGCCGCATCGCACGCCGCCCTATCGTTGGGGTCAAAAAAGTGGACTCCGTAAGCTGACGCACACAGGGACCCGGCCACCAGTGCCTCCCCACCGGCCGCCTCCTTCGCCAACCGGACCGCCGTCCGGTTGATCTCCTCCACCCGGTCGCCCCAACCCCGGTCGCCCCCGTGCTGTTTCAGGTATTTGCGGGTGGTCCACCACGTGTGGGCCTGCAGCACCTGCGAACCCGCCCGGAAGAAATCCACGTGGATCTGCCGCATCACCTCTGGAAACTCCACAACGACCCTCGGCGAACTGTAGCCCCGAAACTTCGCCTCCTCGAGGTACCCGCCGTCGCCCAGGACAAAGCCCTGCTTCAGCAATTTCAGAATATCCATTCCCATCTTCCGATCCTCATATCTAAAACAGCGACCTGTGGTTTTCGGCCACCTTCCGGAACGCCTCTAAGAACTGCTCCACCACCCCCTCTTCAGGATCCGTCAGGATCGGCAACTGCAGCATCCGCGAGATCGCCTCCCGGGTCTGCGGAAAATCCTCCGGCGCATACCCTTCATACCCTTCCCACAGCGGCCCCCGCCCGTGGGTGTACAAATCGATCCCCCTCGAAAACGGCGGCAGCAAGTGATACGGCATATGCCGCACCCCTGCCTGGCTTGCGACAAACGCATCCGCGTATGCGCCTGCCCGCACCTGCACCCCCTCTGCCTGCAGCGCCTCGCAATAGGCCTCCCGGGGAAGCCCCCTCAGATCCTCCGGCCGATACCGGGCCTGCAAGGCCATGAACAATCCCCCCGGCTGTGCCTTCGGGTAGATATAAAGGGGGTCGATCCCCGGAATCTCCTCCAACCCCCGGATCATCGCTTGCACGTAGGCCCACCGCCCCGCATTCTGCTTCCGGATCCGCGCCATCTGCACCTGCGCAATCGCCACCCCCAGCGGATACGGCCGAAAATTCAGTCCCAGCCCGTAGGGCGCCAGCCGCCTGTGCGCCGGGTTCTGAAATCTGTCGGCCAGATCGGTCCGCCCAACGTGTCCGAACAGCAGCACCCGCTCGTACAGGTGCCGGTCCATCGTCGCCACCATCCCACACTCCCCCCCGCAGATCGGCTTCCCGCTCCCCGGTATCCCCTGGAAACTGAACCCCCCGATCGCCCCGATCGTCCCTACCGCCTTCCCATCAAAACTCGCCCCGTGCGCGTGCGAACAGTCCTCCACCACCGGAATCCCGTGCCGGTTGGCCACACCCATCACCCCGTCCATATCGCACACATTCCCCCCCCAATGCACCACCGAAATCGCCTTCGTGCGGGAGGTGATGCGCTTCTCGATATCCTCCGGATCGATCAGAAACGTCTTCGGATCCACCTCGCAGAACACCGGCCGCGCCCCCAAAAACATCGCCGGCGCGATCGAACAGATCCAGGTGAAGTCGGGGTGGATCACCTCGTCCCCCGGTCCCACACCCAGCGCAAAGTACGACGACCACAGCGTCGACGTGCCGTTGTGCTGCGACACCGTATGGTTCGCCCCGATAAATTCGGCAAACCCCTCCTCCAGCTCCCGGGCGATCTTCTGCCCCTGCGTGGATATATCCTGCCCTTCCACGGCCTCTCTCGTCCGCCGGATCATCTCCTCCGTCATCGTCTCCCACCGGTCCTGCCGCTCAACCGTCACCGCCTTCGGCCCACCTAAAATCGCCAGCTTTCCGTCTTTACCTGCCATCGCCTCACCCTCCAATTTCGGATCTCGAATTCTATGTCTTGGGAGTTTCAATCCGCAAGCCGCAAGCCGCAATCCGCAATCTACAATGTCCCTGCATTCGCCGCCACCTTCCGTACCGCCTCCATATATTGCTCCAGCACCCCTGGCTTCGGATCTGTGAATCCCGGCAGCGCCAGCACCCGCCTGTGCACCGCCTCCGAAACCGGCAGGTCCCCCTCTTTGTAGCCCGGATAGTCCCCCGCCAGCGGACCCCGGTCCCCCCCGTAGATATCGAACCCCTCCGCAAACAGCGGCAGAGTATGCAGCAGCGGAAAATCGCATCCTGTCACCTCTGCCCCCTCCGCCTGCAGCGCCTCGACAAACGTCTCGGCCGGAAGCCCGCCCAACTCCTCCGGCCGGTAGAGCAGCCGGTAGCCGTAAAAGCCCCCCGGCGTCGCCTTCTCCAGGACCACCACCGGCTCCAGACCCGGGATCTCCTCGGCGATCTGGTTCAACCGCCGTTGCACCTCACGTCGCTTCCCGTTGACCGCATCTAACTTGCGCAACTGCTCCACCCCCAGCCCCATCCCCAGCGCGTGTACCCGGAACTTGATCCCCAGACACGTATTCTGCAGCACCCGATACTCCGGACGCGTCAGCTCATCGGCCACCCCCCGCCGGTTCAGGTGCCCGCAGATCAGCGCCCGCTCGTAATACTCCCGGTTGTCCGTCACCACGATCCCTCCCTCTCCCACGCTCATCGCCCCTCTCCCCTCCCCCTGAAGCGAGAAACATCCGATGTCCCCAATCGATCCCACCTTCTTCCCGTCCCACTCCGCCCCGTGCGCGTGCGAACAGTCCTCGATCACTGGAATCCCATAGTGGTGGGAAATGGCCATAATCGCATCCATATCCACCGGATTGCCCCACAGGTGGACCACGCTGATCGCCCGGGTGCGCACCGTAATCCGCCGCTCGATATCCTCTGGATCGGCCGTCAGCGTCTTGGCATCCACCTCGCAGAACACCGGCCGGGCGCCCAAAAACACCGCCGGCGCGATAGACCCGATCCAGCTATACGTCGGGTGGATCACCTCGTCCCCCGGCCCCACCCCCGCCGCAAAGTAAGCTGCCCACAACGTCGACGTGCCGTTCATCTGCGACAGCGCGTAGGACCGCCCCACATATTCGGCAAACGCCTCCTCAAACGCTTTGGTGACCCCGGTTCCTTGCCCGGAAAGATCCGCCTCTGCCGCCATCTGTTCCACCCGTTCGGCCTCCTCCCTCCCGAAGGTCTGCCACCCCTCCGGGTCCTCAATCGTCACCGCCTTCGGCCCTCCGTGAAGGGCCAGTTCTGTTGTCGTCATATGTATGCCTCCTCCTGTGAGTCGCTGTCCGAAGAACGCCGGGCGTCGAATAAACAACCTGATCGATGTCAGTCCGTCACCCAGAACATCCCCTTCTTGGTCACCTCCTGCCCGCTGTTCAGATCCTTCACCGTCATCCGGACCTTGTGGCGTCCCGCCGCGGTCTCTCCAATATCCAGCCCCACGTAATCCGAAACCGACGCCTCCGTGCCTGTCTGTTCGTAGCTGACCGTCACCGCCGCTCCCGTCCGTCCCAGAATCCTCGTCAGCAGCGGCGAGAGCCTGGTCCCTTTCTCATCGGTCCAGTGGAGCTCGTAGGTCACCTCGTAGCGCGTGGCTCCGAACTCATCCCGCATCAGGTTGTAGATCTCGAAATACACAAACACGTGTTGCCCGGTCTCGAACACGTGCGACGGCAGCGGCGTAATGCTCCACTTTCTCCGTACAAACTTGGGATCCGACGTGGCCGCGGCTGCGGCCACCTGCCTTGCCACAAAAAGGTCGCTCAGCCCCAGCTCATCCCCCGAGTAATCCCCAAGCGATAGGTCCTGCAGGTAGGACTGGAGCAGACGTGTGTGCCAACGCCCCACCTGCACAGCCAGCTTGTAGTCCCCCGGCATAACCATCAGGTCCACTCGGTCCAGCAGCGTCCGACCCCGCCTCGGTCCGGAGATCGGCACCTCCAGATCCTGCTGCGCCGGCAACAGGCTGGTGTACTGGCTCTTCATCAGCGCAACTCGGCGATCCACCAGCACAGTGGTGTCGGTATCCCCCGGCAGGGCCACCTGGTCGATCGGGATGCTGATGTTCACCTGTACCTCCGTCAGATCGTTTTGCCCCCGGAAAGAGACCACATCGTAGTAGAAGTCGATCGGCTCGAAATCGGTGACATTATAGCGTTCGGGCTCCTCCGCTGACACCTTGGCCATCCGGACTGCGGGGGAGAGTTCCGTCAGCCGCTGCACCATGCGCATATAACCGGTCTGCCCTACGAACGTATCTTCATCGAGGCCTTCCAGGTCATCTACGTCCAATCCAGGAACCGGGGCATAGTCGTAACTGCCCGAAAGGAACTCATCGGTAAAAGTGATCTCTAAGCCATTCCCCACGTTGGCATACACCCAGACCTCCCAGGGCACGGATGCCCAGTTGTTCCCGACGGTCACCGGCTTCCACCCACTCAGCCCGATCCTAAACTCGGGGTCCAGCGGCACCTCCACCCCGGGGAAGAGTTCTAATTCGGTTCCGTCCCGCATCGTATCCCCCTGGGCGTATTGCCTGTAGCGCCCGAGGTCTGTCCGAATGGGGTAGACCGGTCCCGTAAAGGACAATTCGAACCCCGATGCTCCGTAGAGCCGGTAGGCCATCTCGTCCTGTACGCGCTCTACTGCGGGAGGCACCTTGGCGTTCGGCTCCAGCGAAGAGGAGCGGTAGTCGGGCTCCCCGTAGCGGATGTAGACCTCTCCGCGGCGATCCCACGGGGACTTCACCTTCCCGTAATAGGTCCGGGCGTGCCAGACCCGCCGGTAGTGCTCCGCACGGCGCATGGTCCCCCCTGAGGCCTTGAACGGATCGTGACGCAGCCAGAATTGCCGCAGAAATGCCTCCCGCTTCTCTGGAGGCGTCGTCTTGTAGGCCCCGATCTCGTGGGGCAGTCCCACTAAGGAGATGTCGGTGTAGAGTTTCCGCTCCACCGGGTCTAAAGTCTCGGCGCAGAGTTCAAACGCCCCCATCGCCCCTTCGTAGTCCCCCCGCCGCATCAGCGCGTGCGCAAGCAGGGGCAGCGCCCGCCTGTCCATCATCAAAGAGGTGATCTCTTCCAACTCCTTGAACCGCCTCTTCTGCATCAGATCCAGGGCAAAGGCGTAGGCCGGTTCCTGGTCCTTCGGTTTCTGCTCGAGGTATTTTTTGTAGTAGAACATCGTCGCCTGCCGGTTGCCCTCCTCCTGATACGCCTGCGCCAGCAGCAGGTAGGCCGGGGCATACTTCGGGTTGTACCGGATCGCCCTGTCCGCCGCATGCTTGGCCTCCAGCCGCTCCATCTCCCGGTAGGCCCGGGCCAGGACATAGTGCGCTTCAGCATTTGTGGAGTCGGCCTCCACAGCCGCCTCTAAGTGGGGCAGCGCTCCCTTCGGGTCGTCCTTCAACTCCAAATAGACGCGCCCTAAGCCGAGGTGCGCAGCAGTTAGCTTCGGGTCGTGACCGATCGCCCGCTGAAACGCCGAACGCGCGCTGTCGGCCAGTTCCGCCCGCAGGTAGAGCCCGCCGATCTGTGTGAGCGCGCGGGCCAGGAAGGTGTGGGTCCAGGTATAGGTAGAATCGGCCTTGAGAGCCACCTTCAGATGGGGCAGCGCCCCTTTCGGGTCGTCCTTCAACTCTAAGTAGACGCGTCCCAGGCCGAGGTGCGCGGAGGTCAACCCCGGGTCCTGCTCGACGGCCCGCCGGAACGCCGAGCGCGCAGCGTCGGCTGCTCCCACGCTCAGGTAGAGCTGGCCGATCCGGGTCAGCAGTCTCGAAGGGTTCGGATAGCCCAACACGGCCCCCTCCAACCTCTTCGCCAGCGCCCGAATGCCCTCCACATCCATGCTGCTCGCACGCCTGTAGAGCGAATCCACGGCCGCCGGAGACAACCCCTGGGCCCCCAGGTTTGCCCCTGTCCACAGGCCCCAGACAGCAGCGGCGAAGACCACACCGAGCCTTGTCTTCATAGTTCACCTCCAGGGCGAGTTTGACCCCTCTCTGCAATTAACTGTCCTCAGGTTTCGCGTGTTGCGGGACCAGAAACGGCGCCTCCAGGGTGCGAGTGCGTGCCTTCACGATGTCAACCAGTTCAGCGGCCAGCCTGCCGCCCTTCCATCCCTGTGCCACTGCGTCCTCTGCGGTAGGCGGCAAACCCAACTCCTCCGCCCACGCCTTGAACCTGCTCACATGGTTCCACCCGTGCCAATGAATCCCGTTGAGGATCTTCAACGCCTCCGTCGCCTCGGGCACGAGCGTCTCGCGGTCTTCGCGGATGGCGGCGAGCATGTCGGCCACCTGGCAGTGTTGCATGCCCTTGTAATCCGGGTCAATAGCCTGCTGGAACGCCTGATGAAGCGCGGCATCCGATCCGGAGTCGTCCAGCGTGAAATCCATCTGATAAAACCACGGATCGTCCGCCCAGATGCAACCGTTCTCTGCGTGGATGCGCAGACCTGCAACGCCCGGCTCTCCGTCGCAGCAGCTCGTCGCCAAGACCTTGCCGTACGAGCCGTCTTTGAACGCCACCAGACCGTAGGCGATGTCCTCGACCTCGATTGTCGGGTGGAGGACATTCGCCCAGTACCCGTAGGCGTACTCCACCCCACCTGAGAACCACTGCCACTGGTCCCAGGTGTAAATCGCCTGATTCACGCAGATGCCGCCGCCCTCCTTCGCCCACGTGCCGCGCCACGGGCCGCTGGCGTAGTAGGCGGCATCGCGGAAGTAGAAGTCCACCAGCCAACTGAACGTCACCTCTCCCAGTTCGGGGAGCACCCTCTCTTTGAGAAAGCGGTGACGCGGATTGAACCGTTCGGAACCGATGGAAAGTTTTACCTTCTGCGCCTTACATGCAGCGATCATCTCGTGGGCTTCGCCCACGGTCATCGCCATCGGCTTCTCACAGATGACGTGCTTGCCTGCTTGCGCCGCTGCGATCGTCATGGGGGCGTGCAGGTAGTGGGGCGTGCAGATATTCACCACATCGATGCGTTCATCTGCCAGCAAGTCGCGCCAGTTCGGATACCACTGCGCCACCTCGAACTGATCCATAAACCGCCGCGCCGATTCCTCGCTGACATCCGCAACAGCAACGATATCGCAGTCGTCGGGAAACATCCGATACGCTTGGGCATGCCTGGACGAGACGCCGCCGCAGCCGATGATGCCGGCGCCAAACTTGCCGTTGATCATGGCTCTCTCCTTCTAATTTCGCAGTGTTTTACCCAACGCCGCCGCCATAGCCCGCACGTGTTCAGGACCGGCGCCGCAGCAAGAGCCGATGTAGTTGACGCCCATCGCCGCCGCCTCGCGTGCGTAGTCCGCCATAGCGCCCGGAGAAAGCACGCGCTTGGTCCAGTCCGGAACCCCGTGCAGGTGCGTATGTTCAGGCCAGCAGCGGAACCCGATCGGCTGCATGGCCATAGGGCCCTCCACCGCCTCCCGCATCCAGCGCATCAGCGGCAGCATCCGCGACGGCTCCCTCATGCAGTTGATGCCAACCACGTCCGCGCCCACCGCCTGGAGTTGTCGGGCGCATTCGGCCAGCGACACATCGTCATCGGTGGTCTCCTTCGCCTTGAGCGAAGCCGTAAAGACAATAGGCAGCCCCGTCGTCTTCGCAGCTTCCAACGCCACCAGCATATCGTCCATCCACATGAACGTTTCCACGATGAGGAAGTCCACGCCGAGATCGGTGAGGAGGTGACATTCCTCTCGATACACCGCACGCGCATCGTCAAGCGTCAACCCCGCCTGTGCCAGTCCGCGCGAGCCCACCGCCGAACCGATCGTACCTGCAAGCAGAACCTCGTCGCCCACGACTTCCCGTGCCAGAGTCACAGCGCGCCGGTGAATCTCCCCGTAGTGCTCCGCCATGCCCACCCCCTCCAGGCGGTTGCGCGTCCCCTGAAACGTCTGCGCCTGAATGACATCCACGCCCGCCTCGAAGAACTCGGTATACAGTTGCCGAACGGCGTCCGCGTGTGTGAGGATGCCGTAAGGCGTAGCGCCCTCCATCGGCACGCCGCGCTGCTGGAGGACGTAAACATAGCTTCCGTCACCCAACACGGGACCTTCAGCCAGTTGTTCCAGAATCGGTTTGGGCATGAGCCTCATTCCTTTCGCGGCTTAATTTTCACGTCTCACCGACCTCTCCTTCAAAGGAACAACAGGATGAGGATAGCCAAAGGGGCCCCGGAATAGCCCTTCGACGTCTTTGAAGTCTACCTATGCCTCTTCTCCCAGAAGCTTCAACGCGTTTTTGTACGTAATCTTGTCAAAAGCCCCTTTCGGCAGATCCAGACCCTGCAGGTAATCCATATGCTGCGTATGAAAACAGTCCCGCCCGAAAAGCAACTTATCCTGGAACTCGATCAGGAAATTCCGGCCGAACTCCCGGTCCCGGCTGATCGCCGTCAACCCCGACCCGGCGGAAATATCGGCATACACGTTGTCGTAGTGCCGGAGCATCTCAGGAGCCTTCCCCCCGGGCAGCACCGGACCTGTGGGATAGGACTCCTTTTTAAAGGGTGCCGACTCGGTTTTACGTAGATGTTTTCTGTCTATGCTGCATCGGCATAGTCAAGGAGTTCATCATTGGCATATCGAACCTGTTTATACTGATTCCAGAAAGCATCCCATCGTTTTGACTTGACGTAAGTGCGTAACTGCAAGATGCGTTGTCCTCCCTGCCAGGACCATTGCATACCCGATCGACAAAGCCTTGTCTTGACCAGGGTCTTGCAGGCCGCTTCGACGGGTCCCGAGCCAATGGGCAGACCCCTTCGACGAAAGTCAGCATAGGCCATCCGGTGTTTGTTCCGAAAGAAGAAGGTTCGTTCTGTTTCCAGGTCTTCCAATCGTTTTTGACCCAGCCTTCGGCGGCTTTTGTAATAGTCGATGGAGCGAATAAGGGTTTCTGCTGCGCCATCTTGGGTCAGCAGTTTGTGGTGGTAGGTTTCATACCAGCTTTGCGCTTTTGCTGATTTTTTGCCAAACAGGAGTTCGGCAGCTTCAGACAGATGTTCTGTGGTGTGATAAAAATCCACCAGTTTTTCATACCCGATGAACCGAGGAGTGGTATCAGCATATTTCCACAACCCTCGTGCCCCATCACACAGGAACACTTTTCCGACCTCATCTTTCAGTTGTCCTTCGATATGATCGAGTTCTTCCTCAAAGCGTATCTTCAACGTTTGACCACCCTCTTCGGGCATTTGTGCCACATACCGAGAGACCAAACGCTTTGGTGGGGTGCCGTCCTTTGGAGGTGCCCCATAAAAGGACAGGCTGCCCACCAGGGCCTGTTTGAAACTGGTCGGACTTTCTTCGGACGGTTTTTCCCCCGGCCTCTCTTGTGGACGCCCGCGTTTTTTCCCCGGCTCATCCAGCCTGAGGTGGGTCCCATCCAGGCTGGCCACCATCACTTTTGTCCCTTTGGGGTTCTCCTCCTCCTGACGGATCGACCGGTTGAGTGTTTCATCCATCTCGACCAGCCACGCTCCCGTCTCTTCTGTGATGTGTTTGACCGCTGTGGCAGAAGGCTGAAACAGAGCCGTCTTTTCCAGCACAGAAACGGTTTCCTCCGGCGTGATCAAGCTCACCGTGAACAACACCGCTTCACGAACTTCCACGGTGGCAAACTCACCGACCATTCCCCACATCACATCCAACGGCACATAAGAAGGCCCCCCTTCATCGGCCTGAAACAGATTTCGAGAAAGCTTCATCTTCCCAAAGGGGGTCAAAAACGTCTTCTCACTTTGTTGCTTAAACCGATACAGCACATTCTCGACCTGTTTTGGGGCCTCATCCACTTCGTAGGCTTCCAAAAATGTGCGAAGCGCTGCGATCCCACAAGCCTTGAGGGCTTCACCAAGCCCACTTGTGACCTGTTCTGCCAATTGAGGCGTCAAACTCTCCAGGTCCAAATTTTCGCAATGGGCGCTCAATTTTTGCTTAAATTCCCAGGTGGCGGCTTCGATCATCTCTGCGAGGTCCATCTTGGGCTCCTTTCCCGTATCTATACAACCTTATTGTTTTCAGTCTGTTGTATGATCGGGATTTGGAGCCTTTTTTGCAACTCATTTACGTAAATTCAGAGCAGCACCCTTTTTAAACCGGTCATCCCCCGAAATATGCGTCCAGAACCCCGGTGCATGCCCGATAAACGTCGTCTCCGGGCAGGCCACAATTGCCCGTTCGAACGCCTCGATGCTCCCCCCGTACCAATAATCGGGACGCGGATAGGTCTGCTCTTCATCTCCACCTCTCGGATAGCCGATGTGGACCGTAATCGGCAGCCCCATCTCCCCGCACGCGTGATACAGCCGGATCGCGTCGGGATCGTCGAACAGCACCCGCACCTTCAACTCGCTGGCCACCCGGATGCCGTGAATCTCCACTGCCGCCTTCAGCCGGTCGATCGCATCGGGCCGCTTCGGATGTGGGATATAGCCCAGCACAAATCGGTCGGGCGCTTCCCGTCCCACCTGCAGCACATCCTTCAAGGGGATCCCCACCCCTCCGGGCGGCAGGATCTTGTGAAGAGACGGGCTGACCTCATCCTCCGGCGCTTCCCAGGTGAACAGCCACATCAGGTCGATCCCCTGCTCGTCCATATTCTTCAGGATCTTCCGCGCATCGTATCCCATCCAGTTCGGGTGATTGTGCGCGTCAATCAGCATCCCCATCCTCTGCCTCTCTTTCACGCTCTTATCGGTTTACCCAACGCCGCCGCCATAGCCCGCACCTGCCCTCCGGGTGATTCCGTGTGATTCCGTGTGATTCTGTGGCGTATTTCAAAGTTATAATCCTCACCATCCGTGTATGTAATGCCCCTGACCGGAGAACCAGATCTGATCGGCCAGATGGCCGAGGAGGGCAGCGATGGAATAACCCGCGATGAGACCGACAAAAAAGGGGATGCCCCGGCGGTAGAGAACCACGCCGCCGGCCCAAAGGAGGACCGATTTGATGCCCCAGACCACGATAATGCTCACGATAGAGGTGCGGGCTTCGGTGCCGGCGATGGGAAGGCCGATGGGGTGGAGAGGCCACCAGGGGAAGCGGTAGCGGAGGTAGGTGAGAAGGGCCATGACCCCCGCGCCGATGCCCAAGAACATAAAGTGTTCCGGGTCGGTCACGGCGTAGCTCTTAACAAGGGTGAGGGTCCGGTCGAAAAGTCTGGGCGGGTATCTGGTGAGGGGGTAGTCGCGAAAGTTGGAAGCGCCGTAGGTGTAGCTCATGTAGAGGGTCATGAGGATCGAAACGATGAATGCGACGAGGATGGCCAGAGCGACAGCGACGAAGAGCCGGCGCCCCGATCCCCGGATCAGACCACCCAGGCGGGTCACCTGGGCCAGGGGCGGCAGGAGAAACCCTTTCCTGTTGGAACACAGGATAAAGGAGAAGGTAAGGAACGTCATACTCGAGGCCGTAGTGGAGGCGGTGCCGTTGATGCGCACCATAAACTCCTGTGGGCTCATAGGAGTGAAGGCGTAGAGGACCCCACCCTCGGCCACCAATCGCGCAACGCCGATGTAAGTGATCAGGAGGGCGAACAGGTAAGGGATAAGCATCTGGTACTCCAGGCCGGCGGCGTGAAACCAGAAAAGCGTGTAGGCCAGACCGCCGATGACGCAGAGAACAGCCGTGCGACACGAGAGCATTTCGCCCGCGTCGTCTAAGGGGTGGCTGGGTCGAAGGGCCTTGCGGACCACGTCGGCTAAGTGTCGCCGGGCAACGTAGAGGCCCCCGAGCACCAGGAACGCCAGGGCGCCAAAGCACTGCCAGGCCAGCTCGGCGTTGCCCCAGAGGCTGCTTCCGCCGATATAGCCGAGGATGCCGGTATCCCCGCCGATCTGGTAGCCCACCCGTCGAAACAGGCCGACCTCTGCGGTCAGCAGCAGGTTGAAGACCCAGAAGCTGAGGAGAATGTCCTGATTGACGAAATACCCGAAGCCGAAGGTATAGAGGTTGAAAACGGTCCAGATCGGGGGCATGTAGCGATCAAGGTAGAACCACTGACCCGGCCACAGGATTCGGGGGAGGGAGGGGACCATTGAAAAGGTAGCGGAGAGGTAGTTCCAGACGCTAATCCCGAAGGCGAAGGCGAAGCCGGCCCAGAAGAGGCGGGTTAGCACAGTGGCAGCCCAGAGGGTACCGGACTGGGGCTGCTCGGCGAGGGCGATGGCAGGCTTCAGAAGCGGGTAGACGAGGCGTTCATGTTCAGACCACTGGCGGCGCAGAATCACCGCGATGCCCAGGCTGAAGGCCACAACTGCTGCGATCAGGGTGCCCCACCAGAACAGGGGAACCACCCAGACCCCCCAGGGGATGGAGGCGCCGGGGGGGAGCCCTTCGAACAGATAGGTGAGGGCGAAGCCCGTATTGCGGGGAGCCAGCCAGAGCGGAATATGATCTAAGAAGTAGATGTCCCACTGGTTCTCCGGGGAGGCGTGGTAGAAGGGGGTGGCCAGCATGCCGATGAGGATGCTGGTCAGACCGTAGGAAGGGATGAGGGAGCCGATCAGACCCATGCCCAGAATCACAAGCATCTCGCCGGAGGTGAGCGCCCACCTCCGGCGCAAAGCGGTCAGGCCGGGATTGAGGACGAGGACAATGAGCGCGAAAAACGCGACAAAGGAGACGGGAAACTGGGTTATGTTGACCCGTGAGGCGCGGGCGACCGTCTCGGTATGGATATTCCAGAAATCGATCGCGATGATCAGCAGGATGCCGATGGCAAGGGCGCGAGGGGTGACCGCGCGGGAGGGTTTAACTTCAGGAGCGTCGATGGACTGCCCAGTTGAGGGCACAGCAGAACGGATTTTATCAGATTGGAGGCGTTCATCAACGCGGCCCATAGGTCCCCTCCACTCTGCAAGCCGTTCCCGCCTCCACGTCCATTGTCCACACCCCCCATGCCAACCCTTCCCACCCCACCGACTCGACCTCCACAGACTGCCCGTCCACCCTCACCGACGACAGCATCGCCCCATCGCTCCGTCCCGGCAGCATCAACGTCAGCCCTTCCAGGCCGCTCGTCGCCTCCACCTCGAACCCACAGCGCCCCTCACCCGTTTCCAACACCTTTATCTGCACCGTCCGCCGCCCGTCGTTGAACGCCGCCCACGCCTCTCCGGTAAACGTCGGCAGCCCGGTGTCCCGCGTCAACTCCAGCGCCTTATAGAGCGCCTTCGCTGCGTAGTTTCCATCCGGACACCCGTATCGGTGCCAGCTCTTGTCCTTCTGGATACCCGGATGAAAGTAGTGATGGAAAACCGTGTGATAACGCTCCACGCAGTCCAGAAAGACCCGGTGTTCCAGCTCCAGCGCCTCCTCCACCGAAAACGTCGGCCGCAGATACTTGTGAACCGTAGGGTCATCCACCAGCAAAGTCGCCTGTTCGTAGAGATCGACCATTGCGCCGTTCCGGTCGATAAACTTGAACGGCAGACCGCTCCCAGACAGGTACCCGCGGTAGAAATAGCGAGAAGACAGGTGATTCGTGTCGATTCTGTACCCCAACCGGCTCAGCGTCTCAAACGTCTCCGTCCATCCCGGACAGATCACATTGTGGTGCCGCGTGCTCGTGGCCCGATACCCGAAATGCCCCTCAAAATCCGCCGACATCTCCTCTAAGTGCACCCCCATCTGCTCCACCGTCGGGGTCCGGCTCCCGCAAAAAGGATGGGGCCCAAAGTCCAGCCCCCGCCCCTTCAGATCCGGAATCGCGTCCGGCGGAAACAGCGAAAAATGCTCCTCCATCACATACACCGTAAACTGTGCCCCATACCGGCGCAGCAAACCCTCCACCCGCTGCAGATCCCCGTCCACCATCCCATCGCTGTCCCCGTTCAAAAACGTCACTGCCGGCTTCCCTCCAGGGTAGTGCCACACCCGCAGCAGCGGCAGCCCATCGTCCGTCAAAAACCGCAATACACGCACCAAAAGATCCTGATGCAGATCCGCCTGAGGCACCAGCCTCATCCGGGGATCCGTCTCCCCCACAAATTGATCGCTCTGCGTAAACTTGAAATCCCGATCCCGGTCCGGCCGGCTCCCGTTGGACGCCTGCTCCGGATTCCCCTGATGCAGCCGCACCACCGTCTCCACCAGATCGTACGCAAACAGCGCCGTCGCACCCCTGCCCCGATACCAGAGTGCGACCCCGGCAAACGGCAGCAGCCCCTCCGGCTCCGTGCAAAATGACGCAATCCGATTCGCCTCCTCCGGCATGTAAAGCTCCGCATCTCCCTTAAACTGCATCCCGCTCTCCGGAAACCCGCTCGTCGCAGGATGCTCCCGGTCCACCACCACAAACCCCTCGCACGCCAGACTATACGTCCCCTCCAGAGGAACGCACCCGAACAGCCCGGCCAGCGCCGCAGGCGGTCGAAACGCAATCAACCGTCCCCCCCGATCCACATACCGCCCCAGCGCCTCCATCTCCGCCTCCGACAGTTCCATCCGCGTCAGCACCGCCACGGGCGCATCGCCCAGCACCGCATCGCTGATCGTCCGGTCCGTCACATCCTCCACCCGGTAGCAGAAATACCCCTCCATTTGGAGGATCTCCTCCAGATACGCGTTAAACGGCGCCTCTGCCCACCGGCGCAGCAGCACGAGTATCGGCGTCTCAACTGGCATAGGGGTTCTGTCCAAAAATTCGTGTGGGGTTACCCTTCTGTGTCATGCTCGAATTACTCGCCTTCATTCCATGCAATTCCCTGGAGCTTTTCCCTCTATCAGATCGGATCCCGTTCGCATCCCAGCGCCTGCGCCATCGTACGGATATGCTCGGGCCCGGCGCCGCAGCAAGCACCGATGAAGTTGATCCCCTCTGCCTTCGCCTTCAAAGCATACTCGGCCATCTCCACGCCGGGGACAATCATAGCTTCCCGGATCGGCCGCCAGCCGGGAGCACTCGTCTTGTGACCAACCGGCATGAAAGCGATCGGCACATCCACCGCCTCCCGCATCTCCAGCACCATCGGCCACATATCACGTGACTCACGTGTACAATTCATTCCCACGCTGTCCGCACCCTCATCCACCAGCACCCGCGCACACTCCGCCGGAGACACCCCGTCCTCCTCCCGCGTCACCGTCTCCATCGGAAAGATGCTCATCCAGACCATCGCCGGGACCTTGGCCTTCTTGCAGCACGCCAGGACCAGCCGGGCCTCGTCCAGCCGGAGGAACGCCTCGCAGATCAGCATATCCACGCCCGCCTCCACCATCACCGCAATCTGTTCGTCCCACTCCGCCTGGATCGCCTCGCGGGCCTCAGGGATATCTTGTCTAAAGGACGGAATCACGCACCCGGCCACCAGCGCCTCGCCGGCAGCCGCCTCCTTCGCCACCCGAACGGCCGTTCGGTTAATATTCTCCAGTTGGTCGCCCCAGCCCTGCTTCTTCCCCCGCTTGTCCAGATGGGAGCGCGAGGTCCACCACGTCAGCGCCTGAAGCACCTGCGCGCCTGCCCGGAAGAAATCCACGTGGATCTGCCGCAGCACCTCCGGAAACTCCACAATAATCCTCGGCGTGCTGTACCCGCGATACTTCGCCTCCTCCAAATATCCCCCATCTCCCAGGACGACACCCTGCTTCAGCGACTCCATAATGTCCATTGCCATCCTCCGATCCTCCTCCGAAAAAGGTTTTTTGAGAGGCAATCATCGCCCATAAATTCCCTCTACCCTGCAGGACGTCCCCGCCTTCACGTCCATTGTCCACACTCCCCATGCCAGCCCTTCCCACCCCACCGATTCGACCTCCACAGACTGCCCGTCCACCCTCACCGACGACAGCATCGCCCCATCGCTCCAACCCGGCAGCATCAGCGTCAGCCCTTCCAGGTCACTCGCCGACCCCACCTCGAACCCACAGCGCCCCTCACCCGTTTCCAACACCTTTATCTGCACCGTCCGCCGCCCGTCGTTGAACGCCGCCCACGCCTCCCCCGTAAACGTCGGCAGCCCGGTGTCCCGCGTCAACTCCAGCGCCTTGTAAAGCGCCTTCGCCGCGTAGTTCCCATCCGGTCCGCCATACCGGTGCCAGTTTTTATCCTTCTGGATGCCCGGATGGAAGTAGTGGTGGAAGACCGTGTGATAGCGCTCCACGCAGTCCTGGAAGATCCGTCGTCCTGTTTCCAGATGATCGTCCACCGAAAACGTCGGCCGCAGCCACTTATGCATCGCAGGGTCATCCACCAGCAAAGTCGCCTGTTCGTAGAGATCCACCATCTCGCCGTTCCGATCGATAAACTTGAACGGCAGACCGCTCCCGGAGAGGTACCCGGGGTAAAAGTAGCGGGTCGCCATATGATTCGTATCGATCCGGTAGCCCAGCCGGCTCAGCGCCTCAAACGTCTCCGTCCATCCCGGACAGATTACCGCGTCGTGTCGCGTGCTCGTGGCCCGATACCCGAAGTGCCCCTCAAAATCCGCCGACATCTCCTCTAAATGCACCCCCATCTGCTCCACCGTCGGGGTTAAACTCCCACAATTCGGGTGGATCCCAAAGTCCAGCCCCCGCCGCTTCAGATCCGGAATCGCATCCAGCGAAAACAGAGAAAAATGCTCCTCCATCACATACACCGTAAACTGTGCCCCATACCGGCGCAGCAAACCCTCTACCCGTTGCAGATCCCCATCCACCATCCCGTCGCTGTCACCGTTCAAAAACGTCGCCGCCGGCTTCCCCCCAGGATAGTGCCACACCCGCAGCAGCGGCAGCCCATCGTCTGTCAAAAACCGCAACACACGCACCAATAGATCCTGATGCAAATCTGCCTGAGGCACCAGCTTCATCCGGGGGTCGGTTTCTCCAACGTAGAAATCGTTCGGCTTGAACATATTGTCCCGGTCTGCATCCGGCCGGCTCCCGTTGGACGCCTGCTCCGGATTCCCCTGATGCAGCCGCACCACCGTCTCCACCAGATCGTACGCAAACAGCGCCGTCGCGCCCTTACCCCGATACCAGAGTGCGACCCCGGCAAACGGCAGCAGCCCCTCCGGCTCCGTGCAAAATGACGCAATCCGATTCGCCTCCTCCGGCATATAAAGCTCCGCATCTCCCTTAAACTGCATCCCGCTCTCCGGAAACCCTTTCGTCGCAGGATGCTCCCGGTCCACCACCACAAATCCCTCGCACGCCAGACTATACCTCCCCTCCAGAGGAACGCACCCGAACAGCCCGGCCAGCGCCGCAGGCGGCCGAAACGCAATCAGCCGTCCCCCCCGGTCCACATACCGCCCCAGCGCCTCCATCTCCTCCGCCGACAGCGCCATCCGCGTCAGCACCGCCACCGGCGCGTCACCCAGCACCCTATCGTCAATCGTCCGGTCCGTCACATCCTCCACCCGGTAGCAGAAATACCCCTCCATCTGGAGGATCTCCTCCAGATACGGGTTAAACGGCGCCTCTGCCCACCGGCGCAACAGCACGAGTATCGGCGTCTCCATTTTCATAACCGTCCATATCGTGCAACAGAGCCGGGGTCGTCTACTGGTAAATCCCTGTGTTCTGCCAGAAGCTGGCCCAGGCAAACCAGAAGGCGTTGTGCGCAGGAACCTGTTTCAACCGCTTACCTTTGAGCGCTCCGTCAATCGCCTCGCCCTTCAGGTTCCAGGTCGTCCCGGTCGCCTTGTCCTTCAGCAGGAAGGGGTAGGTGGCATTACTGGAAGCCACCTTTTCAAAGGTCAGGGTCTGCTCCTCGAGGTTTCGCAAGTAGGGGATGGCCAGTTGCTCGCGTTTGTACCAGACCACCAGGATGGAATTGCCATCCACTGTATCGTTGATGACCGCCTCGTCCCCTATGGCCGGGAAGGGGTATGCCTTGGCGAACTCCCCGAACCGGACGCCCAGCGTCATCTCTTTGGGCTCGTAGTAATCGCCGACCGGGTTCAGATCCAGCCTGGGGTACGTCGAGAAGAGGGGCAGTGAGCTGATAGACTGGTAGTCTCCATAGGGGTTGATTGTATAATCGCCTATGGAGTAGACCCCCGCATTTCCGCTAACAACCCTGGTGTTGGGATAGAGCTGCTTCCAGTAGCGCCACGTCGTTTCGACCACCGGCAGCAGCTTCAGTGCTTCGCCGCTCCGCGGTCCTTGCACCCCCGTAAAGGTCATCTGCGGATAGAGGGTCTGGCCGTCGCGCCGGTCGTACATGATCAGGTTGTTGTTGAACAGCAGACCAGACACCCCGGTCGTGATCCGGCCGTCCTCGCTCGTGGTGCCGTCAAACACCAGACCCGTGCCGGTCAGGGGACAGAAGCTGACCACGACCGACTCTCCGCCCACAATATCGTTCACGATCTCGTGGTGCCAGCCGATGTTGTGGGGATATGCCTTCGCCTCCCCGTTGATGACCACGCCCATCACCAGGTGGTCTTCCAAAATATAGCTGGCCTCTACGGACGCCGGACTGACAAATTTCGGATCGGTCAGCGCCGGGATGCCGTCCCTGGCGACCCCGCCGCTTATGACCTGGTCAAGCGGAAAGTGGCCGAGGAAATTGTCTCCCGCCCTCGGTTCCCGTCCCATCGACGAGGAGGTCCCCCTGTCGGCAGAGGTTCCACCCCCGTCCAGGGAACCGGTGCCCCCTCCTGTGGGATCGGACGGCCCGGCCGGTCTGCAGGCTGAAAGGCCAGAGGCCAGGATTGAGAGGAGTGCCAGGTAGCGTAATCGGTTCACTGTGATAATTCTCTATGATTCCGTGGCGCTTTTTCCTCGATCAGATCGGATCCCGTTCGCAACCCAGCGCCTGCGCCATCGCGCGGATCAGCTCGGGACCGGCCCCACAGCACGCCCCGATATAATTGATCCCCTCCGCCTTCGCCTGCAGCGCAAACTTGGCCATCTCCACGCCGGGGACAACCATCGACTCCCGGATCGGCCGCCAGTCACCGGGCGCACTCGTCCAGTGCCCCACCGGCTGGAAGGCGATCGGCACATCCACCGCCTCCCGCATCTCCAGCACCATCGGCCACATCTGGGAGGGCTCCCGGCAGCAATTCGACCCCACAATATCCACGCCTTCATCTACCAGCACCCGCGCGCATTCCGCCGGAGACGCCCCGTCCCGCGTCACCGCCTCATCCGGATAGATGCTGATGCAGACCACCGTGGGAAGCCCGGTCTTCTTGCAGCACTCCAGCGCAAGCCGGGCCTCGCCCAGCCTCAGAAACGCCTCGCAGATCAGCAGATCCACCCCCTCGTCGGCCATCACCGCGATCTGTTCGTCCCACTCTGCCTGCGCCACATCGCAGGCCGCCTTGTCGTCTAAGTCCAAAACCTCTTTCCCATAGGCCGCTGCACACACGCTCCCGGCCACCAGCGCCTCATCCCCTGCCACCTCCTTTGCCAGCCGGACAGCCGTCCGGTTGATCTCCTCGGCACGGTCGCTCCAGCCCTGGTCCCCCCCCCGCTTCTTCAGGTAGGTGCGTGTGGTCCACCACGTGTGGGCCTGCAGCACCTGTGAGCCCGCCCGGAAGAAATCCTGGTGGATCAGGCGCAGGACGTTCGGAAACTCCACAATGACCCTCGGCGTGCTGTACCCCCGAAACCTCGCCTCCACCAGATACCCCCCATCCCCCAAAACAAAGCCCTGCTTCAAAGACTCCAGAATATCCCTCGCCATCTTTCAATCCTCCTTCGAGTGTGGAATCGAAGTTTAGAAATCTACCCAGATGGGGCTGGACCAGGCCATCGCGCCATCCATCTGCCGCACCCTGAGATAGTAGGTGTCGCCTGGACGGCTCGTCCCCTGGTCGGGGAACTGCTCCTGATAGTCGAGACCCCGATTCTGATATCCGATATCTTCGGTCCCGTACTGGACAAACCTGCGCCCGTTCTTCAGCACCTCTACAAGGGCCAAATCATCTGTCCCCGAAACCTGGCAGGTGATCAACTTCTTCTCATCGGCGCTCTCCAGGCGGAGGGACTCGCCCATACGTGCCCCGTTTATACAGAAGCGCACGATGATCCGTCCCCCCAGCGTGGCATAACACCCACGGCGGCGAATCGCCTCGTAGATGGCTCTCCGATCCAGCGTCTGCGCAAAGACCGCTGTCAGGGCCGGCCGGCGTTGGCGCTTCTCCTGCTCGGTAAATGAGCCGGGCCTGGCGATGTTGGTGTCCGTTCCGCCGACGAATCCGAACCGGAGTCCCCGTTCCAGGCCTTCAGCCACCGTTCCGCCCTCTCCGGACGGCGGAACGGCATAGGGTGCGCCCAGAAACTCCGAATTCCCCTGCTTGGACGCGATCTCCACACAGGGCATCACATCCGGATCAAAGGTCCCCCATTCGAACCCGCAGAGCGTCCCCCGGCCCATCGGAAAAGAGGTGTGGTGGGGGATCGCCATCCACTCGTGCCCCTCCAGCAAGCCCTTCAGATAGTCGGGCGTCATCGCCGGGTCCCTGAAGCTGGTCGGGTAGACGCAGGGGCCCTCGACCGTCGGGAAGTAGCCGTTGAGATGTCCGGTCACGTGTGCCCATTCGAAGGCCAGCAGGGGGACAAACCGGCCCGGTTCGTCGAACCGCCGCAGCTCCCGCAGCCGCTCCTCCCACGATCGCTCGATGTAGGCTTCTACCGTCCGGCACTCGGGATACCGCCGCCGCCACCAGGGATTGAGCCACAACTCTCCCGCTGCCGTGTAGTGCTCCACGTGGGCCACAAAATCGAGCCGGGCCTCATCCCGTGCATACAGGTAGAGATCCTCGATCTCCCCGTACGCGTGGCCGTGGGAGGTGTGGGCGTGGAGGTCACCCCAGAAAATGCGCTCCGGCTCTCCGTCCGGGGAGAGGATCTCCATCGGATTCCCGCGCCCCTCCAGTCTCCCGCTCCGATCGCGGACCACGAGTCTGAGGTTGGAGACCGGCGGAAGGCGTTCGGTCACGACACCAGCGGTTCGCCGGGCAGCGCGATCGCGCTCGTCCAACTCCAGCTCGGGTCCCAGGTCCATCCCGATCACAGGCGAGACCCGGACGGGGCCGACCGTCGGCCGGGCCGTGTTTCCGTAGGCGTCTACCGCCTTGACGACCACCTCGAACCGTTCTCCCCGCTGCACACGGCTCGGGCCGAGCACGTCCAGCGCAACGGGTGCAGCCGGCAGGAGATCGAAACACGCCGGCGACGCCTGCACCTCGCTCGCCTCTGAGCTGTCGCACGGCTCGTGGAGGATGCGAAACCGTTGCCGGAGAGCCGCCAGGGTCATCACAATTCCCGGGCCGCCAGCACGCGTATCCCCGAACCGGACGGTTATCCGGTCTCCCGGCTCCAGCGCCTCCTCATCGGCCGTAATGCTCAGTCCCCTACCCGAAATCAAACACCCTATCTGCCTCCCCGAGGCCGACTCCACAGAGGTGAAACCCGCCTCCTCGGGCATCACATTCTGCAGCGGAGGCCACGATCGGATTCCCTTTGCAACCGGTATGACAATCAGGGAGTCGCCCTGCGGCAGTCCCCCCGGCCCCAGCGTCAGCGCCACGGACCTGCGACTCCCCACCTCCGAGGCGTTCGGGGAGCAGACCGCCTCGACCACCGCGTCGCTCAGCGGGCGGAGCGCTTCCAGAATAACGGGATTCAAAGGTGTCCACTCGTCGGTATAGTGCGCGCCTGCCACAGCGTCTCTTCCAGTTGTGGACGAGTGTTCAGTCCTCGACAGTCTGCATATACTCTAAGAAACGCCTGGCAAACCGGTCCAGATTCGCCTCGGAGCCGCCGCCTTCGAGCGTCGAGCACATCTCATAGGCCACAAAACCGGTATACCCGATCTCCTTCAACGCCCCGAGGAAACCCCGGTAATCGACTTCGCCCTCTCCAACCGGCACCGCCTTGAAGACGTCCCGCCCCCGCTCGAAGTTAATGTAGCGGGAGTCATAGAGAAACCGGGGCCGCCGCACGTAGTCGGCCACGGTAGTGTGAACGATGTAGGGCGCCAGCTTCCGGACCGCCTCTTGAATGTCGCTCCCGTGCAGCTCCAGCGCCCAGGCGTCGAACATCGCCTTGCAGTTCGGCTCGTCCACCTCTTTCAAAAGCGCCAGATAGCTCTCGCAGTGGTTGGCCAGGTCGTGGTGGTTCTGCACCCCGATGGTCACACCGAAATCCGCAGCCCTGCGGGCGCACTCCTTGATCGCCTGCACACAGCGGTCCCAGAGCTGATCCAAGGAAAACTCCGGCCGCTCGTAGGCCGTATAGATCCGCACCTTGTCGCCGCCCAAGTCCTGTGCCAGCCGGGCCAGCTCCGTCACATAGGCGATCTGCATCTCCAGCACCGGGATTTCCGGCCGCTCTGCGCCGATGCTAAAATCGCAGTATCCGCCTACACAGGCCAGCTCCAGATGCTTCTCTTTTAGCAGGCCGCGGACGCGCGTCCTGGCCTCGCGGTCCATGTCGAGGATCGACAGATGCGGCCGCTTGGCCATCAGCATCACGCCATCGTAGCCCAGGTCCGACGCCTTCTGCAAAAAATTCTCAAGGGAGAGCCGGTGCTGGCCGGTCCAGACCCCAGCGTAGCTGACGGAATGGAGTGCGGTTTTCATACGGATCTCCTTTCAGACTTGTGATTCGTGTAGCGGTTGTCAACTCGACCTATAAGTTCCTTCCACCCTGTAAGATCTCCCCGCCTCCACGTCCATTGTCCACACGCCCCACTTCAACCCCTCCCACCCCACAGGCTCCGCCCCCACCGCCTGCCCGTCCACCCTCACCGACGACAGCATCGCCCCATCGCTCCAACCCGGCAGCATCAGCGTCAGCCCTTCCAGGTCACTCGCCGACCCCACCTCGAACCCACAGCGCCCCTCACCCGTTTCCAACACCTTTATCTGCACCGTCCGCCGCCCGTCGTTGAACGCCGCCCACGCCTCCCCCGTAAACGTCGGCAGCCCGGTGTCCCGCGTCAACTCCAGCGCCTTGTAAAGCGCCTTCGCCGCGTAGTTCCCATCCGGTCCGCCATACCGGTGCCAGTTCTTATCCTTCTGGATACCCGGATGGAAGTAGTGATGGAAAACCGTGTGGTAGCGCTCCACGCAGTCGACGAACACCTTCTGTTCCACCTCCAGCGCCTCGTCCACCGAAAACGTCGGCCGCAGCCATTTATGCATCCCGGGGTCATCCACCAGCGTCGTCGCCTGTTCGTAGAGATCCACCATCTCGCCGTTCCGATCGATAAACTTGAACGGCAGCCCGCTCCCTGAAAGATACCCCGGGTAAAAGTAGCGGGTCGCCATATGATTCGTATCGATCCGGTAGCCCAGCCGGCTCAGCGTCTCAAACGTCTCCGTCCATCCCGGAAAGATCACATTGTGGTGTCGCGTACTCGTCGCCCGATACCCGAAATGCCCCTCAAAATCCGCCGACATCTCCTCTAAATGCACCCCCATCTGCTCCACCGTCGGGGTCCGGCTCCCGCAAAAAGGATGGGGCCCAAAGTCCAGCCCCCGCCCCTTCAGATCCGGAACCGCCTTCGATGGAAACAGAGAAAAATGCTCCTCCATCACATACACCGTAAACGACGCCCCATACCGGCGCAGCAAACCCTCCACCCGCTGCAGATCCCCATCCACCATCCCGTCGCTGTCCCCGTTCAAAAACGTCGCCGCAGGCTTCCCTCCAGGATAGTGCCACACCCGCAGCAGCGGCAGCCCATCGTCCGTCAAAAAACGCAACACACGCACCAAAAGATCCTGGTGCAGGTCCGCCTGCGGCACCAGCTTCATCCGGGGGTCGGTCTCTCCAACGTAGAAATCGTTCGGCTTGAACATATTGTCCCGGTCTGCGTCCGGCCGGCTCCCGTTGGACGCCTGCTCCGGATTCCCCTGATGCAGCCGCACCACCGTCTCCACCAGATCGTACGCAAACAGCGCCGTCGCGCCCTTACCCCGATACCACAGCGACACACCCGCAAACGGCAGCAGCCCCTCCGGCTCCGTGCAAAATGACGCAATCCGGTTCGCCTCCTCCGGCATGTAAAGCTCCGCATCTCCCTTAAACTGCATCCCGCTCTCCGGAAAACCGCTCGTCGCCGGGTGATCCCGGTCCACCACCACAAACCCCTCGCACGCCAGACTGTACACCCCCTGCACCCCCTTCACCTCGCTGCACCCGAACAGCCCGGCCAGCGCCGCAGGCGGCCGAAACGCGATCAGCCGTCCCCCCCGATCCACATACCGCCCCAGCGCCTCCATCTCCTCCGCCGACAGCGCCATCCGCGTCAGCAGCGCCACGGGCGCATCGCCCAGCACCGCATCGCTGATCGTCCGGTCCGTCACATCCTCCACCCGGTAGCAGAAATACCCCTCCATTTGGAGGATCTCCTCCAGATACGGGTTAAACGGCGCCCCTGCCCATCGCCGCAGCAGCACGAGTATCGGCGTCTCAACCGGCATAAGCGGTCCTTTCCAACAATTCGTGTGGGGTTACGCTTCCATAGGTGCGCCGTCAACGTTATCCTAATTTATGAAGCCTTGCCCATCGCCTCGGCTATCGCCCTGACGTGTTCGGGACCCGACCCGCAGCAGGAGCCGATGTAGTCGATCCCGACCTCCATCGCCTGCCGGGCAAAATCCGCCATCGCCTGTGGAGGCAGGACAAGCTCCGTCCACGGCCTCCCCGACTCACCCATGTAGACATAAGGCCGGCACTGCACGGCCACCGGCTGCGCGGCGATCGGGCCGTCCACCGCCTTCCGGATCTGCTCCATCAGCGGCAGCATCAACTCCGGGTCCTGCATGCAGTTCAGTCCCACGATGTCAGCCCCCGCATCCTTCAAACGCTTCGCACAGATGTCCATCTCGAACCCCTCGCGGGATTTGAGCTCAGGTTTGCACGACATCGTCACCATCGTCGCCAGGCCCGTGGGCTTTGCCCCCTCCAGGGCGGCCAGCGCATCCTCTAAGAAGTATAACGTCTCCAGGATCAGGAAATCCACGCCCAGATCCTTCAGGGTCGCGCACTCCTCCTCATACCAGAGCCTCACCCGGTCCCCGTCCCCCTCCCGAAACTGCGACCCGAGGGCCGACCCCACCGTCCCGGCGATCAGCGCGCGTCCCTGCGACACGTTCCGGGCGATCTCCACCGCCTTCCGGTGGATCTCCTCAAACCGGTCCGCCTGCCCCACCTCCTCCAGCCGGTTTCGCGTGCCGGAGAACGTCTCCGCCATAAGCACCTCCGCCCCGGCGTCGAAGAACTCCTGCTGGAGCTGCTGCACCGCGTCGGTGTGCGTCAGCACGTCCTGCGGTGACCAGTTCTCCATCGGCAGCCTCCGCTGGCGTAAAATGTAGATATAACCCCCGTCGCCGAGTACGGGACCCTTTGAGAGACGTTCAAGGATGCCCTCTGGCATGTTCCATCCCTCCCTATAGTTGTAAGGCCCCCTGTTGAACGATCCGCAACAGGATAGTTGTAAGGCCCCCTGTTGAACGATCCGCAACAGGAGGCCTTTTCGACGACGATCTCAAACCCTGATACGTTAGGACCCGAAAAGTTAACTCCTTATAAATCAGAAAGACCCCGTCACAGAGAACCGCAGCGGAGCATCGAACTGGTCGCCGAAGTTTGCCCACGCCACGTCGGCCGACAGAAACCGGTCTCCCCGTTTGAGCCGCACCCCGACCCCCGCCGTAAAATCCTGGTTGTCGTAGTTCCACTTGTAGCCGCCTCGCAGGGCCAGCATGTCCCGCAGCCAGAGTTCCGCCCCAAAGTGCGCCCGCCTTTCTACGCTGACGGCGTAGAGACTCTCAAAGGCACCGGTGAGATAGGCAGGGTCCCCCTTCTCCCCGATCACCTCAGCAGCCACCGCTATATTGAAAGAGGCGGGCATATGGGCATTGAGGATCTCGTTGTCGATGAGAATCTTGTCCTTCCCGAAGTTCCGCAGCGCCATCGCGATCCGCAGGTTGTGGAAGCCCGTGTAATACTTCGTCCCAATCGCCAGGTCGAACGTCCGGAAGCTCCACTCCCTGAACAGCGTCTCATTCACCACCCGGACCTGTGCGCCCACCGAGAACCGGTCCGTGAGCTTCTTGGCGTAGGCCCCACCGAAAGCCCAGCTTCCGGTATCCAGATTGCGTCCCGTCCCCTGAGGTTGTTCGATCGTCGTCTCCAGCATATCGGGCGGTGAAAACGTCACGATGCTGAAGGCGAACGCCCCGTAGTCCGTATTCACGCCCACGGCCGCGGAGTTGAACTGCGAATCCACGAGCCACCGCGTGTTGGTGAACGTGAACTGAAACCTGTTTTTCGGCATGCCGGTTATCCCGGCCACGTTCCAGAAAACGGCGCCGATGTCGTCCACCACACCCACGTAGGCGTCGCCCATGCCCACGCCGCGTGCACTCTGCGCTACTTCTAAGAAAGTGAGGTAGGTCTCGCCCAGAGGCGCCTGGTTCGAGATATCGGCCAGCGCCGGGGCAGAGAGAACGAGTCCGGCCAGCACCGCCGCAAATCCAATCGAATAGATGCTCCGCATGGCGATCTCCTTAACGAATAGTGACAAAGGAAGCACGCTTAACCTGGCCCAGGCTCTCCGGCACCATGGACTCCACCGTCACAAAGTAGAGACCGAAGACCAGCGGAGAGGTAGACGTCCGGTTGAGCTGGTAGTAGGCCGCCTCGCCCACCGTCTGCGAGTCGTGAAGCAATTCACCCACCAGGTCTCCGGCAACGGTGTAGATCCGGATCTTGCACTTCCTCGGAACGTTCAGGAAGCGGATCTTGGTCGAACCCTCGTAGGTGTGCAAATCATCCAGGATGTAGGGGTTCGGCACGATGAGGATATCCTTCTCCAGCCGGTCCGCCGAGGCCGAGACCGACTGCACCGGGCTGAATGCGGCCGGCCCGGAAGGCGGGTAGTAGAACGTCGAAGGGTCGCCCGGCCCCGATTCATACGCGGAGACCCCCGCCACCGTCTCGCCGGTCACGCGGCTGACAAACCCTGTATTCGCGCTCCCCTGGTAGGACCGCACACTGTAATAGTAGGGAAAGCCCGCCAGCGAATTCGGGTCTTCATACGAGTAGGTCCCTCCCGAAGCACTGCCCGCCTTGATGTCGGTCACCAGTTCCCACTGATCGGGAAGCCCCTCCGACCGGTAGACCCGGTAGCCCGCCACGTCGGGTTGGCCCGTGTCCGGGTTGATCGCATTATCCCCCGCAGCGGGCCAGGTGACCTCGACCTGCGCGTTCGCAGAGGAGGCGAGCCTCGCGTCCACGTCGGGCGGCTGGTTCGGGAGGTCGTATCCCAGTGCGTAGGCCTCCTTCGCCTTCATCAGGTGATTCACCAGGTTCGTCCAGGCCAGCCCGTTCTCCTCCTTCCGCAGTTCCGTGTTGTCCCGCCTCTTCTGAAACGCCTTGAAGTTCTCCGTCACCGGCGCGCCCGCCACGTAGGCGAACACCAACTTCACCTTCTGCCCCGGAGCCAGATCGTACGGGCCGTAGGCATCCATCACCGAATACGCCGCCGCAATCCCGTGCCGGTCCTTCCACTCCCACTCGGGGTTGGGCACATACGGCATTGGCCCGGTCGGGTTGTCCGGCAGGGGCAGCAGGGGCACGCCCAGATTCGGGTCGCCCGATCCCCGGGTGGAACGCGAGAGGGCAGCATTGTGGTCATTCAACGGTTCGAAGTAGGACGGGTCTGGCGAACTGGAGATCAGTTGGTATAGGGTATCATCGGTATGCACGTTCGGATCCGGCTCTTCCGTCAACAGTTCGAACAACACCGCAATGCTCTGCTGCCGATGAAAGAAGTGAAACAGGTTGTGCGCAAACGGCTGCTGCGCCACCTTCGGGGCCTCATACACGTCGTTATCCCCCACGAACCCGTCCGTCGGGTCCACGTCGATCTCCGCAACCCCGATCCAGGCGGGCGACAGAATGTCGCCGTTTTTTGTGAACACGGGGATCGGCAGACCCCCTCGCCTGAATCCCGCGCGATACGGATCCCCCACGTCGTCGGAAGCCGCCCCCGTATAGCACCAGTTGTCCCAGTCGTAGGAGTAGGTCATCTTCAGCCCCACAGCCGACGCCGGACCGTCGTAGTTGGGCGCCTCGGTATACTTGATCTTGTCGTCCTGGCCGTTGTCTGCCTGTCCGAATGCGCCTGAGCACCCATCTCCCGTCCCATAGTCCCAGAAGTAGGCCGTGTAGCTGTGCCGGTTGTTCCCGGCAGAGGAGTTTATCAGGCGGTGCTGGATGCCGAAAAAGACGTCTTCGAGCATGTGTCCCCCGCCGGGGAGGTCGGCGACACGGTCCCCGTCCGTATCCCCCGTATTCTCAAACACCCACTCCACAATGACGAAATCGTCGTAGTCCGGGTGGTTCCAGGCATAGGCCGCCTTCGTCCCGGTGATGCCCATCTTCGTCGTCCACTTGCTCAGGATAATGTCTTCCGGAAAGTTGTCCGTGGCCACGCCGTTATACTCCCCGAACTTGTAGTTCAGGATCTCCCTCGGCTCGAGCGCGTCGAGGGCGACCGCGGTACCGGGCCACCAATTGCCCATCGACTGGCCCGAAACGGGGGCCAATACATCGTTCCCAACGTTGGCAAAGCGCCCCCCGAAGTCCACCGCCGGATCGACCGCGACCATAAACACGTCGTCGCTCTCCTCCCTGCCCTTGATCAGGGGGCTGCTGTAGCTGACCTGCGCCTCTCCGTTCACCTTCGCCGCGAACCACCACCCGTGCCCACGGCCGTTGTGCGTGGCAAAGTCAATCTGGTCGCTGTTGAGGACGGAGCGAGCCCCGTAATGGTTATTAAAGTCATTGACGGGAGAGGAGAACGCCCCGAAACCCTGGATGATAGTGTGACCCGGATAGTCCAGGTCGGCAAAGATGCCGGAGTAGTTGATCTCCACCACCCGTGCGCCCTCAGCGCCGGTGTTCACGAAACTGTGCCAGAGCCGCCCCCGGGTCAACTGCCGAGGGGGCAGGGGAGTATTGGCTGTCCCGGTGCGGGCCATCCGCTGCGCCTCCGCAGGGAAATCAAACGCCCCCAGCACAAGGATAAGCGCTGCACAGAAAAACAGTTTTATCCGCATATCAAACCTCTCTCAGGTGTTTGTGGGGCGACGCATGCGTCGCCCCTACATCCATAACATTCTCAGAACCCGATCCGCACCCCAACGTTCACGTACCTCGGCGTACCGCCCCGGAATGGACTCGAGTCGCCGTACCTCTTATAGTTCGGGTCGTTCGGCGTCGGCCTCAACATGCCCCACCGGACGTAGTTGGCGCTGCGAGTCGATTCCACGTGCGTATTGAACAGGTTGAACACCTCGGCGTAGATCGTGGGCCTGACCGTGCCCGCCTCGAACGTCTTCTGGAAATTGAGATCCGTCCGCACGAACATCGGCCCGGCCTTCGAGCTGCTGAACCCTGGGTTGTCCGGAGGCGTGAACTTGAAATTATCCCCGCTGTGGAACCGCCAGACCAGGTTCGCCTGGATGCCGCCCAACAGCTTCGACCCGCCCACGGTCGGTCCCGGCCCCCAGTCGGAAGGGGTGGACCAGAGGAACTGGAACCTGGCCTGCGTGGTCGGCGCGGCCCGAACGTAAAGGGTCTTGTCCGCGGTCCAGTCTTGCGAATACCAGAGGCCCTGGATTTCGGGCCGACTCCGATCGCCGCTGCTCAGGTCCGGATACTCACTGAAAGGCCGGAGCGGCGTCTTGTTCGTAAGGGTCGCCTCCGTCGCGGCGAGCGCCTGCTGCTTCTTCCGGATGGTCTCGTTGGCCTTGTGGCCGATATCTCGAATCTCTGCAGCCGTCAACGACACCGGATCGTCGTTGGCGTCCACCAAAAAGTAGTTCGAACTGGCAACGTAGGTGGAGTCGGGGTAGAACCACGAACTGAGCGGTCCACCCGACCAGGTGAACTGTGACCAGCCCACGTCCAGCGAGATCCGGAAGGCAAAGTTGTCGGAGAGGGGCTTGTAGATCGACCCCTCGATCCCCTTGGCCTCCGCACGGGCGCTCGGCCCCCGCGACCGGGACCTGCCCGTACCCTTCACCGGGTCTACGAACCAGCGGAAATTTTCGCCGGTCGACCAGTCCGTCCGGCGGTAGTAGGTGGCCATGTCTAAGACAAAATTGGCGAGGAAGTTCCACTCCGAGGATACCTCGAACTCGGTCGTATTCGTGACCCCGGTCGGTTTGCGTTGGACGTGGTCAAAATACCAGCCCCCGCCCGGTTTGTCCGGCTCGTCTCCCCAGGTTTCGTCCAGGTTCGGGTGGTTTGCTAAGTCCGAAGGCAGCCATCCCTCGGCCCACAGAAACCCGAACGACGCCGGTTTGAAGTATTGGCCGAAGGAGAATCGGATGGCCGACCGGGCCGTGATCGGGTGCGATATCCCGACCCGGGGCGCCCAGGTTGAAACCGGCTTCGAATGTTCCCGAGGGGTACGGGTAAGGTAGGCCTTGTACGTCCGGTGGCCGGGCATCCCCTTGTACCACCCCCCGAGCGTCTTCTTGGGCCCGCCCCACAGGCGGTCGTAGCGGATGCCAACGTTCACGATCAGCCCCTGGAACTCGACCTTGTCCTCGATGTACCCCCCAAACCGTTGGGCCACATACCGCTGGCCCGGCATGCTGTCCTTGCCGAGGACCAAAAGCGTCACGTTGCTCGGGCTCGACTGCCGGTAATCCCAGTTGGCATTGTGAAAGATCTGATAGGTAAACCCGGCCTTAGCCAGGTTCCGCCGGGTCGCCTGGCTGGTGATGTCCCACCGGAAGTTGTAGCGCCGGTTGTAGTTGAGCCGGAGGTCCCTCTTATTCCGATCCAGGTTAAAATACCCGCTGTTGTCCCTCCTCCAGGAGGTCGTTGTCTTGTCGGTGTTACCCGTCGTGTCGTGCTTGGACCCGTGGAACCCGATCTGGAATTCGTGGAACGTCTTCTGGCTGAGAATGTGGGTGGTCGTCAGGTAGACGATCTGGTTCTTAAAGTGCCTTTCATACCCCGTGTGGCCCTGGTCCCGGACCAGGAAGAGGTTTCTGTTCGGCCCCCTTCTGTCTGCCCGGCTCAAATCGGGTTGACCCGACTGGTTGTAGCCGATCTTCAGCTTCAGGTTGTCGGACGGCGTGAAGGTGAGCTTCCCGAAAATGCTCCACTGCCGCAGGCCGGTCCGCTGAGAAGCCGGGAAGTTCTCCTTCGCCCGGCTGGTCTTCCCGCTCAACACAAACGTCGCGTTTTCACCCAGCGGCCCGGTGAGCCACCCCTCCAATAAGTGTCCGACAGCGCCCTCGTAGTCCTGCTTCACGTGAATCTGTTTCCCGGTTTCCGGGTCGGTCTCGCTCACCCAGTCCGAATCGTTAAACTTCATACGGTCCCGCCAGATCCCGTTCGTCCCCCCCCGCTGCCCGGGGGTGGCATCGTAAACGTTCGGCCCGCGGTGCCGCTTGCCCGGCGTCTCGATCCGGACGTCGAGGCCGCCGTGGAGAACCGTCGTCCCCTCCCGGGTGACCATGTTCACCACACCGGAGACAGCAGCAGGCTGCGAGGCGCCCCACCCCGCCTTCACGACCGCTATCTCACTGAGGGACGTCACGGGCAGATTATTGTACTGCACGGTCTGCGTCTGATACCCGGTGTCATACATCGGCAATTCCATGCCGTCGAGCGTCCAGGTCTGCCACTGCCTTGTATGGCCATCCTTGTACCGACGGATGGCCACCCCGTTCGCGTGGTTTCTCGTCGGATCCACCCCGGCCACATACTGGAGATGCTCCGTCACGCTCCGGATGATCGGGAGCTGACTGATGTCCGCCGCCGAGATCTTCGCCTCGCTCGACGTCCGGTCCACCTCCACCAGCGGCCGCTGCGCCCTCACCACGATCTCCGCCGCCTCGATCGCCGACTCCCGCAGCGTGAAGTTCGCCACTGTGGTCCGGGCCACAGCCACCTGCACGTTCGTGCGCACCACCGCCTCGTAACCGACCATCGACGCCTTCATCTCGTAGAAGCCCGGCTCTACGCCAATGATCAGGTAGAGGCCCTCCACATCGGCCGTCGCCCCGAAGCGGGTGCCCTCGATCACCACGTTGGCGCCCGGCAGAGGCTCACCGTTTGGATCGGTCATCTTCCCGGTGATCTTACCCGTCGTCTGCGACCACACCGGGCCGGCCAAAAGGCAGAGGCAAAAAACAATGCCAAACAATAAGTATACACGTCTCATATTATAACCTCCTTGTGAGAAAACCCGGCTCCCTGGGTAAATTCTCAACCTATCGCTGACCTGCTACAACCGGTTGCAAAATTCGGTCGCTGAAATTTAGATACGTATGCGACGATTGTCAAGCCATTTTTTAGGAGAATCGGTCCGCTCCCTGAAGCCATCCTGGGGCAGTCGGTTACCAACCCACCAAAATCCCGACCAGTCCCGGTGCCCCCTGGTCAAGGCGGCGAAACACCTCCGGCAGATCCCGGTAAGACACCCGATCCGTAATCATCGGCCGGATATCCAGCCGGCCGGCGCCTATCAGATCCCACAGCAATTCAAAGTTGCGGCGGCGTGTCCAACGGCAGATATCGATTGGATAGTTCTCAAACCCCGGAAAACGACGGTAGCTGAAAGACGTCATCAGCGCGATCTCACGCCGCTGGTACGGGAAACCCACCGGGCTGAAATCGGGTCGGTCCAGGTGCCGCGCCGGCACCACGATCCGCCCCCGGCGGCGGACGATATCGTAGGCCGTCTTGATCGCCGGCCAGCTCGAGGCCACTTCCACGGCTACATCCACGCCCTCGCCGTGCGTGAACGCCTCGATCTTGTCGTGAAAATCCGGGTCTTCCGGGCTGACCGCCAGGTCCGCGCCCATCTTTCGCGAGAAGGTCAGTCTCTCCTCGGCCAGGTCTATCGCAATCGTGCGAAAACCGAAAGCCCGCCCGCAGGCCAGCGCGCCCTGCCCGATCACCCCCTGCCCGACAATGGCCAGGTACTCCCCGGGCGTGGGTTCCGCACGCCGGATGCCGCAGAGCCCGATATCCAGGAGGTCGGTGAAGGCCGCATCCTCGTCGGAGATCCCCTCCGGCACAGCGATCGCAGCGGAGGCCTGCACGGCCGCGACCTCCTGATGCAGCGCGAACGCAAAGATACGCTGACCCCGGCTGAAGCCCTCGACTTCAGGACCGACCTCCTCGACAATACCGATCTGGCAATAGCCGATGGGCGAGGGGAATTTCGGCTCGTTCCAATCGATGGGACAGCCGCGATAGCTCCGGACTTCGGTCCCAGTGTTAACAACACTATACATAGACCGAACCAAAAGCCCATCGGCCGGGCAGGCCGGCGCAGGCTCCTCAACGATCTCCAGGCGTCTAACAGCCGTGATTAGCACACGTTTCACTTTGCGATCCTCTTTTTACAAAGGGTTCACCGCAGCGGCTGGAACTCGATCCCGAGAGTCGCGTACCACGCCTTGAGCCCGGCCAACTCCGCCCTGACCCGGTCGCTTGGCCGGTGCACCACGACCGGCCTTGGGGCGACCAGGGCCGCCAGTTGCGCGATATCGAACGCCTCCAAAAGTCCGAAGCAGAACAGCTCGGGCCCCTGGTCAAACGAAAGGTTCTGTTCGATCACCTCTTTCAGGCTTCCCAACGAACCGTGGAGCTCCACACCCCTGATCGCGTCCTCTTCCAGTCCGGCTGCCACCAGGGCGGACAGGCCGGTGCGCGGTCCCAGAGCAACGACCCTTACCGGCCCTGTCCGGTGTTCCCTTTCTGACCAGCGGGCGATCGCTGCAAGCTGGCCCGCCTGCAGACCCAGTGGACGGTCGCCTATGGCGGAAATCAGGAGGGCGAAGTAGAAATAACGGCCCGGCCCCACGACATGCGGCAACTCACCGATCTTTTTCGACTCCCCGATAAAGAAGGGGTCCACCGCCAGCACCCGGTTGCCTGCCTGGAGCAGCCGCTCGGCCTCGGCCGCTGTACTCTTACGCCCTTCGTCGGCAATTAGGATCGCCGTCGCTTCTGGCTCTCCCCGCACCAGTTCCACCCCCGGCACCGTCCACGCACCGTCCACCTTGAACCACCAGTAGGTCGCCTCCAGGCCGTTCCGCTCCTCGCTGCCAGCGTACACCGCTTCCACCTCATAGTCCTCTGTGCGGACCCGTTCGCCCAGCTCCTTTCGCCGCTCCTGCTGCCACGACTCGGCCGCAGCCCGTTCTCCGGGCAGGTTTTGACAGCGGGGCAGGTTCTCGCTCAAGGCCAGCGCCAGCGACTGGAAATCGGCGTTGTCCTCCGGGAGTTCGACGTAGAGCTCTTTCTCGGTCTTCACCTCATCGTCCGAGGGGACCTCGGCAGAGTCGAACGCCGGGCTGCCCGCGTAGAAATGGTCGCCCAGCATCCGGTAGAATGCCTCCCGGTTCTCCCGGTCGAAGTTGTGGGTGCCGGGGTCGTAGTTGATGTGCGAGCGCAGGTTGGCCTCCTTGCCGTAAAGCTTGAAGATCGGCAGAGCGGCCTTTCGAAGCGGTGGCAGTGCCTGGTAGGACTGAAAGCAGCAGTTGTCTTTGGAGTTGAACGTCAGCAGCGTCGGCCTCGGGGCCATCAGCGCCGTCAGGTGGGTATAGTCGCCTACCGTCCCCAGATCGCAAGCGAAGTCTTCCGCATCGCCCATGTCGTCGAACCTGGCTCTCGTGCGCAGACTCGAATAGCCCGCCACCGGGTTGGCCAGCCTCACCCGGGTGTCCAGAGCGCCGATGACGATCGTCTGCCAGCCCCCGCCCGAAAGCCCGGCGACCGCCACGCGCTCGGGATCGGCGTGCTCTAAGGACAGCAGCAGGTCCAGACCGCGTTTCATAGAAAGGTAAAAGGGGGCCAGACCGCTCGTGCCGCACAGGTCTATCAGATTCAGGCGGTCATGCATCAGGCCGGGAACCCGAAGCTGGCCCATGTGCAGCCACTCCACATTTAGCGCCAGCATGCCGCGTTTGGCCAGGTTGATGCAGCGGATCTGTTTGTACGGAACTGCCTTGCCGATCTTCTCGTGGCCGTTCACGTTGAGCACAACCGGCACCCTGCCGGAGAGGGATTCGGGCTCGTAGAGCAGCGCGGGGATCCACAGCCCGGGCAGCGCCTCGTAGCGGAGCTTCCTGATGCGGTAGCCGGGGCCGCCCTCGATCGTGTCAAGCCATTCGACGCCCATTTTGGCATCCCGCCAGGCGGCCGCCTCACCGCGAAACACCACACGATCCAGAAACGCCTGCCGCAACGAGTCCGCGTACGGCCCCCATTCGGCCGCATCCTCGAAAACCGGCACCGCCGGTACGCGGGCCTCGACGTACGCCTGGATCTCCTCAAGGAGCAGGCGGGGATGGATGAGTTCGCGGCCGAGCAGGACGTCCAGGTCCATCTCTTCCTCCCTGTCTTTGTCTTTGCCACCTTTGACCGGTTCGACGGCCTCCATCTTGTCCGGTTTGGCCCTTTCTGCCCGCATGACCGGGTCGCCGGGAACGGAGTCGGGAGCCATCTGTGCGGCAGCAAAGGGTGATACCCCGAATACGAGGACCGCCGACAGAAGCGTTCTTTTAAATCGACCTGTGGGCAAAGCGTTCTCCAGTCCTCACCAGTTGTGCAACCAGTGTCCGTGACGGGGAAACCAGAATTGAACTCTACGATCACGGCCTTACGGGAAGGATCACCCGGGAGGGCCGCTCGGTATCGTGGAAGACCTCCTGATGCGCGGTCTTGAAGGTCGCCTCACCGTAATCGTCGCCCCCCGTATTGTGGTTCCGGTCGAAATTAGGGAAATCCGAACTCGACACCGCCACCCGGATCCGGTGCCCGGCCTGAAACAGGTTCCCCGTCGGCAGCATCTGGATCCTATACTCGTAGACCCTCCCCGGTCTCAGCAGCTTCGGCCGGTCAAAAGACTCCCGGTAGCGCGCCCGCACGATCCCGTAGCAGACCTGGTGGGCGAACCCATCCGGATGTACATCGATCAGCTTTACGACAAAATCCGTATCCCGGGCGCTCGAAGAGGCGAACAGCCGCACCTCCGGCCGCCCGACCACCCGCACCGGTTTCCGCAGCGGGAGCGTCTGGTAGACCAGCACATCCTCCCGGGCATCCAATTGCCGCTGGTCGTAGGGCGCGTCCTGGCAAGTTTCGTAAAACAGCGTCATCACCGGGTCCCGGGGATCGTAGGTGTACCGGTCCGATGCCTCCCGTTCAGGCCCCCTGCGCGAGAGACGGCCGTCTCCAGAGGGCGTGTTGGCGGCCCCCGAAGAATGGAAGAAGTAGGCTGTCGGCTGTACCCCCGGCAAAGGCCAGGTCTGCGCCTCATACCAGCGGTTCTCCCCCATCACAAAATAGCGCACCGGCGCCGTCTTCATCATCCCGTTATCGACCCCCTTCAGCCAGGAGTCGAACCAGCGTATCATCAGCTTCGTAGAATTCACCCGCGCTGCCCGTCCAAAATCCATCTCCCCCACCTTCCGGGGCCCGTCCACCCCGTGTGACCAGGGCCCCACCACCAGCCGCTGATTCTCCCGCGCCATTTCCGTACGACCGTTTTTCTGCATCCCCGTAAAGTGGTCCACCGTCAGCACCAGCCGGTCTGCCCACCCCGTGATGTGTAACACCGGCACATCCACTTCGCCGTGCCGCTCGCAGAAATTGAAACGATCCTCGTGGTGGTGGTCCAGCCAGTAAGCGTAAATCTCCTGGGTGCCTCCGGCAATCCACTCCGGCAGCGCCTTCTGCGGCACGAACCAGAGGGGCTTCTCCCGGTCCTTCTCGGCCAGCGCCGCGGCCTCCTCCTTTGTGTGTGGCGGCCCCAATCCCTTCCGGCGCCGGAGATCGGGACCCAGCGTCCTGAACAGCCACTGCTGCACGCGGCCGATCCGCAACACTCCGCCCAACTCCCAGTCGGTAATCCGCGTGGCAAACCCTCCGTTGAACATCGCTACAAGGTGAGGCGGGCGCAATGAGGCCAGTTCCCAGGACGCCCACGACGAATTGGAATACCCGAAGGCGCCCACCTTCCCGTTTGAAAATGCCAGCCCGGCCGCCCACTCGACCGAATCAAATCCGTCTTCCGCGTCTCGGTTCCCGGGCATGAACTTCGGCGTAAATTCGCCGTCCGACGCGTAGCGTCCCCGCCTATCCTGTGAAATCACGACGTATCCAGCCTCCGCCAGCTCCGGATGCGCGCGCTTCCCGTACGGGGTCCGGGTGAGCAGCACCGGGAATCGCCCCCGGGCCTTCGGCCGTGCGACATCCGCCCTCAGCACCACCCCGTCCCGCATCACCGCTTCCACATTTCGGGTCAATTCTACCTCGTACATCGGCCGTTTTCTCCCGACTGCCCGCTCTCCAGCCATAGAACCGCTTCCTCCCAATTCGGAATACGACTCAGCTTTTCCTCCGAACATCTTGCTCCGCCTCCAGGAACGCCTCCCGCACATCCCCGATCGTCGCCCCCTTCACCTCCAGTCCCAGCTCCTCTGCGATCTCACGGATCTCTGCGATTGATCCTTCCAGTACCCCCCGCCTCCCCTGCTCCGATTCTTCTGCGGACCAGAAATTCACCGTGTTGTGCGTAAAAAGGCAGACGTGCTTGAGGGGCGCGCCCTCTTCCATCTGCCGGGTCACGTGCTGCCGCACCGCCTTTGCCACCTCCTCAGGACTCGCCCGCTCGAAACGCACGTCGCCCACACCCGTCCAGTGGTCGGACCGCTCCTGGTCGCTCACGATCGGCACCTCAATAAAGTCCAGATCCCCCGCCACCATCCGGAACGCCCGGTGCGCCCGGTGCACGTCCAGACACGCATCTTTCCAGACCGCCTTCCGGCTCGACGCCGCCCGCCCGGGCTGGCTCACGCTCCCGTGGGTGAAACCGAGCTCGACCAGCACCTCGAATGTCGCATCGTTTGCCGAACAGTTCCCCGGCCGGAACGCCCCCGGTCGCGTCCCAAATCCCTCGGTCACCTGCTCCAGCGCCCCCGACAGCATCCGGTGCTGCTCCTCTCTTGTATACCCCCCCAGGCAATCGTAAGCCTCCCGATTCTTGTAGTGATCCCCCCAGCCCTCGGGATGAAAATGCATCCCCAGCTCCGCCCCTGTCCCTTGGGCTACCTCCCGCAGCATCGCTCCCTGTTCGGTGGCCGTATCGGGCACCACGAACAGCGTGGCGGGCAGGCCGTGTTCGGCCAGCAGCCCGCAGTAGGACCGCACCGACCGCTCGGCGAATTCCCACGTCGGAGGGCCCCCCCGGTAGAACGCGTTAATCCGTTCCACGTCCATTGTCATACAGACATAGAGCCGTTCACGACCCACGGTAATCCCTCCTCTGAGGTTGTTAGCCATCGGTAATATCGAGTGGTCGCCGTGCTTCGGGGCCAGACCCCGAAGCACGCAGATGCGGCGCTATGACTTCTTCCTGCGTTTCTTTATGAACAGACCGGCACAGAAGAGTCCCTTATTCAATTCGTTCACGGTCTTCTCATAGCGCTTTTTCATCTCCGGCCCCTGCTGCCGCAGGTACTTCCGCTCGGAGCGCCGTGCGGCCCGGGCCGAAGGCCATTCCGGGATGTCGATGACCGCGGTTGAAATCTGGTCGTTGCCCCACTTATAAGCCGCGATCTCGCCCTTGTTGACGATCAGGTTCATGCCCACATTGGCCTCGACGACGGGCACGCCGTTTTCCCGTGCCCGCGCCAGCACCGCCTGGTTTTGATGTTTGCCCCTGGAGCCGTAGGAGGGGATGAAGATCACCTGCGCCCCGTCCAGCACCAGGGTGCGAACGATCAGCGGATTCCAGCGGTCGTTGCAGATCACGAAGCCGGCGCGGCCCAGAGGCGTGTCAAAGGCCCGCAATTGTCTGCCGATCTTGTTGAAGCTCCAGGAGGAATGGGCGCCTTCGGCCAGCTGCGCCTTGTGGTACTTACCGCAGATCTTGCCCTTGTGGTCGATGAACACCGCAGCGTTGTACACCCCGCGCCCGACGCGCTCGGCAAAGCCGAAGGCCAGGCAGGTTTTGAGCGCTCGGGCCAGACGCTGGAAACGCCGGATAAAGGGCCCGTCGATGGGCTCAGCAATGTCGAACATGGCCGCGGCCTGGTCCGGGTTTTCGATCACGTCCTCGACCACATACCCTTCCAGCACCCCTTCCGTTGCCAGCATCACCTCTGGTTTATCTCTGGCAGCCTCGACGAAGAACGCCTCCAGCTTGTCGGCATTGCCGGCCTTGTCCCACTTGGCCGGTTTGAGTGAAATAGCCGTCGCTTTAACTCGGTTGTACATGGTTTATCCCCTTTGCTGTATCCGGGTCATGGTCTCGGCCGGGGTGAACGCATAGGAACTGAGGTCCCCTCGATGCTCTACGACTGGATGAGACATGGGTGGACCTCCTTCTGCCTTTTAAGCTTCCTTGAGTTTTTGTATCCCCGTCGCAAAAAATGAAACGATATCCTCGATAACAAACACATGTCCTCCGGGATGGGTGAACTGGGAGATATTTTCGCTGGCCCCCAGATTCCGATATGCCCTCAGGGCAAACTTGAAGGCCGCCTTCTCCTTTGCCTCCCGACCGTAGGCAAAATTCTCTTCCAGACTGGTTGCACGTATGGTAAGGATCGGTCGAAAATCGAAGCCCCGTCCCTACGAAGTGCTATACCGCTCAGGGATTTCTATCTTGCACAGACGGGCGATATTCTCCCCCAGGATCATGCGCTTCTCCCGGTCCGATATGCGCGCCCCGATGATGTAGCCCAGCCTCGACTCGGGCGCCGACACATGGATGTCCGACCCGAACAGCACCCGTTCTGCGCCGCAGATATCCACCAGCCGCTCGATGTAGTCGTAGCCCAGCACCGTGTAGGTCATATCTACCGCCACATTCGGGCAGGCCGTGCAGGTCTCACGCGTTGCCTTGAGCGATCCCCCGTAGTGCGGCATAATAAACTGGACGTTCGGATACCGCTCCGCTGCCCGGATCAGTCCCTCGTAATTGTACTGCCGGTGGTTCACGTCGATCAGCACCGGCAGATCGTGCTCCTCGGCATACCCGTAGACCGGGAAGTGATTGGGACCGTCCGCCGGGTACTCCGCCGAGTAGGGATGCAGTTTGATCCCCCGCATATCATAGTGGTCGGCGCACCACTCCAGCTCCGGGACGATGCGATCAGGCTCCAGAGGGGTCACCGTCCCATACCCGATGAAGCGGTCCGGGTGCGCGTTGCAGGCTTCGGCCACGATCTGGTTCCCCAGATGGAGGTCCACGTGGGTCAGACTGTTGATGCACGACATATCGATGCCGAGCAGGTCCATCAGTTCCAGGATGCCGGGCCATTCGTACCAGGGCGCGGGCTGGTAAAACGGAGGCATTTCGCCCACGTGCACGTGACTGTCGACGATGAACACTTCGTCCAGCGGTTCCCACGTCAGTGCCTGGCGCAGCAGCTCGCCCGTCCTCCGCGGATCTTCTTTCGATGTCATCTCAGCGTACCTCCTCCATCATCCGCCGCAGGTTGTCCCCCGCGATCATCTTCTTGTGTTCCAGCGGCACGTTGCAATACCCCACCATAAACAGCCCCTTGGCCGGCGGCTGGAACGGCAGGTTCGTCCCGAACAGCAGCCGGTCGGGGCCGAACGTCACGGCCACCTGCTCCAGACCCCGCAACATGCCGTAGGCCGATGTCTCGATGTGCAGGTTGGAACATTGACGCATCAGACCGAACAGAATGCGTCCCTCCGCGTTCTTCGGCCCTACCAGCACAACCGGCAGATTCGGATGTGCTTTGCACGCATCGTGCAGCATGCGGAACTGCTCGAAGGTGTGGGAACCTCCGATCAGCGCGTCCTTGATGTGCAGAAAAGTCGGCACGCGATGCGCTTCCAGCGCGCTGAACAGCTCACCGCACAGCCATTCATCCAGGGGATACTTGTGGCTGCGGTACGGGGCGTTGCCCGAATAGAGGTACGCAGCGCGCACCCCGGCGGTCAGCATATCGTCCACTCACTGCTCCGGCTTGGGATAGAGCTCCATCTGGTCCGGCACCAGCACCCACGCCGGGACGAGCTTGTCCCGATGTGGGGCAACGGTCTCCATCGTATGCCCGTTCCCCTTGAAAGGGTGGCTGCACACGGCCAGGGAATGCACCAGCAGCGTCTGCCGGATCTGCAGCACATCCATATCGTCCAGCAGGCGCTCCGTGGTGTAACGGCCCCACTCTGGGATCAGCAGCATGGGTCCCACCATACAGTGGCAATCGAAAAAGTTCAGGTCCGACATATTTCCTCCTCCAGGGCCTGAGAAAACTTCATCTCAACAGAGTGTTCAACCACTTTAAACGGTTACCCCCCGATTCTCCTTTACGTTACCGAGTTTCGAATCCTGCTTTCCATAGGTACCCTTCCGTGTCCTTCCGTGTGATTCCAGAATATTCTTCACCATTCGTCAGTCCTCCTCCGAACGGTCCATCAGGCTCCAAAACAACAGACCCGTCCATCATAGGTCCCGATGCAGACCCCTTCCTCAACCAGACACGGAGCGACCGTGACCGGAGACCCAAATGACGTACGGCCCTTACATTCTCCTGACACAGCATCCAGCACATACACACACCCATCACACCCGCAGATAAGAATCCGGCCCCTCCAGAACACAGGAGGAGCCAGGATGGATCGGATGTCTCTCTCATAAGGGATCATGTCCATCAGGTCACCCCCCGTTTGGAACCGCCAGAAGAGATCTCCGGATTGGAGATCGTAACATCGCGCCTCGCCGTTCGACGTTGTGACATAGATTCGATCCTCCCGCACGGTCAAGCCGGTCGGGGGAGACGTCACCGACAGAACGGGGCGATGCCAGACAATCGCACCGGTGCGTGCCTGTAACACGACCAGATCTTCGGGGGTTCTTGAAAGGCCGCCGCTGACCAGCAGGTCTCCTGCCGCGGCCAAAACCGGCGAATGGTGCCGAACAAAGCCCCCCACCTCCTGTTCCCAAACCACGCTCCCGTCCTGCTGATTCAGGGCCATAAGCCTCGAACGTGGGACGAACACGAGGACCATATCCTCATACACCAGAGGGCTCGCGTAGCAAGACCAGGGCAAGTTACCATTGGATGCAAGAGGCAATTCAAGGGGCCTGTTCCATCGCTGCTCCCCTGTCTCCAGATCATACGCGGTGTAACCGGCCCGATCCCCCACATAGACAGTCCGATCAGCGATAACCGGAGACGAGTAGACCCAGCGATCCGGGTAACCGGGCAGATCGGCCTGCCACAAAATCCGCCCTGACATCGTTTCCAGCACATAGACTCGCCCTGTCACAGATGCGGCAGCGCACAAACGTTCAGCCCCTTCGGCTTCATGCCGGAGAGTTGCTGCAACACTGTTTTTGATCGATGCGTCGGTGGGCGTATGCCATCTGAATTCTCCGGACCGTGAGTCGATACAGTACACACCGCTGCGACCGGGATATTTTTCATCCCGTAAACTCAACAGAAGCTGTTCCCTCAGGCATACAGGCGCCGCCCGATGGAGTCCGGCAGGGAGCTGATGCTCCCAGCGGAGGCGAAGCTTTTGATCCGCTCCATCGAGCAAAATCTCCATGGGTATTTCTTTGGACGATGACTCGACCCCTGTACGGTGAAGAGGCTTAACTTCGAGTTCCGGATGATCCTCTTGAAACCTCACCAGGAGGTAACCACGCGGAGAAGTATCGATTCCGCCAAAGCAGAGCGGCGGCGTTCCGGCCACGATAATCTTTCCGTAAGAGAAAATCCTGCTGGAATGATAGTCCCCGTGAAGCACAAGTCGGACATGGGTATCTCTCAGTCGTTCCAGAAAGGCGCTGGAAGGCGGTGTGTGAACCACGACAACAATTTCCCGATCCTCTGGCTGTGCCCCCAGATCCGCCCAGAACCACGACTCCTTCCGCTGTCGATCCGCCGGTGAAAAGCACGGCTTTTCATTCGGGTAGAATACGAAGTGTCGCCCTCCCCAGTCAAAGCTATAATAGGCCGGACCGAACACCTGTTCATAGTTCCAGGTCAGGGTATGTCCATCCATCCTGTTGCGGATCTCAGCCCGATCTGGTGCCTGTCTTGCCGTGTTGATGATCTTAGCCCGCCTTGCAGCCCGCTCTGCAATATTCGATATGGAATCCAGTTGACTGAATTCCTCAGGCAGAGCGGCCGCCCACTGCACTTCAAGCCCGTCGTGCCAGCCGAACGACGGGAACAGGGGTATTGAAAGCATCTGAATGGCCTCGCAGAACCTGTTGAGTTCAAACAGGGTCCCCCAGTCGGTCTGATCTCCACTTGACACGATCAAATCAGGATCAGCTTCCTGCACCAGATGGAGTAACTCTCCTGGCCACACGTCAATGGGTGTCTTGTAGGATGGAGCCTCCTCAATATGGGTATCCGTAATCTGGACCAGCGAGAATGTTCGACTGGCACGCTCCGGTGCGGGCACCACTATGAAATCGACTCCCTCCTGTACGTCCGTCCAATCGAGGATGGACCGATAGAAGTTCGTGTGAGAGCGAAAGCCGTCCGGAACTGTCACAAACACGAACCGATGGGCTGGAGGCTCTACCTCTATCGTGTATCGGCCATCGCCATCCGTCCGCACGACGTGCTCTCCGTTGGAAACAACAACCCCTCTCAATCCACTTCCAGAAGGAGTCTCCAGCACCCTTCCCTGAATCCGGGTCGACACAGTCGCCATCCTCCTCAGATCGGGTACCGCTCGCACCCCAGCGCCTGCGCCATCGCGCGGATGTGCTCGGGACCAGCGCCACAGCAGGCGCCAATATAGTTGATTCCTTCTGCCTTCGCCATCACCGCGTATTCCGCCATCTCCCGCCCTGGCACCACAACCGACTCTCGGATCGGACGCCAGCCGGGCACGTCCGTCCGGGTGCCCACCGGCTGGTAGGCGACGGGCACGTCCACCGCCTCCCGCATCTCCAGCACGTATGGCCACATATCGCGGGAATCCAGCCCGCAGTTCATGCCCACGGCGTCCGCGCCCTCGTCGACCAGCACACGCGCGCAGTGCGCCGTGGTCACACCTTCCATCTCCCTGGGTTTGAACACGACCATCCCCGCGCCCATGGTCACGACCGTCGGGATGTCGGTCTTCTTGCAGCAGGCCAGGACCAGCCGGGCTTCGTCCAGGCGGCGGATCGCCTCGCAGATCAGCAGATCCACCCCCTCGTCGGCCATCACCTCAATCTGTTCGTCCCATTCCGCCTGAGCCGCGTCGCAGGCCGCCTTGTCGTCTAAACCACCACCGGCTAAAGCCGTTGGGTTTGATTACGACTGAAAGTCGGTTTGCGGCTCAAGCCGCCTGAAGTGCTCCCCGCTTAGAGCGGGCTCAAGGCGACGGTGGCGGCTCTACTTTGAATCCCTTGCCACCATCATCTTCCCACTTCTGAGACTCGATATACTGCTTGATTGCTTCTTCGTCAACCGCCCCCACCGTCGCACAAAAATAGCCGCGTGCCCATAAATGTTGACCCCAATACTTCTTACGCAGGCTGGGGAATTCTCGCTGTAGCTTGTGGGATGAGCGACCTTTGATATACTGCACCAACTTAGACGGCGACAACGAAGGTGGACACGACACCAGGATATGGACGTGATCCGGAGCCAAAGAGCCCCGGATGATTTGCACCTCACGCGCCATACAGATTTCCCGAATCAAATCTCGGGCGCGCAGGGCTATATCACCGCGAAGCACCTGATACCGATACTTGGTAATCCACACCAGATGATACTTGATGTCATAGAGGGTATGACCCCCCTTTCGATACTCAGCCATTGCGCCTCCTTTACTTGCTTGGACTTGGAGACGCAAGATACGCTACAATAACTGCTAAAGCAAACCGGCTAAAGCCGGTGGGTTTAGACCGGGTAACTGGAAACTAAATCCAGCATGTCGTTTCCATATCCCACTGCGCACAGAGACCCGGCCACCAGCGCCTCCCCAGCCGCCGCCTCCTTCGCCAACTGGACCGCCGTCCGGTTGATCTCCTCCATCCGGTCCGCCCAGCCCCGGTTCTTCCCCACGCTGTTTCAGGTACTTGCGGGTGGTCCACCACGTATGCGCCTGCAGCACCTGCGAACCCGCCCGGAAAAAGTCCACGTGGATCTGCCGCAGCACCTCCGGAAACTCCACAATCACCTTCGGCGTACTGTACCCCCGGAACTTCGCTTCCTCCAGGTACCCGCCGTCTCCCAGCACAAACCCCTTCTTCAACGACTCCAGAATACCCATTCTTCCGCTCCTCCTGTGGAAAATTTCCGTGTCCTTCCGTGGCGTTTTACAGATCCCACGCCGCCCTCGGCCCGTCCACATAATCCAGAAACCGGTTGGCGATATCCGCCGCTTCCGTATCCCCGGTGTGAATCACCACCCGCCACCGAAACGTCATCGACCCGTTCTCGGGCAGGTGATGGTCCGGCTTGAACATCCAGCAGTTCGGCGCAAAAAGCCCGTACCCCCGCACATGCCACGTCGTGGGATAGCGGAAATTCTCGGGGTGATCGAAAATTGCGAACCCCGCTGTCTCCTCCCCCACCGGCCCGTAATAGTCCATCCAGTGCGAAGGATTTGACCAGCATCCCGCCTCATCCGTCGCCCCGTACGCATTCCGCATGTGGCCGCCCGCATTCGCATTCATCGATGGATTCACCCGCAGCACCAGAAATCCCGCCTCCTTCGTATCCCCGATCGTCACCGGTCCATGGACCGCCTTCAACGTCAGCGCGATATCCAGCACCGCCGCATCCCGGGACGTATCGAACAGCCGGTAGGACCGGTGATCGGCCATCAGCGGCCGGTTCCCCTCGTGCCACGTATTATCCGACGAAATCGTCAGCGACACCGGTCCCCGGTGAATCTCCATATGATCCTGCGCCGTCCGGCCGAACCCTTTCTCATCCTGCTCGTTCCAGCATTCCACCCCGTTGATCGCCCCCTGCATCAGCGTAAGCCCCCGCTGCCAGGGGTGTTCTCCTTCCGTATAGGCCGGCATCGGCTCCCGCAGTATATTCACGCCCTCCGGCGTCAGAATCGGATTGATCACCGGCTTGGGATACGCCGCGCCGTGGTAGAACGTCATAAACGGCGATCCCCCCAGTTCGATCTCAACCCGATCCTCCCCCTGCGTACACGCAATCCCCACCGCCGCCTCACCCTCCTCCAGCGCCGCCGCCTCAAACACGACCGCCCGGCCCGCTTCCATCGCCGGGAGCACCGTGTGATAAACCGGAGCCGCCGGATCTCGCTCGGCCAGCAACGTACTGCCGTCCTCCCCCTGAAGCTTCAGCAGAGGCGCCTCACAGCCCTCCGGCGCCGGAATCGCCGCCAGATGCCCGGGCCGCGACCTCGGAACTTCAAGTGTCAGTTTCATCGTCAACACCTCCTCCGTGATTAAGCTACCGTTGTAGAAAATTTCGCGATGCAACCGTCTCCGGAAGTGACCCTCTTGCACATGGGGTAATGGATTAAACCAATATAAAAACAATGACTTACGCAAATTTTGCGCAGGTGCGTAAGTCTCGGATTTTCAATAGGTTATAATGTAACCCCATGTTGGAGAGGGCCACTACCAAATATTAGGCCTCCTGCATATATTCCAAGAAGCGCCTGGCAAACCGGTCCAGATTTGCCTCGGAGCCACCGCCTTCGAGCATCGAACACATCTCGTAGGCCACAAAACCGGTATACCCGATCTCCTTCAACGCTCCGAGGAAACCCCGGTAATCGACTTCGCCCTCTCCAACCGGCACCGCCTTGAAGACGTCCCGCCCCCGCTCGAAGTTAATGTAGCGGGAGTCATAGAGAAACCGGGGCCGCCGCACGTAGTCGGCCACGGTAGTATGGACGGTGTAAGGCGCCAGCTTCTGGACCGCGTCCTGAATGTCGCTCCCGTGCAGCTCCAGCGCCCAGGCGTCGAACATCGCCTTGCAGTTCGGCTCGTCCACCTCCTTCAAAAGCGCCAGATAGCTCTCGCAGTGGTTGGCCAGGTCGTGGTGGTTCTGCACCCCGATGGTCACACCGAAATCCGCAGCCCTGCGGGCGCACTCCTTGATCGCCTGCACACAGCGGTCCCAGAGCTGATCGTAGGAATACTCCGAACGCTCGGACGCCGTACAGATCCGGACCTTGTCGCCGCCTAAGTCCTGTGCCAGCCGGGCCAGCTCTGTAATGTGTGCGATCTGCATCTCCAGAACCGGTATATCGGGGTGCTCTGCGCCGATGCTGAAATCGCAGTATCCGGCAATACAGGCCAGCTCCAGCCCCTTCTCTTTTAGCAGACCGCGGACGCGCGTCCTGGCCTCGCGGTCCATGTCGAGGATCGACAGATGCGGCCGCTTGGCCATCAGCATCACGCCATCGTAGCCCAGGTCCGACGCCTTCTGGAGGAAGGCGTCCAGGGAGAGCCGGTGCTGGCCGATCCAGACGCCGGCGTAACTGACGGAATGCAACGCAGTCTTCATGGGAATCTCCTTTGCATAATTCCCATCGATTTGAATCTCCAACGTTTCCCTGCAGGTCGCTTCCAATCCCTCTGTCCACGCTCCGGTCTGATGGTCAAATGCTCGTCTCCTGGTTAGGGTTCTCCACGACAGACGGATTGTAGGGGGCGGCGTCTCCGGCCTGTTCCTTGATAAGCCGATCAATATAGAACTCGTTATGGGGCTTGAACCCGGGAATCGTCACGACATTCACAAAGACGTTGGAGCCGCGGTGGCCTGTCCCCGGTTTGATGTGGACGATGGTGCCGGGCGGGAGAACGGTGGTCTCAAAATTCCGCAGATCACCTAAGTCAGGGTAAGTATAAAGCTTGGCTTCCCGACCGTAGGTACTGAGAGACCAGTTGGCCGGATCGAGAACCAGATACATTTCACTCTGCGGCAAACCGCCGCCGATCGCCTGCTCCGGGTGAAAATGCGTCGGAGAGGTCTCTTCGGCGATATTCACAAGGTGGCTGTTCACCCGGTTGAGACCATCGACGTTATCGGGCCTCTCAGAGCCTACGCACCAGGTCATAGGCAGGCGCCGAAACGCGTCAAACGCAAAATTACACCCGCCGGACGTGTCTTTAATATACGCGATGCGGCGCAGGGCCGACACATAGACCTCTTCACAGGCCAGATCCTCGATCCACCAGTAACGAAATTGACCGTCCACCCGCAGCGGTTGTTCCTCGGTCAGGGTAAGCTGATCGCCGGGCCGGAGTGTTTCCCAGCCGCCGGATGTCTTAGTCGACCAGCCGAGTTCTCGATAATGGGCAAACAGGTACTCCAGGCCGTCCACGGCCTCTCTCGTCTCGGCCCACGCCTCGGGAGCCAGTCCACTTTGACGGATCTGCCAGAGCTCACCCGCGATATTGCCGCGGAACCCCCGGACCGAGCGCCGATCCAGAATGGCCCTGATAGGCTGCTGGATTGCAGGATTCACGCGGTCTGCGGACTCGGCCAGGTCGCGAAGCACCTGAGCCGCAGGCTCATCTAAGGGGTCCAGCACGTAGGTGGACGGCAGGGGATCGCCTTCTCCCTCTTGCGTTCGATAGCCTTCTGACACAAACGCCCGTCCATCCCCGCTCTCAATCCAGAGGTAGCGAACGCCGCCCCATTCAGGCCCGAGGGTGCCGGGACCCTCCTGTGCCCCCACGCCCAAACGCATCTGTGGGTGCCAGGATGAGAACTCCTCGACCACAGCCTCCAAACTTGAACGATCCGAAGCATGTCCGACGACGATCCCTTGCATGGGTAACTTCCTCCTAAAAAAAACTGTGGATTCCTGCCTACGCAGGAATGACAATGGCGCACCTCCGAAAAATGACCGAATTATTGACTTGCCAGATATACGGAATGCCTAATACAGGCAGACTGACTATCAACAGACATAAATCGGCGACTGTAAAATCTCGAATCCGCTGTTAAGGAAATTTTTGGTAGGTTTTTCACGGGCCTGACAGGTGACCCAAGCCCCCGCTCCGGATGGAATCCCGGCCGATTTCCTCTTGACACGCCCTCAGTCATGAAATACCTTGGAAGAAATTTAGAGTCCATACGGTATACACCTCGTCTGCCACACAAGTGACCCTCGTATCCCGATAGTATACCTACTGTCCCGGAAAGGAGAGAACCACCCGTGAAAACCCTTGGGAAGCCCTGGACTTCCAGAGGAATCGTACGATGGGTATTCTTGATCACCCTCCTATCAGTTTTGACAACTGCCTCAACATCCTTTGTGCAGCAGAACCCAAATCAGGTCGATGAGGAACATACGATGACTCTATTGAACTCGGATTTCGAGTTTCAAAACCAGGAGGAACTCCTGAGATTCGCTTTTGTCGATGGACTCATCGATGAGCAGCAGATATACCCTCCCTCGGAAACGTTTGAGCAGATTCACAAAAGAATAAACGAGATGTTTTTGGAAGCATCTCTGTTCAAAAACGCTTACTCCGATCTCGAAATATTGGAAGGTTCTCTGGAAGGGGATGTCTTTAAACTGGATTATCGGCTTGGGAAGACCTACACCGCTTACTCATACTTTCAAAAAAGCAAGGCCCCTCCTTCCAATGTTACCTGTGCATGTCTCATCATCCCGGGAAGTGGAAAAAATCAATCCTCAACGATTTTCCGAAAAGACCTGAGTAATTATCACGGAAACGTGCTGGAAATAACGGAAAAATATGGTGATACATTTATCTTTATCAAGCCGAATGAAGACATCCTGGCCATACATGATGGAAAAAATAAACTGGACTATGCTTTTATCACACCTTATCTCCTCAACTATGGCAGTTCATATTCTGCTCACTACATCGCGAATAGTATCGCATTTATAAAATATCTCCAGAGTCAATACGACGAAGTCTTTATCCTGGGGCTCTCGCAGGGGGGCGCTGCCGCGCTGTTGAACGCGTTACAATCGGAACCAACGGCTGCCGTTGTTGCATCCGGATTTTCGGTGATGACCAAAACGATTTCCTGGTCTGGATTTCACCAGATCATCATCCCCGGATTATATGTCGATGTTAGCTTTGATAATCTCTATTCGATGCTAAAAGACTCGTCCACTCAATATCTGTTTACCTATGGGAAACAGGAAAAAGGAACGTATAAGATAGAAGCGGATAAGGGATATAGCTGTCGTTTCTTACAAGGGTTGGATAACGTGAAATGTGTCATCCACGACGAGGGTCACATGTTTCCTCAGGATCTGGTGGAAGACTTTTTATCTTCGAACCGATAGGCCGGGATTGATGACTGCTTACGATACTCGCAGAAAATAAGCCGTTTCCAGAAAGGAATGATGAAGGATGAAGGAAAGGCATTCAGCATTCGATGTTGTTTTTTTTCTTCGACATTCGACATTCAGCAACGGTATCCACTTGCTCAATAGCCGCTGTCGGCCGCCCAAATGTAGGGGCTGCCCTTGGGAAACAGCGTACGCAGCAGAGGCCAGTCGCCCCGTGCAATCTGGATGCCCCGCCGTCCGCTGAGGGCGGCTATATCGTTGTACCCCGTTACCAGCCGGACCAACCAGCTTTGAGGCACCTGGGCCGTCCGCACCGGAGTCGGCATTTCGTCGGGCCTCAGTTTTCCCCCGACAAACGAAAGCGGAACCGTTCCGATATCGGTTTCCAGCCGCAGGGTCCCTGTCCAATCCCTCAGCGGAGACCGGGCCAATCGGGCCTCCAGTTCGGAACCGAGCGCCTGGAACAGTCCCTCCAGATCCAGCAATCGGCCGAAGACGCCAGCGCTGTGGCCCGTCACCTGTGCGCCCAATGAGACGCAGAAGGCCACAAACGGGTGGTCCGACGGCGCTCGTATATACAGCCGGTTGCTCCCTGCCCGCTCTGCTCGACCGACCAGTTCGCCCAAAAGTGCAATCGTGGTTTCTCGGCCCCGAGCAGCCACCTCCCACAGGACGAAGCGGCCATTGTCGTTCAGATTGACCATGGCATAGCCTACAACGCAACCGTCGCTGTCTTCCGCGACCACAACGTCCTCTCGACGCACCCATCCTCGCCCTTCTAATCCGCTGAGCAACCACTTCCAGTAGGCTTCAGTGCGGACCAGGCTGCCGCTGCGCGTATGGTTGTCCTCCTCGTACAACCGCACCATCGCAGACAGGTCCTGTTCCTGAAAGGGCCGGGTGTGCAGCCCGGCCTCCAGCGCCGGCAGACCGATCAGGTCCAACCAGATCGCCGGGTCCCGTCCGTCGTCCGGAACGGCGTGGCGATAACCGAACTTCTCATAAAAATCGGGAATGCCGTGGATGTAGGCCAGATGGTAACCCTCTGCGGTGGCCTCTCTCGTCCAGTTGTCCATCAGCATCCCCGCAAAGCCCCGGTCGCGGTAGGCCGGGTGCGTGCCCACATATCCGATCGTCCCGGCCCGGATCACCGCTGAGCCGATCCGCATCGGACGGGGCACAAAGCAGACGTGACTGACAATCTGGCCGTCCTGACGGATAACACGGCACCATTCGCGCCGACAGAAGGGGGGGCGTCCGTGGAAAGTCCGCCAGAGGCGCGCATCGTCCGGGCCTAATACCTCCTCGCAGAACGCACTCAATTCGGCCCACTGTCGATCATCAGTGGGGCTGGAGATCTCGACCTTTTCGTGAGTCATCTGACCTACCTGTTGGGCATGTGTGGATCACCGCAGAGAAAAAGGCCCTGAGGATTGCCCCCCTGGGCCACGGTATAGCAGAAGGTCAAAACCGGCAGGGTTTAAACATCCTTTACATATAGTTCTTTACAAAACCCAAAGGACGTAACTCGCAATAGATCAGCCTTTCCGCAAAACACCCTGCTCCGCCTCCAGGAACGCCTCCCGCACATCCCCGATCGTCGCCCCCTTCACCTTCAGTCCCAGCTCCTCTGCGATCTCACGGATCTCTGCGATTGATCCTTCCAGTACCCCCCGCCTCCCCTGCTCCGATTCTTCTGCGGACCAGAAATTCACCGTGTTGTGCGTAAAAAGGCAGACGTGCTTGAGGGGCGCGCCCTCTTCCATCTGCCGGGTCACGTGCTGCCGCACCGCCTTTGCCACCTCCTCAGGACTCGCCCGCTCGAAACGCACGTCGCCCACACCCGTCCAGTGGTCGGACCGCTCCTGGTCGCTCATGATCGGCACCTCAATAAAGTCCAGATCCCCCGCCACCATCCGGAACGCCCGGTGCGCCCGGTGCACGTCCAGACACGCATCTTTCCAGACCGCCTTCCGGCTCGACGCCGCCCGCCCGGGCTGGCTCACGCTCCCGTGGGTGAAACCGAGCTCGACCAGCACCTCGAATGTCGCATCGTTTGCCGAACAGTTCCCCGGCCGGAACGCCCCCGGTCGCGTCCCAAATCCCTCGGTCACCTGCTCCAGCGCCCCCGACAGCATCCGGTGCTGCTCCTCTCTTGTATACCCCCCCAGGCAATCGTAAGCCTCCCGATTCTTGTAGTGATCCCCCCAGCCCTCGGGATGAAAATGCATCCCCAGCTCCGCCCCCGTCCCTTGGGCTACCTCCCGCAGCATCGCTCCCTGTTCGGTGGCCGTATCGGGCACCACGAACAGCGTGGCGGGCAGGCCGTGTTCGGCCAGCAGCCCGCAGTAGGACCGCACCGACCGCTCGGCGAATTCCCACGTCGGAGGGCCCCCCCGGTAGAACGCGTTAATCCGTTCCACGTCCATCGTCATACAAACATAGAGCCGTTCACGACCCATGGTCATCCCTCCTCTAAGTCTATGTGAATTCGCAGACGTTCAGAAGGTCGGAGATGGTCCTCGCCCAAAGGTCCCCTCCTCCTGTAGGACCGTCCCGTCTCCACATCCATCGTACACGCCCGCTTGTCTTTCCGTGTGATTCCGTGGCGCCTTTTTCAGATCGGATCCCGCTCACACCCCAGCGCCTGCGCCATCGCGCGGATGAGCTCCGGCCCGGCCCCACAGCAGGCGCCGAGGTAGTTGATCCCGTGATCCCTCGCCCGCAAGGCATACATGGCCATCTCCACGCCGGGGACGACCACCGACTCCCGGATCGGCCGGAAGTTTCTGACCGCGTCCGTCCGGTACCCGACCGGCTGAAAGGCGATGGGCACATCCACCGCCTCCCGCATTTCCAGCGCCATCGGCCACATCTGGGCGGGCTCCTTGCCGCAATTCACTCCTACAATGTCGGCGCCCTCATCCACCAGGGCGCGCGCGCACTCCGCCGGAGACGCCCCGTCCCGGGTCCTGTTATTAGACCTATCTTCTGGTTTGACGCCGATGGTGACCACCGTCGGAAGCCCGGTCTTCTTGCAGCATTCCAGCGCAAGCCGGGCCTCGCCCAGCCTCAGGAACGCCTCGCAGATCAAGAAGTCCACCCCCTCATCCACGATCCAGGAGATCTGCTGATCCCACTCCGCCTGCGCCGCATCGCACGCCGAATTGTCGCTAAGGTCCAAAGCATCCTCTCCATAAGCTGTCGCACAGATGGACCCGGCCACCAGCGCCTCATCACCAGCCACCTGTTGCGCCACCCGGACAGCCGTCCGGTTGATCTCCTCCACCCGGTCGCTCCAGTCCCGGTCTCCCTCCCGCTCCTTAAGGTGTTTGGGTGTGGTAAACCACGTGTGGGCCTGCAGCACCTGCGAGCCTGCCCGGAAGAAATCCTGGTGGATCAGACGCAGGACGTCCGGGAACTCTGCAACGACCTTAGGCGTGCTGTACCCGCGATACTTCGCCTCAACGAGTATTCCCCCATCGCCCAGAACGAAACCCTGATTCAGTGCATCCAGAATGTTCCTTTTCATCTTTTAGGGTCTCCTTTCGTCGAACGGCCGCGATAGCTCCGGACCTCGGTCCCGGTGTTCACGACGCTATATTTAGACCGAACCAGAAGCCCATCGACCGGGCAGGCAGGCACAGCCTCCTTAACGATCTCCAGTAACCTTCTCCATCGCCTCTGCCATCGCACGCACGTGCTCGGGACCTGCCCCGCAGCAGCACCCCAAATACCGGACATCGGCCGCCATCCCCTCCTTTGCAAACTCGGCAAACCCCTCCGGCGGCACCGGCGTCGAATCCGACCACCAGGAATGCCACGCCGACGGCTGGCAGCACACCGGCACATCCACTGCCCGGCGCATATCCACCGCACAGGGGAGCATCTCCACTGGCCGCTGCAGACAGTTCACCCCCACCACATCGGCCCCGGCATCCACCAGGCGCCTGGCGCACTCCGCGCCCGAGAACCCGTCCAGCGTCGTTCCGCCTTCCCCCTCCATGCTCACCGTCGTCACCAGCGTCACCCCCGTATCCTTCATCACATTCAGGGCCACCAGCGCCTCGTCCAGCCACGAAAACGTCTCCAGAATCAAAAAATCCACATCCTCATCCAAAATCCAGGGGAGCTGCTCATCCAGCCAGGCGCGCGTGCGGTCGCGTTTGGCCGAATCCGAAGGATCATAATCCTCATACATAATGCTCGGACTGTTCAGATTTCCCGCCACCAGCGCATCCTCACCGGCCACCTCCCGCGCAATGCGGCACGCCGTCCGGTTGATCTCCTCCGCACGGTCCCCCAACCCGGCCTGCTCGAGCATGTTGGACGTGCCGAAAAACGTCAGCGTCTGCAGCACCTCCGCCCCGGCATCCTTGAACTCTTGAGTCAGCTTGCGGACTTCCTCAGGGTGCGTGGCCACCACCTCGGGCGTCATCGACCCTGCCTTGATGAACCCCCGCAGCCGAAGCCCCATCAGATAGCCCCCGTCCCCCAGCACAAACCCCTCCTTCAGCCTCTCCAGAAGTCCCTCTCTGGCCATCGACCTGTTCCTCCCCTTTGTTAAAAGAACGATTTCGTGAAATCACATACCTGACGCAGCGGCATCGTTCAACAGCTCGATCGCCGCACGTCGGATCTCGGCCTCTGCCTCGTCGTGTAACGCGGCGAACAGCGGCTCGTCCCCTCCCTCTTTGTGCGCCTCCGGCGTGGGCAGGTAGCCCGCCTCCGGACAGGCGTTGCAGAGGGTCAACACCCGATCGAACGGCGCCGCTTCACGGATCGCCTGAGCGGTCTCGGCAAACGGCTCACCCGGCATATGCAGCAGCGCTGCGTCGCCGATTGTGATCGCGTGGAACGCAAACGGATAGGCGGGACGATCCTGGTAGTACTGGGCGAGCCAGTATTTGTAGCGCGCAAGTCCTTCGCTGGAAGGCGACTGGGCCTCCCACTGCTGCCTGGCCGCTTCGACCTCCAGCACGGGTTGGGGCGCCAGATCGATCGTCTTCGTGGTGAACCTCAGGTCCACGTCTGCCGAAGGCTCGAGAGAACCATAGACCTTCAGCACCGTGTCGGCCAGGGACTCCCCGATCCGCCCGCAAGGATCATCACTCTCCCGGACCGGGTGCACGTTGCCCAGCGCCCCCTGGAAAAACAGCGCATCGATGCCTTCGTCGGCCAGAACCGCCGCCATCCGGCCCGGGTAATCCCCCGAAATGTTGCCCCGCACATCCCACAGCGACAGGGCGTGGCAGCCGAAATTAGTCAGGGCGACCGGCCGCTTCCCCTGCCGGTCGAAGCGGACAACCCCCACCTGCGGATCGGCGGCATCGTAGCGGAGGTCCTCCGGAAGCTGGGAAAATTCTGTCAAAGAGACCATCCTCAAATTGTCCTGATCGTCGTGGGCACGCCGGTTGTATTGCAATCCGGGTTCTGCGTCTGCGGTGCCAACTGCCACCCGGGCAGGCGCGGCATCCGCCCGGGCAAGACGGACCGCTTCTGCGGCGGCTTCTGCGTAGCGCTCGTCGTTGCCGAACTCCTTGAGCGCCTCGGTCGGCTGATTGACGTAGTACTGAAACAGCGTCGGCCCGGTTCCCAGGTGGCAGGCGCCGCGCAGCATCCATTCGGAGTCGATGTCGGTGCCTTCCAGTTTTCGGCTGACCCGTTCGTGGAGGTCGTCGTCCAGCAGGAACAGGTCGGCTGCCAGAAACGTAACCTGCCGGTCGGCCTGGCGCACGTGGAGGGCGCGAAAGAAAATCGGATCGAAGATTTCGAAAGTCGGCGGGTCGTCCAGTTCGGGGGTAATATCGACCTTTCCGAAACCTGCAAGAATCTGCTCGCTCATAGGTCTCACCTCACTCAGTAAGGTTATCGCTTTTCGCCGGAATCTATTTTAATCCGACAAATCCTTCAGCAACCCGGCCCTGTCCGCCCAATAGAGAAACCGAAAATTCCCGCGATACTCGCCCGCCAGGCTCGATCCGAAAACCATCACTTGTGCCTCTTTCCCATAACTGACCTCGCAACTGCCTCGTGCGATACGCCGCCTTGATCCGCACTCAAACCCCTTCTGGCCGTTCGGTCAGCTCCTGCATACCACCCTCCTGGAGGGCGGCCAGCGTCTTGCGGCACTTGATGGTAATCCTCCAGAAATCCCTGAAAAGGTCCATATCGGGCGCCTTGTTTACGTCGCCTTGCCGCAGCACCGTTTGTACTTTCGGCCGCTGCCGCACGGACAGGGATCGTTCCGCCCGGGCGCCTTTGTGCGGATGGCGGCCCTGGCCGCATCCTGCTGCCGCACCCAGGCCATCACATGGCAGGCCGCCGACTTCTGAACGGTTGCAGTATCACTCATCGTACCGACACTCCCTGTAAGGCTCTCATTGACAGACAACCGTTTCGGAATTCCCCCCCACGATCACCCGTCATTCCGCGCCATCCCCACCACCACCTCGCAGTGGGGCGTGTGGGGAAACAGGTCTACGGGCTGCACCCGGTCGGGCCGATACCCGCCTGCCTGGAAAGCGACCAGATCCCTGGCCAGCGTCTCCGGATTGCAGGAGATGTAGACCACACGCCGGGGGCGCATCGCGCAGATCGTCTGGACCACGGCCCGGTAAACGCCGGCCCGGGGCGGATTCACCGTCACCACATCAACCCTATCCTCCGCCAGCTCTGGAAGTACCCGGAGCACATCCCCGCACACAAACCGGCAGTTCGCCATCCTGTTTCGTCCGGCGTTCCGCCGCGCATCTTCAACCGCCTGTTCCAGCACCTCCACGCCCGTCACCCGGCGCGCATGCCTGGCCAGCAGGAGGGACAGCGTACCGTTCCCGCAGTAGAGGTCCAGCACCGCTTCTTCTCCCTCCAGCCCGGCAAACCCAACCGCCCGTTCGTAAAGCCGCTCCGCCTGCCGGGTGTTCACCTGCAAAAATGACCCGGGCGACACCTCCACCTCCAGCCCCAGAATTCGTTCCACAATCTGCCCGCTGCCGGCCAGCGCCTCCTGCGACGCCGAAACCGCGTGCTTTGACCGCTTCGGGTTGACGCTCAACACCACGCCCTTCACATTCTCAAAAGCCTCCGTCAGCGCCTCGGCCACCCCCCCATCGGGCGCGGAACCCGACACGCCCAGCGTCACCAGCGCCTCCCCCGTGTGCGTTCCCTCCCGGATCACCAGCGAACGGAGCACGCCCGATCCTGTCTCCGGATTGTAGGCCCTCAGGCCCGACCCTTTCAGAATATCCCGCACCATCTTCACCATCCGGTTCGACGCCTCGGACTGCAGGCAGCAGGCCTCCACATCGAACACCGGAGGCATCCGTCCCCGCCTTTCCGACAGCCGCGCCCTCTCTCCCCCGGCTGTCCGGGCAGACGCAAAGAGGCCCAGCATCAGATCGCCCGCCCGATGCTGCCCGAAAGAGAAATCCATCTTATTCCGATAAAAGAAAACCTCTTCCGACCCCATCACATCCGCAACCGTCCCCCCATCCAGCCCCGCCTCTTGAAAACAGTGCAGCACGATCCCCTTCTTGAGCGCAAGCTGGTCCGCATAACTTATATCCTGCCACAAACACCCCCCACAAATCCCAAAGTGCCGACACCGGGGTTCAATCCGCTCAACCCGGCTCTCCAGCAGCCGCTCGACCCGGGCCTCAATCCGACCCCCCTCCTGTTTCACAACCCGGGCATCCACCCGATCCCCGGGCAGTCCTCCCCTCACATAATAACGCCGCTTGCCATCCTGCGCTACCCCCGCCCCCCCCGGCGCGATCCCGGTCACCTCCAGCCGCACGACAGCGCCCTTTTTAACCTCTTTCCGCCAACCCGCATTCTTTTGGGCACCCCGGCCTTTGCGCACGCTCACAGCCCCCTGCAAATAAAAAAAAGAGGCCCTCTCCAGGCAAGAACCTCTCTCCAGCGGAACTCGCTCTCCGCTTTTCTGGAAGGGAGGTGGGACTGACCCCTGCCCCCCGACCCCTGATCCCTATCCTTCCTTTTCCCGCCAGCCCGGACCACCGCCAAACACCCGATTCGTCCCCGCCAGCGGTATCCCGCATGTCATGGACGCCTCCAGGCTCAACGCGCGTAAATCTTCGGGATCCAGATCGTGCACGTCCGCCTTGCCGCAGGAACGGGCCAGAATCTGAATCTCCGACGTCATCGCCTGGAGCAAATTGGCGACCCGCTCCGCCGCCTCGTCGATCTCGAGCCGCTTCATCAACTCGGGGTCCTGCGTGGTGATACCCACGGGACAGCGCCCGGTGTGGCAGTGGTGGCAATAATGCGGCTCGGTATCGAGTTCGTGGTAATCCTCGATATAAATCGGTTTGTTGCAATTCAGCGCAATCAGCGCAGCCGTACCGATATAGATGGCATCCGCTCCCAGGGCCATCGCCTTCGCCGCATCCACGCCGTTTCGGATGCCGCCCGCAATAATAAGCTGAACCTCGCCGAACATCCCGATATCTTCCAGCGCTGCCCGCGCCTCGCACACCGCCCCCAGCGTGGGAATGCCCGTATGTTCCTGCGAGATCTCGGCCGACGCGCCCGTGCCGCCCTCCATGCCGTCCACCACAATCACATCCGCGCCTGCCTTTGCAGCCAGCCGCACATCGTCGAACACCCGGGTCGCTCCCATCTTCACAAAAATCGGCACCTGCCAGTCGGTCGCTTCCCGCAGCTCTTGGATCTTGATAATCATATCGTCGGGACCCAAAAAGTCGGGATGCCGGGCCGGACTGCGCTGGTCCACCCCAATTGGCAAATCGCGCTGCTCGGCAATCGTATCCAGCACCTTCGAGCCCAAAAGCAGCCCGCCCGTTCCCGGCTTGGCGCCCTGTCCGATCGTCAGCTCGATCCCGTCCGCCACTCGAAGATCGTGAACGTTAATGCCGTAGCGGGAGGGCAGCACCTCGTAGATCAGCACCCGGCTGTGCTCCCGCTCCGCCTTCAACATCCCCCCGTCCCCGGTCGTATTCGACGAGCCCACGATATTCGCGCCCTTGGCCAGGGCGACCTTGGCATTGTAGGAAAGCGCCCCCCAGCTCATGCCCGTAATCATAATCGGCGTGTCCAGCTCAATCGGCTTTTCGGCAAAACGCGTGCCCAAAACGGTCTTAGACGAACACCGCTCACGATACCCTTCCAGCGGGATGCGCGTCAGCGTACAGGGAATAAACGTCAAATCGTCAAACGTCGCCCACCGCCGCTCCCGCAGCGTCCCGAACCCCCGAATGCGATACCGCCCCAGATCCGCCTTGACCTGGATGTCCTCAATCACGTCCGACGTGAACGTCCCACTGGCTTTGAGAGGGTGATGGGTATTTGTATTGTGTTCAGGCACGGTCAATTTCTCCTGTCGGAGCCGGGGGGGGATAGGTCAAAGCGCTTCCCGCCACACCGCCCGCTCGTCCTTGTCGAAATTCCACAGTTTGCGTCCGGAAACCACCTTTTTGAACTCCTGGCTGTCCGCCCGCTCCGGCAGATAACGGGACAGGGTGGATGCGAGAAACGCGCGGTCTTCCCCCGACGGTTCTTCAACAACCGCGTCGTTGCCCAACTCGGCGATACTGCCCCCCACAAAACAGACGGTCTCATACATCGAGTCGCCAAATGCCGCGCCCGCGTCTCCGCACACGATCAACGTCCCTTTCTGCCCCATAAAACCCGCCATATATCCGCAGTTGCCCGCCACAAGAATCAGCCCGCCCTTCATCGCCACCCCCAGTCGGGCCGCCGCTTGGCCGTGTACGACAACCGTCCCGTTCCGAATCGACGCCGCAGTCCCGTTCCCCGCACTCCCGTGGACCACAACCGTACCTTCCATCATCGACTCGGCCAGTCCCCAGCCGGCGCTTCCTTCAATCTCCACCCTCGCGCCGTCGATCATCCCGGCGCAGTAGTAACCAACGCTGTCGTCAAACCTGAGGCGCACCGGCTCTAAGATCGCCACCCCCAGGTTGTGCCGGGCGCCCGGACTTTTCACAAGAATATCCGTTTCGCCCTGTGCGATGAACTGCTTGATCTCCCGATTGATCTCGCGGGTCGTTTTGTTATCGCAACCTATCTCTGCCATAATTGCACTTCCTTTGCCTGCGCTTCCACAGCCTCGTACGGGTCCTGGAAGGCAGCGCGTATCGCGATCTCTTCGGTGGCAACGGCCACAAATGTCTCGGTTTCGGTAAACAGCAACGGTTTGAGTGCAAAAGGATCTCTCACAAACCCCATGGCGTCGGGCGTGGCTGCCAGATAGCTGAACGAACCGTCCAAGTCGGTCAGTGAGGCCTCCAGCGCCTCCTTGAGCGTCATTCCCTGCGACAGCCGGTCGGCGAGGTAGACGCCGATAATCTCGGAATCGTTCTCCGTATAGAACCTCACGCCGTGCTGCTCGTAAAGCCGTCGCATCTTGTGGTAGTTGGTGATATGCCCGTTGTGCACAATCGCCAGATCGGGATAGCCGTGCGCCCAGAAGGGCTGGGAGTGGCTCAGGTCGATGCGGGATTCGGTAGAAAGCCGCGTGTGCCCGATCCCGTGGGTGCCCGTGAACGCGGAAATTCCGTAAGTCGCATCCAGATTCCGGGGAGAGCCGACCTGCTTGACGATTTCCAGACACCGTCCCATACTCACAACTTCGATGCCTTCGCCTGCGGACTCGATAAGTTGCTCCAGCTTCCGGACATCCTCCTGCTCGTCCACCACGAGGCGCATGTACTCCGCGGTCGTAGACGATTCACGCACCGAACCCGACGCCTGAACCCGTTCGGCGACCTGCGCGGCCCGCTCGTCAAAAGCGCCGTTCTCGCCCAGGCTGATCCTGAGCACCATATCCCCATTGCCGCCTCCCCCGTAGAGGGCTACACCTGCCGAATCGGGCCCCCGGCAGTCCAGGGCATTCAGCATATCTAAGATGGTTTGCCCCACCGCCGCCGCCCTATTCCCGGTCTTATCCAGAAAGCCTGCAATACCGCACATACCCGGTCTCCTGAACTCTTAATCACGTCTTCCTGCGTGAACGCATAACCTACGGATGATACATCGGATCGGTCAAATGTCAAGCCAAAAATCACAAGGAGTGGCGGAATCCTATTCCCCCTCCAGTGCAACCGGATCGAACCGGCGAACATGCGCGCCGCCCCGGTTCTCCGTGCCCTTCCACGCATACGGATCTTCCCCGGCCACCATCACAATATCCCGGTAATCGGCCCGGGCCGCCCGTCCGGCATCCTCGGGCTTTAACTGCCAGGGCAGCAGGGAATAGGCGTTCATGTAGTGGTTGACAAGCACGCGGCGGTAGCGGTCGGAGCGGTTCTTGCGGGAAAGGTGGAGCAGGTACCCGTTGAAAAAGACCACCGAGCCTGCCGGACACTCTACCGGGATTTCGCCGCTGTCGTCGAACCCGTAAGATTCCTGAGCGGAATCGAACTCCCCGGGATTATCGTGGTCACGCTGGGAGTAGAGATACCCGGTCTTGTGAGATCCGGGCAGCGCCCACAGGCAGCCGTTCTCCAGCGTGGCGTCGTCTAAGGCAATCCAGCCCCCCGTCAGGCTTCGGTCGCGCGTGGGAATATAAACCTCATCCTGGTGCCAGGCCTGCCCCGGAAACCCGGGCGGCTTGATAAAGAGCATCGACTGCATACACTTGACATCGGGCGCCACGATCTGAGCCAGCGCCCTGGCCACACCCGGGTGTGCCACCGTCTGCCGCATAAACGGGCTGATCCGGTGCGGCTGGTGGATACAGAGGTACTGGCGCAGCGCTTCCTCGTCCGACATCTCCGGCGGCGCCGGCTTCAGGTCTTCGCAGGGGTACTCGCCCCGGCAGAGTCTGGCGGCATCGGCCCGGATGGCCTCAACTTCATCCGAACGCACCAGCCCTTCCACCACCAGAAAGCCCTGTTCGCGATAAAACTCGATCTGTGAAGAAGATAGTTCCATCTGGAGATTTTCCCCTCTGGCCTGTTTTGCCGATCCCGAAAAGGCTTCGTAAGATATATCCGATTCGCGTCCGTGTCAATCTCCAGGTACGCTGCCACATCCATCTTCCGGACTTCTCGACCCTCTTTTGCCCGGACGCCGGTTCGGCTGCCGCAATACAGGGATCTGTTGACCTGAAACCCCTTGCTTGTTTTGGTCTTTCTAACTATCTTGACACACCCAGAAACATCGGCGAAAACAACCTTCCGGCGAAAATACCCGATAAGGAACCCGTTTATGCCGCACCATCTCCTCATTGTCGACGACGAAGCAGACGTCCTGATGGTCCTGCAGGAACTCTTCAGCAGCCGGGGCTACGAGATAAGCAGAGCCGCCGACGGCAAGGAGGCCCTGGACCTCCTGCAAGACCTCAAACCGGACCTCATCCTGGCCGATTACCAGATGCCCGGCCTGAACGGCATCGAACTCTTCAAAGCGGTGCAGACCATCTGTCCGGAGGCCATCCGCATCCTCCTTACCGCCCACGGCGATCTGAGCGTCGCAATTGCAGCCATCAACGAAGCCGATGTCTACAAATTTATTACCAAACCCTGGAATAACAACGATTTAATCATGACAGTCCGGCGCGCCCTGGAGCACTATGACCTCATCAGACAGAACCGGGCCTTTGCAGATACCCTGGAACTGATGGTAGAAGAAAATACCCAGGAAATCGAACACCTTCGGGTCGCGCTCCAGGAAATGGCCTCCAGAATCCGCAGCCTGATCCCCTGAATCCGGCCGAACCCCCGTTAAAGTATATCGTAATAACTGCCGATATAACTTACAGATAGGCTTTTCGGCAATATTAACGGGCAGAATACTGTCCACCTCACGCCAAGGTGGTGATTGGGTATGTTGGCCCCGGTCGGGATCGTCAACAACAAAGTCGAAGACAGGGAATCCTGGAAACAGGCAAAGCGCCGGCCGCATAAACCCAAAAAAAAGCAGCGGGAGCCGGCGATCCCTTCGGCGAGCACCAAAGGAGATCACATCGATCTCACCGCCTGATATCTCCAACAGGCTACAAACAAGGCCGATCCCTCATTTTGGGATCGGCCTCTTTTTTCTCCTACCACCTGCTGTCAATGCCTAACCTACCACATCCAGACCGCTCTGCTGTTCCGGCGGCTGGTTCGCGTTCTGCTGCTGGCGGGCCGTTTCCTGTTCTTCGCGGAGCTCCGCCGCACGTTCTGCCGTAGCCCCTTCCACAGCATTATCGCGTTCTGCCTCCGGCGGCCGGGCGCCTGGCGCGTTCAGAGCCGCCCCCCGCTGGTTCGCCCCTCCGGCGTCGGCCGCAGCCAGCTCCTGGTTCCGGGCCTGTCCTGCCGCTGAAATCTCCACCCGGTCCGCCTGGTCGGCCGCATTGTTGGCCTGCGCGGCGTCGGCCCCCCGAGCGGCCTGCGCTGCCCGGTCGGCCTGCTGCTCATCCGCACGGGCAACCGTGGGACGAACCCCGCTGGTATTGGCGTCCACTCTATTCGGCATCACAACCTCCTTCCGGTCGGTCCCATCCCCCTCTCAACCTCTACCCATCGCATGAAATACTTGACACCTCCCGACTGTATCGTATAATATCGCAAATCACTTAGCGCAACACAACAGAAAAATCCGAAAAACTGTCCTAATTTAGTTCAAATCCCATCCCTGAACAAAGGAGCAGGCATGGCGCAAACCGCAAACTACCTGGCCTATGACCTCGGCGCCTCCAGCGGGCGGGCCGTGGTGGGGCAGTTCGACGGCGCACGCATCGCCCTAAGGGAGATCCACCGGTTTTCGAATAGCGGCATACCCGTATCGGACAGCCTCTACTGGAACGTCCTGCGGCTGTTTGAACACATGCTTCAGGGCCTCAGGCGCTGCGTACAGACCTGCGGGACAGATCTGATGGGCATCGGCATCGACACCTGGGGCGTGGACTTCGCCCTCTTAGACGCCCAAGATGAACTCCTGAGCAACCCGCACTGCTATCGGGATCCCCGGACACAGGGCATGATAGAAGCGGCCTTCAAAAGGGTGTCCAGGGAGGAGATCTTCGAACAAACCGGCGTCCAGTTCCTCGAAATCAACACCCTCTATCAACTCCTGGCCATGTCCCTCCAGAAATCCCCGCAGCTCCTCGCCGCCCAAACCTTTCTGATGATGCCCGACCTCTTCAACTTCTGGCTGACCGGCCGCAAAGTCTGCGAATTTTCCGACGCCACCACCACCCAGTTCTACGACCCGCGCCGGGGCGGCTGGGCCACCGACCTGCTCAACCGCATGGAGATCCCCACCGCCATGCTCCCCGAAATCGTTCCCCCCGGCACCCCTCTCGGCCCCCTGCGCCCTGCCATAGCCAGCGACGTGGGCCTCCAATCCGCCGAAGTCATCGCCCCGGCCTGCCACGACACCGGCTCAGCCGTTGCAGCGGCGCCTATGGAAGGGCCCGATTCCCTCTACATCAGCTGCGGCACCTGGGCCCTGCTGGGCGCGGAACTGGCCGAACCGGCCATCACCCCGGCGGCTCTAACCCACAACTTCACCAACGAGGGCGGCGTCTGCAACACCTTCCGCTTTCTCAAAAACATCACCGGCCTCTGGCTGGTACAGGAATGCAAGCGCATCTGGGCGCGCGATGGCCGCGATCTCTCCTACGACGACCTCACCCGCCTCGCCTCCGAAGCCCGCCCTCTCACAGCCTTCGTCGATCCCGACCACGCCGACTTCCTCTCTCCCGGCGACATGCCCGCCCGCATCCGCGCCTTCTGCCAGCGCACCGGCCAGCCCGCCCCGGAGACCGAAGGCGCAATCATCCGCTGCGCCCTGGAAAGCCTGGCCCTGAAGTGCCGCACCGTGCTGGACCAGCTCGAAGACGTTCTGGAGAAGAGGATGGAAACGATCCACATCGTGGGCGGCGGCACACAGAACACCCTCCTCTGCCGGTTCACCGCCAACGCCGCCGGACGCCCCGTCATCGCCGGACCGGTCGAAGCCACTGCCCTGGGCAACATCCTGATGCAGGCCCTTGCCCGGGGCCAGGTCGGGTCGCTGGCCGAGATCCGGGAAATCGTACGCAACTCCACCGACCTCATCACCTACGAACCGGGCGAAACAGAGGCGTGGGGCGAAGCCTACGAGCGCTTCCTCAAAATTCTAGGATCATAGCTCTTTTTCACCACAGCGAAAGCTGCTCGGCCGATTTCTCTTTCCGCTCCCGCTCCACGCGTTCTCGGTCAAGCAGATCCTTCGGGATATCCCCTACAAACGGCGAAACCTCCGGCTGGATACGCTGTCCGTAGCGCAGCCGGCTCCGGGCGCTGATCAGCACCACCTCGTCCCGTGCGCGTGTCAGCCCCACGTAGAAGAGCCGACGCTCCTCGGCCAGGTCCGCGCCCCGCTCCCGGTAGGGAATCAAACCGTCCTCTACCCCGCAAATAAACACCACCGGAAACTCCAGCCCTTTGGCCGCGTGGAGCGTCATCAGCGTCACCGCTTCCGCCTGCCGTCGATCCTTTCCGCCCGCACGCTCGTAGTCCGCTTCCCGGCCCAGAAGCACCGTATCCAGCAGCCGGTCCATCGAAGACGTGTTCTCCGCTACCCGCACCAGGCGGTCGAAATCGGCATCGCCCTCCGCGCCGAATTCCTCCTGCCACTGCCGCAGCATCTCCTCCGGCCCCGAGGACGCCGCCATGCGGCGGAACCGGTCCGCCGCACCCCGAAGCGCAACCACTTTCTCCCCGGCCGCCGGAGGCAGCTCCTGCGGGCGCGCTTCGACAAGCGTGCCCTCTCCCGCCCGCTGTCGGAGCCGGGAAAGCGTGGCCCGTCCCGGGTGAAACGGGGGCAGCGCCAGGGCGTTGAGAAACCGCAGGTCCCCTTCCGGTCGGAAAACATAACGGAAAAAGGCCAGCGCCTGGCGCACCGACTCCGCCTCCAAAAACCCCTTCTGCCCCACAATCCGGTAGGGCAGCCCCTCCTCTAAAAAACAGGCTTCCAGTTCATCGGCCTGTCGTCCGGTCCGGAAAAGCACGCCGAAATCGCTGAAACTCCTCGCCGCCTCACTCCCGCTCTCCCCAAGCCCCCGATTGTCGGACTGGAGCATATCGGCCCCGCCCACCATCCGGCCAATCTCCCGCACCACGGCAATCCCCTCGGCCGTCTCGCCCGGCACCGAAAACAGCCGGCACGCGGGCCCCTCCTCCCGTGCGGAAACCAGGCGCACCGGTTCCCGGTCCGAATTCCTGGCAATCACCGCCGAAGCCGCACGCACAATCTGTCCGGTCGAGCGGTAGGTCGTCTCCAGCGCGACCCGCTGCGCCTCCGAAAAATCCTCAAAAAGCGAAGCAAAGTACGCCGGGCTCGCCCCCCGAAACCCGTAAATCGCCTGATCCGGATCTCCAATCACAAAAAGCCCCTCGCCCTCGCCCGCCATCAGCTTCACCAGACGGTACTGCACAGCATTCACATCCTGAAACTCATCCACCAGCACATGGCGAAAACGATCCCGCACCTCCGCCAGCGCCTGCGAATCTCTCTCCAGCAAATCCAGCAAATCCAGCAGAATATCGTCGTAGTCCCGCACCCCGTAAGCCGCCAACCGCACCTGGTAGGCCCGATAAATCGCCCGCAGACCCTCGTCCCCCTCAAACCCATCCGGCCGAACACCGTTCGCTTTCGCCAGCGATATCGCCGTCTCCGCATCGGCCCGCGAGACAGACCGCCCGGCATCTGAAATCGCATCACCCAGAATCTCCCCGGCCTCCACCCCGTCCACCACCCCCTGTGACCGATCCGCTCCGTACCGCTTCAACAAATCCAGCGCCACACGATGAAATGTACCCACCGTCAACGCTTCAAGCCGGCCGATATCCGGCAGCAGCTCCCCGATCCGCCGGCGCATCTCCTCTGCCGCTCGGTTGGTAAACGTCACCGCCAGAATCCCTCCCGGATCGATTCCCCGCTCCCGGATCAGACAGCCTACCCGATGCGTCAGCACCCGCGTCTTGCCCGTCCCCGGCCCGGCCACCACCACCACCGGCCCCACCCCCGCCCGGACGGTCGCTCGCTGCGCGTCGTCCAGCCCATCGGCCCGGGCATCAGACACCACATCGCCCTTCTCCTTCACACGTTCAGGAGAAACACGATCCGCCCCTGCAGGCTCCGGAATCGGGAGCGATTCGGGCAACCGGCCGGTCGCCCCTACCGACCCCTGATCCCCGACCCCTGACCCCTGCTTTTCCGGTATTTCAAACAGCGTTCCCTGCCCGCTCATCAGCGCCCGGTCCGCTTCCGAAAACACCCGAACCTTGCCGTACACCCCGTCGTACCCGGCCACGATCTCCGCTTCTCCCGCCCGCACCCGGCGCACCCCCTCCGCCGTTAGGGGTTCGCCGCAGCGAGCGATCTCCTCCACCGGAACCGTCCGCAGGATGTGAAGCTCCGGTCCCAGTTCGGCCAGCAGCCGGTGGTAGACCGTCTGCACCTTCTTGCTGGTTGGCCCCACCCCTAAGGCCGATCCGATAATCTCGGGCAGCGGAATCAGATTCTCGTAAGGGAGCGCCCCCTCCGGCCGCGCTCCCTCGGGCCGGTCGGCCAGGGCTTCTACCCGGTGCAGCACCCCCACCGTCAGCTTTCCCCCGCACACCGGGCAGACGCCGCCGGCGGCCAGCGTCTCCGCCGGCTTCCACTGCACCCCGCACTTGCGGTGCCCGTCCCAGTGGTACTTGCCCTCCTCGGGATAAAACTCCAGCGTACCCAGAAAGCGGCGCGGATCCCGCGCCTTCAACGCGTCATAAATCGCGCCATAGGAAAGCTCCGTATCGAAACAGGTGGCCTCCCGCGCCAGCTTCTGGGGGGAATGCGCGTCCGAGTTGGACACAATCGCGTAACGGTCCAGCATGGAAAGCCGCCAGTTCATCGCCGGATCGGAGGACAGCCCGGTCTCCACCGCAAAAATGTGGGGCAGCATATCCTCGAAACAGGCCTCTAAGCTGTCGAATCCGGAGCTGGATCCCAGAACCGCAAAGTGGGGCGTCCAGATGTGCGCCGGGATAAAGAGCGCGTCCTCACACGCCTCTAAGCAGATCTCGACCAGATCCCGGCTGTCTAACCCCAGAATCGGCCGCCCGTCCGATTTCAGGTTCCCAATCTCCGAAAGCCGGGTATTGAGCCGCTCCACCGCTTCAAACCCGGGCATCAGCACCACGTGGTGGACCTTATGGGTCTTGTCGGCCTTCTTGTAAATCACGCTGATCTCGGCCGAAAGCAGAAACCGCATCTCCCCCCGGCAGGACGGGTACAGCTCGGCCTCGACCGGGGCGCGGAATTCATCCTTCAACTGGTAGAGTCCCGGCTCCGCAGGTTCCAGCCGCTCCTTCAACTCGTCGATCCAAACCGGATGGGTGAAATCCCCCGTCCCCACAACCGTCAGCCCCTTAAGCGCCCCCCATTTGTAGAGATTCTCGGGATTCAACGCCCGGCTGGTGGCCCGGGCGAACCGGGAATGGAGGTGTAGATCGGCGACAAAACGCACGGCGAATCTCCTCGATCCGGCAGAAGCATCGGCTGCGATCGTGCGGACTTTCTACTTGCTTTTTCAGGTGGTGCATCCTATTATGCTGTTAAAGCAAGCAGATACTTCAAACTCTATGCGCGTGGGGAGGCTGCGAAAGAACCGCTCTTGGGGGAGGGACTTCAAAAATCCAGGGGCTTTAACACCTCATAACGGCTGTCGGTAACCAGGCTGTCCTCTTTGTACTGATACGCATCTTTTACCCTTACCTTGCCGCATATATCCGGAGACCATTCTTCCCAATCGCTGAGACGCTCGATCTCAAAAAGATGCATAAACTGGAGTGCATTTCCAAACACCACGCGATACGAACTGACGTGTTTGACATTACCAAGCTCACCGACCTTTTTGATGATGCTTTTTACCCGCTTCTCGTAGAGCGGTCGGCTGGAAAAAGGTACCGTGTTGGTGACTCTGACAACCCAGGACATAAGATGATCTCCTTGTTTGGACCGGGGGATTGTTTTGATCTCGAAGAATAAGCACAAAAAAGGTCCGAAGCAAGCGCTTTCTACACGCCATTTCCGGACGGCTTCCTGGCGCTCGACCCCATACTTGGGGCGCCGCACCCGCCCCACGACGCGAAGGTTTGAATTCACCCCATGCAGACCCCTGAATTCATCCGAATCAAAACGCTTCTCCTCTCCGCCTTTGTCCTGGCATTGCTCACCGTCAAAGCCCGGGCGGTCAGGCCTTACACATCGGTGCATCCCGATCCGGCGCTGGAGCCGTGGCGCTGGCGGTCCTTCCCCGAACTGAACGGGCGGGGGCTGCGCTGCCTGGCCCAGGCCCGGGACGGCTCGATCTGGTTCGGCACGGACGAGGGGGCCCGCCGCTACAACGGAATCGGCTGGACGGTTTATCGTCCGGAAAACGGGCTGTACGGCGCGCCGGTCAACGTGCTGTGCGCGGCAAAAGACGGCAGCGTATACGCGGGCACAGACAGGGGAATCAGCCGGTTCCACGAGGGCGTCTGGCGCACAGTCTTTCCTCCACAGGGCGATCTGCCCTGGCCGATCAATTCCCTCACCGAAGCGGCCAATGGCGGCATCTGGGCCGGCACGGCCTGGGGGGCGCTGCGTCTGAGCGGGGAAGGCGCAACGCTTTATACATCGGATCAGATGGGAGCGGTAATGCGCCGGCTTGCGCCCTCTGTGCGGCTTTTCACCGTGCCCGATCAGGCGGCGCCCGCCCGGGGGTGGGGCGAGGAGGTGGGCATCAAGGTCGCCGAGGGAGCCTATTTGGGCGCCGGACGTGAAAACATCCCGATGGTCATCTGGGCGCTTGCCCCCGGCGTGTCCGGAGGCCCGGCCGGCCTGCAGGTGGGAGACCGCATTCTTGCCGTAGACGGACAACAGTGGGTCACCCCGGGCCCCTCGGTAACCCTGGGCCCGCTGTTCGGACCCGCAGGCACGCCCGTCAGACTCACGGTGCAGCGGGAAGGCCATCGGGAGCCGACCGAGGTCAGCTTCACCCGAAAACGGCTGACAGGCGCCTACCGTGACTTTTCGATTTCCGATGTCTGTGAAGACCGTCAGGGGCGGGTCTGGTTCGGACTCACCCGGGGTGAGATCCTCTGTTACGACCCTTCGGCCGGCGCTGCGCCGGACGCAACGTGGCGGCTTTATACCGGGGCCGACGGTCTGGACATCGGGTACGGACCCCGGATTCTCCAGACCCGGGATGGAACCCTCTGGACGGCGTCCAATTATGCCCACAGCGGCGTAAACCGGTTCGACGGTCAGGCCTGGCGGCAGGAACGCCTCAGCGCCCTGAACGGGTCGGACACGAACACCTCTCTTTTAGAGACAAAGGACGGAACCCTCTGGATCGGCGGGTTCGCACTGCACGCGTTCCGAAACGACAAATGGCACGTGTACCATGCCTCGGAAGTGCCGGTCCCCTTCCACCGCACCCGCCTCATAGAGGCGTCCGACGGCGCTCTCTGGGCGGCCGGCCTGGGGCAGGAGGCTGCCCGGCTGGATCTGGGCAGAGCCCGGTGGACCACCTACGAGGGTCTTAACTTTCAGTGCCAGTCTCCCGATAGGGCGCTCTGGTTCGTATCTCAGGACAGCGGTGTGGTGCGCGCCATCGGGGATGTGTGGACACGGTACGGAATCGAAGACGGGCTGATGAACTGGCCCTGGGTGGTCCTGCCGGCCCCGGATGGAACGATCTGGGCAGCCGGCAGCCACAGCGGTCAGGCGGCCACCGCCCGGTTCAACGGGAAGACCTGGTCCTTCCAGACGCACCCCCAACTCTCCTGGGGTATTGATCCGTGGGGAGGCGTGTACGCGTCCTCGGATGGCTCACTCTGGTTCGGGGCGATGGTCGGCCTCCAGAAAAACCAGCTCGGCGGCGTGCTTCGACTCGACAGCAAGGGAAACTGGACCCATTACCCCCCCCCCCCGAAGCCCCCGAAACTCCCTACGCCATTGCCCAGACGCCCGACGGAACGCTCTGGTTCGGCGGGAGAACGCTGCACCGCTTCGACAGGGAGGGCGCCTGGCGGACCGTCACAGAGCCGGAGGGCCTGGCCTCGTGGGTACATACCCTGTTTGTCACACACGATGGACACCTCTGGGTGGGCACCCGAACCTACGGCGTATTTCAGTTTGATGGAAAAACGTGGATCCGGCACGACGTGCGCACGGGACTGGCGGACAATCTGATTAAAAGCATTCTCCAGACGAACGATGGCACCGTCTGGGTCGCCACGGCCAAAGGGATCAGCCGCTTCGACCCTTCCGCAAAACCGGTACCGGGCAGACCGGGGTGGGTCACCCACACCCTTCTTCCCCACCTGGCATCCGACATCGCCCGGGGCGGGCTGCGGCAGTCCCTGGATGGCGAGATCTGGATCAACCACTTCCGCCGGGAAAAGAACCAGTCGGTGATCCGAACAACGCGTTATCTCCTCGATTCCGATCCTCCGGAAACTGTACTCACCGTGTTGCTGGACAAAATCTCCCAGCCGGGCAACACCGCTCTGGCCTGGAGGGGCGCGGATGCCTGGCATGCAACGCCGGTGGCCGAACTCCTATACGCCCATCGCCTGGACGGAGGCGAGTGGTCTGCTTTCGCTCCGGAGAAAAACAAGCTCTTCCTCTCCCTGTCCAGCGGGGAGCACACCTTTGAAGTAAAGGCCCGAGACCGGGATTTCAACGAAGACCCCACCCCTGCAATCGCGCGTTTCACCGTGGTGCCTCCGGTCTGGAAGCAGCCCTGGTTTGTCGGCTTACTGGCCGCGCTCTTCGGCGCAGTCGTCCTCCAGACAGGACGCGTGATCCGGCGGGATCGGAGGCCGAAGCGGGAGATGGAGCGGGAACTCCAGACGGCCCACACCATGCAAATGGGCCTCATGCCAAAGGAAAACCCGCAGATCGAGGGGCTCGATATTGCGGGGCGGTGTATTCCTGCCAACCACGTGGGAGGAGATTACTACCAGTACTTTTATCAGAGCGGCAAACTGGCCATCGGGCTGGCCGATGTAACGGGCCACGCAATGGAAGCCGCCATCCCCATGGTTATGTTCAGCGGCATCCTCAAGAGCCACATGGAACTGAGCGGCACGCTCCAGGAACGTTTCGAACGATTGAACCGCTCGCTGTGTGGCACCCTTACGGGCCGCACCTTCGTCTGCTTCGTCATGGCGGAACTCGATCTGGACACCCGCACCTTCTGCCTCTCCGACAGCGGCTATCCCTACCCCTACCATTTTCGGTCCGCAACCGGCGAACTCTTCGAACTGCCGATCGATTCCTATCCCCTTGGCGTCCGATCCGACACCGAATACCTGATGGCGGAAACCCGGCTTGAATCCGGCGACCGGGTGATCTTCTGCTCGGACGGAATCATAGAGGCGGAGAACGCCGTTAGAGAGCTGTTCGGGTATGACCGCACAGCAGAAACACTTTTGAAGCTATGCCAGGAAAACCTCTCCGCCGAAGCGACCATCGACCGGATCCTAAAAGCGGTGAACGCATTTAAGGGGAATGCGCCTCAAACGGACGACATGACCTGTGTTGTCTTGCGTGTTAAGTAACCCCGCCAAGCTCCCCAATCGCGTTGCTCTCCGTATCGTAAATAGTGGACGCCTTTAAAAGTCCCATAATCCGAAACGTCTTGGCAATGGTCGGCGTAACACAACAGAATGCCACCCGGCCCTCCAGCTCCTTTACTTTCTCGATAACCTCGATCAGGATAGAGATCCCGATGCTGTTAATGATGCGGGACTTTTCCAGGTTCAGGATGAAGTATTTAAAGCCCTCCCCGATCAAACCGTCACAGGCCTCCGCCACCTTTTCTGCGCCGATATTGTTGATATAACCGTCCGTTTCCAGAATGCCGATCTGGCCTTCGCGTCGGACGCGCACCTCCAGAGTTTCTGGCATAATCCTGCTCCTGTTGATAAATGCTCAAAAGGTCGTTCAGCGAGATTTGACCATCGTAATAACCGTGCCTTGTTCGTCGGAGTGAATCTCAACTCTGTCCATCAACTCTTCCATAATCTTCAGCCCCCAGCCCCGCCGGCTCGTTCCCTTTTTCCGGCGCCGCACCACCTCTTTCCGCGCCTTGCCCGGATCAAATCCCTGGCCCTTATCTTTGATGCGGATGGTCAATTCCTCTTCACCGATATCGAAATCTATGGCCACGCGCCGGTCCTCACTCTGGCTGTGTTCAAACGCATTGATACAGGCCTCGATCAGGGCCAGTTTGATCTCCTCGATTTGATCTTTCTCCATCCGCATAAACTCGGCCACCGCCTCCGCAGTCCGGGTCGCAGCCAGTTCCATTTCCGGAACCATCGGGATGGTCAGATCGATCTTCCGCTCACCCTTCTTGGGCTTGTGTGGCATGGGTCTCACATCCTTCTTTTGACGACGCGAACGGCGACGCGCCCCTTTAGAGCCCAGGACTTCATAGACGTCGACAGGCTCAACCCCTTTAAACCGATGGGGGCCGAGATAGGAAAATTCGAAACGACCCTTCAGCTCTTTGTGGACGTTTGGACCAACCCATATCTGTCCTGCCCGAGCGTTGTCACAAAACCGGCTGGCCAGCACCACGGCTGGGCCGATCACGGTGTATTCCATCCGGCGAATGGAACCGATGTTTCCGGCCACGACCCTCCCTCGGGAGATTCCGTAAGCTAAGGGCAGCGGGTTGCTTCTGTTTTTGTTGAACCGCACCATCTCTTCGCGCATGGCCAGGGCGGTCTGCACTGCGCGCTCGCTGTCATCGGGAAGCGCAAGCGGCGCGCCGTAAACCACCAGACAACCGTCGCCGGTATACTGGTAGAGCGTGCCGCTGTATTGAAAAACAACCTCATTCAAACACGAAAAACAATCGTTCAGCAGGTTCACCATCTCATCCGCGCCAATCCGGCCCAGCAGCGCCGTAGACCCCCGGGTATCTACGAAAAGAATGGTCACTTCCCGTTCTTCCCCTCCCAGCGTCGGCGGGGTCTTCTCCGACATCAGTTTATCAACAACCTGATCGCTTGCATACTGCTTGAACATCGTGCGGATACGCATCTCCTGGGTCAGATCCTCTAAGGCAATCACCACCCCCTGGATCTCGTCGCGCTCATTGCGCAGCGCCGTGATACGGACATCCAAGGTCACGTCGCTGTCGGCAACCTGCTCACCCTCCACCTGCCGGTCCTCTCCATCGCGCAGCGACGCCTCTACCGCTTCGGCAATGTTCTGGCATCCACACCGGCGGAAGAACCGGGCGCAGGATCTCCCCAGAAGCTTTTCGTCGCCGCCGAAGATTCGTTCGACCGAAGGGTTGGCCTGCACGATGCGTCCCTTCAGATCCGTCGAAATCACACCGTTGCCGATGCTGGACAGAATGTTCTGGTTGTAGTTCTTGACCTCTAAGATACTCTTGTATAAACGCGCATTGGCCAGAGCGGCGCCGGCCTGCTGGCCCATCAACTCCAGCAGGTGTGCGTCCGACTCGCTGAAAGCCTGCACGCCCTGCCGGCTCTCTTTGTCCACAACCGCCAGAAACCCCACCTCGCCCACCGGGGCAATCACCGCATGCTCAACACCCAGCCCAACAGGCATCTGCTCGCGGCCCAGGTGCAAAGGCTTATGGGATCTCATCACTCGGCCCATCCTGCGGCGGATGGACGGCTCGCTTAAAATCTCGCACTGCGTCTCGCTCAAACCGATCTGATGCACCAAGGCGAAGCGTCCGGTACGTCCATCCTTCAAAACCAGAAACCCGCCCCGGGCATCCACAACGCCCACGGTGAGCAGCAGGATCTCTTCAACAACGTCCTCGGCCTGCAGCGACAGGCTCAGGGTCAGCCCGGCGTCGTAGAGCATCTCCAGTTCAACCACCCGTCGGTTGAGCTGGAAGTTGGTCTCCTTAACCTCCCCCATCAAGCGCTGATTGTACAGCCCCACCGAAAAGTGCTGTCCGATGGCCCCCAGCACCCGCAGGCCGTCATCGCCATACGCATTGCCTGAAATCTCCGGCCCCAGGCTCAGAACCCCCAGCAGCTCACCCTGCATTATCAGGGGAACCCACAGGTGTGCGTCCAGACGGCGAATCGACCCGGCACAGGATTGCAGCGGCTTTGCCCGGACCGCCTCTCGGTCCAGAACCAGAGGTTCCTTCGTCCGGACCAGAAGAGACTGCAGATCCTCGTTCACTTCAATAGAAAAGGAATGTTTTCGAATGCCCTGCGCAACCACGCACTGGAGGCTGTGGTTTTCTTTGTCGAAAACCAGCAAGGCGACTTGCGACACCCCCACCGACCCTATAATAGCCTGCAGCGCCGCCTCCGCGATCTTCTGGAAGTCTGCGTCCGAAGTGAAAAGATGGCCGATTTCACCCAGCGAATTCAGGCTGAAAACGAGCCGCTCAACATCGTCCTCGGTGGACAAGGAAACCGTGTTCGGGGTATGGAGAGATTTCATGGCAGCACCCTGACCTCTCCTTCCAGACGGATTGCGAAACAGCCCTGGCGGTCTGACATCGGCATCGCCCCCTTCATCCCGACGGTGCTTCCAGGTACTTTGTCAGCATCACAATATTGCCCCGGTCGTTGTAGATAAACTCATCCATCAGATTCCGGATCAGATGGACGCCCAGCCCACCGGGACGCTTACCCGCCTCGGTTCGCTCGTCCATGTGTTGCTGCAGGTTCTCTGTGGGATCGCCAAGGGCGGAGACATTAAATCCCTCACCCTCATCCTCCACTTTCAGTACCACACGGTCCCCTGAACAGTAATAGCTCACACGCACCTGTTTGTTTTCATCGTACCGGTTGCCCCACTCCATGGAATTGCGAACCAGTTCGTCAATCGCCAGCATCAATTCGTCCCGGGTATCCTGGTCCAGCTTGCTCCGCTCCAGCAGATCGATCAGCTCCTGAATCCGCGACACATACTCCTCCTGGCTGGGCACGGTGATTTCGACCCAGTCGCTTTTATCAACCGTCACAAGCCAGTCCGTCTGTTCCACACGGCGTCTGCCGAAGCCGGATGCGCGGCGCAGCAGAGGGGCCAGACCCTCTCGCGTGAGGGGCCTCTCCAGAAAATGCACGACACCCAGCAGCTCCAGAGGCTGCCGTTCCTCTGGAGAAACCGATCCCAAAATGGCGATTGCGATTTCAGGAAACGTGCTCTTCAAATAGACGACGAGTTCCTCCAGTTCGCTGTCCAGTCCCCTCCCGTCCAGCAGGGCCATCGGCACCGTATGTCCATGCGCTCTCAGATAGGCCACAGCCCCGGCGCTGTTTGGGACACAAATCAGCTCGCACTCCGCCACCTCCTCACGCAGCCCCTGCACTTCAGGTTCCCCCACCCCAACAATCAAAAAAGGAAGCGATTCGACCATCTGACAACCCCTTTTAGCCCTAACCAGAATCCGTCACAGCGTCTTTAAACTCCTGTATGGAACCATACAGGACGGCCTTCCGTGCTATCCCCATAATGCGAAATGTCTTCATAACCGTCGCACTGGAGATGCAGAAAGCCACGCAACCCCCGTTTTGATCGAACCTCTCCAGCATCTCGATCAGGCGGGCAATGCCAAGGCTGTTGACCGCACGGACAGCCTCTAGGTTCACCACCAGGTGTTTCCTCCCAATCTCCAAGAGCTTCTTGGATGCGTCGAGCAGCTTCTGACCGGTTCCACCGTCAACGTAGGGCGGAGACGGAATCACCACCCATGCACGGCCTTCTTTGTCCCTAATCTGTTCGATCTCGGCCATGAGGATATGCCCCAGTACTTAGAGGGATTCAGCACCTGAAGGTCGGTTCAACCTACATACATTATGCTGCGAGTCTTAGAAGAAGTCAAGAAGGAAATGAGCGTGGGGCGATGGATATTGCAGAGCCGTTCGAGCGCTTCAGGGAAGATTGTGCGTCTCCGGGACGGCCATGTGGAAAGTGATGAAGTTGTCGGAACATAAAAATCTCTCAGAGTGACTCTATTGTAGGGTGCTTTATTCGCTTGTCATTGGACCTCTACTTTGGTTAATTTTAAACGATTTCCACAAACCCGCATCGATCGCTCCATAATAAAATAGAGGAGAAACCCCATGAGATTGCGCCACTGTTCTCTATTTCTGCTGATCTTCCTCTTTGCAGCCGGCTGTGGCAGTGAGGCGCCCACCGACGAATCCTCCGCCATCCCGGACCTGATTCGGACAGAACCGGTCAGCTTTCTAACCAGCGACGGCTTCACCATCGCCGGTACCTGGTTCACATCCAACAGGCAGCAGGGCGCCTGGCCTGTTCTGATCCTGCTTCACCAGTTTGCCGGAAACCACAACCAGTGGACCCCCTTTGTCCCGGACCTGGTGGAGCGGGGCTATCTCGTCCTCGCCTACGATCTGCGCGGACACGGCCTCAGCACAGATCGCAACGGATCGCGTGTGCCGCGCTCCCTCTTCTCCGCAGAAGACTTTGACAGCATGCCCCTCGATGTCGAGGCTGCCATCGGATGGATCAAAACCCGGTCCGAGGCGGACGCCCAGCGCATCGGCCTCATCGGCGCCGACATCGGCGCCAACATTGCCTACGTCAGCGCCGGCACCCTCTCCGGGATTAAAACCACCGTCTCCATCTCCCCCGACAACCGGCAGCTTGTTCTCAACGGTGAGGGCATTGCGGATTTCCAACCCCGCTCCGTCCTCTTCCTGGCCGCCTTCGGCGATGGATACGCCTTTACATCGGCCGAGGACATGGCCGTCCAGACGGAAGGGCCCAAACTCGTTAAAGGATACCAGGGCACGGCCCACGGCCTCTTTCTGCTCAACGATGAAGCAGTACGGTCCGAACTGTTCAACTGGCTGGAGGAAAATCTCTAATTTGCACAAAGGGAGGAGACAGGCGTGAAAAGAGCGAACAGGATTTGCCGAATACTGAGTTTCCTTGTCATTGGTTTTCTCGTCTGGGAATGTACCTATGACGCATCCTGGGCACAGCGCGGAGGGGGAGGCAGAGGCAGAGGCGGGGGCAGAGGCGGGGGCAGAGGCGGGGGCAGAGGCAGAGGCGGCGTAGACCTCAACAGCTCCCAGCGCCGCGGCCCCTTTTCGGACCTGCCCTGGGACGCCCAGGAGCTTCTCCAGCAACACCAGGAGGCGCTCCGGCGCCTGCCGCCGCAGCTCCGGACCTACCTTCTGACCGCCCTGCGGGGGTGGGACGACTTCTTCCCGCCGGAAAAGAAACAGTTCGAAGTCTTTTTACGAAAGGCCGGAAAAGCCTCCCCTGAGGAACTCCGGGACGCATTTCAGGACGCCCTTCCCCCCCTTCCCCGCGGGTATGTTCAGCCCCCCCCCGATGGTGGGGACGACATTCAGGCCCCCCCGCCCGGAAGAGGCAGGAGGGGGGCCGGAAGGGGCAGGCGTGGGGCCGGAATGTCCGGCCAGGGCAGGTCCAGAAGGCGCGGACCTCAGCTATCCCTCACACCCTCCCAGTATGCAAAAATCGACCAGGCCTTCGATCTCTATATTTTTCCCGATATGGCGTTCAGCCCCGGCCTGATCGTCATCGCCTTCAGCGGAACCGGCGCCCCACCGGCCGGGCCGGTCCTCCAGGACAGCCTCACCTCCCAGGGCACCCTGTTGAAAAACGTCGCCTTCACCGATCGGCCCCGAACCTGGATTGCCACCCTGCTCACCGGATGTGAGGACCCCATCAAGGGAAAGAACCTGCGCTATCCCTCTCTGTTTGAGTACCACAACCGGGGCCAGGACGACAAAACCCATACCAGAACCCTGGCCCTTTACCTGGACGAAGACGCCCCCCCCCTGCGAGTAAAGAGAAGGGGTTTGGGAAAAAATACGGTCCGCTTACGGTCCGCGCGTCCGAAATTAAACCTGCCGCCAGAATCATCCGCGAGGAACTCGAAGCGGCCCGGCAAAAAGGCCGGTCGGAAAAGTACATCGAGCAAATGGTCAAACCCAAATTCACCCCAAAAGCGCTAGGGCTTGACCGAACCCTGAGCAAGGAGGCCCTGATACGACTCGTCACCAGAACCCTCTTGGCCGACGACGAAAACCTGAACCTGGACAGCGCCTTCCTCAGGAGCCTCGCTGTCGGGTGCATTCTCAAAGCGCAGCCGGACCTGTTCTTCGTCCATCTGAAAGCCGACGGCAGCGCCGAAAACCAGCGCTTTCTCCAGACGGCCCGGGCCGCACACCAATCGCATTACAGGTACAAAGACCGGACCACCCTGGTCATCCTGGATCAACCCCGGGGCCAGGCGCTCCTCATCGGTCCGGGTATCGAAGCAGGCCGCGTAATCTCCGGGCCTCACACCCTGCAGGACCTCTCGGTTACCCTCTCCCGGCGGTGCGGCATCCAGGCCACCCTGTCCCGGGGGCGCCCCGCTTGAAGACCTGGCAGCCCGGTAGGGCGCGGAAACCACGCCCTTACCGCGTCCTCACAGCCTGTCCCCGCCGTACCGATTCAACCTCTTTGAAACAGAGCCGCAGCGCATCGGCCGCCCGCTGTCCAGACAACTCCGGCGCCTCCTTGCCTCCAGAAACCCTGTTCACGGCTCCCTGGATCTCCTGCGTAAAAGCAACCACCGGATCGCTCGACCCCAGCCTCGGCTTCCGGATCTTTCCGTCTTCGGTCAACAGCGTCAGCGGGGTGGACAGCACCGGCTTTCCCCCCATGGTAGAGAACTCGAACATCACCGTGGCCCGCTCCAGATACACCTCGAACCCGTGCGTAAACGCGCGTCCGGGCTGGGAAATCGCCCCGGATGCGCAGGTAATACACAGGTTGGGACGCCTTTTGTAGCGGTAGGTCGTACACAGGTACTCCGCATGCCGGCCCTTCACCAGCCTTCCGGTTGAAACCACCTGATCGGGAACCCCGCAGAGCAAAACGATATAATGCGTATCGTGAATGTGCAAGTCGATGCCCGGGCCTCCGCTCCGCTCCATATTTCCGAAATCGGCGGACCAGTCCGGCTTGGAGATAATCCGCCGGAAATGCCCGCCCAGCAACTTCCCGTAGGTCTTCTCCGCAACCACCTTCCGCAAATAGGCAAACTCCGGGATAAAAGGCAGCACCTGAGCCACCATCAGAGAACGGCCCGCCTTTTTCGCTTCTCGAAGCATCCGGTCGGCATCCTTCATATTCAGGGCAATCGGCTTCTCTAAAAGCACATGTTTGCCCGCCCGGAGCGCCTGAATGGTCACTTCGCAGTGCTGCGACGTGGGCAGACAGATATCGATCAGATCGATTTCCGGGTCGGCCAGAATATCCTCAATCCGCCGGTACGTCCGGATCCCGGACAGGTCCTCTATCCCCCCCGGATCGCCGAAATTCCCCCGCACCCCCCGCCAGTCTCCCTTCAGCTTCTTCGGGCTCCGCGTACAGATCGCGACAACCTTGCCTCCCTTCACCTTCCGGGCACCCCTGTAATGGGTCATTCCCATAAACCCCAGACCAACAATGCCGATGCGAACCATAGTACACGCCCTCCACAGAGTAAATGGTCATCAGATCGTGCTGTAGTTCCACCAATATAGGAAGAGAAAAAGTGAACAGCAAGGGGAATTGACCGGGCAAAAACCCGGCGCTTGGGCTGCGCCTGCATCTCTTATGCCAGCATAAGAATGTGACCTTTCTTGAGACGAACAGCCCCTTTTTTTTCGGGTCCGGCCTTTTGAGACATTACTATCATATTGTAAACAAATAAAATATGTCTAATAGCGAAGATTCGGCACGATTTTGGCTAAACAGATAAGAGGATACGATACGCCTGCTCAAAAAACCTCTGTGTAATGGGAAAGATTGTGTGGCCGGACGACCTTATTTATATTAACGTCATGTGAGACTTTTTTAGAATTGGACGAGTCCCTCAAAATCCAGGGGATCGCGTTGAAGCTGGATATTGAGGAACACGCAGATGGAGTTGCCCCGTTTTGGTGGAGTGTTTAGGGCTTGGGCTTCAAGCCCGTGTTTGATGCTGTTTTTCATATGTCATCGGTGAGTGGTATGCGATTGATGAATGCCTACGATGGGGATTATACCAGCCCTCAATATACTCAAAAATAGCCAATCTGGCCTCCTTGTGGGTACGAAAACAACGGCGGTCGATCAATTCACATTCGAGGGTGGCGAAAAAGCTTTCACACAGTGCGTTGTCATAGCAGTCGCCTACAGAACCCATTGAGGGACGTATACCCGCCTCATCGCAGCGTTTACCGAAGGCAAGTGAAGTATACTGAGATCCCTGGTCGGAGTGGTGGATCACCCCACAAGGATGACGCTGCCAAAGTGCCATATTCAAAGCAGACAAAACCAACTCACTCTGGAGCGTCGAAGCCATCGTCCAGCCCACGACTCGGCGGGAAAAGACATCGATAACCACAGCAAGATACAGGAAGCCCGCCCAGGTTGGTACGTAGGTAATATCGGCCACCCAGAGTTTATTTGGGGCTTCAACAGTGAAGTCTCTCTTGACCAGATCAGGGGCTTTTTGAGCCTTTTTTCCCTTACGGGTGGTTCTGATACCCTTTCGACGGCTCACCCCGAAGATACCAATCTCAACCATCAGACGGGCGACACGCTTTTTGCCTATACGGATGCCTAATGCTGCCAGATCTTCCCAGATTCTGGGGGCTCCGTAGGTAGAATCAGAACGGGCATGAAAAGCCTTAATCTGTTCCTTGAGATCCGCATCGACCTTTGCTCTTGGCGATGGGGGGCGTCCTCGCCACGCATAATACCCACTGAGGGAGACACCCAGGACTCGGCATTGCGTGGTAATTGGCCATTTTGCCTGGTGCGCCTTCACGAACTGGAAGGCTTTCTGGGGATCGTGTTGGTCTCCTGAGCGAACCAGGCTGCTGCTTTTGACAAGATCTCACGCTCGATGCGTAACTGCTTAATCTCGCGACGAAGACGGCGCAACTCCTCTCGCTCATCACTGGTCAGACCGTCTTCTCGAAGGCCCTCGTCTCGGTCGGCCTGTACCACCCAGTTCCGGATCGTCTGGTCTGAGGGCTCGAACTCTTTGGCCAGCTCTCCTGGCGTACGACCGGCTCGAACCAATTCGACCATTTGCTTTTTGAACTCAGGTGGATAAGGTGGACGTGTTGGCGGCATAGTGGATCTCCTTTCTCCCAAGAGATAAGGTACCCACCGAAACGGGTCAAGTCCACCCCTTTGAAACCAAAGTAATCTTCCTTTTTGGCCGCACAGTAGCCCTTGGTGGGTTGGGGAAAGTCAAAGACGGGATCTGTTTTGAAGATTTTTCGCCTCCACCTGCGTGCCAGGTGACAGATGGGAAGGGGCATGGTATCAATGATCTGACACGGGGCGTGATGGCCGCCTAACCGTTCCACCAGTTGCTGGTGTAAAACGACTTTGACCTGCCAAAGATTGGCCGATTGGCGCACAAAGGCTTCCCGGTCTTTCAGATCTGGGAACCAGGCGCCAAAGCGTTCACGCATCCGCTCAAACAGTTGCTTTTGATTGGGATACCCCAGAAATTGTCCGACGATTTCAATCGTCAGGCATTCCGCATCACTCAGGGTTGGTGAAAAGCCTGCGCGACGGGGTTTGCCATATCTTTGGCAGAAGTTGGGATACAACTCCTCGGCGATTAAACAGTAGACGACAATGGCGAATAGCTCTAAATTATACATGGGAGGTCCTTTCTGTTGTTCGTTGGCTACCTCGTTTGTTGACACTTGCAAGGTAGCACTGGGACCTCCTTTGTGCTATTAAAAGTCACACATTACGTTTATATTATTAATAATGAGGGAGACAGAGATGAAACGCTCGACCCCCTGGATGACGGCGGCGCTGGCTGCCCTGCTGTTCTGGACGACGCCCGCAGGCGCGGCAACCGCCCCTGACTTCAACTTGTGGGACACAAAAGGCAAACGGGCGAACCTGAAGGCCCTGCTCGAAAAAGGCCCCGTCCTCCTCGATTTCTGGGCCACGTACTGCAAACCCTGCCTGAAAGCCATGCCCAAACTGGAAGAGATCCACAACAAATATAAAGATCAAGGGCTGACCGTCCTGGGCGTCAACGAAGACGGGCCCCGCAGCCAGACCAAGGTCAAACCCTTCCTCAGGGCTCGCAAGATCACATTCCGATCCGTATTCGACCCCGATGGCGGCCTGATGCGGCGGATGCAGGTCGGGTCGCTGCCCGTCACCTTTCTCATCGCGCAGGACGGCAAAATCGTGCTGCGGCAGGTCGGGTATCACCCCGATGTCAGCCCCCTGACCGAAGCGGTCGAGTCGCTGCTCTCAACGGCCGAAGCCGGCAAAGAGACCACCGGAGATGCCCCCTCGGAAAAGTAGCCTGGTGATTTCGATCCTGCTCCTGTGCGTCGCACCGGCAGGCGCCCAGGTCATCCTGTCGAGCCTGACGGAAATGCAGCGGGGGCGCATCCCCGGATCCGACTCCACGGCCCTGTCCACCCTCTACGAGCAATTCAACATCGATTATTCAAACCGGGCGCTTCAGGCGGGATTCCGGGCCGAGGTATACAACGCCTGGGGCACGGACCGGCAAACAATCCACCTCGCCCAGAAATACATCCGCTGGACGCGCGGATCGGCCTATCTGGTGGCCGGCAACTACTACACCATCCTCGGCCGGGGGCTGACCCTGCGCGCCTTTGAACTGCCCGGCGTGGTCCTGGAAAGCCCGGTCTTCCGGCGCCGGTACACGCCTTCGCGCGACTTAGAGGGCGGCCTGGCCTCCTGGACCGGCGATCACGCCGAAGTCAAAGCCCTGATCGGGCGTCCGGTCAAGAGCGACATTCCCCCCGGCGCCCCGGATGTGGACCGTCGACAGGACTGGGTCGCGGGGGGCGAACTCTCCCTCCGGCCCTTCTCTCCTTTCAAACTGGGTGGAACCTTTGTCAGCCTGCGCCCCGAAAACCTGGACAAAAGCTGGGCCTGGTCGGGCCTGACCGATATCGACTTCACGCCTCTAACTGAAAAGATCGGCCTGCGTGGAATTTACAGCAGCTTCTACGGCGAGTACGCCCGGCGGGCGGGCGCCCAGCAGCAGGGACACGGACTCTACCTGTCGGGAAATGCCGGCGGGTCAAAGCTCGGCCTCAGCCTCGAATACAAAGATTACGACAACTTCATCCTGGAGGTCAACGACCCGCCCTCCCTGGTCCGGGAACACACGGCGGTTATGCTCAACCGATCCACCCACGTCCTCCTCCCCCTTACCGAGCGGGGCTACCAGGTTGAGGCCACCTACAGTCTGCCCGGCCTGGCCACACTCACGGCCAACGTCAGCTACGCGCGGAATAAACTGACGGAAGATCGGACGACCACTTTCAAAGAGCGTTATCTTGGATTCGACATCCAGAAATTCCTGCCCGCCTTCTCGGCAACCCTGTTCTACGACTGGGGCAAAGACGAGCTTAAAGGGACCTTGAAGCACCGCACGGGTGGACTCTTGCTCGAAGGGACGGCATGGGAGAGCCACACACTGGGGCTGGATCTCCAGTTCCAGCGCCTGACCCGCCCCTTTGGGGACCCGCCGTCGTTTACAGACATTTACTCCGCCCTGTCCTGGCAGCACCCGTCGGGATTCAGCATCGCCCTGATCATGGACCGGACGCCGGACCCCCTGGAAGTAGACGATCCCGCGACCCTGAACCGTATCGAAACCGGCGCCCGCACCTGGTGGGCGGTGAACCTGAGCGCCCGTTTTGCCGCACGCTACGAGGCCCTCCTCTTTGCGGGCAGGCGGCGGGGCGGAACGGCCTGCACGTCCGGCGCCTGCTACCAGGTTCTGCCGTTTAAAGGCCTGGAAATGCGGCTCACCACGCGTTTCTGATCGGCGAAGCGCAGGGCAAACGCCGCTGTCAATCCTCCAAAATGAAGGAGAGAAAAATGGTAAAAATGCGCAAACTTTACGGATACGTCGTCTGTGCCATACTCGTATGCGCCCCCGCGGGCATCGCAGAGGCGGCCAGCGTGGGCGAACCGGCGCCCAACTTTTCGCTGCTGGATCTCAATGGCAAAACGCACATACCGGCGGAATACCGGGGCAGCGTGCTTGTTCTCTACTTTCTGGGCTATAACTGAACCATCTGCTATGGGACGGGTCCGTCCGTAGAGAGAGATATATGGCAGGTATTCAAAGATGGCGGAAACTTCCAACTGCTGGGCCTGGACATGTGGAACGGCAACAGCACCGGGCTTGCAGGCTTCGCATCCATTACAGGCGCCACCTTCCCCCTGTTGCAGCGGGCTGCGATTGGGACCAACTTCGGCGTCAGTTCCTCCGGCGCCGTCGACGCTATGATGGTGGTGGACCAGAGCGGCACGATCCGGCGCATCAGCGGTTCCGGAAGCTCCGCAATATCCACCACGGTAAACCTGATCCGGCAGTTGCTCGCTCCCGTGCCGGCCATCAACGCCTCGGTAACCTCCCTTAACTTTGGCTCCGAACTCCAGCCCGGAGGTTCCACAACCCTCTCGCTGGAAGTGAAAAACACCGGCACGGCCAACCTCAACATCACGCAGATCAAATCGGACATATCCGAACTCACGGTCAGCGACTCCACACTGCTCATTCCTCCGGGAGGAAGCCGGGAGATCGAAGTCACCCTCATCCCGGTCGAAGACGGCATCCTGTCGGGTACCCTCAGCCTCCTCAGCAACGATCCTGAGAACAGCACCCTCCAGATCACCATCGAACCCCTCACGGTCAAAACGCTTCCCTCCGCAATCGTCCTGGGTGCGGACCGGCTCGAGTTCAACGGCGTCGAGGTGGGCCGCCGCATGAACCGGACGCTCACCATCCGCAACGAGGGCCAGGGCGCCCTGAAAATTACCGACATCAAATCGGACCTGCAGGGCGTGTCGGTATCCCGGGACACCTTCGAGGTGCCTGCAGGGGAATCCGTCGACCTGACCGTCACCCTCACGCCGGGCGCAGAAGGCGCGTTTTCGGGCAATCTGGAAATACTCAGCAACGATCCCGACCGGAGCCTCATCGTCCTCCCCCTGTCCGGATCGGCCGTGGTGTTCCGGCCCGATGTGCGGGCGGATTTCAACGGCAACGGGCAGGTCGACTTCGCCGACTTCGTCCTCTTTGCCAGAGCCTTTGGCACCGTCGATCCCACATTTGACCTGAACGAAAACGGGCGGGTCGACTTCGCCGACTTCGCCATCTTCGCCCGGTCGTTCGGCAGATCGGTCACCTGAGCCTCACCGGTAAAGGATCGCTGCATCCGGCGCGCCGATTGCGGGGCGCCGGTTTTTTTTAGAAACCGAATCCGGCCTCCCGGAGTCCAATCGAAAAAGCCCCAAGGAGATCTCAGGCGATGCCGCTGCCCACAGAATCCGATTCAGACCCCAGAGACCTGCTCCCCGGCGTGCGGGCCTATATTGCCCGGCAGGGCATGCTGGCTATGGCGGAAGGCGTGGTCGTCGGCGTATCGGGCGGTCCCGATTCGGTCGCCCTGCTCGACCTCCTCTTCAGGCTCCGGGGTGAATTGGGGATCACCCTCCACGTCGCCCATCTGAACCACCGCTTGAGAGGCGCAGATGCGGAAGCCGATGCGGCATTTGTCGCCGGCCTGTCGGCAGCGCTTGAACTGCCCTATCATGGCGGTGAAGCCGATGTAGCGGCCCTGGCCCGCCGGGGAAAACATGCCCTGGAAGAAGCCGCACGCATCGCCCGGCATCGCTTTTTGGAAACCGTACGCCGCAAAACAGGCGCAGCCCGCATCGCCCTGGGGCATACCCGCAGCGACCAGGCCGAAACCCTGCTCTTGCGCCTGTTGCGCGGGGCGGGGCGGCGGGGCCTGGGGGCCATCCGGCCGGTGCGGGATCGGGTCTGGATCCGGCCTCTTCTAAGGGTCTCCCGGTGTGAAATCGAGGCCTATATCTCCTTCCGGCAACTGGACGCCCGGCAGGACAGAACGAATACAGACCCCCGATTCCTGCGCAATCGGATCCGGCAGGACCTGCTGCCCCGTCTCGCCGCCGAATACACCCCGGGAATTGAAGCGGTCCTGGCCAGAACCGCGGAAATCCTCCGGGACGAAGACGATCTGCTGGACCAGCAGGCCGAAACCGCCTTTCAGAAGGCTGTACAATACCGGGGCAAACGAAAAATAATCCTTGATGTAAGAGCGGTTTTCCGTTATCATATATCACTTCAAAGGCGCATCCTCCAGAAGGCGTTGTTTTGCTTTCATGCCGGTGCAGACGCCGTTGGTTTTCAAACCATTCAGCGTATTTTGAAGCTCCTCTCGTCCGGTTCCGGCGCCGTCCAGATCTCTCCGGAGATCTCGGCGCGCAAATCGGGCCATCGGCTGATTCTCAGCCGGGCAACGCCGCCTTTTCAGATTCGGCTGCGAACGCCGGGTCATACCGAAATCTCTTTGCTGGATGCGGCCGTCGAAACCCGTATCCGGCCGGTCGAGGAAGTCAGAGATCGGCTGCAGGACCTGGGCCCTTATCGGGCCTGTTTCGATCTGGCGAAGCTAAAAGGCGATCTGGTGCTGCGCAACCGGCGGCCCGGAGACCGGTTTCAGCCTTACGGAATGTCGGGCGCCCGCAAGGTGAGCGACCTTTTAATCGACGGCAAAATTCCCGAACCTTTGCGCGATGAGATCCCGCTGCTCCTCAGCAACTGCACCATCCTCTGGGTAATCGGGCTGCGAACCGCGCAGCCGGCCGCCGTTACCGAGCAAACCCGGGACGTGCTGGACATTGTGTTCACGGGGGGATGGATCTGTTCGGCGGAGTCCTAATCCACCAAAAAAAGGCAGGTTTTTATGACGGATCCCAAAGACCAGGAGAAAACGCACGGCCCGATTCAGGAAGCGCAGGAACATCCTGACCCGGCACAGGACGGAAACGCCGCAGAGCCTGAGGCGGAAGAGGCCCCGCCCCAGGAGGCGTCCCCTCAGAATCTGACAGAAGGCGAACAGGGACGCAGGCCCGCGCCCGATGACGGTGAAGGACGGCCGTGGCGGCGGATCTCCAAAACCCTTGCCTTCTGGGTCATCTTCATCTTAGTGGCCATCGTCTTCTCCAAATTCTTTGGAAGCAATACGGCCACAGACGATGTGATTCTCAGCTACAAAGAGTACAAAAAACTCCTCAAACAGGGCAAGATCGAAAGCGCGATCATCATCGAGAACGAATTCCACGGCAAGCTTCGAGATCCGGAATATACCACCAGCATGCAGAGGGGCGCTCAGCAACCCTATACAACCTTTGTGGTCAACCTGGGGGTCATCGATGCGGAAACACGGACCGAATGGGAAAAATACGAGGTTGACTTCCGGTTTCACAACAAACCCTTCAACTGGCTGAACGTCTTTTTCAACTTCCTCCCCTGGCTGCTCTTTGTGGGGCTCTGGCTCTTTATTCTTCGCCAGATGCAGGGCGGCCCCAAGGGCGCCTTTAGCTTTGGAAAAAGCCGCGCCAAACTCGTTACCGAAGACAGGCAGAAGGTCACCTTTGAAGACGTCGCCGGTTCGGAGGAAGCCAAACAGGAACTTCAGGAAATCATCGAGTTTCTCAAAGACCCCCGAAAATTTCAGCGCCTGGGAGGCCGCCTCCCCAAAGGCGTGCTCCTGGTTGGCCCCCCGGGAACCGGAAAGACCTACATGGCCAAGGCCGTGGCCGGCGAAGCCGGCGTTCCCTTTTTCAGCATGAGCGGCTCCGACTTCGTTGAGATGTTCGTGGGGGTGGGCGCATCGCGGGTCCGGGACCTCTTCGAGCAGGGCAAGAACAACGCCCCCTGTATTATTTTCATCGACGAAATCGACGCGGTGGGGCGCCACCGGGGCGCCGGCATCGGCGGCGGGCACGACGAACGGGAGCAAACCCTCAACCAGCTCTTAGTGGAAATGGACGGCTTCGAGTCCAAAGAAGGGGTGATCCTGATTGCCGCTACCAACCGCCCCGACGTCCTGGACCCGGCCCTGATGCGACCCGGCCGGTTCGACCGCCAGGTGGTCGTAGACCGCCCCGACATCCGCGGCCGGGAAGGGGTGCTGCGGGTGCATATCCGAAACATCCCGCTGGACAAAAACGTAGACCTCAAGGTTCTCGCCCGCGCTACGCCAGGGTTTTCCCAGGCCGACCTGGAAAACCTGGTCAACGAAGCGGCGCTGTTCGCCTCGCGTTTCGACCGGCCCCGGGTGACCATGGACGATCTTGAAAATGCCAAAGACAAGGTCATGATGGGGGCCGAACGCCGCAGCCTGGTCATTTCCGACAAAGAAAAAAAGCTCACGGCCTACCACGAAATCGGGCATGCCCTGGTGGCCAAGCTCATTCCGGAAAGCGATCCGATCCACAAGGTCACCATCATTCCCCGCGGCCAGTCGCTTGGGTTGACCACCTACCTGCCGATGGACGAACGACACAATTATTCCCAGAGTTACAGCGAGGCTGTACTCACCTATGCGCTGGGCGGCCGCGTGGCCGAAAAGCTCATTTTCGGAGAGGTCTCCAGCGGCGGCCAGCAGGACTACAAGGTGGCCACGGATCTCGCCCGTCGCATGGTCTGTGATTGGGGAATGAGCGAGAGACTGGGCCCCATCGCCTACGGGCAGAAGCACGATGAGATCTTCCTGGGCCGGGAGATAGCCCAGCGCCGGGACTACAGCGAAAAGGTGGCCGAATTGATCGATACCGAGGTCGAAACCTTTATCCTGGAGGCCGAGAACCGGGCGGAAAAATTGCTTCGCGACAACCTGGAGAAGGTCCACCTCCTGGCCGAAACACTGCTGGAATTCGAAGTCCTCGACAATGCCCAGCTCGACCGGATCCTCGCTGGAGAAAAGCTGGAAAAACCCAAAAAACAGTCTGGAACCCAAAACGGGCGTACGGGACAGCAGCAGGATGGCGAGCCGGCAGGTGAAGAGGAGGAAGTCCTGGCCCAAAACGCCGATCCTGAAATCTCGGGAGACGGAACCCAGGAGGGTGAGGGCACCCCCTCCGGTTCCCCACCCCTGGAAGAGAAACCGGCCTCGGACGATTGACGGCCTTGTTGCAAGAGGCAAACCAGAGGGGATGGCAGAGGGCAAGCGGGTCGCCCTTTGTCATCCTTTTTTGTGTCCCGGTCTCTCTCTGGTCGTTCTCAAAATAGCGGAGGCGCTGGTGTCGCACCCCAACAGCACAAAGGTTCCTCCCCGTTACCGGATCAACTGCCGGGGAAAGATTGTGGAACTGGGGCCCCGCGCCCTCCTGACGGGCATCTTGAACATGACACCGGACTCTTTTGCCGACGGCGGGCGCTACCTTTCCCCGGATGCGGCCCTCGCCCACGCGGAGCAGATGGCCGAGGCCGGAGCGGATATCATTGACATTGGCGGAGAATCCAGCCGGCCGGCCGGCCCCTACGGAGCGGGCGCAGAGCCGGTATCGGCAAAAGAGGAAATTCGCCGGACCGTGCCCGTTATCGAAAAGGTCGCGGCGCGCCTTGGCCTGCCCATCTCCATCGACACCACAAAAGCTGACGTGGCCCGGCATGCCATAGAGGCGGGAGCGTCCATCGTCAACGATATCAGCGCCCTGCGCTTCGATCCAAAAATGGCCGAAACCGTCGCAGAAGCCGGCGTTCCTGTGGTCCTGATGCACATGCTGGGCACCCCCAAAACCATGCAGCAGAACCCTACCTACGGCAACCTGATCGGTGAAATTCGGGCGTTTTTTGAAGAACGGCGGGAGGCGGCGTGCAAGGCCGGAATTGCTCCGGAACAGATCGTGTTCGACCCCGGTCTGGGATTTGGGAAGCGCTATTGCCACAATTTCGAAATCCTCTGCCGCCTCCACGAATTCCACGCCCTCAACTGCCCGCTTATGGTGGGGCCTTCTCGAAAAAAGTTCGTCGGGCCCAATCTCCCGCCCGGGGAACGGCTGGAAGGCACCCTCGCCGCGCTCGCCTTCTGTGTGGCCGGGGGCGCGCACATCCTCCGGGTGCACGATGTGGCTGCCGCCCTCCGTGCGGTGCGTGTCGCCGAGCAGATTGTCCACGGTGCGACGGAGGCCGGGTAGATCCCGAAAACCCGCTTGACAAACGGGGACCGGATGGATAGATTGCAAGGTATAGAAGGCCGGACCAATCTGAACGGCCGCAATATCAACATTCTTAAAAGGAGATCCCCATGGATGCTCGACATCTCCGTATTCTGGACGTCAAAATAATCAATGATGCGGCCGGGCAGTCGGTAGCCGTCGAATTTGGAGACGGTCGGGTCCGGACCTTTTCTGCCCAGGAACTCTACGATGCCAGCCGCTATATGGGCCAGGCGCCCTCGGACTCAGGCGCAAAAACCGCCTCACAGCGACGCGCCGAAGAATTCCTGGCCTCCCGCCGGGGCAGGCGTTAGTAACGGCAAACGACCCCTACACCACACCAGAACACACGTTTCACGTTTTGACAAGGAATTCAGCCAGCCATGATGGAAGAGTTCGCCCAGAAGCTTTGCAGGGTCTACACCATTCGCTGTCCGGCCTGTTCAAACCAGAACCGTTTTCCCCGGCTCAAACGGGATATCCACCGGGTCAGAGAACAGGAGCCCGATGGGCATCCCCTTGTCGTCGCCTGGCTGGAGAAGTCGGAGTACCCGGAATGGTTAACGCCGCTGAACTTCTTCTGGGGGTCATGTGAACGCTGCTTTTACACGGCCCAGCTCGACGATGCCGACTTTCGCCAGTGGGAAAAAACCAGCAACAAATACCTCGGCCAGTACAGCGAAGGCGCATTGGACGACATCTCCACAAAGTCCGATACCAGCCGGGGCGTGATGCAGGCGCTGGGCAGAGGCATAAAATCCGACGATCCGTTCGGGACGCCCCTCGCGCAGTTCTTTCTCGGGGTCTTCTCTGAATGTTTAAAAACGGCGCCCCTCGCCGGAAACCTGGGCCGGTTTTACCTGAGAATCGCCTGGCTCTATCGGGACGAAGCGCGCCTCTACCCGCAGCTTGCCGCAGAGTCCAAAATCCGGGACCTGCTGGAGGAGGTCGCCCCCGCCTGGACCGCCGAACTCCCTCCCAACAGCAACTTCCCCGTGCCGCCGGAGGTGGTGACCGGCGAAGTGGAGGCCCTCAGGTTTGCAATGGCCTACTTTGAGTGGAACTTCCGGTCTCTCGCCCAGGCGGGGCACGAAGACGAGATGCGGCTGATGACCCTCATTTCCGAAATCGCCTACCGCATCTATGAGCTGACCGGCCTCGAGGAGGATTTTGTAAAGGCCCGGAGTGGGTTGAGCGGCACCATGCAAAAATGCCAGAGCATCATTGGCGATAAAACCATCGTCGGAGGTGTGGTTAACCGGGCCAAAGACGTACTGGGAAAAACAGGTGACCGGGGCCGGGAACTGCGCGCGTTGAAACAGCGCCGGGACAAGGGACTCGAAGACATACCCGCAGCAGCGTCCGCTCCAAAGCCGGCCCCTCCTCCTCAGCCGGCTGCCGAGGAGTCCGCCGAAGCCGAACCTGCCGAAGCCGAACCTGTTGAAGCCGAACCTGCCGAAACCGTAGAGGTTCCAGCCGTCTCGGGAGACGTGCAGGCCCTGCAGCAGAAGGTCTCTCAGCTGGACGAAGAGAACAAACGCTGGATGCGTCTGGCCGGAATGTCCGAACTGACCGGATTGCCCAACCGCGTCATGGTCTTCCGGGTGCTGCTTCCCGGCGCCTTGAAACAGGCCCTGGCCAAACGGGAACCTCTGGGGTGCATCCTGGTCTCTCCCAATGGACTGAGCGAAATCAACGGGAAGCACGGCCGCCCCAAAGGCGACCTGTTAATCAAACAGTTCTCCGAATGCCTGAAAGGGTTGTTAAAGCGCGGCGAACGTCTGTCCCACTTAGAGGGCGTCAACTTTGCCCTGCTTGTTCCCACAATGCCCCTGCACCAGCTCCGCAAACGGGCGGAACTTCTGCACAAGGATCTCACCTCAAGGCGCTTCGATGTAAATGGAGAGGTCTTCTCTTTGAAGGTCACCATAGGCGTTGCCGGGCTGGATAACCTGACGGGCAACTCCGCCAAAGTTCTCCAGGAAGCGCTCTACACCCAGGCCCTCACCGCCCTCGACTCGGCCAAACTGAAGAGTAGCCAGATCGAGGTTTACGAAAACCGCACCCCCTCCCAGTAACGCTTTCCCTTGTCTTCCAATGGAAAAACAAGACGCATATGCCGCCGCCGGCGTTGACATCGATGCGGCCAACCGGACCAAAAAGCGGATCGCAGACCGGGTTCGCGCCACATTCGGCCCGGAAGTGCTGTCCGACATCGGCGGGTTCGGGGGGCTGTTTGCTCCCCCCTGGCGGGATTATGAGAATCCGGTGCTCGTGGCCAGCACCGACAGCGTGGGCACAAAATTGAAGGTGGCCTTTCTCACGGGTATTCACCACACCGTTGGGGCCGACATTGTGGCGCACTGCGCCAACGACATCCTGGTACAGGGCGCAAGACCCCTTTTCTTCTTAGACTACCTGGGCATCGGCCGGCACGACCCGGAGGTTGTCGCAGAGGTCGTAGAGGGCGTCGCCAGAGGCTGCAGGGCCTGCGGCTGCGCCCTCCTGGGCGGAGAGATGGCGGAGCTCCCCGGCTTTTACGCCGATGGGGAGTACGATCTGGTGGGAACCATTGTCGGCATCCTCGACCGGGACCGCATCGTCGACGGATCGAGCGTGCGCGCCGGGGATGCGTTGATCGGACTGGGCTCGACGGGCCTTCACACCAACGGCTACAGCCTGGCCCGAAAACTGCTGTTCGACACCGCCGGCTGGAGGGTGGATACCCACGTGGAAGACCTGGGCGCCACCGTGGGCGAGGCCCTGCTGGCCCCGCACCGGCCCTACGTTTCCGCCGTCTTCTCCCTGATGGACTCGGTGCCCGTTCGGGGAATGGCCCACATCACCGGCGGCGGGCTCATCGACAACCCGCCCCGGGCGCTGCCCGAGGGGCTGGGCGCCCGCATCCGGCGCAGCGCCTGGCCCGCCCCCCCCATCTTCTCGCTGCTGCAACGGCTGGGCGATGTGGATGACGCCGACATGTTCCATACCTTCAACATGGGCCTGGGCATGCTCCTGATCGTCCCGCCGGATCGCGCCGAAGATGCCCTGAGCAACCTGCAATCCGAAGGAGAAACCGCCTACCTGGTCGGCGAAGTCGTGGACGATCCGGCCCACGCGGTCCAGATCGTCTAAGCTGTTTAAGGAGGGGAGAAGGGACTGACCCCTGACCCCTGCTTCAGGATCGGACAATGCTCTACCGCCTCTTCATGTTCGGTATGCTTCTTGCGCTGCTCTTCCGCCTGATCAGAGGCCTGCTGGGAACCGTTCTGAGGTACTTGTTCCAGTACAACGCCGCAGACGCCAACGGACAAACGCAGAAAAAAACGTCCATAGATCTGGACGAAACCCAGATCAGGGACGCGGAATTTCGGGACCTGGAGAACTGATTCCAGCCGGAGTGAAACCGGCCTGACGGGGAGGTCATACATGACGCTTGAATTTCTCGGCGTGGGCAGTTTTTTTGCCAAGCAGATCCATCAGACCAACCTGATGATCAACGGAAATATTCTGATCGACTGTGGTATGACCGCCGGCCGGAGCCTTCATGAAACAGACCGTTCGTTCGCACAGATCGATCACATCTTTATCACCCACACCCATGCCGACCACATCGGCGGGCTGGAAGAATGCGCCTTTTTCAACAAATTCGTCTCAAACGACAGAAAGCCCAACCTCTATCTCCCCGAAGAGCTGGTCGAGATCCTGTGGGCGTATTCTCTGCGGGGCGGGCTGGAAGATGTGCAAAATGGAAGAGTGAAACTCACCGACTACTTCAACGTCATCCAGGCCGACCGGCATTTCGAAATCGAAGACGTCCATTTCCAGATCGTCCCCACCTTCCACGTACCCAATAAATTCTGCTGCGGGCTCAAAATCAACGATCGGATCTACTTCTCCGGCGACACTCAGTTTGCGCCCGACATGGTCAAAGACCACGGCGCCGACGCCGAAATCATCTACCACGACTGTCAGTTTTTTAAAGGCGGCATTCACGCCAGCTTAGAGGAACTTTCTACCCTTCCCGATGAGATCCGCCGGAAAACCTGGCTCATGCATTATAGCGATGATTATGCCAAACACGAACAAGAGGTCGAACAGGCGGGCTTCCATCTGGCCAGGCAGCATAAGGTATACACCTTTGAATGACCAGGCCCTTATACGACAATGACCAAACGCCAGAAGCGCTCCAGCACGATTGCGCCTGCCCAGATCCTCACCCGCATCCGTCAGGGAGACCTTTCCCCCCTCTACTTCTTCCACGGCACGGAAGACCTTGAAAAAGAGGAAGTCCTCAAAGCGCTGATCGATGCGGCCGTTGACCCCGCTGCCCGGGCGTTTAACTTAGATGTGCTCCATGCAGAAGACCTGGACGTGGCCGATGCGGTCAACCGCACGGTGGCCTTCCCCATGATGGCCGCCCGCCGGATGGTGGTGATCAAGCGGATCGACCGGCTTCCCGAACCAGCCGCGGGCGCGCTACTCCCCCTTATCCAGGCGCCCCCCGAAACCACCGTTTTGGCCCTCACCGCCGAAATGTTCGACGGGCGGAAAAAGCTCTTCACGCACCTGCGCAAATCCGCGGTCTCGGTCGAATTCAAACCGCCTTATGAAAACGAAATCCCCGAATGGATCCGCAGGCGGGTCGAAGCGACCGGCAAACAGATCGAGCCCGAGGCGGTTCACCTGCTCCACATCAATGTGGGCGCACAGCCGCGAGACCTGGCCAACGAACTCGAAAAACTCGCCGTCCACACCGCCGGCCGAAAGACCATCACCCACGACGACGTGGAACAGGTTGTGGGCGCCCTTAGAGGGGCCACGATTTTTGAACTGGCCGATGCGGTTGGACGCGGACAGCCCGGCCCCGCCCTGGCCGGTTTGAAACGCCTTTCGGAACAGGGCGAACCTCCGGTGCGTATCGTGGCCATGCTCATCCGGCACATCGCCATCCTCCGCAAGGCCCGCTGGCTTCAGGGCCACCGGCTCTCCCGCACGGAACTGGCGGGCCGGTTAAAAGTGCCCCCCTTTTTCCTCTCGGGCTATATGGACCAGGCCGCCCGCTTCGACGACCGGGCCCTCTGGGAGGCTTACGGTGCGCTCCTTGACGCCGACGACCGGTTAAAATCCCGCTCCCGAACCCCGCTCGTGACCCTCTCCCGACTGATTTACGACCTGTGCCGCAGGTCCCGCCCGGAGGCGGGGGTCCACCCTTGACAACAGGGGGGAAAGTTGGTAGATTTCCTTCTCTCCGATTTCAATTCCTGTGTAAATCACGCTATTTGGAAAGGTGGTGAAAGACGTGGCATGTCCAATCAAGCTGACCGACGACACATTCCAATCCGAAGTCATCGAATCCTCTCAGCCGGTGCTGGTCGACTTCTGGGCCACCTGGTGCGGCCCTTGCCGGATGGTTGCGCCCATTGTGGATGAACTGGCAGAAGAATACGAAGGCCGGGTGAAGGTAGGCAAAGTGGATGTCGACTCGGAACAGAAGATCGCTGCCGATTTCGGTATCCGGAGCATTCCGACCCTGCTCATCTTCAAAGAAGGCAAATTGGCCGACCAGGTTGTAGGCGCCGTCCCCAAAAATCACCTGGTGGAAAAACTCGAAGCCGTCCTGGCTTGAAGCCGCCTGTAGAGGAGGACGGAGACTCAAAATAAAAAGCAGGGAGAAACCGAGCAGCGTTCTCCCTGCTTTTTATCAGCATGAAACGCAATTCTTTTAATGTAGAATAAACTGCTGAAAATAGACGGCCTCCACCTGCTCGTTCAGAAGATCCGGCGCGTTAATCTGCTGTTTTAGAATCTCTCTAAGTTTGTTCCGTTCCTCTGCTTCGTCCATATGGTAGAAATGCGTGTTATTCAGCGTCTGGGTGATCCGGGACCGGACTTTTGAAGCAATCACCCGATCCTCCTGCATCCTGATCAGGACTTCCTGGCTGGCCAACCGCAGGATGATCTTGGCGTTTAAAAATCGCAGCGCATCGTCATCGACCGGGTTCACCAGAATGGCCTCTTCAAACGAATGGAGAAAAGGCGTTTCAATCGGAATCTCCTCCCGCTCAACCGGTTCCTCTTTGGCCTTTTTCCCTTTCTCATCCGAGGTGGCTTCCTGCCGGTCTTCGAGAACGCCCTTGGCCCGGTTTACCAGCACATAAGCAATCGCCCCCTGGCCGATCAGGACGATCAACGCCAGGACAATGAACTGATTGACCCGGGAACCGCTGGATGCTGGAGGTATAGAAGCCTCACCTTCCGCCTCTTCGCCGGCTGCCTCTTCCGCCTGTTCGTCGGCTGCCTCTTCCGCCATCGCCCGTTCTCCTCTCCCTCTGGCATCCCCTTTGGGACTCGCCAAGGCTCAGGATGTTACTGCGCATCCTCCCCGTTGTTCTCCCCGCCATCCACATCGTGCCCAAAATCGTCGTTAGAAATATTAGGGCTTAAGTTCCCAATTGTCAAGTCTCACCATCCATACGCTAAGGAGCTGGCGCCATGGAAATCGAAAAGGTAGTCATCCCGGTTGCCGGACTGGGCACACGCCTGCTGCCGGCGACCAAATCGCAACCCAAAGAGATGCTGTCCATTGGACGCAAGCCAGTGGTCCAGTATGTGGTGGAGGAAATGGTGGAACAGGGGCTGAAAAAAATCCTCTTTGTCACCGGCCGCGACAAGCGGTCCATCGAAGACCACTTCGACCGCGACCCCGAGCTGCTCAACCGCCTCTCGGAGAGCGACCACGAAGAACTCTTGGACGAGATCGACTACGACAGGGAAGGCGTGAGGTTTTTCTACACCCGGCAGATCATCCCTCAGGGCCGCCACAAACCCGCCGGCATTGGAGACGCCATTGGCATGGCCGAAGATTTTGTGGCCGGAGAACCGTTTGTCGTGGCCCTGGGAGACACCATCGTCAACTCCGGAACCCACGCAGGGCTGGTGCGCCGGCTCATCAAGTCCCACCTCAAACACGGGTCGAGCTGCACCATTGCGGTTATGGAAGTGGACCCCCACGAAGTGCAGCAGTACGGCATTGTAAAACCCAAAGGACGCGCCCTGGCCGATTTCGAAATTGAAAGCATCGTGGAAAAACCGTCCGAGGCGGACGCCCCCAGCCGGCTGGCCGTGGCCGCACGCTATGTCTTCAACCCCGAGATCTTCGTTGCCCTCCGCCGCACAACGCCCGGATACAGGGGGGAATTAGAGCTGACGGACGCCATCGCCACCCTGATCAAAATGGGCCATTCGGTCCGCTGCGTGCGGCTCAAACGGGATGAACTCCGCTACGATATCGGAAATTCCGTGTCCTACTTCAAGGCCTTTATCGATTTTGCCCTCTCCGACCAGCGCCACGGCTACCTGATCCGCCAGTACTTGCAAAAACGCCTGAGGGAGTTTTAGGCATGCCCGCTGCTTACCTGTCCACCGCGCCTGGCCGGGCGGGCATCATCGGCAACCCCACCGACATGTACGGGGGAAGCGTGATCTCCTGTTCAACCCGGGAGCGGGCCGCCGTGCTGATCGAACCCGCAGACGGCCTCAGCTTTGAAGTGGCCGGCCTGCGCCATGGGGTCAAAACCCCCGACGACCTGAGGCTCGACGGCGGCTATTTCGACGTGGCCAAGGCCGTCATCGACTTCCTCAACCTCGCCGATGCCCGCTTTTCCCTCCGGTGGGCCTGCAATGTGCCTTTCGCCGCCGGTCTCTCCAGTTCTGCGGCCATGATCGTGGCCATTCTAAACGCCGTGCTCGCCTATCTGGGCCGGTCGCAACACCTCTTCTTACGCGCGGAAATGGCGCGGCATATCGAACTCCACTACATGGTCCTGTGCGGGTACCAGGACGCTTATATGTGCACCTTCGGCGGACTCAACTACATGGACTTTCGCCAGAAGCAGTTCTACCGGGCCTTCGGCGACGAACCCTATGCCACTATGGAGCCGCTTGCGCCCTATCTCGATCCATTTCCTTTTGTACTGGGACATACCGGCATACAGCGCAGTTCGGGCACCGTACACCGCCCCATCCGGGACCGCTGGCTGGAGGGAGACCGGGAGGTGGTGCGCAGCTACCTCCGCATTGCCCACCTGGCCCGCATGGGCAAACGCGCCTTCCTTTCCAAAGACTGGGAACAGCTTGGAGAACTCATGGTCGAAAATCACGAGATCCAGCGCGACCTGGGCGGCTCCGGCCCCGAAAACGACCGGTTGATCGAAACCGCCCTGGCCGCGGGCGCCCTGGGCGCAAAGCTGGCCGGCGCCGGGGGCGGGGGCACCATCATCGCCCTGGCCCCCGACCCCGAGCCCGTTGTCCGGGCGCTGAAGCAGGCCGACGCCAGCCGCATTCTCTACCCCGAACCCACACCGGGAGTCACCGTAAGGCCCCTGAAAACCGAGGCGGAACGGAAAGCCGCCGAAGCGGAAATCAAACAACGAGCGCAGGAGGCGGACGTGCCCGCCTGATGCGGCCAGTATTTGCTTGACAGACGGGACGCTGCAACCCATCATGCACCGACCGCTCCAAACCCGATTCCCTCTGAGGTTTCTATGACCGGCGGCGAGATCTTAATCGAAAGCCTGAAGGCCCAGGGTGTGCGCTGCATCGTGGGCATGCCGGGCAACCAGAACATCCACATCTACGACGCCCTCCTCCAATCGGGCGGCATCGACCACTACCTCATCCGAAACGAACAGACCGCCACCTTAATCGCCAACGGCTACGCCCGCGCATCCGGGGAGGTGGGCGTGGCGCTCACCGTTCCCGGCCCGGGCGCAGCCAATGCCTCCACCGGCATCGCCGACGCCTGTACCGACTGCGTCCCCGTGCTCCTGGTCACCGGCGGCACCGAGGTTGCCTTCAACGGACGGGACCGGAGCAAATGCTTCCACGGCCTCGACCAGGCCGCCTTCTTCGCCCCCATCGCCCGCGCCTTTGCGCGGCCCGAACGCATTTCGGACATCCCCGACGCCGTCACCAGCGCCTTCAAAGCCCTGAGGGCGCCCAGGCCGGGGCCGGCCGTCATCGAACTTCCCACCGACGTCGCCGCCGCAGAAGGCGGTGCGGACATCCCCCCCCGCGTTGCCGGAGACCGCCCCGCGCCCGATCCGGAAGCGGTCCGACGTGCGGCCGAGTTCCTGAGCCGTATGGACCGGCCCGTCATCCTGGCCGGGGGAAACCCGGTCGCCGCCGATGCCACGGACGAACTGCGCACACTGGCCGAGGCGCTGGACGCGCCCGTTACCCTCACCCGCCTGGGCAAGGGCGCCTTCCCGGACGACCATCCCCTCTATGCCGGGCACTGCCGGGCGAAACTGGCCAAGCAGGTCCTCGAACATGCAGACGGCCTCCTCGCCATCGGCTGCCGCTTCACCCAGATCGATACCTCCGGCTGGACCATCTCCCTGCCCTCGAAGCGCGTACAGCTCGACCCCGATCCGGCCGAGATCGGCCGCGAGATGCCCGTCGACATCGGCGTGGCCGGAGACCTCAAGCAGGCCCTGCCGATGCTCCTGAAAGCACGCAGGGAGATCGGAATCTCGGAGACCGGGTGGAATGGCACGCTCGACCGCATGCGCTCTGAGATCACGGCGAACCGCCTGCCCCTGCTGATCATGTCGGCCATGCGCGAAGCCCTCCCCGAAGACGCCATTGTTTCCGTAGACGTCACCTCCATCGCCTACCGGGCCTTCGACGAGTTTCCCATCACCCGCCCGCGCACCTTCCTATACCCCTGCCACTCCGTCACCCTCGGCTTTGCTTTACCCGCGGCCATCGGCGCCAAACTGGCCTGTCCCCACCGGCCGGTCGCCGCCTTCTGCGGAGACGGCGGATTCCAGATGACCGCCTACGAACTGGCCACCGCCGCCGAACACGGCGTCGAAGTCGTCTTCGTAGTCATCAACGACGGCAGCCTCAGCGCCATCCGGGGCGCTCAGGCCAACGCCTTTGACGGCCGCGTTATCGACACCGACATGCACACGCCCCACTTAGCCGACATGGCCCGGTCTCTGGGCGCTCGGGGCATCCGGGTGGAAGACCCGGATCGGTTCCCGGCAATCTTCGCAGACGTGATGGGTCTGGAAGGCCCCACCGTGATCGAAGTGATGATGCAGGACCGGCGGGACGAAATCATCCGCCAGGTGCCCTGGCTTTATCCGGATTGACGGACCTAACCCCCCGGCCCCCTTCCCTAAAGGGAAGGAGGAGTAACCCTTTATTTCATAGAAGGTTATGGGCTTCTCGTGAGATGTGGTAAACCCCGTCACCTCCAAACCCGATGGAGACACCCTATGGACCTGCATCTCAAAGACAAAATCGCCCTCGTCACCGGCGGCAGCCGGGGCATTGGCCGGACCACTGCCCTGTGTTTTGCCGAAGAAGGCTGCAAACTCGGCATCTGCGCCCGGGGGCAGGAAGGCCTGGACCGTGCGCTTGAAGAGATCCGCGCCCGGGGCGTTGAGGCCTTCGGCACAACGGCGGATGTTGCCGAGAAGGGAGAAGCCGAACGCTTCGTCAACGAGGCGGTCGAGGCGCTGGGCGGCATCGACATCCTGATCAACAACGTGGGCGGCTCGTCCGGCAGAATATTCGAGGAATCCTCCGACGACGACTGGCAGAAGACCTTCGACCTCAACCTCTTTCACGCCGTGCGGGCCACGCAGGCTGCCCTCCCCCACTTCCGCAAACGAGGCGGCGGCAGCGTCGTCATCATCTCCTCCATCTCCGGCTGGAAGCCAGCCCCCATGGGCGCCCAGTACGGCTGTACCAAGGCCGCAGAGATGTTCCTGGCAGGCGCTCTCGCCATGGAATTGGCCCCGGACAACATCCGGGTGAACACCGTCTGTCCGGGATCCACCCTCTTTCCCGGGGGCGGCTGGGCGCAGCGCCAGCAGAGCGACCCGGAGGCCTTCGGCGCCTTCGAAAGCCGGGAGTTCCCCGCCGGACGTCTCGGATATCCCGAAGAGATCGCCGACGCCGTTGTCTTCCTCTCCTCCGAACGGGCGAACTGGATCAACGGTGCTTCGATCCCTGTCGACGGTGCGCAGGGCAGACCCTCTTTATTTTAACCGCAGAGACGCGGAGGACGCGGAGAAAACCAAAATCGGGGATCGAGGGATAGAAGTCAGGGAACTCTTGTATGGCAGTCAAAACCTGTCTGATGGTGGGCGGCGGTGGGATGGCGGGTAGCTGGATCAAACGCTGGACAGAAAACTTTCAGGACCGGATCAAAATCGTCGGTCTTGTCGACGTCGTCCCTGAAATTCTGGAAAAGCAGGGTCGGGCGCTCGGCCTGGATCCAAACCGCCTCTTCACCGATGCGAACGACGCCCTGGACACCGTCAAAGCCGACTTCTGCGGGATCGCCACCCCTCCCCTGTTCCACAGCCCGATCGGCATTGCCGCGCTCGAACGCGGCTTGCCGGTCATCTGCGAAAAACCGATCGCCAGCACCCTTGGCGCGGCCAAAACGATGGTCCGAGCCGCGCAAAAAACCGGCCTGCCCTGCGCCATCATTCAGAACTACCGCTACTATCCCAACAAGCAGGAACTCGTCCGCATCCGGGATGAGGGCCGGCTGGGCCGGCTCCAGCACATCCTGGGGCGCTACGCCTGTGACTATCGGAAATACGGCTCCTGGGGAAAATCCTGGCGGCACGATATGGAATTCGGCCTCCTCTTCGAAGGCTCGGTACACCACTTCGACATGCTCCGCTTCCTCTCCGGCGGCGACTGCGACACCCTCATCGGCTTCGGCTGGAACCCGGGATGGTCCAGTTTCAAACACCACTCCAGCGGCATGTACCTGATGCGCATGGACAACAACACACACACCTTCTACGAAGGCAATAGCTCGGCTGCCGGCATCACCAACTGCTGGTATCGGGAATATTATCGTGCGGAATTTGAGGCTGGCGCCGTGGAAATCGCCGAAGGAAACACCGTACACGTTCACCGCTCGGGCCAGGACCCGGAAGTCTACGAAGCCCCTGAAATTCCCCGGGAGGGCCACGATCACCTCTTTGACGAATTCTTGAACTGGCTGGACGGCGGTCCTCCCTCGGCCACGCGTATCGAGGACAACATCAAAAGTTTCGCCCTGGTCATTGCCGCTATGGAAACCACCCTGGACGGGCAGCCGAAGCAGATCGCCGGGTACCTCTCGGACCTCTGAACAGGGCAAACGGCAAACGGTCCAACCCCGCTACCCCAGGGCCGAATTTTCAAATTTTCAAAAAGGGGGTCTTTATGAAAATCACCGACGTCAAAACCTTCCCTGCCTTCTACGGCTCACGCAACTACCTCTTCGTCAAAATCGAAACCGACGAGGGCATCTACGGGGTTGGAGAGTTCGGCATCACCTGGAAAGAGCAGGCCGGCATCGGTGCGGTCCAGCACATGGCTTCCGACCTGATCGGGCAGGACCCGCTCAATATCGAGCGGATCTGGCAGATCCTCTTCCGGGGCGACTTCTTCCCCGGCGGGCGGGTTAACATGGCCGCGCAAAGCGCTATTGACATTGCCCTGTGGGACATCAAAGGCAAGGCCCTCAACCAGCCCGTGTACATGCTCCTGGGCGGAAAGATGCGGGACCGGGTGGTCTGCTACACCGGCATCGGCGGCAAGACCCCGGACGATACCGTCCGCTCTGCGTTAAAACGCGTGGAAGAGGGCTGGAAATACCTGCGCATGTCGGTGATGGACCGGGACGGCGTCTTAGAACCCTCGGTTGCCGTGCGGGACTCCGTCGCCCACTTTGCCGCGGTAAGGGAGGCCGTTGGCCCCGAACCAGAAATCTGCATCGACGTACACACCCGGCTGGACCCGCCCGACACCATCCGGCTGGGCCGAAAGCTGGAGCCTTACGACCCCTTCTTCATCGAAGACCCGCTCCGGTGCGAAAACCCCCAGAGCTACCGGCTGGTGCGCCAGCACGTGAGCTGTCCCCTCGCCATCGGCGAGCACTACGCCACCAAGTGGGAGTTCCGCCAGCTCATCGAAGAAGAGCTCACCGACTACGCCCGTATCGACCTCTGCATTGTCGGCGGCCTCACCGAAGCTCGCAAGATTGCCAACTGGTGTGAAACCCACTACATCAAAATCGTGCCCCACAACCCCTTAGGCCCGGTCTCCGCGGCTGCCTGTCTCCACTTAGACATCGCCACCGACAACTTCGCCGTTCAGGAAGGCGGACGCGTCGGCAGCGCCTTTATGGAAGACCTCTTTCCGGTGCAGGTCCCCTACGAATCCGGGTACCTGCTCGCGCCGGACCGGCCGGGACTGGGCGTTGAATTCGACGAAACCGCAGCTGAGAAATATCCTTTCCAGTGGGGGCACGGGCCGCGGCTGCGGCGGGAGGATGGGTCGTTTACGAACTGGTAACCTGACCTAACCCCCCCGGCCCCCCTTCCCGTGCCGGGAAGGGGGGAGAAAACCGGAGGCAAATAACCGGCGGTTGAATCGTTTCAAGGGGATGGATGAGATGGACGTGAAGAGCTATCTGGCGTCGATTATGCCTACCCGGGAGATGGTTGACCATTTTGTCAGGCCGCACGATGCGTCGCTCGATGTCCCGGTTGATCTGGGGGGGGTGATGTGCAACAATGCCAAATCCACGTTCGATCCCGAGTTGGGGTGGGTACTGTGCGACGGGGTGCGGGGGGGCAGTGTAGACGGATCGCGGGGGTTTTATGGGTACGAGGCGGACGGATCGCGCAGGGTGGTCAACTTCCCGGACCGGGCCTGCCGGGTTCACACCTATGGGAACAGCTTTACCCATTGTGACCAGGTCAGCGACGGAGAGACGTGGCAGGAGTACCTGGCGGCCCACCTGCAGGAACCCATCAAGAATTACGGCATTGGCGGGTACAGCGTGTACCAGGCCTACCGGCGGATGCGGAAGGTGGAGGCGCAGACCCCGGCGGATTACATCATCCTGAACATCTGGGACGACGACCACTTCCGCAACTTAGATGCGTGGCGCTCTATCCGGAGTGGGCGGCCGGGACGGTTCACCCTGCCCTGTATCCGGGTGAACCTGAAAGCAGGGACGTGCGAGGAATTCGGCAACCTCTGTAAAACTCCGGAAGAGGTCTACCGGCTGTGTGACCCGGAATGGGTGTGGGAAACGTTCAGGCAGGATCCGATTCTGCATGCGGTCATGGCGCGGAAGGGCGGGTCGGCCGAGGCGGCGGTGGCAATGGCGGAGAGCCTCGGGGCGACAGCCGAACTGGAAAATGCGGAATCGGACGCCGAACTCTACCGGTTGCACACGGAGGCCGCGCTGCTGGCCTCGCGGCACGTGGTCGCGCTCACGGAGCAGTTCGTAGAAGCACAGGCAAAGAAGCTGATGCTGATCCTGTCCTTCAGCCGGCGGAGCGTGGCCGACGCTCTGGCCGGCAAGCCGTCCTTCGACCGGACCTTCCTGGACTGGTTGGTGGACAAGGACTACCCGGTAATCGATCTGCGTGAGGCGTTCGTGGCAGATTACGCTATGTCGAAAGCGGATATCGACACCTACCTGGACCGATTTTATATCGGCCACCACACGCCGGCGGGGAACTTCACCTTCGCGTGGGCAATCAAAGACCCGGTCTGCAACTGGCTGCACCCGAAGCCGCTGCCTTACCGGTGAGGTGTAGATTCGCAAATTCATAAGTTAGCCGACATGCTGTTTTTTGTCCGCTTATTTATCCAAAGGGGGCAAAAGACAACCCCAGCCCCACCCCTACCCTGAAGCGCAAGCCATTAAGCAGTTGCATTTTCCTATAAATTCTTGTAAAATATAATTATGCCGGAGATTAGTCGGTTTCTTGGGATCGTGATCGGTATATTTCATCGTTTAGCACGGACCACCCCATTTTCACGCCACATACGGTGAATATGACATCACGGTCGATATTAAGACGGGAGTTGTGACAGGCCAATTTCCCAAACGCGCTCTGAGGCATGTTCTGGAATGGTATGATCTGCACCAAAGAGAACTGATGGAGAATTGGGAACTCTCAGAACAGCGTCGTCCATTGCAATAAAATTCCACCCTTGGAGTGAGAAGATGATACCCCGTGTGATTGAAGCTCACTATGTAGGCGACTATGTGATCTGGCTCAAATTCAGTGATGGTGTGGAGGGAGAGGTAGACTTGAAAGATGAACTATGGGGTCCAGTTTTTGAGCCGTTGAAGGATAAAGAGAAATTTAAGAAATTCCGAGTTCACCCTGACCTACATACGATGATATGGGAGAATGAAGCAGACTTCGCACCTGAATTTCTCTATAGTATTGTCAAAGTTACAGCCTGATTGGGAAGTTTCTTGTTTCTGTAGCTCATAAAGGAGAGAAAGTAACTCTCCATCTCGGCGGTCTGACTCGATACCGCCGATTTATTTTATCCTCCAAGTTTTTGGAGGTCAAAATCAAGAAAGACAAAAGAAGGTTATGTCCGCCCCGTTATGGCTTTACCGATAGCAAAAACGGCACGACCGGCTAACACGTCCGTGTGCGGCTCCGGTTGTCCGTAGTGCTTCTAAAAGGAGATGCCCATGCAAACCGTCTCCGTCCCCTGGTCCGCCTGGTACAATACACGAAAATTCGACCTCACCTTTCCGGACACCTGGACCGTCACCGTCGCCGAGATGGTGGGCGGCACAGATATCGGCGACGACGGCATCCGGGCCGCCTTCGCCGCGCCGGTCGGTTCACCCACGCTCGAGGAAATTGCAGGCGGGGGCCGATCCGCGGCCATCCTGGTCGACGACCTCTCGCGCCCCACCCCGGCCTACCGCCTCCTGCCCTATATCTTAGAGGAGTTGGCCGGCGCCGGCATCCAGGAGGACCAGGTCCGCATCATCTGCGCCCTGGCCGCCCACCGGCCGCTCACCCGCGATGACCTCATCAAAAAAGTCGGTGCAGACATCGTCGAACGTCTGCAGGTACTCAACCACAACGCGTACGAAAATCTGGACTTTCTCGGCCACTCCAGCAGGGGGATTCCCATCTCCGTCAACCGGGACTTCATGGCCTGCGACATCCGTATTGCGCTTGGCATGATCACCCCCCGGGGCAACATGTTCGGCGGCGGCTCCAAACTGTTGATCCCCGGCGCCTGCGGGCACGTCACCATCACGGCCAACCACCGCTACGTCCGCGAAGGCTTCCGGGAGCACTTAGACGAAGTCGCCCGCATGGCCGGCCTCAACTTTATCGTCAACCCTCTGCTCAATCCCGACCTCGAAATCATCGGCCTGGTCACCGGCGATCCCGAAGCCGCCTTCTGGAAGGGCGTCGAATACGGCAGGGACCTCTACAAGACCCCGATCCCCGAGAACGTGGACGTGGGCATCTTCAACGCCTTCCCCAAAGACACCGAACTCGTCCAGGCCGGATTGGCGATGGTGCCTCTAAACAGCACCAGAAAGAACCTGCTCAAAGAAGATTCGACCATCGTTGTCACCGCTGCCTGCCCCGAGGGTCTCGGCTGGCACTCCGTACTCGGCCCCGGAACCGCCCTGGCCGGCAAGCCCCGCCCGCCGCGCTGGAACACCATCGTCTTCTCGCCCGGCGTGAACCGGTGGGACGTGCTGGCCAAATACGGAGATGGGGTTCGTTTCTGTAAAACATGGCCGGAAGTGATCGAGGAACTCCAGCGCACCCACGGGAACAATTGCCACGCCGCGGTCTTCCCCTGCGGGGCAATGCAGTATGGAGGGGACTGATCGGCTCCCCTGCTCACCTATCCAGCCCCGCAGCCTCTCCTGCGGGGCCTTTTTTGTGCTGTTACAACGCCCCGGACTTTCCGCTTGACATTAGAATTGCGCTGTCGCATGATGGACCTAACCCCCGGCCCCCCTTCCCGTGCCGGGCCCTGAAAGGGAAGGGGGGCCGGGGGTTAGGTCGCCGTCAAAATCCCCCTCACGTACCCCAGCGCAAACGCGATATCCCGGTCCACTGCCTCGGGCGTTTTCCCGCTCACGCACTCCACGTAAAGCGGCCCGTCGAACCCGCCGCCCACCAGTCCAGACAGCACCGTGTAGAAATCGACCAGCCCGTCGCCCGGCGTCACCATCACATCCGCCTTGCCGTCCACCACCACGCAGTCCTTGATGATCCCCGTGGAAACCGTGGAAGCCACCTCTGCCACATCTGTCTCGGGCCGCCGCTCTCCCAGCGTGTAATAGATGATATTCCCCGGATCGAAACAGATGCCAAACGCCGGATGGTCCATCTTTTCGTTGGCCCCAATCAGATCCTCGGCCGTCAGGCTGACCCCTCCGTGCGGTTTCATGGTGAGGTTCACACCCGCCTGCTCCGCGTGGGATGCGGTCCTCCGCATCAGCTCAAAATAATCCTCGTAATGTTCTTCCTTGTTCGTGCCGCAGTCCAGCAGCCAGGTCGTACCCAGCGCGGCGGTATTGTCAATCAACCGCTTGTACTCGTCCACTGCCGCATCCAGCCCCAGGTCGAGTTTCGTTCCTCCAATCAGCATCGAAGGAACCACACCCGCATCGGCCGCTGCCTTCCGCACCGCTGCTACCTCTTCCGGCGTACTCTCCGACTGCACCGGGACCTGTCCCGCATTTGCAAACACCGCCACATCCGTATATCCCGCGGCGGCGATCCGTTCGTAGGCCTCTGCATAGGGCAAGCCGGCGTAAGGCCGGGTCGTACATCCGATTGTCAACTCCATCGTATACGCTCCTTTTGAGACTTTCCCTTTGTTATCCCTCTTCCGAGGACGCGTGAATATCCTTTCCGCAGTGCGGACAGAACACCTGTCTTTCCTTTCTCCTTTGAATCTCTTCTGCAAAACCCGAGCCGAGGATACCGGCCGGCAGGGCAAACATGCCGATGCCCAGAAGGGCGATAATCGCTCCCAGAAGCTTTCCAGTCGGCGTAACAGGAAACGCATCTCCGTAACCCACGGTCGTCAACGTCACCATCCCCCACCACATGGATGCCGGAATGCTTGAAAAGGCGTCGGGCTGCGCCTCGTGTTCTGCAAAATACATCAGGCTTGAAGCAATCACAAGCAGAATAAACAGCACAAACAGCATCACATAAAGCTCGCCGCTTTTTTGCCTGAGCACATTGCCCAGCGTCTGTAAAGACTCCGAATACCGTCCCAGCTTAAACAGCCGAAGCAACCGCGCCAGACGCATGGCCCGCAGTACCCTCAGATCCACCGAAACCAGCATCGGCAGGTAAAAAGGCAAAATCGCGATCAAATCCACAAGAGCCATCGGGGTAAATACATATCTGATCCGGCCGGCAACAGGACGGGCAAACCGTTCATCCGCAGTACAGGTCCACAGACGAAGCAGGTATTCCACGGTAAAAACCAGAACGGAGAACACTTCAAAAACCTCAAAAAAACGCCTATATTGCAAGCCGAGGCTTTGAACGGTCTCCAGGATAACCATCGCCACGTTGAGGGCAATCAACACCATGATAAAAAGGTCGATGGTTCTGCTGGTTCGATCGTCAATCGATGCCTTCTCTAAGATTTCGTGGGTGCGGCCTTTTACGTTTGGGCTCATATGATAGTTCCCGATAGTTAAAATTCTGAAATTCGGCCTTGTGGTAGGCCCTCACACGGTGCTTCGGGTACCATCAGTGGAAGGCCCTGGCGCCTGCTGCTTCTGAGACCACGGATGGGGTCAATCGTTGTTCGGTGGCCTCGTGCAGTGGAAAGATGTACTGCCCCATAAAAAAAACAAATCTCCCTCTCACAACAAGGACTTTGATACACTCCCATTGACAATCCCCGAGTATCGCTGTATACTTGCACCGGTTTGTACGAAAAAATTCGGCATGGTTCAAATGCGGATGATACCCTGTTGTAGGGGCACCCCCCTGTGGGTGCCCTAATTCGGGCAGGCACGGGGACCTGCCCCTACGGAAATCATTCCCGAAAACACCACCTGTGGTCCGGTTGAACGTTTATTTGAATCCTGCCAAAAATCCGAACAAACATCCCGGAGACCGTCTGTTTTGTCTGAAACGAACCCTGAGAGGTCCATGCCCAAAAACCGTCCCCTGATACGGATTGTGATCGCGCTGCTTCTGGCGGCAGCGGTCTCCGCCCTGCTTCCGGGCAACCGGGAGGGTGTCATCCGCCAGCAGATCATCCAGAAAGTGCCCGAACTAGCCGCAGACCTGGGCGACGGCCCCTGGGTGCTCTCGGAGGCGGCCGACCCGGCCTGCCGGGCGGGATTTTCAGAAGCGCGGAAGCGGCGGGCGGCGCCGGTGGGCAGCGGACCTCCCATCGTGTACACCTGCCGGGAAGCGGCCGGCAAAATCCACCTTCGCGCAACGGCCGGAACCGGAACGCAGGCGCGTGAGGCCATCCTGAGGACAATCGACGGCTGGAGCCTCTTTCCCCCTCTCGCGGCCATCCTGGTCGCCGTGCTGAGCGGGCGGCTCATCCCGGGCCTTTCCCTGGCCATCCTGGCCGGCGGCCTGCTTTCCGTCCCCGGAACCCTGCCCGTTCACCAGATGGCCTGGGAAGCCTTCAGGCACGCCGCTGTTGACTACGTGTGGACCCCGCTGGAGAGTTCCTTCCAGCTCTACATCCTCGGCTTCACCGCAGCCCTCATCGGCATGGTGCGGGTCACCTCCCTCACCGGCGGCAACTTAGGCATCGCCAGCCTGCTGGCCTCCCGGGCGGAAGGCGCCCGATCGGCCCGCATTTCCGCCTTCCTCATGGGCCTGGCCATCTTCTTCGACGACTATGCCAACACCATCGTCGTGGGCACCACCCTGCGCCCTATTGCCGACCGGTTCCGGGTCTCGCGGGAAAAACTGGCCTACCTGGTCGACTCCACCGCCGCCCCCATCGCCGGCGTGGCCATCATCAGTACCTGGATCGGCTACGAAGTCGGCCTCTTCGAGGACCTGATGCGGGACCTGCGCACCGGCATATCGGGCTACCAGCTCTTTTTCAGCATCCTCCCCGTCCGGTTCTACTGCCTCTTCACCCTGGTCTTCGTGGCCGCCTCCGCCTGGTTCCAGCGGGACTACGGCCCCATGCTGCGTGCCGAACGCCGGGCGCAAACCACCGGCCAGGTCCTCCGCCCGGGCGCGGCCCCCATGACGGGGCGGCTTGAAGAAATCGGTCCGGCGGAGGGTGTTGTGCCGGCGTGGTGGACCGCAGCCCTTCCCGTCATCGCGGTGATCGCAGCGGTCATCTCTGGAATGGCGATCGACACCCTGGACCATCCGGCCGTGAGTGAAATCCGCCTGCGGGAATCGGTCTTCAGTGTCGCGTACTGGACCGCCTGTTTCTCCCGGGCCGACAATGCGAAGGTCCTCTTCCTCTCCGCCATGCTCGGCTCGGCCCTCGCCATCCTCATCGCCCTCACACGCCGCAACCGGCACACGGGCGCGCTCGCCATCCGGCCCCTGGAAGCCCTCAGCACCTACGTGCGGGGCATCTTCGGCGTGTACTACGCCATCGCCATCCTCATCCTCGCCTGGGCCATCAAGGAAGTCTGCACAGACGCCGGCACCTCGGTCTACCTCACTGCCGCCCTCTCTCCCCTGCTCTCGCCCGGTCTGCTGCCCGTCCTCATCTTCGGTCTTGCCTCTTTGGTCGCCTTCTCCATCGGCACTTCCTGGACCACCATGGCTATCCTCATTCCCACCGTTGTCCCTTTAGCCCATGCGATGGGCGGCATACCCCTCACAGCACTGGCCGCCGCAGCCGTCTTAGACGGCGCCATCTTCGGCGATCACTGCTCCCCCATCAGCGACACCACCGTCATGTCCAGCATCGCCTCCTCCTGCGACCACATCGACCATGTCAAAACCCAGCTCCCATACGCGCTCACCACCATGAGCGTCGCAGCCTTCATCGGCTACCTCGGCACGGCCCTGCTCTACCCCTGGTGGACCGGCCTGGGCCTGGGCCTGGCCGCGGTTCTGGGTGTGCTCTTCATCTTTGGAAAAAACCCGGACCGGGATCACGAAGGGCGCGAAACCACCCCTCCCCCGGCCCCTCCCCTAAAGGAAAGGGGAGAAAACCACACCTTATAACTTGCTGTGGTAGAAAGGCTTACTCCCCCTTCCCTCGTAGGGAAGGGGGCCGGGGGGTTAGGTCGATTTTCACATGCCGGAACACCGCTGCTCAACCTCCCCGATCAGACAATTCCTCCGATCGTACAGACAATATCCCGGCTTTGTTTCAGGGCTTTTAGAGGGTCCGGCAGTTCGGGATTCAGTTCGAGGCTGACGGCGCCGTCGTAGCCGACGTCGGCCAGGGTGGTAAAGGTGCGGCGCAAAACGGCTTCGGTCAGCACGCCATCCATCAACGACAGGTGCTGATCGTTCTGGCCGTCGTTGTCATCCAGATGAACGTAGCCCAGACGCGGTCTGGCCTGCGCAATCGTATCGGCGGGATCTTCCCCGGACATCTGCGCATGGCCGATATCGAAGAGAAGGTACAGATTTGGATGGCCGATCTCCTTCAGAAAATCGAGCGTTGCCGAAGCAGTGGGCAGGGACCGGCCGGGGAAGTGCTCGATACAGAGCTTGAGGTCCAGATCCGACGCCCGATCCGCAGCGGCAGCAAGCGACCCGGCGTAACGATTGAGGGCCTCCCGGCTGCCGTCCATCTCCGGCACGACATAAGCCGCCGCAGCGCCCAGATCCGCGCCATAGGCCAGGACCTTCTCGGTGTGGACCAGGGCCTCGGACGCGGCGTTCGCATCCGGGCTGTCCAGCGCAGCTCCCTCCGGAACGCCGACCGACGCGGCCACACAGGAGACGCTCAGGCCGCGTGCATGGATTCTGGCGCGAGCGCCTTTGGAGGAAAATGTGTAGGGACGAACGTCGATCCACCGGAAGCCTGCATCGGCGATCCGGTCCAGCGCCTCATCTTCCGGGCCGGAAAGGGCCCAGATACAGCAGGAAAGCATCACAGTGAAGCTCCTTTCAGCTACGGCTCAGTTCCCGGCTCGACCACAGGCGCCCACTCGAAGCCACACCGTACCTGGAGCAGAGCGCTTGGGGCTACCATTGAGCCTTTTCGAAATTTTTCAAAATAAAGGGGGTGTCCTGCCCGACGCTCGGACAAAACACCCCCGGGCCTTGCTCCCTTCTCCTCTACGCCTCTTCTCCCAACAGCTTCAGCGCGTTCTTATACGTAATGGGTGCCGACTCGGTTTTACGTAGATGTTTTCTGTCTATGCTGCATCGGCATAGTCAAGGAGTTCATCATTGGCATATCGAACCTGTTTATACTGATTCCAGAAAGCATCCCATCGTTTTGACTTGACGTAAGTGCGTAACTGCAAGATGCGTTGTCCTCCCTGCCAGGACCATTGCATACCCGATCGACAAAGCCTTGTCTTGACCAGGGTCTTGCAGGCCGCTTCGACGGGTCCCGAGCCAATGGGCAGACCCCTTCGACGAAAGTCAGCATAGGCCATCCGGTGTTTGTTCCGAAAGAAGAAGGTTCGTTCTGTTTCCAGGTCTTCCAATCGTTTTTGACCCAGCCTTCGGCGGCTTTTGTAATAGTCGATGGAGCGAATAAGGGTTTCTGCTGCGCCATCTTGGGTCAGCAGTTTGTGGTGGTAGGTTTCATACCAGCTTTGCGCTTTTGCTGATTTTTTGCCAAACAGGAGTTCGGCAGCTTCAGACAGATGTTCTGTGGTGTGATAAAAATCCACCAGTTTTTCATACCCGATGAACCGAGGAGTGGTATCAGCATATTTCCACAACCCTCGTGCCCCATCACACAGGAACACTTTTCCGACCTCATCTTTCAGTTGTCCTTCGATATGATCGAGTTCTTCCTCAAAGCGTATCTTCAACGTTTGACCACCCTCTTCGGGCATTTGTGCCACATACCGAGAGACCAAACGCTTTGGTGGGGTGCCGTCCTTTGGAGGTGCCCCATAAAAGGACAGGCTGCCCACCAGGGCCTGTTTGAAACTGGTCGGACTTTCTTCGGACGGTTTTTCCCCCGGCCTCTCTTGTGGACGCCCGCGTTTTTTCCCCGGCTCATCCAGCCTGAGGTGGGTCCCATCCAGGCTGGCCACCATCACTTTTGTCCCTTTGGGGTTCTCCTCCTCCTGACGGATCGACCGGTTGAGTGTTTCATCCATCTCGACCAGCCACGCTCCCGTCTCTTCTGTGATGTGTTTGACCGCTGTGGCAGAAGGCTGAAACAGAGCCGTCTTTTCCAGCACAGAAACGGTTTCCTCCGGCGTGATCAAGCTCACCGTGAACAACACCGCTTCACGAACTTCCACGGTGGCAAACTCACCGACCATTCCCCACATCACATCCAACGGCACATAAGAAGGCCCCCCTTCATCGGCCTGAAACAGATTTCGAGAAAGCTTCATCTTCCCAAAGGGGGTCAAAAACGTCTTCTCACTTTGTTGCTTAAACCGATACAGCACATTCTCGACCTGTTTTGGGGCCTCATCCACTTCGTAGGCTTCCAAAAATGTGCGAAGCGCTGCGATCCCACAAGCCTTGAGGGCTTCACCAAGCCCACTTGTGACCTGTTCTGCCAATTGAGGCGTCAAACTCTCCAGGTCCAAATTTTCGCAATGGGCGCTCAATTTTTGCTTAAATTCCCAGGTGGCGGCTTCGATCATCTCTGCGAGGTCCATCTTGGGCTCCTTTCCCGTATCTATACAACCTTATTGTTTTCAGTCTGTTGTATGATCGGGATTTGGAGCCTTTTTTGCAACTCATTTACGTAAATTCAGAGCAGCACCCTACGTAATCTTATCAAACGCCTCCTTCGGCAGCTCAAGGCTCTGAATAAAATCCATCAGCCGGGTATCGAAATAGTCCCGCCCGAAAATCAGCTTATCCTGAAACTCGATCAAAAAGCCCTTGCCGAACTCCGGGTCCCGTGTGATCGCCGTCAGCGCCGATCCGGCGGAGAGATCGGCGGACAGGTTGTCATATTGCCGCAGCATCTCCGGAACCCTGCCCCCCGGCAACACCGGCCCGGTGGGATAGGACTCTTTGTCGAACTTATCATCCGCTGAAATATGCGCCCAGAACCCCGGCGCGTGTCCGATAAACGCCGTCTCCGGGCAGGCCGCGATCGCCCGTTCAAACGCCTCAATGCTCCCCCCGTACCAGTAGTTGGGGCGCGGATAGGCGCCTCCTCCGTGGTCGAGCGGATAGTCCAGATGGATCGTAATCGGCAGTCCCATCTCCCCGCAGGCGTGGTAGAGCCGGATCGCATCGGGATCGTCGAACAGCACCCGCACCTTCATCTCGCTGGCCACCCGGACCCCGTGAATCTCCACCGCCGCCTTCAGCCGGTCGATGGCGTCGGGCCGCTTGGGATGCGGGAAATACCCCAGCACGAACCGGTCGGGCGCTTCCCGGCCCACCTGCAGCACATCCTCCAAGGGGATGCCCAGACCACCCGGCGGCAGCACTTTGTGATAGGACGGATTGTACTCGTCCTCCGGCACCTCCCAGGTAAACAGCCACATCTGGTCGATTCCCTGTTCGTCCATATTTTTCAAAATCTTCGCCGCATCGTGCCCGTGCCAGTTCGGGTGGTTATGCGCGTCAATCAGCATGGCCCCTCCTCTACCTGATATAAGCTTCCGTCACATACCGTCGCATCATCCGATGCGTGTTGCTCAGCGTATCCACACCATCTCTCCTATTCATGCGAAACCACAGATGGACACAGATAAACACAGATGGGCAATCAAAATCGCTGCAATCTTAAAGCCCATTCACCACCGCTCGCAGCTGCCGGATTCCCTTCAGCATCAGTTCCGGCGTCCCCCAGTGTTCAATGCTCACCGCCCCGGTATAACCATCCCTTAGAAGCGTCTTCAGCAGGTCGGCGTAGCCCATCCCGGACCCCCGGATAGGATCGAGTTCCTTGTTCTCGTTCGGTTTTACATGCAGGTGTGTAATCTTCCCCTTGATCTTTTCGTACCCCTCCGGAAAGGCCGGCTCTCCGCACGCAACCCCGTTGTCCACATCCCAGCAGAAGCTCAGCCCCGGCGAATTGCCCAGCGCATCGGAAACAGCCCTCGCTTCGGCGCAGCTCCCGGCCAGTGTTGCGTCTTCGTTCTCCAGCGACAGCGTGACCCCCTCCCGTTCTGCGGTCTGAACCGCAGAGTCCAGAAAAGGTACGATCACGTCAAGATAGTCTTCAATATTCGGGCGTTCCCGGTCCTCCTTACGGAACGGATTCCAGAGCGCAAACCCCCGGATGATCCGGGTGTCAAACGCATGCGCCAGCGCGACCATGCGGTCGAACATCTTCTGATGCGCCGCCTTCTCCTCCTCACTGTCGTGGGCGCATTTCCCAAAGGGCGATCCCACCGAAAGAATGCGCACCCCGTACCTGGCCAGCACATCCTGCGCCCGCTTCACCTCGTCGTCGTCGATCTCCTGCACCCGCCGCCCCCAGATCCCGCCGCGCAGTTCGATCCCTGTGGCCCCGGCCTCAACCCCCAGGCGGACCGCCTCCTCAAAATCCTCCCGGGACACTTCGTCTGCAAAATAGGCAACCTCCATCACATCCTCTTTTTAAACAGCACGAAAGTACGAAGGGCACGAAAAACACGAACCCCCGCCACGCCCCGAAGGGTGGTGCAAAACAGTCCGTATTAAGAAAACGAGCCCGGTGCTTGAAAAGCAACCGGGCTCGTTTTCTTACGTACTTCGGAGAATATGCATCAACCCTCCTACTGCGCACTCTGCCGCAGCGTGCCGTTGTTTGCGGCATAGGCTTCGAGAATCTCTTCAATCTCCTGCTGGAACTTCTCTAAAGGCTCACGCGCCTGGTGCCGGAACTCTTCTCTCATGGCATGGTAATACTCCTGCGCCGCCTTCAGAAGCACCCCGGCATTGTGATGCAGCGTCCTGTGATCGTCCTGGAAATGCTCGAATCGGTCGTGAACCGCATGCATCAACTGGCTCGCATAGGCGCCCACATTCCGCTGAAAAGCCTCTTTGTACCCTCCACAGAACCGCTCCAGATATTCTACAGCCTCGGAGAAGAACGTCTTCATCTCATCCACCTGCAGCGCCTGCTGGGTCGTGAGAATCAGGTGGTGGCCCTGCACCGCAAGGCGTACCGCATCGGGAAGGCTTCTGGGATGATGCAGCAGCGTGTGGGCAAGAAACTTCCAGTACTCCCATCTGTATCCGCCGACAACGCCCTGCCGCCAGAACGACCGGAACAAGGCCCGGACCTCCAGCATTCCGATCGGCGTGGTGCCGATCGGCTGGCGAACCCGGTGCTCAAAATGGGTCGTGCAGCGTTCAAAAAAGATTCGGGGACTGTTGAGGGTCTCCACCGTCTTTCGATGCCGCTCGATGAGTTCCTCGGGATCCATCACCGGGACGTAGCTCAACTCCCGGCTGAACACCCCCGAATCGCCCGTGTATTTGACTCCTTCAACCAGGCGGCCGAGCCGCTTGAAGCGTTTGTAATCGGGCGTATCCCGCAGCACCCCTAAGATACCCACCATAGCCACCGGGATGCCCGCTTCTCGGATAAACGCGATCGTCCGATCGGCAATATCGTCGGGGTCCGTGTCCAGGCCCATAATAAACCCGGCCTGTACCTCAAACCCGGCGTGCTGTAAGATCTTGACCTTATCGAGCAGAGAGGTTTTGCCCTGCAGATTCTTCTGAGCGCCCATAAACTTCAGGCTCTCTTCAACCGGGGACTCGATGCCTGCAAACACCTTGTCGAACCCGGCCTGGTACATCGCATCTAACAGCGCGGGATCGTCGCTTACCCGAACGCTTGCCTGGGTGTGGAGCTGGAAGGGATAGCCCCGCGCCCTCTGCCAGGGGGCCACCTCTTCCTCCAGCGCCAGCCGGATGGCCTCCCGGTTGCCTACAAAATTGTCGTCCACCGCCATCACCGATCCGCGCCATCCGACGTCGTACAGGGCATCGAGTTCCTGGACCATCCGGGTCTTACTCTTAAGCCGGGTGACCTTGCCGTAAAGCGACGGAATATTGCAGAAAGTACAGCTCTCGGGGCATCCCCGCGTGATCTGGACCACCATGCTGCTGTAATCGTCGAAATCGATCAGATCCCAGCGGGGCAGCGGCGTGGTGGCCAGGTCTTGAAACTGCCCCCGGCGATCCACATACGCTCGCGCCACCGATCCGGGATCGGCAACCATCTTCTCCACAATATCCATGAACCCGTTCTCGGCCTCACCCAGGTAAAACACCGCATTTCCTTCGATCTCCTCGTGATACTGGGTAGGAAGAGGGCCGCCGTTCAACACGGGTACCCCCCGGGTGTTGCATCGGGCAATAACCGCTTCGAGGGAGTGCCAGTGGATAATCATCGAAGAGGTGATCACAATATCTGCCCAGTCGAGATCCTCGTCCCCGAGAGGGGTCACACTGAGATCGACCATCCGAAGGGCGTAGTTCCCGGGCATCATACCGGCAATCGTCAACAGCCCCAGAGGAGGAAAAGCCGACTTTTTATCGATCATCTTCAACGCTTCATCAAAACTCCAGAACGTAACCGGATTTTTCGGGCAGACCAGCAGGGCATTCGGCATGCTAAATCCTCTCTATGTTCACAGGCTAATCTTCTGTCCTGGTAACGCTTCTGGAACGCATCAAGCCACGTATAATATAATAAGATTTTCTTAATTCTGCTAAATAAAATCGGCTCAAACGTCATAAAATCTCCTTGACAACAAAACAAAAGTAACCCAATATAATCGTTTGTGAAACGCTGGAAGATAATCTGTCTGAACGGACAGATCCCTTTGACACACCCTAAATCAGCAGTTGGGACGTTTTGTCACACTCCAAATCAGCAGTTGGGACATTTTGTCACACTTTCATTGGTCCCGATCGCCCGCGACCCCGTCTACCTGAAAGCGGCCTCCCATCCGATCATCGCAGAGGCCCTAAGAGGCATTCTGGGCCCCAATATCGAGCTTTTGACCAACAAACACAACCACATTATGGTGCGCCCTCCCAGCTCCGATTACGTCTACTGGCACAGCGGCGAGCAGCCCTACGACCACACCCTGATCACCGCCCTGATCTACTTGCAGGAATCCACCCTGAAAAATGGCTGCATCCGGATTGTGCCCGGCAGCCACCTGCGGCCGTTCGGGCGCGACCGGCGCCCCAAAGAGGCTTTTCGCGAAAGCGACCTCTACGGCCTGTCGGTCCCCGTCCCCATGCCCCGGGGAGGCGTCCTCCTCTTCAACGATTGCTGCTTCCACGGATCGGATGTCAACATGAGCGATGGATCCAGGCGAAGCATGACCTTAGCTTACCGGGCCCACGACGCCCACGACGTGATCAAAGAAGACCCGGAAAAGATTCTGGTCAGCGGGGAGAGAGTCTATACCGGCCATCCCCACCCCTTCCCCTGACCTTTAGCAACTGGAGAAACCGCCGATGTCTCTCACACCCGAGCAGGTACACCTGTTCCGCCACAACGGCTTCCTCAAATTAAAAGACCGGCTTCCCGAGGAACAGGTGGAAAAGTTGAAAAAGGCGATCTGGAAGGACATTCGGGAAGAGGTGGAACCGGTCGTGCGCAACCGGGAAGGACGGGTCGTGCGCATCTCAGACGTTGTGGACAGAGACCCTGTTTTCCTCGAAACCGCTTCCAGCCCCCTGGTCCTGGACCCCCTGGCCTGCCTGCTGGGGCCCAATATCGAACTCATCAAAAACCGGCACAACCACGCCACGCTCCGCCTGGGCTCGGAGAACCGGCCGGAGGGATTGCACCGGGATGTCAGGCAGTGGTCCCGGACCATCTTCACAGTGATCTTCTACTTAGAAGCGACAACCGCGGAGAACGGATGTACCATGATGGTGCCGGGGTCTCATCACTTTCCGGGCCTCAACGGGCGCCTCTACGAAGAAGAATGGACCCGGGGTCTGCTCGATCAGGCGGTGCCGGCGCCCATGCCGGCGGGTGGCATGCTGGTGATTGACAGCATGATCTTCCACGGTGTGGGGCAAAACAAAACGGACGCCACCCGGATGAGTATGACTATGGGGTATCACAGCATGGATGAACTCTCCGACCTTGAAAACCCGAAACGAATCCTCGTGCGCGGGGAACGCCCCTACGGCGGGAACGACGCCAGGAGATGAGTAGCGATGAGCAATCACCAAAGGCCCAATATCGTACTTATCATGTCCGACCAGCACAACGCAAGCGTCATGGGCTGTGCCGGCAACCCGGTTGTGCAAACCCCCAATCTGGATACGCTGGCCGGTCAGGGCGCCCGCTTCACCAACGTCTACTGTCCCTACCCCCTCTGCGCCCCCTCCAGAATGAGCTTTATGGCCGCCCGGTACCCCAGCGAGGTCAATATCTACGACAACGGCGGCATCCTCTCGTCCCACACGCCCACATTTGCCCACGGCCTGGGCGCGGCGGGCTACGAGGCCGTGCTCTGCGGCAGAATGCACTTTGGGGGGCAGGACCCATTCCACGGCTTTGAAAAACGCATCCACGGCGATACCGGCGGGGCGCTCTCGCGCGAGGTCGTTGGATCGGGCTATTATCGCACCAACGGGCAGACGAAATATGCTGTGGAAGTCTCCGGATACGGGCAGACCGGCTACCAGCTCTTCGACCGGAGTGTCACGGACGCCGCCTGCGACTACATCTCGTTCTGGAGCGGAGACGAACGGCCCTGCTGCCTCGTCGTCGGCCTCATGCTTCCCCACAATCCGCTCATCTGTTCCAAAGAATTGTTTGACCATTACATGGAACAGATCTCTCCGCCGGAACCCGTATCCCGGGACTATCTGGACAGCCTCCACCCGGCAATGAAGAAATGGCGGGAACGGCGGGGCGTGGACGACCTCACGCCCGAGCAGAACCGGCGGGGGCTTGCCGCCTACTATGGCCTGGTCACCGAACTCGACCGCAACGTCGGCAGAATCGTGGAAGCGGTCAGATCCTCTCCGGAGGCGGATCGCACCCTCATCATCTACTGCTCCGACCACGGCGACATGGCCTGTGAGCACGGCATGTGGTGGAAAAGCAGCTTCTACGACGGCTCCGCTCGAGTCCCCCTGATTGTCTCCTGGCCGGAGCAATTTCTCCAGGGGGTGGAAAACGATGCCATCATCAGCCTGATCGACATCGGCCCTACCCTGCTGGACATAGCCGGAGGAGACCCCCTGCCCGACGTATCCGGACGCAGCTTTGCCGGCTTCCTAACAGGGGACGGCGATAATCTCGACCGGCCGGATGAGGTCTTCTCCGAATACATCGGCCTCTTAGGCGACCAGCCCGCCTGCATGCTCCGCACCGGCCCCTGGAAGCTGAACACCTACCACGAATTCAAATCCTGCCAGCTCTTCAACATGCAGGAAGATCCGCACGAAATGCACGACCGGGCGGAAGATCCGGCCTGCCGGGAAATCGTAGAAGAGGGTTCGGCCAGAATTCACCGGCGGTGGTCTGCCGAGCGCATCCTGCAAAACGCTGAGAAACAGAACCGGGCGAAAGACCTCATCCGGCGGTGCGGTCACGGCCCTATGCCCCACCCGGTCTCCCCTTTCACCGCGCCGGAGGACGCCAACCGCTTCGACTTCTCCCAGCTTCCCCAAAAGCCTTCGGCGCCTCCGGAAGTATAAGCTGCCTTCCAACCGCTAAGGAAGTATCCCTTCTGTTGCTGCAGACCACGTCCCGCATCGTATCTCCAGTACCCGGTCCACCGGCGTCACCAGCGTGATCAACAGCCGGAACGCCTCCGGGGCCGGTTCGCTGTTGTGCATGTGCCACATCCGGTGCGCATATGCCCCCGGTCCCACCGATATCGCATCGTTTCCTACGTGGTACGTCGCATACCCCGACTTCAGGAACGCCATCTGCCCCTCCATTCCCTGAATCACCCCGCTCTCGAAATCCAGTTCACCTCCCGGCACAAAATCGCATTCGATCTGAAAAGGCACCCGGTCCAGCCCCTCGGCCGCAACCCGGAGGCCAAACCCTCCTTCCACCTCTTCCACCACCAGATCCATCACCAGGGGCGGTACGGCGGAGAATTCACGGCGTCCCCGGGCCTCCGCCCACTGCGTCTGATCCACCGGTTCCCCCAGCGGCTGAAAATATCCGGGGCTGTCGTAGTGCCACCCCCTGCCCGGATGGGTCATCCGGACGCCCCCTTCCACCTCCCGAAAGTCCTCCCCGACAAATTGCGAAGTGCCGTAATAACTTGCACAGACCTTCACCGCCGTCAACGCAGCCTCTCCGTACTTCAGGCTGAAAGGCGCCGTAATCCCGGACGCGGCCGTGGCGCTCATCCTCCCCCGGCGCACCCGGTACAGACCTGCAACCGGATAGATCCTGGAATAACTGTCGGGCAGCGGTTCCCGCTTCAGGTCATCCTCCCGCCACTCGGGATGGTCCAGAAAGGGATGAAGGGTCCAGGGCAGGCCTCCGGGCGCCAGATCGAACAGCCAGTCGGCCACCGCCGCATAGAACCCGTTATTTTCCATCCGTCCCAGCGCATAGTAGCTGTCCACCAGCTCAACCGGTATCTTTCGCTGGCCCCGGTCCTGCCTGCGTGACATACTGGTCACCACCGTACCATCCGCGTGCAGCAGGTGGTAGGAAAGATCCAGATTCCTCCGCACCGGATCCAACAGATCCGGCCGGTTCAGCCTCTCCGCTGCAATCCGAAGCGAGCGGTTGCAAACCGCATTGTAGACGCCCGTACTTCGTTCGGTATACTCCCCGTCTGCATTGATATCGATGGTCTCCGCCAGATACGCCTCGATCGCATCCATCACATCCAGGTCCGGAAACAGCTCCAGTGCCTGGGACAGCGCCGCCACCAGCACCCACCGGTGGTTCGGCGTGTGAAACCCTCCGGAAGCCATCCCCGGCGCGGCCGTCCGAACAATCTCCCCCAGCGCCTCCGCCATCTCCCCCGCCCCCGCATCGCCCACGGCCGCAGCCTCCCGGGCCGCCTTCACCACCGGCGCGATCACCTTCACCAGAAACCCGGTATCCGGCGCCGAATCGAAATTCGTGATCACCAGATCGAACCGCCCGGATTCCCGTCGAACCCTCCGCCCGAATTCCGCCGCCAGAAGGATCCGTTTTAGAAGTTCGGAACTCCGGTAGTGCCTGGAGCCTTCCAGCAGATAGGCGTACCCCAGAGACGCCGCGCTGCTCACCCCGGTCCCCCCGGCCATCCCCTGGCTGACGAACCCGCCGCAGTCGGGACGAGACCGGTCCAGCACCTGCTGGGGCAGAAGCGCGTCTACCTGGGCGTCGAGAAGGGGCAGCAGGGCGTTGTAGGTTAACATGGATAATCCGGTTATCCGACCATCACGAGGGAATGAATTCCCTCGCTACGATTAAAAAGTCCGGGCAAGCCGGACTTCAACAAAAACAACCTGTTAGTTCGCAGAAGGCGGACTCCTTATCGTTCTCTGCAATCTTCTAATGATTCGTTAATTCGACCGTCTTGATGTCGTACTTTTTGATTCTTAACATAATCCACGATTTTTGGAAGATCCCTTTTTCCAAAAGTTAGTGCACCATATCCTTCTTGCCACTTGAATGCGCTCTCTAGTGGTCGATTTCACAAATACGCATGAGGTTGCATAGGTGGCCAAAAAGGGGTATGTTATACGCCTCATTCCAATCGGAAAAGGAGGTGTATGATGTCAGGTCCCCTTCCCCAATACCAACCTCGCTTCACAAAAGTCCAACTCGCAAAAGCCCAGAAAATCATTCGTCAGCGCAACGCGCCTCAATCCCAGGTGCAGCGGGCAAAGATGGTGGTGGCCTTAGCCGAGAATAAAGCCATTGGCAACCAGAGGTTAGCCGACAGGGCAGGTGTCAGTTCACCCACGGCGCAGAAGTGGCGAAAAAGGTGGGTTGAAGAAAGCTTCACTTTAGAGGATCTTCCCCGCAGTGGGCGACCGCCCACTTTTTCCCCCTGTGCAAGTCAGTGAAGTCAAAGCCATCGCCTGTCAACTGCCTGCACAACGGGGTCTGCCTCTGTCTCGGTTCAGCTTATTTGAGATTCAACAGGAAGTGTTACGGTGTGCGTTGATCACTTCAATCTCACCCACAACGATTTGGCGTATTCTCAAAGAGGATGCCCTTCGTCCCTGGTATCATCGCTCCTGGCTTCATATCAAAGCCCCCAACTTTTTAGAGAAAGCCAGTCGCATTCTGGACCTGTATCAAGGCATATGGGAGGGTGTCCCCCTCGGCAAGAAAGACTTCGTCATCTGTGCCGATGAAAAATCCCAACTCCAAATCTTAGCCCGAGAGTTTGCCACATTGCCACCTGATTGTGGCAAACCCATTCGTATGGAAAATGACTACAAACGGATGGGCACAGTGGCCTACTTGTCAGCACTGGATGTTTTTTCCGGGCACATCTTTGGGCGTGTGGATGAGAAAACCGGCATCGTGCCCTTTCAAAAGCTGGTGGACCTGGTGATGGGACGGGAGCCTTATGCTTCGGCTGATCGGGTCTTCTGGATTGTGGACAACGGATCTTCTCATTACACCACCACGTTCCCTAAGCGGCTCCAGGATGCCTATGAAAATGCCATTGCCGTCCATCTCCCTATCCACGCCAGTTGGCTCAATCAGATTGAGATCTATTTCTCGATCTTGCAAAGAAAGGCACTCACGCCTAATGACCTGGCAGATCGACAGGCGATGGAAGCCAGGATCTTGGGCTTTGAGGAATACTACAATCTCACTGCTGAACCTTTCAGCTGGCGTTTTACAAGGCAGGACTTGGAAGAACGAATGCAGCGAATCCGACTGGCTGCATAAACTCATGCAAACTTCTGAAATCGACCACTAGATCCAATACATTTCCGGGTCCCACGCGCCCGTATCGGGATAGGCCCACCGCTGCCGCGTCTCCGGATTGGCATCGTCGAACGTGGCCTGGATCATCCGGCTGTTCAGCAGCAGCCCCTCAATCGGGTAGTCCCAAAACGTCCGCCCCCTGTAAGTCGGCTCTCCGTTGATCAGGAATTTCTCGCCTTCAATAGTCACCCGGGTCATATCTTCAGCGGCCTCCCCTCTCGCCCCGACGTGTAGATCGCTTCCAGCAGGGCCACGGTGCGCCGGCCTTCGGGACCATCCACACGCAGCGGTGTCCCCTCTTTCACAGCGCTCACTACATCCTCCACAATGCTGTGGATTGGATTCTCCACCGCCATCAGCCGTTCCTCAAGCCCCTCGCCGAAGATCCGCATCTCGCCCTTCAGCGCATCGTCTACCAGCACCCCGCCCTCGCTGCCGTGTACCTCCGCGCTGAAATACACACTCTCCGGGAACGTCGTCGTTCCCAGAACCGTACCCTTCGCGCCGCTCTTGAAATTCAGAATCGCCAGCCCGATATCTTCCGTCTCGATCTCGTGATTCACAATCGCCATCTCGCCGTACACGGAGGCCGCATCGCCCATGAACCAGCAGAGCAGATCCAGCAGGTGCGCCCCCTGGTTGGCCAGTGACCCGCCCCCGTCCATCTTCCAGGTTCCCCGCCAGCCCCCGCTGCGATCAAAATACTCCTGCGACCGGAACCACTTGAATCGGACCTCGCCCAGGATCGGCCTGCCCAGCCATCCCTGGCGCAGCGCCTCCGCCACCCGGTAATTGTTGTCCACATACCGGCTCTGGTAATCCACGCCGCACAGCACCCCGGCCGCATCGCAGGCCGCAACCAACCGATCGCACGCCGCCGTGGAAACATCCATCGGCTTGGTCGTAATCACGTGCTTACCGGCCTCCGCCGCTCGAATCCCGATCTCGGCATGCGTGCCGCTGGGCGTCATCACCATCACCACATCCACATCCTTCCTGTCCAGCGCCTGATCCAGCTCTGTCGTCCAGTCCACCTCCAGTTCGGACGCGACCTCCGCCGCCCGCTCGGTGTTCAGATCCACCACCGTCCTCAGCTCGGCCCCCTCCGTCCCGCAAATCATCTTCGCCCGATTGTAGCCCATCCCCAGGCCGACCACTGCAAATCCGACCATGAAATCCTCCTCAAATTCAGATGAAACCGCAGGCTGCGCCAGCACGAACCTCAGCGCCGCTTCGGCCAGCCCGATACTCCATCCCACGCCTCTTTTCTGATACGCCTACACATTGAGCAGCCGAATTGCCGTCGCTGCGATCCGATCGCCCGCATCGGGACACAGCTTACTCGAACGGGCGGTTCGAGGCTCATAGCCGCCCCCAACAAATGCCTGTAGCGTTGGAACGTACCCCACACAGCCGTTGGCCAGCGAAACAACGAATGTGGGATTGAAAGGCGAACCGGCTTTGATCTCCAGACCGTAACAACAGAAATACTCCGCCGGCACGGAAACCAGCCCCGCCGGCCCAATCCGCATCATCTGGATTTCCGCGGGCACGTCCGGTTCAACCACCTTCATCTCCCTCAGCAATTCGAGTTCTCGCTCCCAAGCGTCCTGTTTGCCCCATTCCTGGCGCTGCCCGGATGGCACATCGTCCAGGTCCCGCAAAGGCAGGGTCAGCATCTCATTCGCACACCCTAGAGGGACCTCGTCTGCATACTCCATTCGCGCCAGCACCTTGACCACTTCCGCGCCCACGGTTGTACCCACGTGCCACCCCCAGTGTTCTCCGAACTCGCGTCCCCGATCTCTGAGATTGTCAACCTGCGTCACATCGGCCAATGCGCCGTTTGCGAACACGACAATAGCATCATCGGCCCCCATTGCGCGCTGAACCGTCTGCCTGAGATAGTAAATATGGCTCTTCGCTGTTTCACGTGGGTAATCATAAAAACCCGAACCAGTCTTCTTGCCGAGTGCGAGGTGGTTCCTAACCGTTTGCTCCGGTATCCGCACATGAGATCTCTCCTAAACACACGGCGGGTATTGAATGATCCGGAGATCCAGTTTGCCGTTTAGTCCATCGTAACAATTTATTATCTAACAACTTAAACAACTGTTTTTAAGATAGAATCCTGAGCAACAGACAACGGGTCGGGCAACACCGTTGACAAAGAATACTCGAAGGCTGGTCCACAAAACCTGCAGCTTGGGCGTCTTGTCTACCACAACTGGTCGTTCCTGGGGGAAGGTTACCCACACCAAATAGCGAGGAGCCGTAAATATAGTCGGCCGAAAACCCGCTCCCACCAACGCCGAGTGTGGCATGACAGCAGTAGTTGACCCAGCACCCGAGAAATGTGCAGTTCCCGGTAACCGCCCCGATAACGCCAACCATCGGGTCGATGGGGCCGGCGGCCCGGACAATATCCGGGTTGCCCTTGCCCGGATGGGTCTGCTCCGATCCGTCTTTCATACGGAACCGCCGGTTAAACGCCACACTGCCTTCCTCTCCCGCACCCACAATCAGACTGACTTCCTCACGCTTCTCATAAGCCTCAATTGCCGCCTGTGCGATCTGCTCGGCAACCCAATCGCAGTAGGCCGGATCAGATTCGCTCATAAAAACGTCTGCCGTGGGACCGCCGTGGTGGGTGTGGCTTGCTGTGACAAGCACATGTCCGGCGGGAATCCCCGTCGCGGCCTCAATCTGCTCTCGCGCCTTCAACACGGTCGAACGTTTGACGGATAACGCATCGATCCCTGCCAGAACAAGCTGCGTGGCGCCATCGTCCAGCACCATCGCAGTTGCCAGCAGATCGTCGTGTACGCCCTGGGAAATCTTTTTCTGAATCTGTCCGGGCATCTCTGCCCCGACCTCCGGCGTGATCACCTCCCGACCAAATCCTGCCCGAATCATGGCGTGCGCCCTCCCACGGTCTCAAAGCTCTCTGGATCCTGAAAACAGCGACTTCCCCTCTAAGCGCCGACGAATTCCTCTCCCTCGGGATAGAGGTGCCGCATTCTGGGAATGTACTTCTTTAACCACCCGTCGTTCGTTTCGTCACCTCCCGGAATATTTGTACACATCCAGATGGGAGGGTCGATACCTTCTTCCGCACACAGTTCCACAACTCGGATCACCAGCAGTTGCACGATCAAACAGGACGTCATAGTCGACGCAACCCCCACCGGCTGTGAGACCCCCGGCACCGAAACAACCTGTTCGTCTGCGGATGTGTGCGTATCGATCACGATATCCACCACTTCCCCGAGATTCTTCCGGCTGGGATGCCTCGCCACAAAATCCTCAGGCGTATTCTCACTGAAAGCCTTGCTGGTAATTCCGATAACCTTTGCCGCCCGCTTTTTGGCCGCTAAGGCCATATCGATGGTTGCCGCATTCATCCCGTAATAATTACATACAATCACCACATCCTCCGGCCGCACATCGTGATAGGCCATTGTTGCGCCGCCCATCCCCGCCACCCGTTCCAGGCAGGGCTTTCCATCGAACAGCCCCAGCCCCGGCCCGAACACAATACTCGCATTCGCCAGGCCGCCCGCCCGGTAGAACATCTCCATCGCGGGAATCTGGGAATGTCCTCCCGCCCCCGCAATGTGGATAATCGCATCCCTCTTTATGGCCTCAACCAGCGCCTGAGCAGCTTCTTCTATCTGGTCGGAACTTTCCCGCACAATTTTTGCCAACAGATCGTTCACATGGTCGAGAAATTCCTGGCAGCCCTTGCTGGCCATCGTTGCCCTCCATAACGGTTAATGGTGAGAAAACATCCACCGCAGAGACGCGGAGGACAGGGAGTGGAGACGATCCTGTGAATCGTCCGGGGTGGGGAGAAAAATCAAAAACCAACGAATCATGAACGACGAACCCCGAGTCACGAAGCTGACGCCGAGATGCCATCCGCCAATGCCGCCTCTTCCGCTTCTTTCTCTTTTTTCAACAGCCCTTCCGGATCCACCCACTGGCTCACCACCAGGGAAACCAGCGCCAGGATGGATCCGCTGAAAAAAATCACCTGGTACCCGAAAAGCTGCCATGCCAGTCCGCCGATCAAAGGTGCGGCCACGGCCGCAAAGTGGTTCATCGTTACGCCCATTGAAAGCGTCGACTTCAAATCTTCCTCCGGCGCAATCTTGTGCAGGTAGGTCGTCAGGGCGATGCCGGCGAAAAAAATCAGATTGTCGATGCAATAAAGCACGTAGAGCGTGGGCCGGTGCAGGATGACCCCATATCCGAAAAATACGAACACCAGGCCCACATAACTCGCGCTCAGCATCAGCCGCTCCCCGTAGCGGTCCACCAGCCGTCCCATCAGCGGGGCCGTCAGTGTGATCAGAAACTGGTTGATCAACATCAGGAACATCGTCGTCTCAACCGGCATCCCGTGTACCTTCACCAGCGCGAAAATCGCAAAGGTGATAAACATCTGCTTCCGGCAGCCCTGGAGAAAATTGAGCGCATAGTAAATCCCGTACCGCCGCTTGAACACAAATCCTTTCTCCCGGACCTGGGACCGCTTTCGGGAGGCGAACATCACCACCACCCCGCCCAGGGCTGTGGCCGCTCCGGCCATCACAAAAAGTCCCTCGTAGCGCAGCATCTGAAAGGTCAGAATACAGACCCCGATCGTCATCAACCACGCCACGCTGTGCACGCTTCGGAGCTGTCCCAGCCACTTTCCCTTTTTTCCCTCCGGGGAGAACGCCAGCGCCATGGACTGCTCTAAAGGAATCCAGGCGTGGAACCCGATGCTCCAGAACACCGAATAAAACGCCAGGGCAAAAACGGTGGTCACCTCGGCATACGCCGCAAGCCCCAGCCCCATCACGATCAGGGACACCCCGGCTACCGGAGGGGGCGCCAGGCGGATCATCAGCGCAATAAACAGGGCGTTCAAGAATCCCGGCACCTCCCGCAGCGCCTCCACGTACCCCAGTTCGTGGGCCTCAATCCCCAGCCGTTTCACGATGAAATTGTTGAACAGCGACAACTGGACCCCGAAAAAGACCCCCACCGAAAAAATCGCGCAGGCCAGCAGCCTGAAATCCCGGTTCCAGTCCAGAAACGGATTCTTGAAACGGTTCAATATCACCCCCACATCTAATTGCGGATTGCGGATTTGGGATTGCGGATTTAAAACCACCCAATCCGAAATCCGCATTCCCAAATCCGCAATCGAATCAGTTTCCCAGCGGTTCCCAGACATCGCCGAATATGGACCGGAGCCTGGCCATGTCCTCCTCCGGCAGCGGGGGGCCCAGGATTGCCTCGACGTTGTCCTCCAGGTGTTTGATATTCGCGGTCCCCGACAGCACCGTTCCCATCGCCGGATGGGCTGCAACATACTTGTAGCCAGCCGCCGGCAGTGAGCTCACATGGTCTTTGATCAGCCAGCCGAGCGGGTCGTCGTCCGGCAGGGCATTCCGGTCGATCAGTCCTCTCTCCTTTGCATCGGCGATCCGCTCTTCCAGCACCTCGGGGCGGCTCAGCGCGCGGCGCACGGCCACCATGCAGATTACCCCCACGTTCTTCTCCCGGCACATCGGCAGTACCGTGTGCTCCGGCGTCGGGCTCAGCAGATTGTAGCCCACCATCGCTGCATCGAACAGATCGTCCTCCAGCGCCGTCGAAAACATTTCGTGGCGCGGGTCCTGTGAGTAGGTCTCCGAAATCCCGATAAACCGGAGCTTTCCCTGTTCCTGCATCCGGAGCACCACAGGCATAAAGAGATCAATTGTCCGCCGATAATCATTCGGCTTTACCCCGTGAAACTGCATAATATCGATCGTCTCTACCCGGAGCCTTTCCAGGCTGCGCTCGATTGAAGCCGCCACCTCCTCGGGGGTGGCCGTCCAATCGTCCCGAGCCGCGTGAAACTTTGTGGCCAGAATATAATCCTCCCTCGGCACCCCTTTAAGCGCCCGGCCCAGGATCGCCTCGCTCTCCTTGTATGCGGCCGACGAATCGAAAAAATTGATCCCCAGTTCCAGCGCACGGTGTACCAGCCGGGTCACTTCCGCCTCGGGTACCCCCGTACTCTGTCCAAAATTGCTTGGACCTCCCGTCCCGATACCCATCACCGACACGCGAAGTCCGGTTCGTCCAAGCGTACGGTATTCCATTGACACTCTCCTTCCCAGGGGTTCATATCTCTGCCAACCGGCCCTAATATACGTCATCCAGCAACCGGGTGCCACACTTTTGGCAGTCCCCAAAACCTCGAATCACAGCGCCATATCTCCCAGATCCTCAGACACCTCCCCCGGTCGAGCCCAGATATCCCAATCGTAGTTCTCATTCTCGTGATTCGGGTCGACCAGATCTCGAATATCGCGCAGATTCTCGCTTCCGGGGTTGTCCTGTTTGGCAAGCCATCGCTGGGCAAGCTCTACAGGAATCTCGATCTCTCCCACCGCTGCGCCGTCTCCGCTGTATGTTCGGATTCTGACGATCATCATCTCCCTCTAACCTCCTATCGTTTTCCGCCGGTTGTGGAAGGCGTGAATTTTCTACTTGCATAATTCGCTCTCTTGTCATACTCATGGGCATTCATAAAAACGAGGGCCCACAAACCACGGACCCCAGACACGGCCGTGGGCTATCGTTGTTTTTTAACATACGGAGATTTGAACAATTATCCATCCTTTATCAAGGAGCCATCGTGAACCTCTTCACACCCGAACAGGTCCAGCTTGCCCGCCAGTACGTAAAAGACGACACTTCTGCGCGAAAAATTTCAGACGCCATTTTCGCGGCCGCCGCCCCCTGGCTCGACCGGAACGACGACATCATCCGGAACCTTATGCCTGAGGCCGATGTTCCCCGCACCTGGACCGTCAACTACATCACCGGCTGTCCGGTCCACGGCAGCGGGCCGGGGGGCTACAAAGACTACGCGCAGGGCGGATGGCGCCACGATCCTTTTAAAGAGAAGTGGCAGGTGACCTGCGCCGTAGGGGGCGAAACGTATCCCAGCAACGACTTCGAAGCTTTCTACCAGAGCGGCATGCAGGACCGCAGCCTCCTCACCGGTCTCTATGCCGACGACGGCTGGGGCTATCAGGCCGAGGGCGCGCCTTACAAACACTGGTTCGTCGCGTACTGCTGTGGCAGCATCTGGTCCACGGTCATCTCCGGTCTCGTTCCTCTCTACCAGGCTTATCTCCTCAGCGGCGACGCTCGATACGCGCACAAGACCCTCGTTATGCTGGACCGGCTCGCAGAAGTCTGCCCCGACATGGACTACAGCACCCAGTCCATGTACGCCCTTGAATTCTCCCCCGGGTACGACGGCAAAATATCCGACCTCATCTCCGAAACCGGCACGGCCCGAAACCTCTGCAAAGCCCTCGATGCCGTCCGGGATACGATTCCGGACGACCCCACCTTCGGCCCCTCCGCAGAAGCTACCCGGGCCAAGCTCGAACGCGGCATCCTTGGGGCCAGCCTGGACGGCGTCTACGGTGGGAAGGTGCGCAGTAACTACGGCGGACACCAGGAATCCCTTTTGATTGCAGCGCTGGCTCTGGGAGATCCGCAGGAGATCGACCGGGCGGTGGACTGGGTGCTCAACAACACCGGTGAGGCCACAACGCTCAAAGAGATGCTCACCAGTTTCGACGACTACATTTTCCGGGACAAGGCCGCCCACGCCGAAGGGATCAACTTTGCCCTGGACAACCTCATCTTCCGGGAAGGCATCGGCTGGGAATCTTCGCCCAGCTACAACAACGGATGGGTAGTCCATCTCGGTACCATCGCCTCTCTTCTCGCGCCTCTGGATATCCAGCTCTGGGACCGTCCCAAAATGCGCCGCATGTACCGCTGGGCGGTCGAAATGACCTGCTTAGACCGGTTCGCTCCCGCCATCGGGGATTCCGGAAACGCCGTCGGCGGCCACGTCCAGCTCTCTGCCGACGCGCTCCGCACCGCGTATACCGCCACGGGCGACCCTTTCATCGGCGAACTCCTGCGGCAGGGCAAGAACGGATTCGACAGCTTCGAATCGCTCCTGGAGGAACCCGATGTGGTTTCTCCGAGCAAGGAAGGCGCCGCAGAACTCAAACGGCTCACCTCCGCCAGCCACCTCATGGGCGGCTACGGCCTGGCCCTGCTCAGATCGGGACGTGGAAAAGAACGCACCGCCCTCTCCCTCTACTACGGACGCGCCGCCACCGAACACGCCCACTTTGACAGGCTCACCTTAGAACTCTTCGGATACAACAAAAAACTCATTCCCGACCTCGGGTATGCGGAACACGCCGCCGAAGCAGACGGTCCCGCCGTCTGGACCAAAAACACGGTCTCCCACGCCACCGTCGTCGTGGACGAGCGGCGGCAGGACACTCAGGCCCCGGGACGGCTCGTGCTCTTTACCGGAACCGACGGCCTCAACTTAGTCGAGGTGGACGCTCCCGACACTTATCACCACACCTCGGAATACCGCCGCACCCTCGCCCTCATCGAGATCGCCCCGGATGCCCGCTACGTCCTGGACCTCTTCCGGGTGGCCGGTGGAGATCAACACGACTACAGCCTTCACGGCTTCGACGGTGACTTCAGTACCGAGGGCATCGTCCTCTCCGGCCCCCAGGCGGAAGGCAGTCTTGCCGGGGAAGACGTGCCCCTCGGCGCCATTTACGACGAGGACGGGCTGGTCGATCCGCTTCGGAAGGGCCGTTCCTATTACACCTACCGGGGCAGCGGCTATTCCTATCTCTACGACGTCCAGAGAGGCCGGCCCGAGAGCGCCTGGTCGGCCACCTGGACCGACACCGCATCGAACGTCGGTCTGCGGACCACCTTTCTCCCCACAGAAGAAGCCATCGTCGCCCACGGCGATCCCGCCCGCAAACGGGGCAACCCCAGGCAGTTAACCTATACCCTCCTTCGGAACTCGGGCGAGGGCATCTCCAGCCGGTTTGCCGCTGTCCTTGAACCCTTCGCAGGCGCGCCAAAGGTTCGATCCATTGAGCAGGTCGAACGCACCGACCAGTCGATCAGCTTCAATGTACGCCATCCGCACGGGGAAGACACGATTTCCCATACCACAGGTCCAAACGGAACCGTCTTCAGCCTGATCCGGCGTGATCCGGAAGGCCAGCTCGTCCGGCTCGACCAGGTCGGTCCCGGATCTGTACAGGCAGACGGACACACCCTCTCTATCGAAAAGGGCATCTCGGGAAAAATCCTCTCCGTCGATCCAGACACCGCCACCATCGACATCGAACGCGACCGGGACAGCCAGCCCCTCAGAGCCCGCGCCCTCATTGGCGAAACCCTCCACATCCACAACGGCAGACGCACCACCGCCTACACCATCTCCTCTGTGGAAGGCAAAGGCAGGCGCTACCGCATCGGCCTGAACAACGAGTCCTTCCGCATCGGCCGGTTCGTCACCACCGGCATCAATGCCGACGGCTCCGGCCTTTCCACAAAGACCTGTCTTTATCTGGCCTCGCAGGGCTTTTATCGTGGCGCTCGACTGGTGGATGAAACGCATTCTGTGTGGCTGCCTGTGGAAGATGTGAAGCTCTCGCCTCACCGTCCGGGCTGTCGTCGAGACGGATCGATTGCCCTGGTAGACAGCCATGACCTGCACGCGCATTTCGCATCCGGACAGATCGCCTATCTCTATGATTTCGGTCCGGGCGACGCCGTCTCCGTCACCCCGCGAGCCACGGCTCTCCGCCGGACGGACGGCGCCTTCCGCGTAAAGGCAAACTGCCGGACCGATCTTTCAACAGCATAACTTCCTACCAAGGAGCAACCGTGAACCTCTTCACTCAGGAACAGGTCCAGCGCGCCCGACAACGTGTGGCGGACGACCCTGTTGCGCGCAAAACCGCAGACGCCATCTTCAAATCCGCCGCTCCCTGGCTCGACCGGGATACTCACACCATCCGGCATCTGATGCCCGACGCCGTCATCCCCCGCACCCGGCACATCACCCCCGGCACCTTCACCGTCAACTACGCCACCGGCTGTCCGGTCCACGACAAATCGCCGGAAGACTTCGAGGGCTACTCCCAGTGGGACTGGATCTACGACCCCTTCAAAGACCGGTGGCGCATCACCTGTCCGGCTGGAGGCGAGACCTATCCCAGCAACGATTTTGAAGCCTTCTATCAAACCGGAATGCAGGACCTCAGCCTCCTCACCGGTCCTTATCCCGACGACGGCTACGGCTGGCAGCCGGAGGGATCGCCCTACCGTTTCTGGTTCATCGGCTACTGCGGCGACGCGATGTGGCGCACGGTGATGAGCGGCCTCACCACCCTCTCCCGCGCCTACCTCCTCGGCGGTGACACACGCTATGCTCACAAGGCCCTCGTCATCTTAGACCGGCTCGCCGAAATCTACCCCGACATGGACCACTCCAAACAGTCCATGTACGCGGTTGACCTCTCCCCCGGCTACGACGGAAAGATGTTCAACCTCATTGCCGAAACCGGCACTGTCCGACACCTCTGCGAGGCCTTAGACGCTGTTCGGGACGCCATCCCGTCGGACCCGGTATTCGGCGCAACCCTAGACGACACCCTGGCCAAGCTCGAGCGCGGCATCATCGGCGCCGGCATCGAAGGCGTGTACTCGGGCCAGGTGCGGGGCAACTACGGCATGCACCAGGAAGCCCTGCTCTTCGCCGCCATTGCTTCGGGCGATCAAAAAGAGATCGACAAAGCGGTCGACTGGGTACTCAACAACACCGGCGAGGCCACGAGGCACAAAGAGATGCTCACCAGCTTCGACGACTACATCTTCCGCGACAGGGCCGCCCACGCCGAAGGCATCAACTTCGGGCTGGACAACCTTCACTTTCGGGAAGGCATCGGCTGGGAGTCTTCGCCCTCCTACAACGGCTCCTGGATCGGCCACCTCAATGTTGTCGCCGCCCTGCTGGAACGCGTGGGCGTGCGGATCTGGGACCGTCCCAAAATGCGCCGCATGTACCGCTGGCCGGTCGAAATGGCCTGCCTGGACCGGTTCACCCCCGCCATTGGCGACGCCGGCAGTATCGGCTCCGGCCTGACGCAGCCAAGCGCAGCCGTTCTCCGCACCGCCTATACCGCCACAGGGGATCCTCTCATCGGCGAACTCCTGAGAAAGCACACATTCGTCTTCAACAGCTTCGATTCCCTCTTTGAAGAGCCGCCGGCGTCTGCCCCGGGCAAAGAGGGCGCAGCGGAGATCAAACGGCTCACCGCCGCCAGCCGCCTCATGGGAGGCTATGGCCTGGCCCTGCTCAGATCGGGACGCGGAAAAGAACGTGCCGCCCTCTCCCTCTACTACGGACGCGCCGCCACCGAACACGCCCACTTTGACAGGCTCACCTTAGAACTCTTCGGCTACAACAAAAAACTCATCCCCGACCTGGGCTACGGCGACCATGCCTCCGAAGGCGACCCTCCCGCTATCTGGACCAAAAACACGGTCTCTCACACCACCGTCGTCGTGGACGAGCGGCGGCAGGACACCCAGGCCCCCGGACGGCTCGTGCTCTTCACCGGAACCGACGGCCTCAGCTTAGTCGAGGTGGACGCTCCCGACACGTACCACCACACCTCGGAATACCGCCGCACCGTCGCCCTCATCGAGATCGCCCCGGATGCCCGTTACGTCCTGGACCTCTTCCGGGTGGCCGGTGGGGATCGGCACGACTACAGCCTCCACGGCTTCGACGGCGACTTCACCACCGAAAGCATCGACCTCTCACCGCAGACAGAGGGTACTCTTGCCGGAGAGAACGTCCCTTTTGGCGACATCTACGACGATAAGGCTCTCAAGGACCCGATTCGGAAGGGACGCGCCTACTACACCTACCGGGGCAGCGGCTACTCCTACCTTTACGATGTCCAGAGAGGCCGGTCCGACGGCGTCTGGTCCGCCACCTGGACCGATACAGCATCGAACGTCGGCCTGCGGACCACCTTCCTTCCTCCAAACGAAGCTGCGGTCGCCCACGGGAAACCTTCCCGCCGACCGGACAATCCGGAGGATCTGACCTACGTGCTTCTCCGAAACTCGGGAGACGGCATCACCAGCCGGTTTACCATGGTGGCCGAACCTTTTAAAACCACCTCTAAGGTCCAGATCGTAGAATCCCTCAGCCAGAACGACCAGAGCGCTGCGCTGAAGGTCCGCCACCAGCACGGCGAAGACACCATCTCCCACACCGTCGGTCCAAACGGAACCACCTTCAGCTTGATCCGGCGTGATCCGGAAGGCCAACTCGTCCGGCTCGACCAGGTCGGTCCCGGATCTGTACAGGCAGAGGGACACACCCTCTCTATCGAAAAGGGCATCTCGGGCAAGATCCTCTCCGTCGATCCAGACACATCCACCATCGACATCGAACGCGACCGGGACAGCCAGCCCCTCAGAGCCCGTGCCCTCATCGGCGAGACCCTCCACATCCACAACGGCAGACGCACCACCGCCTACACCATCTCCTCTGTAGAGGGCAAAGGCAGGCGCTACCGCATCGGCCTGAACAACGAGTCCTTCCGCATCGGCCGGTTCGTCACCACCGGCATCAACGCCGACGGCTCCGGCCTTTCCACAAAGACCTGTCTTTATCTGGCCTCGCAGGGCTACTATCGTGGCGCTCGACTGGTTGACGAAGCCCACACCATCTGGCTGCCTGTAGAAGACGTGAAGCTCTCGCCGCATCGGCCCGAATCTCGTCGTGACGGGTCGATTGCGCTGGTTGGCAGGCACGACCTGAGCGCGCATTTTGCGGCCGGGCAGATCGCCTATCTTTACGACTTCGGTCCGGGCGACGCTGTCTCCATCACGCCGCGTGCAACGGCTCTGCGCCGGAGGGACGGCGCCTTCCGGGTGAAGGCGAATTGCAGGGCCGGTCTCTTGGCTGTTTGAGCAACCTCGCCCCTACGAAGCCGGTGCCTGACGATGGACCACAATCGTAATCTCAGAGGCGCCAGGCGTCAGGGGCCTGCAACGGTTGTACCCGGGGTAGGGCGTTTCGGATGCCCACAAGGCCAGGTTTCGAATTTTTCAAACGGACCCCTTTTACAAGGAGCCGCCGTGAACTTTCTCACAGCCGAACAGATCCGCATCGCCCGTCAAAATATAGCGAACGATGCCTCTGCAAGCAGAATCGCAAACGCCATCTTCAAGACAGCAGACGCCTGGTTGGACAGGGACGACCTCGCGATTCAAGATCTGATGCCTGATGCCGGCGTTCCCCGCAGTTTCATTGTCAACTACATGACCGGCTGTCCGGTTCACGGCGGCGGGCCGGAAGGCTACAGGGGCTATGCGCAGAACAGATGGACGCACGACCCCTTTAAAGAGAAATGGAAAATAACGTGTGAAATCGGCGGTGAAACCTATCCCAGCAACGATTTCGAGGCCTTCTATCGGACCGGAATGCAGGACCGCAGCCTCCTCACCGGTCCCTACCCCGACGATGGATTCGGATGGCGGGCCCCGGGCGCTCTGTACAAACACTGGTTCATCGCATACTGCTGCCGGCAGATCTGGCTGACGGTGGTATCCGGCCTCACGGCGCTCTCCAGGGCCTACCTGCTCAGTGACGATGCCCGTTACGCCCACAAAGCCCTGGTGACCCTGGATCGGATTGCGGAAGTCTATCCCGACATGGACTACAGCACCCAGGGTATGTTTGCTCTGGAATTCTCTCCCGGATACACCGGAAAAATGTTCTATCTGGTCTCCGAACCCGGAAACTCCCAGACGCTCTGCCAGGCCCTGGATGCAGTCCGGGATACGCTGCCGGACGATCCCACCTTCGGCGCCACCGCAGAGGCGACCCGATCCAGGCTCGAGCGGGGAATCATCGGCGCCAGCTTAGACGGCATCTACTCGGGGCTGTCGCGCACCAACTACGGGGGGCACCAGGAGGCGCTGCTGGTTGCGGCCATTGTTTCGGGGGACCAGGTGGAGATCGACCGGGCCGTGGACTGGGCGCTTAACTACACGGGCGAAGCCACAACGCACAAGGAGCGGCTGATGAGCTTCGACGACTACATCTTCCGCGACAAGGCCGGGCTTGCCGAGGGGGTTGAATTCGCTCTTCCCAACCTCCTCTTTCGGGAAGGGATGGGCATAGAATCCTCGCCTTCCTACAGCTTGTGGATGGGCCACCTGGCGAATATCGCCTGCCTGCTGGAGCGCCTGGGCGTCCGGTTCTGGGACCGGCCCAAGCTTCGCCGCATGTACCGATGGCCGACCGAAATAACCTGTCTGGACCGGTTCACCCCCGCCATCGGGGACGCCGAAAACACGGTTGGCGGCCTCGTTGGACTCTCCGCCGGCGCCCTGAAAACCGCCTACGCCGCCACGGGCGACCCCTTTATCGGCGAACTCTTGAGGCGGCAAAAGAACCGATACGACACCTTCGAATCCCTCCTCTTAGCGCCCGCCGCGCTCCTTCCCTCAAAAGAGGGCGCCGCAGAAATCAAACAGCTCACGGCCTCCAGCCGGCTCTTAGGAGGCTACGGCCTGGCGCTGCTGCGGTCGGGACGCGGAAAACAGCGCACCGCAGTGGCGCTCTACTACGGCCGGGCCGCCACCGAGCATGCCCACTTCGACAGGCTCAACTTAGAGCTGTTCGGGTACGGCCGGAAGCTGATTCCCGACCTCGGGTATCCAGAACACGCAGCCGAGGGCGACACCCCGCCCGTCTGGCACAAAAACACCCTCTCTCACGCCACCGTCGTCGTCGACGGCCGGCGGCAGGATACCCAGGCTCCGGGCCGGCCTGTTCTCTTCACATCAACAGACGGCCTGAACCTCGTCGAGATTGACGCTTCAGACGCCTACCACCACGTCTCGGAATACCGGCGCACCGTCGCCCTCATTGATCTCGCTCCAGATGCCCGATATGTCCTGAATCTCTTCAGAGTGGCCGGCGGCGATCAGCACGATTACAGCACCCACGGTTTTGATGCCGGATTCAGCACAGAAGGCATTGCCCTCTCGGCCCCTCAAGTAGAAGGCACCCTTGCCGGCGAGGACGTCCCCCTGCGCGCTATTTACGACGACGACGGTCTCGCGGACCCCTCCAAAAAAGGCCGCTCCTACTACACCTATCGCGGCGGCGGGTATTCCTACCTCTACGATGTCCGGAGAGGCCGTCCGGAGGGTCCCTGGTCGGCGGCCTGGACCGATGCGAAATCGAACGTCGGCCTGCGGACGATTTTTCTCTCGTCCGATGAAGCCATTGTCGCCCACGGAGATCCTCCGAGAAAACCGCCCAACCCCAAACAACTGACCTACGTTCTTCTTCGAAACTCAGGAGACGGCATCACCAGCCGGTTTGCGGTGGTGACGGAGCCCTTCGAAGGCGATCCCAGGATCCGGGCATTTGAAAAGATCGGGGAATCCGATCAGACCGTGGCACTCAAGGTCCGGCACCAGTATGGAGAGGACATCCTCTGTCACGCCGTTTCTCACAGCGGCACGACCTTCAGCCTGGTTCGCCGAAATGTGGAAGGCCAGATCGTCCGGATGGACCTCGTAGGACCCGGATCTGTTCAGGCCGAGGGACACAGTGTCACCATCGAAAAAGGCATCTCGGGAAAGATCCTCTCCGTCGATCCAGACACATCCACCATCGACATCGAACGCGACCGGAACAGCCAGCCTCTCAGAACCCGTGCCCTCATCGGCGAAACCCTCCACATCCACAACGGCAGACGCACCACCGCCTACACCATCTCCGCTGTGGAGGGCAAAGGCAGGCGCTACCGCATCGGCCTGAACAACGAGTCCTTCCGCATCGGCCGGTTCGTCACCACCGGCATCAATGCCGACGGCTCCGGCCTTTCCACAAAGACCTGTCTTTATCTGGCCTCGCAGGGCTTTTATCGTGGCGCTCGACTGGTGGATGAAACGCATTCTGTGTGGCTGCCTGTGGAAGATGTGAAGCTCTCACCGCATCGGCCCAAATCTCGCCGGGATGGGTCGATTGCGCTGGTAGGCAGCCACGACCTGAGTGCGCATTTTGCGGCCGGCCAGATCGCCTATCTCTATGATTTGGGTCCGGGGGACGCCGTCTCCATCGCCCCGCGTGCGACGGCTCTGCGCCGGGCGGACGGTACGTTCCGGATAAAAGGAAATTGTCGCGCGGTTCTGTCAGGGTAGAGGAAAGAAAGATACACATATCAAAAACGGCATAAAACTTGCTCCCTTCTCTACTATCCACCATACAAAAAGGAGGTCGTATGCAACTGAACAGGCTAACCGTAAAAGAATTAAAGGACTTTGCGAAGGATGTCGGGGTGTCGGTACCTGATAGAAGGCAGACAAAGCAGGAAATTATCGACTTCCTGACGCTGAAATTGCCGTCCCAAACCCCGGCTCATAGTTCATAGGGCCAACCACAAAGGGAAAAAGGCTTACGCTGATTATGCGTAAGCCTTTTTTATTTTCTCGCTTCTGCTCCAGGCCTGTTTCGTGAGTTCGGCCAGGGCTTGACAGACCGCCAAACTTATTCTATTCTTTATAGGAAAATCGCGTCCTGTAAGTGCCAATTTCAGAGGTGGATGGTGAAACTGGACAAAACACTCCAGCCGCTCCTGGTTCACAGATTAAAACGCTAAACGCAGAGCTGGAGTGAACAGACCGCACCGTATCCGGCGAAGCAAGTATTGTCCGCAATCTGCTGCAGAATCCGGCAGATCGAACTTCCATCGTAATGCTTGTGTCCCCCGTTGGAAAGCCCGTCCTCACGACCACCCAATTTCCCTTTCCAATCCCTATCCCCAAAAATCGGACACCTTTCCTCCTCGCTTAATCATCCGCTCAAGGGCCAGCAGATTCAGCATCAGATGCCTCGGCCGGTGGTAATTCCCCTTTCGCGCCACCTGGGGACGGAACGTCACCTTCCGGTCTCCCCCCAGTATAAAGAGCGGGTACCCGTATTGTTTGAGGGAAAATTTCTCCTGCACATAGTGGAAAATCCGGTTGAACCACCACTCCGGCCACTGCAAATCCGTATGTTCCATCAAAATCAATGTCCCGATCAGCCCCTCTTCCTGCGCCCAGAGTACCTTGTCAAACGTGTAAGCGCCGTGGACGTGCATCGCACGGAAGAGACCGCCGTACACATCGTCCCAGGCTACCTCCAGGTGGCGTTCAAGCCGTTCCGCCGTCAGGTCAAAAAGCGACCGGTCCTTCAGCCGCATCGCTTCAACCAGCAGCATCCAGAGCGTCTCAATTCCGTGCCCCAGGTAGATAAAATCCTCGTTCTCATCGTCGGGTCGTTCGTAGTCGTGGTTCAACGTCTCATTGTTCAGCCGATACTCCGGATTCCAGAATTTATCGATCACCGCATCCACCGCCTTTGCCGCCAGGGCCTCTACCCTGGGATCTGCGACCTGCTTCAGGATCTGGGTGGACCCCACGATCGTCGCCATTGAGGTCCCCTGAAACCGCATCCCTGGATAGCTTATGGGGACATAGCTCTGCGGTTGCTCCAGGTTCGGATCGTCGGTAATTTCAATCGCACGCACAAAAGTCTCAATCGCCAGATCCATCGATTCCTGGTCCCCGGTCGCTCTGGCATACTCCTGAAGCCCTTCCGCAACAAAGAGCCCGACGTACCTGTCGCTGCCGGCCGGAGCGGTCACATTTCCCTCCCGGTCCAGAGTCGACACCCAGTCCCCGTTCTCGTCCCGCCCGTGCCGAACGATAAAATCTCGCGTCTTCTGCGCCACCCTCAAGTACCGGTCGCCTCCGAAATGGTTGTAGAGAAAAGAATAGGTCCAGAGCCCCCGCCCCTGGAACCGTATGGATTTCTCCGTATTCACCTGTGTCCCGTCGTGGTCCAACGCGCACATAAATCCGCCCAGTTCATCGTCGATCCCGTGCGCATCCCAGAACGGCAGATAATCCTCAAACAGATCGTGCCGATACTGATCCCGCAGCGCCTCCAGGCTCATCCCCGCAATCCGATTCCGAACCTTTCGGCCTCCCTCACCGGAGCCCGGTACTGGGCGCTCATCCATAACTGTTCCTCCTCTTTCCTGTGCATATCCAGAAACCGCCGAGAGAGCGGGAGCCGCACAACTCGCGACAAGAGCACTGCCCCCTTTTTTGATGAACTCTCTTCTGCCGCATTGCACGTCCGGTTCCTCCTTCAGTGGCATGATGCTCCCTCCGCCTGCCGAAGTCAAATAAAAAAACGCCGGACGTGCCGACGCTCGTAGAACCTTCAAAATGATCGGAGAAAAGTCCCGGATCAGATCTCAACATATTTTTCAAAATGATGATGGCGAAAATGGAATGGGGAGGCGAGATTTATTCTCGCCTCCCAAATCGGTTACCGGGTTGTCATGGCCCCTCCTTACAGTGGGGTGGACGTCTTCGCTGGGTGCCTCTTCCCTATTGAGAGAGTTGGACGTCCCGCAAAATCCGCTCCACATCGACCACCGGAACCCCCAGCTTATCCGCAATGTCTTTCACATCGCTGGTGAGGGCACCTTTATCGTCCATATTTTTGACAAGGTATGTGGCAATGGGCCGGTCTCTCTCGGAAAGGTCCACAATATTGCAATTCAGCGCCTCGTTGAGATCGACAGACAGAACCTTTTGTGCGGTACCTGCAGACGGTGCTACTTTCTCTGCCCCCTGACTCGTTGGCTGTGAAGCGGTGGGGCTGCTCTGCCCGCAGCCGTAGAGGGTGAATCCGGCTGTCAGGGCGGCCAGCGCGATTCGCTGTATCTGCATCTGGATTGTCATGGCTTCCTCCTTATGGAACGTGGGGTTCATTCGGACTTCCTTGAAGTGGCACGTTCACCTTTTGCAATCCCTATGCCAAAAAAACAGCCACCCGAAGCAGTCGCTTCAAGTGGCTGTTTTATAACATGTTATAAGTGTTTCGCGGCAGTCAGGCTGGTTGAGGGGGATACGGTTCTGGCGCCAAAAATGGCGCTTCAGCACAGACCTGAATCCGGTACAATCTGTTTATTATAAATGCCTTATGCCAGAAAATAACGGGCGCCAAAAATGGCGCCCGCGCCAGATCTGACACCTAATTCTGCGTGATCCCCAGTTTTTTTATGCGGCGTCTCAATGTAGATTCGGACATGCCCAATCGTTCCGCTGCGCCCCCTGTACCCTTGATCCTCCCTCCGCTCCTGTCCAGCGCCGATTCTATGCACCGTCGTTCGTAGTGGGCCAGTTGCTCGGACAGATCGACTTCTTCCTGCCATGAGGCATCCACCTCTGCCTCTGCTCTGGGGGAGATCAGGTCCAGATTCTCCGCATCAATCGCCGGTCCCCGGCAGACGATGACCGCACGCTCCATCGCGTGCTCCAACTCCCGCACGTTCCCGGGCCAGCCGTATGCCTTCAGCAGAGCCAGCGCCCCGGAGGTCAGATCCGTGACCTTTTTGCTCAGATGCAACGCCATCCGCTCCATAAAATGGGCTGCCAGCAGCGGGATATCCTCCCGGCGCTCCCGCAAAGGGGGCATCCGCACCGGAAACGCCTGGAGCCGAAAATACAGATCTTCCCGAAACGTCCCTTCCGACACCATCTGTGAGAGATCCCGGTTGGTCGCGGCGATCACCCGCACGTCCGCACGCAGCGTATCTGTGCCGCCTACCCGTTCGAAGGTACGCTCCTCCAGCACCCGCAGCAGCTTTACCTGGGCCTCCGGAGCCAGATCGCCGATTTCGTCCAAGAACAGCGTGCCCCCTTCGGCCAGTTGCACCTTGCCTGGTTTGCCGGAGACCGCCCCGGTGAACGCCCCCCGCTCGTGCCCGAACAGGTCGCTTTCGACCAGGCCCCCCGGAATTGCACCGCAGTTGACCTGGATGAACGGCCCCGTCTTCCGTTCGCTGAGGGCATGTACCGCCCGTGCAGCCAATCCTTTGCCCGTACCGGTCTCGCCCAGGATCAGGACGGTCACATCGGTTCCTGCCACCTCGGCAAGCTGTGCCTGTACCCGGTGCAGTGCCTCGCTATTGCCCACAAACTCTCCCGGTCCCTGGCTCCCGCTGAGGGCTTCTGAAAAGGCCCGGATGCGGGGGTCTGGTACCACGGCCAGCCGGACAGTAGCCGGAGTTTGTGAGTAGACCAGGTCCCGGTCTACGGCCTGCACCTCAAACGTGTAGGTCCCCCTCGACAGATCCTGGTACTCCACGCGACGGGCGCGCGTGGTCTGCCAATCCTCGTCGTAGCCCCTTAGTCGATACCGGTAGACCATCGCCTGCGGACGGGTCTTGAAGCTCACCCCGTGGAACTCAAAGGCGATCAATCCTGCGCTGGATGGAATCGCCAGTTCAGAAACCTCCTCATAGCGACGATCGGCCACCACTGCATCAATGAATACTGAAGGGGGTACGGGGAAGGCAGGCCGATAGCGCGTCACACCTTCAACGGTGCCAATCCAGATGTGCCCGTCCAGGTCCTCGAACACCGGTCCCACGTTATTGCCTGCCAGACCGTCCCGGTAGGTTATCGTCTGGAAGGCCTGCCCATCATACCGGCTCACACCCCCGCCCCAGGTGCCGAACCAGAGATGCCCCTCCTGGTTCTGAAAGATCGAATTCACCCTATTGGCTGCCAGGCCGTCCTGTGTGGTGAAGGTGGTAAAGCGCTGCCCATCATACCGGCTCACACCTCCGCCCCCGGTACCGAACCAGAGATGCCCCGCCCGGTCCTGGTAGATCGACCGAACCCAATTGTGCGCCAGCCCGTCTTGTGTGGTGAAGGTGGTAAACGTCTTCCCATCATACCGGCTCACACCCCCTTCTTCCGTGCCGAACCAGAGATGCCCCTCCCGGTCCTGGAAAACCGAATACACCATATTGGATGCCAGCCCGTCTTGTGTGGTGAAGGTGGTAAACGTCTTCCCATCATACCGGCTCACACCTCCCTCAGGGGTACCGAACCAGAGATGTCCCTCCTGATCTTGGATGATGGATGCCACCGCATTGGATGCCAGCCCGTCTTGTGTGGTGAAGGTGGTAAAGCGCTGCCCATCATACCGGCTCACACCACCGCCCCAGGTGCCGAACCAGAGATGCCCCTCCCGATCCTGGATGATGGATGCCACGAAAGTGTGCGCCAGCCCATCTTCCGTGGCAAAAGTGGTAAAGTTCTGCCCATCATACCGGCTCACACCTCCCTCATAGGTACCGAACCAGAGATGCCCCGCCCGGTCCTGGTAAATCGACCGAACCCCACTCTGCGCCAGCCCATCTTCTGTAGTGAAGGTGGTAAAGCGCTGCCCATCATACCGGCTCACACCTCTCTCAGGGGTACCGAACCAGAGATGTCCCTCCTGATCTTGGATGATGGATGCCACCGCATTGGATGCCAGCCCGTCTTGTGTGGTGAAGGTGGTAAAGCGCTGCCCATCATACCGGCTCACACCACCGCCCCAGGTGCCGAACCAGAGATGCCCCTCCCGATCCTGGATGATGGATGCCACGAAAGTGTGCGCCAGCCCATCTTCCGTGGCAAAAGTGGTAAAGTTCTGCCCATCATACCGGCTCACACCTCCCTCATAGGTACCGAACCAGAGATGCCCCGCCCGGTCCTGGTAAATCGACCGAACCCCACTCTGCGCCAGCCCATCTTCTGTAGTGAAGGTGGTAAAGCGCTGCCCATCATACCGGCTCACACCTCCCCTGGTGCCGAACCAGTAATGTCCCTCCCGATCCTGGAGCATTGACGGCACACTATTAAACCCCAGCCCGTCTTGTGTGGTGAAGGTGGTAAAGCGCTGCCCATCATACCGGCTCACACCTCCCCTCTGGGGGAGGAACCAGAGATGCCCCTCCTGGTCCTGGTAGACCGACTGAACCGAATTGTGCGCCAGCCCATCTTCTGTAGTGAAGGTGGTAAAGCCCTGCCCATCATACCGGCTCACACCACCGCCCCAGGTGCCGAACCAGAGATGCCCCGCCCGGTCCTGGAAGATTGTCCGCACATCATTGTGTGCCAGCCCATCTTCTGTAGTCAATGTGGTCCAGGTCTGTCCATCGTAGCGACGCACACCGCCGCCATCGGTGCCGAACCAGAGATGCCCCTCCTGGTCCTGGTAAGCCGACCGAACCCAATTGTGCGCCAGCCCATCTTCTGTGGTGAAGGTGGTAAAACGCTGCCCATCATACCGGCTCACGCCTTGCTTGGTACCGAACCAGAGATGCCTCGTCCGATCCTGGATGATGGGTACCACGAAATTGTGCGCCAGCCCATCTTCTGTGGTAAAGATGGTAAAGCGCTGCCCATCATACCGGCTCACACCCCCGCCCCAGCTGCCGAACCAGAGATGCCCCGCCCGATCCTGGATGATGGATATCGCCGTATTGCCCGCCAGTCCATCTTCTCTGGTAAAGGTGGTAAAGCCCTGCCCATCATACCGGCTCACACCCCCGGTCCAGGTGCGGAACCAGAGATGCCCCGCCCGGTCCTGAAACACGCCCCACACGTCTACACTGGCCAGTCCATCCGTCGCATCGTAGGTACGCCAGTGACCTTTTCCGCGCCCTGCGGGCACTTTCTTGCCGGATCCTGCAGGTATCATCCTGCCAGGTCCTGTTGGCGCTGTGTAGAGCCCGAAACAGAAGCGAATAAGACCATCTAGTGGTCGATTTCAGAAGTTCGCATGAGTTTATGCAGCCAGCCGGATTCGCTGCATTCGTTCTTCCAATTCCTGCCTTGTAAAGCGCCAGTTGAAAGGTTCGGCAGTGAGATTATAGTATTCCTCAAAGCCCAAAATCCTGGCTTCCATCGCCTGTCGATCTGCCAGGTCATTGGGCGTGAGCGCCTTTCTTTGCAAGATCGAGAAATAGATCTCAATCTGATTGAGCCAACTGGCGTGGATAGGGAGATGGACGGCAATGGCATTTTCATAGGCATCCTGGAGCCGTTTAGGGAACGTGGTGGTGTAATGAGAAGATCCGTTGTCCACAATCCAGAAGACCCGATCAGCCGAAGCATAAGGCTCCCGTCCCATCACCAGGTCCACCAGCTTTTGAAAGGGCACGATGCCGGTTTTCTCATCCACACGCCCAAAGATGTGCCCTGAGAACACATCCAGTGCAGACAGATAGGCCACTGTGCCCATCCGTTTGTAGTCATTTTCCATACGAATGGGTTTGCCACAATCAGGTGGCAATGTGGCAAACTCTCGGGCTAAGATTTGAAGTTGGGATTTTTCATCGGCACAGATAACGAAGTCTTTCTTGCCAAGCGGTATCCCCTCCCATATGCCTTGATACAGGTCCAGAATGCGACTGGCTTTCTCTAAAAAGTTGGGGGCTTTGATATGAAGCCAGGATCGGTGATACCAGGGACGAAGGGCATCCTCTTTGAGAATGCGCCAAATCGTTGTGGGTGAGATTGAAGTGATCAACGCACACCTTAACACTTCCTGTTGAATCTCAAATAAGCTGAACCGAGACAGGGGCAACCCCCGTTGTGCGGGCAGTTGACAGGCAATGGCTTTGACTTCACTGACTTGCACAGGGGGAAAAAGTGGGCGGTCGCCCACTGCGCGGTAGATCCTCTAAAGTGAAGCCTTCTTCAGTCCACCTTTTTCGCCACTTCTGCGCCGTAGGTGAACTGACACCTGCCCTGTCGGCTAACCTCTGGTTGCCAATGGCTTTATTCTCGGCTAAGGCCACCACCATCTTTGCCCGCTGCACCTGGGATTGAGGCGCGTTGCGCTGACGAATGATTTTCTGGGCTTTTGCCAGTTGGGCTTTTGTGAAGCGAGGTTGGTATTGGGGAAGGGGACCTGACATTATACACCTCCTTTACCGATTGGAATGAGGCGTATAACATACCCCTTTTTTGCCACCTATGCAACCTCATGCGTATTTGCGAAATCGACCACTAGCTGAGGTGCCCCGAAAGCCGTCCCCAGATCTCGTAACACCTCCTGCCATGTAGAATCGTTCTGAAGTATTTCCTCCTTCTCCTGTACTTCATTCGGCGTCTTCACTTCAAACAGCCGGCTGAAAACGCTGTCCGGAGCCGTCCGCCCTTTCTCGGATGATTCCGCCAGACCGTGCGCCTTCAGGATGGGAACGACCCTCTCCTGATAGGCAGCCTCAAACTCAGCCATCCGTTCCGGGGGCACCCAGAAAGATAGACGAGCCAATGTAGAGGCCTGTCTTCGAGCCGATGTGATAGCAGATCGCTCCACCTTCGATCTCCAACACAAACGGGGCATACTTCACCTGCCCGATTGTAAAACAGGATTTTATGGGCGGGTGTCCCAAAACCGTTCATCTGTCAAACAGCTTCGCAATAATTGAAACCGGACAACTTCTACTGCCAACTTCGGCAGTCCACCATCGGCCATCTTACCCATTTTTCCTTCCCGGGTCAACAAGAATTCTCACGCTTGCAAGATATGCGCAGAGGCTGAAGGCGTATACGTGGGCATGGTCCCGCCTCCTCTCAGGTCTCAACATATTTCTCAAAAAGAAAAAGCCCCAGGGCCAGGAAAACCAGTCCTGCCAGGATTGAATAGACCGTCAGGATCAGGCCGTCCCCCATAGAACCTCTAAGCGCGTCAAAAAAGTATCCCATAAACCATTTGTAGAAAAAAAGGCCGGCAAGAAAAAATCCAAACGCTGCAAGCCCTCTGAACCGTTTCACCGTAAACTTCACGCCCTCCATGCCGCCCACAATGCCCAGAAGCAGAAACAGATAGGAAAAGTAAATGCCAACCACATACTCAAACGCCTCTGAGGAAGTGAATCCGAAAACATTGGGCACCTGCTGCAGGACGGGCTCGGACGACCGCGACATCACAAGATACACGGCCACAACCACGACTGTGAACAAAACGGTTCCCATGCTCAAAATTGCCAGAAACTTACACAATCCCACCATGGAGGTGCGAATGGGTAGAGAGAGCATCAGGTGGTTGGTATTGGATTTCCACTCCGAGGAAAACGAGGAAGCCAGCATAAAAGGGAGGATGAACATAAAAGCCCACACCGGCAGGCCGCACAGCGCAACCGCGAAAACCTGTGTCTCAACCGTAAGCAGCACCCACAGGTCCAGCGCGACCGTTCCGATCAGGAGAAAGAGGAACAAATTCCTGTTGTCTTTCAGTTCCTTCAGGTAAAGCGCAAATGAAGATTTCATGCTGTCACCTCTCCCCATCTCAATATTTCAAACATCCTGATTCAAGATCCGGGCGTCACACCACCATATCGAAAATCTCCGAAAGAGATTTATCGTGTTCTTCCCGCAACTGATCCGCATTCCCCGAAATGGGGATCTCCCCGTCTTGCAGGTACACAACATCCTCAATAAACTCCTCCACCTCCGAAACCAGGTGCGTGGACAGGATAATCGTCTGCTCGCCGAACCGGAACTCGCTGAACAAAGCGTCTAAGATCCGCCTTCGCGACGGCGGATCGATGCCGCCCAGCGGCTCGTCCATCAACACCAGCGAACTCGGCCACGAAAAGGCAAACACCACCTTCAGCCTGCCCCGCTGCCCCCTGGACAGGGCGCCCACCTTGCGGTCCTCCGGCAGATTCATAAACTCCAGAAGGTATCTGGCCTTGTCCATATCCCATCCGGGATAGAAGGTCGAGAGAAAGTTCAGCAGTTCGGTCACGCCCATCCAGGCATAGAAGGGATCGACCTCCGGCAGGTACGACACGATCTTCTTGGTCTCCACGCCAACCGGCATCCCCTGGATCGACACGCTCCCCCGCGTCGGCCGCGTCACCCCCGCCAGAATCCGGAACATCGTGCTCTTTCCGCTGCCGTTCTCTCCCAGCACGCCCAGCACCCGCCCGCGCTCGACCTCCAGCGAGACCCCCCTGAGCGCCCAGGTGCCCGGGTACTTTTTCCAGAGATCCCTGATTTCAACCATCATGAAGTTCCTCCTTCAGCCTGTCAAACAGGCTTTTCCGCTGCGCCTTGTCCAGCTCCAGTTCCCTGATCTCCGAAACAAACCGCTCGATCGCCGTATCCGCCAATCGCCTGTGTTCCGCCTCCACCTGCTCGGGCGCTTCCGTAACAAATGACCCCTGCCCCCGCTTTGTAAAAAGAAACCCCTCCCGTTCCAGCTCCATGTATGCCCTCGCCATCGTATTGGGATTCACCCCCATCTCACCGGACAGCTCTCGCACCGACGGCAGCTTCGAACCAGGCGCATACTGGCCTCTTACCGACCGTTTCTTGACTTCCTCTATAATTTGCAGGTAGATTGGCCTTGTTGGATCGAATTGGAAGCTCATTTCCATAGCCTTCTCTCTTGCGTTGCATACTGTTTTAGTGCTCTACTTAAATAATACACTATACCAAAACGAATGTCAAGAGCAATTTTCCAAAAAAAATCCCGAGGGAGGCGGCCACTTCCTGTGGCCGCCTATAATCTCCTTGTTTACGGTAACGAATTATACTATTTTTTTCTAAAGATCCTGCTGACACCCTATCTGGCGGAAGTTGAGTTCCCATCGAATGCGCGTGTAAATGAAGGTAAGCGCAAGTTTATGCCAACCGCCTTACGAATCGGACCGTATCGCTTCTACTTTTACTCCTACGACTGTGATGAGCCACGTCACATGCATGTAGATCGAGAGAACAAGAGTGCGAAATTCTGGCTTGATCCGGACGTGTCACTGGCTGAGAACTATGGCTACAGCCGTAAAGCATTACGCGATATTGAGCGAATTGCAAGAGAAAACCTGGAGAGATTAAAAAATGAATGGGATGCCTTCTGCGGTGATAACACTCGCACTGCCTAGAATCGTTAACGTGATAGTTACTGACGATACGTTATCCGTAGATCTAGAGGATGGTCCCACCATTTCTGCTCCCATTGGCTGGTATCCGCGTCTGGCGCATGGAACCCCAGCAGAACTTGCCAATTCTCAGATAAACGGCGCAGGTTACGGTATCCACTGGCCTGATCTCGATGAGGATATTGGTATTGAAGGTTTGTTGCTGGGCAAAAAGTCTACAGAAAGTCCATCCTCCTTGGAGCGATGGCTGAAGAGGCGGAAGCAGGCCTGAGACCAAGCTACCACAACCATATCTTGCGTGCAGCCGAAGAGTAAATTCCAAGACAATCAAACCAAAAAAAAGCCCCGGAGAAAATACTCTGGGGCTAATTTAGTGGCTGTGAAATCCTTCCCTCATTCCTCCCCAGGTGCCGAGGCTACCCTCCCGTAAATCTGGTCCACAAGATACTGAAGAAACGCGTGCTTGGGATGGCCACAATCATATTCGATGCAGCCACCCTTTGAAGCGCTTAGAAAGTGGTCCCAAATGTCGTCGAAAACCGTCATCTTCTGAAACCTGAATTGCTTTTATTGCCTCTTGCGCTAACTCATCTACGGTCTTCATACCATCTAAAATCAAATCACAATTTCTCCGCACGTTCTTTTTATTCAGAAGATACACATCCCTCCAGGAATGGTAAAGGTAATTCGAAAGAAATTCCTTCACGTCACTTACAAGCCTCTCGGGAGGCAGGTGAAGAATTTCTCCACCTGTATGCAATGTGCGGAGAATCCCCCGGGCCAGGGAGATTTCCAGCGGCACATCGATATACAGCACAAAGTCGAAATACCGGGCTATTTTCTCGCGTGCCCTGCCAAATGGCTCATCTACGATGATATATTTCGCCGGTTTTCGTTCGCCCTGGTCCCCGGACAAAGAAAGGGTTCTCTGGTTGCGTAGTGCGAGCAAATCCTCGATGAGTTGAGGAGTTTCTATCCGATTCAGATCGGCGCCATCGCTAAACCACCGGGGAATATCGGATGGGAGCGTGTTCCGGGCTGCATAATCGTCAAAATGCAGAGAAACAGCATCGTCCAACAGCGTTGTTACCTCTTTGGTCAGGGTCGTTTTTCCGGTTCCCGAAGTTCCGCTTATTGCCACAACAAAAGGCCCTGGAGATTTTGAAAACACGCCTGTACCTCCCAGGCGGAATCGGCTTGTGGCACTTCTATCAAGCCCATCGGCCGCCCACACAAGATCAAGAGCCTCCGCCCAGTTTCCTGTATCGCCAGCGGAGCACAAACCATGCAAGGGCCGAAAATAGGAAGATAAACATTCCCATCAGAATGGGCAACAGGGCCTCTCCATACCCTCCTGCCAGAACCCCAGTCTCTACGGCGCCGGCCCGTGCGATCGCCTGCGTCGCATTGTACATTCCCATGTAATGGGCAAGAAATCCCATTAACAAACTGATACATCCCCAAAAAAGAATGGCGTTGGGCCTGCTTTCGTCCATCCTCCGTTCGTCCTCTTTGCTACTGAACAGCCCCAGCGTGTTCTTGATGGTGAGAACCACAATAACAGCGGCCAGAATTACCAGCGGCCACGCAAAAGGGCCTACATACCACAACAATTTGATCATTGTATCCTCCTTTTGAAAACGACCACGGGTTGCCGGAAAACACGTCTCACCGTCCCCCTTCCTGAAGCTGAAACCGGCTTTTCATTTTGCACCGCCGGCTTGAAAACGAATTGGGAAATTGCATTCAGCGCTGCCTCCCGGAAAATCTCCGGTCCCCGCATCACCTGCGCGTCCCTCACCCTGCCCTTGTTAAATTACCACCGAGGAGATATATTTATACATCATTGCGGATAAATGCCGATATGTCATGCCAGTCTTACCCCCTAAAACTGGTAACCCCTTTGGAACTCCTGGGAGATGTTGACAATGAATGATGATCCGACCATCCGCAGAATTCGTGAAGCCCGTCATAGGATTTCAAAGCAGTTTGATCACGATCCGAAGAAACTGGTGGCCTATTATATTAAGCGCCAACAGGAACACGCTGAGAGGTTGGCGCCGAAGAGCCGCTCGGCCCAGGTAGAACAGGATTCCTAATCCGCTTCGGGAGCAGCCAAACTCCGGGTAGGGACGGGGAGTTACCTCCCCCCTACAAACGATCTCCCGGGAAAGCCAGAAGACGGGGTGTCGGAAACCACGCCTCACCGTCCCCCTTCCCGAAGCCGAAACCGGATCGGCATTGTCATCCGAACCGAAACCGGCTTATCGTTCTGGAGCGCCGGCCGGAAAACAGATTGGGAAATTGCATTCAGCGCAGCCTCCCGGAAAATCTCCGGCCCCCGCACCACCTGCGCGTCCCTCACCCTGCCATCCGTTCCCACCGTAAACCTTACGAAGACCACCCCTTCTATCCCGGCTTTTCGTGCCACTTCAGGATACTCAGGCATCACCCGCCTGGCCGGCTCGGGCGGTCGCTCTGCTCGCCAAAACGGCACAATCTCCTCTTCCCCGGCCACAGGTACGCCCTCCCGAATAAACGGAGGCGGAGAAAGATCGATCTGTACCTGATCGAAATTCAATTCAGTCGATTCAATGGTCACATCGTCCGGCACATCTTCGCTCTCGGTCTCTATCGGCACCGCCGGCCGTGGAGGAGGCGGGCGCTGAATTTGCCGGGTCTCCGGAATTGGCTCGACCAAAATTAGCTCCTGATCGGGTTGGATTGGTGACGAACGGACCTCAAACGACGGAAAGAGCACGACAACCAGCACGTGCAACAGAAACGAAATCCCCATACTGCGCCAGAATACCTTTGAGTACTTCCGCTTCAAATCCACATCGAGGTTCTTCTCTCGCACCATCGCCATTGGAATCACCTCACATTCTTAGATATTAAAGAATTAATATTTAGAAACATAAAAATCGGACCCGGTCCCACCAGCTCGTTATTCAACTGCAGAAAATTGACGCTCGTAAAACGGATCGATGGCAAACGTCCTCGCCATCAATTCCAATTTTTGTAAGTAAAGCGCCTTCTTTCGATTGGGCGCAAAAATGCCCACATCCACGAAATAGAACCGGTCCTGTTCGATGTCTACAAACGCATAACTGCGGAAGGGTCCGCCCTTCCAGGCGTAATGGTTCACCCAGAGCCCTTCCAGATAGACCGCCAGCTTGCCGGCAAACTCCCGCTGATGCGCCTCTACCTCCTGCAGGCTGATCACATCCCCTTCAAAAAATCGCCGGGTAATTTCATCCCGCTTTTCAATGCACCAGTCGTCCGTCAATACATCCGGCGAAATCCCGTCTTCCCGGTACACGAACAGCCACTGGGTCACGCCCGCAGTCTGCCGGGCCAGCATCACGAACCCGCTGTCTGCGTGCTCCGCCATCAGACGGAATCCGAAAGGCACCCGGACCTGCCAGCCGAAGCGTGGGGCCAGGTCCGCAGTCACCCCCTCCCGCTCCATATCGCGGTAGAGCAGATCGCTCAACCACGCATTCAAACCGGCCTCCACTGCCCCGTAAATCCGGTCCGCCTCCATCGCCAGGTTTTCCTTCAGCGCTTCTCTGTCCTTTCCGGTTACCACAACCACTACCTGATCCCTGGCCCAGACCTCCCGCTTGATAAACACGGAAGGCGCCCCGTTCCGGATCGCCTCCTGTGCCTCCGGACTTATCAAAGAACGCACCAGATCTCCGGTAGCGTGAGCCCCATCTAAGGGCGCGGCAATCACCAGGTTTTTCTGCCTGAATGCCTTAAACGCCTCCGGCTCTGCAAACCTCCACCAGAACAGCCTCTCCCGCTGAGGCGTGCGAATCTTCCGTTCAAACATCTCTCCCAAGCCCCCTCGCAGCGCCTGCCAATCCGAAGCATCCGCCAGAACCACCACACCCCTGTTGTGCCCCATATAGCCCGGAAGCGAATCTCCCAGCAGCAGAGAAACCAGCCACGCTCTCACATTCGCCAGCTTTACAAACGCCTCCGAGCGGCCCGGTACCTCAACAACAGGTCCGGCGCGGCTGCACAGAACCACCGCCGTTACAACCAGACAGAGGACGGCCAGGACACCGGCCCTGGAGAGGTGAAACCTCATTCGTCCTTTTCCTTCCAGCAGCCGTTCGATCCGCCGGACCATCTGTTTTCGGCCGCTCAATGCGCCAAATGCCAGAACCGGACCGCCGCGCCCGGTCACCAGTTCGACCAGCCGCGTCAAACAAACCGCATACCCCCGGGGTTCGCCTGTTGCCAGCACCACCTGCTCATCGCAGGCGACCTCTCGCTCCAGATTCAACTGCCGTCCGATCCAGAGGACCGCCGGGTGAAAAAAGAACAGGGACTCGATCAGCTTCTGCCCCAGATTGGTCCAGTGATCCCTGCGATGAATATGCGCCAGCTCGTGCAGAACGACCTGATCAAATTCGGCTTCCGTCAACCGGCCGATCAGCCCCTCCGGGATCAGAACCATCGGATCGACCAGACCGACAGCCATCGGCGCACAAATCTCCCGCGAACTGCAAAGCCGTACCCACCGGTGAATCCCATACGTCCTGAGCCGCCGTTTAAAGCCGCGCTGGTAAGATGCAGGCAGAGGTGTGCAGGTCCGCTTCAACCGCAGCATATAATAGAAACTCCAGACCACCCGTCCAATCATCCCCAGACCTACCGCGCACCAGAGGCCGAAAATCAGCAACGGCCACTGCCCCGGCAGGCCGGCAGCATCCACCCCGCGCTCCGTCCCCAGCGCTCCCCACCGCTGCTGCAGAACCTCCAGAACCTGAAGTCCCCAAAAGCCCTCCTCCTCGCGGGAAACCGGATCAAAACGACCGGCCGGCGCTTCAGAACGGTGCCACAGCAGAGCAACCGCCGAACGGTCCGGCGGAACCCGGCCCACCACAACGAACATTGCCAGCACACCAAGCAGGGTAACAGACCAGATCAGATAGCGGGTACCGGCATTTATCCGCCGGACAACCCTCAGCAGAACCCAAACCAGCGCCGTAACCGCCAGCCCCTGCCACAGGCTGTTGAACAGCGCGGAAACCGCCACGCGGGCCACCGCATCGATCAGCTCAACAGGCGTTGCCATCGCAGGCTCCTATTGCGCGTCTTCCACCATGCGTTTCAGCCGGTCCAGATCCTCGGCGTCGATATCTTCGTACTCCAGAATATTGAGCACCAGCGTCTCCGGAGAATTGTTGAAAAAGCGGCTCACCATATACTTGATCGCGCTGCGCCTCACCTCTCCCCGGTCCACCACCGGATGGTAGACGTACGCCCGTCCCTCCTTCTCGTGGCGGGCGTATCCCTTCTCCGTCAGAATACGCAGCATGGTCAGCACCGTGCTGTAGGCCGGCGCTTTCTCCGCTCCGGACAGCGCCGCCACCACCTCGCCCACGGTCGCTTTCCCCTTCTCCCAGAGCACGTCCATCAACCGGAGTTCTGTTTCCGTCAGGATGGGCGACTTCCGCCTCGCCATAGAATACCCCCTTCATTTTAAAACTATTAATTATCTAATACTAAAAATACTTAATCTTCGATACACTGTCAATTAAAAAATTAATAGTTTATCAACCCGAATCCTCGAATACATCTTGACAAAAATCGAAATACCGGTACATTTAAACAATCGTTTCAATCATACGTTTAATTTAAACGTTTGTCTGATTTCATTACTCTGTCCCGAAAAAGGGAGTCTCTATGAACAGCACCGATACCCGCGACCGGCTCTTAGACGCCGCCGAGGGCCTCTTTGCCCAACACGGCATCGGGGCCACCTCACTGCGGGCCATCACCGCCGAGGCCGGGACCAACCTGGCCTCCATCCACTACCACTTTGGCTCCAAAGAAGCCCTCATTCACGCAGTCTTCGCCCGGAGGCTGGAGCCCCTGAACCGGGAACGCCTCCGCCTTTTAGACGCTGCCGAGGCTGCTGAGGGCGGTTCCTCACCACCGCTGGAATCAATCATCGAAGCCTTTGTTGCCCCGGCCCTGCGCTTGAGGCAGGACCCGGCTCGCGGCGGCCAGAACTTCATGTGCCTCATGGGGCGGATCCACTCAGAACCGAGCGAACTGACACAAACCATCCTGGAACAGTTCGACGATGTCTTTCGCCGGTTCACCGCCGCCCTGGGCTATGCTCTGCCCCATCTGCCCCTGCCCGAACGTCTCTGGAAATTCTTCTTTATGATCGGCAGCATGGTCTTCCCTCTGGTCGGCACAGAGATGATCAGCCAGAAGACGGATGGTCTGTGCGATCCTGCCGACGTTGAAGAAAACATCCGCCGCCTCGTCGCTTTCATCTCGGCCGGTATGCAGGCCCCGGTGCCGGAACAAGTTGGAGAAATGCCATGAAACCGCGACCTCTACTTTTGGTTCTGCCCCTTTTAATCACCGCCTGTGCCTCGGCGCCCAGAGTCAAGCATTCCGACCTGAAGGTCACCCCTCCTCTGAGCTGGACCGCCGGAGACACCGTACAAGCACCCGGCGACACCCTCTGGTGGACCCGCTTCGATGACGGTCGCCTGGATTCCCTCGTCGGGGAAGCCCTCACCCACAACTTCAACCTCCAGGCTGCTGCTGCAAGGCTCGGAGCCGCTGCCGCACAGGCCAAAATCGCAGGCGCTCCGCTCTATCCCCAGATCGGCGCAGGCTTCAACGCCTCCCGACGCAAGCAGAACTTCATCGGCCTGCCCATCCCGGGGGCTCCGAGTGGGGTTTTGTCCTCCACTACCAGCAGCTTCGGCGTCTCTCTCGACCTCTCCTGGGAAATCGACCTGTGGGGTCGTCTGGGAGCGGGCAAAGCCGCAGCCTTAGCCGATTATCAGGCGGCTCAGGCCGATCTTCGGGGCGCCCGTCTCTCGCTTTCTGCGCAAACGGCCAAAGCCTGGTTTGCAGCCATAGAATCCCGCCGCCAGGTGGAACTGGCGCAGGCAACGGTGGAGAACTACCAGACCAGCTTAGAGCAGGTGCGCGCCCGCTACGAGCGGGGTCTGCGACCCTCCTTAGATGTGCGGCTCACCGCGTCCAACCTGGCGATTGCGAAAGACCTGCTCCAGCAGCGCAAGCAGCGGTATGACAGCGCCCTTCGCCAGCTCGAACTCCTTCTGGGTCGCTATCCGGGTGCAGCGCTCACTCCGGGTGAGGAGCTGCCCTCCGTGCCCGAAGCGGTCCCTGCGGGTCTGCCCGCAGAGCTGGTGGGTCGCCGTCCCGACCTGGTGGCGGCCGAACGAAGGCTGGCAGCCTCTTATGCCCGGATCAAGCAGGCCAAACGAGCGCTGTATCCCAGAATCAGCCTCACCGCATCTGCGGGCACGGCCAGCAACGAGCTATCCGACCTCTTAAATGGCGACTTCAGCGTGTGGAACATCGTGGGCAACATCGTCCAGCCGCTCTTCCAGGGAGGTCGCTTGCGCGGAGGCGTGGACCTTGCCAGATCGCAGTCTGATCAGGCCCTGGCGCTGTATGCGCAGAGCGTGCTGGCTGCGTTTGCCGACGTGGAGAGCGCCCTTTCCGCCGAGGGGTTCTTAGCGCATCGTCAGGAGGCATTGGAGGAAGCCACAGAACAGGCCCTGGCCGCGCGTCGTCTTGCAGAGGAGCGTTATACCAGTGGCCTGACGGATCTGATCACAATGCTGGACTCGCAGCGTCGCGCCTATGATGCGGAGAGTCGGCTGCTGAGTGTGCGCCGGTTGCGTCTGGACGCTCGCATCGACCTTCATCTGGCGCTGGGCGGAGGATTCTCAGACCGCACAGAAATCCTTTCTGCTGCTCACTACTCATCTAACCAGAGGGTGGAAACGCCATGACACCAAACAGGAGAAGGCGCGGGGGAAACCCCAAAGTCCTCTTTCCCATCGCCGTCCTTGCCGTCGGCATCCTGGGGGCCGTCGCACTCATCAAAGCCCGTCCCCAGGTCCAGGTCCAGAAGCCGGAGGTTCCCCCTCCTCTGGTCCGGGTGATGCACGTCAAGCGTCAGAGCCTGCAGTTGAAAGTCCGTGCCCAGGGCAACGTGACACCCCGGACCGAAAGCACCCTCGTCGCCCAGGTGCCCGGGCAGGTTATCGCCGTCTCCCCCGCTTTTGCCAGCGGCGGATTCTTTGAAGCCGGCGACCTCCTGGCCAGCATCGACCCGCGTGACTACGAACTCGCGCTTGCCCGCGCCAGATCCCAGGTCGCCCAGGCCGAAGTCCGCGTTGCCAGGGAAGAAGGCGAGGCTGCCCTCGCCCGGCAGGAGTGGGAGCGGGTCGGGCAGGGCAAACCCACGGACCTAGTCCTGCGCAAACCCCAGCTTGCCGAGACAAAAGCTGCGCTGGAAGCTGCGCGGGCGAGTATGGAGCAGGCCAGGCTCAACCTGGAGCGTACACAAATCCGGGCGCCCTATGCCGGGAGGGTGCGCTCCAAAACCGTGGACATCGGGCAGTTCGTCAACCCCGGCGCTCCCCTGGCCAGGATCTACTCGGTCGATTACGCCGAAGTGAGGCTGTCCGTCCCTGACGACCAGCTCGCCTACCTCGACTATTCCCTGAACTTCCGGAACGAAACGCAAGAGAGGCCTGAAGTCACCCTTCGCACCACATTCGCCGGCAGGGGATATACCTGGACCGGCCGTATCGTGCGGGTAGAGGGTGAGATCGACGCCCGCACTCGTATGGTCACCCTCGTTGCCCGGGTCGAAAACCCCTACGCGCGGGGAGAAGATCCGAACCGTCTCCCTCTGGCCGTGGGTCTTTTTGTGGAAGCCGAGATCCTGGGCCGGCAGGTGGAAAACATCGTGTCCCTGCCCCGCTCCGCGATAAGAGGGCGCGACCGGGTGCTGGTGGTCGATAACGAAAACCGCCTCCGCTTCCGAAAGGTGGACATCCTCCGCGCCGATGCCGGAGAGGTGGTCGTTCGCTCCGGGTTGAACCAGAGCGAACGGGTCTGCATCTCCCCCCTTGATGCCGTGGTGGACGGCATGCGGGTCCGCATCCTGACCGAAAACGATGATGTTGCTTCTACGGAAGGGGGTGCAGGATGAACCGCGCCATTGCCTGGTTCGCCGAAAACAGTGTTGCCGCCAACCTGCTCATGGCCCTCATCTTAGGCGGCGGCCTGCTGACGGTCTCCAGCCTCACCATGGAAGTTTTCCCCGAGTTTTCTTCAGACATGATCTCCGTCTCAATGATCTATCGTGGAGCTGCACCCGAAGAGGTTGAAGAGGCCGTCTGCGTGCGCATCGAAGAAGCCATCCAGGGCCTGGAAGGCATCAAGCGCATCACCTCCACGGCCTCCGAAAACGTGGGCACTGTCATGATTGAGATCCTGCCCGGCGCGGACGCCCGCAAACTCTTAGATGACGTCAAGTCGAATATCGACGCGATCGAAACCTTTCCCGACGAAACCGAGGAGCCCGTCATCAAGGAGACGGTCCGCCGCCGCCAGGTGATCAACCTCGCCGTCTCCGGAAATGCCGACGAGACGACCTTGAAGTACCTGGGCGAACAGGTCCGCGACGAAATCGCCGCCCTGCCCGGCATCACCCAGGTCGAGCTGAACAACGCACGCCCCTACGAAATCTCCATCGAAGTCTCCGAAGACGCCCTGAGGCGTTACGCGCTCACAATGGACGAAGTCGCCCGCGCCGTCCGCCGCTCTTCTCTGGACCTGCCCGGCGGCTCCGTCAAGACAGACGGCGGTGAAATCCTTCTGCGCACCAAAGGGCAGGCCTATCGCGGGCCCGATTTTGAAAGCCTCGTCCTGCGTACCCGCCCCGGCGGCACCACCCTCACCCTGGGCGATGTCGCAACCGTGATGGACGGCTTTGCGGAAACCGACCAGTTTGCCCAATTCAACGGAAAATCCACCGTCCTTGTGCAGGTCTTCCGAGTGGGCGACCAGAACGCCCTGGAAATCACGAAAAAGGTCAAGGCCTATATCGCCGAGGCCCGCACCCGCATGCCAGAGGGCATCGCCCTCACCGTCTGGGCGGACTTCTCGCGGATTCTCGAGGGCCGCCTGGACCTGATGCTGCGCAACGGCCGCCTCGGTTTTATCCTGGTCTTCGTGATCCTGGCCCTCTTTCTCAGATTCCGCCTCGCCTTCTGGGTTGCTTTGGGCATTCCGATCTCTTTCTTCGGCGCCATCTGGTTGATGCCCGGCATGGACGCCTCGATCAACGTCATCTCCCTGTTCGCCTTTATCGTCGTCCTCGGCATCGTGGTGGACGACGCCATCATCGTGGGCGAAAACGTCTACAGCCACTTCCAGCGAGGCAGCAGAGGCCTGCAGGCCGCCATCGAAGGGACCCGGGAAGTCGCCGTACCGGTCACCTTCGCCGTCCTCACCTCCATCGCGGCCTTCTCTCCTCTCCTGATGGTCCCCGGCAACACCGGAAAAATCATGAGGCTCATCCCCCAGATCGTCATCGCCACCCTCATCTTCTCCCTCATCGAGTCGCTGTTCATCCTCCCGGCGCACCTGGCCCATTCCAGGATGAACCACGACGGCCCGTCAAAAGGCGGCATCGGCGCCAGGTGGCAGCGGTTCCAGGACCGGTTTGCCTCCGGGCTGCGTCGACTCATCGACACATACTACCGCCCCGGCCTCGAGTTCGGCCTGCGCTGGCGTTATCTGACCATCGCCGTGGGAATCACCACCCTCCTCCTCACCATGGGCCTGGTTGGAGGCGGCTGGATCCGGTTCGTCTTCTTTCCCAATATCGACGCGGACAACGTCGTCGCCCTCCTGACCATGCCCCAGGGCACACCGGTCGAGGTCACTGCCAGAACCGTCCGCCACCTGGAGCGAACAGCGACGGCGCTCCAGAAGGAACTCGAAGCTGAGAAAGGCCAGAGAATCTTCCAGCACATCCTGGCCTCTGTGGGAGAACAGCCCTTTCGGGCCGCCCAGAGGCCGAACCAGGGCCCAAGTGTCTCCGTTTCAGCCTCTCACCTGGGGGAAGTCAACATCGAGCTGATTCCCTCTGAACGCCGGGGCCTCGGCAGCGCCGAAATTGCCAAACGCTGGCGTGAAATGACCGGGCCCATCCCCGACGTGGTGGAACTCACCTTTTCCTCATCTCTCTTCTCGGCCGGAGACGCCATCAATGTCCAGCTCACCGGTCCCGATTACGTGGAACTGCGCCGGGCCGCGGAAAAACTCAAAACCAGGCTCGGTGAATACCCCGGCGTCATCGACATCGCCGACTCTTTCCGTCCCGGCAAGCAGGAAGTCAAACTCTCCCTGACCGAAGAGGCCAAAACCCTCGGCCTCACCCTGTTCGACCTGGCGCGGCAGGTCCGCCAGGCATTTTACGGCGAAGAGGCCCAGCGCATCCAGCGCGGCCGGGACGACATCCGGGTGATGGTCCGCTATCCCTCTGATGAACGGCGTTCGCTGGGCAACTTAGAAGACATGCGCATCCGCACGCCCGGGGGGGGCGAAGTCCCCTTCTCCGTCGCAGCCGAATCCGAACTCGGACGGGGCTATGCCGCCATCCAGCGGACCGACCGCCAGCGCATCGTCACCGTCACCGCCGACGTGGACCAGACCAGGGCCAATGCCAACGAAATCCTGGCCGACCTTACGGCCAGGGTCCTGCCCGAAATGCTTGCCGATCACCCCCGGGTCCGCTACACCTTAGAGGGCCAACAGCGCGAACAGCGCGAAACCCTGGGTGGACTCCAGCGCAGCTTCGGCATCGCCATCCTGATGATCTACATCCTGCTTGCCATCCCCTTCAAATCCTACCTCCAGCCTGTGATCATCATGGCCGCCATCCCCTTCGGCGTGGTCGGCGCCATCTGGGGGCACATCATCATGGGCCTGGACATCAGCCTGCTCTCCCTCTTCGGCGTGGTCGCCCTCACCGGCGTGGTCATCAACGACAGCCTGGTGATGGTCTCCTTCATCAACCAGGCCCGGGCGCGGGGGCTCAGCCTCGAAGAAGCGATACGGGAAGCGGGCGTTGCGCGCTTCCGCCCCATCCTCCTGACCTCCCTCACCACCTTTGCGGGCCTCTCGCCCATCCTCTTAGAAAAAAGCCTCCAGGCCCAGTTTCTCATCCCGATGGCCGTCTCCCTCGGTTTCGGCATCCTCTTCGCCACTTTCATCACCCTTATGCTGGTCCCCATCAGCTACGCCATCCTGGAAGACATCCGGTCTCTGGGCGCTAGGCTCTTCAACCGGGACGGAGAGGAGACCGGTGAAAGCCTGGAACGAGCGGCATAATTTCCCCCACCCACCTCCCCTGGTTCCGAGTTCCGAGTTCCGAGTTAAAGTCAAAGGCGAAGGTCACCCGTAACTCGGAACTGGGGAAGGGTGGAGGGGAGTGGAACTCGGAACCGGGGTGGTCCTGCGGGGGGTGGAGATTTAACACCTTGCCGATATCCCCAACTTTATTTATCTTTATTCCTAATATATTTCAACCTCTGGTTAGCAGCACAAGGAGCTTTTCCTCATGGCAATTGAAGCAGCAACGCTCCAGGAAACCTACGAGCAGATGGAGCGGAAACTCCACGGGATCGTCCCCGATATAGAGCTCCGTTACAAAGCGGAACTCGTATACGAAATCAACCGCCTCAAAAAGGAGCGGGGAGCGATCATCCTGGGGCACAACTACATGGAGCCGGCGCTCTTCCACACCGTTCCCGACGCGGTCGGCGATTCCTTAGAACTCAGCCGGAAAGCTGCGGAAACCGACTGCGATCCGATCGTCTTCTGCGGCGTCCGGTTCATGGCCGAAACCGCCAAAATCCTGAACCCGGACAAAACCGTTCTTCTGCCGGCCAAAGTGGCGGGCTGTTCCCTGGCGGCCAGCATTACCGCACAGGACGTCCGCACCCTGCGGCAACAGTATCCCGGTGTCCCCATCGTCACCTACATCAACACCTACGCGGACGTCAAAGCCGAATGCGACATCTGCTGCACCTCCAGCAATGCCGCCAGAGTAGTGGAATCGCTGGGAAGCGACACCGTCATCTTCCTGCCCGACGAGTACTTAGCGGCAAACGTCGCCCAGGAAACGGGAAAGCGGATCATCTTTCCCACCAAAGTCGGCCTGGACCAGCCCACAGAGGGGCTGGAGTATGCTATGATCGGCTGGCACGGCAGGTGTGAAGTCCACGAAAAATTCACCGTGCAGGACGTCGAAAACGTTCGAACGCAGTTCCCCGGCGTACTCGTGCTCGCCCACCCGGAGTGCAGTCCGGAAGTCGTAGCCGCCGCCGATTTTTCCAGCAGCACCTCAAAGATGACCCGATATGTACAGGAGACCGACGCGTCCAGCTACCTGCTCCTCACCGAATGCAGCATGGGCGACAATATCATGGCGGAAAACCCCGAAAAGGAGATGGTCCGCCTCTGCAGCGTCCGCTGTCCTCACATGAACGAAATCACCCTCGAAGACACCTTGAATGCCCTGAAAAACGACGAACAGATCATCGAGGTTCCCGAAGACATCCGTGTCCGGGCCAAACGCGCGGTGGACCGGATGCTGGAAATCGGATAAGGGAATGATCGATAATCAAACTTAGGGGCGGGTATTAAAACCCGCCCCTGTTTTTTTGGAGAATCCAAACCATGGCGCTGGACATCTGGATGTTTATGGGAAAAATCGACGCCTTCGAAAAAGAAGGCGCGGACCCCATCCTGGACCGGCTGCAGGAAGTCGGCATCCACACCCTCATCTTAGGCGACCTCATCCTGGACAAACAGCCGGCCTACCCGTCCACACCGGAACTCTACACCGACTGCGAAACCTCACCCCCGGAAATGCCTTCGGAGAACGCCCCCCGGTTCGAGATCCTCCGGGAAGCGGTCCGGAAGGCGAAAGAACGGGGGTTCGGAATCTACCTGCACGACTGGGGCCAGGGCGCTCCGGGGTGCATCAACAACCCGGAAAAGCTCCGCTACGGACCGGCCAGAACCCGGGACGTGGTCCGAAGCCTGCCCGAAGTAGACGGCTTTATCTTAGACGGTCCCGAGTGGGGCTACGAAATCGCTCTGGACCACCGCAGCGACCTGTTCCGCTGCGACTGCGACTGCTGCCGGGACAGGGCCGTTTCCTGGGGCTACGACTTCGACGCCCTGCTGGGCGCCCGGGACCGATTGAAATCTCAGTTACACAACCTGGACGCCCTGCCGGAAGGCCGGCGGGAGCGGGGGCTGGTGGACGGCCTGGACACCCTGCTGGGCGATCCGGACCTGTTCGAATGGTTCCGGTTCAAAACCGATTCGATCGAGCACTACGTCCGGGGATTTGCCGACACCGCCCGCCAACTGGACCCGCCCAGGCAGATGGCCTGCGGCCCCAGGCTGCCGGCCTTCGCGCCGTTTACCGGCTACAACTTCCGTCGGATGTCCAAAATTGTCGATTTCCAGTGCCCCAAACTCTACTTCTGGCAGCATGGCATCGACGGCCTCAAAGGCACCCTCTACCGCTATGCCGAATCCCTCTGCGCCTGGAATCCGGGCCTCACCGAGCCGGAGGCGCTGGACCGGGTGCGGGAACTGTTCGCCCTCTGGGTCCCGGGCGTATCCAAACTGGATGACCTGAACGACCCACTCCCGCCCGAATTTTTCCAGACCGTTGTCATAGCCGAAATCGCCAAGATGCGCGAGCGGATCGAAGACGTCGCCCGCATCCGCCCCTGGATGGGCCTGCACCACGGCGGGGTGAGAATGGACAGCAGCGAACTGGAACGGCTGCTAGGAGTGATCGCGGCGGGCGGCCTGGTCACCTTCATCTACTGGCACTACAGCGACATGACGGAATCCGACTGGGCAGTGGTCCGAAAGATCTCCTGAATCGATCAGTACTTCACGAGATCGATCTGGACGGCAGGGAATTTCAAATTGCAAATTGACCATTGCAAATTGCAAATTGGCGGGATGCCCCCCGCTTTTGGTGGGGGATGGGCAATTTGAAATTTGAAATTCCCTAATTTGCAATCCCTTCCTTACCGTGGGCTGCCACCTTCGCCTGCTCAACGGCACCAGGCGTCGGGGATTTGCACCGGAGGTACCCGGGGCACCACCGCCCGGGGCTTCCACAGGGCCAAATTCGACATATTTCCCTCACCGCGCCTCGCTCTCCCCCGTCTCACCGTCGAACACCTCCGTCCGAAACACCCGATTCTGAAACCGAAGGTACTCCTCCTTCGTCATCGCCGGCTGGAAATCCTTCAAAATCTCCACTGCTTTTTCAGCCTCCCCGTAAAGCAGATCCACCGCCGCCAGCGCCAGAGATTTGGCCGGCCCGATATACCCCATCTGCTTATCCGAAATATGCCACTCAGCGCTGTGACCCGGACCGGTTGCTCCCGCCATGTAGGGATGGATCGCCGGCATAATATGCGCCAGGTCGCCCATATCGGTCGATCCCGTCCGGTGCCCCACCTCGCAATACTCGTCCGCGCCAAACAGCACCTCCGAATTTGCTTTAAACACTTCCTGCAGCGATGGGTCGTTCCGCATGGGCATATACCCCGGAAGCGTCTCGATCTCCACCTTTGCCCCCACCGCCAGCGCCCCGGCCCGAAGCGCCCGGTCCACCTTTTTATTGGCCTCTAAGATCGCCTCGTTCGTCTTTCCCCGCACATAGGTCTCCATCCGCACTTCGGCCGGCACCACATTCACAATATCCCCACCCTTGGTAATAATCGGATGCACCCGAATCGTGTCCTGGTCCCGGAACGTCTCCCGCTGCGCATGGATGCCTGCTAAGGCCACGTGCGCCGCATTCAGCGCATTGATCCCCTCATGCGGAGCGCCCCCCGCGTGGGCCGCCCGTCCCAGGAACCGGATCATCTTCACCAGGCACCCGTTGGACGAGGGGGCCGTGGCAACCTTCTTCATATCCGGATCGCTGTGCGTATGGATCATCAACGCCATATCGACATCGTCGAAACACCCCAGCCGGACCAGCTCGGGCTTTCCCCCCAGCAAACCCAGCTTCCCCTCCTTCACCAGCCCCAGCCGGTACTCCACCTCCACGTATTCTTCTGCCGGCACCGCGAAAAAGACCACCGTTCCGGCCAGGTCTTCAATCACCCGGCTGTCCACCATTCCCATCATCGCCCCCACCAGCCCTGCAATCTGCGCATTGTGCCCACACGCGTGGGCCGCCCCCGTTTTGGCATCCGCCATCGGATGGTCCGACACAACCAGGGAATCCAGTTCGCCGATCAGCGCCACCGTAGGCCCCGGCCGCGTCCCCTTCAGCACCCCCTTCACCCCCGTAATCCCCAGCCCCACCTCGTGGGCAATGCCAAACTCATCCATCGTCTTCGACACCAGCTCGGCCGTCTCAACCTCCTTAAACCCCGTCTCCGGATGCGCCATAATATGATCGCCAATCCGCTCAATCTTCACCTTCCGCCGATCGATGGACGCGCAAATCCGCTGCTTCAATTCCTCCTTTGTGGCCATAAAACCTCCGAAAAATCCGTGAAACGTTTGCTGTTTGCCTGCTTTTACCGAATCTTCAACAACAGCACCAGCAAAATCGGCGTCCCCACCGCCTGCAGCAGCATAAACCGCACCAGCACCTGGGTATTGGACCACCCGTATTTCTGGCGGACGTGATCGTGCAGCGGATAGCGCACCGTCTTGAAAATCCCGATCTTGAAAAACCTCAGCAGCGCCACTTTCAACAGCCCCGTTGTCCCGTTCACCAGCACCACCCCCGCCACCACAAAAATCAGAAAGGGATTCCCGCAGGCCAGCACCAGCATCCCCAGCAGCAGCCCCATCGGGCGGGATCCGGCATCGCCCATCATCACCGCGCTTGGAAGGGCATTGTGCCACAAATAGGCGGCCAGGCACCCCACCATCAAAAAGGCCAGCATCGCCCAGCCCGCCCCAAAGTCATAGTGCGGAACCAGCAGATAACGGGCAATCTCCCGATGCCCCACAATCCCGTACAGAATCCCTCCCAGATAGATAAAAGCCAGCGCGGACAGGCTCCCCGAGAGCCCGTCCACCCCGTCGGTACAGTTCGTCCCATTAATCGCCAGCCAGATCAACACCGTGGCCGCAGGAACAAAAATCCAGGGCGAAATCGATACCGGCGTCTTGATCAGCGGCAGCCACAGCTTGAAGGGTTCGAGCTGGCAGATCACCACCGCCGCCAGCAGGGAAATTCCCAGATCAATGGCCGCCATCCGGTACTCGCCCCACCCCTCCGCGCTCCTGTCATCCAGAAACCCGACCAGCATAGCCAGCAAAATACACCCCAGCGCCTGCAGGAACCGCATCTCCATCGGGAGAATCAGCAAACAGACCACCAGATACACCGGGATAAAAATAACCCCTGCGCCCGACGGCTTCCCCTGGCTCTGTTCCCCCTCAACCGCGTAGGCCCGCCCCCGGTCCCGGGGCAGGCGCATCCAGAGCCGGGGCAGCAGCAGCCAGGTAAAAATCGTGGCAAGCGCCGTCCCCAGCCCGGCCAGAAAAAGATAGGAGGTCAGCAGCCGAAACGGCCCGTAGACCTCGGATAATTGATGACCCAGCCAGTATAGCACAACCTCCGCCCTTTCATTTTCAAGGATGATGCATCACAATCAGACGCCCTTTCAGGAAATGTAATGCCATCCCCCAAAAAGGGCAAGGAGAAGTTGAAGATCTAAAGAAGGTATGAATTTTTCGAAATCTGCCTTGTGGAAAGCCTGTACGCCGTGCCCCGGGTACAATCGTTGCAGAACAGGGACGCATGCTGCCTCTGAAATTACGTTTTTGGCCGAACGTGGTACGGCGGCCTCGGAGGAGTACGGTGCCCCTGTACACCGCTTAAAATACGACATCTGGACAAAAGACTTGACAATCCCCGGCTTACATCCTATTTTTTCCATGTCGCAAACCAAAACTCCGGAGGATACCATGACGTCTGCTTTGTTTCAACAAAACCCCCTGATCTCCAACTGGAGCGCCGGAGCCGCTCTAGTGGTCGATTTCAGAAGTTTGCATGAGTTTATGCAGCCAGCCGGATTCGCTGCATTCGTTCTTCCAATTCCTGCCTTGTAAAGCGCCAGTTGAAAGGTTCGGCAGTGAGATTATAGTATTCCTCAAAGCCCAAGATCCTGGCTTCCATCGCCTGTCGATCTGCCAGGTCATTGGGCGTGAGCGCCTTTCTTTGCAAGATCGAGAAATAGATCTCAATCTGATTGAGCCAACTGGCGTGGATAGGGAGATGGACGGCAATGGCATTTTCATAGGCATCCTGGAGCCGTTTAGGGAACGTGGTGGTGTAATGAGAAGATCCGTTGTCCACAATCCAGAAGACCCGATCAGCCGAAGCATAAGGCTCCCGTCCCATCACCAGGTCCACCAGCTTTTGAAAGGGCACGATGCCGGTTTTCTCATCCACACGCCCAAAGATGTGCCCTGAGAACACATCCAGTGCAGACAGATAGGCCACTGTGCCCATCCGTTTGTAGTCATTTTCCATACGAATGGGTTTGCCACAATCAGGTGGCAATGTGGCAAACTCTCGGGCTAAGATTTGGAGTTGGGATTTTTCATCGGCACAGATAACGAAGTCTTTCTTGCCAAGCGGTATCCCCTCCCATATGCCTTGATACAGGTCCAGAATGCGACTGGCTTTCTCTAAAAAGTTGGGGGCTTTGATATGAAGCCAGGATCGGTGATACCAGGGACGAAGGGCATCCTCTTTGAGAATGCGCCAAATCGTTGTGGGTGAGATTGAAGTGATCAACGCACACCTTAACACTTCCTGTTGAATCTCAAATAAGCTGAACCGAGACAGGGGCAACCCCCGTTGTGCGGGCAGTTGACAGGCAATGGCTTTGACTTCACTGACTTGCACAGGGGGAAAAAGTGGGCGGTCGCCCACTGCGCGGTAGATCCTCTAAAGTGAAGCCTTCTTCAGTCCACCTTTTTCGCCACTTCTGCGCCGTAGGTGAACTGACACCTGCCCTGTCGGCTAACCTCTGGTTGCCAATGGCTTTATTCTCGGCTAAGGCCACCACCATCTTTGCCCGCTGCACCTGGGATTGAGGCGCGTTGCGCTGACGAATGATTTTCTGGGCTTTTGCCAGTTGGGCTTTTGTGAAGCGAGGTTGGTATTGGGGAAGGGGACCTGACATTATACACCTCCTTTACCGATTGGAATGAGGCGTATAACATACCCCTTTTTTGCCACCTATGCAACCTCATGCGTATTTGCGAAATCGACCACTAGCAGGGAAGACGTCTACCCGGTCCACCGGTCATATGCATCATCATATGACCTCAACTGCGCATGCCAGACCCTCGGCGGTGGACCTCTCGGAGACCTGATCAAATATAAAAATCATAATTTCCGATATTCCTGAGCCCGCTGCCGATTCGGCAGCGGGTTTTTTATTTTGGAGGATAGAGTAATGAGCAAATTTGGAGGGTATGAGGAGCAGCCGTTCATTGCAGAACTTTATGACTTCATGCCCGGCTACACGGACCGGCCCGATCTGGATTTTTATCTCGATCTCTCCCGATCAACAGACGGCAAAATCCTCGAATTGGGCTGTGGCACAGGGAGGGTTCTGATACCCACCGCAGCGGCGGGGTCTCAAGTCGTCGGCCTGGACCTCTCGGAGTATATGCTGGCCAGGTGCAGGGAGAAGCTGCGAAGCCGGCCCGATGAGGTACAGGACCGTGTCCGTCTCGTCCAGGGCACCATGACCGATTTCGAGCTAAGAGAGACCTTCGGCCTGGTGACCACCCCCTTTCGGCCGTTTCAGCACCTGGTCTCTGTGGTAGACCAGCTTGCCTGTCTGCAATGCGTGAATCGCCACCTGTCAATCGGTGGAAAGTTGGTTCTCGACCTTTTTCAGGTCGATCCTCGAAGGATGTATGATCCTGTATATACGCAGGAATCAGAGGACTTCCCCGAGATCGACCTGCCCGATGGCAGGAGACTCAGGAGGACGCACCGGACCACGGCCTTCCGTCGCACTGAACAGATCAACGACATCGAAATGACCTACCACGTGACCCATCCGGATAGACGAATCGAACGACTCGTACAGGCGTTTCCCTTCCGCTATTTCTTCCGGTATGAAGTGGAACACCTCCTGGCCCGGTGCGGCTTCAGAACCCAAGCACTGTTCGGCAGCTTTGACAGGTCTCCACTCACAAACGATTCACCGGAGATGATCTTCATTGCGGAGAAATATAAGGACACAACTGAAAGATGATGCGAAAAGAGAACCTCATGCTCATCGAGCCTGCCGTCGCGTTTGAATCGGAATTCCTGTCTCTTATCGAGGAATGTCAAACAGCAGGCGAGCATCGCTACGACAACATCGTCGACCTTGTCCGGGAGAACTTCAGCGCCTACCTTAGCCAGCTTGAGGAAGCCACCCGGGGCATCGGCCTGCGATCCGGGTATGTCCCCTGGACCAGCTTCTGGATGGTTCGGGACGCCGCCGTCATCGTAGGAACCAGCTCTTTCCGTCACAGGCTAACGCCGGCCCTGAGACACGAAGGCGGCCACATCGGCTACCACATCCGCCCCTCGCAGAGACGGAAAGGATACGGCACCCTTATCCTCGCGCTGACCCTGGAAAAAGCCCGGATGCTCGGGTTGAACCGGGTCCTTCTCACCTGCGATACGGACAACATCGCCTCCGCCCGGATCATCCAGAAAAACGGGGGCGAACTGGAAAGTGAAGGCATCTCCAAAATATCCCGCAAACCGATTTCCAGATACTGGATCGACTTGACATGAGAGAGGGTTCCTATGGACCTTGTGCTTGGATTATCCAATGGCAGCCTTCAACAACCGACACTTGAGCTTCTCCGTAAGTTCGGGATGGAGATAAAACTGCAGGGCCGAAATGGCAAAGCTTCGCTTGAGGGGATGGCCCTGTTCAAAGGTGTGGTCCTGATGCGTCCCCAGGATATTCCCGTTGCCCTTATACAGAAAAAAATCGATTGCGGGATCTGCGGGCTAGACTGGGTGGTCGAGCAGGAGTTGGACAACCCGGAGGAGGGCACGCCGATTATTCGGGTTAAGGAACTCAATTACAGCAAGGTCACGCGGCAACCGGCGAGGATCATCCTGTTCGGCCGCCAGAACAGCCCGCCGATTGGACAAAATGGGACCCCCGTCCGGATCAACGCCGAATATCCCAACATCACCCGAAACCGCTATCCCAACGAACAGATCGTCTTTTCACACGGCAGCACCGAAGTCAAAGTAGCGATGGACCTGTTTGATTACGGTGTCTGCTTAACCGAAACCGGATCCAGCATCAGAGACAACGGCCTTGAAATCATCCAGGACCTGCTGGTTTCCCCTACGGTCCTGATCGCCAGAGAGCACCTCCCCGAGATCGACTTTTTCGGCGAACTGCTCGAAGGAGCGCTCAAAGCCGAACAGCACCAGGTGATTAAAATGAACGTGGACCGCTCAATCAAAACTACCGTACTGAACACACTGCCGGCGCTTCGTTCACCCACGGTTAATCCGCTGGCCGATCGTTCGTTCGCCATCGAAACCATCGTAAAGAAATCTCAAACCGCCGATCTCCTGGTCCACCTACAAACAATTGGCGCAACCGGTATCCTGGTGCAGGATATCAACGTTATTCTGCCCTGATTTGGAAGGAGAAACCTATGATCACGTATCGTCCTCTATTCTCCCACAGCGTTGGCGGCATTGGCTACATGCGCATGTCCTCTTCTATGCGGAATCACACCGTCTTTACCATCCAAAATACGCAAATAGAAAGGACTTGCCATGAACACCTCCTATGTCTCTACATCCATCCCATACGTCAACGCCCGCCCCCACGTTGGGTTTGCGCTGGAACTCGTACAGGCCGACGCGGTCGCCCGCTGGTATCGGCTTGTGGGCGACGACACCTTCTTCCTGAGCGGAACCGACGAAAACGCCTTTAAAAACGTCCAGACCGCGGCCCGGGAAGGACTCACCCCCCGCCAGCTCTGTGACCGGAATGCCGCCGTTTTTCGGGACCTGATCGAGGCCCTCAACATCTCCACCGACGGCTTCATCCGGTCCTCCGGCGAAGCCCACTTCCAGGGCGCCTCCCGGTTCTGGACGGCCTGCCGGAAGGAGGACATCTTCCTCAAGCGCTACCGGGGCCTCTACTGCGTGGGCTGCGAGGACTTCTACCTCGAACGGGACCTGACGGACGGCCGCTGTCCGGATCATGGAACCGAACCCGAGATCGTGGAAGAAGAGAACTATTTCTTCCGCCTCTCCGCCTATCAGAAGCCTCTGGAGAACCTGATCGAATCCGGGAAACTCCGCATCCTCCCCGAAACCCGACGAAACGAAGCCCTCGGATTTGTCCGGCAGGGCCTGCAGGACTTCAGCATCTCCCGCATCCGGGAGCGTTCGGGTGGGTGGGGTGTCCCGGTACCGGGAGACCCTTCGCAGGTCCTCTACGTCTGGTTCGACGCCCTCACCAACTACCTCACCGGCCTGGGCTACGGATCGGAGGGAGAGAATTTCGAACACTACTGGCGCAGCAATCCGAATAAAGTACACGTCATCGGAAAAAACGTCCTCAAATTTCACGCCGTGTACTGGCCGGCCCTGCTGCTCTCCGCGGGCCTTCCTCTGCCGGAGACCCTCCTGGTCCACGGCTTCCTCACGGTGGAGGGCCGGAAAATCAGCAAATCGCTCGGCAATGCCGTCGATCCCTTCCCCCTGATCGAGCGATACGGCGCCGACGCCCTCCGGTACTACCTGCTCCGCGCCATCCCCGCCGGAGCGGACGGAGACGTCTCGGAAGCCCGGCTCCGGGAAATTTACACAGCGGACCTGGCCAACGGGCTCGGCAACCTGGTACGGCGGCTGGAAACCCTCTGCGAACGTGCGGATTACGGAATCCAGGACCCCTCTCCGCCCGTCCTTCCCGAAGGAATCCTGGACGCCGCAAACAGCTTCCGGTTCCACAGGACGCTCCAGATTCTCTGGAACCGGATCCGGGACCTGAACCGGGAAATCGAGTCAACCCGTCCCTGGGATCTCTTGAAGCAAGGAAAGGAATCAGATCTGAACGGTCACCTCTCAGCCTGGGTAGCGGACATCCGCGCCGTCGCCCACGGCCTGACGCCCTTCCTGCCGGAAACGGCGGAGAAAATTCAAACGCGATTTTCGAGGGACCGAATCACACGGAGCGATCCCCTGTTTCCACGGCTATCTGCCCAGTGAACGGGATGCAGGGGCGCCCAACGGCATTGGCCAGAGGAGGTTATCATGCCAGTCGAAAACGATTTTATGGTTTACGGAGGCACGGAAAACCATAGATTTGATGCCAGCGTTCTGGAGCTTGTCAACGAAGCCACAAACCTCCAGTTGGCATTCGACCACGTCTGGCACGAGACCTGGCCGGATGGAGAGCCCGGCTTCACGCTGCAAAACTATGCCCACATCGAAGGACGCCACGTCATCATCTTCTCCTGTCCTGTTACCTATGAGCTTGAGAGCGAACTCCGGGACCTGGTGACGGCCTGCAAACACCAGTACAGGGCCAGATCGGTAACCGTGGTCCTGAGCTTCCTGAGATACGGGAGACAGGATCGCGAAGAGAGGGTTGAAGAAATCACGCGCCTGCGGTGGTTCATAAAGGACCTGAAAGGATGGGGAGCGGACCGGCTCGTCGTCTGCGAACCGCATTCGGTCAAACACACCCGGAAACACTGCGAGGATTTTGGCCTGGAACTGCACACCTGCGACCCCACAGGGTTATTTGCCGATGAAATCAGGCAACTGGTTCAAACCCTCGGCGCCGAAAACGTGAAAATATACTCACCGGACTTCGGCTCCGCAGGGCGCGCCATTGCGCTGGCCCGGGCCACGGGAACGACCGTCGTGGCAACATCGAAACAGCGCCTTTCCGGCGACACCGTTGCAGTAGAACAGGATTTGGACAAAGACGCCTTCCTGAAACGTATCCACGACGAATACGGCGCCGACGTCACCATATCCTGTGACGTAACCGATCTCAGCGGCCTGCACATGGTTATGCGCGAAGACGAATTAAGTACGGGCACAACAGCCGTCTTAACCGCCGAAGTGCTGCGAAAAGCAGGCGCCGAAAGTGTCCGTATCATTGCGACGCACCCGGTGTGTACCCGGGGCTGGAAAATGAAGTGCTTCCCTCGAACCGGCGAAGCGCCGTTTGAAGGCGTCTGGCTGGGCAACACGCGGCCCCGTGGTGAAAACCAGACAGTCTACAAAGGATCCACCGGCGGCCGCGTGAAAACCGTGGACATCGCCCCTGCGGTTGCGGAGACACTGGCGGAGGTATTAAAACGGTTGGGAAAGGATGTTCTGGCAGGAAACAGGTAAACCTGGTGGGCGTCTTGCGAACGAGCCGGTGCAGGAGGGTCAGCTTGAAATCTCTATTGCTCCTTTCCATCTCCCACTATATATTACTCCATCTCCTCAGGCCTGATCTTTCCTCCGAATACCACACTTCCGTTTCGCAAAGGAGGACCCTGTCGTGGCATACGATCTCCAGATCTTTTCCGGAAATATCAATACGCTTCTCGCGAAAGAAATCTGTTCTCTCCTCGAAATCGAGCCGGGCGAGGCTCAGGTCGACCGGTTTCCCGGCGGAGAGACGAGCGTACAGATCTGCGAAAATGTCCGTGGGAAAGACGTTTACATCATCCAGTCCGTCTGCGCCAGCGAAGGTCTTTCGCCCAACGATGCTCTGATGGAACTCCTCATCCTGATCGACGCCGCCCGCCGGGCCTCGGCGCGGCGTATCACGGCCGTCCTCCCCTACTACGGCTATGCCCGGCAGGACCGGAAAGACCGTCCCCGGGTGCCCATCACGGCCAAATTGATCGGCAACCTGATTGTCACCGCGGGCGCGAGACGCGTTCTTTCTCTGGACCTCCACTCCAACCAGATTCAGGGCTTCTTCGACATCCCGATGGACCACCTCTATTCCATCAACATCTTTGGAAAGTACCTCGTGGAAAAAGAGATGGAAAATCTGGTGGCGGTCACACCCGATGTCGGCAACATCAAAATGACCAGGGCCTATGCCGAACTCCTGGGCGCGCCCCTGGCCATCATCGACAAGCGGCGCGTCAGCGATCAGGAGACCGAAGTAATGAACCTCATCGGAGACGTGGAGGGGAAAAACGTGATCATCATCGACGACCTGATCTCCACGGGAGGATCGCTCACCGAAGCCGCTTCTGCCCTCAAAGCAAAGGGCGCCCTCGACATCTGCGCGGTCATCGTCCATCCCGTGCTGGCCGGACCGGCGGTTGAGCGCGTACAAAACTCCAGCCTCACCGAGCTTGTCGTCTCCAACTCCATCCCGGTGCCCGAAAACATCCAGAACGGTAAAATCAAGGTCCTCTCGGTAGCCCCGATCCTCGCGGAGGCCATCCGCCGCATCCACAACGACGAATCGGTCAGCACCCTCTTCGCCAACGCCCACGTGGAGGGGTAGGGATCATCAAAACGTGTGCATCGCCGCCATTAACACCGCTCCCGTTCCCAGCATGGTCACAAATCCCCCGCCCAGCCAGAAGGCCAGATCCCGGTTGCCGTTTACCAGCGCCAGAATCCACTTCAACAGGGCGTTCATCGTCACAGCGATCAGAATCGCCGCAGACGCCGCCGGCGCCGACAGCGACCCGCTGTTGACCAGCCTCGCGGCCGAAAGAGAGATCGCGCTCGCATCCCCCAGCCCGGCAATTGCACTGGCCGGGTAGATCCCCTGCTCTCCCCACCAGACCGTGGCCAGCTTGGAAAGCAGAAAAACCCCCACAAAAAAGAGCCCGAATTTCAGCGCAGGCATCAACGAGTAGGGGTTCTGAAGCAGCAGATCCGCCGGAGGATCTTCTGTCGTCACCCTCCGCACGCGCCCAAGAATCCACGCCCCAAGCAGCCCCACGGCCCCCATCCCCAGCAAGGGAACCGTCAGAAAAGCCCCCAGACTCCCGTCCACCACCCAGACCAGCAGCAGCAGACGCGGAAACTGCACCGCATTGGCCATCACACCTGTCACCCCGCAGATCCGGGAAAGCTCCGGCGTGCGTCGAGCGCGTTCGGCCAGCGACATCGTCACCGCAGTGGTCGACACGATCCCTCCCAACAGCGCACTCACCTCCAGTCCCCGCTTGCCGCCCAGCAGACGGATCAGAATATACCCCACGTAGCTGATGGTGGACACCAGAATAATCAGCAGCCAGACCTGAAAAGGATTGAAAAATTGATAAGGCCCGATATTCCTGTCAGGCAGCAGGGGAAACACCACAAACACCACGACTAAAAACTTCAGCGTATCGTAAAACTCCGCCTCGCTCACCTGCTCCTTCACAAAATCGTGCAGCCCCCGTTTGGCGGCCAGCAGAACCACCAGCACAATTCCCATGCTAATCGCCAGCAACTCGTACGCGTGCATCAGATATCCGATCCAGAACGTCAGGAGCGCCGCGACCTCCGTCGTCAACCCAACGCTCTCGGTGGCGTGCCGGTAATATCCCAGCCCGAGCAGCACAATCACCGCTCCAAACGTCATCAGCGTAAACCCCGGCTGATTCAACAATCCACACACCACGCCCAGCAGTGCAAAAACCGTAAACGTCCGCATCCCCGCCGACTTCTGCTCACCGGGCGCGCGATCCTTATACCGCTCCATCCCGATCAGCAGCCCGATCGCCAGCGTCTCTCCAAATGTCTTAAAAACGTCGATATCCATCTCTCCCGCCCCTCTCTCCAAGAATCCTTTTCACCAGCGCCCGGCTGGACTTCAAGCCCGTGCTGGTCACCACTGCAACAACCGTCTCCCCCGATTTAAGCAGCCCGCCATCGGCAAGCTTCTGAACCCCCGCCCACACCATCGCGGAAGAAGCCTCTGCAAACACCCCTTCCTTCCCAAGCAAAAACAACGCATCGTAAATTTCGTCATCAGAAAGAGCCACAGCGCCCCCGCCTGAATCGTACAGCGCCCGCAGCGCCAGATTGCTGGAAACGGACTCGCTGGTGGCGTCGGCAATCGTCTTCCCGAGCTGAACGTGAGCGGCAACTTTGCTTTGGGCTTCGAACGCCTGCACCAGCGACGCGGCGGCCAGAGGCTGGCATGCGTACATGCGAGGGCGCCCATCTGTAAATCCCATTGTAGAAAGCTCACGGAACCCCTTCCACGTTCCGTACAGCCCGTTGCCCCGCGCACACGGAAAGACAACGGCGTCCGGGATCTTTCCGAGTTGCTCGAACAATTCATAAGCAATCGTCTTATACCCTTCAACGCCAAACGGGTTGCTTGTGGGTCCCGGCATAAACAGACCGACCGGAAACAGCCCGCGTTCGGCCTCCTCCGCCAGAATGTCGAACCGATCTTCGGGCCGGACCACGCGCGTTGCTGCGCCGTGTACCTCCAGCGTGGCAAGCACCTGTTCCGACGCGCTATCTGCAACAATCGTCAGGCAGGACAGCCCGGCAGCAGCCGCATAGGCCGCAACCGCCAGCGCGTGATTGCCCGTTGAAGCGCAAACCACCCCGCCGTAGCCCAGACTTCGGGCCACGTTAACACTCACGCAATCGTATCGATCTTTGAAAGATCCGGTCGGATTCACGCTCTCATTCTTGATAAAGACCTGAAGATCCTCAAACGAGCGCCCCGGAATAAGCGGCGTTGCTCCTTCTCCCAGAGACACAACATCGGCAGGGCTTACGATGGGAAGCAGAGGCCACGCGCGCCAGATTCCCGGCGCCGGACATTGGAGAACATCCGCCGTAAACGCATCGACAATGGTGGGATAGTCGTACATGGCCTCCCACAACGGCAGGGGCTCGGTCTGGTTGGGGCAGGCCTGACATGCCCGGGCAAACCCATCCCACGACTCCTGGCCCCCACATCCCGTACACTGGAGATAGAATCGATTCTCGAGCGACAAAACACATTCTCCCTTCAGCTTCCCGAAACGTCCGCGATCTCGTTCAAATATCCCTCTCGTTCGATCTCCGTTAGCAGCGCAGCCCGAAACGCGTTGCCTGCAATCTCCGCCACATGGGAAACCGGCATTCCCATCTCTGTCACCAGCCATCGCAGTTCATCCGTCAGCGTCTGTCCGAACACCGTCGGATCGTCCGTATTCACCGTCACGCGGATCCCCGCGTTGTAGAGCGCCACCAGTGGGTGGTTCTGGAGGTCTCTCGCCACCTTGAGCTTCACATTGGACCAGGGGCAGATGTCCAGCGCCACCCCCCGATCTTTCAGAAAGCGCATCACCTCGCCATCCTGCGCCGCCGCAATCCCGTGCTCGATCCGCGATACCCCCAGCGTCTCCACCGTCTCCCGGACCCCATCGGCCCCTCCCAGTTCCCCGGCGTGCGCCTTCGTCATCAGCCCCCGCTCCCGCGCCTCGCGGTAGACCCCCGCAAAATCCTCCAGCCGCCCGGCCTGTTCATCGCCATGCAGATCGATCCCGTCCACACCCTCGGACCGCACCGCTTCCTGAGCCAGCCGCAGCATCCACGCCAGATCCCGGTCCCGCGAAATCCCCGCAAACACCCGGACCGCAAGATCCGGAGGCGCCTCCTCCTTGATCGCCCCCGCAACCTCCGTCACTGGAAACGTATAGGCTCCCAGCCCGAACGACAACTCCACATAGCGGACGTTTTGGGCCTTTAATCCCGCAAAAATCCCCCGGGCCGCTTCGGCGATCCGCGCCGGGCTGTCCAGGACGGGCCGCCACGCCGCCCGCATCACCTCCAGAAACGCTCCGAACGAGTCGAACCGATGGTCGCGTGTCCACCAGAGGGGATGCTCCGGAAGCGGGTCGGCAGACCAGGCCCGGACAAGCTCCCAGGGCACCGCTCCTTCTAAGTGGAGGTGCAACTCCGCCTTGGGCAGCGCCTTGAGAAACGCCTCAAATTCGAAATATTCTGTTTTCACCATTTTCTTGAATCCGGCACCTCCATCCATGCCCCGCCTTCCAGAATCGATTCCTGGCTGATCAGCCCCGGCAGGGTCATATCCATTGCCTCGTGGATTCCGATCGGACAGGGCTTTTCGTCCACAATGCTCGCCACAAAATCGAGCACCTCAAAATAGTCGCCGCCGCCGTGCCCGGCCTTCTGCGCCTCCTCCGACGGATTTTGCCACATCTCGGGCAGGTACTCCTCTTCCAGGTCGGCCAGATCCATCCAGGTATTCTTCTCCTCGCACAGATCGGCCAGCCAGATCCTGTGCTGCTCTTCGTGGCTCCGCGCCGACTCGTAACAGCCCTTTGTGCCCTGGAGCGAATAATTCGTCATCGCGTGCGGGCGTTCCGACAGCATATCCACCCGGATCTTGATCAGTCCGCCCTTCGCCGTCTTGGCCAGCATCACGCAGGAATCCTGGTTCTCGTAAAGCTTCTCCCTCGGGTCCACGTAGTGGTGTCCGCTTCCTTCGCAGCAAACCCGCACCACCCGGTCGTCCGGCATCCACTGTAAAATCGGACCCAAACTGTGCGTCCCGTACGTAATCCCGTCAATCCCCGTCTGCCACGTTCGGCGCCACTTTGTAATCTCATTCAACCCCTTCAACTCGTGAATGTACTCCCCCTCCGCGTAGTAAACCTCGCCGAACAGCCCGCGCCGGACCAGTTCCTTCACCAGCACGTTCGGCTTCCTGTAGGCAAAGTTCTCCGCCATCATATAGACCGCCTTCGACTGCTTCACCGCCGCCACCAGCGCCCGACACTCCGCCACAGACACCGCCGCCGTCACCTCGCTCAGCACGTGAATGTCCTGTTCTAAGGCCAGAATTGACTGGTGCGCGTGGAAATGCATCGGCGTCCCAATCACCACCACATCCACCTCCGACTGCGCCAGCATCTCCTCGTAATCCGAATATATCTCCGATGCCCCCAGTTTCTCCGCAGCCTCCTCCAGCAGCTCCTCCCGGATATCGCACACCGCGTGCAGCTGCGTCACCGGATGGGCGTCGAACGCCGCCCGGAAGCCTCCCCCTCGCCCGGCTGCCCCCACAACACCTACGTTCAGCTTCTCAAGAACCGCCATGTCGCACCTCCTCTCATACCGAGCGCCAGACCTGCCACACCAGACAGGCCCAACCACCCAGAAAGGCCAGCCCCCCCAGCGGCGTAATCGCTCCCAGCCAGCGAACGCCGCTCAGGCTCAGCGCGTACAGGCTTCCCGAAAAGATCACCGTACCCGCCACGAACAGCCACCCGGCCGTAGTTCCCGCCGCGCCCGGCCAGCGGGATATCGCCCAGGCCACCGCCAGCAGGGCCAGGGCATGATACATCTGGTAGCGCACTCCCACCTCGAACGCCTTCAACATCTCCGGCTCCAGCCTCTCCTTCAGCCCGTGCGCCCCGAACGCGCCCGCCGCAACCCCCACAAAAGCCGAAACCGCTCCAATACAGAAAAATACGCGGTCCATCTCGCACCTCCAAACACTGGCTGCCCGCTTCAGAAATAGAGGCTGTGTCCCTGCCCCTGGAACCAGATCACATCAATTACAAAGGAGAGCCCCGCGCCTGTGAAGTGCCCCACAACCAGCCCGATGAAAAAAGGCTTCGCCCGATCGAACAGGACCAGCCCTCCGAACCGGATAATCAGCACCTTCACCACCCAGGTCACAAACAGAGACAGCGCCGTCCAGCGAACCTGCCCCACCGAAGCAATCGAAAACCCGATCGGATGCAGCCGCCACCAGGTAAACCGGTGGCGCAGGTAGGTCAGCGCAACCGTGGCCAGGATGCCCAGGCCCAGAAACTCGAGGCGGTTGGTCGTAAACCCCTCTGCAGCCTTCATCTTGCTCACAATCGTATCGAAGGGCACCTGCCCTCCCCGCCGGAACACCCACTCCCCAAAATTGTAGCCTCCCGTACCGTAAGCCAGCTTCAGGGAGAACCAGAAGGAAATCAGCAAACTGATCCCCAACGCCAGCGCAACGGCCGTCACGTATGTCCCCCGGGGAAACCGGCGGTCGCTGTGAACCCGGGCTGCATTGGCGCCAAACGGCATAAAAATAGCAATCGGATCGCAGGCCCACGCATAGGAAAGCGCCAGCCCCGCCATCGTGGATCCGCTCAGTGTTGCCGGTCCTACTATATGCATGGGAAAAGCCTGGGGCACCAGCGGCCCCCGGACGAACACCAGTCCCCCCTCGATTACGATCCGGGTCAACCCCAGGTAGAGGGTGGTCACCGCATACAGCAGGAGAAATGCCGCATGCAGCGCGATTCCCACCGCATGCAGCCAGAGCAGAATATAAAGGGCCGCCCCCAGAAAACCGAACACCGCCGACCGGTAAGAGAGGATCTCCCCCCGGTCATCCACAGAAGCGTCGTTGTAAAACGCCTTTCGAAACACCTCCCGCAGGTGCCCCCGCGCCACCCAGATCCCGCCCAGCACAATTGCCGCAAACGCCCCGAACCCCTGCCAGGCCAGCGCCGACGGGTTGATCGAATAGGTCTCGGAAGTCCCGATGCTGAATCCCGTCCGGTTGAAAAGGGCGATCTCCGCCAGATTAAAGAGGTTGAACACCCAGACGCTGAAAATCACGTCCACATTTACAAAGTACGTAATCCCCATCAGGGGAAAAGAGAAATTCGTCGAAATCCCGGGAAAAATCTGGCCCCTCGGAATACTCAACCGGATGGGAGGAATCGCTGGCCACCCGTGAGGGTAAAAATAACCCGGGATATTCCAGGCAATCTTGAACACCGCCACGCCAAAGCCGATCCAGAACAGCCGGCTGCGCATAAACCGGGGCAGAAGACCGGGATCCTCCGCCCCTTCAATCATCGTCAGCGGCACATCCGCCAGCGGAAAATTGAGCCGTTCTTTATCCACCCACTGTTTTCTAAAAATCGCAATCAAACACACGCAGAACGTCAGGGTGGCCACAATAAGCGTTCCCCACCAGAACAGGGGCAAAATCCAGATATGCCAGGGAATCGAGGCCCCTGCAGGCAGCCCCTCGAAAAACCAGCTCACCTCGGGGCCTCCGCCCGGCACGATCCAGTGGGGAATATGGTGGTGCAGGTAGTCTGCCCAGCTGTTCTCCGTAGTCGCATAATAGAAGGGCGACGCCGCAACCGAAATCACGTACCCCGTAATACCGTACGTGGGCACGGACACCGCCGCCAGCAGCATAATATAGATAACACCCAGCTCATCGCCCTGCAAAGCGAAACGGCGCCGGACCAGCTTCAACAGAGGATTGAGAAAAACCACCACCAGGATAAACGAAAAAGCCAGCCCCAGCGGAAAATAATTGGTCGTCATATAGGTCGAACGCACGACCCATTCGGAATAGGGCGCTCCCAGGGTCACGGCCACCACACCGACCAGCCCGACCGTCGCAGCGCGGAGCGTCAGGATGCGCCTTGTTTGGGGCGCCGGCGCTTCGGCTGCCGGCCTGGCTGCAGATAGGGACATGGCCTAATCCCCTGAAATGGGCATCCAGCCGTGGGCGCGCTCAACCTTACGTTTGCCAATGGAAACGGCGTCCGTCGTCCTCACCCGCCATCCGTCTCCGTCCGACCGCAGCCATACCCGGCTGGGCAGCGTCACGTCCGCCTTTCCCTCCAGGGTCTGGAACGGCGTGAACAGCTCCTTCAGAACGCCCGATTGCCGATCATACTCAAAACCCGGATGGCGGGTGCATCGTAGCAGCGTCTGGTCGCCCACCCTCTCCACGGCCACCACCGGAAACACCCGGTGATGACCCCCGTCCTGAGATAAAATAACCAGTTCCGGTTCTGTGAATACAAGGGAGTCCGGGACATCCGCCCATGTTCCGTCCAAAACCAGTGCAAATCGATCCTCGCCCTCTTCCGCCACATCCTGAACCGCCAGGGCAGGACGGTCTGAAACCTCCACTTCCAGATCGTCACTCCGGAAATAGGTACAATCGTAAAGCGTCACACGCCTGCTCGCGCCATCGGAAATCACTGTCGCATACCGCCCCTGCACCTCCACCGTTCCAATCGCGTAACGTCGAGAGGGATCGGATGAATAGAAAACCTGCACCGTCTGCTCGCCCTCCGCCGTGGCCGTGCGAATCTCCAGCGCCACCACCCCGGGGTGATCAGGCGTGAGGTGCGTAACCTCTGCAACCACATCCGTTCCACGCATCGGTTCCCAGAGCGCAACAAACCGGCTGCGCAGATTCTCGCCTTCACGGCGCAGCACCAGCTTGGGCATCCGGAAATTCTCAGCCAGAGAATGGTCTTCATCGCCCAGGGCCTTTTGCCAGCAGCGCCTCAGGGTCGGAACGGTGCAGGTGTAGAGATCGCCCACCGCCGGTTCCAGCATGTGCAGGCGTACATCGGACATCTCCCGATCAATCGCCTCAAACACGGCGGTAAACGGCCCTTCCACCTTGCCCTGATACACATCTCGGAACACCCCGTACCACGGATTGACGTCCATCGGCCTCTGACCCTGAGCGTGCAGTTCCTTCTCCCACTCGCTGTGGGCCGGCGGCGTAAACGGTTTCTCGTCATCGGCATAACTCTCGGCAAAAAATTGTGTCGGAACAGAGACATTCAACGTCTGATCGGTCGAACAGCTCCCCTGGGCCATCCACTCGTGAATGTCTCCTCCCTCCACCTCGAAAATATCCACGACCACGTTGTCCATCTCCCCAACCGGAATCAGAAACAATGCCCGCCGGTAGGTCCTGCACCGGGAATAGACCATCGGTCCGGAGGCCTCCACCACCTGCACCTCATTCTCCGCCGGGTGCCAGCCTACAAGATCGCCCGCCACGGAAACGCGCTGTTGCGTCTGCCGGTCCACCACCACCAGGTTGTGCCCGGAAGCGAACGTGGCGAACATCCGGTAGGTCCAGGTGTACCCGATGTCCGAAATCAGCTCATCTGTGTATGCCCAGAGCGCAAAATTCAACATATCGTGGTGGTCGTGCCCCCAGTTGCCCGAGTAGTGCAGGTGCGCCTGAATCCGGTTGCCCTCCTCATCCATCCCCCGGCCGAGTACGGAATGTCCGAATGCCGGATAAATCAGCGGCCGCCCGCCCTGAGGGTCCGGGTGTCCGCCGCCATGAATCTTGCTGTACGTATCATGCACCATCATATAGGTCCCGTCGGGATACCCCATTGTATCCAGCGTTTCTATCGCACGGTACAGCTGGGGCAGTTCCTTCCGATTATCCAGGCCGTCGAACCGCCTCCCATCGATGCTCGAGGCAAAACCGGGGGGATCGGAATATCCTTCTCCGTACTCTGCTGCGTGGCCTATGCCGTAGATGTGCTGGCGGGCGTAAGACATACTCTCCGGAAACACGGAATCCGCCATCAGCGTCTTCAGAAGCATCTGTCGAAGTTTCCAGTACGAATAGTGGATCAGTTCAGGCAGACCGGCGCCCCGTCCGATCAAAATCAGTCCCTGCGCCTGGTACGGGATATAATTGCTCAACGCCGCATCGGGATGAGGGTAATAAACATCGTACAGAATCGCATCCATCACCGAATAGAGAAACAGATCCGCTTCAACCACGCTTCGAGCATCCCCACCCTCTGCCAGCCGGTCCAGCGCCTCCCACACCGGCGCTTTCACCACAAAATCGTAGCCCTGGGCCAGGTCGCCCACGTGCCGGATGCCCGTGTGGTACTTATCGTACCAGATACCGGCGTACACCGGATATTCCGTAACCGGCCGCAGCCTGTCCTCCTCCGCAATTCCCGGACGCCCCCGATGCGTCTTCGGCCAGTGCGGAACCGCACAGCCGAAATCATACAAAATCGCCGCCGCACGCGCCGCATACGCCTCATCTCCCGTAATCTGATACAGCATCCCCAACGCCTTCGAGGCCTCGATCAGATAATATACCCGCAGCGAATCCATATACTCCCCGTACAAGTAGATCCGCTTCCCATCGGGCGCGTCGTGATAAGGATATTCCTGCCTGTCTCCCTTAGGACCGGTAATCTCAATCATCCCGGTCTGCGGATAAAGCTCAAACGGGTCGATTGTATGTCCTCTGGGACACCAGATACGGTCCGGATCGTCCGGGCGCCACCTCAGCCTGGCCTCATCTCCGGTGGGACACATCGCAATGCGTGTGGCCGGCATCACCCGGCTGTTTCCGGCAATGCGATTGCGCAGCGGCGTCATGCCGATGAAATCCTCCGGGGCCACCTTCAAATACGGCTCGGCCTTCTTCTTGAGGTCTTCAATGTCCTCATCCGTCAGCGCCCCGGTCAGATTCGCCAGTTGCGGGTTGCCGCGCATATCCGGCATCTGTACACGCGGGACCCGTTTCAGCGTGTCCACCCACTGCTCGGTCGGATAGAACCCGCCGTAGTATTCCCACAACTCTGCTTCCGTCTCAGCCTCAAACTTGCCAAACTTGGACATATCCTCTGTTATTCCTCCGCCTCCACCCGGATGGGCGTGCGCCACGTTGGCCGGGTACTGGGAATCAGCTCTGGGGACAGGACTTCAAGGCGATCTTGATGCCCTCCCGGCCGGTACCTGCACAGCCTGACGATGCCTTGAAAATGGCTGTGTAAGCATAATCCCTCGGGCTGTGGGTTGTCAAGCACAATCGGCTCCCTCTGCTTCGGCGGGAGTCTGAGCATGTGCTGGATTTTTCAAAAGAGGAATCGTATATTGGTTCTCGGATATGGATCTGGTAATGTACCGTTTCGGAGGTACTGACCATGCAACCCTCAGACACAATCCAGCTTCGAGCCTCCGCGCCTGTATTCGCCCGGCTGGGGAGGGCTACCTGACCGGCGATTTTTAACCGTGTGATGAAAGGATGATGTATGGGGCGTAAAAGGATTTTGATTACCGGCGCGTCCGGAAATATTGGAAAGGTGCTGCGAACAGGTCTGAAAGACCGATACGATTTGAGACTGCTCTATCACGCTACTGTGCTGCCGGCCGAATCGGGTGAAGAGGTCTGTGTTGCAAGTATTACCGATCTGGACAAAATGATCGAGGCCGAGGAAGGGGTGGATGCGGTGGTTCATATGGCCGGAAATTCATCCGAAGAGGCTTCGTTTGAAGAGGTGCTGGAGACCAATATGCGCGGGACGTACACGGTGTACGAAGCGGCCCGGCGGACCGGGGTGAACCGGGTAGTGTTCGCCAGCACGAACCATGTAACCGGGTTCTATGAAAAAGAGGGTACCTATACGACACCGGAGATGCCGGCCCGGCCGGACAGCTACTACGGCGTGAGCAAGGCGTTTGGAGAAGACCTGAGCCGGTACTACGTAGACGCTTTCGGGCTGTCCGTAATCTGTTTGCGGATCGGATCCTGCGAGCCGGAGGAATCGCTGATTCATCGAGAGGACGACCGGTTTCTCTCGACGTGGTTGAGCCACAAAGATGTGGTGCAGCTGGTGTGGCGAAGCATTGAGGCGACGTCGATCCGGTTCGGAATATACTACGGTATTTCCAACAATACCCGGGCTTACTGGGACCTTCAGAACGCCCGCGAGGAACTCGGGTACGCGCCGGAGGATAATGCGGAGGCCTACGCCTGAGGTGAACACGGGACGGAGGTACGTCTATTATGTGAACGCGTCGGCGAGATTTCGGGCGCCGGCCTGGACGTGGTCGATCCGGAGCCCTTGTTGCCTCAGAATAGAGAAACGGGTATAAATAACTATTCAACAACGGAGCATCCCTTATGTCCAAGTTTGGCGAGTTCATTCCGAAATCCGCTCAGTCGAAAGCATCCACCTCGACGGGCTCACCCGGCCCTACTGCGCTGGACGCCACATCGGGCCTGGGTTCCGACCGGCTCTCGGACAGACCCTTTTCACAGGAAGACCTGGAACGATACTACGGCGAATTTTTCCCCACGCCGGAGTGGGCCGATGGCCTCCAACCGGTGCCGCGCGACCGTCGCGCCAACCCTCAGTTGACGGACATACTGGTCAAGCCGCTTACCCAGGAGCGAATTGAGAGCCTGAAACAGGACGCCGAACCCTATCTGCGTGTCTCGCCGAATGACCTGATCGGAATGGCCCCGGTACGCAACCGCATCGCCGGCAACGCCCGCGTGCTGCCCTCCACGCGAATCGCCCGGTGTCCCGACGGCGATGGCGAAACGCTCACCTGGCGGCCCGACGACCCGGACAAAATCTGGTGTCCGCAGAGCCACACGGTAGACCCGTTCGCACGCTACCCACAGACCGGCAACATCCGGATCACGGGTCCCAAAGGGGACGAGCAGGACTACCCCTATCACGACGCCTCGGATGGAAAACGCATTTACCTCAACGGCGAATTTATGGACTCGCTACGCGTGTACTATCTCATCGAAGCCGCAAAGACCCTTGGTATATTGTATCATCTCACCTCGGAGATGGCATATGCCGAACGCGCCTCGGCGATCCTCTACGACTTCGCCCGCGCGGTGCCCCACTGGCCGAAGACCCACCGGGGTCGTCCCGGAATCGCGGAAGGTGACCGCCTGCGGCCCGTCACCGAATACCCCGTTTATGCCGGAATCTGGTACGACAAATACCACACGGGCACGAGACACTTCTGCACGCTTGCGGAAGCGTACGACTTCATTGTCAACGCGCCCGTCTGGGATGCGCTGGACACCTCGGCGCCCGGCAAAGACGCACGAGCCTGGATCGAGAACGACCTCTTTCTCTACTCCGTGAAAGACGCGATCCGGTACGACATCCAGTACCCTCACCCCGACGCCGCCCTGAGCAATTATATACCCTCCCAGGCCGCAGGCTTTACTCTCATCGGGCGGGGCGTGGGCATTCCCGAACTGGTCCACTACGCCTACTGGAAGCTCAAACAACTGGCCGAAAAAACCATCATGGCCGACTACGTATTTCCCGAAAGCATGTCCTACGGCGCCATGCACATCCACGGAATCGCCCGGGCCTCGGAAAAAGGACAGGGATACTCCGATCCCCCCGGATTTATCTCCAGCATCGACGGCAGACGGTTCGACAACCTGGACAACGCGCAGGAACTCCCCGTGCTCCAGCGTGCGGTCGAAACCCTGGCCACCATGGTCTATCCGGACGGCAACTACATCCAGGCCCACGATACGCATCACAAAATGCGCCAGAGGAAAGGCACGACGCCGGAGGAAACGCGGCCATCTGTCTCCGCCTCAGGGGAAACAAGGCCCCTGATCTACCCCGCCTTCGGGCACGCCTGTCTGGCAAGGGGTTCGACTCCTGTGGGCAACCAGATCCAGGCCCACCTCCACTACTCGGGCAACTGGGGGCACGACCACGACGACATGCTCAACTTCATTCTCTGGTCATACAGCGATGAGCTGATATCCGACATCGGATATCAGCTCACGTACAACGGCTTCTCCCATATCGCCGCCGGGCACAATCTGGTTGTCGTAGACCGCGATACCCAGGGAAGGGTCACGGTGCCCGGAAACCTGCTTGGCTGGCATCCGGCGGAGGATGGGGTTCAGGTTATCGAGGTCTCGGCGCCGGACGTCTACCCCCAGTGCAGCACGTACCGCCGGACATTATTCCTCATTCCCATTGGCGAAATGGACAATCTCGTCCTGGACATCTTCGACGTGGAAGGCGGCAGCATCCACGAATGGATGGCCCAGGGAAGCTGCATGGTCGAGCAGATCCTGGACGCCTCGGTCCCCACCCAATACTACGCGGACAGCTATGCGGACGACGGGAAGCCCTTCACGCCTCCTGCCCATCGCGAATGGGAGAAGCAGCTGCACGCTCAGGGGCTCAAACCGCGCGATGTGAACCCCTGGTACGGCGTGTTTCGAAACGTCCACAAAGGACATGTGTCAGGCCCGTTTACGGCAACATTTCGCGCAAAGAACCGGCACATGCCCGATGTGCGCCTGCACATGCTCCTGCCCCCGGAAGGCGACCTCTACACCTGCACTGTGCCTACCCTGCGTCAATGCTGGAGCAATGAGCTGCAGGTCGAAGACCACTCCCTTGTTGAGAAATCCCGAATGCCCAAACTCGTAATTCGACGCGAGGGAGAAAATCTACGCAGCCGATTTGTGGCGCTCTGGGAACCCGCACGCGGCTCCACCTTCATCAAAGAAGTGAAGAACCTCGCTCCCGGACATCCCGAACTCGTAGCAGTGGAAGTCCACACCACCACGCCCAACGGCGAACGAACCGTTCAGATCTTCTACTCCCCCGATCCTTCGAAACATCACCGGATCGCTGAGGGAATCGAGTTCCAGGGCCGCTATGCGTCGATCCTCTCAGAGAATGAAACCGAACAGATCACACTTTACGATTGCGCATCCTTCCGGAACAGAGACCTGGATGTCACCCTTTCCCCTCGTCCGGCCCTGCTCCTAAAAGAGGTGCGCAAACTGGATGGGGACAACGCCGTGCTGGTCCTGAACGGCGTGTGGGCGGACATACCCGAAGACCGCCCGCTTCAATTTGAGGAGCCTGAGCTGGTGATCCTGTCTCAAGACGGCGGCCACCGGCGGGGCGTCCCAATCCAGGCAGTCCGGACAGAGGGCGACAGCACCCTGCTGCACTGTAGCCGCCCGGGGTTTGAGTATCACCGGCAACAGGAGACACTCAAAGAAACGGTTACCCCATTCCAGACTGTGGAAGGCAAAGCGAGCATAACCTTGCCCGGCCGGACCTGGCTCCGGTCGAGCGGCGGCGACTGGCAGGTCCGCACAACCGAACAGGTTCGTATTGGCACGAGCCGGATCGAACGAACGGAGAATTGGGTGACGGTGGGAGAGCGCAGGGCCGGTGTGTGATGAGCACCTGTTCAAGAGGAGAGAAGCATGCCTAGATTTGGTCCGATTGAATATGCTTCGTATACGGAATGGAAGGACTACTACGGCGGATTCTTCCCCACCGAAGCGTGGACCGAATCCCTCACAACGGTCCCTCGCGACCAGCGCGGCAACCCGCACTACCTCCACCAGATTAAAAAAACAGAAAAAGAATGGCTTGAATCTCTTCAGAAACAAGCGCGCCCATATATGGAATTGGCCCCGGAGGAATTACTCGGCCTCGTCCCTCGACGCAATCGCATTGCCGGCAATGCGCGAAAAAACAACGATCCCACGTTCTGCCCAAGCGGCGACGGCGCCCGGCTGATCTGGACGCCCGACCATCCAGATTGTATCTGGTGCCCCGAAGGCCATACGGTGGACCCCTTCAAGTTGTTTCCTCAAACCGGCGCCATCGAAATTACCGGTCCCAAAGGAGACCGGCAGGAATACCCGTATCACGATGCACCGCACGAAAAGCGGATCTACCTGTACGGGGAATACATGGACAACGTGCGTCTGGACTGTCTGTCCAGGGCAGCGAACGTACTGGGGTTACTCTACGGGGCAACAGAAGACGCGGCCTGCGGGGAGCGGGCGGCCGCGATCGTGTACGATTTCGCCTGTGCGGTCCCCCACTGGCCCAAAATCCATCGAGGGCTTACCAGCGTGGCCTCGGAGGAAGACCGGTTCCGGCCCGTTGAAGAGCAGGTCTCCCACGCCGGGATCTGGAGAGATCGGAATCACGCCGGACTCAAGGGAATCGCCGGGGTTGTCGCCTACGATCTGGTGGTGAACGCACCGGTGTGGGAGCCGCTGGATCGTCTGGCAGAGAGCGGAGACGCCCGGCGGACAATCGAGGAGAACCTGTTTCTCTATCTGGCCAGAGACGCCGTGCGCGCAGACATCCATTTTCCCCAGCCCGATTTTGTGCTCAGAAACCACATCCCGTCCCAGTGCGAGGGCATGATTGCCATCGGCAAGGCGGTCGGCATTCCCGAACTGGTTCACTACGCGTTCTGGAAGCTCGGCCAAATGGAGGAAAAGACGATTATGGCGGATTCGACCTTTCCGGAGAGCATGTCCTACGCAGCCATGCACCTCTACGGGATGGTGGACGCCGCTGGCGAAGGGAAGGGGTATTCCGATCCCCCGGACTGTGTTTCCAGCATTGACGGGGGCCGGTTCGATAACCTGAACCTTGCGGAGGAACTCCCCGAGCTGCTCCGTGCGGTCGAAACGCTGAAATCGATGATCTACCCCGACGGCAACTACATCCAGGCGCACGATACCACCTACTGGTTCAGAGGTGGCAGGGAATCCATCCCGGAAACCGTGCAGCCGATCATCTACCCCGCGTTTGGCCACGCTGTGCTGGGCCGGGGTGAGCGCAAACGAAAGGACCAGATCCAGGCACACCTGCACTACTCCGGGAACTGGGGGCACGATCACCACGACATGCTCAACCTGATCCTCTGGGCCTACGGGGAAGAACTCATTTCAGACTTCGGAAAAATAATGACCTACCGCCTGTTCGCCGATGGGTCCTGGGGGCACAATCTGGTGGTAGTGGACCGGAAAAACCAGGAGCGGGTGTCCCGGCCGGGATGCCTCCTGAGCTGGCACGCCCCGGCAAACGAGGTACAGGTCGTGGAAGCCTCAGAACCGGCGGTCTACCCTCAGTGCGACGTTTACCGGCGCACGCTTTTTCTGATCCCCGGAGGGGTTTCCACCCATATCTCGACCGAGTGCCGACCGCTTGGAGAAACGGACAACCTGATTCTGGACATCTTTGAGGTAGAAGGTGGGAACACGCACGAGTGGATGGCGCAGGGGAACTGCATCAACGATCAAACGCTTGAAGTGTCGATACCAACAGAACATTATGCCGACAGCTATGCCGACGACGGCAAACCCTTTACCCCGCCGGCCCACAGAGAATGGGAGAAACAACTGCAAGCGCAGGGGCTCACGCCGCAGGACGTAAGCCCCTGGTACGGCGTATTTCGGGATGTGCACAAGGGGAAAATTCAGGCGCCTTTTATCGCTACGTTTCGCTCGGTCAACCGAGACTTACCCGACCTTCGTCTCCACCTGCTGGAGCCGACCGATGCCGACCTCTATACCTGCACCGTACCCAGTCTCAAACAGGGCCGGGACGCAAAAAAAGCGGAAAATTGGGACCATTCCATCGTGGAGAAATACCGAATGCCCAAACTTGTGGTGCGCCGGGATGGAGCCCAGGCACACAGCCGGTTTGTCGCCCTGTGGGAACCCACGCACGGAACCGATCTAACTGCCCGGGTAGAAAACCTGGCGCCGAGCGATCCCGACCTCGTAGCGCTGAAAATTTGCACTGCCGGGCAGGGCGAAACCATCCGAATCCTCTACTCCTCCAATCCCGCTCAGCGCAAGCATCTGGAAGACAACACCGAATTCCAGGGACGCTATGCGGTCATCCGATCCTGCAGGGACGGAAAACGTGTGGTTCTTTACGACACAAGCTATTTCCGGGATGGAGACCTGGAGCTTACCATTTCAGACCGCTCGCCTCTTTTGCTGGAAAAAGTGACGAAACAGGATGGAGAGCGTGTACTGATCCTGAGTGGAACCTGGAAGGATATTCCCCGAAACAAACCGCTGGTATTTCCAGAACCGGAGCTCGTCATCCTTTCTCAGAACAGTGGCCAGCGGCGGGCCTTTCCGGTTAAATCGGTCGAGACGGAAGAGGGACAGACCCTGCTGCGCTGTACTCGACATCCCGGATTTGAGTACGATCCGGACGCCGGCGTGCTGAAAGAGGTCTTTTTTCCATTTCACACCGTAGAAGGCAAAGCAGAAGTGACGCTTCCCAGCAGGGTGTGGATCCGTTCAGATACCGATCAGCCGGGCGTATGGGAAGTCCGAACAACGAATACAATAACCCTTGGCGCCCGTCGTGTGGAGCGGACCGACAACTGGGTAGCCGTTGCCCTGTGAAGATGATTCGTGTTTACGGTTCGGACGCTTCCGGCTTCAAAACGGCAAAACCGTATCTCTGAAAAATCGTACTCGACGTATCCGAACGGAGCGCCTTCATAAAGCGGACCGTCCGCTCGTTCCTGCGTCCCTTCACAATCGCGACCGCGTAAACGATCGGATCGTGAGACTCGCCCGGAAGCCTCGCAAGCACCTCTACCTTCGAACTCACTGCCGCATCGGTCGCGTAGACCACCCCTACTGGACACGCCCCCCGCTCCACATAAACCAGGGCCGTCCGAACGTCGTGTCCGACGGCCAGACGGCCCTTCACGTCTTCCCACCATCCCAGCCACTCAAGCGCCTGCTTCGCATACATCCCCGCCGGCACATGGGAGGGATCTGCCAGGGCCAGACGGCCCTCAAACACCCCTGAAAAATCAAACCCCTTGCGGGGTCTCACACGAAATCCTTCTCCCTTCGGCGCCACAACCACCAGCACATTGCCCAGCAGGTCAATGCGTGACTCCGGCTCGACCAGCTCCCGGTCCTCTAAGTAATCCATCCACACCGGATTGGCCGAAAGGTACACATCGGCCGGCGCCCCCTGCGCAATCTGCCGTGCCAGCGTGGAAGACCCGGCAAAAGAGAGCTTCACCTCAACGTCACCCTCTCCCTCGAACTCCTCCACAATATCCTGCAATGCATTGGTCAAACTCGCCGCCGCGTAAACCCCGATCGCCTCTGCCTGAAGAGACGCGGGAAAGACAGAAACGGCCAGAAACAAGAAAACAACCCGGCAAAATGCTTTTAAATCCGCATTCCCCATTCCGAAATCCGCAATCGTCTTCACCCGAACCACACCCGCATCGGCGTCTCCTCCAGAATCGCCTGCTGCTCTGCTTCACTCAATCCCAGCGCCTCCGTGAACAGGGCCAGGTGCTCTGCATACGTCGCCTTTTTAAGCCAGAGCTCACACGGAAAATCTGAACCCCACATACACCGGTCCGGCCCAAACGTATCAATAACCCGCCGCACAATCGGGTGCATATCCTGACACGGGTACGCCTCCTCCGACCCCGTCACCGCAAACGTCAGCTTCACCAAGAGGTTCCGAAATCGTGCCAGATCCACCACTCCCTGCACCGTCTCCGAATCAACCCCCTCCGATGCCCTGGGATAGGCGGCATGGTCCAGCACCACCGGCACCTCCGGGAACCGCGCCAGCAGATCGGAAAGCTGCCTAAAAAACTTCGACCGGATGTGCGCGCAAACCACCGCCCCCAGCCGCTGCACCGTCTCCCAGATCCGGGTTGCGCCCGGGTGGTAAAGCATCGGGTACTGCGTTCCCACCGGCTCCATCCGGATCCCCCGCACGTTGCACTCGGAGACCAGTCGCTCCAGTTCACCCGCGCTCTCCAGCGCTGCCGGATCGAGCGTACACACCCCCACCGCCCACTCCCGGTTCGCCGCCGCCGTATCGGCCAGCAGCCGGTTATCCCACTTATAAGCCGATCCCGTCTGCACCAGCACAACCCGGCCGACCCCGGCATTCTCCATCTCCCGCCGGAGGTGCTCAACCGTCCCCGTTCCCGGCGGAGGCCGCAGAGGATCCTCTACCATCGGATAGGCAGCTTCATCGGCGTGATAAATATGCGCATGCGTATCAACGATCTGCATAGTCGGTTCGCTCCCTTTCCACCGTCTAAAAAAACAAACGCGGCCTGAAAATAACCAAACCGCTCCCGATCGACATCGGCTCCAATCATTGAAACGGCAACCTAATATCAGCAATCCCCTCTTGCTGATCAAGGGAATTTCCTCTCCCCGCGCATCATTATTCCCCCCTCTTTGCGCCTTCTCCTGCGTACCATCGGGCAAGCACCTCTTCCGCCGGCTTCCCCTGCGGCGTAAATCCCCGTTCCCGCCGGCGTGCACGCCGCCCTCCAAAGCGCCTGCTCCCCTCGGGAAACCACTTCCAGATGTGGGCGCCCGCAAACCACGGTCGATTCCAAAAAGCTTGAAACATCGCCTCGTAGCAGATCGCCTGAAGCTCAAAATCCAGTGGCTCGCCCGATCACCAGGTCCAGGGCTCCACGGCCGCATCCACCGTGCTCCGGTAACCGACCTCCGTAAAAAGCACCGGCTTGCCCACACGCTGCTGCAGCGCCTCAATTCGCTTTACGTAGGGCGCCCAGGCCGCCTTTAAAGAATCCAGGGTAACACCGCTGCCGGTGCTGTCCGACAGTGGAAAATAGGCCTGAATCCCGATATAGTCGAGCGCGTCCCAGAAAGGCACCTCCTCGAACTCGCGGTACCAGTTTGCCGAATAGGTCAGCTCACCCCCGTACACCTCCCGTACATCCGCAATCAGGCTTCGCCACGCGTCGGGGCGCTTCAACACGGTGCTGCGCAGTTCCGTCCCAATGCACAGCGCCTCCATCCCACTTCTCTGCGCCAGCCGGGCATAATGAAGAATCATCCGCTGGTAGCTCGCCCACCACCCATCCCATTCGGCTTCGGTCGAAAAATCAATATTCCCGCGCCACTTCCCATCGCTCTGGCCCCGGATCCAGATGTGGGGCTTCAGCATCGTCCGGATGCCCCGCACCCGGGCACGCCGGGCCGTCTCCGCCAGCCCCTCGTCCGACTCCCCCCACCACACCCGTCCGGAAGTCCTCATGATCACCTCCGGGCTGTCATAACTCCGCTGCCACCCGAACGGCGTCTGGGAAATCCAGTTAACGTTCAGCGCAGCCAGGTGGTCGAACGCCTCCTCCGCAGGACGATACCCGCCCGCCACAAAACAGACCCCACGGTGACACTCTGTCTCCGGTCCTGTGCCCGACGCCCGGAGCGCTGTTCCGGACCAGATCACCGCAACCGCCACCACCAGCATGCAGCCCCCAACCGGTCCCCAGGCCCGCTTCAATGCTGTACTCCTTTTTCAAGCCGATTCAGAACCATCTGTATCTCCTTCTATTTTTTATCCCATGATTTTACTGGTTACAAAAGGAAAATACCCAGCCTGAAGCATAATGTAAAGAGAGAACTGAGATGCCATCCCTCAGCCCCCAAGCCTTCTCTTGACAAAAGGGGACGCGCGCTTATCTTTATAAATCCAAGAATTTTAACTATCGCCCGTTGCTTCAACCCCATAAGAAATCAGGAACTTCAGCCCGGAATGCATACCCAACAGTATCCAGGTCCGAATCAGGACGTCTTAGAGGCTCAGGCGAGAGTTTGCACGGGGCCTCACCAGACCAGGCCGTTGGGAAAAAAGCCGTCCGACCCTCAGCCTGGCCCCATTCTTGAACTTATCATAAAAACGGCAAGGGATGAGCTTCCCCGTGATCAGAAAGTTTCAAAAGCGCAGATGGGAGCGTTCTTTGCCGCCATGACCCTTCGCAGGAGCTTCCCGCAAAAAACGCGGTGGAGCGATGCAGAGGTCGAAGCCTTCGCCGGATACCGTGCAGACCTGGAACGGTGGATGCCGCCGGACGTAAAATTTCTGATCGATCCGAGCTGTGGATACGAACCTGCCAATTCCCAGGAACAGATCGTCGTATCCTCTCTAAAAAAGATCCTGCGGGGAGCCCATCTCACGTACAATGAAACCCGGCGCATGGGCGAAGCCATCCTGAACGGCCAGGTGCAGGACGCCCTGAAAGCCGCGGCCCTCATCGGCCAGCGCATGAACCGGGAAACCTACGACGAAGTGCGCGGATACCTGGATGCGGCCCTGGGCCCGGAGCGGGTGGTGGAGGTCGATGTCGATTCCCTGACCCACTTTGGCGAACCCTACGATGGATCGACAAGATATTTCAGACCGACCCTCTTTATCGCCGCTGTTCGGGCTGCTCTAAGAGAGGCATCGGTGCTGCACGGCGTGGATGAAATGCCGCCCAAAAGAGGCGTCACCGAAGAACAGATCCTCAACGCGCTGGGCGGCCGCACGGACCTCTCCCTTGAAGAGGCCGCAAGCCTGCTTGAAGACCCTGAAGTCGGATTCGCCTACGTCAGCCAGCGGGAATACGCCCCCGGCGGCTACGCGATTCGGGAATTGCGCGTTCACATCAAAAAGCGCCCCCCCTGGGCGGCCACGGAAAAGGCCCAGCAGCTCTTCTCCAAACCGGGCGCAAACTACATGGTCGTCGGATATTATCACCCCGGCTATGAAGAGCCGTTCATCCGGTTAATGCGGGACCGTGGATTCCAGGCCGGGCTTGTCGTGAAAGGCGAGGAAGGCACAAGCCACTATTCCCTGCGCCTGGGCAAACCCTCCACGGAGGACCGCAAAGCCATCAACTATTCCCAGGGCTTCAGGCACGCCGGCGAACGGCAAGAAAACATCGCATTAGACATCGACCCCGAAGCATTCGGCCTGGACTACGACCAGAGCCCGCGCCTGGAGACCGTAAGCGCAAAATCCTATGCAGAAGCGGGAATTTCGGCCCTGTCCGGGCAGAAGGGCCACGTCTACGACCGGATCGTCTTCAACACCGCGCTCAAAGACCATTTGCTGGGCCTTTGCCCGGACCCCCACGATGCGGTCCGACGCACGAAAGAGGCCATCGACAGCGGCCGTGCGCTTGCGCACCTGAAAGCATACATTCAAAAATCGAACAATTGAAAGGATTCCCGATGGCCAAAAAAGTCTACGCTTACGGCATGGACGGCTTCATCACCCCGATGATGAAAAAATTCGCCGCCGAAGGCTGTCTGCCCAACTTCGAACGCATGCTGAAGGAAGGCGCCGTCAACCAGACCTTCCCATCCTTCCCCGTCTGGACGCCCACCAACTGGGCCACCCTCTCCACCGGCGCTCACACCGGCACCCACGGCGTCACCCGCTGGCGCGTAGAGGTCGCGCCCGGAGAGCGCATCGACAGCTTCGACGGCCGGGCGCCCAATGCCGAGCGCATCTGGAACGCCTTAGAACGCGCCGGGCTTAAAAGCGTAGCCGTCCACTACCCGGCGGCCCACCCTTCGGGCGTCACATCCGGCTTTGTCGTGGACGGCTTCGGCCACCCCGGACACGCTCAGACCGACTACGAGATCGCCGCCTGCCAGGCCTACACCACCGCCGGCGTCGAATCCACCGTACAGATGGACCACGACGGCACCGCCGTCCGCCAGGCGCAAAGCAGCGTCGCCTCCATCCCCCCCCTCCAACCCGCAGAAGGCTGGTCCAACCTGCCCCCGAGCCAGTCTCCTCCGCTCGAATCGAGCTTCAAGGTCCACGCCCGCCTCGGCGACGACGTCAACACCTTCCACCTCCTGGCCTTAGACGGCCGGGGCGGCGGCTACGACCGGGTGCTCATCTGCCGGGAAAGGGACGGGACCGCGAAGGTCGCCGAAGCCGAAACCGGCGCCTGGAGCGGCTGGGCAATCGAGCCCTTCCACATCGACGGCAACGAGCAGCGGGCCTCGGTCCGATTCAAACTCCTCGAACTCTCGCCCGACGCTCAGAACCTGAAGCTCTACCGCACCCAGGTCACCTACGCCGACGGATTTACCTACCCCGATGACCTCGCCGGGGACCTCATCGAGCGCTTCGGCCCCTACCAGGAACACGCCTCCATGGTCCCCTACACCTCCGGCATGGCCGACTTCGACACCGCCTTAGAAGAATGCGAGTACCAGGGCCTCTGGTTCGCCGACGTGGCCAACTACATGCTTCGGGAGAAAGGATGCGCCTTCTTCATCTGCCACTGGCACCTCTACGACTACCTCAACCACATTCATCTCAACGACGTCGACCCCGTCTGCCCCGGCTACGACCCGGCAAACGCCGACCGCGCCCTGGACTATTTCCGCCGGGCCTACCAGGTCGGCGACCGCGTCATGGGCCGCATCTATGAGGCCGCCGATGAAAACACATACGTCGGAATTCTGGCCGACCACGGCGCTTCCCCGGACGTCCGCATCGCCAACATCCGCAAATTCCTTCACGACCAGGGCTTCACTGTCCTTAACAACGGCGCCCAGGGCGTGGAGCGCGATCAGGTCCTGGAAACGGACACCGACTGGGAAAAGACCACCGCCTACCTGAAAGACGACAAGGGCTTCGACATCTTCATCAACGCCGAACCCGGCGGTGCATTCGACAAAATCGAACGGGAACTCCTCCTCACGCTCCGCACCTGGATCGACGAGGGTGTCGGCCGAACCCCCATCGCAATCGCTCTGCCAAAGCGCGACGCCTACCTCCTGGGCCAGTGGGGCGACCAGTGCGGCGACGTCATCTTCGCCTGGGATCACGGCTACGTCAGCGGCTACTACGGCCAGTGGAAAGGCATTGTCGGCGGAGGCGCTGTGGGCGCCCCGGAAGTCTACGGCGCCCACCACGGAGGCTTCATCCCCACCCAGAGCGACATCTCCTCCAGCTTCGGCTCCTTCCTCTTAAGCGGCCCCGGCCTCAAAAAGGGCTACGAGCGCCCGTCCGAGACCCTCGGCTACATCCACGCCGCCGACGTCGTCCCCACCTTCTGCCACATCCTGGGGGTCTCTCCCCCTGCCCAGAGCCAGGGCACCATCGCCTATGACCTATTCGAAGAGCATGAGATGGTTCGCCGGAGAGAGGCGTAGAAACACTGTTATACGCCAGCGGCTACAAACGTTAAAGACGCGCGAGAACCACTCTTCGAGCCATCCAGTACACTGCCAACGGTGATCCACTCTGACGACTTATTGAAAATGCGACGTAATCCCTACAAAAAAAAATCTTCTCCTCGAAAATCTCGAACCCCCAGGGCGCCGATGGAGAAAGGCCGGACTAAAAAATCACCTCCTTATATATGGACAGTTTCAGCTCTTGACGGTACACAGGATATTGTCCGCAATGAATTGGTCCGGCGCTTCAGCCGTGACTGTTCATTTGTCGGCCATACCAGGGCCGATGAAATTCATTTCACCTACAGCGGAGCTGCGGAAAGACTGCTGTCTCTAACAACTGCTCAGACGCTCCTGCTAAGAAAAGACTTCGCCGTATCCCGGCCGCGGACGCTGCTGAGTCCGGAACATACGGCGGCTCTGACTGAACTGATACAGAAAGCACAGAGCATTAGGGGCGCCGGTACTGCGGCCGGCTTCAGGTTCGATGCTGCCGGTTCTGGATCACCAACCATGCGCCGCATTGCCGAACGGATTGAAAATCACCTGGGTCTGCCCTTTGATCCTGAAAACGGAGACTGTGTTATCACCTTCAGACCAGGCAGGACTGGGTGGGAGGTGCTGTGCCGGGTCGGAAACCGTCCTCTGGCTACGAGAAACTGGCGGAAAGTCAACTATCGGGGCAGTCTCAATGCCGCTATCGCTTCGTGCATGGTTGAGCTGACCCGTCCAAAGCGGGGAGATCGATATCTCAATATTATGTGCGGTGGCGGAACGCTTCTGATTGAACGTCTGTTGCGTCAGCGCACCCGTACTGCAGTGGGCATAGACATTTCTGACACTGCTGTTTCCGCCTGCCAAAAAAATGCTGAAGCTGCCGGATTAGCAAATCGTATACAGCTTATTGCCGGCGATGCCCGAGCTGTTAAATTCCCTGATGCGTCCTTTGACGCAGTAACATCAGATCTGCCCTGGGGAGGACAGCATGGCTCCCGAGCATCCAATATCTCTCTATATCGGGAGTCTCTGAAAGAAGCGGCACGTTTATGCCGGACCGGCGGAATTACGGTCATCTTAACGCAGGATATACCTTCCCTTAAAGCCGTTCTGCCGGAGATGCAGTATAATTGGAACGTCATTGATGAACGAAAAATTGTTCAGCGCGGGTATCATCCTTTCTGCATGGTCTTCCAGAAGAAGCAATAAAATCTTTCAATTTCTTGCGAAATACTTGTAGATACGAGCGATACAAACTCAGCTCCGCCCGTACAGCGCAGCCACCTCCGAATCCCCCAGCGCCCGGTTGTAAATCCGCAGGTTCCGGATCCTGCCGTTAAAGCTGTCGTGCGCCCCCGCGCCGATCCGCAGCGGCCGGTCGTTCGAAATATCGTAATTGCCCGGATCGAAGCCCGAAGAGGTCGCCACGGATTTGCTATCAACGTAAAGCTTGAGCCTGTCGCCCTCCCGAATTGCCGCCAGATGCCGCCAGCCGGGTTGAAGCTCACAGTCGTACGTGACGCTCTTCCCCGCCTCCAGCGAATACACATGGCCCGAAGGCAGCGTCCCGCAGAACAGCTTGCCCTGGAACACCGCCATTGACCAGGCGCGGCGATAGCGCACGTCCGGCGTCGTATCCAGTTGCCCGGTGCGCGTCCAGGTCGTCCCCCCATCGTAGCGATATACCTCCGCCAGCGGCAGCGTCCCGCCATAGAGTTTTCCATTGTACACGGCCATCCCCATCACTTCCAGCTCCTCCCCCATTCTGCCGCAATCGGTCCACACCTCCCCACCGTCATAGCGGAACACCCGTGCGTCCGGCCAGGTTCCCGCGTGCAGCTTCCCCTCATAGATAGCGAAGGAATAGACCTGATCCACGCCGTCCTGATCGCCGGTACGCGTCCAGGTCGTCCCCCCATCGTAGCGATAGATACCCCCACGCTTGTTCCCCTCATTTCCGGCTCCGTAGAGGTGGCCGTCGAACACAGCAAGGGACATCATGCGGCACCCTGGACCGCCGCAATCGGTCCAGGTGGCGCCCCCCTCGTAGCGAAAGGCGCCCTGATGGAACATCGGGATCGCATAAAGCTTGCCATTGTAAACCACCATGCCATGTATGGCGTCCACTTCGTCCGGCCGCCAGCCGACAAACCGCTCCATGTAGTCGGTATTATAAACCGCTGTGCTGGCCGTCGGACCAACCAGCTTCCCGCAGTCGGTCCATTCCGTTCCCCCCTCGTAGCGGTAGATTCTGCCTCCAGGATGCAGGTTAGGCGACTCCTGGAGCGAGGACCCCACCGAACGGTAGTGTGATACGCCGGCGTAGAGTTTCCCGTCGTACACCGCAAGAGACGAGACCGAATTGCACCGATCGGGGCTTCCGCAGTCCACCCACTCTGTGCCTCCCGCATAGCGATAGACGTGGCCGGCCTCATCTTCCCCCATCTCAAACGTCCCTGCATAAAGCGCCCCCTCGTACACGGCCAGCGCAAACGCATAAATAGCGTTTCCCGACCGCCCGCAGTCGGTCCATTCCGAATCCACCCGCCCGGCGTCGATCCCGAAGTGAACGTGCCGGTAATTAGACTGCGCAGACGTCACCCCCGAAAAATTCTGGATGCAAAAATTGACCCCCGTCCGGCTCGAAGGATCGTATTTGCTCACAATATCGCCCGTCACGTCGTCCAGCGCATCGTCCGTGTGAATCCACACCGAGATCGAAAAATCCCCGGACCCCAGACGAAGTGACGCGCTGTCCGCCACCTCAATGCAGGCCTCCCGCCCATCGAATCCCGCCGCGCCGTCCGGCTCACCGCCCGGCCCTTTTGCCGTCAGATCGGCGCCCCGGTTTCTCCCGTCGTTTCCCTCACCCGATCCGTCTTTACAATCCCCGCACAACTTCCAGCGGCCCACCAGACCTGAACCTTCTCCCTCAAACTCAACCTGGGGCATCACACACCTCCGAAATGAAAAAACAACAACGAAACTTCTGGTCTAATTCCCAAAAATATACTATGTTAAAGACCGATTGGAATAAGAAATCGCAAATGGTATCTTTATCCTTTTGAGTTCCGGCTTCTCCAGGAAGCCGTCAGAACGTCATCCGCATGGAGCACCCCATGAAACGCGTCGTAATCATCGGTGGCGAAACACACATCGGTGAAATCACCCAATTGGCTGGAAAGGAACTGGAGATCGTGGGCGCCGTGGTCCGCCAGGACCAGCAAGAACATGCGGCGGCAACCCGCTCTGGGCGGGCATACGGGAGCAGGTCCAATCCGGTGCAGTCGGCTCACCCGCCTTCTGCCACGTACGCATGGCCGTGCGTCTGAAGCGCAAGGAGCGCCCTGCCTGGTTTCTCGACGTACGGCGCGGCGGCGGCCTGTTCCTGGACCTCCTCATCCACGGCATCGACCAGGTCGAGTGGGTCACCGGCGCTCGCATCACCGCGCTGTCCGCCGCAATGGGCAACCTCGGCGACCCGGACGACCAGCGCCTGAGAGACCACGCCTCGGTCTTCTGCGAACTCGACAACGGCGGCAGCGCCGTCATAGAAGGCCAGCGCATGCTCCCCGACACCCGGGGATCGGACTACCGCATGCTGGTCGCTGGCACCCTGGGTTATACGGACCTGTCGATGGCCGGAAACAGCCTGACCGTCACCACCCCCGCAGGCGCGGACACCCCGGTCACCTCCCTGCCCGGTGCGCAGTCGGTTGTGGCCGACTGGCTCGGCGGCGGCAACCTCGTGGACCAGGCGGCCTCCTTACGCGCAAACCGCCTCTCCGTACTTGCGACACAGGCCGCAGAAGCGCGAACGCGCATGGAGGTAGCGTAGCGGAACCTGCCTCTCCTTCAAGCGTCCCTTGAGAAAGGAGACCCTTTGTGGATGTAGAAGCCATCGTTGTAGGCGCCGGACATAACGGCCTCACGACCGCAGCCTACCTGGCAAAAGCCGGACTGGATGTACACGTCTTCGAGCGGCGCTCATTTGTCGGAGGGGCTGCCGTCACCGAGGAACTCTGGCCCGGCTTTCACTTTTCCACCTGTGCGCACATGACCCACGGCATACACCCGAAAATCATCCGGGACCTGCGTCTCTACGAACGGGGTCTGGAGATGTGTACCCGCCTCAGCGGCATCCGCATGTGTCCGGATGGGACCTACTACGGTCCTTCGGACCACGCGTCGCACCGGAACCATGCAACGCCGGACCGTCTCACGGAAGATGAACGGGAAGCAGCGCGCCAGTATGGCGAATTCAAACGCACGCTCATCGACATCTTTGTCCCCTACCGCTTACAGCCGCCGCCCACCCTGGACGAAGTGCGGGCAAAAGTTGCGGGCACCCCGGCCGCCGAGGTGCTGGAGCGGGCGCTGACCACCCGCATCCGTGAACTCCAGAACGCGTTTCTCCCCACCGAGAATTTGAAAGAACGCCACGCCGGCGAAGGCGCCTCCGTGGGGCGCAATCCCCTCGCTATGCACTTTGCATACGCCTCTATCAACCGGCCCGAAGAGAAAACCGGCGAGGAGCCTCCCTACGGGTATCCCCGCAACGGCATGGGCTCGATCAGCCGGATGATCGCGGAGGCTGCCGAGGAGGCGGGCGCTCAGATCCACGTGAACCAGGACGTCGAACAGTTCCTGGTGGAAGACGGAAAGGTGATCGGCATACGGCTCGCCGACGGAACCGAAGTCCGCAGCCCGGTGGTGATCTCCAACCTGGACCCCAAGCGCACCTTCCTCAAAATGCTTGCTCCCGAACACCTGAAAGAAGGGCTCCGCTCCCGCATCGAGGGTCTGATCACCTACGTGAGCTGCTATAAACTCCTGGCGGTCATCACCGAGCTGCCCCGCTACACGGCCTGGGACGGCGATCCGGACCGCCCTTATATGTGCTCTGCCATGATGGGGATGACACGCGCCGAAATCGACGCGGCCTACGATGACCTGGACGCCGGGCGGCCCCCCAAAACGCCCGTCGTCAGCTTCTCGATCCCCTCATTCGTAGACCCCGGCCTCACCCAGCCCGGATACCACACCGCGTCGATCTGGATCTTCCCCGCCCCCGCAAAACTGAGCGAAGGGACGTGGGACGACGTGCGCGAGAGGGTCGCGGAACAGCTCATCGATCAAATCACCGGGTACGCGCCCAACTTCCGGGACTCCATCCGGGACTACAAGCTCCGCACGCCGCTGGACCTGGAACGAGAAACCGGGCTCACCGACGGGTGCATCTGGCACATCCAGCACGCGGGCGAACACCTGTTCTGGAACCGGCCGCTGCCCGAACTGGCCGCCTACCGTGCGCCGCTTGGAGGGCTCTACCTCTGCGGCGCCGGTCAGCATCCCGGCGGCGAAGTCAGCGGCATCCCCGGTCACAATGCAGCACACGAAGTCCTCAAAGATCTATAGCGCAGGATTATCCTAATGGATTTTGACGACCCAGTTGAGTGTTAGACTATTTTTGCAATCTACTGATATTCAATATCTTAAAAGGCTATATTTCCTGAAAACGATCTTCAGGGACTCTTTTTCATTGACACCCATCCAATTTGATCATATGATTTCTACACAGTCCATATCACTTGGCTTTTGTGCGTCCGACTCGGGAGGAAGCTGATGGGTGAGCAAGTACACAGCAGGGAGAAAAGTGGAGGAGAGATGAATCTCTCTGAGAGGAACTTGAATCGAGAGAAAATTCAGCCTTCTCCGGCCCAGCCAGAGGTCCCACCGGCGGAGGACGAGATCGATCTGTTCGACTACATTGAGGTGATTGTGCGTCGGCGCTGGCTGATCTTCTGGGCGGTTGTGATCTGTGCGCTGGCCTCTTTCGGCTATGGGAGATCGCAGAGGGTTTTCTACCGGGCTGAGGTTAACGTGCTGCCTTCACAGGAACGGAATCTGGACATAGATGCCAAGTCAGCGGGGATTATCCGGCATAGCGGGTACCTGGAGACCTTGAAAGGGACTTCGACCAGGCGCAGTATGCTGGAGCGGGCTGTGCCCCGCACAGCGGAGAGCCAGTCGGATTCGGTGCGGCTGCGGGATTACTTTGGCAGGAACAATATCAAACAGGCTCTGGATGGACTGTCCGCCTGTTCGGAATTTAATCAGGATGCAGCCGGAGTGATCACGATTGTCGTCACGCTGGAGGATCCTGCAATGGCCGCTGGGGTGGCGAACGCCTATGTTGAAGAACTGATCCTTTTCTATACTGAGAAACAGCAAAAGCAGGTGAAGGAGGATCTGAATTTCATTGAGACTCGTATGAAGACCGTGGAGGCAGAGCTCAGAGTGGTGGAAGATTCTCTCGTGGCCTTTCAGCTTGCCAACGTATCGATTCAGGATCCGCAGCTCTCCCTGCAGCGTTCCCGTATTCAGCGCCAGGTGAATCTCAAGGCGAGTCTTTACTCGACTCTGGCCAATCAGTATGAATTGGCCCGCATAAAGGCTCGGAAGGAAGTTCCAATCTTTGAGGTGTTGAATTATGCCCGTGTGGACGATACGGTGATGGCCTCTAACCGCGAACGGACGGTTCTGCTTGGTGCTGCGGTCGGCCTGTTCGTATCCGTGTTCCTGACCTTTTTCTTAGAATATATCGAACGCAACCGGCAGTCAGGGCGAATGGAGCCGATTTTGAACGAACTGAGAGAGGATGCGGAGCGTGTGAGGCGGCTGTTAGGAAAGGGAAACTGAAATTACGATACGAAATAACAGAGGGAATAAGTCAATGGGTGTTGTGGTAAGGTGTTGCTACTGGCTTTTGGCCTGGCTTATCATATGGCTTTGGATCACAGTCGGAGCCAGGCCAACCTTCGGACAGGGAGGTACTGGCCAAGCAGCCCCTCTCGATACGGCCGCTGTGCGAGATTCGGTGCGCATACTTGTGGAGCGGGTGGAGAAACTGGTCGGTGCAATCACACCGCCGGACTCGCTGCATTTTGGATACGACATTTTTAGCCTTGGTCCTGGTACATTTGAACCGCCGGCGCTGGGCGCTGTTGATCCCGGATATCCGATTGGTCCGGGTGACGAGATCGTCATTTCTGTTTGGGGACAGGTGGAACTCAACCATACCCTGACCGTGGACCGGGAAGGGAGCATCATGGTTCCTAAGGTTGGACGGCTCCAGGTGGGTGGCGTGCCTCTGGGAGAACTCCAAAGGCAGATCACGCGATTCCTTTCCCGATCTTACTCCGGGATACGTGAAGGTCCGACACAGGCGACAACATTTGTAAATGTCTCGCTGGGCAAGCTGAGATCGATCAAGGTATTTGTGGTGGGAGAGGTCCAAAGACCCCGAGCGTATACCTTGAACGCTACCTCCACGGTTCTGAACGCGCTCTATCACGCGGTTGGTCCAACGCCAAAGGGATCCTTGAGGAACGTCCGGCTGGTTCGGCACGATGAGGTGGCCGGTTTAGTGGATCTCTACCGGTTTATCTTAGATGGGGATAAGAGTGAGGATGTTCGTCTTCAAAATGGGGATGTCATCCTTGTTCCACCGGCGGGCAAGATGGTGAGGTTGAAAGGACAAGTCCACCGTCCGGCCATCTATGAGCTCAAGGCTGAAGAGGGGTTGAAGCGGCTGATCGAGATTGCAGGTGGCCTGGAGCCGGATGCCTATGCCGAGCGGGTGCAGATTGAGCAGACCGTGGAGAACGGGGAGCGTGCGGTCATCGACGTCGATTTCAGGGCTATCCGTGGGGATACGGAGCAGGATGTGGCGCTTCACGATGGGGATGTCGTGACGGTTTTCAAAGGGTTACCACAAATTAAGAATGCAATATACCTCAAGGGATACGTTAAGCGACCGGGGAGGTATCAGTTGCATCCTGGCATGCGGGTGAGCGACCTGATCCGGGAAGCAGATGGGGTTTGGCCGGAGGCGTTTCTGGGACGTGCGGATATTGTGCGGACGAATCCCGACCTGACCCGGGAGCTGGTGTCGTTTCATTTAAAACTGGCATTGGAGGGCGATCCAGAGGCCGATCTGCTGCTCAAGCCTCTGGATGCTGTGACGGTCCATTCGATTCACACGTTTGGGCTGGAGGAGTTTGTGACGATACAGGGTCGGGTGAAGGATCCAGGCCGATACGACTTGCTATCGGGAATGACCCTGAAGGATTTGATCGTCCTGGCTGGAGGGGCGGCAGAAGGAGCGTCTAAATCGACCGTGGAAGTTTCGCGGGTGATGGGAGACTCAACGGAGCCGATCAAGATTTTTCAGGTGGCGATAGACAACGATTATAGTCTAAACAGCCATTCAGAAGGATTTCTACTCCGCCGCCGGGATATGGTTTTTGTGCGCTCAGATCCGGATTTTGAGCCTCAGCGGAACGTGAAGATTGAGGGCGAGGTCATGTTCCCGGGCAGCTACACCCTTCAGGAACGCCAGGAGCGTCTCTCCAGCCTGATTGCCCGGGCGGGAGGGCTGCGGGAGACGGCCTATGTGGAGGGGTGTGAGTTTTATCGTGCATATAGCAGGTTAGACGTCCAACTAAGTGAAGCTTTGAAGCAGAAGGTAGACATCCAACTAAGTGAAGCTTTGAAGCACAGGGTAGACATCCAACTAAGTAAAGCATTGAAGCGTCCTGAGGGCCGAGAGGATCCCGTCCTGGTTGCCGGAGACTCTATCTTTATACCCCGAAATCCGGGGGTGATCTTGGTGACAGGTGAGGTTTTCTACCCGAGAGCTGTACGCTACAAAAAAGGAAAGAATGTAGATTACTACCTGAAGCAGGCGGGAGGTCTGACAAAAGACGCGGACAAAGGTAGGATATACGTGGTGTTTGGACTTGACCCGTTTCGGTGGGTACCTTATCTCTTGGGAGAAAGGAGATCCACTATGCCGCCAACACGTCCACCTTATCCACCTGAGTTCAAAAAGCAAATGGTCGAATTGGTTCGAGCCGGTCGTACGCCAGGAGAGCTGGCCAAAGAGTTCGAGCCCTCAGACCAGACGATCCGGAACTGGGTGGTACAGGCCGACCGAGACGAGGGCCTTCGAGAAGACGGTCTGACCAGTGATGAGCGAGAGGAGTTGCGCCGTCTTCGCCGCGAGATTAAGCAGTTACGCATCGAGCGTGAGATCTTGTCAAAAGCAGCAGCCTGGTTCGCTCAGGAGACCAACACGATCCCCAGAAAGCCTTCCAGTTCGTGAAGGCGCACCAGGCAAAATGGCCAATTACCACGCAATGCCGAGTCCTGGGTGTCTCCCTCAGTGGGTATTATGCGTGGCGAGGACGCCCCCCATCGCCAAGAGCAAAGGTCGATGCGGATCTCAAGGAACAGATTAAGGCTTTTCATGCCCGTTCTGATTCTACCTACGGAGCCCCCAGAATCTGGGAAGATCTGGCAGCATTAGGCATCCGTATAGGCAAAAAGCGTGTCGCCCGTCTGATGGTTGAGATTGGTATCTTCGGGGTGAGCCGTCGAAAGGGTATCAGAACCACCCGTAAGGGAAAAAAGGCTCAAAAAGCCCCTGATCTGGTCAAGAGAGACTTCACTGTTGAAGCCCCAAATAAACTCTGGGTGGCCGATATTACCTACGTACCAACCTGGGCGGGCTTCCTGTATCTTGCTGTGGTTATCGATGTCTTTTCCCGCCGAGTCGTGGGCTGGACGATGGCTTCGACGCTCCAGAGTGAGTTGGTTTTGTCTGCTTTGAATATGGCACTTTGGCAGCGTCATCCTTGTGGGGTGATCCACCACTCCGACCAGGGATCTCAGTATACTTCACTTGCCTTCGGTAAACGCTGCGATGAGGCGGGTATACGTCCCTCAATGGGTTCTGTAGGCGACTGCTATGACAACGCACTGTGTGAAAGCTTTTTCGCCACCCTCGAATGTGAATTGATCGACCGCCGTTGTTTTCGTACCCACAAGGAGGCCAGATTGGCTATTTTTGAGTATATTGAGGGCTGGTATAATCCCCATCGTAGGCATTCATCAATCGCATACCACTCACCGATGACATATGAAAAACAGCATCAAACACGGGCTTGAAGCCCAAGCCCTAAACACTCCACCAAAACGGGGCAACTCCAGTTGGCCAATGGAGAAACGCTAAGACCCGGCAGATTTCTTTTTTGGCGGAAGTGGTCCGAAATCGATTCGGGCAGCCGGATTGTGGTGCCAGTCAAGTCGCAGAAGTCGTCACCCTGACAGCCTTCCGGGCAATTTCGTGTGGTTCTGTGACGTTTTCTTCATACAGACTTCTGAAATCGACCATGTTCGAGTGCTGATAGGTCTTCAGTAATTATTCTGAGTTACCGGAGAAAAGACGGCGGACGACAGACGGCGAAAGGCAGTCAAGAGTCGAGAGTCCAGAGCAAAAAAACTTCCCCAAGCCCTTGACTCTTGGCTCTCGACTCTCGACTCCAATACTTCGGACAGTTTTTGTAATTCTGGGGGTTCAAATTTCATAAGCCATTGAAAAATAACAGTTTATGGAATCTGGTGCTAAATTTATAACCTGTTGAAAATCAACAACTTATAAAAAGTGTCCGAACCATTGGACTCTTGACTTTTCAGAAATAATATCTGAAGACCTATGAGAAGAGCAACCTGCCCTCGCCGACCAGACCGGAAGATCACGTCTCCGACCTCAGCCTGAACCCCTGCTCCCCCAGGAACGCGTCCAGTTCTGCCCGTCGGTGAAACTGACCCGCCCGGCCGCCCGCCACGCTGGTCCACCGGGGATCGGACGGATGCATCCTCTGAGACGCGTAAAAGTCCACCATCGCCCGGTCGTACGCCCTTAGATACTCCCGGTGCGTCGCATCCTCCATATAACGCTCCCGGTGCAACACCGCCTCCACTGGCAGGCGCGGCTTGCTCACGGGGCCCTGCGCCGGATACCCCAGGCACATCCCGGCAACCGCGTACACAAACCGCGGCAACCCCAGCAGCTTCCCCACCGCCTTCGGGTGGTTGCGCATCGCCCCGATCATACAGATTCCCAGCCCCACCGACTCGGCCGCCACCGCCACATTCTGCATCACAAGCGCCACATCCACCGTTGAAATCAGTAGCGCCTCAACATAGTCTCCGTCGAATCGGTCCACCCCATGCATCTGGCCCGCCATCCGGTCCCGGTGCAAGTCTGCGCAAAAAGCCAGAAAAACCGCGCTCTGATGGATCTGAACCTGATCCGCGCACAACTTCGCCAATTCCGCCTTCCGCTCAGGCTCCGCGAGATGAATCACACTGTACGCCTGCAAATTGCTCGACGTGCTTGCCCGCTGACCGCATGCAATCAACTGTTCCAGCAACCCCTCCGGCAGCGGCCGGTCTTCAAACCGGCGAATACTCCGGTGTCCTAACAGTGTCTCGATCGTAGGATTCATCCCTTCTCCCCTCAAGGTTTTGGAAGTTCAGGTAATTGTTCCGGCGTCCCCAATATGTCTTCCTCCCCTTCTCCTGTCAACCCGAAACCCTCGCTCCGACCGTGACCCTCAACCGCGTCCTCCTCATCCGCACCGGCGCCCTGGGAGACCTCATCGTCACCCTCCCGGTCCTGAGCGCTCTCAAAGCGGCTGCGCCCCGCGCCTGTCTCCACCTGCTCGGCTATCCCCGAACCCTCATTCTGGCTGAGGGCTATGCCGACAGCATCGCCAGCATCGACCGGGCAGACTGGGCGCCCTTCTTCATCCCAAACGGCCGCCTCCCTCGCTCCTGTGTGGACCAGATCAAAACCGCCGACCTCGTCCTCTCCTACCTGCCGGACCCCGACGGCGTCTTCACAGCCAACCTGCGCCTCGCCGGCGCTCGAACCGTCCTCTCGTTTCATCCGCACCCTCCTCCGGATGGATCGATTCATATTGTGGACCACCTGTTAAGCCCCCTGCCGAACCTCCACATCCCGGCCGCCGATCCCGTTCCCCGCGTCCTTCTCACCCGGGAAGATCGCCACAGCGCCGAACAGATTCTCCATCACCACAACCTTGCAGACACATCGCCCGCCGTCATTCACCCCGGCAGCGGCAGTGCGGCCAAGTGCTGGCCCCCCGAACGCTTCGCCCCCGTTGCCGACCGCATCGCCCAACACACGGGCCGTCCCGTTGTCCTCCTCTCGGGCCCTGCCGATGGCGACCTCGCCGAACGAATCGCTGCGCGTATGCAAACCGATCCAATCCTCCTCTCTGCCCTCCCCCTGAGACATCTGGCCGCCCTTCTGGAGCGCGCATCCATCTACCTGGGCAACGACTCCGGCCCCTCCCACCTAACCGCTGCCGTCGGCGCCCCGGCCCTTGTCCTTTTTGGCCCCACCGACCCCCGCACCTGGGCTCCCCGGGGTAAGACCGTCCGCATCCTCCGGGGAGACCCTCACCTCCTCCCGGAATCCCGTCTCCAGGCCATTTCGGAAAACAGGGTCATCGAGGCCCTCCTCCAGTCTCTTGAAGCCACCTGAAATCCTCGACCTTTTGCATCACCCGCCTTGACGGTATAAACACAAATGGGTATTTTAAACAGGGTTGGGAAAGTCCTGCTTCGCAAACCGTCCGGACAAAAGGAATCCCCATCGTGTCCAAAGCCCTGCTCATCGTCGACCACGGGTCGGTCCGCCACGAAGCCAATCGGATGCTCGAAGGTGTGGCAGAAATCCTGCGCCGTCAGCGGCCCCACCTCATCGTCCACATCGCCCACATGGAACTGGCCGAGCCCACCATCAAAGACGGCTTTGCAGCCTGTGTTCGCGACGGAGCAACCGAAATCATCGTCCATCCCTATATGCTTTCTCCCGGCCGCCACGCTGCCAGCGATATCCCGATCCTGGCCGGAGAAGCCGCTGCGGATTTCCCCAACATCACATACAGCGTCACCGGTCCCCTCGGCCTGCACGACAAAATCGGGGAAGTCGTCCTCGAACGCGCCGGACTCCTGACCCCTGACCCCCGTTAAATTGCGGAATGCGGATTTGGGATTTCGGATTGAAAAGCCTTGATTCCGCAATCCGCAATCCGCAATCTGAAATCCGAAATCTGAATACGGAGTCCCAATGCCATCCACCCAGCACCCGATGCGCCGGGTCTGGTACGTCACCCTCGCCCACACCACGGTGGACTTCTACATGACCCTGTTTCCACCGCTCCTGGCTCTGTTTAAGGCCCATTTCGCCCTCTCCCTGGTCCAGGCATCCCTGCTCCCAACGGTCGTTTCGGTCTTCGGCGCCATGCCCCAGCCCTTGATGGGCTACCTGGGCGACCGGACCAACCGGATGGCCCTGGCCGCCCTTGGCGTATGCGTCTCCGGAATCTTTATCTCGGCCGTCTGCTTGGCCCCATCCGCTCTCGTCCTCGCCCTCTTTCTGTTCATGGCAGCGCTCGGCTCCTCCCTCTTTCACCCCACCGGAGGGGGTCTGGTAACCACGTATGTCCCCCACCGTTCCAACCTCGCCATGGCCATTTTCCTCACCGGCGGCCCCCTCGGCATGGCCATCGCTCCCATCACCGGCACCCAAATCGTCGAACGCTACGGCCTCGGTCAGCTCTGGATACTCGTCTTCCCGTCCCTGATCGCAGCAGCGCTCCTCTTCCGCCTCTCCCGCACCGAACAGCCCGGAAACAGCGCCCCATCACAGAGCCGCATCAACCTCGCCCACTTCCGAACCGCGGCGATGCGCCCCCTCTGGACCCTCTACGCCATCAGCGTTTTTCGTTCCCTTGTTCATGCCGTCTACATTAGCTTTCTCTCCTTCCTGGGGGAGGACAGAGGCTGGAGCATCGCAACCATCGGCTGGATCCTCTCGGCCTATCTTATATCCAGCACACTTGGCCGCATGGCAGGAGGATATATCGGCGATCGGGTCTCCCCCCGCAAGCTCCTCGCACTCTCCAACGCCCTCTCCCCCCTCATCTATATCGGATTCTGTTCCACAACCGCACCGGCCGCCCTCTCCCTCCTTTTCCTGGCTGCATTCACCTTCGACACGGGCGCCACTACCAACATCGTCCTGGCCCAGCGTCTCCTCCCTCAGAACGTCAGCACCGCCACCGGTATGGTCATGGGGTTCTCCTGGGGCACGGCCGGTCTTCTGATTCCCCTGGTCGGCATCCTGGCCGAAACCACCTCGGTCGCCTTCGCGCTCGCCTGCGTCTCCAGCGTCCTCCTGCCTGCCGCCGCGCTCGTCGCCGCCCTGCCCGCCGAACAGCAGCAGGCATACGAACCCGCCGCCGCCGCAGAAACCGACTGAGCCTATGTCTGTCCCACGCACCCTCGTACGGTCTCTCGTCCTGCTCTACCTCCTGTCCTCCGCCTCTCCCACCCCCGCGCAGCCTGCCTATTCCCCCGGCCAGATCCTGGTCAAATTTCAAGCCGCTGCTCTCAAACCCACTGCCGGCTCCCTGCAGAACCTTGCCCGGCGTTACGGGGTCCACGCCGTCGAACCCCTCTTTTCCCACCACTCCGGCCTCTCCAAGCCTGCCGGACCCTTCGGCCGGATCTACCGTCTCCGAATCGCCCCCGGCGCAAACCCTCGGGAGGCCGCTGCGGCTTACGCCGCGCACCCCGGCGTTGTCTACGCCCAACCCAACCACCTGTTCCGACCGCACCAGGCGCCCAACGACCCTCAGTATGGCAGCCAGACCGGCCTGTCCATCATCCGCTGGCAGAACCTCTGGGAGGGCCTCGGTCCCAGACGCCAGGAAGTTGTCCTCGCCATCATAGACTCCGGAATCGACCACACCCACGAAGACCTCGCCGACAACATCTGGACCAACCCCGCCGAGGCCGAGGGACGGCCCGGGGTGGACGACGACGGCAACGGCTATATCGACGACATCCGGGGGTGGGACTTCTCAGACGCCCCCGACCTTCCCGGCAGGGGCGACTACCTCACCCCGGACAACGACCCCGCCGACGAATCGGGCCACGGCACCCACGTGGCCGGAATCGCCGGCGCTGTAGCCAACAACGGCGCCGGAATCGCCGGCGTTGCGCCCGACGCCAGACTTATGGCCCTCCGCGCGGGTGTGACCCTCCAGTCCGGCGGCACCTTCTTAGAAGAGGACGACCTGGCCGCTGCCATCCTCTATGCAGTCGACAACGGCGCCCACATCGTCAACATGAGCTGGGGCGCTCCAGAACGTGCCTTCCTCATCCAGGACGCCGTCCGCTACGCTGCCGACAACGGGCTCATCCTGGTGGCCTCTTCAGGAAACACCGGAGAGCCGGGGCTCGCCTATCCCGCCGACGACGACGAGACCATCGCCGTCTCCGCAACCGACCGGAGCGACCATATCGCCGGCTTCAGCAGCCGCGGGGTACCCCTCGACCTGACCGCCCCCGGCGCAAACACCCTGAGCACCCAGCCGGGAAACGCCTACGGCCGCCGCTCCGGCACCTCCTTCTCGGCCCCCTTCGTCTCGGGCCTGGTCGCCCTGCTGCTTTCCAGGCGGCCGGGCCTCACGCCCGAGCAGGTCCGCGCCAGCCTCACCGGCGCAACCGTCGACCTCGGCGCCCCCGGCTGGGACGGTGACTTCGGCGCGGGCAGAATCGACGCCGCTGCCCTCCTCCCGGTCATCGCACAGCCGCACGCGCCCCCAACCGTCCGCATCCACGCCCCCCGAACCGGCCAGGCCGCCGAAACCGACTTCGAGGTCACCGCACAGGTCTCAGGCTCAGACCCGACCGCCTACCGGCTCTCCTGGGGCGTTGGACGCATGCCTCAGTCCTGGGTCCCCCTCCTGAGCGGCCCTCCGGATACGAACATCCACCTCCTCTGGGACGTGTCGTTCCTCCCTGACACCACAGCCGTACTTCGCCTGGAAGCGGACCTGAGCGACGGTGGAACCCTCGAAGACCGCGTCCTGGTCTCGGTTCGCCGTACGCCCCCGACGATCTCCGGCGCCGCGTTCAATCCCATCCTTCAGGGCCCGCGCATTGCATACGAAGTGCGCTGGACAACCCACCGGCCCACCGAAGGCTTCCTCCTCTACCGACCCTCCGGGGCGGCCGGGGAAGACACCCTCGCGTCGATCGCCGTCGATCGCACGCATAAAGTGACCCTGCCCGAACATCTGCCGGCCGGATCTCTCCACTACCGCATCCTTGCCCGTGGCCTCTCCGGCCGGACCACCCTCACCGATCCCGACAGCTTCGAGGTTGTTCCCCTTGCCCTCCCCCGGGACGGCTACACCGAAGTCGCTGCCCTGCCCGACGGCTTTCTGGGGGACCGGCCCGCCGATTTCGACGGCGATGGTCGCCCGGAAATCGCCCTCATGCCCTACATCGAAGGCACGCCCTTCAGCCCCCCGCGAATCCTGGAACGGCAGGATGACGGCGCCTTCCAACAGGTCTTTGAAAGCGAAAGAACCTTCCTGCCCTGGAGCATCGGAGACGCCGACAACGACGGCGCCCCCGACCTCCTGGGTGTGGACGTGGTTCGCCTCCGGCTCTTCGTCGGTACCCAGGCGAACCCCTTCCCCTCGGTGCAGACCCTGGACCGGACCCGAACCCGGGGCGGCGAAATCGCCGACTTAGACGGCGACGAGCAGAACGAAGTCCTCGCCCGTTCCAACGCCGAACGCGGCATCCGCATCCTCAAATACAGAAGCGACGGCGCCTTTGAAGAGGCCGCTTTCCTCTCCGATCCCACCGCCGGTTCGGGCGACCTGGGCTCCCGTTTTGTCATCGCCGACTTAGACGGCGACGGCAGAAACGAAATCCTGGCCGGCGACGCCGACGGAGACCTCTGGACCGGCGAAATCGATGAAACGGGCGGTTATACCGCCACCTGGATCCTGGAGGGAGATGACGCCACCAACGCCGGCTGGGTCGGCGGCGGCGCCGACTTAGACAACGATGGCATTCTCGAATTCGCCGTCGCCCGCGCAGTTGAAGAGGAAAACGACCCCCTCAACGGCGCCTGGAACCTCGAAATCTACGGCGCAACCGGCCCGGATGCCTACGCCCTGGAATGGTCGACCCGGATCTCCGGCGTCATCGCCACCGGCAACGGCATCGCCACCGGCGATACCGACGGCGACGGCATCCCCGACCTGGCCGTCTGCCTCCTGCCCGACCTCTACCTGTTCCGCGCGGACGGTCCGGACACGTACCGCCCCATCTGGCACAGCCGGGCAAGCCTCACCCATCGCCCCATCATCGCCGACCTGGACGCCAACGGCCGACCCGAAATCCTCTTCAACCGGAACGGCGCCATCCGGATATTCGAGAGAACCGCTCCGCTCCCCGACACCCTCGCCCCTCAGATCCTCAACGCGCGTCCCCTCGGCCCCGACCGCATCCGGCTCGACTGGACCGCCTCCCCGGGCGCCACGGCCTACCGTCTCTTCAGAGGCACAGGTGCCGACACCCTCACCCCTCTGATCGACGGCCTGACCCACACCGCCTACCTCGACACCGGCCTCACCGAAAATCGCCTCTACCGCTACGCGGTTGCCGCACGCCTGCCCGGCGGCCGTGAGGTCCGCTCGTCTACCGCCGCCGCCCGCCCCAACCGTGCCCCGGACCTCATGCGCCTCACCACCCTCGGTTCCAACCGGCTCGCGCTCACCTTCAGCGAACCGGTCGGTCCGGCCGATCCCGACGGCTACGCCGTCGCCCCGAACCTGGGCCGCCCCACCTCGGCAATTCGCGACCGGGAGAACCGGCGCATCGTCCTCACCTTCCGCGTCCCCTTCACCTCCGGTGTCACCTACACCCTCACCCTCAACACCACGGCCGACACTTCCGGCGTCCCCCTCGCCGCCGATTTCCGGCGCATCGACTTTCTCCCCGATCACCCGCTCTCCCCTTCTGCGCGAGTCGCCGACTTCGACGGGGACGGTCGCGTCGCCTTCACCGACTTCGTCCTCTTCGCCCGGGCCTTTGGCACCGCCGACCCGGCGTTCGACCTCGACGGGGATGGTCGCGTCGCCTTCGCCGACTTCATTCGCTTCGCCGGCTTCTTCGGGCAGACCGTGAGACTCTAAAATTTGTTGACACCTCTCCGTCTGGAACGTACCATATCTCCTGTACTCCACCGGAAAGGAGAAACCCAAATGGCCGGCGTAAAAACAGACTCCATCCCGGAAACCCCCGAAGGTACCCTCCTTACGGAGAAACACTTCTACCACTACACCCGTGAGATGGCGTTCGACCGGAGTGAAATCGCCTTTGTGATGGTCGATCTCTGGAACACCGGATTCGGTCCCGAACCCCTCACCCACCTCGGCTGGGAGGCGGAATACAATGCCGGCAAGAGCTTCTGCGACAGGGCCGGTGAGATCGAAATAACCCGAGTTCTTCCCATGCTCAAAGCGTGCAGAAAATCCGGCATCACCGTCGTCCACGCCCCCACGCGCGACATCGCAATCAAGCACAAACAGTGGGAAGCCCTCGCCACGGAAGAAGAAAAGCAGCCGCCCTCCGGTTCGCCCTCCAGATCCCCCGACTGGCCGCCTCAAGACTGGGTGAAAGCCCGGCGCCGGGAGCACCAGTATCTCTTCCGAACCGAAGAATGGATCACCCGCTATTACCAGTGTGTCAGGCCCAACCAGGACATCCCGGCGCCCCTGCAGCCGGTCGACGGCGACCTCGTCATCTCCTCTGGAGACATGATGCACCGCCTGATGATGGAAAGGGGCATCCGCGTCCTCTTCTACTGCGGCTTCGCCACCAACATGTGCCTCATCGACAAACCCGGCGCCGTCCGGGACATGCACGGCCGGGGCTACCTGCCCATCGTCATCCGCGACGCCACCACAGGCACCGAAAATGCCGAGACCGTAGACGGCCTGTGGATCACCCGCGCCTTCATCCATCAGATCGAAATGATGTGGGGATATTCCATCACCACGGACGAATTCCTGAAAGCCGTCGAAAGCGACGATCAGATCGTCGTACCCTGTCGCTACATCCGGATGTACAAACCTCTGGAGTGAGAACACGTGGCTGATGAGTGGGGCACTTCAAACCGAACCGCGGAGACGCGGAGATCGCAGAGAAAATCAGATTTTGACCCCTTTTTGCCTTTCTCCGCGTCTCCGCGGTGAGAGTTTTCTACGAAAGGAAACCAGATGGAAAAAACATGGACCTGGTCCACAACCGGATATACATTTATGGGCAAACCTCACGGTGAGATGCACGAAATCTGCAAAGCCGCCGGCCTGGCCGGTATCGAAGGCGCCTCACCTCTCTTTGAGGGAAAAACCGATACCGAACTCGAAGCCATCGGGAAAGCGTATCGGGACGCCGGACTCTTCATCGAAACCTTCCACCTCCCCTTCTCCAGAGAAGACGACATCGCCTCTTTTTACGACACCGTTCGGCAGCAGGCCGTGGACAAAGCCCTGCTCTGGATGGAACGCGCCGCCCTCTTAGGATCTACCGTCGGCATCCAGCACCCCACCACCAGCCAGTACAGTGTGGACACCGAAGGGCTTGACACCTACCTCCGGCAGCTCGGCAAAAGCCTCAACACCCTCCTCCCCGCAGCCGAAACACTCGGCTTTACGGTCGCCATCGAAAACATGCTCCCCTCCGGCGGCGGTCGGCTCGCCTCCAGGCCCGAGCACTTCGAGCGGTTCATCGAGGAATTCGCACACCCCAGCCTCGGCTTCTGCTTAGACACCGGGCACGCCTTAGTCGCGGGCGGCCCTGAAGGCGCCGACGAATTTCTCGACGTCATGGCCGCCCACATCTCGGCCTTTCACTTAGCCGACAACGCCGGAGACCGCGACTCTCACCTCGCCCCGGGGCGCGGCCTGGTGGACTGGACAAAAGTCTTCCGCCGTGCCGCAGAACTCGGCTACAGCAACACCATGTGCATCGAAACCCCTCCCTTCGCGCACGGCCCCAACTACAGCTTAGACGCCTGGGCACAGCTCGTTGCCGAAACCGATGCCCTGGCGGAAAACGCGCTGAAAGGCTAATCACCGCAGAGGCGCGGAGGGCGCGAAGAAAAAATCAAGGACGCAATCCAATGACCTGGCAAGAGAAATACGGTCCCTGGGCCCTGGTCACCGGCGCTTCGTCCGGACTGGGCGCAGAATTCGTCCGGCAGCTTGCCGCCGGAGGCCTGAACGTCGTCCTCGCCGCCCGTCGTAAGCAGAACATGGACGTCCTGGCCGACCAGGTCCAGAAGGCCCATTCGGTCCAGACCCGCGTCATTCCGGTCGACCTCACGGCCGAAGGCGGCTGCAACAGGCTCATCGAAGAAACGCGGGACCTCGAAATCGGCCTTCTGGTCAACAACGCCGGCTACGGCATGTCGGGCGAATACCACGCCCTCGATCCAGACCGCCAGGCCAACATGACCGTCCTGAACTGCGTCGTCCCTGTCCTCCTCACCAACCACTACCTGCCCCTCATGCTCGACCGGGGCCGGGGCGGCCTCATATTCCTCGCTTCAACCGCCGCGTACCAGCCCACGCCCTATCTGGGCACGTACGGCGCAACCAAGGCATTCAACCTGATGCTGGGAGAATGCCTCTGGAAAGAGTATCGAAAAATGGGCATCGACAGCCTCGCCCTCTCCCCCGGATTCACCCGAACCGAATTCACGCAGGTCGCCAACATAGCAGACGCCGGCCCCTTCAGAGAAGCCACCCCCGAAGCCGTCGTGGCAATCGGCCTGCGAAAACTGGGCAAACGCCCCTCCGTCATCCACGGCCTGATCAACAAAATTATGATCTTCACCGTCCGCATCTTTCCCCGCAGAACCGTCATCGCCGTTACCGGCGCCTCCCTCAAGGGGAGAACCAAAACCCCATGACACAAATCGTCTGCAACACCTGCAAGACCACCTATGCTCTCGCCGACCCCCGCTGGAAATGCGACTGCGGCGCTCCCTTAGACATCCACTTTGAAGCCGTCTTCGACACAGACGCCATCCGTTCCAGAAAGCCGACCATGTGGCGCTACCGGGAGGCGCTGCCCATCGCAAACGACGAACACATCGTCTCCTTCGACGAGGGCTTTACCCCCCTCCTCGAAGCCGAAATCGACGGGAAGCCCGTCCGGATCAAACCGGAAAACCTCTTCCCCACCGGCTCCTTCAAAGACCGGGGCGCCTCGGTCCTCATCAGCAGAGCCAGCGAACTGGGCATCCGGAAAATCGTCGAAGACTCCTCCGGCAACGCCGGCGCCGCCGTAGCCGCCTACGCCGCCCGGGCAGGCATCGCATGCGACATCTACGTCCCGGAAGCCACCTCACCCGCCAAGCTGGCCCAGATACAGATGTACGGGGCCGCCCTCCACAAAATTCCCGGCTCCCGGGAAAACACGGCCCGAGCCGCAATGGAAACGGCGGAACACCACTTTTACGCCAGCCACGTCTGGAACCCCTTCTTCTTCCAGGGCACCAAAACCTACGCCTTCGAAATCTGGGAACAGCTCGGGTTCACCCCCCCCGACACCCTCATCGTGCCCACCGGCCACGGCACCCTCCTGATCGGAGCCTACCTCGGCTTCCGCGACCTCCTGGATCGAAACCTCATCCCCGGGCTCCCAAAGCTCGTCGCCGTGCAGGCGGCCAACTGCGCCCCCCTCTACCGGATGTGGCGAGACCAGCTGGAGGATGTTCCCCCCGTCGAACCCGGCGGCACCGTCGCCGAGGGCATCGCCATTGCAGAGCCTTCCAGGGCCGCGCAAATCATGGACATCATCCACGACACCGGCGGAGAGGTCCTCGCAGTGACCGACGATGAAATTGAAACCGCACTCGTTGACTTCTGCAAACGGGGCTGGTACATCGAACCCACCTCAGCTACCGCCATTGCCGCCTTCAAGAAATACCCCATCTCAGAGGGAGAAACCGTCGTCGCCCCCCTGACCGGCCACGGCCTCAAATCGACCGAGAAGCTTCTGAAGTTGGTGGAAGAGTAAGCTGTGAATGGTTCATTCACCGCAGAGATGAGGATCCTGTGAGAATCGATACCGCAACCCGCTTCTCTTCAAAAGCACAGCAGTATGCAAAACACCGCCCGGATTACGCGCCCGGGGCGATCCAGGCAATCGTCGAGCACACAAAGCTGACCACCGACTCGGTGGTTGCCGACATCGGCTCGGGCACCGGTATTGTGAGCCGCCATTTTCTCGAACGCGGCAATACCGTCTACGCGGTTGAGCTGAATCCACAGATGAGGCGGATGGCCGAGATCAGACTCGCACAGCATCTGGATTTTCACAGTGTAGGCGGGAATTCCGAGAAAACAATGCTGCCCGACGTAAGCATCGATTTGATTACAGCCGGACAGGCCATCCGCTGGTTCGACGGAGAACCGACCAGACGGGAATTTCACCGCATTCTGAAACCGGACGCCTGGCTTGCCATCCTCCAGCACAGGCGCCCCGATGATAACCTCTGCTCCGAAATCGTTCGACTATATGCAGAAAAGTACGGTTGGACTTCCGGTACAGAATACGCCAACCGGCTTCAAATCCGGCCTTTTGAATGGTGGTTCACAGAGCAAGAGAATACGCTACAGTTTCAATTTTCCAATCCTCGCGCCTACGACCTGGACGGCTTGATCGGGTTGGAATTGTCCAACTCCCATGCGCCGGATAAAAGCCATTCTGCGTTTTCCGATTATATCCAGGCGCTACAGGACATATTTGAGGAATTCCAGAACCGGGACAGGGTCACGATAAATTTCACGACCCAACTCTTTCTGGGTAAGATCTGCTGAACCGTCCTTTACCAATGCGTGTAGCCGACAAATCGCTTATATTATACTGAAAGAAAATATGATGGTCATTGTACAATCACATCATGGCGTTTTTGTTCGATTAACCGAGGAAAGATGGCAGCATATTATGCGACGCCATCCGGAAATGGAAAGCCTGCGTGAGAAAGTCCTGGAAACATTGTCGGAACCTGAAATAATTCAACAAGGGGATTTCGGAGAACTGCTGGCTATTCGGTTTTATCCTCACACACCATTGACCAGCAAGAGCGTCGTGGTAGCATATCGGGAAATTAACTCTGAAGACGGATTTATAATAACAGCATATCTGGCCAGTCGGCCATCGGCAAGGAGAACAACAACATGGAAGCGTTAAAGATTTTGGAAAAAACAAAAGCTATCAATTGGGATTATGATGAGGAAGCAGATGTGCTTTATATCTCAATAGGAAAACCGCAAGCTGCTTTAGGCATAGATATTGGCGAGGGGGTCATTGTACGATATGATGAGGGGCAAAAGGAGGTTGTGGGACTCACGTTAATTGGGCTGCGAGATCGTTTGCTAAAGGGGCTTGCTGACAATTCGGAATAGGCGTGTCCACAACCTGCCGTCAATAAACGAGTTTAGAAAGGATTAATCTATGACAAACGCAAACTCTCTCCTCGTCTACCTCTCCGGCCACATCCACGGCGACTGGCGCGACCGGGTGCGCCAGATGTGTGAGGAAAAGGGCCTTTCAATCGCCTTCAAAGGCCCCTGCGAAGACCACGGCCGCAGCGACAACATCGGCGTTGAAATCCGGGACCTGGGGGAAAGCGACGTCGGTTCCTCCGACTACTTCTCCAGAGTCAAGGACGACCTGGGCGGCAGGGTCAACAACCTGCGCACACAGGTCTGGATTGCCCGGTGCGACCTGCTCATCGCCTTCTTCGACCAGGAACACGGCAACTACCGCCAGTGGAACACCTCCAGCGACATCGGCGAAGCGGCCCGGTACAACAAACCGGTCATCGTCGTCCATGGCCCCGGGTTCCGGCACTCCTTAAAAGAACTCGACGGCCGCGCCAACCTGGTCGTCGACTCTCTCGAACAGGCCGTGGAGGCTCTTACCTATATCTGTGGAGACTGAACGATGGCGATCCGGCAGGTCTGCGTCTACGCTGCATCCAGCGACAAATGCGACGCCAGCTATCTCGGTGCGGCCGAGCGCCTGGGCAGGCACCTCGCCAAAAACGACGTCGGCATTGTCTACGGCGGAGGCGCCGTCGGCTTGATGGGGCGTCTCGCACAGGGCGCCCTGTCAGAAGGCGGGAAGGTCATTGGGGTCATCCCCCGGTTTATGGAAGAAGTGGAATGGGGCCACACGGGCCTCACCGAACTGCGCGTGGTGGACGACATCCACCAGCGAAAGCGGACCATGCTCGAAGCCTCCGACGCCGTGGTGGCCCTGCCCGGCGGCTGCGGCACCCTGGAGGAACTCTTTGAAGCCATTGCCTGGAAGCGCCTCGGGCTCTACACAAACCCGATCGCCATCGTCAACACCAACGGCTTCTACGACCTCTGCGTGGAACTCCTGGAGCGCTGTATCTCCGAGCGATTCATGAACCCGGGGCACAGCGCCATCTGGACCCTGGCCGACTCTCCGGAGGAAGTCGTTCCGGCCCTCCGGTCGGCCCCCCCCTGGAGCAAAAAAAACGCCATCCGCTCCGTCGCCGTCCGATAAGCTTTGCAGTGCCTGCCTGTACACAGCAAAAGGGACACAACGCATCGTGTCCCTTTTTTGTAACGTGAGGCGCACCGCGGTGCGTCCCTGCCTATCCCTCGTCCTATCCCCCCGAAAGCGCCGCTAAGAATGAGTCCGCATCCTCCAGCTGCGCCTTCCCCATCTCAATCAGCTTGTCGAATGCGTTGGGCCCCACGCCCAGTTTCCACAGCGCCTTGGAAAGCACAGGATCGTCCGGTTCCTGTATAACAACCTCTCCCGACGACCCGTACGAGAGGTGATTGCAAATGGCGTTGGCCACGTGGACCACACTGGCCAACTTTGGATAATGCTTGGCCGCCGCCGGATCGTGGTGGCAGACAATCGTCTCCGTAAGCGTATCGGCAAAATTCCAGTTCACGGCCAGATACCCGCCCACGTGAGTGTGGGTAATCCCCAGAGTCTCCACTTCGGCCTCAATAGAGGGGACGTTCTGCTGGTGGATAATCTCCAGGGCCTGGCCGAAAAATTCGGAAAAGAATCGATCCAGCACCACCTTCCCGATATCGTGCAGCAGCCCGGCCATAAAACAGAGTTCCACTTCGGCCTGCAGTTTTTGTGCAATAACCCGGGCGATAAACGCGGTGCCCACCGAATGTTTCCAGAACGCCGGCAGGTCGAAGTTCGACTCCGACTTGTATCCTCCCAGCTCCTGGAAGACCTGCAAAGACATCACCAGGTTGGCGATCTCCTTGAATCCTACAAGCGTAACGGCCAGCTTCAGCGAATCCACCTTGCGCCGAAATCCGTAGTGGGAGGAATTGGCCAGCTTCAGAACCGTGGCCAGAAAATTGGGATCCATCTGGATCTGTTCGGCAATGTCCTCGCTGTCGGCATCTTCACTTTTGGACAGCCGCATAACCTCCGCATGCGTGGCCGGAAAGGGCGGCAGCCCGTCTATCGACCGCATCCGTTCCTTGATCGCATCGGCAACCCCCGCTTCCTCGTTCCCCTCTCCCACGGGATCGGACGGCGGCGCGTTTTTAAGAATCGCATCGATCCGCGCCCCCAGCGCGCTGGGCGGAAACGGTTTGATAAGCACCACGTCTACCCCCGACTTCGTGGCCCGTTCCACGAGATCCGCCGACGGTTTGATACAGGTGAGGATAAACGGCGTATGGCTCGCCTTCACATTCATATCCAGCAGTTCGGCCAGACGCAGCCCCCCACCCGGCACGCTCAGTTCGGCCACAATCACCTCCGGACGCCGGTACTTGAGCGCCTTAACCGCCTCTAAGGCGTTTTCCGCACAAATCACTTCGAACCGACTGGCCAGCATCCGTTGAACCAGGCCGGCCAACCGGGGCTTGTCTACCACCAGTGCGCGTTTTAATTTCATAGGCGTGCTGCGCGCCTCCCGGGCAGAGACCTTTTTTACAGTCGATTGTTCTATGGAAGTTGCCATAACCAAACTCAATTTAATATGGGCCTGCATCCAAATCAAGCCCGTTCTTCGCCCACGGCCCTCGACTCGTGTACGTTCAGACCGTGGAAAAAACCAACGCTTGACAAATGTTCGGCGATGCCCTATACTAAACTACATTTACTTAACATATCCTCCCTTGAAATCTTTACTTACCTCGGGTGCTGCTCTGAATTTACGTAAATGAGTTGCAAAAAAGGCTCCAAATCCCGATCATACAACAGACTGAAAACAATAAGGTTGTATAGATACGGGAAAGGAGCCCAAGATGGACCTCGCAGAGATAATCGAAGCCGCCACCTGGGAATTTAAGCAAAAATTGAGCGCCCATTGCGAAAATTTGGACCTGGAGAGTTTGACGCCTCAATTGGCAGAACAGGTCACAAGTGGGCTTGGTGAAGCCCTCAAGGCTTGTGGGATCGCAGCGCTTCGCACATTTTTGGAAGCCTACGAAGTGGATGAGGCCCCAAAACAGGTCGAGAATGTGCTGTATCGGTTTAAGCAACAAAGTGAGAAGACGTTTTTGACCCCCTTTGGGAAGATGAAGCTTTCTCGAAATCTGTTTCAGGCCGATGAAGGGGGGCCTTCTTATGTGCCGTTGGATGTGATGTGGGGAATGGTCGGTGAGTTTGCCACCGTGGAAGTTCGTGAAGCGGTGTTGTTCACGGTGAGCTTGATCACGCCGGAGGAAACCGTTTCTGTGCTGGAAAAGACGGCTCTGTTTCAGCCTTCTGCCACAGCGGTCAAACACATCACAGAAGAGACGGGAGCGTGGCTGGTCGAGATGGATGAAACACTCAACCGGTCGATCCGTCAGGAGGAGGAGAACCCCAAAGGGACAAAAGTGATGGTGGCCAGCCTGGATGGGACCCACCTCAGGCTGGATGAGCCGGGGAAAAAACGCGGGCGTCCACAAGAGAGGCCGGGGGAAAAACCGTCCGAAGAAAGTCCGACCAGTTTCAAACAGGCCCTGGTGGGCAGCCTGTCCTTTTATGGGGCACCTCCAAAGGACGGCACCCCACCAAAGCGTTTGGTCTCTCGGTATGTGGCACAAATGCCCGAAGAGGGTGGTCAAACGTTGAAGATACGCTTTGAGGAAGAACTCGATCATATCGAAGGACAACTGAAAGATGAGGTCGGAAAAGTGTTCCTGTGTGATGGGGCACGAGGGTTGTGGAAATATGCTGATACCACTCCTCGGTTCATCGGGTATGAAAAACTGGTGGATTTTTATCACACCACAGAACATCTGTCTGAAGCTGCCGAACTCCTGTTTGGCAAAAAATCAGCAAAAGCGCAAAGCTGGTATGAAACCTACCACCACAAACTGCTGACCCAAGATGGCGCAGCAGAAACCCTTATTCGCTCCATCGACTATTACAAAAGCCGCCGAAGGCTGGGTCAAAAACGATTGGAAGACCTGGAAACAGAACGAACCTTCTTCTTTCGGAACAAACACCGGATGGCCTATGCTGACTTTCGTTGAAGGGGTCTGCCCATTGGCTCGGGACCCGTCGAAGCGGCCTGCAAGACCCTGGTCAAGACAAGGCTTTGTCGATCGGGTATGCAATGGTCCTGGCAGGGAGGACAACGCATCTTGCAGTTACGCACTTACGTCAAGTCAAAACGATGGGATGCTTTCGGAATCAGTATAAACAGGTTCGATATGCCAATGATGAACTCCTTGACTATGCCGATGCAGCATAGACAGAAAACATCTACGTAAAACCGAGTCGGCACCCCTTACCTCTCTAACTCGAGGTCTTCGAAAGGCCGGGAGGCCCGGTTGCCGACCTCCTGGGGTTCGGAACGATGCAGATCAAGTTCTGGGGGGTACGGGGCACGATTCCCACCCCCATTTCACCCCAAGCCCTGGAAGAAAAGCTGGTCGATTTGCTGGTCTCTGCCAGCGACAGGGATACTTCCACGCCCGAAGCGGCCCGGGCCTATCTTCGTTCTCTGCCCATCTTTCAGCGGAGTACCATCGGCGGAAATACCTCCTGCGTCGAAGTCCGGGCCGACGGCCAGCGCCTCATCATCGACGCCGGTTCGGGCTTCAAAGAACTCGGCTGGTCAATGATGAAAGAGGACTTTGGAAAGGGAAAAGGTGAAGTTGACATCCTGATCAGCCACACCCACTGGGACCACATTATGGGTTTCCCGGTTTTCCATCCCGCCTTCGTGCCCGGCAACCAGCTCACCATTTATGGGTGTCACAACCGCCTCAGGCAGCGCCTTCAAAGGCAACACCACCCGTACAATTTTCCGGTTGCCCTGGAAGCTATGCCGGCCGACATCCGGTTTAAAAAACTGACGCCCGGCAAAAAGAGACGGCTGGGAACCTTCACCGTAACGCCTTTTCTGCTTGATCACCCCGGAGATTCTTACGCCTATCGTATCGAACACAACGGGCATACCCTGATCTATGCCAGCGACGCCTCCTACAACAACCTTGCCCCCGAGCGCATGAAAAAGTATCACAACTTCTACCGGGATGCGGACCTGCTCATCTTTGACGCCTTCTTCGCCCTCATCGAGTCTTTCGAAAAGAGCGACTGGGGCCACAGCTCCTCCTTCATCGGCGTCGACATTGCCCTTCATGCGAGCGTCAAACGCCTCGTCCTCTACCACCACGACCCCCTCAGCAACGACAGCCGTCTGCAGGACCTCCTCAAAAGCACCCTCAACTACCTCAACCACCTGGCCCCCGATACCAGCTGCGAAGTCCTCATCGCGCACGAAGGCATGGAACTAACCGTATAATTCGATTTATACCCGCCACAGCTTCTCCCACCCCTCCAGATCGCACCCCCGAACGTAGTCCCCCAGCACCCGCAAAGCCTCCTCAGGGCGTCCGGACCCGTCCATATCCACACAATTGACCTGCTGTTGCCGCTGCGCCAGCCAACGCTTCAAAATCTCCAGATCCGCCGCATCGCCCTCCGAAAGCCCTGAATCAGCCACCTGAAATTCGGAACTCGGAACTCGGAACTCGGAACTGAATTCCCCAAAGTACAACCGCCCGATCTGTTCGGACACGCCGGACCAGTCCGAAAGATCTCGCCGCACCCGGGCCTGTTCTAGGGGCTCTGCTTCGCGCACACAAAACAGCTCCAGGCTGTCGGGTTCCGACGAGGGCAGCACAAGCACGAAGTTTCGCACCGGACCCATCTCTGCGCCCCGTTCATGGACGGTCACCTGGGTATTGAACTCCGGCTTGCACAGGCGGATCAGACGGGCCTCTAAAAGGAGCGCCTCCAGCTCCGAGCCTACGGTTTGCACCTCCATCGACCAGATTCGTTCCAGAATCCGTCGTGTCTTTTCCGGCCGCTCGGAACGACGGGAAAAATAGACCCGTACCCGGTCCCGCAGGTTGACCGATTTCCCAACATAAATCACACAACCGGCCCGGTCCCGCATGATATAGACACCCGGCTGCTGGGGCAGTTCATCTAAAAACGCTTCATCAAAAGCATACGCCTCGAAGTAAACCGGCAGGGCATCGGGATACAGATCCGAAATAACCTCTTCAACCCCCCCTTCTGTGCCGTACCGCTCTAAGAGCAAAAGCAGCAGGTCGGCCTGCAAACCGGCCTCTTCTTCCGGCCCGCGGTCGGTCAGATAAGACAGGCCCGCCGCCTCGCACAGGGCCTCTAAGGAGGGCAGCGGCTGGTCCGGAAAAACCCGCCGGCCCAGCCGGTAAAGACAAACTCCCTCTTCAAGCAGCGGGTGACCCAGCGTCCCCCGCGCACATCGGTTCACCAGCCGGCGCAGGCGGGGCAGCCGAAACGCAACCGGAACGGCGCTCCTGGCAAATGAAGCAAACGACAGGAACGCCTGCTTCTCTGCCTCTCCCACCTCCCCAACCGCAGCCTCTGGAAACCGCTCCTGCTGCCCTTCCATCCCAAACCGACGCCCCACAATCCCCACCAGCCTTTCCGATCCCGCCCCGTCCACTCCCGCCCTGACCCCTAGGGTCACAAAAGTCGCCTCCCGAATCGTACGGGACGCGGACTTCAGGGTCCACAGGCCGTCCCGGCCCATCACAACCTGCGCATCCCCATCCACCGCCGCTTCCACAATCTTATCGGCAACGGCCCCCCTGGCCCCCCGCAGGTTGAGCGCCTCTGCGGCGATCTCCTCCGAAGTTGCCCCCTGGGGCTGTAACTCCAGAAAACGAGAAATCCGCTCTTTCATTTTTTCATTCTTCACTTTTTATTTTTTACTTTTCACTTTTTACTTGCCTTCCCTTCCGGCTGTCTCGATAATCCAGTTGGATCAGCTTCTTCAGCGCATCGATCTCTTCATCCAGCGCACCGATCTTTTCGTTCTGCAGAACCACCAGATCGGCATAGATCTGCGCCCGTTCCTCCTGGTTAAGAATGGTCTGCCGAAGATCCTCCACCCTTTTTAAAAGCGCCTCTGTCGATGCGACCCCTGGCAGTTTGGGGCCTCCCGACGGACCCTCTTTTGCAAACGCGTCAAACCGCTGTTTCAGCGCCTCATCCATCTCTGCCTGCTTCCGTTCGGCCTCTTCAATCGACCTGAGCAGAGGCCGTTTTTCAACCGCGTATTTCAGCACCGCATCAAACCCCGCATCCGGTTTTCGTCTGCGGTAAACCGGCCGGTCCAGCCGGGAAGCCCGCCGCCTGCGGTAGATCAATCCAAGGCCGACTATAAACACCAGCGACCCCAGCGCAAGCCCCGGAAGAAGATAGGTAGCGCCCTCCAAGAGAGATTCCATCCACACACTATCCGCTTCCGCCGCTGCCATCTCCGGGTCGACCTCACCGGCCGAGGAATCCGCTTCGGCCTTGAGCATCGCTTTGATATAGAACGTGGCTTCCGCCCGGGGCGGTTGCCCCTTCAGCGCCTTCCGAAAGTGGGTCAGGGCCTGGCGCGAGTCCCCTTTCTGCTTCAGCAGCTTGGCCAGTTCAAAGTGGACGGCCCCATCTTCCGGCCGGGCTTCCACCGCCTTCTGAAGCGCTTCAATAGCCTCATCAATCCGCCCTTCAGCCGCATAATCCAGCCCCCGCTGGTAAAAGTCCACACGCGGCTCGGGCTTCTCCGGAGGAGGAGGCTTCTCCTCGGGCGCCGGTTTTACCTCGGCCGGCTCGGACCTGGCAACAGGCGGCGGGCCGGGCGCTTCCGGTTCTGCGGAAGGATCGACCGGCCTGCGAACCACCATATCCTCTCGGATCCACCCCTGCCGTCCGTCCGGCAAAATCGCCAGATACCAGTTGCTGCGCTCCCGGACCAGGCGGAGCATATCCCCCTGCGCCACCGCGCCGATCTTGGCCGAAGACGTCGTGGCGCTTTTACGCACATTGGCTCTTGATGGCCGCACCTCCAGCAGATCCCGCGCCACGTCCGCCTCTGCGTACGTGCTGCTCACCCACGCCTCCCGGCCGTCGGACAAAATCACCTGATACCAGTTGCCCTGCTTCCCGAGAAGCTTCATCTGGGTCCCACGAGGAACCCATTTGATAAACGTATCCTCTCGAATCTCCGGAGCGGTGCGAACTCTCACTTGCTTCGCCCCCACCACCGTCACCACCTTATCTCCATGTCGCAGTTGTGCAAACGCGCTCCCCACCAGAAGCAGCCCTGCGATCAGATATCCGGCCGTTTTCCGCATTCTTAATGCACTCCGCACTTACGCATGCTCACACTTCGACTCGTAATGCACAACCCGCAGCGCCTCTATCCCGGCGGCCAGCTCATCGAGCGGCCTCCCAGAACGTGCAGATGGATGTGAAAGACCGTCTGGCCCCCATCCTCGTTACAATTGGCCACCAGCCGGTATCCGGATGCCGCAATACCGGCCTCCTCGGCAACCCGGTTGCCCACCAGCAACCACTTCCCCACAAGCGACGCATCCTCCTCCTTCAGGTCCGTCAGACGGGCGATATGCCGTTTGGGAATCACCAGCGTGTGGGTCGGAGCCTGCTTGTTGACATCCTCAAACGCCAGAAACTGGTCGTCCTCATAGACCACCTGTGCCGGGATCTCCCCGGCCGCAATTTTGCAGAAAATACAATCCGGCATCGCGCCTCCCTGGAATCCGGAACACTCTTTTCACACCTCAGAGCCTGCCACAACACACACCCACTCCCCATCCCGCAGCACCTCTTCCACCCCCAGGCCGGCCTCCCCAACCGCTCCCAAAAATCCCATCTCTTCTCGATCCAGCACCCCTCCCAGGATCACCCGTCCCAACGCGCGTGTACGCGCCTTCAAATCCGGCAGCATGGGAATCAGGACGCCGCTGACAATATTGGCCACCACCAGGTCGAAGTCGCCCGCCACATCCGTAATCGACCCCCCAAAAAGACGGACGCGCTCCTCAACCCCGTTGAGCGAGACGTTTTCGCGGGCATTCGTCACCGCCAGCGGATCGGTATCCACCGCAATCACCCCGCCGGCCCCCAGTTTGACCGCCGCAATGCCCAAAATGCCCGATCCCGTCCCCACGTCCAGCACCCGGTCTCCGGCCCCCACCCTTCGCTCCAGCGCCTGCAGGGCCATTCGGGTCGTCTCGTGATGGCCCGTGCCAAAAGCCATCTTCGGCTCAATCACAACCGAAAATCCCCCCTCCGGATCGGGCGGCCGATCCCAGGGAGGACAGACGGCAATGCGCGGTGTGGGAAAAATCGGCTGGAAATGCTGCCGCCATGCCTCTGCCCAGTCTTCCGGGGGCACCTCCTCCAGGCCAACCTGGATCTTCCCGGGCCCAACCAGCCCGTCCAGCGCGCTACGCAGGGCGGCCACCACCTGTTCCCGATCCCCGGTAGGGGCGAAATAGGCCCTCAGACACACACAACGGGAATCCGTCCCATCTTCAACCTGCAGCCCGGAACTCCCCAGGTCGAACAGCACCCCGGACACCAGGTCCGACAGATCGGAAGGGACCTCCAACAAAAACTGAAACCACGCGCTCAAAGCCCCGACGCCTCAAAAATTCAACTTTTTATTTAATAGTATGTTATATGGAAATTTGTCTTCTCTCCCTGTTTTGGAGAGGAGGCCGGGGAGGGGTCCATCCGCAACATCAAAATTCAGGTACAGGGCCGGAAAAGCTGGGGAGAAATGCAGACCTGACAGAATATAAGCCTACCCGCTGGCTTTGTCAATTCCATCCGAAAAAAATAAAGGCAGCCTGTTCTCTTGGAGAACGGGCTGCCTCTGGCTGGCATCCCTGCGGAAAAATCCACATCCTGTGTGGTATTCGGTGACCGAAGGGGGCACACCCTCTGTATCACCAATTACTAAAAGATATATCGTCATATTACTTAGAATCATTAAGACTTTTTTCAATTTGGCGCTTTGCCTACCCGCCCAGAGCCTCCTTCACGCGCTCGAACAGCCCTTTCCCGCCCTCCGGAGGTCGGGCGTTCTCCAGTTCGGCCAGTTCCCGAAGCAGGACCTCTTCCTGCCTGGTCAGCTTTGTAGGCGTCCAGACCATGATCCGCACCAGCTGGTCTCCTGTCCGGTAGCCGTTCAGTTCCGGAACCCCTTTTCCCCGGAGCCTGAAAATCTGCCCCGACTGTGTTCCGGCCGGGATCTTCATCTCCGCCCTCCCCGCTAAGGTGGGCACCTCCACCTCGGCGCCCAGCGCCGCCTGGCTGAAACCGATCGGCAGATCGTACAGAATATCGTTGCCGTGCCGCTCAAAAGCGTCGTGCTCGGCCTCTTCGATAAACACCATGCAGTCCCCCGAGGGACCTCCCCTCCGCCCCACACTCCCCTGCCCTCTGAGGGGGATATAATTCCCTTCCGAAACGCCCGCCGGAATACTCACCGAAAGCGTGGCCGTCTTCTTAATCCGGCCCTCGCCCCTGCAGTCAGAACAGGGCTCTCGGATGATCTTCCCCTCCCCGCCGCACTGGGGGCAGGTCGTCACGTTCACAAACTGGCCGAAAAGCGACCGCGTGGCCTGCCGTACCTGGCCCATGCCGCCACAGACATTGCAGGTTGCAGACGAAGACCCGGACTTTGCCCCCGATCCTCCGCAGGTATCACAGCTTTCCATGCGGGACAGCTTCACCACCTTCTCAACACCGCCGGCAATCTCTTCCAGTGTCAGTTTCAGCGTAATCCGGAGGTCTTCGCCTCCCTGAGGTCCCCGCCGCCCTCCCCGGCGGCCGAACATATCGCCGAAGATCCCGCTCCCGAAGATCTCGTCCAAATTGGAGAAAATATCCTGGAAATCGCCCGCATGGGTAAAATCGGACCACTGGAACCCGCCGGAACGGAACGGTCCTCCTAGCCCTTCGTGCCCGTACCGATCATAAACCTGGCGCTTCTGGGAATTGCTCAACACCTCGAAGGCCTCGGCCACCTCCTTGAACTTCTCCTCCGCCTCTTGATTTCCCTGATTCCGGTCGGGATGATATTGCAGCGCCTGCTTCCGGTACGCCTTTTTAATCTCGTCCTCGGTGGCATTTTTGTCCACACTGAGGATCTCATAATAATCGCGCCTGGCCATTCACATGTCCCGGTTCGTCCAGCACTCTAAAGATAACAATAGGGCCAAAACAACATCGGCCCTATCGCGCTTAAAAAAGTGTCTAATCCTTTTCCTGCCCGGCCTCGGATGTTTCTTCGCACACCTCCTCGGGCTTCCCCCGGCTTACCACTACCTTGGCATGCCTTATAACCTTATCCCTCAGGCAGTATCCCTTTTCCACAACCTCGGCCACCATCCCTGCCTCGTGCGCCTCCGAATCAATCTGCATCAGGGCTTCATGGTAGTGCGGATCAAAGGGCTGTCCCACCGCCTCAATCTCCAAAAGCCCCCGATTATGGAGCACCCTGGGCAGCTGCTCCATAATCATCTTGACCCCTTCGCGGAAGCCCTCCGAATCCTCCTGCCCGTCTCCGCTGTGAACAAGCGCCCGGTCTACCGCGTCCAGCACCGGCAGAAGATCTCGAAGCACACGCTCACTGGCCGACTGCACCAGGGCTTCGAACTCCTTCGCCGTTCGCTTCTTATAGTTTTCAAACTCGGCTGCCAGACGGATCCATCGGTCCTTGTAGTCTTCCGCTTCCTTCCGCGCCTCCTCTAAAGGATCGACCTCCTGAGGCTGCTCCGAAACAGCCTCCTCGGCTTCCGATGTCTCACGCTCGTTTTCCTCAGTCTGTTCATCCGTCCGTTCTGCCTTCTCTTTTTTTTCTTCCCCGGTTTTGGAATTCTTCATAGTACTCTGCTTTTCCTCCTACTGTTGATCGAGTATTTCTTCCGTCAAATTGGCCATATACTGGAGCAATGGCACCATACGGGCATAGGGAATGCGCGTGGGCCCGATCACCCCGATAATCCCGGAAACACTGCCCACCTGATAACGCGACGTCAACAAACTGCAATTTTGCAGCTCGGGAGACGCATGCTCGTTCCCAATCGTAATGGCGATCCCTTCACGGTCCATCCGTTCATCTAAGATCGTAACCATCGACTCCCGCTCCTCAAGCAGACCCAGCAACGCAGCCATCCCTTCCTGATTGCTGCTGAACTCCGGCTGGAGGAAGAAATTCCCCGCGCCCCCAAAGTGCAGATCATCCCCGCTGCTGAATTTGAACAGGCTATCGGCGCTGTCGGACAGGAGCCGCAGCAATTTGGGAGACCCGCCCGAAACCGACCGGAGGCGTTCCTCTACCGAATCCCGGATCTCTGCGACCGTAAGCCCGAAAAGCCGTTCGTTGATCACACGCTTCGTATCCTCAAGCTCCGAAACATCGATGTCCGAATCGATCTCCATCACCATCGTCTTGACCAGCCCCGACTTGATCGTCAGAACCAGCAGCAGCTTGGACTCAGACAGGTGGACCATCTCTAAGCGTTGAAAAATTCCCCGCTCGAATCTGGGCGTAAGCGCCACCCCCAGGTTTTTCGAAATATCCGCGATTACTCTGGACACCTGTTCCAGCAGGCTCTCGATATTCCCTTCCTGGAGGCGCACCACCATATTGTTGCGAATCCGCCGGCGCTCTTTCTCCACCAGTTCCTCCTGAGACATCAGCAGATCTACATAATACCGATAGCCTTCGTCGGTAGGCACACGCCCGGCGGATGTATGGGGGTGAGACAGGTACCCCTTCTCCTCCAGATCGGCCATCGAATTCCGCACGGTTGCCGCACTGAGCCCAAGCCCCGATTTAGAGATCGTCCGTGAGCCTACCGGCTCCCCTGTTGCCACATAGGAACCAATCAGGATATTGAGGATCACTTCTTCCCGTTGCGATAGTCGCTCCATGAGATCCACCTTCTCCCCATAATGGATAGAAAGGCAGGGAGAATGCCCTCCCGTAGGAAGACATTGGCCCGCAACACAACCTTTTCGACAGAAAACGGGGGAGAAATATTGAAAGAAGGACCGCCTGACGAATTGTCGCACAACCACTTAGCTTCATTTTACATAACCGTATAATCTTAATAATGATACACGAATACCCCACCCTTGTCAAGGGTTTTGGTTCGGCGCAACTGCCAACCGGGTCAGGGCGCGCTCATCCCGAAGTACTGGGCAAACAGCACAAAATCGGCAAAATCGACCGAATCATTGCCATTGAGATCCAGCCGGGCATCAAACCCGGAGTCTGTGGACCTTCTGCCGAACCCCCCGGCAAAGGTCACAAAATCCGTGAAATTCACCGTCCCGTCTGCATTGAAATCCGCCTTGAGACTCTTTCCCACGGTCCAGCTCCGGACCACGGGCTCCCCTCCGCTGGACACGGAAACGGTGACCACATCGTCCGCCTCACCCGATGATACGGGCAGGAAAAAAGACGGTCCCGTCTCCTCCTGGTCCACACCGTTGACCGTCCAAGTATAGGTCACCATATCGCCGTCCGGATCGCTGGCGGTCACCGAAAATTGAAGCGTATCTACCGGTGTGCCCAGCATCACCGACCGGCTCGGCGTCGCCGCGCTGATGGAGGCCGGGCGGTCCACCTCCTCAACTCCAATCTTCACCGTTATAGACGCTTCGTCCTTTCCGTCGCTAACAACAAACGTCACCTCCTGAGTCTCCCCTCCCAGATCAAAATCGGGCGTCCACGAAAAAAACCCCTCTTCAAAGTTCGCTCCCTCAGGAAGTCCCGAGGCCGTAAAGGAGATCGGATCGTTATCCTCGTCCGAAGCCTCCACCAGAAAACTCAGCAGCTCACCTTCTTTCACGATCTGTTCGGCGAGTGAAGCAAAAACCGGAGCCTTGTTCGGTGGCGGTTGTGGCTTGCTGTTGGGATCGCCCGGATGGGTAATCTCGGCGCCCGCCGTGGGCGTGCCGTCACCGTCGGGATCGCCCAGCTCCGCGCCGTTCGTAGCTCCATCGCCATCCGAATCCAGCCCGGCCAGCGTCGCTCCCCACTGCACATTGCCCCTGGCTCCGGACGGAGAGAGAAACTGATTCTCTACAGCCTGCCCGAACCGGTTGCGGGCGAGGCCGGACTGTCCACGTGAAGTTTGGGTAGCAGTGTCAAGGTCGTGACATGTGCGACACCCGAAACTGTTGCCATTGGGGAGCTGGCTGACCCGGAACGGCCGGGCCTCAACGCCGGAAACGGTTCCAAACATCAGCATCAAAGATACGACCCAATAACGATGGAGCATGGCGCTTCCTCCTCCTTTTTACGGGGTTTAATACATCATTGCGATAATAATCAGGCGGGCATGTGGGGGGATGGCAACGTCCTCTCCGGGACCTTCAAAAACCGTTAGCCCGTCCTCGCCGAGGTTGGTAGCTAACGGTTTTTCTGTCTTCGGTTGCATAGTTTCTCTCAAATAAGATGCTTGTCGGACTGAATTGGTTTAAATGGCCGGCCCAAAAATTCGCCCGGGCTCCATCAGGAAAGAGGTGAATGGGTCCCATCATATGAAAAAATGCAGAAAAAGGCCCCGGAGTTATCCTCCAGGGCCTTTTAAGAGCATCGCGCAACGGGGCCTGAGTCTGAGGTCCGGCGTACATCAACCAGACCCCAGACCCGGCGTAAACTCTACTTCAACAACACCATCTTCTTAACGTTCGAAAAGTCGCCCGAGACCATCCGCACCAGGTAGATACCGCTTGATACCGACCGTCCGTAGGCGTCCCTCCCGTCCCATACTGCACGGTAGAAACCCGCCTCCTGGCGACCCTGCGCCAGCACCGCAACCTGCTGACCCAGGAGGTTATAAATCGCCAGGAACACTTCTCCGGACTCCGGAAGCTGATACGGGATCTGCGTGTCCGGGTTGAACGGATTGGGATAGTTCTGGTTCAGAGCATACTCGCCGGGAAGCGCCCGAACCTCGGTCATGTGCGCCCCCACAAGCTCGTTGATCCGACCCAGCCCGTCCGAGACCAGCGCTTCCACAATCTCCACGCTGCCGGGAACCGTTCCGTCAAGCACCCGGAACCGCAGCCGCACCAGATCTCCTTCGCCCTGGATGGCCGCATCCGAACGCAGCACATCAGCCAGGACCACTTCGCCAGGCAGTGCAGACGCCGAAAGCGCCGGCTGCGCCTGCCCGTTCGAAGCAAAGCGTGAGGCGGCCACACCCTCACTGCCCACCCATTCCAAGGCCGAGGCGTCGTAAGAGAACCGGAGGTTGTATCCGCTTACCTCCACTGCGTCGGTGAGGCGCACCACAACTTCCACTTCCTCAGACGTCTCGCCCGCCTGGGGCAGCAGGGTCAGGCCGGCCTTGCCGTTTGCGCCCTGTCCGAGCTGTCCGGTGGGCTTGGAAAGCACCGCCGGTTTCACCGTTGTCCCAAACGCCTGTGCAAACAGGACGAAGTCGCCAAATCCGATGACTTTGTCCAGGTCCAGATCGCATTTAGGATCGAAGTTTGGCTGGCCCTCGGAGGACCCGAACTTCTGCGCAAACAAAACAAAGTCACTAAAGCCCACGACTCCATCCCCGTCAATGTCCGGGGTCGGTTCTGTGGAAGGCTCTCCGTCTCCGTCCTTCCCTCCAATAATCGCGGTTGCGCCGCCCGCGCCGATATCCAGCACCTGCGTACCGGCTGAGCCGGAAAACTCTCCGGTGGCCAGCACCACGCTCGTGGTGGTGCTGAACCCGTCCTTCACCTTAAACGAAACCCTGCCCGCACTTCCGGCATCCTTGCTCGCGGATGTGGCGATCAGGGCCACATTGATCTGAATCGATCCGGTTCCGGGTAACGGAATCAGCAGCCCGCCCGCAAAAACATCGGTGGACACAAAGCTAAGGTACTCCAGCGCCTCCGAATCGTATTTCAGTTCCACCTTGAATCCGTTCGCACCCTCAGCCCCTTTGGTCACCGCCACATCGATCACCACCGTATCGCCCACGCTGGGCGTTGTAGACGACTGCGCCTGTTCCTGATCGCCGGTATCTAAGTTCATATCCAGCGCAATCGGCCCTCTCTCACCGGAAACAACCGCGCCTCCGGTAGCCTGTACCACCACGGAAACGGTGGCGTCGAGAGCGCCCTCCACGCTGGCCGTCACGGTCACCGTTCCGGCGGTATTGCTCGTCAGCGTCGTGGTTGCAACACCTCCTGTCGCCGTCACCGTTTCGCTGGACAACTGGCCTGAACTGGTGCTGAACGTGACCACCGTCGTACTGTCATCGCTTTGCAGCACGCCCTCCAGGTCCAGAACCTGCGCCGTAATCGTCGACGCGGTGGAACCGTCGTCAGGGATGATGCTTGGGGCGGCCGTCAGCCCCATGGACTTGGTCAGCTCCACCGCGCTCACGGTCCCCTTGGCGTCGGACAAGACCGAATCGGAAACCGTAGCCCCATCCACCAGGGCCGACAACTGGGCCGACGAAATCGACAGCTCCGTCTCGCCGCTGTTCAGCAAAGCCACGAACTCCAGCACGCCCAGCAGCCCGCCTCCACTCGGGGCCACCTGATCGGACGGCCCTAAGATCACCCCCGACAGGGTGGCGGAACCCTCACCCGGTTTGCCGATAAAGGCCACGAGGCCGGCGTTTTGCTTCAGGAAGTTCGACCCTTCGGCGCCGCTGCCTTCCTTCACGCTTTGCACGGTCACATCGTTCGAGTTGAAGTTCACCTGAATCTCGTATGCAACCAGGCTTGTCATATTGCTGCCATACAGCGCCACCGAGAACTCCTCTCCGGCGCTGATCTCGCCAACCATATCCCCGCCATCGCCTGTCCCCCCGCCAAAGTCGAACGAGAAGGTCGCATCCACGTTCGGCCCCGCCTGACCCGGCACGGCCGCCGCCGGCACATTCACCGTGAAGTCCTGACCCGACAGTTCCTGATCGGCTTGCAGCGCCACCGCATCGGGCCTTCCATCCGCCGGGTCCGCATCCAGAAAGCCCCGCACGACCCGGCCGTCTTCCAGGGTCAACTCCGCAAAAATGCCGAAACTTCCGGGCGGAACATTCTGGAAACTGTAAGTTCCATCCTGGCGGACCTTCACCTCTGCAATGCGGCGTTCCTCTTCCAGATCGCCTAAGATCACCGATCCTTTGGGGGTACTCGCGTCGGACGTCGTCACCGTTCCGTCGATCTTCCCCGACACAAGCTGCGTCCGGGTGGTCCACGGAATATCGGTCACGTCGGTCAGCTCTGCGCCCGACACCCCCTGAGCGTAGAAGATCACCATACGATAATCGGTATCCGGCTGCAAATTCACCTGGGCCTGAACCCTCCGGGGCTGGTTCTGCACCGGACGCAAACTCCGCTGCGGATCAAACCCGGGAATCTCCGGAATCACCTCCGCCTCCAAGATCAGCCGGCCCCGAACCTGCGCCAGAGGCTCCGAGAACTGCAGGGAGATGGTCGTCCGGCCGGCCGGCACACCGGCCTGCCCCGGCGAGGGCTGGCTCGCAGTTAACCGAAGCTCGGAAACCAACCGGATCTCCACATCGGTCACCTCGGCCCCCCCGGCCACGTCCAGCACCCCCGGCTCGCCGTCTACCTGGTAGGCGCGCCCACCAGCCCTAACTCGCCCCCGTCGGGACCCTCTGCCACAAAGACGAACCCTTCCACGAAGTAGGACCCGGCAGGTACGAACGGCATCTCGAACGCGCCCGACTCGGTCACGTCATAAGCCACACCCAGCCGCTCGGCCTCGTCCCCCTCCAGGTTCTCAAAATCGATATCCGACGGCAGCAGGTAGACGAACCCGGTCCCGTTTCGCAGGATGGGATCCAGCGTTACGCCCGGAGGCAGCACAAAATTCCCGGACACCGTGGCGTCGCCCAGCGCGCCGGTGGAGAACCGGCTCTTGGCCGGAGCCGCCAGCCGGAACCCGTCGGTAGATCCCGCGTCCCCCACATCCACAAGGTAGGTCCGGTCCGGCTCCAGGTTCACTGTTACGGAAATCGTCCTCCCCTCGTTGCTGACCTCCATATTTTGCATTATATCGAACCCATCTTCCTCCGACTCCAGAGGGAACGGAAGAATAAGCAGATCCACATCGGCATATCCTTCCTCAAGATCCGCATCGATCTCCCGGTTAAACGTAATCGAGATCGTGGCCGTCGTCTCCACGTTCTCCGTGCCGTTCGCCGGCTCGATCGAGACCACCTCCAGGGTGGGGAGCGCATCCGCCGTTGTAAACTGCGCGAAGAATTCGGCCCCGTTCTCGAGCACCATGAACGCATCGTAAATCTTGTCGTCCTCCAGGGTCATGTCCAGCACCAACACACCCTCCTCGATACTTTTCTCGAGTACGACGTCCGTTCCCTCCACCGCTTCGTAAATATAGACCTCCACCGCGTCCAGCGCACGCGCGACCAGAGCCCGGTCGAATGTCACACGGATCTGCGCCGTCAGCGGCACCCCCGTGGCGCCCCTGACGGGCACCTCCTCGCCGTCGATCACGAACACCGCCCGGTTGATCGCCTCGGGCGCCCGCTCCTCCGGAGTCCGGAGCAGCTTGATCTTACGCGCGCCGGGCAAACCCTGCTCCCTCGGCACCGGCGTCACAGCCACCTGCGCGTTGGGCACGATCTGGTCCTGCGAAATCTCGTTGCCGTCCCGGTCCACGAGCCGTGTCTGTGCGTTAAACGCAAATCCGATCGAAGTCTGAATCCGTTTGTTTTCAAAATCGATGAAGCCGATCTGTCCCGCAAACACCCCTTCCTCATCCACCGCCGGGAGCGGTTCTCCGGCCCGCACCACCTGGATCTGCACCGCCCTCGGCGGCCGTCCCATCTCCATCGCGTCCTGCGACACCGTCTCCTCGAACAGCACGATCACCCGCATCTGGGGCCTCAGGTCGCGCACACTCTGCCGGCGGCCATCGGACCCGACCACCTGCGTCTGAAATTCGCCGAACCCAAAGACCGGCCCGTTCAGGCTAAGCACACCGGCCCGCCGACCCTCCGGCGGCATAACGGACAGCACCGTGCCCCGGACCACGCTGGGCCCTGCGGACTCGATCACGTTGATCTCCGAAACCTGGATGCCCCCGTCCGCGGAGGCTTCTCCCCAGATAATGACGTACGAACCCTGAAACAGATCGTCCAGATCGATCGGTCTCCCGTCCATATCGAATACGAACAGCACATCCGAGACATCCACCCCCACCCGTCCCCTCTCGGGCACATCCAGGCCCATCAGCCCGCGCTCGAAATCGATCCCCTCAATAAATCCCTCCAGATGCACCTCTACCACTTTCACCTCAACATCGACGTCCAGATCCGTCACACTCTGGCCGCCTTCCACCACCACCGGGTCGATGTTGCCCTCCTCATCCAGGCCCACAACCCCGGTAAGAGGCACAACTCTGCCGTCCACCTCTAAGTTCAGCGCGGCAGCGACGACATATTCGCCGTCGGGCACAAAACGGAGCTCATAATCGAAACCATCGTCGATCTGGGCAACCCGCACGGCCCCGCTCTCAATGCCTCTGATGATGGCATTGACCAGATCGTCCACACTTCCTATATCGCCTAAATCGCCGTCAAAACTCCCGTCATCTTGCAGCGCAATCGCCTGCTTGACCGCCCGGACAATAGCCGCCCGCTTTGCAGGCTTGGTCAGGCCTGCCAGACTTTGAAGCTCTTCCAGAACCGAGGCATCGATCAGCGTTGCGGTACTGGGAAGCGCAGCCATCTCGGCGCCGCCGAATTCATCCGACTCAAACACCGTGCCGGATACCGACGCATCGGACAAATCCGTGGTACCGAAATAGATATGCTGACCTAACACAAACCCCGCCCCGACCGGTGCGACAACCAGCTGGTACGTCGTATTCTCCGGCAGATCCAGCGTGGCGCTGTAGGTCGTCCGATCTTCGCTGACGTCGGGGTTGGAAAGACGTCCCGCAAGAGAAGGGAATGTGTTGAAATCTACGTTCCGAAGATCGAGCCCCCCCAACGGTCCAAACCCGAACTCCAGCTCCCCGCTGAACACAACCACAACTTCCTGCTCCCCGGGCGATACCGGGTCGTTCTTCTCATTTTCCACAAGCGTCTGTCCGCCTACTGTAATCGAAACCACGCTGAGGGGTTCCGGCTCGGCCATCCGCTCAATCTGGACCGCCGTGGGCAGCCCGCCCTCTTCCAGCGGCTCTCCCCGCGTGATCCTCACAACCTCCATCTCACTCAGATCTCCCAGAGAGATCTCCTCCTCCCCCTCCATATACACCGTTTCGTCCATGAGTTGGAAGCACCGGTCCTCTAAGCTCACCCTGCCGGTCTGGAAATCAGCAGTTGCAATCGGACCGATAATCAGGTTCGGCCTGGCCTGGGGCCGGTCACCCTGTCCCAGTACCCGGATGCGCACCGCAACCGGCGGGCCATCCATACTCCTGTCGATCTCCACGGCCACCCGCGAGCCCTCACGAACCTGACCGGACAATCCTGCCTGTGCCACCGTCGTCTCACTCCCGTCGGGCAGCACCACCGGCACTTCGCCACCGGGAACCTGGAAGACCCAGCCCCGGATGCACAGCACCCCGTCCACCTCGTCGATGCTCGTAATCGGCCCGGTCGGCGTCGCAGACGGCGCAACCTCCTGCAGCAGAATCACCACCCGGTCCGCCAGGATTTCACCCGTCACCTCATCCACCTGGCCAAACACCTCCACCTGCACTCCGACCTCCAGGGCATCGAAACTGGCCGGCTCGCCCATCGAACCCATCATCCCATCTCCATCCATCATCCCATCCCCATCCTGCGGCTCACCATTCACCTGCTTGCCCAGAGGCTGCCGACCGTTCCCATCACCATCACCATTACCGTCCATATCCCCGTCCATATCCCCATCCATATCCCCATCCATCATCATTCCACCCCGCCGGATCCAGAACTCCGTACTATCCCCAACCACCACCGTCACCACTGAATCCGCAGCCACCTCTACATCAAACCACCCTTCTTCAACATTGAGATCCACAACCTTGCCCATAGCAACCGGCCTGGCCTCCTTCTTCAAGATGACCACCCGGTCCGCCAGAATCTCACCTGTCGCCTCGTCCACCTGGCCAAACACCTCCACCTCATCTCCAACCATCAAAGCCGAAAAACTGGCAGGCTCGCCCATCGAACCCATCATCCCATCTCCATCCATCATCCCATCCCCATCCTGCGGCTCACCATTCACCTGCTTGCCCAGAGGCTGCCGACCGTTCCCATCACCATCACCATTACCGTCCATATCCCCGTCCATATCCCCATCCATATCCCCATCCATCATCATTCCACCCCGCCGGATCCAGAACTCCGTACTATCCCCAACCACCACCGTCACCACTGAATCCGCAGCCACCTCTACATCAAACCACCCTTCTTCAACATTGAGATCCACAACCTTGCCCATAGCAACCGGCCTGGCCTCCTTCTTCAAGATGACCACCCGGTCCGCCAGAATCTCACCTGTCGCCTCGTCCACCTGGCCAAACACCTCCACCTCATCTCCAACCATCAAAGCCGAAAAACTGGCAGGCTCGCCCATCGAACCCATCATCCCATCTCCATCCATCATCCCATCCCCATCCTGCGGCTCACCATTCACCTGCTTGCCCAGAGGCTGCCGACCGTTCCCACCACCATCGCCATCCATATCCCCATCCATCATCATTCCACCCCGCCGGATCCAGAACTCCGTACTATCCCCAACCACCACCGTCACCACTGAATCCGCAGCCACCTCTACATCAAACCACCCTTCTTCAACATTGAGATCCACAACCTTGCCCATGGCGACAGGGCCTGCACCCATCACCTCAATAAAGTTCTCCTCAACCTTCGTATCGCTGCCGGTCGCGTTGGTCGCCGTTAGAGAAACGTTATACATCCCCGGCTCTTCATAGGTATGCTCGGGATTCTGCTCGTTGCTCGTATCCCCATCCCCAAAATCCCACTCCCAGGCGTTGGGGTCATTGGCTGAACTATCTGTAAATGTAACCGTCAGCGGCGCAGGTCCCGAGGTCGGCATCGCCACGAAATCGGCCACAGGCGCCAGCTGCTGAGGCGCCGGCCTGCTGGCCGGATCGCCCGGATGGGTCACCGTTGCGCCCGCGGTGGCCGTGCCGTCCCCGTCGGGATCACCCATCTCCTGGCCGTTCGTGAACCCGTCGCCGTCCGAATCCAGAAGCGCGAAGGCCACGGTCCAAAACTGCTCCTGGCCATTCACGCTGACGCGGGCCTGCACCGCCAGTCCGAAGGGATTGCGCGGGCTGCCGCCACCACTGGTATGGCAGGTATTACACCCAAAAACATTGCCGTTCGGGAGCATGGCCGGCCGGAAACTTCGCGCCTCAACCTCTGCGACTTCCCATCCGCCAACCAGGGCTGTTAGAAAAACAACCGCACTCAATATTTTCCAGCGGGACATGGTATATCCTCCCTCCTTGAGGTTCCACTACAGAACTTTGCGTCATATTACCCGACTTCAAAACCTTCACAAATTAAAGAATATGTACGATTTAAAAAGTGACTGTAGTCACCAAAAATGTCTTTTTATGTACCAGGAACGCCTTTTTATGAGTGCGGCATCAACTCCCTTCTATCAAAGGCAGGTTGAAAACTCATCTCCGTGAAAAATTCATACGTCAGAATGTACATGAGAGGGCAATATAAAAAAGGTCCCGGATGGACGCAACCTCTTTTTTTTACTCACCCTTTAAATAATTCTTAGGAGATATTGTCAAGAGTTGTGGATGAGATTTGAGCGTATCCCGATGAGTTAGGCTGCTTTTTTGATTTCTCCATCCTCAAATTCAACGCCCTGGACCACCAGTTCAACCAGCTTGTGGCTGTGCAACCGCTGCCAGTTTTTCTCCGCCTCGCTGGCCAGTTTATAGACCATCATCAGCGTGGCATTTCGAGAACCGCATCCCTTGGTCTGGCGGGTGCGATGCCTGACGGTGCCAAAGGTGGATTCAATGGGGTTGGTGGTTCTGATGTGTCGCCAGTGGGCGGCCGGAAAATCATAGAATGTGAAGAGCACATCCTTGTCTTTTTCCAGGCACTCACAGGCCTTGGGATACTTGGCTTGATAAAGGGCGATGAAGTCATCATAGGCTTTGAGGGCGTCCTCCTTGGTGGGTGAAAGATACATCTCGTGGATGCGTGTTTTGGCCTGGGCCTGGACAGATTTGGGCAGGTTGTCCAAAACGTTGGCTGTCTTATGCACCCAGCAGCGCTGATGACGGGTGATGGAGAACTCTTCTTCCAACGCTGCCCAAAACCCCAGGCTTCCATCGCCTATGGCAAGGGCAGGCGCCTCTTTCAGGCCTCTTTTTTTGAGATCTCTGAGCACGCCCTGCCAGGACAGTTTGCTTTCTCGATGCCCATCTTCGATGGCCAGCAATTCCTTACGACCGTCCTTGGTTGCCCCTATAATGACCAGCATACAGGGCCGATCCGGTTCCAGACGGACGTTGAAGTAGATGCCATCTGCCCAGATATACACATAGTGCTTCTCTGAAAGATCCCGATGTTTCCACCCCTGATACTCTTCATCCCAGATCTGTTTGAGCCGCACAATGTTGCCAGGGGATAACCCCGGGGCATTCTCGCCCAGGATGGCAGAAAGTGCCTCGGGGAAAGAGGACGTGGACACCCCCTTGAGATACAGGGCCGGTATCAAGGCATCGATGGAAGGCGCCCGACGCATATATTTGGGCAAAATGGCACTGGTAAACTGCTGTCCAAAACGCCGATCCAGCACCCGAGGCTGACGAATGGGAATCTTGCCCACACCCGTGAGAAGCTCTCGGGGTTTATGGGAACCATTTCTGACCACCTCTCGGCGACCCCCTACGTCTTTCTCGTCCTTAAAGCTTTCGATATAGGTCTCCACTTCAAACTCCAGGGCGGCTTGCAGCATCTTGCGGGCGCCGGCTCGAAGCAGATCCTCCAGGCTCAGGGTCACTTCATTTCTGACTATCTTCTCCACTTGGGAGGTTGTATATTGTTTCATGGAGCGTATCCTTTCTCCCTCGGCTGAGGGATTTGTGGTTATTCGATATTCAAGGATACGCTCATTTTTTATACCCGTCCACAACTTTCTAATATACCTCAATTCTTAGTATGAATGGCTCCTCGCTATTTGGTGTGGGTAACCTTCCCCCAGGAACGACCAGTTGTGGTAGACAAGACGCCCAAGCTGCAGGTTTTGTGGACCAGCCTTCGAGTATTCTTTGTCAACGGTGTTGCCCGACCCGTTGTCTGTTGCTCAGGATTCTATCTTAAAAACAGTTGTTTAAGTTGTTAGATAATAAATTGTTACGATGGACTAAACGGCAAACTGGATCTCCGGATCATTCAATACCCGCCGTGTGTTTAGGAGAGATCTCATGTGCGGATACCGGAGCAAACGGTTAGGAACCACCTCGCACTCGGCAAGAAGACTGGTTCGGGTTTTTATGATTACCCACGTGAAACAGCGAAGAGCCGTATGAATTTATCCTGTACAATAAAGACTTGAAAATGGGAGAAGCGTATCCGGGAAAGATCCGCCGATTTATTAACATACTTTTAACATTTGCGAAATCTCATCGAAACAAAGACCGGGTATATTTGGCGCCATTCTGAACTGTTGTGGATTTCGAAGCTGTCCGGCGGGCGCAGAGCCGCCGTAAAACGGTCCCAATCCCAACCGAAAGGAGCCATACAATGGCCAAAACCGCTCAGGACGTGTTCGCCATGATCAACGAGCACAACATTAAAATTATCGATGTCCGATTTATGGATTTCCCCGGCCTCTGGCAGCACTTCTCTCTGCCCGCCCAGGACTTCGAAGCAGAGGCCTTTGAGGACGGCCTCGGGTTCGACGGCTCCAGCATCCGGGGCTGGCAGAGCATCAACGAGAGCGACATGCTCGTCGTCCCGGACCCGGACACCGCCTTCGTCGATCCCTATCTGAAGGTTCCGACCCTGGTAATCATCTGCGACATCATCGATCCCATCACCCGCAGCCGCTACACCCGCGACCCTCGTTCCGTGGCCCGGAAGGCCGAGAACTACCTCAAGTCCACCGGCATTGCAGACACCGCCTACTTCGGCCCCGAAGCCGAGTTCTTCGTCTTCGACGACATCCGCTTCGACCAGACCCACAATTCGGGCTATTATTACGTTGACTCGATCGAAGGCCGCTGGAACACCGGGCGCGATGAAGGACCCAACCTGGGCTACAAGCCCCGCTACAAAGAAGGCTACTTTCCCGTACCCCCCACCGACTCTCAGCAGGACATTCGAAGCGAGATGATCCTGGACATGCTCAAGTGCGGCGTTGCCGTAGAGGCGCACCACCACGAGGTCGCCACCGGCGGCCAGGGCGAAATCGACTTCCGGTTCGCGCCCCTGGTCTCCTGCGCCGACCAGCTTGTCATCTACAAATATATTGTGAAAAATACCGCAGCCAAACACGGCAAAACCGCCACCTTTATGCCCAAACCCCTCTTTGAAGACAACGGCACCGGTATGCACACCCACCAGAGCCTCTGGAAAGGGGATGAGCCCCTCTTTGCAGGTTCCGGTTACGCCGGCCTCAGCGAAGACGCCCTTTATTACATCGGCGGCATCCTCAAGCACGCCCCGGCCCTCCTCGCCTTTGCCGCGCCCACCACCAACTCCTACAAGCGGCTCGTGCCCGGGTACGAAGCCCCGGTCAACCTGGCCTACTCCCAGCGCAACCGCAGCGCCGCCGTGCGCATCCCCATGTACTCCTCCAGCCCCAAATCCAAGCGAATCGAGTTCCGCTGTCCCGATCCCACCTGCAACCCCTACCTGACCTTCTCGGCCCTGCTCATGGCTGGCCTGGACGGCATCCAGAACAAGATCGATCCGGGCCAACCGCTCGACAAGGACCTCTACGACCTGGAACCGGAAGAGGCGGCCAGTATCCCGCAGACGCCCGGCTCGCTCGAAGAATCCCTCAGCGCCCTGGAGTCCGACCACGAATTCCTCCTCAAAGGAGACGTTTTCACCGAAGACGTCATCCAGACCTGGGTCGAATACAAGCGGGAGAACGAGGTCGACGCCATCCGCCTCCGGCCCCACCCCTATGAATTTGCGCTCTACTACGACGCGTAGGGTTCAGGGAATTTAGCACCAAAAAAGCAGGGGATTCAATGTGAACCCCCTGCTTTTTTTATGGCCCGGCAAAACCGGCGGGCATTGTTTTAAACGGCCCTGGCCAACAGGGTATTGCGATCCGGGTCGAATGCCCAGCCGATGGCAAATGTGTCGTCGGTCCTGGACTTGATCCAGGCCAGACGGGCCATCAGGGGAATCTCAAAGACAAATTGCTGGGCTGCGGAAATGCGTTTCAACTCAAATATTTCCAGGCTTTCGCTGAGTGCCTGCATGCCGGTCGTGCTGATATCCACCAGTTCCATATTCAGACGCTTGCCGTTGCCTACCTTGGCCCGCAATGGAAGTTTCATCCCGATGCGCGGACCCGTGCGTCTTTCCTCTTCCGCACCCTCTTCCGGTTCTACTGCATCCATCTGGCAAGAATCATCTTCTGAATACACAGGTGTGCTATCTGCAGTAAACGGAGCCGGTCCGTCGCCTGACGCCTCTCCATACTTTTGAATAATCTCGTCAAATTCCCATCCGATGGCAAACACGTCGTCCGTCGTTGAATTGATCCGGGTCAGACGGGCCACCACAGGAATTTCAAACACAATTTCCTGGTCGACGAGCCCCATGTTAAAGATCTCCAGATTCTTGACATGGGTCCGCATGCCGTTGGAACTGATATCCACAAGCTTCATATAAAGGTGGTTGCCGTCGCCCGTTTTGGCCCGAACCGGAAGCTTCATCCGGATGCGCTCACCCAACCGACGTTCGCTCTCCGTATCCGTTTCAATTTCAATTTCGCCTGCTTGAATCGGGACGCTGTTCTGATAGCCCGGCGCGCTGAACCCGGGACACACGGCCAGTTCGCCCATCGAAACGCCTTCATCCGGCTGAATGACCCTCTGGATCTCGCTGGCAATCCGGGTTATCCTGAACGGCTTGGTCACCAGACCCTGCACGCCAAACTGGATCAATTGATCCGCCACGGTATGGGAGATGTACCCGGACACCACCACCGTTGGCACCACCACTTTCCGCCTTTGAAGCGACTTGAGCAGGTCCAGCCCGGTTGCGCCCCTCAGGTAAATATCCAGAAGCATCAGGTTGATCTTTCCCCCTTTGATAATCTTGAGCGCCTTGGAGACGCTGTGGGCCTCTATGGGCTCGTGGCCCAGCTGCTTCACCACATTGTTCAACACACGCCTTACATCCTCATCGTCCTCCACCACCAGAACCCGATATTGCGCATTGACTCTGTTTGACTTCATCTTACGGGCCTCCCTCTGAAAACCGGCAGCAGTCTATTTCGGGGGAAAAGGCGCTTACCCGGAATACAAACAATTTTTGTGCCAAAAAGAGCGTATTGACGAAAAGCGCCTGCTTTACAACAGGTTATTGAATAACCCCCTGCCGGACAAAAGACGGAGAAACCCGGAAGCCAGCAATAAAACAGGGCACAAAATGTTCAAATCGTTATAGCCGGAATGTGAGACCGCCACAGATTCTCACCACCCGTGTACCCAGTGTCCCTGCCCCGGAAACCAGATCGCATCCACCAGCGTGGAGAGCCCGACCCCCACCAGGTAGCCCACGATGATCCCGTACCAGAACGGCAGCGACTGCCGATAGAGGCGGACCCCGCCGTACCGCAGCACAATCGACTTTGCCAGCCAGACCAGCAGCAGGCTGAACCCGTAGAGGCGCACCGGGAACGCCACCGCCGCCGGGTGGAAGGGCCACCAGACGAACCGCGCCCTCAGGTAGGTCAACAGCCCCGCCTCGGCCGCTCCCAGCGCCCAGACCCCCAGCTTCTGCGGGTCGAAAAAGGTCAGCCGCGTCCCCTCCACCTCCGGCACCCGCCGCACCAGCGCCCGCCAGTCCCCCAGGTAAAGCGGCCCGTTCAGCCCGCCCTCGGTATAGGATCGGTAAAGCGTGGTTCCCGACGTGGCCACAAACCCCGCCACGAAGGCCAGGGGCACCGCGCTCCAGATCAGCGGGTGCCTCCGAAACCCCTGCCCCAGCATCCGGAAGAAATGGGCAACCGGTAGAATCGCCGTCACCCGTCGCGGAATCCCCAGAAAGGCGTTGGACTCCACCATCCACATCGTCGTCTGCGTGCCGGGCGACAGGCTGGCCGTCCCTCCCAGCGTCCGCAGGATATCCGTCCCCTTCCCGCCTGCCGGGGTCAGAACCGTAAACCCGGTGGCCGCCGCGTACTTCGTCACCCCGAAAAAGCAGACGAACAGCAGCAGCATCTGCGCGCACACCGCTACAGCCCCCATCCCCGCCGAAAGGCACCAGCCCACCAGGAAGAGGACGGACGCCGCCAGCCCCAGCCAGGCCGTGCGGTAGGACACCGGCGCCCCGTCGTCGGCAGGCCGGGGCCTGCGAAACGCCTTTCGAAGCGTCTCCCGCAGGTGTCCCCGGGCCACCCAGACCGACCAGCCCACCAGGAAGACCAGCGCGCCGTGCGACTCCAACATCATCATCTCTCCCGGCGTGGCCTGCTGCCCCTGCAGGCCCACGGCAAAGCCGGTCCGGTTGAGCGTACCCACCTTCAAAATGGTCAGCAGATTGTAAAACCAGAAACTGAACAGCAAATCCAGTGGGCAGAGGTAGGCCAGCCCCATCAGCAGCGGCTGCACCCGCAAGTAGTAGTCCGGAAAGTGGTAACCCACGTGTACCGCCTTCGTCCGCCAGTGGTCGAACAGCATAATCCGGGGCAGCGTATGCAGGAAATACCCGGCGATATTCCAGCAGATGATCCCCCCCGTAAAAACGGCCCCTGCCCAGAAAACCCGGTTGTGGAATACCGCCGGCAGACGCCCGCCTTCCGACTCCTCCAGCAGGCCCAGAGGGAAGGTCGCCATCGGGAACGTCAGCCGCTCCTTCTCCTGCCACTGCCGGTAAAACAGCACGCTGCCGAAAAACCCGGCGATTGTAACCGACAGGCACCCCGCCAGCCACCAGAAAAGCGGCCGCACCCAGACCCCCCAGGGGACGGGCCTCTCCCCTTCCAGACCTCCGTAAAGCTGCCTGACCGCCTCCGGCGGTGAACCCAGAAAGGGCCAGGGGGGCAGGAAGGGCATCACCACCTCCCGCACCCGGTTTTCCGGAGACGCGAAGTGGGCCGGCGCGGCAATGTCGGAGACGATGTACCCGGCCCACCCGGTGGCCGGGAGATTGCCCACGATCCAGACCATGGTAAACACCGTCAGCACCTCGGTCCGGGACAGCGCAAACCGGGGCGCGGCCAGCTTCAACGCTGTGTTGACCCCCACCCACCCCACAAACGGCAGCAGCGCCGCCACAGGCAGATAGCTCTTGATCAGGTTGCCCCCGTAGTAGGTCGTGTAAAACGCCATACCCCCAATCGTGAGCACCCCCAGCACAACGGCCCGAAACGTCACCCGCTCGTCGGATGCTGCCTCTCCGTGTGCCCCTGCGGCACGGTCTTCTCTTCTCACGCGCTCGCTCCTTACTGCGGCGACTTACGACTCTGGCTGGACGGATCATCATACAAAACGCCGACCAATGTACGGCCCTTTGCCATGTTGTCAAACAGATTCACGCTCCGGGTTTTTGTTTGACAACAGCGTAAAAAGAGTCATATATTGAACGTAACTATTAAACACTATTAGCCAGCAGCCTTCTTCCTTACAGTGCAAGTTCATGCTACAGGAGACTTAGATGGACAATCCAGCCAGTGGAGCAATCGGTTCAGCGCAAGTTCGCCGGGTATCGTTTCACGGCAACGGAGGAACCCTTTTTGGCATCTTCATCGTAAACCTCTTGCTCACTGTTGTAACGCTGGGCATCTACCATTTCTGGGCAAAAACCAGGGTCCGGAACTATTTATACAGCGAGACAGAATTTGAAGGTGACCGATTCGCCTACCACGGCACGGGCAAAGAACTCTTTATCGGCTGGCTCAAAGCCATGCTTTTGTTCGTCGTCCTCCTGGCTGTCATAGCGGTCCTTCAGGTCGTCCTGGGAGAATTCCTTGGCCAGACCCTTGGTCCCAGTTTGGTCTACCTCTTCATCGGTCTGCCCGTTGTCCCAATCGCAATTGTCGGCGCACGGAGGTACCGTCTCAGCCGCACCTCGTGGCGGGGAATCCGGTTCTCGTTTCGGGGCCGTCTCAAAGAATTCATCAAAATTTACGTACCCGGTCTGCTGCTCACCATCATCACACTGGGCCTTTATTATCCCTACTTCCGGGTCAACACCTGGCGGTTTCTGGTCGGCCATGCCTGCTTTGGTACCACGCAGTTCGAATTCGACGGCAAGGGAGCGGACCTGTTTGGCCGCTACATCCTGGCCATCGTATTTTCAATCCTCACCCTGGGCATCTACTGGATCTGGTTTTCCGCCGAAATGCACCGCTACCAATGGACGCACACCTCGGTTTCAACCGCACGGTTTCGCTCAACCGTAACCGGCGGGGGCCTCTTCGGATTGAAACTGGTCAATCTGCTGATGCTGGTCTTCACCCTGGGGCTTGCCCAGCCCTGGGTAATGGTCCGCACAGTGCAGTTCGTGCTTGACAACCTCGCCGTAGAGGGGTCACTGGACCTGGAGGCCATCCAGCAGGATGCGCAGGCGGCCTCTGCAACGGGCGAGGGCCTGTCCGAGTTCCTGGACCTGGACTTCCTGGACATAGACCTGGGTTTTTAGGCCACAACAATGCAAGCGCTTCCAAAAATCGAGTGGGAGGGCCGCTACTTCGACGGCAAAAGCGCCGCCTCTCAGCCCGTCACAATCACCGTGATGCGCCGCGGCCTCGGCATCCAGAAAGCGGACGGCTCAACCTTCTGGTGGGCTTACGATCAGACCCGCCAGACCCAGGGGTCCTATGCCGGGGAGCAGGTGCGCCTGGAAATGGGCGAGGATATTCCAGAAGCGCTTGTGGTGGACAACAGTGCATTTCTCACGGCAATACATCACATAGATCCGGATGTGCGTTTCCACAACCCCCGCCACCGGTCCATGCGGGTCAAACTCACGCTCCTGGCGGCGGTTGGGATAATCGCCGTTGGCGCCGCCCTCTATCTCTGGGGCATCCCTGCCCTGGCCGATGCGGCCGCTACACGCCTTCCGGTCTCCTGGGAAGAGCGTCTCGGCCGGGAGGTTATGAATCATCTTGCGCCGGAAGACAGGCGAGATACGAACCCGGCCCGTGCCCGGACCCTCGACCGGATCGCCTCGACCCTGACGTCCTCTGCGCCCCAATCCCCTTATACGATTCGCATCTTCGTGGTAAAGGATTCCATCGTCAACGCCTTTGCTGCTCCGGGAGGGTATATTGTTGTCTACCACGGATTGCTACAAAAAACAGAAACGCCCGAAGAGCTGGCGGGCGTGCTGGCCCACGAAATTCAGCATGTTCTCCAACGCCACGCCACCAAAGCCCTGTTCCGCGAACTGTCAACACAGGCCTTAATCGCGGCCCTCACGGGCGATACCGAGGGGATGAGCTATCTTCTGGAAACCGCCGGCACGATTGGCGGGTTGCGCTACAGACGGCGCGACGAAGAATCGGCCGACCGGGAAGGAATGAAAATGATTCAGGCTGCCGGAATCGACCCCTCCGGAATGGTCGATTTTCTTTCCACGCTCAAAAAAGAAGGAATGGACCTGCCCCGAGGGCTGGCCTACCTGTCCACCCACCCTCCAACGGACGACCGCATTGAAAAATTAAAACGCCTGGCGGCCCGGACGCATTACACACCCATCACGCTGCTGCCCAACGGCGCCTGGACCGATGTCCGAAAGGGGTGGGACGCAGACCCATCGAAGTAACGGCCTTGCCCCCTCCAGCGGGGGGCATAAAAAAAAGGCCCACAATCCTCTTGTGGACCTCTTCTCTAGTCTATATAAGGCGATGGGCGTACATCTCTCCCTTCGCCATTTTAATTGTTCAAAAAAAACGGTCGTTCTGCGGGTTACCCGATCAGCGCGTCCAGGAAACGGTCGGCTATCTCTTTCGTCACGCCGGCCTGATTGTAAAAGTCCGTGGCCACCCGCTGCTTGGCCTGCGCCACCCGGTCCTGCCGGACATCGGGTACATCGGCCGCCTGCTGCTGCGCGGAGCGAACCTGCCGGACCTCCTGGCTCACGCTGTCCACCACGCCCGAATCCAGGATCGCATCGGCAATCGCCTGTCTCACTTCCGGGCGATCGTAAAATCCGTTGGCCACGCGCTGTCGAACCTCTTCCACACGCGCCTGCCGGACATCGCTGGCCGACTCAAGGTCGGTGCGGCTGACCGACTGCGACCCCAGGGTCCGCGCCGCCTTGGAGATTTCGACCACATCTCCGCCGCGGGGCGTGTTCCGGCGTCGCTTGACCTCTGCGTCCCTTCGCTCGAGTGGTTTGGGACCCTGAATCTCATGTATGGCGTTTTCGATTCTCATATCTGCCCCCTCTATCATGTATATCGGTCATGATAAAGGATTCTTGAGGATTTTTTTTGTTGATATTTACAACTTACTATAGAATTTCAATTTACGTTCTAAACAGGGCTTCTGCCCGTGTTCATTCAGAGGCTTAATTCGACTTATCAATAAACCTGGCGGCCTGCGTGGGCCGCCGGTAGTAGGCGCGTGCCGCCTTAGACTGGGAGTTCAGACCGGCCATCTGCTTCCGAATCGCGTCCATCGACCGGCTCAGCAGGGACGTATTCCGATCTTTCACCTCCTGAATCTCCAGGATATGCGCCCGAATCGAGGCGATAACCGCGTTAATCTCCCGCCGTTCCGAAGGGGACCGGTCAACGCCCAGCGTTGACCAGCTCTGCCGCAGCGGACGCAGCGCCGCCTCCAAGTCCCGGATCTTCCGCATCACCCCCCGCACGTCAGACGTCCCGGACGTCAACCCGCCGATATCCATCGCCTCAATGTGCGTGGTCTGCTTTTGCACCGCCTGCTTCATGGCCAGATAGTGTTCCTGCTGGACCTTTAGAAGCTTCAGAATTTCCCGACCTGTGTCCATAGATCTCACCCTGTAACGCTTAAACGCGAAGCCGAAACGCTGTTCTGAATATTCCCCTCGGTCTCCTGCACCGCCACCTCCCAGGCCTCGTACAGCCGCTCTAAAATGCCGGCGGCCTCCCGGATCGCCTCCGTGTCCAGTTCCATATTGGCGTTAACAATCCGGCGGTAGATGTAGAGATAGAGCTGCCGCAGGGAAGAGGCGATCTCTCCCGCCTGCATATCCAGCGCCATATTCAGTTCCATCACAATATCCTGCGCCTTGATCAGACACGCGCCCTTGCCTTCGTAATCCTTCTTGTCGATAAGCTCAATCGACTTCTTCAACGCGTGGATGGCCCCCTGGTAGAGCAGCAGGATCAGCTTGCCCGGAGAGGCCGTGTTCACCCGTACCTGTCGGTACTGCCCGTATCCTGTGGTATGTGTCATATCCTCTTCAATCGGTAATAGGGTGGGCGGTTATGGGATGGCGTAAACGCTAAGCCCGGGCCGCTCCGGCCGAAATATTCGCCAGCTGCGCGCCCAGAAAAGAACCTAATGAATTGAGCTCTGCAATGGTGGTCTCCATAGCGGTAAACTGCCGGAGCAGCGTAGACCGCTGCAGGGAGAGCCGCACCTCCATATCGTCGATCTGTTCCTGGTTGGAGTCAATCGTATCCTGGATGGCATTCTCGCGGGTGACCACCAGCCCTTCAAACGGATCGGTAATCGACACCAGCGACCGGCGCAGCTGCTCCCCCACCCCCTGCGTCACCTTCACCGTGCCCTGATCGCTGCCCTGGGTCGAAAGCTGAGCAGACGTAAGCAGCACCCTAAGCGACAGGCCGGCCACGTTGCCCGAATCCGAATCGCCGGTCAGGATGCGTCCGCTGCCCGTGGCCGCCTCGCCGTTGACGGTGCCGGCCACGTCAACCCCGTTGTACGTATCGTCCGTAATCCCGGTCTCATCGCTGCTCTGGCTCACCGTAAACCCGGGATCGGCCCCGTAGTTGTCCGCCGTCAACTTCAGCATTCCCCCCTCATTCGACGCCGTTATACCCAGGGAAAACCGCCCTTCGGTGCTCACGTCGATCCCGCCGAAGTCCAGGCTGCCTCCCCCCTCGTTCCGCTCCAGCAGCGCCAGCGTGATCTCGTTGGCGCCCACCTGGTTGTCGGTAAGCACGATCTGCCCGTTCGAATCGATTGACGTGGAAACCGCGCCCTGGAAAACAGACCGGACTTCCGCCAGCAGATCGCCCACGGTCTGCGTCGACGGGTCCGAAATCGTAAAGCTCCCCGACACCCGTTCGCCGTTGTGCAGGGTGCCCTGGATATCGATCGTGTCGTCTGCAACCACACCCGCGCCGGAGATACTGTCTAAAGTCGTCGCCGTCGTAATCGGCGTGACCCCATCGGTGGTATTGGCCACCGAGCCGGTCCGGACCTCGGCCACACTGGAACTCAATTCGCTGTTGATTTTGGAAACGATGGTATCCGTATCGTCGCCCACCTCTAAGTCGATCGACTCCGACCCGCTGGCCAACAGGTCCGTAATCGTGATCGTCTCGGCGTTGGCCAGCCCCCCCGACAGATCGACCGTACCCGTGACGGAAGCCTGCTCCGCCGCGGTTGTAATCGAAACATCGTAGGTCCCGGCTGCGGTATCGTCCGTTTGAAACACGAATTCGATGTCCGCGTCCGAGGTGGTTCCCTCGCCCACAAAAATCCGCCTCAGCGCATCTAAGTTGCTGTCCAGCGCGTCGTTCAGTTTATCACTCTCAACCTCAAGCAGGCCGTCCCGGTTGAACGAGACTCCGAACAAGGTCAGATTGTTCTCGTTGTCGGCCAGTCCCGTCACCTGGCTGGTCACAGTCGTGCGCAGTTGGGACTGCAGCGTCAACAGGGTCGCATCGCCCGACAGCGGCCCCGACGTCTCCGTATCTTCGTTAAAATCGAACTGCGCGCTAATCAGCGAGGCGGCTTCGTTGTAGTTGGCCACAAAGGTCTCTATCGTCCCCCGGATTGCTGCGCTGTCCTGCGCCACCGAAATCGTGGTGGTCGTTCCGGGCTCCGCATCGTTTAAGTTCAACGTCACGCCCTCTAAGGCGTCGGTAACCGTGTTGCTCGTTCGCGTCAGCGTCACCCCGTTCACCCGCAGGCTTGCGTCCTGCCCGGCCACCTCCCGCGAAAGCGAGTTCTCCCTTTCCTTACTCACCGTCTGCGTTCCAAACGTGAGTGAGCCCCCCCCCTCGTTGTTGGGCTGTATCGAAACCGAAAGCTGGCTGGCCCCGGCCGTATTCTCCGTGACCACAAGCTGGCCCGTGCTGTTGATGCTTGCGGTGACGCTGTTGCTAAAAACCGACTCGATCTCGTCTAACAGATCCTGCACCCGGTCCGAGTTGATATTGGTGATCATGGTACACGACAAAAAAGGAAAAGACCTGCGCTGAGTGGTGAAATGAGTTAAGTTTGGGTTGTCAAGATCCAACAACTCATCCATCATCAAACACAGGTCTATGTCTCCTCAAGTTAATGAATTACACGACGTGATGCAATGGTATTTACCCTGTCATAAGGCCCGGGTAAAATTCATCGCCGCCTTCATTGTGTCTCTCATCAAGCTCACAACCGTCAACTTCACCAAACTGGCCAACGCCCTCAACGGCAAAGCCAAGCAGAAGTCCAACTATCGCAGAATCCAACGTTTCTTCAGTGAGTTTAATCTGTCCTATGACCTGGTGGCCGACTTGATCCTGCATCTCTTGCCGATCAAGTCGGACTTTACCATCTCGATAGATCGGACGACCTGGAGCTTCGGCAAACTGACCATCAATATTCTCACCGCCGGGAGTGTCTATCAAGGCGTTGCATTTCCCATCTGCTGGATACTGCTGCCCAAAAAGGGCAACTCCAACACCGATGAGCGTATCCAGTTGATGGAACGGGTCTTGAAGTTGGTGGATAAAAACCTGATTCAGGTCATCGTTGCAGACCGGGAATTCATTGGGCAAGAATGGTTTGCGTGGTTAGATGCGCAAGCCTTAGGCTTTGCCATCCGCGTCAAGGAAAACGCCAAAACCCTAAATGGCAAAGGGGACATCGCGCTTCGATGCTTGTTTGCCGACCTGCACATTCACCAAGAGCGCATCCTGCGTAAACCCCGTCTGATCTATGGTCATCATCTGTATTTGTCTGTCATCCGATTACCTGACGAATTTCTCATCGTTGCCAGCAAGTGTAAAGGTCGAAAACCGCTGGAGGATTACAAAAAACGGTGGGGAATTGAAGTCCTGTTCGCCGCGTTGAAAAGCCGAGGCTTCGATCTGGAACAGACCCATCTGATCCATCTGGAACGAATCGAAAAACTCATCGCGCTTTTAGCCATTGCCCTCACCTGGGCTCATCTGGTAGGAGAATGGATCGCAAAGACAAAACCGTTGAAGATCAAAAAACACGGATGCAAAGAGAAAAGCCTGTTTCGATATGGATTGGACCATTTGCAGTATGTTCTGCTCAATATACAGGATCACATCCAGGAGTTCTTTCACTGTCTTTGGATACTGATTGATCCTCCATATTTTAGGTCAGATTAAGTTTTGTCGTGTATTATGACTGGGAGAGCAGCCTTCTCAAGGGCTCCCTCACAATGGTCAACGGCTACAAACACCTCCTGGCCTTCGGCATGGAGTCCCCCGACGCTTACGTCGATCTTCCTTCAATGGGAAACGGCTTCTTCAAGCGCTACGGTGTGGAAACCCTCCTCAGCCTCTGGCCCCTCGCCCTCCTCTTCCTGGCCTACAAATGCCGCCAGAGGGCTCGCAGCGCCCGTTGGCCGCTATTCTACTACATGCCGACGGTACTTTTCACCGCCGTTGGCCTCCTCTTCCTCCTCAACAATTTCCCCTACAAATTCGGGAAATACGACCAGTACCACGGCGATCAGGGTCTGGCCCCCTACCAGGACTTTATCGACTACGTGGTGGAGGACCACGGGGGCCTGGTCTTCTGGGCCCACCCCGAAGTCTCGAAGATTGCAACAAAAAAAATAGGCCCGCTGAGTGCGAACCTTTTCACCGAACCCTACTATGATGACCTGCTTTATACCCGCAACCATGGTACACGACAAAAAAGGAAAAGACCTGCGCTGAGTGGTGAAATGAGTTAAGTTTGGGTTGTCAAGATCCAACAACTCATCCATCATCAAACACAGGTCTATGTCTCCTCAAGTTAATGAATTACACGACGTGATGCAATGGTATTTACCCTGTCATAAGGCCCGGGTAAAATTCATCGCCGCCTTCATTGTGTCTCTCATCAAGCTCACAACCGTCAACTTCACCAAACTGGCCAACGCCCTCAACGGCAAAGCCAAGCAGAAGTCCAACTATCGCAGAATCCAACGTTTCTTCAGTGAGTTTAATCTGTCCTATGACCTGGTGGCCGACTTGATCCTGCATCTCTTGCCGATCAAGTCGGACTTTACCATCTCGATAGATCGGACGACCTGGAGCTTCGGCAAACTGACCATCAATATTCTCACCGCCGGGAGTGTCTATCAAGGCGTTGCATTTCCCATCTGCTGGATACTGCTGCCCAAAAAGGGCAACTCCAACACCGATGAGCGTATCCAGTTGATGGAACGGGTCTTGAAGTTGGTGGATAAAAACCTGATTCAGGTCATCGTTGCAGACCGGGAATTCATTGGGCAAGAATGGTTTGCGTGGTTAGATGCGCAAGCCTTAGGCTTTGCCATCCGCGTCAAGGAAAACGCCAAAACCCTAAATGGCAAAGGGGACATCGCGCTTCGATGCTTGTTTGCCGACCTGCACATTCACCAAGAGCGCATCCTGCGTAAACCCCGTCTGATCTATGGTCATCATCTGTATTTGTCTGTCATCCGATTACCTGACGAATTTCTCATCGTTGCCAGCAAGTGTAAAGGTCGAAAACCGCTGGAGGATTACAAAAAACGGTGGGGAATTGAAGTCCTGTTCGCCGCGTTGAAAAGCCGAGGCTTCGATCTGGAACAGACCCATCTGATCCATCTGGAACGAATCGAAAAACTCATCGCGCTTTTAGCCATTGCCCTCACCTGGGCTCATCTGGTAGGAGAATGGATCGCAAAGACAAAACCGTTGAAGATCAAAAAACACGGATGCAAAGAGAAAAGCCTGTTTCGATATGGATTGGACCATTTGCAGTATGTTCTGCTCAATATACAGGATCACATCCAGGAGTTCTTTCACTGTCTTTGGATACTGATTGATCCTCCATATTTTAGGTCAGATTAAGTTTTGTCGTGTATTATGATTGGTGATACTGAACGATCCGGATACCGCGGTGTCGTCCTGCGTGGTGCCCGAAATCGTAATCGTATCGCTGTCGGCGGCGCTCGCACCGAAAATATCGCTGAATTTGGTATTGGCGTCAATCGCCGTAGACCCGTCGGTGGTATTGGACACGCTGCCGGTGTGGACCTCGGCCGCCGCTGGAGTCACCCCCGCGGTCCCCTTTAAAATGCCTAAGGCCTCCAGCACATTGTTGTCGTCCACAAAGGTCGTTGTTCCGTCGATCTGCAGCTGGAAGAGGGTGGTGCCGTCCTCCGCTTCCTCCGAAACCAGGCTGGTGGTCACGCCCGTGGGCGCGGCTGCATCAATCGCATCCTTGATATCGGTCAGCGACTGGGTCGACAGGTCGATGGCCACCGTCTGGTCGCCCACCGTCACCGTGCCCGACAGGCTCCCGCTCAACCCCAGCAGGCTGCCCACCACCGTGGTACTGCTTTCAAGCTGGTCCGTCTGCGCCCCGCCCGAGACCGAATTCTTGATCGACGTGGCCGTCCCGGTAAACCCGAGGGACTGTAAGATATCCGTCGTGCTGGCGTCTAACAGACCAAACCCCTCCGACCCCAGCGTCTCGCCCGTAATCAGCAGCCGGAAGTCCGTATCGGAAACCTGGAGAATCTGCGCCTGCGCACCGGCATCTGCCAAATTGATGGCGTCTTTAATATCTGTGAGGGACTGATTTGTAGCAACCGAAACCGCCTTGCCGTTGATCACGAAATCCCCGGACAGGTTCAGCGCCTCGGTGCTGCTGGAAAACGACCCGGAGGAGTTGGTCTGAGCCCGCGCTGTGGAAAGCACCTCCACCGAGAAATTGCCCGGCGTCGCCGACCCGCTCACCGCCACATCGACCAGGTCCGAATTGCTCGACGTGGCGTTGAAAACATCGAAAGCGGACGCCTCTGATAAGGCCTCCGCACTGGTCTTGACGGAAAGCAGACTGGTGTTGATCTGCTGCAAAACGTCTAACTTCGTCTGCTCTCGAACCTGCTGGTTCTCTAACAGCACGATCGGCCGCCGCTCAATCGCGATCAGCTGTTCGATGATTTGAGCAGTATCAATTCCCGAGGTCAATCCCGAGAACGAAATCCCTCGACTCATATCTCCCCCGTCATCTCCGACCACGTGTTCCCAGCAGACGAGCCCTTCCCTGACCGCCCGGGCCGTCTCCTGGTCCGCTTATATAACAATCGGCAGAAACCTGAAACCCTTGATACCTGTACACGCAAAATGCGGACACCCCGACATCTCAACGATGTGAGCCATCCGCTGCGTCCTTGCAGCGGTAAAGAGGCAGAGATCGAATGCTTCCCGACAAAGCACTGACCTCTACCTCACACCTGATTGTTGACAAACAATCCGATAATCTTGTCGATGCTTATCTCAGCTTCCAGCAGCTGTTCGGGAGGCATTTGATGAATCACTTTGCCTCCTGAATCCATCACCCGAACCACCATCTGCCCCGTATCTTCGTTTACCGAAATGCTCAGATTCTGGTTGAACTCCTGTAACGCTTCGTTGAGCCGCTCCGCAGCTCGATGTACCTCTCTGGCATCCGGCTCTCTTGCCGCCGGGGTGACATCGGCACGCGCCTCGCGCGTCTCCCGCCGCATGGAGGCTGGGGTAGATTCATCGACGCGCTGCCGTTCCGTAATCCGGCTGCTTTCTATAGCGCTGACAATGGTTTCCATCTCCCATTACCTCATTTCCAATCGTCCGATAAGCGTCAAAGGTTGTTGGTAGCGCGGGCGTTGAGCCCGCGCTACCCGTTTATTCCCTTTACGATAACGTGTCCTCTGATTATCCGAGGAGCGACAGGGCGTTCTGCGGCAACACATTCGCCTGGGCCAGCAAGGCCGTACCCGACTGCACCAGGATCTGCGCCCGCGTAAAGGAGGAAACCTCCGAGGCAATATCGGCATCCCGGATCGCCGATTCGGATGCCTGGATATTCTCGACCGTGTTCTCGTTCGCCCGGATGTTAAACGCCAGCCGGTTCTGGAACGCGCCCAGGTCGCCTCGCTGCTGCGCCACTCTGTTAATGGCCAGGTCAATCGAGGTAATGGCCGTCTGTGCGGCGGAGAGGGTCGCAGCCGTCGAACTCCCCAGGTTCAGAACCGCCCCCGAGGCGCGCATATCGGCGATATTGATCTCGATCCGGTGCACCGCCCCGTCCTTCGGCCCCACCTGGAATGTCCCGCCCGTGCCCGAGTTGATCGCCAGGTTCAATGTGTCCAGGGCCCCATCACGGTAGCCGGTGATTGCCGGGTCGTTCCCCTCGGACGGCTTGAACCCGCTTAAAGTCAACTGGATGCCCAGCCGGTCGAAGTTGGCCACAATCGAACTGCCCGTGGCCACCACACCGGCTAAGGTGCCGCCGTCGGCGTCCAGCGCCGGTCCGATGTCGATCGTCTGCGTGGCCACCCCGTTGCCCAGGGTGATCTCCCGGTCATCGACTGTGGTACTGTCTGCAAAGACGTATGTTCCCGCCGTTGCACCGGAAACCTGCACGCCGATTACACCGGTGGTGGCGGAATTCAGCGCCGTGGAAGTGGCGACGTTTTTGTCGACGACGTTTCCATAACCGGTAAGCAACGTCGAATTGTTGTAGGACGTCACCGTGCCGATCCGGTCGATCTCGTTGGACAACTGGACGAATTCGGCGTTAATCGACTCCCGGTTGTCATCGTTCACCGTGGAAGACGCCGACTGAACGGACAGCTCCCGCATCCGGATGAGGATGGCGTTCACTTCGTTCAGCGCGCCCTCGGCGGTCTGGATCAGGTTCGTGGCCTGTTCCGAATTCCGCACCGCCTGCCGCAGGCCGGTTAATTCGGCCCGCATACCTTCTGAAATGCTCAATCCTGCAGCATCGTCCGCCGCCCGGTTGATCCGTAACCCAGAAGAGAGCCGCTCGATGCGGTTCTTCAGATCCCGGTTGTTGATACTCAAAATCCGGCGGACGTTAAGTGCAGGTATGTTCGTATTGACTCGGAGTGGCATCTGATAACCTCCTTGTTTGTCTCACCTCAATACTTGAGACCTCTACGGCATCCTTGCCACGAGATGAACTTCTGAGGCATTGATTGGTCAGGGACGATACAAATACTAAAAAGCCGCAAATCGGCTAAGTCTTACCCGTGGCCCTAAATGCTTCACCTCCTTGCTCTGGCTCGTAAATACTGTTGCCTTTTGTCATTCTATCGGCAAAGCCAGAAACAATCTTTAACTTTTTTTGGCGCTGGAGGCGAAAAACGTCAGACCAGGGACCGATTTCGGCAATCGTCCCCTCTCAGGAACCACTCCGAGTACATATTCTATTGTAAGAGAACCGGCAGATCCAGAGGCAACCCTCCTGCAGCAGGCCCCGAAAACCGTCAGAACCCGCCCTGCGCCCTTTCCGGTGAAACAGGCCCTGACCCCTGTAAGACCGGAAAAGGTGCGGGTGATTGGCGCCCTGCCGTGAGGGTTTGTGCACGCTTGAGTTCGGGAATTAACCTTTGAGGTGAGAGGAGGTTATCAGATGCCGTCTGAACCCGGACCCGCGGTGCGTTGCCTCGGCAGAAGCATATTATTAATAAAATCTACTTTGTATAACTTTGCATAACTTTGTAGTTATTATATCGTCCGGTCCGGAACCCGCTTTAGCCCTTTTTCTCCCCCAACAAAAAGAAGGTCGGCTTCCTCCCCCCGCTCCTGCGATACCCCGCCATCAGAATCTGCCTCAAATTCCGCTTCTTCCTCCGGGGAAAAACCTTGCCTTCTCCTCGATATCCATCCGTCCGACTTTCTCGCCAGCCCATGCGCTCACTCCTCACGTTTTCCTACTGCAGCAGCGACAACGCCGTCTGCGGCAGCGCATTCGCCTGGGCCAGCACGGACGTGGCCGCCTGGGTCAGGATCTGTGCGCGGGTAAATTCCGAGATCTCCGCCGCTATATCCGCATCCCGTATCGACGACTCCGAAGCCTGGATATTCTCGATCGCATTGTTGGCCGACGCCACCGTAAAGGCCAGCCGGTTCTGGATCGCCCCGATATCCGCACGCTCTGTAGCCACCCTGTTAATGGCCAGGTCCAGAATTGGAATCGTATCCCGGGCGCTCTGGAGTGTTGCAATCGATGTGATATTCAAATTCAACTGGGTGCCGCTGGCCCGCATATCGTCTAAGCCGAATTCGATCCGATCCACCACCTTATTGTCCGGCCCCACCTGGAACGACCCGCCCGTGCCGTTTGCCACCAGCAGCGTCGTCCCGTCCAGATCGCCGTCCCGGTACCGTTGGTCCAGGGTAAGAATCACCCCCAGGCGGTCAAAATTAGCCACGGCACTCGTCCCGGTGGCCACCACGCCGCCCAGGGCGTCGTTATCTAAGATCGACCCGATATCGATCGTCTGCGTGGCGATCCCGTTGCCCAGCGTAATCTGATTGTCGGTCGAGTCGGAATCGATAAAAACGTAGGTCCCGTCCCCCGCCCCCGAAAGGGTCACGCTGTCCAGACCGGTCGTATCGCTCGACGTAATGGCGGTAGACCCTTCTGAACTCACTGTATTCCCGAATCCCGTCAGCAGAGTCGTATTATTATATGAAGTAGAAAGCGCCACCCGGTCGATTTCGGAGAGCAGATGAGCGAATTCGGCCTGTAGATTGGACCGGTTGCCATCGTTTACCGTAGAAGACGCCGCCTGAACGGACAGCTCCCGCATCCGGATGAGCATGGCGCTTACCTGATTCAGCGCCCCTTCGGCCACCTGAGACAGGTTCGTCGCCTGTTCCGCATTTCGCACCCCCTGAGTCAATCCCCCGATCTCCGCCCGCATCCCCTCGCTGATCGCCAGGCCCGCTGCGTCGTCCGCGGCCCGGTTGATGCGCAGCCCCGTGGCCAGCCGCTCGATCCGGGTGGCCAGCGTCCGGCTGTTCACCCCCAGCGCCCGGCGTGCGGTAATCGCCGTAATATTGTTATTCACGCGCAGTGGCATAAAAACTCCTCCTGAAACCTTTTCCCTGTCCCACCAATGGTTTTGACATCCCTATCAAACGGACAGGGTGCTTCGTCCAGGGATAGAGCAACAGATATGCCAGTCACCGGCCCGACCCTCCTAAAAGATACAAAACTATTTAAAACAAACATTTATACTAAATTTTCTATCTCACTCTTCCCTGCTTCAAAAAGGCAAAAAAACGTGTGTAGGATCACAAAAGATGAAATTTTTTCCGCCTCTGCCCTCCGCGTTTCCCAGCCTACCGCCCCAAAACACCAAAGCGCCGCCGGAAAAACCCTCCGACGGCGCCTGATTTTGACATTTATACAAAAAGCCAAATAATTTCAATTACTTACTTCAAACACCATTAAATTGCGGAATGCGGATTTCGGAATGCGGATTGAAAAGCCTTGATTCCGCAATCCGCAATCCCAAATCCGAAATTACAATGACTCCTACCTCACCCCTCCCTCAACACCCGGAACCCGATACAATGAAACCGCCGCGTCTCCGTGTACCCGTACCGAAACGCCGATCGCACCGCCCGTGCCAGGCTCGAATATCCGCTGCCTCGCAGCACCCGAATCGTCCCCTTCTCCGGCCCTGCCGGATCGGTTTGTGCCTCGTCCGGGTACGCACTGTGCCAGTCCTGTACCCACTCCCACACATTCCCGTGCATATCATAAAGCCCCCACGGATTCGGCTTTTTCGTCCCTACCGAACGGGCAAACTGCGCCCCCACATCCCACACATTGCCCCGGTACCAGGCATACTCGCCCATCTGGCTTTCGTCGTCCCCAAACGACCACCGGGTCGTTGTCCCTGCCCGGCAGACGTATTCCCATTCCGCCTCTGTGGGCAGCCGGTAAGTGCCCTCCGCCTCGTTCAACCGCCCCATAAATTCCTGCGCGTCCTCCCAGGACACGTACACGGCCGGATGGTCCGGATTCTCCAGCACAAGATCCTGTTTTTCCCAGAGATAGGTACCCATTACCTGCGCCCACTGCGCCTGCGTCACCACGTACTTACCCAGATAGAAACCCTGGTTGATCGTCACCTCGTGCGGGGGCCCTTCATCGCTCCAGCGCCCCTCTTCCGACTCCGCAGACCCCATTGTAAACATCCCCGGTTCGATCCGCACCATCTCTATGGTTCCACCACCCGGAAGGGTGAAAGCCTCTGCATCCGACATATTTGGCACCTTTCGATAGATTCATGGAACAAGCAACAGGCAATGGAGGAAATTATGCACAAGAAAGGGGCAGGTGTCAACAAGAAAAAAGGCCCTGAAGCGTTCTCTCCAGAGCCTGAATCGTTCAAAAACGGACTTCAGGGTCGCATTCACCCAATTTTATAAGTGGATGGGTATTATTTTTCCAGCGCCGCCACCTGTTCCGAACACATCTGCACCGCTTCGGCCGCTCCCATCGCCTTGTAACAGGCCCCCAGCTTCCGGAATAGCTCCGGCTCGGTCGGATGCTTCTGAATCAGCGTCTCGTAAATCGACACCGCCTTCCAGACCTCTCCTGTGGCCCGGTAGACCTCTGCCAGTTTCAGCGCAATTCCCAGCGCATCGGGATGCAGCAGGTGCGCGCCTAAAAACCCCAGCCGGGCGCAGATCACGAGCTGTTTCTCTAAGAGCATCCGTCCGCATTCTTCCAGCAGCTGCGCCATCTCTTCCGCACGCACCCCGGGCGGCAGCATCCCCTGCAGCGCCTCCCCGTAAACCGCCTGCAGCGCCTCGCCCATTAAGGGCCGCACGGCATCGATCCGGCCCTCTGCCGCAAACGCCGCAATCAGCGCCAGGTCCACATCTAAGAGGCCGGCCTTTATCTCCCGCACCCGGGCAAACATCTCTCCCGCCTCGGCGTAGCGTTCCTGGTCCAGCAGCAGGTGCCCCAGGTTGGCCAGCGGCTCGTAAGAGGTTCCGTCCCGCTCAATCGCCTTCCGGTACATCTCCTCCGCCGTCTTCACATCCCCTCGCCGCCGGGCCACAAAGCCCAGGTTCAGATAGGGCGACGGCATCTCCGGATCCACCTCCAGCGCGCGTTTGAACCACCGCTCGGCCTCCGCCTCCTCGCCCGCCTCCAGATAGAAGGTCCCCCGGTTGAACCGGTGCTTCGGATCGTCCGGATCCCGTTTCAGGGCCTCCTCCAGGGCCTGCACCGCCTCCTCCCGCCGTCCCAGCTTCCGATACAGCGTGGACAGCGCCCCCAGAGCGCCGCTCCGATTCGGCTCAACCTCCGAGGCCTGCCGGTACCAGTCCAGCGCCTCCTCCAGCCGCCCCAGCGTCTCTGTGTTCTGCCCCATAAAGAACCGGATCGAATACTTCAACGCCCTCGGATCGTTGGACGCAAACGTAACCTGATCTTCAAAAGCCCGCGCCTTCTCCAGCGTCTCTAAGGCCTGCGCCGGCATGCCCATCTTCGTATAGCACTCTCCCAGCGTCAGATTCGTCATCGCATACTGGTCGTCTAACTTTTGCGCCTCCAGCAAGATCGGCTCCGCCCGTTCAAGTTCCCCTTTCCGCATCCAGCACCGCCCTAAGAAGAGCAGCGACGTCGTCTCAATCACCAGATTCCGGTCCACCCGGCAGTCGCTCTCATAGAGAATCTTTTCATAGTGCTCAATCGCCCGGTCCAGGTCCCCCCACACATAATAGGTCCTTGCCACATTGGACCGTACAATATAATCCTCCGGATGGGCCTCCAGCCACCGCTGCATAATCCCCTGATACCGGTCCTGCTTCTCCCGCACCACCTCGGGCGTCGTATACCCCGTATGCACCACCCGGATATTTGTCGCCTCGCACCGCACCCCCAGCCGGGCCAGCGAAGGCGTCACCTGCTCGTGCACCGGCATCATAAATTCCACACCCTCCAGATTCGGGAACAGCCGCATCTGCAGGCAGCTCACCGGATCGTACCCCTGGCTGTCCAGCACGAGAAAATAGGCCCGGTCCTTTTTAGGCGTCAGCAGGCTGCGGATCGGCTCGTGGTATTCCACCGGCAGCACATCGTCCGCATCTAACCACAGAATCCAGTCTCCCGTGGCCAGCTTCAACGACGCGTTTCGCGCAGCCGAAAAATCGTCGCACCACTCAAAATACCCCGTCCTGGCCCCATAGCGCTCGGCCACCCCCACCGTCCCGTCGCTCGACCCCGTATCCACCACCACCACCTCGTCCACCAGCCCCTGCACACTCTCCAGACAGCGCCCCAGCCGCTCCTCCTCATTCTTGACAATCATACAAAGAGTCAGCTTCTTCCCCTCCCCACCCTGTTGTTCACTTTGAACTTTGAACTTTGAACTTGAAACGCGCTTCACCCTCTCAACATTCTCCCGTATCGCCGCCACCTCCGGCGCCAGCGCCAGCGCCCGCTCGTAGTACTCCTGCGCCTCCTCCGGCTCTCCGGCCCGCAGCTTCAGCGTGCCCAGGTTGTTCAGCGCCTGGTAGCAGTCCGGATTCGCCCCCAGCGCGTGCTGGTAGGCCTGCTCGCTGCCTTCCGGATCGTCCACCTTCCCTAAGATCTCCCCCTGCGCCAAAAAGACAAAATCCCGCTGCAAATAGTGCCCCCGTTCCGGATGCGCCGCCATCAGCGCCACGCACCGTTCAACCGCACACCGCGCCCCCCCTAAGTCCCCCGCATCCCGCCGGGCCAGGGCCAACTCGTAAAACACCTCGGGATTTTCCGGATCCGCCTCGGCTTTTCGCAGGGCTGCCTCGGCATACTGGGCCACAGGCCGCTCCTTCTCCACGTATCCGTAGTGGTGTACCGGCGCTGTGCAGTCTCCAATCGTCTCCCCCAACGCCTCAATGCTGCCCTCCACCAGCTCGTGCAGCGCCCCCTCAAACCGGATGCGGGCATCGTTCCGAAACAGCCGCACCTTCGTTGTTGGAAACCATCCCGGAAACTCCTTCTCCTCGGCATACTCGCCCCCGCACGCCTGCCAGCCCACCCGGTCCAGCGCCCGCGTATAGTTCCGCGTCGTCATCCGGTAACCTGCCGCGCTTCCGGTGGCCGCTGCTTGCAGGATCGCCTTCCAGTCGCGCCGGGACAGCACCTCATCGCAGTCCAGCACCAGGATCCAGTCCCCCGTTGCTTCTGCCAGCGCGGTGTTGCGTGCCCTGGAAAAATCGCCCTCCCAGGGCGCCTCCATCACCCGTGCGCCGGCCTGTCGGGCCACCTCTCGCGTAGGGTCCGACGAACCCGTATCCACCACCACCACCTCGTCCGCCAGCCCCCGAAGGCTCGACAGACACCGGTCCAGAAACGCCGCCTCGTCCTTCGCAATCATACAAACCGAAATCATCGGTTCGGGTACCTGTACCACCCCCGCACGCCCCTGTCTCTTTTTCCTCTTCTGCCGCCTTTTCTTAGCCATTTATAACCTTCGCTTGAGATAGGAAATTAAGTCTGTTCCGCCGGATTGATCAGCCCCATAATCACCACATCGATAAACCGGTCGCCCACCCGGAGCGCATCCCTCAACACCCCCTCCTGCTGGAATCCGCACTTCTCTAAGCAGCGAACCATACGGGGGTTGAACAAAAAAGGCGTCGAAATCACCTTATGCATCTTCAGCTCCCCAAAGACATAGTCCACCATCAACCCGATCGCCTCGGCCCCGTAGCCCCGGTTCCAGTGATCCTTCTCTCCAATCGTGATATGAAGATCGCACCCCCGATGCACCGGATCGACGCTCCGCAGCATCCCCACCCCGATCGGCGCTTTCAGTTCGTTGCGAATGCCAAACACGACCGACCGGGTATTGTCCAGATCCGTCTGGATCGTCGCCTGGAACTGCTCCTCCGTCAGCGGGGTCGGATCGTCCGACGTCAGCGCAACAATCTCCGGATCGTTGTACCACCCCAGCCCCACCTCCCAGAAAGATCCCTCAAACGGGCAGAGGCTCACCCGCCTGCCTTTTACGGTCACCCCATTGGCCATATGATCCCTCAAAAAAGCCGACGACCCGGCGCTGAGCTCGAATGCTTATGCGCTTACGTCCCCATCTTCCCCCTCATCCACCGCCTCCTGCAGCTTCGCCACAACCTTCAACGCCTCACCGTGGTCCGGGTCTTCTGCCAGCACGTGCTCCAGCTCGGTAAGCCCTTCGCTCTCCGCCCCGTTCTCCAGGAACAGCACCGACAGGTAAACCCGCGCATTTAAGTCCTCCGGTCTGGAAACCAGATAGTGCTTAAGCATCTCCATGGCCTGCTGAACCTGCCCAAGCTGCGCGTAAACCATCCCGATATTGTAAATCACATCCGGGTCATCCGGCGCCAGTTCCGCCGCCCGGTTCAGGTGTTCCAGCGCGCCGTCCAGCTCCCCGTTCTCCCAAAGCAGCACCCCCAGATTGCTGTGCGCTTCCGAGAATTCGGGATCCATCTCAAGCGCCTCTTCAAAGCAGCGCCGGCCCTCGGCCACCTCGCCGGCCTGGTACAGACACCGGCCCAGATAATTTTTAACCCGTGAAGAATCGGGATGGCGCTCCGCCAGCTTCCGGAACAGCGCAACAGCCTCTCCTCCCCGTTCTTCCTCCAGCAGGGCCGCCGACAGCACCAGCGTGGCCTCTAAGTAATCCTCTTTCGCCTCCAGCGCCTCCCGGTAGCAGGCAATCGCCGCCTCGGACTCTCCGGCAGCACGGTGTCCGTCGCCCGCCTCCAGCCGCTCCACCGCACGGCGTTCACGCTCCGCCGGCTCTCCGGCGCCACCGCCGTCTGAGCAGTGGACGAACGTGTCCCGCCCGCACACCACCCGCAGTCCCAGCTGCCGGCAGCGCCGGGCGAAATCGTCCAAGAACGCCTCCGTCCGGAACCCCGCATCGAACCCGCCAAGCGCCCTCAGCACATCGGTCCGGATCACCACGCAGGCCCCATCCAGCGCCTGCACCTCTTCCCGCTGCCCCTTCTCCCTCTGGTAAAGCCTGCGGGCGAACTTCTGCAACTCGTTCTTCGTGCTCTTGTACCGGGCCTTCACTCTCTGAGCATCTGACCCGACCGGCGTGCGGGAGCCAATCATCGCAATCCCCTCGTCTGCCCGAAGATGGTCCACCAGATGCGACAACCAGCCTTCTGTGACCACCACATCCTCCCGCAGCAGCGCCACATACGCCCCCTGCAGCCCCTCTAAGCTCCGGTTCAGCGCACCGGCCGCCCCCTCCTCTCCCGGATCCACCACAACCTTCCAGAACGGCATATCCGTAAATTGCTCCAGCGCCGCCTCCGCCGCTTGCCAATCCGCCTCTGGTCCTCCCGGCAGCACCACCACATCCACCACGCCACCCTCAGGTTCCAAGTTGCGAGTTGCGAGTTGCGAGTTCCCTTCCACCTCCTCCAAAACCTCCGGCCCGTCTCCACCCGGTCGAGAGAGTTCCAGATCACCTGCGTCTAACACCTGCTTTTCAACCTGGAACTCGGAACTCGGAACTCGCGATTCTCTCCTCCTGAGAAACTTACTGCGCGGCAACAGGTTGCGGCACCAGTCCGAAGCCCAAAGCGCGTGCCTTTTTGCGCAGATAGTTGATGGTTCGCTGGGTGTGTTGTTGCTCGTGGTGTTCCAATAGCGACGGATCGTAGGCCTCGGGCTCTGTCCAGAGTCGGTAGAAGATCCGGGCCAATTTATGCGCCGTGGCTGTGTTGGCTTCTGCCGGGCCGATCCGGGCACGCATCCGGCGGTAGAACGAGCCGATGGGGCCGGAACTGTTGGCGACGGCCTGTGCGGCGATCCGGAAGGCATCGGCGGCTCGGTTTTTGACCGGGCGTGTCTTACTGCTTTTGATCTTGCCGCCGGTGATTCGGTTGTCCGGACAGACGCCCAGCCAAGAGGTAAAGTGCTTCTGTGTGGAAAACTTCGACGCATCCAGGCCAACTTCGGACAGGATGGTCTGCACCGTCAGGACATTCAAGCCTTCCACCCGGGTGAAGTCCACGCCACTGATGCGGTAGAGGTGGGTGCGCAGATCAAAGGCCGGTTGATTGCGGCTGGGCTTTTTGCGCCCTGATTTTAGAGGCGGCAACGGCGTTTGCGTCACATCGACGCGGTCGTCCAAGCCGCTGATATAGGTCTCGATCTGTTGGTCACACAAAGCGATCTGCTGCTGGTAAAACCGATAGGTCTCCAGCGCCTGGCGCAGGGCGAACAGATGCTCCTGCCGGTAATCGCCCTCTAAAGCCTTGGCGATGCGGTCGGCGCTGCTTTTGATGCGATGATCCTTGAGGGCGGCCAACTTCTGCCGGTCGCGCTCTCCATCCAGAATCGCCTCAATAATGCGCAGGCCGGTCACCCCGGTGATATCGCTGATTACCTTATGAAGCTGGACGTTCATCTGTTCCAGCGCCTTTTGCATGTGCTGCACATGGGCGGCAGCATAGCGGATCAGGTTATTGCGATGGCGCCAGTATGAGCGCAGGACACAAATGTCGTCCTCGGGGCGAAAGGAGGCTGAAAGCAAGCCAAAGGAGTGGAGCTGCTGGAGCCACTGGCAGTCGAGAACGTCGGTCTTCCGGCCAGGCACATTCTTGACGTGGCGGGCATTGACCAGGTAGACCTCGAAGCCGTAGCCTTCCAGGATCTGGAACAGGGGCACCCAGTAGACGCCGGTGGATTCCATGGCCACGGTGTCGATGCCACAGGCTTGCAGCCAGTGGGCCAGGGCATGGAGATCCTCGGTAAAGCAGCCGAAAGAACGAACGGGAGTCTCATCGCGATCGGCGGGCACGGCCACGTAGCTTTGTTCGGCGCCGATATCGATGCCAGCGGCATTGGGATGAATCACTTCCTGGACAGCCTTCCTTTTGGAGGCACGCTTGGACCGACGCTTCTTGGGCATGGGAACGCTCCTTGAGAGGATGGAAAAAGATCCACGGATGCGCTCGAGCCCGGGGCGGTTACACGTAAGCAATCTCCTGAACGGGATCGAACCCTTCCTCGAAGAGTCCGTCACCAATGACACAACCGCGACCACCCGGGACCATGCTCCTAAACGGGTATGAAAACACCAGGGATGTTCCGGCCTTAGCTGCTCGGGCGCATGCGGATCAAAGAAGCCAAGAAGTGGCGCCCAACGCAAGTTTCTTTCATCCATAACCCTGAAGCAAAGCGTCAGGGTCGTTTGCTCCTAACCGGCGTCTCCTGCAACCCCCGCAGCCGCTCCACCACCCGCTCGGCCGCACGCGCCCAACTCAAATGCTCCCGAACGTATACGCTCCCCTTCCGGCCTTTCTCATGCGCCCCTTCCGGATCGGCGGCCACGGCTCGCATCTGCGCCGCCAGGGCATCCGCGTCCGGCTCCAGCAGCCAGGCCGGCCCTGCGGTCTCCTTCTCAAACGCGATCTCCCGCCGCACTGCCGGCACAAAATAAGCCCGGTCGTCCGTGCAGAAATCGTCGCACGCCCCACCCTGGGTCACAACCACCGGCAGCCCGCAGGCCATCGCCTCCGCTACCGGCATGCCGAACCCTTCGCCCCTGTACGGGTGTACCAGGCAGTCGCAGGCGGTATAAAGCCCTGCCATCTGCTCCTCCGTCAGGTCGTCCGTCAGGTAGAGCACCTCCGGCGCCTCCGGGTCCGCCTGCAGCTTGCGGATCGTCTCAACCGGCGTCTGCCCCTTGTAGAACGTCTCGTCTCCCATCCCTTTGATCACCAAACAGACATCGTCCGAACGGGTAAACGTCTCCCGGTACGTCTTCAACAACACATCGATCCCCTTTCGGTAGATCGCGCCCCCCACAAAAAGGAACTTGATGGACTTCTCCGTCTCCAGCGCCATCGGCGGCGCCCCGGGATGGAGCAGCTCCGTTCGCACCCCGTTGGGAATCACCTGCACCCGGTCCGGATCGATCCCGCTATCCACATAACACTGCTTCACATAGCTGCTGGGCACCCAGACCTCATCCACAGCTTCCCGGATCGGCTCCACCCACGCCTTTGGAATCCGCCCGAACTCCCAGGGCTGAATCATTACCCAGTGTCCCGATGGCGGCGGTGTGAAATCGGGCGGCCATTGGTGCCGCACGTGAAACTGCGCCGGCCCACTCAACTCGGCCCCGATCCGTTCCGCAATTGGCGCGTAGCGCTCCGGGTCCACCTCCGGTCCAAACGCCGCCGGCTCATAGGGAATCACCTGCAATTCGCACGCCCCGGACCCGATCAGCTCGGATGTGAGCGCCATATTCACCAGCGAGAGACTGTGGTACACAAACTGCGTGCCCTCCCAGCATCCCCGCAGCATCCCCGTCTCCGGCTTCTGTTCAACCGGCGCCCCCGGCATGGCAAACCGGCCCTCACCGTCAAACCAGCCGTTCCACCGCGCTACAAACCGCTCTAAGTTGGGCCGCACGTGGTCGTAGCGCCCTTCCGTGCTTCCCTCGTGGTGGTCCAGCACCGATGCGGGGCAGTAGCGCACCCGGTAGCCCGCCTCCCGCACGCGCAGGCAGAGGTCCACATCCTCCACCCCGTTCACATAGCCCTCATCAAACCCGCCTAAGCGGTCGAACAGCTCCCGGCGAATCAGCAGGCAAGCCCCGGTCACCATATCTAAGTCCCGCGCCTGGTTCACCTTTGGATCGTCCGCCGCCGCCTGTCGGCAGACGTGGTCCGGCACGCCATTGATCAGCTCGATCCCCGCATGCTGGATTCGCCCGGTGTCCGGATACAGCAGCTTCGCCCCCACAACCCCGATGTGCGAATCCGCGTCCGCCTCTTCCACCAGCGCCTTCAACCACCCCGCATGGGGCGCTGTGTCGTTGTTCAAAAAAACGAGATAATCGCCCTGCGCCTGCTTCGCGCCGATGTTATTCCCCCGCGCGAACCCCAGGTTCTCTCCGTTTCGGATCACCCGGGCCTGTCCTGCCATCCGGTCCAGCAGCGCCCCCGTTGCATCCGACGATCCGTTGTCCACTAAAATCAGCTCATGGGGCACCCCGTTGGAGGTCTCCTCAAGCGCCTTCAGGCACGCCTGCGTATAGTCCACCTGATTGTAAAGCGGCATCACAATGCTTACCCGGGGCCCGTTCTCCGGCATTGCGGAGATCTCGCCCTTCCGGCACACCGCAATGTACATATCGTCCTCCTCCGTCACCCGTCCGGAAATCGCACACTGGCCGGGTACTTCGGTCTGTTCCGACCAGACCGTCTGCCCAAGCATCGTCACCTCGGAGAACGCCGATCCTACCGTCTCCCGGAACGCCTCCAGCGTCATCTCACAGCGGTGGTGCGGGTTGTCCCATTGCTGGGCCACCAGGCGGTTGGGCGTGGAAATCAGCGCCGTCCCTCCCGGCTTCAACGCCCGGTGCAGGCGCTCCAGATAAGCCGGGATATCCGTCTGTTCCAGATGCTCGATCACCTCAAACGACACCACCAGATCGTACGCCCCCGCCTCCGGATCGAACGTGCGCAAATCGTCCTCCTGCCACGCGATCTTCTCGTCCGGGTAGGTCCGCTCCGCAAAGGCCATCGTCGGCCTGGACAGGTCCACCGCATCGACCCGATCGGCGACCCGGGCGAGCAGCTTCGCTCCGTAGCCCGTGCCGCACCCCGCGTCCAGAACCCGGGCGTTTTCGGCAAACCGCTGCGCCAGAAGGTACCGCTTGACGTGGGGAATATAAAGTGAATAATCCGTCAGACCGGGAATCATCCGTTCCCCGGTCTGCGCCAACCCCAGCTCTGCGTCATCCCCGAACCGGGCAATCACAAACCCACCCTCCTGGTAGTTCGCATCGGCCAGCTTCGTGCGCAGCGCCTGCCCGATCGCATCGTTCAGGCGCGCCTGCGCCTCCTCGGGAACCGCCCGGAGGTACTCCGGCATCACCAGAATCGGCTGCTGCTTCGCGTTAAACACCCGCATCCCCTGCAGCACCATCTGGCGGTCGGCCCTTTTCACCGCCACGTTAACCGTATAATCCGCCCCGTCCATCGGCAAACGCTCGAAGCTCACAAACCCCACCCGCCAGTCTTCAGCTTCAAAAAACGCCACACAGTCCGCCGTATCGTAGGGTACCATCCCGGACATCTCGGTGGGAAACTGCCCTTCAAAACGCGCCAGATCCACCAACCGCTCCACCCCCGGCGCCTCGTCCGCACATACCGCCTCCACCCAGAGGCAGCGGAACCCGTGCGACCAGGTCCACGACACCCGCGCCCGGGCGAATCCCGCCTCCGTTAACACCTGCTCCATCCGCGCTGCCGTAAACCCGGTCTTGTGGTACTCGCCCTCGTGGGTCTGCAGCCCGAAAATCGTATCCAATCGCCACGCCCACCGATGCTCCTCCGGCGTGGCCAGCCATTCCTTCAGCACCCATTCCAGGTCGGGCACGCTCAACCGCAAACATCCGCCCGGCTTCAGCACCCGGCGCCATTCCGCCAGCGCCCTGGGAACCTCGTATTTTGCCAGGTGCTCCAGCATGTGAGACGAAAAGACCTCATCCACCGTCTCATCTTCAAAATCCAGGTTAAAAATATCCATCCGCAGGTCGGCCGTCTCCACGTACGCGTCCACATTGATATACCCTTCGAGCCGGTCTTCACCGCACCCCAGGTTCAAGCGGATCGGCCCCGTCCAGTTTTGCAGGAAACACTGTGCCTGCTCCTTTGGCTCAACCTCTCCGGCCTGCTGGGCATCCACCGGTTCTGCCCCACCGCCCGCGGACCGCTGGACGTGCGTTTCCCTGTTGTCTTCTCCCACACACGTTGCAATCCCCTCCGTCTCGAACACCGCCTCCACAACCTGGTCCGCCCGATGCGCGTAGGTATGATCCCCAAGCACGGCTTCCCGCCCAAACGCGGCAATCTCCTCCCGCTCCGCCTCGTGTTCCAGATAATAGCGTACCAGTTCCTCTAAGTTTTCCTCATCGTAAATCACCAGGTGTTCCCGGTTCCGGAACAATTCTTCCAATCCCGACTCCGGCGGCAAACGATCGGTCAGCAGCAGGCTTCCCGAACACAGCGCCTCAAAAACCCGCCGGTTCAGATCCTCGTTCAAACTCCGGTTGAACACGATCCGGCTGCGGCTGTAGAGCAGGGCCATCTCCTCTAAAATCTTGCTCTCGATACGCACGTCGAACCCGGCCTGGATCAGCCGCTTCAGCAGCCGCACCCGGTGGGGGTGCCACTGCCGGTGTGTCTGTCCTACAAAGCCCACATCGTACGCTTTTCCGGCCGGAATCCGGCCGTGAAGAACAGGGTCACACGCGGCCGGCAGCCAGTGGGTCCGCTCACAGCCCGCGCCCTGGAAATCTGGAATATGCTGCCGGGCATACATCACAAACACATCCCGGAACAGATCCGCGTACTGGATACGCCAGTCTATCTGCCCCGTGTGGGTATCGCCCACCAGGCAGGCCGTGGGACAGTCCAGCTTCTCCAGGCCCACCGGCAGGAACTCGCCTGCGCTTTCGAACCACACAAACAGGTCCGGGCGCCACCCCTTGGGCAGCCGTTCCAGCGCCTGGCCGATATCCACCTGCCCCCTGGGCATTGGAATATCACACGGCGCTACAAGCCGGGCGAGAAGGTCCAGCCCGCTGGCCCCCTCGGGCTTCAACACATGTTCGGCCTCGGCCTTTCGCCACTCCGCCAGCGCCTCCGCATCCAGCGCCGGCCCGCAAGTGATCACATCGTGCGCAGACCGGAATGCATCCACATAAGAGCGTCCGGCCGAAATCGGATTGGAAAGGTGGCCGAACAGCACCTTCAACCGCCGGCCGTCGCCTTGCGCCTCACCCTCAGACGGCCTCACATGTACAGCCGGAGCTTCTACAGGCTGCTCGCCGCTCGCATCGGGAAGCGCCTCTGCCCGCGGCTTTGCGCAGACCGCAACAAATACCTCGTCGTTCTCATCGGCGGACTCCCGAAAATCGAACATCCGGTAAAAATCGTCCCCCTTCTGGGCCCGCATCTGACCGTACACACTCACCGTCTCAAAATGCCGCTCCAGGAGCCGCTGGAATTCGTCTAACTCCAGCATCGCCACGTGGTAGGGATTTTCATTCTGCGGCGGCCGGTCGTAAATACACTTATTGGGCGTACTCACCACAAACGTGCCGTCCAACCGGAGCAAGCGGCGCACCTCTGACAGCAACAGATCGTGTTCCCGGACGTGCTCGATCATCTCAAAGCAGACCGCAGCGTCAAACTGCCCGCTGCGCAGGCCCATGGCCCGGGCATCGCCGGCCAGGCGGTGGATGGAACCGGACCCATAGGCCCGCTCCGCATACTGCACCGCCTCGGGGGAAAGGTCCAGCCCCACAACCTGCTTTGCCTCTCGGGAAAGAAACGTGCACCCGTAGCCCGTCCCACACCCGATGTCCACCACCCGTTTCCCCCGGCAGAACTGCCGCGCAAAAACGTACCGCTTGGTATGGTGCAAAACAGCGTCGGCGCGCGTGCCCCCCGGCGTTACCCGGTCTTCTCCCACGCGGGTGGTAAACCCGTCCACTTCATTTAAGGTGATCTCGAACGTAACCCCATCTAAGTTCTGCCGTTTAACTTCTGCCACAGAATCCGACACGGCCCGTTCAATCAGATCTTTCATATTGCCGTCCAGCGCCTTTAAGTAGGGGGGCCATCCCACGTTGAGCGTGTTGTCCAGCCCGGGCAAAACCTCCAGCCCCTGCCAGACCATCTGCCGCCCTGTCTCCCGGTTGTATAAAAACAGATCGCACAAAAAACTGTTCCCCACCCGGTCCAGCTTCAACCTGGGCATAACAATCTGCTCCAGGCTCTCCACATCCAGAAATGCCTGAACATCCTCCCAATCGAACGGGAACAGATCGGCCCGCTCGAACCTCAGGGTCGGCTCTTCCGGCTGGTCCCCCGGCGTTACAGACACAGCGGAATGCCGCTGCAAACAGGCCTCGAAAATCTCGTTCCACCGCGCCACAAAGGCCTCAACTGAAAAATCATCGGCCACCGTCCGCCGGGCTTCCGCGCCCAGCTCCCGGGCCAGCTCCCCGTCTTTTAGAAGCGCCTGCGCGCGCTCTCGAAGCACGGTCGTGTCTTCCGAGGTGTACCCGTTCTCCCCGTTTCGGATCGGAGACGTTTTATTTGCCAGGCTGACCACCGGCATCCCCGTAGCCATCGCTTCCAGCATCCCCAGATTGTACCCGTCTTCAAACGCCTCAACCGTTGTATTTACATACACGCGGCAGCACCGGTAGACCGCCTTTAAGTCTTCCCAGCTCTCCGCCTTCCGGGCCTCCGGCAGCTTCGGATTCTCTCCCACAAGCCGGTGCGGCAGCCCCTCTAAGACCTGCTTCAGGTACCGGTAGCCCAGCATGTAGTCCCGTTCCACGAAGAGATTGCCCACCGAAAGCGCAACCGCCTCATCGCCGGTGTACCCGCTGTAATCTCTTAGGTCGATACCCGGCCGCACCACAAATCCATCCAGACCCCAGCTCTCTAATTTCATCGGAGAGATCGCCGCAAAAACGCCGTTCCGGTCGCTTAGAAAACGCCCGACCTCCTCCCGGATCTTCTCCATCTGCTGCTCATCGTTCAGGGCGTCGTTGTGCAGGGCATTGTGCGATAGAAAAACCGTGGGCACATCAAAGGGGGCCACAAATACAAGGTCCCGGATCGTGTGACACACAACCAGGTCGCATGCCCCCTTCTGCAGCATGTCCGCAGCCTCCCGGGGGTGTCGGATCAGCCTCAGGTTGTCCGGCAGGGGCCGCTTTTGCAGGTCCCACCCGCAGGTCCCGTCGGCCCGGACCATCCAGTCGCCCACTTCAATTTGGTGGCCGATTTTGGCGAACATCGAGAGATAAGGGTCGTGCCAGTTGAACGTCAGAATGCGCAGCGTCTGCATGGGAGAGCTCCTGTCAAATCTCTTCGGATGACTTCAAGAGACTGAAAAATCATAGATATAGATATATCGCCAGCTGGCTTCAAACGGAACCGCTTGAAGTGAGAGCCGCTATTGGGTGCAGGTACTCAGAATTAACTATAGAGGGAAACCGTGCAGGTGTAGAAATCGGAGGTGGGTAGGTGGGGAAATGCCGATTGTTGGTTGGAATGGCCAGAAACCGCCGCAGACAGCGGCTCCTGTTTAGATGTATCGGCAGGATGGAGATTCCCTGAAGAACTTCTCGAAGCAATCGAGAGGATCGGTATTCTCACTCAGCAGAAGCAGGACAACCGTCGGGGAGCCGAAGAAAATCAACGCAACTTCAGCATTTAAAGCGACTAACCTACTTTCTCTTCCCCTTCTTCCAGGCCGCCGTCAGCTCTTTCAGATCCGTATGCGCCGTCTCTGCGGCCAGCCGGTTCTCCGCTTCGATCCGTTCGTACACCTCACCCCGGTGGACCGAAATCTCCGGAGGAGCCTCAATGCCCAGGCGGATCTGCTTTCCCTGCATTTCGAGTATGGTAACCCGTACATTGTTACCGATTACGATACTCTCGCCTAACTTCCGTGTTAATACGAGCACCGAACGAGCTCCTCTGACACCTACACCTGTAGGGTATCCAGGATCTTATGTTTGGTGGTATACCGATCGTCGAGAAGGGCCAGTTGCCTGGCCTTCATATTGGCCGTATTCAGCAAAATCGGACCGCTCAGGTTCACGGTCACCTCCATCGGATTGTCGGCTAAGGTCACAATGGAGTAAATCAGAATATCGTCCGGATTCGTCACCTCCAGGCTTTTGAGATCCTCCCGGGAAATCCGAGGTTCGTAATCGGGCCAGATAATCAGCGGACTGACCACCACAAATCCCAGCCGCGAGTTCGTCGTGGAAAGAAGCCACTGAAAGGGCTCGCTTCCCGGATCGTTGAACAGGGCATAGGACGTGTGTCGTTCAAATCCGGGGATGCCGTCGGGAAACGCAATCACCTTATCCCGGTCCACCGCCTGCTCCCCGAAACGGACGTGTGTAAATTGAATCGCATCTTCATCCATGCTGCTATTCCTGCGAAAAAGACAGGGGATGGGGACTGAAGACTGGGGACTGGAAACTGAAGATTTGCAAAATGCTTCCGGATTGGGAGACAGGGACAAACCTCAACCCTCTGTTACCGGAGAAAATCCATCAACGTGGGCTGAAAGATCGTCCCGCCCGCGGCCAGCGCCGCCTGGAACGTCTGCTGCGCCGCCTGCAAATCGATAACGGTTTCGGCCAGGTTGGTATCCTCGGTATCTCCCAGGACCGAGTTCAGATTGACCTCGAAACGCTCCTGCAGCGCCCGCGTCAACTCCACACGGTTCGTGCGCGCGCCCAGCACCCCCCGCGAATCCGAAATCTTCTCCCGGACCGCCTCCAGATCCGTGATCGACTGCCGGACGCCGCTTATATCGTTGTCTCTCAGGCTGTCCCGCAGGTTGATAAACGACGTAAACGCGCTTTGAGCCCCCTCAAACAGGTCCCGTCCGGCAACATTCACCTGGATGTTGACGCCGTGGTCCACCTGCCGCAGGATCGCGCCGGTGGTATCCACATTGTCGATCTCGAGTGTGCCCAGCACATTGTTGGCGTCCACCACCGTTGTGGTCCCATTAATCCTCAAACGGAAAACCGACGTCCCGTCGCCGGCCGTGGTCTCCTCGATCTCTACCGTCACCCCGGTGGGAGCCGCCGCTTCAATATTCGTCTTGATATCGTCTAAGGAATCTGTGGCCAGATCGACCGCCACCGTCTGGTCCCCGATGGTCACCGTGCCCGAGGGCGGCGTCGTTTGCCCCAGCAGGGTTCCCACGGCCGTGGTGCGGCTCTCCAGCCCAATGCTCCGCCGCAACGTATTGCCCACCGACGTCACATCCCCGTTCGCATCCCGCAGTTCCGTAAAGGGCCGCTCTAAGGTCTCCGTGCCGGCAAACACGAACCGCCCCCGGAACTTGGTCTGGGCCAGGCTGATCACGTGTTCGAGCAGCTCGTCCACTTCCCGGGCGAGAATATCCCGGTCTCCGGGGTTCACCGTATCGCTCGCCCCCTGGATGGCCAGCCCCCGCACGTTGATAAACGTATTGACCAGATCGTCTAAGACAGAATCGACGAAGTTCATAAAACCCACCCCCTCGTCGATATTCCGCTGAAACTGCTCCACATTACGGATATCCGAACGCAGCAGCAGCGACCGCGAAGCCCCACCCGGATCGTCCGAAGGGTCGTTAATGCGGGTACCCGATGAGAGCGCCTTTTGAAACTGGTTGATCCGCGCGGTGGAGCGCCGGATGCTGTTCGCCACGGTAGAGGTGATAACCGTATCGGATATACGCATCGCCAAATCCTCCGGCTTTCTTCTGCAATTATAAGACAATATGGCGGACAGTTTTCTTTGACAAAAAAGTGCCGTTCACGCAGATTAGGTATCATAGACCACCACGTCAACGATACCCTTTATCTGGAGAGACGGCACAATGGAACTGGCAGAAAAGATACTCAAGAGTTTCAAGATTTCCAAGCCTCAAAAAAAGTTTCTGATGGCTGTGTTTACAGCGATCCTAACAGCTCACGGCAAGATCAATTTTCGTAACCTATCGCGTTACTCTCCTTTGTCACAGAAGACGTATTCACGCCAGTTTGCCAAACCCTTTGAATTTGTGGCCTTCAACCGAGCGGTGATCAATGAAAGCCTGGGCAGAGAAAGTGAACGGATCATCGTGTTAGATGCTTCTTTTGTGTCCAAGTCGGGCAAGCAGACCTATGGTCTGGATTATTTCTGGAACGGTTGTCATCGTCGGAGCGAAAAGGGGTTGGAAGTCTCCAGTGTGGCCATCGTGGATGTTTTGAGAAACACAGGCTTTACGCTGTCCGTTCGTCAAACCGATCCTGGAGATGAACGCCAAATGTCTGAGTCTAAGCCTAAACAGGATGTCGTCAAGGTCAATAAAAAGAAAAGGACCGTCAAGAAAAAGGGCACCAAAAAAAAGGGGAAAGCCAAGTCGAAAAAGCAAAGCTCCAAACAGGCAGAAGACGTCGAAACCCTAACAGATCAGTATTTACAGCACCTGAGTGATGTCAAACCCAGCTTGTTAGAGAATGAAAAATATACCGTTGTCGATGGCTATTTTAGCAAGAAGAAATTTGTTGATGGCGTCCGTGATTTGGATCTACACCAGATCGGCAAATTGCGCTGCGACGCCAATATGCGCTATCTCTACACCGGACCAAAACGGGAAAAGGGAAGCGGAAGGCACAAGACCTATGACGGCAAAGTCAACTGGCAGGACCTGTCTCGGTTTTCATATATCCAAACACAAGATGGCATCGCCATTTACAGTCTTGTCTTGAATCACGTCTCCTTAAAACGCAATTTGAAAGCCGTCGTCTTGCTGGATCACACGAACAAGGACAAGAAGAAATATGCGATCTTGTTTTCAACCGACAAAGACCTAAGTGCCAAGACGATTGTCAGATATTACAAAGCGCGTTTCCAAATTGAATTTATTTTCAGAGATGCCAAACAGTTCACCGGATTGTGCGACTGTCAAGCCAGAGATCAAAAACGGCTGGCTTTCCATTTTAATGCCTCTTTGACAACCCTCAATTTAGCCAAAACGGAACACTTACAAGCCCAATCAGATACGAGACCCATACCCTTTTCCATGGCCAGTGTAAAAGCCTGTTATTTCAACACGTATTTTCTCCAGAATATTTTTTTAATGTTAGACCTCGACCTAAATTTGATTAAAAAATCTCCCCAATACCAAAAACTGCGGGATTATGGCAAAATTGCTGCTTAAAAGTGGCCGAACTATTGTAAGAAATATATGGAGTTAATTCAAGAAATAAAAACGATTATCAACAGTCGGCGCCCTGCGCTTAAAGACCCAGCATCGAAAAATCGACCGTTGGATAATAGCTCGTCAAATGACGAATCCTCTGCTTGTGCGCGTCGGTTAAGATCGATTCGCCCCGCCCGGTCCGGCCCACATTCTTTCGCGTATTCCGTTTTGTCGCATGGGCAACCGCCTGCTGGATCTCCGCATCCGACCTGGACACCCCGGCAAACCGCAGCACCTTCTTTACACACGAACATGGATCTTCACGTAACCCTTCGTAAGTCTCCCAGATTAGATTGCACAGGCCGTTCCTCTCGGCATTAAACCACGAAACGTAAAAATTGAAGTACCACGGCACACACAGATCAACCATTGCCGAGAGCTGCGTCTTCTGATCGAACTCGTAAAAACTCCGGTCAAAATAGGCTAAGGGAATGATGTTCGACTCCGTAAACAAATGATCGTGAAGGCTGATAATACTATCGAAAATATTGCGCACTAAGACCACGGGAATAATTCGAAACTGGTGGATGATATTCAGCGTGGGCTGCGACGCGCGGGTGTGCTGGTGCGGGGTAAAAATATCCTCGTTTGGATGCTTGAGCAGCATCCGCACGTCCACTTCCTGCTCCCTCCGATCGTAACAGTCCAGCAGCGGCACCGACGGCCACTGCAGCACCTCCGAAAGCAGCGCCCCCAACCAGGTAGACCCGCTCTTGGGGGCTGCAATCAGCCAGATGTGCCGCCGGTAGGGGGATACAAGATTCGCAATCGCCTGGTTGTCCATCATCACCCTGCCCTCATGCGCTGGGCTTATACCCACGACACTCCCCATCGTCTTAAGCCTCACATATTCAGCGCCGTCTCAAACAGCTCGTCCACAAGCGTCACAATCCGGGCGGCCGCCTGGTAGGCCCGCTGGAACAGAATCAACTGCGTTGCCTCTTCGTTGATCGAAACCCCCCGCACATTATCCCTGCGGGTCTTCACCTGCTCCACCACCAGCCGCAGCCCCTCCACGCGCGTAAACACCTCCTTGGCCTCCGCACCTACCCGGCCCACCAGGTCGCTGTAGAACTCCTCCAGGGTCCGCGTGCCCCCGCTCAGCACCAGCTCCGACCGCAGGTCCGACAGCGCCAGGGCGTTGCTGCCGTCGCCGGACCCGGTCGAGGTGGATGAGGCCGCAATCTTGTCTAAGTTATTCAAGATCGCTGTCGAAACGGCAATGTCCCTGGCCGTTGTTCCAACCGGATCGAAAAAATCGGTCCCGCTCGAACCGTCCAGTCCAAATCCCCCGGCGTGGGTCGCATTCGTGCGCTCAACCACGGTCTTTGCCAGCAAGTCTATGCTGTCCCTAAAAGAAATGACCTTCTCGTCCCGGCCAATAAGCAGCCCTTTCAATTTTCCCGACCCCGGGTCCACCGACCTGCCCGAAGCAGCCAGAGTCAGGTCTGAGACCGATGCGTTGCCCCGCACAACGGCGCGCGTGCCCAGATCGCTCGATTGTCCCCCATCCACCAGCAGAATCCCCTCTCCTTCCAGCGCCTGCACGGTAACCGTCCCGTCGACCTGCTCGCGGGTGCTCACCGTAACCAGCACGGAGAGGTCATCAATCAGCCGGTCCCGTTCGTCTTCCAGGTCGCCCACCACATCCGTAGGGTCCCGCTTCAGCGTCAGAATCCTTGTATTCAGCGTTGCAATCTGTCGGGTCAGCCGGTTGGCTTCGTCTATCGAATCTCTAAATTCGTTCTCCATGTCGGTCCGAAGTACCGTGAGCCCATCGTACATACGGTGGAACTGTGAGGTCAGATATTTCGCCTCTTCACGCACCACCGCGCGCGTTGTCTCACTCTCCGGGTTGTTCGCCAGATCCTGCAGCGCGTTAAAAAACCGGCTGAAGGATCCGTTCAGCGCCGCCCCCGCCGACTGGTTGAACACCGCCCCGGGCTCCGTTGTCCCGCCCCCGGCCAACTCGGTAAAAACAGCTTCGATAGTACTCATCGTCCGTTCCAGCGCTTCCACCTCGCCAACCCCGCCCGACTCGAACCGGAACTGGCTGTCCAGAAAACGGTCCCTCTGCCGGGTCAGCGACGCCACGCGTACCCCCGTGCCCAGCTTAGCCACCGTTATGGCGGTCTTCAAATTCGGGCTCTTACGCGCATAACTGGGCGTGTTTACATTGGCAATATTGTTGCCCGTAACGTTCAGCCCGATCTGATGGGAGCGCAGTGCGCTGCGACCGATTTCAAGGGCGGATGTCAGGTTCGGCACGGCTTACCTCTTCAAAAATAGGCGCGAAACGCCCGGGAGTCTACATAAATACTGTGTTGGGCCTTCGGGGATATCGGGGTGGAATCTCCTTTCCCCGAATGGCCCAACATCCCGATGGGGCTCGGGATAAATGTCCTGTAAAATGTGAGTAAAGTTTATTGTATCCTTCTGCCAGCCTCTTTTCACACCACCTGATCGACCACGCCCTGGTCCGGAGACGGCCCGTTCTCAATCTTTCCGGACTGGACGTAAACCCCTCCGGAGCCCTCGCCTCCGGTCAGAATCCGCAGGCTCTTGTCAACATATTTCATCGACTGTTTGATCAGAAGTGTGTTGTGCCGGTTCACCATCTGAATCTTCTCCTGCAGCGCAATCAGCGTCTCCCGCATCTCCCCCAGCCGTTCCGATTGCGGCCCCCCAACACGCTCGATCAGCCGTTTCAGGGTCAACGAGGCCGGGTCTTCCTGCAAAGCGTCAGAAAGCCGCTCAACAATCCGGATTCGCTCCTCTTCCAGCACAGCGGCTTCCACCACCGTTTCATGCTTTTCCGCCAGAACCGTTTCAATCGCCGCTACCTCGTGGCGCACCAGCGCCTGCTGTTCCACTTCCAGCAATTCCACAAGCCGCTGAAAAGCGCAGACCTCTTTCTGTATAACCTCAATCAATTCAACAATCATCGCCTCCACCGCAATCGCCTCCTTTGTGCTTTCTTACGCGATAAACCACACCCTAAAACTCCGGTCTCACCGCCGCGCCCTCCGCTGCCTTCATCTCCAACTGCGCCCCCCGCAGCACCCGCTGCAGCGCTCCGGCCGCCTGGGATGCCCCGGGAAGGGGCAGCCCTCCATCCGGCGTCTCCGATTTCTGAATGCCGTACTGGCGGCTCAACTGCTTGAAGAGCGCCTCTGCAATCCCGGTGGTTTGCCGGCTGGCGATTCGCTTGGCAAACTCCTCATCCATCATCTCCGTGAAAACATCCTCTCCCATCCCACCGTGGAACATCCCCTCTTTATGAATGGTACTGCGCATCTGCTTCAGGACCTGGAAGAGAAATACCGCCTCAAAATCCTCCGCGACCTTCTGAAGCTGCGCCGTCTCATCCGTCGCCGCTTCCGACCCGGCCACACGCCCCCCCGGTTTGTGGACCATCGGCATCAACCCCTGCCGGGACCGTTCAAGCGGGATAAAACGCTTAGACGGTTGGCTCAGCGACATTCCCCCTCCGGCTGCATCTGCCATCTCTATCTCCACGATCTATTGAGCTCAGTGTTTTTGTTGATGTAGCCGCACCCTTCAGGGTGCGTTATAGGCCTGAGGCGCAGGCTAAAGCCTGCGGCTACAAGAATGTCTCTTTAGATAGGCTGAATTCATTAATTCCGAAATCCGCATTACAAAATAATCAACTCGGCCTTCAGCGCTCCGGCGCGTTTCAGCGCCTGGAAAATGGCGATAATATCCCGGGGCGTCACCTTCAACGCGTTCAGCGCCTTGGCCACATCGCTCACGCTCGACGCGGGCGGCAGGGCCAGCATCCGGGGTTTCGACTCCTCCACCTCCACCGCCCCGCCCAGCTGAAGCTGGGCCTGGGGGCCGCCCGGCACACCGGCCTGAAGCGTCTCTTGCGGACCGACCGAAATGGTCAGATTGCCGTGGGAAATCGCCACTTCGGAGAGTGCGACATGCTCGCCGGCCACGATCGTACCCGTTCGCTCATTCACCACCACCCGGGCGTTTATATCCGGAATCACCGAAATATTCTCAAGCTCCGAGATAAACTCGATAAACACACCCGACGCCTGCCTCCCTAAGGGCACCTTCACACGGATGGTCCCGGCATCCAAAGCCGAAGCCATCCGGGCCCCGAATCTCACATCAATCGCCCGGGCCATCCGGGCCGCTGTGGTATAATCCGGTTCGCGCAGCACCACGTTCAATGTGCTGGCCACTTCACCTGGGCTGACCAGTTCCTGCTGCACAATCCCGCCGTTGGGCACCCGGCCAACCACCGGGTGGTTCTTTGTAAACTGGGCCCCGCCTCCCCCCTCCACGTTGAACCCGCCAATGGAAACCGGCCCCTGCGCAATCGCCATCACCGGCCCGTCGGGCAGGCTGGCCTGAAGGGGCGTCATCAGCAACACGCCGCCCGACAAATTCGCGGCGTCTCCCACCGAAGAAACCGTCACATCAATCGTAGATCCCACGCGGCCAAAAGGAGACAGCCGCGCCGTCACCATCACCCCCGCCGTATTCTTGGCCCGGATCTGCTGGGGGTTCACCTCCACCCCCATATTCCGCATCAGGTTGGCCACCGCCTGGATCGTAAAAGGAGCCCCCCTGCCGTCGCCCTCTCCCTCCAGTCCCACCACCAGCCCGTATCCCAGAAGCTGCAAATCCTGCAGCGTCTGAACCTGAGCAATATCCTTGAGTCGCACCATCTGAGGCTCAAACTCCGGCACAAACTGCGCCCACCCCAATCCTGGCCAGCCAAAAGCCGTCAGCAGCACTCCAATTCCCACCCATACCAGGGCCTTCCTATCAACCCAAAAACGCTCAGTAGACATCCGCGCAAATATCCTTTCCGTACAGTTCTATGAACCCTTCCCTTCCACCACCCCGGGTGGATTGTGAGGAGGGGCTTCGTGTCTTTCGTGAGGGACGGGTGGCGATGGGCGGTTTCGTGACCTTCGTGATCCGGTTTCGTGACCTTCGTGATCCGGCTTCGCGCCCTTCGTGATCAAAAGATCCAGTTAAACAGCCGTATCAAAAACCCCGGACGCGTGCCCTGGGTCACCACCCCTTTGCCCTTGTACGTCACCTGCAGATCCGCAAGCCGGTGGGACTCAATCGTATTGTTCGCCGGAATAACCAGCGGGTTCACCGCCCCCGACAGGTGGACCACCTCCCGCTCTCCGTTGATCTCGATCATCCGGCTCCCCTCCACGATCAGATCGCCGTTGGCCTTGACCCCCACCACCGTTACCGAAACGCGCGCATTGATCTGCTGCTGCCTGGACGTGGAGCCCTGTCCCGTAAACTCGCTCTTTGCATTGCTCACCAGGCCGAATCCCGGAATGAACCGCAGTGGCCCGGTGCCTTTCTCGCTGCCAACATTGATCTCGTTCTCCTTGTTCGTCTCAATATTCGAGCGGTTCGACGCCGACGTCGATTCCACAATCATAATCGTCAGAATATCCCCTACCCGGTTGGCGCGTGTCGGCTTTCGATCCTGGTACAGGCTGGTCGACCGACCCGAATCGCCGAACAGCGACTGCGCCTCGGATATCGAAAAAGCCCCGATAACCCCCAGCGCCGCCAGACTCCAAACTCTAAGCCCCATCGTCGCATCTCCTCTGAAAAAATCCTTCACGCTTTACTCCTAAAACACCACCTGCACAACCCCCGGCGCCAGGACCTCGACAAGCAGTTTTTCCCGGGAATCGATATTTTCCACCACAATCCGGTCACCAATAGCCCCCGACTCTTTCGCCACACCCACCGTGACGGCCCGGATCCCCCCCACATTCGCCTGGATGCGCACCCGGTCCTTCCGCTCCACGGCCGGAATCCGTTCCACATAGCGCGTGTCAATCGGCCTTCCCGTCCCAATCCGCGTCCTGGCCCGCATCCCCTCCAATTCCGAAGCCTCCCTCACATACCGGCCCAGCCGCGTGGTCACCTCGCGCCGTTCCACCCGGACCGCCTCTAAAACCGGCTCTCCCCGCAGGATCGGCCTTGACGCCACAACCACCTGGTCAAAATAGCGCACATTGGCCGACATAAGGTACTCCCTGATCACCACGGGCCCCCGGCGGACCTCCAGCGTCACCGGAAAAGACCGGGCGCTGCTGCGCCCCTGGGAGGGCCGCACGTGAAGCGCTACGGCCCCCGTGCCTTTCAGCTTCAAATCCCCCTGCCGGCGCACCGACACCTCGATCTCTCCCTCAAAATCGGACAGAACCTCTCCAACATACTCGGTAACAACAGCGTGGATCTCCTCCTTCGACACCACCACCTCCGCCTCCCCATCCGTCAACATCAGGCAGAACATCCACAGAATCATCAACACCACATAAATCAGCGCCCTGCGCATCTGGTCTCCCTTCTCACCAATATTTTTAACTCACAATATTATTCGTCTCCCGCATCATCTCATCCGAGGTTCGAATCGCGCGGGCGTTCACCTCATAGGTCCGCTGGGCCATAATCATATTCACCAGCTCGTCCACAACGCTCACGTTGGAAAGCTCTAAGAATCCCTGGGAAATCCGTCCAAATCCTTCGGTATTCGGCTGTCCCGTAATCGGCGGCCCCGAGGCCTCGGTCTCTAAGTAGAGGTTGCGTCCGATACTGCGCAGCCCCGCCGGGTTGATGAACTTGGCCAGCTCGATCTGCCCCACGTTGGCCGCGGCCGTCTCGCCCGCCTGCAGCACCTCCACGTTCCCGTCGGAAGCAACGTTGACGCTCACCGCATCCTGGCTGATCGAAATGGGCGGCTCCACCGTAAACCCGTCCGACGTGACGACCTGTCCATCGTTCGAAAGCTTGAACGCCCCGTCGCGGGAGTAGGCGATCGTCCCGTCCGGCAGAGTAATCTGGAAAAACCCGTCTCCGTTGATCCCTTCATTCTCGATCGCAATGTCCAGCGGGTTGTTCGTGGCCGTAACCTGCCCCTGCTCAAAAATTCGCTGCGTGGCCACCATGCGAGTACCGTACCCAATCTGGATCTCCACCGGCACCAGAGCGCCCTGCGCCGCCGACGTGCCTGCCGTCCGGATCGTCTGATAAAGCAGGTCCTGGAACTCCGCCTTGGCCCGCTTGAACCCGGTCGTATTCACGTTGGCCAGGTTATTGGAAATATTGTCGATGTTCAACTGCTGGGCAATCATGCCCGTTGCTGAAGTCCTTAGCGCTCTTGACAAATGATCTCACCTCCTGCTAAATGTATGTGAAACGCTTCACGCTTCACGCTTTTCTATACCCTGATGTTTCCAATATCGTTCACGGACCGGCGAAGCGTATCGTCCTGGGCGCGAATCACCCGCTGGTCCGCCTCGTAGGACCGGAAGAGTTCCACCATCTCCACCATCTGCACAATCGGATTGGTATTGGACTGCTCTAAGAAGCCCTGTAACACCTTCGTATCCGGGGTAATCGGTACCTGCCGCACGCCGCGCTTGGGAACAAAAAACCCGTTCTGCTTCCGCTCCAGCCGGGTCAACCCGTCCGGATCCTGGTAATACCCATCCTGGTCTTTCTCAAAATCGTGTACGGCTAAGGTGGCCTTCTCCTCTCCAAATTCCAGGATCTGCCCCTCTTCGTTTACCGTAAACTCTCGCCCCTCCAGCTTGATCTCCCTGCCCCGGTCGTCCAGCACCGGATACCCTATGTTGGTCACCAGAACGCCGTCCCGGTTCACCGAAAACTCGCCGTTGCGCGTATACACATCGCCCTGAGGCGTGCGCACCTGGAAGAACCCGGGCCCCTGAATCGCCATGTGCCGGAGGCTGTTCGTCTGCCGGAGCGCCCCCTGCTTAAAATCGATATAGGCCCCGCCGATCCGGTTCTCCCGCCACACCGGATACCCGCCGGACGCCTTCCGCCGCGCTTCGCCTAATTCCTTCAAAAAGATGCCGTCCCGCTTGAAACCCGGCACATCGCTGTTGGCGATATTGTTCGTAATCACGTCCTGCCGCGTCGATCGGGCCAGCATACTCGAACCCGATAGGTAAAGACCTTGCAACATAACGGTGCGCTCCCTGGGGATAGTCCCCTATATGTACGTAACTGTCTGCAATGATAAATCCGCTATTCACCGCACGAACACAGAGCAAGCCCTATGCCAGTTCCCAGCCCTCCCGCCCCAAACGCCTTAATCATCAATAAACAAATAAGTTATACACTAACAAGCAGGCCAAAAAGAAAATCCTGACCGCTGATCTCTGCGGCCGGGAGGAAAGAACTTCCGCCATTCGATTGCGGATTTCGGATTTCGGAATGCGGATTGAAGATTTTTAAATCCGCAATCCCCAATCCGCAATCCGCATTCCCTAATGCGCTTCCAGCCAGTTCCGCCCCACCCCCACCTCCACCTCAATCGGCACCGACACCTCCAGCGCCCCCTTCATCTCCTCCACCACCAGCTCCCGCACCCCGTCCACCTCCGCTTCCGGTGTCTCAAACACCAGTTCGTCGTGTACCTGGAGAATCATCTTCGCGGACAATCCCTCTCTCCGCAGCCGCTCCGAAATCCGGATCATGGCCACCTTGATCATATCGCTGGCGCTGCCCTGCACCGGCGTGTTCACCGCCGTGCGTTCGGCGAACTCCCGCTGCCGGCTGTTGGTACTCACGATCTCCGGCAAATAGCGGCGCCGTCCCAGCATCGTCGTGACATATCCCCGCTCTCTGGCCTCGGCAATCGTCCTGTCGATATAACCCTTCACCCCCGGATAGGTCGCAAAATAGCTCTCGATAAACGTCCGCGCCTCCTGGCGCGAGATCCCCAGCCGCGACGACAGCCCGAAAGCCCCCATCCCGTACATCACCCCGAAATTGACCGTCTTCGCCCGCTCCCGCATCTCCTCCGTCACAAACGCCGGCATCAGGTTGAACACTAAGGACGCTGTTTGCCGATGCACGTCATCGCCGCTTTCAAACGCCTCCTTCAGCGTCCGGTCTTCCGCCAGGTGCGCCATCAGCCGCAGTTCAATCTGCGAATAATCGGCCGACACCAGCGCCCACCCGGGCTCTCCCGGCACAAATGCCTTCCGGATCTGCCGGCCCAGTTCGGTGCGCACCGGGATATTCTGCAGATTCGGGCCCGAAGCCGACAGGCGCCCGGTGGCCGTCACCGCCTGGTTGAACGACGCGTGGATGCGTCCGGTCTCCGGATGCACCAGCCGGGGCAGCGCATCCAGGTAGGTCGACTGCAGCTTCATCAGCTCCCGGTAGTCTAAGAGCCGCTTCGGCATCGGGTGCTCATACGCCAGTTGCTCCAGCACCGACTGATCCGTCGAATACCCCGTTTTCGTCTTTCTTTTAGGCGTAAGCCCCAGTTTTTCAAACAAGATACGAGCAAGTTGCTGCGTCGAATTCACATTGAATTCCTCGCCCGCCAGCTCGTAAATCTCCTCAACGATCCGCGCCATCTCCCCCTTCAGATCCCCGGACATCCCTTCTAAGAACCCCACATCCACGGCCACCCCGGCCAGCTCCATCTCGGCCAGCACCGCCACCAGCGGCATCTCCACCTCCGAAAACAGCGAGGTCAGCGCCCGTTCCTCCAGCTTCGGCGCCAGCACATCCTTCAGCCGCAGCGTCAGGTCGGCATCCTCGCACGCATAGTCCCGCGCCCGGTCCACCGCCACCTCCGCAAACCCGATCTGCTTCTGCCCCTTCCCGATCAGATCCGTAATCGGAGTGGTCCTGTGGTTCAAATAGGTCATACTCATCGCATCTAAGTTGTGCTCCCGCGCCGAAGGGTTCATCAGGTAAGAGGCGATCATCGTATCGAACGCCATCCCCTTCATCGCCACGCCCGCCCTGTGCAGCACCACCGCATCGTACTTGATATTCTGCCCCACCTTGGCAACCGCCGGATCTTCCAGCACACCCCGCAGCGCCTCTAACGCGACCTCCGGCGCCAGGTTGGGCCCTTCCGTATGCCGGACCGGCACGTAAAACGCCTCCTTGGGAACCACCGCCAGCGAAATCCCCACAATCTCCGCCCGCATCTGGTCCGTAGACGTCGTCTCTAAGTCCACGCACACCCTGCCGGCCTCCCGGATTCGCTCCACAATCGCCTCCAGCGCCTCCCGCTCCGTCACAACCCGATACGCCACCGCCGACCCGTCCACCAGAAACAGCCGCTTGATTTCAGACATAAGAACTCCCGATCAAATCACTCAATTCCATCCTCCCCAATAATATAAAACCGCCTCGCCCCAGTCAAACTTTTCACGGTCCCCCAACCCTGCCATCGGCTTTTACCTTAATTTCCCGGTGGTGCCCCTTAACCACAAAAGAGAGCACGTTTTAGACTAAAAAAAGATTGACACATCTTTCGATTTAACTTACATTTATACTTTCTCCCATCCTCCCTCCCCCTAAACGAGGACCCCGGAATGAATCTAACCAGAAACTGGCGGCGATTTTTCCTGATTTCGGCCGCCCTTTTTCCGATGGCTGCGTTTGTAGCCGTCTTCCTGCCCGCCTACACAAACCTCATCTTTCTCTTTCTCTACTCCATCCCCGGCAATTCGTTCATCCCGATCCCCCACGAACCCGGGATGATCTTCTTCGGGCAGTTCTATCCTCCCGCCCTCGTCGCCATTGTCGCCGCCGTAGCCACCCTCATCCCCTGCTTTCTCGACTACCAATTCATCACCTTTGCCTTTCAAGCCAGGCAGTTCCGAAAAATCCGGGAAAGCGACGTCTATCAGGGCGCGGTCCACTACTTCCTCAAAGCCCCCTTTGTCTGTATTCTCCTGGCCGCCTGTGTGCCCCCCATTCCCTTTTATATCTTCCGGGTACTCAGCCCCACCAGCGGGTATCCTCTCAGGCGCTACATGCTGGCCGTCTTTTTGGGCCGCCTGCCCCGCTACTACTTCTTTGCCCTGATGGGAAGCGCCCTCAGCCCCCCCGGGCTCATCCTCGCCGGCGGTTGTCTGCTGCTTCTGTGCGCCCTCCTCTGCAGCAGGGTCAAACGCCACCTGGCCACGCGCGAACGGGTGGTGCCCATCCCCGTTGAAACCGGACCTTCAGAAAGCCCGGTTCCAAACCTGAGCTTAACAAAAACCCTGCCTTAAACATTTCTAAACTTGCCTCTCAACAAACAGGGCGACCTCCTTACCGAGGTCGCCCTGAGCCGTTCTGTGTCGAAATGTGTTTGTTTTTCTCCGCGTCCTCCGCGTCTCTGCGGTTAACGCTTACAAATCCTCAAGTCCCGAACAGCGCCGCAAAGAGCACAAAATCGGAAAATCCGATGCCGCCGTCGCCGTCCATATCGAACCGGAGATCGTACAGCGGCTCTCCCAACCTGCTGCCAAAAGTCTGCGCAAAGAGCACAAAATCATCAAATCCAATACTGCCGTCGCCGTCATAATCTCCCGGACGCGCCCCGCTCACATTCAGGATGGACAGGGTGGAAGCCCCCTGCGGATCCTCTACCGTAATCGTCAGCACCTCCAGGCCCGTCCATCCCCCGGGAACGGTCAACGTCAGTTCCCCCCCGGCGCTGATGCTGGCGCCAAGCTCACGGTTGCCGGATACGCTCCACACCAGCACACTGTCGTCCGCATCCGAAACGAATCCGCTCAGATCGATAAGCGTATCTTCGTTCACATTCTGAAGCTGGGGCAGAGCTTTGAGAAAAACGGGAAAATCGTTCACCGACCGGACGTAAACCGGCACCTGCGCCCGCACGGAATCACCTGCCGCGTCGAACGCGGAAACCAGCAGCGTGTCCCGGCCGTTCCAGTTGAGCGGCGGCTGGATGCGGACCTCTCGTTTGTCGGTATCCACCTGAGCCGAGAGCGTATGCCCCGCTCCGAAGGTCAGAATCAGGGTCTCCACCGCATCGTCCACATCTGCGACCAGAGAATCCAGCGCGCTCACAAATACCTTGTCCTCCTGGATCTCCACGCCCGCCGTGAGGAGGGGCAGCAGCATGGGCGGATCGTTCACCGGTGTGAACGTAAGCGGAAAAGACCGGGTCGAGCTCAGCCCCACCGGATCGGTCACCTGAAAAGTCAGGGTGGTTGTACCGTACCAATTTGCCGGAGGCGTCACAACAAGATGCTGGCCGCCTACCTTCAGAATCTGCACCAGAACCCCCGCCTCATCGGCCGAAACGGACCAGTCCATCTCGGCCGACGAAAATTCCGGATCCACAATCACAGAATCCAGGCCCAGGGTAAACACGCTGTCTTCAGAAACGGACGGAAAAATCAACTCCTTGGCCGACGGAAGGCCGGGGGGTCGGTTCTGAATCCGGATCCCATTTCGAGGAATTAGGGCAAAGGTCTTCCCGCTCAAATTGGTATAAGAGGTCTGGCGCTGGTTGAGCGTATCGTTCGCCATGATGACGAACGTGGCGGAATCGACAGGAATCGGGATGAGTACCCGGAAGTCCAGGCCCACCACCGTGCCGGTATCCGTCACCGCCGCCGACAGCGAAACCTCCGCATAATGCAGGTGTGTCAGGGCCGGATCGCTAAGATTCAGATCGCGGTTGATCCAGACGGACGACTCGGGCAGCAGACCCCTGGAAATATAGGGCTGGAGTCCCGTCTCCGGACCCTGATCGATCGGCGAGAGATACTGGTTCTCGAAAGCCACAAGCAGCTCGAAACCGTTGGCCTGTTCGCTGCCCACATTCAGGTGAATATCTACGTGGACCGTATCGCCCACATCCCCAAACATCAGCGTATCCCCGGTCGTGCTCTCCCACAGCGCCACCCCACCGGCGATCACGGTCTTGGCGGGCGGGCCTCCATCCTCCCCGCCCCCGTCGCTCCCGCCGCCGTCTCCATCGCCTCCCCCATTGCCGCCATTCGTCCCCCCGTTGCCGGAAGAGGACGTATCCGGCTGATCCGTCACGGTGACCGCAATCGTCTTCTGGTCCTGGGCATTGTCCGGATCGACCACCGTAAAGGTAAACGTCTCACTCCCGGTCCATCCCGCAGCAGGCGTCAACGTAAGCACACGGCTGACCAGCTGCACCGCAATATTATTTCCTCCACTCACCGTCCAGGTCTGCTCGGCGGGAGTGTTGTCCGCATCCTCCACGCGGGTGTCCAGGTCGATCTGAAGGACCGAATCCTGAGCAATCGTCAGGTTTTCCAGCCCGACAATCTTGGGTCCCACCGTCACCGTAACCACCGCCGCACTCGATCCGGTCTTACCCGTCGGATCCCGTGCCGTAAAAACGACCGTCGTCTCTCCGACCCCATCCGACTTAGCGTTTAACGTCGCAACGTGCGTGGCCGAATCGATACTCACCGACAACACCAGGGAGGTGTCGAACCCGGCCGCGCTCCACTCCAGTTCGTCGTCCTGGAAATCCTCATGATTAACATAGGTGTCCAGATCCAGGCTGTTGTCACTCCCACCCAAGGGAATCCGGATGAGGGGCAGCGCAGACACCGGGAAACCCACCACCTCGGCCGCCAGCGAGAGGCGCTGCCGGAAAGACTTGGAATCATTCTGGCCCGAGATAAAATACCGCGTTTGCCGGAGGGGAAACACCCTGACCAGATTCAGCGAGAGATCCTTGCCGGACCTGAGGGCCACCACTTGAAAAGTGGCCACGGTCCCCTTTCCGGAACTCGCCCCCCCCTGCTGCCGGATCTCGGCGTATTCGAGTTTATTCCCCTGCACCTGATTCAGACTCTGATCCAAAAAGAGCCGGTTGAAAATACCCCCCCCCCTTGATGAACGCCCCCCGGACAAAGGGCTGCACACCGTCTCTGCTCGTGTCGGCGTCGATCACCAGGAAAACCGAATCGGGCAGGTCCACAAAACACTCCAGACCCCGCACCTGTTCTCCCTCGGTATCAATGGTAACCCGGATGGTCACCGTATCCCCCACACCCATCGCAAGCACGTTGCCGGTCGCCTGGCTGCTGGTCAGGCTCAGCACAGCCGCGTGGGACAGCCCCCAGGAGAAAAGAATCAGAAAAACCGCAAGAAGATATCTCATAGGCCAATGCTCTTGAAGACCTTCGCACGGGACTGAAGTCCCGCGCTACGATTAGGAAGTCCGGACAAGCCGGACTAGTAGACGACCACTATGATTTTGATGAATCAAAATTGGGCTCTTCGCTGTTTCACGTGGGTAATCATAAAAACCCGAACCAGTCTTCTTGCCGAGTGCGAGGTGGTTCCTAACCGTTTGCTCCGGTATCCGCACATGAGATCTCTCCTAAACACACGGCGGGTATTGAATGATCCGGAGATCCAGTTTGCCGTTTAGTCCATCGTAACAATTTATTATCTAACAACTTAAACAACTGTTTTTAAGATAGAATCCTGAGCAACAGACAACGGGTCGGGCAACACCGTTGACAAAGAATACTCGAAGGCTGGTCCACAAAACCTGCAGCTTGGGCGTCTTGTCTACCACAACTGGTCGTTCCTGGGGGAAGGTTACCCACACCAAATAGCGAGGAGCCCACTTTGGACTTGACCCGTTTCGGTGGGTACCTTATCTCTTGGGAGAAAGGAGATCCACTATGCCGCCAACACGTCCACCTTATCCACCTGAGTTCAAAAAGCAAATGGTCGAATTGGTTCGAGCCGGTCGTACGCCAGGAGAGCTGGCCAAAGAGTTCGAGCCCTCAGACCAGACGATCCGGAACTGGGTGGTACAGGCCGACCGAGACGAGGGCCTTCGAGAAGACGGTCTGACCAGTGATGAGCGAGAGGAGTTGCGCCGTCTTCGTCGCGAGATTAAGCAGTTACGCATCGAGCGTGAGATCTTGTCAAAAGCAGCAGCCTGGTTCGCTCAGGAGACCAACACGATCCCCAGAAAGCCTTCCAGTTCGTGAAGGCGCACCAGGCAAAATGGCCAATTACCACGCAATGCCGAGTCCTGGGTGTCTCCCTCAGTGGGTATTATGCGTGGCGAGGACGCCCCCCATCGCCAAGAGCAAAGGTCGATGCGGATCTCAAGGAACAGATTAAGGCTTTTCATGCCCGTTCTGATTCTACCTACGGAGCCCCCAGAATCTGGGAAGATCTGGCAGCATTAGGCATCCGTATAGGCAAAAAGCGTGTCGCCCGTCTGATGGTTGAGATTGGTATCTTCGGGGTGAGCCGTCGAAAGGGTATCAGAACCACCCGTAAGGGAAAAAAGGCTCAAAAAGCCCCTGATCTGGTCAAGAGAGACTTCACTGTTGAAGCCCCAAATAAACTCTGGGTGGCCGATATTACCTACGTACCAACCTGGGCGGGCTTCCTGTATCTTGCTGTGGTTATCGATGTCTTTTCCCGCCGAGTCGTGGGCTGGACGATGGCTTCGACGCTCCAGAGTGAGTTGGTTTTGTCTGCTTTGAATATGGCACTTTGGCAGCGTCATCCTTGTGGGGTGATCCACCACTCCGACCAGGGATCTCAGTATACTTCACTTGCCTTCGGTAAACGCTGCGATGAGGCGGGTATACGTCCCTCAATGGGTTCTGTAGGCGACTGCTATGACAACGCACTGTGTGAAAGCTTTTTCGCCACCCTCGAATGTGAATTGATCGACCGCCGTTGTTTTCGTACCCACAAGGAGGCCAGATTGGCTATTTTTGAGTATATTGAGGGCTGGTATAATCCCCATCGTAGGCATTCATCAATCGCATACCACTCACCGATGACATATGAAAAACAGCATCAAACACGGGCTTGAAGCCCAAGCCCTAAACACTCCACCAAAACGGGGCAACTCCACTTTAAAAAAGCTACCTATTCACTCATCACATTCACTGTGGTCATCTACTAGCTTATACCTTGTAAAAACAGATCGGTAGCCCGACGGAGGAGGGCTTTTTAGACGTAGCGCCGAAATTATGATGTTTTCCGAAATAATGGGGTAACCCGGCCATCGCGAGGAAATAAATTTCCTCGCTACGATTACAAAGTCCGGACAAGCCGGACTCAAATAAAAACAATCTGTTAGTCCGCCGCAGGCGGACTTCCTAAACGTAGCGCGGGAATTTATTCCCGTGCGATGGTCGGCGGGTAACCGGATTATTTAATCAATCTTCATTAGGGAAGGGGGCCGGGGGGTTAGGTCCATCACCTGAGCAACACCAGCTTCTTCACATCCCGGAACCGCCCGATGGAGACCTGGTACAGATAAATCCCGGACGCCACCCTCCGGTCGGTATTATCCGTCCCGTCCCAGATCACCGTGTACGACCCCGGACGCCTCCGCTCTCGGATCAAACGGCGGACCTCCTGGCCCAGCAAATTATAGATGGACAGCGTGACATCGGACGCCTCGGAAACGTCGAACCGGATCGCCGTGCTCGGATTAAACGGGTTCGGCGCGTTCTGGTAAAGCGCCGGATGGTCCGGCGCCCCGGTCTCCACCTCCCGCCCGCCCAGGCCCGCAGCGTACAGCCTGCCCTCGGGGTCGATCACCCGGAGATCCTCCAGCAGCGGGGCAGGCCCCCCCGTTCGGATCCGGGCCACCTCTGAGCCTGCCGGAATCACCGGAGCGCCGGGGCGCAGATGCGCCGCAATGCGGATCCGGTCGGGCGCCACCACGCGCTTAATCCACAGCGCCTGCGGATTGTCCGCAGAAACCGAGGCCCCGGGAAGAACCTGGATCTGATCCACGCCCGGCGGCGGCCGGACCTCCGCCGAGAACCCCGCAGCCCGGAACGGCGCGGTCAGCACCAGCGAGTAGGCGCCCTCCCCCAGAGGCAGGAGCGCAAAAATGTCCGGCCCCACAGCCGGTTTGAAAATCACAGCCGTGCCAAGCCCCGACTCGCCGAAATTGGACGCCAGCAGGCCGAAATCGGCAATGCTAATCACACGATCGCCGTTAAAATCCGCTCGCCAGGCCGGCTCGTCCTCGTCAACGCCGGCATCGCCGAAATGGGACGCTAAAATGCCGAAATCGGCCAGGTTGATCCGGTCGTCGTCGTTCGCGTCTCCTCCCCGGAGGGTATCCGTAGCCGCCGAATCCGCAGAAGACCGCCAGTAGAAACTCAGCTCGGGCGGCGAACTCGTACCCACAGCGATCGAATCCCCCAGCGCCTGTCCCCTGAGATAGTGAAAACTCTTAACATAGATTGCATACGTGCCCTGCGGCACCTGGGACAACGAGAACCCCCCGGTAGAATCCGGCACAATCTGGACCCCGTTGGCAGGATTCTGATCCAGATCGTTCGGCGGGCGGTACACGGAATCGGGCACGACCGAACCGTTGGAGCTGCGCAGGTCCACGCGCAGCATCGCGGTGCTGGACCCGTTGCGCCCCTGGAAATGAACCCTGCCGAAAATCCGCACCCCCGAGATGTCCACCACATAGCTTCCGGGAACCAGATAGGGAAGCACAACCCCGCCGGTCCCCTGCTCGATCACAGCGGTTTGGCGGTTGACCGAGGGGCTGTCCACAACCGAGATATGCGTCACCGTATCTTTCAGGGCCATAAAGCGCACCGTGCCCAGGGCAATCCGACCGGTATCTGCCGCAGTGCCCATGAAAGACCCCAGGGAAACATTGTTCGGCGACCCTAAGGAATAGTTGATCCCGCCTGCAAGATCGTTGTGCAGACGGTTTTCCAGCACGTTGTTCTTCTGAACCCCCGGATCAATGGCCTGAACGCCCGACCTGGCCGGATCGGCGTCCACCACAGAGAGCGCCGTTGCATCGTAGTTGAGGTACAGAGAAACCCCGCTGACGGTCTGGTCGAGCGGGATCAGGGAGATCGAGACCTCCAGCGAATCGCCGATGTGATAGTCGCCGTTTCCAGAAAAGTCGAACACAAAAAAGGGCTGGGCCAGAGACCGCGTGGACACGGTGTCTGAGGACGTGGATACGGCCTGGTTGGCCCCTGTGGCCACAACATAATAGAAGTATTCGACATCGACCATCGCCGTGCTGTCAATAAAGATCCCCTTTAAACTCAGGCTGTCCGGCTGCACGGACGTCCGAGACGTATCCACCGAAATCCGCAAACTGAAGGGCCCCTCCAGGATCTGCGAGCGAAAAATCTGGTAGCCCGTCACCCGGCCGGACGCCTCGTCGGCCCTGGGCAGCTGCCAGGTAATCCGGATGCGCCCGCCCAGATCGGCCTGCACATCTTCGGCCGCCGGCGCCCGGGGAGGCGCGGGAGGCTTGATATTCACCGGCAGATCGTTGCGTCTGATATGCAGCGCCCGCGTATCGGCCCGGACGGCGAGCAGGTCCGGGCTCCCGTCCGCATTCAGATCCGCCACATCCAGGTTGCCGGCCGTCTGCAATTCGTCCAGCGTCAGCAGAGGCAGGTCGAATCCCCCCTGCCCGTTGTTGGCAACTAAGGACACCGGCCGGCCCTCCCCCGAAATCACCAGATCGGCGTAGAGATCGCCGTCCATGTCGGCGCTCTCAATCGCAATCGGAGGCGCGTCCAGCGCCTGGCGCTCGGAAACCGCAAACGTGCCGTCCCCCCCGTTTTTAAGCACCACAATCTCCCACGTGCCGTCGGCAAGGGCGGCCACGTCCAGATCCCCGTCCAGGTCGAAATCCCCCGCCACAACCCCCACGGGGCTCCCGCCAACGGAAACCGCCTGGGGTGCGGCGAACACGGCGCCGCCCACGTTTTGCAGCACGCTAATCGTGCCGTCGCCCCGGTTTGCAGTCAGCACATCCAAAAGGCCGTCCCCGTTAACGTCGGCCACCGCAAGCGCGGCCGGATCAACCCCGCAGGAGAACCGCTGCTGGGAGAAAAACGTGCCCTGGCTGTTATTCACAAAAAACGACACACTGTTGCCCGGCTCGGCATTAGACGTCAGAATATCGATCCGTCCGTCCCCGTCGATATCGGCCAGCGCCGTGGCCGTAGGCTCCTCTCCCACGAACAGATCGGACCCGAAAGCCATGACGCCCGCCCCCGTATTGAGCACCACGCCCACCACGCGGCTGATCCGGTTGCCCACCACCAGATCCACGTCCCCGTCCTGGTCCAGATCCCCCGTGGACACCGAAACCGGCTCTCCCCCCACCACGAACGTCTTCCGGATAAAGGAAATCCCCTGATCCTGGTTCATATACAAAGACAACGTACCATCGGCCCCATTGGCCACAACCGGGTCCAGGCCGCCGTCGCCGTCTAAGTCCGCCGCGCCAACCGCCACCGGCTGCTCGGACGTCTCCAGAACCACCTTCTCGTCCAGCCCGGTCTGCCGGATGCGTTGTACCGTGCTCATCCCGGCGTAGACCACCCCCACGCTGTCGGGGTGAACCACAATCGCGTCCACGGCCAGTTCTGAGGGCAGGTTCACCGTAAGGTCCGACCAGGTCTCGCCGTTGTCGGCCGATTTGAAAACCTTGCTGGGGCTGTCCGTGCCCAGGTAGAGCACATTCGGGCTGTTGGGAGAAATGGCAATGCTGGACAGGGTCAGAACCGTCAGGCTGTCATTAGCCGCAGCCCAGGAATCGCCCCCGTCGCTGCTGCGGAACACGCCTGAAATGAAGCTGGCTGCGTAGAGGGTATCCGGCCGGGTCGGATGAATCGCAAGAGCGGCGATCTGGAGGCTGCCCAGGCCGCTGTTGACCTGCGCCCAGGAGACCCTCCCGTCGGTACTCCGGTAAACCCCGTTCGCAATCGTTCCCGCATAAATCCTGTCCCGATCCAGAGGATTCAGGGCCAGGGAGGTCACGTTTACGCTCCGGGTGCTGTCTAAGCCGGCCGAACTCCAGGACGTCCCCCCATCCGTAGTCACAAACAGGCTGTCGGACGTGCCCGCCCAGACCTGGTTCGTATCCACCGGATCGATCAGCAGGACGTTCACCTGCCGGTCGGGCAGTCCCACGTTCACACTGTCCCAGGTGGCCGCCCGGTCGGTCGTCTTGAAAACCCCGGTCCTCAGCGTACCGGCATAGATCACCCCGGAGTTGAGCGGATTAATCGCCAGGGCCAGCACCGTATCGGCAATACTGCTCGCCACTTCGGTCCAGGAACCGCCCCTGTCCAGGCTGCGGAACACCGTACCCGGAAGCGTGCCGGCGTACACCGTATCCGGAAACTGGGGGTCAATCGCGATGTCCTTCACAATAATCAGACCGGCGGGACCTCCTACCGTGGCTGGCGCTCAAGCAGCCGGTATAGTCCTTGGCGGCTTCTCGGTGGACGACAATCGATTTTCCGTAGAGAACATTACGACTCCCCAGACCGTTCCCGGCATAGTGACTCTCGCTTTTGACTTCGCCGCTACCGAAATCATCAACCCCATCAGGGCGAGGAACTGGAACTTCGCACTTGTCCAACTGGTCAACGGCGCAACCATCAACGAATTGGGCTATGCAGACCCGACGACCCCGTTGATCTTCGGCGACCCGCTCGAAACGGCGAGTCCGCCAACGGTAAGCGCGACCCTTTCCGCGAATCCGACCAACCTCGTCGTTTCGGAAACCGCGGCCGACACGTTTTCATTTGAAACCGGTGGCACCAGCCTGAATAGCGCAGGCGATCTGGTCATCCTCCGGTTTGCCGGCGGGGAATGGGACATTGCGGGCGCGACGCTTGGCACCGGGACCACCCTGGGGGCCGGCGGCAGTTTGAGCATCTTAACCCGCACGGACTCCACCCTTAGCCTGGAGGCCGATGCTCTAATTGCGGTCGGCGTCCAGGTCTTACACATAACCGGCATTGTTTCGCCGTCTACGGCTGACGGAGACCACTGGATCGGCGTACGGACCGAGGACGGCGCCGGAGCGATTATCGAAGGTGAGACGCGCGTCTTCATGACGGTCTACGACGCGCCAGCGATCACCTTCTCCACCCCCGCATCTGCGGACACCGCCTCCACCACGGACGGCGGTGCAGACTTTACGCTTGCCTACACCCTCACCGATCCCCTCGGGGACCTTGGCGCTACCGCCCAGGTCTTCGAGCTGTTCGTCTCCATGGAATCCGCTCTGAACATCGCCGTACAGGGCGGCGGTGCGGCAAGGGCGTTTGATCCTACCCCTGTAGCGTACGACGCCACCGTGGGCGCGGGCGTGCCCGGCAACGAGATCGGCGGCACCCTCAACACCAGCAACCTGCCGGAGGGCACCTGGTACGTCTATGCGGTCATGGCTGGAACCGGCGATGTGTCCCGGGGGCGCAGCGGCGCAATCATTGTCACGCACCCCCCGTTCGTCAACTCGGTGGACCCGGTGTCTACCATCACCTTAGACAGCGGTGACGCGGCCTTCCAGGACGATGACGTGATCGACTTCGACATCGAGGATTTCGACGACAATGCCGACGTGCGGCTCTTCTATTCCACGAACGGGGCGCTCGACACCAGCAGTGTGACCACGTCCGGAACCTCACCCAGCATCACCATTACCGGCCTGACCGGCGCCACCTTAGTGGTGGGTTCGGACTCGCTCACAGAGGACAATGACAACAACATTCTCTGGAGCATCATCACGGACGACACCACCTTCGTGGCCAAGGGGACCTACACGGTCTACGCCGTGGCGACCGACGGCAAGAACATCGGCTTCGGCAGCAGCGCTTCGACGTATACCGTGCAGCACTCCCCCACCATCACCCTATCGGCCCCGACCACCGGCACCTTCGACACAGGCACCAGCCAGGTGCTGATGATCGCCTGGCATGGATCCAACGGGGACGGCGATAAGGATATCGACGACGATGCGACCATTGATCTCTACTGGCTGCTCGACGCCAATGCTTCTGGTGGGGGTCCTTACGCCGATGGGAAAGTTGCTGCGACTCTTGCGGCCTTCGACGTGGATGTGGCTGCAGGCGATGCTGTGTTAGTCAGAGACCTCCGGCAAAGCCGGAGGCTTGAAAACCGTGAACCGCTCAAAGCGGTTGAAAACTTGGCGCCACCTGAAGGTGGCAATCAATCAAACAGGTTCAGTTGATCCAGCCGACGGTCTGCTTCTTCTTGCTCTCGGATGTATCTGCGAACGGTCTCCTCATCTTTCCCGGCCGTCGAGACATAATAACCTCTTGCCCAAAAACGTTCACCTGTCACGTTCCCTCTACGTCCACCAAAGGTCCGAGCAACATAAATCGCACTTTTCCCTTTGATGTAACCCACCACCTGAGAAACCGCATACTTCGGGGGGATCGACACAAATATATGCACGTGATCTCCCATCAGGTGGCCTTCCAACACCTGGCTCTCCCTCTGACGAGCCAATTCACGCAAAACTTCGCCCAGATACTTGCGCAACTGACTGACGTGTTTTGGAATTGTGGACACACCAAGAAGCAGTTATCTTGTAGAATAAGGAGGTGTGTCGATGAAAGTGCAAAGATCATCCCATTCGAAGAAGCGATATGATGCTGAATTCAAGAGGGAGTCCGTTCGTTTGGCTGAGACCAGTGGTAAGACGGACCGGCAGATAGAGCGGGACCTGGGGTTGTACCAGGGAGCGATCGCGCGCTGGCGTAAGGAGCTGGAGGGAGACCCGATGGACGCGTTTCCGGGCACAGGGCACCAGAAGCCTTTAGAGGAGGAGAACCGTCGGTTACAGCGAGAGCTTGCAATCGCTCGGGAAGAACGGGACATCCTAAAAAAAGTGGTCGCCATCTTCTCAGAGGGACCGAAGACAGATTCAGGTTCATGAAGGCGCATCGCAAGTCGTTTTCGGTGGAGAGGATGGCGAAGGTGCTCGAGGTGTCGAAAAGCGGTTATTATGCCTGGCTTTCCCGTCCTGAGAGCAGGCGAAAAAAGGAACGGCGTTATTTGGATGTCCTGGTGAAAGCGGCCTTTGAGGCCAGCCACGGCCGGTATGGAAGCCTGAAGATCAGCCGCGAACTGGCGGCACAAGGCAATCCCTACAGTCGCAGCCGGGTGGCCGATTCGATGGGTCGCCAGGGCCTGCGGTCGAAAGTGCGACGGAAGTTCGTGGTGACCACCGATACGAAGCACAACCTGAAGGCGTCCCCGAACCTGCTGAACCGGGAGTTCAAAGTCGATCGTCCAAACAAGGTGTGGACCAGCGATATCACCTATTTGCGCTCTGGTGCGGGATGGTTGTTCCTGGTGGTCTTTCTCGACCTGTATTCCCGTCGCATAGTTGGCTGGTGTGTCTCTACCTCGTTGGGACACGAAACACTGCTCACGGCCCTGTCTCGTGCAGTTTGGCAACGCAGACCGGAACCGGCCCTGATGATCCACTCCGATCGGGGAATCCAGTATTGCTGCGATGGCTTCCGACAGGCTATTGACAGACATCAGTTTGTTCAAAGCATGAGCAGAAAAGGAAATTGTTGGGACAATGCCGTGACCGAATCTTTCTTCCGGTCGTTGAAAACCGAATGGTTGTATCATGTCAATCTGAAAGATCTCGATCACGCACAACGCGAACTCTTCGAGTATATCGAGCTGTTCTACAACAACCAGCGGCTGCACGCGACTCTGGACTATGTGTCGCCCGCTAATTTCGAAGCGCCGCTGCAGCACCAGAAAGAGGCTTAATCAACTGTCCATTTTTTCCGGACCACATCAGACCATACAACACTTTCTTCCGACATTTCGGAATCCACACCAAATGATACTTGCAATCCCAACGGGTATGTCTTAGACTCTGTATGTTGTTCATCGAGAACCTCCCTTTCTGTGAGCTTTGCGCGGTTCACAATGGGGAGGTTCTCAAATATTCCCGGAACTGTCAAACTCTTTGAGTCCCCCGGCAAAGCCGGGGGTTTACTCCGATTAATTACGACGGGCCTCACGGAAGACCCGGACGATGGCGAGAACGACCAGTACGTCTGGGACCTCCAGGGCTTCGCGAACCCTCCGGCAGACGGCGATCCTGACGTCAATATCTACGCGATCATCGACGACGGCGACACGAGACACCTGGCGCGGGCGCCTTCAACTGGCAACTTAATTGCGTGGACCAACTCGGCCTCCTTCCAGTTCACCGGCCCCATCGCCACGGGCATCTCGGTAGACCTGGGGTCCAAGGTCAAGGTCCCGATCAAACTGCGGGACCTGAATGCGACCCAGACCGAATTTATCATCATAGCGTCAACAGTAGACTTAAACTTTCCTGCAGCTGCTTTTGATGGCACAGACTTAGAGGTGGACGATGGCTTTGTTGTAGACTCGTGGATTATCAACACCGACGGCACAGGTGTCGTGGGTGGCGGCGCCACATTTGCTTTTGAGAACGTAGAGGCCGGCTTTATCCTTACCGCGGGGGCCGATGCGGATACCTTCGTGGTCTGGGACACCTCGCTGGACTACGGCGTCGCGGCCGTAACCGGTAGTTCGCCACTGACAAATGCCGCGCACTTCATCTATGCGTTAACCGATGACAACAATGGCCTTTTGGATGCAACCGATATTGTGGTTGCGAAAGCCCCCGGCACGATCACGCTGACGGGCGCGGGGAGCACGCCGCCCGTGCGGGATCTCTCCATCTCGCCCAACACAGTGGTTGCCGAGGCCGGAGAGGCTCTTACCTTCGATATCATCCCCAACACGAGCGGCAAGAATGTCACGCTCTTCTCCTACTACCTCTCGGTGGACACCTCCTCGGTGACCATTGCAGATTTGACTGCGCCCTTCACGGTCGGAGCGGCATTCAGCACCTGGACGGTCCTGACCAACAAGGCCACAGTGGTCGGAGGCGAGTACGAGCTGGACTTCGTGATCTTCGACAACACCGGCCTGACGCCGGACGGCACGCAGACCCTGGCCACCCTGAATGCTACGGCCGACGGGGTCGCGTCCGGCTCCGGCTTGAGCCCGGCCAACATCTTCTTCGACACGGATCCTGCCAACAACCGGGAGACCGCGCTCTTCGACGGCGGCACCCAGTTGGGCATTTCCCTGCCCACCCCGGCGCTTACCATCACCTCTGCGCCCCGGGGAACGATCCAGGGCAAGGTGCCTCTTGAAGGCCGGCCGCTCGACTTCACCAAGGAGATCACCTTCGAACTGCGGCCCACCGGCAGCTTCGAGTCGGTCAGCGACACCCAATTTAGCGACGCGAACGACGAGGACTCCACCGAAGCCGGCATCCAGGTCTCAACGACCACCACGGGCGATTACACGCTCACCGAAGTGCCCGCCGGCCTCTTCAACCTGGTGGCCAAAACCGATCTCTACCTCACCGGGCAGGTCAGCGTCACCATGTCTGCAAATGAGGCATTAACCGACATCCGGCCCACCGAGGACAACGGCGGAACCGATCGCAACGAACTGTTCGCGGGCGACGCCAATGCCGATAACAAACTGGACACGGACGATGTGAACATCGTGTTCAACGCCTTCGGCACTTCCTCCGGCGATGCCAACTTCAGCTCGACTGCGGACTTCGACGGGGACAGTTCGGTTACCATCACCGACCTCTCCTTAATCTCCGGCCACACCTCCGGTGGGGCCACGCCTCAGGGCGTAGACCCGGTGTTCAAACCCGCGGCGGACACACCAACCGCTCAGTTTGCACTCTCCGGTCTGCCCGAATGGGTGCAGGAGGGTCAGACCTTCCAGGTCGTCGTCTCCCTGGCAGACGGGCAGAACATCCGGGGTTACACCTTCGACCTGAGGTTCAACTCGGACTTAGTCGTCCCGGTGCTGGAGAGCAGCGCCAGCCGGATCACCGGCTACCTGGGCGAGGCGGAGACCTCCTCTATGCTTAGGCAGTTTACCCCCGGTGAGGTCACGGTGGTCAACATCCACCAGGGCCGTCCCGCGGGTGTCTTTGGCAGCGGCGAGGTAGCCCTGCTCCAGTTTACGGCCATCGCTGAGGGTCGCCCAGGCTTCTCCTTAGGCGACGGCTTCATCATCAACCCCAAGGCCCAGGTGGCCAACGTGGACCTGGGCCTGCTCAACGGGCGCAAGCTGGAACGCACGGACTTCACCTTAGACGGCCGGGTGGACCTGGCCGACTATGCAGCCCTTATGGAGGCCATGGGCAGCGTCCGTGGACTCTTCGACTTAAACAGCGACGGCAGCGTGAACAGCGCCGACCGGGAGGCTTTCGTAGCCGTCTTCACCAGCAGTCCCGATCCCGAAAGCACGCCGGTTGGATCGATGACCCTCAGCCTGACCGAGGAGCAGATCCAGCCCGACGGCACTGCCGAGGTGGAGGTGCGTCTCTCCGACATCCCCTCGGTCAAAGCCTTCGAGTTCGAACTCACCTACGATGCAGAGCGGTTCGAATACGTCTCGAACAGCCAGAACCTCAACACCCTCACCTCGGGCGAAGCATTTGAGGTAAAGGCCGTTGAGGAGGGCCACCTGCTCGTCGTCAACGCCCACAGCACCCCGCAGGACGTGGGTGAAGACAACCTGGTCGCCAAACTGCAATTCAATGTCAAGGGCGAGTTCGACCAGGCCAATCCCTTCACCATCGCCAGGGGTGTGCTCGTAGACGCACGCGATTTCCTCGCACCCTTAGCCGAACTGGGCAGTTTAGCTGCGGTAACCGTGCCCACGGACTTCGCGCTTTACCAGAACTATCCCAACCCCTTCAACCCCGAAACCACCATCCGCTACGATCTGGCTGCGCAGGGGCAGGTAAGCCTGCACATCTACAACGTGCTTGGCCAGCTCGTAGACACCTTAGTGGATGAGACACAGAAAGCGGGGCGCTACACAGTGCGCTGGGACGGCACGGACGCGCGTGGTGTGCGGGTTGCCAGCGGCATCTACTTCTACAACATCAACGCTACATCCTTCAAGGATATGAAGCGCCTGATGCTGCTGAAGTAAGTCTTACTGAACCCTTAAACGCAAGGGCCGGCGGATCATTCATTCGTTCGTCGGCCCTTGCTATTTCTTGACCTCTGTATCGACCAGCGCCTGGTCCTGACCCGGCACATCCTGATCAACCTGTATCGAGGGTGAAGTAAGCTGTTCAAGGAGCAATGGCTAATGAAAGCTGGATGGATTCTCACACTCATAGTGGCAACCCTCGTCGCCACCGCAGGCCCGGCCTTTGCGTTCGGGTTCGCAGCCGATGCGCAGATGATTCCCTATCTTTCAGAGGAATCGGTTGCCAGCGGCTACAGGGTCCAGTTTTTCCTGCAGCACCCGATACGCCTGGACGGTGGCACGCAGACTGTGGGCGATAAGTTTGTCATTTTTTTCCCCACCGGTTCAAGCACTGCTGCACTGACGATAGCTGGGGGCAATATTTTCGTCAATGGAGTCGATTTGAACACTGTCCCCAATTCGTCACTTGTTACTGCTGCGGGACATACATTGCGAATCTTCCTGGGTGATGGCGGTGCTTTTGGCGGTCCAGGCGCATCGTTCGATCCAGGAGAAGTAACCATTGATTTTACCGGCGCCGTCAACGGCATAGTCAATGCTCCTGCCGGAACCGACCTCACTGCAAACGTGAGAACCCACGACAGTAACAACAACAACATCGACGCAACAGACGTGATCGACGACCTCATCGACCTGGTGGTTACGGCCGACGACCTGAACGGCACGGCCGCTTCAACCTTTACGATCCTGGGTGGTTCGACCGTTTCCGGGGAGGCGGCAGACTACCAGATCACGTTTACCACCAATGCGGCCGGTGGCGGGTTAGCCGCGGGCGATTCCGTTATTATCGAGTTTCCGGACGGGACCGACCTTTCAGGCGTTACAACGGTCACCGCACCTGCTCTTGGTGGTGTCGGTGGATTTACAGTGGATGGTTCCCGGATTGCCATTGAGGATAACACCGGCACAGCTGCAGCTACGGCAGTCACGATCGACCTCGACGGCGGTGACGGCGGGGGCCCCATCCGCGAAGTCATCAACCCCACCAGGGCAAGGAACTGGAACTTCGCGAAAGTCAGCCTGGTCACCGGCACAACCGTCAACGAACTTGGCCATGCAGGCGCGACAGCTCCACTGACCATTGGCGATCCTCTTGAAACGGCGGGTCCCCCAACGGTAAGCGCGCTCCTTTCCACGGATCCGAGAAACCTCATCAAATCAGAAACCGCGGCCTGCACGTTTACGTTTGAAACCGACAATGCCAACAGTTTGAATGGCGCAGGCGACGAGGTCATCGTCCGGTTTTCCGGCGGGGAATGGGACATTACGGGCGCGACGATTGGCACCGGGACCACCACGCAGGCCGGCGCTTATCCCAACCACGAGCTGGACATCTCTTCCCGCACAGACACCACCCTTACCCTGCAGGCCACTGCTGCAATTGCGAACGGCGTCCAGGTCTTACAGCTAACCGGCATTGTCGCGCCGACCTCAACTTCGTTCTCAAATGCCGACTGGATGGGCATACGGACCGAGGACGGCGCCGGAACAATTGTCGAAGGTGAAACGCGCATTTTCAGATCAATCCGCAACACGCCGACGTTCACCTTCTCCACCCCCGCATCTGCGGACACCGCCGCCACCACGGACGGCGGCGCAGACTTTACGCTTGCCTACACCCTCACCGATCCCGTCGGGGACCTCGGCGCCATCCCCCAGTTCTTCGAGCTGTACATCTCTATGAACCCGGACCTGAACATTGCCGTGCAGGGCGGCGGCGCGGCAAGGGCGTTTGACCCCACCCCTGTAGTGTACGACGTCACCGTGGGCGGCGGCGCGGGCGGCAACGAGACCGGCGGCACCCTCAACACCAGCAACCTGCCGGAGGGCACCTGGTACGTCTACGGGGTCATGGAGGGAACCGGCGACGTGTCCCGGGGGCGCAGCGGCGCGATTGAAGTCACGCATCCCCCGTTCGTCAACTCGGTGGACCCGGCGTCTGCCATCACCCTGGACAGCGGTGACGCGGCCTTCCAGGACGATGACGTGATCGACTTCGACATCGAGGATTTCGACGACAACGCCGATGTGCGGCTCTTCTATTCCACGAACGGGGCGCTCGACACCAGCAGTGTGACCACGTCCGGAACCTCACCCAGCATCACCATTACCGGCCTGACCGGCGCCACCTTAGTGGTGGGTTCGGACTCGCTCACAGAGGACAACGACAACAACATTCTCTGGAGCATCATCACGGACGACACCACGTTCGTGGCCTCGGGGACCTACACGGTCTACGCCGTGGCGACCGACGGCAAGGATGTGGGCTTTGGCAGCAGCGCTTCGACGTATGCCGTGCAGCACTCCCCCACCATCACCTTATCGTCCCCAACCGCTCTCACCTTCGACACAGGAACCAGCCAAGTCGTGATGATCGCCTGGCATGGGTCCAACGGCAACGGCGATAAGGATATTGACGACAACGCGACCATCAATCTTTACTGGCTGGACGACACGGATACTGACGGTGTTCCGGCCAACGAGCCTTATCCTGATGGGAAAGACCTTACGAATCTTGCGGCTTTTGACGCCGATATACTTGCAAACCAGGCTATATTAATTGCCTCGGGCATACAAGAAGACGTGGACGAGGGAGAGAACGACCAGTACGTCTGGGACCTCCAGGGCTTCGCGAACGCTCCGCTTGACACCGATAATGATCTCCATCTCTACGCGATCATCGACGATGGAACCACGAGACACCTGGCATCTGCACCTTCGGGTCTCGTGGGCATCAACTGGGATAACACATCCTCCTTCCAGTTCACCGGCCCCATCGCCACGGGCATCTCGGTGGACCTGGGCTCCAAGGTCAAAATTCCGATCAAACTGCGGGACCTGGATCCGACCCAGGACGAATTTATCATCATCGCGTCAACAGTAGACTTAAACTTTCCTGCAGCTGCTTTTGATGGCACAGACCTTGAGGTGGACGATGGCGCCCCGCCCGTGGACTCGTGGATTGTCAACACCGACGGCACCGGTGTCGTGGGTGGCGGCGCCACATTTGCTTTTGAGAACGTAGAGGCCGGCTTTATCCTTACCGCGGGGGCCGATGCGGATACCTTCGTGATCTGGGACACCTCGCTCGACTACGGCGTCGCGGCCGTAACCGGTAGTTCGCCACTGACAAATGCCGCGCACTTCATCTATGCGTTAACCGATGACAACAATGGCCTTTTGGATGCAACCGATATTGTGGTTGCGAAAGCCCCCGGCACGATCACGCTGACGGGCGCGGGGAGCACGCCGCCCGTGCGGGATCTCTCCATCTCGCCCAACACAGTAGTTGCCGAGGCCGGAGAAGATCTCGCCTTCGAGATCGTCCCCAACACGAGCGGCAAGAACGTTACGCTCTTCTCCTACTACCTCTCGGTGGACACCTCTGCTGTTACCATCGCGGATTTGACTGCGCCCTTCACGGTCGGAGCGGCATTCAGCACCTGGACGGTCCTAACCAACAAGGCCACGGTATCCGGAGACAAGTACCTGCTGGACTTCGTGATCTTCGACAACACCGGCCTGACACCGGACGGCACGCAGATCCTGGCCACCCTGAATGCTACGGCCGACGGGGTCGACTCGGGGACCGGCCTGAGCCCGGCCAACATCTTCTTCGACACGGATCCTGCCAACAGCCGGGAGACCGCGCTCTTTGACGGCGGCACCCAGTTGAGCGTCTCCCTGCCCTCCCCGGCGCTTACCATCACCCTGGCGCCCAGGGGAACCATCCAGGGCAAGGTGCCTCTGGAAGGACGGCCGCTCGACTTCACCAAGGAGATCACCTTCGAGCTGCGACCCACCGGCAGCTTCGAGTCGATCAGCGACACCCAATTTAGCGAAGCCAACGATGAGGACTCTACCGAGGCAGGCATCCAGGTCACCACGACCACGACGGGCGATTTCACGCTCACCGAAGTGCCTACCGGCCTCTTCAACCTGGTGGCCAAAACCGATCTCTATCTCAGCGGGCAGGTCAGCGTCACCATGTCTGCAAATGAAGCCTTAACCGACATCCGACCTACTGAGGACAACGGCGGCACCGACCGCAACGAGTTGTTCGCGGGCGACGCCAACGGGGACAACAAGCTGGACACGGACGATGTGAACACCGTGTTCAACGCCTTTGGCACCTCCTCAGGCGATGCCAACTTCAACTCGAATACGGACTTCAACGCGGACAGTTCGGTCACCATCGCCGACCTCTCCCTGATCTCCGGGCACACCTCCGGTGGGGCCACCCCTCAGGGCGTAGACCCGGTGTTCAAACCCGCACCGGACACACCCACCGCTCAGTTTGCACTCTCCGGTCTGCCCGAATGGGTGCAGGCGGGTCAGACCTTCCAGGTCGTTGTTTCCCTGGCAGACGGGCAGAACATCCGGGGTTACACCTTCGACCTCCGGTTCAACTCTGACTTAGTCGTCCCGGTCCTGGAGAGCAGCGCCAGCCGGATCACCGGGTACCTGGGCGATGCGGATACCCACACCATGCTCAGGCAGTTCACCCCCGGTGAGGTCACGGTGGTCAACATCCACCAGGGCCGTCCCGCGGGCGTCTTTGGCAGCGGCGAGGTAGCCCTGCTCCAGTTTACAGCCATCGGTGAAGGCCGTCCCGGCTTCTCCTTAGGCGACGGCTTCATCATCAACCCCAAGGACCAGGTGGCCAACGTGGACCTGGGCCTGCTCAACGGGCGCAAGCTGGAACGCACGGACTTCACCTTAGACGGCCGGGTGGACCTGGCCGACTATGCAGCCCTTATGGAGGCCATGGGCAGCGTCCGTGGACTCTTCGACTTAAACAGCGACGGCAGCGTGAACAGCGCCGACCGGGAGGCTTTCGTAGCCGTCTTCACCAGCAGTCCCGATCCCGAAAGCACGCCGGTTGGATCGATGACCCTCAGCCTGACCGAGGAGCAGATCCAGCCCGACGGCACTGCCGAGGTGGAGGTGCGTCTCTCCGACATCCCCTCGGTCAAAGCCTTCGAGTTCGAACTCACCTACGATGCAGAGCGATTCGAATACGTCTCGAGCAGCCAGAACCTCAACACCCTCACCTCGGGCGAAGCATTTGAGGTAAAGGCCGTTGAGGAAGGCCGCCTGCTCGTCGTCAACGCACTGGGCGTTGCAGAGCAAGTGGGCGAGGACAACCTGATCGCCAAGCTGCAATTCAATGTCAAGGGCGAGTTCGACCAGGCCAATCCCTTCACCATCGCCAGGGGTGTGCTCGTAGACGCACGCGATTTCCTCGCATCCCTCGCCGAACTGGGCAGCTTAGCTGCGGTAACCGTGCCCACGGACTTCGCGCTTTACCAGAACTATCCCAACCCCTTCAACCCCGAAACCATCATCCGCTACGATCTGGCTTCGCAGGGGCAGGTAAGCCTGCACATCTACAACGTGCTGGGTCAGCTCGTACACACCTTAGTGGATGAGACACAGAAAGCGGGGCGCTACACGGTGCGCTGGGATGGCACGGACGCGCGTGGTGTGCGGGTTGCCAGCGGCATCTACTTCTACAACATCAACGCCGCATCCTTCAAGGATATGAAGCGTCTGATGCTGCTGAAGTAACCCGCATCTCGGGGAGAAACAGCAAAGGCCGACGGATGTATGATCCGTCGGCCTTTTTTTACCCCTCCCCCGGCCCCTCCCCGTTCCGGAGAGGGAAGAAAACCGTGCCCGTAACTTGCGCTTGGAGAAGACTTTAACCACTATCGCACGGGAATAAATTCCCGCGCTACGTTTAGGAAGTCCGCCTCCGGCGGACTAAGTGATGCAGGTTGTTTTTATTGAAGTCCGGCTTGTCCGGACTTTGTAATCGTAGCGAGGAAATTCATTTCCTCGCGATGGCCGGATGACTTCCTCGCGATGGCCGGATGACCGGATTATTCTTTCAAACTTCAGGCATGGTTCAAAACAGGGTAACACCATGTTTGTAGGGGCACCCCCCTGTGGGTGCCCGAATCCGGGCAGGCACGGGGGCCTGCCCCTACGGTTAGGGTTTTTTCGCAAGGTTTGAGGTGTGACCCATTCGCCCATCCATCTTGAACCATGCCAAACTTCATTATCCGTGGGAGTGTCAATTACCTAACCACTCTTCACGGGATACTCCTGCCTGTCGAAGCATCTGGGCATTTGAGGAACTCAGACGGGCTTCGTGAGCTGGTTCAGATCCATGCCCGCCAGAACCGGTATAGACAATCCCAGGCGCAAACGGAGTGCAATCCAATCACTGAGGGCCTCACGCAATTCACGGCGACAGCCTTCCAATGTGGCCTGACGGACCCAGACGCCCTGAAAGCCCGGGATTTCCCCCCAGTAAGTTCCTTCATCTTCGATAATCTCATAGGCGGCCTGTTCCATCGCCTTATCAATGTAACTTGCCAGCATCGAGGAGGTCCTCAGAAAATCAGGCGGGAAAAGAGGTATTGTAAAGGAGAAGTGTCAACGGCACAGGTCCCGGGCACTCTGGAAGTCCTTCTCGATTTCCTCGGGAGTCAGATTGATCACAGGCACTTTATAGGACTTCAAGGCGTCAAAAAACTCGACACGTCCCATACCGGCAAGCTCAGCAGCTTGTCCCGAACTGAGTCGTCCGACTTCGTAGAGCTTGGCTGCCAGGATTACCCGGGCCTCCCAGGCAAACGCCTCAGGGGTTTCATTAAGCGCCTGAAGAATGTCGTCAGGACACTCGATTGTAATCATGGACATTTTATATCTCCAATTTATCCATCGATCGATACAGGCTAACTACAAAATATACAAGAAGGTATGGAATGTCAACCACCTGGAGAAAATGGAGGGAAGGGGGGCCGGGAGGTTAGGTCACTCCCACTCCACCGTGGCCGGAGGCTTGTGGGTCACATCGTAGAACACCGCATCAAGCCCGCCCAGTTCCAGGATCTCTCCTGCCAGCCGGTCGAGCAGGTCCCGGGGCAATTCGGCGAACCGGGCGGTCATAAAATCGGGCGTGAACACCGGCCGCAGCACCACCGTCTCCCGCGCCCCGTCCGAAGAGAGGGGCAGAAGCACCGTGGGCATCTGCGACACCTCCCGCATCAGCCCCGCATCCGAAAGCGCATCCATCGCCAGCGCGTCCGCCTCCCGGAGCAGGTCCAGCCGTGCCCGGGTGAGAAACGCCCGTTTGAGGCGCAGCGCCGGCAGGTGTTCCGGCGCAAGCAGGTAGACCACGCGGTTGATCTCGCGCACTGTATTGGTCAGCCGGGTGGACACCGTCTCCAGCGCCTTCCAGTCCGCCTCGCCCCACACCGCCGCCGGGTGCGCGTAGGTCCGGAAATCTCCCTGCACCCCCACGCTCTTAATCGGCAGGATGCGCAGCTCCAGGCCGAACGCCCCGGCAATACGGGCGGCTTCCCCCTCGGCTTCCGAAAGGTCTTCGGACTGACCGGTGGAACACAGGCAGCGCACCCCCAGCCCCGGCCCCGGAAACGGCTGGCGCCAGACTAAGGAATCGGGCAGCCCCAGACGGGTACCCAGGTCGCGCACCTCATCCTTGTACAACTGCGCCAGCGGCTCAATCACCCGCCCCTGCGCAATCAGCTCCTCGATCAGATCGATCCGGTTGTGGTGGGTCTTGATCAGCGCCGCATGCTCGGTACCGCCCGACTCGATCGTATCCGGATACAGCGTGCCCTGCCCCAAAAGCCAGTGCTCCGGATCCAGATTTAGCTTTGCCAGCGCCCGGTCCTTCACCTCTAAGAACGTCCTCCCGATCGCCTGCCGCTTCGCTTCCGGTTCAACCATCCCCTCCACACTCAGGAGAAAATCCTCGCTCGCATCCTCAACCACCAAATTCTCGAACTCCTCCTCCTTGAGAAAAGCCGCCACCGCAGCCGTCTCTCCCTTGCGCATAAACCCGTTGTCAATGTGCAGGCCCAGCACCCGGTCCGGACCCAGCGCCCGGTTGAGCAGCACAAACGCAACGCTTGAATCCACCCCGCCCGAAACCAGCAGAAACACATTCCGGTCCCCCGCCCGGGCGCGCACCTCCTCCACGGCCTGCTGCGCATAGCCCGCCATCGTCCACGTGCGGGGAGCGTCGCAAATCTTGAGGAAATTGTCCAGAATCTCCATCCCCCGGGGCGTATGGGCCACCTCGGGGTGGAACTGCAGCCCGTAGATGCGGCGCTCGGAGTCTCCCACCGCGGCCATCGGACAGTCTTCCGTCCCCCCCAGCACACGGAACCCGTCGGGCAGGCGCCGGACCGTGTCCCCGTGGCTCATCCAGACCACCTCGGCATCGTCCAGCCCCTCAAAAAGCTCGGCGTCGGAACGGATCTTCAGAACCGCCGACCCGTACTCCCGCACCGCTCCCGCAGCAACCTCTCCTCCCAGCTCCTGGCAGATCAACTGGTGCCCGTAGCAGAGTCCCAGAACCGGCAGCCCCCTTCGGAGATGGTCCGGATTAAAATCGGGCTGATCCGGATCGTACACACTGGCCGGCCCGCCCGAAAAGATAATCCCGCAGGCCCCCTCCAGCTCGGAAGCATCCACCGTAGGCAAAAACACTTCCGAATAGACCCGGAGCCTCCGGACCCGGTTGGCAATCAGGTGGGCGTACTGCCCGCCAAAATCGAGCACCGCAACACCGCTGCGCATGGATGGTCCTCGTAAAGCTGTACCCTGGAATTAAAAACGGCAAGAATCGGAACTGCTGATCCTTGCCGCATCGTCATTCGACTGTTGAATTCAGCCTATCTAAAGGGACATTCTTGTAGCCGCAGGCTTTAGCCTGCGCCCCCTGCCTGCAACGCACCCTAAAGGGTGCGGCTACATCACTTGTCTCATTAAAATGCTGAGTTCAATAAGACAGAAACGGCCTCTGTTCAATGTCGAAAAAATAGTCGATTTTTGTAAAAAGTCAACCCTTTTGTGCCGCCGGCTAAAACCCCTTCAGATAGCCCTTCAACGAAAGCCCGATCCGGTTAAAACTGCTCATATCGGTCAAAAAGCCCGCCGCAAGCGTATAGGTGGGCGCAAGCGGATAGGTCAGGTTCAGATTCATATACGTCTTCTTCCCCTTCGTATCGCGCGTCGCGTCCAGCGCCAGAATCAGCGACCGGATCGCTCCGTCCGGGTTCGTGCCCGGACCGCCCGGTTCTGCAGGCTTCATATAATAGGTCAGCCCGCCCGAGAACTCTCGGATATTCCCAAAACGCCTCAGCCCGGTCCGGAAGGAAAACCTCTGCGACAGCGCCAGCGACAGCCCAAAGGCGAATCCGGTCCCCCGCTTGGAGATCGCGTTCAGAGAATCCCTCGCGCCCGTCCGCAGGGTAGTTGTAACGCCCGCCTGGAAAAGCGAATCCGCAAATACGACCTGAGACGTATCCAGCGTACTGATAAACAGGCTGTCGGCCTGCAGCGCGGAACTCGCCACGATCTGAGATTCCACGGCCACCGGCAGAGAACTGGAGCCGCGGCCCCCCGTACCCACCTTCAGGGTCACTACCGGTTCGCCCACCTCGCCATCCGGCGTCTGGCCCTCACCCAGAAAGCCCAGGACAGGCCCCGGATAGTATCGGCCGCCGATTGCAAACAGCGAACTGCTGCCCATCTGCACGTCGGCAATAGCTGAAAAACGCTCTGAAAAGGGCATCAACAGGGAGAAAGCCACATCGTTTGATCCGTTGATATTCTCTAAGGGCCGGTTGATACTGTCGGCCTCGGCCTGGCCGCGCAGTCCCTGGGGAATCAGCTTGAAGACCGTATCGGGAAAGGCGGTCACAACACGGCTTCCAAACCCCAGCCGCAGGTCCGGCACCAGGCTCCTCACCGGCCCGTCCGGGCTGCCCCCCATAGCGGCCCTCATCGGCTGCATCCCCGGCTCGACCTCCATCTGCTTCTTCATGGTCTCTTCCATCTCCTCGGGCAGCGGCCGAATGCGAATCTTCCCCTGCTTCGCCTCCTTATCCAGCATCTCCAGATCCATCCCCCGAACCAGATCGACCACCTCGGCGGTGGAAAGCCTGGGAAAAACCTCAACCACCCGCACGGCGCCCAAGGGCACCTGTCCCCCCAGGTTTTCGCCGGTCACGGGATGGATAATAGTCTCCTGCCGAACCACCTGGTAGAGGTTGTCGGGATACACATTGTCCTGGGACCCCTTATCAATAAAGACCAGCCTGCCCTCCACCTGCACCACATACCCCTCACTCTCCTGCCCCACCGCCGGAAGTACGGGGACCATGCACAGCGCAAAAACGGCAATCATTCCAAACACACGCATCCTGAACACTCCAAAAAAGTCAAAATACATCACTTTTCTCCCCCGGCGGCTTCCACCTCTTCGGGTTCGGGAATCGCTTCGGGAATCTCGTCCATCTCCTCCGCCTCCGCAAATCCCTCCTCACCCTCCTCACCCTCCTCGGACGCCTCCTCTTTCGGGCGCCGCATCATCTTAAGCACCAGCAGAATCACCGCGCCTGCCGGACCGATCAGAATCAGCCACCAGTAAGTCTTATACCAGGGAACCTCGGCTTCGGGTTCCTCAAACAGATCGTCGCCCAGCAAATCGCCCTGCTCTGTCTCCGATTCCTCAGCGCCCGCAGCCGCCGTCTGCATCGCAGACTCCTCGATCAGCAGATTCTGCTCCAGAGAAACGCGGTACATCTGGTCGCCCAGCTTCAGGTAAAGCACCTCGTCGCCGCTCCGTTGAAGCGCAGCCTCCTCCTCACCGCCCGGTCGGAGTATGCGCAGCTCGTTCATATCGGCCGCACTGCCCTCCTTCACCTCCGAGGTATCCCGGTGGATCCACTCCTGCTCCTGCTCTTCTAAGGAAACCACCCGGCTTTCAAGCGTCACCATTCGCTCGCGCATATTCTGCACGGCATTGATCAGAGTCTGGAGCCGCCGCTCGGAACTCGACACACGCCGGAGCGTGCCCCGCAGGTCATTGATCGATTTCTGATTCGCCTTAATCTCATCGGCAAGACTTCGGGCCAGCGCCTTGATCTCGTCCCGGGCCTCTTTCACCTCCGCCCGCACCTTCTCCTCGGCCGAGGGCGCCACTTCAAGCCCGATCACCAGGTCGCCCATCTGCACGGGCGCGTACCGGGACAGATAGCGTCCCGTAGCAGTGGTAGGCTCAACTTTCCAGATCTCGATCCGGGCGATCTTCACACTCGGACTGCCCAGATTTTCCCCGGTCACCGGGTGGATAATCGGTACGGCCTGTCGATACACATCGGCAATCATCCCCTCCTTAACCTCCCGGTCCAGGCCCATGCCGATCTGAACCATGTTATCATCGGCTTTAATCACCTTGGCCTCGGCCCCGTAAAGCTGCGTCGCACCGGCCAGAATGACAATACAAAGAAAACTCTGAACCATCGATCTCATAGATCTACCCTGGTAAGGCAAGGAAAAAGTAAAAAGGAAAAAGGAGATTCTGCATCTTTTTTTACTTTTTCCTTTTTACTTGATTTCACATCTCGGCCGCTTTTAGAGCAAAAGAGAGGCCAGCTATACCGCTCCCGATCACCGGAGAGTCGATTTTGATCGCTTCAGACACAAACACGCTTTCCGCTAAAACACGGGCGAACCCTACCTGTAGGAAAGAATCAAGAAAACCATACAAAATGTTGTGGGCAAACCGTTTTCACGGAAAGGCAGGGGGCGATGCTCGCCTTGCCGCCCGGGAAGTCGGTCCTGTGTCCCGGTCAGGAAGGAATTTTTTGCCCCCTCCGGGCGAAATCCTCCGGCGCCTACGATCCCTGCGGAGTCTTGACAATCTCACGCAGAAAATCCTCTGCCGAGAACTCGTTGCACCCCGTCGCCTCCATCAGCAAATCCAGGATCTCACGCCGGCGGCGGCGGTCGTAGATCAAATCGTCAAACACCTCTTTGTGCTTCCGTTTCCCCAGAGCCTTCTGGATCTCTTTGGGCGTCATCCAGGGATTGGCCGCTTCTGCCATCGCGCCTATCCTCCTGTTTAAAAACCACTTAATGAGTTCAAGGTCTGAACTGAGTATCTTTCACCTTCCTGCCAATCAATCGCAAGATGTCACAAAAGAAATATAAACAGTCTCACCAAACAAAACAAGCCGCTTAACCGGGAAGAGAAAGGACGCAGGTTCTATAAGCCATTGCCAAAACCGATAAAAATGAGTACACTCCACCACACCCTGCCCACCCCCTTCGCCCGGGAGTCCCGATGACCTTCAAAGACCTGCCCACGATCAATGCCGTCCTCAACACCCTCAGCGCCGTCCTGCTCTTCCTGGGCTACCTCAAGATCCAGGCCCGAAATATCGACGCGCACAAGAAGATCATGCTCTCCGCCCTGGTCTCATCCGCCCTTTTTCTCATTTCCTACCTGATCTACCACAGCCAGGTCGGGTCCGTACCCTACCCCCATCGCGACTGGACCCGCCCGGTCTATTTTGCCATTCTGATTCCCCACGTCATCCTGGCCGCCCTGATGCTGCCCTTTATTGGGATCCTGGTCCGGCACGCCTGGCGGGGAAACTTCCTCAAACACCGCCGGCTGGCCCGCTGGGTCTGGCCGGTCTGGATGTTCGTCTCCATAACCGGCGTCCTCATCTACCTGATGCTTTATCATCTCTAAAGGCACTTGACTTCACCTGAATATTATCGTATTTATTATTGTTTTTTCAGCACATTGAGCATTCATCGCGTCTACAAATTGAAAGGATAGTGCTATGGCGAAGCAGGAGGTTTCCTTCAGGGAAAGCGTCGACCTGATGGCCGAACGGGCTGCGGCAACACTCGACCTGCCCCCCGGCCTCGCGGACCAGATCAAGATCAGCAACAACATCTATCAGGTGCGTTTCTTCGTGAAGTTCCGCGATGGCTATCGCGTCTTTACCGGCTGGCGGGCGGTCCACAGCGAACACCGTTTGCCCGTGAAGGGCGGCATCCGCTTCGCCCCCACGGTCGGCCAGGACGAGGTGGAGGCCCTGGCCGCCCTGATGTCCTATAAGTGTGCAATTGTGGACGTGCCCTTCGGCGGCTCCAAAGGAGGGCTCCGCGTTGACCCCCGGGACTACAACGAATTCGAGATGGAACGCATCACCCGCCGGTTCGCTCAGGAGCTGGCGAAAAAAGGGTACATCAGCCCCAGCCTGAACGTACCGGCGCCCGACATGGGAACCGGAGAGCGGGAGATGGGCTGGATCCAGGACACCTATCGTACGCTCTTCCCCCACGACATCAACGCGGTCGCCTGCGTCACCGGAAAACCGGTTACCCAGGGCGGCATCCACGGCCGCGTGGAAGCCACCGGGCGGGGCGTGCAGTACGGCCTCCAGGAATACTTCCGCCATCCCGACGATGTTGCCCGCGTTGGCCTGGAAGGCGGCCTGGAAGGCAAACGCATCGCGGTGCAGGGGCTGGGCAACGTGGGCTTCCACCTAGCCAAATTCCTCTCCGAAGAAGACGGCGCCCTCATCGTCGCCATTATCGAACGGGACGGCGCCATCCTCTCGGACAAGGGCCTCCCGGTCGAAGAGGTCTCCGCTCACATCCGGGAGCACGGCGGCGTCAAGGGATTCCCGAACGCGACCTACGTCGAAGACGGGCGCTCGGTCTTAGAGGCCGACTGCGACATCCTCATTCCGGCCGCGCTGGAAGCGCAGATCACCCTGGAAAACGCGCCCAGAGTCCAGGCGCCCCTCATCGCCGAGGCCGCCAACGGCCCCATCACCTTTGAGGCGGACAACTATCTCCGCGAGCACGGAAAAGTCATCATTCCCGACGCCTATCTGAATGCGGGAGGGGTCACCGTCTCCTATTTTGAATGGATCAAAAACCTCTCCCACATCCGCTTCGGACGCCTGGACCGCCGTCACGAAGAGATACGAGGACAGGCCACCATCGACATCATCGAGTCCATGGTCGGAAAGCCCGTACCCGATGCGCTCAAGGCCCGGCTCACCCACGGAGCGGATGAACTCGACCTCGTCCGTTCCGGCCTGGACGATACCATGCGCGATGCGTACAACCAGATCCGCGAGGTCTACCTCTCCCGGGAAAACGTCCCGGACCTGCGAACCGCGTCCTTCGCCCTGGCCATCGAAAAAATCGCCCGGGCCTACCTCGAACTGGGCCTCTAAGGAGCGAATCATGATCCGGGGAACCTACGCCCACCCCCAGACCTTCTGGGACCGGGGAGCAAACCTGAACGACTACGGGATCAACGCCGTCTTTATCCACAGCGGGGGCATCGACGACGCCACCTACCGGCGGGCGGTGGACGAAGGCTGCAAAGTCTTCGCCGAATTCGCCACCTTAAACGGCAAATACGGCGACTACGTCAAAGAACATCCCGACGCGCACCCCATCGACGACTCGGGCAATCCCGCCGCGCCCGCCACCTGGTTTATGGGCGCCTGCCCCACCCACTCGGAATTTCGGGAAGCCCGGATGAACGCCCTCCGCGAACTGCTCACAACATACGACCTGAGTGGGGTCTGGATGGACTACCTCCACTGGCACGCCCAGTTTGAAGATCCCTACCCGGTCTTCATCAAAACCTGCTTCAACACCTCCTGTCTCAACGCCTTCCAGGCGTGGTCCGGCCTGGAAGTCCAGGGCGAAACCGTTCCGGAAAAAGCGAAATGGATCTTCATGAACGCGGCGAAACAGTGGGAAGACTGGCGCGTATCCGTCATCGTGGACTGGGCGAAAGAATTCCGAGGCATCGTCAAAGACCTCCGCCCCAACGCCCTGGTCGGCTCCTTCCACTGCGCCTGGAAAGACGATGACCTCGGCGGCGTCCGGCGCCGCTGCCTCGGCCTGGACTTCCAGGCCCTCACCCCCCACGTGGACGTCTTCTCCCCCATGGTCTACCACGGCCGCTCGGGCAAATCCCCCGAATACGTAAAAGAATTCATCGCCTACTTCAGCGACCGCTACAACGTGCAGACCGCGCCCGACTGCTACCCCAAACTCTGGCCCATTGTCCAGGCCCACGACGAGCCCCGCATCAGCCCGGAAGAATTCGAACAGGTACTCCGATATGGCCTGGGCGGAAAAAGCACCGGCGTGATGATGTTCACCATCCGCAGCGTTGCCGACGACGACGGCAAAATGGACGCCATGAAACGCGTCTACCTCGAACACGCTCGGCAAGACACGTAATCCCCTCGCCCGGCTATTTGCCCCAAGGAGAATCCCATGAAACGGACCTTTACCCTCCTTATCCTCCTCTCCCCCCTGTGGTCTCACAATTCCGCCCCTGCGCAGCCGGCCGGCGAACTCGCCATGAACGTCCTCTATTTCGACGGCAAGACCGGTTATGTACAGTTGCCCCACACCCACTTCACCCACCTCACCGAAGCCACCGTGGAGGTCTGGGTAAGGTGGGAACGGTTCAACAAATGGGCCCGCGTATTCGACTTCGGGCAAAAAAACAACGCCGTCGTCGTCCAGAGCGAAAAAACCTCGTCCACCGTGAACTTCCGCATCTGGGACACAAGGGGCAAAAGGCACGGGATGAAAATGAAGAAGGCCGTCACCCTGGGCAGGTGGTATCACATCGCCGCGGTATGCGGTCCCGGGGGCATGCGGTTCTACATCAACGGAACGTTGAAGGATAGGGACAAATATGGTGGAGGGCTTGAGCAGGTCACCGGCGGGCAGTATTATGTTGGAAAATCCAACTGGCCCAAAAACAAGCTGTTCCGGGGCTATATGGCCGAATTCCGGATCTGGAACAGGCGGCTTCCCCGGGACGAAATCGCCTCCCGGATGGACCGGCTGCTCACCGGGAGCGAGCCCGGCCTGGTGGCCTACTGGCGCTTCGACCGGGCCGAAGCATCGTCCCTGCCCGACAGCGGGCCCTCCGGAAACGCGGCCACGTCCTTTGGCGGCGCGCAGATTATGTCCGTACCCGCCATTGCGCGGTTCTTAGTGCCGGGCGAACTGGAGAAAGTGGCGGAAGACGCCTATCAGTCGGCCTCGGATGCGTTCAACCAGGAAAACTACGAAACGGCCGCAGAGCAGTTCCGGCAGGTCCTGACCTATATCGCAGACTTCAAAGACGCGCCGGAGATGGCCGACCGGGCGCAGAAACTGGCGGACGGAGCCGCGGCCCTCAAACACTATACCCAGGGCCAGGCATTCATGGACCAGGCAAACTACATCCCCGCCTATGAGGCGTTCAAAGCCGCGCTGGGTCGGGTGCCCGACTACAAAGACGCTCCCGTCCGGATGCAGCAGACGCTTGACGGGGCGACCTACAGCGTCGGCCTGTTCCTCTTCCCCCCCATCGCCGTAATCGAAGGCGCTCCCCTGCCATCGGAGCCCGAAGGGGGCCGCATGAAACGCTTCTGGAAGTGGCTGGGTGAAGCGGGCCGGGACGACCTTCTCAAAAAGGCGGAAGAACGGAAACGCGTGGAAGACGATATATACGGCAAGATGCTGGCCGGGCTGCGGTACAGCAAACCCGAATACGTTCGTTTGATCGACCAGAGCAGCCTGACCGGCATCCTGATGGACCGGGGCGTGCAGTTGACCGACACCCTGCAGGTGGCGCAGGTGGTAGAAGCGGCCGGTGCAACGGACATCCCGCTGGTCGTGCTGGGAGAGATCGTATTCGCCCATCTGGAGTCGAAGAGCAGCGAGAAGAAGGAAACGGCATATACCGTAAAAAAGGTCACCTATACCGATGAAAAAGGAAAGAAAAAGAAAAGAGAAGAGATGGACGAGGAGCACACCTACAAGGTCAGGGAAAAAAGCATTGAACTGACGTGTGAACTGCGCTACAAGATCCTCGACACAACAACGGGCGAGATCCTGAAGGGCGGGTTACTCTCAGCAGTGGAGGGCGATCAGGTGGAATATGCCCAAAAGGTCAAAGGCGTGGACCCGGGGGCGCTTCGGCTCAAAAGCGGAAGCAAATTCAAAAAGCTCTCCTACAGCGACAAGAACCTGTTCGATGCACGACGGAACCTGAAAAACAAACGGACGCTGATTTCCAGCGGAACCGACCAGCTCGGCTCCGAACTGTCCGGCCGCATCTTGCAGGTCCTGGAAACCTACGTCCCTCCCAAACCGGCGGCCGATACCAAGGCAGCGTCCGGCAGCAGGTAGACGTCAGACAGGCGAAAGGGGAAAAGCATAAAATATCCTATTGAGTTCAGCTTTTTTAATGAGAAAGTAGCCGCACCCTTCAGGGTGCGTTGCAGGCATGGGACGCAGGCTGAAGCCTGCGGCTACAAGTATGTCTCTTCAGATAGGCTGAATTCAATAAGTGTCGAAAAAGAGGCGAAAGAGGAGAAAAATGAAACCCACACAGTGCTCTGTCGTCATCGCACTCATATCAGCGTTGGTGGCCTCCACATCGGCTGCAAGTGACCACCAGGATAGGCCCGACATCCCGAAGGGGCAGCTCCTCCCGGCGCCTCGAATTCTCCGCAAACAACAGCCTGCCCTGAAAACAACCCTGACCAGCCTGAACGCCCAGAACTTCCCCTTCACCCGCCGTCCAGGCCCTGTTGGCAAACGCATTATCTGTTGAAGTGGGTCCCGACGGATTGGTCTACGTCTCAGACACAAAAAATGACCGCATACGACGTGTGGCGCCCGACAGCACCATCACCACCTTTGCAGGCTCGGGCATAGCGGACTTTGGAGGGGATGGGGGACCTGCAACAGATGCCCGGTTGAAAAATCCCGCCGGTATAGCTGTGAATCCGGACAGCTCTATCTACATTTCCGACGCGGGCAATCACCGCATACGTCGGGTAGGGAGCGATGGCATCATCACCACCGTTGCAGGCGTGGGAACGGAGGATTTTTCGGGAGACGGTGGGCCTGCCACCGAGTCTGAGTTAGCCACGCCGGTTGGCGTAGCGGTGGGACCGGACGGGGCCGTTTATATTGCCGATAAGGGAAACAACCGCATACGTCGGGTGGGAATTTTAACTGAGGAGCCTAACAAGCCCCCGGTTGTGGGCCATTCAATCTCCGGCCAGGAGCTGGAAGCAGAAGGTACGCCGTTTTCTCGAGACCTGAACTCAGATCCATCGGTCTTTTCGGATGTGGATGCAGACACCCTCATCTATCGGGTTAGAACGTCGGATGCTCAGATTGCGACGGCAAGCATATCAGGGAGTATGCTCACGATAACCGCCGTATCAGAGGGAAGCGCGACCATTACACTCACAGCCGATGATGGGATAGGCGGGACCGTATCGACGACATTCACGGTAACGGTCACCCCGTCCAAGCCGCCGCCAGTGTCCGGACCGTGCCCGGACTTCGATGGGAACAAAACCGTCGATTTTAATGACTTTGTCGCCTTTGTGAAGGTGTTCGGCACCACGGACGGTGATGGAAGGTATGATGCCAAATTCGACCTGATTACGGATGGAACGATTAACTTTACCGACTTTATCGAGTTTATAAAGGTCTTCGGGCAGACGGTGGAGTGCTGAGTCTCCGAGCGCGCACGGCTTACCCCGCCTCCACCTGCTCCCCCACCTGCTCCGCCGCAAACAGCGCCTGTTTGAGCACCGCCTCGTAAAGCGCCTCTCGCTCCTCGCTCGGTATCCGCTCTCCCCGCTCGTCCCGGTAGTCGATCACGTGTGAATACACCGGCGGCATCGGCGCATCCTGCGATGCGTAAAACGCGCACATCCCCCGGAAATCCTCCATCGCCTCGGCCTGCACGTGCCGGAAGCCGAACTTCGGGTCCTGCGCCTGGTCCAGCCGCAGGTGCGCGTGGATGCCCAGTTCCTCCAGCCCCTCCACCAGCTCGGGCGCCTCCCGCAGATCCCTTAGATGTTCGGTCACAAACCCCTTCCAGTCCGCCTTCCGCCCCAGCACCTGCACTAAGATCGCCGCGTCCTCCGCGTAATGCGCAATAAAATTCTCCAGCTCCGGATTCCCGGATGGGTTCTCTAACCTGGGTGAATTCCCCAGGTTGATCCCGCAGACTCCGATATCGTTTTCCATATATAGCCGCGCATCTTCCACCGGATCTGCAAAACACATCCGCGTGTGCCCGGCGTCTAAGCGGATCTGCACGTGGGTCCGCAGAACCTCCTCCGCCTCGTTGGCGCTCACACCCAGCGCCGTCTGAAGCGCCTCCCGCCCCACCGTCAGCAAATAACTCTCCCAGAAATCCACCACCTCGGTCGCGTACATCAAACTCTGCCCCCGCGTCGGGTCCAGCCCCAGCACCAGCGTCTTGCCGCACGCGTCGCTCAACCGGTGAAGCTCGGCGGCCACCCGGGCGATATTCCGGGCGATAATCGGGTTCAACTCCGCCTCCCGCCCTTCGATCTCCCGCCGCATAATGCCCGCAAGCTGCTGCACAAACACATAGGGCACCCGGCCGTTGTGGAGGTACGGAAGCAGGTGCAGCCCCTTCCGCATCGACGCGAACTTCCCCTCGTCCGCCCAGGGCACCCCGTTCCGCGCAATCAGCGCCTCCCGGGAGAGCCCCGCCTTCATCGGCGCGCCGGCAATCCCAACCGCCAGCAGCCGGCGATCCGCCAGGCGCTCACCAAGCGCCGACAGCGCCGGTGTCGCCTCGTAGCCCTCCCCTTTCTCCTCCAGCAGACCGTCCACCATCCCTGCGGTCAGCCGCACCTCGCAGACCGGGTCCAGGCCGGCCCGGGCAACCTCCCCTTCCATCCGCGGATAGACATTCTCAAGAATATCGAACAGATCCTCCACCGTCTCACGTCCCGAAAAAACCCTCACCGTTCCCACACCAAACGGAACACCATTCTGGGTCGCCATATCTACCTCCTCCAATCGCCGAGAAAAACGTACAAACACCTGAAATTTCAAAAAAAACAACTGTGCCTGTCGTCACATGAGTCCTGTGACTATCACTACTGCCTTTTCAGCCGGTTGTACCGATATTTAATATAGAAAGGGCTCCTCGCTATTTGGTGTGGGTAACCTTCCCCCAGGAACGACCAGTTGTGGTAGACAAGACGCCCAAGCTGCAGGTTTTGTGGACCAGCCTTCGAGTATTCTTTGTCAACGGTGTTGCCCGACCCGTTGTCTGTTGCTCAGGATTCTATCTTAAAAACAGTTGTTTAAGTTGTTAGATAATAAATTGTTACGATGGACTAAACGGCAAACTGGATCTCCGGATCATTCAATACCCGCCGTGTGTTTAGGAGAGATCTCATGTGCGGATACCGGAGCAAACGGTTAGGAACCACCTCGCACTCGGCAAGAAGACTGGTTCGGGTTTTTATGATTACCCACGTGAAACAGCGAAGAGCCATAGAAAGAATATCCACAGCTTCAAAGCGCCTGCCGCCGGTCTGTATATCGTTATGGACCAGGCGCATATCACATTCCAACGGATATAAGCGACGTTCCCCAGGCGCCGAAACGACGTGTTATGAATAACGCAACATATTGTTTATCAATAACTAAAATCGATTCTGCCCTGTATTTTCGATGTCTGGCACGGAGTTTGCGACAATGTCGGAATGTAGAAATGGGAGGGCCATCGAGATACCGCTCTGCCATTTTTACGGCCCCGGGGCAGGTCTCCGGGGTTTTTTTATAGGATGCCGCAGAGCCATTGAAAGGATGTGAGGGTATATGGCAACCATCGTGGTTATCGATGACGAACTATCCGTACGGGACGTCATTGCCAGAATACTGCGGCTGAACGGGCACGAAGTGCTGGCATTTGAAGACGGCGCGCCGGCGCTTGCCGAGGCCGATTTTGATACGGTCGACCTCGTCGTCACCGATCTCCGAATGCCCACGCCCGGAGACCGGGTGATCGAGACCTTACAGAAACAGGGAATTGAGGTACCGGTTATTGTGCTCAGCGGATGCCTGGACAGCACCCAGGTCCGGAATCTGACTGCGATGAAGGTAAAAGAGATTCTGGAAAAGCCCTTTGAGCTGTCCGAATTGCTGGACTCCGTCCAGAAATGGACCTGAAGACCGTCACACCGCGTCGAACGCGGATCGGATCAGATCGATGCTCTGCGGCACCCCTTCCAGCGCGTTCGCCTTTCCTTCGAACTCAATCGACACGTACCCCGTATAATCGGCGTCCCTCAGAATCTGCGCAATCCGCCGGTAGTCGAGATCCAGCGTGTACCACTCCCCGCCGCCGAAGTAGGTCTTGGCGTGCACCAGCACCGCGTGAGGCACCAGCAGGGCCAGCTTGTCGTAGGGAACCTCTAAGAAATTTCCCGTATCCAGCGTCACCTTCAGCCAGGGCGAATCCACCGCCTCCACAATGCGCAGCACCCCCTCCGGCGCATAGGTGAGCCCCCAGTGATTCTCCAGCGCCAGCACCACGCCCCGTTCCTCTGCCAGCGGCAGGCATGCCCGCACAGATTCGATCACCCATTCAAACGCATCATCCTCCGTATACCCCGGCAGCGGCGGTTCCACCCCCTGGGCCGCCATCAAATCGTCGAAAGATTCGATCGTTTTCCACCGCCCCGAGTTGAGCCGAATCGCCGGGATGCCCAGCCGGTAGGCCAGCTCGATGCACTTTTTCGTATGGTCCACCTGCCGGGCGCGTTCGTCAACATCGGGAGAAACGAAATCCTGGTGGATCGCAAGCGAAAACAGGTCCAGCCCCTGCACCAGCGCCTCCCGCTTCAGCCCCGCCACGTACCCTGCCTCCTCCGACGCCATCTGCCGGTGGAGGACCTCCACCCCGTTCAGACCCATCCGGCGCGCGTGGCGCAGCACCGTCTCAATCGGAACCTTCTCTCCCCGGAAATGCCAGAAGGAGTATGAGGATACCCCCAGTCGCAGCCTGAACATCGATCCTCTCTTATAGGTATTCTTCCAGCGCCTTCAGAAGACGGTCGATTTCACCCTCCAGGATCGACCATGCCTCTTCTGCGCCGTCCAGGTTCTCCTCACGCCCCATCGTCTCGAGTCTGAACGCCGCTTCAACCACGGGCCTGGCCATAAAAAGATCCGCCGACCCCTTAAGGGTGTGGGCCGTCCGTCGCAACTCGGCCGTATCTCCCTTCGAAATCGCCTCGCGGATCTCTTTCATCATCTTCGGACATTCCCCCTGGAACAACCCGGCCAGGTCCTTCAGGATCTCCACATTTGCGCCCAGCCGATCCAGCGCCCCGTCCCAGTCGAGGGGGTGATCCGTCTCCGGTCCACCTTCGTCCCGGTGTGGCGTGTCCGCAGAGCAGACAGTCCCCTCCACAATCTCGTAAAGCTGCTTTGACCGGAACGGCTTGGAGAGATAATCGTCCATCCCCGCCTCCAGGCACCGCTCGCGATCCCCCATCATCGCGTGCGCGGTCATGGCGATGATGGGAATGTGAGCGCCGGTCGCCTTTTCCTTCTCGCGTATGGCAACCGTGGCCTCCAGACCATCCATCTTGGGCATCTGCACATCCATCAGCACCAGGTCGAAAGCCTCCTTTTCCAGAGCGGCAAGCGCCTCTTTGCCGTTTTCGACCACCACGACCGTGTGCCCACGCTCCTCGAGCAAACTGACGGCGACCTCCTGGTTGAACGGACCATCCTCGGCAAGGAGGACACGCCGAACGGAAATCTCACCCGGCCGCTCGGAGTCAACGTCCATGCGAAACCCTCCACCCTTAAGGAAAAAGTCCACGGAGAAGCTTGGCTTGTGTCACGCGATGGATTCCTTCAATCAATGCAGCGGTCCGCAGGTCCAGTTTGTCCTGCTGGGAGCGGCGCAGGGTCCTCTGGAACGCATCTGTCATGATCCCGTGCAGCCTCTTGTTAATCTCCTCAAGCGACCACATATAATTCTGCGTATCCTGCACCCACTCAAAGTACGAAACGGTCACGCCCCCGGCATTGCCCAGCACATCCGGCAGGACGAAGACGCCCTTCTCGTTCAAAATCTCGTCGGCTTCCAGCGTCGTGGGACCGTTGGCGCCTTCGGCCAGAAGTTTACATTTGATCTGATCCGCATTTTCCGCAGTAATCTGATTCTGAAGCGCCGCCGGAGCCAGGATATCGCAGGGCAGCTCCAGCAGCTCCCGGTTGCTGATCGGCTCCCCTTCGGCATACCCTTCCAGGAACCGGTTCTGTTCCACATATTCCAGAAGCGAATGGACGGACAGCCCCCCCGGGTTGTAGATCCCGGTGGTCGCATCGCTCACACCCACGACCTTCACGCCGCATTCCTCCAGAAACCGAACGGTGTTGCTCCCGACATTCCCGAACCCCTGGACCACCGCCGTCGCCTGCTTCAGGTTCATCCCGATATGGTCCGCCGCCGCCTCGATCAGGTAGACAAGCCCGCGGCCGGTTGCCTCTTTTCTGCCTTCAGACCCGCCCAGAACAACCGGCTTGCCCGTCACCACCGCGGGCACACTGTATCCAACTTGCTGGCTGTAGGTGTCCATAATCCAGGCCATCACCAGCTCGTCGGTCCCCATGTCGGGAGCGGGAATATCCTTATCCGGCCCGATGATGCCGATGATCTCCGACGTATACCGGCGGGTGATCCGCTGGAGCTCGCTCCTGGAAAATTCCGTGGGATCGATGCGCACGCCCCCTTTGGCGCCCCCGAACGGAAGGTGCATGAGGGCGCACTTCCATGTCATCCACATCGCCAGCGCCGAGACCTCGCCCAGATTGACGTCCTGGTGGTACCGGATGCCCCCTTTGGTGGGTCCCATGGTCAGGATGTGCTGTACCCGATAGCCGAAGACCGTCTCGACCTGCTCGTGCGCGTCGCGCCGAAACGGGAACGTCACCACCTGTGTCCGCTGTGGAAACAGCAGGCGTTGACGGATGTTGTCGTCCAGATCCATAATATACGCCGCCTTGAGGAATTGCTGCTGGGCGAGGCGAAACATGGAGGAATCCCATTCCTCGCTCCTCGCGCGCGTGCGTTCGATGGCGTACCGGATCGACCGCTCCAGCAACGCACTGTTGACCTGCGCCTTCACCAGATAATCCTGCGCACCCTCTTCGACCGCCCTCGCTGCCAGCGTCACATCGTCCAGGCCGGTCAGAATGACGATTGGAACTGCGGGCGCTTCCGCCCTCACGCGGAGAACCGTATCGAGTTCCTGGCTGTCCGGAAGCACGAGATCCAGCAGCACAACATCGATTCCCCCCTCCGCAAGCCGCGCCAGACCGGTCGAGAGCCGATCGGCCGATTCCAGATGGAATACCGGGCGGTCCACTTCGGCCAGCAACCTCTGGATGAGTCGGGTGTGAATCGGGTTATCCTCAATCAACAGAACCGAAATCTGATTGCCCGGTTGGTCATTCACAGCTCGTATCCCTTTCCCGGCACAAAATTACGCGATCCCGTTCAACCGGCAGACCACGTCGAACAGCACCTGCACGGCGAACCGGACGTTATCCGTAGACACCCGCTCGTCGTGCCCATGGCACAGGTCGAAAAAATCCATCCCCGGCTCATAGCGCATCGGGATAAACCCGTAGACCTGGATATCCAGCCCCGTCAGACACCGGGCGTCCGTCCCGCCCGTCACCATATAGGGCGCCACGACCCCCTCCGGGTCCAGCCGCGCCATCGACCCCTGGATCGCCTCAAACAGCGGCGTCTCGTGCGAGAATTCCACCCCCGGATGAAACACACCCTCTAACTCGTACTCGACCCCTTCGCCCACCATCTCCCGGGCCTCCTGCACAAACCCCGCCTCGTCCACGCCCGGCAGCGGGCGCCCGCTGAGCCTGGCCGTCGCCTCCGACGGAATTACATTCCGCTTCACCCCCGCCTCCAGAATCGTGGGCGCGCACGTATTGCGCACCATCGCATCGAACATCAGCCGGGTCGCCTCATTCACCGGCAGCCGCTCCAGTGCCGCCGTATGCTGTTCAGGGTCCAGCATCGCCAGCAGCAACTCCCGCACCTCCGGCCGCTTCTGCGCTGCCGCCGCCCCCTCAAAAAAGGCCCGCGCGCTGTCCGGCGCCCGGTGGGGCATCTTCTGTTGTCCCAGCGTATCCAGGGCCCGCGCTAAGTGAAAAATCGCATTGTCCTCGTGCGGCACCGAACTGTGTCCCGGCCGGCCCCGCGCAACCAGGTTCAGGTTGGCGCTCCCCTTTTCCGCCACCTGGCAGGTATAAATCGGATGCCCGTCCACCAGCAGGGCAAACCCACCCCCCTCGTTGATCCCGTACTCCGCATCGAAAACCTCTGGATGGTTCTCAACCAGCCACCGCACCCCGTCTGTCGCTCCCATTTCCTCGTCCGCTGCGGCCACCACCACCAGATCCCGCTTCAGTGGAAGCCCCAGCCGTTTGCACAGCAACAGCACCTGCAGGTCCACCGCCGTCGTCAGCTTCGAATCCACCGCCCCGCGTCCCCACACGTGCCCCTCGGCCACCTCAGCTGCAAAGGGTGGATGCGTCCATTTCTCAGGCTCTGCCGGCACCACATCTAAGTGCGACAGCAGCAGCAGGGGCCGCTCCGACCCGTCACCTTTCAGCCGCACCACCAGGTTCCCCCGCTCCGGCTCCGACTCCAGCACCTGCGGCGCCAGCCCCTCCGCCGTCAACCTCTCGGCCGCATGCCGGACCAGCGGCAGCTCGTTCCCCGGCGGATTCGTCGTATCGAACCGCACCAGCTCCTGAAGCCATCTCACGGCCTCTTCACCCGCCCGATTCCAATCCACATTATTCATATTGCGCCTCCACGCCTCCAATTTATATTTTTCATTCTCCGAGCAGCTCGTAAAGCCGGCCCGAAATCGCCTCCACGTCGACCTCCTTCAAACACATCGGCCCGAAAACGAGCGTCCCCTCGTACACATCGGACGTATTTACATGGATGCTCGGATCGCCCGCCATCAACTGCCGCACCAGGTCCACTCCCGTGATCCCCGCCGCCTGCTCGTCCACCTCCAGCTGAACCATCGGCACCGGTCGCCCGGGATTGATCACCGCCGTCACCTGCGTGTGCGGCAGCTCACTCAGCGCCGCTGCCAGCGCATTCATCGTCGCCTCCCATGCGGCCTTTCGCGCCTCGTCCCCCTCCGCCACAAACCGCCTCAGCGCCGTAATCAGCCCTACGATCTCCTCCTTGCCCACCTTGCAGGGCCGCCCGATCCCGTGCTGCGGCGCCCCCGGCAGCCGGTCTTTATCGATCAGAGACGGCGGCGGATCCCACAGCTCAAAAAACACATCCTGGTCTAAATGCTGAAGCGCGGCCGACGAAATCAGGTCCCGGCGCCCGCACAGAATGCCCGAACTCTGCGGTCCCCGGATCGCCTTCCCCCCGCTGAAACAGACCAGATCGGCCCCCTCGGAGATAAACCGCGTCAGATTGGACGCCGGCGGAAGCTGCCCGGCCGCATCCACCACCACCGGCACCCCGCGCTCGTGCGCCGCCGCCGCCACCTCCGGCAGCGGCGGCAGCGCATGCGCATTGGCCACATAGGCTACCGCCGCCGTCCGGTCCGTAATCGCATCGGCAATCTCCCAGGCCTCCGTATCCCGCACCCCGGCCCCGCTGAACCGGTCTGCGATGCCCACCTCAATGAGCCGGACCCCCACCGAGCGGATCGCGTGATCGTAAAAATTCCGGTGGCTGCGCGGCATAATCACCTCGCTCACCATCCCCTCCGTATCGGGCAGCCGGTTCATCTTCCCCGGATCCAGCCCCGTCACACACGCCGCGATTCCCAGCATCTGGCCCGCGGCCGCCCCCGACGTCACATACCCCGCCTCCGCCCCCGTAATCTCCGCGATCACCCCACCCGCCCACGCCTGAAGCTCTGCAATATCCACGCAGAACTGCGACGCCTCCCGCATCGCCTCCGCCACCTCCTCCGGCAGAATCGACCCGCTCAACCGGGTCGCCGGCCCCGCTGCGTTGATAATCGTCCGAACCCCCAGCCGCTCATAGATATTTCCCATCCTCTATCTCCTGTGGTCGGTCTCCGGTGATACGACTATTCTCTGCCACTCGACAAAACAAGCGTCACCTCGGTCCCCTCCCCCTCCTTGCTCTCGATCTGAATCTCCCCTCCATGTTGTTGCATAATATGATAGGCGGTGGACAGCCCGGCCCCCATCTTCACCCGAAAACCGGAGGCGGGTGGCCGGGCGGCTTCGTGCCCTTCGTGCAGGGGGCTTCTGGCCGGGCGGGGTTTCGTGCCCTTCGTGATCAATATCAACGGTCCACTCCCCCCTGTCAAGTCAAAATCACCCCACCCATCAAAAAGTGCTTGACCTTGGAGAGGGTGAACCCTCATAATAGGGGGCCAACAGAACAGAAAACGCACAGCGCACAGACCAGACAGAGGGAATCGGAATGCGAATCGACGCGCACATGCACGTGGCCGGCAACCTGGCATCGGTCGGCTGGCGCGGCAAATTTGAGGACGACCGGGTCCTCATCGAAGCCGCGGACAGTCTCGAAATCGACCAGCTCTGCTGCTCCATACCCATACAGGAGGGCATCCACGGGACTCCCGACCAGATCCGAGAGGTCAACGATAGCGTCCTCTACGCGATGGCGCGGTTCCCGGACCGGATCCTGGGCTACGCCTACCTCGATCCCGGCTACCAGAAAGAAGCCTTAGCCGAAATGGACCGGTGCATCCTCGAACACGGCATGATCGGCATCAAGCTCTACAACCAGTACAAGTGCTGGAACCCGGTCGTCCTTCCCATTATCGAGCGCACCGTCGAACTCGGCGTGCCCATCCTCCACCACGGAGGCTACATCCCCCCCGAATACACCCGTGTGCCCCAGCCCAACCGGTCCCACGCCGGAGACTTTGCGCGCTTAGCCGAAATCTTCCCTGAAGCCATCATCATCAACGGCCATCCCATCTGCGGAGACTGGGCCTGGTCGCTCAAAGCCCTCAGGGACTCGCCAAACGTCTATATCGACACCAGCGGCAGCCTCAACGACGACGGCATGATCGAAATGGCCGTCCGGGAAATCGGCGTGGACCGCGTCCTTTTTGCCACCGACCTCTCCATGGAAGCCGGGGTCGGCAAAGTTCTCGGCGCCGACCTCACCGAATCTCAGCGCGAGAAAATCTTCTGGAAAAACATGGTGGGCATCCTGGAGCGGCGCAAGGGATAAAGCTGCAATCGGCGAATCAGCGAATCAGTGAAAAGGAGGCTCGATGAAGGTCTTAGAATATACCACCAATCCCTTTGGCGGCGTACTTTCCACTCCCGATGGACTCCCGGAAGACCCGCAGGTCTTCCAGCAGCAACTCGACCACTCCCTGAAAACCTGGAAGGCCGAAGGATTTCGGGTGGTATGGGTGGAAATCCCGATTGCCAGATCGCAATTGATTTCCGTCGCCGTGGATGCGGGGTTCACCTTTCACCACAGCGGGGAAGATTATCTGATGCTCACCCTGTGCCTGGTGGACGGCTCCTTTATTCCCCCCTATGCAACCCATTACATAGGCGCCGGGGGCGTAGTGATCAACGACCGAAATGAACTCCTCGTCGTCTGCGAAAAACACCGGCGATCCAAAACCCCTTCCTACAAGCTCCCGGGAGGCGCCCTGCGCCCGACCGAACACCTGGAGGAATGCGTCATCCGGGAGATCCTGGAAGAAACGGGGGTACAGACGCGCTTCAACGCCCTGGTCTGTTTCCGTCACTGGCACGGGTACCGGTACGGCAAATCCGACATCTATTTCGTCTGTCGCCTGACCCCCTTAAGCCACGAACTCTCCAGGCAGGAAGAGGAAATCGAAGAATGCCGCTGGATGCCCGTACATGACTACCTGAACTCCGAGCACGTCAGCACGTTTAACAAGAAAATCGTGAAGGCTGCGTTGAACAGCCTCGGCGTGGTACCCACCACCATCGAGGGATATTCCGATCCCGAAAAGCACGAAATTTTCATGCCTGATGATATATAGATCTTCAATAAAGAGGCCCTACCCATGACCCTTCCTGACTCTCTCTTTTATCCGGCCTTCGCGGCTCGAAAAACCGGGGATGACCCCATCGTCCGTTCTCTCCGGGGCTACCTCCAGAGCCTGTGTGAGGAATACCTCACCCCCGGCAACCCCGAATACATCGACTACAACGAACGGCAGGCCGAGTGGTGGACGCGCCGGGCGGGCGGCAGGCTTCTTCCCAAAGCCATCGAGCACCTCGCCGCGGGAGGTATCCTCTTAGACGACCGCTACACCGGTGCGGCCCGGAGCATCTTCCGGACCATCGTGGAACACCGCATCGTAGAAAACACCGGTGGCACCAACTACGGGCGTCCCTACCGCACCTGGCGGGAAAACTGCCTCGACGCGGGTGTCAGTTCGGGAGGGCTTGCCATCGGCCTCGACCTCCTCCGCCCGGCCCTGTCTCCGGAAGAAATCTCGACGTTCGGAACCTATCTCCTCCCCTTCATCGACTATCTTCTCGACGATCCTCCCGATCCGAAAGGGGAGCGCCCCGAAAATAACATGGCCTGCATCGGGATGTACGGCCTCGGCCTCCTGGCCCTCGTCCTTCGGTCCGTGGACATTTTGGATGAAGATCGATATACCCGGGCGCTGGACCTGGCCAAATGGCGGGCGCTGCTTTTCTTAGAAAAGGGCCACGACGGGGACGGCGCTTTCTACGAAGGCCCGGCCTACGGCAGCGCCACCCTCCATTTCCTGGGCCCGCTGGCGTATGCGTTTGCGCGGTGTGGAGATCGAGACGTGGTGGAACACCCCGGCTGGGCGCGTATCGCCGAAGGCCTCGCCTACGAAATGATCCCCGGCACCGGCAGACTCAACATCATAAACGACTGCAACGACCAGTTCAACGTCTCCTGGCTCACCCTGGTTGCGGCCGAACAGCACAACGGCCTGGCCCAATGGGTCTGGCAGCAGGTCGACAGCCCCCCCGATGACGGATCGGCCTGGGAACCGCCCGACTACGCCTGGAGCGACACCGTCACCCGCTACCTCCTCTACTACGACCCGACCGTCGAACCGGCCTCCCCCGACCAAACGGGCCTCCCCCCCGCCAAACACTTTCCCAACCGGGGTCTGGTGGACATCCGCTCCGGCTGGCGTCCGGACGACTTTTTTCTCTCCTTCATCTGCGATGTCTCCCCCGCCGGCGGGCACCGGCAGGCCGACCGCAACCACTTCTCCCTGCACACCCTCGGGGAATCCTTCGCCATCGACTCCGGCTATGCCTTAGACCGCCTGTCCGACACCACCGAAGTCCTGCGCCTGGGCGCCCTGGGCGAGGCCCACAACCTCCCCCTCATCCACGGCGAAATGCAGCACCGGGGGCCGGTCTCTACCGACGGTGTCCGCCGCGTCGAACTCGAGGCCCCGATACCCTGCATCGAATCCGAAGCCGGCGAAAGCTACCCCTCGGCCGACCGCTTCACCCGGCGCCTGGCCTGCCTGCCCGGGTCCGACGGGGCGCCGTCCGCCCTGGTGGTGGCCGACCGCCTCATCTTCGAGCCCATCCAGCGCCCCATGCTCTCCTGGCTCTTCCATACCCACGCCGACAACACCCTCGATCTTGCGCGGGACCGGTTCACGATCACCGGCGGAAGAAGGGGCAATCGCTGCGACGTCCAGATCGTCACCCCCTGGCCCGGCCGCTGGAAGGAGGAGGTCTTCTTCGATCACCCCCGCCTCCGGTACGACTGGTTCTGGGAGCCCCTCCTCTGCCTCGTCGTTCTGGCGCCCTATCCCAAGGGGGCGTCTCCCCCGGAAATCTCGACCGAAGGCACGGCGGACGGCTGCGGCCTCTCCATCCGCATCGGCGAGTGCGTCTACACCGCTCTCAGCGCCGCGCCGGAACACACTCTGGTATTCAACACCATCGAAACCGACGCCGAATTCGCCCTGGTCTGCACGCGTGGAGACAGAATTGAAACCTATCTTCTAACCGCCGGTACGCGGCTAACGGCACAGGGCCGGTCCCTCGTCGCGCAATCCGCTCCGGCCGACTTCGTAAGCGACAGAAGCTGATAGGAGGCAAAGCAATGAAACCATACCCACTCTGCCACCGCATCACAGTCGCACTCAGCGCCATTGCCATCACCGCCTTTTTGGGATTGGCGTCAGCGCAAACGTCTGCTCCTCAGGAAACGGAAAACCTCCTGAAGAACCATACAACCATGCCCATAAAAGAGGGAGACCGCTGTTTCGTCTGCAACATACCGCTCGCTGAGAACGGTGTGGCCTTTCTCTATCGCGGGCGGCGCGTAACAGTGGCGACTTTTCACGTACAAGCATTTTTCAACAACCCGCTGAAATACTTTTCCAAACTCCAGCCGAGGGGCGCCCTGTTTCAGGAAGATGTCATCCCCGAATCGCCGCTCAAGCCCGGCTGGCTGATCTTCGGGATCTGGATCACCCTGGGACTGGTTGCAGCCGCGTTCTGCACACATACGGCGCTCCGAAAGGGACGCTCTCCGGTGACCTGGTTTTTTATCGGACTGGCAGCCAACCTGATCGGCGTCTTGCTTGCACTCAGGCAATCCCCGCTGGTGCGGGTAGACCTGCCCCCAAACCTGGCCAAAATCCCGACAACGGTCTCACCGGTGCCCTGCCCCGACTGTGGCGTGGAAAACCATCCGTCTGCCCGGGCGTGTTCGGGATGCGGCGCCCAAATGCAGCCCACAATGGAGTCTGAGGTGCAACGTACAGGACTCTCCTCCTGAATGGTGAAAAGAGAACATACAAATGGTGAAAAAAATCCAGACATGGGCAGAAGAAAACCTGTTCGCCTCGGCGAATGGCCCGTCGCGCCGCCCGCAGTTGTCGGCAAACTTAGAAAGCAACATCCCCGGTCTCTTTATTGTTGGCGATCTGGCCGGCGCGCCCGTCATCAAACTGGCAATGGAACAGGGATACAACGTCGTCGAACACATCGCCTCCCTGCCCAGACCCGAAGAAGCCGACGACGACACGCTCGACCTGATCGTGGTCGGCGCCGGGGCCGGGGGCCTCAACGCCGCCCTGGCCGCCCGGGACAAGGGCCTCTCCTGCCTGGTACTCGAAAAGGAGAAGCTCGCCAACACCATCGAAAATTTCCCCGAAGGCAAATGGGTCTACGCCGAACCGGACAGTGTGCCCCCCAAAGGCAAACTCTGGCTGGACGGCGCTAAGAAAGAGGACCTGATCAAAAAGTGGCATCAGATCGTGGAGGAGAACGGTCTCGATGTACGCGTGGAGGAGCCGCTCACCGGAATCGCCAGAGAACACAACCTGTTCAAACTGACCACGCCCGGAGGCAGCTACCGCTGCTGCCGGATCGTGCTCGCCACCGGCCAGCGGGGCAATCCGCGAAAGCTCGGCGTGCCCGGGGAAGACCAGGAACACGTCTACCACCGCCTCTACAGCCCGAGAAAATATCGCGACGAAGATATCCTGGTGGTGGGCGGAGGAAACAGCGCGGTGGAAGCCGCCCTCACCCTCTGCGAGCAGAACCGGGTGGTACTCTCGTACCGGAGTGGAGAATTCTCAAGGCTTTTTAAAGACAACAGCCGCGCCCTCGACAGTGCGGTTGCCGAGGGCAAAATCCGCCTGATGCTCAACTCCAACATCAGACAGTTTAATGAAAAATCGGCCACCCTCACCATTGCCAGGGGAGGCCAGGACGAAGAGGTGGACCTTCCTGCGCACCATACCTTTGTCCTCATCGGCTCGGAGATCCCGGTCGAATTCCTCAAATCCCTCGGCATCAAACTGGAAAACGAATGGGAAGGCTCTCTGCTGCGCAGCACGATCCTCGGTCTGGCCGCCCTGGTCGGCCTCTGGTTCGCCGGCGGCAACACCGGCCTCGTCTCCGGAGGCCCGCCCACCCTCGCCTGGGCCGGCGCCTGTCTGGCCCTGGCCTGTGTCGCCGCCCTGATCCTGTACGGCCGCTCCGGAGACAGGTGGGCCTGGCTGAGCCTCTCCTTCCTGATCTGGTACACCATCTACGGGGTAAAGGTCGGCACAGGAGAAGAATTCTGGCCCTTCAAAAACTGGGGCTACGCCGCCCTCTCCTTTTTCGACCGCCCCTGGAGCTTCTGGTACACCGTCATGTACACCGGCCTGATGACCGTATTCGGCATCCAGGCCCTCAAGCGCTGGGGCCTGGACCGCAAAGACCGGTTCCAGGTCTGGCGTTTTGTCAGCCTGCTCGGCTTTCAGTGGATCTTCTTTTTTATCATCCCGGAATTCCTCTTTCAGTGGGCGGTCAAATACCAGTGGCTTGCCGGCCTCTCCACAGATCCCGTTTTCGCCGAACAGACCTGGCGCAGCTACGGCATCGTCTACGCCTGGCCCCTCTTCTTCTACACCTTTTTCTACAACCCCCACCACATCTGGGTCCTCTGGGGTGTGCTGCTCACATTCGTCGTCATCCCCATCTTCGTCCTCTTCAACGGCAAGCGCTACTGCTCCTGGATCTGCGGCTGCGGCGGGTTGGCCGAAACCTTCGGCGACCGGTGGCGGCACCTCGCGCCCAAAGGCAAAACTGCGGTCGGATGGGAGAAAATGAACCTGGCCGTCCTCGTTCTGGCCACACTCATCACCGCTCTGATGCTGGTTAAAGACACCTGGGGCCTGTTCAGCGAGGAGGCCGACCTGTCCATCGGCCTCTACCGCCTCTCCGTGGACGTCTGGCTCATCGGCATCCTGCCCGTCACCCTCTACCCCTTCCTCGGCGGAAAAATCTGGTGCCGCTACTGGTGTCCCCTGGCCAAATTGATGGACCTGATGTCTAAGTTCTACGTGAAACTGAACATCAGCCGCTACCACATTGCGTCCAACGACAAATGCATTGCCTGCAACGAATGCTCGCGCAACTGCCTGGTCGGCATCGACGTCATGTCCTTCGCCATGAAACAGGAAGTGCTGGACAACAGCAACAGCTCCTGCATCGGGTGCGGCGTCTGTGTCACCGTCTGCCCGATGGACGTACTCTCCTTCACCCCCAGGCCTCAGCATGGGCTGATCCCCATAGAACCCGCGCAGTGATTCCACTCTTCACTCTCTTCAAAGGAGCCGGTACAATGAGCATTCAGGGCCTTTCCCAATCCGACCTCGACCTCCTCCGCAAATACGACACCCCCACCATCTGCAACGTCATCGAAGTCTTCAACGTCCGCCCCCGAAACACCGGCTACATGGACCGCCGCATCAAAGCCTGCTTCCCCGAAATGCCGCCCATGGTCGGCTACGCGTCCACCGCCACCTATCGGTCGGACGCCCCGCCCCGCGAAGGCGATGTTTATTCCAGCATCGACAAACAGGTCGCCGCCTTCCAGGAAATCCCGGGACCGGCCATCGTCGTCTTCCAGGACCTGGACGACCCGCCGGTCGCCGCCACCTTCGGCGAAGTCATGTGTACCACCTACAAAACCTTCGGCGCGGCCGGCCTCATCACCAGCGGCGCCGGGCGTGACCTGGACCAGGTCCGGGAAATCGGCTTCCCCGCCTTCTGCAACGGCGCCATCTGCGCCCACGCCTACTGCCACACCCTCTCGGTCCACGTCCCCATCCGCGTGGGCGGCATCACCGTCTCCCCCGGCGACCTGCTCCACGGCGACTGCAACGGCGTCACCACGATCCCTAACGACATTGCCGCCGACCTCGCCGGCGTCTGCGCCGACTACGTGGCCGCCGAAGAAATCGTGCTCGACTACCTCAAGAGCGGCTCCGCCACCCCCCAGGGCCTGGGTGAGGCCCGGGCCGAATGCAAACGCATCATCGACGCCCTCGGCGAGCGAATGGGGAAACAATAGGAAATCAGTACTTCATGAAATCAGCCGTTACACGCAATGTGGTTTTTTGTATGATGGGAAAAGGGAGCAAAAGCAGCCTCCCAACCGCCCACGAGTTACATACGCCTATGATATTTCCTGCCTACCTGGTCAAAGAATTGATTTGACTGCGATCGCTATACGGAGTTATCTTAATCTCAGAGGGGGGCTATGCGGAACCGTATAGCAGCCGGAAAGGACAGATCATAAGCTGCTGTAAAGCACTATTGAATCAGCAAGTTGTGAATTTAATTGCCAACATTCGAGTGTCGTGATAGGCTGACCGATCTGGCAGTGTTTGCAGTTGCTATACAGGTCTGTATAATTACTATGTTAGCCCACGGTGGGCCGTGGAGTAGCACCGTAAAGCCTTGCGGTCCTTCAGCGTGTCGTCTTCGCTGAGGCTCAAGAGCATCGGCAGTGCTGGAAGGGCGTCACCGGTAAAGGAGGGATAGTGTGCCCGCACTCCTCAACAAGGTCGCGGTGTTGGTCCCGCTGGGAGCCTTACTCACGCTGTGCCTGTTCTGCGACAAGTACCTATCTGTCAAGCACCTATACAGCGCACTGTGGGGAGGGGCAGACCAACCAAGGCCTATTGCAGCCGTCAATTCTTGGGCGTGCCGAGTCGGAGAGTACCAGCAGGCATCCGACGCCTTCTTTGGCTCAAAGCTTCTCTCAATGAGAAGCTTCGGGCTGAGCGTCTTACTCACGGTTACGGTTGTTGGACTGCTCTGGACTCCGTTCCTGGTCACATTCCTGCGGACTTACGACTCGGAGCATCCGCTGGTCTGGCTCAAGGCGTTGTCCACACTTCTGCTGGGGGGAATCCTGCTATCCGCAGTACTCACAGCGTTGCCAGACTACGTCTCACTCATCCAGACGCGGCTCTTCATCCGCTTGGCGCAAAGACTTGGGGGTTTCCCGCCCTCCCGTCTTGTGCTGCTAGTGGTCGATTTCAGAAGTTCGCATGAGTTTATGCAGCCAGCCGGATTCGCTGCATTCGTTCTTCCAATTCCTGCCTTGTAAAGCGCCAGTTGAAAGGTTCGGCAGTGAGATTATAGTATTCCTCAAAGCCCAAGATCCTGGCTTCCATCGCCTGTCGATCTGCCAGGTCATTGGGCGTGAGCGCCTTTCTTTGCAAGATCGAGAAATAGATCTCAATCTGATTGAGCCAACTGGCGTGGATAGGGAGATGGACGGCAATGGCATTTTCATAGGCATCCTGGAGCCGTTTAGGGAACGTGGTGGTGTAATGAGAAGATCCGTTGTCCACAATCCAGAAGACCCGATCAGCCGAAGCATAAGGCTCCCGTCCCATCACCAGGTCCACCAGCTTTTGAAAGGGCACGATGCCGGTTTTCTCATCCACACGCCCAAAGATGTGCCCTGAGAACACATCCAGTGCAGACAGATAGGCCACTGTGCCCATCCGTTTGTAGTCATTTTCCATACGAATGGGTTTGCCACAATCAGGTGGCAATGTGGCAAACTCTCGGGCTAAGATTTGAAGTTGGGATTTTTCATCGGCACAGATAACGAAGTCTTTCTTGCCAAGCGGTATCCCCTCCCATATGCCTTGATACAGGTCCAGAATGCGACTGGCTTTCTCTAAAAAGTTGGGGGCTTTGATATGAAGCCAGGATCGGTGATACCAGGGACGAAGGGCATCCTCTTTGAGAATGCGCCAAATCGTTGTGGGTGAGATTGAAGTGATCAACGCACACCTTAACACTTCCTGTTGAATCTCAAATAAGCTGAACCGAGACAGGGGCAACCCCCGTTGTGCGGGCAGTTGACAGGCAATGGCTTTGACTTCACTGACTTGCACAGGGGGAAAAAGTGGGCGGTCGCCCACTGCGCGGTAGATCCTCTAAAGTGAAGCCTTCTTCAGTCCACCTTTTTCGCCACTTCTGCGCCGTAGGTGAACTGACACCTGCCCTGTCGGCTAACCTCTGGTTGCCAATGGCTTTATTCTCGGCTAAGGCCACCACCATCTTTGCCCGCTGCACCTGGGATTGAGGCGCGTTGCGCTGACGAATGATTTTCTGGGCTTTTGCCAGTTGGGCTTTTGTGAAGCGAGGTTGGTATTGGGGAAGGGGACCTGACATTATACACCTCCTTTACCGATTGGAATGAGGCGTATAACATACCCCTTTTTTGCCACCTATGCAACCTCATGCGTATTTGCGAAATCGACCACTAGTAGTTGCTGACCTAGTGGCGACGTCCACAATCGCTATCGCCTCAACACTGACTGTCTTCGAGTTCGGTCGAGCCTTCATGTCGCTCCTCTTCGCGGGCATCGATCCAGTGCAGTCCCTCGGCGTTGCTCGCCCTTTCCTTGGTGTCGCCGCGGATCTGGGGACGCAAGCGCAGACAGTGTGGAACTTCATATGCTCGTTCGGCGTGGAGTTTGTACAAATGACACCGTCAAGGCCTAATCTGGTGGTGCTCGCCGCCCCGGCCGGACCAATGGTGCTGTCGGGGTTTGTAACGTCCGTGTGGCTGTACGCGTACCTGTCTGCTAGAGCATTGAGTTGGTTGCTCTCCCTGTACGCGAGGATTCTTGGTGGGACTGTCAGATACATGAGGACGAAGGAGTACCCGATGACGTCAGCTTGGCTCGCGTTCGCTCCGGTCTATTGTGTCCTCGCCGGCCTCGGCATGCTTGTGTGGCGCATCATGTACTGATGTAATGGCTAACATGGCATGGAGCAGACGCGGCTGCGCCGCGCACCTCATGCGATTGTTAGGCCTCCGATTGGTACATCCATGCTTACCGATCAGTACCTCATTGAAATAAAGCTCCGTCGCGATGACGTCCCGCGTTTCTCAAAATACCCGTTCAGCCTGGACGCTGTTCGTAATCTTGAATCGCTGGAACTTCATCCCAAAGTGACTTATTTTGTTGGTGAGAATGGATCTGGAAAATCGACGCTTTTGGAGGCAGTGGCAGTAGCGTGGGGATTCAACGCCGAGGGAGGGACGGAAAACTTCAGTTTCGGAACGCGCAAGTCCCACTCGGAACTCCATAATTACTTGAGATTGTCCAGGGGAATTCGAAGGCCCAAGGATGGCTTTTTTCTACGTGCGGAGAGTTTTTTCAATGTAGCCACCGAGATTGAGCGCCTTGACGACGAACCGGCCCCGGGGCCGCCGATCATTGAATCATATGGAGGGGTTTCGCTTCACGAGCAGTCCCATGGAGAGTCGTTCCTGGCGCTTCTTATGCATCGGTTCTCTGGCGATTCACTATTCATCCTCGATGAGCCGGAGGCGGCGCTATCGCCCACGCGGCAAATGGCAATGCTTTCCCGTATGCATCAACTAATTGGAGAGGGGAGTCAGTTCGTTATCGCAACGCATTCACCAATCATCATGGCGTATCCTGATGCAAAAATATTTTCGCTTGGTGCCGACGGCATTGAACAGGTGGCGTATGAGGACACCGAGCATTTCCAGGTTACACGGAGTTTCTTGAATGCTCGCAAGAAAATGCTTCGCGAACTCATGTCGTAGCAGACGTTTTCGGATTGCATCCTGAGACGCGGGCCCGGTTCAGGCCCGACCACGGTCAGTCCGCCGACATCCTTTTCATGGCGACCCGGGGATGAACGCGTGAAGGAGAGGAGAGGAAGAACATGAAACGCGAACACATTTTTGCCCATTACGAACAGGACGCATCCCGGTACTGGAAGCTGAGGGAAGGCGGCTATGCCAGCCCGATAAGTGTGTATCAGGGAGACGAGGTAACGTTCCATATATCGAATTCCAGATCGTACTACGATGTGTTTGTGTTCCACGAAGGGGCAAAACGGCGTCTGGTAAAGGAGATAAACGACCTGCGTGGCGCCCTTCACCAGGTCCCCGAGTTTGGATATCGGGACGGGTTCGCCTGGCCCGCGACGGTCGCGTTCCGGGTGCCTCCCGACTGGAAGAGCGGTGTCTACATCGCCAGTTTTCCCACCGCACAGGGGATCCGGGAAATCTTGTTCGTCGTTCGCCCGCGTGTCCCCAGCGCGCCGATTCTCCTCACGATCGAGACCAATACCTATGCAGCCTACAACAGTGTGGGCGGCAAAAGCCTCTTCCACTATCTGTCTACCGACCGGACTCACAGCGATCTGGTGACCTTTGAGCGACCCCTGCAGCCGGACATCATGGGCGGGTTCTATGCCTGGGATCAGTTCTTCACATCGTGGCTCGACGCCGAGGGTTACCAGGTAGACTACTGCGTCAACGCCGACCACGATCGGCAGCCGAATCTCCTGGATGACTACCCTGCACACCTCAGGATTGGTCATGGCGAGTATTCCAGCCGCGAGGAATGCGAGCAGCTTCAGCGGTTCGTAGCACGTGGCGGCAACCTGATGGTGCTCGCCGGTAACTCTTTCTCGCACCTGGTCGAGACCAGGGACGACGGACGCCACCTCTACTGTGCCAAGAGCCGGTACAAAAAGCATCCGCTGGGCACGCCGGAGGACCCCGCAACATCCTTGCTCCGCGCGATCGATAATCTGCGTCAGCGCACCATTGGCGTTTCCTATAGCGCTGCTGTCAACGCGAAGAGCAGGGTTCCCGGCGAGATTATTGCCCCCACAACCGAGGAATACGGGTTCTTCCGCGTGACCCAGCCCGACCACTGGGCATTCGAAGGAACCGGGCTGGGAGAAGGGGACGAGTTTGGCCGGGCGGACTCGATCGTTGGGGTCGAATGCGACGGCGGCGACATCGAATTCAAGGATGGGAAACCCCGGTTTACTGGCCGCGACGGAATCAGCCCGCATTACCAGATCATCGCGATCGGGGACGCGGAGGACCACGGTTTCAACGCGGACTGTGGGATCCACCAGGACCGGTTCTACGCCACCGTCGCGGTCAACGAAACGGAGTTCAAGGGAACCGTCATCACGGCGGCAACCATCGAGTGGGCGCACGGTCTTTACCGGAACGGCGGTCCGGTGGCACAGATCACACGCAATGTCTTGGACCGCCTGGGCACGTAGATGGCCGAAGAGGTCGGTGAAATCAAAGCAAGAGAAGTGCTGAAGGAAGGTTCGTTCTGGCTGAGCATTTCCAGATGTCTTCGTAATGGATCCTCGCTGGATAGGTTGTCTGGCGGGGATTCTCTGCAACAACTATCTTTCTTTTGAGGTAACTGCTCAGGTCAAAAAGCCAGCAAAATGGGATCAAGCAGGATGTTGTGAGCTAGGGGTAGGGATGGACGAAGCGGTCGGGATGGGGATAAAAGGGATATTGTTGAAGGCATCTTGAATGGCATCAATCACCCGTTGAGAGTTTTTCTTTGCCGTCGAGATATAGGCACGAATGCGGCAGAAAATGGCCGCACCTGTTTCGGTTCGGAAGCACCCAGAGACTTTCTGTTTGACTTTCACCATTCGGATATCTCGTTCGGCCTGATTATTGTCAAAGGGCACGCGGAAGTCATACATAAAGGCCAGCACTTCCCCTTTGTATTGCCCTAATCGATCCAGCAGATTCTTCGGTGGGGATTGTTTGGGTCTTCCTCTTTTCTTTTGGATGCCATCATCCTGTTTTTGTGGTGGATTGGCCTTCAACCCCTGCTTTAAGATTTGGTCGTATCGTTTTTCAAAGGCGTTTATTTTTCGGGCAGACAGATGATCGGTGTGCGCTTTGTCCTGGTCGACGGCCTCTTTGATGTCCATCAACAAAGCCGCCATGCCCTCTGCCCACCCTTGCTGGTATTGCTCTTTCACAAACTTGAGTTCGCGTAAATGATGCGTGTTACAAAGGGCGTGTTGGCACGCGGTGTATCCAAAGTAGGGTTTCCAATGGTCATGCATGGCCCGGCCTTCAAAGTCGGGCAAAATCCCAATCGCATCGGTGGCCTTTTGGCCGCGCTTGGGATGGAGACCATAATGCGTCAACCGCTCTGTGCTGGCCACATGAACCCAATTTCGCCTGCCTGCCACAGATAAACTGGTTTCGTCCAGATGGAGCACATCGGAGTCGATCAGGCCTTGCTTGATGATCAAATCGACGGGGTGTAGGCGATCGGCCAAGACCGCATTGGCTTGCAAGACCGTCGCTTGTGAGAGCCGATGGTCAAACAGATCCTCGAAAATCTCACACGTGCGTTCTAAGGGAACGAAGTGATACTGGTTGAAGTAGGAAGCAAGCGCCTTGATCCGATTCCCATATTGTGCCTTTTGGGTGACATCTAAAGGAAACGCCCCCTTGGTGCACCCGCCACAATCGGGACAGATTTTGACCTGAGCCTGGTGTTGGGTCACTGTGATGTGTAAGGGCGGGATATCAAACACCTGGCGCTTTTCAACATCAACCACGGCCACCTCCTCGAGACGAACAGCGCAGTGGGCACACGCTTCAACCCGATGCAAAACCGTATGGTCTGGATGGTCTACCAAGGTGAGGGTGTGACCGGGATGACCTTTTTGGCCCCCATTCTTTTTGGCCCCTTTTTTTCGCAAGCTACTTGTGCGAGGTTTTTGCAGACCATCGCTGGAAGGCGGTTTGCTGCTGTTGCGGCTGTCTTTGGCCACTTGATCTCGAAGCGATTGAACCTCAGCTCTTAACGCTTCGATCTGGGCAACTAAGCCCTGGATCAATCCGACAACAGCTTCCTCGCCTTGATGGTAGATGGCGCGTATCTCTTGTTCTTGTAAGCCTGACATTGGGGTTTGTCTTCTCAATTGCTTACATCGGGAAATTTACGGTCGATTTGGCCCTGGTGCGCCTGGTGTAATTCTTATCGACTATTTTCACAAAAACCTGAATGGCTGGATACCTGGGTAGTTACCTTTTGAGAAGAAAAAAATCATAAATACCAAAGCGGGTTCATGACGCCCCAAACAAGAGAAGACATCACGCCTGGCCGGTCTTCCGAACCCGCCGGGAAGCGATGGTACATCCTGATCCTGCTCGCCAGCGCCGAGCTGTTCGGCATGTCCCTCTGGTTCACCGCCAGCGCCGTTTCATCTCACCTTCAGGCCCTCTGGAATCTGGATGGAAGCCACGTCGGCTGGTTGACCACAATCGTCCAGATCGGATTCGTCGCCGGTACCGCTTTAGCGGCCGTCCTCAACTTCGCCGACATCTTCCCGGCCCGGTTCTATTTTGCCGTCTCGGCGCTCCTGGGCGCGGCGGCCAACGCCGCTCTGGTCGCTGTACCCGACTATTCGACCGCGCTTGTCTGCCGATTCTTCACCGGCTTTTTCCTGGCAGGGGTCTATCCGCCGGCCATGAAAATGATTGCCACCTGGTTCCGCTCCTCCCGGGGGCTCGCCATCGGCACCATTGTCGGCGCCCTCACCGTGGGCAAAGCCACCCCCTATCTCCTCCGCGCGTTTGAAGGCGCCGGATGGCACAACGTGGTGCTCACAGCTTCCGGAGCTGCTGTTCTCGCCGCCATATCCGTCGGCCTCATCTACCGGGACGGCCCCCACCCTTTTGCGCGCCGGCCTTTCTCCTGGGGGCTGGTGGGAACCGTCGTCTTCCACCGTGAAACGCGCCTTGCAACCAGCGGCTACCTGGGGCACATGTGGGAACTCTATGCCATGTGGACCTGGATCCCCGCATTCATCGCAGCAAGTGCGGCAGCAGGCTATACCGGCGGTACAATCTCCGGCGCCACAATCGACGTGCTCGCCTTTGGCGCAATCGCAGCGGGCGGCCTCGGCTGCGTGTGGGGCGGGTGGGCTGCGGACCGGATCGGCCGCGAACGGCTGGTGAACCTGTCGATGGCGGCAAGCGGAGTATGCGCGCTGATCATCGGCTTCGCCTTTGGCCAGACCCTCTGGATTCTCGCTCCCATTGCGTGGATCTGGGGATTCTTTGTGGTCGCCGACTCCGCGCAATTCAGCGCCCTCGTCACGGAAGTCGCACCCCCACATGCCGTCGGCACGGCGCTGACGCTCCAGACATCGGTCGGATTTCTGCTCACTATGGTCACAATCCAGTTGATCCCCGTCATCGTCGAAATCACCGGCTGGGCCTGGGCCTTCCCCCTCCTCGCCTTCGGCCCCGCCTGTGGAATCGCCGCCATTCGGCGCCTGAACATTCCGAAAACTTCGTGAGAATGAACATGATGAAAGCAGGCGTATGCAGCTACTGTTTCAATCCGATGTTCACGGCCGGTGAAATCACCGTGATGGAGGCCATCGAATTTGTCGGCAGTGAAACCGAAGCCGACTGCTTCGAGCCCCTGACCCGGTACTGGGATCCCGACCGCGACGAAAACGATCAGGCTCGGGAAGCCCGGAACCTCATGGACAAACTCGGCCTGCAGGCCTCCTGCTATACGCTCGACAGCGACTTCGCCGTCTACGACGAAGCGAAAAACCGGGCCTGCATCGACCGCTGCAAGGCCCGGCTCGAAACCGCTCTCATCCTGGGCGCAGAGGCCATCAGGCTCGACCCCCGAACCGCGCTGCCCGGATCACCTGACGACGCCGACCTGGACGACGTCCTGGCCCGAATCGCACAGGGCATGGCCGAAGTCACCGACGCCGCTGCAGAAAAAAACATCAAAGTGGGCGTTGAAAACCACGGCCGGCTGCTCGGACGCATCGCCCAGACGGCTCGCATCGTCGAACTCGTCAACCGCCCCAATTTCGGCGTCAACATCGACTTCACCAACTTTCGCAGCGTCTTCGGCGAAGACCACGTGGAGGCCACGCGACAGTTTGCAGCACAGGTCGTCCACGCCCACGCCAAGGACTTCCACATCCGTCAAGAGCCTCAGGAGGGAGAGGACTGGCGTCAGATCCCCTCGGGTCAATACGTCAAACGCGCTGTCGGCGGCGAGGGGGATGCGCAGTGGTCCGAACTCTTTCGCATCCTCAAAGACGCCGGCTACAACGGGACCATCTCCCTCGAAGTCACCGACCCGGCCGACATCAAAGGCAGCGTGGCCAGAGGCGCGGCCAACCTGAAGCGCATCATCGCAGAAGTTGAGGCATCGTAACGAAAGGAAATGGATGAAAGTCGCACTCATCGGCGCAGGCAGAAACGGCAGCGGGCACATCCGCAGCCTGGCCGCAATGGAAGACGTCACCGTCGTCGGAATTTCAGATCCGGAGCTCGAAAGGGCCGAAGCCTTAACTTCCGAAGTCGGAGGAAAAGCCTACAACGACCACCGGGCCATGCTCGACGACGCCGGACCCGAGGCCGTCTGGATCTCCTCTCCCGGCTTCCTGCATCCCGAACATACGGTCGATTGTGCAAACGCAGGCGCCCACGTCCACTGTGAAAAACCGATGGCCCTGACCCTAAAAGACTGCGACCGCATGATCGCCGCCGCCCGGAAAAACAGCGTCAAACTCATGATCGGTCAGTCCACGCGCTACGCCCCCGCGCTCCTCGAACTCAAGCGCATCTTCGAATCGGGCCGCTGCGGCGACCTCGTCAGCGCCTGGAGCCTCCGCATGAACTACCACCAGCGCCAGCCCGACGTGCCCTGGCGCTTAGACGGTGAAAAAAGCGGCGGCATTATCTTCGAATGGGAAGTCCACGAAATCGACTTCGTCTGCAGCATCGGCGGCGGCGTAAGCGAAGTCTACGCCAAAACCGCGTACAGCCGGAAAGACGCCCCCAATTTCCTCGACCACTTCTCCACCGTTCTCACCTTCCAAAACGGCGGCTACGGCAACCTGGAAGCGAGCCAGTCCTGCACCATCGGCCTCAGCGGCCGGGGCTTCGTCGGTACCACGGGCGCAGCGGAGGCCCGGGGCCGGGACGAAATCCGCCTCAGAACCGTCGACCAGGAAAAGCCCGAAACCCTCCAGGCGCCCCCAAATCCGTATGCCGCCCAGGGCCTCGGACGGATGGCGCAGAACGCCGACTTCATCCGCGCCATCCGGAAAAACGATGCCTCTCCCATCCCCGGCGAAGACGGCCGCGCAAACATCGAAATCGGCCTCGCCATCATCGAATCCGGCAAAACCGGAGAAGTGGTCAAACTACCGCTGAAATCGTAAAAAACACCACAGAACAATTTCGGATTGCAGATTGCGGATTGCGGATTGAAAGGTTTTAAATCCGCATTCCGCATTCCGAAATCCGCAATCTTCTTAGCCGGAGCCTGCCATGCCGAAAAAACGCAAGATCACCTGCAACGACCTCTACAAATTTCAGCTCGTCGCCGATGCGCAGATCTCTCCCGACGGCAAAGACGTCCTCTTCACCCTCACCCGGTTCCATCCCGACAGAAAAAAGGACACCTACGAAAGCCACATCTGGCGTGTTCCCGCCTCCGGTGGCGCCCCGCAGCAATTCACCGGCTCCAGCGAATCCGAGTCCACCCCCCGCTGGAGCCCGGACGGCAGCCATATCCTCTTCCTCTCCGCGCGCGATGCGGAAGAGGAACGAAAGGGAAAAAGCCAGCTCTGGATCATCCCGGCCACCGGCGGCGAGGCCGTAAAGATCACCAATGAAAAGCACGGCGTCTCAAACCCCAGGTGGTCGCCCGACGGCAAGCAAATCCTCTTTTTCGGCCGCGTACCTGTCGATCCCGAAGAAGACAAGCTCCCCAAAGAAAAAAAGAGCGACGTCGTACGCATCAGACGCCTCTCCTATCGCATGAACGGCGGGGGCTATCACCACACCTACCGCACCCACCTCTTTGTCATCCCGGCCCGGGGCGGCAAGCCCCGTCAGATCACGCACGGAGACTGGGGCGTGGAAACCGCCGCCTGGTCGATCGATGGGAAGCGAATCTTCTTCACTGGAAATGCCGAAGAAGACGCCGACTACACCTACGTCCGCAACCTCTACGCGGTCCCCGCCGGAGGGGGAAGAATCAAAAAACTCTGTGATCTTTCAGGGCTGATCGGGTACCCTGCCCCGTCGCCCGACGGCAAAACCATCGCCTTCATTGGAAACGACCTGAAGCGTGCCTATGGCACGAACAACAGTCTTTACCTGGTACCTGTCTCCGGCGGAAAACCGGTGAACGTCTCCCGGCACGCAGACATCAACATCGGCCAGAGCGTCGGCTCCGACTCCCGCGCCGATTCCCCGCCCTTCGGTCCCGTCTGGAGTCCCGATGGCAGTGAAATCAAATTCCTCGCCTCGGTCAAAGGCGCCGACCGCCTCTTCTCCTTCAGCACAGACACAAAAGAGATCACCGCCTACACCTCGGGCGATCAAACGATCGAATCCGTTTCCTACAACGCCGATCACACCACCGCGGCCTACACGCAGATGACTCCCACCGAGCTGGCGGAAGTCTGGCTCTGGAAACAGGGCCGCTCCGAAAAGCGCCTCACAAAATCCAACACCGCCCTCCTCTCCCGTCTGAACCTAACCTCTCCCAAACGTTTCGCCTTCAAAGCCAGCGACAGAACCGAAGTCGAGGGCTGGATCATGCTCCCCCCCGGCTCTCGCCGCAAAAAACATCCCGCCATCCTGGAAATCCACGGCGGCCCCCGCACCGCCTACGGCCTCGGCTTCTTCCACGAATTTCACCTCCTCAACGCCGCCGGCTTCGCCGTCTTCTACACCAACCCGCGCGGCTCCTCCAGCTACGGCGAAGACTGGGCCTGCGCCAAAATCTACGGCGACCGCGACTACAAGGACGTGATGGAAACCGTGAACCACGTCCTCAAAACCGAACCGGTAGACCCCCAAAGACTCGGCGTCACCGGCGGCAGCTACGGCGGCTTTATGACCAACTGGATCGTCGGCCACACCAAACGCTTCAAAGCCGCCTGCACCCAGCGCTCCATCAGCAACTGGGCCAGCTTCTTCGGCACCTCCGACATCGGATGGCGCTTCTCCCAGGAAGAGATCGGCGGCCTCCCCTGGAAGAACCTGAAAGAATACTGGAAGCGCTCCCCCATCGCCTACGTCGAAAAGATCACCACTCCCCTCCTCATCATCCACTCGGAAGAGGACTGGCGCTGCCCCATCGAACAGGCCGAACAGCTCTACACCGCCCTCAAATGGCTCAAGCGGGATACTGAGTTCATCCGTTTCCCTAAAGAATCCCACGAACTCTCCCGCTCCGGCAAACCAAAGCACCGCATCGAGAGATTGCAGGCCATCATCGGCTGGTTTGAGTGGAAGATGATGGGGAAACGAAAGTAGCAGAAGATATCGTCTGGACTTTGTTGGTTGGAAGTGGTATATTTTTTGAAGGGCTTAACAGAAAATGCAAATCGGAGGAGTTCAAAGTGGCTGACAAAGTCGCCGATATGAATTCTACAATTCATAGCAAACCTGAAATCCTTGGTGGTACGCCTGTATTCGTAGGAACTCGGGTACCGGTACGGAATTTCATCGACTATCTCGAGGCAGGTGATAGCCTTGACGACTTTCTGGATGCTTTCCCTTCCGTATCCCGCGAGCAGGCGGTTGCTGCTCTTGAGATAGCTCACGAGGTTCTCACGTCGAGTGCGCGTTCTACTGGATGAGTCGCTTCCCCGCCAACTCGTGGGAGAATTGGTTGGTCACGATGTCCACACGGTTGCCAGTTTAGGTTGGGCCGGGCTGGACAACGGAGAACTGTTGCGCCGTGCCAGACGCGAAGGGTTCCCCGTGCTTGTAACAGCAGATCAGAATATTCAATACCAACAGAACGTCCCTGCTTCTGGCGTAAGTATCATCGTTTTCGAGGCGCTAACAAACCGAATGGAGGATCTTCTTCCGCTCGTTCCGTCTCTGCTGGAAGCAATACCTGCCATCCAACCAGGTGAGGTAGTTCGTATAAGCGCCTAATATCATACCCTTAGCAGATCAAAGGCCGATTCAGGCTATTGAATCGGCCTTCACATTTTCGTTTCTCGCAGGCCATTTCAACCTGCAAGTTGTGGATGTATCAGGAAAATGGGTGGAGGAATCCAAAATGAAAACCGAAAAAACAGCAACCCTCCCCTTATTTCACACTCACGTCATCGGCTCGCTTCCCAGGCCAAAACTCGTCCTGGACCTGCTGGACAGGCGGGATCAGATGTCGCCCGATCAATACACCCAGCTCATGGATGAAATGGTCGTCTTTGCAATCCGGCTGCAGGAGCAGGCGGGGCTCGACGTGGTCAGTGACGGTGAGTGGCGCCGCACCAGCTACATCATGGCTTTTCTGGATCGCGTGAATGCGTGTGAGCGTATCCGTCCCTATCAGCACCAGGGCGAGTCGAAAAAAACCGACGTGATCGTCCGGCGGATGGCCGTGGACGGTCCGATCTTCGCAAGAGATGCGGAGTTCCTGACAGCCCACACCGACCGCTGCACCAAGTTCGCCCTGCCCAGCCCCTTCCTCATTGCGATCCGCTACTGGCACGAAGACTACAGCAGGGATGCCTACCCGACCCCCTGGCACCTGATGGAACATCTGGCCGAACTCCTCAAAACCGAGGCTGAGACCCTGGTCCGGGCGGGCATCGACATCGTCCAGTTAGACGATCCTGCGCTGACCTACTTCTGTGACCGGGCGCTCATCTCCCGGGGCGAAACCCACGACGAGCGGTTGAAACAGGACTGGGACATCGACCGCCAGATCCCCGAAGCGGTCGCCGCCATCAATCACATCGTTGAAGGCCTGAACGCCGAAATCCACCTCCACTGCTGCCACAGTGTCTACAAACGCCGCAGCGACGTGACCGGCGATTACAAACCGATTCTGCCCCATCTGTCCGGAGCCAATATCGATCGTCTGAACCTCGAATTCGCCTATCAAGAAACGGGCGCCGTCGATGACCTGAAACTCCTGCCCGAGCACATGGGCGTAGGGATGGGCGCGGTCGACATCCGCACCGAGCAACTCCAGAGCGTCGAAGAGATCGAGGCCATCGGCGCAGCCGGCGCCCAGTTCGTCAGCCCCGAACGTATCGCGCTGAATCCCGACTGCGGTTTCGCGCCGGGCGCCGCAGAGCCTCCCACCATTGATGAAGCCTATGAAAAACTCTGCCGCCTGACGGAGGCGGCCGCACGCCTGCGCCAACGATTTGCGAAGTCATCCTGAAAGGACAGCACGGGCACCACCAGGCACCTGACGGGACAAAAGATGATCGGGCCTGATGTCAAGGAGACATCAGGCCCGACTCTGTCGCCAGGGGTATATGGCAGGTGATAAGGCCATCCGGGCACTGCATTGACAGCCTCGGCAGTGGATTCCGATCACACTGGAATCAGATGTCGTCGATCCTTTTGAAAGTGTTCGCGCAACGCCTGGCAATATTGCTTGAACTTTTCGTTTTTTTTCCGGTGGGTGTCGCTGGACTGGAATGCTACGCCCTTTGTCTTGAAGCCCTGGAAGATCGCTTTGCGTGGATGGGGACCGGTAACCTTCGAAGGGCCGTGGGCGGTAGCGAGCGTGAGCACGGAGACCTGCCCCGCGGATTCGACCAGGACGGGCACCAGTTCCGCATAGGGCAGATCCGGCATGTCTTCTTTCTTGACGTTACCTGCAACCAGCGGCAGATCGCCCCTGTATTCGGCGATCTGGCGGTGACTGCCGGGCCTGTACATGAACGGCCCCCGGTCAGGCGTTACGGGTGTCAGCCAAAGGATTAAATGGACCCACATTTGTCTCGGGACCTCCTCAAAGCTCTTTCTATTGAGCACAATATCGAGGTGTTCGGGTTGGGCCTCTACGCCCGGCTTCCTCTGCCGCATCACGCCCCCCATGAATTCCACCTCATCGGCTCGGAGGACGCGCTTTGCGACCTCTTCGCAGAACGGGTGCTGAAAGACCTCCAGCAGTTCCGGCTCGAATCGGCTGTAGTCGTCCCACTCCTTCACCTCCTCAAACATGCGACCAAGGGCTTCAATGTGGGAGTCCGTAAACGGACCGTCCATGGTGACTGCTCCGTCCCGTTCGAATTGCTCGATTTGTGTATCTGTGATCATTTGAACCTCCGCAGGTGTGATTGCCGCGCAGAAGGAAACAGGGCCCTGTGGACCGCCTCGTGAATCCGGTCTTCCGTTTCCGCCGCATACGGCCCCGTGCGCTTGTGGATCTGCTGCGCAATCCAGACTTCGTAGCCGCCTTCGGGGATCTGACGCTTGACGGGCACGTATCCAACGATGCGGTTCGTGTAACCCATAACGAACACATCGCCGAAATGAGGACGCAGCTCCCGCTTAAGGCGCAGCCCATGTTCAACCGTCATCTCCCCCGCAAGCGTAATCATGACCAGCGAATCTCCGAACCGAACGGTCTGGACCTCAAAGGGAACCGTCCTTTCAAAGCGCTTCCCCTGTTCGATACCGGCGCGTATGTACCTGGCCCAGTCGCGGACGTATTCGCGCGGGCTCTCGAGGCTCTCCTGCACCACGGCCATGTCCACCGGCTCGGTTTCCAGATCGAGGACCGTCTGCGTCACAGCAATCCGGCCGGTGACCGGCGTATAAGCCTGTCCGTCGAGAACCCGATTGACGGTTTTGCCCAGCTGTTCACCGATCTCACGGACTTCAGGGACCTCCCTCTGGTCGAACGAAACCGCCCCGGAACCTGGAGGCACGGGCTTCTGATCCCCACCGCACCCTTGAACAAAACAGGCTGTCGCACCCGGGTGGGTCTCCTCCACAGAGTCGTAAGCGAAACTGACGTAGTCTCCCCCAATCAGGAGTCCGCCCCGACTCGTGGGGTGGCACGCGTAGCTGAACACAACCCCCCGCAGCTCACCTCCCGCCGACAGAGCGGCCAGGACCGGCGCCTCGTGGTCGTGAGGCGAGTCGGGCGAAGGCGCCCATAAGACCCCGCCCTTCCCGTCGGGCTTTCGTCGAGAGACTGCGAAATCGCACGCGCCTACCCCGAACCCGAGGCGGCAGTCCGCACGCGATTCCCACGCCGATCGGGCACAGTCGACCAACCGGTTCACAAGCCTTTCCAGGTACGCCGTGTCACGTTTCCCGTCACGCTCCCAGTCCAGCTCGCGGATGGAAGGGCCGCAGTGGGTGTGGGAGCCGCAGAGGATCATCTGCCGGACATCCAGCCCGATCGCTTCGCTGATGCGCCGGCGGACCATCTCCGTGCGCTCGTAGAACCCCAACAGGTCCATACTGATCAAAAGTACGGCCGTCTCACCGTCGTCTATGGCCACGGCCGTCGCCCTCAAAGGGTGATAGACCCCTGCGGACGGCTCCTTCCGCGCCGCAAATCCGGCCAGATAGGTCCCCACCGGCGGTGTGATATCCACCTTGCTGAAGCCAACCCGATACATATCCAGCGACACGTCTACTCTCCTTGCTCTCACCTACGGAAGATGTACGAAGCTCTGCAAGCGAACACCGTCTCTCATGGGGACCATAATTTCCTGTGGCGTCATACGTGCTCCTCACCCGGCCGGTTTGTGCGCCTCGCGTGAAAAGGCCCGGGCGGGATTCTCCACCAGCATCTTATGGATGTCTTCATCGGCCACGCCCCGCTCCCGGAGCATAGGAACGAACACCTCCAGAAGGTAGCCGTACCCCTTGCCGCCGTTAAAGCTCAAGTGGCTCAGCATACAAATGTCTTCCGAGAGAAGCACCCGGTCCGCAAACCCTTCTTTGACCAGCGCAGCGACATTATCCGCCCGCACCCGTTCCGGCTGGTAATCCAGATATCCGATATTGTCCACCTCCAAACTGACCCCCGTCTCTGCAATCGGCAGGAGGTGGTGGACGCCCCTGCGGTCACCCAGGTGGCCGATAATCACCCTCGAAAGATCCGCTCCGAACTCTTTCAGCATCCCAACCTGTTCCAGGGCGAGCGTGCCCCAATACGTCGTATGGGTGCTAATGACAACGCCCGTCCGCAATTGGGCCAGTGCGGCGGCCCGGAACACCCGCTCCTCGGCCGGCCTGACGTAATGCCGTCCCGTACCAATCTCGCCGATGAACCCCGCGCGAATTCCCGTATCGCCAACCCCGCACTCGATCTCCCGGACCAGGATATCGGCCAGCTCGTTGCTGGTGTGCTCCGCCACGGTTTGGGGATAGCCGAATTCCCGGTACCATCCCGCGCCCATCACCACGTGGATGCCGGCCGCCTTCGAGATCCGGGCGAGCGCAGCCGGATTCCTGCCGATCTCATCCACGGTCACATCGCAGATGGTCTTCCCGCCATTTCGGGTAAACGCCTCGAGTTCTTCAACGACAAGATCTTCATCATCAATAATGAAATCGTAAGTACCGTAATGTTCCATAGCGTCGATCACGAGGTGTTCGTGCGTCTGGGTAATTCCCATCTCCTTGGGAGATATGGTTCCAAGAACCGTAATAACCTCTCGCTTCTGTGCCTCTGTGCCGGACATCGTTCACCTTTCAATCATTTTAGAAGTTGACAGCAGCAAGTACCCGTCATTTTTCGGATGTCTACGGATACGGCCTCCTTCGGCCATCCCACGAACGATCGGGTCTCACGGACCCGTTCCCACCTGCCGGTAAAACTGGTCAACAATGGCCTGGACCTTCAGGATCTCCCCGGCCGAAGGCCGCGCCGAACGACCCTCAACAATAGCGCTTATAAATTCGCTGAGGGCGCCGGTCATACCCACTCGGGCTTTTGCAAACGGGTCGGCATCCGGCGGATAACAGCTATATTCTTCAGGGGCTCCCTGCGCGGGTTCAAAACGCCAGCCTCGCCAGGCCCAGATCCTCAACGTCCCCTCTGTGCCGTACACGGCCAACTCGTCATCCACCGGTCCACCTGACCGGGGCCAGGCCGCCAGCAGCGACACCGGGGTACCGTCCGCCAATGAAAGTTGCATCAGCGCGGTATCTTCAACATCGCCCTGATGCTGAGTCCAGTGTGCCGCGCCATAATGGTATGTCAGGTCCTGCCCGCACACCCAGCCGATCCGGTCGAGCATATGAATCCCGTTGGTCAGCGCCACCCCGCCGCCGGCATATTCCCGCTGCATCATCCAGGCCGGAAGGTCTTCCGGGATCACCGGTTGGACGATCCGCTCCTCTACCGCGTAGATACTTCCCAGACGGCCGGATTGCACCAGCTCCCGGCCCTTCTGAACCGGTGGATAAAATCGGTGGGTCATCTCCACCATAACCACGCGGTCTGTCGCATCGGCTGCCTCAGCAATGCGCTTTGCCTCTACGAAAGTGTCGGCCAACGGCTTCTCGATGAGAATATGTTTTCCCGCCTCCAGGGCGGCCAGCGCCACTTCTGCATGCAGAAAATGCGGCAGGCAAACACTTATGGCCTGAACATCCGCATCCTTCAGCAGGTCCTGCCAGTCCCGGTACACCTTGAAATCCACAGGCGCAGACGCCAGCGACGCTGCATGGGTTTCGGCCGCAGCTGTGACCCGAACCTGCGGAATCGAATCGGTTGCCCGCAGGTGCTGGCGCCCCGTATACCCCAGGCCAATAATTCCCAGACTTACCGGATGGTCAACAGTCTCACACACGGGTCCGGATTGCCCTCCTGTTATAACGACTCCCCTCGTTGATGATCTATTCCCCCGCTACCCCTTCCAGCGCACTCAGAACCGGATCCAGATCAAACACGTACCCAAACATCAGCGACAGCCGCCAGAGCGCGATCTGCTTCGCCCACTCATCCGTACAACTCTCCGCGTTCTCCACCGCCGACGTCGCCTGCCGGATCGTGGAGCAGACATACCCCATCCGGCTCATATCGATCATCCCTCCCGGGCTGGCCAGCAGGCACCAGTTGATCGCAAATCCTATATAGATCAGATTCCAGATCCCCTTCTCCCGACAGGCCGCATTGAGCTGGTGTGAATTGATCACCACCGCCTCCCCCGGCTTGGGCATCGCCTGGGGCGCAAAATCGATATGCTTGAACCCCGCCGCAATATCGGCCTTGTTGTGCGCCCCCTGCGTCTGCGCCCCGCGCTCTTCCCCCCACTGCTTCCGGAGCGCATCCTCCACCGCCCCGGCCGGCCGCTCGGGCGGTGGCCCCGCCATCTCTCTGATCCGCCGGTACTCCTCATACCGCTCCGTATAACTCTCCTCCGACGCCACATGCATCACCGTCAACCCCGCCTTGCGCGCCGTCCCCAGAAGCGGCGGAAAAATCTTCTGAGAAATCTCCATCGCCCTGGGCAGGTACTCCACCACTCGAAACCAGCCCACATAGGGCGAATCCGGCCCGGCCGGGATCTCATCCACCAGCCCCGGATTCCACGCATGCATACTCACCAGCGCGGTCTTCTCAAACGGCACATCTAAAATCCGCGTCGTCCACCCCGAATACCCCCGCCCCGGAATATCCGCCCCCACATCCGCATCGTGCTGCCGGTAATAATGCGCCGGCAATCTCAGAATCTCACCCATAACCCCCTCCTGTTAGTTGCGCCGAAATGTATCAAACAACCCCCTCCCTGCGCAGTCCCTCAATCTCTTCAGCCGACATCTCCAGGTACCCTCCCAGCACCTCCTCCGTATGTTCACCCAACTTCGGACCCCGGTGATGCTCAACGCTCGCATCGCTGATCTTGATCGGGCTCGCCACCGTGCGCGCCATTCCGAACTCCGGATGTGGAAGCTCCAGAATCATCTCGTCTTCGGCCACCTGCGGGTCCTGGAACGCCTCTTCCACCGTATTGACGGGAGCGCATGGAACCTCTCCTTTGAGCAGGTCCAGCCACTCGGCGGTCGGTCTTTGCCGCGACAGCTCCTTCAGGATCGGCGCCAGCGCCTCCCGGTTTTCCAGGCGGTCCGCAAAGCTCCGAAAACGGGGATCGTCGGCCAGCTCCGGCGCGCCCAGAATCCGCACTAAGTTTTGATAGAACTTCTCCTTGGCGCACATCACCACAAGCCATCCGTCCTTTGTGGGCAGCACCTGGGACGGGATCTGCGACGGGTGCGAAGAATCGGCCATCCGCTGCGGCTGGTACCCTTTGGTCAGATGCCACGCGCCGACGTATCCCAACTGGGAAAGCGCCGTATCGAACAGGTTCACATCCACATCGCACCCCAAACCGGTCTCCCGTGCGCGCAGCACAGCGCTCATCAGCCCGAGGGAGGCCATCACCCCCCCGCTCAAATCCACCAGCGACAGCCCTGTCTTCTGCGGCGGCGTTCCCGGTTCGCCCGTAAGACTCATCCAACCGGCATATCCCTGCATCAAATAATCGTACCCCGGCTCGCCCGCGCGAGCGCCGGTGCGGCCGAAAGCGGAGAGGGAGCAGCACACGATTGACGGCTTCACACCCGCCAGCGCAGCGTAGTCCAGTCCCAGTTTGGCCGGCAGATCCCCCCGCAAATTGTTGAATACCCCGTCCGAAAGCTCCACCAGAGGATGCAGCACTTCCCGCACCCTCGGATGCTGCAGGTTCAGGGTCATACTCTTCTTATTCCGGTTAAAACTCTGAAAATAGACACTGTCCTGTTCCACCGTATAGGGCGGCACGTACCGGGCCACATCGCCCTGCGTGCCGGGATTCTCAATCTTGATCACCTCCGCGCCCAGATCCGCCAGCATCATCGTTGCCCAGGGCCCCGCGCCGAACTGCTCAATCGAAATGATCCGCACCCCGTCTAAGGGCGGTGTTCTTCTCCGATCTCCCAAACCCGCCTCTCCCTTCGATTAGCCCGTCTCCCGATGCAACTCAAGGATCCGCCGTGCACGCTCGACAACCGGCAAATCGACCATCCGGCCGTCCACCGCAATCGACCCTTCACCTTCTGCTTCAAAGGCGGCCACCACGCGCCGTGCCTGTTCAACCTCTGCATCCGTTGGGCGAAACCCCCGGTGAACAACCTCGATCTGCCCGGGATGGATCACGGCCTTGCCGGTAAATCCGAGTTCGCGTGCTCGACGCGTCTCCCTTTCCAGCCCATCCGGATCTCGAACATCCAGGTACACCCTGTCAACCGCCTGGAGGTGTACGCTGGCCGCCGCCACAACAAGCGCCGACCGGGCGTAGAGCATCTCGCCGGCTGCCCCTTCCCCAGCGGAAAAAATTCCCAGGTCCAGCGCGAAATCCTCCGCCCCGAACATCAGCCCGACCAGCCTGGGACAGGCAGCGGCAATCCCTGGCGCATGGACCAGACCCAGCGCGCTCTCAATAATCGCCAGCAGGCGCACCCTGCCCGGCGAAAGCCCCGCTTCGGACTCCCGCTCGCTCAAAACCGTATCGACCAGGAGCAGATCATCAGGCCGTTCTACCTTGGGCAGCACCAGCCCGTGCAAACCCGCCCGAACGACCGCCTGCAGGTCCGCATCCAGTTCCGCATGCCCGGCAGCATGGGTCCGTACAAAACGAAGCGCGTGCCCCGGAACACCGCCCAGAGCCGCGCCCACTCGTTTCCGCGCAGCATCCTTCTCAGCAGAAGGCACCCCGTCCTCCAGGTCGAACATCACAACGTCCGGCCTCAGCCCGAGGGCCTTGTCGATCATCTTCTGTCGATGGCCGGGCACAAATAGCCAGGACCGCATCATCTGCATGGAAACCAACCCTCCGGCCTCAATAGATCAGGCCCGAGTTTGATTCGTACTTGCAGGACTCGGGCTCGTCATCCGGCAGGTCCACGTGCTCCCAGAATTCGGTGCCTGCAAAAGGCTCCCGGCGGATGTCCGGTACTGCAATGGCCTGGCCTCCCTGCTCGGCGGAGCGATTCGCCAGTATGCCGGGCAGGGTGTAGTCGGCCATGCGATACACGTCAATGGGCACGCGCTTGCCTGCCAGCAGCGCCCGGCTGAACGTGATCGCAGTCCAGATGTCCGTGCCCCCGTGCCCGGACGTCACGTCCACGTCTGTGCGCGCCGTGCCGATGTCCACCCGCTCCCAGCCCTCCTTTTCGTCACGCTCCCGATCCAGCCTGCGGCAGAACCCCTCGTGCGAATACCACTCGATGCTGCCCTCGGTCCCGAAGAGCCGGTAGTTGTGCGCGCCCGGTCGCCGGGTGTTCAGGGTCACCAGGATGCGGATCAGGCGACCCCTGGCCGTCTTGAATAGCCCATACTGCCCATCGGAACGCAGCGGCGCCTCGCCGCACCACCACGGGCCCTCCACGCAGTTGACCGACACCACGCGGTCGTCAAGCACCTCCAGCAGCGGGCCCAGGTCATGGGTCAGATACTGAATCGGCGGCTGGTCACTGCGCCACACGGGGCGCACGTCCTTGATGCCCTGCTCGCGCACCTTTGTGGGCGTGAGCGTGTCGCCTACCGCATTCACCATGGTGCTGGGCAGGTAGTGCAGGTACTCCCCGTCAGCCAACGAAATCGCCCCGAAACGCCCCTCAGTCACCCACTTGCGCCAGTAGCGCAGGAAGCTCATGAAGCACGAGTTCTCCGCCAGCATATATTGCTTGCCCGTGCGCTCGGAGGTCATCGCAATATGCACAATCTCCTCCTGTGTGAAAGCCCCGGGCACCTCGCTAAGCACGTGACAGCTCGCCTCCATGGCCTGGATCGCATGCGCCGCCTGCTGGCGACCGTTGCTGGCGATGGCCACCGCGTCCGGCTGGAGTTCCAGCAGCTCCTCGAACTCGCCGACGAAGTGGACCTCACGGCCCATGTCGCCCACGGCCCCGGCGGCCCGGTCGCGCCATTGCTCAATGCGATCGGCTGCGCCAATAACCTCCGCCTCCTCGGTGTTGAGAAAGTTGCGCAAATGGCTGAGCCCCCGGCGAAGTCCGAGAATTCCGACTCTCAGCTTATCCATAATAGGCTATCTCCCTCCTCGTCAGATGCCCGTTTTCTGTCCCCACCTTCACATATCTATAGCAGGGAAGAGATCCTTCCGGGGCGAACTGCCCCGCTTGTAGATCATAATACTGCGCACAAAATCGATCACAACCTTGCCGTCCTGATTAATTCCGCGGGACCGAACCTTGACAATCCCCGCTTCCGGATAGGACTTCGACTCTCGCACCGTCAGCACCTCGGTCTCGCAATAAAGCGTATCCCCCACAAAAACCGGATGTGGAAGCTTTACCTCTTCCCAGCCCAGATTCGCCATCGCGTTTTCACTCACATCCGACACGGTCATCCCCACCACCAGGGCGAGGGTAAACGTGCTGTTGACCAGGATCTGTCCCCACTTCGACTGTCCGGTGTACCGGGCGTCGAAATGCAGCGGATTGGTGTTCAATGTCAGGTGCGTGAACAGCAGGTTGTCCGTCTCGGTCACCGTACGGCCGAACCTGCTCCGGTACACATCCCCCACTTCAAAATCCTCGTAATATCTTCCCTCCCACCCCGTTTTAACCTTCTTCTCCGATCCTGCCATGCCATACCCTTTCTCAGCGCTGTCTACTCCCAGGGGATCTCGATATCCATCAGCGGAATGTACTGCTGGCACCCGTATACATCGGTCTCACCCACGTCCCCGCTGGTCACCGGCCGCCGCATTGCAGCCTTAAACGCCAGCCCCGGGTCATAAGCAAAAAAGTGGGTAATCCGCTCAACCGGCACCCCGTAGGCCTGCGCAATGCGCTCCCGGTTCAGCGCGCCGGTCGCCTTGACCCTCTCGTAAATCGCCGGATCGGTAAACATCACATCCAGCGTATAGTAATGCACCCCAGCATTCTTGCTGCGAACCGTCTGGGCAATCTCGCCCAGCCTGACCGTCTTCATCCCCGTCCTCCTTGACCAATCTCATGCATCTGGATCGGAAATATTTCCAGCGGATCTTTCAATGCCAGCAGGTGATCGATCGTCCATCGATAGGCCGCATGTTCCGGCTGCAGGGACTCGTCAACAATCAGCGCCGCGCCACCACCGGAATGCTTCTGTCCCGGATAGCGTCCGAACAGAAACCGGTACTGCACCAGCTTGGCAATATCCAGCGCCAGATTCTGTGTGGGTGCCAGCACCTCGCTCACAACACACATCTCGTGGGACCGGATCTTCCGGACCGGTTCGAGCGGCCCCATCACCGCATCCCGGCCGTAAACATGGTAGATAAGCCGGTAATCGGGGTCCGATCCAAGCGCCGGATAGTCCCCTTCCATCTGTTCCCGCACAAAAGCCAGGAGCCGGTCCAGGTTCCGGATCGCATTCGGATCGCGCACGCCCACAATCGAAAAGGCGCGATACCCCACCTTCCCCGACCCCTCCAGCTTGACCCTGTACACGGAATCCGGAACAAAGCGACTGCCCGTAATCCTGCAAATCCGGTCGGTCACCGGCTCGTACACATCTTCGCTCGTATCCAGAACGCCGCCTGGAACCGCCTGCCGGTAGGGGTCCACACGCTCGTACATCGAGTGCGCCGCCACCGAGCGCGGCGTACAGCGCTGCTCCGGATGCATTGGCTCCACCAGCACGCAGTCATCGCGCAAACTGCCCAGAATCGTCTCCTTCGCCATTTCCGGCTCGGCCACCAGCGAGGCGCACTCCAGCACCTTGCCCATGTGGTGAGAAAGCGCCCTGGAATATCCCTGCCCGATGGGCAGGGCCGCAAAAATACAGTCGTCGCACGCACGCCCGGCAACCACCACCTCGGCGCCCATCTCCAGCGCCCGAACAATCGGTTCCACGCCCATCATCGCCACGACGTGGTCCGTCCGGTCGATATCCTCCAGACTGAGAGAATCTTCCGCCCCCAGGCCCGGAATCACCTCTCCCCAGCGCACCCGGTCGCGCAGACCGTCTAATATTACTTTGTCAATTGATGGATAGGTTGGTATCTTTCTGGCAAACAGGAGGATACCAATGGACATCAAAGCATCGACAGACCCTTTGCCCGAGTTAGAGGCGTTTCTTTCTCCCTTCATCCATCACTTTGTGCGTTCTGAAGGGCGAGAAAACCTGGAGCGGTATAGCACGGGCTTGCTCTCAGATCTGCCTCGGAAGAACGGCGAGACCCTCGCAGGAGCGATCCCCCAGACCAATGAGCAGAGGCTCCACAATCTCCTGACCGGGATTCAATGGGATGAAGCCGCCTTCAACGCCCAGAGGGTTGAGCAAATGCGGGATGAAGCGGTTTTGGGCGATGGGGCTTTCATCTTCGACGATACGGGCTTTGCCAAACAAGGCAAGAGCTCAGTGGGTGTTTCCAGGCAATACTCAGGCAGTCTGGGTAAAGTCGGCAATTGCCAGGTTGCTGTGACGGGTGTGTATGCCGATGCGGGGGTGAGTTGGCCATTAAATGCGAGGTTGTATCTACCCAAAGCGTGGACCAATGACCCGGATCGGTGTGCTAAGGCCGGTGTGCCGGAGGAGATCTCCTTTCAGACCAAGCCAGAGATTGCTCTGACCTTGTTGGATGAAGCACGTGGGTTGAAAGTCCCTCATAACGTGGTGGTCGCCGATGCCGACTATGGCAATGATCCTACCTTTTTAAAGGGGTTAGAGAGCCGAAAGGAACATTATGTCGTGGCTGTCCCATGTGATTTTCGGGTTGCCGTGAAAGGGCAACGCAAAAAGGGCAGCGGTCGTGTCGATGAGGTTTTAAAAGCGCTTCCCCGTTCCGCGTGGCGGACCATCCGTTGGCGAGAAGGCACCAAGGGATGGTTGCGTAAAAAATTCATTGCCCAAAGAGCCTATCGCACCCTTTCTGGTGAGTCGATCCAGTTGGGCTGGTTAATTGGCGAACGACCCGGAAGAGGCCAAGAAGGAGACTGGAAATATTACTTCTCCAACTTTCCTAAAGCCACACCCCTGGAACGGATGGTGGAATATGCGCATCGCCGCTGGCTGATTGAACAGTTCCACGAGGTGGCCAAATCGCTTCTGGGGTGGGATGAGTATCAAGGCCGACTCTGGAGGGGATTTCATCGCCATGCCACCATTGTGATGTTGACCTACAGCTTCCTGTGTTGGAAGGAGTGGAACCAGCGCCAAGAAATGCCGCGATCACGGGGAAAACCTCGTGATCCTTTTTCCCCCTCGAAGGGATCGAAGGCGACGTTCCTATGAGGCCATCCACCGCCAGGTGGTCAAAGCCTTATCGAATATGGTGATTGAACAACTGGTGCAGCGTAAACTGACTGAATTAATGCGACCGATGCGTATTTGACAAAGTAATACTAAGTCCACATCGGCGTAAATCGTGCCCAGACGAAAGGGCGGCAGCCGTCGCTCGGCGGCGATCTCACGGATCAGCTCGAGAAAGAGAGCCACACCCCGTCCGGTACCGGTCCCGCCCGACGAACCGATAATCAGCGGAATATCGCGCTCGCGGGTCGTGGTCAGCAGCAGCTCCAGATCCATCCGGTCCCACGCCACGGGATTGTGCGCCGCATCCGCCCCCAGAAACGAAGGACCGATATCGGCGCTGCCGGCGTCGGCTACAACAAAATGGGGATCGCGCTCCAACCCTTCGCGGTAAGACGCTTCGCGGATCGTCGAGTGCCCCAGGTTGCCCGTGGGGGCCAGCACGCGCAATTCACGTCGTCTTGAATCTGCCATTCACTTCTCCCACGCCGTGGATGCATGTCCAGGGTTGCACGTGTCCTGTCCTGCTGAAATTGGAAGTTATCGCATGCAAAATGCAAAGATATAAACGTGGATATTTGAAAACAATACCGTATATTATAGCGTTTTGGTCCGGCCCATCCAACCAATTTTCGACAACCCTTCTGGAATCTTTAATGTCCGACACCGCGCCTTCACCCTCCGCCCTCCTCACCCGCCCATTCGTCGCCCTGCTCATCCTCTCCTTCCTCTCCAGTTTCGTCTCCTCACCCCTCTATTCACTCCTGCAGGTCTACGTGGATAAGGAACTCCTCCGCCCGCCCCTTTTCTCCGGCTTTCTGAAAGCGCTCTTCCTCTTCCTCGGGGGGATCTGCGCCGTGCCCGCCGGCGCGCTCTGCGACAGGCTCGGCGTCAAGGGCGTGCTCATCCTCGGCATCTTCGGTCCGCCGCTTGCAGGCACCGTCTTCCTCACCGGCGATCCGCTTATCCTCACAGCGCTCTGCATCGGCCTGGGCGTCACCTTCGGTTTCAGCAGCACCGGCGGGCAGAGTTATCTCCTGGGCGCCGTCACTCCATCCGTGCTTGGCCAAGCCTCCGCCGGCTACTTCGTAGGCAGCACCCTGGGCACCGCCTCGGGCAACCTCTTTGCAGGTCCTATCGCGGATGCCCTGGGATATCGCACGCTGGGTACGGTCGCCTGCATCGCCTCCGCCTGTCTCATCGTCGGCGCCCTGCTTTTCCTCCCCGGCCTCCCACGCAGCAGCGAAAGCACCCGCTCCGCGTCCCGTTCTCTTGCCGGATACCTCGGCCTCCTGCGCCGCCGGGAAGTCCGCCTCCTCCTCGGCATCCGCTACCTCCCCACCTGCTACTGGGGCGTCGTCACCCTCCTCGTGCCGCTCCTCATCTACCGCATCTCCGGCACCAACACATCGGCAACCACCTATACCGCCGTCAGCCTCACAATCGCCTCCGCCTTCCAGATCCTCACCGGCCGCCTCTGCGACCGCATCGGCCGGTGGCGTCCCATCCTCATCTCCGCGACCTGCGTCGCCCTCAGCGCCCTCGGCCTCGCCCTCACGGCCCACACCCTCCTCGGTCTCTACATCTTCGGCATCATGGCCTCCGCCTCCGCCTGGTCCCTGTCCACCACCATGCCGGGCGTCCTCAAGCTCACGGCCCGAGACGGCGAAGAGAGCCGGGTCGTCGGCATCGCCCATGTCGCCTGGAGCGCCGGCATGCTCTCCGGCAACCTGGGGGGAGGCAAGCTGATCGAATGGGGCCCTGCTCTGCCCTTCGGCATCTCCGTCGTCCTCTGCCTGGGCGCCGTCGCATGCGGTGTGGGCCTCTATCGCTTCCACCGTGCAACCGACCCGCCGCCGGACGCCCCTCCCAAATAAGTTGATTCACCTTGTCCAGCCCTTATATTGTACGTATATACGGTGTCTTATCTTGCGAATCCCGGCCTGGATCTGGCAATCCGGCTCTGGGGGAATGGAGAGCTTGGAATGGACGACATACGCATCGGCATCGCCGGGCTGGGTCACCGGGGCCTGGGCTGGATCAGACTCTTACAAAAAATCCCCGGCTACCGCATCACCGCGGTCTGCGACTGGATCGAACCCCTGCAGGAGCGTGCCCTGTCGGCGATTGAGAACCGCGCCGATGTCAAAACCTTCAGCGACTACGAGGACTTCCTGGCCTGTGGGGACATCGACGCGGTGGGCCTGTGCGTGCGCCGGCCGGACCAGGGAGCGATGGCCGCGCAGGCTCTGGAAGCGGGCAAACACGTCAACTCCGAGGTGCCCGCTGCGCATACCTTAGAGGACTGCTGGCGAATCGTCACCGCCGCAGAACGCAGCGGTCGGGTCTACCAGCTTGGCGAACAGACGCGGTACTGGGGACTTGTAGACGCCTGGCGGGATCTCGTGGCGGAAGGACGCCTCGGGCGGGTAACCTATTGCGAGGGACAGTACATCGGCTACTACGGCACGCGCCAGTTCTTCCAGGACACGAACACCGGGAAATTTTACAGCATCGAAGACCTCCCCTCGCACCCGGAAGCGAAGCCGACCTGGCTGCACACCATGCCGCCCATCCACTACCTCCCCCACGAACTCAGCCCCATGCTCAAAGTCTTAGACGACCGCGTCGTGGAAGTCACGGCCATGACCACCCACTCGCCCAGCTACTCCCATCCGGAAATCGGACAGCCCGACATTCAGGTCGCCCTGATGAAAACCGAAAAGGACGCCCTCCTGCGCATGGCCACCGGCTTCACCCAGAAGATCCCCAGCCGCAGAGGCCACCACTGGTACCAGATCATCGGCACGCGCGGCTGCGTGGAATGGAAGCGGTCGGAAAAAGGACGCCCCTTAATGTGGCTGGCAGACGAACAGATGCACGACCTGGCCGAAGTCGACTGGCGCTTCCAGCGCACGGACGCGCCCCCAGAGGCCCGCAGCAGCGGACACGGCGACGCGGACTACTACGTCCATGCCCTATTCCGGGATGCCGTGCGCGACAACAAGCCCCTGGAATTCGACGTGTACCGCGCCATCGAAACCGCAGCCCCCGCAATCCTGGCCGCCGAATCGATCGTCCAGAAGACCCAGCTCAGGGTACCCGACTTCCGGCCCGGCGAGACGCGACCGGCCGGAGAGATGCCCAAGGAGCCCTGACCTCAAATCTTCTATTCCAGGGAAGGGAGACGATGCGGTGAATCGTCCAGGGTGTGGATTCCCAATCCGCAATCCCCAATCCGCAATCCGCAATTCAATAGTCCTGGAGAAATACCATGCCAGACAAACCGCTCAGAATTCTCGTCTTTGGCGCCCACCCCGACGACTGCGACGTCAAAGCGGGCGGTGTGGCCGTCAAATACGCCGCCCTCGACCACCAGGTTCGCTTCGTCTCCGTAACCAACGGCGATGCCGGCCACCACGAAATCGGCGGCGTGGAACTCGCCCGCAGACGCCGCGCCGAGTCTGAAGCCGCAGGCGCAATCGCCGGAATCGAATACCACGTGATGGACAACCACGACGGAGAGCTGGAACCCACGCTCGAAAACCGGAAAAAAATCATCCGAATGATCCGCACCTACACCCCGGACCTCATCCTCACCCACCGCCCGAACGACTACCACCCCGACCACCGGTACACCTCGGTCCTCGTCCAGGACTCGGCCTACATGGTCACCGTGCCCAACATCTGCACCGATATCCCGGCCCTCTCCCACAACCCGGTCATCGCCTACCTGAGCGACACCTTCGAAAAACCCTATCCCTTTTCTCCAGACGTGGTTGTGGACATCGACGACGTAGTCGACAAAAAAATCGACATGCTCCACTGCCACACCTCGCAGATGTACGAATGGCTCCCATACAACGCCGGCAGGCTCGACGAAGTCCCCGAGACCCCGCAGGACCGCCGCAAATGGCTGGAGCACCGCACCGCCCGGTTCGAAAGCGTAGCCAACCGCTATCGAGACCTCCTGATCACACGCTATGGAGAGGAACGCGGCTCAAAGGTCAAATACGCCGAAGCCTTCGAAAGCTGCGAATACGGCAGCCCGCTCACCGAGGACAATATCCCGGTGCTTTTCCCCTTCTGACAGTGTGGGTTCTGGCGATGCGCCGGGGACTATTTCCCCGGCGCCGGTGCGATGCCGACTAAGAGCACCAGCCGCTCAGACCCCCTGTTCGTAACCCCATGCTCCGCACCCGCAGGCGCCCAGACGGTGATTCCCTGTCCTGCGCTGTGGACCTCCTCCCCCACCTGGAACTCCCCCTCGCCCTCCACCACAAAGTAGAACTTATCCTGATCGTCGTGCGTGTGAACCGCCTGCGCCTGTTTCGGCTCCAGGCAGTTCAACCCCAGCAGAATCCGGGGGCTTTGAAAAAGCGTCGCCTTGAAGAATTTCTCCGGGTTGGAGCCGGCACGATCACGGTAATCTGTAAAATTCGACATAGCCCACCTCCTTCAAACGTGAAACGTATAACAACCCCGGGATAGGGTTGGGCCGTTTCACCTTTCACTGCTTCTCAAAACTCGTTCACCATCCGCACGTGTACCTTCCCCTGCCCCGGACTGTCCCCCTTCGCCAGCCCGTAGTCCAGCCCGATCATCCCCAGCCGAGACGCCGCCCTTAAGCCCGCGCCGTATCCCAATGGAAACAGGGAACGCGACCCGCCATCGGCCTGCGGCTCGTCCAGATAGCCCAGATCCAGGAACAGAAACGCCCGCGACCGGCGCCCCAGCAGCATCCGCCACTCTAAGTTGAGCCAGGTCGCCTGCGTCCCCAGAAACGCCTCCTCCCGGTGCCCACGGATCGTGGTCGTTCCTCCCAGTCGCAGGCGCGACTCCACAGGTACCCGGTCCCCCTCCCACACACCCGCATTGTGGAGGGCGGCGGCCAGCACAGCGCGCTTTCCCAGCGGCAGAAAATGCGCCAGGTCCAGGGCAACCTGCCGGCGGGTCTGCCCGGTGTCGCCCCGGAGCACCCGCCCCCAGATAAACCGACCCCGGTACAGAAGCCCGGACCGCGGGTTCCAGCGGTCATCCCTGCTATCGTACTGCAAACCGCCTTCCAGCGCCCAGGTGCGGCTCTGTAAAAACCGTCCCAAACCGCTTGAATCGGGCCGCACACCTTCCCGGCGAAACCCGGCATGCAAGCCCAAACCCGACGAAGGCGAAAACAGAAGCCCGGCCCCGGTCTGATTTTTCACGTATCCCGGGCGCTGCCGCATCGCCAGGCACACCTCCGCCGAAAGGGCACGCCCGAGCACCCAGGGCTCCCGGTAGCGCACCTCCAGGTCCGACGCAGCCGGTCCCCGGCGTCCCCACGACGCGTGCCCGCTGCGGCCCGTACCCAGAAAATTGTCGAAATCCAGTGCAAACGCCCCAGTCAAAGCGTGCGTTACCCCTCCCGGGCCCGGCGCATAGCCCAACCCGCCTTCAATCCGGGCAGCAGGCGCCTCCCGCACGGCAACCACCAGGACCGTGCGCCCCGTATCCCCCTCCTGCTCTAAGGTGGCCTCCGACACCTCCAGAAGAAACGGCAGCCGCCGCAGCGCCTGCAGCGCCCGGTCCACACGCCGCTGGTCGTACGGCTCTCCGGGCGCCAGCCGCATCTCCCGCATGAGCACCTCCGCCCGTGTCACCCGGTTGCCCCTGAACCGGACCGAATCCATCCGGACAAAAGGCCCTTCCTCGATCGCCACCCGCACACGCGCCCGGTCGTTGCCCGGCTCGATCGCCACCTCGGGCCGGAGTGCGCAGTAGGGATACCCTCGATTCTCGTAAACCCGCAGCAGGGCGTCCATATCGGCCTCCAGGCGCCGGTGTACCAGAGGCGCATCCGGCCGGGAGGACATCGCCTCCAGCAGCGCCTCCTGCGGCACCTGCCGGTTGCCGGTCAGCTCGACCGACGCGATCCGTGTAGGCCGTCCCTCCTCAATTATGAAGCGGACTGACGCCCGATTCCCTGAAAACCGGACCTCCGGAAGCGTCACCGCCGCCTGCCAGTACCCCACATCCCGGTACCCCTCCAGAATCCGGCGCAGATCCTGCCGCATCAGCAGGCTGTCCAGAGAACGCCCGGCCCGTGTCGCCAGCCAGCTCTGCACCCGGTCCGCCGGAATCCGGCGCGCTCCCTCAATTCGCACACGCTTCACAATCGGACGCGCTTCTCCCCATAGAGCGTCCGGAAGTCCAGAAACCAGCAGCAGACCCATGACAACGCAGCGCAACATCATAACAAACACCTCTCGAGCCGAAATTTGAACCGCAGAGACGCGGAGATCGCAGAGAAAATCAGATTTTAACCCATTTTTGCCTTTCTCCGCGTCCTCTGCGTCTCTGCGGTGAATCAATTTAAAACGTCGCCCGCATCTCCATCCGGCCCAGGTGCAGCACCGGGCGGTCCGGGCGCCTGCGGCCGTCGTAGACCAGCAGCGCCGTGATATATCTGGCCAGGCGGTAATCGATTCCCACGCGCCAGACCAGGTTGTGCCCTCCCCGGTTGCCCCCGGCCATGCCCAGAAAGAGCGGGAGGCGCTCCGAGGCGGACACCCGTACCCAGTCCAGGCTGCTGCGGATGCGGCCCCTCCCCGGCAGGGACCGAATAAGCTCCGGTTTGAGCGAAACGCGTCCGGCCTCCAGCCCGCGTATCTTCTCCCGGTCCCACCCCATCCCCACGCCCATCCCCGTCTGCCAGCCCCCTACAAACCGCCAGCGCCCCCGGAGGGAAAACGCCTGCCACCCGATGCCGTAAGCAAAAGGCCCCTCCCCCTCCCGGCTACGCGCGCCACCCGACAGATCCGTCTCCACCTCAAACCGGGGACCGAACCGAAACCGTCCGTGAACAGCGCCTTCGGAAAGGCCCTCCATCCCGCCGTCCGAATACGTCCGGTCGATCCGATCCCGCTGCCGAGAAGAGACCCGGAACGACGCGCGCCGACTGTACCGAAACAAATAAAGCACGGTCCGGATGTCCCGCCGTCCGCTCAGCACCTCAGACCCTGTGCGAAACCGATACAGGCGCCAGGGTGGGGCCCCACCGTATTCTGTAAGCACCCGCCGGTCCGCCTCCAGTGAAAGATCCAGCGAAACCCTGGCCAGAAAACGCTGCCAGGGTCCGTCCGGGGAGCGCAGCAGGCGCTTGAGCACCACCTCGAACCGGGCGCCCAATGCCGCCTCCCGCACCGGGCGGAATCCCCCTTCACCTCCGTAGAACAACTCGTAGTCTCCATCCACATCCGGAACAAACTCCTCCCGGTCCTTGAGGCCATCCCCGTCCACATCTTCCCAGAGATAAGCGCCCCGCCCCTGTCCTGCATAGGTGAACACCGGCTGCCGGTTCGGCGCGCCCGTACTGGAAATCCGGTAGGAGATCTGCTGCGACAGCGCCCCGTCCAGCGGCGCGTACCCCAGGCGCAGCCGCGCCAGGTCGGTATGCCGGCGCCCTCCGGCCTGCTGCGGCGCCCGAACCGCGCTGCGGCTGTACTCTCCGGAGAGCGACAGTCCGTGCCAGCCGGATGTCCCTATCCGGTGCCGGTGCGACCAGCTTTGCAGACTGTCACGCCATCCGCCGTCCAGACGGCGCGTCCGTCGCAGGATAAACGCCGAGGTCCACGACCAGGTGTTCCGGCTGCCCGACGACAGATCCCAGGCCAGCTCCCGCATCTGTACTCCCCGGGGCAGCCCGGTCCTTCCCGGAGCGGACGCATAGAAAAGCGACGATGCGCCGACCGCGTCTCCGTGCGCGGTCTCCGACGCAAACCGGAAGCCCGGCCGGACCTTCCAGACGGCGGTGGTGAGCTTGCCCTGCTGCCGGGCCAGGCGGCCGCTTCCCTCCGAAATCTCCTCGTAAAGATAGCGCACATCCGGCGCCCGGGGGGTGGAAACCGCCACCCCCACTTCGCGGCGGGCGGCCGGGTGACTCCCGCTTCGCCGGCCGTATCCCAGATGAAGCCGGACCCCCTGCCTCGGGATATAGTAAAATGCCATCTCGCCCGACCGTTCGTCTCCCCGTTCGGCTTCGGGACGCCACCCCCAGCGCCCTTCGCTCTCCCCTCGATCAATCCGGTCAAAACCGAAAAACCCGGCCCCCACCCGTCGGTAAGACCCGGCCAGCCGGACCCGCCCCAGCCCTCGCCCGCCCACCGTCAAAGGTGTGGGCGCCAGGTCCACCCCCAGTTGGAAGGCGTGGTCCCGGCTGCGCTCCCGCCCATCTGCCGACAGGGAAGTGGAGGACCTGTCGCTCAGGGCCACTTCCCCGCTCAAACGCATCCCCTCCAGCGGAGTGTACGCGGCATCCAGAACGGTCACCTGCTGCAGCGCCGCGTCGCTTGCCGGACCGGAAAGGCCGGGGACCGCAAAGGCCCGATCGGTCTCCCGGATAAACGTCGTCCCCAACGAGAAGCGGTCGTCCGCTAAATCCAGCCTGCCCCGGAAGCCCATCATGCGACGCCGGGAACGCCCGTCCAGGAGCTGGTACTCCACCCTGATCCGGCTCTCCGCCGAAATCGGCCGGGCGGGCGTAAAGGTCAGCAGCCCCCGTTCGTAATCTACCGCATAGTCCTGTCCCTCACCCCGCCTCAACAGGCGGCCGTCTAAGTAGATCCGTTCCGACCCCGCCGCCACCTGTCCGCCGCCCCCGCCATCTCCCCCTGCAAGCCGGTAGGGCCCCTGATAGCCACCGGCGGGCGCGATCCGGTGGGAGACCCACCGCCCTTCGGAAACCGCGCCGAACAGCCTGGCATCCCCTCCCGGCAGCGAAACCGCAAACCTGGCCCCCTGCAGACGCCGCCGGTACCGGCCAAACGTCGTCTCGTCAAAAACCACATCCTGATCGCCCAGGCCGGCCGAAAAAGACCGGGACTGGACCTGAAAGGTCACCCGGTCGAGCTCCTGCAAACTCCGGGTCCGGCCGTCGGGCTGCAGCGGGAGGTTTCGATCCGAAAGCATGGCGAGCACCTCCACCCCTTCCGCAACCTCTCCGGAGATATGCACCCGCAGGGACTGCGTCAGGTCCGGCTCCCGGTCCGATCCGAACCCGACCTGGATGCGCTTGGTCCCCCCGATATCGAGCCGGGGCCCATCGGGGGCCGGCGGCTGGAAACCTCCCTCTGCCCGCACTGCCGGAGCACGAGGAAGGGACCGTGCAGCCTCCTCCGGCCCCGCAGCCGCCCGCTCCCGGCGCCGGTAAACCGGCCGCAGCACCTGCGGAGACTGCCGGAACCGGACCAGCACGGGCGTACCCCGGGGAAGATCCTGGAAAAAAATCAGCAGCGCAGCGTCCTCGTCGATCCTGTAGTCCAGCCCCTGCACCTGCACGCGGTCCTCCACCCAGACCGACGCGCTCCCCCTTAGCACCGGACGGTCGGAGATGCGATAGGGCCCCCGGCTGCCGTCCGCCTTGAAGGCCCGCTCCAGGTCAAAAATGGTCATCCGCTCCGGAGGCGGCACCTCGGATCGGATCGCACCGGACAGACTCAGGAGGCAGGTAAAAGCCAGGGATATGAAAATGAGTTTCGACATAATCATCAAAGGTGTGAAACGTCTAAAAAAACGCTCACAAAAAACGGGATATCCCGACGCTAAAACGGAATATCCCGGCTGTACCTGAAAGATCCCTCTCAACGACGAGGGACCAGAACCTGGAATTTCTGCACGCGGCTGTTCCCCGTATCCAGCACGTAGAGCACATTGCGCGGCCCCAGTGCCACGCCCCGGGGAGATTTAAAAGTTCCATCGCCCTGTCCGGGATCGGGCCCGCCGATCCATTTGACGGCCTCTCCGCTTTTCAGGTCGAAAACGAGCACCCGATGATGCCCGGTATCGGCCACAAAAAGCGTACCCTTCACGCCCAGGCAGACCCCGGCGGGCTCTGAGAGCGTCCCCTCCCCCAGGCTTCGTTTGAAATTGCCGAACCGGTCGAAAACCGCGACCCGGTCGTTTTCGCTGTCACAGACATAAACCTCCCCCTTCTCCCCCACCGCAAGCCCCAGAGGCCGCCGCAGCCTGCCGCCGCCGTAGCTGTAGCCCCCAAAACTTCGATCGGTCTGGCTGTAGGTGCCAATCTGTACCATCTGGTCGGCGTCCATATCGCTCACATAAAACTCGCCCTCTTCAGACACCGCAATTCCGCCCAGCGCGCCCAGAGAGATCGGGCCTTCCACATTCTGCCCCCCCACCACGGCCAGCAGGCGGAAATGCGGGCTAAAAATCTGAATCCGGTTGTTGCGCCCATCGGCCACATACAGCTCCAGCCCCCCCCTCCCCACCGCCACCCCTGCCGGCCGGTTGAACTGGCCCGCATCCCAGCCAAACCCACCCACCTCGGACAGATACTCCCCATCGGTATCGAAGGTTTGAATGCGGTCATTGCCCGTATCGGCCACATAGAGGATTCCGATGGGATCCACCGCAATCCCGGAAGGCTCGTAAAAATGCCCCGGCCCGCTCCCCTTCTGGCCAAACGCCGAAACAAACCGGAATGTGATCTTTACCGGCGCAGCCTTTACCGCCTTCTCCGCAAACGCGCTTCCGGTAAATAGAAGAACGGTAACCAATATGCGAAAACATGTACTCAATGGACCACCCTCTTTATGGGCTTCCTGGCCTACAGCCTCAAATTCTGCTGAATGCTCTCCACCGCCCGCGCCACATCCTCGCGGTGTCCAAATGCGCTCAACCTGAAATATCCCTCTCCGCTGGGGCCGAACCCGGCGCCCGGTGTGCCCACCACGTGCGTCTCTGTAAGGAGCTTGTCAAAAAAATCCCAGGACCCTATGCCACCGGGTGTCACCATCCACAGATAAGGCGCATGCACCCCCCCGTACACGCTGAGCCCCATCGCTTCAAGCGCCGTCCGAATCCGTCTTGTATTCTCCATATAGTAGTCCACCATCTCCCGACACTCCTGCACCCCCTCTTCTGTAAACACCGCAAGCGCCCCTTCCTGCACAATATTCGATGCGCCGTTAAACATCGTGCTTTGACGCCGCATCCAGAGCGCATTCACCTTACCCGGCTCCGTTTCCTCCACCACCAGATCCACAGGAACCACGCTCCAGCCCAGTCGCACCCCGGTAAATCCGGCATCTTTGGAAAAACTGTTGATTTCAATAGCGCATTCCCTGGCGCTTTCTACCTCGTAAATACTCCTGGGCAGATCGGGATCGGAAATATAGGCGCAATAGGCCGCATCAAAAAAAATCACCGCCCTGTGTTCCCGGGCATAACCCACAAACGCCTCCAACTGCGCTCTGGTCGCAACCGCCCCTGTCGGATTGTTGGGATTGCAGAGATAAATCAGGTCCACCTTCCCCTCGGGAAGATCGGGAAAAAACCCGTTTTCCTCCGTGCAGGGCATATAAACCAGCCCCTCGTACTGCCCCTCCACGCACGCCCCGGTCCGCCCGGTAATCACATTGCTGTCCACGTACACGGGATATGCCGGGTCCTGCACGGCCACGACATTTTCCAGCCCGAAAATCGACTGGATATTGGCGGAATCGGGCTTTGCGCCGTCGCTCACAAAAATCTCCGACGGATCAAGCGTCACCCCGTACCCGGCATAGCGCCCCACGAGCGCTTCTCTCAGTTCAATAGTGCCTTCATAATCTCCATACCCGGTATAGGTCTCCACATCCGCCAGCTTATCCACCCCGCGGTGGAGACCGGCCACGATGGCTGGCGTTAAAGGCTCGGTCGTATCCCCGATCCCCAGGCGCATCACCTCAACGCCGGGATTCGCCTCAAGGAATGCCCGGGTCCTCCTGGCGATTTCGGGAAAAAGGTACCCCGCTGCAAGCTTGTCGTAATGGGTGTTAATTGTTGCCATCTTCTTCTCGTGTCCTTTCTTTTAATAAAGGCTCACATTTCACGTTTCACAGCCTTTCAACAGAACAATATACGCAGCTTCCCGGGCGATGTCAAAAGGTGCGTGGTGTTCCTGGCCACCACAAAAAAATCGCCACTTTCAAGAGGGGCCTGAAAGCGGCGAGTACAGGGGGCAGGCGCCCGACAAGATCAGACCTCCATAATCTCCTTCTCTTTTTCCTGCAGGAGTTCGTCCACCTTGTCCACGAATTCGTCGGTCAGCTTCTGAACCTGATCCTGGCCTCGCTTGGCGTCATCTTCGGGCACCTCGCCGTCTTTCTGGGCCTCCTTCAGCAGGTCGTTGGCGTCACGGCGGGCGTTTCGTACAGAAACCCGGCCCTCCTCTGCCACCTGCCGCACCACCCGCACCAACTCCTCGCGGCGCTCCTCGGTCAACTGCGGGATGGACAGGCGGATAATGGTGCCGTCATTGGAAGGCACCAGGCCCAGGTTCGAGGCCAGGAGGGCCTTTTCAACAGCAGGGATAACGGTTTTGTCCCAGGGCTGAATGGTGATCAGCCGGGGTTCGGGAATCCCCACATTGGCCACCTGGTTGATGGGCACCTGCGACCCGTAGTATTCCACTCGAATCGCATCTAAGAGAGCCGTGTTGGCCCGGCCGGTGCGAACCGTGGCAATTTCGTGCTGGAAGGCTTCTATGGCCTTCTGCATCGCGCCTTTGGTTTCGGCAAGAATCTCGTTAACCATAGTGCTGCCCTCCCTGTAGAAGGCATGAAGAAGGTGAAAAGGCAAAGAACCCCCCACACCTCTCACCTCTCACCTCTCACCTCTTACGGCCTTTATCCGCTCTCTTCGCCAAGCACGAACCGGACAAAACGCCGGATGGTCACATTTTCGCCTGTCTTGGCCGCAAGTTCCGTCAGCAGATCTTTAACCGTCTTCTCGGGGTCCTTGACAAAGGGCTGTTCCAGGAGACAGACCTCCTGATAGAACTTCTCCACACGGCCTTCAACGATCCGGTCGACCACCTTCTCCGGTTTCCCCTCTCCCAGGGCCTGCTCCCGAAAAATCGAGCGCTCCCTTTCCACGGCCGCAGCATCCAGATCCTCCCGATCTACCGCCAGGGGGGCGTTCGCGGCAATGTGCATGGCCACATCCCTTGCAAAAGCCTGGAACTCATCGGTCCGGGCCACAAAATCCGTTTCACTATTGACCTCAAGCATTACCCCGAGTTTGTTTCCGGTATGGATGTAGGAAACAACAGCCCCCTCCTTGGCCGACCGCCCCATGCGGTCTTCCGCCTTTGCGATGCCCCGCGTGCGGAGAACCTCGATCGCTTTCTCCATATCTCCGTCTGCTTCCTCAAGCGCACGTTTGCAGTCCATCATTCCCACATTGGTCTTTGCACGTAACTCCCGAACCTGTTTTGCAGAAATTGCCATAATGTCATTCTCCCTGCAGGCACACACCGCCGTTTCTATCATGTAATGAATCTCTATTCGGTAATCTCTGTAATTTCAGGTCCCGAGACCGCTCCGGCTTCCACCCCAACCCGGTCTTCATCAGCAGCCTGTTCCGTGTGCTCTTCCCGGACCTTCTGCCCTTCCAGCACGGCATCGGACATCAGCCGGGTAATCAGGGTAATGGAACGGATAGCATCGTCATTACCTGGAATAGGATAGTCGATCTCATCGGGATTACAGTTGGTGTCTACGATGGAAATGATGGGGATCTCCAAACGGTTGGCCTCTCCCACCGCGATCTTCTCTTTCTTGGTATCCACAATAACAGCCAGCCCGGGCAAACGCCCCATGTTTCGGATGCCGCTCAGAGACTTCTGGAGCTTACCCCGTTCTCGCTCCAGCTGCAAAACTTCCTTCTTCGTCAGCCGGTCGTACGTACCGTCCGTACTCATCTTATCCAGCGCTTCAAGACGCCGGATACTCTGGCGAATGGTCTGAAAGTTGGTCAACATGCCGCCCAACCAGCGCTCCGTCACATGGAACATCCCGCAGCGCTCGGCCTCACCGAGAACCACATCTTTGGCCTGCTTTTTGGTACCCACAAAAAGAATCGGCTCACCGTTTTCGGCAGCCTCACGTACGACCTGATAAGCCTCTTCGATATGCTTCAGCGTCTTTTGAAGGTCGATAATATAGATGCCGTTGCGTTCTGTAAAAATATACTTCTTCATCTTCGGGTTCCATCTGCGGGTCTGATGCCCGAAATGGACCCCGGCCTCAAGGAGTTCCTTCATCGTAACAACAGCCATTTATACCTCCTGCGCATACACTCGGGTTTGTCCTCTGTATCCGTCATCTCGCCGCTCAGTCAGAAATCGACACCCGGGCGGCGATCGGGATACATGTGAGATAGGCGCCCCTTTGGGGCTGCCGGAACAGATGGTGCGAATAGACCTACCGCTTGGAGAACTGGAAACGTTTGCGCGCACCGGGCCGCCCCGGCTTTTTCCGCTCCACCTCGCGCGCGTCGCGCGTGAGCAGGCCGGCCGCCCGCAGCGGTTTTCTCAAATTCTCGTCAAGGGCCAGCAGGCTCCGGGCAATGCCCAGGCGAATCGCGCCGGCCTGGCCGCTCAAGCCGCCTCCCCTGGTGCGGGCAACGATGTCATAACTTCCCATCGAATCCGCAACCTCTAAGGGACGCTCCACCAGCATCACCAGCGTCTCTCGCTTCAGATAATCCAGCACCGGTTTTCCGTTAACCGTAATCTTACCGGAACCGGGGAAAACCTGAACATTTGCTGTGGCCGATTTGCGTCGACCCGTAGCAGAAACAAGTGGTTCGGACAAAAATTCACCTCCTTTCGCCAGCTATTGGGAAGCCGCAGACCCGATCAGGCAAGATCAATCGATTCGGGACTCTGGCTCTCGTGCGGATGCTCGGACCCGGCGTAGATCCGGACCTTCTTCATCATCCTGCGGCCCAGCTTGTTGCGCGGGAGCATCCCCTTAATGGCGTGTGTTAGCACAAATTCGGGCTGCGTTTCAAGCACCCTCTTCAGGCTCCTGGTCTTCAGCCCGCCGGGATATCCGCTGTAGCTCGTGTAAACCTTGTCCTCGAGCTTGTTGTTGCCTGTAACACGGACCTTCTCGGCGTTGATGATCACCACATGGTCACCGGTATCGATATGGGGGGTATAAATCGGTTTGTGCTTCCCTCTGAGGATCTTGGCCACTTCGCTTGCGAACCGGCCCAGCACTTTCCCCTCCGCGTCGGCCACGAACCATTTTCTCTCGATCTCACTTGCTTTGGCGCTGATCGTCTTCATATCCAGACGGCGTCATCCACAACAACTGCCGTCCACATGTCACCTCCTCTCTTACTCAAAGTTCGGATGGACGTTAAGCTTTAGAAGATATAGGTTTACACTTTTATTGTCAAGGGATAATCAGGCCAAAACGGCAGGCGAGACACAAAAAATACGCCGCACGGCGGAAGACCGGTAACCGGTCACATCTCCGTGCGGCGCAATACGTTCGACAGCCTCCATCTCGCGGGGCCTCAAGGCCCTGCCAAAGTGACGGATCGCGTGTCGTCCGGTGACTGTTTAGATTCGCCAGGTGCGCTGCCAAACGAGATGTTATTCCCGCTCCTGGCGAGCGCATCTAACTACAGCCACCTCCACTGGTCATATCGCTCATCCGACCACCTCCTTTCTGTGTACGGAAAATATAGGGTATCCCCAAAGGGAAGTCAAACGCTTTTTCCCCACCGCACAACACCCCGCCAGTTGCGAGTTCCACCCCTTACTCCCCTACCCTTTCATGTCCGTGGATCCAGCGCATCCCGGAGGCCGTCGCCTAAGAGGTTGAACGCCAGAACCGTCAGAAAAATGGCAAGGCCGGGAAAGGTCAGCACCCAGGGCGCGCTTAAAATCAGCTCCCGCCCGTCGCTGAGCATAGCCCCCCACTCCGGCGTGGGCGGCTGCGCTCCCAGGCCCAGAAAGCTGAGGCCGGCAGCATCTAAGATAGCGGTGGCCAGCCCAAGCGTCGCCTGCACAATTAAAGGCGCCACGCAGTTGGGGAGCACCGCGAACGTAAGAATCCGTAGGTCTCCCGCTCCAAGGGCGCGAACCGCCTGCACATAGTCCTTTTCCCGGACCGAAAGCGCCGACGCCCGCACCAGCCGGGCGTACTGGGGAATTGCCACAATGCCCACGGCGAGCATTGCATTCTCCAGGCCGGGACCCAGAACGGCCACAATCCCGATCGCCAGCAGGATGCTCGGAAAGGCCAGCATCAGATCCATGGCCCGCATCAGCGCCTGATCCAGCAGGCCGCCGAAGTACCCCGCCACAAGCCCGATCGTCGTCCCCACAACCAGGGCGATCAACACCGCCACCACGCCGATCCGCAGCGAAATTCGGGACCCGAAGATCACCCGGCTCAAAATATCCCGGCCAAGATCGTCCGTGCCAAACGGGTGCGTCAGAGAGGGTGAGCCAAGCCGACGGTAGAGATCCTGTTCCAGCGGATCGTACGGCGCAATCAGAGAAGCGGCAAGGGCCAGCAGCAAGAACCCCAGCAGCAGGATACCGCCCACCACCGCGAGCCGGTTCAGCTTCAGCCGCTTCCACAACACCCGGCTCCATCCTTCGGACAGTTGGACAGATAGATCAGGCGCCGGCTGAATCATGAATCGCCCCTCGAAACTTTAGTTTTCATACTTGATCCTTGGATCCAGCCACGCATACAGCACATCCACAACCAGATTGATCACCACAAACGTCGTCGCGATCAGCAGCACCCCCCCCTGGATCGCCCGGAAATCCCGGGCGTATACCGCCAGCAGCAGCCACCGCCCCACACCGGGCCAGGCGAAAATCGTCTCGGTAATCACTGCACCCCCCAGGAGGTATCCGAACGCCAGGCTGATCACCGTCAGTACCGGAATAAACGCGTTTTTGAGCGCATGCCGGAAAATCACGGTCCGTTCGGACAGCCCCTTGGCCCAGGCCGTGCGCACATAATCCTCTTTAAGCACCTCCAGCATGCTGGAGCGGGTCATGCGCCCAATCACCGCTGCGGGCACAGTGCCCAGCGTCACCCCCGGCAGAACCAGGTGCCACAGGGCGTTACCGAAGGCATAAACATCTCCCGCCAGCAGGCTGTCCACTAAGTAAAGCCCTGTTGCAGAGGGAATAAACACGTGGGCGCTCAGCCGGCCCGACACCGGAAACAGACCCAGGGAAAGCGACAGCCCCAGGATCAAAACCAGCCCCAGCCAGAAAATCGGCATCGACACGCCCACCAGCGCAACCAGCATCCCCATATAGTCCAGCAGAGACCCCTTCCGGGTGGCCGAGAGCACACCCGCGGCAATCCCAATCACCGTGGCCAGCATCATACTGACCAGGGTCAATTCCAGCGTGGCCGGAAATCGGTCCAGCAGTTCCACCGACACCCGTTCGTGGCTCTTGATCGACCGCCCCAGATCCCCCTGAAGCAGTCCTGCCAGGTACCGGCCGAACTGAACGTAAAGCGGCTGATCCAGCCCCAGTTGACGCCGCAGCGCGTCCAGACTCTGAGCGCTGGCCCGCTCCCCCAGCATCACCTGCGCAGGGTCTCCCGGCACCAGGTGGACCATTAGAAAAACCAGCACACTGATGCCCAGAAGGGTGGGGATCAGAAGGAACAGACGTTTGAGTACAAAGGCGCGCATAGATATAAATCCTGAACCCTGCCTCTTACCTCACAATCTCTACATTGTGAAACCACTTGCTCCCCGTGGGGTGCAGCTGGAACCCCTTAACCGACCGCTTGAAGGCGGCCGTCTGAGCCGCATGCACCAGCGGCGCCCAGGGCGCATCGCGGTGGACGACCTCCTGCGCCCGCCGGTAAAGTGCCGTGCGGCGTGGGATATCTACCTCTCGCTGCGCTTCCACCAGGATCTCGTGGAGTTCCTCGCTCCGGTAAAACGCGATATTGCTCGCCGGATGGACCGTCGCACTCTTATCCAGGAGCACATAGAGAAAGTTATCGGGATCTCCATTGTCCCCCGTCCAGCCCAGAAGGGCCATGTCGTGCTGTCCGCGCTGGACCTTGTCCAGGTAAGTACCCCACTCAAAACTCTTAATATCTTTAATCTGGATGCCTACCGCCCTCAAATCGGCCTGGATCGCCTGGGCGATCTTCAACGGTTGGGGCATATACGGCCTGGGCACCGGCATGGCCCACAGCGTCGTCATGAACCCGTTGGCATACCCCGCCTCGGCCAGGAGTTGTCGCGCCCGCTCGGGGTCATATGCATAACCCTCGATGCCCTCGTGGTAACTCCACAGCGTGGGCGGAATCGGATTCACCGCCGGCAGGGCCAGCCCCTGGTACAGGTTGTCCACCAGCGCCTGTTTGTTAATCGCATGATTCACGGCCCGGCGGACCTTGAGCAGGTGGAACGGCGGCCGGTCCATATTCATCGCCAGATAGCCCACATTCATCCCGGGCTGCGACAGAAGTTGAAGCTTCGGGTCGGACTCGATATTAGGAATAAAGTCCGGCACCAGATTGTCCATCCCGTCAATTGATCCCTGCCTCAGCGCAATCAGCCGCACGGAATTCTCCGGAATGCTCCGAAAAATGAGCCGGTCCACCTTCGGCGGCGGCCCCCAGTACTCGGGGTTCCGCTCCAGCACAACCCGATCATCCTTGATCCACTCTACGAACCGGAACGGCCCCGTGCCCACCGGATGCCGGGGGTAGTCATTGCCCCACTTTCGCACGGCGGCAGGACTGACAATCGCACAGAAATTCATCGCCAGGTTCGACAGAAAAGGCGCGTTCGGCCGCTTCAGTTCGATCTCCACCCGATCATCGTCCACCTTCCGCACATCCTTGACAATATCGCTCATCGACATACTGTTCCAGTACTGGTAGGCCCCTTCCACCTTGTGAAAGGGATGATCGGCCATAAACTGCCGGCCCAGCGAAAAAACCACCGCATCGGCAGTAAACGGCGTGCCGTCGTGGAACGCCACATTCCGGCGCAGGCGGAAGGTCCACGTCAACAGATCCTCGGACACCGTCCACGACTCGGCCAGCCCCGGAACCACCTCGGTATTTTCCGGCTTGAAGTTCACCAGCGTCTCATAAATATTGTCGCAGACCTTGAACGACTCCCCATCGGTCTCCAGCGCGGCATCCAGCCCCACCGAATCTCCCCCCCGGCCGAACACAAGGGTTCGGCTCTCCTGCCGAGCGCAGGAAACAACCAGCAGGGCAAGAACCAAACACAGCCAGCGAACGTACATAAAAACTCCCCATAAGAAACGGTCAGCAGCCAGACCATCCTGACCGCTGACCCCTGTGCGGGCGACCGGCCGGTCGCCCCTACTCCGAAAACGCGGCGTCGAACGCCACTCCGGAAGGTTCAAAATCGATGCTGTTCACAAACATACAGGCCTCGGCCGCGCCGTGCTCCCGATCCATCCCCGAGTCCTCCCACTCCACGGACAGGGGTCCCTTATAGCCGATGTCGTTCAACGCCCGAAGAATCTCCTCAAAATCCACGCTCCCCCGGCCCAGCGACCGGAAATCCCAGGACCGGTCCGGATCTCCAAAATTCGTATGGCCGCCAAACACGCCCGCCCGGGTCGGCAGCGGCGACAGGTACGCATCCTTCATATGCACATGGTAGATCCGGTCCTTGAACTCCCGGATAAACCCGACATAATCCACATTCTGATACACCAGGTGGCTCGGATCGTAGTTGAACCCGAACTCCTTCCGGTTCTTCAGCGCCTTCACTGCCCGGGCCGCCGACGCGGTATCAAATGCAATCTCCGTCGGATGCACCTCCAGCGCAAACCGCACCCGGTTTACCTTAAACGCATCTAAGATCGGATTCCACCGATCCGCAAAATCCCGGAACCCGGCCTCGATCGCTCCGGGATCAACCGGCGGGAAAGAATACAGCAGGTGCCAGATCGAAGACCCCGTAAACCCGTTCACCACCTTCACTCCCAGCGCCTTCGCCGCCTCGGCTGTGACCATCATCTCCTTCGCTGCGCGCCGCTTCACCTGTTCCGGCTTTCCATTGCCCCATATCGCGGGCGGCAGAATCGCCTGGTGCCGCTCATCAATATTGTCACACACCGCCTGCCCTGCCAGGTGGTTGCTTATCGCCCAGAACTTCAGCCCGTACTTCTCTAAGATCTCGTGCCGACTCCGGCAGTATCGGTCGCTCGACGCCGCCTTGCGCACGTCTAAATGGTCGCCCCAGCAGGCGAGTTCCAACCCGTCGTACCCCCACTCGCTCGCCTTCTGCGCAAGCGTTTCCAGAGACAGATCCGCCCACTGCCCGGTAAACAACGTACATGCTCTTGCCATAACAACGACTCCTTAACCTGAAGGACCCTTTTTTAGGGTGCTGCTCTGAATTTACGTAAATGAGTTGCAAAAAAGGCTCCAAATCCCGATCATACAACAGACTGAAAACAATAAGGTTGTATAGATACGGGAAAGGAGCCCAAGATGGACCTCGCAGAGATAATCGAAGCCGCCACCTGGGAATTTAAGCAAAAATTGAGCGCCCATTGCGAAAATTTGGACCTGGAGAGTTTGACGCCTCAATTGGCAGAACAGGTCACAAGTGGGCTTGGTGAAGCCCTCAAGGCTTGTGGGATCGCAGCGCTTCGCACATTTTTGGAAGCCTACGAAGTGGATGAGGCCCCAAAACAGGTCGAGAATGTGCTGTATCGGTTTAAGCAACAAAGTGAGAAGACGTTTTTGACCCCCTTTGGGAAGATGAAGCTTTCTCGAAATCTGTTTCAGGCCGATGAAGGGGGGCCTTCTTATGTGCCGTTGGATGTGATGTGGGGAATGGTCGGTGAGTTTGCCACCGTGGAAGTTCGTGAAGCGGTGTTGTTCACGGTGAGCTTGATCACGCCGGAGGAAACCGTTTCTGTGCTGGAAAAGACGGCTCTGTTTCAGCCTTCTGCCACAGCGGTCAAACACATCACAGAAGAGACGGGAGCGTGGCTGGTCGAGATGGATGAAACACTCAACCGGTCGATCCGTCAGGAGGAGGAGAACCCCAAAGGGACAAAAGTGATGGTGGCCAGCCTGGATGGGACCCACCTCAGGCTGGATGAGCCGGGGAAAAAACGCGGGCGTCCACAAGAGAGGCCGGGGGAAAAACCGTCCGAAGAAAGTCCGACCAGTTTCAAACAGGCCCTGGTGGGCAGCCTGTCCTTTTATGGGGCACCTCCAAAGGACGGCACCCCACCAAAGCGTTTGGTCTCTCGGTATGTGGCACAAATGCCCGAAGAGGGTGGTCAAACGTTGAAGATACGCTTTGAGGAAGAACTCGATCATATCGAAGGACAACTGAAAGATGAGGTCGGAAAAGTGTTCCTGTGTGATGGGGCACGAGGGTTGTGGAAATATGCTGATACCACTCCTCGGTTCATCGGGTATGAAAAACTGGTGGATTTTTATCACACCACAGAACATCTGTCTGAAGCTGCCGAACTCCTGTTTGGCAAAAAATCAGCAAAAGCGCAAAGCTGGTATGAAACCTACCACCACAAACTGCTGACCCAAGATGGCGCAGCAGAAACCCTTATTCGCTCCATCGACTATTACAAAAGCCGCCGAAGGCTGGGTCAAAAACGATTGGAAGACCTGGAAACAGAACGAACCTTCTTCTTTCGGAACAAACACCGGATGGCCTATGCTGACTTTCGTCGAAGGGGTCTGCCCATTGGCTCGGGACCCGTCGAAGCGGCCTGAAAGACCCTGGTCAAGACAAGGCTTTGTCGATCGGGTATGCAATGGTCCTGGCAGGGAGGACAACGCATCTTGCAGTTACGCACTTACGTCAAGTCAAAACGATGGGATGCTTTCTGGAATCAGTATAAACAGGTTCGATATGCCAATGATGAACTCCTTGACTATGCCGATGCAGCATAGACAGAAAACATCTACGTAAAACCGAGTCGGCACCCCTTTTTTATCAAACCCTCGGTACTTTCACCCACCGCTTTGACTTTGCCGACTGGCTCACCGCCTCCATCACCGCCTGGACCGCCGTGCCCTCCTTGAAGTCCGGCGACGCCTTGCGGTTCTTCGCAATCGCCTCGAAGAAATCCTTCACCTCATGTACAAACGTATGCTCCCAGCCAACAATATGTCCCGGCGGCCACCAGGCCGACATGTAGGGATGCGCCCCTTCGTTCACAATAATCTCCCGGAACCCCTGCACATGATCCTCATCTTCACGGGAGAAGTACTGAAGCTCGTTCATCTTCTCTAAGTTGAACGCGATGCTCCCTTTGCTGCCGTTGATCTCAAACCGGTTGTGATTACGCCGGCCGGCCGCGAACCGGGTGCCTTCAAACGACCCGATCGCCCCGTTCTTGAAGCGCGCCAGGAAGAGCATGGCGTCGTCAACCGTCACATTCCCCATCTTTTTCGACCTGCCGCCCTTAGCGCCCAGTGAGGCATCGACCGATTCTGCGAGCGGGCGCTTCTTGATAAACGTCGTATCTGCGCCCACCACCGTATCGATATCCCCCACCAGGTGAAGCGCGAGGTCGATAATATGCGCGTTGAGATCCCCGTGAGGTCCCGAACCCGCGGGGCCTTTCTGCATGCGCCACACCAGCGGAAAATTCGGATCGATGATCCAGTCCTGCAGGTACACCGCCCGCCAGTGATAAACCTGACCGATCCGGCCCTCCTGGATCAGCTGTTTGGCCAGGGCCACCGCCGGCACCCGACGATAGTTGAAGGCCACCATCGTCTTCCTGTTCGATTTATTGGCAGCCTTCAAAATCTCCTTAGCCTCTTTCAGATTGTTCGCCAGCGGCTTCTCGCAGATCACATGTTTGCCCGCTTGCAGGGCCGCAATCGCCATCGGCTTGTGCTGGTTGCCCGGCGTGCAAATATCCACCACATCGATATCGTCCCGCGCGACCACCCGCCGCCAGTTCGTCGTATGCTCCTCCCACCCGAACTGTTCGGCGGCCTGGCTCACCGCCTCCCGGTTCCGGCCGCAGATCACTTTCATCACAGGCTCGACCCCGGTATCCGGAAAAAACATCGACACCTTCCGAAACGCATTGCTGTGCGCTTTCCCCATAAAAGAATAGCCGATGAGTCCGATATTCAGTTGTTTGGCCATAGTTCCCTCCTTTTACAGAAAGTCTCCGAGAAAGCCCACGTTTTTAAGCGTGGGAACGAAGGCGAGTAATTCGAGCATGAGATCGGATTTCGTAGTCGAAAACGCGAAGCGTTTTTGGCTCGAAACTATTTTGCCTTTGCGGGTTGACATACCCACCTTTTGTGAGTAAACTAACCCTGGCAGTTCGCGCTTAGATAAGGTAGCTGGTTCCATCCACAACCCCGAGATGGGTAAAACCTTGTGGGTATTGCTTCACTGGCCGCCGGGCAGGCGGACAGGATAAACGCTCGTGGACCGGGTGTCAGACTTGCAAAGGCAAGCAGTCCGGGTTGAAGCGAGAATCCCACGGATTCATTCGTGGGAGTGTCAACTCACATCAGAACCTCAACCAGAAGCAGCACTGTCGTGAAACCCACCCAATATATAAATCTCTCTACCCTTGTCAAAGGATTTTGGCGCCAGAACCTCACCAATCTTCAGGATTTTACAATTGATAATGATCATTGATCTCTCTCTGGTACCCGTCCGCCTCCCCGCTCAACACCTCCTCCAGCGTCACCGACCGGCCCAGCAGTCCAGACTCTAAGATCGCATAACTCAGCGCCAGATCAATCGTCCCCTCCTCGCCCGACATCACCACCGGCTTTCCATCCCGGATCGCCTGCAGCCAGTTCAGTTTCTCCAGCGCAAACGCATCCACAATACCCTTCGGCATCACCGCCTCCTGGCCTTCCGCCGGCGCGCCCTGCTTAAACCGATCGATCACATCCTCAGACGTCCCATCCTCGCCGAAGACCTTTCCGTCGGACAGCGCCCCTTTGCTGCCAAACACGTTGGTCCCCCCCGGCACGCCGATCTGTGTCCCACGAGCGCTGCGGGCAACCGCCATATGTCCGATGGCCCCGTTTTCAAACACAAAATTTGTAAAAAAGGCGTCGTCCACCTGGTTCTCCACCTCTTCCACCACCCCCTGATCCTCGTCATCCATCAACACCCGTATCGGCTCCAGCACCCGCCAGAGCGCGTCCACCGACACCACGGGGCCGCAGATCGTCCGCACCCCGTTGAACAGATGCACCCCCAGATCAATCGACACACCGCCGCCCGCGCCCAGCTTGGACTGCCGCCACGGAGTGCGCGCCGCCACCAGATCTGGTCGGTGCGACCGGAATCCGATCACGCCACGGTACACCATCTGCACATCCCCGATCAGGCCCTCCCGGACCGCCCAGGCGCTCGCCTGCGTTGCCGGGCTGAAATGCGCATTCTCGTCAATACTCAGCACCTGTCCCGTCTCCCCGGCCACCTCGCACATCCGCTGCGCCGCTTTCACCGAAATCGCCATCGGCTTTTCCACCGACGCATGTTTCCCAGCCCGCATCGCATCGATCGCAATGCTGTGGTGATTGTCGTGTCCCGTCAGAATACACACCGCATCGATCGATCCCCTTTCCAGCATCTCATGATAATCCGTATAAATCTCCGTCTCCTGCTCCGGATGCAGATCGCTGATATACATATGGGGCGCATTCAGCGGATCTCCCGGCGCTTCAACCGGCGCCGGACGGGGCGGCGGCCCCTTACCCCGCTTGCGGAACCGGTGTGCATCCTCCTCCTTCCGAGCGCACAGCGCCGTAATCCTGAACAGGTCCCCGTACCTATTCTCCTGCAGAACCTTGAACCCCCGCAAATGGGCGTTCAGAATCCGCGCGCATCCGACAATCCCGATTCGAACCTCAGAAGCCACAGGAACTCCTTCGGGGCGGATAACAGACCACCCGGTCCCGGGTCCGTCCCCCCAGCAGCTCGTACACCGGCACCCCCAGCGCCTTCCCCTCCAAATCCCACAACGCAATATCCACCGCGCTTAACGCCGCCGTCTGAACCACCCCACCGGGAAAAAACCCGCTCCGAAACATCACCTGCCAGAGATGCTCAATACGCGACGGGTCCTGCCCCACCAGATCCGGCTCAAACGACCGCACCACCTCCGCCAGCGCCGACCCCCGCCTCCTCAGCCCCGCCTCTCCAATCCCGTAGACCTCTTCGTTCGTCTCCACCTTCACAAAAAAGTAATTCCGCTCGCCCCCACCCACCACAAACGGTCTCACCGCCGTAATCTTCATCCTGTTATCCTCTTACGAAAAAATGCGTACCCCCTACCGGGCGCCTTCCCTGACCCCTGAATCCTGACCCCTGATCCCTGCCTTATATCCACCCCGGCGTCCGGATCGTATCCGCAATCGGAACCGCCCGCTCCAGCTCCTCTTCGGACAGCGGCGGCAGATCCGATACCGCGGCATTCTCCTCCACCTGCTGCCGGTTCTTCGCCCCACCAATCGCGCACGAAACCCCCGGGTGGTCCAGCACGAACCGGAGCGCCGCCTGCGCCATCGTCCGTCCGGGGGTCTGCAAAAACGACAATGCCGGCAGCTTACTCAGCCCGTCAATCGTCTCCGGCCGGTTGAACCGCTCGTAGCGCACGTCGTTTTCCGCAACCGTCTCCGCTCCCTCCCCAAAATACTTCCCCGTCAGCATCCCCTTGGCCAGCGGCACCCGGATCAGCGTCCCGATATTCTCCACCTTCGCCCAGTGCAGCAGTTCGTCCGCGCTCCGCTCCAGCAGGTTGTAGCCGATCTGAAGCACGTGAATCGGCCCCAGCGCCCGGAGCTTATCGATTGCCTCACGGTTGTTCGTCGAAATCCCGTACCAGCGCACCTTCCCCTCATCCCGAAGCTTTGCCAGCGTCTCCATCACCACCGGCATCGCCCAGTCGTACGGGATCGAATGGAGCTGATACAGATCGATCGCATCCATCCGCATCCGCTTCAGGCTCCCCTCGCACGCCTCCACGATCCGCTGCCTCGCCGCCTCCTCGTCCGGCTCGTCAGCCTTCAGATCCCGGTTGGGCTGCACCTTCGTCGCCACAATCCACTTCTCCCGCCTCCCCTCCAGCGCCCGTCCGGTCAACACTTCACTGTGGCCGTCGCCATACCCCTCCGCCGAATCGATCAGGTTGATCCCCAGCTCCTCACACCGGTGGATCAGCGCAATCGACTCCGCGTCGTCCGTCCCGGTCCACCCGAACCGCGATCCGTCCGACTGTTCCCGCATCCCGGAGATCGGAAATGCTCCCAGTCCGACCTCCGACACCTTCAGCCCGGTCTGTCCCAGTGTCCGATAGTTCATGGGCGTTCCTCCTTAAGCGCACGCGCCACCGTCTCTCCCGACCTCACCGCCATCTCCTGCCATGCGCCCTCTTCCGGCCGCCAGGAAAAGTGGGCATCCTTTTCACCTCCATTGAAAAACCGCACTTCTCCCGGCGGAATCACCAGCGAAAGCACCTCTTCCGGCAGACCCGTCTCGCCCCCCTCCCGCTTCACCTCAACCGCCGGACGCACCGCACTCTGCACTTCCCGCGTCCCCAGCAAAAGCGGGCCGTAACACCCCGTCACCGCGCCCCAGCCCCAGTTGCGCCCGTGTCCTGCCGCCACCGAACAGACCGCGCCGCCCATATCGGCGTGCTCCCGCCCCCCTCGCAGTACCCGCCGCGCCATTTGCAGACGCCTCACCGCCTGCTTTAACGCCCGTTCGGCATACCCCGCGTCTCCGGTCACCCGATAGCCCAGTGTCAGCGCCGCCGTCGACGGCTCCCGGACCCGCGTCACACCGACCTCCGCATCGTCCCAGATCCCCCAGAAAATCATATCCTGCCGCTTCCCCACGCCGGGCAGGGTCCGGCGCCGGACCTCTGGAGACACCATCGCCAGCTCCCCCTCCTGCTCGGGCGGCATCCGGTTCGCCATCTCCCGAATCCGCTCATCCAGAGAATCGTCTCCGAACGTCTCACGGTAGTACGAAACCGCAGCCGCGCCCGGATCGGCGTAGGGGTCGTGCAGCTCGTCCACCAGCGGTTCGACAATCCGGAAAGCCGCGTCCCTGAACACCGCCTCACCCGAGGCCCGGAACAGGTCTCCCAGCGCGTAAATCGCCCCCGAAGCCAGCAGCACCTCCACGCCATTCAGGGGATCTCCCGGCACGTGGTGGCTGCCCCCGCTCGTCCGGGCCTGCACCGCTGTCATGTCCGCCTCCCACACCGGCTCTCCCTCCGGCCCCCACAGCACCGGCAGCGGCCCCTCCGGAATCTCTACGATCATCTCCGCCCGCCGCCGCCCATAGCAAAGCGCCCACTCTAGTGGTCGATTTCGCAAATACGCATGAGGTTGTATAGGTGGCAAAAAAGGGGTATGTTATACGCCTCATTCCAATCGGTAAAGGAGGTGTATAATGTCAGGTCCCCTTCCCCAATACCAACCTCGCTTCACAAAAGCCCAACTGGCAAAAGCCCAGAAAATCATTCGTCAGCGCAACGCGCCTCAATCCCAGGTGCAGCGGGCAAAGATGGTGGTGGCCTTAGCCGAGAATAAAGCCATTGGCAACCAGAGGTTAGCCGACAGGGCAGGTGTCAGTTCACCTACGGCGCAGAAGTGGCGAAAAAGGTGGACTGAAGAAGGCTTCACTTTAGAGGATCTACCGCGCAGTGGGCGACCGCCCACTTTTTCCCCCTGTGCAAGTCAGTGAAGTCAAAGCCATTGCCTGTCAACTGCCCGCACAACGGGGGTTGCCCCTGTCTCGGTTCAGCTTATTTGAGATTCAACAGGAAGTGTTAAGGTGTGCGTTGATCACTTCAATCTCACCCACAACGATTTGGCGCATTCTCAAAGAGGATGCCCTTCGTCCCTGGTATCACCGATCCTGGCTTCATATCAAAGCCCCCAACTTTTTAGAGAAAGCCAGTCGCATTCTGGACCTGTATCAAGGCATATGGGAGGGGATACCGCTTGGCAAGAAAGACTTCGTTATCTGTGCCGATGAAAAATCCCAACTCCAAATCTTAGCCCGAGAGTTTGCCACATTGCCACCTGATTGTGGCAAACCCATTCGTATGGAAAATGACTACAAACGGATGGGCACAGTGGCCTATCTGTCTGCACTGGATGTGTTCTCAGGGCACATCTTTGGGCGTGTGGATGAGAAAACCGGCATCGTGCCCTTTCAAAAGCTGGTGGACCTGGTGATGGGACGGGAGCCTTATGCTTCGGCTGATCGGGTCTTCTGGATTGTGGACAACGGATCTTCTCATTACACCACCACGTTCCCTAAACGGCTCCAGGATGCCTATGAAAATGCCATTGCCGTCCATCTCCCTATCCACGCCAGTTGGCTCAATCAGATTGAGATCTATTTCTCGATCTTGCAAAGAAAGGCGCTCACGCCCAATGACCTGGCAGATCGACAGGCGATGGAAGCCAGGATCTTGGGCTTTGAGGAATACTATAATCTCACTGCCGAACCTTTCAACTGGCGCTTTACAAGGCAGGAATTGGAAGAACGAATGCAGCGAATCCGGCTGGCTGCATAAACTCATGCGAACTTCTGAAATCGACCACTAGATAGCGGTCTTCTCCCAGCACCCGGTGCGCCGCTAAGGCAATGTGGACAAACCGAAAATGCTCGGCCAGCTCGTTGGCGAACTCCCGGTCCTGTTTGACCGTCCGCGTTCCGATATAATACCCGTAAAACCGGTTGCGATCCCAATCGAACCAGGCCGGAATCTCCGGCGCCCAGTTTCCAATGTGGTGCGCCGCATCTCTTAGCAGCCCCCTGGCCACCTCATCCTCCGGAAAAAGTCCCAGGTACCGGGGCAGGAACAGCAGGAACGGCTCCGTCCCGTGATGCGCCTCGGCCTCCGGCTCGTACCCGTGCACGCACTCCCGCTCCACCCACCCGGCCAGCAGATCTCTCAAATATTCAAAATGCCCCTTTGTCTCCTCGCTCCCCGTCACCAGATAGTGTGGAAACCAGGCCAGGGAATAGTTCGCCTCGTCCTCTCCTCCCCCGTGGCGGCTGGGAGGATCCATCCGCCGGCTCTGCTCCAGCCACGCCTCCATCTCTCGCCGCAGCGCTCGATAGTGTTTGAAACAAGCCTCCATACTCTCCCCTACATAAACCTCTGAACCATAATCGTGGCCAGCCCCAGATAGATAAAAAGCCCCAGCACATCGTTGGTGGTCGTAATAAACGGCCCCGAAGCTACCGCAGGGTCAATCCCGGCTTTGTGAAACACGAGCGGCGCCAGCACCCCCAGGCATACGGCCAGGCAGATAACCAGGAACATGGAAATACCCACGCAGACCCCCACCAGCGCTTCCCCGAACCAGAACCAGGCCACCCCGCTGGCAGCGGCGCCGCAGACCACACCGATCACCACCGCCGTCCCGATCTCTCGCAGCACCGTGCGCAGCACCAACCCCGAAGACACATGCCCCGTCACCAGCCCCCGCACCGTCACCGTGGCCGACTGCAGCCCGCTGTTTCCCCCCGTTGCCATAACCACCGGAATAAATGCCGCCAGCGTGATCACCTTCTCCAGCGTGACGTCGAACAGGTGGATCACAACCCCCGACAGAAAACTCCCCAGCAAACAGAACAACAGCCAGGGCAGCCGGACTACCACAACGCCCAGGACCGACGGCCGCTCCATCTCCTCATCGCTCGTCCCGGCCATCTTATAGATGTCCTCGGTCGCCTCTTCCACAATCACATCCATCACATCGTCCACCGTAATCTGGCCCACCAGCCGGCCATCGTCGTCCACCACCGGTACCGCCATCAAATCGTACCGGGTGAACAACTGGGCGATTTCTTCCTGGTCCATCTCTGGAGACACCGTGATCAGATCCCGGTCCATCAAATCGGGCATCAGCGTCTGGGGCCGCGCCGTCACCAGCCAGTGCAGGGGAACGATCCCCTGCAGCCTGTCGTCCGAATCGACCACATAAAGCTGAAAAATCTCCGCCTCCTCCGCCTCCTCCCTCAACGTATCGATCACCTCCGAAACGGTCGTATCTTCGTGCGCCAGGACCAGCCTGGGGGTCATAATCGCGCCCCCGGTGTCCTCTTCGTGCGCCATCAGCTTCTGGACCTCGTGGGCTTCCTCCGCCTCCATCAGGTCCAGAACCCTCTCCGCATCTTCCTCTTCCAGGTCGGACAGCACGTCGGCTGCGTCGTCCGGCTCCATCTCCTCCATCAGGTGGGAGAGCGCCTGGGGGGCCAGATCTTCGGCAATCGCCCGCGTTGTGGGCGTATCCGATTCCGCCAGCACCTCCGCCTTTAAGTGCGCCTCCAGCAGCCCGAACACCGCCTCACGGGTCTCGTCGTCCAGACGCCGGATCAAATCCGCCAGATCCGCCGGGCGCTCTTTGTTCAGCACCCGTCCCAGCGCCTCCCGGTCCTCAAGCGCCAGGAGCTGATGCGTCAGCTCCATCAACGCCTCGATGCGGGCCCCGGTCTCGCCGCCGGAAAAATCCGGTACTTTCGGTTCGTCTGCCACAGATCACCCGCTCGTTTCTCAGACGCTATCCAATCCCACGCGGAACGCCTCCACAATCCGGTCCGCCTCCGTCTCGGTCAGAATCAGCGGCGGCGACAGGAAAAACATGCTCTCCGGACCGTCCATTACATGGCTCATCCGCCCCACCAGCACCCCTTCCTCCCGTATCCGGGCGTGCACCTTTGCCATCCGCTCCCCGTCCAGCATCTCCCCGTCTTCTCCCTTTAACTCCACGGCAATCATCAACCCCTTTCCCCGCACATCGCCAATAAAATCGGAGTCTATGCCCTGTAATCCCTCCAGAAGATATGCCCCGACCTTTTCCGAGTTCTCCCACAGCCGTTCCCGCATTAAAATCTCGAGATTGGCCAGGGCCGCGGCGCAGCAGACCGGATGCCCCCCGTACGTGGCCACCTGCGAAAGCTCCCGCTCCTCCTCCGGCTCTCCCATAAAAGCCTCGAACACCGCCGGTGTGACCGCGCACGCCCCCAGGGGCAGGTACCCGCTCGTCACTCCCTTCGCAATCGTCATCATATCCGGCGCCACGCCCCAGTGCTCCGACGCAAAAAGCTTACCCGTCCGTCCAAACCCCGTAATCACCTCATCCAAAATCAGCAGCACGCCGTACTTGTCGCAGATCTCCCGCAGCCTGGGCAGGTACTCATCCGGCGGCACAATCACCCCGCCCCCTCCGATAATCGGCTCGGCGATAACCGCCGCCACGGTCTCGGGGTCTTCCCGGACAATCACCTCCTCCACCTCTTCTACACAGGCCACCCCGCAGGAAGGATAGGCCAGCTTCAGCGGGCACCGATAACAATAGGGCGGGTCCACGTGCATGAACCCCGGCACCAGCGGTTCAAACTTGGCCCGGCGCTTCACCTGACCCGTCGCCGACATCGCCCCGTACGTAAACCCGTGGTAGCCCTGATAGCGGGCGATCACCTTGTACCGGTTCTGCCCGGGATATTTCTGCCGCCCGTACTGCCGGGCGATCTTCAACGCCGTCTCGTTCGCCTCCGACCCGCTGTTGCAGAAAAAGAGGTGGTTCAGGTCCCCCGGCAGAATCCCGGCCAGCCGCGTGGCCAGCTGCGCCGCCGGCGCTGTTACCTGCAAATGCGGATAGTACGACAGCTTCCGCATCTGCTCGTACACCGCCTCTGCGATCTCCTCCCGGCCGTAGCCCACATTCACATTCCACAGCCCGGCGTAAGCGTCCAGATAAGACCGTCCCTCCCCGTCCACCAGGGTGGTCCCCTTCGCCTCCTGGATTACCGTTAACTCCCGGTTTTCCAGCGACCGGTGCTGCAGCATCGGATGCCACACATGGGCGCGGTCCTGCGCCCGGAGCTCCTGAACGTCCAGCTTTTCTTTCTGGGACATTGACACCTCCTGTTTTCAAGCGGTTCGTTTTGGCTTGACTCAAACAACCCGCGGCCCTACTTTGTAGCTCCTGCACAAGACAGTAGCAGTAGTGACAGGATGTTGACTGCTACTGCTGCTATTTTCATCACAGATGCTGCATCATAGCGTATTCGTCCGTTAAAGTCAAGACCTACTCTCGGCCTGCTCTGTACGCCCGGGGCAGGCGTTCCGATCGGTCCTCAAATTTAATCGTAAAGGAAAAATGATGGATGAAATTCGCGTGGGTTGGGAACCCTTGAAGGCATTTACCAGAGAGGTGTTTATACAAGCAGGATTGCCCCCTGAAGATGCCGAGATCGCAGAAATCCTGGTCCCATCCGGCGGCCCCAAAGGCTCCGGGCTGGCCTTTATGTTCCAGTGCCTCACCAGCCTGATGGCGGGCAACCCCCTGCTGGCGCCCGTCCTGCGCGGGGGTGAGAATTCCCGCACTCAGAACAGCGTGGTTGCGGCAATCGACATCGGCGTCTTCACGGACGTGGAAACCTACGGTGAAAATGTGGACGCCCTCATCGATAGCTTGAAGGCCCTTCCCAAAGCCGCGGGCTTCGACGAAATCTTCGTTCCGGGCGAACCCGAAGACAGGACCCATGACGACCGCACCCAAAACGGCATCCCTCTTCCCCCGGGCACCGTGCGCAAGCTGAGGGATGCGGCGGAAAGATTCGGCATCGACCTGCCCGAGGGGGTTTAGGCCCTCACCCCCCGGCCCCCTCTCCCGCCCGCACGGCGGGGGGAGATATAGGGTAGACCTTTCGAGCATCATCCTTCACGCAAATTGATATCTTGTGTCTGTGCCAGAACACCATACCGTTATTATTGTCGGAGGCGGCCCGGGCGGGCTGCCTCTCGCTGTTGTACTGGGCGGTTGGCGCCCTTACTATTGCGGTGGCGATCTGTTCAGGCACCGCTATCCCCAGCTCGACGCGTATCTAAGCCGGATCGACCATACGCTCCTCGGACTCGAGTTCAGATCGGTTGTGAACGCAGGTATCCAGCCGGTCGACCTCTTCCGCCTGCTCCATCACCCGGGCCTGAAATTTCGGGGCGTGGACGAGATCGCCCTTGAATTTCGCAGAGCCGATCCCATCGACTGCCTGCTCATTACTCAGGAAGAGGTTGGCGGTCTGTGGAACAACGTCCCCGAAAACCTCCTCACCCTCTCGCCCGGCCAGTGGATGGAGTTCGCCTTCTATCCCCTGGCGCAGCACATAAAGGAGCAGGGAATCGACCTGGACGTCAACGAACTCATCGTCAAACGCGACCTCATCAACTACTACCACCGGGTGCCCGGCCGGTTCGAGCAGACCGGCCGCATTCACACCCACGAAAAGGTCGTGCGTATCGAACCTCACGACCTCGGCTTCCACCTTACCACGCACGACCTCGGCGTCGAAACCGCCCATCGCTACACCTGCAAATACCTCATCTACGCCGTCGGCCAGCGCTGCATCCCCCGCCGGCTCAACATTCCCGGCGAGGACCTCCCCTTCGTTACCAACCACTACGACAAACCGGAGGACTTTCCGGGCGAGCGCATCGTCGTGGTGGGAGGCGGCCGGTCCGCCGACTGGGCGGCCACCGAACTCCACGACACCGGCAAACAGGTCCACTACGTGATGCGCCAGCCCTTCGAACGGCACTGGCGGCTCATCAGCGACAGCCGCCACGGCCTCCCCTATTACGCCCGTATCGCGGAAATCATCGAAAGCCGCTCCCCCCGCTTCGACACCCGCTACCAGACGCACATCCGGAAAATCGAAGAGAACCCGGCAGGCGGCCTGGTCAGTTTCACCCGCGACGGCGAGGAACAGACCCTCGAAGTCGACCACGTTATCTTAGAAATCGGGGGCATTGCCGACTACTCCCTCCTCCAGGGCTTCCCCCCGCTTCCGCTTGTCGACAAGTACGACCGGTACCGTTTCCAGGTCCATCAGCTCCCCATCCACCCCCACAACTACGAGTCCACCACCATCCCCAATCTCTACCCGGGCGGCTACCTCGCCGAAGGCCTCGGCCTCGTCGTCATCGCCATGCACGGCGCCACCTACGCCATCGCCGGCGATATTCTTCAGAAAGAGGGACGGATTTAAAAAATCCTATTCGAAATCTGGTCCGGTGGAAGATCAAAGCGCCGTACTCCGGGTACGCCAGAGGACTTCGAGATCACAGCGGCGCCCCTATCCACGAAGCTCACAGCCGTAACCGGTTTAAATCTCAGAAAGACGTAGCCAGATCGGAAAAGCAGACAGGCGTTGAACCATGTCAAATCTGGCAAAAATATCCTGCTGACAGGATGCGATTATACATGTATATTTCAAAGGAGAGATGGATCCCCTGGCATTGAGGAAAATATATGGTCGCCAACAAGCCGGAAGAAACCAACCCTTTATTTGAAGTATCAACGCCGCTTGATTTCACTGTTCGGACGTCACAGGATTATTGGCAGAAAATCGTCAACAAACATCCTGACCTGACTGATCGACAGGAGAAAGTAAAACAGGCCCTCATCTCTCCGGTAGAGATTCGTCAGAGTAGACGTAATGATGAGGTTCTGCTGTTTTACTTAACAATAGTTCGGCCACTTTTAAGCAGCAATTTTGCCATAATCCCGCAGTTTTTGGTATTGGGGAGATTTTTTAATCAAATTTAGGTCGAGGTCTAACATTAAAAAAATATTCTGGAGAAAATACGTGTTGAAATAACAGGCTTTTACACTGGCCATGGAAAAGGGTATGGGTCTCGTATCTGATTGGGCTTGTAAGTGTTCCGTTTTGGCTAAATTGAGGGTTGTCAAAGAGGCATTAAAATGGAAAGCCAGCCGTTTTTGATCTCTGGCTTGACAGTCGCACAATCCGGTGAACTGTTTGGCATCTCTGAAAATAAATTCAATTTGGAAACGCGCTTTGTAATATCTGACAATCGTCTTGGCACTTAGGTCTTTGTCGGTTGAAAACAAGATCGCATATTTCTTCTTGTCCTTGTTCGTGTGATCCAGCAAGACGACGGCTTTCAAATTGCGTTTTAAGGAGACGTGATTCAAGACAAGACTGTAAATGGCGATGCCATCTTGTGTTTGGATATATGAAAACCGAGACAGGTCCTGCCAGTTGACTTTGCCGTCATAGGTCTTGTGCCTTCCGCTTCCCTTTTCCCGTTTTGGTCCGGTGTAGAGATAGCGCATATTGGCGTCGCAGCGCAATTTGCCGATCTGGTGTAGATCCAAATCACGGACGCCATCAACAAATTTCTTCTTGCTAAAATAGCCATCGACAACGGTATATTTTTCATTCTCTAACAAGCTGGGTTTGACATCACTCAGGTGCTGTAAATACTGATCTGTTAGGATTTCGACGTCTTCTGCCTGTTTGGAGCTTTGCTTTTTCGACTTGGCTTTCCCCTTTTTTTTGGTGCCCTTTTTCTTGACGGTCCTTTTCTTTTTATTGACCTTGACGACATCCTGTTTAGGCTTAGACTCAGACATTTGGCGTTCATCTCCAGGATCGGTTTGACGAACGGACAGCGTAAAGCCTGTGTTTCTCAAAACATCCACGATGGCCACACTGGAGACTTCCAACCCCTTTTCGCTCCGACGATGACAACCGTTCCAGAAATAATCCAGACCATAGGTCTGCTTGCCCGACTTGGACACAAAAGAAGCATCTAACACGATGATCCGTTCACTTTCTCTGCCCAGGCTTTCATTGATCACCGCTCGGTTGAAGGCCACAAATTCAAAGGGTTTGGCAAACTGGCGTGAATACGTCTTCTGTGACAAAGGAGAGTAACGCGATAGGTTACGAAAATTGATCTTGCCGTGAGCTGTTAGGATCGCTGTAAACACAGCCATCAGAAACTTTTTTTGAGGCTTGGAAATCTTGAAACTCTTGAGTATCTTTTCTGCCAGTTCCATTGTGCCGTCTCTCCAGATAAAGGGTATCGTTGACGTGGTGGTCTATGATACCTAATCTGCGTGAACGGCACTTTTTTGTCAAAGAAAACTGTCCGCCATATTGACTTAAAGGAGAATGCACACTGGATAGTGGCCGTAGCCCGCAGGATGGATGGAGATGGCTTTCTGATCACGGCTTACCGCACCGACGCGATAAAAGAAGGGACTGCGATATGGCACAGATAAAGGTATCTTACGAGCCGGAAATGGAACTGCTAACGGTCTTCTGGCAGGCACCCCGAAAAGATCAGATATGTACGGAGTTGGACGACGGTATTATTCTAATCAAAGACGCACAAAGCGGTGAGCCAATCGGCCTGGAATTGCTTTCTTATCGCCCCGGCGACGCTCGCTTCGACGCCGTGAGCGTGGAAGTGGGCAGGTTCAGTGAGAGCTCAGCACTGGCTGGTACATAGCAGGGACAGACCTGATCAGTAGAACTGACACGGCGAGAGGAATCCCGTGAGCGATGAAGATTCCGACAAAGGGTTATTTGACTTTATCAAACGTATTGGGGGTCGGGCCGGAGTCTTCATCACAGCTGTGACCACCGTGTACGGTGCTGTTCGGTTGCTACAAGGCGACGCTGGGCTTGTGACTGTTATCTTGTTGATCGTAGGCATCGGCATTCTGTGGCTAACTTCATTTTACTTCTCCTTTAAAAAGGGTGCTGCTCTGAATTTACGTAAATGAGTTGCAAAAAAGGCTCCAAATCCCGATCATACAACAGACTGAAAACAATAAGGTTGTATAGATACGGGAAAGGAGCCCAAGATGGACCTCGCAGAGATGATCGAAGCCGCCACCTGGGAATTTAAGCAAAAATTGAGCGCCCATTGCGAAAATTTGGACCTGGAGAGTTTGACGCCTCAATTGGCAGAACAGGTCACAAGTGGGCTTGGTGAAGCCCTCAAGGCTTGTGGGATCGCAGCGCTTCGCACATTTTTGGAAGCCTACGAAGTGGATGAGGCCCCAAAACAGGTCGAGAATGTGCTGTATCGGTTTAAGCAACAAAGTGAGAAGACGTTTTTGACCCCCTTTGGGAAGATGAAGCTTTCTCGAAATCTGTTTCAGGCCGATGAAGGGGGGCCTTCTTATGTGCCGTTGGATGTGATGTGGGGAATGGTCGGTGAGTTTGCCACCGTGGAAGTTCGTGAAGCGGTGTTGTTCACGGTGAGCTTGATCACGCCGGAGGAAACCGTTTCTGTGCTGGAAAAGACGGCTCTGTTTCAGCCTTCTGCCACAGCGGTCAAACACATCACAGAAGAGACGGGAGCGTGGCTGGTCGAGATGGATGAAACACTCAACCGGTCGATCCGTCAGGAGGAGGAGAACCCCAAAGGGACAAAAGTGATGGTGGCCAGCCTGGATGGGACCCACCTCAGGCTGGATGAGCCGGGGAAAAAACGCGGGCGTCCACAAGAGAGGCCGGGGGAAAAACCGTCCGAAGAAAGTCCGACCAGTTTCAAACAGGCCCTGGTGGGCAGCCTGTCCTTTTATGGGGCACCTCCAAAGGACGGCACCCCACCAAAGCGTTTGGTCTCTCGGTATGTGGCACAAATGCCCGAAGAGGGTGGTCAAACGTTGAAGATACGCTTTGAGGAAGAACTCGATCATATCGAAGGACAACTGAAAGATGAGGTCGGAAAAGTGTTCCTGTGTGATGGGGCACGAGGGTTGTGGAAATATGCTGATACCACTCCTCGGTTCATCGGGTATGAAAAACTGGTGGATTTTTATCACACCACAGAACATCTGTCTGAAGCTGCCGAACTCCTGTTTGGCAAAAAATCAGCAAAAGCGCAAAGCTGGTATGAAACCTACCACCACAAACTGCTGACCCAAGATGGCGCAGCAGAAACCCTTATTCGCTCCATCGACTATTACAAAAGCCGCCGAAGGCTGGGTCAAAAACGATTGGAAGACCTGGAAACAGAACGAACCTTCTTCTTTCGGAACAAACACCGGATGGCCTATGCTGACTTTCGTCGAAGGGGTCTGCCCATTGGCTCGGGACCCGTCGAAGCGGCCTGAAAGACCCTGGTCAAGACAAGGCTTTGTCGATCGGGTATGCAATGGTCCTGGCAGGGAGGACAACGCATCTTGCAGTTACGCACTTACGTCAAGTCAAAACGATGGGATGCTTTCTGGAATCAGTATAAACAGGTTCGATATGCCAATGATGAACTCCTTGACTATGCCGATGCAGCATAGACAGAAAACATCTACGTAAAACCGAGTCGGCACCCTTTAAAAAACACACAATTGGTAAAATTCTTGATAATCGAGGGGAGAATGTCCAGCGATGTACCTACTCCAAAAGAGTACGTTCTGTCGCCCTCGTCAGCATCATCGCCATTCCCATCTTTTCTATTTCCGGATTTTTTGGATGGCAATACTACCAGAGTCGTCCTTCTGACAAAATCATTTGGAGTTGCCCCGTTTTGGTGGAGTGTTTAGGGCTTGGGCTTCAAGCCCGTGTTTGATGCTGTTTTTCATATGTCATCGGTGAGTGGTATGCGATTGATGAATGCCTACGATGGGGATTATACCAGCCCTCAATATACTCAAAAATAGCCAATCTGGCCTCCTTGTGGGTACGAAAACAACGGCGGTCGATCAATTCACATTCGAGGGTGGCGAAAAAGCTTTCACACAGTGCGTTGTCATAGCAGTCGCCTACAGAACCCATTGAGGGACGTATACCCGCCTCATCGCAGCGTTTACCGAAGGCAAGTGAAGTATACTGAGATCCCTGGTCGGAGTGGTGGATCACCCCACAAGGATGACGCTGCCAAAGTGCCATATTCAAAGCAGACAAAACCAACTCACTCTGGAGCGTCGAAGCCATCGTCCAGCCCACGACTCGGCGGGAAAAGACATCGATAACCACAGCAAGATACAGGAAGCCCGCCCAGGTTGGTACGTAGGTAATATCGGCCACCCAGAGTTTATTTGGGGCTTCAACAGTGAAGTCTCTCTTGACCAGATCAGGGGCTTTTTGAGCCTTTTTTCCCTTACGGGTGGTTCTGATACCCTTTCGACGGCTCACCCCGAAGATACCAATCTCAACCATCAGACGGGCGACACGCTTTTTGCCTATACGGATGCCTAATGCTGCCAGATCTTCCCAGATTCTGGGGGCTCCGTAGGTAGAATCAGAACGGGCATGAAAAGCCTTAATCTGTTCCTTGAGATCCGCATCGACCTTTGCTCTTGGCGATGGGGGGCGTCCTCGCCACGCATAATACCCACTGAGGGAGACACCCAGGACTCGGCATTGCGTGGTAATTGGCCATTTTGCCTGGTGCGCCTTCACGAACTGGAAGGCTTTCTGGGGATCGTGTTGGTCTCCTGAGCGAACCAGGCTGCTGCTTTTGACAAGATCTCACGCTCGATGCGTAACTGCTTAATCTCGCGACGAAGACGGCGCAACTCCTCTCGCTCATCACTGGTCAGACCGTCTTCTCGAAGGCCCTCGTCTCGGTCGGCCTGTACCACCCAGTTCCGGATCGTCTGGTCTGAGGGCTCGAACTCTTTGGCCAGCTCTCCTGGCGTACGACCGGCTCGAACCAATTCGACCATTTGCTTTTTGAACTCAGGTGGATAAGGTGGACGTGTTGGCGGCATAGTGGATCTCCTTTCTCCCAAGAGATAAGGTACCCACCGAAACGGGTCAAGTCCAGGTTTACTACAACCGTGGGGTCGTCTATAAACTCAAAGATGATAAGGAGAACGCTATAGTTGATTTTAGGAAAGCTCTTGCGTTGACAAACGACCCAGATCTACGTCAACAGATCAGACAACAATTCCAGATGCTCGGCGTGAAATAATCGAGCAAGCTTTTCAACTGAGGCTATGAAAAAGCTAAACCATTATTCGGGAGGCGTCACTGATGCCAACACTTGAATGGATCGCAAAACTATCCTGAAAAGTGGAGTAGAGTACAGGAAAAAGAATGCCCAACGCGAATACATCTGGAAAATCGAGCATCCATTCACCCCGACGGGTTTATGACGATTCGGGAGAAATCATTGAAGTCATCCTGGACTACCAGGACTACCGGTTGTTGCTCAAAAAACTGGCGGATGAAATAGATTGGGAGAAACTGCCGTCCCATCTCCAGGATGCGGTTGATGCAATTTTAATAGAAGAAGCTGAATCGGAGGATGGTGAGGATAAACCTTTACGCGATCTGCTGCAAGACACCCGTGGGCAGTCTGTTGAATGAACGATACGGTTATTTGCTCCTGCTGTCTGTCACACCTCCTTGCGCCGCCCTGCCTCAGTCGCAATCTCAATGCCCGCAGGCGTTCCGGCCCTGCACCGATTGTACCCGGAGCACTCCGTTCCGGCCTGCCACAGGGCCGAATTCCGAAAATTTCACCTGACCTGCACACTCCCTCCTTTGCCTCTCAACCCCCTCAAAAATTCAATGGACATTTCCCGCCCGGCGCATTACCCATAAGTAGGCTACATACTTTCCCACCACAACCATAAAAGGAATTCCTTAGTGCCCAAACCCGTCACCATCACAGACGTCAAAACCATCCTCACCCAGCCCGCCGGCTCCCGCCTCATCGTGGTCAAAATCATCACCTCCGAGCCCGGACTCTACGGCCTGGGCTGCGCCACCTTCACCCAGCGCTTCCACGCCGTCCACACCGCAGTCGAAAAACATCTCAAACCTTTTCTCATCGACCGAGACGTGGACCGCATTGAAGAACTCTGGCAGATGGCCATGGTCAACAGCTACTGGCGCAACGGCCCCGTGCTCAACAACGCCATCTCCGGCATGGACATCGCCTTATGGGACATCAAGGGCAAGCGGGCCGGCATGCCGGTCTACCAGCTCTTAGGCGGCAAATGCCGGGAGGGCGCGGCCGTCTACGCGCATGCCGATGGGAAGGACAAGCACGAAGTCGTTGACAACGTCCACAAATTCAGGGAACAGGGCTACCAGTACATCCGGGTTCAGATGGGCGGGTATGGAGGCCGCACGTCTAAACTCCACAAGCCCGACGGCGCGCAGGATGGGGCCTACTACGACCCCCGGGAATACTGCCGCACCATGTTCGACCTGATCGAACACGTCCGCGCCACCTGCGACCCCGAAGTCGAACTCCTCCACGACATCCACGAGCGCCTCCGCCCCATAGACGCCGTCGCCTTTGCCAAAGCCGTGGAACCCTTCTCCCTCTTCTTCTTAGAAGACCCGCTCGCCCCGGAAGACCTGGAGTGGTTCCGCAACATCCGCCAGCAGTGCGCCACCCCCATCGCCATGGGCGAACTCTTCAACCACCCCCGCGAGTGGACCCCGCTCATCCAGGACCGCCTCATCGACTTCATCCGCATGCACATCAGCCAGATGGGCGGTCTCACCCCGGCCCGAAACGTCGCCGCCTTTGCCAACATGTACGGCATCCGCACCGCCTGGCACGGTCCGGGAGACGTCTCACCGATCGGTCATGCCGCCAACCTGCACTTAGATCTCTGGGCCCCCAACTTCGGCGTGCAGGAGTGGTGCCGGTTCAACGACCTCGTCTACAACGAGGATCTGGCCGCCAAATACCCCTGCGAGGATGAAGTCATCGGCTGGACCCAGACCCGTGCGCCGGACGGCAGTCCTATGCGTCCGTAGCGCTTACACAGGAGATCCACCGACGTGAATCTGATCTCACCGGCGCCGCCGGCCGCCTGGGGGGCAACCTCGCCCGCCAGGTGCTTGAAAAGGGCTATGCCGTGCGCGCCCTCGTGCTGCCGGACGATCCGAAACGGTCGAAACTGGACGGTCTCGACATCGAAATCGTCGAAGGCGACCTGCGAAACCCGGAGATCTGCCGGACCATCGTGGCCGGAGTGGACGGCATCATCCACACGGCCAACATCCTGGGACCGCCCCGGGGGATGGGTCTACTGGTCGGACATCCGGAAAGCAAAATCTCTGATCGGCTACGAACCCCAGTGCGACTTAGAGGTCGTCTTCGACACCGCCTTAGCGGACCGGGCGGGAGAGGCGACCGATGTGGTTCCGGCGTAAAGAAAGTGAAAATTTCGCGAAATTTTATTGAAAGGAACTTCCCATGATTCGAATCGGCATCGTCGGTGCGGAAAACAGCCACACCGTCTCCATCTCCAGAATCCTCAACATTGAAAAAAAAGTCCCCGGCTGCCGGATCGTTTGCGTCTGGGGAGAGGCCCCCAGGTACGCTGTGGACGCGGTGGCACGGGGAGAAATCCCTGAAATCGTCAAAACGCCGGAGGACATGATTGGCAAGGTGGACGCGGCGGTCGTGGATCACCGCCACCCCAAATATCACCTGCCCGCGGCCCGGCCGCTGCTTGAGGCGAAGATTCCCCTCTTCATCGACAAGCCCTTCTGCTACCGGGTCAAAGAAGGGGTAGAATTCCTCGCCCGCGCCCGGCGGCTCAGGGTGCCGGTCTGCTCTTTCTCGGCGCAGCCCAAACAGGCATCTGCCGTCGCGCTCCGGAGAGAAGCGAAAAAGCTGGGCCGCATCGTCTCCGTTATCACTACCGGCCCTTGCGACATCCGTTCGAAATACGGGGGCGTCTTCTTCTACGGCATCCACCAGATCGACCAGCTTGTGCGCCTGTTAGACGACCCTGTCACCCACGTTCAGGTCAACCTGGGCAAAAAGAACCACGCCGCCACCCTCTTCTCGGCCGGCGGCGCCATCTCCACCGCCAACTTCATCAGCGATGCTCGTCCTCCGTTCCACGTCTCGGTCATCGGTGAAAAGGGGCGCATTGACAGGCAGATCGTCCGCGACGAACATCCCCACCTCGTCGGCGCCAGGACATTCTGCCGAATGTTCAAAACCGGCAAAACCGATGAAACCGAACAAAGTATGCTCACTCCCATCGCCGTGCTTGAAGCCCTGGAGAAATCGATCGAAACCGGAAAAAAGGTCAAAGTCCCATCTATTTAAATCGTGTTGACAGGAAACCCGTAACCCTTTTACCAAGGAGCAACGTCATGATCCGAATCGGCATCGTCGGCGCGGAAAACAGCCACACCGTCGCCATTGCAAAAACCCTCAACATCGACAAACGGGTGCCCGGCTGCCGCATCGTCTGCGTCTGGGGCGAGGCCCCCAAGTATGCTAAGGACGCCGTAGCGCGGGGGGAGATTTCCGAAATCGTCAAAACGCCGGAAGACATGATCGGTAAGGTGGATGCGGCCTGCGTTGACCACCGCCACGCCATGTATCACCTGCCTGCGGTCCGGCCCTTACTTGAGGCGAAGATCCCCCTCTTTGTGGACAAACCCTTCTGCTACCGGGTCAAAGAAGGAAAGGAATTCCTCGGGCGTGCCAAACAGCTCAAAGTCCCGGTCTGCTCCTTCTCCGTGCTGCCCAAACAGGCCGCTTTCGCCGAATTAAAAAAAGAGGCCCGAAAACTGGGCCGGATCATCTCTGTGATCACCACCGGCCCCTGCGACATCAAATCGAAGTACGGCGGCGTCTCCTTCTACGGCATCCACCAGGTCGACATGGCCGTCCGCCTGCTGAACGACGAGGTCACCCACACCCAGGTCAACCTGGGCAAAAAGAACCACACCGCCACCCTCTTCTCGGCAGGCGGGGCCATCTCCACGCTCAACCTCTTCACCGAGGGGTATACCTCCTTCCACGTCTCGGTCATCGGAGAAAAGGGGCGGATAGACAGGCAGATCACTTACGATGACAACACCTATCTCTCCGGCGTCCGGTCCTTCTGCAGGATGTTCAAAACCGGCAAAACCGACGAAACCGATCAGACTATGCTGACGCCGGTGGCCGTGCTGGAGGCTATGGAAAAATCGATCCACCAGAAGCGTAAGGTCAAAGTGCCGTCAATCACGTAACCTTCTTGCCAGGGGCGACCGACCGGTCGCCCCTGCCTCGCTGTGACCCGATTTAAAACAACCGGTAAAAAAACCCTATGGGTATCCCGGGCAGAACTGCTATCTTACCTCCGGCACTCGCCATCGGCATCTGTATGATCATCCAGACCTCGGTAAACCCGGCAGATGAAGAGGATACCAGCCCTATGCAAACCCTCTCACAACAGGTCAGCCGCCCCGCCTACAACGACCTCGGAGCGTCCGAACCGATCGAACCGATCTTCGCCGAAGGCGCCGACCCCACACTCGAAGACTGGCAGGACCGGCGCACGGCCCTGCAAGAACGCTGGAACGCAGTCCTGGGAACCCCCTCTCTGGACATCTTCGACATGCGCCCGGAAGTCATCAAAACCTTCGAACAGCCGACCTATCGCGGCACCGTATTCAAGCAGCCCACCGGTCCTGACACCCGGCAAACCCTCCTGCTGATGGAGCCCAAAAAAGGTATCCACTCTCCCCGTCCCGCAATGGTCGTCCCCTTCTACCACCCGGACCAGATGGCCGGCATCGATCTGGGCACCCAAGAGCCCATCGTTGAAGACCGAAATATCCAGTTCGGCCGCCACCTCGTCCAGCAGGGATACGTCGTGATCTGCACCGAAGCCTTCCCGTACAACACCGTGTCCGAACCCGCAGACAACAAAGGCTTTTCCTGGTGGCAGGCCGCTGCGGACAAGCTGTTGAAAGACAACCCCAACTGGACCGGCATCGCCAAACTCGCCTGGGACGCCAGCCGGGCCGTCGACCTCCTGCTGGACCAGCCCGACATCGACCGGGAACGAATCGGCATCATGGGCCACTCCCTGGGCGGGAAAATCGCCTTCTACACCGGCGCGCTCGACGAACGCATCCAGGCCATCGTCGCCTCCGACTTCGGAATGGGGTTCAGCTTCACCAACTGGGACGCCCCCTGGTACCTGGGCGACCAGATCCACCGCCCCAACTTCACCCTTGCCCACCACCACCTCCTGGCCCTGCACGCCCCCCGGCCCTTCTTCCTCTTCGGAGGCGAAGCAGACCGCCCCGCAACCTGGCAGTACATCAACGAAGCGAAAAAAGCCTACGCCCTCTACGGCAAACCGGACGCCGTCGGCTTCTTCGACCACGCCTCCGGCCACCGACCCACAGAAGAATCCCTGAAGATCGCCTACCGCTGGCTGGCGGAACAGTTCGGACTTGCGGAGCAGCCGTGGGAGTGACCCCTCCCCCGGCCCCTCTCCAATTTCGGAATGCGGATTGCGAATTAAAGCATCAGAAAGATATCGTATACAGATGCGCCTAAGACTTTCCGAATGCCGATTTCTTTGGTCCTCTGTTGGGCAGTAAAAGAAGACAGTCCGAACAGACCCAGGCAGGCTACAAAGATTGCAAGCAGGGAAAAGATGCTGAAGGTCCACGTCGAACCGGAAACTCTCGAGCTCACCGCCGATCCCGAACAGATCGAACAGGTCCTCATCAACCTCCTTTTAAACGCCATGCAGGCTTTAGAGGGCCGGCCCGATCCCCGCGTCGAACTCACCTCCCAGATGGACGGCCGGGGCAGGGTCAGTATCCAGGTCCGGGACAACGGCCCGGGCATCCTGGACGAGGTACAGGAGCGGATCTTCATCCCCTTCTTCACCACCAAGCAAGACGGCTCCGGCATCGGCCTGAGCCTCTCCCGCCAGATCCTGCGGCTGCATGGAGGCACCATCAACGTGCAGTCGAGACCGGATGAGGAGACCGTTTTTACGTTGCGATTCTAAAGCGTAAAAACATATCTATCTTGCTTTTCTCTGAAGACCTCCACGGTCGCTCTTGATACAAACAAAAAGGCGACCGATGCCCTCTGGCAACCGTCGCCTTTCTCTTATTTCTGCTTGAATCTTATCCTTGCATCGCAAACGCAACCGCTTGATGCGCATGGATCCTGGTCGTATCAAACAGTGGAACGCGCGTATCCTCCTCCCGAACGAGCAGCGGGATTTCGGTACACCCCAGAATAATCCCTTCCGCGCCCCTGTCGGTCATATCGTCGATGATTCTCAAAAACGTCTGTCTGGACGGATCAAGAATTCGCCCCAGACACAGTTCGTCATAAATCACGTCGTGAACAAACTGCCGATCCGCATCGGTTGGAACCACAACATCGATCCCGTACCTCTCGGTCAAACGCCCCTTGTAAAAATCCTGCTCCATCGTATACTTCGTCCCCAGGAGTCCAACCTTTGTCATCCCGCACCCCTGAACCTTCTCAGCCGTTGCATCGGCAATATGCAGCAGGGGAATGCGGATGGCGGCTTCGATCTCCCCGGCCACTCTGTGCATCGTATTCGTACACAGAACAAGACAATCCGCCCCGGCCCTTTCAACCCGCCGTGCCGCATCAATCAAAAGCGCCGCCGCCTCGGACCACCTCCCCTCCTGTTGAAGAATCTCCACCTCATGAAAATCAACGCTGAACATCACGCTCTTCGCCGAATGCAATCCCCCCGCTTTCTCTTTAACCCTTTCGTTGATAACCCGGTAATATTCCACCGAAGACTCCCAGCTCATCCCACCAATCAACCCGATCACCTTCATCTTGATTCTCACTTTTTACTTTTTACTTTTTACTTCCCTCACCCCCCAGCGCCTCCCGCAGCACCCGCAGGTGATTCTCCCCCAGAACCTTCTTCACATCCCCTTCGCTGTAGCCCCGCTCCAGCAGCCCGTCGGTAATCCGGGGAAACGCCGCCGCATCCTCCAACAGCGTCCCGCCCCCGTCAAAATTCGACCCGATCCCCACGTGGTCGGCCCCCACAAGCTGCACCGCATGGTCGACGTGGTCCAGCAGCCGCTCCAGTGTGGGCGCCTCGGCATCCACAAATCCGGGCACGAACGTCACCCCCATCGACCTGCCGTTTGCCGCCAGCACCTCGGCCACTTCCCGCCCCTTCTCTTCGATGATGTCCAGCAGCTCCTCAGGGGTGCGCGTGTCCTCCTCCGCCCTGGCATTCGGATTCACCGCCAAGGTTCGGTCTATCCTGCCAAATCAGAATAGGGAATCAGGCTTCCTCAATCTCCTGCATACGTGAGCGCGAAAACGGTGTCCGTCAGCCACCGCCTGAAGCCCTCGTTGTCGCTGAATTGCTTGAAAAGCTCCGTGTCGTCCTTGAGAACCGCAGTCATCACACGGGCCAGTGCTTTGTCGTGCTCGATGCGGGCGTTCTGTCGGTCCGGATGCTTCCTGGCGTTCTGATACGCCGCGTCGGCGGAGACCTTTGCGGGAATCCCCTCGGTGATCAGCTTGCGCACTCGATCCTGGTCGAGCCATGCAATGTTGCCGAACTGGTCATTGAAGGTCTTCAGAATACTGGATAGACGATCCAATTCCGATTCCGGCTTGCGCACGCCCCCTTCAGTCGGCACCGGCTCGATCTCCGCATCCGAATCCGGCAGCTGGATTTTCACAGCCGTCTGCTTCTCGACGCGGTAGCTATCCATGTCGATGGCCTCCAGGATGCCCCTTGACAGGTCCTCCTCCCTGGGCGCGGGCAGCCTGGGGGCCAGGAAGTTGAGGAAGATCGACAGCTCTTCCCATTCGGCGTTGGTATACGGCAGGATGGAGGCCAGGAAATCGTAGGTGCGCAGAAACGCCTTGGCCTTGGCCTTGAAGTCCACCTGCCCGTCCTCATCGAGATCGGAGGTATAGGTGGCTACGCAGGCGTCGAGGATCGGATCCAGTTGGTCTCGGTCGGCCCCTTCGAGATAGAGCGACACCAGGGCCTCAACCTGCTCGGTCGCATAGACCTGATACCCGTCGAGGGTGGCCTTGAGGTCGTGCAGTTTGTTGGGGTCGGTCTCCTCGCTCAGGATCGTGGTGCGGTAATAGTCGGCGAACGCCTCGCGGATGGTGTCGGTGTCGTTCATGAAGTCGAGGACAAACACGTCGTGCTTCTGCGGATGCGCCCGGTTGAGCCGGGAGAGGGTCTGCACCGCCTTGATGCCGGAAAGGATCTTATCCACGTACATCGTGTGGAGAAGGGGCTCGTCGTAGCCGGTCTGAAACTTGTCGGCGCAGACCAGAAAGCGGTAGGGGTCTTCCTGGATCTGGTCAGCGATCCGGCTTGACGGAAAGCCATTCAGCGACGCCTCGGTCACCTGCACGCCTCCGTAGTCATGCTCCCCGGAGAAGGCGACGATGGCATGGTAGGGGCTTTTGCGCTCTTCGAGGTAGTCCCGGATGGCATGAAAATACTGGATGGCCCGCTCGATGCCACCAGTGACCACCATCGCTCTAGCCTGGCCTCCGACCTTGTTGAGGGCGATGACCTGCTCGTGGAAGTGGTCCACCATGATCTCCGCCTTGAGCCGGATGGCGTGGTCGTGGCTCTCCACATAGCGCCGCAGCTTCTTCCTGGCCCGCTTCGTGTCGAACTCCGGATCCCCCTCCACGATCTTGGTCAGCCTGTAGTAGCTGTTCACCGACGTGTAGTACCGCAGCACGTCGAGAATGAATCCCTCCTGGATGGCCTGCTTCATCGTGTAGCTGTGGAAGGGCCGGTGTTTGACCTGCCCGGCTTCGTTGTGCGCCTCCCCGAAGATCTCCAGCGTCTTGTTCTTGGGCGTGGCTGTGAAGGCGAAGTAGCTGGCGTTGGGCAGCATCTTCCGCGCCTCCATGATGCGGTTGATGCGGTCCTCCGGCGTCTCGCCGTCCTCGGCGCCTCCCCCTTCGGACAGGGCCATCGCCAGGGCCGCAGCAGTGCGCCCGCCCTGGCTGGAGTGCGCCTCGTCGATAATGATGGCGAACCTGCGCCCACGGTGTTCGCTCCCGATCTCGTCGAGGATGAACGGGAACTTCTGGATCGTGGAAATGATGATCTTCTTGTCGCTCTCGATGAACTTCCGGAGGTCTCCCGAGTGTTCGGCATGGCCCACCGTCGCGCTTACCTGGGCGAACTGGCGAATCGTAGCCTGGATCTGCTGGTCGAGGATGCGCCGGTCGGTGACCACGATAATGGAATTGAATATCTCCGCGCCTTCCCACTCCAGGCCGATAAGCTGGTGCGCCAGCCAGGCGATGGAGTTCGATTTGCCGCTGCCCGCAGAGTGCTGGATCAGGTAGCGCCTGCCCGCCCCGTGCTGCCCGGCATCGGCCAGGAGTTTGCGGACCACGTCGAGTTGCTGGTAGCGAAGGAAGATCTGGTCGCGCCGCTTCCTGCCCGTCTTCTCGTCCTTCCTCTCGACGATCTGGGCATAATTCTCCAGAATGTCCGTAAGCCCCTGTGGGGTGAGGATGCGCTTCCACAGGTAGTCGGTCTTGATCCCGTCCAGATTGGGCGGATTGCCTGCGCCGTCGTTCCAGCCCTGGTTAAAGGGCAGGAACCAGGAGCCCTTGCCCTTGAGGTGGGTGCAGAAGCGCACCTCGTGGTCGTCTACAGCGAAGTGGGCCACACACCGCCCGAACTGGAAGAGCAGCTCGCGGGGATTCCGGTCCCGACGGTACTGCTCCACCGCATCCTCCACGGTCTGCTTCGTGAGGCTATTCTTGAGCTCAAACGTAGCAACGGGCAGGCCGTTGATGAACAGGCACATATCGAGTGCCAGTTGCGTCTCGTCCCGGCTGTAGCGGAGCTGGCGGGTGACGCTGAACCGGTTCCGGGCATACCGCTCCTCTGCCTTGATATTGCCGGGCGTGGGCGTGCCATAGAAGAGGTCGATGTGATGCTTTCCGTGCTTGATTCCACCACGCAACACGTCGATGATGCCCCGCCTGGCGATCTCTCCCTGGAGGCGGGCCAGGAACTTTTGCCGCGTAGGACTCGCGTGATCCAGATCCTGGGCCTCCGCCGCACGTTCCTGTGTTGCCACCAGGAAAGTTCGGAGCTGCACCAGGTCTACAGCGAACTCCCGGTCGTAGTCCTTCGGATCACCAGCGATCCAGACCGTCTCTCCATACCCGGAGGCGGGTTCACCAGTACCTGTTCCCTGGGCCTGTGGGTTCTTCCTGTGGCCGGTCATGTCCGCGACGATCAGACTTTCCAGCCCCTTCTCACTGGTGTCCGTGGTCATACCTCTTCCTCCTCGGGTACAGCATCCGGGTCAGTGTCGGCAACATCCTCGCCCTCGACCAGGGCATCGGCGTCCTCCAACTCCTCGGGGTCGTCTGTTTCATCCGGCAGGCCCGCAGCCATCTTGCGCACGTCCAGCTTGCCGGTGACCACATCGGCGATCAGGCGGGTGCGGTACTCGCGGAGAAGGGAGATTTCGTCCTGGGCAAATCTGGTGGTCTTGTTTATGTCAGACAATGCATCGTCAAGGTGGCTGGTGATCGCTTGCTGCTCTTTTACTGGCGGGAATGCAAAGCGGTGGGCGCGGAGTTTTACGCCTGTCAGATGTGCGATGGTGTTTTCGCTTCCATCTGCGACGAATATACCAAGCTTCGATGCGTTCAACATGCAGTAGTACAGAAAGCGGGGATGATCGCACGTCGAATCCAATGGGCGCAGCCGGTGTAAAGCCTTCTGGAACCCGCACACCGGAAGTTGGCCAGTCCAAAATGTGCATCGTCCTACATCGCCGCCCTCACAGACGAGTAGATCGCCAGGTTGAACAGTGAACCGTTCGCGTTCATGCGGCGCGATGTCGATCAGGGGAAGACCATCGGTGTTAATCCGATCCCATTGCACATCGATGTTTCGTAGGTATGGGATAGCATGAGCGCCGGTGAAACGTTTCGCATCTACCATCTTTCCGAGGCACTGATCATACCGCAGGCGAAGCGGTGCAACCTGCCAATGTTCCGGCACCTCCCCCAACCACTCTACGCCAGAGGGTTTGAGACGGACGTTGGGATCCAGGCCGCGTGTGACCGCACCGTTTTATGATGGCCTGCTTCTGCTCCTCCAGGAGCGCAATCAGCTTCTGTTTGGCGCGGATGTAGCGCCGGATGCTCCGGTCGGCGTGGTCGAGGAAGCGGACAATGGTGGCTTGTTCGGGAAGGGGTGGTAGCGGGAGCCAGATCGACTTGATCGCGGAATGTGAGAGCCCGTAGCGCGTTACTCCGGTCGCCTCTACGTGGAACTGATAGGCGACGGCAGTGCTTTGCAGAGCTCGGAATAGGTAACCGCCACGCAATCGATTGCACAGTGGACGTAGAAGCGCCAAGTGATAACCGCAGATTAGATCATCGGCTGGTTCCTCGACCAGAGCCGGTACACCGATGTCATTCCATGCCTCCGAGTCTTTGGTAATGAGCACGTCCCCACGTTCAAGGTGAAATCGCTTGATCTCCTCTGGAGATGCGGTGGCACGCATGAACGGCATTTCGTGATGGATGCGATCATGTTTATGGCTCTTCGCTGTTTCACGTGGGTAATCATAAAAACCCGAACCAGTCTTCTTGCCGAGTGCGAGGTGGTTCCTAACCGTTTGCTCCGGTATCCGCACATGAGATCTCTCCTAAACACACGGCGGGTATTGAATGATCCGGAGATCCAGTTTGCCGTTTAGTCCATCGTAACAATTTATTATCTAACAACTTAAACAACTGTTTTTAAGATAGAATCCTGAGCAACAGACAACGGGTCGGGCAACACCGTTGACAAAGAATACTCGAAGGCTGGTCCACAAAACCTGCAGCTTGGGCGTCTTGTCTACCACAACTGGTCGTTCCTGGGGGAAGGTTACCCACACCAAATAGCGAGGAGCCATGTTTATAGACATCAACATAGTTGCAGAGGCGGACAGGCACTTCGTCGTCCCTTGTGTGCTTGTCAACGTTGCTCACGCGCATTTCGGCGGTATTACGAATCCGCCACACCTCCCAATGCTCCGGCACATCCCCCAGCCACAGCACGCCGGACTCCTTGTATGCGGAGTAGGGCTTGAGGTCATGGATCACGACTGTTCCCCTTCGGATTCGCCCCCGTCCGGTTCGGCGTCGGCAAGCTGGTAGAACTCGCGGAGTTTGGCTTGCAGCAGGGCCTTATCAGGCAGACGGGTCTGGTATTCAGCCACCAGGGCGGGCGAAAGAGTGCGGCTGAGGGCGTATTCGACCACCTCGCTGTCCTTCGTGGCGCAGAGAAGTACGCCGATGGAGGGCCGCTCGTGCGGTTTGCGGACGTCGCGGTCCAGCGCCTCCAGGTAGAACGCCAGCTTGCCCAGGTACTCGGGCTGGAACTCGTCCACCTTGAGTTCGATGGCCACCAGGCAGTTCAGGCCGCGATGAAAAAAAAGCAGGTCGAGGGCAAAGTCCCGTCCGCCCACATGCAACCGGAATTGTTCGCCCACAAAACTGAAATCCGTTCCAAGTTCAAGGAGGAATTGACGCAGGTTAGCGACCAGCCCCCGTTGCAAATCGCGCTCGGAGTGGGGTCCAGGAAGATCGAGAAAGTCGAGTAAATAGGTGTCTTTGAATACGCTGGCGGCGTCCGGGTGTAATTGTGTCACCGGCGGTGACACAATTGGCGGCGAGAGGACCGTGCGCTCGAAGAGCGCCCCCGCAAGCTGTCGTTCCAGTTCCCGTTTACCCCATCGTTCGCTCAGGGCCGTACGCAGGTAAAACTCGCGCTCTTCCACGCGTTTGCAGCGGCTCAGGATAAGCAGATTATGCGTCCACGGCAATTGTCTCACCAGTGGTGAGACTTTCTCGTCGGCCCGGTAAGTTTCGTAGAACTGCCGCATTCGGAAAAGGTTGCGCCGGTTGAACCCCTTGATCTCAGGGTGTTGGCGGGCGATATAATCCCCAAGCTCGTCCACCACGCCGTCTCCCCATTCCGCCGACTCCAGTTTGCGGCTGATGTATTCCCCAACCTGCCAATACAAGCCGACGAGTTCCGAATTCACCGCCTGATAAGAACGCTGGCGGGCCTGCCGGATCAGGTCTGTAACCTCCACAAACGAGGATTCCAGGTCTGCCGCCGAACTTGCCGGGGAAGGCTGTGGATGTTCCCTCTTCTTCGATCCCGACTTCTTCGGTCGCTTCATGGGGCGCTTCCTTTCACATCAAGGCGCAAACCTTCTTCCCCGAGAATCTCTGCCAGCAGCCCTTCGGTCTCCCTCTCCAGCGCCAGGATGTCGGACCGGATCTCCTCCAGCGTGCGCATGGGCTGCGGTTTGTAGAAGTAGCGGGTGAAGCTGATCTCATAGCCGATCTTGGCGCCGGGTTCGTCGATCCAGGCGTCCGGGACGTGGGGGAGCACCTCCCGGCGGATGAAGGCCTCGATCCCGCCCTCTTCCAGCAGGGGCACCTGCTCGGTGTCCCGTAGCTCGCTGTCTGGTTCGTACTCGACGATGGAGCGTTTGCCATCCACGACGATTTCGTAACGACCCCGCAGAGGGTCGGCCTCGGCCTTTCCGGGCTTGTGGACCTTCTTCACGATGGGAGCAGCGGCATCGTCCCGTTGGGCCAGGCTGTTCTGGAGGAGCTTGATCCGCCTGGCAGTAAGCTTGACGCCCCTCTTTTCGGCAAGGGATTTGATGGCCTCCAGGAAATCATTGAAGTCCGTGTGTGGCCCTGCACCCAGAACCTCGGCTGTCTGGTCGATGAGATTCGCCAGGGGTTCTTCCTTCGCCCCAACACAGACATCCCGAAAGGCGGCACAGGTCTCAGAAGTCAGGTCGATGCGGAGCCGGAGGGGGCGTTCCACCGTCACCTTCCAGTATCCGAATGCGCCGTTGGGAAAGATCTTCGACTGCTCGGTTTCTTCAAAGGCGAAGAAGGTGTCGCAGATCTTCTGGATATCCTCCTCGGTCAGCTCGCAGTTCTTCTTGCCCATGTTTTTGCGAAGGGGCTTGTACCATTCGGTGGCGTCGATGAGCTGTACTTTGCCCCTGCGGTGTTCGGGCTTTCGATTGGACAGTACCCAGATGTACGTGGCAATGCCCGTATTGTAGAACATATTCAGGGGCAGGGCAACGATGGCCTCCAGCCAGTCATTCTCGATGATCCAGCGGCGGATGTTGCTTTCACCCTGGCCCGCATCCCCGGTGAAGAGCGACGAGCCGTTGTGGACCTCCGCGATGCGGCTGCCAAGCGGGGTGCCGTGCTTCATCTTGGAGAGCTTGTTGGCCAGGAAGAGCATCTGCCCGTCGCTGGAACGGGTGACCAGAGAGTATTCCGGGTCGCCTGCGTGCTCGATGATGAAGCGGGGATCCTTGATGCCGCCCTTGCCGCCCATGCGTTCCAGGTCGCCCTTCCAGCTCTTGCCGTAGGGCGGATTGGAGAGCATGAAGTCGAACTCCCGCGATGGAAAGGCGTCGTTCGAGAGCGTGGAGTGCTCAGGCCCTCCTACGATGTTGTCTGCGGCGTCGCCCTCGCCCTTGAGGAGCAGGTCGGCCTTGCAGATGGCGTAGGTCTCGGCGTTGATCTCCTGGCCAAACAGGTGCGTGGAGACCTGCTTGCTCTGCGTCCCGGCCAACTCCTGCAACGTCTCCTCAGCTACGGTCAACATCCCGCCCGTGCCGCAGGCGCCGTCGTAGAGGAGGTAGGTGCCCGACTCGATCCGATCGGCGATCGGCAGGAAAATGAGCCACGCCATGAGCTTGACGGCATCCCGGGGCGTCCAGTGCTCCCCGGCCTCTTCATTGTTCTGCTCGTTGAAGCGGCGGACCAGCTCCTCGAAGATTGTGCCCATCGCGTGGTTGTCCAGGCCGGGGTGCTTTACCGATCCGTCGGCGTTGAGAACGGCGGTAGGGCTCAGGTTGATCGACGCGTCGAGGAATTTTTCGATCAGGGTTCCGAGGGCGTCGGCTTTGGATAGCCGGGGGATCTGGTTTCGGAACTCGAAACAGTCGAGGATCTCCTGCACGTTGGGAGAGAAACCATCGAGGTAGGCCTCGAAGTCGGCCTTGAGCTGCTGCTGGTTGGCGCGGGCGCGCAGGTCGCGCAGGGTGAATTTTGAGGTGTTGTAGAATGCCTGCCCGGCTGCCTGGCGCAACGGCTGGTCCTGGTTGGCGATGCCCGCCCCGTCAAGGGTGGCCTTCATGTCCAGGACGGCCTGCTTCGTCGGCTCCAACTCCGCATCGAGGCGACGCAGGACGGTCATAGGCAGGATGACGTCCCGGTATCTCCCGCGAACGTAGAGATCACGCAGAACGTCGTCCGCGATGCCCCAGATAAAGTTGACGACCCACGCGAGCTGTGATTGATCCATCCTTCTCCCCTATCGGCTTTCTGGCCGGTCAATGACACCTGGTGTGAGGAATTTCAGGGGTAAAATTTGCGGATTTTCAGGGTCATTTCATCCTGCCGATCAGTCCGATCGTCTTCCTCAACCTCCCAGCGCCTCCCGCAGCACCCGCAGGTGATTCTCCCCCAAAACCTTCTTCACATCCCCTTCGCTGTAGCCTCGCTCCAGCAGCCCCTCGGTAATCCGGGGAAACGCCGCCGCATCCTCTAAGAGCGTTCCGCCCCCGTCAAAATCCGACCCAATCCCCACATGGTCGGCCCCCACAAGCTGCACCGCATGGTCGATGTGGTCCAGCAGCCGCTCCAGCGTCGGCGCTTCGGCATCCACAAATCCGGGCACGAACGTCACCCCCATCGACCCGCCGTTTGCCGCCAGCGCCTGAATCTGCTCGTCGCTCAAATTCCTCGGGTGATCGCACACGGCCTTGCAATTGCTGTGCGAGGCAATCACCGGCCGCTGCGCCGTCTCCATTACATCCCGGAACCCGTGTTCGCTGATGTGCGACACATCCACCAGCATCCCCAGCCGGTTCATCTCCTCCACCAGCTGCACCCCGAACGTCGTCAGCCCGCCTCCGCTGCGCGTCTCCGCATTCCCGTCCGCTCCCCAGCTGCTGGTATTGTGCGTCAACCCGATCGACCGTACCCCCAGCCTGTGGAGCATCCGCAACACGTTCAGGCTCCCCTCGGTCCCGTCGCTGTTCTCCACCACCAGCACCGCCGACAGCTTCCCGGCCCGCTTCGCCTCTACGATATCGTCGGCAGAGCGCGCAATTACCACCTCGTTTTGCTCCGCCTCCACATCGAAAAACCCGAACGCATCCAGCGCATACGTCAGATGATTTTTCCACGCCCGCGTCACATCCACCGCAAAAAAGGCCGCATCCACGCCTCCGGCCCGCATCTTTGGAAAATCGATCTGCACCTCCTGAGCCCTCGCGGCCCGGTCGAGCGGCCCCCTCAAATAGGCCACCGTCCCGCTGCGCCGGTCCCTGTTGGCCGCCGGCTCTCCGGACAGCCCCAGGTTGCCTCGCCGGATGTGAGACACAACCGTATCATTGTGCGAATCGATCACCAGCGCCTCGCGGTGAAGCCCGTTACCATCGGTGTCAGAACCCATAACAACCCCCTCAGTTGTCCTTATGGCAATTCCTTCAGCAGCCGCTCCGCATCGCGCCGATACCTCGGATCGCCCTTCCATCGCCCCACAAACGCTTCCAGCGTCCGCCGGGCCTCATCGGCCTTCCCCATCTGTATGATACAACTCTCCCACCTTAAACAGAGACAGAGCGCCCCTCTCGTCCTCAGCGCGAGACGCCTGTTCGTATGCGCCAACCGCATCTGTGGGCCTCCCCATCGCCTCCAGCAGCACCCCCAGGTTGAAAGCCACCTGAAAGGCATCCGGCCGCACCTTCAACAGCCTCCGGTATACCGCAATCGTCTCCCCGCTATAGCCTGCCTCCCTATACAGCGCCCCTAAATTGATCGCCGCGTCCACATGCCCGGGATCGACCTCCAGAACCTGCTGGTAGGCCTGTGCAGCCTCCTCGCTCCGGCCCGCCTCCTGGCAGGCCAGCGCAAAATTGTACCGGGCATCCAAGTGCTCCGGGTCCAGCGCCAGCGCCTTCTCAAACGCCTCCGCCGCCGGGGCAAACCGTCCCTTCCGACCCAGGAGTGCGCCCACGTTGATCCAGGAAAGCACATGGGACGAATCGGCCATCAGCGCCCGGCTGTAGGCCTTGATCGCCCGGTCCGGCATTCTCACATGCTGCTGGTAGATCACCCCCGCATTGTAATGTGCCTCGGCGTATGCCGGATGGATCTGAAGCGCCTCGTGGTACTCTCGAAGCGCCCCCTCCATATCCCCCCGGTCCCGGTGCGCATTCCCCAGGTTAAAATGCGCCTTGGCGCTGCGGGGCGCCGCCTGCACTGCGCTGGAAAAAAGCGCAAAATCGTCCTTCCAGTCCGGGTTGCGCAGATAAGTCCCCACCCCGTAAGCGCCAAGCAGCAGAACGGCCCCGGCCGGGACGGCCCACGGCAGCGCCCGCCGCCGGTCCAGAACTCGATATGCCCACCCCAAAAGCAAGCAGAATCCCAGAGAGGGCAGGTAGAGCAGCCGTTCCCCCAACACCGTGCCGATGGGGAAAAAAAGGTTGGAAACCGGCAGCAGGGTCAAAACCAAAAACACCGCTCCAAAACCCCACGCGGCCGCCCACCGCCGGCGCGTCGCCTGGACCACCACAAAAAGAACCCCTGCCCCCACCAGAGCCCCCACCAGAAACCCGGGATTAAAAAGCGACGTCACCGCAGGGATCTGATCGTAAGAATAATCCGCGGAAAGGCGATAGGGCAAAACCAGCAACCCCGCGTACTTCCCTATCACCGCTATCGCTGTCAGCATCCGCTCGCCGGTGGGAAGGTGCGCCAGGGGGTTGTCTACGAGCAGGGGTTTGCCCGGCAGCAGGACCGCCCCGATAACCGCATAGCGGATCGCCAGGTAAAGAAGAACAACCAGCACATAGGGCACATAACGCAGCGCGTCGTACCGAATAACCTGCCGAAAAGGGTCCGGCGCCCCACGCCTGAAAAGGAGCAGCAGATCGTACGCCGCCAGAATCCCCACCAGCATCACCCCGTGCTCCTTGGAAAAACAGGCCAGCAGCGCAGCGAAAAGCGAAGCCCCGTAAAGCGCCTGCCGCGCACGCCCCTGTGCCTCAGAAGCCCCTGTATAAAGCGCCCAGGCGAACAGCACCCAGAAGGCGGAGAGCAGTTCTGCGCGTCCCACCACGCCGTTCACCGCCTCCGTTTGCACCGGATGGAGCACAAACACAAGCGCCGCCACCCCTGCAGACGGCGCATGCCCCAGAGCCCTGAAAAAAATCCAGAAAACCAGCGTCCCGTTCAGCAGGTGTAAAAAAAGGTTCACCAGGTGATAGCCGTAAGGCGCCAGCCCGTGCAGCCGGTAGTTGAGCGCATAGCTCAGCGTGGTCACCGGCCGGTAGAGCCCCAGCTCCGCACGGTCGTGCCACCAGGGAGAAGAAAAAATCCGGCCCGGATCCAGTGTCTGGACAACCGGATTCCCCACCACAATCGCCCGGTCGTCAAACGTAAACCCGTTTCCCAGGCTGTTTGAATAGGCAACCAGCCCCGCGATAAAAATCAGCACCGGATATATAACAAGTGATCGCTGCATGCAACTCCTATCTTCAAAAATAGACCCTGAGCGAAGCAAAATAGATCGCCGGATAAAGCCTGAACTCCGATCCAGGTTCGATCCCGTCCGGCCGGATCCTCGCCCCTCGCCCCGCCCCGTAGAACGCGCCCGCCGCCGCAAAAACATCCTCGGCAAAACCGTACTCCGCCTGAGGGGCAAAAAAGGCCGAACCGTCTCTCAGGTTTGCAAGCACCTGCATACTCAGCGTCAGAAGCGGGGTGGCCTGGTACGTGAAACCGGGCGCCGCGTAGTGCCTGCCCATCAGATAAACCCCGCCTTCGGTAAAAGCGGTCTCCCCCGGCAATCGGAGGTACGCGCCGGCCTGCGATGCGCCTGCGCCGTTGAAATGGTATTCGAAAAACCCGTAAATCCCGTTTGAAAACCGGTAGTCCAGCCCGCCGGAAATCCGGAAATAGTCTTCCCCCGACCGGTTCGCCCGGACAAACGCGGCCTCCAGCCAGGACCCGGCGCCCCCCACCGACCGAGCCAGGTCTATTCCCAGGAGTAGATTCTCCCTGAACACCATCGCCATGGACGAAAAATCGGTCTCCACCAGGTAGAACCTGCCCCGCAGGAACGCGGCCCCGGCCCGCACCGAAAAATCGTCCCCAAAAACAACCCCGGCATCAACCTCCCCCATCTCCCCCACCGGCAGCCGGGCCCTCAGCGCATCTACCCCCGCCCGCTCCTCCTTATCCAGCGCCTCGTAGGTAAACGGGGCAATCGCATCCGTCGGATTCACAACACGGGCCGACCCGAAAGCGATCGCCTGGCGCCCTAAGTAAAAATCCGCTGCAGGCACGGAAACCGTAAAAAAGGCCCGGTCCAGATTCTGCGCAAAGGCAAATGACCCCGGCAGGTTCCCGGCCCCCGGCAGATACGCCCGCAGATCCGCCCCCCGGTACGAAAACGGCTCCGGCCGTGGCAGCGCCCCCGAAAAAAGAGCCTGCCCTCTCCGGACCTGCGGCGTAAGCTCATAGGCGAACTCCCCCGAGACCCTCCCGTTCGCCTGCCAGAACACCTTCAACCGCAGCGGGATAAGCGCCACACCCCCCGTCGCCCCGCCGGCATACGACGGTGGATCCAGCGCCGTAAAAAAACCCTTCGCATATCCGCCAACCCTCAGCGTCCCTTCTCCTGCGAAAGGCGCGAAGGAAACAACAGCAAAAATCCAGACAGAGAAACCATATCGGAGACAGCAGCGATTCGCAAATCCGCAATCCACATTCCGCATTCCGCAATCATCCCTCCCTCACCTCATCCTGCACAATCTCCCCATCCCTCAACACCACCAGCCGCCGCGCCCGGTCCATAACCATCTGATCGTGGGAGGAAAACACAAACGTCATCCCCTTCTTTTCGTTCAACTCCCGCATCATATCTAAAAGCGCGGCGCCCGTGGCCGAATCCAAGTCAGCCGTCGGTTCATCCGCTAAGATCAGGTCCGGCTGTGAGACCATCGCCCGGGCAACGGCCACGCGCTGCTGCTGCCCGCCCGAAAGCTGTGCCGGGCGCCTCTCCTCCATCCCTTCAAGGTCCACCTCTTTGAGAATCTCCGCAACCCGCCCGCGCCGCTCGCGCTCCGAAACCCCCTGCAGGAGCATCACATACTCGATGTTCTCACGCACCTTCAGCACCGGAACCAGATTGTACGACTGGAAAATAAACCCGATGTGGTCCCTGCGAAAATCGGACAGCTCGTTGCCGCTCATCTCGCTGATCGGCCTCCCCGCCAGCAGCGTGCGCCCGGACGTGGGCGTATCCAGCCCGCTGATAATATTCAACAGCGTCGTCTTGCCCGACCCCGAGGGCCCGGCAATCGCCGTAAACTCGTCCCGCACAATCGTAAGGTCGACCGACTTCAGCGCCGGAACCTCCACCTCCCCGGAACGGTAGACCTTGGACACTGCCTCGGCACGGATTACGGCTGAATTGTCGGACATATCACACTTTCTGTTTGGAGATTCACAGAGGGCTAATCGTGCGCCTTCATCGCCTCCGCCGGCGTCAGCCTTGCGGCAAACACCGCCGGATAGATCCCCGCGATAAGCGTAAATAGAAAGACGATGAGAGGGAACACGACGAACTGCTCCGCCTGCAGAACCGGGTAGATCAGTTCCCGAATGGTCACCTCCGCAAACTCGATCCCCACATAATCGATCCCGGACAGGGAAACGGTATAGGTAACCCCGAATCCGATCACACTCCCGACCAAAATACTCAGGATCGAAAGTACGCCCGCCTCAAAGAGGATCATCAGCGCCATCCGGAAGGGCCGCGTCCCCACCGCGCGCAGCACACCGAACTCGAACATCCGTTCGTAAAGCGACATAAACAGCGTATTCATAATGCCCAGCGACACCACGGAAAAAAGAATGAACGCCATGATGAAGGAAGAATACTGCGACATCTGCACGGCCGCATCCAGTTGCGGCATCAGCGCCTTCCAGCCTAAGGCTTCGTTCCCACCCTGCGAATAGCGCGACCAGAAATCCGATGCGGCGTCCCCGGACAGCCGGAGGTCGTCGAAATGCAGCGCGATCTCATGCACCCCATCTGCCAGTCCCAGCAGCGCCTGCGACGTCTTCAAATGGATAAACCCCATCCCGCTGTCCATCTCCCGGACATTGAAGTGAAAAATCCCCCCAATCCGAAACATCTCCTGCGCCAGCTCGCCCGTCTCCGCCTCCGCAACCGTCACCACCACCCGGTCGCCCGGCGCCACCTCTAAGGTCTCCGCCAGCTTCGACCCGATCAGCATCTTTCGCAGACCCCCCGCACTCAGGTACGCCCCCTCCACCAGCGCCTCATCGAGTTTGGAAATCTCCTTCTCAAGCTGGGGGTCGATGCCATAAAGCAGGACAGGACTGGCATTTGCAGGCGATGCAAGCATCCCGAAGGCCTGCGTTCGAAGGGAGAACCTTTTCACCGCCGGTTCTCCCTTCAGCCGCTCCAGCAGTCGGGGGAGGTCGTTCACCGTCTTCTCCACCTCAAGCGTGCTCCGAAACCCCTCCGAATGGATCTGCCCCTGGCCCAGAAACGTATCGGTGGCCGTCCGGATCATACTCTCGATCATGCCGATCATCATCGCATCCGTAAAAATCAGCGCCGCCAGGCCAATCCCGATAGCCAGACTCGCCAGCGCCGTCCGCCTGATATTCCGAAAGATATTCCGCCAGGCGATTTTAATCAGAAATAGCATAGTTGTATATGTATCTGTGGTCGCCGTGGTTGCTTTTCAAGAGAGCATCTCGGAACAACCGAAGGTTTCACCCAACCTTCAATAGCTCCGCATCGCCTTCACTGGCGTCACCTTCGCCGCGCGTAGGGCCGGAAAAACGCTCACGACCACCGCCGTGCCAAAAGTTATCGCCGCCGGGATCCAGAACACCTGAAACGAAACCTTCCCCACCATCCGCTGGAACATAAAGCCGCCGTACTCGATCGGCGTGGGATACGTGATCCCGTACGTTGCAAGCAGATAATTCCCGACCAGGCTGACCGCCCCGCCCAGCAGAATGCTCAAAATGGACAGATAGGCCGTTTCCAGCACAATCAGGCCAAACACATCCCCCGGCCGCGTGCCCAGCGCCCGCAGCACCCCGAACTCGCGCGTCCGTTCCAGAATCGTCATCAGCACCGTATTGAGCACCCCGATGCCCACAATCACCATAATAATCCCCAGAGAAATCCACATCCCCTTAACGTCGGCCCGCATCGCCTGATAGAACGCCGCCTCAATCACCTGCCAGGGCGCCACATCCAGCGACGAATCGGCCAGTGCGTCCCGAATCTTCCCCGCCGCAGAGACGGACCTGGATTGATCGGCCAGCACCACGGCCAGCTCGTGTACACGCCCCTCTAAGGCCAGGAATTCCTGCGCCGTCTCCAAGTGCATATAACAGCTCACCCGCTCACGCAGATCCGCCCGCCCGCCCACAATCCCGACCACCCGGTACAGATCGTTGGCAATCGAACCGTCCGCAGCCTGCCCAATCAGCACAACCTCATCGCCCACCCCCACCTTCAACACATCCGCCAGCCCGTGGCCCAGCATCACCTCTCCGGCCGGTTCATCGGACAGAAACCGTCCCGCGCTCACCTTCCGCTTCAACCGGGTCGTGAGGGCCTCCAGAGAGGGTGCAATGCCCACAATCTGCGCGCCCGTCGTCTTCTTTCCCGCAGCCGCCAGCGCCCCCGATAAAACCCGGGGCGCCCACGCCTCCACATCCGGCAGCGACCCAATCCGCTCGCCCAGCCGATCCGGCGTCTCCAGAGTCTTGTAAAGCGACGGCTTGTCCAGATAATCCGTTTTATGCACCTGGACATGCCCGGTGCGGTCCCGGGTAAACATATCGATCAAACTCGAATACGTCCCGTCCGAGAGCCCCAGCGAAAGGGAGCAGAGCAGAAATCCCCCCGCCATGGTCAGCGCCGTCAAAAGCGACCGCCGCCGCTGCCGAAACAAATTCCGAAATGCAATCTTTGAAATCATGGGATCATTTAAAATCTAAAACCCGTTGAACCACGGAGAACACGGAGATCGCAGAGAAACCAGATGTTGACCCCTTTTTTGCCTTTCTCCGCGCCCTCCGTGTTCTCCGTGGTGAATATTCCCTTACCGCCGCTTCCGAAGGTTCCTCAACGTAAAAACCCCCTTCTCCAGCTTCTGATCGAACCGCGCGTCTATGTAACGAATCACCGTCCGGTGCCCTTCCTTGTTCAGCGGTGTCATCTCCATAACCGCCGGCAGGGTTCGCCCGTCAAACGCCCTGACCTCCTGGAACACCATCTCCCGCATCCGGTTCCCCTTCTCATCGTAAAAAACCTCACGCACCGGAATCAAATCCTCCTTCCGAACCGTAAACACGATCTTTCCCCACACCGTCGCCGTCTCCACCCTGGGCGTCAGCACGATCTCATACACATCGTCCCGCTCCGGCTCCCCAAGCGTGGAGTCATAATCCTCCGTGTACGAACTCTCTTTCACCAGATCGTCATTGGTAAAATCCGACCCCATCCAGGACCCCATCATCATCGAAGGCGGCACCTTCATCACCTTGTTGATCTTTGGAAAATAGTTCCACATCTCCGTCCCCTTGCGCAGCGTCGAAATACCCGCATCCTTCTTGGGAGACGTGATATAAACAAAGGTCCGGTCCATCCCCTCGGTCCACATCCGCATCTTCAGCGTCCGCTCCCAGTGCGGCGTCACAATATCCATCTCCACCTCGGCATAACTCGTCTCGGCCCGGTAGAGCTTATCCAACCGCTCAACAATCCGCTGCACATCCAAAGACTCCTCCTGGGCAACAGCGGATTGAGAACCGATAAGAACGATCATCGGCAGAAGCAAAACCACAAACGGGTTCATTTCATAATCTTCCGTGTCAGGCTCGAATCACTCGCCTTCATTCCGTGGCGCTTTTTCTTTTTCTACCGCTTCCAGAACGGACTCGCCGCATCCGAAAACGTCACCCGTCCGAAATCGTCCGGCGCGTGAAACTGGGGCTGTTCCGTCCGGCTTGCAGCCCACTGGCTGTACTGCGGATTGGTCTTCCCGCCGCACCGGTTGAGGCCCAGGTGCCAGACGTCGCCCGGCTGGGGCGGTATATGTTTGGCCGCCCCGGCAAAATTCCGAAACGGAATCGCCACCTCTAAAATCCAGTACGCATCGGTATCGCTGTCGTCGTTCAGCGTCCCCACAATCGACGTCGCAATTCGGATTCCCTCCCCGTTCCACTCCTCCTTCACCGGCACTCCCGGCCCCTCGGGATGAAACTGATCCAGAAAAACCCCCAGCACATTCATCTCAATATTGAAATAGGCATGGGGCCGGGCCGGATTGGGCGCCGTGAACACCTCCACGCAATCGTCCCGGGATACGGGGTCGTCACGCTGCGTATACTCGGCCCAGATATGGGCGTCCTCGCAGATAAAAGAGACATAAAGATTCTCATCGTCCCACAGCAGCTTCACCACCGTCTGCTCCTGTTTTCCCTCCTCATACCACGGAAACACAAACGCCCCCACATCCGGCGCCCCCGTCCACGCCGGCTCATCCAGCCGCCCGTCAACCGTAATCGGCGTCCCCGCCCGATAGATCGTATACGACGGCGCCTCATCCGCAGCCCAGGAAGGAACCCATACCAGAACAAAAACAACCACAACAAGACAAAAAATAACATACTCCATCGGACGTCTCCTCAACTTAAGATTTAAACTCACACCCACGCCTGCTTCCCGGTTGTGACTCGGAACTCGGAACTCGGAACTCGGAACTTTCTCATCCCTCACACAACGACCGCAAAAACTTCGCATCCGCCGCAAGCGCCTCCTCCGGCGCCTCCTCTCGCACGAACTCCACCTCTAAGTATCCGTCAAAACCGGCCTTTCGAAGCTCGGCCACAACGGCCGAATAGTCCACGAACCCATCGCCAACCAGACTGCGCCCGTTGCTCCCCACCGCCAGATAATTCTGGGCGTGGACCGTTGTGACATAAGCCGCAACCTTCAGCGTCTCTTCCAGCACCTGCTCCGGAGTGTGGGTGTATATCGGCTGAAAATTGAGCCGAAAATTCGGCCGGTCCACCCCCTCCAGCAGGCGCAAACACCCCTCCGCCGTATCGGACAGATAACCGTTGTGCATCTCCACCATCAGCGTCACCCCCTGCTCACCGGCCCGATCCGCAAACCTCCGGAACCCCGAAATGGCCGCCTCCCACTCGGCCTCATCCGCCTCGGCCGAAGCGCTCTGCCCGGCCCAGATGCGGACCCTGTCCGTCTGGAAATCCCGGGCAATCTTCAGCGCATCCTCCATCTCCTGCTCAAACGCATCCGAAGTCGGATTCGCATAAGACCCGTACTGCGAAACCTCCAGCCCCCGTTCCCGAACGGCCGCCGACGCCCGGCGGGTATAATCCCCATCGTACACAGCCGGCATGTGGTCGGGCTTCCCCCACGGCTCCACCCCGTCAAAACCGGCCTGCGCGGCCAGGTCCAGGACGGCTTCCAAGGGACGGTCTCGAAACGCGATCGTACAGAGCGCCGTTTTCATAGCGGTTTCTCCTTTTAGCTAAAACTCTTCTTTACGTGATCCGTGATCAAGATAACGCGCTCGGGCTGGAAATGCAAGAACATCAACAGAGAACCTGAGAGACCGATCGGGGAATTCAAGGTTGACATCGGCCGGGGCCTTTCGTACCTTAATATTCAACGATTTCGGACGATATTAACAACGGGTAAAACAGAAAGGGAGGGAATGGGCCGGTTTCAAATCGGAATACTGGAAGATGTGCTGAAAGCCGATTGGGGTGACGTCTTTCCACTGGCAAAGGGGCTTGGATACGACGGGGTCGAACTGGGCATCCGGGGAGATGACTACCGGGATACGGAACTCTGGACGGAAGGCGGGATCGATACGCTGGCCCGGCGGTCGGAAGAATCCGGAATGCCGATCTTCTCCATCTGCCTCCACACCTTCTGGAAGTACACCTTCGCAGACCCGGACGTGGCCAATCGATCGACCGCAAAACAGATCGTCTTCCACACCATCAACGCCTGCAAAACCCTCGGCGTCCGGGCCATCCTGATTCCCGTAACCAACCCTCTGGGGCTGTCGTCGGAAGAGGCCGCGCATCGCTGGACCTATGAAACCCGGGGAATCGCGGCCGACGCGGCAAAACAGGAAGTCTACATCGGCCTGGAAAACGTGGGGCGCAGCCACGTGGTCACCGGAGAACAGGTCCTAAGATTGATCGAAGCGGTGGACAACCCCTTTGTCGGCGCCTACTTCGACGTCGGCAATGCCAAAATGCTCGGCAGCGACCCGATTGCCGATATCCACACCCTCAAAGACCGGATCGTCCAGGTCCACATCAAAGATCCCAGGAAAGACCGGACGCCCTGTTATGTCGGAGAAGGCGATATCGACCTGGAGGGATGCCTCAAAGCGCTTGCGGAGGTGGACTACAGCGGTCCCCTCGTATTCGAAACCCCGGCGCTCGACGATCCGACGGCCACCGCAGAGCGCAACCTGAAGAGGTTAAACGCGCTGATCGAAGCCGCAGCCTGAGGAGGGGCGCATGGTTCTCGGAATCATCACCATAGGCTTTATGTTTGCAACCATCCTGGTCAAATGGCTCACGGCCACGGCCGCTCGAGAAAAGCAGAGCCGGTTGTCGGGAGCGACGGAAAAAAACGGGCAGACCCGACATCGGCTGAAAATAGCCGTTGGAGCGGTCAGCATCACCGAACGGGAAATCGAAAAACATCAGCGCAAAATAAAGTCCGCAGAGCACCGAATTGCGCAACTGGGCAAGGAAGTCGCAAGCCTGTCACAAGTGGCCGCAGAGCAGGATGAGCTTACCCGCGAGAAGATGAGATTGTCGGAAGAACTGAAAAAACGAAAAGGCCCTGTCTGAACGCACAACCGCAGAGCAGGACAAAAAAACCCCGGCAGACAGGCCCCTTGCCCGTCTGCCGGGTTTTGTCTCTCAGAATGGATCCGTACTATTTATCGACCGCGTGCCGACAACCCTTGAGCCGGACCTAACCCCCCGGCCCCCTTCCCTACGAGGGAAGGGGGAGCAAACCATTGTTTCAGTGAACGTTACGAAGATTGCCTTTCTCCCCTCCCCTTTAGGGGAGGGACCGGGGGAGGGGTCCGCCGGCAGGTCGAAGCCAGGCCGCGCAGGACCAGGTCGGGTTCAACACGGTGCGCAGTGTGGAGGTACGCCGACAAAAACCGCGCATCCCCGCCGGTAAGAAGCACCCGGGGCTCGCCCTCCGCCTCTTGAGATAACGCTGCGATCACCCGGTCCACGCCCCCCACAATGCCGTAGACCACCCCCGCTCGAATGCACCCGGGCGTGTCCTGTCCCAACGCCGATTCGGGAGCCGCGAGATCCACCTGCGGCAGAAGGCTCGTCCTGGCATGCAGCGCCCACAGAGCGGTTCGGAGTCCGGGTGAAATCGTCCCTCCCATAAACCGCCCGTCCCCCGAGACCAGATCGATCGTCACCGCCGTACCCAGGCCGGCCAGGATCACCGGACCGCCCGAAAGCCGGTACGCTTCCCCCGCAGCCAGCAGCCGGTCGATACCCACCGCTTCGGGCACAGGCACGGCCACCTCAATCCCCAGATCCATCGAAGGGTCCGCCTCAATCAGGGAAAGTCCCCACAGGTCGCGCAGCGCCGCCTCCAGCCGCTCTACCATGCCCCGGACCACCGAAGCAGCCACAGCGGCCTCCAGACCGCCGCCAGCGATACCGGCATCGGCAAGCGCCCGCTGCAGGTCCGCTGCGTATGCGCGCCACGGCCGCTCCGGATCCGTATCGAACCCCCAGCGGGCAACCATCTCATCCCCGTCAAACAGCCCGCAGCCCACGCGGGTATTTCCAATATCAAACGCAAGGTGCATTCAGGGTCTCCATCCACCGGCCTCCATCCTGCTGCGGGCCTCCCAGAGCGCGCGAAGGCGGTCGGCATCCAGATCGGCATACACCCGCTCCAGGCCCTGCAGGAAAACCCTCAAAAAGACCGACCGATCTTGAGATTGACCGGTCGCCATCTTCAGCGACGTCGCAGTCTCCCGCAGCTCGTCGGGAAAGTCCCCTCTCTCCTGATTCACGTTGACCCCGACACCGAGCACTGCAAATGCGAGCGCATCCCCTTCCGCCCGCGTCTCCGTGAGGATCCCGGCCAGCTTGTGTCCATCCACCAGCACGTCGTTGGGCCACTTGAGATCCGCTCCAGGTCCGGCCACCTCCTCTACGGCATCGGCCACGGCCACCGCAGCCCCCATCGTCAGCATCCACGCCTCACACACAGCCAGATCGAACCGGAGGATGCAGGAAAACCAGAGCCCTGTCCCCGGCGGAGAAAACCAGGTCCGCCCCCGCTGTCCCCGGCCGGCCGTCTGGTGCTCCGCCGTCACCACCGCCCCGTGAGGCGCCCCCTCAAGCGCCGCCTGCATGGCCAGATCGTTGGTCGACTCCGCCTCCAGGTAACACGCTAAGGTACGCCCCAGCGCCACCGTCTCCAGCCCCTCCTGAACCGCCTCTCTCTGAATCACCTCTACCTGCGTGCGGAGGCAGACCCCTTCAACGGGATCGTCCTCCACGCGAAACCCCACCCGCCGCAGCGCTGCCAGGGCCTGCTGCAAATCGTCCAAATCCCCCCCCAGGCACTCCAGCACCTCGGCCGCCGAAAAAAAACGCCCCGGAGCGCTGCCCAGCACCTCCAGGACCCGGTAGGAAAAGGGGGTATCCAGCAGGGAATTCATGATATATTCCGCCGGAACAACAGGCTCATATCCAGCGCCTTCACCGAATGCGTGAGCGACCCCACCGAAATCAGGTCCACCCCCGTCTCGGCTACGTCGCGCACCGTCTCCAGCGTCACATTCCCCGACGCCTCCAGCTCGGGCCTGTCCGCCCCGAGCTTCCGCACTCGTTCAACCGCACGCCGCATCGTCTCTAAGTCCATATTGTCCAGCATCACCCGGTCCACGCCGGTGACAATCGCATCCTCCAGACCGGCCAGGTCTTCCACCTCCACCTCGACCTTCACCGGCCGCCCGGCCCGTTCCATCGCCGACTTCACCGCGAACACCGCCGGTCCGATCCCATCGGCGGCCTCGATATGGTTCTCCTTGAGCAGCACCATATCATAAAGCCCCATCCGGTGATTTTGCCCACCCCCCACCGTCACCGCGTACTTGTCCAGCATCCGCAGCCCCGGCGCCGTCTTTCGGGTATCTAAAATCCGCGCCCCCGTACCGGACACCGCCTCCACGTAGCGGGCCGTCACCGTGGCGATGCCCGACATCCGCTGCAAAAAATTCAGCGCCGTCCGCTCCCCCGTCAAAATCCCCCGCGCCGACCCGGAAACCGTGGCCAGCACATCCTCCGGCGCCACACGCGCGCCGTCTTCAACCGCCGCCTCAAAAGAGATCCCCGAATCCACCTTCTTAAACACGGCCGCAGCCATCCCCAGCCCCGCCACCACACCCTGCGCTCTGGCAATCAGATCCGCCCGGGCCTGGACGCCCTCTCGAACCGTCCAGAGCGTTGTAATATCCCCTTCCCCCAAATCCTCTTCAAGCGCCCGGCCGATCATCCCCTCAACCTCTCCCCGGTCCAGCGCAGGAACGTCTTCCCTATCTCGTATCACATTCCCCAATTCATTTCTCCGCGTCCTCCGCGTCTCCGCGGAGGCCAAGCTATGCTAATCCGCACTATCCGCCGATGCCTCGCCCATCTGCGCCTTGATCCGGGCGATCTCGTCCCGGTATTCGGCCGCCTTCTCAAACTCTAAGTTCGCCGCTGCCGCCGCCATCTTCTTCTCCAGCCCCGCAATCAGATCCACCAGATTGGTCTGCACCAGATAATCGGGCGTCTCCTCGGCCGCAAAGGGAATCTCCTCCTGCCGGGCGTCGGCCACCGCTGTTGTCTGCAGAATCTCCTCTTTGGTCTTGTAGATCGTCTCGGGCGTAATCCCGTGCGCTTCATTGTGCTCCTGCTGGAGGGTGCGCCGGCGGTTCGTCTCCTCAATCGCGCGTCGCATCGAGTTGGTCACCACATCCGCATACAGAACCACCGTCCCCGCCATGTTTCGGGCCGCACGACCCGCCGTCTGGATCAGCGAACGCTCCGAGCGGAGAAACCCTTCCTTGTCGGCGTCTAAGATCGCAACCAGCGACACCTCGGGCAGGTCCAGCCCCTCCCGCAGCAGGTTCACCCCCACCAGCACATCGAACTCGCCCAGGCGCAGGTCCCTTATAATCTCCACCCGCTCTAAAGAATTGATCTCCGAGTGCATATACCGGGCGCGGATGCCCAGATCCCGCATGTACTCCGACAGGTCCTCGGACATCCGCTTGGTCAGCGTGGTCACCAGCACCCGGTCCCCGTTCTCAACCCGGGTCCGCGTCTCATCAATCAGATCGTCCACCTGCCCCCGCACCGGGCGGACCACCATCTCCGGGTCTAAAAGCCCGGTGGGCCGGATAATCTGCTCCACCACGATCCCCTGGCACTTCTCCAGCTCGAAATCCGCAGGCGTAGCCGACATAAAGATTACCTGCTGGATCTTGTTTTCGAACTCCTCAAAATAAAGCGGGCGGTTGTCCAAGGCCGACGGCAGCCGGAACCCGTGTTCGATCAGCGTCTCCTTGCGGGACCGGTCTCCGTTCCACATCCCCCGGATCTGGGGAACGGACACGTGGGACTCGTCGATTACCATCAAGAAATCTTCCGGGAAATAGTCCAGCAGCACATAAGGGGGCTGGCCGGGCGCCCGGCCGTCGATGTAGCGGGAATAATTCTCGATCCCCTGGCAGGCGCCGATCTCCCGCATCATCTCGATATCGTACCGGGTGCGGGTCTCCAGGCGCTGTGTTTCTAACAGCTTCCCCTGGTCCCGGAACGCCTCCAACTGTATTGCCAGATCCACTTCAATCTGCACGATCGCCCGCTCGATCCGCTCGGCGCTGGTCACAAAATGCTTGGCCGGATAAATCGCCACCCGGTCCCGCTCCTCCGCCACCTCTCCGGTCACAATGTGGATCAGGGAGACCGCCTCCACCTCATCCCCGAAAAACTCCACCCGGACGGCCACCTCCCGTTCAGGCGGGTAGATCTCCACCACATCCCCCCGCACGCGGAACGCCCCGGGCGCAAACTCCACATCGTTGCGCACGTAGTGAATATCCACCAGCCGGCGCAGCAGATCGTCCCGATCGATCTGCTGCCCCAGGTCCAGGATAATATGCATCGCCCCGTACTCTTCCGGGCTGCCGATGCCGTAAATACAGGACACGCTTGCCACAATAATCACGTCCTGCCGCTCCATAAGCGAACTCGTCGCCCGCAGCCGGAGGCGATTGATCTCATCGTTGATATCCGACTCTTTTTCAATAAAGGTATCCGTAACCGGCTTGTAGGCCTCCGGCTGGTAATAGTCGTAGTAAGAGATAAAATACTCAACCGCATTGTTCGGAAAAAAGCTCTTGAACTCCCCGTAAAGCTGAGCGGCAAGGGTCTTGTTGTGAGAAATCACCAAGGTCGGTTTCTGCACCGCCTCAATCACCTTCGACATGCTAAACGTCTTCCCCGTACCCGTAGCCCCCAGCAGCGTCTGAAACCGCTCGCCCCGTAAGAGCCCCTCGGTCAGTTCGGCAATCGCCCGGGGCTGGTCCCCGGCAGGGTTGAACGGAGAAACCACCTCAAATCGAGCCATAACAGCACCCCAACAATAGAGATCTGGATTCGGTGACCAAATGTGTAGATGTTATAATGTAGACAGAGAACCGCATAAAAGCAAGCAATAAGCGCTCGCCCTCATGTTTTCAATAGACACTCTTTCGCATGCAACCATTTCCCGGAACGGGCAACCGAATCGAATTCCAGCCATTCTTCTCAAAAAAATAATATATACCTATGTTTAATAATATCTTATAATCATATATTGAGTACGGTATGCAACACCGGCACGGGCCTTGCAAGGAATTGGAACAGCTATCCAGGACCGAAGTACACTGAAGTACACTATGGAGAGTGTTTCATGAGCCGATTACGTGATCTGGCGCTTCTTTCGATGCTAATTTTCGGCCTCTCCGCATGCGGGGGCAAATCCGGCTCGGCGCCTGCCGGACCGGATAGTCCTGCGGGTGGAGGAACCGGTTCTTCCGGCGGCAGTACCACCAGCGGAGGGACCTCCACATCGACCGGATCACAGACGGGAGGAAACTTTCTGGACAACTTTCCCCTCAACAGAATCACCAGCGGCGGGGTCCCCAAAGACGGCATCCCGGCCCTCACCGACCCGGACTTTGTCAGCCCGACATCGGCGGACGCCGGCTACCTCTCCGACGACGACCTGGTGCTGGGCGTCTTTATCAACGGTGACGCAAAAGCCTATCCGCACAACATCGGCTGGTGGCACGAGATCGTAAACGATGGGGTCGGGGAGAACCCCATCGTCGTCACCTTCTGTCCGCTAACCGGCACCGGCCTGGTGTTCGAGGGCAGCGGCGGCGGCAGAAGCGACGACCGGCTCACAATGGGCGTGTCGGGCCTGCTGTTCAACAACAACCTGATCATGTACGACCGGCGCGACGACCGGACCCTCTTCCCGCAGATGATCCACAAGGGGGTTGAAGGGCCGGGGAGCAATGAGGCACTGAAGCTGTTGCCCGTTGTCGAAACCACCTGGGGCTACTGGAAGCGGCTCTATCCCAGTACCACGGTCGTCAGCGGAAATACACCGGGATCCTACGGCCTCAACCGGTATCGTGTCTACCCCTATGGAGGCTATATGTCTCCCACATCAGGTCCACTCTTCTCCGTGTTCCCGGCGCTGGGCGAAAACCCGACCAGCCAGTTGTACTCACCCAAACACCTGACCCTGGGGGTCAGGTTCAACGAGAACGCCAAGGCCTATCCCTTCCCGGCTCTGGGGCAGGAGGCGGTCATCAACGACACGGTGGCCGGGCAAAACATCCTGGTGGTGTGGTATGCCCGGGAGCAGCTGGCCGTCCCCTACTTTCGGACCTACCTGGGCAGAACCCTCACCTTTGAACGGGTGACCTCCACCGATCTCGTCTATCCCTTTATGCTAAAAGACAAGGAAACCGGCTCGACCTGGAACCTGAAGGGCCAGGCGGTCTCCGGCGAACTGAAAGACGCCCGGCTGCATCAGGTGTCGGCGCACAACGCCTTCTGGTTTGCCTGGGCCACTTTCTGGCAGAACACGGAAGTTTACGTGCCCTCGAATTAACCATCGTTCGGAGAGAAATCCCGCGCAACACGTGCGGGAAAGGGGGCGGGAGATCGGCCTACCCGGCTGGCCGGCTCCCGCCGACCCTCTCCGTTTGGAATTTTCCCGCGCAACACGTGCGGGAAAGGGGGCGGGAGATCGGCCTACCCGGCTGGCCGGCTCCCGCCAATTTAAGCTGGAGGCGAATCGTCTATAATGAAACGCCTCGTTCTCCTGTTACTGTTTGGCGCCTGTTTGATGCCCCAGAATCTGCTCGCCGGCGCCTGGACCCTGCCCCGGGGACACATCTGGACCAAGCTCACCTATCTGGACCAGTCCACGCAAGAAGAATACGTCAGCGTGGGCGGCCAGGGGCGTCCACCCGATCCGGCCGTCAAATTTGAGCCGGGCGACCGGGCGCGCTACCGGTTCAACGGCAAATATAAATCCCGCGCGGTCTTTTTCGACCTCTTCTACGGTGTCACCGACCGCTTCGACCTGGGCGTGCAGATCCCCTTTTTCCGGCAGCAATTCCAGGACGACGCCCTCTTGACCGGCTTTGGAGAACCCCGCAGGGCAACCGGCTTCAGCGATATCCGGGGATTTGTGAAATTCCGCCTCTTCCAGGAACCGGCCATCGGCAGCTTCAAATTCGGCTTCAAGGCCCCCACCGGAGAGTTCGTGAACGAAGATGGGATGATCCCCGTGGGCGAAGGGCAGTGGGACTTCGATCTGATCTTCCAGCTCGGGCGCTCCTTCTGGCCCATTCCGGCCTATGCCAACCTGGACCTGGGCTACCGGCTCCGCCTCAAGAACGATGAGATCGCCCGGGACCCCGGCGACGAGTTTTTCTTCTTCGGAGAGGTCGGCTACAGCCCCAGGCAGAAGCTCCTGATTGCCTTGAAGTTAGAAGGCATCCGCAGCAAGTCCGCCAACATCCTCGGGATCAGCAATTCCTCCACCATCAAGCGCGTCACCTACTTTGTGCCCACCCTCAGCTTTGGCCCCTTCAACCATGTAAGCCTGGAGGCCGCGCTGCGCATCTCCCTCAACGGCCGAAGCTTCCCCGCCGGGCAGATGCTGGTCGTGGGCGTGTCCTACTCCGGCAGCCCCTTCAAGCAGCGCTAATCTCTTTCCGCTCCTGACCGTTCCCGACCGGGAACAGCGGCAAAAATTGAGGCCCCGGTGCAAGCTCTTCCGGGGCCTCTTGGCCGTCCAATCTGTACGATCCCGCGTCAAACCTTCACTTCCGCCTCGGCCCCCATAAAATCCCGGTTGGCCTCCAGTACCGGGTCCACCTCACCGGCCACAAACGCCGCCACCTGTTCGGGCGCCCGGCCGATAAACGCCTTCAAATCCAGAATCCCTTCCAATTCCTCCCGCGTCACCCCAAACGCCCCATCGCCTGCAATCCGATCCAGCAAATCGTTCTCCTCTCCCTCCTCCTTTACCCGGCGTCCGGCTTCCATCGCATGCACGCGGATCTGCTCGTGCAGAACCTGGCGGTCGCCCCCCTTCTTCACGGCCGCCATCAGAATATTCTCCGTCGCCATAAAAGGAAGTTCCAGATCGATGCGCCTGCGAATCATCTTCGGATAGACCACCAGGCCCCGAACCACGTTCATGAAGAGGATCAGGATCGCATCGACCCCTAAGAACATCTGCGGCAGCGTCAGACGCTTGTTGGCCGAATCGTCCAGCGTGCGCTCAAACCACTGGGTCGCCGCGGTAAATGCCGGACTCTGGGCGGTGGTGATTACAAACCGGGCCAGGGCGCAGATGCGCTCGGTCCGCATCGGATTGCGCTTGTAAGCCATCGCAGACGAGCCGATCTGCCCCGCTTCAAAGGGCTCCTCAACCTCCTTGAGGTGCTGCAGCAGGCGCAGATCGTTTCCAAATTTGTGGGCAGACTGGGCAATGCGGGACAGCAGGTCGGCCACCTGCGCGTCCACCTTGCGCGTATAGGTCTGACCGGTAACGGCGTAGGTCGTCTCAAAGCCCATCTTTTCGGCCACCAGGCGGTCCAGCGCCTGCACCTTCTCCGAGTCGCCCTCAAAAAGCTCCAGAAAGCTGGCCTGGGTGCCCGTGGTCCCCTTGGCCCCCCGGAACCGCAGTGTGGAAAGGTGGTGGTCTAAGTCCTGGTAGTCCAGCAGCACATCCTGAAGCCAGAGCGAGGCCCGCTTGCCCACCGTGGTCAGCTGCGCGGGCTGGAAATGGGTAAACCCTAAGGTGGGCAGATCCCGGTATTCCAGCGCAAACCCCTTCAGATCGGCCATCAACGTCACCAGCTTGCGCCGAACAATCTGGAGCGCATCCCGGATCTGAATCAACTCCGTATTATCCTGCACAAAAGCGCTGGTCGCCCCCAGGTGGATAATCGGCCTGGCTTCCGGGCACTGCACGCCATAGGCGTGCACGTGGGCCATCACATCGTGGCGTACCTCCCGCTCGCGCTGTTTGGCCACGTCGTAATTTATCTGCTCCCGAAACCGCTGCATCTCCTCGATCTGGGAATCGGTAATGGGAAGGCCCAGCGCCTGTTCCGCTTCGGCCAGCGCGATCCAGAGGCCCCGCCAGGTTGCAAACTTGCGTCCGGCCGAGAAAATCTGGGCCATTTCCCTGCTGGCATACCGTTCAACCAGCGGATTTTCGTACTGCATATCGTCTTTGGGCATACCCTGTCCTTAAAGTCTCCTTTACGATTCATCTGCCTCTTCAGCAGGACCGTCGGGAGCAATAGTGGGCGGGCCATCCCGCTCGGCCGGACCCTCCGACGACAGACCGGTCGCCTCCTCCTCTGCCTGCTTCGCCGCCTCTTCCGCTTCCCGTTCCGCCTTGGCCTGCGCCCGGTCGATCTGGTTCTGAACGATCAGGGCGTGGCGGAGCACCCTGACAAGGCCGCTGCACCGGCGCATCTGAAAGAAGGAGAAGATAATGGCCACTGTCGGAATGGCCAGCACCCACAGATTGGTATCTGTAAAAAGGCTCATAACCACAAAAAGGCACATCAACGCCATAGAGGAAAGAACGCTGTAGCCCCACATCCGCCTCTGCTTCTGATAGTTGAAATACAGGTGCCGGAGCGCAGCGGCTGTACGCGTCGGCATCGAAGGCCGGGAACGCTTGCGCCAGGGCCATCGCACCCACCGGGGCCATCGCATAGAAAACTCCTTGTACACTAACGAAAAAGCAGTCCACCCATCACCCATTCAAACATCAGCCAGGTGGAGAAAATGGCCAGCCATCAGCACCGGACCTCATAATAATGATATAATATGGAATAAGATACTGAAATTCGGCAGATGGAAGAATAAAAAAAGCTAAAGCGACGAAAATCCTCGCCGATAAATATACCGAGAAAGACAAAGTAGTATCAAGTAAGACTTCCAGACACCAAATAGAAGGTCAGCCTTTCACAACCACTCCTCAACCGCGGTCCGGACGGTCTGTTCGGGCCTGGGGGATGGAAACCCGGTCTCTGCCTGCAGCCCTTCTGCCGCCAGAGCGCCGGACAAAACGGGTACGGATGCTCGCTGATTCGGGAAGTGACGGAAACAAGGAGGTTTCGAAATGCCACTTCGGGTAAACAATAACATCATCGCCCTCAACACCCGGCGACAGCTCTTGATCAACAATCGAGAGCTGGCCAAGAGGATCGAACGTCTCTCGTCGGGGTTGCGCATCAACCGTGCGGCCGACGACGCCGCCGGGCTCTCCGTATCGGAGTCGATGCGCGCAGAGCTGGTCGGCTTCCGGCAGGCGGTTCGAAACGCCGAACACGGAACCAACCTGATTCAGACGGCGGAAGGCGCCCTCAACGAAGTCAGCGCCATCCTCATCCGGATGCGCGAACTGTCCGTACAGTCGGCTTCGTCCACGCTGAACGACAACAACCGGTCAGCGTTGAACGCCGAACTCGTCCAGCTCGTGTCGGAAATCGACCGGATCGCCCAGAGCACAAGCTACAATAACATCACCCTGCTCAATGGGTTCGGCAACACGGTCAGCGAAAGCACAACCGTCTCCACGGCGCTTGCGTCGGCCACTACCGGCGTAATCGATGTCTCCATTACCGGAGCGGAGGCAGGAAACTATATATTTATCGACTCAAGCAATACCGATAACGAAATCACCCTGGGCAACGGTGTGGCCACCCAGACCATCGACCTGGGGCCCGCGCTGGATAACGACGGGGGAACCGGGGGCGTGGTGGCCACCGGAAGCAGCATTGTGGCCAACTTCGACCGTCTTGGCGTCCAGCTCACCCTGACCGGTCAACGTGTGGCCAGCGGTAGCATTCCGGCCAGCGATGGGTATCGGGACGGCGAACTGGACGGACTGACCATGGTCGTCGATTCCGGCACCGGAGGATCGTTCCAGATCGGCCCCGACAATAAATTCGTGGACCGGTTTGAAGTCAGCATCAGCGACATGCGGGCCACCGGCGCCAAACTGAACCTCTCCGGCATTTCCGTCGGCACCCTGGAAAGCGCCCGCTCGCTCATCCCCACCGTCGACCTGGCCATCGACACCGTGGCGCAGCAGCGGGGCGACCTGGGAGCCATCCAGAACCGGCTGGGCTTCACCATCCGCGCCTTAGAGAACACCGTCGAAAACGTCCAGGCCTCCGAATCTTCCATCCGGGACGCGGACGTGGCCGAAGAGATATCCGGCTTTACGCGCGCCCAGATCCTGGTCCAGGCGAGCACGGCGCTCCTGGCGCAGGCCAACGCAATACCGCAAAACGCTCTCACACTACTCCAGTAAATTCGAATTGGGGACCGGTGACCGCCACCAGGCCTGGCGGGCGCCGCCCCATCCACAGGCCCGGCGGCTCCCGCCGACGTCGGCGCCTCCCTCACCACGGCGGGTATCCGAAGCCGGTTGTTGTTTCCCGAAGCGGCCGCAGATGCGCACCATCTGCGGCCATTTTTTTGGTGTGTAAATATGCTCGGGCTACAGGACCCTGTCAACCCTTTTACACGCGGCAGATTGCGTCTATGGGTCTCTTATCTATGCCCCAGCCTATATGCACTTGCGTTTCCAGCCTAAACGCGCTATCTTCACTTCAGGTGACAACCGGATCTTAATCCTATTTTGTTGGTAATATGCCAGCCCGGCGCGTATCTCAACAAATCTGAAGGGAGGTGTTCATCTTGCCCGAAGAGGATGTTGAAGAGCAATCAGCGCAAACAAAGGTGGCCATCCTCATGATCGCCTTAGGGCAGGAAACCACCGCCGAGGTGATGAAATACCTCAACGATCTGGAAGTCGAACAGATCGCCCAGGCCATCGCCGAATTAGACGTGGTCACCACCAAGCAGGAAGACGAGGTCTTGGAAGAGTTCGAGCAGCTCCTCGTTGCGGGCAAATACGTCTCTCAGGGGGGCATGGACTTCGCCAGGGGAGCGCTGGAGAAAGCGATGGGCCCCCGCAAAGCGCAAGACCTCTTAGACCGGGTGAACAGCACCACCTCCAGCGGGTTTTACATGATGCGCAACGTGGACCCCAACCAGCTCATTCCCTTTGTCTCCAAAGAGCATCCGCAGACGGTTGCATTGATTCTCTCGCAGCTGGACGCGAACCAGGCGGCGGGGGTGCTCAACGGGCTGTCCGAAGAGCTCCAGGCCGATGTGTCCTTCCGCATCGCGCAGATGGACAACATCTCTCCTCAGGTGCTGCGCGAACTGGAGGACACCCTGGCGCAAGACCTGCAGGCGATCTTAGCGGGTCAGGTGACCGAGATTGGAGGTCCCAAGGCCGTGGCCGAGATCCTCAACCGGACGGGGAGGTCCACCGAGAAGGCCGTGCTGGAGCGCTTAGATGCACAGGACCCGGAACTGGCCGAGGAAGTGAGAAACCAGATGTTCGTGTTCGACGACATCGCCAAGCTGACCGACCGGGAGATCCAGATGATCCTGCGGGAGGTGGATACGAAGGATCTTGCGGTTGCGCTTAAAGGGGGCAGCGAGGAGCTTCAGGACCGGATCTTTGGGAATGTGTCGGAGCGTGTGGGCACGATGATCAAGGAGGAGATGGAGTTTTCGGGACCGGTTCGGATGAGCGATGTGGAGGAGGTGCAGTTGCGGGTAGTGCAGACAGTGCGCCAGCTTGAGGAGGCGGGTCAGGTCACCATTGTGCGGGGCGACACCAGCGACGCGTTTGTATAGGTCATCAGATAAAAGCAATCGTCCGGAGTCCCCGGGTGGCCTGAGACTTTATCTTTTACGAGGTGCTGAAAAATGGTTAAAAGGCTGACTGAAAGGGAACAGGTAACGAAAGCACGAGAAGCCCGTTATCGGTTGATCCAACGCGCCAGTGAAGGTGACGAAGAGGCGCTGAAGCTTCTTGCCGGCGCTCCCTATCATTTGCGGGTGTATACGCCAGAAGAGCGTGAAGCATATACTGAGGAACACAAACCACGGTCCTGAACCGCCGCCATTCTTAGCCGTTCAGTTGTGCAATAGTTCGGCCACTTTTAAGCAGCAATTTTGCCATAATCCCGCAGTTTTTGGTATTGGGGAGATTTTTTAATCAAATTTAGGTCGAGGTCTAACATTAAAAAAATAGGCTCCTCGCTATTTGGTGTGGGTAACCTTCCCCCAGGAACGACCAGTTGTGGTAGACAAGACGCCCAAGCTGCAGGTTTTGTGGACCAGCCTTCGAGTATTCTTTGTCAACGGTGTTGCCCGACCCGTTGTCTGTTGCTCAGGATTCTATCTTAAAAACAGTTGTTTAAGTTGTTAGATAATAAATTGTTACGATGGACTAAACGGCAAACTGGATCTCCGGATCATTCAATACCCGCCGTGTGTTTAGGAGAGATCTCATGTGCGGATACCGGAGCAAACGGTTAGGAACCACCTCGCACTCGGCAAGAAGACTGGTTCGGGTTTTTATGATTACCCACGTGAAACAGCGAAGAGCCAAAAAATATTCTGGAGAAAATACGTGTTGAAATAACAGGCTTTTACACTGGCCATGGAAAAGGGTATGGGTCTCGTATCTGATTGGGCTTGTAAGTGTTCCGTTTTGGCTAAATTGAGGGTTGTCAAAGAGGCATTAAAATGGAAAGCCAGCCGTTTTTGATCTCTGGCTTGACAGTCGCACAATCCGGTGAACTGTTTGGCATCTCTGAAAATAAATTCAATTTGGAAACGCGCTTTGTAATATCTGACAATCGTCTTGGCACTTAGGTCTTTGTCGGTTGAAAACAAGATCGCATATTTCTTCTTGTCCTTGTTCGTGTGATCCAGCAAGACGACGGCTTTCAAATTGCGTTTTAAGGAGACGTGATTCAAGACAAGACTGTAAATGGCGATGCCATCTTGTGTTTGGATATATGAAAACCGAGACAGGTCCTGCCAGTTGACTTTGCCGTCATAGGTCTTGTGCCTTCCGCTTCCCTTTTCCCGTTTTGGTCCGGTGTAGAGATAGCGCATATTGGCGTCGCAGCGCAATTTGCCGATCTGGTGTAGATCCAAATCACGGACGCCATCAACAAATTTCTTCTTGCTAAAATAGCCATCGACAACGGTATATTTTTCATTCTCTAACAAGCTGGGTTTGACATCACTCAGGTGCTGTAAATACTGATCTGTTAGGGTTTCGACGTCTTCTGCCTGTTTGGAGCTTTGCTTTTTCGACTTGGCTTTCCCCTTTTTTTTGGTGCCCTTTTTCTTGACGGTCCTTTTCTTTTTATTGACCTTGACGACATCCTGTTTAGGCTTAGACTCAGACATTTGGCGTTCATCTCCAGGATCGGTTTGACGAACGGACAGCGTAAAGCCTGTGTTTCTCAAAACATCCACGATGGCCACACTGGAGACTTCCAACCCCTTTTCGCTCCGACGATGACAACCGTTCCAGAAATAATCCAGACCATAGGTCTGCTTGCCCGACTTGGACACAAAAGAAGCATCTAACACGATGATCCGTTCACTTTCTCTGCCCAGGCTTTCATTGATCACCGCTCGGTTGAAGGCCACAAATTCAAAGGGTTTGGCAAACTGGCGTGAATACGTCTTCTGTGACAAAGGAGAGTAACGCGATAGGTTACGAAAATTGATCTTGCCGTGAGCTGTTAGGATCGCTGTAAACACAGCCATCAGAAACTTTTTTTGAGGCTTGGAAATCTTGAAACTCTTGAGTATCTTTTCTGCCAGTTCCATTGTGCCGTCTCTCCAGATAAAGGGTATCGTTGACGTGGTGGTCTATGATACCTAATCTGCGTGAACGGCACTTTTTTGTCAAAGAAAACTGTCCGCCATATTGTTGTGGATATTTTCTTCTAAAACGCCTCACCCATTCAAAGCCCTATGAACCGGTATATGCCCCTGGTGACCCTGGTGATATTCGGCCAGGCGATCATTGCCTACCTGCTGATAGATCGTTTTGTGGTACAGCGCCTCTACGGCCCGGTCGAAGAGCTGGAAGAACCGGTAGTCGAGATCTCCATCAGCAATGAACCCGAACGCATCTACCGCGACCTGGGGGAATTTCTAATCAACCCGGCCGACACCTCGGATACCCACGGCCTCCGTTTTCTCAAAACCCAGATCTCTCTGGGCGTATCGCCCGCAGCGGTTTACAACCAGCTCGATGTGCAGAAACCCCGCCTGCGAGACGTAGTCATCCGCATCCTGACCGCCAAGGCCGTCTCGGAAATGGATGACCCCGAAGACAGAGAATTTATCAAAGACGAAATCAAGCTTGAACTCAGCAACCTGCTCCCCATAACCCAGGGCGAGGTGCTCATCCAGGTCTATTTTACGGAATTTATCATCCAGTAAAAGCCGTCCGTGTTTTGCGCTTTGGTAGTTTCAAATTAAGGACACAATCCTCATGCCCACGCAGAATTCCAACATCCGTCCGCCGGCAGTAGCCGGTCAATTTTATCCGGACCGGCCGTCGGAATTGAGGCTGCAGGTGGAAGACATGCTCAGCCGGGCGCCCGATGTGGAGGCAGAGGAAGAGGTGCGGGGACTCGTCGCGCCCCACGCCGGGTATCCCTATTCCGGCCAGACCGCGGCGGCCGCGTACCGCCAGGTGAGGGGAAAGCCCTACGATCTGGTGGTCGTTATGGCCCCCAGCCACCGGGAAGCCTGCGATGAGGTCTCCATCTTTCCCGGTGAGGGCTATGAGACCCCCCTGGGCGTGGTCCCGGTAGACCGCGAGGTCGCCGACGCCCTGAGCCGGGCGGAACCCCGCCTGCGCCTCTCTCCGGCCGGACACCGGGTCATGTCTGCCGGGGGCCTCACCGGCGCGTTGCGGGGAGAACACGCCGTGGAGGTCCAGATTCCCTTCCTCCAGGTCGCCCTGCCCAACCTGCGCATCGTGCCCATTATTATGGACAACCGATCCCTGGAAACCTGCCGGCGCCTGGCCGATGCGCTCGTCCGGTCCACAGAAGGCAGAAATGTGCTCATCGTAGCCAGTTCGGACCTGTACCATGGATACGACTACGACGAATGCGTCATCAGCGATGCCTGCACCCTGAGTAAAATCGAAGCATTCGACCCGCAACGGTTCTCAACCGACCTGGACATCGGGCGTGTGCAGGCCTGCGGCGGAGGCCCCATTCTGGCGCTCATGCTGGCCGCCGAACAGATGGGCGCGGGCCGGGCAAAAGTCGTCAGCCATACCAACTCCAACGATGTGGTCGGAAAGCAGGGGGACTATGTGGTCGGATACGGCGCGGCCCTCTTCTACGATCTGCCCGCCGAAGAACCCCAACAGCAGGAACTGACCGGGGCAGACCGGATCGCGCTGGGTCAAATCGCACGGGAAGCGGTGGGGCAAACGGTGCTTGGCAACACCCCCGAAGAACCGGCGCTCCAGGCGCCTGGGCTCAGCTGCATGCGGGGCGCTTTTGTCACCCTCCGCACCCGGCGCAAGCTCCGGGGCTGCATCGGCGACATCCGGGGGAACGAACGGCTGGGAATCACCATACAGAAGATGGCAATTGCTGCCGCCTCCCGGGATCCCCGCTTCCCGCCTCTCTCGGAGGCGGAATTGGCCGATCTGAAAATCGAAATCTCGGTCCTGAGTCCAATGCAGCGGGTCACCGCCCCGTCGGAAATCGAAATCGGACGCGACGGCCTCTGGATCCGGCGGGGCAATGACCAGGGCATCCTGCTGCCGCAGGTAGCCCTGGAGCACGGGTGGGACCGCACCGAGTTCCTCACCCACACCTGTCTCAAAGCCCAGCTCCCGCCCACCGCCTGGCAGCACCCCGACACCGAGATCTGGGCCTTCTCCGCAGAAATATTCTCAGCCTGATGATTCCCCCTGTTAGCTCCCGTGTCTGTCCGTGTAATTCCGTGACGTTTTTATGAAATTACGAGCCATATTAAGCCTGCAAACCATCCAGAAACTCCGCCGGATTGCCGAGGGGGCAAACCTCTCTTCAGATCCGTCCGGCAACAAAACCGCGCTGATCGACCTGCTCTGCCGCCCCCTTTCCAACCCCGCAGCAGTCGCCGCTCGCCTGGACGCGCTCACCCCTTCGCAGCGGGAATTCGCCACAGCCCTTGCCGCCGAAGGAGGGGAACTCCTCGGCGCCGATGCCGTCGGGGAGCTGTGCGGCGGATTTGTTCGTCCCTTTCAAGAACTGCTCTGCGCCCTCTCGGAAACAGCCCTCGTCTTTGAGGATCCCGAGACCCTGGGTCCCGATCACCCGCTGGTGGGCATTCCCGACCCCCTGCTCAAGTCGATCCCTGTGCCCGAAGCCGACCGGGGCCGCCTCCGCAGCATCATGAAAACGACCTCCATCGGGCTGCTGCGGGCCTTTGCCCGCGACCTGGGCGTTTTGCCCCAAGATGGCCGCCGACCCTTCGTCGTCCAGGCCATCCGCGCCCACCTGCTCGACCCAGACCATCTGAAGGCCTTCATGAACGGCCTGACGGACGGTAAAAGGGCCGTCCTCGACCTCATTTTGAAGACAGGCGAGATCACCCGGAACAACATCGGAGAGCAGATGGGAGACGCTGCGGCCCGGGAGCTGGACGAGATGCTCTGGAAGACCCCGCTCTTCACCTCAACAGGGAATCGGACCCAGAAACATGGCCCGATCCGGCTGGCTACGGACCTGCGTCTGGCCATGCAGGCCATTGCCGATGCGCAGGGCGGGCAGCTGCGGAGCCGGCCCGAGGAAGCCCTGAAAGAAGTACCGGAAACGCCCGCCGTCGTTCAGGACAACACCCCCTGCCTCCTGCAGGACCTGGCCACCCTTCTGGGATTTATCGAGCAGAGGCGCCCCCGGCTGCTCAAGCGCGGGGGCATCGCCAGGGGAGAGCTGCGCGAGGCCAGGCGGTTCTACCGGGGCGACACAGATCCCGGATACCCGGAATTCCTGATGGTCTTTGCCGAAGCTTCGGGAATGGTCCACCCCGAAGGCCGGTTCTGGCGCCTCTCACAGGGGGTCGGAGAACGGCTCGAAGGGGCCGCAGAGGTTCGCAAGGCCCTGCTCGCCTTCTGGCAGGAATCCGGACGGTGGAACGAGTGGACCGCAGAACGCCCCGCCCCCGGGGCGCGCCGGGATCGAAAAGAATCGCTCAAATCCCTCCGCCGGGAAATCCTGGAGGGGCTCCGGCGCTGTCCGAAGGGCCAGTGGATCTCCTACGCCCGGTTTTACCACCTCCTCGTCCGATCCTCAGAACCGTTCCGGCACCTTGCGGAACACCCCACAACCGGGCGCACGCTGGCCGCGGGAGGCACAACGGCCGACGAGCTGCTCCGCCGGATGCTCCGGGGCGCGCTCACCTGGATCGGCCTGATCCTGCTGGGCAACCCGGAGGCCTTTGCCCTGCCCCTGCACAAAGAGGAAAGGGCCGCTTTCCAGATCACCCCTCTGGGCCGCGCCCTGCTGGAGGCAGAAGACACAGACGCCCTCCCCGACAGCACGCCCCAAACGAATCCCGACGCCCGGTTTATCCTGCAGCCCAACCTCGAGATCCTCTCGCCGCCCGACCTGCCCTACGAACGCTACATCGCCCTCTTCGGCCTTGCCCAACTGAAATCGATCGACGTGATGAGCCACTTCCAGGTCACCCGCGAGGCGTTTCAAGAGGCGATGAACCGGGGCCGTTCTGCAGACGACATCCGAACCTTTCTGAAAACCTACAGTGCCACCGGACTGCCCGATATGGTGGAGGACCTGATTCGGGAATGTGAAAGCAAACACGGCGAAATCGAAATCGGACCGGCCGCCGGCTATCTGACCGTTGCGCACGGCGCCCTGCTGGACGAACTCTATGCCCAGAAGCAGATTGCCGCCTGCCTGGATGCCAGGCTCTCCCCAATCGCAGCGGCCCTCAAGCAGAATACCACCCCCGAAGCCCTCCTTCAGATCCTCCACAAGCAGGGCTACATGCCCCGCCTGGCGCAGGTTTTTGAAGGAGAAAAGGACGGCCACCACCAGGTCGTACTGCGCACCTCGGAACTCTCCGAACTGGTCGGCTTCCTGGAAACCGCCCTCCGAACCCTCCAGGAACGCACCCCCGATCCCCTGGAAGCGCTTGAGGATCTTCTCACGCGCCTCCGGCGCGGACTTCGCCGGGTATCCGACCAGCACCGGGAGCAGGCCCTATCCCGCTACCGGGACGCCTTCGAAGCGCTCTTTCGGAAGCCGCCGGCCGATGTGGGCGTACACGACCTGCTCCACTACCCGGGCGAAAACCCGGCCACCTGCCCATCCGACATCCGCGCCCTGGCCGGCTATGCCATCGACCACGGGCTCTGCGTAGAAATCGACTACAACGCCAAACGGGCCGGAGAAAGCCGTCGCCTTGTGGAACCGGTCTCCGAAGACCACGCCATGCTCTACGCCTTCTGCCGCTCCCGGAAGGGCGACCGGGTCTTCCGCCTGGACAAAATCCGGTTCGCCCGCCTCACCGGAGAACGCTTCCAGCGCCCCGGCAAGTAGCCGGATATCGGGCTTGACTTTTACCCTTAGAAACCCTATATTGCACGGGGTATCTGAGAGTTTGCCCCCCGACAGACTCTTCAGTATACCCGTATGGCCATCAGCGACGCTTGGCAGAGCCGAGTGCTGGTGGCCTTTTTTTAAAAAAACGATTAACTGTCCAAATAATCACGAGTTATACAGCCATCAACAAGGAGCCATCCAATGAAATGGCCTGTCCAAATTGCAGTGGCCATCCTCTGTTTCACGGGACCGGCAATCGCCCAGAATATCGGCGACGTCACCCCGGTGGTCCTTACCGGAGGCGGTGCCACCCTCACCCTGGACTTCTCAGACCGGGACTACGAACTCATCCTCTACTCCACCGTCACCAGCGCAGAGGATACGACTGTTACGTTCAGCTACACCGTCTCCGGCGCTGCCGTATCCGCCAGGCCGCTTGTGCTCCGCCGTCCCGTGCCGGCGGAGGTGACCGACCGGGACCGCCTGGAGGCTCTGCTGCGCGAACAGGAGCGGAACCTGGCGGACCGGTTGAGACGTGAGGGCGGGTGGCATCCCCCCCTTCATAAGGCCGTCCAGCCGGCCCAGACCTCCCGGACCTTCACCTTCGGCGCCTTTGGAGGCGTCTCCTCAGACCGGACCGTGCAGGCCACGCTGGTGGCCTCCAACACCCGGGCTCTCGGCTACGTGGACAACGCCCTGCCTGCTTCTGATGAAAACATCACCGCCGCGAATATCCTGGCGATGCTCGACGAGTTCAGCAACACCACCTATCCGGTGGTCACCCCGGTCTTCGGAGATCCTTCGGACGTGGATGCAGACGGGAAGGTCATCTTCCTCTTCACCCACCTGGTAGATCAGGTGGGAGGGATTGCGGGATTCTACTCCTCCGCATCGCTCTTTTCAACCCAACAGGGGGGGAATGACAACCTGGCGGACATGATGTTCATCAGTCCGACACAGTCTCTGAATTCCTACAAATCCCTGCTCGCCCACGAGTTCCAACACCTGATCAGCTACAACCAGCACGTCCTGGTAAAAAGCGGCCAGAGCGAGGAGAGCTGGCTGAACGAGGCCCTCTCCCACGTCACCGAAGACCTGGTAGACGGCCACGTGGCCGGCGGAAACCCAGGGTTGGTCGAACAGTTTATGAATGCCCCCGGCAATTATGCGCTCACCGGAGATGCGCAGCTCAACACCGGCATCCGGGGGGCGGCTTATCTTTTTGCACGCGGACTGATTGAAGATTTCGGAGACGACATTCCCGGCCGGCTGGTCAAAACAGAACGCGCGGGCATCGAGAACGTGGAGGCGGTCACAGGACAGACCTTTCAGGACCTCTACCAGACCTTTGCCTCCCGGCTCTTCTTAAGCGGCGCCGGCCTGAACGCGCAGGCCGCGTTCAACTACACCTTTCCCTTCTTCACCGAGCAGACCACATCCCACCGGATATTGCCGCCGCCCCGCGAAACAGCCCTCTCCGAAAATGGCGCCCCTCTCTCGGGCAGCGTCCGGCCCGCCGCACCGGCCTACTTGCGGCTGACGGGGAGTACAGCCGGTGGATCGGTGACCATCCAGACCGAAACCGCCGGAGACTTCCGGGCGCTGCTCATCTCTCTACCCTCGGACTTTCGGCCCCCGATGACGCTGCCGGCCGACTATTTTCCTCAGATCACCCTCGATGCACCCCTATCGGGTACCTTCGACGCGGGTGAGGGCATAAGCATCTCGGGCGTCATACCCGACCCCTCGGTCTCGCAGCTCCTGCTCAGCTTCGAAGCGCTGGACGGAGTGGGCGACGAGATAAAGTTCGCTTTCGATGTGACCGGTGGACAGTTCGGCGGCAGCATCCTCTTCGATCCATCGCAGGCAGGCGACTACAAGCTGACCTTCTTCATGGGACAGAAGGGAGAGTCACTCCCCTCTGTAGGCAGTTTCTCGCCGGTCACCATCACCCAGGGCAGCGGCACGGTAAATATTCCTGTCGACTTCTTCTCCGGCATCACCCTCGACGCCACCCTGCCGGCTCAGTACAAAGCAGGCAGCGGCGCCTCCATCACGGGCAGGGTAACCGACTCCTCCATCGAAGTGCTGGCGCTGGTCTTCACACCCGAAGGCGGGGGCAACGACATCCGGGTGCAAACCAGCGTATCGGGCGGCGCCTTCCGGAAGGGATTCATCTTCACGCCCGACCAGGCGGGCAGCTACACCCTCAACGTCTTCGGAGGTCCAAGCGAAGGGGGCCTTCCCCACCGCGGGAGTTTTTCGTCGATCACCGTCACTGCCACCGGCTCCGAACAGGTGCTCCTTCCGGTCGACATCTTCGACACCGTCCTCCTTGACGCGCCCCTAACTGCCGCTTTCTTTGCCGGACAGGAGATACGAATTTCGGGGACCATCTCCGATCTTTCGGCCACACAGATTCTGTTTCGATTCGATCCCCGCTCCGGATCCGGAGAAAACATACGGTTCTTTACCGACGTGACAAACGGACGGTTCAGTCAGACGATCACATTCGACGCATCGCAAACAGGTGACTACGACCTGATCCTGTTCGCCGGCACGGGAACCCTCCTTTCCTTAGACTCGTTTTCACCCATGCAGGTCCTCTCTGCCCAGCCCGACATCCAGCTCCTCCAGACCGCCCTCAACTGGGATGATCTGGCCGTGGGCGCACGGCAGGACCTTCCCTTCACCCTGCTCAACCAGGAAACCGAGACCCTCTCGGTCACCGGCATCACCTCAAACAGCAGCGCCTTCTCGGCCGCTCCGGAATCCTTCACCCTCTCCCCAGGCGACAGCGCCGTCGTCACCGTCACCTTTTCGCCCACCGCCGTCGGGCAGATCGTGGACACCCTGCGCATATCCAGCAACGACCCGGACCTCGCCACGGCCCGTATTGTGCTTACCGGCGCCGGAATAGTGGCCCTGGCGCCGGAACTCAGTTTGCGCATCAGTGCCCTCGACTTCGGTTCGGTCGAGGTGGGCGCAACCGCAGAACAGCTTTTGACCATCCTGAACACCGGCGCGGATACGCTCAACGTCGAAACCGTCTCCGGCGCAAGCGGACCCTTCGCAGCCAACCTGCCAACCGTCATCCCGGTCTTCCGAATCGCGCCGGGTGACAGCGTGGAAATACGGGTAAGTTTTGCGCCGGAAGCGGCAGGTGATTTTTCCGGAACGCTTTCCATAACCGGCAATATCCCCACAACAGAGATCGCCCTGCTTGGAACGGCGACATCTTCCGAAACGCCTTCGCCCCCGTCTCCGGACTTCAACGGAGACGGCATCGTCAACTTTTCCGATTTCGTCGAATTCGCCAGAGCCTTCGGCGCTCAGGAGAGCACGCCAAATTACGACGCCAAATTCGACCTCGACAGCAACGGACAGATCGGATTTTCCGACTTCGTCATCTTTGCCGCGTCCTTTGGCAAAAGCGTATAGGGACACCGGGATCTGTCTTCTTCGCCGGAAGGAACCATCCCCTGTGCAATTTTCATTTGTGTTTATCTTCCTTCTAACTTATTTTTCTTTCACCGGCTGTCGGGGCGAGGCAAGAGCCGAAATGGCAGAACCGGTACACCGCCAAACCAACCTCGGGGGTATGACCTATGAATATTCCTCCTCCCAACGTCCAGGAAGGGGTCATGAAGCGCCTGAAAATACATGCTGGAAAGCACTATGAGGGGAGACGGGGGGTAACGGAAATACGGGGGCACTTCAAAGGCAACCACCTCTTCCTCGAAGTGGTCAAAGATTCCGGCGAAGGCCTCGTTAGCAGAATGTTTAAAATGGGCAAAGTGCGTGGCATCGGCCGGCTGGCGCGTCTGGATTACCTGGGGCCCAACAAATGGAAGTTCCTGATTTTTAAACCCGACAAAAAGAAATACGGCCCGTACCCCGGCCTGCACGAAGGTACCATTGAACAGTGTCTGGACGCAGTCGCGGAAGTCTATCTAAAATAGAATGGAAACCCGATGGAAATCCACTATTCAATCCGCGAGCCTATGGCGCCCGGAAAAACCCTCCTTGAAAAATTTCGCGCCCTCGCGGAAGTCGGGATTGCCGGCATTGAAATCACCGCCAGCAGCTCCCGCGAATATGCCGACGAGATCCGCAACGCCTCCCGGGAGACCGGCGTTGTTCCCAACATCTTCTCCTCCCGGGGAGGAATGGGCCTCTTAGACGCCCGCCGGGAAGAGCGGCAGGTAGCGGTAGAATCGCTCAAAGACGCCCTCACACTCTGTGGAGATCTGGGTGGCGGCGGCGTCATCTTTCCCCCGCTCATCGGAATCAAAATGGGAGGCGGCGAACGCATCCCCGACCTCTCGCCCCTGGCCGGCACCGCAGAGCTGGAGCGGGATCTTCTCACCGCAATCCTGAAAGAGGAACTCGCGCCTCATGCCGAAAGCTGCAACTGCAGCGTCATCATCGAACCCCTCAACCGCTACGAGCAGTGGTGGCCCTGCACCGTGGCGGACGGCGTGGCCATCTGTGAGGCCGTCGGAAGCCCCGGAATCACCGTGATGGCCGACTTCTTCCACATGAGCATCGAAGAAAGCGACATGGCCGATGCCATCCGGACCGGCGGCGGCAAACTCACAAACGTCCACCTCGCAGACAGCAACCGGGTGCTGCCCGGCTACGGCCACACCGACTTCCGGCCGGGTCTGAAAGCCCTGAGTGAAATCGGCTACCAGAATTTCTGCGGGTTCGAATGCCGCATCCCCTCCGGCAACGACCCAGGCGCCGAACTCAAAAAATCGATCGACTACCTCAACAGCCTGCTGTGAAAAAGGATGCACATCTATGGATCAACCCTCTGAGAAAAGCCTCAAACGTATGTGGATCTTCGTCAAAAAATACATGGAAAAGACCGGCACCACGGGCCATCCGGACCAGGGCGTCACCGAGGCCGTCGTCAACGGCCTGGCCGCACATGTGGACGAACTCGGCCGTCCGCTCTGCCCCTGCAATTTCTATCCCGACAAAAAGGCGGAACTCGAACGGAGCCGCGAATGGGTCTGCGCCTGCGATGAAATGAAACAGTACAAATACTGCCACTGCCTCCTCTTCGTCACCCCCGAAGGCCTCCCCATCACGGAGTACCTCCCCGAAGATCACGAAGGCCGCCAGGTCTACGACCTGGTCAAAGACCCCACCCCCGACAAAGGCCGCGAAGCCCGCCACAAAATCAAAGAAAAAGAGACAGCCGCCGAAGCTTAAATTAAAACCGCGGTGAGCCTTTCCTTTCCCATGTTCGATCCTTCCCTCCTCCCTCCCGCCCAGCTCGAATTCGTCGTCATCGCCGATACCCATTACATGCTCGACCCCGGCGATCGCCCCCTCGAATTCGAATCGAGGCGCAAACAGACCGCTCGGGCCGAAGTCGCCCTGAACCTGGTCGCCTCCCTGAACCCTGCCTTCGTCGTCCACCTCGGCGATCTGGTCCAGGAATATCCCGAAACGGACCGGTTCGAGGAGGCGCTTGATGGCGCCCTCCGGCAGTTGAAACGCTGCGGCGTGGATCCCCACCACGTTCCCGGCAACCACGACATCGGCGACAAACCCGACCCCACCATGCCCACCCACCCCGTCGATGCCCAATCCCTCGCCCGTTACCACGCCGCCTGCGGCCCCTCCTGGTACGGCTTCGACCACGCGGACTGCCATTTCATCGTTCTCAACTCGCAGATCCTCAACAGCGGCCTGCCTGAAACCCAATTCCAGCGGGCGTGGCTGGAGCAGGACCTGGCCGCCCACCCGGGAAAACGCACCTTCCTCTTCCTCCACCTCCCCCCCTACCTCTGGGACGAAAACGAACCCGGATTGGGCCACTACGACAACATCGACCGGCCCGACCGGCGCTGGCTCCTCGCCCTCGTACGCCGGTACTGGATCGAACACATGGCCGCCGCCCACGTCCACTTCGCCTTCTTCGACCGGATCGATCACACCCGGTATCGCATCTTCCCCTCGCCCTCTTTCACCCGCCCCGGCTTCAGCCACCTCTTCACCGGCCCTCCCCCGCCCGAACAGGGCCGGGACGACGCGGCCAAACTCGGCTTCACCCTCTTTCGCGTCCTCCCCGACCGGACCGACGTCCACACCCTCCGCACCGGCGGCGCCCTCGACCTCCCCGACAACGCCCCCAAACGCCTGATTACCCGCACCCCCGCCGGGCTGCCCCACTCCCCCCTCGGCCTCACCCTGTGTCACCCTCTGTCCCCGGCTGCGGAAGTCCCCCTCGCCTACCCCTCGGTCGTCCGCCAGCGGGTGCGCAACGACTACCCCCTGCTCGCCTGCCTGGAACTGGGCATCACCTCGGTCCGCGTGCCGCACACCGATCTCGCCGATTCTCTCCAGGCCCAACGCCTGGCCATACTGCGAGACGAAGGCGTGCACATCGCGGCCACCTACCTGCATCCTCACCTGACGCAGTTCCCCAACATCCTGCTCCGGCACCGGGATCGGGCGGACACCTGGGAAATTCAACTCCCCGGCGCGCTGCTGCCCTCTGCGGACCAGATTCAGATCCTGAAACAGTGCCAGACCCCATCGCCGCTTGCCCTCGCTCCCATCGTTCCAGGCGAAAAACAAAAAGGCAAACAACACCCCCGCACCCGCATCGGATACCGCCTGGAGGAACTTGCAAGCCTGGACCGCCTGTTGAAAAAAACGCGGTTCAAAATCGACCGCGTTCTCTGCCGTATCGACGCCGGAATCTCTCCGTGGGACTTCGCCAAACAGGTCCGGAACCTCTCCCGTCTCACCCACATCAAAGCCCTGGACCTCTCCCTCGAACTCACCGATCTGGACGACCGCCTGAACGAAAACCGCGCTGCCGAAGCCTGCTTTGCCGCAGCCCTCCTGCCCGGGTCAAAGCTTTACGTCGAGCCGCTCATCGACCTCGACCGTACCCTGGACGTCACCCACGGCCTCCTCGACCCCCTCTGTAACCCCCGCCCCCCCTTCCACATCCTCCGCTGTCTCAACACAGTCCTCTACGGTCCCTCCAGACCGGACGCCCGCTTCGTGCCTTCCGATGCGGAAACCGGCCCCCTCAAAATCCGGACCCTCACCGCACCGGACACCGTCTTCTGCCTTCTCCTCTCCGAAATTGAACACGCAACTCCTCCACAGGACCTGCCCCTCCTTACCGATACCCCGGCAGAGGCCCCCGTGCGTCTTTATCGGCTCCGCGAGGGAACCGTTGAAATCGGCCCTCTAAGAGAGATACAAAAAGCCCTCACGACCGTCTCCACCCCCTTGCTCTTAACAACAGCCTGATCCAACCCATCCGCATTCCCGACTGATGATCTCCCGGGGCGCTCCTTTCATGTGTTGACAGATACCTGATTCTGTACATCATTTATGCTCACAGTGCGCACCTGCGACTGACATTCACCCACCCCCTTTTCCTTCCCATGAGGTTCCACCGAGGTCCCCTTAGGCCAGCCATGGAATGGAATGGATCGAAGGCTCCCTCATCACCGAGATCGTCTCGGCGCCGGAGGAAGGTTGAACCCGGGCCAATGCCTTCCGAACAAAACGCGATCCCGGAAGCCGGGCTGTGCGCCCGCTGTTTGTACGTCCGCCGTATCCGCTCGGATCGCGGTTCGGCCTTCTACCTCTGCCGCCGCTCGGAAACCGACAGCCGGTTCCCCCGGTATCCCCATCTGCCCGTCCTGACCTGTCCGGGCTTTGAAGCCTGCGACGAAACCCATCAAACAAAGGAATAACCTATGGTTCGCATCGGCCTGGCCGCCTTAAAACAGCGGCCCTCCATCCCCGAGGGGGTGGAAAAAATCAAAACCATCCTGCGCGAATGCAAAAAGAACAAGGTCGATATCGTCTGCACCCCCGAAACCTATCTCCCCGGCCTGCGGGGAGCAAGCTTCAAGCTCCCGCCGCCGGACCAGTCCCTGATGGAAGCGGCCCTTGCGGAACTGCGCAAAAGCTGCCGGGAAAACCGGGTGGCCGCCATTGTCGGAATGGAGTGGCTCGCCGAAGCCGGCCTGCAAAACCGGGCCTTCGTTATCTCTGCCGGCGGCCGGGTGCTGGGTCACCAGACCAAAAACCAGATCACCCCCGGCGGAGAATCGGACAACTACGTCCCGGATGGCCAGCGTAAAGTCTTTCAAATCAACGGCACAAAATTCGGCATCACCATCTGCCACGAAGGCTGGCGCTACCCCGAAACCGTGCGCTGGTCCGTGGTGCGGGGGGCGAAAATCATCTTCCAGCCCCAGGTTACCGGCAGCGATACAAAAGGCCGGAAACTGAAAAAATGGGGCGAGTCTTTCTACGAAAAAGCGATGCAGTGCCGCGCCTTCGAGAACACCGTCTTTTTTGCCAGCGTAAACCAGGCCATGCGCTACCAGAACTCCGCCACCAGCCTCATCGACCCGCAGGGCTACAAGATCGCCCACATTCCCTATGGCAAAGAGGACCTCTTCGTTGCGGACATCGACCCCAAAGCCGCAACCAGACGCATCGCAAAACGCTACCATCCCGAGTGGTATCCGGAATAGGCCCCCACATACCGGACAAGCGCAGGAGGGCGACCCGATGACGAAAATTTTGAGCGGTGAAGACGTATCCAAGGATATGCGCCATGAGATGAAAGAGGACGTTGAACGCCTCAAAGCGGAGCACAACCTCACCCCGGGCCTGGCCGTGGTGCTGGTGGGCGATGACCCCGCCTCGGCGACCTATGTCAGATCCAAACAGGCGGCCTGCGAAAAACTGGGCATCTACTCGGTAAAACGCAAATTCGACGCCGACCTGCCCGAGGCCGACCTCCTCAGCGTCATCCGTGAGTTGAACGGTGATCCCGCCATCCACGGCATCCTCGTCCAGCTCCCCCTTCCGGACCAGATCAACGAAGGGCGGGCGCTCACCACCATCGACCCGTCCAAAGACATCGACGGCCTCCACCCGGTCAACCTGGGAAAACTTCTGAGAGGAGAAAGCGGCTTCCTCCCCTGCACGCCCCACGGCGTACAGCAGCTCCTCCTGCGGAGCGGCATTGAAATCAGCGGCAAACACGTCGTCATCGTCGGCAGGAGCACCCTGGTCAGCAAGCCCTTAGCGGGCATCCTCCTCCAGAAAAAACCCGATGCCAACGCCACGGTCACTATCTGCCACACCGGCACCCCAAACATCGCATCCTTCACCCGCCGGGCCGACATCCTCGTCGTCGCCGCAGGCAGGCCCAAAATCATTACCGCCGACATGGTCTCTGAGGGCGCCGTGGTCGTCGACGTGGGCATCAACAGCATCCCCGACCCCTCCAAAAAGCGCGGCTACCGCCTGGTCGGCGACGTCGACTTCGATGCCGTCTCCCAAAAAGCCGGCGCCATCACCCCCGTCCCGGGCGGCGTCGGTCCCATGACCATCACCCTGCTCCTGCACAACACCATCTGGTCGGCGAAACAAACCCGTGGAATTTCGTAGTCCACCCCCTGCATTTTATCTGTGTCCATCTGTGTACCCGAAGGCCCCGGACTGGGCATGGAGATCGACGAGGAAAAACTAACAGCATTGACCGACCGAACGTGGGGGTTCCTGAAAAAAGAATCGGATTGACAGGAAGGGCCTATCACGGTATCATTTGAGGTATGCCAGGGAAGATCGATCCAAAAGCAGCCGGGAGCATCTGGAGGAAGGCATATGAAAAATCGTGCAATCGTGTTATACGGGCTTTGCGCCCTCCTGCTGTTCGGCGCCGCCAACGTCCGGTCCCAGGACGATGTTGCCACCTCGGACTTCGACGGGAGCGGCACCGTCGACTTTCTAGACTTCGTCATCTTCGCCCAGGGTTTCGGGAGAAGCAGCAGCGACCCGGACTTCGACGCGCGCCTCGACCTGAACGGAAACGGCGCCGTCGATTTTCCGGACTTCGTCATCTTTGCCGGAAACTTCGGGAAATCGGTTTCAGAGCCGGCCCGCACGCTCATCTACATCAGCGATCTGGACATTCTGGAAACCCGTGGAAAAATCGTCGTCATCGACGCGGAAACCAACCTGGTTGATCAAACCTTTCTGGTCCCCTCACCCCGTGGAATGGCCTATTCCTCGACCAATCGGCGGCTCTATGTGGCGGGCGTAGACACCTTCTATGTCCTTACAGAATCCGGGGACCGGGACTTTGTGATCCCTCTCCAGGAAGTATCCGATGGGACGCTGCAAACCCGTGGAGGATTCAAAGTTGCCCTCTCGCCCGACCACCGGTTTGCCTTCATCACCGAAAGCACGGCCGGCCTGGTGGAGGTAATCGACCTGAGCCAGAAGCAGTCGGTGGCCCAGATCCCGGTCGGCCCCGTTCCTGTGGGCATTGCCATTGCCCCGGACGGCAGCGAAGTCTATGTAGCGCACGGGACAGGCATAGCAATCATCGACGGGATGACGCACACCTTTAAAGATAGCATCAGGGTGGAACGGGTCGGTACGCGCCGCCTTGCCATATCTCCAAATGGAAGCCGGCTCTATCTAACCAGTTTTGAAAGGATTCCCACGCCCGGAAGCGCGGACACCTCACTGGTCGCGCAGATCCTGGCCATCGACCCGGCGGCAAAGGCCGTCGTGGATACCCTGCAAGTAGGCGACCCCGCCGATCCGGCCAGCTTGGTGCAAGATCTGGCAATATCGAAAGACGGCGCGTTCCTGTATGCGACCATGAACCGGGAATTCGATGAGTTAGACACCCAGTTCGGCTTCGTCAGACGCAAGTCGAAAGGAAAGGTGATCATTGTAGATCCGGACTCCTTTAACGTCGCAGGAGAAATCGAGATCACAGAAGCAGAGCAGGTGTTCAACCTCGGCGTTTCTCCGGATGGGAAAACCGCCTATGCATCGGGGAAAGAGTCCGCCTTCGACCTGGCGACCCAGGTCTTCATCCTGGACCTGGAGGCCCGGCAGAGCGTAGGCCCCCTGCGGGGATTTACCATCCCGGTCGAAATCAGGTTCCGGTCGGGAAAACCGGCCCTGAACCGGGTGGCGCTTCCGGAGATCATCATCGCATTCTGAGCGTGGGATACACCCGCTGACCATGTCCTCTCCCAATATCCAGCCCCTTTACGATCTCAGCCCGGTCCGTAGGCCTGCTGCGAGACTGATCGGTGTACCATTGTAATCAGAGTCACACTATCGAAAACCGGCAGGCCCGTAGCCTCCTGCACCGCCGCCGAATAAGGCGGCAGATTGGTGCACTCAAACACAAAAGCGCCAACGGCCGGATCTCGATCCACCAGCGACCTGGCCTGCCCCACAACGATCGCTTCAAGATCGCGTCTATCTGTCTTTGAAAGTGTCTGGCGCCCCCGGAGAATCTCCCCAAACGCCGTGCCCTCCAGGCCCATCGTCGTGACCGGGACCTCCTGTGAAGACCACCCGCACGCCTGGAAATACGCCTCTTTGAGATGCCCGGCATTGGCCGTGAGAATACCGACCTTTCCGTTCTTCCCCACCATCTGAGACACAAGCGGCGCAAGCATCAGCGCAGAGGTGAACACCGGCACGGCCACGGCTGCCGCCAGCACGTCCTGCAGGGCCGCAAGGTACCCGCAGCCCCCGGCAATCGCCCGCACCCCGGCTCGTTCCAGGTCGCAGGCGGCGTCCACCCACGGCCGGGCGTCGGTCCGGACTGCCGCCGGGTCCCGCAGCACCATGTGATCGACTTCCGGCACCGTCCGGTAGAGCACGGGAAACGGGAAGGTCGATGCGTTGCCTACGTCTCCCGGCGGGCGGATGACCGTGTCTACCTGCATAATCACGCCGATAGGATGCCCTGTGAAGGGTGGATGCATGACTGAGACTCCTGTTTTACAGAGTGTGGAAAATGTGTCTTTTTGGTACTCTTTGAATCAATAGTTCGGCCACTTTTAAGCAGCAATTTTGCCATAATCCCGCAGTTTTTGGTATTGGGGAGATTTTTTAATCAAATTTAGGTCGAGGTCTAACATTAAAAAAATATTCTGGAGAAAATACGTGTTGAAATAACAGGCTTTTACACTGGCCATGGAAAAGGGTATGGGTCTCGTATCTGATTGGGCTTGTAAGTGTTCCGTTTTGGCTAAATTGAGGGTTGTCAAAGAGGCATTAAAATGGAAAGCCAGCCGTTTTTGATCTCTGGCTTGACAGTCGCACAATCCGGTGAACTGTTTGGCATCTCTGAAAATAAATTCAATTTGGAAACGCGCTTTGTAATATCTGACAATCGTCTTGGCACTTAGGTCTTTGTCGGTTGAAAACAAGATCGCATATTTCTTCTTGTCCTTGTTCGTGTGATCCAGCAAGACGACGGCTTTCAAATTGCGTTTTAAGGAGACGTGATTCAAGACAAGACTGTAAATGGCGATGCCATCTTGTGTTTGGATATATGAAAACCGAGACAGGTCCTGCCAGTTGACTTTGCCGTCATAGGTCTTGTGCCTTCCGCTTCCCTTTTCCCGTTTTGGTCCGGTGTAGAGATAGCGCATATTGGCGTCGCAGCGCAATTTGCCGATCTGGTGTAGATCCAAATCACGGACGCCATCAACAAATTTCTTCTTGCTAAAATAGCCATCGACAACGGTATATTTTTCATTCTCTAACAAGCTGGGTTTGACATCACTCAGGTGCTGTAAATACTGATCTGTTAGGGTTTCGACGTCTTCTGCCTGTTTGGAGCTTTGCTTTTTCGACTTGGCTTTCCCCTTTTTTTTGGTGCCCTTTTTCTTGACGGTCCTTTTCTTTTTATGGCTCTTCGCTGTTTCACGTGGGTAATCATAAAAACCCGAACCAGTCTTCTTGCCGAGTGCGAGGTGGTTCCTAACCGTTTGCTCCGGTATCCGCACATGAGATCTCTCCTAAACACACGGCGGGTATTGAATGATCCGGAGATCCAGTTTGCCGTTTAGTCCATCGTAACAATTTATTATCTAACAACTTAAACAACTGTTTTTAAGATAGAATCCTGAGCAACAGACAACGGGTCGGGCAACACCGTTGACAAAGAATACTCGAAGGCTGGTCCACAAAACCTGCAGCTTGGGCGTCTTGTCTACCACAACTGGTCGTTCCTGGGGGAAGGTTACCCACACCAAATAGCGAGGAGCCCTTTTTATTGACCTTGACGACATCCTGTTTAGGCTTAGACTCAGACATTTGGCGTTCATCTCCAGGATCGGTTTGACGAACGGACAGCGTAAAGCCTGTGTTTCTCAAAACATCCACGATGGCCACACTGGAGACTTCCAACCCCTTTTCGCTCCGACGATGACAACCGTTCCAGAAATAATCCAGACCATAGGTCTGCTTGCCCGACTTGGACACAAAAGAAGCATCTAACACGATGATCCGTTCACTTTCTCTGCCCAGGCTTTCATTGATCACCGCTCGGTTGAAGGCCACAAATTCAAAGGGTTTGGCAAACTGGCGTGAATACGTCTTCTGTGGACTTGACCCGTTTCGGTGGGTACCTTATCTCTTGGGAGAAAGGAGATCCACTATGCCGCCAACACGTCCACCTTATCCACCTGAGTTCAAAAAGCAAATGGTCGAATTGGTTCGAGCCGGTCGTACGCCAGGAGAGCTGGCCAAAGAGTTCGAGCCCTCAGACCAGACGATCCGGAACTGGGTGGTACAGGCCGACCGAGACGAGGGCCTTCGAGAAGACGGTCTGACCAGTGATGAGCGAGAGGAGTTGCGCCGTCTTCGTCGCGAGATTAAGCAGTTACGCATCGAGCGTGAGATCTTGTCAAAAGCAGCAGCCTGGTTCGCTCAGGAGACCAACACGATCCCCAGAAAGCCTTCCAGTTCGTGAAGGCGCACCAGGCAAAATGGCCAATTACCACGCAATGCCGAGTCCTGGGTGTCTCCCTCAGTGGGTATTATGCGTGGCGAGGACGCCCCCCATCGCCAAGAGCAAAGGTCGATGCGGATCTCAAGGAACAGATTAAGGCTTTTCATGCCCGTTCTGATTCTACCTACGGAGCCCCCAGAATCTGGGAAGATCTGGCAGCATTAGGCATCCGTATAGGCAAAAAGCGTGTCGCCCGTCTGATGGTTGAGATTGGTATCTTCGGGGTGAGCCGTCGAAAGGGTATCAGAACCACCCGTAAGGGAAAAAAGGCTCAAAAAGCCCCTGATCTGGTCAAGAGAGACTTCACTGTTGAAGCCCCAAATAAACTCTGGGTGGCCGATATTACCTACGTACCAACCTGGGCGGGCTTCCTGTATCTTGCTGTGGTTATCGATGTCTTTTCCCGCCGAGTCGTGGGCTGGACGATGGCTTCGACGCTCCAGAGTGAGTTGGTTTTGTCTGCTTTGAATATGGCACTTTGGCAGCGTCATCCTTGTGGGGTGATCCACCACTCCGACCAGGGATCTCAGTATACTTCACTTGCCTTCGGTAAACGCTGCGATGAGGCGGGTATACGTCCCTCAATGGGTTCTGTAGGCGACTGCTATGACAACGCACTGTGTGAAAGCTTTTTCGCCACCCTCGAATGTGAATTGATCGACCGCCGTTGTTTTCGTACCCACAAGGAGGCCAGATTGGCTATTTTTGAGTATATTGAGGGCTGGTATAATCCCCATCGTAGGCATTCATCAATCGCATACCACTCACCGATGACATATGAAAAACAGCATCAAACACGGGCTTGAAGCCCAAGCCCTAAACACTCCACCAAAACGGGGCAACTCCACTGTGACAAAGGAGAGTAACGCGATAGGTTACGAAAATTGATCTTGCCGTGAGCTGTTAGGATCGCTGTAAACACAGCCATCAGAAACTTTTTTTGAGGCTTGGAAATCTTGAAACTCTTGAGTATCTTTTCTGCCAGTTCCATTGTGCCGTCTCTCCAGATAAAGGGTATCGTTGACGTGGTGGTCTATGATACCTAATCTGCGTGAACGGCACTTTTTTGTCAAAGAAAACTGTCCGCCATATTGTGAATATAGTACCGTTAAAACATCTCCGTCAAGCGGTTTGTCCGACCGATTCCTGGTCTCGCTGCCTGTTCCCAACCCTCAAAAAACTGTTGCACATATGTCTCCATTCCATTAAATTCTCTGATGGTTCTATGTAACTGGACGGGCAGCACAGGGAACAGGGGAAATCGTTCACCCATACAAGGTGAAAAAAATATGCTCGCAACACTCTTGCTGGAACCCGGACGGCTGGAAATGCGGGACATCGAAATTCCGAAGGCTGGTCCCGGCGAAGTGGTCATCAGGGTGCGCACGGCGCTCACCTGCGGCACCGACCTGAAGGCGTTCCGGCGCGGACATCCCAAGATACGCATGCCCGGCCCCTTCGGGCACGAATTTTCCGGGGATATCCACGAGGTGGGCGAGGGCGTGAAGAAGTTCAAAGTCGGCGATCAGATCATGGCCGCCCCCACCGCCCCCTGCGGAACCTGTGTCTACTGCAAAAAGGGGCAGGAAAACCTCTGCAGCCTGGTGATGGACACCATGGTCTGGGGGGCCTATGCGGAATACGTCCGGGTGCCGGCGCACATTGTTGAAAACAACATGTTCAAAAAGCCCAACCACCTCTCCTACGGCGAAGCCGCCATGCTGGAACCCCTCTCCTGTGTTGTCTACGGCATGGACCAGGTGGATATACAGCCGGACGATACCGTCCTCATCATCGGCGCCGGAGCCATCGGACTGATGCACATCATGGTCGCCCGGGTCCTGGGCGCCGGGCGGATCATCGTCGCCGGGCATCGAGACCACCGATTGAAGCTCGCCCTTGCGCTGGGCGCAGACGCCGTCGTGGACGCCCATACCGAAAGCACCATCGAGCGGGTCAAAGAATTGACCGACGGCATCGGCGCGGACCTGGTCATCGAATGCACCGGGCAGCTCGCCGTGTGGGAAAGCACACCGGACCTCGTCCGAAAAGGGGGCACGATCGTCCTCTTCGGCGGTCTCCCCAAAGGCACCCGCGCCACCTTCGACACTACCCGGCTCCACTACGACCAGATCACCCTCAAAGGGGTTTTCCACTACAGCCGCAGCGCCGTCAAAAAGTCCTATCGGCTCCTTGCGGAAAAAAAGATCCAGGTCAACGGTCTCATCTCGGGCACCTACTCCCTCTCGGACCTCAAGCAGGTGTTCGACCTCCTCATGGAAAAGGGAAACGACGTCAAATTCGCCGTCGTACCGCCCGAACCCAGCCCGGGCGAGGCAGGATGAGGCAATAGATGCGTGTAGCCCGCCTCTACGATTTCGGGGATATCCGCATCGAAGAAGAACCGGTTCCCAGAATCGGTCCGGGCGATGCCCTCGTCAAAATGGCCGCCTGCGGCATCTGCACCAGCGACACCCTTCCCTGGTACGTCCGGCGCAAAGCCCCTATCGTGCTGGGGCACGAACCGGCAGGCACCCTGGTCGAAGTCGGTCCCGACGTGCGGGGATTTGTCCCCGGAGACCGGATCTTCACTCATCACCACGCCCCCTGCATGGTCTGTCGTCTCTGCCAGCGGGGGCATTTCTCTATGTGCCCCACCTGGAAAGCCTCCGCCCTTGATCCCGGAGGCCTCGCAGAGTACGTCCGGGTGCCCGCCCTCAACCTCCAGACCGACTCGCTCCATCTGCCCGATGCCCTCTCCTTTGAGGACGGCGTTCTCATAGAGCCTACCGCCTGCGTTGTGCAGGCCCTCAAACGTCGTGCCCGGATGCGGCACGGCGACCGGGTGCTCATCATCGGCATGGGCATTATGGGCCAGATCCTCGCCTTAGTCGCCCGCCACTACGGCGCCCGTACCGTCATCGCCGCCGACCGGGTCCCCTACCGCCTGCGTGCGGCCCTGGACCTGGGCGCCGACATCGCCGTGGATGTCTCCCGGGAAGACCTGGCCGAATCTGTGGCCGCTGCAACCCAAAATAATATGGCCGACCTCGTCGTGGTCGGCCCCGGCACGGTACCCGCCATCCAGTCCGGCTTTGCCTGCGCCGGCCCCGGCGGCGTTCTCCTCCTGTTCACCCCCACCGAACCCGGGCAGACCCTCCCCATATCCCCCTATGACCTCTACACGAAAGACATCACCCTCATCACCAGCTACTCCTGCGGCCCTCCCGACACCCGCGAAGCCTTAGACATCATCGCCCTGGGCGCCGTCACCGCAGAAAAACTCGTCACCCACCGCTTCCCCCTCGAACAGGCCGCCGCCGGTTTCAAAACCGTGGCCGAAGCGAAGGACTCCATCAAAACCCTCATCACCATCGACGAAGGTGAAATCTCACCGTAAGCATACCGTGCCCAAACTCGCGACAGACAAAGGCAAAACCATAGAAACCGAGTAAAAAGACCTCCCTTTTTACTTTTTACTTTCACCAAGGAGGCCCCCATGCCCTTCATCACCGTCAAAATGCTCAAAGGCCGCACTGCAGACCAGAAAAGGGACCTGGTCAAAGCCATCACAGACGCGGTGGAAACCATCTGCGACGCCAAGCCGGACGGCACCATGGTCGTCATCGAAGAAATCGCCCGCGACCACTGGGCCCGGGGCGGCGTCCTGATATCGGAGCGAAGATAGAACGCCTGCCAAACCGGCACAAGCGGAACCATCGCATCCGCCGAAAGTATAAAAAACAGGGTATCTGAAAATCCAGACTCAGAAACAGGAAAAGGCGCGGACATCCCGTTTGAGACTTGACAGAAATGGTCTGGCGGGCTATATTGGCATCCGAAAGGTGACATAAAATGGGTTATGGAAATGAGCACCTGTTAATGAGACGCATTCTATCCAATCGGTCTGCCGGCATCGTCATCCTGTTGCTCACCGCCCTGGGAACGGTGAGCGTGTGTCCGAATACCGCCGTCGCCCAGGAAAAAGAAACACAAAAGAAAAAGAAGGTGTCCAAAGGAGACGCCGCCGTCGCCAAGCGATCGGGCAAATCCTATATGAAACTCCGGCTGTTCGACAAGGCTATTGAGCAGTTCGAAATCGCCGTGGAAGGCAATCCCAAAGATGCGGAAGCCCAGTACTTTCTCGGTTTTCTCTACTCGAACAGGGGCCTTATCGAAGAAATGGTCCAGCAGTTCGAAAAGTGCCTCGCGCTGAAAAAGGGCAAAAAATTCAAGAAAGACATAGAGCAGCTGCGGGGAAGCTGGTGGGGGCGCAAATTCAACGCTGGCGTAAACGCGATGAAGGCCCAAAAATTCAGCGAAGCCATAGAAGAATTCCAAACGGCCGACATGATCATACCAGGCCGTGCGGAAACCTATAAAGGGCTCGGCCTCTGCTACCTGAACATGGGCCAGCAAGAGGCCGGCATCGAAGCCTATCTCAAAGCGGTCCAACTCGACAGCACCGACGCCGCAACCCATACGAACCTGGGCATCGCTTATTTGAACACCAACAAGCCCGAAGAAGCGAAACAGTGCTTCCAGAAAGCCCATGAACTGAAGCCGGACGACCTGGGCGCCCTGGAAAAACTGGCCCTGTCCGAACAGCGTCTGGGAAATTCGGTCGGGGCGCTTGAGGCCGCTGAAAAGGCCCTGAAGATCGACCCCGACAAGCTCGAAGTCCTGGCCATGGCCGGGCAGATGTACCTGGTGGGAGGGGACAATGCCCGGGCGGCCGAGCTTATGGAGAAAGTCGTGGAGCAACAGCCCGACAACGAGGCTGTGATCTTCAACCTGGCCGCGGCATACAAGAACCTGGAAGAGTTCGACAAGGCGGCGGACCTGTTCCGGAAAACCGTGGAAACCAACCCCAACGATGACGCCGCCTGGTACCAGCTGGGGCTTATTTATGACCGGAAGGAAGAATTCGACAAAGCCATTGAGGCCTTCCAGATGGCGGTGGACCTGAAGCCGACGAACGCGCGGGGCTGGCGGGCGCTGTCGCGGGTGTATGCGCGCAAATGCCAGATCGTGGAAGCGGGAACGCCGGAGGCCAAAGAGTGCGCCAAAAAGGCCGAAGAAGCTTTTAGCATGGCGGAAAGCCTGGACGCTCAGGAGTCGCAATAAAGATCAACATCGATGAAGGGGAACACTTTATGTATCTGACGGATGAGAAAGTAGCGGTCCTGGGAGCCGCAGGCGCCATCGGGTCCAACCTGGCTCAGACCCTCCTCGCCTCCGGAACGACAAGCTGCGTCGCCATGTACGACCCCTTTGAACAGGGGCTGGAGGGGGCTGCCGAGGAGGTCTACCACTGCGGCTTCCCTCAGGCCGACGTCACCTGGACCGCCGACATCGGCGAGGCCCTCACGGACGCGGCCTACATCATCACCTCCGGGGGCGCGCCCAGAAAAGAGGGGATGACGCGGGAAGACCTGACGCGGGACAACGCCCGGATCGCCCAGCAGCTTGGCCTGGACATCAAACAATACTGCCCAAACTGCAAACTTGCGATCGTCATCTTCAACCCCGCCGACATCACCGGCCTCACAGCGCTGGTCCACTCCGGGCTGTCTCCGGGCAGGGTCACTACCCTGGCGGCCTTAGACAGCACCCGGCTGCAAACCGCCCTCGCCCAGCACTTCAACGTGCGCCAGGACCGGGTCACCGGCTGCAAAACTTATGGCGGGCACGGCGAGCAGATGGCCGTCTTCAAAGGCGGCACGCAAATAGACGGCGTCTCCCTTGAAGACATCCTGAACGGCGAAACCGCCAACGGCACCGGCATGACCCCCGATGAATGGAAGGGCATCCAGGACCGGGTGCGTGGGGGCGGCGCAAGAATCATCCAGCTCCGGGGCCGGTCCTCCTTCCAGTCCCCGGCCCAGCAGAGCGTCTTCATGCTCCGTGGCGCGCTTGGCCAACCCTACGAATGGGCGTGCGGAGCCTACGTAAGCGGCGAGGGATTCGACCACATCATGATGGCCATGCCGGCAACCCTCTCTTCAGAAGGCGTCTCCTGGACCATGCCCGAGGGCACCGAGGAAGACCTCCAGGCCCTCAGGGATTCTTACACCCACGTCGTCGCCCTCCGCGACCAGACGGTTGCCGATGGCATTCTGCCTCCCCTGTCCGAATGGGGAGAGAGTAACCCGAACCTGGGGTAAAGAAAAAAGATCACCGCGGAGACGCGGAGGGCGCGGAGAAAAACAGAGAAAGAAAAACAGGGGTGGCGGCAGGCCGAACGCTTGCTTCCACCTCCTTTTTTGCGGGCGGTGCGGCACGATATTCCACAGGCGCCATCTCAACGGCAACATGCGTCAGGGTCCTGCACCGATCGTACCCGAAGCAGGGCGTCAGGGTCGTTCTACAGAGCCGGATTTCGGAATTTTTTTTACAGGAGTCAAGTCGGCATGCAAGCCAAATACGACCTCCTCATCCGGGGCGGCACGCTTATTGACCCCGCGCAGGGCCTGCACGCGGTCCGGGACATTGCCATCTCCAAAGACCGCATCGCCGCCGTAGTGGACGAAATTTTTGAAGAAGAGGCGCAAACCGTCATTGACGCGTCTGGAAAGCTCGTCACGCCGGGACTGATTGACCTGCACGTTCACGTCTGGTGGGGCGTTTCGCACTACGGCATCGAGCCGGACCCCACCTGCCTGGCCCGGGGGGTGACCACTGCCTTCGACGCCGGTTCGGCCGGAGCGGATACTTTTGCCGGATTCAAGAAATATGTCATCGACGTAAGCGCCACGCAGCTGAAAGCCTTCCTGCACGTCTCCTCCCAGGGCATGTTATCGCCCACCATCGGAGAGCTGACGGACCTCCGTTATGCCGACGTCAAACGGGCCGTTCAGACCTGTGAAAAATACAAAGAGGACATCGTCGGCGTCAAAATCCGGATGACCACGAATCTCGTAGGAGACAACGGAAAAGAAAGTCTGAAACGGGCCCGCGAAGTCTGCGAAGCCACCGGCCTGCCCCTGATGCTCCACCCCAACGCCAGCCCGTTAAGCCTGGCCGACATGCTCGCCGAGATGCGTTCCGGAGACATCCTCACCCACTGCTTTCACAACAGCGACACCGGCATCTTAGACGACAGCGGCGCCCTGCGCCCCGAGGCCCGAAAAGCCGTTGCAGACGGCATCCTCTTCGACGTGGGACACGGCGCCGGAAGTTTCGCCTTCGACGTTGCCGAAGCCGCGCTTGCGCAGGAAACCCCACCCGGCACCATCTCCAGCGACCTCCACGTCTACAACCTGCACGGCCCCGTGTACGACCTCCTCACCTGTGTCTCCAAATTCCTCCTCCTTGGCCTCTCACTCGAAGATGCCATCGAAAAGGTCACCGCCGCGCCCGCCCGAGCTATGGGCATGCTCGGCGAAATCGGCACCCTCCAGGAGGGCGCCCTGGCCGACGTGGCCATCCTCGAGCACAACACCGGCACCTTCACCTTCACCGACTCGAAAAAGCAGACCCGCACTGGCGAGCAGAAGCTCGATCCCGTCTCTACCATCAGAGCCGGCCGGCTCTATGCTCCTTCTGCCTTCGATTTTGACCCTTGATGGGTCACGAGGGAATGGTGAAGATTGAAAGAATAATCCGGTCATCCGACCATCGCGAGGAAATGAATTTCCTCGCTACGATTACAAAGTCCGGACAAGCCGGACTTCAATAAAAACAACCTGTTAGTCCGCCGAAGGCGGACTTCCTAAACGTAGCGCGGGAATTTATTCCCGTGCGATGGTGACTTTTCTCCGGGAGAACAGCATGCGAATCTTTATCCTCTGCGACCTGGAAGGCACTGCCGGCGTTGTCGACTTCCAGACGCAGACGTATGACAACACCCGCTACAACGAACAGGCCAAAACCCTGGCCACGCTGGAAATCAACGCCCTCATCGACGGCACGCTTGAAGGCGGCGCAACCGACGTCGTCGTTCTGGACGGCCACGGCAGCGGCGGCATCAACATCGAACATATCCACCGCGAAGCCAGGATCCTCTTCGGCCGTCCCCTGACCTCTGCCTGGGAGCTGGGCATCGACTTCGACGCCCAGTTCCTCTATGGTCACCACGCGATGGACAACACCCCCAAAGGCGTGCTCTGCCACAGCTGGAGCTCTCGCAACATCGCAAACTGCTGGCTCAACGACGACCTCATTGGCGAAATCGGGCTTAACATTGCCAGGGCCGGGGAGGCCGGCGCTCCCACCGTCTTCATCAGCGGCGACCGCGCTGCTGTGGAAGAAGCCAGGCATTACGTGCCCGATATCGAAGGCATCATCGTCAAAGAGGGCCTCAGCCGCACCGGCGCCCTCACTCTTTCTCCGGCCAAGGCCCGCGACCTCATCCGGGAAGGCGCTCGGCAGGCCATGGACCGCATCGGCCAGATCACCCCCTTCAAAATCCCGCCGCCCTACACCTTCGTCACCGAATACCAGGCCGCCTCAAGCGCCGAATCCAGGGCTGCGAAACCCGGCGTGGAGCGTGTGGACACCCATACCGTCAAAATAATCGGAGACACCCTCGAAGAAATCGCCCGGAAGAGATGATACCTTTAGGATTGCGGAATGCGGATTGGAAGATTCTAAATCCGAAATCCGCAATTGAAACGGAGAGTGTATGTCCTATTCCGCCGTCGGCATGGAAAAATGGGCGTTGGATACCCCGGCGCTGATGCTCGATCTGGATCGCCTGGAAGCCAACATCTCCCGAATGGTCTCCCGTTGCCGGGCATGCGGCATCGCCTGGCGGCCCCACACCAAGGGCAGCAAAACCCCTGCGATTGCGCACAAATTGCTAAGTGCGGGGGCGGTCGGGATCACCTGCGCCAAACTGGGAGAGGCCGAAGTGATGGCGGCGGCGGGCATCCGGGACATCCTCATTGCCAACCAAGTCGTGGGCGACCTCAAAATGGCCCGCCTGGTCCACCTGCAGCGGCACGCAAACGTCATGGTGGCCGTGGACCATCCCGTCCATATCCAGGCCATCTCCGAGGCGGCCCGAACGCTGGGGGTGGAGGTCCGGGTACTCGTCGAGATCAACATCGGCATGGACCGCTGCGGTGTGCAGCCCGGCAAGCCGGCCCTGGAACTGGCGCAGCAGGCCGATGCGGCCCCCGGCGTCGTCTTCGCCGGCATCATGGGCTACGAAGGGCATGCCATGATGCTCTCGGACGACGAAAAGAAACCCGCCTGCGTCGAAGCCATCGGTCACCTCGCAGATACCCGGGCCCATATCGAAGCCGCCGGCCTGAAGGTTGGCATCGTCAGCGCCGGGGGCACCGGTACCCTCGCTTTCACCCCGGACTGCTCGGGCCTCACCGAAGTCCAGGCGGGTGGCGGCATCATGATGGACACTCTGTACAGCGGTGGGATGTACGTCAAAGGGCTGGAACACGCGCTCACGATCCTGACCACCGTCGTCAGCCACCCCGTTCCCGACCGGGCCTACGTGGACGCGGGGCGAAAAACCACCAACATGGAATTCGGCCTGCCCGGGGTCGCCGGCAGGGAGGGCATAACCGTTGTCGGCCTCTCCGCCGAACACGGCTACCTGAAGCTGGAAGGCCCTGGCACCTCCTTGCAGATCGGCGAAAAGATCGAACTGATCTCGGGCTACAGCGACATGACCGTCTTCCTGCACGACCGGATCTACGGCATCCGGAACGACCGCGTCGAAGTCGTCTGGGACATCCTGGGGCGGGGCAAACTGCACTGAGCTACGCCGCCCTGAGGGAGTGCCGCACCCGCGTTACCGACGACGATCGCCTATCAAGTGAGAAGTGGATTCACCACCACAATTTCATCATAGGTCTGGTCGGTGCTGAAATCCTCACTCCAAATCACACTCGCCTTCGCCCGCTTTGCCGCCGCCAGTATCAGCGCGTCCCAGAAAGAGCTCTGCCATCGTTCCCGCAGACCTATTCCTTCCATGAGCAAAGCGCGGTCGTTATCCACGACCTGCCACTCACAATAATCAGTGACCGTCTGCCGCGCATCGTCCGCTGAGACATCCTTTCTGACCAGATTTACATACAACTCCTGTAAGACCTGGACACTGATGGCTGGAGCCATGGGGCGATTCCATAGATAGGCTACTCTTTCCTTCGCCGTGTGGTGCTTGTCCGCCGCATCGCGGTCGTGGGCATAGACGAGAATGTTGGTATCGACAAAAATTTGCTTATTCAGCATAGATTTCCTCTCTGGTCAGAGGAGTTCCTCCCAGCGAAAACCCTTCTTCCAGGCGTCTCAAAGCCCGTTCCCTGGATGCGTGCTTGACATCGTGTGCCGATACCACTTTTACCAGCACATCGGCAATCCATTGCGACAGCGACTTGTCTTCTTCGACGGCCGCATGCCGACACTTCTTTACGATAGCCTCATCGAGACGAATGGTGACGTTCCTAGGCATTTTGATCCTCCGTAAAGTGGGTGCAATATTTAAATATAGCACATTTTTCGTGCATTTTCAATCCCGATTGGGGACATCATTTCCCAAAACATCGGCAATCCATTTTTGATTTTTCTCCCCACCCCGTTCTCCCACCCCGGATGATTCACTGGATCGTCTCCCCACCCTGGTTCAAAAAGGTTCTTATTCGGAAATAAATTCCTTCCTCTGCCTGTCTCTTTTTCCCTTTTTTCAATTTTAACCTACTGTTAATAAATAATTAATTTCAACCCATTCCAAAGTGGCACCGGCCTTGCTTTCCCCTTTTCCGACCCGTTGTGTTAAGTTTCGACAAAACCAACCGATAGGAAAAAAAGGGAACGCCCGGCCATGGAGGTCCTCTTTATCCTCTTCACACTGGTGTCCACCTCGGTACTCGGCCTGCTCTGCCTGCTGGTCTTAGAGTATCAAAACGGCAAGGCCCGCCGGTGGAACCGCCTGTGGTCGGACCGGCGCGCTTCCCATCTGACCCATCCCACCCCCATCGTTCCCGGTGAAAAAACCACCCCCGTTGTAGAACCGTCTTCCCGCAGCCTGGCCCATAAAAGCCCTTGACGGCATGCATCCCTTATCATAAGATTACAGAAGGAGCCTTTTACTATGAACTGTCTCGTCACCGGCGGCGCCGGATTTATCGGATCCAACCTGGTCAGAGTCCTCCTTGAAGGGGGCCACGCGGTACGCGTGCTGGACAACTTCTCTACCGGCAAGCGGGAGAACCTCGGCCCGTTCCAGGACCGCATTGACCTGGTCGAGGGCGATCTGCGCAGCTACCACATCGTCCACGAAGCTGTCCGGGACATTGAGGTGATCTTCCACCAGGGCGCCCTCCCTTCGGTGCCTCGTTCGGTCAACGATCCCATCACTACCAACCAGGTCAACATAGAAGGCACCCTCAACATGCTCGATGCGGCCCGGAATGCGGGTGTGCGTCGGGTGATCTATGCCTCGTCCGCCTCGACCTACGGCGAAAACCCCGAAATGCCCAAACGGGAAGACATGGCGCCCTGCCCCATCTCTCCCTACGGAGTGGCCAAACTGGCAGGCGAAAAATACTGCCAGGTCTTCACCCGGACTTACGGCCTGGAAACGGTCTGTCTCCGGTATTTCAACGTATTCGGGCCGGGACAGGACGCCAAATCGAAATACACGGGGGCCATGCCGATCTTTATTACGGCCTTCTTAGACGGGGGCAAAATCGTCGTTGATGGTGACGGAGAGCAAACCAAGGACTTCACCTACGTGGACAATGTTGTCCAGGCCAATCTGCTGGCCGCAGACGCAGAAGGCGCAACGGGTGAGGTCTTCAACATTGCATGCGGAGCGCAGACGAGCATAAACCAGGTTCTGGGCCACCTCCGGAAGATCACAGAAGTGGACGTAGAAGTGATCTACGGGCCGCCGCGGGCGGGAGACATCAAACACTCCCTGGCCGACATCAATAAGGCCCGCAGCATACTGGGCTACCGGCCGGCGGTCTCCGTCGAAGTTGGGCTGCGCAGAAGTGTGGCGTGGTACCGGGCGGTGCGAAGCAAACAATAAGCGTCGGAAATCTATCCCCAGCTTCGGGTAAAAATTTCCCCTTCCCTCCTGTCACGTCCCGGCAAATAGCGGCTGATCGACCTTTTTCCCGATATCCAGAAGAACGGGCGCCCGGAAGCCATCCGGAGCGCCCTGATCTTTATATATTGGGGCATAGGAGCCTTATCCTCCCATATTTATCCGTTTTTTTCCTTCATTAACCCTCCTTTTTACCCCCCGGTTCGGGCCAATCACATCAGGGACGGCCCTCCTCTACCTCGATTCATCTATCCTTTCGGTAGCAGGCATAAAACTTGCTCCCAACAGCAAAAGACGCGGCGAAAACGCCTAAACATCTGCTCCCATCTGTCGATAAACAGAGTAGGAAGGATCGTTGATCCCTGCCGAAAAACGCCCCATATGCGCAGCACGCCGCCATCCCACCCTCGTTTCTGTCTCCCACCTCTCAGATACACGATTGGCACGATTCGCTATGGATAAAAAACAGATCTCTATCCTCGCCCTCTGCGCCATCCTCCTTCTGGGCGCCGGGCTGCGAGGCTACGGTATTACCCAAAGGGGCATCTTCGACTACGACGAAGCCTGGTACCTGCTGGAGGCCAAAACTCTCTACAATACGGGCCGCTACGCGCTGGCCCGGGTAGGGCTCACCGAAGACGCCGACGCGTCGCTCGGTCTGAAGGCCTACATCAAGCAGCGGGGCACTGTCCCCCTCACTTCCATCAAGCCGGGCCACACCGTTCTCCTGTTCTCCGGGCTTCTCCTGTTCGGCCCCCACGATTATGCCGGGTTTCTGGTTTCAATGCTGGCGGGCCTCCTCACAATTTTCCTGGTGTATCGCCTGGGACGGGAAATGTTCGGGCCCGACGTCGGGCTTCTGGCAGCCCTCTTCCTGGCCGTCTCTCCTTTTCACATCCTCTACAGCCGGGCGGCTTATGCCCAGGCCAACGGCGTCTGCCTGGTCACTCTGGGCGCGTACCTCTGGTACCGGGCGCACAGCCGCGACCGCTGCGCATCCTCGGCCCTCATCTGGCCGGGCCTGGCAATCGGATGGGCCTTCACCTGTCACTTCAACCTCGCCTGGATCCCGATCGCCTTCGCCCTGCTCGAAGCTATTGCCGTCTGGATACAAAAAGACCGCTTCCCCACTTTTCAGGCAAAAGGAAAACAGCTGGCGTTCTTCGGAACCGCCATGGCCGCCCCGCCTCTCCTCTTCGAACTGGCCGGAACCGCGGCCAGGTGGATGGGCGTCTTCCCCGCCGATTATCCGACCTACCTGGGACAGTTTGCGCACCGCGGCCCCATGGCCAAAGCCCTCGGCTTCTCTATGGAACAGGTCCCGTTCTGGACCTCTCGGCTGCTCGAAATCGAGGGCCTCTTCGTCTTGCTGATGGCCTCTGCAGGATTGCTCGTCACCCTCTGGCGTGTCCGGCGTCTCAAGCTGAACGACCTGCTCCTCCTGGGACTCTTCCTGGCCGCCGTTGCCCCCCCTTCCCTCCTTGCCGTCAAGGGCCTGTACTACATTCTGCGCAACTATGCGATCGCCGCTCCGGCTCTGGCCCTCCTCTCCGGCCTGGGCGCGGCCTGGATGCTCCGTCAGGTAGAATCCCGATTCGGCCGTCGCCTGCTGCCCATCACCCTCGCCCTCTGCCTGTTTATTGCGATCAGCGGCAGCCGGCGGGCCTGGGACCTCCTGCAGGTCCGGTCCGGATACCGGGAGGCCGCAGGCGAGTTGATGCAGCACATGTCCGAGCACGGGGGCCGATTGGCAACCCTTCCGCCCAGCGCCTGGCCCATCTGGTACTTCTACCTCTCGGAGGCTTACGACAACGCTCCCCGGGAACTCCGAGGGCGCATCCGGTTCTATCCCAAAGAGGGTGACACCGGAGACTACGAACTGCTCGACGTAAAACGCTACTTCCGCGCCGTGTCGATAAAAGAGCCTCACAACCTGGTCGCGTACAGCAAACTTCGGCGCCTTGCAACCCCGGTGGTGAGTGTCACCAATCTCGCTTCCACCCTCCCGCAAAAGTACTTCGAAGGCGGGGGAGAGCGCATCGAAACCGCGCGCCGGGTCCTGGCGGAACAGTATCCCGAATCCAGGAAAATCGAAATCTACGACCTGCGCAGCCTGAAGCTGCCCGTCCTCTCGTCAACACAATGAACCCGAACCGGGACAAAGGAGCACCCATGAGCGAATTCCTCGAACCTATCGCCGCCGATATCCTCGGCTCCGGCCTGCCTTCGGACGCCGGAAGAACGCCGGCATCCACCGTATCCGTTGTCATCCCTGCGCGCAACGAAGCCCCCAGCATCGAAGAAATCATCCGGGGCTCGATGTTGTATGCCGACGAAATCCTCGTTGTGGACGGCCATTCCGAAGACGGCACGCGGAAACTCGCCGAAGTTCTGGGCGCCCGGGTGGTTCTGGACAACGGCCTGGGCAAAGGGGATGCCATCCGCGTGGGCATCCAGCATGCCGCCTGCGACATCATCGTCTTCATCGACGCGGACGGCTCGCACAGTACGGACGACATCCCCGGCCTGGTCCGCCCCATTGCCGAGGGCGAGGCCGACCTGGTGGTGGGCTCCCGCATGCGGGGCGGCTCCGACGAACTGCACGGAGACTTTCTGAAATTCTTCCGGATGGTTGGGAGCGACATCATCACCCTGGGCATCAACTACCGCTTCGGCGTGAGACTCACCGATACCCAGAACGGCTTCCGGGCCATCCGAACCTCTGCGGCCAGATCGCTGAACCTGACAGAAGACATCACCACCATCGAGCAGGAAATGGGCATCAAGGTCCTGCACGCGGGCTACCGCGTGGCCGAGGTCCCCGCCCACGAATACGAACGCACCCACGGAGATTCCTGCATTCAACTGCGCCGGGTCTGGTTCCGCTACGTCTACACCTGGCTGAAATACCTGCTTTTTGGCAGCCTCGCGCTAAAAAAGGAAACCAGCGTCGGAATGCCGGAACCGGCAAAAGCCGCAATAACCGAAGCCGTCGGCCGTCAGTAAAGATTCACCGCGGAGACGCGGAGAACGCAGAGAAAAACTATAGCGAGGTTGAACCCTTATGCGAAAATCCTACCTCACCGTCCTGAAAAACCAGATCCGGAAAGGCCGTCTGCTCTGGCCGGTGCGCCAGGCCCTCAAGTGGCCCGCCCACCGACTGGGCGCCAGCATCGGGCGTCCCCTGGCCGGTCCTGTCCACGGCACCTTCTTCACCACCTATGCCTGCAACCTGCGCTGCCACTTCTGCGACCTCCCCTACCGGCACATCGAATACAAAAAAGGGGGGCGGACGGAACTCAGCCTGGAGGAAAAACTCCGGATCGTGGACGACTTTGCGGCCATCGGCACGACCGCCATCGGATTTACCGGGGGCGAGCCCATGCTCGATCCGGCCACGCCGGACCTTATCAAGCGGGCCGTGGATCACGGTATTCTCACCCACCTCTCCTCCAACGGATACGCCTTTAAAACCCGCGATGCAGCCGTCAAACTCTTCGACCTGGGCCTGCACGGCGTTTCGATCTCCATCGACGGCGCAACCCCCGAAACGCACAATACCATTCGGAAATCCGAAAAAAGCTTCAACGACGTCATCACATCGCTCACCAACCTCCTCGACGTCCGACACGACCATCCCAACAAGATGTCCATCACCACAACCACGGTAATCACCAAAGACAACTACCGCGAGATTCCCCAGATGGTCGACATGCTCATCGAAATGGGCGTCGATCAGATCGGCTTTATGCCGGTCCAGGACATCGGCCTGGACTACGAAGTGGACGAACGCAGCGAAGAATTTATGGTCCGCCGGGCGGATGAGCTGGACAGCCTGATCGATGATCTGGTCGAACGAAAAAAGGCGACCGGCCGCATCGAAAATACGGTCGAATACCTCGAACTCTTCAAAGAAGCCTTCCGGGGCAAACCGCTGCCCATCAGATGTTATGCGGGCTACGTCACCTTGGCCGTGGACAGCTGGGGCGACATCTACCCCTGCTTTCCCTGGGCGGAAATGCGCCGCAGCGCCGCCAACACCCGGGAGATTTCTCTGGCCGACTTCTGGCGGTCGCAGGCCTCCGGCAGCATGCGCAAAGACGTGACCATGTGCCGGGACTGCTACTGGAACAACCATACCGAACTCAATTTGATGATGAGCAAAAAACGGGTAGCGCTCGACGGGAACTATACCCGTCCATCCTTCTCCCAGCCCATACCCGAAACCCTCATCAAACACATCGAACCCGTATCGGAACATGCCTGACGTCCTTGTCACAGGTGCCACGGGCTTTATCGGCTCACACTTAGTCGAAGCCCTGCTGAACAGCGGCAAAACCGTCGCCTGCCTCGTCCGTCCCCACCGGGACGTCTCACGCCTCCAGCGCTCCGGAATCCGCTTCCACCAGGGCGACCTCATGCGCCCCGAAAGCCTGAAGGGCTGTTGTGACGGCGTGGATACCGTCTATCACCTGGGGGCGCACTCCGCGCTTGGAACTCGAAACGCCCGGGATCTCGAGGTCAACACGACCGGCGCCGTCAACCTTCTGAAGGAAGCGTCGACCTCCGGCAGCCTCAAACGCTTCATCCTGATGAGCAGCCTGGCTGCGGCCGGCCGTCCTCCGGGCCAGCGGTTGCGCCCGCTGGGCGACACCAGCGACAGCCTTCCGGACACGCCCTATGGAAGGAGCAAACGGAAGGCGGAAATCGCCGTCCGGACCCTCTGCGGGGAGGCCAAAATACCTTACGTCATTCTCAGGCCGGCCCTCGTCTACGGACCGCGCAGCCTGCCGGATGCGGGCATGAATGCCCTGATGCGAGCCGTGGAAACCGGCCGGCTCATCTCGCGCTTCGACCTGCCGGGTCGCATCAGCGTGGTCTACGTCAAAGACCTGGTTCGCGTCTGCCTGCTTGCCGGGACGCATCCTGATGCGGCGAACCGGACCTTCTTCGTCTCCAGCGACCCCCCGGTCACCTTCGGAGAACTCTTCCGAACCATCCGGCAGGTACTGGGACGCCGGTACACGCCGAACCGCCTTGCGCACGGCCTCTGCCAGATGGCCGGGGCCGGCTACGACTGGCTCGACAAACGCTTCGGCCTGTCCGGCCTGATCCCTTCGTATTTCCTGGCCCCTCTCAGCGCCAGCCTGGCCTGTGAAAGCACTGGATTGCAGCAGCTTGGCTACCGGGCAAACTACCCCTTAAGCCTCGGCCTGTCCAAAACATTGAGGACTTGACCATGCGGATAACCCCTTATGCACACCTGGCTGCACGCGCCTTGAAATCCAACGTCGCGCGCCTCAACTTCCCCTACAAACTCACCTATGCGGTCACCTACTGGTGCAACTACCGCTGTGAGACCTGCAATATCTGGAAGATGAAGCCCCGCGACGAACTCAAGATCGACGAAATCCGCACCACCTTCAAAAAAGCCGAACACTTCCTGTGGGTCGACCTGACCGGGGGCGAAGTCTCCATCCGGAAAGACTTCGTGGACATCTGCGAGGCCGTCCTTACCGGCTGCCCCAACCTCCTCCTCCTCCACTTCCCCACAAACGGCTACCTCACGGATCAGACCGTGGCAAATGCCCGTGAAATCGCCAGGATGAAACCCGAACGCCTCATCATCACCGTCAGCACCGACGGCGATGAACTCACCAACGACCGCATCCGGGGTGTGGAGGGCGGCTGGCGCCGGCAGATCGAGACCTTCCGCAAACTCCGGGAGATCCCGGGCGTCCAGACCGTGCTGGGCATGACCCTTTCCCAATCCAACGTCGATCACTTTCCCGTGGCCTTCGAAGCAGTAAAAAAGGAATGCCCCTGGATCACCCCGAACGACTACCACGTCAACATCATCCACGAATCCGAACACTTCTTCGGCAATACAGAAGAGGGCCTCCGCCGGAACGTCAGCAAATTCGATCTCGCGGATGCCGTCGAACGCTACGCGCACCTCCGGGGAATCCCCAAAACACCGGTCGCGATCCTGGAAAAAGCCTATCTCAAGCGCGTCCGGACCTACCTGGAAAGGGGCCGCACGCCCATGCGCTGCCACGCCCTCAGCGCCTCCTGCTTCATCGACTCCTGGGGCAACGTCTTCCCCTGCACCATTTACAACAAAAAAATCGGCAGCCTGCGGGAGACCGACTACGACCTTGCCCGAATCTGGAACAGCCCGGAAACAAAAGCGCTCCAGAAAGAGGTCTGGGACTACAACTGCCCCCAGTGCTGGACCCCCTGCGAGGCCTACCAGAGCATCCTGGGCAACCTCTTTCGCCGCGACGGCAAACCCCGCGAGCCTGAAAAGATCCCGATCTCGCCACAGGCGCCGGAACTGCTCGCCGTCGAACCGGCCGTGGAGGTCTCCGTGTAGGGGCGAACCGCAATACCTTTGCAAATGCAAACGGTTCCTCCCATCCGGCAGGAAGAATCTTCCCTTCTCCGCCTGCGATCTCAAACCAATACGGACCTTCCCGCATCCAACACTCCGCCGATAATATCCCTCTATCTAATTTAAAATCAGTAATTTATCTACACAAAACCCCAAGGCCAAATCCCTCGCGGCGACGGCCGGAGCATCGGGCATACAAATTGCTCAAAGGTCCGGTAGCCAGCCCTTCAAATAAGGCTAATTCTCTTTAAAAAACTGCCGATACAGTAGATAGGAGGCGACCCCACCCATTTTCGCCTCTCCCTTCTGAAAACAATGCTTCAAGCCCGCCATCCCTCTCCCCTTCAAGCAGCCCATAGCCGTAACCTGCACGACTCACTATAATCATAACTGACTATAAAAAAGGCACTTACTATATGGAACGGACTATCCATCCAACAGCGACGCTGGGATCCGGAACGCAGGTTGGCCACTACACCGTCGTTCAAAGAAATGTGCAGATCGGCGCCAACTGCCGGATCGGCCACCACGTCGTCATCCATCCGGACACCGTGATCGGTGACAACGTCCGTATCGACGATCACGCCACCATCGGCAAGCGGCCTATGAAAGCCGCCGCCAGCTCCCTGACACAGGAGATCGAACTCGATCCCGCCTGCATTGGACACAACTGTCTGATCGGCACCTCAGCAATCCTGTACAGGGGCTGCGCCATCGGGAACCACGTCCTGGTTGCGGACCAGGCTTCCGTGCGTGAACAGAGCCGGGTTGGAGATTACACCATCATCGGCCGGGGCGTTGCGGTGGAGAACCGGGTGGTGGTGGGCAAACAGTGCAAAATCGAAGCCGGCGCCTACATTGCCAGCCCTTCCCGGATCGGCAACGGCTGCTTCATCGCCCCGGAAGTCACCGTCACCAACGACAACTTTATGGGACGCACCGAAGAGCGGAAAAAGCACTTCAAAGGCGTCACCATCCACGACGGTGGCCGGGTTGGCGCCAACGTCACCGTCCTACCCGGACAGACAATTGAAGCCGACGGAGTAGCTGCTGCGGGCGCCCTTGTCACCCGGGACGTGCCGGCCCGGAAAATCGTTGCCGGCGTTCCCGCCAGACCCTTCCGGGACGTGCCCCAGGAGCAGCTCCTCGAAAACCAGCAGACCGGCCGGAACGGCGCAGCCAGAATGTCGCCGATCTCGCTGCTTGAACTGAAGGTCCAATCGGTTGCTCTAAAAGATGAAGTCGCCTGAATGGAGATTTGACATGGACAACATCACCACCGCATGCGTCGGCGCCGGATACTGGGGAAAAAATCTGGTCCGTAACTTCTACAACCTCCCGGGCTGCCGCCTGAAAGTCTGCTGCGACCTGAACCGGGATCTCCTGGACAAAACCGCCGCCCAGTATCCCGGCGTTGAGACAACAGAAGATTTCGAGCGGGTTCTGAACAATCCCGCAATCGACGCCGTTGTCCTGGCCTCCCCTGCCGTGATGCATTACGAGATGGCCCGACGGGCGTTGGAAGCCGGAAAACACACCTACGTGGAAAAACCGCTGACTCTGTGCGCAGAAGATGCCGAAGACCTCTGCCAAATCGCCGAATCGCGCGGCCTGGTATTGATGGTGGGCCACCTGATGGAATATCATCCCGGCGTCAACAAATTGAAACAGCTCGTGAACGACGGCACGCTTGGTGACATCCACTACCTTTACGCGCAGCGCTTGAACCTGGGCATCATCCGCAAAGACGAAAACGCCCCCTGGAGCCTGGCGCCGCACGACGTATCCATCGCCCTCTACCTGCTTGGCCAGGACCCGGACACCGTAAGCGCTCAGGGCGAATCCTACCTGCAGCCGGGCATCGAAGACGTTGTATTCTGCAACCTGCACTTTGCCAACCGGGCCATGGCCCAGATCCATGTCAGCTGGCTCGATCCCCACAGAACCCGTCAGGTTACCGTGGTCGGCAGCAAAAAAATGGCCGTCTTCAACGACGTGGAAGCCACCGAAAAAATCCGCATCTACGACAAAGGTGTCAACGGCAACGACTACACTTCCTACGGAGACGCCCTCACACTTCGTTTTGGCGACATCACCATCCCTAAAATCGACATGACCGAACCGCTCCGGGCGGAATGCGAACACTTCCTGACCTGTATCCGGGAAGACAGAACCCCGCGCAGCGACGGCAGGGACGGATTGCGCGTGGTCAGAATCCTCGAAGCCGCGCAAAAATCCCTCAAAAACAACGGCATTCCCGTCCACGTACAAACCCAAACGGTCCGTGACATCATACCGGCGGCCGTGGCCGTATAGAAAGGACCCCGCTTTGGACATTCAGAACAGCCGCATCCTGGTCATCGGCGGCGCCGGGCTGATCGGGTCGCACATTGTCGATCAGCTCACCCGGGAAGATGTCGGGGAAATCCTCATCTACGACAACTTCACCCGGGGCAACATGGAAAACCTCGAATCCGCTTTAAAAGACGAGCGGGTTCGCATCTTTGAGGCTGGAGGCGACATCACCCACACCGACATCCTCAACGCCGCGATGGAAGACGTCGACTGCGTGTTCCACTTAGCGGCCCTGTGGCTCCTCCAGTGCTATGAATATCCCAGAGCGGCCTTCGACGTCAACATAGCCGGAACCTTCAACGTCCTGGAAGCCTGCGTCAACAACAACGTCAAAAAACTCGTCTACTCCTCCTCCGCCTCCGTCTACGGCGATGCGCTTGAAACCCCCATGACCGAAGACCATCCCTTTAACAACCGGACTTTCTACGGCGCCACCAAAATCGCCGGCGAACAGATGTGCCGGGCCTTCTACGAACGCTACGGACTCAACTACGTCGGCCTGCGCTACATGAACGTCTACGGCCCCCGCCAGGACTACAAAGGCGCTTACATCGCCGTCATCATGAAAATCCTGGACCGGATCGACCAGGGCCTCCCCCCCATCGTCTACGGCGACGGGTCTCAGGCCTACGACTTCATCTACGTCGGCGACATCGCCCACGCCAACATCTGCGCCCTCAAAAGCGACGCCGCCGACGCATTCTACAACGTGGGCCGGGGCATCAAAACCTCCATCGCCGAACTTTGCGAACTGCTGCTCGAACTGACCGGCTCGGATCTGCGGATCCAGTACGAACCTGCGGGCCAAACCTTTGTCACCCACCGCGTGGGATGCCCGGAAACAGCCAAACAAGAGATCGGATTTGAAGCGCAGGTAGGCCTTGAAGAGGGCCTTCAGAAACTCATCGAATGGCGAAAAAGCCATAAGAAACAAGCAGAGGTGGTCCTGTGAAAGCGGTCGTAAGCAAAACCGGCATCCAGCTCCTGGACGCCGAACTACCCATCGCCAACGGCGGTACGGTGTGTGAGGCGACACTGGAACGCGGAACGCTGAAAGTCAAACTCTCCCCAAACAGCTCATCCGACGGTCCGGACGCCGGTACGTCCGGCAAAATCCCGATCACAAAACCGTTCTTTGACGCCGCAGAAGAGGAGGCCGTCCTGGAACCGCTGCACACCGGCTGGGTTGTGCAGGGCCCGAAAGTTGCCGAATTCGAACGGCGGGTGGCCGCCTATACCGGCGCCAAACACGCAATTGCCACCACCTCGTGCACCACAGCCCTGCACCTCTCGCTGATCGCAGCGGGCATTGGACCGGGCGATGAAGTCATCGTACCCGCCTTTACATGGATCTCCACCGCAAACGTCGTCGAACACGTGGGCGCCACGCCCGTTTTCTGCGACATCGATCTGGCCACCTGCAACATCGACGTCTACCAGATAGAGAACAAAATCACGCCCAAGACCAGAGCCATCATCCCCGTCCACCTCTTCGGCCTCTGCGCCGACATGGACCCGATCCTGGCCCTCGCAAAACGCCACGGCCTGGCGGTTGTTGAAGACGCGGCGTGCGCGCTTGGCGCGTGGTATAAAGGACGCCACGCGGGAACGTTTGGAAGCGCCGGCTGTTTCAGCTTCCATCCCCGCAAAGCCATCACCACCGGCGAGGGCGGAATGGTCCTCACCAACGAGGATAAAATCGCAGAACTCTGCCGAACGCTGCGCGACCACGGCACATCGGTCTCCGACCTGTCCCGGCACGAAGGCAAACGGGGCTTCCTCTTAACCGAATTCAACCTGCTGGGCTACAACTACCGGATGACCGACCTCCAGGGCGCGCTCGGCGTGGCGCAAATGGACAAATTCTTACAGATCATGGCCAAAAGGACCGGGCGGGCCTGGCGTTACGACCGCCTGCTGAAAGACCTGAGCTGGCTCCGGCGCCCCGCCGTGCCCGACGGATACGAGCACGGATATCAGGCCTACGTCTGCCTGTTCCGGCCCGAAACACCCACATTGGCGAACGTATCGCATCTGCACGAAGGGCGGAATGACCTCATGGAAGCCCTGGAAGAACAGGGCGTCAGCACCCGCCAGGGCACCCATGCGGTGCATACCCTGGGGTATTACAGAAACAAATACGGCATTGAGGAAGCAGATTTCCCCAATGCCCTGCTCGCCGACAGACTCACGCTCGCGCTGCCCCTGTATGCGCAGATGACGGAGCAAGAACAGAATAAAGTTGTCGCCGCATTAAAGGCGATTGGGAAAGGTTGAGGGATTATGTGTGGAATCTGCGGCGTTGTGCGCTTAGACGATCAGCCTGTTGTGCCCAAAAGCGTCGCCAGAATGGGCGCCACAATGGACCACCGGGGTCCCGACAGCGACGGCACCTGGACCGACGGTCCCGTCGGATTCAGCCACAGGCGCCTGGCCATTATCGACCTGTCCACCGCCGGGCACCAGCCCATGGCCAACGAAACCGGCGACGTCATCATTGTCTACAACGGCGAATTATACAACTTCAAAACCCTGCGTACAGAGCTGCAAGCGGCAGGCCACCGGTTCCGCTCCCAATCCGACACCGAAGTCATCATCCACGCTTACGAAGAATGGGGCGAAGCCTGCCTGGATCGCTTCAACGGCCACTTTGCCTTCACCATCTGGGACGGCCGGAAAAAGCGCCTGTTCCTCGCGCGCGACCGGTTCGGCGTAAAACCGCTCTACTATTTCAACGACGGCGCCAAATTTCTGTTCGGCTCCGAAATAAAAGCCATCCTGGCCTACCCCGGTGTGCGGCGTGCCGTGTGTTATCCGGCCCTCAGCGAGTACTTCAAATTCCAGAACATCCTCACCGACCTGACTCTGTTTGAAGGCGTGAAGCTCCTCCCCGCCGGATGCTATATCACCCTGGATCTGAATACCGACCGACCGCCGACGCAGCATCGATACTGGGACTATCAATTCGCAACCAAGCCGCTTGATATCACGGCAGAGGAAGCCTCGGAGGAACTCTACCGCCTGTTCACCCAGGCCGTGACACGCCAGTTGATGAGCGATGTCCCTCTCGGCTGCTACTTGAGCGGTGGGATGGACTCCGGCTCCATTACCGCAGTCGCCCGGCAGCACCTGGGCCGGCTCATGACCTTCACGATGGGCTTCGACCTCTCCTCCGCCTCCGGCCTCGAGATGGGATTCGACGAGCGGGCGAACTCCGAAGCCCTCTCCAACCTGTTCAAAACCGAGCACTACGAAATGGTGCTCCACGCCGGAGACATGGAGCACATTATGCCGGAATTGATCTGGCACCTGGAAGACCCGCGCGTGGGCCAGTGTTACCCCAACTATTATGTTGCCCGGCTGGCGGGCAAATTCGTCAAGGTCGTCCTGTCGGGCGCAGGAGGCGATGAACTCTTTGGAGGCTACCCCTGGCGTTACTACCGCAGCCTCAACAGCAGGAACCGGGAAGACTACTATCGCAGGTATTACGACTTCTGGCAGCGGCTGGTCCCGGATGACGAAAAATCTCAACTGTTCAATTCCCACACCTACAGCAACCTGAAAGACTGTTCGGCCTTCGACGTGTTCAAAGGAGTGATCGAACCGACCGGCATGCCGCTGCGAACCAATGGTGACTTCGTAAACGCCTCACTCTATTTCGAGTTAAAAACCTTTCTCCACGGATTGCTTCTGGTCGAAGACAAAGTCAATATGGCCCATTCCCTCGAGGCGCGCGTGCCCTTCCTGGACAACGATCTGGTCGACTTTGCGCTCCAGCTGCCCGTCCGGCACAAATTGCGAAATCTGGATCAGGTCGCGCAGCAGGCCGTGCAGACGAAGGATGAGGACGAAGCCGGAAAGCGCAAACGGAATGAACTCCAGACGGGCGATGGCAAAATGGTACTCCGTGAGGCGATGAGCAGGGTAATTCCATCCGAAATCACCGAACGCGTCAAACAGGGATTCAGCGCACCCGATGCAAGCTGGTTCCGGGGTGAAAGCATTGATTACATCAACAAACTCCTGCGGAATCCGAATGCGTGTATCTACGAATACCTCAGCCCGTCCTTTGTCCACCAGAAGCTGGACGAGCATACATCAGGAACAGTCAACCGCCGGTTGTTGATCTGGTCGTTGTTGAGCTTTGAATGGTGGTTGCGAAAATTCATGAATTAGAGAGACCCCGATGCACACAGAGGCAATGGTTCAACAAACCAAAAATGTGTATGAAATGTTGCGCGCGGACATGCAGGCACGCTGGCAGCGCGACCTGCCCATGGAAGAACTGCTCTTTGACCGCTGGGAACGGGCGCACAGTCTCGGCTTCGGCAAAGAGACCAGCATTTACCACAACAGCTATATATACGGCGATGTGTCCGTTGGGGAACATACCTGGATCGGCCCGTTTACCCTGCTGGACGGCGGCGGCGGGTTAAAAATCGGCAATTACTGCAGCATCAGCGCCGGAACGCAGATCTACACCCACGACTCTGTGCAGTGGGCGCTCTCCGGCGGCAAAAAAGAGTATGACCGCGCACCGGTCACCATCGGCGACTGCTGCTACATCGGCAGCCAGACCGTCATCGCCAAAGGGATCACCATCGGTGACCACGTCGTCATCGGAGCGGGCTCCTTCGTCAACCGGGACATCCCTCCCTACTCCGTAGCGGTCGGAACGCCCTGTCGTGTAATCGGAAAAGTCGTTGTTGAGGGAGATGATATCAGGCTGGTTTATCCATCCACACAGGAGTCCAGCCGGGCGGGAGAGCGCCTGTGAACCATCGGACAAAACCCTTCACATACGAAGAATACCGGCGCCTGCTGCGTCTGGCCGGGCAAACTTATCGTTTTGTCTTTTACGATGACGCCGCATTTGAAAACACAGAAGAACAAATCATATTCTGGCGTCACGACATAGACCTCTCGGTCGAACAGGCGCTTCGTCTTGCCCAAATTGAATGTGAGGAAATGGTCCAATCGACTTTCTTCGTCCACCTTCACTCTACATTCTATCACCCCTGGGAAAAAGAAACCGCGAAAACGTTGCGCCAGGTCGCGGGGATGGGACACCGAATCGGCCTCCATTTCGATTGCAGTTATTATGGCACATCCGAAATCTTCTACCTGGAATCCTATCTGGACGAAGAGGCGTCATTCCTCGAGCGGCTCGTCGGCCAGCCGATCGACGTCTGCTCCCTGCACAATCCAACCGATGAAATGCTGTCTGAGTGGACGATGGAACGGGTAGGCGGAATGGTCAATACATACAGCAGCTATTTTCGCAATCAGGTGGACTATGTCTCCGACTCCAACGGAATATGGCGGTACCGAACGCTCCACGTTGTCCTGGAACAACACGAACATCCCCAGCTCCAGGTCTTGACACATCCGATATGGTGGACAGACGGCGTGATGAGTCCGGAGAAAAAGGTCCTGGCGGCTATTTCGAGGCGAGCAGAGGCAACCGAGCGCGCCCACCGAGGTGAAGCGCGGGTTGTGATCGCCGAAGAACCCGAAACCGAACTGAGATAACGAGCCGATGAGCCCCATCAAAGTCTGCATCTTCGGCGACGAGGCCGGACTGAAACAGGTTTTCTCGGTGATCCCAAAAGAGAATATCTGCGCTGTCGTCACCGCATTTAATAGACCGGCAGCAGCAGATTGGGTGAAACAGTCTGTTGGAGAGACATATGCGATAGATCACCTGGTACAGCCGGCATTCAATCGTCGAAACTATAAAAACTTTGTTACCAGACTGAAACAGTACCGCGCCGATCTGGTCATTGTAAATTCGTACTCTCTTATTCTACGCCCCGATATTCTCACCATTCCTCCCCTGGGCGCTATAAACGTCCACGGCGGACTCCTTCCGCACTATCGAGGAGCCAACGTCCTGAACTGGGTGCTGGTCAACGGAGAGCGGGAGACCGGCGTCACACTCCACTACATGGACGAAGGGATAGATACCGGGGACATCATCATCCAGAAGAAAATACCGATCGGCCTGCTCGATACGGCGTTCACCCTTCGCGGCAAGCTCCATCGGGCCGGCTGCGAACTGCTCTCGGAATTGTGGTCTCTGCTCGAAGCAGGCGCGCCGATCCCCTGCCATAAACAGGACGACGCCAGAGCAGCCTACTACCGGCGAAGAAAGCCCGAAGATGGACGCATCGACTGGAGCCTGTCCGAAAAAGAAATCTACAACCTGGTCCGGGCACTGGTCAAACCCTGGCCGGGCGCTTTCTATCACGACAAAACCGGCAAAAAGGTCGTGATCGATGAATTTCTGAATCTGGAAAAAGTCGCCGAGCTGAAAAAGGATTACTTACCCTTATGATCGTCGCCATCCACCAGCCCAACTTCTGTCCCTGGCTGGGCTATTTTGCCAAAATTCTGCGCAGCGACCTGTTCGTCCTGCTGGACGACGTCCAGTTCTCCAAAAACAGCTGGACAAACCGGGTGCGGATCAAAACGCCGCAGGGTGCGCAATGGTTGAGTGTTCCCGTGCTCACAACCGGGCGATTCGGCCAGCCCATCACCGAAGTCGAAATCAACGACCGGGTGAAATGGCGCCAGAAAGTTTTGAAGTCAATCGAAGCGAACTACGCCAGAGCGGCCCACTTTCAGACGTGCTTTCCAGAAATTGAGCAGACCCTTCTAGTGGTCGATTTCAGAAGTTCGCATGAGTTTATGCAGCCAGCCGGATTCGCTGCATTCGTTCTTCCAATTCCTGCCTTGTAAAGCGCCAGTTGAAAGGTTCGGCAGTGAGATTATAGTATTCCTCAAAGCCCAAGATCCTGGCTTCCATCGCCTGTCGATCTGCCAGGTCATTGGGCGTGAGCGCCTTTCTTTGCAAGATCGAGAAATAGATCTCAATCTGATTGAGCCAACTGGCGTGGATAGGGAGATGGACGGCAATGGCATTTTCATAGGCATCCTGGAGCCGTTTAGGGAACGTGGTGGTGTAATGAGAAGATCCGTTGTCCACAATCCAGAAGACCCGATCAGCCGAAGCATAAGGCTCCCGTCCCATCACCAGGTCCACCAGCTTTTGAAAGGGCACGATGCCGGTTTTCTCATCCACACGCCCAAAGATGTGCCCTGAGAACACATCCAGTGCAGACAGATAGGCCACTGTGCCCATCCGTTTGTAGTCATTTTCCATACGAATGGGTTTGCCACAATCAGGTGGCAATGTGGCAAACTCTCGGGCTAAGATTTGGAGTTGGGATTTTTCATCGGCACAGATAACGAAGTCTTTCTTGCCAAGCGGTATCCCCTCCCATATGCCTTGATACAGGTCCAGAATGCGACTGGCTTTCTCTAAAAAGTTGGGGGCTTTGATATGAAGCCAGGATCGGTGATACCAGGGACGAAGGGCATCCTCTTTGAGAATGCGCCAAATCGTTGTGGGTGAGATTGAAGTGATCAACGCACACCTTAACACTTCCTGTTGAATCTCAAATAAGCTGAACCGAGACAGGGGCAACCCCCGTTGTGCGGGCAGTTGACAGGCAATGGCTTTGACTTCACTGACTTGCACAGGGGGAAAAAGTGGGCGGTCGCCCACTGCGCGGTAGATCCTCTAAAGTGAAGCCTTCTTCAGTCCACCTTTTTCGCCACTTCTGCGCCGTAGGTGAACTGACACCTGCCCTGTCGGCTAACCTCTGGTTGCCAATGGCTTTATTCTCGGCTAAGGCCACCACCATCTTTGCCCGCTGCACCTGGGATTGAGGCGCGTTGCGCTGACGAATGATTTTCTGGGCTTTTGCCAGTTGGGCTTTTGTGAAGCGAGGTTGGTATTGGGGAAGGGGACCTGACATTATACACCTCCTTTACCGATTGGAATGAGGCGTATAACATACCCCTTTTTTGCCACCTATACAACCTCATGCGTATTTGCGAAATCGACCACTAGGCGCCTCGCCGAATCTCTGTGACCTGAATATACGGTTGATCGAAACCCTCATGCGGATGCTTGCCTTCGATGTCCATTATGTACGAAGCTCCGCTTTACAAACAACCGGTCAACAAACCGATCTCCTGGTATCTATTGTCAACGCAGTTGGCGGGAGCATCTATCTGTCGGGAGACGGTGCAGACTACCAGGAAGATGACAAATTCCGTCTGGCCGGCATCCGGCCTCAGAAAAACAACTTCAGCCATCCCATGTACCCGCAACTCTGGGGGGAATTTATCCCGGGACTCTCGGTCCTCGATCCCCTCTTTAACCTGGGACCCATTGGCACGTGCCAATTGCTTCTTGGTGAGCTCACGAACAATGAACCCTCACATCTGTGTCTTATGACGGAGGTTGATGACTAATGGCGCATCCCGACCCTGTACTGAGCGTTGTCATTCCGGTATACAACGAGGCCGAAAACATCGATCCCGTCGTCCAGAAGACGATTTCCGCGCTGGACCAGGCCCTTCCCAACGCCTATGAAATCGTACTCGTGAACGACGGAAGTTCGGACGAAAGCGACCGGATCTGCATGGAATGCACGAATAAGTACCCCAACACACAGGTCTGGCGGCACGATGCGAACCAGGGCCTCGGCGCCGCTTTGAAAACCGGCTATCTCGCCTGTACCGGAGAATTTGTCTCCTTCATTCCCGGCGATGGCGAAGTGGAAATCGACCAGACCCTGAAGCTGTTCAATAGGATGGGATCGGATGACCTGATTATCAGTCGCCGCAACCGTTCGGTTCCCTTCCACCGGGAATTCCTGACGGCCGGCTGGTGGTTTATGATGCGGCTGCTCTTCGGCTTCGACATCCGCAGCGAAGGCATCTACGTCATTCGCCGGGACCTGTTGCTAAAAATCGGCCTCGAAAAGATGAAATCTACAACCGGCCTGTTCAATATCGAAATTCCCATGCGGGCGATTCGGAGAGGCTGCCGGTGGAGTCAGGACGTCATAGATACCCGGCCTCGCCTGAGTGGGGAATCCAAAGTCGTCAACTTCAGAACCACGTTCCGAACGCTCTGGGAAACCTGCAAACTCAGATTCACCATTCCGATCGAGCGGCAGCCCCAAAACCGCCCGTTGCCGGAAGGCTTCGCGCACGCTGCTGAAAACCGTTAGATTCATCCCATGAAAAAAAACCTCCTCTTCCTGGCCAAACTATTCATAAGCCTGGCCCTCCTCCTGCTGATTGTCCAAAAAATAGACTGGCGGGAGTTGCGTGAACTGGTCACGCGGGCTGAAACAGGCCTGATTCTCGCGGCCCTCGCCGTGTCCGTGCTGAACCTGTTCGTATCCAACCTGCGCTGGTATCTCCTCATACAGCGTCGGTCCGGAAATCGCATTGGCTTCTGGAATCTCATGGACCTCTCGCTCGTCGGCCTCTTCTTCAACACCCTGGTTCCGGGGGGTATTGCAGGCGATTTTATTCGGGGGCATCGTGCCCGGCAATATCATCTGAAAGGGCGTGAAGCTTTCGCATCGGTCATCGTCGACCGCCTCCTGGGCTTCCTCGGCCTGATGGTACTCTCCACAGCAGGGGCAATCCTGTGCTGGTCTACGGCAAGCACTTTTGAGTGGCAAAAATTCCTGATTTGTCTTTATATTATGGGCATTGTAGGAGCGTTTGTGCTCATCAGCCCTCTTGTCTCCGGATGGATACACCATTATGCTCCCCGCTCAAACGCGCTTGTATCAAAATCTCTCAAGCTCTACGATGCGATCGCCGCATATCCCCGGCACAGGGAATTCTGGACCGCATTCGTCCTCAGCCTGATCACTGGAGGGATGCTGATCGGCACAATAATCCTTTTGTCCATGGCATTTGAAATATTCGTCCCACCTATTTATCTGATCTGGCTGGTGCCAACGGTCGGCATCCTGAGCACACTTCCCATCTCTCTGAGCGGGTGGGGCATCCGGGAAGCGGGCTATGTCTTCTTCTTGGAACAGATTGGTATCCCCACAGCCCAGGGGCTGGTGCTCTCCGTCTCTTTTGGAGGAATTGTGCTTTTTATGGGCGCCCTGGGAGGTATATGGTATTTTTCCAGCACACTCTTCCCCAAGATCAACAACGCGCTTGCCCCACCCGGTGTCGAACTCTCCGGCCTGCCCAACCGACAAGCCTGACAGGGCCATATGAACCGCAAAACCCTGACAATCCTCTCCATCCTCCTCCTGCTCATCCCCTGGTTGATCTTTTACCACGACTACCTGTTCTTCGGCAAAATCTACGTAGCGTCTACCCCCCATGCGCTTACTCCGGGCGCCGAAGGCACGGCAGACATCCGCCAGAGCTACCAGCGCGACCGGTCGATGGTCCTGTACCCGGAATGGACACTTGTGCATTTCTATCAGAAAACCGGCGCCTCGCCCTACTGGAACCCCTATCAATTCTCCGGCATGCCACTGATTCCGCAGTCATCCTTCATGGATCCGCTGCGGTTTGCGCTTGGCGCCCTGTTTGGCTCCTTCTTTTTTGCCGACACCCTGTACATGCTGGCCATGATGCTCAGATCGGCTCTCGCCCTGATCTTCGTCTTCTTAATATTCCGGCATTTTAAAATAAGCTCAGTATGGTCCTCCGCAGGCGCGGTTGCGTTCTGGTTCAATGCGCCCATTCTAATTCTACACCACAGAACATTCGATCCCCTCTATCTCTGGGTTCTGATTATCTGGATCAACCTGAAGCTCTGGTCGGCTCCAGACTTACGGCGCCGGCTCCTCTGGGGCCTTGGACTGGCGCTTGCACTCGCCGCAGAGATCCTCTCCTGGCACCTCCATTTCAGCATGCTTATTGCAGTACTTCTGATCGTCTTCAACGCAGCCATCGTCTTTCAGAAATATCGTCGGGGCATTTCTCGCACCACGGCGCTCGTTACCCTCGGCATTTTTGCTGGAGCCGGGATTCTGGCGGCTATTATCGGTGTGTTCAGAATCTGGACATTTATGGACCTCCTCGGATATTCTTACAGAACAGTCTTGCCCAAGGACTCCGGAGGAATGGTACCTTACATACCCTTTGGCGTCCTGTACTTCCCCTATATCTTCAAATTCCAGAACGCACTGACCCTGTTTACTTCTGTACAGCTACACCCTATTCATCCCGAGCTGAAACGTGTCATCGGTAGCTTTGACCATATGCAAATCGTGTTCTTTCCCATCATCAAGACCTTTGGTCAGATCGAAGCGTTATATCGTTCTCCTGTTTGGTACCTGACGTTGCCGTTCGTCTTCCTGGAACGAAAGACACGCCAACAGGCATTTCCCTTCTGGGCTTCGTATCTGTTTATCTTTGTTGGGTACAATAGCGTCGCTTTTCTCAGCCTGCTGTTCAGAAATGCACTACCAACGATGTTTCAAGCATTCAATTGGTCATACCTCGTTGTAACCGCAACGCATACCTGCCTGGCTATCTGTTTCGGCTTTGGACTGATCGGATTATGGAGAACGCTGCGCCTCTGTCAGATTCAGTCTAAAACCTCTCAGGCGGGTATAGGAGCGATCTTCGCTTCAATATCCCGCAACAAACTGATAAGCATCTTTGCCACCACAGCCGGTATGATGCTGGTGGGATACGGAATGGTATACCTGGTATGGAAAGTTGCATATCCACAGCCCCCGCAGGTTCTATACAGTCTGGTATCGGCCATGTACAACAGGACAGCGCCGGGATTTCTTTCCGAACTGATTAGAGGGGCGCATCCCCTGGAGCACTACTATACAAAATTAGGCTACTTCTGGGAGTCTCTCTACACCGTTTTAGCATACTTTTTCCTCGTATTTGTACCAGTGTTAATTCTATCGATCTGGGCCTTTCGCTTTAATAACAAACCTAAAAAACTATCTCAAATCAGGTTCAGGTTATTCAAAGTTTTGTGCATAGCAACGGTGTTACTGGCAGAATATGGTATGACTTACGTTCTGCTGGGATTCCAACTCCATCGAAATGCAGACTACATATCCGAAAAACTGCACAGCGGGCTTCTTTCGTCTGAACTGGATCCCGAAATTTCACGGCACACCAGTTCCTACTTTCAAAACGCCTTGCAGGAACTCTATGATCCACTGCCGGGCATCTGCTTTCTCCTGTTGGGTATAACCACATTGGGGTTAATCCTGCTCTGGTATGTGGCCTATCATCCACACCGCCGGACGCCTGTCCTCCTGAGCCTCACCTTACTTCTTGGAATAGAAGGTACCGTCGTAACACTTCATCAGGAAGATCGCGCCTCCAGACATCTTCTATCTCCCGGCGCAGACTGGATCCGCTTTTTACAGGACCGCATCGGTCATTCTCGCTATCTGGTACATGGTCGTGAGGAAAGTTTAAAAATAAAAACAGCAGTACGGACAGGGGAGGGTAGCCAGCAAATTTACGACCTGAGTCTGGCCGGTCTCGCGGCAAAAAAATACGGCCTTTTGAAACCTTCAGTTGACCTCCTTCTGCAAATGGAAAACCTCGAAGGATCAAGCCCTCTGGTCTCCAACGACTACCGGATCTTTACCTATGCTTCCGAAATGATATCTTCTCGAAACAGGGTATCCTGGACTGAGTTACTTCAAGGCAGAACCGAAATGCAATTTCCTTTCTACAAAACCCGGGCTTTTGATCTCCTGAGTCATAATACACGACAAAACTTAATCTGACCTAAAATATGGAGGATCAATCAGTATCCAAAGACAGTGAAAGAACTCCTGGATGTGATCCTGTATATTGAGCAGAACATACTGCAAATGGTCCAATCCATATCGAAACAGGCTTTTCTCTTTGCATCCGTGTTTTTTGATCTTCAACGGTTTTGTCTTTGCGATCCATTCTCCTACCAGATGAGCCCAGGTGAGGGCAATGGCTAAAAGCGCGATGAGTTTTTCGATTCGTTCCAGATGGATCAGATGGGTCTGTTCCAGATCGAAGCCTCGGCTTTTCAACGCGGCGAACAGGACTTCAATTCCCCACCGTTTTTTGTAATCCTCCAGCGGTTTTCGACCTTTACACTTGCTGGCAACGATGAGAAATTCGTCAGGTAATCGGATGACAGACAAATACAGATGATGACCATAGATCAGACGGGGTTTACGCAGGATGCGCTCTTGGTGAATGTGCAGGTCGGCAAACAAGCATCGAAGCGCGATGTCCCCTTTGCCATTTAGGGTTTTGGCGTTTTCCTTGACGCGGATGGCAAAGCCTAAGGCTTGCGCATCTAACCACGCAAACCATTCTTGCCCAATGAATTCCCGGTCTGCAACGATGACCTGAATCAGGTTTTTATCCACCAACTTCAAGACCCGTTCCATCAACTGGATACGCTCATCGGTGTTGGAGTTGCCCTTTTTGGGCAGCAGTATCCAGCAGATGGGAAATGCAACGCCTTGATAGACACTCCCGGCGGTGAGAATATTGATGGTCAGTTTGCCGAAGCTCCAGGTCGTCCGATCTATCGAGATGGTAAAGTCCGACTTGATCGGCAAGAGATGCAGGATCAAGTCGGCCACCAGGTCATAGGACAGATTAAACTCACTGAAGAAACGTTGGATTCTGCGATAGTTGGACTTCTGCTTGGCTTTGCCGTTGAGGGCGTTGGCCAGTTTGGTGAAGTTGACGGTTGTGAGCTTGATGAGAGACACAATGAAGGCGGCGATGAATTTTACCCGGGCCTTATGACAGGGTAAATACCATTGCATCACGTCGTGTAATTCATTAACTTGAGGAGACATAGACCTGTGTTTGATGATGGATGAGTTGTTGGATCTTGACAACCCAAACTTAACTCATTTCACCACTCAGCGCAGGTCTTTTCCTTTTTTGTCGTGTACCATGGTCATTGCCAGGGCCTGGGGATACGATGGGAGAGAAAGAACATGGGTATTCTGGCTGCTTATTGGCAGCATCAACATCGGCGCCTTCATCCACCTGGCGCCCTATATTGCATACTGGCTGCTCTTCTCTAAAGGGCTGTTTTATTCGTATTTAGATCATGTTTCGCAAAACCTGCATCCATTACTCTCGCTAACCGGAACATTCTTAAAAATACCGGTCTTCTACAAAAGCTGGTCCTTTCTCATCAAATTCTACAGTTTCGGCGCCATGACGCACGGCATTTTCTTTTTCTATTTCTTTGCCTGGTCACTCAGCTGTCTTTTCACAGAAAAAGAATCCTCTGCAAATTGGTGCATCTATGCAATAGCACTTTTGGGACTCTTGCTCTTCTATCCCGTATTCGTACCCTTCGCCATTCTGTTTACACTCTTATATGCGGCGTTTTTATTCCAGAATCAACGCGACCGAACAGGCCCTCTCTTTATAAAATGCACGTTCATCTCAGCGGCAATTGGTGGATTGTGCCTGCCCTATTTCCTGATCTTAGGTACAAAAACAGGAGCGACGGATATACCCGTTTTCTCGCTGTCTTTTAACCCTGAATATCTCTGGGTCTACATGGCAGGCCCATTCTGGCCTCTTTTGCCGCTGGTGCTATATTGGGCATTCAAAATCAGATCCGAAGAGCAGAACGTCAAAAAAGTGGCCTTTTTATCCGCCGGACTTATTGCAAGCATTGTTTCTCCTGTCTTTATCTTCATCAGCGGCGGCCCTGCCAATTACAAATATGTGTACCTGGCCGCGCTCTTTATCACCTGGGCCTCCTTCTCCGTACTGATGAACAAAAACAGGCGCCCTGAAAAGCGCTGGAAATGGATCCCTGCCCTGTATAAAGGCCTGGCAATAGGGCCGGTTCTGATTACCGTTTTAGGCTGGTCACTGGGGCCCTGGTTTAAAGACGACGGTCTCTCTGTTGTAGGCCAGGATGTAAAAGTTAAAACACAACGGGAAGGTCTGGAAACGCTTGAATGGATCTCGAAGCGAACCCAGAAAGATGCTGTTCTCTTGATTCCGCTCACCGAAAAAGACAGCAAAGCCAGCACAACCTACTCTCTGGCGGCCTTGACAGGTAAGTCTCTGTACATTGCAAACGACAAAACCTGGGCCGGTGGATATGAAACATATAGCGAGCGGAAAGCCCTGGCCGAATACATCTGGGGATCAGCTGAAGCTGCGCCCGATACCATACAATCTCACCCCTTACCAGGTGGCAGACCGCTATATCTGATATACTCCGAAGACGTTGAACTCACCACAGCGTTCTACAATTACTTAACGGACCCAATCAAAGCACTGGCGTTCTTCCCGAATGGCAAAATGAAAGAACGCGTGGAAGGTCTGGGATTTAAAACCAGACGCGTATTTGAGAAAGATCGATTTAAAATCCTCGAAATCACTCAGTAAGGATCGGCATCCAACAGGAGGAAACAGAATTGGACCTCTACGGAAGCAAGGTACTGGTTACAGGAGGGGCCGGCTTAATCGGCTCTCACATTGTGGATGAGCTTGTGAAGGAAGGCGCCGGGACCACCGTCTATGACAACTTTATTCGGGGCAAGCGGGACCACCTCGAGTGGGCGTGTGAAAATGGAGACGTAGAAATCGTAGACGGCGACATCTGTGATACCGAAGGCTTAAAACAGGCCATGCAGGGCGTAGACTATGTCTTCCACGAGGCCGCCACGTGGCTCCGCCTGTGCGAGGCCGAACCCAGGAAAGCCGTCGAAGTTAACATTATGGGCACTTTCAATGTTCTCGAAGCCTGTGTTGAGGCGGGCGTCAAAAAAGTCGTAGCGGCCTCGTCTTCGTCAGTCTACGGCGATGGCTCCTACCTCCCCACCAATGAAATCCATCCGTTCAACAACGACCTCTTCTACGGCGCAACAAAAGTGGCCGATGAGCAGCTGATGCGATGTTTCTACAAAAAATACGGACTCGATTTTATTGGTCTGCGCTACTTGAATGTCTACGGTCCGCGGCAGCCTTTCCAGGCGGCCTATATGGATGTGATTATGCACTTCCTCAACCGAATTGACGCGGGAGAGCCGCCCATCATCCACGGCGATGGCTGCCAAACCGTCGACCTGGTCTATGTAGAAGATGTGGCTCGTGCGAACCTGATGGCGCTCAAAAGCAATGTGACCAATGACTTTTTCAACGTAGCCAGCGGCGAGGAAACCACGCTAAACGAACTGGCGCGCCTGCTCCTGGATTTGAAAGGACGCCAGGATCTCCAGCCGGTCCACGAAGAACGCGATGCCAGGCTTGTATCACGGCGTCTTGGATGCCCCAAAAAAGCGAAACAGCTGCTCGGATTCGAAGTGGCCATTTCGCCTTGTGAAGGCCTGAAACGGGTTATCGAATGGCGTGAACACATCAAGGCTGGACAGATTGAGCCTGTAGCCATCTAAGAGGTCATAAAGCCATGATCAAAACAGCAATTATCGGTTGTGGATACTGGGGACGGTTAATCATCCGCAGCTTTGCCCAGCAGTCGGAGTTTCACCTTCGTTACTTCTGTGACGTAGATCCCCACAGACTCGCCTCCCTGAAGACCCAGTACGGCTATGTAAACATGACAACCGATCTGGACACCATCCTGAAGGATGCCGCCGTGGATGCAGTCATCATCGCCACACCGATTCATACCCATTACAAAATAGCAAAAGCCTGTCTGTCGGCCAGCAAACACGTTCTGGTTGAGCAGCCTCTGGCAATGAAAAAAATCCAGTGTGATGAACTCATTGAACTTGCCTCTCACAACGATCTTATCCTGATGGTTGACCACATTGATGAATACAACACCGCTCTGTCCGATCTCAATCGCCTGATTCAAAACGGCGATGTGGGTAATCTGAGGTATTTATATGCACAACGACTGAATCTGGGAGAATCGTCCTCTGCATCGGGTGTATTGATGGAACTGGCGAGTCACGAAGTCTATACGAGTGTAAACATCCTGGGCTTGACCCCCCGCAGGGTATCGGCGAAAGGACTGAATTTACTCAGCCCACACGTTGAAGACGTGGCCTTCACAACCATCGATTTCGATAACGGCGTAACATTCAACATCCACGCAAGCTGGCTGGACCCCAACAAAGTGCGGCGCCTGACGGTCGTAGGCAGTGACAGGATGGCCGTATACGACGATGTCAGTTCGGATGCCAAAATCACCATATACAATAGAAAAGCGAATCTTGAAGGCGACCATACACAGCAACTGGATCAACAGGACGACTCATTTGAGCGCTTCCGGCTCTCGGTCCGCACAGGCGATGTTATCATTCCCAAAGTCGACTTTGTAGAGCCGCTGCGTTTGCTCTGCAAAGACTTCTCCGAGTGCATACATACGGGCAACACACCCCGGTCGGATGGGCTAAAAGCCGCCAAAGTCGTCGGTCTCCTGGAAGCGGCCAGACAATCGATGAAAATGTCGGGAACCCCTGTCGAACTGAAAGAGTGGGCTTAACATGTGTGGAATTGCCGGCATATACCGTCTTCGTTCTTCCGAGCCTGTCCGCAAGGAAATGCTCCGCCGGATGTGTGATGCAATGGTTCATCGCGGTCCCGACGACGAGGGATATTACATCGATGGGCCCATCGGCTTTGGCCATCGGCGGTTGAGCATTATCGACCTGGCGGGCGGTCATCAGCCTATGAGCAATGAGGATGGGTCCGTATGGATCACCTACAACGGCGAAATATACAATTACCAGGACCTTCAACGTCGCCTCAGAACCGCTCATCGCCTTGCAACAAATAGCGACACGGAAACCATTGTCCACCTGTACGAAGAAAAAGGGGAAGAAACCCCGCTCGAACTCAACGGCATCTTTGCATTCGCCCTCTGGGATCGAAAGCAGAAAAAACTCATACTGGTACGCGATCGCTTCGGAATCAAACCTCTGTATTACACGGTCTGTCCGGACGGCACCCTCATATTCGCCTCCGAAATCAAAGCGATCCTGGCTACGGACAAAATCGATACAACCATCGATTATACCGCCCTGGCGGAACACTTCACCTTCCACAATACATTTGCAGACAGAACAATCTTCAACAATATCAAAATCCTTGAACCGGGTACCATGCTGACCTGCCAGAACGGCCGGGTGGAAAAACGGACCTACTGGGATATACAATACCAGACCGGAGAGGTGAAATCTGAAAAGTATTATACGGACAACCTCCGGGATCTATTTGAAGCCGCCGTCCGCCGTCAGCTGGTAAGCGAAGTTCCCGTGGGCGGGTACTTGAGCGGGGGCATGGACTCAGGCTCGATTGCCGCAGTAGCGGCCCGGGAGATCCGCCCCTTCCACACCTTCACCTGCGGTTTTGATACGGCCGGCGTCTCGGAATTTGAACAGCAGTTTGACGAACGTGTAGAAGCCGAGTTGCTCTCGAAAATGCTCGACACACAGCATCACGAGCGCCATATCTATCCCGGTGACATGGAGGGTATTCTACCCGGGCTGATCTGGCACCTGGAAGACTTTCGAGTCGGCATCAGCTACCAGATCTATGCGATCTCGGAGCTCATCTCACAATACGCCACCGTTGTTCTTTCCGGCGTTGGCGGAGACGAGCTGTTCGCCGGGTATCCCTGGCGATACGAACCCATTCTGGATATGCCCGTTGGCAGCGACTTCGATAAATCCTACTACCAGTTGTGGATACGGTTAATGGATGACAACGAGAAACAAAGCTTCTTTTCTGATGATGTAAATGCACATCTTCGAGGATTCTCAAGCTATGACCGCTTTCGTGAAGTCATTTCCAAAGACACATCCGACCATCCCCTGCACCGTGCCCTCTACTTTGACGCCAAGACATTTCTGCACGGCCTCTTTGTCGTAGAAGATAAATTGAGCATGGCGCACTCTATTGAAACGCGTGTCCCCTTCCTGGATCACGAACTGGTCGATTTTGTTTTGGGCATGCCCCCTGAACTCAAATTAAAGAACGGCCAGATCAAGTACATCCTCAAAGAAGCCATGAAAGGATTGCTCCCGGAAGAGACGCTCTGGCGGCGGAAGCAGGGATTCACTCCGCCGGACCAGACCTGGTACAAAGGGGATACCTTCCGTTATATTCGCAATCTCCTATTGGGTGACCGGGCAGTGAATCGCGGATATTTCAAGACACCTTACATCCAAAAAATTCTTGACGATCACGTCAACGGCCGTGAGAATCATCGCTTCTTGATCTGGTCTCTGATGTGTTTTGAATGGTGGAACCGATTATTTATCGACAACGACCCCCTGCCTGAAACCCGGTTAACACTTGAACCTGCAAATACAAGCGCTGAAAGCGTTCTGGTTTAACCTCATCCATACAGAAAGACAAGCCATGCCATCTCAAAAACTGTTATCCGTTGTCGTACCGGTCTTTAACGAGGAAACCAATATCCGGCCTTTCTACCAGGCAATCACACCGGTTGTTGATGCGCTGGATCTGCAAACAGAGATCATCTTCGTAGACGATGGCAGCAAAGACCGTTCTTACGAGATCATCAGCACAATTGCCCAGGAGGACGACCGTGTAAAATGTCTGTGCTTCTCCCGGAATTTTGGCAGTCACGCGGCAATACTCGCGGGGCTTCACAGCGCAAACGGAGACGCCGCCGTCATTATTTCCGTTGATCTC